>CAXBGS010000001.1:0-1429426 GCA_963975425.1 uncultured Pirellulaceae bacterium
CCGCGCAATGCAAAATTCGAGCGCAAGTTGGTGTACCGCCTTTAGGCGGCCGATCACGCAAAACAAAGCCGGCTAAAGCCGGGACACCAACGGGTGCTGACTAGGTGTCGTCCGTCGCTTTGCGAACCATGATGCTTGTGTAGTTCTGGGTCATGTCGGTGATTGAGAAGACGATTCGAGGGTTCAAATTTGCGTGACATCGGCGCAGCAAAAAGGGATCGACAGCACGTTGCTGTCGATCCCTTTCGTCCTTAGCCGTTCGCTGCCAAAAAGTGAGCTTACAGTTTTTTCTTCTCTTGATTCCGCAGGCTTAGTATCACCCCTGCCAATTGTTAGCGACGTCGGCGACGACGAGTGATGACAGCGACCGATCCTAACGCGAGTGCGGTTAGCGAACCTGGCTCAGGAATCGCAACCGCAGACTCAGCAAAGCTGATGTTGTCGTAGAAGACACCTGCATCGCCAAAACCGTTGGCAGTGTTTGTGAAACCGATTTGTACCAGACTACCGACCCACGCCGCGTCGATCGTGATACTAGCGGTGTCAGTAGCCCAATTCGTGCCGGTCGCCGTGGTGTCAACGAAGTCGATTCCTTCAAGTGCGAAAGAGGGTTGGTCCAACACTTTCACAAATGCAGTGGCGGTGGTGGTGCCGCCGATATTTCCCTGCTTCACGTCGAAGCTGAAATCATAAGTCTTGCCGACATCGTCTGCGGCGATGATACCGATGTCGCGAAAGATGTTCGCTTCGATGCGGCGGTCTGGATTCATGGCGTGATCCGTGTTGTTGTAATCATTGTAGGTGTTCAGGACATTAACGCCCTGAGCGGCGCCACTTTCACCCGTGGCAATGCCTGAGAAAGCCGGTCCGCCGTTGGGCGCAGGAAAGGCGAAATAGTTGTAGATAAACGTGGTCCCATCTGCTTCGTAGACGTTTGCTCCAACCAGCCAACCGGTGTCTCCCAGCGCAGTCGGATTCATTGGATCCAACGCTTCGAAATCTTCCGAGAAAGGAGTAAGTGCTGCAAAAGCGGGCCCCGCAGCAAGCGTGAAAAACGCCAGTGCAGAATAGAGTAATGAGAGTCGCATAAGTGGTCTCCAGAGAAAAAATAAAAGTGAAGGGGAGTTCTCGTACTAACTCGTACTAAAGAGTTTGTTTGTGTGACAGCTCGGCAGTTGTTCGAGCTTTCCGCACAACGTGTTGCCGCGCTGGCGGCCTGATCGAAAGTGTTTCCGTATGCGTATTCGCCTCGATACTGAGTTCTGATTCGCCCTGAATGTTGCCATGCGAGGCAACCGTTTTCGGGAAACCTAACATTGCCCTACCTTCAATCGCTCCAATCGATCGACCGTCGTGCTGATGCACACAACAAGTCGCCTACGGCGGCGTTAACATCCACTATCCTTGAAACCGGTTTCAGCAAGTGTGACTGGTCGTCAAGCCAGTGTCAATCGAATTGCCGAACGAAAGATTAAGGTTTCGGCAAAATATCCGGCTTCGATTCAGGGGCCCCAGCTTCCCCCCATTTCTCAGGGAATCCAGGCCAGCTCTATCCAACCGACAATGCGTTTGGACCGCGAATGCGTTAGTGAAATGCGAATTCTGAAGCCTCGGCGTGGTGAGGCTCAGTCATGCGACTCTGGCAATAAGGGAGACCCCAGGTTGATGGGTCAACATGGTGGCACCTTGAACCAACCAACGACAACGTTGTTGCTTGACAAAGCGGGGCTCAGCAAGGATAGTTGAGCGAGCGTGAAACCGGTTTCATTGATTTCGCATCACCGGCCGCGGGTTTGGCAAGAGCGAACCGAGGCACTGACAGCTCTCGCGCACGTCACGCAGCTTTCCCGCCCGTCACGATAAACGCTTGTTGAGGATGTTCGATTCCAATGACATCGGTTACTCCCCCAGACGAATCTCGCGCCACCGATCCCGCGGCTGCCGCGCCGCACGCTTCGGATCCCTATGCCCCACCGGCTGGTGACGGTGCAGGCAACGCCGAAGACGTGGAATCGTCATCGCGCAGTGTTCGTGATCCAAGCAAACTGCGTTTCACCGAAAAGGTGGGATACGGGCTGGGCGACACGGCGTCGAACTTGTACTGGAAGACATTTGAATTCTTCCTGATGTATTTCTACACCGATGTTTTTGGCATCACCGCCAAGTCGGCGGGCACAATGATGCTGGTGACTCGCATCTGGGATGCGATCAATGATCCGTTTGTCGGCTATATCGCTGACCGGACGAAAACAAGTTGGGGGCGGTTTCGACCTTACTTGGTTTGGATGAGCGTCCCGTTTGCGATCACGGGGATCTTGACGTTCTATACGCCCAATCTTGGGCCGCAAGGCAAGTTGATCTATGCGTACATCACTTACACGTTGGTGATGATGGCCTACACGGCGATCAATATTCCTTACGGTGCATTGATGGGAGTTATCTCATCCGATTCGCTGGAAAGAACCAGCGTGTCGACGTATCGATTTGTCCTGGCCTTTCTGGGCGGCATCGTCGTCCAATATTTTACGCTGGATCTGGTCGGTTTTTTCGGCGGCACCGAGACGGTCGTTGTGGACGGTATCGCACAAGAAACGGTGCAAAACGAGCAAGCCGGGTTCTTTTGGACGATGGTTGTCTTTTCGCTTGCGGCCGTCGTGATGTTTCTCATTACGTTTGCGACGACCAAAGAACGAGTGCAGCCCAAGTCCGAACTGGCATCGACTTACAAGTCCGACTGGTACTTTCTTAAAACCAGCCTCAAGCTGCACCAAATCATGCTGGGCGGGTTGGCGTTATTGGCGGTGCTGTCGACCGCATTCGATCGACAGGCACTGCCATGGATCGTCGGCGGATACGTCATCCTTAGCCTGGTGTCACTCGCCGTCCGCGCGGTGACCAAGAACAAACAGTCCGACGAGCCGATGGAGCAATCGACATTCGAGTTGGATTTCAATGATCTGCTGCGAAACAAGCCTTGGATGGTTCTATTCGGCTTTGGCTTGTTTCAATTGATGGGCGCTTTCGTCAGGGGCGGTGCGATTCTGTATTACTTCAAGTACTACGCCGGAAACGCGGGCCACGCACCGGCGTTTTGGGTCTCCGGCAGTGTGGCTGCCATTGCCGGGATGCTGTTGACCAAGCACGCGACAGCGATCTGCGGCAAAAAGATGTTGATGATTTATATGAATATCGGCGTCGCAATCTGCACCGCCGCGTTCTTATGGATCCGCCCCGATCAAGTACCGCTGATGTTTGCGTTTCACATCGCCGGTTCGTTCATTGGCGGACCGAGTCCCGTCGTCTTGTGGGCGATGTATGCCGACGCGGCCGACTATTCCGAGTGGCAAAACAATCGACGCGCGACGGGGCTAGTTTTCTCGGCAGCAACGTTCTCGCAAAAGATGGGCTGCGCTGTCGGTGCAGCCATGACCGGGTTTGCGTTGGATTTATACCAGTACGCACCGCCGATCGAAGGCGTCGACCAAGTCCAAAGTGAAACGACGCTAACCGGGTTGCGGATGATGATGAGTCTGATTCCCGCAGCGTTTTTTATCGTCGCAGCCGTTTGCTTGGCCTTTTACCAAATCAACGAGACCGTACTCAGCCGGATCGAATCCGACTTGCGGTCTCGTGAAGCCACAGATTCAAACTTTTCTTCTTCCTGAGCGTCCCCTTGAACGTTATTCCGAATCCTCCGCTAGAACCGTTTCGTGACGTCGACGCCCGACCGATGGTAGGCGACGACGTCTCGGGTGATTACGTCCAGCTTGACGGGGAACGATGTTATCGCATCGCCAACTGTCATCTGATGCCCGATTTCTTTATGACGTTGGCCAGTCCCAGCGACCATTGGATGTTCTTATCCAGTCGCGGCGCAGTCACCGCTGGTCGCAAGAATCCAAACTTTAATCTGTTCCCGTATTACTCGGCCGACAAGATTATTGACACTGCAGGTTGCACCGGCCCCAAAACGATCATCCGATGCCACGACTGGGATGGTTTGACGCGTCACTGGGAGCCATTTTCCGAATCGGAACCGCTTGCCAGTCCGCTCGGACTGGCGGTTCGCCGAAACATCTACAAAAACGGACTCGGCAACAAGGTGTACCTGGAAGAGGTCAACCACTCTCTCGGACTGACGTTTCGGTACCGCTGGACATTCGGGATGGAATACGGATTCGTCCGCACGTGCTGGCTGACCAACCAGTCGGGTTCACAACGCACCATCGAATTACTGGACGGATTGCAGAACCTGATGCCTTGCGGGCTGAACCAAGATTTCCAGCTGCAATACAGCAACCTGGGCGATGCCTATAAAAAGAATGAACTGTTAAGCGATTCACAGCTCGGAATTTACTATCTAAGCTCGATTCCGACCGACCGAGCCGAACCCAGCGAAGGCCTGCGGGCGACAGCGGCCTGGCAAACCGGGCTGGATCGCCCGACGATTCTGCTGAGCAATCGCCAACTCGGCGCATTTCGGGCGGGCCGTCCGATCTCACAGGAAGACGACATTCGCGCCGGACGAGGCGCCTACTTTGCTCAAACGCGTTTGCAACTCGACGACAACGAAACAATCCGCTGGAGCATCGCCGCTGATGTGAACTTGGATCAAACCGATGTGATCGACCTGGACAAACACCTCATCGATTCACCCGCAATCGGGCGAAACTTGCAACATGATATCGAGCGGTGTCAGGACCAATTGCTTTCGATCGTTTCGTCCTGCGACGGTCGACAAATGGGCAGCGATGAACTGTCGGTGCAACGGCATCAGTCCAACACGCTCTTTAACGTCATGCGTGGCGGCTATCCCAGCAGTGGATACACGATCGATGTGCAGTCGTTCGCGCTGCATGTAAAAACAATGAATCGATTGGTTCATGAACGTCATCAAGGGTTTCTGGCGTCACTGGGCGAGTCGATCCAGATTGACTCGCTGAATGATCGGATCGAGGCACTTGGCGACGCGGACTTGATCCGTTTGGGACTGGAGTACTTGCCACTAACTTTCGGACGCCGGCACGGCGACCCGACGCGACCCTGGAATGCTTTCTCGATTGACATTCGCAATTCCGACGGTTCCACCAAACTCAGCTATCAAGGGAATTGGCGCGACATCTTTCAGAACTGGGAAGCCTTGTCATTGGCTTACCCAAAGTTTACCGAGAGCATGGTGTTTCGTTTCGTCAATGCCTCGACCGCCGACGGATACAATCCCTATCGCGTGACCAGCGAGGGAATCGAATGGGAGTGTCCTGAACCGGGAAATCCATGGTCGAACATCGGATATTGGGGCGATCACCAAATCGTCTATTTACTGAAGTTGCTTCAGTGGTCGCGCCGGTTCAACCCCGACGGTTTGAACCAATGGTTAGATCGTGACTGTTGTGTCTATGCGGAAATCCCCTACCGCATCGGTGACTACGATCGAATTCGCAAAGACCCACATCACACGATCGATTTTGATCACGAACTTGATCAGCGAATCACCGACCGCGCCCAGACGATCGGCGCCGACGGAAAGCTGTTGCGTTCGGGAAACGATGAATTGTGCCATGCGACGCTGGGCGAAAAATTGCTGGTGCCGATGTTGGTAAAGATGACTAACTTCGTTCCCGATGGCGGCATTTGGCTGAACACACAGCGCCCGGAATGGAACGACGCGAACAATGCGATCGTTGGCAACGGCCTGTCCATGGTCACCGTGTGCTATCTGCGGCGCTACCTTGCATTTCTGATCGAATGGTTCCAAAGCGGGGACGTGCCGTCATCGATCGGCGTGACCCGAGAAGTCGCCGACTTGCTTGCGAGAGTCGATCGTTCGATTCAGCCTTACGTCGACGCGCGGACGAGCGAATCAGAATCGGAGGCCGCGATGCTGCGTCGTCAGGTCGTCGATGCACTCGCCACTGCGGGATCCGACTATCGCCAGAATCTTTATCGACACGGTCTTTCCGGAGAAAAGACAACTCTATCGACCGAAGTGTGTGTCGACGCGTTTCGAACATGTCTACAGGCGATCGACCGAACGATCCGCAACAATCGCCGATCCGATGGGCTCTACCATTCATACAATTTGCTGTCCTTCGATCAGGACAGCATCGGCATTGAACCTTTGTACGAAATGCTGGAAGGACAAGTGGCCGTACTCAGCTGTGGCTTGCTGACACCGAACGAAGCGGTTGAGGTCTTGAACACACTGCGAACCAGCAAACTGTATCGCGAAGACCAGCAGAGCTACGTGCTTTATCCCGATCGCAAGCTGCCTCGTTTTATCGACAAAAACCGCTTGTCGCCTGACGACGTTTTTCAGTCTGAATTGCTGGCGGCTTTGGTTGCCGACGGTGACAAGTCGATTGTCCGAATGGACATGCGTGGTGACGCACATTTCAGCGGTGACTTTCGCAATCGAAACGACCTGAACGTGGCGCTGGACTCACTACGTCAACAACGCGTATATGCTGACTTGATCGACCGCGAGCGAGACTCGATCAACGACTTGTTCGAACGGACCTTCAACCACCGAAAATTCACGGGCCGCAGTGGAACGTTCTTTGGCTACGAAGGGCTGGGCAGTATCTATTGGCACATGGTCTCGAAACTCGGACTCGCCGTGTTGGAAAATTTTGAGTGGGCCAGGGGCAACCAGAACGAATCGAGCGACGATGGAACGTTGATCCAACTGCGCGAACACTATCGCGAGATCCGCAACGGGATCGGCCTTTCCAAATCGCCAGAACAGTACGGTGCGTTTCCAAGCGATCCTTACTCGCACACACCCGCACACGCCGGTGTTCAACAACCTGGAATGACAGGCCAAGTCAAAGAAGACATCTTGTGCCGATTTACCGAACTTGGTGTCCGTGTCGAAGATGGGATTTTGGCGTTTGATCCGGTCCTTTTCGAGCCGCATGAACGACTGCAAGAACCGGCGGAATTCACCTACTGCGATTTGAACGGCGAACTCGCATCACTTTCACTGCCAGCGGGCAGTTTTGCGTTCACACTTTGCCAAACGCCAATCATTTACCAACAAGGCCCACACAATGAGATCGTGATATCCGGTCAAGACTGGGTGCAAGTCCGCCGTGGTCCACTTGAATTGACTCGTGGCGAAACAAAGAGTCTGCATTCGCGCAATCATGAAATTAGAAAGATCGAAGTTTTCTTTCCAGCATTTGATTCGGCATAGCGATACCGTGTCATTCAAACAAAACTTCACTGTGTCAAACGCCCCGTTCCATCATCTCTCTGATCCCGTTACCAAATACTGATTCCATGAAGCCAACCATATTTTCCCGATCGTTGTTTACCCGATCGTTTGCGAACCTGTGTCTTGCGATCGGGATGGCGCCGATCGTCTGCAGTCAAGACACGACAGTCCAAACGTCGGCCACATCAAGTCCCTCGGCGGCGCCAGCGCACAAGTTGATTTGGCACGACGATTTTGAAGGCACAAAGCTGGACTACAGCAAGTGGGAAGTGGAAGTCAACGCGTTCGGTGGCGGTAATAAGGAACTGCAAATCTACACCGACCGAACCGAAAATGTTCGCGTCGAGCACGGATGCCTTATCTTGGAGTCGCGCCGCGACAACGCCGGCGTCAGTGGAACCGAACGCGAATATTCCTCCGGTCGCGTCCGCAGCAAACACCGAGGTGACTGGAAGTACTGCCGAGTGGAAGTACGCGCAAAGCTGCCTCGTGGGAAAGGGCTGTGGCCGGCAATTTGGATGCTGCCAACGGACGACAAGTACGGTGGATGGGCGGCGAGCGGCGAAATCGACATCGTAGAAATGAAAGGCGAACATCCCAACACGGTGTTGGGTACATTGCATTACGGCGGCCATTGGCCTGACAACAAGTATTCCGGCGAGGAGTTCACGTTGGCCAAGGGTACCTTCGCCGATGACTTCCACGACTTTGCGATCGAATGGAAAGAAGGTCGGATCGACTGGTTCGTCGACGGCGAATGTTACCAAACCCAGACCAAATGGGACTCCGTTGGCGGCCCCTACCCGGCGCCGTTTGACCAACAATTTCACCTACTGTTCAACGTCGCTGTCGGCGGCCACTTCGTCGGCGATCCCAGCCAAACCGAATTCCCGCAGCAAATGCAAATCGACCACGTGCGAGTCTATTCGCTGGACGACTGAGCTAAGGCGTCCGCCCAGTATCTTGGCTTTGCTGTATCTTGGCTTTGTTGGCTTCATCTTGGCCTTGTTGTCTTCGCTATGTTACGCACAACGATATCATTCTCTTGACCGCCCGTGACGGCCCAGCCACACTGTGGACCAACACAGATGCGGTACTTTCGGGGCGAGTGGATGCCAATCACAATCGGAATCGATCTGGGAACAACCCAAAAGCACGATAGGCGGGCACCGTTGCGATCGATGACAAAAACGGCGCAGAGATCGCAACAGACGCGGCGGCGATGAGAAGAAAAAACGAGTGAGCCCAGTGCCTGGCGATGCGAAACGGCACTGTGCCAACGCGCGTTAGATCATTGCGATCTAGCAACCATTGTTGTTGCCATCAGCGCTCGTTGAAACCTGTGCTCGCTGAAACCAGTACTCACCGGCGTCCAGGCGATCACACAACGTCGTTTGCATCAAGCGGTACCGTCGTCCGCCGCATCGACGTCGGCTTTCCCAACGACTGCGGCGACTTCTTCGTCATCACCCTTTTCGGCAACGTTAAGACGTCGCTTGGCCTCTTTGAGTAACACCAAGCCTTCTTGGACCAGGATGCCCGCGATCACCACGATGGCCAACACCATGACCAGCTTGACCGCGACCGACCAGTCCAAGAACGTAAAGCAAGCGAACGCACAGCCACCCGCGACGGCGGCCTGTGCGAACTTCATGAACGCTTTGATTTGAGTGTCACGGGCTTGGATACGAACACTTCGCGCCACCGCGGACCTTGCCGAGGAGTTTGCTAATTCTCGCATCGCCGACAAATCGCTATTGCGCTCAGGTGCCTGCGACCGCGGGACCAAAGGCGCATCCGGCTCGATCGGTTGCAACGAAGCGCCAGGATCGGTGGTGGCCGATGTCGTATCGGCCCCTTCCTCGTCACCGGACTTTTCGGACGCCACCAACGGTGTGGTCTGAGTCGTGGAGGTATCGCCACCGGACGTCCCCTGAACTCGATTGAGCAATCGATTCATGTAGGCTTCGATCGAATCGTCTTCGTCGACAGGAGCGTCCGCTGCTTGCGGTTCCTCCGCAGGTTCTTCGTCTCGCGATTCTTCGCCGTACGATTCTGCGGCGATCGACTCATCAAAGGAAGTCTCTTCTGCGAATTGCCCGCCGCTGATCAGAGAACCACTGTTCAACAAAGCAACTGAATCATGTGAGTCGTCCTCGTCTTCCATTTCTGGTTGGAACGCACTCGGTTCGACCATCGAGTCATCTTCATCGACGATCCCTGAAGACGAAGCCTCCGATTCGTGTTCGTCATGAACGTCCGCGTCTTGTCCAAAGCTTGACCCGAACTGGCCTTGCAAGGCGGACTCAACGGAACTGTCTTGAATCAGTTCGGTATGATCACCTTCGACATCATTGGTCCACTGGCTGCTACGTGATTCTTCGGGATATTCTTGGTCCCATCCGTACTGGCCCGCGCCGTCCTGGCCGACGCCGTCCTGGCCGACGCCGCTTTGTCCTTCGGCGTGGGCTCCGTCTTCAGGTCCCGGCGCGTCGCGATTTCCGTCGGTCACATCTTCATGAGAAAACGGATGCGTCTGTTCCCACAGCGAGGTGTGCGGATCCATTGATTCTTCGACGGGATCGATTTCCGAATCAGATTCGGACGAAGCGTTCAGGTCGTTGATCAGTTGATCGGCCAGTCCGATCGATTCCGATTTCGGTGCTGCGTCGTCGAGAGCACTCTCGCTATCGGCGTCTTGGTTGCCGGACCGGTCCGATTCCAAACTCACTTCGTCCGCATCTTCGGCTTCCGAACCGGCCTCATCCTGGAACGGCCGCCACTGATTGACCAAAGATGAATCGTCATCGGCCGTCGGCGACTCCGCGTCGGTCGTGAACGCATCGGCTGAATTCCATGGCGATGTAACGTCGGCTTCGTCAGAATAGGTATCGCTGGTCGATTGCTCGGTGCCTGCGGTTCGGTGGCCCCAAGGCGATGAGTCCGTTTTTGACCAAACGTCATCGGCAGCCTGCTCAGAACTTTCCGCGACAGAATCTTCGAGTCCGGGTTCTTCTAGCTCTTCCGCCGCTGGTTCATCGTCAACCGCTGGCGATTGGTCATGGACATCCACGGCGATGGCTTCGTCGACATTCTTTTCAATCAAGTCAATCGCGTTGTCCACCGATTCGTTTGCCCGCGACCAAGCATCGTCCCCGGCTTCGGCGCCGGCTTCGTTTTGATCAGCCGCTGAATCGCCTACGCGGTCGAACTCCGCTTCGTAATCTCCGACTGCTTCGCTGGCACTCGGTGCATCCCACGCTTCGGGCTCCGCCGTTTCGAAATGCGGTGGATCGGCTTTTTGACTTGGTTCGGGTGACCAATGCAACGAAGCGTGATTATCGGCGACCTGTTCCGATCCGGTGTCGGCGTTGGTGCTGTCATCCAAGTTCGTTTCGGATTCTGGATCCAATTGCGAGTCGAAATCCGATGACGCCGACGACTCAACGACTTCTTGATCCTCGACGTTCCACTGTGATTCAGCGAGGTGATCTTCCGTTGAGCTGCTGTAAGCCGGCCAGCCCTGTGAAGCGTCTTCGTTTCCATCGTCGACGTTTGCTTCGCTGGCAGTACTTAGTGCGTCAACAGAGTCAGAATCATCGGCAGCAAAGTCGGCACCCTCGCTCTCTGCATCGGTGAAGTAGTCTGCGTCGGCCGACTCTGTCACCGATTCCGTATCCTCGGCTTGCAAACGATCCGTGAAATCCGCATCCGCAGCGTCCGTATCCGCAGCATCCGTATCTTCAACGTCGGCGTGTGCAGCATCGACATCCGCGTGACCGACGATTGGTGAGTCGTCACTTGCCGAATCGGCATCGCTAAGTCCCCACGCGGCAGCGCCTGCGGCCAACGCACCGGCGGCACCGAACAAGCCTGCGGAATCTTTAGAATCGTCTTCGGCGGGCGTGTTCGTTTCCTCTAATTTGGCTTCGGCGTCGGCCGCCCACTGCTGGGCCGCGTCTTTTTCCTGACGAGCGGATTCGAGTTCATGCTGCGCCGACTCAAGCTCTTGCTGTATCAACTCGAGCTCTTGAGCCGAGCTTTCGCATTTTTGCTTGGACGCTTCCAGTTCTTGTCGGAAGGATTCGAGGTCCTGCTGCGATGATTGCAGGTCTTGCTTCGAAGACTCGAGTTCATCTTGGGTCGACTCGAGTTCCTGCACCGACGAATCGAGTTGTTTTCGTGATGACTCAAGGTCTTTTTGTGACCGGTCAAGCCGTTCAAGAGTCTCGGTATACTCGTTTTGCATGCGAGCGAGTTTTTCGTTGGCGTCGGTTAATTCAACACGCAACAATTGGAAAGCATCTTGGGTCGGTCGCGATTCCAATTCGCTGATCGCTTCATCCCGTTCGTTCGTCAAGCCGTCGAGTTGCTGTGTCAGTTTTTCGTTGGCCTGACGCAGGTCGCTAAGTTCACCGTGTGCTTGCGCCAGATCGATGGACAGCTGTTCGACGGATTGCCGCAACTCTTCCGCTTCACCGAACCAACTCTCGCGATCCATTTCGCCGCGAGAGTTGCCTTGTTCGATAATCGCTTCGAGCGATCGGACCGAGTCACAGGCTTGTTCGTAGTCTTCGCGTAATTGCGAGGCTTCTTCGCTGGCTTGGCGAATGTTCTCATGCAACTGCTGAACTTGTTCGCGAAGCTGTTCGGCAACGACTTCACTTTCGTCAGCACGTTTTCGTTCGGCTTCGCATTCGGCTTGCGATTGACGCAACTGCGCATCGAGTTCTTCGATGCGTGCTTCGATTTCGTACCGGTGAGCCTCGGATTTGGCTTTGCCGTCGATCGCCTCGTCTCGCGCCGATTCCAATTGGCGGCGAAGCTGTTGATGCTCGTCACTCTGTCGCTGCTCTCGTTGTTGCAGGTCATCTTGCTGATGCTGAAGATCGGCCAGCTGTTTATTCAAATCTTCGAATTGATCCCGCATCCGCTGGACGGCTTGGGTGGCGGCTTCGGCCTGCTGTTGCGATTGTTGCAGTTGGCGAGAGGCTTCTTCGACGTGCTCGCGGTATTCCCGTTCTAGACTGCGAAACTCGGTCTCTCGCTCGTCAAAGGCTTGCTGTTTGGCGCGGTTCTCATCACGTAGCTGCGTCAGTTCACGCTGCTTGTTGGCGTAGTCTTCTTGGATTTGGATCGCGGCGGATTCTTGTGCCATCAAGTGCGATTCACGTCGATGCAATTGTTCGGCGCGCGTCCAGAGTTCCGATTCACGATTCCGCAGCACCGACTCGCGATCAGCGCACCGGTTTTCGCGACGATCGCATTCGGCTTGACGTGCGCGCCACTGGGCGACTTCGCGTCGCAACTGCTCTCGCCACGCCATCGGGTCTTCGGTCATCGGTGCGCTCAACGCGTTCGATGCCGCCGATGCGGGGCGAGCCGGATGATCGAATTGCGACGCAGCGGTCGAAAGCAATTCAAAACTGTAGGCGCCGATCCGAACGACATCCCCGCATTGCAGATTCGCTTCGGTCGTTCGTGTATCGTTCAACTCGATCGGAACGCTGTAGGCGCGCACCAAGATACGACTTGCATCACGGATCAAGACGGCGTGCATCGGCCGCAAGGCTGGGTCATTCAGTTGGATCGAACAACCATCGGCGCTGCCGAAGGTATACCGGTTGCCGGTCAATCGAAGTCGCCGAACCGGCAACCCGCTGCGGATCACGCGAAACTCCATCGGGCCGCTGGACGGTGGACCACCAAAGAAGTCGCCCGGTGTTGAATGACCCGGAATCGAATCGCCCGACTTCGAACCGCCTGGTGTCAGACCGCCGAGGGTCGAACCGGCTGACGTATCAACAACATGGTCCGCTTCGCTGCCGAGATAGCCTGATTCGCTGCCGGCAAAGAAGGATTGTTGTGAAAGTGGAAACGTCGATTCGGAAACGAAGTTGCCAGTCGTGCCCGAAAATGCATCCACTGGTGGCATTCCGCTCGTGTGATCGTTGCTCACTGTACAGTTTCCCTTCCGTATTAAAACGGTGCGCTAGCAATTCATTCGCTGATGCTTCCGCCATACCACTTGGACCATTGGTCGCTGTGGTGTCATGGCGCAGGTGTACCCCATCTCCTAGATTCGGCCGTCAAAGTCCGCGCAGTGAGAGAAACCGACAGTCTTTCGCAATCAATCGCAGAAACGACGACTCGAGCACCCAGAACGGGTTGTCGCCGCGCTACCCTGAATGGCCAGCTTTCCCAAACCCTTATCGGGACATCTGGCCGAGGGGTCGTACCGCAGCATTCACTTGAAAGAAAACTCGTGGTGAAACGCCAAGAGTGGTCTGCCAGAGGCGAATTGCGGTTGATCCAAAAGTAATGCAGTTCGGCCGAACAGAGGAGGGAATCGAGCGTTCATGTGCTCACAGTGCGGGTTGGGGTTTCGAACCGCGGATCTGGCGAACAACAGTGCCCGGCCAAAAGCGGTCGAGGCAAAGGCAATCTGGAAACGGAAACGAACCGCGGCCAGACCCTGCCAACAACACCCTTCCGAGGGGATCGATCGTGGAAATGTCCGGCTCGAAATCGGAGGGAAAACAAACCGACCGACCGCCGCAAAACCTTTACAACCCTCAGCTTAGGACTTAACGAACCGTGAATTCAGGCCCTTTCCAATTTAGAAATGATGAATCTTGGGATGCCGTTTCTATCATTGGGCCGGGCCGAGACCTGATCAGAACTGGAAGGACTCGAAAACCAAATCGGACCCGGCGGCGTATCAACCCTGTCCTCCGGATCGAACATACATGCGAGGTGAAGCCATGACCCGTAAAGAAACGATAGCCAAACTGCGTGAAACACTCCTGCGCCGACGTGATGCCATGCGCCGTGCGTTGGAAGGTGATCTGAGTTTGTTGCAAGAGTTGCATCAACAAAAGACGGGCGATGTGCTTGATGCAGCGGCCGACACAGTCCAAGACGAATTGAATAGTCAGTTAGTCGAAGTCGAAAGTCGCGAACTGCAAGCGCTTGACGAAGCGATCGCCCGCATGGACCAGGGTAACTATGGCAAGTGCGATGGATGCGGCAAGTCGATTCCACTGACTCGGCTTCGCGCGGTGCCCTATGCGACCGATTGTATTGATTGTCGTCGCAGGGCCGAAGATGGCGGCAAGAGCGCTAACGTGACTTCTTGGAATCGCGTGTTCGATAACGTCGAAGTCGACCCGGTCTAACGTAAGAGTTATACCGCTAGGCCGCCCGCATAAACGTTCAAGCTTCGCAACGACCGGACAATTGTCCGGTCGTTTTTTGTTGCGCCGTCGGCAACGGTTTTGCCAGATGAGCGGTCGAGGAGCGCCTTCACATTGCATGCAAAAGCTGGCCCTCGTGCATGGTCGATGCCTAAAATCTCCCCGAGCAGTTTCTCCCATTGCGGCTCCCCTCCCGGTCCTCGCAGCAAAACTTGTGCGCCCATGCATCGACGCCTTCCTATCGCCATTCATGCACTGACATTCGTCTTCGTTTCCTGCGGCACGTGCGCGCAGATAGCGTTGGCACAGCAAGCCTATGCGCCCACGCGTCAAGCCGCCGACATCGATTCGCGCACGACGAAGCCGTCACAACCTAGCCAGGCATCACCACGGTTGTTTCGCGATGACGGACGATCGATCAGTGTCCGACGACCCAAAGTCGATGCACCATCGGACACCGCGATGATCGCCCCCGAAAAGATCGCAGGGCAGCGCGAGCGATTGTTCAACGAGCTGGCCGAAGAGTTCAGTATGTTCGACCGCTTGGGCAACCTGGTCCGGCGCGTTTCGCAGCTGGTCAAGCCGAGCGTGATTCATATCGAGGCACACAAGACCGAAGAAAAAGCCGGGCACCGCGAGTCGTACGACGAAGCGGGCAGCGGCGTGATCATCAGCGCCGGCGGCGAATCGTGGGTGCTGACCAATCGTCACGTGATCGTCGGTGCGTCCAAAGAAGAAATCTTGCTGCGAACTCATGACGGTCGCGAATATCATCCGGCGCGGATTTTGGCCGACCCCAGCACCGATGTGGCGCTGATGAAAATCGAAGACCCTTCCTTACCGGCGGCAAGGATTGGCAACAGTGATCTGATCGAAATTGGCGACTTTGTGATCGCGATTGGCAGCCCATTCGGGCTCAGCCATAGCGTGACTTTCGGAATCATGAGCGCGAAAGGTCGACGCGACTTGTCGCTGGGCGAACAACGCATTGACCTGCAAGACTTTTTTCAAACCGACGCTGCGATCAATCCCGGCAACAGTGGCGGACCGCTGCTGAATTTGCGCGGTGAAGTCATTGCGCTCAATACCGCGATCGCCAGCAGCAGTGGTGGCAGCGAGGGCATCGGATTCGCGATCCCAATCAACATGGCGTTGGACGTCGCGGACCAATTGGTACGCTACGGAAAACTGCGGCGAGGTTACCTCGGCGTGACGCTGGATCCGGATTTCACCGTCGCGGATATGGCGCGAGCCGGCTATGTCGGTTCGGGCGGTGCGCTGGTCAAAGGGGTTCGCGCTGGATCGCCAGCGGAATCGGCGAACCTGCAACGCGGCGACATCATCGTGCAGTTCAACGGCACCGACGTCGAGAACGATGATCACTTGGTCGCTCGTGTCGGCCTGGCGGCCATCGGTTCAAAGGTTCCGCTGATCATTTATCGCGACGGCAAGCGTTACCGAACAGAAGTCATTCTGACGGATCTGAACTGATTGATCGGTCCAATCAAGTCTGCCGACTTGTTTCATGTTCGCACGAGCGGCTAGACCATTCGCATGGTCTTCCATCGGCCTTGCAAATATCTGGCCGCCATCAGTGTGGCCAGCAAGCCGATCCACAGCGTGATGATCCACCACCACCAGTGCAGGGCATCCTCGGTCGGTTCGCCTGTGATGCCGATCACCAGGGCGACCGCGCTGGCCACCACGCCACTGGCGAGCACGTACCACGTGTCGCCGGCACCGCGCAGCACGCCGGCCAGAATCAGCTGAGCCGAGTCCAGCACGATGTAGAGCGCGACGAAGCCGAGCAGGCCCTGCGCCAATTCGATTGACAGTATGGCGTTCGCATCGGTGCCGCTAAATCGGTACAGCGAAATCATCCAGTCGGGAACGGCAACGTAGGCGACGACCCAAACGGCGGAATAAAGCACACCAATCATCAGCGCCGCGACCGCGCTTTGAACAGCACGGGCAGGCCCAGATTCCAGCAAATGCCGCCCGACCAAGACCGAGGCGGCAATCGAAACACCGACCAAGGGGATGAAGGCAACCATGTTGAAGTTGATCGCCATCGTCGTCGCGCGCAGCGGCACATCGCCCAGACGTCCGATGCGCAGCACGATCGCGGTGAATCCACCGGATTCGGTGACGTACATCAATCCCGTCGGCAGACCAAAGAACAACAGGTTTCGAATCAGCTTGGCATCGAAAGCAAACCCGCCGCGAATCTGATAAGTCGACTCGTAACTTCGTCGCAACAACAACCAACCGAAGCAACATGTTTTAAACCAAAACGATAGGCTGCTGGCGATCGCGGCGCCCGCAATCCCAAGTGCCGGAATCGAGATGGCTTCCGGCAACGACGATCCGGTGCCAAAGATCAATAGCACGTCCAGCGCGACGTTCAGGATGGCCGACACGATGCTGACCCACATGATGACTCTCGTCCGTTCGGTACCGCTGAAAAACCCGCTCAGTGCGTTTTCCAGCACCAAGCCGACCGCGCCAAACATCAGCAATCGCAGGTATGTCGTTTCGAGTGCCAGCAACGAATCGGGTTGTCCGGTTACGCGAAACAGTTCCGGTGCGATCCACGCGAAGCCAATGAACCAGGGCGTCGTCATGATCGACAACCAAGCCGCTTGCCATAGAAACCGGCCGACCTTGTGTGGCTCGCCCGCGCCGACGTACTGGCTGACGATTGCACCGGACATTGATGCGATTCCCACGGGCAGACAGACGATCACCCAAAACATGTTACCGCCCGCCATCGATGCGCTCATCGCCGGGCCGTGATGCTTTAGCAGCAGTACGCGGTCAGTGAACAGCGTCAACGAAAACATGCCGGCGCTGATCATTAGCGGCAGCGCAACGCGAAAGACCTCAAGCGTCGCCTCGCGAGTCGAGGTGGTTGATGTGGAAGGCAAATTTTGCGAATTCACTTCGATCGTCCGACCGACAACAACGGCGCGATTGCCATCCCGGCGATAAACCCACCCAGGTGAGCGCCGTTGGCGACCTTCAGATCGAAAATTGGCAACATGCAGAAGAACAGCCAGCCGAGCATCAACGCGACGTTCATGGGCACCATCCGGATCGGATACGACGAATCGAGAGCCGGCCGAATCAATAAGAAACCGAACAAACCATAGACCGCTCCCGAAGCCCCGATGGCAAACGGGGTACCGGCGAGCTGGGACAGGATCGCCGGCATGGATTCCGCGCCGGGCAATAACACCTGCAGCGCCATCCCGGCGATGTGGGTGACCAGCACCAACACGGCGACAAAGATCGATCCGTGTAAACGCTCAATCACCGAACCCAAGAAATACAGCATCAACATATTGAACGCCAAATGCATCGTATCGCCGTGCAGAAACATCGGCGTCACGACTCGCCAGACTTCGCCCTTGCGCAGCGAGGCGAACGAATCGCGACCGCCTGCGATATAGTCATTCCAACTGACAAACGACAAACCGTTGAAAACTCTCTGTTCGAGCGTTTGTCGATCTGAATCCGGATCACTGGACACATTCGCGCGGCCAAAGTTCGATGTAAAGCTGCAAAAAATGGACAGCACAATGATGCCGATCGTGACCGGGATACCTTGTTGCTTGACGGCCGCTCCCGCCAGCACTGCTCCACCGGTCCCGCTGGCATCAGACCAGCGTTGCTTCTTGACGACGTTCTTTAGGCGCCGGGCGTTGTCGGCGGCCTTCTTTTCGCGAATCCTTGCCGCCTCGGCCGATGCCCGATACCTCGCATCGTTGGGGTCCTCAATGAATTTTGCCAATTCCTCGCGCGCTTGGTCGACATCTTTCTCCTCACGAATCCAAATGTCCCAAGATTTCTTGCCACTATCGTTGTTTGCGCCGTCGATACGTTCGTCAGCGGTGGCTTCGATCGAAAGGGTGACCAAATAGTCACAGAACTGTTGGGCGAGTGTGGCGTCGGTCAGGTTGCCTATTCGGCGCATAGCTGGTTTCCATCCGGAGAGCGTGTTTCAGTCATGTTGTACGCCGATACCGGAAAAAACGCACTCCCAGACACGCATTCGCCCGGTATGTGACCCATTTGCGGCTTGCCTCGCGTGACCTGTGGTGAATATGATAAGGTCACAACAAGCCACTATTTTCCCTAACGCCCGATCCAAGATCACCCCGCGACGGTTTTCCATCGTCGGGCCCGATGAAAAGGTTCATCTATCCATGGCAGTGAAATTGACCGAACGAGCCGCCGAGGAAGTCCGGCGCTTTCAAAAAGAACATAACTTCAGCGACGACATGGTTTTGCGAATCGGTGTCGCCGGTGGCGGCTGCAGCGGGTTTAACTACACGCTGAATTTCGACGAGAATTTCGACGAAAAAGCCGACAGCAAGTACGAATGTCACGGCGTCGCCGTGGTCGTGGATAAGAAGAGCGCGTTGTACTTGGACGGCACGACCGTCGATTGGTACGACAGCCTTGAAAAGCAGGGATTCACGTTCGAGAACCCCAACGCGGTGAAAACCTGCGGCTGCGGAAGTTCCTTCCAAGCGTAAGGCAAACGCCTCGCTGTATGAAAAATCAGCGGGCGCCGACCAGCGTTTCGCTGGCACCTGATACGTTCCATTGAAGGCCGGTGTGAACCCTCGTTCACGCCGGCCTTTTTTGTTACGCCTGGGTATACGTTATGCCCGCGCCCTCGTTACGCCCGAACCTTCATGACGCCTGTGCCCGGGTGCAGCTGGCTTCGCTGAGGTTCACTCCGCTCGCCCGCTTAACGACGTCCTTGGCCTTACCCGGCTGCCTCTTCGACTCGGTACATTTCACCCCACGGCAACTGAATCCCGCCATCGATTGTGATCGTGCTGCCGGTGATGTATTCGCTGCCGGGGTCGCATAAGAAGACGACGCCTCGGCCGATTTCTTCGGGTTTCCCTAGCCGCCCGAACGGCAGCTCGGCCGCCTTGGCCGCCAGCGTCTCTTCGCTAAAGAATTTGCGCTCGCCCGGCGTGTCAGTCCAACCGGGATGAATGATGTTGCATCGTATACGGTACTGGGCCAGTTCGACTGCGGCGGTGCGGGCCATTTGGTCATTGGCCGCCTTGGACATGTTGTAGGCCATCGCGCCGGGCATCGCCATGTGCGCGTGGGGGCTGCTGATCACCACGATATTGCCACCGGCACCCGCATCGACCAGTTTCTGCGCGCCGCGGCGAACCAGATAGAACGCGCCCCACATGCTAACGTCGATCGTCTTGCGAAATTCGTCCATGTCCGACGCCAGCATCGTGTGCCGGTCGCTGTAGGCCGCGTTGCTGACGACGATATCCAACCCGCCCATCCGTTGGACCGATTCATCGACCAACCGTTCGACCTGTTCTTGGACGCCCAAATCCGCGGCGATCGTGTGCGCTTTTCCGCCGGCATCGATGCACTGGCTTGCGACCTCCTCGGCTTCTTCGCGATGGCTGCGATAGTTGATCACGACTTCGGCGCCTGCCTTGGCCAATTCGATCGCGATACCGCGTCCGATGCCGCGTGAAGCGCCAGAGACGACAGCACGTTTCCCAGTCAGTTTTCCCATGATTTCTCTCACGTTGTTTCGTTCCCCGCGGGCATTGCCCGCGGACAAGTTGCTGATTTGGCGGGCCTATTCCTGCGAGCTCGACGCCATGTTTCTCGGCCGGCCGCCTGAATTTCGGCCCGTCACCGCTGCAGATCGCTAGCGTACCGACTTCCCCAATGACGGTCGATTCCGCTTATCCCGCTCATATTTGCGTACATTATGCAAGTTTTCTGTCATTTTATCGCCAGGGCGATTGATTTCTCTCACCAGTGATAGAAAACTGTCGTTCTGTCAATTTGCACAGTCCTGGAAAAAGATAGTGGCTGCACCGATCACCACCGAGACGCGACGATCCCGATTGCGGGACCTCGTGCAAACACGGGGATTCGCGGCGCTGGGTGAACTGGCCGAGTCGCTGGACGTCAGCGAATCGACGATCCGACGTGATCTAGAGCATCTCGAGCAGATCGGCGATGCCCGCCGCACACATGGCGGTGTTTTCTGGACAGGCGAATCGGCCACGATGCGAATTTTTCAAACTCGCCGGGACGACCGTTGGTCATCCAAGCGGGCGATCGGGGAAGCGGCGGCGACTTTGATCGAAGACCATGACACGGTGCTATTGGACGGCGGCAGCACGACGTACGAACTGGCCCGGCAACTGGTCGACCGACCGCTGCAAATCGTAACGAACAGTTTGCCGGTGGCGCACTTGCTGAGCAGCAGTCAGTCGATCGACCTGGTCATGATCGGTGGCTGTGTTCGTGGGCGTACCGCCGTGGCGATCGGACCGCTCGCCGACGAGATGCTGAAACGTGTCAGCGTCAGCAAAGCCTTCCTTTCGGTGGCCGGAATCACCCAGCGCGGGTACTTCAACAGTGACATGATGTTGGTCGAAAGCGAAAAGGCGATGTTGGCGGCGACCGATCAATCGATCGTCGTGGCCGACAGCAGCAAATTCGGCAAGGTCAGCTTGTCACGACTGTGCGGATTGGACGACGTGGATGTCGTCGTAACGGATACAGCGTTGGAATCCCACTGGAATGATCAACTCGCAAGCGGCGGCGTCGACGTAGTGTTGGCTGCCGCATCAAACTCCTCCCCCCAAACCGACCACTGACAACAAGATGCCGACGATGAATCATCCGACGATCGATCGCAGCCAAATCGAACAGCTCGTTCGCAGCGCCATTCGTGGCGGTAATGCTCTGCCGACCAGCGGCCAGATGGCCGCTGCTGGCCACACCGCGCGATCGGCCAATGATCCGCCGGGATGGGTCAACGGAAAACCAAATTTACGCGTCAGCATTTCGGCTCGTCATTGTCACTTGACCGACGAACACGTCGAAATCCTGTTCGGCGCCGGCAGCGTTTTGGAACCGGACAAGGACCTTTACCAAGACGGTTTTTACGCGGCCAAACAGACCGTGATGGTTGTCGGCCCGCGTCGCCGCATGCTGCCCAGCGTTCGCGTGTTGGGTCCCACGCGCGGCGCCAGTCAAGTCGAGCTGGCGTTAACCGATTCGATCTCGTTGGGTATCGACGCACCGATTCGCCACAGCGGCAAAATCGACGGCACGCCCGGCTGCGTCTTGGTCGGCCCGGCCGGTACGGTGCAGTTGGAACAAGGCGTGATCCGCGCCGCCCGTCACGTGCACATGAACTTTGCCGACGCCGAGCATTACGGCGTTCATGACGGCGACATGATGCAGCTAAAAATTGTCAGTCCCGACTGCAGCGTCGTGTTTGACGACGTGCTGGTGCGTGCGGACAAAGCGGCCAAGTTGGAAGTGCATATCGACACGGACGAAGGCAACGCCTGCAACTTGGACAAAGCAACGCAAGTGATTCTGCGAAAAGAAAACTGCGGCTGCAAAAAGTAACTTTCTCGTTTCCCCCTGCAACACTTTTCCTCTTAACACACTTTCCCCTTAACAAAGGTAGTTTTTCCGATGGCAAAAGTTAGTGAAGCGCTCGGAATGATCGAGACCAAAGGGTTCGTTTCCCTGGTCGAAGCATCTGACGCAATGATGAAAGCGGCAAACGTCCAGTTCCTAGGTTGGGACAAGGTCGGTGCCGGACTGGTTAGCGCATTTGTGACCGGTGACGTCGCAGCCGTGAAGGCCGCAACGGACGCAGGTGCAGCCGCTGCCGGACGCGTCGGCGAAGTCGTCAGCGTTCAAGTGATCCCACGTCCGCATGGCGACTTGGAAAAAATTCTGAATCTGCCGGCCGTCAAGAAATAGTCGTCACCAGACACCACCCACTCACATCGAAACATTTTCACAGAGAACACTTTCATGAACGATGCAATCGGACTGATTGAAACTAAAGGTTTGTTGGCACTGATCGAAGCGACCGACGCGATGGCGAAAGCCGCAAACGTCGAAATCACCAAACGCGTTGACGTCGGCGGTGGCCTGGTCACGACCGTCGTCAGTGGTGACGTCGGCAGCGTCCGCGCAGCGGTCGAAGCCGGTGCCGCTGCAGCCGCTCAGGTTGGCGAATTGGTCAGCAGCCACATCATTCCTCGTCCCGCAGAAGGTCTGGCCAAGGCTTTTTTGGCGTAACCGATCGTTCGCTCACGCGTAACGATCATCAAGAACCAGAATCTTCCACGCTGACGCGGGCCGCGAATCCATCACTGGATTCGACGGCGCAGGCATCTTCGTTTGATGAAAATCTGGAACCACAAGGGAACAACGTGCTTATTCTTGTCGCCAACTTAGGCTCGACCAGCTTCAAGTATCGGTTATTTGATATGACCGATCAGCGTTGCTTGGCGCGAGGTGCCGTGGATCGAATCGGCGAGCCCCAAAGCTCGTGTACCGTCGAAATCGGTGATTGGTCTGACGAGAAAACGCAAAGTGTCCCCGATCATGGTGTCGCGGTTGCCGCCTGTTTGCAGCAATTGACCGACCCCGAACACGGCGCGATTGTTGACGCCGGCGAAGTCGCCGCGATTGGATTCAAGGCAGTTCACGGCGGGCGATTGTCCGGTGTGTTCCGTGTCGACGATGACGTGCTTGATGCGATGTCGGAAATGAACGCGGCCGCCCCGGCCCACAACCCGCCGTACATCGCGGCGATGCGGTTGTTGCGCGAGCGTTTTCCGGATCTGCCATTGATCGCCGCGTTCGAAACGGACTTTCACCAGTCGATACCAACGCCCCGACGTGAGTATGCGATCCCGCGACAATGGGCCGACGAATTTCATATTCGCAAATATGGATTTCACGGCGCTAGCCATCGCTTCATCGCGACTCGGATGGCCGAGCTATTGGGCAGAGACGACGCACGCGTGATTTCGTGTCACCTTGGCGGCAGCAGCAGTTTGACGGCAATCGAGAATTGCAAAAGTGTCATGACCACGATGGGGATGACGCCGCAAACGGGTCTGCCACAGAACAATCGCGTCGGTGACTTCGATCCCTTTGCGTTGCCTTTGATCATCCAGCGCACCGGAATGAGTCTGGACGAAGTGCTGGCGCACTTGGCCAGCCACGGCGGTTTGCTGGGGCTCAGCAACAACAGCGGCGACATTCGCGACTTGGAGTCGGCCGCCGACGAGGGCGACGAAAAGTCACAACTGGCACTGGACGTGTATGTCGAAGAGATCCGTCGCCATTTGGGCGGCATGATTGTCGCCCTTGGCGGTGTGGACGCAATCGTCTTCACCGGCGGGATCGGCGAAAAAGGCTTGCACATCCGCGCCGCGGTATGCAAAGGGCTCGATGAATTGGGAATCGTGATGGACGAATCCGCCAATGCATCGATCCAAGACGAATCCACATTCCACGCCGAATCGAGCCGAACCCAATTGTGGGTCGTCCCGACGAACGAGGAATTGATCGTCGCACGCCAAACCGTCGAAGTGCTGGGCAAAGGATAGCGACGGTAAAAACGAAAGAGCGTGTTGGTCAGGCACATTTCCTGACCAACATTTAGTCGCCGGGACCTGTCCTGGCCTAAGTTTGAAAGTAAACGAGTACACCTAAATGTTTATCGCCCAAGTCACCGGATCGGTCGTCAGCACCCAAAAGGTGAACTCGATGACCGGTCAAAAGCTATTGGTCGTCGAACCGTATCGCTTGGAAGGTAAAAACCGCAAGTCGTTGGAAACGACCGGACGAACCTTCATCGCGGTCGATACGCTTGGCGCAGGCGAAGGCGATTTCGTTTTGATCGTGCAAGGAAGCAGTGCTCGACTGACCCCCGAAACCAAAGAGCTGCCCATCGATGCCATGATCATTGGCATCGTGGATACCGTCCGCATCGACAAATCCGATGTGTATTCCCGAAACAACGAATAGACCCTGCTAACCCAGATTCGATCTTATGCAATTCGACGAAAATTTGATCCGAAATGTTGTCGCTCAGGTGTTGGCCGAAGTCGGTCCGATGCCTGCCGGTAACAACGGGGCCGCCGCATCGGCTGGCCAAGGCGGCCAACACGGCATCTTTTACGATGCGGATTCGGCGGTCGCAGCCGCTCGGGCTGCGTTCGAGCAGCTGCGCGAACGCACGATGGAAGATCGCAAACAAATCATCGACATCATTCGCCGCATCTCGATCGAGCAGTGCGAAGAACTCGGCCTGATGGAGATGAACGAAACAAAGATCGGTCGTCCCGAGCACAAGATCGAAAAACTGCTAACGCTGGGTAAAGAATCACCCGGTGTCGAATTTTTGGAAACGAAAGCGTTCAGCGGCGATCACGGCCTGGCCATCATCGAGCGTGCACCGTTCGGCGTCATCGGCGCCATCACGCCGGTCACTCACAGCCTGCCGACCATCACCGGCAACGCCGTCAGCATGATTGCCGGCGGCAACGCCGTCGTCGTGAACCCGCATCCATCGGGCAAGGGTGTTGCCGTCGAAGGTGTACGTCGCTTTAACGAAGCGATCGCACGAGAAGTCGGTATCGACAATCTGATTTGCGTGATCGCCGAACCAACGCTGGAATCAGCCGAATCGCTGTTCGCCAATCGTGACATTGCCTTGATCTGTGTGACCGGCGGCCCCGCCGTGGGTCGTGCCGCACTGAACAGCGGCAAGCGAGCCATCGTCGCCGGCCCGGGCAACCCTCCCGTCGTTGTCGACGAAACAGCCGATCTGGATAACGCAGCCCGATGCATCATCCAAGGCGGCGCGTACGACAACAATCTCTTGTGCATCGCTGAAAAGGAAGTCTTTGTGGTCGAAAGCGTGTTCGACGACATGATGGCCGCGATGCGACGTGCCGGTGCGGTCGAACTGAATGCTCAACAAATCGCAAAACTGACGAGTCATGCCATCGTCAAAGTCGGCGATGATCAACACGACGCGGCTTGCAAAGATTTCATCGGAAAAGACGCAAGCGTGCTGGCACAGGCCGCCGGCGTCAGCGTTCCCGAGGGCACCGAATTAGTTTTCGGCGAAACCGACGAACACCATCCCTTTGTCAGCGTCGAACAAATGATGCCGTTCATTCCGTTCGTTCGCGCACGCGATGTCGATCACGCGATTGCGATGGCGAAGAAATACGAGCATGGATTCCGTCACACGGCGATGATCCACAGCCGCAACGTGCGCAACATGACCAAGATGGGCCGCGAACTGGACACCACGCTGTACGTCAAGAACGGGCCATGCATGGCATCGCTTGGCCTGGGCGGCGAAGGATACATCTCGTTCTCGATTGCCGGGCCAACCGGTGAAGGTGTGACGACGCCGAACACGTTCACGCGTGAGCGTCGCTGCAGCATGATCGACGAACTTCGCGTGGTCTAGAAACACGGACTTTCACGTTTCAGGATTCCACGTTTCAACCGTTCAGGTCAACAACGACTCAACATGCAACCAGCACTCGTACTCGGATCGACTCGCGCCACCGTCAAGCATGACAGCTTGGACGGTCAACGCTTGGTGATCGTGCAGCCGGTCGGCGTGAACGATAGCGCCGACGGACCGCCCTTGATCGCCGTCGATGCAACCGGATGTCGGTTTGGTGACCGGGTCATGCTGACCAGCGACGGACTTTATGCACGAGAATTAACCGGACACAAGAACACACCGGCTCGCTGGAGCGTGATTGGGATTGAGGACTAGACAAACGCATGTCGGAAAATGACGCCAAGTCGAAGAGCCTTGCGATGGATCCGGCCACGATCGATCGGCTGGTGCGCGAAGTGATTCGGCGGCTGACGGCAATTCGTGCCGGCGACGGCCACGCGGGGCCATCACCCCGCAGCGATGCGGTCCCTCGCGATGCCTACACGATCAACGAACGGGTGGTCACCATCGCCACCCTGGATCGGATGCCAAATACGTCGAAACAAATCAACGTGCCACCCAACGCGATCGTCACCCCGGCGGCTCGTGATGAGGCGCGACAACGAAATATCGTGATCGTTCGCGGCACGACACAACAAACCAACAAGCAATCGACAGGTCCAAGCGGCAACGAATCCACACGGTGTGGAATTCAAGACGCGCTGCAACCCCAGCGTGCCGCGTCGATCGCAGCACAACTCACGCGGCGCGGCATCGGATTGCCCAAGGCAACCATCCTGTTAAGCGAAACCCCCGGGCGTGACGTGTACGAACAATGCAGCCAACACGGACAACGCAGCGTCATGGTGACCTCACTGGTCGACATCGACCGATTTGACGCCGAGTTGTCACCGACGTCTTGGGTACTGGACATGACACGCATGAACTTTATCGCCGCGACCAATGCCGCCGCGAGAATCGCACAGCTACAAAGCTAAGACAATGAAACTGGCACGAACCATCGGCACCGTCACGCTCTCGCGATCCCATCCGGCGATGGAAGCGGCGAAGCTGCGCTTGGTGGAGGTCGTTGATTCAATCGATCGCGTTTCCGAACAGCCCCTTGGCGGCGATTCGATTGTCGCTTGGGACCTTTGCGGTTCGGGAATCGGAGACTTGGTCGCACTCGCCGAAGGCCCCGAGTCGGCGGAACCGTTTCGGCCGGACATCAAACCACTGGACGCATCGATTGTCGCGCTTCTGGACGACATCGATCTGAACTGATCACCCCCCAAAATGAAGAGAAACGATGCAAAACGTTCATAAAATCAAACAGGACATGTGCGACATTGGCAAACGCATCTACAACCGCCAATTCGCGGCCGCCAATGACGGCAACATCACCGTGCGTGTCAGCGACAACGAAGTGCTTTGCACACCGACGCTTCATTGCAAAGGCTTTTTAAAGCCCGACGATATTTCCATGATCGACATGACCGGAAAACAAATCTCCGGTCGTAAAAAACGATCCAGTGAGGCATTGCTGCACTTGGAAATCTACAAGCAACGAGAAGACATCCGCAGCGTTGTTCACTGTCACCCGCCACACGCGACCGCCTTCGCGATCGCTCGCGAGCCGATCCCGCAGTGCATCTTGCCCGAGGTCGAAGTTTTCTTGGGCGATGTTCCGATCACCAAATATGAAACACCGGGCGGACAAGCGTTTGCCGACACGATCATTCCTTTCGTCAAGAAAACCAACGTGATGATCTTGGCCAATCACGGAACGGTCAGCTATGGCGAATCGGTCGAGCAGGCTTATTGGTGGACCGAGATCTTGGACGCCTATTGCCGCATGCTGATGCTGGCCAAACAGCTCGGCAACGTCTCGTACTTGAACGCGGATAAATCACAGGAACTGTTGGACTTGAAAGATCAATGGGGATACAAGGACCCGCGCAACACGCCCGACTACGAGAACTGTGACATTTGCGCCAACGACATCTTCCGAGACTCGTGGGCCGAAGCCGGTGTCGAACGCCGCGCCTTTGCCGCACCTCCCGCGATCAAAAGCAGCGGCTCGGCCGAAACGGCGTCACCCAGCGGACCGTCCAACGGATCACCCAACGGGTTGCCCGCGGGCCTGCCCGCCGGCATCAACGAAGAACAGTTGGTGAAGTTGATCACCGACGAAGTCATGCGGCAGATGCAACAGGCTTAGTGGTTCCTTCCGTTCTCATCGGCCAGGCGTGACCCTGGCCTCCAAGATTCTCTAACGAATACACATCCATGAAAGTTTCGATTATCGGTGGCGGCGGACTCGTAGGTTCTTGTGCCGCATACGCTTTGCAGTGCAGTGGTATCGCTCGCGAAATTGCCTTGCTGGACGTCAATCAAGAATTGGCCGTCGGCCAAGCGCTCGACTTGCAACACGGTGGCCCCAGCGTCGCCGACCAGGTCATCTCGGGCGGCAGCTATGAACACATTCCCAGCAGCGACGTCATTTGCATCACCGCGGGATTGCGACGCAAGCCGGACGAGTCGCGACTGGATTTGATCAATCGCAACACCGACCTGTTCGTCCAAATCCTCCGCGACGTGAAAGCGGCCGGTCCCAAGCCTTCCGCGATCGTCGTTGTCGTCAGCAACCCGGTCGACATTCTGACCTACGTGGCCGCCCAACATCTCGGCTTGCCCGTCGATCAGGTGATCGGACTGGGAACACAGCTGGATACGATTCGTTTCTGTTCGTTGATTGCCGATCAGTTGAACGCGCCGCCGACACAAACCAAGGCGCTCATCCTGGGCGAGCACGGCGAGTCGATGGTCCCGATTTGGAGCAGCGCGACGATTGCCGGTCTGCCGCTGGACAAATATCCGAACTGGAGCCCTGTCCTGCAAAGCCAATTGTTCACACGAACTCGAGGCAGTGGTGCGGAAGTCATCAAACGCAAAGGTGGTGCCGGTTTTGCGGTCGGTATCGCAATTCGAGATGTGATCGACGCCATCGCTTTAGATCGGCGATGTGTGTTGCCGGTCAGCAGCGTGCAAAACGGCTGTTACGGCGTCCGCGACGTGGCCTTATCGGTCCCGACGGTCGTCGGACGTACCGGCGTGATGGATCGTTTGGAAATTGAGCTTTGGCCCAAAGAAGTCCAAGGGATCCGCGCCAGCGCAGCAGCACTTAGAAAAACTCTTGAGATTGTCATGCCGAGGGTGGCATGAGCCCGGTACTGAACTAAGGTAACGTAACCACATGTTCATGTAGCTGTCCGCTCTGCAATATTTCGCGGATTCATGTTGCGGTCTTTCGCAATGGACGCCGCGTAAATTAATCCGCGACCATCAATCGAATCGATGCCGCGATGAACTGAGGTGCCTCGGAAAGGGGTGCACAGGTTGCAAGAGGATCGTACTTAACGGCTGCGTAACCATCGTTCCCTGTCGCTCCTTTCCGGGGCACCAAGAGTTTTTTCTGACGCGTTGTCTTCAATGACCCCGCGAATCAACGCTCGGTTAACCGCTGTGTTGTGGCTCGTTTTCGTCACGGCGCTTTTTGACATGGCCGATTTCGCCGTGATTCGCTTCACGGCCGACAGACACCCGACACATCAAGTGTCGGGTGCGACTTAAAAGGCGTCAGAATCGGCGTCGCTGGGCATCCGCCAATCGCCGCGCGGTGACAGACTGACCGAGCCCACCTTGGGACCGTCCGGCACACAATTTCGCTTGAATTGGTTTGCAAAGAACCGCTTCAAGAACGTATCGAGCGTCTTCGCAATCGTCGCCTTGGAATAGCTGGACGTGAACGTCGTGTGGCCGGCCAAGTAGAGAATCTTGTCGCGGCTGAACCCATGCCGCACAAAGTGGTACAGAAAGAAATCGTGCAGTTCATAAGCACCGATGGCTGATTCGGTATCTTGCCGGATGGAACCGTCCAGGGCAGGAGGCAACAATTCCGGCGATATCGGCGTGTCCGCGATGCGATGCAGCACGTGAGTCAGCTTGCCCTCAAAATAGTGATCGGCAGAATAGCGCACCAAGAATCGGACCAACGTCTTGGGGATCGATGTATTGACGTTGTACATCGACATGTGATCGCCATTGTATGTCGACCAACCAAGCGCCTGTTCGCTCATATCGCCCGTACCAAGCACAAACCCTCGACTCATCAACAACATGGTGCGGACGCGGGCCTGGACGTTCTCGAACATCAAGTCCGATGCGTCATCCGGCAGTTTCAGCAGTTCCGATTGCAGCGACTGAGCCGTCGTTGCATCGTCGACCGCGATGCCCAGCGGCGAATGCTGCAAGGACCGGAACATATCCAAACACAACTCGCGAATATCAATGCACTCAAGCGTGATCCCTGTCTCGGCGATCAAGTCATCGGCGCTAGATCGAGTGTGCTCGGTCGTACCAAACCCAGGCATCGTGACGCCATGAATCACCGAGCGAGGGCGTCCCAAAGCGTCACAGGCGCGAATCGCGACCAACAATGCCAAGGTACTATCCAGGCCGCCAGAGACTCCGATCGACAACGGCAAGTCAGGCGGCAATCGCGAAAGCCGCTTGGTCAGACCGGCGGTTTGGATGGCGAAAATCTCGGCGCAACGATGCTCCAGTTCGGACGACTCGTCGGGTACGAATGGATGCGCGTCGACCGCGCGCATCAGCGTGGCACGTGATTCGCCGCCGCTGGCCGATGCGGCCAAGGCACAATCGACCACACGAAACGGACGATCAAGCTGTGACGATCCATCGGCGAACGACCCGATCACTTGCCGGTCGTGGGCCAATCGCTGCAAATCGATATCGCTGGTGATCGCGGTTTCGGTCAAGTGTGCCGGTTCGAACCCGTCGCCCACACGTCTGGACTGACTCAATAGCGAGCCGTTCTCTGCAATCAAACAGTGACCGCCAAAGACCAGATCCGAGGTCGATTCGCCGGGGCCACTCGATGCGTAGGCATATGCCGCAATACAGCGTCCGGACTGACTGACGACCAAATCACGACGCCAATCCGCCTTGCCGATCACTTCATTGCTCGCGGACAAATTCACCAGAACGTTTGCACCGGCGAGCGCCGCCTTGCTGGTTGGCGGGATCGGAGTCCAAAGGTCTTCGCAAATTTCGACCCCGATGATCGCATCGAAATGCTGGAACAGAAGATCCGTCCCAAACAACACCGACTCATCGCCCACCGAAACGTAGGGGGGATCCGATGGATCGGCGGCACGGAAATGCCGCAGTTCATAGAACTCGCGATACGTCGGCAAGAATGATTTCGGAACGATCCCCAGAATACGGCCTTCGGCAAACACCGCGGCAACATTCATCAGCGACCCGTCGACCTTTAGCGGCAAACCGATAACGTTGATCGATGAGCGATCCGCGGTCTGGTTAACGACATTAGTCAACGCGTCGATGGTCGTTTGCAACAACGTGTCGGTCGCAAACAGGTCACCGCATGTGTAACCGGTCAGCCCGAGCTCTGGCAGCAAGACCAGGTCCGCGTCAGAGCTGCGAATGGCACGAATCGATTCCTGAGCGTTCGCCATAGGATTGGCGACCGACACAGGTGGCGACGCGGCAGTGATACGAAAAATTCCGTGTGGAAACACAGTGTGGTTACTCGCTTGATCCCTGAGTGAGCGAACTTCGAATGCGCGCCGATATATTTCTCAGAGCGTGCCGATACAGCAGCCCTAGAACGAATCGGCCTTGCGGTAAGCCTCGATGACTTTCCGTTCGCCTTCCTTGCCTTTTTCGCTGTTACCGTGTTCCATGCCGATCACGCCCTGAAAGCCCTTGTCGTGAATGTGCTTGAACACTTGCCGGTAATTGATTTCGCCGGTGTAGGGTTCCTTTCGACCTGGATTGTCGCCGGACTGGAAATATGCGATCTCGTCCCAACAGGCGTCGATATTGGCAATTAAGTTGCCTTCGGTAATCTGCTGGTGATAGATGTCGAACAGGATTTTGCACGACGGACTGTTGACGGCCCGACAGATTGCGTAGGCCTGGTCGCTGCGCTGCAAAAACGTGCCGCCGTGATTGGCGTACCAATTCAGGGGTTCCAAAACCATGACCAAATCGTGTGGCTGGATGATCTCGACACAACGCCGCAACATGTCGATCACGTTGGCCGTTTGATACCCTTCCGCTAAGCGAGGCCCACCGAACCGATTCCATTTCGGTGCTTCGGCGTGTTGTTGGTCAACACTGCCGGGTACGACGGTGCACCATTTGGCGCCGACGCGTTTTGCGACATCGACTGCGTCTCGCATTGCCTGCAAGATTTCTTGTGTCGACGCTTCGTCGGGGCGCGCAAACGTCGGTTTGTCGAAACTTCCATAGGCAACAAAGACCCCCATTTGCAGATCGAGGTCGCGCAGCGTTTGACCGATCTTCTCTTGCATCTGGGGCGTTTCTTTGGGCAGCCCGTTGTACTCGATCGCCGTGAAACCTTCCGCGGCGGCGAACTTGATTTGATCGATGACGTCCGGTCCCGCAGATGCCTTGAACATTCCTGGGTGCGGCGCGTAAGCCAGCTTGAATTTCTGGCCCTGACCGGATGTGGAACCCAAAGCTTGTTGAGATTTGTCTTGTTGGCTAGCGTCTTGTCCCCATACGCTTTGACCTACCAGCGGTGCCAGTGCCGCGGTCGCTGCACCGGCGGTTACCTTCATCATGTCTCGTCGTCGCATCTACAGTTTCTTTTGTTGAGGATCAGGCGGTAACGGATTTTCGCACCCGTTGTACGATGCACCGTATGACCATTGCTTCGTCGCACCCACGGGCGGCGATCGAAAGAAATTTGTCGGATCGGCTATGTAGTATAACCGGAACCTGAAAACCTGCCGTGTCCCCCTAGAAAGCCAACGTGCACACGATGTCTGATCCGATCATCACGCCCCGCCTTTTTAAGTTTTTGCGTGAATTAAAGAAGAATAACAATCGCGATTGGTTCGCTGAAAACAAACCTCGATATGAAAGCGATGTCCGCGATCCGGCGGTCGAACTGGTACGCCGACTCGAGAAACCACTGGCTAAAGTCGCGCCAATGCTGATGGCGATCCCCAAGGGCCATGGCGGGTCGGTGATGAGGATCTATAAGGACACTCGCTTTTCAAAAGACAAGACGCCTTACAAAACGAACGTCGGCATTTCCTTGCGGCATCAAGCCTGCAAAGACATCCATGCGCCAGGGGTTTATATCCACTTAGAACCCAATGAGTGTTTCGTCGGCGCCGGATGTTGGCGCCCGGAAAAAAACGTCTTGGCAGCGACCCGCGCGGCAATCGACACGGACCCTCAAGGCTGGAAAAGGGCTCGTGACAATAAAGCCTTTCGCCAATCGTTCGAACTTGCGGGTGAATCGCTGAAAACCAAGCCGCGTGACTATCCGGCCGACCATCCGATGATCGACGACTTGAAACGCATCGACTTTATCGCCGTCGCACCGCTGACACCAAAAGACTTCGTCGACGAAAAGATCGTGGACAAGTTGATCGACCACGTCAAACGAAGCAAACCGCTGATGCGGTTCCTGTGCGACGCCATCGAAATCCCCTACTGAGCCGATGACTGAGGCGAAAACGGATTTCCGCGAGTCGTTCGATCGGGTGGCTTGCGTCAACATGATGGCCATCCTGATCACGATCGCCGCATCGGCAATCGCATGCCTGCATCCTTTCGCCCCTTACGAGGACTCGGCGCTGGCGGACGTGCTTTGGATCACCTCGCAATCGGCGATGCTGGTTTCGATCGGCTGGATGCTCGCTGGAATCGGCGTCCGTTTTCGAAACGACTGGCTGATCGCAACTGGCAAGCTCGGGATGATTGCGATCCCGACAGTCATCCTGTGCGATAGCATCGCTTATGGGTGGATACGAGAACATTTCGTGTCGGCCGCGATGTTCAAGGTGGCGACCGAACTGAGCCCGCGACTTTGGCAGCACGCCAGCGCGGGCACGATCCGCGGTGGCTTGGGTCTGCTGGTGTTCTGGATCGCCTTGATCACTTGCGTCTTGCTGATTTCGCGGTTTGCGTCCCGGCACCGAGGCGTTGGCGGCAAACGTGTGCCGATCGTTTTTGGCCTTGCGACCTTGGCGGCAGCCACGCCTGTCTGGATGGATTTGAGCGGAACGCTTTCGACGATGCGGGAAAACCCCGCACGTCATCCGCTATGCATGCTGTCGCTGATCCGACATGACGAACCCCCGTATCACGCCGCACTGGATGACAATGCAGTTTCCAATCCAACCCACTCGCCGAGCGCGCCGATCGCCGGCAACCAATCGCTGACCAAGACGCTGAAACATGGCATCGAGGCCAGAAAAAACCAACACCGATTGCTTGCGGTGTCTGAAATTCCAAAGACAGAGCTTGCCGATGTGCTGATCGTTGTCGTGGAATCGTTTCGCCATGAATTAATCTGCGAAGAAGTGATGCCAAATTTGTGGCAGTTTTCTCAGCAGGGCACGCATTGTCGACAACATTTCTCGGGCGGCAACGCGACCAACCACGGGATGTTCAGCCTGCTCAGCGGACTGGAATCAATCTGGTACGACAGCGACGTTCGATTCACGCCGATCATGAACCGATTGATGCGACAAGCAGGATACGAACTAGGCTTCTTTGCCGGGCACGACGACTGGCGTTTATTTCAGATGGACGGATTCATCTCGCCGGAACAGTTCGATGTCTTTCGAATCAGCAAGCCCAACGGACTGAGTTCGGATCGGCGTGCCACCGAGCTCGCCGCGAACTTCCTCGACCGTACCGACCGGCACGACGACGCGGCCGACTGGCCCCCGAGGCTTGCCGTTCTGTATTTGTATGCGACGCATGCGGATTACAAGAGCTATCCCGACGATCAAGTCTTTGCGCCGGCGGCCGATGATCGATTCTTGATTCCCTTTACCGCCCCAATGCGTCAAAGCGTCTGGAACCGATACCGAAACAGCGCTCGGACCGTTGACCGGTTCTTGTCGGCGGTGATGCGAAAGGATCGTGTCGTGATCGTCACCGGTGATCACGGCGAATCGTTTCTCGAGGACGGCGTATGCGGCCACGGCGTCCGAATCTCGGCATATCAAAACATGACACCGGCGGTGATCTATCACCCCGGGGGTCGTGCCAAAGCGATCGACTTGCCGACGATGCATGCGGACCTGTTACCGACGTTGACATCGATACTGGGCATCAAGCTGAACAGCATCGAGACGTTAGACGGGGTGAACCTTGATAATAAAGATGATTCATCGCTGCGATCTCGAGTGTTTTCGACTCGGAACTATTTAAGTGACGACGTCGCCTTGATCGCTGGCTCACATCGCGAACACGAGTCCTTCTTTGCATTGCAGGGTCAAGTCTCATTGCGCGACGGCAAAGCGATTCCGCTGAACGCGATCGACAAGTTTGGACAGCGAATTCGTTTGCGTCCCGATCCGACGGCCAAGGGGTGGCAAGCCTGGCTGGATGCTCGATTCCAACCCTAGTGTCGCCGCCCCCCATGCTCGACGCTGGCCACGGCAAGCGGGCCCGCAAGACCGGCAAATCGATCGTGAGGGGACTTGGCGACACCCGACTGCGGTTCCGTGAACCCGGATTCGCCTATCGCTCACAGCGCGTTGTTCCCTAAACTCCGCGCGTCAATGTTCGGCGCTGCACCAATCGCGAAGGATCGTGAATCGGCGTGCCGCCTTGATCCGCGGAAAAGCACTTGGCTTTCTCGTGGAAAACACAGGTCACTCATAGCGATGATCGCCCTCACCGGTGATCACAAAGGAGCCCAACGGCATGGAAGCCGGAACTCGTCTTTGCAGCGCAGCACTTGCGGCGTTGCTAGCCATTCTTTTCGCTGCATCATCGGACGCGGCGAATTTTCGGACCCAGAACTTCATCGTCGAAGCGCCGACACCACAGCTAGCAAATTCGGTTGGGGTTGCTGCCGAGAAATATCGCCGAGAACTGGCGCTACACTGGCTGGGCACCGAGCTGAAACCTTGGCCAACGCCGTGTCCGGTTCGTGTCGTTGCGGGTCCGACGCTGGCAGCCCAGGGAGTGACAACCTACAACCGAGCGCCCGTTCGCGATTTCCAGATGGAAGTCGTCGGTACGCCCGAGCGGATCCTGGACAGCGTCTTACCACACGAAGTCACCCATACGATCCTTGCTTCGCACTTCGGTCGGCCATTGCCGCGGTGGGCTGACGAAGGTATTTGCACGACGGTCGAACATGCCGCAGAACGAAACAAGCACGAAGCAAAACTTCGCGAGTTCCTGAGGTCTCGTCGCGGCATTGCGATGAATCAATTATTCCTGCTGACCGAATACCCCAGCGATGTGCTGCCGATGTACGCACAAGGCTATTCGGTGTGCCGTTTTTTGATCAACCAACAAGGGCCACGCACGTTCATTCAATTCTTGCATGACTATATGCAAACGCCTTCGTGGACCGCGAACGTCAAAAAGCACTACGGATACGATTCTCTGGCAGAACTACAGCAGTACTGGCTCGCTTGGGTTTCCGACGGCAGCGGCCCCGTCGACAAATTCGCCAAGACGACACCGCAAACGACGCCGGCCACCAACGCACTTGCATCCGCAACCGGACCACTTGGATCAGCAACGAGCCCGCGCGGATCAGATCGCAACCGACCAGCCCCACAAGCCGTCAACTCGCTCAACGCACCGACGCCTGCCACGGGATCATCGCCCAACTCGGCGATCGCGTTGGCAAGCACGGTTGGGTCCGGCGAGTCAGGCGGAGCAGGCTGGTATCTGCGTCGCCGTCATGATCGCAATCATCCGGCATCGGATTCCGCGAACGCATCGCCACAAACCGGCTCCGTTGCTGCGGCCGGCTCGGTTACTGCGACCGACTCCATTGCTGCGACTGGCGCGGGCTACCCAGGATCGAAATATTCCGAAACAACCAATTCCTCGAGCGCGATCCGAGCGATCGCGCCGCCTTCGATCACCCAAAGTGGTCCCTACTCGGCGGCCCAGCCTCAGCCAGAGCAGCAAATGTCGCGCGGGGGCATCCCGATCAGCGAGTCGACGCGAGCCTGGGAAACGCGCCGCTGGCGTTGACCGACCGTTTTCGACGCCCGTGATCGCCGCAATTTGCGGGTTTGCGGAACTCCGCGAGCGATTTTCATCCGCAAATGTGGGCAAAAGCCGCGGATCTCGCGATCGGCAACTTGCCACAGCCTACCGCAAAATGACGCAATCTGCTATTTTCCTGGGTTCTTGTGCACGATCGTTTTCTCGCGCGACATGAATCTTCCTTCCCTGCTAAGACAATTTGACTGATGGCCAAACCACACCACAAACTCAAGAAAGCCAACCACGGGAAACGCCCCGCGAGTGCTAAGGCTCGTAAGGCAAAACGAAAGAAGATCAAAACCTGAGATCGGGCTGTTCGAACGTGCCGAAAACCAAGTTCTATGTCGATCCCGCGCTGCTGGATCCGGATCAACCCATTGCCGATATCGAGGCAATTCGTGCGTTGAATCCCCAGCGGCATGAGATGGAACAACTCACCGCGGTCCTTTATGAGGATGTCGAGCGGCAGGTCTGCGCTGGTTACAAAGACATCAGCGAGAAAGAATTCTGGGTTCGCGGGCACATGCCCGGAATGCCATTGATGCCAGGCGTGATGATGCTGGAATCCGTCGCCCAACTGGCCAGTTTCTTTTCACAGCGCCATGATATGTTGGGCGCGTCGATGGTCGGGTTCGGCGGTGTCGATGACGTGCGGTTTCGAGGCGTTGTCACTCCAGGTGACCGCCTGTTCGTGATGGTCCAACTGCAAAAAGCTCGCCGTGGCCGTATGATCGTCGCCGGTTTCCAGGGCGTGGTCGACGGTGAATGCGTCATCGAAGGCGTGCTGAGAGGAATTCCGATTCCCATCGAAATCGTCGAAAAACACTTGTCCGAACGAAAACGTTCCAGGGACGTTGCAAAGCCCTAGCCGAAATACCCGCCGGGCGATCATCTGCCCATTCTTACCGGTCGGCCAATTGCACCCAAACCGCCCATTCTGACTTTCGGTGGGCGTTTGATCATTTTCTAAGATACCGCGAAACCTGCGTCCGCTCCGCACGGTTAACGTCAAAGCAATCCGGGCTGAACGGGCGCGATGTTTACCGATCCGTTTGAATCGGTCGAACTCGGCGACTTGGCCTTTCGTGCACAACTTTTCTTAATCGTTCCGAATTCTCTTTTCGACGCGGAGTCCTCTGACCATGTTTCGTCGACCCTCTCTCTGTGGCGTGATCGGCCAGCATTGCAACCGACCCCGACTCGCATGTTGCGGTTTGACCCTGCTGTTGTGCTTCACCGCGCCCGCGCAACACGTTCGTCAAGCATCCGCGCAAACCGTTGTTCCTCGCATTCTGCTCGGCGAAGAGACCTCCGACTACGAATCGGTTGGCATCGTCGGCAGTATCGAGCGGGGAGGTTTCTGTACCGGAACACTGATCGGACCAAATCATGTGTTGACCGCGGCTCACTGTGCCGAAGCGATTGAGGACCAAACAAGCGGTACGTTTGAACTCGATGGCGAACTCTACCTGACTGCTGAGATTTTCGTTCACCCCGATTACAACCCACGTTCGTTGGAGAACGACGTTGCTATCCTGCGGCTTAGCGAAACGGTTAGCAACGTGACGCCCTCGGATGTCTTTCGCGATGCGCCGATTGTTGGCGACCTGTTGTTCATCGTTGGATTCGGTGGCACGGGCACGGCCGACGGAGGCAGTGATGGCACGTTCGGCATCAAACGTGTTGGCATCACCACGGTCGACGAGGTCACCGACACGCTGGTCAATTGGACCTTTGACGACGCCAGCGAAACCAACACCGCCGCCGGCGACTCGGGTGGGCCGGGGTACATCGATATCGACGGCGACCTGTTCGTCGCCTCGATTACCTCTGGCGGAACCAACGATGACTCAAGCTTGGGCGATTTTGCGTTCAACACTCGCGTGGATGCATTTGCGGACTGGATCGATTTGGTGGTCGCAACCACGCCGGTCGACCCCGATCCGACGACGGATCCGCCGACCACCGACAGTGGCCAATGCCCCTCATCGCCAACAGGTCAGGGAGGTGGCGACGCTGGCGGCGACGGGTACCGTCCGTTCCCCTTCTTGCAAACACTGATTGAGTTGCTGACCGCGCTACTGAACGAGCTCTTGGAACAGCTCGACCTGCCGCCACTGACTCCGCCCACCGACCCGGCTGCGCCCACTGACCCGGCAACGCCCACTGACCCGGCAACGCCCACTGACCCGGCAACGCCCACCGACCCGGTCACGCCTACCGACCCAACAACGCCTACCGATCCGGCTGCGCCTACGGACCCAACAACGCCTACCGATCCGGTCACGCCCACGGATCCAACAACGCCTACCGATCCAACAACGCCTACCGATCCGGCTACACCCACCGACCCGGCTACACCCACCGACCCGGTCACGCCCACCGACCCGGTCACGCCCACGGATCCGGTCACGCCCACGGATCCGGTCACGCCCACGGATCCAATCACGCCTACCGACCCGGTCACGCCCACGGTTCCGATCACGCCCACGACACCGACGGTCCCTACGCCCCCCATCGATCCGGTACTGCCAACGCTGCCAACGACACCCATTATTGAGCCGTCGGTTGATGACATCCCGACGATTGGCGTATCGCTGCCGGCACGCGACCGCTCTCGTTTGACTCCTGGCAACCGCCCGCGGCGGCGATAGAAACGCGGCGTTGGCAGCCCGATAATTCCTCGGTTCTTCGCCCATTTCGGCCTGGATGATCCCCCCGCCGGCAACCGATACCCACTTTCACGCGATTCACTTGCACACTGCGAGTCTCTCGCCGGGTCGGTCGCTGGACATCGCGCGACGAACATGGCGTACACTACTGGTCCTCTGACCCTGGCTTGGTTGTGGCAATTCGTCTCAGCCAACAAGGCCGATCAACGCCGTGGTTACAATACGGCCCCTTAATCGGTTGCCGCAGCCGTCTCGCCACCCCAACCACACGCCGTAATGACGTTTTCCACCGCGATTGCTGCTATCCAGGCCGCCGCTTTACAACCTTCTGTGCCAATCGATTCGGTGTCGGTGCCGATGGGTTCAGCGATCGGCCAAGGCGTCTCGATCGCCCTGGCTGGAATGGCGATCGTCGCAGTCGCTCTGACGCTGATCAGCCTGTTCATTGCAGCGCTTCCTCACATGCTTAACGTCGTGGCACGCTTCTGGCCGGAAGTCGAAGAGCCACACGCGAAAAAGTCACATCCTGAAAGCTTGGTCCCCGACAACGATGCTGTCCTCGCTGCGATCGGATATGTGCTGCACTGTGAGTTTCAGAAACAACTGCAGCATGATCCGCAGGCGACTGGCAAGAACTGATCAAACCGGAATCGACGACAAGAGCGGATTTTAAAAGACACTGATGGATATCCTCTTCGAGTTCTTACAGACGACGGGCTTCACGTCGATTACCGTTGGCAATACGGTGATGATCCTGATCGGGATCATTTTCATATCGCTTGCGATTGTCAAAGACTATGAACCGCTGTTGCTGGTTCCAATCGGAATGGGTGCCGTCGTCGGCAATATTCCGGTCATCGCAGGCATGTCGCTTAGTGTCTACGACACGCACCAGTGGATACTCAAGGACGGCATCGTCGAATACATCCCAGGCAGCGTGCTTAGCTATATCTATTTCGGCGTCAGTCAGGGCTTGTACCCGCCTTTGATTTTCTTGGGCATCGGCGCGATGACCGATTTCTCGACGATGTTGTCCAATCCCAAACTTGTCTTGCTGGGCGCCGCGGCTCAGGTCGGAGTGTTCATCACGTTTCTTGGCGCGATCTACCTGAACTTTGACATGTCCGAGGCCGGCGCGATCGGAATCATTGGTGGTGCCGATGGACCGACCGCAATTTTCCTATCCGCCAAGCTTGCACCACACTTGCTTGGTGCCATCGCCATCGCGGCCTACTCGTACATGGCCTTGGTGCCGGTGATCCAGCCGCCGATCATGAAACTATTGACGACTCGCGAAGAACGCTTGATTCGCATGAAGCCCCCGCGAAAGGTTTCGAAGCGAGAAAAGATGATCTTTCCCATCGCAGCGTTTCTGATTTCGACCATGATCGCGCCAGGTGCGATCGTCCTGTTGGGCATGCTGTTCTTTGGCAATCTGTTAAAGGAAAGTTTGGTCACCGAGCGGCTGGCCAATTCGGCGCGAACCGCGATGATCGATATCGTTACGATCTTGCTGGGATTTTCGGTGGGCGCCAGTACGCAGGCAGACACATTCTTACGGCCTCAGTCGATGTTGATCTTTGGACTCGGGGCACTATCGTTCGCGATCGCGACGGCGGGCGGACTGCTGTTCGCCAAATTCATGAATTTGTTTTTGACCGACAAGATCAACCCGCTGGTCGGTGCCGCCGGCGTCTCCGCCGTGCCCGACTCGGCCCGCGTCGTGCAAATGGTCGGACAACAAGAAGACCCTCACAACTTTTTATTGATGCACGCGATGGCGCCCAACGTTGCCGGCGTGATCGGATCGGCGATCGCCGCAGGCGTGTTGTGGTCGGTGCTCACATAATCATCAACGAGACATTCCTTTAGGAAAGCAACAGTGTCGAAAAAGAAAGTCAAGTTCATGTGCACCGCGTTTCGGGACGGATTTCAATCCGTCTTCGGTGCTCGTGTCTTTACCAAGGATTTTCTGCCCGCCGTCGAAGCGGCTCGTGATGCCGGTATCCGCTGGTTCGAAGCCGGCGGAGGTGCGCGCTTTCAATCGTTGTACTTTTACTGCAACGAAGACGCATTCGACATGATGGACTCGTTTCGCGAGGCTGCCGGTCCGGATGCGAATCTGCAAACGCTCGCCCGCGGCGTGAACGTCGTCGGTCTCGACTCGCAGTCCAGCGATATCGTCAAACTGCACGCCGATTTGTTCAAGAAACACGGCATGACGACCATTCGCAACTTTGACGCCTTGAACGATGTCAACAACCTGGTCTACAGCGGTCAATGCATTGTCGACGCCGGACTGAAACACCAAGTCTGTGTGACACTGATGGAATTGCCGCCGGGCTGCGAAGGCGCGCACGACGCGGCGTTCTATTCAAAAACACTTCAGCAAATTCTGGACGCCGACATCCCTTTCGACGCGGTTTGTTTTAAAGACGCCTCGGGCACGGCCGTCCCGTCAAAGGTTTACGAAACGATTCGCGCGGCGCGAAAAATGTTGCCGGCGGATACCTTCATTCATTTTCACACTCACGAAACAGCCGGTGTCAGTGTGCTGGCCAATAAGGCCGCAATCGATGCCGGGGCCGATGCAATCGACCTGTCGATGGCACCGTGTTCCGGCGGCACATGCCAACCGGACATCTTGGTGATGTGGCACGCACTGCGCGGCACCGAATACGAACTAGACATCGACATTGAAAAGGTTCGACAGGCAGAAGAAGTCTTCAAAGACTGCATGAGTGACTACTTCCTGCCTCCGGAAGCAACCGCCGTCGAACCGCTGATTCCTTGGAGCCCGATGCCCGGTGGCGCGTTAACCGCCAACACGCAAATGCTGCGTGACAACGGCATCATGGAAAAGTATCCCGAAATCATCCAAGCGATGAGCGATGTGGTTCGCAAAGGCGGCTATGGCACCTCGGTCACCCCCGTCTCGCAGTTCTATTTTCAACAGGCGTTCAACAACGTCATGTTCGGCCCATGGAAAAAGGTGGCCGAACCGTACGGCAAGATGGTACTGGGCTACTTTGGCAAGACGCCCGTCGCCCCCGATCCGGAAATCGTCGAACTCGCCCGCACACAGCTGGAACTGGAACCGACAACGCGTCCCGTTTTGGAATTGAACGACGCCGATCCAAACAAAGGCATCGATGCAGCCAAAGCGGTGCTGGAATCGGAAGGCTTGCCGGTCACCGATGAGAATATTTTCATCGCGGCCGCTTGCAAAGAAAAGGGAATCAAATTCCTCAAGGGCGATGCCGAAATCGGTGTTCGCAAAATCGACAAGTCGGCCGCCAGCGCTGCAGATGCAACCGGGCCTGCAACCGCCGGCATGCCTGCCGAGTACACCGTCTCGGTCAACGGCGAAGATATCTTCATGGCCTTTGAAGGCAACATGGTCACGGTCGATGGCAAAGTCTATCGCGTCGAAATCCAACCGGACTCAGGCGGCAAGCCAACCGCGACCGCTGCCACATCGTCCAACGGCGCCGTCACCGAAGTCACCTCGCAAATGCCTGGCGCGGTGTTCAAGCAATTGGTCAGCGTCGGCGAATCGGTCCGCGAAGGCGAGCCGATTTTGATTCTCGAAGCGATGAAGATGGAAATGGAAGTCGCTTCACCGGTCAACGGAACGGTCGAAGAAGTCCGGATTAGCGTCGGCGATCAAGTCGCGACCGGCCAAGTATTGGCGACCATCAAGTCGTAAAGCGATCAGACGCTAGACGAACATCCAAATCACGGATGCCAAGCCAAAACCGACGAGTGATATCACCGTCGAAATCACGCTCCACGTCTGTAATGTCTGAGCTTCGGTCATCCGAAAATACCGAGAGATCATCCAAAACCCGGAATCATTGACGTGCGAGAATCCCGTCGCACCGGCGGCGATCGCGATCGTCACCAGTGCCAATTGCGGTTGGCTCAACCCGTCAACGAATCCAACCATCAATCCTGCCGCCGTCAGCATGGCGACCGTTGCCGAACCTTGCGCAACGCGAATCAGCGTGGCGAATACCCAGGCGAGCACCAGCACAGGGATTCCGACATCGCTAAAGGCGGTTTCCAAGGCACCGGTGATTCCCGTTGCCGCCAACACGCCCTTGAATACACCACCGGCACCTGTGATCAAGATAATGATCCCGGCCGGCCCCAGCGCCTTGGTCGAAATTTCCAATAAGGTTTCTCGGTCAACCCCGCGGCGTGTTCCCAGGAAATGCAACGCTAACAGTGTGGACAACAACAACGCAATCACCGGGTGACCGATGAACAGAATGAACTGCTCCCACATCGGCGCTTCGGCCAATACGCCAGCGAGTTGTATTTTGCGTTCGCTCGTCGACAAACCTTCCGGCAAGGCGGCCGCATTCATTTGCTCGACAATCGTGTTGGACAAGATCAGCCCGATTGGTAATCCGATCAAGATCAAAATCTGACGAAAGCTGGGCAAGTTCACATCACTGGCGTCGAACTCAGTCTCCAGTTCCGGAAGCGGCAAATCGACTCGCGAAGCCAGCTTGGTACACAACCACGGCCCCGCGATGATCGCTGTCGGAAACCCGACCATCACCCCGAACAAGATGACCCAGCCCAAGTTCACGCCCAAAATGTACGCCACTGCGACCGGTCCCGGCGTTGGCGGAACGAAACCATGGGTCACGCCCATCCCGGCAACCAGCGGCAAGCCGTACAACAGGTACGGCTTCTTCGTGTCTCGCGCAAGTGCGAACAACAGTGGCGCTAAAATCACCAATGCAACATCTAGGAACACTGGAATTGAAATAATGAAACCGGTGACAAGCATCGCCCACTGAGCCCGCTTGGCACCAAAGATCTGAACCAAAGAATTCGCAAGTGCCTGTGTCCCACCGGAATGTTCCAGAACCGCGCCAAAAATCGCGCCGATTCCAATGATGGTCGCAATGAATCCCAGCGCGCCTCCCATGCTGTCGACAATCGTTCCGGCGACCTGACTTAGCGGTACCGCGTCGTCGTTGACCAACCGCGATGAAGCCGCCACCAATACCGAAACGATGATCAGCGACAAAAACGCTTGCAGCTTGAACCGCAGAATCAACACCAACAGCAACGCGATACCAAAGACCAACAGGGCGATTAATGCGGCAACCGGCGGCGCCGTCTCGACCAACTCGCTATCTGCTTGGCCAATTAGCCCGACGACAGAGGAAAGATTCAAATCAAGCAAGTTAAATTCCAATTTCTGCGGGCAACACTAAACTTCTGCGACAACACGGGCCGACGGTGGGGCGGAGTCTAAACGCCACCTCATAAAGGGTCAAGAAATTGACCAAGCTAAGCCGCTATGCACCATCGACGCACCATAGTTTCTTGTACGTGCGAATGTAGATCGTATCGTCTTTTACAGCCGGCGTGGCGTTACAGGTATCGCCTAACGGATTCTCGGCGACCTTATCGAACTGTTTGGGCGATGGCCTAAAGAGGATCGTTGTCCCGGCCTGATTGGTGACCATCGCGTGCGTGCCGTCGAAAACCATCGATCCCCAAAACGCTTTCGACCCCACTCGCTCTTGCCAAACGATTTCGCCGGAATCCGCTCGGATGCATTCGATCAAATTGGGGCCCGCGCCGGGCCGATAAACGTATCCGCCGTGCAGCAAACCGGTACCGATGCTTTGCGGATTTCGTTCGTTGCGCCACAATCGAGATTGCGATGTGATATTCCCAACAGGCTCAACCGTTGCGGGCAATCGAAAACCGATTGATGGTCCTTGAAACCCACCCGCCACGACGCACAAGTCGTCTTCGATCATCGGCGAACTGTAAGCCAGATCACCTTTCGGACCCGACAACCCTTCACAGAACCAAAGCAGTTCACCGCTTGCGGTATCCAATCCACAAACTCGAGTCGACATCGCGCACACGGCGATGTGCTTGTCTTTTCTTTGAATGATCACGGGTGTCGACCAAGACCCCATGTACTTGCCCTCGCTGTTTCGCTCGCCGTCACCGTCAACGGGTTCTTCATGCCGCCAAAGTTCTTTCCCCGAACGAATGTCAAACGCGACGACATAAACGTTTTCACCCGGGCCCGTGTGTAAGACGACACGGTCGCCGACAATAACCGGACTGGTGCCGTAACCCCAAAGATGCCGGTAAGTGCCCAGATCCGCCGACCACAATGGCTGGCCGTCCATGTCATAGGCGTGCAATCCAGCGCTGCCATGCCACACGACGACGACGTCGCCGTTGCTGGCTGGCGTCGTTCCGGCATAGGGATTGGTCTTATGCGTCGGCATCTTTTCCTCGATCGACACGGTGCGGTTCCACATCGTATCGCCGGATTTTGCATCCAGACAAAGCAGTGTGCGCTGGTGTCCTTCGTCGTCTTCGGCACTTGTCACCAACACTCGATCGCCAACGACAATGGGACTGCCGTTGCCTCCCCGCGGCAAGTCAACGCTCCATCGGACGCCTTCATTTTCGCTCCACTGCTGCGGCAATGTGCTCTCTGTTGCGAATCCGTTTCCGTTGGATCCACGAAAACTTGACCAATCTTCGGCGAGGCAGGCCTGTGACATGATGGCCGCAAATAAAGTGACGATCGCAATTCTCATGGAACAGTTCCTTCAAATGACGGAAACGAATGGGGCCGACACCTGACGCCCGGCACAATCCTAACGAAGCTGCGCCGCCGGATGTCGTGGCGGAACCCGACTTCCTGGGAAAGTAGTTCTTACCCATACGTCCCGATCCAAAAGAAAGTGGATTAGTTTTCAGGAAATTGGTTTTCCGCGATGTCTTCGCGGTAATGATCGCGCCACTGACGGCACACTTGGCTTCCGACGCGAAAGTCGCGACAGACGTTGGGCCGGTGCGCGTGATGCTTACACAATCGCGTCGTGGCGTCGTACCAACAGCACGGACCGTCAAGTTCGTCATCGGGAACAGGGTAGGCATCGATGTACTTTTGCAATTCTTGCTTCAGCGTCATCGGCATTTCTCGCCAATGTGTTTCGGGCTCGCCCACTCCGTCAGCACCGATAAACGGCGGGTACCCCATGTGAAGACAGCACACACCGCATCCGCCACAGTCAGAAATGGTGGGAAGCAATTCGGCCATCGGTCTCGTTTTGATTCGCGTATCGAAATCGGGCGCAACGTCCCCGCATGCCAGAAAACAGGATCGTCAAGTTACACTAGCGAGACACGCAATTGAACTTCACAGGATTCTCGACCTTTGTCTGACCCGCAATCGTTCGCCCGGCAACCCGATCCGCCGCTGGATCTCGCGATCGTCGCGTGGCAAGCACTGCCAGCGGCGATTCCAAAAGCCGGCCGCAATGTCGGCGGACTGGAAACGGCTGCGTGGTTGCTGGCCAGAGGTTTCGCGCGTCGAAAATCGACAAGGTGTTCGCTGTTCGTTCGTGCCGACAAAGCCGTCCAAAATCAGCGGGTTGACCAAGTCGACTTGGTCATCGACGTCGATCCGCGAGAAAGCGTTCGACGTGACGTGTCTGGTGTTTTCGAATCGGGAATGGCCGGTGCGATCAAAAAAGTACATCCGAGACTGCTGTGGCAGATTCCGTACTTGGCATTGACCCGGTTCCGGCGCCGGCCCGATCCTCCGCCACGTCAACCTGATCCGCGTCTTTCGTCTCATCAACCCGACATTTGGATCGCCATGGGTGTCAGCGGTGAAAGTGCGCGCGTGGTTGCCACCGCCAAGCGCCAGCAACGCCCCAGTATTCTGATGATTCAATCCAACGCCGACCTCGATGCTCGCTATGCATCAAACCCCGCGTTCAAGAGTCGCTATGGCGAACGCTCGGACGATTGTTTGTTTGCAATTCAGCACGCCGACCGAATTGTTTGTCAAACGCAAGATCAGATGCGATTGCTGCAACAGAATTTTGACCGTGAAGGGGTGCTCGTCCGCAATGCGATTGATCTCGATCGCTGGTCAAGCTCCGCGACCCAGCAAGGCGACCATGTGCTTTGGATTGGTCGCTACGACGACTTTCACAAGCGACCGCAATTGGCAATGGATATCGCTGAAAAATGTCCTGAGATTCCTTTTCACATGATCATCAATCGATCGGATCCGGAAATCGAACGTCGGCTGCGTCAAGACTGTCCGCCGAACGTGACCATCGGCGACTACGTTGGCAACGATGATATGCCGAAAGCGATGGGCGAGTGTCGGTTGTTTCTGTCCACCGGCTCGGCCGCCTACGAAGGCTTTCCCAATGTGTTGCTGCAGGCGACTGCGGCGGGCAAGCCCATCGTGTCGCTGGATGATTTCGACGGCTATCTTGCTCGCAGCGGTGCGGGATTTCACACGGGACACGATCTGGACGCGGCTGCTGCGGTGATTGGCGAACTCTTCAGCGGTCAACGCGTCTATGACCGTGATCATGCCATCGCATTTTTGCGTGAAAACCACGCCGTCGATGCCATCATCGACCAGCTATTTAGGTTATTGGCAGACCTATAAATGGGCGGACGGCCCGCCCCCAGCCGGCTCCGATAACGGGCAAGTCTCGTGGCTTGTCCGCTCGAGCCGAAGTCGGCATACTATGCCTTCGCTTAAGAGAAAAAAGCCGAAGTGGCGGAATTGGCAGACGCGCCGGATTCAAAATCCGGTGAGGGCAACCTCATGTGGGTTCGAGTCCCACCTTCGGTACTCAAGACGAGCAAAGGACTTAGGGTCATTGGCCCTGGGTCCTTTTTCTTTGGCTCTCCGCAGCCTGTTTTTTTTTGAATCCGCGGCAGATTAGTGTCGCCCGTGATTCGGGGATGAACTTCCATTCTGGGATGAACTTCCGTCGCTGGCCGGACGCACTCGGCTGCGACCAAGTCTCAGCCCGCACTTCAATGAAAGTGCCCCCGTGGTGTGGCTGCAAGTGGATCCACAGGAACCTTGGCGTGGGCTCTCACTTTGGAAACCGGAAATACGAGCGATCGTTAAAAAGGGAAGAGGTCGCCAACGCGTACGCTCGCCGGCGTCAAACTCAGGAAACAATCCGCTTGATGGAAAAACAGGACGCATCGCGCGAATCGAGCAATCCGGCGTGGCGATGTTCCTGAGGCCCAAGGGTCAGCGCAGTGCTTGACCGCAAGTCGCGGGATCGGCTCGGACGCTACGTCCTGCCTGACCACTCGCCGCGAAGTGTTTGCCAGTATATTAAAGCGATCTCGAAACTTTGCGCCGATGATGATCATGGTGCAATCGAGTGGCCGTTTGAAGGCCGTCGATGCCCGTCATGGACCCGCCAAGCATCTCGTTCATACCCTCATCGCGTTCGCTTATGTTCGTTTGGATTCAACGCTCATTGGCGATTACCGCATGGGTCTTTTTCGGGTAATGCCGCTGAAAAGGGTATTGCAGGTCTTCGAATAACCACGCTTGAACAACCATTCTCGAATCACCACTGAGCTTTACCGTCACGCCCTCGTTCAATCTCGTCAAAGCGTTCCATTTTAACCGCGATGCATCGCCACCGATCCGCCGCACGCACTGATCGCATGATTCGCAAATTGTTCCGATTCGCATCGCATCGTTAAATGCCCTGAATCATCAGCGACCATCGCATTGGACGCTGTCCACAAACAACCACGTCTATCCTGAATGCCAAACCCAGCCGACCCGTATCGGATTGCGGAAATAGAATCCGAGCAGCTGCCAATTCCCGAGCACAAATTGCACGGCTGGACACACTTTGCGGGACTCTATGCGGGCGAACATGTCGCGGCGACGGAATTTGTGATCGGCGCGACGTTCGTGGCCTTGGGGGCGACGACCATGGATATCCTGGTCGGGCTGCTGATCGGCAACATTCTGGCCATCCTTAGTTGGACGCTCATCACCACACCCATCGCGGTTCAGACTCGATTGAGTCTCTATACCTACCTGCACAAGATCGCGGGCGATTCGATGAGCGATCTGTACAACTGGGCTAACGTGCTGATCTTTACCGTGATATCGGCGGCCATGATCACGGTTTCTTGCACGGCCGTTCGATTGCTGTTCGATATTCCTGCGCAATTGCAGTGGTATCCCACCGATGCCTTGTTCGTACTGGTCGTCCTCGGTGTGGGCATGATCGTCGTGCTGGTGGCGATGTACGGATTCAACGCCGTCGCAGAATTTTCAGGAATCTGTGGCCCATGGTTGGTCGTGATGTTTGTTAGCGGCGCATTGGCATTGTTTCCTGCGCTCGCCCAGTCCGTGCTCGGAAGGACTTGGCTGACCGGATTTTCGGACTTCGTCGCGATTGGCGATCAATCGATCTGGACTGGAATCAACAGCAATGGCAAACCCGGCATCGGCTTGTGGGAAGTGATCGGGTTTGCATGGGCGGCCAACACGATCACTCACTTTGGATTGATCGACATGGCATTGCTGCGTTACGCAAGACGATCGATCTATGGCTTGTGCACCAGTGCCGGCATGCTGTTTGGACATTACATCGCCTGGATCGCCGCAGGCATCATGGGTGCGGGGACAGCCGTATTACTGAAATCGACCATCGTCGAACTCGACCCAGGCGATGTCGCGTACCGAGCCCTGGGATTGTCTGGCTATGTGATTGTGATCATCGCCGGATGGACAACGGCCAATGCCAATCTGTACCGCGCCGGTCTGGCAGCTCAGGCGATTTTCCATCACCATTCGCGAAAACAAGTCACCTTTACCGTTGGCGTGGTGACGGTGATCATCGCATGCTTTCCATTCGTCTATAAACAGATCCTGCCGTTGTTAACCTACGCGGGGCTCTTGGTCGTTCCCGTCGGTGCGATCGTGTTTGCCGAACACGTCATCTTTCCACGCATCTCGTTCACTAGGTACTGGGCAAAATACCGGGGTCTGACTCACAGCACGCCTGCAGTCGCCGCTTGGGCTATCGGACTTGTATTCGGTTTTGGGTTGAACTACTTGCAAGTCATGTCGTTCTTTTACCTCTTCTTGCCAACCTGGGCGTTCACAATCGTGCTCTATACCGTCTTGGCCAGTCGCTATGGCGCCCGGGAAAGTTATCCGGCGGAAGAAACGGCTGAAGAGGAACGAAACTTGGCGATCAAAAAATATCAGGCTCAACAAGCTCTGATCGAAGGCGATCCCGTGAAAGACGACTCTGCTTTCCACAAGGTCTTGCGCGTGGTTGCCTGGTTGGCACTCGCGTTCACGTTGATCTTGGCGTTGGTCGTCATGTTTGGCAGCCCTGACATGCCCACTTACGAAAGCAACGTCGCGAATTTCTACACCTGGGGCTTTGTCTTCACGATCGTCTATTTCTTGGCCGCGTACTGGGCTTTGCAGCGGACAAAGCTGCTGAACAAATCGCGATCCGCCGAGCCGACAGCCAGTTGATCCTTTTTGGATGCCTCGTCCGGTTTATCAACGTTGAGCGCGATGCCCACGGTCAGCACGCCAACGGCAAAGTGACTCGTCGAATCCGTTTGAACTAAACCAGACTGACATGGAAATTGATGCGATCGAAGTCTACATGATCTTCAGAAACCAAGACTTCTCGAAGATCGGTACCAACAACCATCCACAGATCGGACTGAGCAATCTGGATTTGGTACGTTCCGATATCAAGGATCGAATCAAATGTGTATCGACCTCGAGCGTCGGTCACCGCTTGTTCAATCAGGGTGCCTTCGCTGTCAAGCAGCTCGACCGTGACACCTTCAGCACCGTCAAGTTCGCCTTGACGATTGCCTGTGCGATTGCCGTTGTTCATGCGATCTTGAGACGGTTCAACGGGGTTGCTTGCCAGGTTGGCGTCTTGGCGGTTGACTTGATCGCGGGCCAATCGAGTCAAGTCCGCATCACTGAAAAGGCTTGCCGAGCCAAAATCCGAAAGTCCCATGGGGCGTGATTCCTGCGACCCCATCCCCATGCTTTGCATGATCTCGTGATCGTTACCAACGCCTGACACGTCCACGACCGTTCCGCTGATTTGGAATGAGTCTTCCGACGCATTGGAGGACGCTGCGAATTCTGATGAAACCGCGGCGGCAACAGCCTGCCCGACTTCTTGACCGACAAGGTCATCAAAGTCGAAGTGAATGCCGAGGTAAACACGACTACGACCGTTTTCGGCCATCGCCTCACTTAGTGAGTCAAACGAACGAGTCGCGTCGTCGAGGTCCAGTCCGTAGGCTTCCTGTAAATCGAGGTCTTCCAGCAAAATTTCCAACTCTTCGGACGTCAGGTCAAAGGAGATGTCATCGGTGCCGTAAAACTCTTGCAAGGTTCCGAACAACGCACCACCGAACGTCGCATGACCAGAAATGTAAGTCGGGAACTGCGGCGTGAATCCGACTATATCGTCACCGCCATCGGGTGCTCCCAAGGCGGTCCAACCCTCGCCCCCATCGGTCAAAGCGTTGCCATCGCTATCGCCTTGCTGAATGGCCGTAACGGGCCGCCAGAACTCTTCACTAAACTTCGTATCCCAAGCGACCACCGCGGCATCCGCCATGGCAACCGACGCCTGGGCAAAGAGCTGTACGTTCTCTTCAAAGGAATTGCCCTCCTGAACCGCGATGGTTTCCAACACATCACTGTAGATGGAAAGTGGCGTCCCGAGACCTTCGCGATCATACGCCCAAAAGATGCCGGCTTCGGTTTGCTCGGCAGTGCGCTCGGTACTGTCAACGGAACCCAACGCGACGACTTCGTTGTACGAAGCGGCGTATTCTTCACTCGTTAAAGCTGGTGTTGTATCAGGCGAAAATTCGTCAACCGACGAAATCGCGAAGGTCTCGACGTTGCCCCATTCCGGTCCCCATGCAGGAACATCGGGATTCAGGGGATCGGGTTGAAAGTAACCCACCTCATCGGTGTAGGTGTACTCACCGACCACGTCGGATCCGTCATCCGCTCGCGTGGCTAGAATCGAGAGTCCGACCTGTTCGCCAAGCGCCAGACTTTCCGTAACGTCACCATCGAAAGAGAGATTCGCGAGTGAGTCCTCTAAAAACGCGTCCAGCCGTGCCTGCTGATCAGGATAGAGATCGCTTAGAACGGTATAGGCCGCGCTGGTTGCGGCGACCTCGGCACCGGTGCCGGACGACAAATCGGTGATTCCGGCATCGTATTCATAGAAGGTTTCCTCGGAATGACCCGAGGCGATTGCAACCGCGTCGTAGATGGCCAAATTCAGAATCGCCATCGATCGCGAGGCATAGCCTGGGTTCTGATTCTCGGTGCTATCGGAAAGTATGTCTCCGAACAAATCATTCCACTGCAACACAACGTCATTGCTTTCGGCGGAAGTTGCCACGTCGGAGGTATCGGTGTCCTCGACGCCATCATCGCCCGAAGTGTCTGCACCGGAATCGAGGGTGGAGTCTTCGTCCACTTCGTCGGCGGCGTCATCACTCGGAATCGTCGGATTGGCGTGTCCGTCGTTTTGTTCGGGACCACGAAACGAATCCCGACTGAGTCGATTGATGATCATCAACGCATCAAGGGCTGTTTCGCGCCCATCGTTATTCACATCGGTCATGCGACCGGTTCCACGAACGTCCGCATTGATGCTTGCTTGATCACCGAAAGACTGACGACTCATTTGGTTGATAACGGTCACGGCATCCAAGGCCGTGATTTGGCCGTCGTCATTGACGTCTTCTGGCAACACCTCATTGTGGAAGAGATTGGCGGCAAGCAGTTTGCGTGTCTCCAAGGACTCCGATCGCAGACGCCGTCGAAGCGACTTTCGCTTTCGATCAGATTGACGAGACGACTTAGAACGTGCACCCCAACCTTGCCAAAACATTCTCATCACACTACCTGAGGTTTCCGGGGACCTAGAAAAGGAGCAGTGGTCGCAATGACTTGCCTCATTTCAAATAGGACGGAAACCGTAGCGGAATGTAACGAGCAAACATCGAAATCATTTCTTCGCAAAGCAGCAGGAATTCATGTGGATTTTCTTGCACCGCGCCGTTTCGATCGCGCCGTTTCGATACCGAACAACGCAGTCAACTCACACGCGTTTGTCCTGTTTCCCTCTGATTGAATCGGCACCAGGGGCGTGACGGAACCGGGTTGGCGCAGGCATCCCGAACTCGGATCGTCATCGCTGATCGAGACTCCGCCAGACACGCGAGAGCGATTCGCGTGTTGCATTAAATCAGGAACGGTCCCATCAATATGAGCCGCAATGCTTAAGCGGCCGGACGTACCTATCAGACGTACCTATCAGACGTGCGAATTCATAATTGTGACGGATGCTCGCGGGGGAGGCGCCACCGGGCCAGTTACTGTCTCCGCCAGTTTCCGTCTCCGCCCGTTACTGTCTCCGACTTTCTTGACGAGCAATCGAATTGTCTATTCTCGGTCGTCTACTTTCGCCGCCCGGCCTCCATCTCATCTTGTGTGATGTTACCGTCACCATTGGTATCGATCTTGGCGAACATTCTTTCAGCGTTTCCCACCGCTTCGGCTCGGCTCACGATGCCATCGTTATTGCGATCGATTTCTTGAGAGTGCCCTTTTAGGAATCCGGCCATCGCACTGCGTGACCCACCGTGCCGATCCAATTCGTTTTGGCTTAACCGGCCATCGTCGTTCGCGTCATAACCCGCGAACGCCGTCGTCGCTTCGCCCACGATTTCGCCATGGCTGATGATTTCATCTTTGTTCAGATCGATTTCATCGGCATGTACCAGAATCCATGGCTGACGAGGTCCATCATCGGGTGGTGATCGACGTGGACCGCCAGCCTGATTACGAGGTCCACCGTCGCGAAATCCACCACCGTCACCACCTCGCCGCTGGTCACCAGCGCCGCGAAGTTCATCCGCCCTAATCTGGCCATCCCCGTTGGCATCGAGCCTGCGCAGTGACGTGGCCGCGGCACGAATTTCTTCCTGGTCGATCTTGCCGTCGCCGTTTGCATCCAACGCGGCGACGATCGGATCTCCACCGGGCCGTCTGTCGCGGACGTCGCGACCACCTTGGCGCCGCGTATAGTTCTCGGTCTTGTTTGCCTGCGCGGAAACAAAATTGAACGTCGCGGATCCATCTTCTGTGACCGTGTACTGGACCGATCTCGGATCGCCAAACACGTCGTAACGCACAACAAAGCTGCCTGGGGATGGTCTCTCGAAGCCAACGATTTTTGCGCCTTTCAATCCAGGCAGCGACGGCCGAACACCTTGCGCCCGTGGTTGCGGATCCACCTGCCCGTTCAACTCGACAACTTCGCCGTAGAAACCACCGTTCAAGTAAGGAAAAGTTCTCGTCGCGTGATAGTGGTACTGTCCGTCCGGACCTTGATGGCCATTCAACCAATCGAGATCCGTTGGCGGCTTTCCGTTTGGATCGTTATAGCCGTAGATCGGGTAACCATCGAGCGCCACGGCGACTGGATTTCCCGCACCGACGATCGCTTCCAAATGCACAGGAGCGATGTGGTAGTGGTAATCGTCAGCCCGACCACAATGTCCGCCCCACTGGTCCAGTTCACCCGCCTTCAGTGTGTCCGTTCTGCCATCGTTCTTGATCGGATTGAAGATCGGGACACCGTTGACGGCCAATGCGATTGCGCCACGAAAGAAATGTTCCTTGGTCGACATCGGTTTTTTCGCGGGAACCGGGTGCAGCGGAATTCGCCACGCGTTGTTGCCCGTGTACGATTGAGGCAGCGGAACTTGTTGTTGCCATGCGGTGATGCCGATCATCATGGGATGGTCGGGCATGCCGGTCGATTCAACGAACAAAAAGTCACGATCCCACCGAACGTCAACCGTATTCTTGAATGGCTCGAACACCTTTGCCAACTCTGGCTGCTGTACATCCGCCGGTTGCCGTTGCACGACGAACTGAATTTTGGGCGGTTGGGTGTTAAGCCGAACGATGTTCTGCTGCGTCTGATCGGAAGGTGCCTGTGAATGTCCTTCGTGAGCAAACGTCAGCACAGGCATTGCCACGGCCAATCCAAGCGTGATGATGAACGGATTCATGATTCGTATTCCTATTTGATTGTGTTGACGGATCGACATCGTGCAAAGACAAGAAACCCTGAGCACGAAACCTTTGCTATTTCGCGCCGTTGCGTGAATCCTTTTCCACGCTATCGCCTTCGTGGCCCGCCTCGCCGTCGGCCACCTTGCGGCACGACGTCGTTTAGCCCGCGAAAGTCAAGACGGTCTTTCCCGTCGGGCGGTGCCTGCACAACGGTTCGAAACAGGACGAGATTATCGAGCTTCACGTCGCCGGACCAAATGAACTTGGCACCCTTGAAGTCATGCTCAAAAAATGGCTCCTTCGGCCCGACTTCTTCTTCGGTGAACTCTTTTGCGTTCGGCCATTCGCTATCGTCAAAGTCGATTGCGAACCATTCTGTGGGCATCGGGATGTTTTCGACTCGCGGGTTCTTCATGTCGCCATCGATCGGACCCCAGGAAAACCTTTTCGCTTTCCAAGTCGCGTCGGTCACGGTGCCATCACCCAATTTCAGAATGAATCCGCCATCACCGATACTTGTATTCGCGTATTCCAAACCGGTTTGGGGATCGGCGTTGTCGATGCCCATGACAGCGATGGTCATTGGATACGCAGGCAACACGTCCACCGACACCACGTTGTGCGGAACAAACGCGATAGAATCGACCGCAACCAGTTCGCCGTTGATGTAAAGCTTGAAGGAGTTGTCCGCATAAACATTGGCTCTGATCGTGTCGTCGATGCGAGGCTTACGCGGCGGCTGCTGCGCGCTGGCAATCGATACGATCGAAACCAGGAAAAGAGGGATGATTGCTCGTGTAGTCAGGTTCATCGTTGCTTTCCTCTGTTCAGATTTGTTTTCTTTGTCTTGGACTTGTTGTTGCCACCACCCTTGCGTGCGACGGGCGCTTTGCTTGGGTCGTACTGCGGATTTGGCGTCGCCATCTGAGCGTCAACTTCATCGAGATACGTCACCAGCAAGCTGTCAAGTTCTTTGACTTTCTGAGACATCTGCTGTGAAAGATCGTTCTGCTCGGAAATGTCCGCTTCGATATCAAACAATGCCAGCCGACCGTCTTCATAGAACTTCATCAGCTTATAATTGCCCAGGAATAACGCCGAATGTGGACCATCGCCGCCTTGATAATGCGGGAAATGAAAGATCATTTCTTCACGCCGACGTCTTACGGTTCCCCTGCCGTCATCAAGCAAACTGGCGATGCTGCCGCCTTCGATATTGCGTGGCATCTTCGACTTCGGAACGCCGGCCCATTCACAACATGTAGGATAGAGGTCGTAGCCGACGACTCGCTGGTGGCACCATGAATCGGCCGGAACGCCGGGGCCGCGAATGATCATCGGACTGCGAATACCGCCTTCCCAAACGCCGCCTTTGCCACCCGAGAGACCGCCGCGTTTGCTGCGATTTCTTTTGCCCCCACCGCCGCTCCCGTTGTCGGACATGTAAATCACAAAGGTGTTGTCCGCCAATCCGAGTCGGTCGATCGCGTCAACGACCATGCCGACTCCGGTGTCCAAATTTTCTGCGATTGCTGCGCTGCCCACGCGTTTTTCTTCGACACTGCTATTCATCCGCTGAGCGTACTTGGCAAGCGTCGCTTTCAGCGCGTTTTGCGGCGCGTGCAAGGCATGCCATGACATCTGAATGAAGAATGGCTTACCCGTCTGCTTGTTCTTTTTCATGAACGCCACAGCACGTCTTGCCATGCCAAAGATGTCAGCGGGATTGGGATCGCGGTACTGGTGAGCATACTCATTTCCGATATTGCCATCGCCCTCGTCATACCCGTTCACAGCAGGTCCGCCGCCATTGAGATGCCATTTGCCGTAATGAGCGGTCGCGTAGCCCGCCGACTGCAGAATTTCGCCAATGGTGACTTCGGCTGATGGAATCGATCGAATGTTGCGAGGCTCGATCAACCTGTGCCCAATTTCTGGTGGTGCAGCTTTGGTCCAATGCATCGCTGCCGGACTTTTGCCAGTTTGCAAACTGACCCGAGTCGGCGAACAGACCGATGCGGGCGCGTAAGCGGCCGAAAAACGCATGCCTTGCGATGCCAATTTCTCAAGGTTGGGCGTGTTTACGATTGCGTTCTTTGACCATGCCAGATCAGGATGCATCGGCACCGACAATCCATTCCAAGCCTGATCGTCGGAGATCATGAACACGATGTTCGGACGTTCTGTCGCATGTGCGGCAGCGGAGATAACGCATACCAGAATGGCGACGTACAGAGGAGCTTTCATTTGGTCTTACCATCATTGTTTGCAGGTCGATTGCCTTGACCACCTTTGACGCTAGCGCCGCCGCGCAGCTGCGAACCTTCAGCACCTTGATCGCCGCGACGCCTGGCATTGCCACCCTGTCCACCATTGCCACCCTGACCGCCATTGCCACTCTGACCACCTCTGCCGCGAACAAAAAATTCCTGATCATCAAGGATGCCGTCCTTGTTTAGGTCCAGCTTCATCAACGCGGCGACCGCACCATCGATCTCCAGCGCCGACAAGTTGCCATCGCGGTCGACGTCCATCAATTGGAACAAGCCACCTTCGCCACGTCGGCCGCCGACTCTCTGTCCCTGACGATTGCTCTGTCCGTCACCTCGGCCGCCACCTCGGCCGCCACGTCGTTCACTTTTCCTGCCGTCGTTACCGCCACGTCGTGCACTTTGATCCTGTTGTTGACCTTGAACTTGTTTTTCATTCCCTTGATCGCCTCGCTGCGCAAAGGCAGAGCGTGCGACCGGCCCAATGCTCCCTTTACCATCACCAGACAGCATGTACGAATAGCTCACATCGCCGTTGCGACGGCTTCCACCTTCGGCTGCAGGCAGATACGCGCGGACATAATCAACGCGAGCCGAATCGCCGTTCACGCGAACACGTACGTGACCGCTGCTGCCCTGGACTTCGCCGCTGATGTACCCATACTCTTCTGCGCTTTTCGTTCCTGAACGTGGGTGTCCGGGTTGAGGGACGAGTTGATAGACGATGCCGTCAATGTCTTGCTTGATGAACATGTGGTCGTGTCCATGAAAGACGACACTCACGCCATGCTCGACTAGCATCTGATGAATCGGTTTTGCCCAACCAGGTCGACGCATGTCAAATTCTTGCGCACCGGATGTCCCCTTTCCGCCCCATTCCCAGAACGGAGCCGCCTCCGCACCGCCACGGTTATTTCGGTCGCTGCCACCGACGAGGTGATGAAGGAATACGAAACGCAGTTTCGCATCGCTTTGCTCAAGCGACTGTTTCAACCACTGATACTGGTTTTCGCCAAGCGTCCAGAACCAGTTATCACCTCCGCCGCCTCGGTTACGTGTCGTCGTGTGACGAAACGGGTCCAGCACGATGAACTGAGCGTCACCCCACTCGAACTGGTAATAATTCTCTGGCAGGCCGATGTCGCGTTCGCTTTGCTTGTTGCCGGTAAAGAATTCATTCGGGAACGGATTCGGTAGGTAGCGTTTGCGAGTCGTTGTCGCCCAGACGGTTGATCCGCGGTTACCCGATTCTCCGTCGTGATTTCCCAACGCAAAGTACAACGCGGCTGAATGGCACAAGTGACCAAGATAGTATCGTTGCGCAAGATATTGAGGCTCCGATAGTTCGGGCCTGACGTACTTGCCCGTCATGAATGTGTCGCCGAGCGCGAAGTGGAAGTCTGGCTGATCCGCAAGCGCGTTGCCGAGCGTTCGCAAATAAACTTCGCCGCTGGTGTTTTCGTCCAGATGCGAATCCGCCTGCACGGTGAACACGAACGAGCTGTCCTTGCCTCGCTGCGTGTGAAACGAAAATTCGTCGCTTTGCTTGTCGCGGCCTTCAGCCCGATACATCAATCGATAAAAGTAGCGAGAGTTCCTCGCGAGAGAATCGATCACAAAGTCGAATGGTTCACCGGCACGCCGACTTTGAACTGGCGTCTTGCTAGACAGCGTTCCCGCCTGTTCGCCATAGGACACATACGCATGCACATCACTGTGGAAGAGAACGCGAATGGTCACGCTGTTATCGGTCAGTCGTCCCACGATAATATTGAACGGATGATCGGGGATCTCATTCGCTGGTGGTGGCTGTGTATAGCCGCCCAGCCGGCTGCCAGTGCGGCCGCTGCCCCCACTGCGTCTGTCACTCGTATTCGCTTTGCGTGACAATTCGTTATGCGAAACGACACCGTCGCCATCGATATCAAGTTTGAGAATGGACGTGGCAGCGGATTTCAGTTCGGTCGAATTGACCGAGCCATCGCCATCGGTATCGATCGCGAAGATGATTGGATCGACCGGGCGCTGCTGGGCAACTGCAGTACAGAGCGTCAGGTTGCAACAAACGGCGAACACTGCCGCGGCGATGACCAATAAATGCCTCATCGTTATTCATCCTCGTATTGGATGCGTTTTCCGGCTTCGTGATGCGAGTGGTGCGAAAAGAAGTCCGAAGGCAAATCGGACTGATCGACTAACTCTAACATCACGCTTTTCGGGCCACCTCGACCTCGCGGAAGCCCATCAAGCAGCATCTTGTGAACGGTGCCGTCTTCTGCGTCAAACCAGACTTCAACCCGTTTGGGACCGCGAACACTATTTGATTTGCGAATACAGGACAGCAGCGACAGCAATGTGCCGTTAGCAGCCGTTTCCTGCACATCAGCCAACTCAACGTCAAATCCGATTTTCAACTGTGACAGGTTGGCATGGATGTTGAGAAAGGGCATATCCTGCTGATTGCCCGGCATTCCACCACGGAATCGATCTAAATCCGTGGAGACATGGACGGGTCCGTTTTCGCGGAACGACCAACTGACCTGGCCGTCACAACCCGAGGTTCTTGTCACGCCCGTCGTCAACAACACAGTCATCACGTACTCGTCAGCACCGCGCACATGAATCGTCGCCCCATCGATTTGCTCGGGTGCTTTGCGATCGCGCGCCTCTTGCGACAGATTTCGCGGATGCTTATCACGCGGATACTCTTGGACGACGTGGACCGTGTAGGTGCGGTCAAACGGCTTAGCGGCTGCTTTAACCACCTGTTCAAGCGAAGCCATCCCCGCCGACACGCTTTTGTGCAAGCCGAACACGACAAACATGACCATCACGGCAGCCGCGATCGTCAGAGCCGAGGTCAGAATCGCGAATTTGCGTCGATCCGGTGGAACCCGCTTTAAGGCAACCTCCACCTGATCCCTCGCACATTCTGCATCGATCCGTCGCATCAAAGATGCGATCCGCTCGGATTCTGCAATGTCGTCGCGGCTTCCAATCTCTGCCAACAAGCCATGAATCAGCAGCGACTGGGCAACCGTCTCACTTGCTTGACCAAAAGTGAATTCGTTTTGGCCTGCGGGAGTCTCATCGGAATCATCAAGCCAATCAGAAAGCAAATCGTTGATCTGGTCGTTCACGATGTCGCCTCCGTCGCCGACAACACGCCTTTCGTCCTCAAGCACTCCGCCAGCATGGTACGGCTTCGCTGAATCCGCTTTTTGCATGCCTCCAGCGACAACCCGAAACGCGCAGCGACTTCAGCAGCGGACAGTCCCTCAAAGTACCTGCCGCCGATCACTGACTTTTGCCGCTCGGATAACGCGTCGATGCATTCACGCAGCGCGGCAACTTTGTCGTCCCATGTGTCACCGGCCAATTGATTGATGTTTTCGAAATGTCGGTCCACGACGTTCAAGATCGCTTCGTGCAAGATTACCGGAGCCACCTTCTGCTTGCGGTAGTGTGCTAACACCAGTCGCGATGCGATCCCGCGCAGCCATGGCCCGAACGGCCGATCCAAGTCGCACTCATCCAACCGACGCCAGGCGACCAGCATCGTTTCCTGAAACAAATCGTCCACCGATGCGCTGTCGCGAACCAAACTGTGGAGGTAGACCGTTAGCATCCGCGAATGTTCACGGGCCAGGATTTCAAATGCCTTGCGGGCCTTTTGATTCACGATTGTGTGCCAGGAAAAGGAACTCTCTGTTGTCGAACACCTCTACTGTCGCCAATGATCCGATTGGGGACAGAAAACCGATGAGATTCTTAAAAAAAAGCCCTACCATCGGAAAAGCACGGTCATTTCCGCCCAGCCCAGCGTTGTCATGCGATTACGTCGCGGTGTAGGAGCGGCATGCATATCGGGCTATTCCCATCGCAAGCGAGGCAGAAACCCAATCGAAAACACCGGCACACAACGTTGAAAATGCTTGTCCGCGTGTCGCAAATCTTTCACCGCAAGTCGCCATCCCAATCGACGCCAAAGTTGATCGGCGGATTGTGTCGAAGCGGAGCTTATACTGGATAACCATCGCCGTCACCGAGAAAGGTCCGCTGGCTCGCGACATCATCAAGACTTTCGATGAAATCACAGCCATGCCTCCCGCGTGACCTTCCAAAGAACCCATCACCCACCCGTTAGATAAGAATGACTCGAGCCCAGGAACTGTCTCCATGGCCGCCGCCGCCCCGGTAGCCAAACTGGAGACAGAACACTTCCTGATTGGATCACGCCCCCGCGTCCTTATACTCCCACCGCGCCCTCACGCCCGCTTGCACCGGCCCCGCCGCTCCATTGCAACGCGGAAAGATTTTCACAACGCCTTACCCTAGCTTTGAAACATGCCGTTAAGAGTTCTACCACTGATTCTTGCCTTCCTGGTGTCCTGCCTCGTGACGGGATTCGCCACATCGGCTGCCGACAAGCGTCCGGACAAGCCAAACGTGGTGTTGATTCTTACCGATGACCTCGGCTGGCAAGATGTGAAGTGCTATGACATTGACAAGCCGTCACCGATGGAAACGCCCAACATCGATGCCTTTGCGAAAAAGGGAGTGATGTTCTGGCAGGGTTATTCGCCGGCGCCCACCTGCGCGCCGTCTCGCTGTGCAATCCTGAGTGGCAATCATCCGGCCCGCGCCCAAAAGACTCACGTCGTGGGTGGTGCGCCGCCTGCACCGATCAGCCACAACAGTCGCATGATGGATCCGTGGTACAGCGGCCGGATGCCAGAGAACGAACTGACATTGGCAAAGGCATTGCAACAAAACGGGTACACCACCGGACATTGCGGCAAGTGGCATATCGCGATCGATCACAACGCGTTTCCGCAGCCATTGGATGTGGGATTCGACTTCACACGATCCAACCGCGGTTCACGGTCGTCGATGAAAGACCGGTTAACGGGTTTCGCAACGACATCGGACAACGATCCCTATCGTTTGGATGAAAACGGATATCCTTTTCACCAAACGAACGAAGACGCCTTGACGTTCCTGCGGGAGCATCAGGACGAACCGTTCTTTCTGTATTACGCAACTTGGCTCGTTCACGCTCCCATCCATACGCGATCGCAAGAGCGATTGCTGAAATACGCGAAACGACTGGGCATTGACCCGGCCAACACTCCGACGAAAGAAACGCCTGGGCAATTAAATCCGTTCTACTGTGCAATGGTCGAAGAACTAGATCATTACATCGGAGTCGTCTTTGATTACCTGGACAAAACCGCTGACCCGCGTTGGCCTGGCCATCGACTGAGCGAGAACACCTACGTGATTTTCACGTCGGACAATGGCGGCATGGAGGGCGGTTCGACAGAACGCTATACCGACAACGAACCATTGGCACGAGGAAAAATATCGGCCATGGAAGGTGGAACACGCGTCCCCTTGCTGATCGCCGGACCAGGGATTCCGGCCGGAGTTCAAACCGATGTGGTGGCCAACGGTCTGGATTTCTATCCCACCATTCTTTCGATGACTGGCACGCCGCGACCGGCGGATAAAAACCTAGACGGTTGTGACCTCATGCCGTTGCTGACCGGTGACCCCACGGATTCTCAACTTGCCAAACAAGCCGACGACTCGGTTCGCGACACCATGGTCTGGCATTTCCCGCACGGCAGTGCTTTGGAAAGCACAATCCGCATTGGCGACTACAAACTGGTCCGCAACTACGATCACATCGCCAACGCGGGCACGGCTCCTTTGGAATTATTTCAGCTATACGATTCGTCCGGTGGCCACACACGCCGGGTTGATCTCGAGGAAGCGAAAAATCTGGCTGATCAAATGCCTGAACTGACCGCCGAGATGAATTCAAAGCTGACCACAGCGTTAACAGAAATGGATGCGAGTTATCCTTATTACAATCCGGCCAGTCGCGATCCGCTGCCGAACCAAGAAAAGGTATGCACCATCCTGTCGCACGTTGTGCAGGGGAAACGGGTCATGTTTACGTTTCAAGAAAACGGTACCCGCGTGATCCGTGCAGATCTGATCTACACGCTCAACGGCGGCCAGCGGTACGAAGAATGGTTCCGCACGCCTGCCACGTTAGTGAATGACCACGAAGTCACTGCGGAAATCCCCAACGGAACGACTCACTATTACCTCAACCTCATTGATGAAAATCAGTTTCTGCGTAGCTATCCGGAAGTCACGGGCAAAAAGAAAAAATCTTTTGCCGATACGGCGATCAGCACTAAAAACGTAGCTGCCACCGCACCGAAGCAATCCGCAACCAAGCGGAAGATCGATCGCAACATTCCGTTCGATCGATGGGACACCGACAAAGACGAACACCTGTCGCTGCAAGAATACAAAACCGGACTGGCAGATGGCCCAAATCTTAACGAACGCTTCAAACGGTTCGACAGAGACAACAATGGCAAAGTTTCGCGAGAGGAGTTTGTGGAAAGAAAACGCTAACGGCTTTGGCCGTCACGATTTGGTTTCACGCTCGCTCGGCACGAATCACCGGTGAGCACCAAACAGTATCATGCATAATACAACCTGAGCCCCCTTTTCATGTACAGCCGAATGAAAATTGTTTCCATCGCGTTTCTATGTATGTGTGTTTTCGCGGCTGATGAAATCCATGCCGAGACAACGAAGGCGATAAAAGCATCTCGGCCGAACGTCGTTCTTGTGATGACCGACGATCAGGGCTACGGCGACTTGGCTTGTCACGGTAATCCCGTTTTGCGGACACCGAACCTGGACCGCTTGTATGCCGAGTCCGTGCGGATGACCGACTTTCATGTCAGCCCGTTCTGTACACCGACACGCGCGGCATTGATGACCGGACGCTATCCCGGGCGAACAGGCGCGTATCGAACCAGCAGCGGCCGCACCATGATGCACACCGACGAACGGACCATCGCCACGGTGTTCGCCGAGGCGGGCTACAAAACCGGGATGGTGGGCAAGTGGCACCTGGGGGACAACGCCCCGCATCGTCCGCAGGACCGAGGTTTTCAAGACGTGGTTTGGCATCGGTGCGGCGGCGTCGGGCAAGCGTCGGATCACTGGGGCAACGACTACTTCGATGACACCTATGAACGAAACGGTGAATTCGAAAAGTTCGATGGCTATTGCACAGACGTTTGGTTTCGCGAGGCGATGCGATTCATTGAAACGCATCAATCCGAGCCGTTCTTTCTCTATCTCGCGACCAACGCGCCGCACGGCCCATACCTTGTCGATCCAAAGTGGGCAGCGCCGTACGAAACGAAAGCAAAATGGCGCAACGGTGCAAATTTCTATGGCATGATCGCGAACATTGATCACAACCTGGGTCTGCTGCGAGAAAAACTAAACGCACTTGATTTGGACGAAAACACCATCTTGGTGTTCATGACCGATAACGGGACAGCCAACGGTGGAAAATTCGAAGGACTCGATTCGTTGGTTCGCGAAGGATTCAACGCGGGCATGCGGGGCAAAAAATCTTCCGTCTACGAAGGCGGTCATCGAGTTCCGTTTTTCGTTCATTGGCCAGCCGCCAACATCGACGGCGGTCGTGACGTCACATCGCTCGCAGCTCACATCGACGTCCTGCCGACACTGGCGGAGCTTTGTGGGATCGAGATCCCAGACAATCACCAGCCCGATGGTATCTCGTTTGCCAAGCCGTTGACCGATGCAAACGTTTCCGCACCCCGCGACCATCTGATCGTCCAGTTTCAAGGCGGCGCGTACTTCCGCGGGGCCCCTCAGCCGTGGGCCGACACATGCATCCTGCAAAAGGGCTGGCGGCTGATCAACGGGAAAGAGCTTTACGACGTGCGATCCGATCCGGCCCAACAAAATAACGCGGCGGCAAAACATCCAGACATCGTCGAGCGGATGCGAGCGCACTATCCGCCATTTTGGGATTCCGTTTCGCCTCGCATGACGCCCGTCCGCATCGATATTGGCAGTCCCGCAGAACGATCGACGGTACTCTGCTCGCAAGACTGGTACCTGCCCAACGGAAACCCGCCATGGAATTTTGGCACGATCAGTAAACTGCCGCGCACGACCGGGCCGTGGATGATCAATGTGAAAACGCCGGGACGATATCGACTGACACTGCGTCAATTTCCCAAAGAAGCAAACATGGTGATCGAAGCGGTTCGCGCAATGGTAAAAGTCGCCGGGCAGGAAAAAAACACGGAAGTGGAAAAAGGTACCCACGGCGTCGTTTTCGAAATGGACTTGCCGGCCGGACCCACAGAACTGCTGACTTATTTTTATGATCAAGACGATCAAGCAGGCGGAGCTTACTTTACCGAGGTGAAGCTCGTTCGATCCGCAAACGAATGAACGTCTATCCACAGGACAGAACTTCTATCTACAGGACAAACGTGCGATGAAGCTGACTGCCTTGCTGTTGATGCTAGGAACGATGACAGTCGGGCTCTGCAATGCCGCAGAACCGGCGGCCGATTATTTCGTTGCGACCAATGGCTCTGACGACTGGTCCGGGACGGTGGCACAGCCCAATGCGCGGCGGACAGACGGGCCGTTCGCGACGCTCGATCGAGCACGTAAAGCCGCGGGCGTCTTGGTCAATCGCGACGCGAGAGACGTTTTGGTACTGGTCCGAGGGGGAACCTATCAAATAAGCGAAACCGTCGTATTCGGGACACAGGATTCATCACAAACGGGTTCGACGGTTACTTACGCAGCCTATCCTGGCGAAACCCCGATCTTCAGTTCGGGTTACGAAATCACCGATTGGAATCGCTTGACCAGCGTACCGCAGGGCATGCCCAAGCATGTCGCTAGAAACGTTTTGGTGGCGGATGTTTCTGCGGACTTTCGCACGCTTTACGACGACGAAGGTCTGCTGCCGCGGGCTCGTTCGAAAGGGTTCATTCCACTCTCAGGCGGCAGTCGTAACGAGCTTCATTTCCCGGCCGGTCTCTTGAACAGTGGGACGAACGTTAGAGATTTGGAAGTCATCGTTCGTCCGCACCACGCCTGGATCGTGAACATCCTGCCGATCGCGTCCGTTGACCAGGAAAAGCAGATCGTCCGCACGTCGGTGGACGCGACGTATGCCATGAACTCGCTGCATTTCCTTAAGGATACGCCGTCGTGTTGGGTCGAAAATTCGCTACACGACCTCGACGAACCGGGCGAGTGGGCTCTGAATACGAACGAAGGCAAGCTGTACCTTTGGCCGCGCAACGAATCACGTGTCGTCGCACCCCAGCTGACCGAACTAGTCCGTGTCGAAGGCGAAATTGACAAACAGGGTCCCACCGACACGCCGGTGCGAAACCTGTGCTTTCGTGGCCTGACGTTCATGCACGGTGACCGTTACGTGCTGTCGCCCGATGATGCCGGACTGCAGCACGACTGGGATATGCATGACAAGGCGAACGCATTGGTCCGACTGCGCGGGACCGAAAATTGCAAGATCCAACGTTGCCGTTTCGCCCATAGCGGCAGCGGTGCGATTCGCGTTGACTTGTATGGACAACAGAACGAGATTCGCGGCAACACGATTGAGAACATGGGCGGCGCCGGTATCCTGTTGTGCGGCTATGGCCCGGGCACCAAGGATGTCAACAAAAACAATCGCGTCGACAACAACCATATCCACGACATTGGGCGCATCTATTGGCACTCGCCTGGCATCATGGTTTGGCAAAGCGGCACCAACCGTATCGCTAACAACTTGATCCACCATACGCCGTACACCGGGATCATCATTTCAGGTTGCATGACGGATTTCTTCACCAAGAACGGCCGTGAGCTCAGCCGAACGATCCGTCGCCATGAAATTCCTCGCCTGCCAAAGCGACCGCAACAAGACGACGTCCGCCCGTACCTTCATACTCGCAACAACAAGATTGAATCCAATGAAATTCATCACGTGATGGAGAAGTTGGGCGATGGCAACGCCATCTACATTCGCGGTGCCGGCCCCGGGAATGAGATCCGGGGCAACTTCATTCACCATTTGGTCGCCCCCATGATCATGCAGTGCGCGATCCGGACCGATGGCGGGCAACGAGACACGCTGATCTCCGAAAACCTGATCTACAAGTGCACATCGCAAGGCATCATCCTGAAGCTGAACAATCGCTGCGAAAACAATATCGTCGCCGACATCATCGCGCCACCTCGCGGTTATTACCTGGCGGTTAGAGAAGGACCGATGACGGGCGCAACCATCAAACGAAACATTTTTTACTCGTCGACATCAGAATGCACGTTCATTGATGAGCTTCCACCAGGAAAAGGTCGCACGACCGAAGACCGCAGAGGACGTGTCATCGCATCATCAAAGCAAGCCGACACCGATTTCAACATCTATTACTGCGCGAGCGATGATGATGTCGCCAAACAGTTGCTCGAGCAACAACAGCTTGCCGGCGTGGACCGACACAGTTTGGCGGTTGATCCAATGTTCCGAGACCCGGCCAACGGCGACTTCCGATTTCACCAAAATTCACCGGCGCTAAAGCTTGGCATCGTCCCATTCGATCGATCGAAAGTCGGCTTGAATGACGATTGGTTCGTCAAAAGTGAGAACGGCGGGTCCGCCGAGGATATAAAATCAGGCCGTGAAGAAGAATGATTTCCTCGCCCTTGAAAAGACGACCCAATGAGCAATCCGAAATTACTTTTTGCAGTGTTGCTTGTCTCTCAACTGTGGGCCGATCATCTATCGGCACAGTTCTTCTTGGTCAAAGATGGCCAACCTCGCTCGGAAATCATCATCGCCGAATCGCCAACCCGAATGCAGCGTTTGGCGGCAGCGGAGTTCCGGCAACAGATCGAAAAAATCTGTGGCGTTCGACTACCCATCGTGACCCGTCCGACTGGTCAGGCTGTTAAAGTCTTCATCGGTGCGAGCACGCACAATCCGGTCAGTGCAGATGGACTTTCGCACGGAGCCTATCGCATCACCAGCGGCGACGACTGGCTGACTTTGATCGGCGATGACAGCGACTTTGTGCCAGCAGAACCGTTCGCCCGGAGCAACAGCGATATCCCTCGCGCGCTCGCGAAGTGGAGAGCCATCGTAGAAGCGCCGTACGGCTTACCCAGTCGCGGATTGTACAAGCACCGTATGCGATTGCCCAGTGACGTCGGCTTGCCCGATGCAGTCGTCACGAAACCGAACGAATCGTTTGAAGCCTGGGGGCTGGATGAACGTGGCAGCTTTAATGCGGTCTGCGGATTTCTACGCAAACTGGGTGCTCGCTGGTATATGCCGGGTGAAATCGGAGAAGTGCTGCCACAACTCGCTTCGATCCCGTTGCCAAAGATTGACGAAACGGTAAAGCCGGACTTCCGCCTGCGACAGTTCAATTTCCGCTTTGGCAACTGCGGCGAAAAAACCGCGATGTGGGCGATGCGATTGGGCATTCGCAATGACGAACGTCTGATGATCGCGCACGGCTTGTCGCGGATGACCAATCACGACGAGGTCTTTGCGGCACACCCCGAGTGGTTCGCGATCTATGGCGGCAAGCGTGACTTCCAGTCCGGCGATTCGAAATGCCAACTCTGCTATTCCGATCCAGGTCTGTTTCAAGAGACCGTGCGTTTCGCGCGAGCACTCTTGGATACCTTTCCGCTTGAGACGGTTTCGATCATGCCGCCGGATGGCTACACCGCCATCTGTCAATGTAAAGACTGTATGGGCAAGGATTCACCTGAACGTCACGAACGGGGTCGTCTATCAAACCATGTCTGGGATTTCGTCAATCGTGTTGCAATCGAAGTCGCCAAAACGCACCCGAACGGCAGAATCATCAACTGTGCGTATGGTGCATACACCTTACCGCCTGACAACATCGGCAAATTGGATCCCCATGTTCAAGTGTGTATTGTTGGCGGGCGCCGACCGATCAACAAAGTGGGCGCCAAAGGTGAAGGCCCAGTCGCCCCCGATGTCCTGCGATCGGCATGGGCTCAGAAGACCGACAACCCACTGCTGATATTCGAAAACTTTCCGTTCACGGATCGCGGTTGGTACCTTCCTTCTTTTGCGCCCGAGGCTCTGATTGAGACGGTCAAGGCGACAAAAGGGCTGTCCGAGGGCGAAGACATCTGGCTTAGCGCGGGACGCGATTTCGCCACCGACAATATTGGGTTCAATCACATCCTCGTTTACTTCACGGCGCGTTCGTATTGGGGAGGCCCTCATCTCGATACCGAGGGAATGATTCAAGAATATTGCCGACTGTTCTACGGTCCAGCCGCATCAGAAATGCGAGCGTTCTTGCGATATTGCGAAGCCAACTGGAAAGAAATGGAACAGGACAAGACGAGGGCCGATAAAGCTCTCGCGATGTTCGCCGCCGCCCAAGCGAAAGTGGATTCCGACAGTCTTTACGCAAAGCGGCTCGCCACCATCGACCGTTACCTTGACGGGCTGCGATCGAAGGCGCAGCAACTCGCACAAAAACGCGGTCAAGTTCCTGTCGTCCGACTCGTCGGCAAAACGGACGAAATCATCATCGATGGCCGACTGGACGACGCCTATTGGCAAAATTGTCCGACTGCGGCAACGGGCATGTTGCGGGAACTGCAAACTGGGCGTCGACCAACATTCGGCACGCATTTCAAGACGGGGTGGATCGGGACAGATTTGTATTTCGCCATCCGATGTGATGAACATAAAAACGAAACGCCTCGAAACGCGGCAACGTCCGACGACGATCCAGCCATCTGGCACGGAGACGCGATCGAATTGCTGATCGCCACCGAAACGCACAGCTATTATCAAATCGCGATCAGCCCCAGCGGCGCCGTCGTGGACCTGGATCGTGGCGCGACCCGAAAGGGCGCACTGGGATGGGACTCCAAAGCCGAGGTCGCCACGCACATCGCCGACGACCACTGGACGGTCGAAATCCGCATGCCGATCACGTCAGATGAAAACGATCCGCTGAATCAGATCATTGGACGCAAACCAATCCAAAGTCTGCCATGGCACATCAACGTCTGCCGGCAACGCATACGGGACGACGGTCATGAATACAGTGCGCTCTCACCCACGAGCTCGAAAAGCTTTCATGATTCCATGAAGTTTGCTCATTTCTATGCCGGCAAATCACATCGGTTCGAATTCGACCCAAAGGTGACCGACTTTGCATCGGAATTCGCTAAGGCGACTCGTCAACGCAAACCGGCCCCCTTTATTATGCTCGCCGAATTACCTGACGTGACTGACTTTCAAAAAGCCATCGCGTTAGAGCAAGCTGCGCTGTTGGACAAAGCGACAGCGTCGGAACTGATCGAGCGAATTCCTATCGAGGCGGTGCGTAAGTCCGTCCAACTGCGTCTTGGCAAGGCCTCCATCATGATCGATCAATTCGCCGATGAAGACATCTCTCGGTGGCCGTTCTGGAAACGGAGTGACGGCTATTTTTCGAGGGGGCGGGCCCACTTGGCGATCAAGAACGGAGCGGCTGCGGAGCGGGATCTTAACGCAGCGCTCCGGTGGACGAGTGATGAAAAAATGCGCCAATCCATCCACAATGCTATTGGACGCAATCGCGAAACGAACTTGACCGACGATCAGGGCGCTCTTTCCGCGTACCGCGCTGTCATTGAACACCGCGAGCGACTCGGTGGGTCGGATGAGTTTTCTGCGGCGCAATCCATCGCCCGCATCCTGAAGCCCCAGGGGAAATTCGAAGAAGCACTCGCAACGCTCGCCCGAATCGATACAGAAAATCAACGCGGCACATGGCGGTACTCAACGTTGCTTGCACGCGGCGAAGTTCACCGAGCTGCTGGCGACATCGCTAAAGCCCGAGAAGTCTTCCAAAAAATCCTCGACGACTCAGATACCGACGCACGCTTTCGCGCCGTGGCAGAAACACGACTGCGGGAACTCTGACAATTCCAAAAGGCAACTCCGCTGCGCCGATCACACCGCGCCGACTCAACTGTGCCGATCATTACTCGCCTCGACTTGCTAACAACCCGATTGCTAACAAAGCTGCACGCTTCCATTCTCTAATCCAAATATCAAAACAAAACCATGACCAGAAAACACTTTCACTGGTTCGATCAACCCAACGCGCCGCAGCGAGGCGGCGCGTTGGTACTCGTCTTTGCTCTTTTCTTTAGCATGCTGATCGGATCGGCAACGGCCGAAGATGCAGAGACGGCTGGCGCTGCAAAAGATCGCGCCTCGCTGGTTCGTGCAACGCGGATCATGCGAAAGCTTGACAAAAACGAAAATAATACGTTCGAGAAACAAGAAAATCCGACCGCATGGAAGCGATACAGCAAACTGGATTCCAACGACGACCAGGTGCTTTCGATCGAAGAACTTCGAAAAGAACGAGCTGCCTATCTGAAGTCCGACGGAGAACGAAAACTTGACGTTCCCTATAAGCAGACGCCACAGGGCGAGTTATTACTGGACCTATACTATCCGGCCGATCATGAGCAAGACGGTTCGCATCCGGTGATCATCTATACCCACGGCGGCGGCTGGGCCGCGGGAAGCAAACACGGAATTGCCAACGGCTCGTTTGCCGATGTCTTTCAAAAGTTGCTCGAACACGGATTCGCAGTAGCATCCGTCAACTACCGCCTTTGTCGACCCGATAAGACCGTGACCATGCGTGACTGCGTGATCGATTGCAAAGATGCTGTCCGATTCTTATCAAAGAACCATGACAAACTTAATTTGGATCCCACACGATTTTTTGTCATGGGTGATTCCGCGGGCGGGCACATCGCGCAGATGTTGCTCTTGTCGTCGCCGGAATCGCTGACGGGTGATAAGACACTCTCTGGCGAGCGATATACGATGCTGGCGGGCGTTTCCTGGTACGGCCCCTGCGATTTTGAAAAAATCAATTTGTTCAACCACGATGATCGCGCTGATTTCAATGACCGGTTCGCCGCACGGATACTTGGAACCGATTCCGATCCCGCCAGTAAGCTTGCTCGCTATCGCGAAATGAGTCCGGTGAATTATCTGAGCAAAGACAGTCGGCCGTTGCTGATGATTCAGGGCGACAAAGACACGACGATTCCTGTAAAGCATGCGTACTACATGAGCCAGAAAGCCGAATCGGTTCACGCGCCGGTAGAAACCATGATCATCAAGAATGCGGGTCATAACTGGCGGAAAGTTGATAACGACATCACACCATCTCGCGATGCAATCATCGAGCGCACCGTAGACTTTTTCGTTGATCAGTTATAGATCCGGCCTCGAGGCACGACCACAATTCACGGCATTGCCAACTGAGCATGCACGATCCAATTAAACAAACTTAAAGAATCCGCCATGAAATCAATCTACCTTTTTCTGGCCGTCTCATTGGGACTGATCCGTTCGCTCGTCGCCGCGGAGCAACCCAATTTCGTGGTCATTTTCACCGACGACCAAGGGTACGGCGACCTTAGCTGTTTCGGCGGAACGCACGTCAGCACTCCACGCATCGATCAGATGGCTGCCGAGGGTTCGCGGCTGACCAGCTTTTACGTCGCCGCACCGGTGTGCACACCCTCGCGAGCTGCGCTGATGACGGGGTGTTATCCCAAGCGAATCGACATGGCGACGGGTTCCAATTTCGGCGTCTTGCTCGCCGGAGATACCAAAGGTCTCAACCCCGAAGAAATCACGATCGCCGAAGTGCTAAAGGGCGTGGGATATAAGACCGCAATCTTTGGCAAATGGCACTTGGGTGACCAGCCGGATTTTCTGCCAACCAAGCAGGGTTTCGATGAGTACTTCGGGCTGCCGTTTAGCCACGACATTCATCCCTTCCATCCTCGACAACAGCACTTTCAGTTTCCGTCTCTGCCACTGCTGGAAAATGAGACCGTTGTCGAGATGGATCCCGATGCGGATTTCCTGACCAAACGCATCACCGAACGCGCAGTGGATTTTATCGAGCGAAACAAAGACGCCCCTTTCTTTCTTTACATACCGCATCCAATTCCCCACAAACCGCTGCATGTGTCACCACCGTACATGTCAGATGTTGCACCCGCCATCATCGACAAACTGCAACGCGAGGGCGACTCGATCGACTACAAGACCCGAGATCGGCTGTTTCGTCAGGCGATCGCAGAAATCGATTGGTCCGTCGGACAGATTCTGGACACGCTGAAGGCACAGGGAATCGACAAAGAAACACTGGTGATCTTTACGTCGGACAACGGACCGGCGGTCGGCAGCGCGGGACCGCTGAAGGGTCGAAAGGGCAGCACTTTCGAAGGAGGCATGCGCGAGTCCACGGTCATTCGTTGGCCGGGAAAAATCCCCGCTGCCAGAGACAATGACAACTTGATGACCAGCATGGACTTGCTGCCGACGTTTGCAACACTCGCCGGTGCAGACATCCCCTCAGATCGCGTCATCGACGGAAAAAACATTTGGCCAACACTTGCCAATGGTGCCGACACACCACACAAGACATTTTTTTACCATCGCGGGAATGAACTGCAGGCCGTGCGATCGGGCAAATGGAAACTTCGCGCCGAACAGGGAAAACCTTCAGCCCTCTATGATTTGCACACTGACATTGGCGAACAGAACAACCTGATCGATAAAAAACCCGAGGTCGTCAAAGAGCTCACAGGCTACATGGCAGAATTCACAGTCGACATCGCCGAAAACAGCCGGCCAGCGGCGTTCGTAAAAAACCCAAAACCGCTTTCGAAGTAGCACGTTGAGGCGTGCGATGACAGCCATGCGAGAAGAACGCACCTCCACCACTCACCTAAGACATTGATAAAAAACATGAAGACGCCGACCTACTTTGTACTTTTCGCATCACTTGCCTGCCTATGTTGCACAACGCCCAGCAACGCACAGGAAATCACTCACAGCTTTCTGGCGTGCGGCAAGAGCACGTACATCATGGGGGCCGATGGCAAACCAACCTGGACTTATCCCGCCGCGACGCGAGACGGATACGTATTGGACGACGGCAGCATCATCCTAACGCTTAGCAAATCCAAGACTCACACCGGCGGCGCGGTTCTAAAAATTGATCCGGACGGGAAGGAAACTGTGATTTGGAAAGGCACTCAAAGCGAAGTCAACAGCGCACAACCGACAGCCGACGGAACATTCGTCATCACTGAAGCAGGCAACAACCCTCGGCTGCTGGAAGTCGCCGCTGATGGCGATGTCGTGGTGGAATTCCCGCTCGCTTGCCAAAAAGAAGACCACCATATGCAAACCCGCATGGCTCGCAAGTTGCCAGATGGAAGCTATCTTGCGCCGCATCTACTAGACTTTGCGGTGTATCACTATGGGTCAAACGGTGAAGTCATCGCCAAGCTGGACACGACGGTTCAAGGCGACACCGAACACGCAATTCACACGTGGCCATTTACCGCCATTCGACATGGCAAGGGACACACACTCGTTTGCTGCACTCACGGCAACCGTGTCGTGGATTTTGACGCCGATGGAAAGATCGTTTGGACACTGAGCAATGACGATCTGCCCGGACAATGGCTGCAGGATCCTTGCGGCAGTCAGGTTTTGCCCAATGGCAATGTCGTTGTGACCAGTTATGCAGGTGGACGCGCGGATCCAGACGCGCCGAAAATGTTTGAAGTAACGCGCGAGAAAAACGTGGTATGGAAATACGCCGACGGCAAGAAGGTGGGAATTCATCACTTTCAAATTATCGATACCAATGGCAAGAAACTGCCCAGCCCCGCGATGAAATAACGCAGGCTGATTGCGCGACTGCACGTCGATGCTGGGGCGCATTCGTCAGGCGAATAACATGACGATCGCTTGCGCTGCAACAATTCTTAGAATCATCGTTAGCGGATAGACGGCTGCATAAGCTGTCGAACTCGCCTCGGAATCCGCTTGCGAGTTCGCGAACGCCAGCGCCGGTGGGTCCGTCATACTGCCTGCGATGACGCCACAAATCGTAAGGAAGTTTTGTTGCCACAGCATTCGGGCTGCGATGCCGGTCGTCAGCAGCGGCACCATGGTGACGACCAATCCCACCGCCATCCACTTGACGCCTTCGGTGCTAACGGCGAGTTCAAAGAATGACTTTCCGGCACCAAGCCCAGCACAGGCCAAGAAAAGAATGATGCCGAGTTCACGCAGCGCAAGGTTCGCGGAGTAGGGAATGTACCAAACGAACTTGCCAATGCTTCCAACCAGACTGAACGCGACGGCTGCGATCAGCGGTCCGCCGGCGAATCCCAAGCGGACGGGGAAAGGCAGACCGGGAATCGTGATCGGGATCATTCCCACGATCACGCCGATTGCAATGCCGACAAAGAGAGGAGAGAACCGCGTTTCTCGCATGGACTTGATCGAATTGCCTAGAAATTCCGTCGCTCGATCAAGGTCTTCTTTTTTGCCGACGATATGCGCGATATCACCATAGTGAAAACGGCTGGACCCACGTGCCGTCATTTCCACGCCGGCTCGATTGATTCGCGTGATCGTCACGTCGAGAACTTGATCCAGCGACAGGGCGCGTAAAGATTTCTGCAAGACGCGAGATTCCGTCACGTAGACTCGTCTGAATTCGGCATCGCCATCCGTTTCCATCAAATCCATGTTATGCAAAGTCCCGATCATCGGCGTGAAGCGGTCCAGACCACTTTGCGTACCGACGACCTGAACGATATCGCCCTCATGCAATTCCGTTTTTTCGTTCGCCGCGTGCACAACGTTATCACCCGCACGCTTGATTCGCGAAATCCGAACACCGGTTTCTTCCAGACCCGGGATTTGGCCAAAGGGAACCGCACTCAGATGGGCGTTATCGACAACGACACAGCGTCGCTCAATCGGCTCATGCCCGTTCGTGTCTTGTCGACTAAGATCCTCGACCTCTTTTGCGACATCGACTCCGAACAGTCGTCGCATCAGCAACATCGATGCGATGATCCCGATGATTCCGCCAGGATATGCAACAGCGTACGCCGACGTAAGTGATTCGATAGCACCATCGCCGCTTTCGAACATGGATGCTGCTTGTTCAGCCGCACCAAGTGAAGGTGTATTCGTCGTCGCGCCGGAAAAAAGCCCTGCCGCGGTGAATGCCGGCAGGTCCAATAAGAACAAAAAACCTATCACAATCGCCGTGCCTTGCAAAACAATCGCAGCGGCCATTCCATTGAGCATCAAACCTTGCTTTTTCCACAGGTCGATAATGCCGGGCCCCAACTGAATCCCAATGGTAAAGACAAACAAAATCAGCCCGAACTCTTTCGTAAAGTCGGCGATATTGTGGTCGATCGATGCACCAAAATGTCCAAACAAAATTCCTGCAAACAAGACGCCGGCAGGACCGAGACCAATCCCACGGACTCGGATGCTGCCCAACAACAAACCGCTCACAGCAACCAGCGTGATGATCAGAATAGCGGTGGTGATGGGTGACACGTGACTGGCCCTTAGCAAACGGTCGATGAATAGGCGGTACATAACCGCGAGCGCGATTGGAAAGTATTTCGTCATGTGCGTCCAGTGACTTATCGGCTGTCCGCCGGGTCACGAACGCAGGATCAACGTTCGCTCGCCGGCTGGTTCATACCGCGCCTTCTCACTGCAATTGCGCAGCAACAACCGGTGAAAACCCGTTGAGGATATTTGCAGACCGTAACCCATCGAGATTGATCGCGATGAAGACAAGTCTTGTCATCAACGCAACGACACGAGAACGACTCGTTTTTCTTTCCTTGGCGAGCAAGTTTGCGGAACGAATGCTTTGGCGTCGGGAAGCACCGTGACAAAGAATTCGCACCCGCCATCCTGGTAACGCATAAAAACACATTCTCGGCAACGCATTTCGATATGAATCGCAAGGCTTACGGGTTGGCAGATCGCGCTACAGTCACGTTTGTCATGTGAAGTGGTCCCCCATGAACCGGACAAACGGAAAATCGTGACAGAACGCACGGTTCGATGTGCTTTCACGTGCGACTTGGTTCGCACCCGCATCACTGAATGCAATCGACTGGATGAGATTGGCTGTCGATTCGGCCGTTAGCTTCCGCTTAGGGAATACATTGCGCTGCGAGCAAGCGTACCGAGACCAATGTCATGAGATGTACGATCATTGGTGTGAGATGTGCGATCGACTTGTCACATTCGATACAAAGGAGCGTGTCACCATGAGCTTTCGAGAACAGCTAGAGAACGAACCGACAAGTTCGTTGCCAATTCGCGAAGCGGTTGTTGTGCGATCGGGGACGGTAGTCCGCGCGGCGATCGCCGACATGCGGACGCAGAGGCTGGGGTGTGCGGTGATCGTTGATCACTCGCAAGTCCCGCTGGGAATCTTTACCGAACAATCAGTCATTGCATTGTTGGTCGATGAAGCATCGCTTGATGAACGATCGATCCAAGATTTCGCCGACAAGAATTTTGTGTCTGTCAGCACCCGTGATCCGATTTCTCATGTTTGGGATGCGATTCAAACCAACGGAGCAAGATTCGTTTGTGTGACCGACGAAGATGGCAAGCTAGTTGGCATCACCGGGCAACGCGGCGTCGCCGAATATTTAGCCGACTGCTTTGCAAAACAGGTCACGGTGCAGCGACTCGGCAGCACACCTTGGATGCAAGAACGAGAAGGAGCCTAAGATGTTAAGCCAAGACCCTTCGTCGCAAGATCCCATGAAGTTCGAGGATCCACTGAGCGATTTCGAACCCATCGCGTATGAAAGCGAGCTGCATCGTGCACTCGCCGAAGAATCGGTCGACACGATCGAGTCACAACCTTACGTCTGGATCGAACCTTCAGCGACCATTCGCGAATCGATTCGAGCTTTGCACAACGCCAAAGTATCCAGTTTGCTGGTGGTCAGCGAGGGAGCCATTGTCGGCATCTTTACCGAACGAGACGTCCTCGAGAAAGTTGCCGAACAGTATTCGAGATTGGCCGAAACGGCCGTCAGCGAGGTCATGACCACGAACCCTACGGTCATATATGAAACGGACCCCGCCGCAACCGCATTGGCAGCGATTGCAGTGGAAGGACATCGCCACGTCCCCGTGCTGGGCGTCGATGATTCGGTACACGGAATTGTTAGCCCGCGGCGCGCTTTTCACTTTGTTCAGCAGTACGACCGAGCTTGAGCGTGAGCCCAGTTGCGATTGAAAGTGAACTTCTGCGAGTGTGAGTGCTTTCGCCGGAACCCGCGATGCGCAGCGTTTGCCAGCTCTACGCGTGCGGACGAAATGCCTCATTGACGCTGATGAAGTGCCTCACCCAAAAAAACAATGTTAGAGGCGGCGTAACAGTTCGGCCTTCTTTGAAGCAAACTCGTCGGCCGTGATGTAACCCTTTTCCATCAGACCACCCAGACGATCCAACGTCTCGATAACATTCACAGGGATCGTCGAATCTTGCGGAAAGTCCATCGGCTGAACCTGGCCATTGGGATTCGGTGCAGAAGATTGCGATGACTGTGGCGGTATGACCATCGATGCAGAAGCCGGAGGTGCCGGGGCGGGCGATTGCGGAACACCTCCTTTAGAAACGAGCGGCAGCGTCGATAGGTTCACCGTTCCGAATTGGCTGGTGAACGTGATCGATCCGCCGGAACCTTGTTGTTGAGAGAAACCGCCAATCTGATGATCCATCGTGTCATAAACCCATGCTTCGCCGCCCGTCGTGACGGCTAGCCGACGAATCGATGGAAAATATGCATAGCGAACATTGTTCTGTGATCCGATCGCGGATGGGCTTCCCAATTCTTTCGGCCACCAATTGGTAGCGGGATCGGGAACAAACAAACTGTTGCTTGACCCGATCACGCCCGAGGCTTGGGATTGAGCCGCAGAGCCGCCTTGACTTTGTGATTGGAAGGATCCGCTGAAGGGAACAAGCTGATTCGCAGCAAGTTCGTTGGCAATGTCGCTGCAAATACTATCGACCCGATACTTCAACTGGTTGTTGAAGAGATCACTGACCATCGTCATGCCGCCCTGCATCCATTGGCCGCTACCACCAAACTCGGGATGACTGAACTGCGCCATGCTGCCGTTGCCGTTGTGGACGGCGATCAACATATGCGTCGCCGCATCGGTCGAGATGCCGTGACGCTGGGCGAGTGACTGTACGAACTGTTGCCCTGCGGCAGATAGGTTGGGCACGATAAGAAGCCTTGTTGATGAAGAGGGGTTAAATCGACTCTGCCTGGATCCTTATCTTTGTCCCATCGCATCAAAATCGGAAGCGGTCGAATCCACAAATACGGGATATTCATCCTGTTGTGCTTCGGTGCGTCTGACCCCCGATTTGCGTGTCGGCAAGCAGCAACGAGAAAATGAACGCCCTTGACTGGAAGCGAAAGCGATATCCGTTTGAATTCGACAAACGAAGTCACCGTATGGGCAGGATCGACCCGCTATCGGACAGGACTGCGGTCCGGCGTGCCATCGGCACACAACGGAGGGGCGACGCCTAGAGAACACGTATCGACGCCGTCAGAATTCATGACAAGTTCCATCACCTTTGATTAAACTCGATCGCGGCGGATCTCATAACACAACCTGACACTCACTCGCGATTCTTGAGATGCGCCCCTAACGGTGCGTTGGTTTTGAATCTACGGAGTCGACGCAAACGTGGCCATACACGTCGGAATTGAACACTACACTCGTTATATCTATGACCGGCCGATCCGGATGTCGCCGCATGTCATTCGACTAAGGCCGGCGCCGCACTCTCGGACACCGATCCACCGATATCATCTGAATATCGAACCAGACGATCACCATCTGCATTGGCAACAAGATCCGTTTGGCAATTATGTTGCGCGAGTTATCTTTCCTGAACCGGTGAAAGAGTTCGTTGTCGACGTGCAGCTTGATGCCGAGATGACGGTCATCAATCCGTTCGATTTCTTTGTGGAAGAATACGCGGAAAAATTCCCATTCCAGTATGACGCGCTGCTGCGACACGAACTGGAGCCGTACTTTGAACTGACCGACAACGGACCACTGTTGGCCGAGTGGGTCAAAGGAATTGATCTGACGCCGCGTCGATGCGTCGATTTCCTTGTCTACATCAACGACAAGCTGCAGCGCGATATTGGTTACAACATTCGCTTGGCCGCGGGAATTCAGACCTGCGAAGAAACCTTGCAGTTGCGAAAAGGCTCGTGCCGCGACACGGCTTGGTTGTTAGTTCAAATCCTTCGGCATATCGGACTGGCCGCGCGTTTTGTCTCGGGGTATTTGGTCCAACTGACGCCCGATGAAGAATCGCTTGATGGTCCCTCGGGTACCGATCATGACTTCACCGACTTGCACGCTTGGACAGAAGTCTACATTCCCGGTGCGGGTTGGATCGGACTTGATCCGACATCGGGGTTGTTTGCCGGCGAAGGTCATATTCCGCTGGCCTGCACCCCCGATCCAGTCAGTGCAGCGCCGGTCACCGGCGCATCTGAAAAATGCGAAGTCGAATTTGACTTTCGCAATGTTGTCACGCGTATCCATGAAGACCCGCGGGTTACCAAGCCCTATACCGACGACCAGTGGGAATCAATTCGCGGGCTGGGTCGACGACTCGACGGTGAACTTCGCGACCTGGATGTTCGATTGACGATGGGTGGGGAACCCACTTTTGTGTCGATCGATGATATGGACGGTGCTCAGTGGAATACCGAAGCACTGGGAGTCCACAAGCGCAAACTTGCCGGTGTGCTGCTGAAGCGACTCAAGACAACGTTTGCGTCGGGTGCGTTGCTGCACTATGGACAAGGCAAGTGGTACCCCGGCGAACCGCTGCCTCGATGGGCGTTGGGATGTTTTTGGCGTACCGACGGCGTGCCGCTTTGGCGCGACGAAAAACTGATTGCCGACGAAACGCAGCGAACGAACGTGACGGAAAACGACGCGAAATGTTTCGCGGAAACGCTGTGCAGAAAGTTGGGGATCGAATCAAGGTTACTGGTTCCGGCGCGCGAGGATTGGCTGCACTACGTCTGGCGAGAGAGTCAACAACCCGTTGGGGTCGACAGAATTGCGATCCCATGGGCCCCACAGTATCGCGACGACATGAGTCTGGCACTGTCGCGAGGCCTGGATAAAGCGATCGGATACGCGTTGCCGTTGCGCTGGGACTGGGGCAGCAATCACTGGCAGTCCGGAACGTGGACGTTCCCGCGTGGCGAGATGTTTTTGTTGCCCGGCGGTTCACCGATGGGGCTGCGTTTGCCGCTGGGTCAGTTGCCTTGGGCGACAGAAGAGTATTTCCCCACCCACAACTCCGCCGCGCCCACGCTGCCGCCTCAAAATACACAAACTGGTATCGCGGAAAGTGCCACGCCGCCGGCTGCCGACGCACAGCCCGACGCCGTTCGCACGTATTTCAAACAACTCGTCGAGGTTCCCTACACGGCGTTATGCATTGAGCCTCGCGACGGCCACCTGTACGTCTTCATGCCCCGTTTGGAAAACTTTGATCACTACGCTGGCTTGCTGAGCGAGATTGAAGACACGGCGGCCGAACTTAGCATGCCCGTGTTGATCGAAGGCTATGAACCACCGTCGGCGCCTCAGCTGGATTCGCTCAAGGTGACGCCTGACCCCGGAGTGATCGAAGTCAACATTCACCCGGCCGATAACTGGGACGATTTGGAACAGAATACGGTTTCGCTATACGAGCAAGCACGGCTGTCTCGACTAGCCACCGAGAAGTTCATGTTGGACGGGCGTCACAGTGGTACCGGCGGCGGCAACCACGTCACGCTCGGCGCGGCCGATCCGAGTGACAGCCCGTTTTTAAGGCGACCTGATCTGCTGCGTTCGCTGATCACGTATTGGCAACATCACCCGTCGCTTTCGTATCTATTTTCTGGATTGTTCATCGGCCCGACCTCGCAGGCGCCACGAATCGACGAACGCGGCAATCACTTGCTCGATGAGTTAGAACTCAGCCTTCAAGAAATCGAATCGGGCGTTTCGCCGGTGCAGTTGGATTACTGCTTGCGAAGTTTCCTGGCCGACTTGACGGGTAATACTCACCGCGCGGAATTTTGCATCGACAAACTGTTTCCGGCCGACCGTGTGAAGGGGCGATTGGGGCTCGTTGAGTTCCGCGCCTTTGAAATGCCGCCGCATTCGCGAATGAGTCTGGCGCAGATGCTATTGCTCCGAGCGCTGATCGCAAAATTCTGGCGAAAACCATATCGCCACCCATTGGTGCGTTGGGGAACGACACTTCATGATCGATTCATGCTGCCACACTATGTCCGAAGCGACTTCAAGAGCGTAATGCAGGAACTTGCCGACGACGGATACCCGTTTGAATTGGGATGGTACGAACCGTTTTTCGAGTTCCGCTTTCCTGTATACGGTCGTGTTCAGTATGGCGGAGTCGAGTTGGAACTGCGCATGGCACTGGAGCCTTGGCTGGTGCTGGGTGAGGAAACCGCCGCACAGCAGCAAGCCCGTGTGGTTGATTCTGCGGTCGAAAGACTCGAAATCATTTGCCGTGGTCTCGATCCGCAGCGATACCGGGTGACATGCAACCGGCGTGCGCTGCCGTTGCACGAAACGGGTCATCCTCACGAATATGTCGCCGGAGTTCGATTCAAGGCGTGGAAAGCCGCTTTTGGCTTGCATCCCACGATCGGCATGCACGCGCCACTGGTGTTCGACGTCTTTGACATCCAGCTTGGACGATCGATCGGCGGATGCGTTTATCACGTTAGCCATCCCGGCGGACTTGGATACGAAACGTTTCCGGTCAATGCGTTCGAGGCCGAAGCTCGGCGAATGTCACGATTCTGGTCATGGGGACACAGCGCCGGCGATCCGCCGCTTCCTGACTGGGTTAACCAATTGAAAGATTACTACGCAGAAATGCCTCCACTGGTCGAACGTGAACCGGCACCGGAAATCAATCCCGACTACCCACACACGCTGGACCTCAGACGTGCGACTAGCGTCGGAGGGGGTAAATGATGACGACGCGAGTTGCCCTCAGCCAACATGTTGGCTACGTCTTTGACCGACAGATGGACCCGACCACATTGTGGTTGCGTCTGCGTCCTGCCCCACATACCGCGGCGAAGTTAGAAGCGTATTCGATCAAAGTACACGTCGCCCAGCCGTGGCTGACCTGGGCGCGTGACCCGTTCGAAAATCATCTCGGGCGACTCGATTTGCCTGAACCGTTCAGCGCAATCGCATTCGATTCGGAATTCATTGCCGACCTGGAACCGGTCAATCCATTCGATTTTTTTGTCGAACCTTACGCGAATGATTTTCCGTTTGAGTATCCCGACCAACTGCGAAAAGAACTGACGCCGTACCTGCATCGCACGACTTGCGGACCGGCGTTTGTCGATTGGCTGATCGATCTGGATCGTTCGCCTCGGTACATGGTCGAGTTTCTGACGAAAATGAAGGATCATGTTTGTGAGAATTTGACCCTGAAAGGACTGTCCGACGACAAACCCATCGATCTGGATGCCGTGATTCGGCAAGGTGGTGGGTCGCCGCGAGACTTGGCGTGGGTGTTGACACAAAGCTTGCGCGCACTGGGACTCGCCGCACGATTCACGTCGGGATACTTGATCTCGTTGGGGTTGGACGAAGAAGGAAACATCAGAGAGGATGAATCCGACGATATGGCCAGCATGCATGCCTGGAGCGAAGTGTTTGTTCCCGGCGCCGGTTGGATCGGACTGGACCCCAGCATGGGAGTCTTCACCGCAGAAAATCATATTCCACTGGCCAGCGCACCAGATCCGTTTCGCACCGTGCCGGTCGTCGGCGTTGACCCAACGCGTGTGTCCAGCGAGCGAAACGAGATCCGAATTCGGCGATTGCTTCCTGTCACACCGGACGAACCATTAAGCGAAACCCACGTCCGCGACATCACCGCGGCGGGGCGAATGGTCGATGCGGCACTGCGAGAAGAACAAGTTAAACTTTGCAGCAGCGCCGAAGTCAATTTTGTTTCGGCGGTCAATGCGGGAGCTGCCGAATGGACCGATCAGACAATGGGTCCGGACAAGCTGCGTTCCGCGTACGCACTGTTGGATCGCTTGCGCACACAGTGGGCCCCAGGCGCCGCGGTGCACCTTTGCCAAGGCGAGCACATCCAGGGCGAGGCTAGTGCACGATGGCGGCTAAGCTGTTGCTACCGCAGCGACGGGCAACCTCTGTGGCGAAACGGAAAGCTGTTGGCCGGTGACCGATGTCCCGATCGAATCGCGACGGCCACTGATGCTCGACTGTTTTCCCAGTCGCTGGCCGACAATCTGGGAATTCACTCGCAATTCGTCACCGCAGCGCATGAAGACCCGTTTGAATATTTCGCGGCAAATCCCATGACGTTGCCGCTTGCGCCACAGGCGGATGACCTAAGCGATCCGCTGGGCCGCCAAAGGCTTGCGAACCAACTTTCCACACCGCAATCCGAACCGGCAGGCTATGTATTGCCACTGCGTTGGGATTTCACCAAACAGCAGTGGACCAGCGGCACATGGACGTTTCGCCGCGATCATTTGTATTTGCTGCCCGGCAGTTTCGCGATGGGATTTCGGTTGCCACTGCACAGTTTGTCCAAGGACGCGACCGAGCCGGACGACATTGCGATCGAGCCCAGCTTGTTTGAAGAAAAACCGGTGCTGCCGGAAACGCACGGGGAAGTCAGCGCGAGACAGTTCGAGCTGAGCCACATCAGCGACGCCCAACAGCACCCGGCTGTCGCCGACGACAAACGCAACGTGCGGGCGCCACGAACGGCTATTTGTGTCGAGGTTCGTGACGGCGTGATCCATGTATTCATTCCGCCAATTCATTACGTCGAACACTACGTTGGTTTGGTCGCGGCGGTCGAATCGGCTGCCCAGATTCACGGTTTGCCGGTCGTGCTGGAAGGCTACGAGCCGCCGCCTGATCCGCGACTAAAGCGGTTCGCTATCGAGCCGGACAACGGCCTGCTGAGACTGTTCCTGCCGATGGCGTCCAGTTGGCAACAACAATCGGAACTGTACGACGTCGCCTATACCGAGGGGAAAGCCGTCGGGTTGGACTACGAACACGGCGGCCGACGCGATGAGGCGAGGCAACGACCCAATAGCTACACGTCGCTGACGTTGGCTGGTCCAACGCCAGCGGAAAGCCCATTTTTGACACGGCCGCAAATCTTGCGTTCGCTGATCGCGTACTGGCAGAACCATCCGAGCCTGTCGTATTTCTTTTCCGGCACGTTGATCGGCCCCAGCGGTACCGCGCCGCGACCGGACGAAGGACGCGACGATGCGTTATATGAACTCGGCATCGCGCTGGAACGATTCCCCAAAGATTCGTCGCTGCCGTGGATGCCGGATCGTTTGCTGCGGCATTTGCTGGCCGATTCATCAGGAAACATGCACCGCGCCGAAACTCGCGTCGATCAACTCTACGCACCTGAGCGTCAAAGCCGGCGACGTGGACAAATCGTGCTGCGAAGTTTCGATATGCCGTCTCATCCTCGACTCGCAGACCTGCAATCGCTGTTGGTGAGATCATTGATTGCAAGATTCAGCCACCTGTCCTATACGAAACCGTTGATCGACTGGCAAAGTGCGTTGCACGACCGATTCATGTTGCCCGAAGTGCTGTGGGATGATTTATCCGAAATCATCGACGAGCTAAAGGAATCCGGATTCCCGCTGCAGCGAGAATGGTTTGCACCGCTGAAGGAATTCAACTTTCCAAAACTCGGCAGCGTGCAAATCGGTGACATCACACTGGAACTTAGACGTGCCCATGAACCCTGGCCGCTGTTGGCCGAGGAGATCACCGGCGGCGGAATGGCTCGGTTCATCGACATTGCGAACGAGCGAATCCAAGTCGCCGTGACTGGCATGCCGCCAGACCGCTACGCGTTGATGTGCAATCAGCAATCGGTTCCGATGAATCCTGGCGTCGTACAAGGAGACTACGTGGCCGGCGTGAGATACAAAGCTTGCCAGCCTCCGTCGACGTTGCATCCTACGGTTTGGCCGACGTCAGAGTTGGTATTCGATTTGATCGATACCTGGACGGGCCGAGCGATCGGTGGCTGCACATACTATCCGGCGCCGCCACTGACATGGACCTACGGGACGACGGGGGCACCAGCGATCGCCGGCGCCACCGGTCAACGCCCGGCGGATGATCCGCCACCGATAACAATGGGCGCGACTCCGGTAACGGGACGGTTCAAGGAAAGCGGCAGCGGGATTGGGCCAGTCGAACCACCCAAGCCACACGACGACCGGCGTTTCCCGTACTCATTAGACTTAACCAAAATCGCGATCCGTTCACGATAGAACACCGTGGGCAAGTCAGTGTTGGCACTTGTCGACGCTTACAGCCTGGTCACTTCGACATCGACTTCCATTTTTGATTTCGAGTCGCCTTGGTAGGTGCCAGAAACGGGTGGTATCCATTCGGGATGCCGTGCGACGGCGACCGCGATATGGTCACCCAAAACTCGCTCACCGGCGGTCGAGTCGAATCCACGCCATCCGGCACCCGTCAGATAGACTTCGCACCACGCATGGGTGGCACCTTCGCCGGGTGCAAGATTCGGTTCGTATCGATACCCACTGACAAAGCGGGCTGCTAACCCCAAGTGCCGGCACGCTTCCATAAAGAGGGTCGCGAAGTCGCGGCACGAACCAGTGCCTTTGGACAACGTTTCGGCCGGACGTTGGACGCCCACTGCTTCGCGTCGCCCGTAACGAAATCGTTTTGGAATTGACTGATTCATCCGGTTGAGCAGATCGAAAGTCGGCAGTGTTTGTCCCGGCTTCCAAAATCCATCGGTCCAATCTCTCAGGGTGCCGATGTTTTGCGTAAAGAGTGGCTGCATGAAAGGCATCAGATCGGCGCGTTCACCGACATCATATTGAAACGGAAACTGCTCGGCACGCGGGTCCAAGCTATAGCCGACCGGCATATCCTCGTAGTGTTCAATCACGACTTCGCTGTCAAATTCCAGCAAGTCGGTTTCCTCTTCAAATGTAACCACGGCCACCGAATTTCCGTGGACGTCGCGGTGCCAAAGCGTTTCATGTCGTGGATGGATCCCCAGCCGCGAAGACACGATGCGAATGTCGTGTCCCTCACGCGGACGCAACAGCAATTTGTGCGCGTGCAATTTGACCGGGTGGGGATACCGGTAACGCGTGGTGTGTACTATTTTGAGTCGACGCATGATCAAAGTTTATCCGGGGACGGAGGCTTCTAGAACTACCCTCTGTGGTGAAGCAGATTCACAATGACCACTGCCGATGAAGATGATGACGTCCTGAGCGCTTTGAAAGCGCACGATGAAACCTTGGAACGAAGCGGACTATGCCTTTGGGTCGGCGCGGAACCCACCTACACCGACCGCATGTCGGAAAGCCCTGAGTGGCTGTTCGACGCATTAGGCGACGACAAACGAAAACGTGCGGATCACATTCTTGCCGGCATCGCTCAGCGAGAAAGTGGCGCGGCGATCATGCGCAGCGTGGGCCGGCAATACGGCGGCGAACCACTGCCGCGGTGGAGCCTTGGCTTGTATGCGCGGCGAGACGGCAGGCCGGTTTGGAAAGGGCCACCCGATCCGATGTCCGCCGGATCGAAGCCGCCCGGCTTGGCATCGCCCGGTCTCGCATCGCCTGATCCCAATGCGCGAAAACCCATTGCGCCCGAATCGACATTGACTGCATCGGATTCGATTGGTCCATCGCCAGCCGATAGCGTGCCCGAGGCGATCTCCACTTGTCCGTCGCCGGTGAGTCTTGCGATCGCCTTGGCTGAATCGCTTCGTTCGATTGGCATGACGGCAACGGTGGTGGACGAACCATTGAATCACCGTGTTGTTTTTCGACTTGACCATGGAACGTTGCCAACTTGTGCCGAAACCGAGCCACAAATCGCTCGCTCATCCGTCCATGATAAACGCGTCAAAGATGCCGAAGTGTTTGACGCGCTTGCCGATGTCGGTACGTTTCTGGTGTGCTGCGACATCGAAGACGGATCGCTGCGTGTCGAGTTGCCTGGGCTGAAAGACGTCGACGTGTTCCAGCAGCTACTCGATGCGCTTGCAGAAGCTGCGGATTCCGTTGGCGCTCCGACCTTGATCCTTGCCGGCTTCCCGCCTCCCGTTGATCAACAAATCTCTTGGATGACCGTCACGGCGGACCCGGCCGTTATTGAAATCAACACCGCGCCGGTTGCCCGTGCGGCCGAATTGCTGGACCATCTGCGCAAGCTAGAGTCGGTATGCGACAGCGAAGGTCTTGCGCCGTATCGGTTGCAGTACACCGGCGAAGAAAGCGATTCCGGCGGAGGCGGTCAAATCACGCTGGGTGGCCCCAGTCCAGAAGAAAGTCCGTTCTTAACACAGCCAAGTTTGCTGCCGGGCCTGATTCAGTATTTCAATCGGCATCCGTCTCTTTCCTACTTGCACGCATTCGAGTCGGTGGGGCCGGCCAGCCAAGCACCGCGTGCCGATGAAGGTGTGCATGACGCGATCTCTGAACTATCTCTCGCGCTAGCCCTGCTGCAGCGAACAGAAAATCCTCCGCCAGAAATCATTTGGGGAACACTTGCACCGTTTCTTGCCGATCCGTCGGGTAACTCTCACCGATCGGAAATCAATATCGAAAAGCTCTGGAATCCCTTTCTTGGTACGCGCGGCAAATTAGGACTCGTCGAGTTTCGTGCCCTGCGCATGGGGCCTTCCGCAGAAACGACCGCGTCGCTTGCCGCGCTGTTGCGATCGATCGCGGCCATGCAAGCGATGAACCCACGCAGCGATCCGCTGATCGATTGGAAAGACGAACTTCATCAACGGTTTTCGTTGCCGTATTACTTGCACCGCGATATCGAAGAAGTCCTCGACGATTTAGAAAGTGCCGGATTCGGATTGGGCCAACCGCTCGTACGTCATCTGCTGCGAGATGATGACTTGATCGTGTCCACGTGTGAGCTAGGCGAGACGACACTGGAAATACGCCGGGCAATCGAATTTTGGCCGTTGGTCGGCGACGTCGCAACGCAGGAACGCGGGGGATCGCGCTTGATCGATGCGAGCACCTCACGGATTGAAATTCGTTTACGCCCGACCGACGATCGTGACGCAATGAACGACTGGTCAGTATCGGTCGATCAATGGGCTATACCGCTGCGCGAAGAGCAAGATGCATCGGGCCCGGCCCGAGTGGTCGGCCTTCGTTATCGAAGCTTTGTTCCACAGCGAGGTTTACATCCAACGCTCGGTTCACAGTCGCCGCTTTCGTTTTGCCTTTCCCATCCGACCGAAGGGTCATGGCAAGTAACGATTCATCCGTGGGAACCGTCAGGTGCGGCGTATCCAGGATTACCGGCGACGATCGATGAAGCACGCAAACGCCGAAGAGCGCGGTGCGTCATCGAAAAACGGAGCACTCCGCGGCCATCTGTCACCACGCCGCCCGTTGAAGCAATCGGATCTCACGTCGTCGACTTGCGCTGGAAGTAGGCGTCACGCAAACGCGAAGACGGGTGGTTGCCCACCCTCTGCCAACGTTCGCACACCAATGCCCAAATCCGCACAGCCTGTACCGATGTTATTGCCACAGCCCGCGCGAGGTTGTTAGCAAACCATCGCGACGGTGACTCGATACGAATTACAGGGGTGGACAAGCCTTGTTGATGGCAGCTTCGAGATCAGGCATACACACCGGTTTCATTAGAAAGTCCGCCACCAATCCCGAATGATCGTCACGCGGACGCTCATGTGACGACACAAAAATGAACGGAACCGATTGAGTTTTAACAATCTCGGTCGCCGCTTCGATGCCCGTCATTTCAGGCATGCGGATATCGGTGATCACCAAGTCGGGCTTTTCGGATAAACACAGTTCAACCAATCGCTTGCCATCGGCAGCTTCGCCAATCACATCACAACCGAGTTTACCGAGCAGTCGATTGAATCCCTGGCGAATATCTTGTTCATCATCGGCAATCAAGACTCTTAAACGACGCTTCATTTACAGGCTTTGCGGCAACTCGATGACGAATTCGGCTCCGGTGGATTGTCCGTCACCCACCTCAATCGTGCCTCGATGGGCTTCGACAAACCTTAAAGCAATCGCCATGCCTAATCCGGTTCCTTTAGCCTTTGTTGTCTGAAAAGCCTCAAAAACACATGGTTTCACATCTTCAGATAATCCGGGTCCGTTGTCTCGCACCGAAACGCATAGCATTGGCACTCCATCTTTCACTGTCGCGTGACAAGTCACTGTCACACGAACCGGATCACTGCACGCGGCTAAGGCATTCTCGAAAAGGTTGCGAAACACTTGCTCGATCCGAAACGCGTCGCATTGACAATCAAGGTTGATGCCGTCGACTTCTTCAATCAACTGCGCATCACGTCCTTGGCGAGCGATTTGCAAGTTCGTCCATGCTTGCCGCCAGACCTGGGCAAGATTCGCGGACGAAATCTCTAGCTGGATCGGCCCGGCGAAGTTACGAAGTTCATTGTGCAGATGTTCCAGGTCGGCTTTGGCGCGGCTAATTCGATCCAAGTCATCGCGTGATTCACATCCCGGCTCGATTTCGTACTGCAGCACATCGATGCTGACTTGAATCCGCTGCAACGCGTTTCGACTTTCGTGGGCAATCGCGGAAACCATTTGGCCCATCGCGGCAAGCCGCTCGGCCTGGACCAACTTATTCTGACTCTCGGCTAACTTTGCTTCTGCCTTTTTTCGGTCGGTGATGTCGCGGATCAGTCCGAGGAATCCTAGCGGGTTTCCGCTTTCATCTCGAATCGTCGTGCCCACCAACTCGCCGGGAAAGGTTTCCCCGGACTTTCGTCGCCACAGGACCTCGGTGACTTCCAAAATTTCACCCAAGCTTGTATCGAACCGTTCTCTTGCCATCCGTTTATGGTCGTCGGGATGAGCATAAAGAAATGTGGTCAGTTGTCCCAACACCTCGTCCGGTTCGTATCCGAAAACCCGACTGGCACTGCGACTAAAGTGAGTGATTCTACGATCGAGGTGGCATGAGATAAGCGCATCGGGAATTCCGTTAACAATCGTCTTCAGCACCGCCCTCTCTCGTTCCACTTCGTTTTGGTATCGCACACGTTCGATCGCCAGCGCGGCCAAGTTGGCACTGGCAGATACAAAATCCAAATCATTTTGTTCCGGTGCGCGGGGAACTTGATAGTACATCGCAAAGGTTCCCAGAACATCACCGGTCGATGCGACGATCGGCTCGGACCAACATGCCTGAAGCGAAAAACGCAGCGCGATCTCGCGCGCGTTATTCCATAGCGGGTCGGTGCGGATGTCTTCAACGATCACGCGTTTACCCGTGTAAGCCGCTGTTCCGCACGAACCGACGTCCGGCCCCGGTATCACACCGTCGATAGCCGTACAATATGCTTTTGGTAAACGACGCGATGCACCATGTCGCAGGCAGCCGGATTCATCCAGCAACAGTATCGACGCGATCATTTCGGGCCGAGTCTGTTCTGAGACTTCGACGAGAGTCTGCAGCACGTCGTCCAAGGATGCCCCTTGTGCCAATCGTTTCAGCACCAGCGTCTGCCCACGCAGATCGCATTCCAACAGATTTCGGTCCGGCATGTCACGTCCCCTTATTAATCGATTTGGGATGTCAGCCGATCGCATCATTCGCAAACGCACCAACGAATCACCTTCATTTTTCGCACAACTTCATCGTTCTGCAAACGGGACAGCACGTTTTGACGCATAGCCCCGTGAACGCCAAGGACATTTGTTCTACAAAGAGGCTGCATGACGGCATTTGACGCCTAAGCCGGACGACATCACCCAAGCGGTTTCCAGAACTTGCTCTTCGTTACTGCCCCACAACCTATCATCCGACATGTCCACAGAGTCGTTCGACATTCTATTCATCGATGATGATCACGATTTCGTGACCGGTTGTGTCCGCTGGTTTCAGAAAAACGGACACCACGTGACACATACCACCAGCGGCCAGGACGGGATTAGCCAGTGCGATAGACACGACTTTGACATCGCGATTCTCGACTGGAATCTGCCCGGAATTAGCGGACTGGAACTCGTGCAACGCATGCGCGACGTCAACCCCGATACAGAAATCATTATTTTGACCGGCGAAGGAACGATTGAGAATGCGGTCGAGTCAATGCGGCGGGGCGTTTTCGATTTTCTGTCAAAACCCTTTCCGATGGGCGAACTCGAGCGCCGCTGCCTTGGCGCGCTCGAGCGCAGAAAGCTTCGCAAGGAAAATGCTCGGCTGCGCGAAGTCATCGACCGAACCCAACGGCCAAAGACAAAAATAATCGGCCAATGTGAATCAATGATGAAAGTCTTTCGGTTGATCGACCGAGTTGCACCGACTGATAATTCTGTGCTGATCGAAGGCGAAAGCGGGACGGGAAAAGAACTGGTCGCCCTAGCAATTCATCAAGGCAGCCGTCGTGCCGATCGACCGATCGTGACAGTCAACTGCGCCGCGCTGCCCGAACAACTCGTCGAAAGCGAATTGTTTGGACACGAGAAAGGTTCGTTCACCGGAGCGACGGCGACAAAACCAGGTCTGTTTGAAGTGGCGGACCAAAGCACACTCTTCATCGACGAAATCGGAGAGATGCCGTTAGCACTGCAGCCCAAACTGCTGCGTGTCCTGGAGGACGGTTCGCTGCGACGAGTGGGATCGGAGAAAGAACGTCGCGTCGATGTGCGGATCGTTGCGGCAACGAATCGAAACTTAAAAGACGAAGTCGCGCAGGGGCGATTCCGCGAAGACTTGTACTACCGCATCAATGTCTTGACGATTGAGTTACCGCCACTGCGCGAGCGGGCCGGCGATATCCGTCTGCTCATTGATCACTTGCTGGGCGATTCGATGAAAATCGAAGAAGATGCACGCATCGCGATGGAAAAGCATCATTGGCCCGGTAATATCCGTCAATTGATTAACACGATCAAACGGGCCGAAATTCTTGCGGACGATGTGATCACGATGGACGACCTGCCCGAGGAGCTCGATCCACCACCGACCGGCGACGATCCGGGTGCCGCGCAGGCAGCAGGATCTCTCATGTCACTTCAACGAGAGCACATCATCGAGGTGCTCGAAAAGGAAAACGGTAACAAGTCCGCTGCCGCCCGCATCCTGGGAGTCGAACGCCGAAAGCTCTATCGCATGATGAAGGAACACGGGATTGACGGGTAGGCGTTTGGAACGCTTGCAAGCGACAAGCGAGTTCGCGAAACAATTTTGCGTGAAACACCGAAGCGGGTGAACGGTTTGCGATCAACAATCGCTGCAAACACCGAATGATCGTCTTATCTGGCCCAGATGTCGCGGACCAACTGCGCGTTCCCCGCCAACGTTCGGCTCGACTGCGCACATCTGGGCAACTGACAGGCGGACAACGGGATGGATCCGCATCTGCCCAAACGCCCAAATATTGGTCAATCACCGCGTATGAGCGAGATCGACAGATCTCCTGACTAAAACGGCACGGTGGTTGCTTGTGTCTCGGTTGCCTGTAGTCCTGGCTTGCAACGACGCGATCCAGGCTGAAAGCACAAAGGCAGGACAATCGTCCGAAATCTTATCCAACAAAGTCAATGAAAGCCGTCGGCTTCGAAACTCCTGGCCCGATCGACCGCAACGACGCGTTGCAGGACATCACACTGGAGATGCCGGTCGCGCAAGGCCGTGATTTGTTGGTCAAGATCAACGCCGTTTCGGTGAACCCCGTGGATGTCAAGGTACGACAGCGTGCTGCACCTGAATCCAGCAAGTACCGCGTACTCGGGTTCGACGCATCGGGTGTTGTCGAAGCGGTGGGTCCAGCAGTACGAAATTTCCAAGTCGGCGATGCAGTGTTTTATGCGGGTTCGATCGCGAGACCGGGGACGAACAGCGAGTTTCACTTGGTCGATGAAAGGATCGTTGGCCACAAGCCGGCCAGCCTAAGTGACACCGAAGCCGCCGCGCTGCCGCTAACTTCGATCACGGCTTGGGAAATGTTATTCGATCGACTCGACGTCAAACGCCCGACTCCACACGGGGCAGACACCATTTTGGTTGTAGGTGGAGCGGGCGGCGTCGGGTCGATTACGGTTCAATTGCTGCGAACCCTGACCGACATGACCATCATCGCGACGGCGTCAAGGCCCGAAACACAGGACTGGGTGCGAGAATGTGGCGCCCATCATGTGATCAATCATCGCGAGCCGATGTCACCCCAAGTGAAATCGCTTGGTGTGACGGAACCTGGGTTTGTGTTCTCGACAACGCACTCGGACCAGCACCTGGCAGACATCGTCGACCTGATGGCACCGCAAGGCCGATTCGGTTTGATCGATGACCCAGAAGAACTTGATGTAAGATTGCTGAAACAAAAAGCGATTTCGTTGCACTGGGAATTTATGTTTGCACGGCCGCTTTTCGATACACCTGATATCGCCGAACAAGGCAAGTTACTCGGCACAGTTGCGTCACTGGTCGACGCCGGAAAAATTCGGTCGACTGTCACAGAAACAGCCGGCAAAATCGATGCGGCAACGCTGCGTGCCGTTCATAAAAAAATCGAAAGTAACACTGCTCGCGGCAAAATCGTGCTTGAAGGGTTCTAACCAGGGAAGTGCATTGACAAGGCAACTGACTTGACGCTGTATTGAAGTCTTGTCGTCACCGTTTGCGAACAACCAGAACGGCTGTTTCATGTACCAGCACGGAGAATCCTGTGACGTTTAGCGCCATTGTGGTCGAGAGAAACAAACAAGGCGATGTTTCATCGGCCCTGCAAACACTGAACGACGACCAATTGCCTGCGGGCGACGTCACGGTCGCGATCCAGTACACGACGGTCAACTACAAAGACGGTCTGTGCATGCAACCGAACAACGGTATGGTGCGCGAGTATCCCCACGTTCCTGGAATCGATTTCTCCGGAACGGTACAAGTATCGACCGACCCGCGATACAAGCCTGGGGACAAGGTTGTGCTCACGGGATGGCGAGTCGGCGAGACCCACTGGGGCGGTTTTTCGCAAAAGGCTTGTGTCAAGGCAGACTGGTTGGTGCCTCTGCCTGACGGGCTGACCGCAAAGCAAGCCATGGCAGTGGGGACCGCTGGCTTCGCCGCAATCTTGGCGATCATGGCGCTGGAGGACCACGGGCTGAAACCGGATCAAGGCGAGGTCCTGGTCACCGGCGCCGCGGGCGGCGTTGGTTCAATCGCTACTGCGATCCTCGCGAATCTGGGTTACGAAGTCGCGGCGGTGACGGGCAGACCCGAAACGGCGGATTACCTGAAATCGCTCGGGGCGTCACGTATTGTCGGACGCGGCGAAATCGACACCGCGAGCAAACGGCCGATGGAATCAGCGACGTGGGCGGGCTGTGTGGATGCCGTGGGGGGCGAGATGTTAGCGCGTGTGATCGGCCAACTAAAGTATGGTGCGTCGGTCGCCGCAGTTGGGCTCGCCGGCGGCGCAGCGCTGCCGACCTCGGTTATTCCGTTCTTGCTGCGCGGAGTCAATCTGCTGGGGATCGACAGTGTGATGCAACCTTTTGAAAACCGCCAGCGCGCGTGGCAGCGCGTGGCAACCGACCTGCCGCTGGACAAACTCGACGCGATGATCCGGCCGGCCACCTTGGCGGATGTGCCAACGCTCGCAACGGAAATCCTAAAGGGCCAAATCAAAGGTCGTGTCGTCGTGGATGTTAATGCCTGAAACGTCCTCAACCGCCGATATGGATTGGCCAGCCAGATCCTGAGTCGGACGGCGCACGAACAATTTGAATCATCACGGGGTTATTTCGCGGATAGCCCCAACTGGCGGAGCCGGCTGCGAAGCGTCGGACGGCTGATGCCCAATCGTGTGCTGGCCGCGCTCACATTTCCGCCGGTTGAATCTAAGACTTCTGAGAGAAGAATGCGGTCGATCCGGTCATGAATCTCGGCCGCGATGTTGTGTGACCCTGTTTCGACAAGTGTTCGAATTTGTTGACGCAGGTCATCTTCCAAGCTTCCCGACACGAAATCGGCGGCGGGGGAAATGTGATCGGGCGAACCAAACCCGGCCGGCAAGAATGATGGCGTGATAACGGGGCCACTGGCCTTTAGCAGCGTTTGCTTGATGATCCCTTGCAGTTCGCGCACGTTGCCCGGCCACGTATGTGCGCTCAACCGCGACATGGTTTCCGGTGCGACCGAATCAAATTCTTTTCCAAGCGTCTTGGCGGACTTGGCAAAGAAATAGGCAATCATTCTGCACAGGTCGTCACCCCGTTGGCGCAGTGGCGGCAAATGAATCGTAAACTCATTGAGTCGATAGTACAGATCACTGCGAAAACTGCTATCGGCGATCGCGGATTTCAAATCACGATTCGTGGCGGCGATGATACGCACATCCGTTTGCAATGTCTTGCTGCCGCCCACACGTTCAAATTGCTTTTCCTGCAGCACGCGCAGCAACTTTGTTTGCATCACTGGCGACATATCACCGATCTCGTCAAGAAACAGCGTGCCACCGTTACAAATTTCAAATTTCCCGATTCGTCGCTGATCGGCCCCCGTGAACGCACCCTTTTCGTGACCAAACAACTCACTTTCCAGCAACGCTTCGGGGATCGCCGCACAGTTGATCGCGTGAAAGACTTGATCATGCCGCTTGCTATGTTGATAGATGGCACGAGCGACGACTTCTTTTCCAGTACCGGTTTCGCCCAAGATCAAAACAGTAACATCGCGCGATGCGACTCGGCCGATCGAGCGAAAGACTTCAACCATCGCCGGACAATCGCCAAGAATTCGGTCTTCGGTCCCCAGGATCGCCGCGTTGGAATTTTCCGTTGGCAGCGTGGCAGGCATTCGAGCCATCCGGCTGGTTTCTAAGGCGCTGTCGATTACCGGCAGAACATCATCGGGTTCAAACGGCTTGGTGATGTATTCGAACGCGCCACCGCTCATGGCCGAAATGGCCGTCTCGGCCGTCCCGTGACCGGTCATCAAAATGACGGGAACACGCCGATCGATGTCGTGCATTTCATGCAGAGCGCCAAGGCCCGATTGGTCTGGCAACTGAATGTCCAGCAGTACGGCATCGGGTTTGTATTCGGCAAACATCTGCAGCCCGCGTGCCGCCGTGTCAGCCGTGACGACTCGATAATCCGGTTCGGGCAAACAAAGTTTCATGCACTGCAAAATCAACGGGTCGTCGTCAACAACCAAAAGCGTTGGAGTTTCGAGAGGCGAGTTCATCGATTGCCTCGTTCGGCGTTATGTTCGGGTGCATGTTGATACCGTGCCGGATCTTGCATCGCTGATTGCTTGGCTGTTACCGACGCCGACACCGAATGGGCCGGCGCAGGATGATCCGGGGCGATCTGCTGCAGTGCGGGGATGATGACGGTGACCGTCGTGCCGGTTCCAACGACTGATTTTACTTCGACGGCTCCGCGATGGCTGCGAACAATCCCGATCGAAGTACTCAGCCCGAGCCCCGTTCCTTGTCCACGTTCTTTGGTCGTAAAAAACGGATCGAACATTTTATCTCGAACGTTTGGTGGGATACCCGTCCCGGTGTCTGAAACCTCTATCGCCAAGTACTGACCTGGCTGCAGCGTCGCATAAGAGTAAGAGCGTTCGGCGTCCAAGACCATACGTCTAGCGCCGATCGTCAGCTTGCCATCGGTGGTCATTGCGTCGCGTGCGTTGATGGCCAGATTCATCACGACTTGGCTGATTTCAGTTTCATCGCCGTATATCTCAGGTAAGTCGGCGGCAATTTCGGTTCGCAAGGTCACACTGGAGGGCAAGGTGTGTTGCAAAATGACAATGATTTCTGGCAGCAAGTTTTGGACGTCCAACACCTGGTGTTGTCCGTCGCCGCCGCGTGCGAATGTTAGCAACTGACTGATCAAATCCGCGCCACGACTGGCCCCACTGGCGATCGTATCCAAGAGCGCATTGCGATCGACGTTCGGGCTGTCGCGCTGCAACATTCGGCTGCTCATCAAGATTGGCGTCAACAGATTGTTCAAATCATGCGCAATTCCACTGGCCAACGTCCCCAGTGATTCCAACCGTTGCCGACGCCGCTGCACGTGTTGAGAACGGTTGCGTTCTCCCAAATCGAAATCAAAAATCACCTCGCCGATGGTCTCGCCGTTCTCTGAAACCCGTGTCCTTCGACGTTCGATTCGCAGGATACGGTTGTCTTTTGTCGTCGCCCGCAATTCACCGGTCCATCGTTCCGCTTCGGCGTAGTCGCGAGTATGGATATTACTGTCATCGCTCTCTGGCGGAACAATACGCAACAGATCACCCGCCGTTTGTCCAATCGCTTCGTCCGATTCGTAACCGAACAGCGACTGTGCACCGCGATTCCAGTAAACAACTCGGCCGACCGCATCCAAGATGTGCAACGGTTCGGGTATCTCGCTGAGCATCGCTTCGTGTTGCTTCAGCCGAATACGTGATTCTTCACGATCAGTGACGTCGCGAACCGAAATCGCCAAAAACTCTTGCTGGTGGATGACACTGGTGGTAATCGTCAGCTCCGCGACAAATTCACGACCATCGGCGCGTTTGGCAAGCACCGTTCGCGGCGTGCCAGATTCATGGGGGTCCAGTGCGTTGGCCAACCATTCATCGATTGCCGTCGTGGCGAATAATGACCCGACGGGTTGTCCCACCAGGGTTTGCTCGTCGGCGCCGATCATTTCGCAAAACGCAGGGTTCACCAGCTGCACCCGTCCGACATCGTCGGTCAGGATAATCCCATCCGCCGAACCGCGTACCACCAGCGAAAACCGCTCGTCGGTAGCCAAGTTTCGGCGATCCGCATCGATGCGCAGCTTTCTTTCGGCTCGCCGGGCCAAGTAAAGCAATCCGATGACGCCCAGCATGACCACGTGACCGGTGATGAGCGCTGCTTTGGCTTCACGCCGCTCGCGATCGGCGGTGGTCGTCAGAGCCGACAAATTGTTTTGCTCGGATACCGCCTGCTCATCAAGCTGATCGACCAGCAGTTGTGATTGCGCACGTCGCGATGTCGTTTCTTCCTTCGCCGCCGAGCGTGCATCGGGAACTTGTTTCTTGATGTCAGAAAAGTAACGGCGGCAGCGTGCTAAGATTTCATTCAGTTCTTTGTTCGGCGAGTGATCGACAAAACGGTCCAACAACTGATCACCACGAGACAATGATTCGATCAGCTCGATCTTGTCTTGTTCATCACCGCTTAGGCTTAAGGTGCGAAGGCGTGACGTCGCGGTTCGCAACACCGATTTCAAACTCGTGATACGAATCAAACGATCTTCGGACGCAATCATCCGGCGACTGCACTCGGGCAGATCATCCAGGGCGCGAAGCGTCAGCAGACAAGACACGACAATGGCGACCGCCGACAGCCCCACGACGATCGGAAAAATTCGTCTTCTTACGAAAAGGATCACGGGCGATGCTGTATTCAATGGGTTTGGCCCGCCGATAGCTGCGTCGGATGGAAAGAATTGCTTTCATTCTGGCACGCCGTTTGCCAACGATGGACATTTTACGCCCGCCGATCAATTCGCATCAGCGGACGTAGTACTCATCGAGCGAGTCAATCATGGTAAGTCTAGAAATGTTGCGTGAGGCAATCGACCAAGCCAAATCTGGATGGCGAGGGTGCAATTGGCATACGGATTTTGGTCCCCGATCGATCGATTTGAGAGGTTTAAAGAGCTGGCAAGCGATCTTGGCGTCCAAGGCGACTCGGGGCGACGAGTCAAAGCGTTGGCACGAGGCCGCCCAGTGGCTTGCCGAGGTTGAACGGGCGGCCAACCAAGCGGCCGACATTGCAGAAAAGGCGTTTTCTGCCGCGGAATCGCGTGATTTTGCCGCGGCAATCCGGATGCTCGGCGATGCCTCTTCACTGGAACTAAAATTCGTCGGCAGCGGAGAATATGAACGCGCTCGACAGCTATGTGAACGCATGACAACGGACCAAACCATCTGCTCTTAAGATGGAAAAAAATTTTCCAATCCAAAATGTTCTTTCCGGCACAAGACGACATGCCGTATCAAACTTCGACGACGGCTCAAAGACGCCAACAATCCAATGAACAAGACAAACGCTTTTCTTCCGGTGCTCATCATCACGGTGCTGTGTTTCTTGGCATCGCCGCGGGCGGTCTTGGCAGAAACGGATAATGAGATCACTCAGTCCCTAAAACAAGCGATCAAATTTGATTACCGGTTTCGCGACTACACCATCGAAGTCGCGGCCTCCGGCGGCAAGGTGACCCTAAAGGGTTCTGTCGAATCGTTCCTCGACAAGGACGCCGTCGAACAAATCGCGAAACGAACCGACGGTGTGACGTCGGTGGTCAACCTGCTGGACGTTGATGCATCGTCAACGGATGACAAGCGAATCGCATCAGAAATCCAAGACAAGTTTGAACGCAGCAAAGATTTGGGTGCGCGTAGTATTCAAGTCAGCGTCGATCACGGGATCGTTACCCTAAGAGGAAACTTGGCAGACAGCGAAGTATCCGCGTGGGCCGAACGCGTCGCCAGCGAGGTTGATGGTGTTCGTTCGGTAGATAACAAATTGGCCTCGGCCCTTCGTCCTTCCGACCCCCAAGAACGCGACCTTGCCGCAACCGTGCAGGCGCGGCTCTCTCGCGACACCTATCTGGCGGATCAGCCCATCAATGTTTCGCACGAATCCAATACCGTCACGTTGGCTGGGGAAGTGCCGCATTTGTTCCACAAAGAACAGGCGGAAGACTTGGCGCGTGGCGTCTGCGGCAATCACAAGATACGCAACGAGTTGGTCGTCGCCAGCCAGTCCATCCTTGCGGCCTCGCCACTGAAACCGAGCGACGATAACTTGCAGCAATGGGTTCGAGACGAGCTTCAAGCGGATCCACGTGTTCGCATCGAACACGTCAACATCGCATCAGCCGATGGAACGGTCACGCTGCGGGGTTGGGTGGACTCGGTATATGCGAAAAAGACGGCTGAACGAATCGCACGCCGAGTTCACGGAGTGGATCGGGTAAATAACGAAATGGAAGTTCGAACCGCCAAACGTCCCGATAATGAGATTCGTCAAGACATCATCAACGTGCTTGGTGAGGATGAGATACTGGACCGTCAAAAAGTGACTGTCGCTGTTCAAAAAGGAATCGTAACGTTGTCAGGTACAGTCACTGTGAACGTTGCTCGCATGCAGGCGTTGCGACTGGCCTCACGAGTCTCTGGCGTACGAGATATTACGAACGAAATCAACGTCAAATCCACGGACGAACGATCCCGACCAACGATCAACGCATCTCGCTCAGAACGTTGATGCCCATCCCCGACGTTCAATCACGTCACAGGCTGCCTTGTCTCGACGCAATCGCGTCACCGCTTTTCGAGCGCTGCATACCACGCTCAATCTCGGCAAACATCACTGCACCGCGCTTAAAGAACTTTTGCGCACAAGGAACGAATCCACCATGCACTCTGAACCCAGCATCGACCTATCGGAATTTGAATCCAACGTCATCGTTCGCACGATGCGACTAGACGATTTCGATGCCATCGTTCGGTTACAACATCGCTGTTTCCCCGACATGCAACCGTGGCAAAAGGATCATATCGCCAGTCAAATCTCTATATTCCCCGATGGCCAAATCGTCGTCGAAATCGATGGAGAGGTCGCAGCTTCGTCCAGCAGCTTGATTCTGAACTACGACGACAATCTTGAGTGGCACGATTGGAAAAAAACGGCCGACGGAGGTTACATTCGCAATCATCGCGATGAAGGCGACACGTTGTACGGTATCGAAATGATGGTCGATCCCGCTTACCGCGGCATGCGACTTTCGCGTCGACTCTACGCCGCACGCAAAGACCTGTGCCGACAACGAGGACTGACCCGCATGATCGCTGGCGGGCGCATCCCCGGGTACCACAAGCATGCCGACTCGCTCACCGCTCGCGAATACATTGAACGAGTGATCGACAAATCACTTTACGATCCGGTGTTGACGGCCCAGCTTTCCAACGGACTAACGCTGCAAGGACTGATTCCCAACTATTTGCCCAGTGATGCGCACAGTTGTGGCTATGCTACGTTCTTAGAATGGAAAAACTTAGACGCCGGCCAGTCGAACAAGCGACGTTATCGCCGAAGCGTCCAACCGGTTCGCATCGGAGCGGTTCAGTATCACATGCGGCCTGTCGCGAACTTTGAAGAATTCGGAAAGCAAGCTCGATACTTTGTCGATGTTGCCGGCGATTACAAGTGCGACTTTTTGCTGTTTCCCGAGTTGTTCACAACACAGTTGCTATCGTGCCTGCCGGAACAGCGTCCCGGCAGCGCGGCGCGTGCGCTGGCAGAGTTCACGCCGCGGTACTTAGAACTCTTCACCGAGATGGCGATCAGTTTTCACTGCAACATCATCGGCGGTTCTCAATTCGCCATCGAAGACGAAAAATTGTACAACATCGCCTATCTGTTTCGTCGCGATGGCAGCATCGAGAAGCAGTACAAATTGCACATCACACCCAGCGAGAAACGTTGGTGGGGGGTCAATGGTGGTTCGACCGCAGAAGTCTTTGACACCGATTGCGGCAAGATCGCCATCCAGGTTTGCTACGACTGCGAATTCCCTGAACTTGGGCGAATCGCGGCCTCCAAAGGGGCGAACATTCTGTTCGTTCCCTACAACACCGACACTCGCCATGGCTACATTCGCGTCCGAACGTGTGCGCAGGCGAGGTGTGTCGAAAACCATGTCTATGCGGTTCTGGCCGGGTGTACGGGCAATTTACCGTTTGTCGAAAATGCCGACATCCACTATGCGCAATCCGCCATTCTGACGCCTGCCGATGTGATGTTCGCCCGTGACGGTATCGCGTCCGAAGCCAACGCGAACATTGAAACGGTCATCATTCACGACGTCGACCTTGAAATGCTGCGTCGACACCGTCAACAGGGGACCGTCCAAAACTGGAACGACCGACGTACGGACTTATATCACGTCGGGTTTCAAGAGCACGATCAAGATGCAAATATCTAAGATGGTCCGCAACCAGCACGTGGCGGCGTTTGCCCGCGGGCGAATGTTGACGGGCAAGATCGCCCGCTGAGATTGCCTGATTTGTTGATTTGCCTAAGTTGCTGATTGCCCACCGAGATCGCTCGTTCCCCGGCACCGTCTGTATGAATAACGCTGAGCTTGTTTCCGAGTCGCTTTTATTATTGCGGACTCTTGTTCGCGAACCCTCGGTGGTCGGCGCCGAAGACGCATTCTTTCGTGTCCTTCGTCGTGAGCTTGAGGAGTTCCCGATTTCGGTCAAGCGTTATCACGGACTGTTGGTCGCGCAGGGTTCTCGGCCAGATTCCATCTATTTGTCCGCGCACTCGGACCGCAATGGGCTGCTCTGCACGGGACCCAATGAGTTTCAGTATGCCGCGTTTATTACGGGCAACCGTGGCGAATTGAACGGCGACAGCATCTCGGAACAATTCATGGAATTGATCGCCGGACGCTTTCACGGCCAGCGAGTGCAGGCGCACACTCCGTACACGGGCACCTACTTAGGCCAAGGTATCATTGACCATGCCTTTGTTTGCCCGCGTCGCCGCAACTTGATTTTCCAACTGGAAGGGCTCGACTTTCTGCAGCCTGGCACGCCGGTATCCTTTTTGGATCGACTGTCGGTCGACGGAGGCAAGTTCTCGGCCCAGCTGGACAACGTCGTGATGGTTGCGGCCATCATCCAGTTGTTTCGTGCCGGATTTCAAGGCACCGCGTTTTTTTCTGCCGGGGAAGAGGCGGGGCGCAGCTGGCGATACATCGCCGAGTGGTTCCAGCGAGATAACTTGTCGACAAAGCGCCTGCTCGTGCTGGACACCAGTCCTTATCCAGAAGACGTTGTCGATCAGCAGCAAGTGGTACTGCGCAATCGCGATGCGACCGCAGAATTCGATCAAACGTTTACGACAGAGGTTCAATCGCGAGCCCAAAAGTTGGGAATCCGTTATGCGTACAAAGATCAGTTCATCGAACAGATCAACAAAACCCGTGAGCGTCCGATTTCGTTTGGCCGTACCGAACTGGGACGCCTGATGAATGCATGCCCCGGCGAAATCGCCGGAACGACGTTACAGCTTCCCACGTCTTCGTACCATACCGCCAAAGAGACGGCGTCGATCGATAGCTTTGCCGCCTTGCTACGACTTCTCAGCGACCTATGCGGTTTGCGGAACTAACCACTTTTCTGCTCGGCCGTCTTGAGTGAGCCAACTGGCAATTTTTTTGCCACACCAGCAAGTTCCTTCACATCGCAATCGCGGCTTTCTTCACAGTTTCCTTGCGAGTTGCTATCGAACGCGGCGCGGCGCACCCATTGGCACACAACTTGCCATGTTGGCTGTTCGCAAAAACTCGCCTCCTCTTGGGGCATGCTCGCACCTGTTGTCGCGACCGGATCATCGATACCCCGTCGGCAAGTCATCCACTTTCCTTGGCCCCACCACTTTTGACGCAACCGCTGATGAATCTCTTTCGTTATATCGCGCTGATGGCATCGCTTGTCACGGTGCTGCCCCGCTGTACCGCCGATACAGATTGGCCGCAGTGGCGCGGCCCGGCCAACAACGGCGTTTCGACGGAAGTCGGCTTGATCGACCGTTTTGATCCCAAGGGCGGCGATGGCAGCAACGTGCTTTGGAAAAGTGAACTCGCGGCAGGAATTTCGACACCGATCGTGATGAATGGACGCATCTATACGATCGTCCGTGATTCAGCCGGTACGCCTAAAGACCGCGAAAAAGTGATCTGTCTTGAAGCCGATTCCGGCAAGCTCCTTTGGGAAAACATCTATAACGTTTTCTTAACCGACATACCTGCCGAACGCGTCGGCTGGTCCCATGTCTGTGGCGATCGTGCGACCGGAAATGTCTACGTGAATGGTGCGTGTTGTTTTTTTCAGTGCATCGACGGGGCAACCGGACAAACGGTTTGGTCACGTTCGTTGTCGGAAGAGTTCGGCATGCTCAGCACGTACGGCGGACGCACCAATACGCCGATTGTGTTTGAGAATCTGGTCATCATTAGTGGTGTAACGACCGGCTGGGACGATAACGCCCGGCCGGCACACCGCTTCTTTGCCTTTGGTAAATCCGATGGACGATTGGTATGGACGACCAGCACCAATCCGTTGCCCGAAGACACCACGTACAGCACGCCCGTCATCACACTGCTGGACGGCAAACACGTCATGGTTGCAGGATCAGGCGATGGCAACGCGTACGGATTTGAACCACGAACCGGCCGCATCCTGTGGCAACAGCCGATCTCGCGCCGCGGCGTCAATACATCGCCCGTAATCGACCCACGCGGCCGCATTTTCATCGGACACGGCGAAGAAAACCCCGAGGGAACCGCGATGGGTGCCGTCGTCTGTCTTGATGGAAAAGCCGCGTCAACACAATCGGAATCATCGCGCTCGAAGTCGGCCGAACTTTGGCGGACCGAAGGCTTGATGGTCGGCAAGAGTTCGCCCTTGCTGCTGGGCGGACGATTGTACGTGGTCGAAGACTCATCGGCACTGCATGTATTGGACCCGGATACCGGCGAAGAAATCGGCTCGCGGGTGAAGCTAGGCACGACGATGCGTGGCAGCCTTGTCGCTGCGGATGGAAAAATCTACGCCGCGACAGGAACAGGCATCGTCCACGTCTTGCAACCGACCGACGAAGGCACCGAATCATTGTTCAAAATACGATTACCCTCGGGGCACGACATCGGCGGTTCGCCAGCGATCGCCAATGGACGAATCTTCTTACCAACCACCGGCGGGCTCTTTTGCCTTGGCGATCCCGCGAGCGAGCGTCCGTTGCAATCTGACGCAACACGATCGGCCGACCAAGCATCACTGACACGACAAGAATCGTCGGCGGAAATGTCACTGGCCTACTTGCAAGTCATTCCGGCCGAAGCATTGGTCCGGTCAGGCGAGACGATCCGTTTCGAAGTTGTTGGCTTTGACTCCAACGGACGTCGTCTCAAGGATCAGCCCACCGATTTCCAGTTTCAAGTGTCCGGCGGCGGAGAGATCGACAGCCAAGGCGTCTTCACGGCACCGCAATCGGCAAGCCATCTAGCAGCCGTCGTCACCGTTACATCTGCGGCCAAGGCAACCGGTTCATTGCGGCAAACGAATGCCGACGAAGGAAATCCGAAACCGATCATCGGTACCGCCAGTCTTCGAATCGTACCACCCTTGCCTTGGAAATTTGATTTTTCCGATCAACAGGTTCCTGTCACCTGGATCGGTGCGCGTTATCGACACGAAGCTCGATTGATCGACAGCGAGCCCATGATCGTCAAAATCTCGACGATTCCCAAAGGAACTCGCAGCCAATCGTGGTTCGGTCCGACGGACCTTCACGACTACACCGTCACTGCAGACGTGTGCGCCGGGACCGGTGACAACACAGCCGTCAGCGCCAAGTTGCCCGACATGGGCGTGATCGCGCAACGGTATACGCTCGACTTGATGGGCGAGTCCCAGCAGTTACAGATTCGCAGTTGGGCGGCGCAACTGCGGATGGCCAAATCAACCCAGTTCCAATGGTCCGCCGGCGATTGGTACACCCTGAAATTGAGAGTCGCAAACCGGGGTGACGGTACCGCCCTGGTACAGGGAAAAGTCTGGCAACGTGGAACCGACGAACCCAACGCTTGGCTCGTCGAAGCGATTGATACGTCACCCAACGCGAACGGCAGCCCCGGTTTGTTCGGCAATTCAACCAATGCAGAAATTTTCATCGACAACGTCACAGTGACCCGCAATGAATGACCGATTCACTGCGATCCAGTGGATCGTCTGCGGTATTGCCGCACTCGGTTTTGCCTTTGACATCTATGAATTGTTGATGCTGCCGCTGATCGTGCGACCGGCGCTACAGGAACTGATCGGCGCGGCACCGGGCACCCCTGATTTTGAATTCTGGGTGGCGATGCTGTTCTTCGTTCCGGCAATGGCGGGCGGAATTTTTGGACTGCTGGGCGGCTATTTGACGGACCTGTGGGGACGCCGCCGAATATTGGTGTTCAGCATCATGCTGTATGCGGTATCCGCGCTGGCCAGTGGCTTTGTCACGTCCGTCGAGATGCTATTGCTGCTTCGCTGCACCACGTTCATTGGCGTGTGTGTCGAATTTGTTGCCGCCGTCGCTTGGCTAGCCGAACTGTTCCCGAACCCAAAGCAACGCGAAGCCGTGCTGGGATACACCCAAGCCTTTTCGTCGATTGGCGGTTTGATGGTGACGGCAGCAAACTACCTAGCGATTCAATACGCTAGCAGCCTGCCTGAAATTGTCGGCGGACATGAGGCTTGGCGTTACACGATCATCTCTGGCGTGATACCGGCGATCCCGCTGTTGTTGATCCGACCTTTCTTACCCGAGTCACCCGAGTGGGCCGAGAAAAAGGCCGCAGGAACGTTAGGTCGCCCCAGTATCGCCGAGCTTTTTTCACCTAGCCTGCGTCGAACGACGATCATCACCACGCTGATGTTCGCGTGCAGCTATGGGGCTGCGTTCGGCGCGCTGCAACACACGCCGCGGATTGTTCCCACTCTGGAAGAGGTCAAAATGCTGACGGCAGACATGTCAGTGACCGAGCAAAAGAAAACACAGCAGAAAATCGCCGCAGAAGTCAACGGTTACCAAGAGTTCGGTGGACTGACGGGACGGTTCCTCTTGGCCACGTTGGCGATCTTTGTCGTCAGTCGACGCTGGCTGCTGAGAATCTTTCTGTGGCCCGGAGTGATCCTGATTCCGTTGGTGTATTTTTATCCCGCGCGTGGCGATTTGGATCTGCTAAAGATCGGAATCTTCTTTGCCGGATTGGTCACCGTGGCTCAGTTTAGTTTCTGGGGCAACTACCTGCCTCGCGTGTTCCCGACTCACCTGCGTGGCACCGGCGAGAGTTTTGCCGCTAACATCGGTGGCCGCATGATCGGAACATCCGCCGCACTTGTCACGACTTGGCTCGCAACGCAAATGCCTCAACAGAGTGTGGCATTGGCGGCGGCGGTTGTCGGCGGAACCGTGTATGTCATCGGTGCCGCTTTAACGTTTTGGCTACCCGAGCCGAATCAGATTCGGCTCACAGAAACACCCCAAGGATTCGACCGTGATTGAAAAAGAATTGCCGATCAAAGTCATCTTCAGCGGAAACGTGATGCGACCGCGAAAATTTAACCACCACATCAAACGTGTCCGCCTGTTTGGTCCGGCTGAAGACTTTCCCGAAGAGATACGTTTGGACGCGGACGAGATCGCCGAAGGTGGCGTATTGACCATCGACGATCTGACGTTGCCGGACGAATTTGAAGTCGTCGATCGGCGGGAAAGCGATCCGATCATCACCGTCGAACATCCCAAGAAAGAAAAACGAGGGAAGCGAGACGATTAGATCCCGCCGGGCTGAACACGAAGACCAGCGATCAAACTGGGACGATCCGAACTGAAACGATCCGATAGGGGCGATCGAACGGCAGCGGCCACGACAGACGGTTCCGACGAGGGCTCCGCTGCCTCACCTGAAGTGCTATCGGACACGCATTCCTCCGTAAAAACGGTGCAACGAACAGAATTGGCATGTGTTATGCATGCAAAGGTTGGTCAGCTTTCGGCTTAAACACCAATGTTGTCCGCGGCTGCCGAATCCCATGCCTTGACGTGGTTCGGCGATAGTTTGCCACCTCGTTCTGACTCGAAGCACACCGATGATTTCCCTGAACAACCACTCCGCTTTCCTCTCGACCATCCCCGCGACCCGTCGTCAGAGGCATTACGCAAGCCGCCGCGATCGTCAGCGAAGTTCGGCAGAGCATCTGCCGTCTGCTCCAACCGCGGCCGCGACCAATCAGCTCTCTGTTGGGTTCGCCACGATCGCTGGTGTGATCGCGACCGTTGCACTGGGTGTCAGTGGATACCTGGCGTGGTCCGGCCTGACCGGCAACCAGGTGGCGGGTTGCGACGGCAGTGTCTTTAGTTGCGAACACGTGTTGACCAGCAAGTGGTCCAAAGTACTTGGCGTACCCGTCGGATTGCCCGCCGTGGCTTTGTACGTGTCGGTGCTTGGATGCTTGGTGGTCGCCTTACGATCCTCGCGTGAATCGATTCGGTCGCTGGCATCGTCGGCGCTGATGCCGCTATCTTTGGTCGCCGCGTTGGCTGCGATCTGGTTCGTCGGGCTTCAGATTTTTGCCGTCGGTCAATACTGTCCGTACTGTTTGGTCGCCCATGCTTGTGCGATCCTCCTGGCGGGGTTGATGATCTGGCGCCGTCCACTGGGCAACGCACACTTCGCCCGATCGGTCACTTGGTCGATACTTGCCGTAGGCGGCCTTGTCTTGACGCAGCTTTTCACGGCCCCCGCAGAGACCTTTGTGATCGAAACACACACTCCTGCGACGTTGCCGGCGAACCCGAACGAAAGTTCGACCGACGTCTTCTTGGCCCCATCGCAGACGCAGACCTCCGAAGTCTTCGAGGCGCCAATCGCCTTGCCCGAATCAGCGAGCACCAATGCTGCGAGCACCCCAACTGCGAGCACCAATGCTGCGAGCACCCCAGCGGCGGACCAAAGCCGGGGTTCGTTCGACACGATCTCGCTGCTTTCCAGCCCGATGTTTTCGTTGATCGGTGTGATGGCCGTGCCCGAGACTGAGACCGATGAAGACGGCTCGGACGCGACGCGACCCGACGGTGATCGTGCGGCCGAGAACGCCGACAAGGGACCACCGAGAGAGACCGAACGGCGCTTGATTCCCGTCGTCGGTGGCAGACATCAACTGGATATTCAGCAATGGCCGCTGTGGGGCGACGTCGGTGCAACGTATGTCGTCGCAGAGATGTTTGATTACACGTGCTCGCATTGCCAGAAGACACATCATGCGATGCAACAAGCGTCAAAAGAATTGAAGGGGCAATTGGCTGTAATCGCCTTGCCCGTCCCCCTTAGCCGAGCCTGTAATGACGCGGCAAGCAACGACAGCCCCGAGCGGGCGGAATCCTGCGAGATCGCAAAGCTTGCGATCGCCGTTTGGCTTACCGATCGCAAACTGTTCTCGCAGTATCACGACTGGCTGTTTGAGCAGCGGCGTACTGCGTCGCAGGCGTTTTCGAAAGCGACCGAATTGGTCGGTGCCGAGCGACTGAACAACCAATTGGCCTCCGGCATCGCGTCTCAGTATATTGCCAAGAACGTGCTGCTTTATAAAGAAGCCGGCGCGGGAACGGTTCCCAAACTAATGTTTTCCAACGCGACCATCGTTGGCGAAGTGAACTCGGGCAGTACGATTGCAGACTTGGTGCGTAAAAACCCGAGTCGCTAGTCACAACGACGCGCGGCGGGGCCAAACAAGACCGACGCCGCGTGGGGACATGATTGCCTTTTCGGAAGAGTTCGGCGCAAAAAGAGAAGGGGCGTAGAACACGAGCGATTTTCGTCGCTGGTGTCTACGCCCCTTGCTATGACAATCAAGCTAGGGCCGGGCCATCACTTCTTGCTGGGCTTCACAGGTGACTTGCCCTTACCGGTCATCGGCTTGTTGGCGACAACAGGTTCCGGTTTCTTGTTGAACCCTTTAGGTTTCTTTTTGTTGCTACGATTGGCCATCGTTCGACTCACTCATTTGAGACGCCTTAAAATTTGATCCACAACAGATCAATACTCTTGTCTTTATGCACGCGCTGTGCCAATTCGACGCTCGGTACTGCCACGTTTTTTGGTGGCTGAATTTCCTAGGTAATTCAAGCCAATTCGTGGCATCACGCTGTTGTACCGAGCCATATGCACGTGTGACTTGGAAGAAAGATTATCGCGCTGGCAAGATTCTTTCCGAGCGAGTTGGCGGCAACCTCTCCCTGACCGATCTCGCACTGACCGATCTCGCTGCAACTAATCTCGCAGTGACCAACATCGACGGGTCGGATGACAGGATAGCGCCGCGACTGGCGAACGGGATCGATAGGGTTGTTGCAAGCACCGACGTCACCAGCCGGCACTCAAGCCGCGGTGACAGCGGGCTTGCCTTAAATCGCTCAAGGAAACCCATGCTCACGGCCACTCAGGCTTTCGCTCGCGGCTACTCAGGCTTCCCTGAGGCGGAATTTGCCGGTACTTTCGTTGGCATGAACGCCGACAATGATCCGACCTACTACAACGATCCATCCTATTCTCGTGTACAAACGATCGCCTTGATGGTGCTGGCGGTCGTCGCGGCGACTTATTCGATCTATTGGCTGCGGCCTGTTCTGGTACCGTTGGTCGTCGCCCTGTTTGTGGTCAGCGGCGTCAGCCCGATCTTAAAGATGCTTGAAAACCGCTTGGGCGTCAGCCAAATGATTGCGGCCGGCTTGACCTTTCTGGCCGGTGTCATACTGCTGATCGCGTTTGGTTTGTCGATCTGGGTTTCGATGGTCGACCTGACCAACAATTCACAAGCCTATCGAGCGCGAGTCGAGGCGATCGTGAATTGGGGCGAACGGCAAGCAAACCTGATCGGCGAGAAAATTGAAAGTCGAACGTCGACGATCTTGCCTGAAACCGAAGGACTTTCGGGAACCGACCAGCCCGGCGATGAAACCGTTACGGCCACGGCCCGAACACCAGCGGCGGCAAGCGATATCAAGCCAACCGATGCAAGCCGTTTCATCGACACGATTGTGCGGGACGGCATCGGAGTTGTCTCTCAAGCGTTGATCAACCTCGTTTCGACCAGCGTGATTGTGCTGATTTACGTTTTCTTTTTGTTGATCGGAACGCCGAAGACCACTCACAATTCGCCAATGGTTCGCGAGATCGATCATCAAATCCGATCCTATTTGTCCCTCAAGACGGTGATCTCGGTATTCACGGGATTGGCATTCGGAGTCACGCTTCGCCTGTTCGGCGTCCCGATGGCTTTCACCTTTGGCGTGCTTGCGTTCTTACTCAACTTCGTCCCGAATATTGGCCCGATGGTCGCAAGCTTGCTGCCGATCCCGCTGATCATCCTGGACCCCCACGGCAGTGTTCTTTGGATGTTCGCGGCAATCACGGCGACATGCATGATTCAAGTCATCAGCGGCAACATCATCGAACCACGGCTGATGGGCAGTTCTTCTGATCTTCACCCTGTTACGATTCTGGTTGCCTTGATGTTTTGGGGAATGATGTGGGGAATCATCGGCATGTTTCTGGCGACCCCGATCACGTCAGCGCTGAAAATTCTATTGCAACGCATTGAATCCACGCGTCCGATCGCCGATATGATGGCCGGACGTTGGCCCCAGAAACAAGACGTGTGTTCGGTCGCCTGAATTTGAAATGAATCCGGCATCGGTGAAACACTGTCATTCGTGTCAGAGCCGAGACGGTCGTCAATCGGCTCTTTCAGTCCACAGCAAATCAACCCATTGTTAGACGGATTCAATGAAAGACCGTTTCGTCAATTACAAAAACTCGTTCTCGTTTGTCGGCTTGTCCGTGGCGACCCTTTTTTTCGCGGCATCGGTCACGCCGTCCCTGTTGCCACGCACTTATTTGGTCCAGGGCATCCTATCTGGATTTGCGATCGCAATCGGCTATGGCGTGGGCGTGACGCTTGTCGCGATCTACCAATTCTTTGAACTGCGTGAACCTGCGGGTTCCGTACAAGTCGTTGCCAAACGGTTGACCGTCGCCGTTGTTGCGATCCTGTTCGTCGGCTTCATTTGGCGAATGACTTTTTGGCAAAACTCGATCCGCGAGTTGATGGGAATGCCAGAGCTGGAAACGGCATACCCGTATCGCACGGCAATGATCGCGGTTTTGATCGGGGCAATGATGGTCGCGACCGTCCGCCTGTTGTTAAGCTTCTGGCGATTCCTCACGTCAAAACTGATTCGGTTCGTACCGCGGCGGATCGCTTCGTTTGCCGGATTTATCACCGTGGTCGTTGCCGTTGCGTTTCTTTCGAATGATCTGATCGCGAAAAATTTGGTGACCGCCGCAGACGCGTTTTTCGCCAACCTTGACGAACTGATCGATGAGGAAGTTCAGCAGCCAGAGCAAAGCGAACTGACAGGCAGTCCCGATTCATTGGTAACGTGGGAAACGATTGGCCGGCAAGGAAAGTTCTTTTTAGCCAAGGGGCCCACGGACGCAGACATATCGCAACTGACCGGCGAGGAATCCGAACGTCCGATTCGCGTCTATGTCGGCATGCGTTCACGTCCGACCGAACGAGAACGCGCTCGTCTGGCATTGCAGGAACTGAAACGGGTCGGAGGATTCGAGAAATCGATCCTGATTGTTTCCACGCCCACCGGAACCGGATGGCTGGACCCATCGGCCGTCGACACAATCGAATATTTGCATCGGGGCGATACGGCGATTGTTAGTACGCAGTATTCTTACTTGCCCAGTTGGATCACAATCCTGGTTGATCCCGATCGATCGGTTCGATCGGCAAGTGCGTTATTTGACGAAGTCTATTCCTATTGGAAAACCTTGCCAAAGGATGCTCGGCCAAAGCTCTATTTGCAAGGGTTGAGCCTTGGATCGTTGGGATCGGAATTATCAGCAGACCTGTTCACCGTGTTCGAAGATCCGATCGCCGGTGCCGTGTGGAGCGGTCCACCCTTTCCGAGTCGAAACTGGAAATCCTTTGTACGCAATCGCAACGAAACAAGCACCGCGTGGTTGCCCACGTTTCGCGACGGAAGACTGCTGAGATTTACGTCGCAGACGAACGCACTGCGATCCGATCAACCGTGGGGCCCGATCCGGAACGTCTACATCCAATATGCCAGCGATCCGATGGTATGGTTTTCACCGGAACTGGCGTGGAGCCAACCGGACTGGCTGGGCGATCCACGAGGCCCCGACGTCTCGCCACACTTGCGATGGTATCCGATCATCACATTTTTGCAGATTGCGTTTGACCTGCCGATGGCCACCACCGTCCCGATCGGATACGGCCACAATTATTCCCCGTCCAGCTACATCGACGCATGGATCGCAGTCACCCAGCCAGAACACTGGTCGGCGCAGAACATCGAGGCACTGAAATCCAAATTTCGCGAATCTGAGACGCCGAAACCTTAGCAACCGGCCAATACGCGTCCGGGCTTTTCTAAAGAGCCAAGATTCGCACGTAACAACGGAACGTCGTTTGCATCGAATGTTGCATCAGGGACACCTCCACATTCGAGTCAGGTTGCCGACGGGTTTCGCTGCGGGCGTCAGCGGTAATTGACGATTGCTCTACAATACGACCGTTTCGCGCCTGCCGCTGTTTTGCGACCAATGCGACGCCAGCCACTCTATTCAACGGATAGAAATCGTGAGCCAAGCCACATCCGCCGATGCAGAATGCAAGTTTAGAAATGACGTTTTGGTCGGCCTTTCGCGCGAACGTAAATCGATTCCCAGCAAATATCTGTACGACCAACGTGGCTCACAACTCTTCGACGCCATTTGCGAACTCGATGAGTACTATTTGACGCGCACCGAATTGGCGATCATGCAGGAACATGCAGAATCGATTGCCGATCAAATTGGCGAACAGGTCATGCTGGTTGAGTATGGCAGCGGAAGCAGTTTGAAAACGAGATGTCTGTTAGATAGCCTTAAACAGCCGGCCGCCTATGTCCCGGTTGATATCTCTGAAGAACACCTACTGCAAACTGCTGAATCGCTGCAGATTGCTTATCCAGAAATGGACGTTCTACCGGTTGTCGCGGACTTCACAGAACCGCTGCGACTTCCGTATTGCGACCGCGACTATTCCCACGTCGCCGTTTATTTCCCTGGTTCCACCATCGGCAACTTTACTGACGAACAAGCAGGTCAACTGCTGCAAACGATGTCACGGTCGCTTGGACCGCAAGGTGGATTATTGATCGGCATTGATCTGCAGAAAAACAACGATGTCATTCAGCGTGCGTATGATGACGAACAAGGCATTACCTCGGAATTCAGCCTGAACCTATTGCGGCGAATCAACGACGAACTTGGCGGCAACTTTGACCTGGACCAGTTCTATCACCGGGCGATCTACAATGATGACGATCATCGGGTCGAGATCTCGTTGGTCAGCCGCTGCAAGCAATGCGTCACGGTCGACGGAAAGCATCATTGGTTTAAAGCGGGCGAATCAATTCATACCGAATATTCTCACAAATACACGGTGCACGGTTTTGCCGCGTTCTGTCAGCCCTATGGCTTTGAATTGCACCGACACTGGACCGACGACGATCAAAAGTTTGCCGTCTTACATCTCGTGCTCAGTGACAATCTTGCATAACAGACGGGCTTTCGCACGCTGACCACTCGGGCCCGGATGATCGATCGCATTGCGGCGACGGACGCGTGAAACACCACCGAATCTCGCCTGGTCGGTTCACATCGAATCACAGCAATACTTTTCGAGATGAGTGCTTAAAAATTGAATGACATTCGCGATCAATATCAATCCATTCGTGATTTCTCTGCGAAAATCGCCGCTCCGCTAACTGCAGAAGACTGTTGTATTCAGTCGATGGACGACGTCAGCCCGACTCGCTGGCACCTAGCCCACACGACATGGTTTTTCGAAACTTTCGTGCTGAAAGAGCAGCCAGGCTACCAAGTCTTTGATGAAAGGTTCAATTACTTATTCAACTCTTACTACAACACGATCGGCGAACAGTACCCACGGTCAAAGCGTGGATTGATCTCACGACCTGGCCTGCAACAAGTTCACGACTATCGCCGGCACGTCGACGAGGCCTTGCTTGGCCAATGTCAGGATCCGGCATTCGCAAGCCAATATGCGTCGCTGATACGTATCGGACTCAACCACGAACAACAGCACCAAGAGTTGATGCTGACCGACATCAAGCATGTCTTATCCTGCAATCCGACTTGGCCCGCCTATACCCAAACGAATTTTGCCCAGAGCGATGCGAACGAACCGAAACAAGATGCTTGGATACCGATTCAGCCGGGCACCTATCAAATCGGATTCGGAAGTGACGCTTTCGCGTTTGACAATGAATTCCCAAGACACACCGTGTTTCTTCACGACTGCGTGGTGTCGAACCAACTCGTTTCGTGCGGCGATTATCTCGAGTTCATGCAAGACGACGGCTATCAGCGGCCGGAACTTTGGTTGTCCGCCGGCTGGAATGCGGTCAACGAACACGGCTGGTCGTCACCACTTTACTGGCAACGGATTGATGACGACTGGATGACATTCACGCTAAGCGGACTGACAAGAATCGATCCAACGCAACCTGTCGTTCACATCAGTATGTTCGAAGCAGATGCGTTTGCGAGATGGAAAGGTAAGCGACTGCCGACTGAGGCCGAATGGGAAATCGCGTGCATGCATGCGATCAATGAGGGAAGAACGACGAAACACTCCTTTGCCGATGATCTGCTTCCACAGGATTTGTCCATACATCCAACGTCTTGCGACAGCCGTCGCATCGAAGCGGACGAAATTCAGTGTGATCAGCCGGCGGGCTTAATGGGTTCGGTTTGGCAATGGACTTCTAGCAGCTATGCCGCCTATCCCGGGTACAAAATCCCGACCGGCGCGGTGGGTGAATACAACGGCAAGTTCATGTGCAACCAATACGTGCTGCGTGGCGGAAGTGTGGCAACGAGTCGAAATCATATTCGCCCCACCTATCGGAATTTCTTTCCCGCCGATGCGCGCTGGCAATTCAGTGGCGTTCGATTGGCAGATTAAATTGTGGTGCGCAACCCGTCCGGGTGGTTGGTTTACGAGCCTGTTGGATGAAATTTGATCATGTCGTTTTCATGAAAACGCTTTCATCTAAAGTTTAGGCTCGTCGCGGTGTTCACCATTGTTCACGCTACAGGTGCATTGGGTAGAATATCCTGCTCCCGTTTTTCGGTCGAACGAACGTACTGGTTAGATTGCGTTGCCAGTGCGTGGCAGTATTTGGTACCCGAATCCCATGACACAGCCAGTCGACACCCGCCAGGTTTCATACCAACTGATCTTTCGTGCTTTGCATGATTTGCAAGCGCCCGCGCGCCATGCAAAGTCATTCTTGTCGATCTTTCGCGAATCGATCGACGAATCAAAGTTGTCACCTGAATCCATCGAGATGCTTAACGCCGCGACGAAGGCGACCGATGAGATGCGAGATCGATTCGTTTCAATCCGATCGGTGCTGTCGGTTCCGCTAGTGGTCGAAACGGTTTCGACGATTGACTTGGCTGAAGGCATCACGATGGCGTGGGATCAGGTCGTCGCACAACATGACGGCGACTTTTCGCGACCCGAGATCACTGGCTCAGCAACCATTGATTCCGACGACGTTTTAGTCGTTAACTTACTCGCCTCGTTGCTGGACAATTCCATCCGGTTTAGAAAGCCCGATGTGCCACTGCAGATCGAGTGTCGGATTGTCGAAAACGCCGACACCGTGACTGTCGAAATCGAGGACAACGGTCTAGGAATTGACTCCGATCGAGTCGACTGGTTGATTGAACCGTTCAACCGCGGGCAACATCACGACGGTCTGGGATTAGGGCTGACGCGATGCATGTGCATCTCGAAAACTATCGGCTGTCACTTCACGATGCAATCCGACGGCGAGAGCGGAACAACGGTATTGCTGACCTTTCCCAAGCAGATTCAGGAAGGCTGACGCCCAGGCAATTTGTTGACTCGCCGCAAAAACACGCGGCCCACGACTGCTCTGGATTGCCAGAGAGCGAACATCAGCCATTAGCAGTCGCGGCGCTGGCATCGCACGAATTGGTATCGCACAACATGGTATCGCACAACATGGTATCGCACAACATGGTATCGCACGACATGGTATCGCACGACTCGATATTGCGACCGAATATCGAACTAGGCGGTTGAACCTGTAGCCAGACTTGCGTACTCGGGATCAATGCTAATCAAGAGCTTCAGCAAATCGACTTCATTGTTGACGTCAAGCTTGCGAAAGATGTTGCAGCGATGTTTCGAAGCGGTCTGCACCGAGATGCCACTGGCGCCAGCGATCTCTTTTAGCGAGTTGCCTTGGGCGAGCTGCCGCATCACTTCCACTTCACGCTGTGTCAACGCATCGAGTTGCGCCATCGCAACGCCGCGTTGACTTTCTTTTTCGCGGTGCTGCTCGTTTGCCTCGAGTGCACGTTGAATGCTGGTTAGCAAATCGTGCGGCTCGAAACCTTTTTCCAAGAAATCGAACACGCCCTTTTTGAATGCCGTGCGGCAGGTGCCCGTATCCGCGTGTCCGGTGACGACGATGATTGGCATCGTCACACCTAACGCCAACATTCGTGTCTGAACATCCAGGCCACTCATTTGTGGCATCAAGAGGTCAACGACGACACAGCCGGCTGATTTTGGATCAACCTGTTTCAGAAAATCATCAGGTGAATCAAACGTCTGCACCTCAAGATTGACGGACTCGCATAGCCTGCGAATCAATAGCAACTCTTGGGGGTGATCGTCGATCACATAGACGATTGACTGCGGCATATTTTGGGGATCGACTCGGGATTCCATCCGACTACTACTCTTCTCGAGAAATATAAGGGAGGCATTTTCGCCTAGGTCTCATTTTACGCACTATCGACGCACAACGAGCGGCCATACGGGGCATCTGTCTCGATTACACACAAAAAAATCGAGTCGCTAAATAAAAATAGCCTCGAAACTTAGGTATGCACGCCCCGCAAGCACCTCACGACTTACCCGCTGACATCATTCAAGAAGCAACTGAAACCGGTAGAACGCGAAAAATACAGACTTGAAGCCCTCGCGCCGACAGCACGCTGGATGTACATAATAACACACGTTCATGAATCGCGCGAACGGTCCCCGCTCGGCCTCGAAAGCGGAGACCGGCGAATCGCTTCAGACTGAAGCCGATCCGCTCAGCACGAAGACACAGCGGTCGCGGTCCATGCAATTCACTAAAACCATAAATTCACCGGTGCACGGCCGAGTTTCGGCACCGCGAGGACCCGCGATGTTCGATTTGCCTTTGCGATTCCCCCGGCTGAACGGATAGCTGCATGACACTGAATCTATTACTGATCGACGACAACGAAATTGATGCCGAGTTCACCCGTCGGACGATCGCAAAACATGCAACCGACATACGACTCGATCACGTCCACGACGGCGTTGACGGTCTGCGATATTTGCGTGCCGAAAAAGAATTCGGTGACCGACCGCCAGTAGATCTGGTGCTGTTGGATTTGCACATGCCTCGGATGGATGGCCAAACCTTTCTTAGCGAACTGCGCAGCGATCGATCACTCTCGCAGACCGTGGTCGTGGTCTTGTTGGCTTCGGAGGATATGCGTGATGCGACAAAACGTTTCGGGGTAAAGATTGACGCCTACCTTGTCAAACCCATCGAGAGCCAGAATTTGAAAGCGGTGTTGCACAGCCTTGGCATGAGTCAAGATTAACACCGCTATTGTTGTGGATGCTCTTGCTTTTCACGCTCGATGACATGATCCAGATGACGCTTTGCAACGGTTCGCGTCAGATCGGTCGCCATATCACCAAGCTGCTTGACCTCGTCAAGGACGACATCGTGTTCCGCGTCGGCGTGCGGTGTCGCGATTGGCGGAACGGGCTTTCCGACGCGTGATTCTTCCGTTTCAGCGTTGGGACGAATATCGGTCGCGAGCATCCGATAGCGTTGCTCTGGCAACGAACTGTCTTCGACATCTGCCATCGCTAGTTGTGCAATTCGCATGGCACCAATCGCTGCCGGCATAACGACGTTGGTGGCGCCACTTCGCATTAACTTGCGTTCGGTACAGGGTGATTCGGCCCGCGCGATGATTCGAATCGATTCGTTTAGATCACGGGCGGTCAATGTAATGAACACGTTGGTCGCGTCATCTGGCAACACCGTCGCGAACGCTCTTGCGCGCAGCAAGCCGACTTGTTGAAGCGTATCGTCGCCGACCGCGTCACCGACCATCGCGGGAAATCCATCGTCGATGGCAAGTTGAACCCGGTCCGGATTTCGATCCAACACGACGAGCGATTCACCTTGCAGCTGCAATTCCTCGGCCAGCATCTGTCCGACGCGGCCGTAACCACAAATGATGGTGTGGTCGGACAGTTGATCAATTTCACGCGTTTGTACTCGGTTGCCCAACATTCGCTCAATTTCTCCCTCGGTCAGCATCTGCACGATACCGCCAATCACGTAAATCAATGACGAGCATCCGGCGAAGATGATCACGATTGTGAAAACCTTTAACCACGTCTCGTCGATGGAATTCACTTCGCCATAGCCGACACCAAAAATGGTGATGGTCACCATGTAGATGGAATCGATCCAGTCCCATCCGGCCAAACGGTACCCCAGCGTGGCGATCAGGCAGGTCATCAGCATGAAGACCAAGCCTCGGCGGAGCGTCCGTTTCGATCCGGTTGAACTCATCGCATCATTCCGCGTTGCGCAAAATTGGCTTGGCGCACGATTTCAGACTCTCATGCCTTGAACCGTAAACGCACATCGCTGATAGCCCCGGGCCGAGAGGACCAACACGAATGGTCCCGGCGAACTCTACGGTAAAGCCAAGAAACTGCGTCGTTTTTGCGTCCCATTCCCTCTCCAGAGAGACGCATTCGAGCCACTTAATCGGCACAATCGGCTTGGCCGGCCCTTGCTAGCAACCAACACGACTGCCCGCGCGCATCCAACCGTTCGTTGACGTGGCCCCCTGCTGCCCGAATTCGGGTGGCTGGCAGTGATGAGGTTCGGTACAAATGCAGCGGAATCGTCTGCGAGGTCAAGAACCGCGCAACCGATTCGGCGGTTCGGGATCGACGGCGGTTAGTTCGCCAGGGTCGAGCTCGTCCACGCCCGATGGTCCAAAATCCCGGTACGTCAAGGATGACTCCGATTCGATGAAAGAGTTTCGCCGTGTGCTACGACTCGCTGCCCGCCGACGTTGGTCGTTATTCGGGGTGCTCACCACATCTTTGGTGATCGCGCTGCTTTGGGGTGCGAATATCAGTGTGCTGTATCCGATCGTCGAGGTCGTCTTCCAGGGCGAGAGTCTGCCCGAGTACAGCGAACGACAGTTAGGCGAAATTGATGCCGAGCTTGCGGCGCTTGACGCGCACATTCAGACTTTGTCATCCGAATTGGCCGTGGCCAAAACCGATGAGAACGCACAGCCAGACCAACTGCGCAAACTCGTGCTGCAACTGGATGCGGACACGGACAAACGCGATGCAATCGCCAAATCGGCATCGTTTCTTGTGCAAATGAAACCAACCATCGACCGGTATGCGCCGACGACCGCATACTCAACGCTGTTATTGATCCTGGGTGTCTTGATCGTTGGCACGTTAATCAAGCTGGTTGCTCTTGGGGCAAACATGGTGTTGGTGCAATACGTCGCTGAACGGGCCAGTGTGGATTTGCGCAGCGAGTTCTTTCGCAAGGCTTTGCACCTGGATCTTGACTGGTTCGGCGAAAACGGTTCTGCGGACTTAACGGCGCGTTTGACCAACGATGTCGCGTTAGTGTCATCCGGATTGACAGTCCTGATGGGACGAATGATTCGTGAGCCTTTGAAAATGATCGTGTGTTTGGGTGGAGCCGCATATTGGTGCTGGCGTCTCTTGCTGTTGGTCATGATTGTCACGCCCGTGGTCGCATTTGTCATGCATTACCTAAGCAAAGCGATCCGCCGCGCCAGTCGACGTGCGATGGAAGAGATGAGTCAGTTGTACGGAATGCTCAACGGATCGTTTTCGGGTATCCGCGTGATCAAAGCATTCAGCACCCATTCGTCGGAAAGAGCCCGTTTTCAACAAGGAATCGCCGCCTATTGTCGCAAGTCCATGAAAATGGCGTTCTACAACACACTTGCTCGCAATAGCAGCGAATTACTGGGAATGACGACCGTCAGTCTGGCAATTCTTGCCGGCGGATACCTGGTGTTGAGCGGCAATGTGCACTTGTTCGGAATTCGAATGAGCGACCAACCGTTGAGCTTTTCGCACGTCCTATTGTTCTTTGGTTTTTTGATCGGCGCTTCCGACCCGGCTCGGAAACTGGCCGATGTGTGGAGCCACTTGCAGCGCGGGATCGCCGCCAGCAGCCGTGTTTACGAAATCATTGACGCGCCCATTCGCGTCACCGAGCCTGCATCACCGATCCGCGTCGCCCGTCCGCATCAGCGCATCCACTTTCAAAACGTCTCGTATCAATACCCATCCGGCCCCCAGGTTTTGCGGGGAATCGATCTTTCGATTCGGCACGGTGAAACCGTGGCCGTCGTCGGTCCCAATGGCAGCGGCAAAAGCACGTTGATTAGCTTGCTGTGCCGATTCGATGACCCTCAAGATGGCCAACTATTGCTGGACGAAACCCCCATCGATCAAATGCGAATTCGCGATCTGCGACGACGCATGGCACTGGTCACCCAGCGAACCGTCTTGTTCGACGACACCATCGAGAACAACATTCGCTACGGCACACCCGGCGCCGATTCGCACGCGGTCGTCCGTGCCGCAAAAATGGCGTTTGCCGATGAGTTTATCCGCCGCAAAACGCCGCACGGTTATGACACGGTTCTGGGAACCGCCGGGATGCGATTGTCCGGCGGCCAGATGCAGCGGATTGCCCTGGCGCGGGCTTTCTTGCGCGAACCGGATATCTTGATTTTGGACGAAGCGACCAGCCAAATCGATATCGAAAGTGAGCAGCTGATTCACAAAGCGTTGGCAAAGTTCTTGGTCGACCGCACAGGCCTGATGATCACTCACAGGCCCAGCAGTTTGACCATGGCCGACCGAGTCATTGTGATCGAATCGGGCAAGGTCGCCGACAGCGGTCGCCACGAAGACTTGATCTGCCGCAACGGTTTCTATCAAAGCCTATGCGGTGAAACGCGCCGCGCCGCTTAGCTAGCGTGACGGGCTGTTAAATTTTGCGGCTCGTGCGACTTACACCGTTTTCATGCGTTGTGCGTCCTCAACGAACCGAAGCTTCCTACGGATTGGCGAATTTACCGCACAATCCGGTCTATCCCTACGATAAGTCCCTTTAAGCGGATGTCTTCGCTTCCGCGCTCAAATTGCATCGAACAGGATGTTCATGCAGCGGACGTAGGCTGCCGAGTTTTGCACGACTCGCAAGCCGTTTTCATGGATGGAACCAGCATGAAGTTCAAACTTCGGGATATCGGTGCGCGCATTGTGATGCCCACACTCGCTCTAGTGGCATCAAGTGGGATCAACCCTTTGCACGCCCAGGATCCGTTCGGTTTGCTGTCGACCGAGAACGTGGCGCTGGTATCGGCGGTCACCGACGAAGGGGTCCAGAGCGAGCCGGGCGGGACGACAGACGAGAGTGAATCAGAGGCGACAGTCCCGCTTGCCGACTACGAAAAACTGCTCAAGCGCGTTGACGATATCGAAGAGTCGTGGACGGCGCATCAAGAGAGTCTCGCGGAAGAATCGGCCTCTAAAAAGAAGAAGTCATCGTGGAAGATGTCCGGGCGAGTCCACCTGGACAACTGGAACTTTCTCGAGAGCGATGCTGGAACCAATTTCCTAGAAACTGGTGATGCAACGGATGACCCAGAAGACCGCTGGGACTTTCGTCGCATTCGGCTGGAGATTTCCGGTGACGTGCCCAACAACATGATCTTTCGAACGCAGATCGATTTCAATAATCCTGCGATCGCTGAAATGAAGGATGTGTTCCTCGGATTCACGAACCTGCCCAACAATCAGACATTGCTGATCGGTAACCAAAAACGTCCGATCGGTCTGGATCACCTCAATAGCAGTCGGCACAACGTGTTCATGGAACGGCCGCTGGCGGTGGAAACATTCAACGAGGACGCGCGCCGTCTTGGTATCTGTATGCACGGGCATACCGACGATTTCTCCTACGGCTGGCACTATGGTGCTTTCTTACTGGAAAACATCAATACCGACGGACGATACCGTGGCGATACGCAGGAAGCCGGATTCTATGGCCGGCTGACGACAAACCCTTGGTATGACAACGTCAGCGGTGGTCGCGGTTACTATCACTTTGCACTGGTCGGGTCGCTGAACAATACCGATGGCGACGGACAATCCGACGCCGACGACAACGCCAACGAAGCCAGGTTCCGTACTCGCCCGCTTGCCCGCAGCGATTCGCGATGGTGGAACACGGGACGAATTGCCGGCGCCGACGAATACCAACAGTTCGGATATGAATCGATGCTGAACATCGGTTCGGTGCAAATCACCAGTGAGTATTTCGGACAAACATTGCAGCGGGACGCCGTAGGTGGATTCGCCGGCGACGACCTGTTCTTTCACGGTGGATATATTTTTGCATCGTATTTCTTGACCGGCGAACACATACCCTACAATCGCGCACGCGGAACCATCGATCGTGTGAAACCGTTCGAGAATTTCTTCCTGGTTGACCGCTGTTGTGGCGGCACCGGATCGGGGATGGGAGCCCTGGCGATCGCCCTGCGTTACGACTACTTGGACTTGAGTGATTCGGACATTCAGGGCGGACGCGGTTGGGCCATGACGGCCGGAGTGAATTGGTACTGGACGGCCTATTCAAAACTGCAAACGAACTTGATCTGGGGTGAAATCAACAATGCCGGTGAAGACCAAGCGCCGTCTGCGGCGACCACCGGTGTCGATGGCGATTTCACAATTCTTGGGATGCGATACATGATCGATTTCTGATCGAGCGTCGCCAGGTACGAACCGCTCAACGAACACATCACTCATCGGATATCTGCACACCGGTCACCTGCGTTTCGACGCAGTGCCGTCGAACAAAGGAATGTAATCGATGCTCACAAAATCCCATCTCAAACCAAAATCCGCAGTGTTGATCGCGTTGGTCGCGGCACTGTCGATTCACGCCACGCCGGCATCCGCGATTTTCGGCAAAAAGTTGGTCGACCAAACCGGATGCCCGTGTTTCACTTGCCCCAGCTGCAAGCACACCTGCAATTTAGAAGCGGAACTTGTCGACGCGGAAAAGGTTTGCTTTGAAACCGAGGAAAAAGTGATCTGCATTCCACGGGTCGTTTTCCCGTGGCAGAAACGTTCTGCATCGGCTTGCTGTGGTTGCACCGAGCAGCCATGCAGCCGCTGCATCCACAACGGCGCCAAGACGCGAAAAATCTGTGTACTGAAGCCAAAAAGCTATACCTGCCCCGAATGCGAATACAGTTGGTCGCCCAAAGAGAAACCATGTGCGGCAGGCTGTGCCCCATGTGCGGAGGGCTGTGGTGCAGGTGCGGAGGGCTGTGGTGCAGGTGTCTCATGTGACGCCCCTTGCGACACCATTGCCGCAAACGATCTGTCACAACACGGATTGTATGAATATCAAATCGATGATGAATCACATCAACATCCCTGGACCGCAGCGGAACCTATCGTCAGCGAACTGCCTCAGGTCGAATCGAACCCTGTCACGCTGCAGGCGCCGTAAGGACATCGATTCACACTGTGATCACGGCGTTTGCCCCACGCCGCGAATCAGCCTTGTCGGCGCACGCGTCGACAAGGCTGTTTTTTTTGGTCCGCCACGTCACTGCCTTTCCGGCTAACATGTGTGCCTGCTGTTGAAACCAACATCAGCGACGGGCCGCACGACTGCGATGCATTCATCGGCGACAGACGCGTCACCGTTTGCCTTGATGCAATAGCGCCAGCGTACTGGTTTAGCGAATCCCCTGTGCCGGATCCAATCATGAATAGAATTGTGGCGTTGTGTTTGTTTTTTTGCGTATTGAATCTTAGTGTTGCGATGCGTTGCGCGGCAGACGCAACACGACCGGGCCCATCGATCCAGTGGGTCAATGAGCCATCGGAAAAACAACTGCCGCTGCCGCCGCGGACCCAGCACTTGACGTTCCACAGCGACCTTGTCGACAAAGACATCGGGTATTGCATTTACTTGCCACCGGACTACGACAGAAACACGTCGACTCGCTATCCCGTGATTTACAACTTGCACGGAAACGGCGGGAACGAATTCACTTCGCTCGATTCGGTCGCTTTGCTGGACAAACAAATCAACGCTGGCACCGTCCCGCCGATGATCATGGTATTGGCCAACGGCGGTCACAGCACTTTCTATAAGGACAGTGCGGATGGACGTTTTCCGATCGAGTCAATTTTTATCACCGAGTTCATCCCGCATATCGATGGCACGTACCGAACGATTGCCGATCGAAGCGGACGATGCATCGAAGGTTTCTCGATGGGCGGACGCGGGGCGACTCGGTTGGCGGTGAAATATCCCCACCTTTTCTGTTCGTTGTTTTGCCAAGCCGGAAACGTTCCCCATCTGCTGGAAACCTATGACAACACACCGACCGCTAAGCGTCGGCAATTGCTATTGGGTCCAGATCGAGATAACTGGCAAGAGGATGACGTGTATGCCGTATCGACAAAGAACAAAGCAAAACTGAAAACGCTGAGAATCCAAATTGCCTGCGGCACCAAAGACGGCGGGCACCTTTCGACGGTGCGAGACTTTCACGAACACCTAAAGAAGTTAGGCATCGACCATACCTATCTCGAACTGGAAAATCTTGCGCACAAACGCACCGAGATGATGCGCCGATTGGAACCCCTTTGGTTTTCATATCATGTACAGTCGCTTCGGGACAGCGGTGCGTTATCGGGCAAAAATTAAAGATGCGCCTCGGGCGGTTTCACATTCCCGTCCTTCATTGGGTACGATAGGGCTTCCCGCCACAACCGGAGTCCTACCTGATGCGCATCTCTGCGACCTTGCTTGCTACTTTTGTCATCTTGCTATGCCACAGTCCCTCGCTGAAAGGCAATTCGGCAGACCCCCAAAAGCGTCCGAACATCGTTTTTATCCTGACGGACAATCAGGGTGCTTGGACCTTGGGTTGCTACGGCAATCCTGAAATCCGTTCGCCGAATATTGACCGCTTGGCCGAAAACGGCGTGTTATTTACCCAAGCCTATGCGTCCAACCCTGTTTGCTCGCCGACGCGGGCAACCTACCTGACCGGATTGGTTCCCTCACAGCATGGCGTTCACTCGTTCCTTAGTGGCGGAGCGATGCAAACGGGGCCAGGCGCGCACTCATCGTTGGACGAGTTCACCTCGCTGCCGCAAGTACTGCGGAGCGCCGGATACGCCTGTGGCTTGGTCGGCAAGTGGCATCTTGGCGGGAACCTGAAACCGCAAGAAGGGCTCGATGACTATTGGATCACGATGCCGCATGGCGGAACCAGCACGTTCTACGACGCTCAGATCATCGAAGACGGTGAAATTCGCAAGGAACCGACGTACCTGACCGACTTTTGGACCGAACACGCGACCAAGTTCATCGATCAACAGGCCGGACAAGAGAAGCCGTTCTTTCTATTCCTAGCGTACAACGGACCCTATGCACTCAGTCGACTGTTGCTGCGAGAGGGTCAGAACCGACACGCGGAATACTATTCGGACAAACCGATGCTTTCGTTTTCACGCGAGCCGACGCATCCGTGGCAGTACAGCAATCGCGATTACGCGAACAACCCCGACGCCATGCGGCGCGTGGCAACGGAAGTCAGCGGTGTGGACGATGGCGTCGGTGCCGTTATGAAAGCGCTCGAGAAAAACGGAATTAGCGACAACACGCTGGTCATCTATGCCGCCGACCAAGGCTGGGTGGGCGGTCACGGCGGTTTCTTTGGGATGGGCGATCACACGCGGCCCTCGACGGCGCGCGACGGCATGATGTTGGTTCCAACGATTTGGCATCACCCGCCGAAAATTGCCAAAGGTGTCCGCAGTGACCATATGGTGACGAACTATGACTTCATGCCAACGCTGCTGAACTACCTGGGCCTTGGTGACAAGATGCCGACATCGCCTCCGTCGCCCGGCAAAGATTACTCACCCGTCTTGACCCAAAAAGACGTCGACTCGGTTCCAGCCGTACGCCCGGTGTTCTACGAGTACGAAGACCTGCGCTGCGTGCGGACCAGCCGATACAAGTACGTCCATCGGCATCCCAATGGACCGCACGAGCTTTACGACATGCTCGACGATCCACAGGAATTCAACAACTTGGCCGACAGCGCCGATCACGCCTCGATCCGCGGCGAATTGAAACAACAAATCGACGATTTCTTTGGCCGATACTCATTGCCAAAGTATGACATGTGGAACGGCGGCGGATCACAGGCTCGCATTCACAGTGGGGTGGACGAAGAGTTGGCGCAACTCGCTTCGGTCAGTCCACCAGATCCGCCCACCGACTTTGAACCGATGGACCTAAAGGTTCCCGATGGCTACACGGTCGAACTGGTGGCTGCACCTCCGTTGGTGACGCATCCAACGATGGGCTGTTTCGACGACGTCGGCAATCTGTACGTTTGCAACAATTCTGGCGTAAACCTAAAGAACGATGAACTGGAAGAACAACTGCCCAACGCGATCTACAAACTGATCGATAGTGATAAGGATGGTCGATTCGACCGCAGAACCGTCTTTGCAGACAAAATGACATTTCCAATGGGCGGTGCTTGGCACCAAGGTTCACTGTACGTCGCCTCACCGCCGCATATCTGGCGACTGACCGATCACGACGGTGACGGAATCGCAGATGAGCGCAAAGCAATTGCCGAAAAATTCGGGTTCAACGGAAACGCGGCCAGTATCCATGGGTGCTTCTTTGGCCCCGACGGACGTTTGTACTGGACCGATGGTTATCACGGTCATGAATTCCGCGATGAACAAGGCAATATCACCAGTTCCCGCGAAGGTTCGTACATTTTCTCATGCTTGCCCAGCGGCGAAGACGTCCGCATCCATTGTGGCGGCGGAATGGACAACCCGGTTGAAATCGACTTTACCGACGCGGGAGACATGCTGGGTACGGTCAACATCATGTACCACCGTCCGCGTGTGGATGCCTTTACCCATTGGCTGCACGGCGGCGCATACCCTCACCGCGAAAAAGTACTGAAAGAAATCAAGACGACCGGTCCGGTGCTGGGGCCGGTTCATCGATTCGGACACGTCGCGGTCTCCGGTGCAACGCGGTACCGCAGTGGGACAATGGACCACCGTTGGCGAGACAATTTCTTTGCCACGTTCTTCAATAGTGGCAAAGTTGCTCGCTTAGAGCTGTCTCGGTCGGGTTCAACATTTGAAGCGATCCAACATGAGTTTGTGTCGTGCGATGACTCGGAATTTCATCCGACGGATGTGATCGAGGATGCCGACGGCAGCCTGCTAGTGATCGATACCGGTGGATGGTTTTACCACGGTTGCCCTACCTCACAATTCGCCAAGCCCGAACTGCTTGGTGGAATCTACCGGATCCGGCGAGAGGGGATGACAACGCTGGTCGATCCCCGCGGCGAACGGCTGGATTGGTCCACAATGCCCGTGACCGAATTGATGAAACACATGCACGACACCCGGCGAGTGGTTCGCGAACATGCAATCAATGAGTGTGTCCGGCGTGGCGAATCGATCCTGCCAACGATCAAGACGATGATCACCGTCGCCAGGGGCGACATTCGCGTCCGGAACAATCTCGTGTGGGCACTGACTCGCATGATGCAGGACAAAAAAACAGCCAACGCAGCCGGCGAGGTCATCAAGGTCGCACTGAGTGATTACGTTCCAGCAATTCGCCAAGCCGCATGCCGCAGTTTCGGATTCAGTGCGGGAACCGTCGATCCTGATGCCGTGATTGAGCTGTTACGAGATGCCGACCCCGGCGTCCGACGCGAGGCAGCGGCAACACTTGGACGAATCGGCGACGTGCGTGCGGTCAAACCTTTGGCCGAGGCGCTGGGTCGTGAAATGGACCGCAGCGAAGAACACGCCGTGATCTATGCGTTGATTGAAATCGATCAACCACAAGCCTTAGTCGTCGCGCTCAACGACATGGCCGGAACACCTCGCGCCGACACGAACCGCATGCGTCGCGCGATGACTGCGTTTGATCAAATGTCCGTCGATGTCTTGCAACCGGAACAAGTCATTGCGGGATTGGAATCGGATGACCCTCAATGGCAAACCGCTGCCCTGGACATCCTCGCTCGTCGGACACAGTGGCACGACGTTGCGAAAGGGTCACTGAAATCACGGTTATCGGATCCAGCGAAGATGCAAAGCCAGCCTGACATTACAAAATTGTTGATCGCCAGATATGCGGACGATTCCGAATTGGCGGCAGAGATTGGTCGCATACTCGCAACAACCCAAGATAGCGAATTACAAACGCTGATCCTCGCGGCGATCACTTCAGCGGACTCACCGCCGCTTCATCCGACCTGGGAACAACCTCTGCGCCAGCTTGTCTCCAATCGTTCGGGACCGAATCGACAAGCTGCCATCACGGCGATTGCATCGATCAACACCGACGCGTTCAACGAGCAACTGGAATCCATCGGCGGCGATTCTTCATCGGATGCGCTGCTTCGAGTTTCAGCACTGGCTGCGGTGCAAAACTCATCGGGAGAACTCAGTGATGCTACTTTCGAATTGCTTCGCGACTTCGCTAGCGACGCAACGCAACCGGCGGCCTCGCTCAACGCGGTTCAACTGATCGCCGCGTCGAAATTGAAATCCTCGCGACTTCAAAAACTCGCCCCTCTGGTCGCAACAGCCAACCCGCTGCAATTGCGAGAACTTGTCCGTTGTTTCGGACGCTCGCGCGACCCGAAAACGATCGAAACGTTCTTGGCGTCTCTGAAACAGGCCAAATCGTTTCTCTCGCTGGCGCCCAACGAGCTATCGGATGCGATCAAACGATATCCACAAGAAATGTTGCCGCAGGCGAATCAGCTGCTTGATCGCTTGTCGGCACATCAATCCGAAAAGGCCGCTCGGTTGACAATGCTGTCGACACAATTGGCGAGCGGCGATGCCGTCAGAGGACGGGCAGTGTTCTTTTCCGAAAAAGCCAAATGCAGTTCGTGCCATCGCATCGGTGAGCAGGGCAACCGCGTGGGACCGGAGCTGACTAGAATCGGATCCAACCGCAGTGTGAATGATCTGCTGGAATCGGTTGTGTTTCCATCGGCTAGTATCGTGCGTGACTACGACACCTTTCAAGTGCTGACCGAAGACGGGCGTGTGCTTTCCGGTTTGATGGATTCCGATTCGAGCAATGAACTGGTAATCCAACAAGCTAGCGGCGAAAAAGTCACCGTGAAACGTGATGAGATCGAAGACATCGCCACGATGCCAACGTCATTGATGCCCAGTGCGTTGGACGAGACGCTTTCAGGTCAAGAACTAGCGGACGTCGTGACCTATCTGAAAAGTCTTCGTTGAACCGCAGACTAAAGTGTTCCATCGTCGGCCTGTCCGCAATTGGCCTCGTCGACGTCGCGTTCGATTTGGATCGTCGCATGGCCGATATTGAATCGATGATGCAAGGATTCTGCAGTGTTCCGCAGCAGTTCATCGTCGTTGGTGCCTGACGGTTTGACCAAGTGCACTGTCAAAGCAACCTCCGTCGTGCTCATGGCCCAAACATGAACGTCGTGAACGTCTGTCACGCCGGGCAGTTGTTCGAGGAATTGATGAATTGCGTCGATATCGATTCCCGATGGAACGGCTTGCAACGCCAAATTCAGTGACTCTTTCAATAAGCCCCACGTTCCGATCAAAATCACAACGGCAATCACCAAACTGGTCGTCGGGTCGATCCATAGCCAACCCGTCCATGCGATCAAGATTCCTGCAACGACCACCCCCAGCGATAGCAGTGCGTCGGCCGCCATGTGTAAGTACGCGCCGCGAATGTTCAAATCGTTATCACGCCCTCGCAAGAAGAGCAGGGCAGTGACGGTATTGATGACGACCCCGATACCCGCAACCACGATCACAACCGTGGCTGGAACCTCGCTGGGTTCCGCAAGTCGCCCAATCGCCTCCCAGGCAATTGCACCGACGGCAATCATCAGGATGAGCGCGTTAAATAACGCCGCGAGAATCGTCGAACCACGCCAGCCATAGGTGCGATCGCGACTCGGTGCGACTTTCGACAGCGCGTATCCGCCCCAAGCAATCAATAATCCTAAAACATCACTCAGGTTATGTCCGGCGTCAGCAAGCAACGCCAACGAGTTCGCCCACCAGCCATAACTGGCTTCGATGGCAACGAAGATCAGGTTCAGCGCGACGCCAATTGCAAACGCCCACCCGTAATTTGCCGGCGTGTGGTCGTGATGGGCACAGCGATGCATGAACTACTCGTGTCGAACCGTTCGGATCATAAAGAGGATGATTCTAACGGCCGATTGCCCGATTGACACGATTGACATCCAAATGCCGCTCCTGCCCGACCGTGTCCGGCAATCGCGAGTCCCAAGGCCGGCACGCTCGTTTGAGCGGTCCATGCAACAATGGACTCGTTGCACGTTCATAGTCGATCACATCGCGCTCGGTTGCTGGACCACACTCGATAATATGGGGAATCAGTGTCACGATGATCTCGCTGCGACGACGTCTGAGTTCGCGGCGTTGAAAAAGTTTTCCAACGTGCTTGACGTCGCCAAGCCAAGGCAACTTGTGAATGACGGTTCGATCGGTTTCTTGAATCAATCCACCGATCACAACGCCTTGGTGATTGTCTAGCAGAACCGAAGTCTCGACTTCACGCGTTTCTTCTTCCGGCAACAGCGTGTCCGGATTGATTTGCCCATCGCTGACTTCCGGTTTGACTTGCATCATCACTTGATTATCACGACTGATCGTCGGTGTTACTTGCAAGACGACTCCCGTATCCAGAAATTTGATGTCTTGGATCGTGGCGGTTTCGGTCACGGTGGCGACGGTAAAGCCAAGTTGTTGACCGACTTGGATCCGAGCGTTCTGTCCGTTGACGACCATCACGCGAGGGGAAGCCAATGTCTTGGAATCGGTCGTGGTTTCGATCGCGTCGATCAATGCGTCGACGCGACTGCCATCAATTTCAGCAAAGATCAACGGATTCGATGGCGAGGCGATCGAATCAGCCAAACCGAAGGAACCGACGGTCAAGTCGCCGCTAATGAAGGCCTCGATATTGATGCCGTGCATCATGTCATCGCTGAGTTCGACTTCGAGCACATGCGCCTCGATCATCACCTGCCGAGGTGGGCGATCGGCCTGCAGAATGTAATCTTCGATCTGCGCGATCGCCTCGGGCGTATCCACGACGACAATGGTTTCATTGGTCCGAAGATTATCGTCCGCGCTCATTTGAGTCACATAAGCATTGCCAATCGGTGAGAGCAATCCTTGCACGGCCGGATCCAACGCATCTGCTCGCGCGAAATCTAACGGAAACAGTCGTACCTCGCGTGACTCGTTTGGCAAACCGTCGCCCGGGTAGATGTAAATCAATCCTTCTTCGGTTCGCGCCTTTAACTTGCACATTCTCAGAACGCCGTTTAGCGTCTCGGTGGCAGTCAACCCTTGAATGTTGGCCGAGATGGTACCTGTCACATCCGGCGAGACCAAAATGTTCATCTTGTATCCGCGAGCTAACATCTCAAACACCGTACGGACGTCGGCGTTGTTGACGTTTAGCGAGACACTCTCTGTGTCACTTTCCGCGGCACCGACGAACGGCCAATTCGCGGCAACATGTTCGACCGGTGATGAAATGATCGCGACGTCGTCAACAACCGTGTCCTCGACGGCAACCATTTGCACGGGCGTCGCCTCGACGCGCGGCGTTTGAACGGGTGCTGACTGCACATGAACAGGCGCAGCCGGCTGCTTATCGAGGGGCGCCACGTCAACGGGCATCGTGTCGACGGGCAACGTGTCAACGAGCATCGTGTCGTCGGGCAACGTGTCAACGAGCTTTGTGTTGTCGGGCATCGTGTCGACGGGTGCGGTATTAACAAGCGAGGATGGTACCGGGGCGTTCGCAACCGAGGTATTCATGGACGGCGTTGCACGTTGCACTGCGCTGGGATTCGCAGTGTGTTCTTGTGAACGGCCCAACGCCATCGACAGCGTCTCGGTGGCGGATGATTCGGCGGGCACCTCGGTAAGCTCGGTTGACTTTGGTGTCGGGCGCCGAGTATGCGTCGGCAAGATCGGTTTCGCCAAAGTCGGCGGGACATCGGTCGCATTCACGATATTCGGCTGGGCTTTTACGATCGTCGCGTCTGCGATGGGCTCTGCAAGCCGCTTGCCAGTGCCGTGTTTTCCAACGTTGATTTTGGCAAAGTCACCAGCGGCGACCGGTTCAGAGGTGGACGACGTTCCTGATTGGGCCAATTCCGTAGGATCGAACTGGGGAAGTTGCTTGGAATCGTCATTGGCTGGTTCATCCATATCCATCTGACGAACGTAGACCGGCGACATCAGTTCATCGACATCGAGAGCCACCAGCCGGATCAATCCGGGCAAGGCGCTCATCTGTGCCGTATCCCAGGCCAATCGATCACTAGATTGTTGCGAAAGCAATAGCGTTTCGCGTGACTCGTGTAGTTTGCGGTACGCCTCGGCGACGTCACCTTTGGCAACGTGCATCGAATCAATGATCGGATCCAATGCGATCGCATCAGGATCGACACGGACGTGCACCGGTGCTTTCCGTAACGACCTGGTCGATTCGCGCATCGCCAAAATCGCCTGTTCGCTGGAAATGATTCTCATCAGCGAAGGTCGAATACGATGGTTCTCTTGCATCCGGACAAAGCTATCGATACCGCTGTGGGCAAGCGAAACATCGGTGTCAAAGGCTAGCCACTGCTGCAGCAGAACTGCCTGCGGCGAATTCGTCATTGACTCGGCGTGAACCGTAACGCCCGCTGTCGGCACGGGCTCTTTGCCCCACGAAAATGACTCAAAAACACACGTTCCGATCGCCCAGGAAATCAATAAGCAAACTACCGCTCGTGACTGTGTTCGCGCCGGCGGTGTGTGATTCAATTTGATTCCTGTTCCAAGTGTGCCGTGAACCTGTGCGTTGATCGATGAAGTCGTCCCACCCAAAATGTCAACGCTCGGACGATCGCCCGGGCGAATGATCGATAGGTTTCCGTTCCACTTCATACCAATGCTCTCTTTGTCTCAAGCGACAGGAACGAACGAACACTCCTCGCATGAGGGTGAGATCGGTACTTGCGGTGGTTGGGGATAAGCCACACAACCGGAACATACCGAAGGTATCAGAAGGCGTGCACCGATACTCGGAATTACCTCGATGAACGGCAAAGACCACAAACCATCACCAGTCGCTACAGCTTTCCAGACTCATCGAGTCGGCTGATGCGTTGCGACTTAGCGATACACCGGAGAGCACAGGCGGTTTGCGACGTGTCCGCCAGCGACCAAGGTTGCTTTAGATGCCTTGCAAGGCCTCGCTGTAGACGCCGGCGATATTCATCACCAAACGGATGATCAAAAAGATCATGACCAAAACGACAAACAGCCAGATCATCCCGGAAGCAAAACCGGCGATCGTTTTCATGGCCATTTTCGCCCGCTGGTCGTACTCCTTGGCCAACCCATCGATTGATTCAGCGTCCGTCCCCGAGAGTTCGGCGATCTCGATGAACGACAGATAATCGTCGGGAAAAATCTTTGTTGCACGCAAAGCATCCGCGAGTGTCGCACCGTTGCGAATCGCTTTTTCCGCTTTGCTGGCACCACTTTGGTAATACTCACTGGCGGTGCTGTCGAGTGCCAAGGCAATCGATCGAATGGGGTCCAAGCCGGATTCTAAAGCGAGAGACAACGTCCAAGAGAATCGCGATAGCGTGATCGTTTGGATAGCTCGACCAATGACCGGAATTTTGTACAGCAACGGAAAAAGATTCTGTAGCCCGAGCACATTGCGTAGGAATGCCCACACGATGCAGCCGACGATCCCAAAAAAGATTGCGATGTAAGCCCAGAACCAAAGGACACCGGTGGGGCCGCGTAAATTAAAGCCCAACATATCGGCCATCGGTCCACCCGTCGGTGAACTGATCATTCCCATGATTAGGATCAGCAACGAAATCACGACGATTCCGCCGAACAATTGCAGCGCAGGCCACGTGATCGAACTGATGAACGCGCGCCGCAGCTTTAGCTGATTTTCGTAGTGTTCCGCGAGCGACAAGAATGTCCGCTCAAGCTTGCCGGTTGCCTCGCCAACGCGGGTCATCGCGACCAATAATTCGGGAAAGAAACGCCCCTGTTTGCTCATGGCGTCGCTGATCGGTTCGCCTTCCATGATCTCGTCATGAACGCCCTTCATCGCGGCGCGTTGACGGGAGGCTCCGTTTTTCGCTTCACTCTCGAGCAATCGCAGCAGGTCCGCGCCAGCCCGAATCCCTGTGCCGAATCGCCGACAGAACGTACCGACTGCCGGCAAACTCATTTGCTGAAAAAACACGGGTCTGCGATGCCTCGATCGTTCCGGGTGCGTTGCATGACGATCCGCCTATTGTGATCGATATGCGACGTCAAAGATATGATCCGATCACGAATCAGGCTGCCCGCCGGTCGTGTATCGCAGTCCCCGAGGTCGATCGATCCCCAAATCGAGAAATCTCGGTCAAGATTTCATCAAGTTGAATCAGTTGCTCGGCCGCCGGCTGCGACGCGTCCAACATAATGGTCCTGACACCGCGTATTTCGCACCAAGATGCTTGTTCGCCGTCGAGCCACTCGGTCCGCACCACCAAACCGCGAGACTGAATATCGACGATCCGGTCTCGAAGACGTTCGACGACATTTTTCTGGTCGGTATCGACGCCGGCGCCTGAGCCCACCGGGCGAATGCGGTAATCCGAGCGTCCAGCGGCGTTAGCGTCGGATCGGACACGAATTCGAGCGGATGTGATTTCGCGTTTCACGACAAATTGATCCCGAGACAGGGCCCACCGCAATGGACCTTGGCGGTGAGTGCTGGACAGATAACTTGTGCCGATTCGTAAATTGTACGGCTAACGGTGCAACATCTTTAGCAGATTCCCCGTCACCGACGATAGATCAACCAAGGCGATGATCGTATTCGTACACTTCGTCAAAATCCTTCGTTCCACCGAGTCGCTTCGGAATTCAAACAGAGCCTCTATGCAAACGCCGTCATCTGAATTGTCCGATCGCGAAACTCAACAGTACATCGATCACCTGAAGGGTGAATTGCGAAAGATGCAATCGCTCGCGGCGCTAGGCGAATTGACCGGAACGGCGACGCACGAGTTCAACAACGTCCTGATGACAATCTTGAACTATGCGAAACTGGGGCTGCGAAATCGCGACGATGAAAGTCGTGAACGAGCCCTCACAAAGATTCTCGAAGCATCCGAGCGTGCGGCGAAAATCACGTCGACGATTTTGGCACAGGCACGAAACCGCGGCGATTCACTGGAACCGACCGACTTGGGCCAGATCGTCGAAGATTCGATGGTGCTGCTGGAGCGAGAAATGCGGAAGTATCGCATCGCCGTCGAAACGGAAATCGATCCAAACGCGCCCGCAGCGCTCGCCAGCGGCAATCAGATTCAGCGTGTGATCTTGAATCTGTTGATCAATGCCCGACAAGCGATGCCCGAGGGAGGCACCATTTTGGTGCGATTGGCATCGGGCAGCGACAAGGATTTTGTGGAATTGACCGTTCGCGATTCTGGTTGCGGTATTCCACAGGAAAAGCTTCCTAAAATCTTTGACGCGTTTTATTCGACCAAGCAGGGTCCAGATGAATCAGGCAAAGGCGGCACCGGGTTGGGGCTTGCCGCTTGTAAAGAGATCATTGACATGCACAGCGGGCGGATCCGAGTCGAAAGCACGGTCGGTCGCGGAACCGCATTCATCATCCGCTTGCCGATCGCAAAGGATCAGCAAGCGGCGGCCTAGTCACCGGTGCGATGTTAACGCGACAAGACCGATTCGCCATCGGTGCTACACCGCGACGGTCCGTGTCAATTCAAGGAATTTCCAGCAGCTCGACTTCGAACACCAACACTTCGTTGGGACCGATGGCTCCGGGACGACCTTGCGGTCCGTAGGCGAGGTCCGAGGGGATGTACATCATCCACTTGCTGCCGACCTTCATTTTTTGCAGCCCTTCTTGCCAGCCCTTGATGACTTGGCCGACACGGAACGTGGCAGGTTCGCCACGATCAACGCTGCTGTCAAACGTGTCTTCGTTGATTAGCTTGCCGGTGTAATGCACCGTCACGGTATCCGAAAGTGAAGGCGACCCACCGTCACCTTTCTTCAGGACTTTGTACTGCAGTCCGCTTTCGGTGGTCTCGACGCCTTCCTTCTTGGCATTCTCGGCTAGAAACTTGGCGCCTTTCGTTTTGTTTTCTTCGGCAAGCTTGGCGACTTCTTGTTGACGCTCTTGCTGTCGAGTGCGAAGCAACGCCTCGATTTTGCCGCTCGCTTCTTGCAAATCGGCTGTATCAAGTGCCGGTTTCTTTCCAGACAACGCATCGGCAATGCCGGCCGCAAGTGCTTCGACGTCAAAGTCGCCAGTCTTGAAACCTTGTTGAGCCATTTGTTGGCCGACCGAAACGCCCAAGAAGTATCCGATCGGGTCGGTTTCGTCGGATTCTTGAGCCATTGCAATCGGTGCCGTGTAAGTCGCCAGCCCGGCAGCCAACAGTGCGCCGAGATATGTCAGTCGAAAGGACATTTTGAATTCCTAGGGTGTAAAGCTCCTGCAAAGCGATCAGTCCATTTGCAGAGCTACGTTGGGAGGGTCCGCAGCTTACAAACCATGCCGCGGAGGCACGAGGATACATCAACCATCATGCAACATCGGTCCAGAATACCAGCGGCAGCGAATTTCGGCACCGCCCGTACCCGCTGACGAGCCCGAGAATGCTGGAAAACGAACGAATCGGACACGGAGACGTCGGGAACTAACCTTACTTTTGCGAAAAAAACGCGGCAACGATGGCCAGCAAAATTACCACCGCGATCACTGCGATGCGGCCCCATCCAATGTCCTTCGCGACCACACCCTGTCGTTGTTTGGCGATCTGGCTTAATAGGATTTCATGCCCCAGCGCGGCAACCGAATCAGCCCCACGCATCTCGCCCGTCGCTGCCTGGTCCGCGTTGTTGGAATCGTCGCCTGAATCGCTGTGCGCGTCACGCGGTGGGAGGCCCCAGTCGCCTCGTTCGGACACCTGTTCGCCCAAACTGATCATCACACCTTGGACTTGCCGCGCGTTAAACGGTCGGTCGTCAGGTTTTTTTGCCAACAATTCGTTGACGATGGTGTCCAGTGAATCGGGACAATCAGCAGCCAACGATTTCACGCGCGGCGCGGTCGCACGAAGATGTTGCTCAAACAGCAACGGTGCATTCTCGCCGCTGAACGGTGCTTGACCGGTCAACATTTCGAACAGACAGCACCCCAGCGAATACAGATCGGCCTTGCCGGAAACCATGTCGTCACCGGTGATCTGTTCGGGCGCCATATAGCCGTGCGTCCCCACGGTCATTCCGCTGGCGGATAGATCCGTGTTGTGCAAATCCCTGGCGATGCCAAAGTCACCAAGCCTCAGGTCCGCATCGCGGTTGAGAAACAAGTTCGACGGCTTCAGGTCTCGGTGGACGACGCCGTTGTTGTGCGCACATTGCAACGCGCTGCAAAGCTGCGATCCGATATAGACAACCGCCGGCCAAGGCATTCTGGGTTGCATCTGCAACAAACCCTTGACCGTCCCACCATCGACCAATTCCATCAGGTAATACAGCGTCCCATCGGTCGATTCGCCACCGCCATAGCAGGTGACGATATTGGGATGGTCAAGTCGCTGCATGACCGAGATTTCGCGTTTGAATCTTGCGCGAATCAGTGGATCGCGACTAGCGGCAAGATGCAGCTTTTTCAGCGCGTAGGAATGTCCGGTGGATTTTTCTCGACAGGCGTAAACCGTGCCAACCGTTCCGACACCTAAGATGTCACCCAAGTCGTAGTCGGCGATATTATTCGACGGTGCCACAACTTTCTTTTGATTCTTAGCCAATGAAATGCAAATGCCACGATTCCCGAACGAATGTCGGTAGAGTCACGCATCTGCAATTCACCGAAGGAATCAAATCCGGACGCTGGCGGCCCTCGCTCGTATTCACGAGACGATGGGCCTAGTGTAACTAGCTAAGCCCGCATGCGGTGGCGAGGATCAAACGCCAGCGATTTCTTCAATGCGAACGCGGGTGTGCAATTGGCGGTGCCCGGTGCGTTTCTTGAAGTGCTTGCGGCGACGAAATTTCTGGACATAGAGCTTTTCGCCTTGTTTCGGCCCCAATACTGAGGCTTTGACGGTCGCGCCCGCCACTGTGGGCTCGCCCAGCTTCAGGCCTTCGTCGCCACTGACGGCCAAGACTTTCTCGAATGTAATGCTCTCGCCCGAGGGGACTTCGCGGTAATCGATGTCGACTTCCATTCCGGGCTGGACGCGGTATTGGCGACCACCGTCAACGATGATGGCATACATATCAATTTCTCTTGTCTTTCGGTCAATTTGCGCTGAATCGAGCCGCGTAAAATAGCGGATCCGCGGCCGAAGGTACAGGCCCAACCGGACGATTTTGCAAACTGAATTGCCAGATTCGTTCGTAGGGAAATCCCGCGAGGAGTCTATTTAAGACGTTGGGGGCTGCAGCGATACGCCTCAAGGCCACTGGGGGTCTCGACTTTCCAGATACGACCGGATGCCCTCGGTCGCCGATTCGGTGGTGCAAGCCGCCGCACTATCAGCCGCCGTTGCGGACAACTGCATCATCAAGGTCTCGCCGATCGATTCATTCAGCACTCGCTTGGTCGCCTGAACCGCCTCACGCGGCGCCTGACTGCACTGAACCGCAATCTCGTTGGCGGCGACCCAGATCTGTGTCGCGTCCACTGGTTCGCAGCATAGCCCCAAACGATACGCCTCCTGCGCCGCGACCGGCGTGCCCGTCAGCAGCATCCTCGCGGCAACGGCGGCACCGGCACGAAAGTTCAAAAGCGACCCGGTCGCCCCTCCCACCAATCCTCGGCGGACCGCGACGGCACAAAAGGTGGCCTGTTCAGTCGGCACGATGATGTCTGCGGCCAGCGCGAGACCAAATCCGGCGCCGGTTGCCGTTCCATCGACGGCCGCGATGACGGGCTTGGGCAGTCGCAACACGTCCTCGTACAGTTCAGTTAACTGCAGCCACAACGCATGCCACTGCTGAACCGCATCGGCCATAGGCAATTCGCTGATTTCTCGCAGCACCTGCAGATCCAGACCGCTGCAGAAGTGTTCGCCTGATCCGGTCAACACAACCGCTCGCACGCGTTTTTCTTGATGGACATCTGAAATCGCTTGTCGCAAATCTTCGATGACACTCGGGTTCAGGGCGTTGCAGGTATCGGCCCGGTCGAGCAGAAGTGTCGCGACCTGTTCGTGGATTTTGACGACAACATGCTGCATGACTTGCAAGATCTCGCGGCGGGGAAAGGGACCGTTGTACCGACTGATCTTACCAGTACCGAACGAACTTACCAGTTTGTGGCACGACCGCTTCGGCCGCCAAACGAAAAAACCCCGGAGAACAAAGTTCTCCGGGGTTCGTGGTTCATTCACTCGGCGGCTGAGCAATACAGCTCAGCGCCGGGTGTTTGAGTGAGTCGTGCAAAACGACTACTGACAGTTCGTGCAGCCAGCACCGGTCGCCATGGGAGCCGACTCGATGACGGCACCTTCGCCGACAACGCCGCCGTTGTAGCTTCCGCCATCCATGATGACTTCGCCACCGCCGTAGCTAGCTCCACCCATCGAAGCCGATGGGTACGAGTACACAGGAACGTTGACCGTCACTGGTACTTGCTTGCAGACCTGAACTTGAACAGCCTTCATCGACTGCACGGGAACGCAAACGCTGTACGTTTCCGGCACTTGCTCGGTCACGTTTTCGTAAACGGTCACGTTGTAGTTACGCGTGCGAGTCTCGGGAACGTTCACCGTGTAGTTCACGTTTCGAGTACGCTCTTGCGATTCCATACGAGTTCGCTGAACCGTACGAGTACGTTGCTCGGTCGTCATGGTCGTTTGTGGGACCATACGAGTACGAGTTTCCATACGGGTCTTGGTGACAGGAACCGTTCGCGTGCGAGTTTCGGTCGTCATCACCGTGTAAGGCACGGTGCGAGTTCGTTGCTCGAGGCGAGTCTTGGTCACTTCGCGAGTACGTTCTTCTTGCCGAGTACGCTGAACCGAAACCATGCGGCTTCGAGTTTCAGTCGTCATTTCGGTGTAAGGAACGCTACGAGTGCGAGTTTCCAAGCGGGTCTTGGTCACAGGAACCGTTCGCGTACGGGTTTCGACATTCATCGTCGTCACAGGGACTTCGCGAGTACGAGTTTCCAGACGCGTCTTATTCACAGGAACCATTCGCGTACGGGTTTCGTTCTGCATCGTCGTGACAGGAACTTCGCGGGTGCGAGTTTCCAAACGAGTCTTGGTCACAGGAACTTCGCGGGTCTTCGTCTCGGTGGTGTAGCTGGTCACCATGCGAGTGCGAGTTTCCGGACGAGTTTTCTGGACTTGAACGCTTCGCGTACGAGTTTCGTTACGGTACTTGGTCACGTTAACCATTCGCGTGCGAGTTTCCGTTCGGCAACGCTGAACAGGAACCATACGAGTTTGGGTTTGCGTGGTGTAACTGGTCGTCGTGTAGGTGTAAGGAACCTGCGACGACTGACGCTGATACGTGGTCGTTGGGACCTGCTCGGTCACAACATTTGGCACGTAGACTTGACGATAAGCGATCTGAGGACCGCAAGCGTCGCCCGCACCAGCACCGTATGCTGCGCCACCGGCACCAGCTCCGCCGCCGGCGCTTCCGCCACAACCGCTGTCGCAACCACCGCCACAGCTGGAAACGGGTGCACAGCAGCAGCAAGAGCAGCACGAGCTGCATCCGCCACAAGCCGAACCACCACCAGCTCCGCCGCAACCGCCACCGACAATGGCACCGCCGCCACTGCCAAGGCTAACGCTTCCGCCGGCTGCTCCGCCGACTTCAACCGCTTGCGTTTGATAGCCACCCATGTCACGGGTAACCGTTTGCATCGTCGTGACAGGAACACAGCGAGTTACCGTTCGGTAAGCCGTCTTGGTTTCGGTAACAGGAACGCGAACGGTGTAGTTCTGGGCCACTTGCTCGGTGTAAGGAACATTGACGGTATAGCTTTGCTCTACTTGCTCGGTGTATGGCACCGCAACTGTGTAAGGCTGCTCAACCGTTTCAGTGTAAGGGACGTTAACCGTATAGCTCTGTTCGGTTTGAACAGGAACTTGCTCGGTGTAGGTCTGGGTGACAGTTTCAGTATAAGGAACCGAAACTTGATACGTTTGCGTTTGGGTCGTGGTGACTGGAACACAAACGGTGTAGTTTTGAGCTACTTCTTCGGTGTAAGGAACCGAAACTTGATACTCGTCTGTACGAGTAGTCGTGACGGGAACTTGAACCTGATAAGTCTGCTCGACTTGCTCGGTATAAGGGACCGAAACTTGATAGGTCTCTTCACGAGTCTTCTGAACAGGAACTTGTACCGTGTAGTCTTGAGAGACTTGCTCGGTGTAAGGAACCGTTACGGTGTATGTTTCGGTTTCCGTATAGGGAACCGATACCGAGTAGGTTTCTTCACGCGTCTCTGTCTTAGGAACCGAAACGGTGTAAGTCTGTTCGACTTGTTCCGTGTAAGGGACACAAACTTGGTACGACTGTTCGACCTGGGTCGTGACAGGAACTTGTACCGAGTAAGGAACTTCTTCGGTGTAAGGCACGGCAACCTGAACGGTATAGGTCTCAGTACGCGTTTGCGTTTGAGGCACGTTTACCGTGTAAGTCTGTTGACGTGTTTGAACTTTTGCGACGCGACGTGTCACGTTTCGCATCCGTGTCTGCGTTTGCGTTTGGTACGTGGTGGTCGGAACCATACGAGTTTCCGTCACGTACTGTGAACGCATCACAGTTTGGGGTTGATACGTCACGGTGGGGCCACATGCACCACCCGCTCCGTACGCACCACCAACTCCAGCGGTGGCATCGCCACCAACTGAGCCACAATCAGCAGCGCTTCCGCTGCCATATACAACGGCTCCGCCGCTACCTTCGGAGACGCAGCCGGATCCGCTTGAGCAGCCCCCGCAATCTCCGCATCCTGCGTGAACATTGACAGCGAGCAATGCTGCTGCACAAAGTCCGACGACATACCTTAGCACTAGTGCTTTCATCAAAGACAACCCTCCAAATCGACTCACAGCCAGTGAGCAACAGTGGAAATACGAGGAAGTTTAACGGCTGCGCAATCTGGGCTAACTCGGCCCTGCGATCATAGAATCTAGACGCTTGCTAAGCAGTGTCAATGATCGCGGACACACAGAATGGGCCAAAAGGGTAAATTTCTCTTATGGCTCTCTCAAACGCTCAATGTGAGACCTTTTGCCCGGAAAAACACGGTATTTTTGACATCAATCGTGTCACACCATGATGCGTTTATTCAACGCCCGTCGCGCGCACGGTCCGCTTGTTGCATTTGGTAGTTCGAGCGTTTGCAAACCGATCCTCAGAGCAGCAAAGGTGACAAGGCGTACAGCCCCCAAACCGAAGTCTTCTGCAATCAGCCAGATGGCCATTTCCATCCGTTCAGAGAGCCCACGCGTCACCCTTGCCGAATCTCCTTCATTTGAGCGGATTGACCCACCTAATTGTAATGGTTCCAACCCACTTGATGTTGGCCCGCCCCGAAGCTCGAGCCAACTTGCACATTTCAACCAGACTCAGCGGCAACCAATATCCCTGAACCTCAATAAGTCCCGCTGAAAAAGTCTTTGTCGTTTGGATTCGCAAAACTGCAGCACGTCGAATACTGCAGCACGTGGAATAATGCAGCACGTGGAAAAGGCACAGGGACGCCGATGTGATGCCCTCGAGCTACTTGGCCGCCAAGGCCAAAGAAAAAACAACGATTTCCAACCGAGCCACGGCAGTGACCGCTAAAACTCAGTTGCAGCTCGGTCGCTCGGCGACCCACGCCCCGGGTCGCCCTTACAGCCATCATCCTGAACCCGCTGACTCGTTTGCGGGCCAGAGAACCAAGCGGAATCGTTAAACGCGTCTGATTCGCTGCAGATCGCGATTCTGTTCTGAAACGGCAGAAATCTTCGCGTGGTCGTTTGTCTCGACCTGCGCCACGCGGGCAACCCGATGAATCGAATCGGCCAGCGACGCCGGCGAATTTCACGGCGCTTTGATCGCTGCGACGGACGGGGCACCAACAAGCCGGTGCTGGTCGCGAAAGAATCGGTGCCGCAACAAGAACACGCATCCGTCTTCCCGTAAAACGGCCCAGCGGCGAACAAGATGCCATAGAGCGGGTATTTGTGACGATGTTACCAATCAGACTTCTGAGACTGATGAAGCACCGGCAGGATCGACGATCAACAGATGAGCCGGATCGATAACCGTCATCAACCGAGGGCTTGAAACACTTCCATGGTGGATGGCGCAAAGAGACGGCGCGCAATTCTGCGGCGAAACCGTGGATTTCAACACTGTGCCACCGAATGTTTTGCTTCTATCATTCAATAACACAGCAGGCTAACTACGGCGGGTATCTTAGTTGAACGATCCGATCGAAACGGTTTCGAAACACGATGGCATGCAGCGCAACTGCACGCATACGATCAAACTGTGTGATTACGTCGACGATTTGGTGAGAACACTTAGATGAACGATTCATCCCAATCAAATCTGACGTCCGCACACCCGCGCAAGTTGATTTGTATTGGTGACCCCGACAGTTTTCCAGGTGATGCCGCATCGGATGACGTGTTCGTCGTCGACGACGCTTTGACAGCAGTAAAGAAACTTGAATCACCTGACGTCGCCGGTGTCTGGATCGCTCGCAAGCAGCTGCCCGAGATCAGTGAACTGAAAGGTTTGTCGCAAAGCGGAGTGATGCTGCGGGACATGCCCGAAGGCGTCGCCCTGTTGGATGACGAACTGCGCGTGCTCTGGTCCAACGCGAGGCTTCGAGAGTGGGCCGAGATCGCCGATGAAGCCGTGGTCGGCATGAACTTTTATGAGTTGCTGTCCAACCCAGAGATCATGGGTCCGGACTTTTGTCCGTTTCACACGGCACTTGCAACGGGTGAAGAGAGCAACAGCACGCTGTATAGCCCCGAACTGAATCGTTACTACCAAGTTCACGCGGCACCGATCTCGCATCAAGATCATTCACGGCAGTTGATTGTTACCGTCGGCGACATCACGACCGAAATTTTGCAGCAACAAAAACTAGCGGCGATTCATCAAGCGGGACGCGAGTTGGCCGATTTGCGGCCCAGCGAAATCTTCATGATGGAAGTCGAAGAACGAATCGAGTTGCTGAAGGAAAACATCCGCCACTACTTGATGGACCTGTTGAATTTCGAAGTCATTGAAATTCGGTTGTTGGAACATTCCACCGGTAACCTGATGCCTCTGCTGAGCGTGGGCATCGATCAAGAGGCCGCCGATCGGCAACTCTTTGCGCACCCGCAAGGCAACGGGATCACGGGCTACGCGGCGGCCAGCGGTGTCAGCTATGTCTGCCACGACGTCGTCAACGATCCGCTGTTCATTCCCGGAGTGGCCAATTCACGCAGCTCGCTGACCGTGCCTTTGATTCTGCATGACCAAGTCTTGGGCACGATCAATGTCGAAAGCCCCGAGCCATCGGCGTTCACCGACAGCGATTTGCAGTTCCTCGAAATCTTTGCCCGCGACATCGGCTTTGCACTGAACACCCTGGAATTGCTTGTTGCGCAAAAAGCGGACACGGCACAGCAGAGCTGCGACGCGATCCACAGTGCCGTCGCGCTGCCAGTTGACGAAATCCTCAACGACGCCGTCAACGTCATGGAACAATACATCGGTCATGCGCCCGAAGCATCCGACCGGATTCGCCGCATCCTCAAGAATGCTCGCGACATCAAGCAGACGATCCAGCAAATCGGACAACGGATGACGCCACTGGAAGCGGTTCCCGTGGGCGTCGAGTCGCCGTATCACGAAAAGCTTCAAGGCAAGCGAGTCCTGGTCGTCGATGCCGATGAAAAAGTTCGCGAAGACGCACACACGCTGTTGGAAAAATACGGATGCATCGTCGAAACGGCTCACAAAGGCGATGAAGCCGTGCTGATGGTGCGTGGCAGTGACGACGATAGCCGATATGACGTGATCATCAGCGACATCAAACTGCCCGATTACAGCGGATATCAACTGATGCTGCGTCTGCAAAAAATCATGGACCGGGTGCCCATGGTTTTGATGACGGGCTTTGGATATGACCCTGGACACTCGATCGTCAAAGCACGCCAAAACGGGCTGCACGCCAAAGGCGTGCTGTTCAAACCATTCCGTTTGGATCAGCTGATCGATGTGGTGATTACGATCCTGGAAGTCAACGACCAGGACCCACCGCCAAAAAAAACGGATAGCACCAGCGACACACCCGGCGCTCATCCGGAAGCCCACCCGGTGCGCTAACCCACCACTTGCTGACAGTACTGATCGCTAACGGTGCCATTCAGTTAGCAGAGCCTTCAGCTGGCAGAGCATTCAGTTAGCACAGCCTTCAGCTGGCAAAGCATTCAGTTAGCACAGCCTTTAGCTGGCAGCATCTTTCCGCTCGCCATGTTTTCAACGAACGACATCTTTTCAACTAACTGGCTGTACCTTCGCTGCGTTGACCGTCTTCCATCTCTTGGATGTACTGCCGCAGCCGCTCCAGTTCGTCTTCGGTACCCTTGAGTTTCAGCATATTCTCGACGCGCTTGGTCAATTCAACCTTGTTGACTGGCTTGCTCAGGAAATCGTCCGTTCCCGCGGCGACAGCACGCTCGATGTCTCCCAATTCGTTCAGCGCCGTCACCATCAGGACCATCACGCGCCTGGTCTTGGGATCGTCTTTGACCTGCTTACAGACTTCAAAGCCACTAAGTCGCGGCATCATCACGTCCAACAAGACAAGGTCGGGCTGGAACGATGCGATCTTGTCCAAGGTGTCTTGGCCGTCGACCGAAGTCTCGATCTCGCAGTCGACCGATACCAAATAGGCTTCCAACAGCTCGCGGTTGGCGGCGTTGTCGTCGGCAATCAAAATTCGATGGTCTTGAGACATAAACGATTAGCCAACCACCTGAGTTACCGCTTTCGCGTCCGCGGGAACGGGAAAGCTATCTGCCAATTGACGGATTTCTTCGCGAATCGATGCATGCCGTTTGGCGTCTTCAGGATTCGCAAGGGCTTGGTGAATCCAGTCGCCAATTCGCTTCATCTCCGTGACTCCCATGCCCCGCGTGGTCAGTGCGGGCGTGCCGATACGGATTCCCGACGGGTCCATCGGTTTGCGTTTGTCAAAAGGAATCATATTCATGTTGACGGTGATGCCACATTGGTCCAGTACCGCTTCGGCCTGCTTACCGCCCAAACCGACCGCGGTGACGTCGACCAACATCAGGTGGTTGTCCGTGCCGCCACTGGCCAAAGGCAAGCCGGCACCGATCAGCGTTTCGGCGAGGGCTTGCGCGTTATCCACGACGGCTTGGCCGTACGCCTTGTATTGGTCAGTCATGGCTTCGGCAAAGCAAATGGCTTTGCCCGCGATGATGTGCATCAACGGTCCGCCCTGCGTCCCCGGAAAGACGCTGCGATTGATGTCTTTGAGTCGATCTTGCTTGCACAACACCAGTCCACTGCGCGGACCACGCAGAGTTTTGTGAGTGGTGGTGGTCACAAAATCGGCAACGGGCACGGGGCTGTTGTGAATTCCGGCGGCGACCAATCCGGCGTAGTGGGCCATATCGACCATCAGCAGCGCGCCGACTTCATTGGCGATTTCGGCGAACTTGTCATGAGGAATCTCACGCGGATACGCGCTTGCCCCGGCCACGATCAGCTTTGGCTTGTGTTCGCGAGCCAGTTTGGCGATCTGGTCGAAATCCAAACGGTGGGTTTCTTCGTCGACGCCATAGCTGATGAAGTTGTACAGCTTTCCGCTGATGTTCAACCGCATGCCATGGGTCAAGTGTCCACCTTGGGCGAGGTCTAATCCCATGACGGTATCGCCCGGTTCAAGCACGGTCAGATAGACCGCCATGTTGGCCTGCGATCCGCTGTGTGGCTGGACATTGGCGGCCTCGGCACCGAACAATTGCTTTGCACGGTCGATCGCCAATGTCTCGACGACGTCGACGTGCTCGCAACCGCCGTAATAGCGACGTCCCGGATAGCCTTCGGCGTACTTGTTTGTCAGCACGCTGCCGGCGGCCTGCATGATCGCCGGACTGGTGTAGTTCTCACTAGCGATCATTTCCAGGCCCTCGCGTTGACGATCGGCCTCGGCTTGGATGGCTTCCCAGATCTCGGGGTCTTGGTTTTCCAGTGGATTCATTCAGCGATTTGCGGTTCGGAGAAACGAAAGCGGACGGGACGAGTGACCGTAGCATCTTGGCAAAGCCGAATTGTCGGCGTGATCCGGTTGGACGTCAATGTCGTGGCGTCAGTCAAATCCCTGGTGGCTGACTGTCGCCGCGACTTGGTTTGGTCAATTGCCGCGGCAGCGAAGCCGGGGCGGTTCCGATCGGTTCGGGCTAAGCGGTTTAGCCGGTTTTGTGCGTTTTTACGGATTTCCATGATAGAATGGAACAGGAAGAATAGAGAGGCGCCAAATCTTCCCGATCCCCGCCTGTCGCAGTTCGAGTGACCTATCCTTTACGGATCGACCTACCTGCTTACCGAGTGCACGGAATGAAAACCATCAAACTATTGGTCCTTACGCTGATTTGCGTGACGACGGTTCCCACGGCCACCGCGACGGTCTATGCCGCCGATTTGCCGTCCTTTGACAAAGTGTCCGAAGGCTACGAAAAAGTCGCCGTTGCCGACCCGCAAAATCCCAAAGGACTCTTCAGTCTGTGGCAGCGAAAAAAAGACTCACAACTGATCGGCGAAATCCCCAAGAACTTCGCCGGCAAGAGCTACTTCATCGCGCTCACCGTCAGCAGCGGCGATCGCTACGCGGGACTGCAGTCGGGCGACTGGGTCGTGCAGTGGCGACGGTATGACAACCGGATTGCGTTGATCGCGCCCAACCTGAGTGTGCGGGCAACGGGCGACGAAGAAGCCAAGGCGTCGGTCAAACGTTTGTTTACCGATCAGGTTCTGCTGGACGTGCCGATCTTGGCGACGGGCCCCTCGGGCGGTCCGGTCATCGACTTGGACTCGTTGTTGGTCGGTAACGCCAGCAAGTTTTTCGGTTCATCGGTGCGCGTGACGAATTCAAACTTGAAAACCATCAAGTCGGCCAAGGTTTTCCCGGCCAACGTCGAAATCGCATTTGAGATCGTCGGCAACCGCGGCCAATTGCAAACGATCCACTATTCGTTCAGCGAAGTGCCATCAACGTCCTCCGGTTTCAAACCACGCGAGGCAGATGAACGCGTCGGTTACTTCACGACCTCGTTCAGCGACCTAAGCAAATACAAAGACGATGAAACTCGGATTCGCTATATCAATCGCTGGAAACTGGAAAAACGAGATTCGAAACTCAAGCTGAGCCCGCCGAAGGAGCCGATCCGCTTTTACGTCGAACACACCGCACCGGTCCGCTATCGCCGCTGGATCAAAGCCGGTGTGGATTACTGGAACAAAGCGTTCGAGAAAGTCGGTATCGTCGACGCCATTGTCATCGAATACCAAGACGCACCCAGCGGTGCGCACATGGAAAAGGATCCCGAAGACGTCCGATTCAACTTCATTCGCTGGTTGAACAATGACATCGGCACGGCAATCGGCCCCAGTCGCGTGCACCCATCGACTGGCGAAATCCTTGATGCCGACATCATTCTGACCGACGGCTGGATTCGACATTTCAACTTCAACTATCACGAGTTGATGCCGAAATTGGCGATGGAAGGCATGAGTCCGGAAACGCTTGCTTGGCTGGGTGAAAACCCACGCTGGGATCCACGTGTCCGCTTGGCCGCACCGCATGAAGCGAACCATCTGCGTCAACGGTACGCGCGACAATCGCAGCTTCCGATGGCGGGATACCAAATGGCACAGGCCGACCCGTCACTGCTCGGTGATGACGAATACGACGGCCTGTACGGCTCGATCAGTCAAAAGAATGGTTTCTGTATGGCTGCCACCGGACGCAGCTTGGACTTGGCTCTGGCACGTATGAACTGGGCGTTGACCCTGTTGGTCGACGATGACCTGAAGGACGACGAAAAGAAAGAGAAAGCCAAGGACGACGCCAAAAAAGACAAAGATTCATCCAAACACGACGACGATGACACCGAGGACGAGGAAGAAGACGACGACGAAGAAGATCAGGACGACGAGGACTCCGACGAGGAGGACAAGGACAACGAAGAAAAAGTGGCCGACGATGCCGACCTGCTTGACGGTATGCCGGAATGGTTCGTCGGACCGCTGTTAGCCGATTTGGTCGCGCATGAAGTCGGCCATACGCTCGGGCTGCGTCACAACTTCAAGGCCTCGTCACAGATGAAGCTGGACGAGATCAACAGCAGCGACGTCAAAGGCAACAAAACGTTCTCGGCCTCAGTAATGGACTACATCCCCATCAACTATCGATACGAAGCCGGTGAGGTCCAAGGCGACTACGCGATGATCGACATCGGCCCCTATGACTTCTGGGCCATCGAATACGGATACACGTTCGATACCAAGAAGCTGCCCGAAATCCTGAAACGGTGCAGCGAACCAGAATTGCAATACGCAACCGACGAAGACACCAACGGCCCCGATCCGCTGGCCCGCCGATACGACTTCTCGGCCGATCCGCTGGATTACGCTCAAGAACAAATGAAACTGGTCAAAATTTACCGTGACCGGATTCTTGAAAAGTTTGTCAAAGACGGCGACAGCTGGGCCAAGGCACGCCGTGGATACGAATTGACATTGGCCTTGCAAACGCGCAGTGCCAGCATGATGGCGAACTGGGTCGGCGGAGCATTCGTGCATCGCGACAAGAAAGGCGATCCGGGCGACCGTTCGCCAATCGAAGTTGTGCCAGCCGAACAGCAACGTGCTGCACTTAAATTTGTAATCGACACGACGTTCAAAGACGAATCCTATGGACTGACTCCCGAATTGTTGGCACGCATGAGTGTCGACAAGTGGCTTGACGGTGGCTTCCATGCGATGACCGACGAAGCGACGTGGCCAATTCACGATCGTGTCTTGGGCCTGCAATCGTCGGCACTCACATGGTTGATGAATCCGACGACCCTGCGTCGTGTTTATGACAACGAATGGCGCGTGCCTGTCGACGAAGAGGCGCTGACGTTGCCCGAATTGCTGCAGACGATCAACTCGGCCGTGTGGGCAGAGCTTGAATCGGACTGTCCCGATGATCGTAACGATCGCAAACCGATGATCAGTTCGCTGCGTCGCAATCTGCAACGTGAACACATGCAGCGTTTGCTGGACTTGGTTCTCGATAGCACCAGCGACACGGCTGCCTACAAACCGATCAGCAATCTCGCTCGCATGGAACTGCGTGACCTTGCCGGTCGCATCGGCGCATCGATCGAAAAGTGTGGCAAGAAAATGGATGCCTACACTGTGGCTCACTTGACCGAATCAAAGGAACGCATCGAACGAGCGCTTGAGGCCGGATACACCTACAACACGGCCAAGCAACAAAGCCCGATGCGATTCTTTATCCTCGGCGAAGAAACGCAAAAGTCTGATCGCGATTAACCCGGCAACAACAAGCCGGCGTCAATAAACAGGCGTCGACAACAACGGCGGCGGATCGTCAGGATGCGAATCGATCGCCGCGAACGGCCAAGCCACTTTAAAAGGGTGGCAGGCCGCACCAAAGCACGAGTGGTGGGACCTCGCGGACGTGTTCTCGTTTGTGCGCGGGATTAGCGTTTGGCTTTGCGATTTGAAACAACTTGCTTGGCGCGGGCCGGATCATAGTCGGGATTGGACATCGGCATCTGCGCGCCAACTGAATCACGCCACTGATGCAGTCGCGTGGTTAACTTTCGTGCGACCGACGTCATGCTGTTCGCAAGGTCATTGGCCTCGCCAGGATCGTTCGCAAGGTTGTACAGCTGAACGCTGTTGTCCTCGTGAAATTCGATCAGACGAAAGTCGCCGTGGCGAATCGCGCTGTACGGACTATCGCCGCCGGCGTGATAGTGCGGATAGTGCCAGAACAAATCGCGATCCATCTTTCCAGCCGGGTCTTTCAGCAATCCGACGAGGCTTTCTCCATCGGTCTTGATACCGGATTCGGCCCCAGCCAATTCTGCGAGTGTCGAGAAGTAATCGATCGTCATGATCGGTTCGTCACACACGCCGCCGACAGGGGTGACACTGGGCCAGTATACGATTGCGGGGACACGAACTCCGCCTTCATAGGCCGAACCTTTGCCCCGTCTCAGCGGCAAATTCTCGGTGAAACCGTCATGAACGCCGAACCGCTGAGTCAGACCACCGTTGTCTGATGTAAAGACAATTACGGTATTGTCGGCGACACCTGATGACTCTAACTGCTGGACGACACGTCCGACGCTTTCATCGAGACTTGCAACCATCGCCGCATAGACAGGGTTCTTATGCACCGCCGATTCGTCGACTTTGTTTTGGAAGTATTCGACCAAGTCTTCGCGACCTTGAATCGGTGTGTGTGGCACATTGTAGGCGAAGTACAAAAAGAACGGCTTGTCCTGTGCATCGCGAATGAATTCACAGGCGTAGTCGGTCAGCTTGTCGGTCAAAAAGTTTGTCCCACCTTCGGATCGATTGGCATCACTGAGGTAATATCCTTTCGTGCCACTGGGACGGCTGCGTGACACTTCGAAACCTTGATCGGTCGGCTTGGTTCCAACGGCCGGACCAGTCTTCGCTTCCAAATGCCACTTACCGATATGTGCGGTCGCATATCCCGAACCGCGCAGCACTTCGGCAATCGTCACGTGTTCCGACTTCAGTCGCTTCGTCCAATCGGGGATGCGTAGCTTGGCAAACGGACGGTTCTGTCCCGCGATAAAATCAGTCAAATGCAAGCGTGCCGGATACATCCCTGTCATCACGGACGCCCGGGTTGGCGAACACACGGTGCAAGCGGCGTAGGCGTTGGTGAATTTAAGACCTTTTGCCGCCAACGCGTCCAAGTTGGGCGTTTCATACAGATCACTGCCGAAACACTGCAGCCCCGTCCAACCGAGATCATCTGCCAACAAGAAAACGATGTTGGGTCGGTCGGCCGCCGATAGAGTCGCGTTCCAAGAAGTCGACGCGGTGGCAACGAGACAAAGAAACAAAACAACAGGTAGACGCATGGTGAGTATCTCGGGGAGGGAACGGATCACAACATGATCAGCATGGAGCCGATACAATTTATGCGAAATCAAATACAGATAACAGCTTTCACTCCCAAGAGGTTCAATCAAGTGATGCAGCGATGGATTTTTCTAACTCGATTGGCTGTCGGTGTGGGACTGGCGTTCATGACGAGCGCACCCCTGATGGCTGCATCGTCGTCTCGCCCGAATATTCTGCTGATTGTTTCCGATGACCAGGGATACAACGATCTTGGGATCTTAGGCAACGGAATCATCACGCCGGCACTCGATCGACTCGCTCGCGAGGGAACTCGCCTCACCAGTTTCTATGTCGCTTGGCCCGCGTGCACGCCATCGCGTGCGGCGTTATTGACCGGTCGCTATCCACAGCGCAACGGCATCTACGACATGATCCGTAACGAAGCGCCCGACTACGGGCACAAGTATTCACCCGATGAATACGAAGTCACGTTCGAACGGATCGGCGGCATGGACGAGCGAGAAATCATCATTCCCAAAATACTAGGCATGTCCGGCTATCGATCCGGCATTTACGGCAAATGGGACCTCGGCACGCTGCGTCGCTTCTTGCCGACTTCGCGCGGTTTCGATGATTTCTATGGATTCGTCAATACCGGAATCGACTACTACACGCACGAGCGCTACGGCGTTCCCAGCATGTACCGCAACGTTTCCAAAACAGAAGATGACAAAGGGACCTATTGCACGTACTTATTTGAACGAGAGGCGATCCGTTTTCTCGACCGTCACGCCGGCAACGATCCCTTTTTTCTGTACGTGCCGTTCAATGCGCCGCACAACTCATCCGCCCTTGATCCGGAAATTCGCACGTCGGTGCAGGCGCCGGATGAATTCAAAGAGATGTACCCACCGGTTGATCCGGCGGTAACGACCGTTGACAACCACAAGTATGCGGGAAAAGCCAAAGTGACGACCAAACCCGCGAGACGTCGTGACTATCGGGCAGCCGTCACTTGCATGGACGCCGCGATTGGCAAAATGATTGATCTGCTTGAACAAAAAGGAGTGATCGACAATACGATCATTGTTTTCTTCTCAGACAACGGAGGCAGCGGAGGTGCGGACAATGCGCCGCTGCGAGGCAGCAAAGGCAAAACGTGGGAAGGTGGTATCCGAGTTCCTTGTCTGGTCCGCTGGCCCGGCGGCGGTGTGCCTGCCGGTGCGGTCAGCAACGAATTTTTGACGTCGCTTGAACTGCTGCCCAGTTTTGCGGCGGCAACCAAAACCCCTTTGCCGAAAGACCTGATTCTGGACGGCTATGACTGGTGGCCTGTGCTTACCGCCGGGCAACCGTCACCGAGAAAAGAAATGTTTTGGCAGCGCAAGAACACCATCGGTGCGCGCGTGGGGAAATGGAAATGGGTTGACATGGGCAAGGCTGGCGGCGGACTGTTTGACTTGGAATCGGACCTCCGTGAGGAAAATGACTTATCCGAAAAACATCCGGATGTCTTGGCAGACCTGCAGCAGCGGTATCAAGCATGGGTGCAACGCATGGATGCCGCTGAACCCCGAGGTCCGTTTCGCGATTACTAGGTTGTTCCCTCGCAGACGATGCTGCGGTCACTGGACAATGCTGTCGTCGTTCGACGGTAAACCGGGTTCACAGGAAAGTGGGTGCGATTCGAAGGCGACTTTGTTTCCGGGCATGTGCTTATGATCGGCCTCGGCTCGATCAATCAAGCAATCGTTCGTTCGATGCAGAAGAGCGATACAGGCACACTTTGGGTAACCGGATGAAACTGTCACGCGATTAGCTGCGTCGCCGTCGCGTGCCCGTGACCAAGATCATCGATGCGAAGAATGTAAGGGTCGACGGTTCGGGGACGGCAACAGCACCCGGGTTAATCACCCCAAATGAAGACACCAATGGATCACCGCCCGCAAAGTTCCGCTGGCCCGAAACGTCATTTCCATTGATGTCAAGAATCGTACCATCTGCGGGTAACGATACCGCGAACCAGTCACCCACGCTGGCATCACGAAACACCAACCCAGGCTCACCACCGGTGAACGAGAAGTCTTGACCACCTAGTTGAGTGCCATACAGAAAACTCTCATCGTCGATCGAATCAGCGATTCCAAGCGCATCATGAATCGTTCCCAGGCTTGCGAGATCATCAAGCAGGCCATCGTTGTCTGAATCCAGGTCATCGCCAAGCATTCCGGTAAAACCTTCGACCAAGGCAACGGTGAACGAAGGATTTTGCAAGTCGGCCACTTCAACGACCAACAAACCGTTTGCGTCAAAAGCGCCAGAGACATCTAAAACACGTTCAATGCGACCGGCCTGCAGTGGATCTGAATCGATCGACAGAATCGAACCTGAAAATGAAAGTCCGGCCATCCCGCTGATTTCAAAGAGCTGTGTTGACGGGTCAACGCCCGGCGCCGCATCGGGTTGGAACTCGCTAAAAATTCCTGCTTGGGACGTCGAAGCCGATACGATCATTGCACCAACGGCGAGGATTCTCGAGATAGCATTCATTGTTAGTACCTTAAGTGGAAATTTTGTTCAAAAGTCATGCCGATGGACCATCACTTCAGTCAGTCGAATCGGACGACTAGAAGTTGACACCGATCGTGGACACTGGTGATCGAATGGGTTCTTTCTCGTCGTCGCTGTCGCCAAACATGTCCGCGATCGCTATCGAACCCGCATCGAAACCGAGTTCGGATTCATCGCCGGATTCGAACACCGCATCCACTTCGAAGGCACCACGATTACGATTCAGAGCGTTCACGACTCGCAAGACATCGATGGGTGTGACTCGATTGTCGCCGCTTACATCGACAAATGACTTAACAGGATTGCTGGACGATGCCTGTGTGTTCACATCACTTGTCTGCAACTCGCCTGCAACAAGTCCCGTGCTGCGATTGTTGCGATAAATGAAGTTGATGATTCGAAACACGTCAACTTGCGAAACCATTCCATCACCGGTGACATCCAGTGGTGCAATTTGATTCTGAAGCGGCGCGTCAACGGTCCCCACGGACTCTGATTCAAACGAACCGATATCTGCAGCGCCATCCTGCGGCCGATCCACATTGCGTTGATCGACGTCAAGTCCCGCAAGAGTGCCAGCGTTGACTGCAGCGCTAGCTGGCATGAGCGCATGTGTCAGCGTCGGTCCGCCATTATCGGCTAGCGGTTCCAGTGCCGCAGAGACATCAAGGATGTTACTGACCCCCGTGACCGCCGCACCGTTGGTATTGCTGATCAAATTAAAGTCACCGGCGACCGAACCACTGACGTCGGGTCCCGCGGCGGCGGAGTTTCCATCAACAATTGTGTTTGTGATCGAAACATCCCTGGTCCCGAGATTCGCAAGCCCGCCACCGGTCGCTGCCACGTTTTCCGCAACCGTCACGCTGATCAACGACGTCGTTCCGCCTTCGGTCGCGATGCCGCCGCCACTACCGGTTGCAATGTTCTTGGACACGGTGCTATTGATTAGCGTTACGTCGCCACCGATGCCATCGTTGAAGACTCCGCCGCCTACCGGCGACTGATTTCCTACAATCGTTGAGCCGTCAACCGTCATCACTCCAGCCGCGCTGTTCCACAGCCCGCCACCTTCATTGGTTGCGGTATTGCCGCTTACGGTTGAGTCAACGATTTGCACATCGCCAGGCCCGGTGATGTGTAGACCGCCGCCGTTACCGGGTGAGGGGCCCGTATCGTTGTTCAGCAAGTCGACCAACGTCAACGTTGTGCTCGCTTCGCCATTGGATTCGATGCCACCGCCCGCACGGTTTGCTGAGTTACCAGAAATCTCAGTGCCAATAACGGTCACAATGCCGCCATCATTGAAAATTCCACCGCCGCTGCCTGCGGTTCCCTCCGACGAGTTTTCGTTGATCAACGCGTCATTGATTTCAACGGTTCCGCCATTGTTGAAGATGCCGCCGCCCCCATTGTCCGCCGCGTCACCTGACGCAACGTTACCACTGATCCGGATTCCGTTTTGGACTCTCAGCGTGCTGCCGGATTGATTCCACAGACCACCGCCTTCGCTGCCCGCCGAGTTCCCACTGACGATTCCACCATCGATGGTGACGGTCGTACCTGACATGCCGCTGACATGCAGACCGCCGCCGTTACCAGGATTGGCGACACCGCCCGTGATCGTGCCGTCGGCGTCATTGTCGATCAGATCGGTAGCGGTCAGGCCCAGGTCGCCATCGACGATTTCGATTCCGCCGCCCGCTCGATTCGCACCGTTTTGCGCGATCGTCGTGTTATCGATCGTGACCTCGCCGGCCAAACTGAACAGGCCACCTCCACTGCCACTTGCTCCATTGGCGACGTTATCACGGATGACTGCGTCATTGATTCGCAGCGTTCCGCCATTATTAAAAATGCCTCCGCCGCCATCGTCACCTGCATCACCACTGGCCGTATTGCCCTCGATCAGTGTTGCCGTGACAGTCATCGTGCCGGAACCGTTCCACAAACCGCCGCCTTCGCGAGCGGCCGTGTTACCACGGACGGTGCCACCGTCGATCGTTGCGTTGCCGGCGCCAGTGATATGAAGACCGCCACCATTGCCGGGAGAACTGCCAACTTCGTTGGCATCCAGATTGATACCGACCAGTGTTGTCGTTGATCCGGCCGTCGCCTCGATACCGCCGCCAGCACGATTCGCCGTGTTCCCGCTGATCACAGTGTCGGTGAACTTGGCAAGCGAACCGTTCAACAGCCCACCGCCGCTGCCAGCTGAACCGGTCGCCACATTATTTGTGATGGATGTTCTGTCGACAGTGAGCGTTCCCAAATTGTGAATACCACCACCGCCGTCGGTTGCCTCATCACCGGTCGCTGTGTTGTCCGTGATCGTTGCGTCAGTCACCGTAACTGCGCCGCTAACCGCCGTGATTTCGGAAACACCAATCGGAGCGGTCACACGGAACGACGTGCCATCGCCAAGCGCAACACCACCGGGCGCCGCCCCCATCGCCTCGGCATCAATCGCGTCGGATATCGTGGTCGGAATCGTCTTGCCATGAAGAACGATTTCCCGAAGACCCGCCGGGGCGATGTTGGCAAACTGACGCGCCTCGTCGGCGTCGGTTAAATCAAATGTATAAGTCGTGTCGAGATTGAACTCGGTTCCACTAGGGAACAGCGCAGCCGGGTTGATATTGCCGCCACCGGCAAGTGCTAAGAAGTGCCCAAGTGGCGGAACTCCGTCGGGAGGGTTCGACCCACTGGGCAGCGCATCACGCATTTGGGTCGATGTCAAGTTTAGAACAACCGGGCCATACTTCGGCCGCCCCTCCAAGAAATCCAAGAAGCCGTCCTCGATCGTGCGTCCATCGTCCTCAGACAGTGTCGGTGGAACCGATGCAACGGGTGGAAAGCCGTTGGCCGTGCCGCCAGCGCCTTGGAAAAACGGGCCGTCACCTTGTTGCAGTAATGGACGCACAGCGTTTCCAGCAAACTGTCCGTGAATATGCGCGACGTGAATCGCACCAGGAATCCCGCTTAAATCCTCAAGACCTTCTGCATCAATCACCACTCGCACTTCGCGCGTCGTGGTGGTCGGCGAGCTGACCGTGACGGTCCCTGACCCAGAAACGCCAGAATCGTTTAACGCGATAAAATCCAACTCGAATTCCTGGGTTGCATCCGGTTCGGCTTCCTCGTTGTAGATACCTCCACCACGAACCGCCGAGTTGCTGGCGATCGTGGTCCCGTCAACGACCAGTCGACCCGCGGGACTATTCCAAAGACCGCCGCCCTCGACAGCTTGATTACCGGTTACATCGCCGCCCAGGATCGTGACGCGGCCGTTTCCGCCGATATGAACACCCCCGCCGTTTCCGGGGGAAGCAACGGCCGGCGAGATTCCCGCCAAGTTGCTGCTAACCGATGTGTCTTCAATGGTCGTTACCGAGCCGCCCGTCACCTCAATTCCACCACCGGCACGGTTCGCTTGGTTACCGCTGATCGACGATTCCTCGATGGACAATGCGCCCCCCAGGTTCAAGACGCCACCGCCACTGCCACTCGATCCGTCGGCGACGTTATTGCTGATGGTTGCGTTGCTGATCACCAGTGTGCCGCCATTGTTGAAAACACCGCCGCCGCCGTCGTCAGCTGCATCACCGCTGGCGATGTTGCCGTCAATCAGTGTTCCGTTGACCGTCATTGTGCCGGAACCATTCCACAGGCCACCACCCTCGCGGGCCGCCGTGTTTCCGATGACCGTTCCGCCGGTGATCGTGACATTTCCATCGCCGGTGATATGCAGGCCGCCACCATTGCCTGGCGACGGACCGACATCATTCAAATCAAGCTGTACATTTTCTAGTGTGGTCGTCGATCCAGCCGTTGCTTCGATACCGCCGCCAGCACGATTGGCTCGGTTGCTTGAAATCGTTGTGTCGGTGACGGTCAAGTTTCCGCCATCGTTCAAGATCCCGCCGCCACTACCCGCATCACCGTCAGCGACATTCAGCTCAACCGAACTGTTGGAAATGAATATGTCGCCGCCGACGCTGAAGACGCCGCCGCCCCCGGTGTCGGCATCGTCACCACTAGCAACGTTGCGCCGGATCGAAGTTCCATCGATCGACATCGTACCGGTTCCATTCCACAATCCTCCACCTTCACTGGCGGCAATATTGCTTGCGACAAGTCCACCGGTGATCACCACGTCACCCGCACCGGTAACATGCAATCCACCGCCGTTACCCGGCGCTGCTGCGGTCGCGTCTTCATCAACCAAGCCCGCATTGTTACCCGACAGTTCGACGTTCGTCAGCGTGACTCCCACGACGCCTGCGACGTCGGATGCATCTTCGATTCCACCGCCGGCGCGGCTCGCAACGTTTCCACTGATTTCGGTATTGGTCACCGAGAGCACACTGGCGGAAAGGTTGGCAATCCCGCCACCACTGCCGTTGCTCCCCAGAGCGAAATTGTCAGCGATGTCAGAATTGATGATGTTAGCGGTACCACCGTTTACATTAGAAACGGCCCCCCCATTGCCCATCGCACCGGTGACCGAATTGTTCGAAAGTTCTACACCGTCGACAATCAGCTCTCCGCCGTTGTTGAATATCCCGCCGCCACCATCATCGACATCCGGTCCTGCCGCGACGTTGTTCCCGATTAACGTTCCGCCGCTGACCGTCATCAGAACATTGGCCTGATTCCAAAGCCCGCCGCCTTCACGTGCAGCGAAGTTGTTTTGCACAGCCCCACCGATCACATTCACGGTTGTTGAAGTTACACCACCGTCTCCCGTGACATGCAAACCTCCACCGTTGCCTGGCGATGCGGTACCAGAGGGGCCGGCTATATTCCCATCACTTGCCCGGATGCCGCCCAACGCAACATTTGTCAGTGTCAGATCGCCGACACCAAGTTCGATTCCGCCACCGGCGCGGTTCGCGACGTTGCCTGCGATCTGAGAATCTTCAACGGTAAGTGAACCCGACAGACTGAAGAGCCCCCCGCCGCTTCCACTGGCCCCAGTTGCTTGATTGCCGGCAATCAACGAGTCGACGATGTTTACCGTTCCGCCATCGTTAAACAGACCGCCGCCGCCTTCGGTTGCCGCGTCTCCCGACGCGATGTTTTGGCTAATCGTAACGCCCACCAAACTCAGCGATTCACCAGTGGAGACATAGACCCCACCTCCACGCACATCGCTGCCTCCGACGATCGAAAGCCCGCTAATTGATGCAGCACCAGTTCCTGTGTTGATCGCAAAGACGCGGCTAGAACCACCAGCGTCGACAGTGATTGATTCGGCCGCCCCGAGCTCAATCGACACGTTATCGGACACCGAAAGTTCCGTCCCCGACAATGCGATTGTCATCCCGCTAAGCGCGGCGTCAAAGGAGATCGTATCAACGACGCCCGGCCCCGTATCACCGGCTGCGACGGAATTGACGCTTGCGTTAGTATTCGCGGCTTGCAGCGCTTCCCGCAGACTGACAACGCCGTCATCGGCAATCGTGTCGGCCGTCGTATTGACCAGATACGATGTCAAAACGCGACGTGCTTCTAAAGCTTCGCATCGCAACGAACGTCGACCGCCGGACCTTCCTGCCACCTTTCGTCGCGCAAAAGTTGATTTGTTTTTCTGGACCTGAAACATCGTCGTTCACCTCATCTCGTTGCGATTCAAGACGTCGGTCTATCAACCAACCGTCACATGAATTACGAGTGAAGCGACAACATCAGATTCAGCTTTCTGTCAATCTTTTACAATTCGCCGTAAATGATTACCCAGAACGACTTTCGCTGATCGACTCGGTCACATAGAGAGAAGCCGCCATCGTCGGCGGCTCGGATACATCCGATGGCAACGTGATCGCCGCGGAAACGATTGTCTCTTTCGTATCCGGAAAATCGAAAACGCCGAAACCAAAACCTGCGCCGTCGAGCGTCAGCGTTCCACCCTTGTACCAATTGCCTTGATCGGTCAGAAACCAAACTGTTCGGTCTGGTGTCGGCTGAGTGACCCCGGCTTCGTCGAGAACGAAGTGTACTTGCCTGGCTTGCAAATCCCAGAAGACTTGGCCGCGACGCTGATCGGATCTGGCCGGTGGATAAATCGATCCGTTGTGCACCGTGCGGACATCCGGCCTAGCAACCGACGATTCGAAGACGGACTCAAATGGCTCGGCAGGCGGCGGGGACGAATGGGGAACGAAATAGAAACCAGCGAAGCACCCGGCCATTGCAAACAGGACTCGCAGCAGATTCGACGGGATCGATTGTGATAACGGCGACCCGGCATCAATTTGACGCACCGGTTGCGCAGTCACGTGCCGATGCGTCGCCGACGCAATATCCACGCTCCACGCTTCGGATTCGGCTATCGTTTCCGTTTCGATCGAGTCATCACCTGGCTTCGATCGCGGCGGACCTGCCTCGCCAATTCGGTCATGAACCTGACTTAAGAGCTCAGGGGGCGGTGCGACCGCTTCGATGGAATCGAATACGAGACTCGCTGACGCATCCAACTCTTTCAACACGGCGACGCATTGATCGCAGCCCTGATCGAGATGCAGATCCACGGCGGCCTGTTGTTCCGGCGACAACTCTCTCAGCAAATATTCAGCAAGCAGTGCTTGGACATCGGAACAATTCATGCGATGACCTCGAGCGATTCTCGGCAACAGTTCGCCTGTTCGCGAAGTTCATTGAGCCCGCGTCGGATCCTTGATTTGACCGTTCCAAGCGGAATTCGCAATCGATCGGCAATCTGAGGGTGCGAAAGTCCGTCTAGAAACGCGAGGCGAACCGGCATCGCATAGGACGCTGGAAGTTGATCCACCATCATCGCTAGTCTTTCGCGACTTTCTCGGCGAACAAGTCTATGGGCAGGATCGCCATCGTCTTGCGATCGTCTTATTGAGTCCGTATTCGCCTCAATGAACACGTGCCGCCGCATGTTCCGCGAATCGTCACGTCGCTTTCGATCGATCGATCGGCTGCGGATCAAAATCAGGAAGTAGGTCCGAGCGGTGCCGCGCGAGCCATCAAACTTTTTTGCATGTTGCCACAGCTCGACCAAAACATCAGAAACGACGATCTGCGCATCGGCCGAATTCTGACAAATCTTCAGGGCCAACGCGTATGCCGTTGCTCCGTGGCGCGCATAGAAAGTATTTAGCGCCTGTTCATCGCCACCGCAAATCAATTGCAGCAGATCCTCATCGCAAACGGAATCTGTAACAGAACCGCCACGTTCTGCTGAGCAGTGACTACGATTCATCAATGAATGCTCCCGGGTCTGGTGCTGCGGCTGATGTGTCATCAATGCTTGGCACCGGAATCACTGCCGTCGTCATGTAACACCCCAAGTAGGGCGGTGCGGTCTGCTCAACCAAGCAAAACCAGTACCCATGCCCTACTTGTTTCTCATCAATCACCGTCACTAGCATAACAGCCGTGCTATCCGTGGGGAAAACTGTCTTGCCGACCGCGGATCCCTTGTGGTTCAACATCGGTCGAAACGAAGGATCTCGTTGCAGCATGGCCACAAATCGATCAAACGGCCCAACCATTTCGCGATTGCCAGGAGAAGCGAGGCTGTAACAAACCCGCAACTGGTCCACATCGTCTCCACCCGCTTTCAAACTCGCCAATTGCATCCGCACGACTTGTTCTGGCGAAAAGTCGGGGCTGGCAAGTGATGGGTCGACGGCACCTGATGCCCTGTCTGTTGCTTCAATGCCAGATTCCGTCGTTGCTGATTCCGTTGGGCCAGAATCGGATTGGGAATCCATCGGGCTTTGCGCCGAAGTGACATCGGCGCCGCCACCGGTCGTCGATGTCGCAGCGGTCGATCCGGAATACCAAATTATCGAGATGCACGCACCGCAGACCAAGCCGAGTCCCGTCCACATCACGAGATCGACTATGCGGTTCGACATCGGATTGACCTTGATACGGCTTGCTCGGGACAAGAGACGGCGTGAACCAAAATGAATGGCACCAGAGACCCTAATCCAGTCGAAACAAGGCAGGGCATGCTGGATTGTATCAAATCACAATCAGCCGGCCGAGAATCACAGGATGCCTAACGATCCCAGTACGGCGTATCCGATAAAGACGCCATACAATCCAACCAAAATCCATGATTTCGTGGCGGTCAACCGCAGGTCTCGCCACATGATCAACAGCGTAACCACCGTGGAGGCGACTAGCAGAATCTGTAAACCGAACAGCCCTTCCAGCGGCGCACCGTTTTGCGACAAAGAAATCGGTTGCCAGTTATTCAAATAGCAATTGACGAGCAATGGCACCGACAGGCACACGCAAATGTCAAAGATGTTGGAACCAAACGCATTGGAAACCGCACCATCATCATCGCCTCGCTTGGCCGCAGCGATCGACAAGAACGTATCCGGCACGCTGCTGGCCGCAGCGGCAACAATCACAGCGACAAAGAACAACGGAACTTGCAATTCCTCGGCCAGCTGATGTGTCACGTTCACCAGCCAATAACAGGCGGCCGCCGCAATCAGTGTGCACACGACAAGAATCGCGTACCCGATTGCCGGTGTTAGCTTGACCTGGATCAATCCAAAAAGAATCCCTGCCGTCTCGTGATCGCCAGGTTCGCCCTCGTCGTCACTCGGGTCGGCTAACTCACGCCGAACCTGTGCGATCAGGTGCAACGACGGTCGAATCCCGGCATCGGAAATCGCCGTGACCAGATCATCGGTCGCGGGCATTGCAACACCGTCAAACTTGGCCGCGACCGAGTCTCGAGCCCGCTGAAAGCGTTTTGAATCGAGATACAGTTGATACACATACAGTGCATAAAATGCCAACAAGACGACACCCATGATCCAGTGCATCGCGGGTTGGAACAAGAACATAATCAGGACGATTTCGCAAACCAAAAACCACATTCCGTCACGACTGATCACCGTCGAATCGATCTCGATCACCGGTCTTTTCGTGCGGGTCTTTGCAATCACGATTCCACACATCGCGGGAATCAACATCATGTTGTAAACAGCGGACCCCGCACAGGTCGCGATTGTTGCGCCAAGACCTTCCGTACCCGCCACCGAAATTTGCTCGGCGGATCCGCCCGATGCGTTGATGGCAACGATGACGAAAAACAATCCGCTAAACAGTTCCGGCATTGAACTGGCAATCGCATCTAACGTCGCGCCGCGCACACTGCCGGGCAATCGCCATCGCTCGCCGAACCACTGCGCCGCATCGGCAAACGGGTCACACGCCTGCCAAATGACGATCGAAACAGCAACGATCTGAAACAGGCTGAACACCAAGTCGGCAAATCGATTCGGCGTCGCACTTGCCCACCAACCGCTAACCAACAATCCGATCAGGGTGATGGCGACGACGAGTAACGACCGGAAGGGAAAAGAAGACTCATCATTGTCAGTCATGCGATGTTGGGCGAAACGCCCAGCCGAATTGCTGCGGGATCTTGGGTTTAAAAGTGAAAAAACGCAAAGCGATCTTATGAGGCGTCAGCACGCGTCGCCGGTGCGAAACGTCAGGGCGGGGCGGCTACTGCACCGCAAGCGACAGCCAACCGTCATTGGCTGCGATCCAGTTGGGATGATAGACACGTCCGCGGAGCGCGTCGACCTGGACGGTGTCGGGAACCGTGATGGGTTGATCCAACAACATCGGCGGGAACACATCAGCAAATTTCTTTTTGATCGTCCCCTTCAGCCCGGCTTGCGCGACCGTCAAACGACGACCACCAGGAAAATCAACATCAACCTCACCTTCACGCACCAACACCATCCGCCCATCGGCCATCGTTGCCGGTGCATACACGGCGGTGATTTCCATCGGACGCTTCAGCTCGCGGCGACCTTGCGCGAATCGCGTTCCACGGATGCCGATGCGGACTCGCTGTTGGCGGGCTTCGAAGATCACAGGACGTGCCCGCGAAAAATCGATCTCAAACGGCGGCTCTTCTTCTTCGTCTTCGGAAACCTCGGACTTTGCGGGTATGGTGCCACCAGCCTGCTCGATCAATTCATTCATCTTTGCTTCGTTCAACGTGCGACCGGCAAGGATTGGCGCGACTGCGTTATTGACCACTGACTCGTGCACTTGGACGGCGGCCTCGAAAACTGTCGAAAGTGGCGGCGCGTGTACCGCTGAGCCAATCTGATCACGGCGCCGGAATACTGAGTTGACGAACAGCGCGTCATCGGTCGATCCCCAGAATCGTGGTGGCTCGGACAAATCCAAACGATACAAGACCGGGCGGACCTTTTCCATAAAATCAGGCACTGATACGTTTGCCGTCGCGTCGGTCTCTTTGGTGAACTCTTCTCCAATGCGATCGTGCAACTTCTTCTTGGCGATCACGTCCGCCAGCGGCTTTTGTTCGGCCGCTCGTTTCTTTGCGATTCGGCGTACCAAACGCAAACGGTGCTGGATCTCGTCGACGTTGGTGGTCAACGACACATCCGCGATCGCCGGTTGCATTTGAACACCGGACTCGTTGAAAGTGATTTCACGCGACGCATACACTTGCCCAATTCCTGACGTTCGCAGGACGACCGGACCGTTGTAACCTTTGTTGATACTGTTGACGCATCCCGACATTTGCACTCGCATGCGAACCGTCCCGAGCGACGGCAACAGGTCGGCCGTCACCATTCCCGTCAGCCTCGCGTCGCCGGCAATTCGGGTTCCTAGAATGCAATCGTTGACGGGCGATTGTTCATCAATGGGTCGGTCGACGATTTGCCGCACCGCGTCTTCACTGACCCACACGGCGATGTTCGGTTTTGCAAAAACGGATCGCAGTTTTTCGACCATCACTGGCACTTGGCCTGAACCATGCAGCGTGCTGATCAGCGCGTTGATCGCAGCTTCATCGTCGGGTGTGGGGACGCCTTCGATTTGTTCAATACGCTCGGCCAGCGCATTCATTTGTTGCCCAATGATTTCCAGCGACCTTTCGTCGTGGAACCGCAATGCCGCAACAAGCTGATCCAAGGATCGGCGCAGGTCACGCAGCGGTTCACGTTCCAGCCCAGGCGCCAAACCGACAAGACGCTGACCGACCCCCAGCGCCTCGCGTCCCAACGCGGCCAGATCGCGTCGATCGTCCGTGTCGGATTCGATCAATTCCATTAACGGATTGATATCGATGTAATTCAACCAAGCCGCCCAATTTTCAGGACTTGCGTGCCGAGAAAAATACAGGTTCAGCTGTTCGTGTGACTGTGACACTGCCTGCTTGGCGATGGGCAGGTCCGGCAGGTCTTCCGCACTCAGATTTTCGCTGAGCGATCGCAACTGGGTGGCCACCGAGCTTCGATCAAATTCAGACAATTGAGCGTGCGCCAGCTGTCCACGCGTCGATGCGCCGATGGCGACCACCAACATCGAAACCAGGAACTTAGTGTCGAGAGATATCATGAAGTGAAATGCCATGTTGCGGACAACGGGGATGGAGTCACAAGACTAACGAGACCATTCTAATGGGTCACCGCCGGAGCGATAGCGACAGGTACCGGAAGTCGAAGTGGAAGGCTAAAGAAGGCGATTTCTGCTGGGACACAGGGCTTTCACCTGGCCCTTTCCCAGTCCTTCCACAGAGCCTGTGCAGCGACCGATCAGCGACGTGATCGCTCATGAAACTAAGGCACCGGCAGTGGCCGGATTGCGTTACAGAGCGATTCGATTGCGACCGCCTGGTCCGAATTTCCCGCCAACTGGACAACCGTCACCAGGGCATCGCCAGAATCGGTCGTGATGCGTCCGAGCCATTTACGCGAACCGCGAGTCGGAAGACCGGACAGTTGAATCCACTGGACACTCACGTGGCGGTACTCTTCGGATTGGACCGACAGCGGATCAGGTGCCCGCGTCGACGATTTCATCGGACGCACCTCGGCATGGTCGGTGGAATCGATTTCGCCGGGCGGAACATGCGTTTCATCAAGCAGCAGTTCGGCCGACTTGTCCGGCACCGGCCGGAGTTCGGGAGGCCACTGGGAGAATGGGAAACGGTTCAGTCTCGCGATTAAACCTGATGACTGGTTGACGAACGTGTGCTGGTATCCGGCGTCAGTGCCTTCGACCGTTAAACACGACCAGTCGCCGTCGGTCGTCACCTCTATTCCGAGCTGGGGAAATGGAATCGATGTACCGGCGTTACGCGTGACCAACAAATCCTGGCTAATGTAAGCGCCTGGCGGCCGCTGATTGCGAAGCGCGTTCGGATCCGGCTCACTAAGTTTTCCGATCACCCCGACCCCCAACACAACCGCGATAACGGTCCACATCGGCTTTGAAATTTCGAGTGGTTTTTGATCAGAGTTCATAAGCCTCTATTGTGCCAGTGATCTTGGCGGCTGCAATCGCAAGGAACGCGAGTTGGCATATTTCCTTTTCAAGACTTCGGCATATCAATCACACCCGTCCAGTCCGGCGGTGCAATGCGATTGTGACGCAAGATCGTCGCCAGCAACATGTCTTTGGGGCGATCCCAGGCCGGCAACGCATGCAAACGTTCATGCGCTTCATCCCAATCGCCGCGAATCAGTGCATCCAGACTACGTTCATATTCAATGATTTGTTCGTCGGTCAATGTTTGCTCATTGGCGTCGGGCGAGGGCAACACTTGGTAAATATCAACCGAAGACTGGAATCCTGCCGGGCGGACCCGGGCCAATCGCCTTGTTTTGACATGATCGGGTGCCCCCTTGGGCGACAGTTCCTTCAAAGCCGCCGCGGTCGGCTGATCCACGATGATCGGCACGCCAAACGCCTTGGTAATCCCTTCCAATCGACTGGCCAAATTGACAACCGGACCAAACGCCGTGACCTTGACTTGATCGACCGTACCAATGCGACCGGCAACCGCGCGACCGGTGGCGATCCCGATTCCGCAGCGAAAACCGACCGGGTCACCTAGCCCGCTGCTTTGGGCACGGATACGCCTGGCCGCCTCGACCGCTCGCGCGGGGCTATCGGACTGCTGCAGCGGCCAACCCCAGAACCCCATGGCCGCGTCGCCATGAAAGTCCCCGATCACCCCACCAGTATCCAAGATATGTCGGGTCATCACGCCCAGTGCGTCGCTGACCTGTGCGAGCAACTGCAGCAATTGATCGGCGTCTTGTTCGCTACGCTGCGAAAACCCTCGCAAGTCACAAAACAGAACCGACAGGTCCGCCTCACGCGGCTCTAAGACTTCGTCGGTGTCCTTTGCCGCCAACGCTTCCATCACGATTGGGGCAAAGAAGTGTTGCATCGCGGCTTGGCGACGCTGCAGACGACTGCTCTGTCGAAGATTGGCAAGCGTGGTACCGACAAGTTCGGCGAATTTGACATCGTCTTCTAAGTCATCCGGTGCCGCCTGCATCGACTGGTCCAAATCGAAACCGGTTTGACAGGCCAATTGGCCACTGACGTACAGCGCCCAACCGGGACACGCTTCACTTCGCAGCGGAACGCAGAACGCCCAGTCGACATCGTCGTTGATCGTAAACGCCGTGACGTCGCGTGGGGCGTCCGACCACAGATGCAACACCGTCTCGCGTTTCGTGTTAGCACTGCGAACAAGCCGAGCGCTAACCGGCGGACAGCGGTTACCGGCAATACGACTGTCGAAATGAAGGATCTTGACCGAGGCGGTGTTCGTCGCATTCTTGCCGGCGGAATCGGAGGGGACATCGTTCAATTCGTCGACTTCGCCAGTATCCATCACGTCATCCGCCGCGCCCTTGGCGACAGATAAACCCGCATCGCCGGATGCCACCACAGCCACCGCAGCCGCCGATGGCGTCGCTTGCAGTAAAACACTGGTGACGCGCACCAACAGTTCCTCGTCACTCGTACTGCTGGCGATCAGGTCCGGCAATCGCGATAACATCTCGATCCGCGAACCGGCGTCGCGAAAGCGTCGATGGCGCAACGCCACGTGGTCGAACGCGTGCTCGGTGACTTCCGCAATCGCTGACGATTCAGATGCCCCGGGTCGGTTGGCTAACGTGAACGACGTTCGACCGACGACAAAATGCTCGCCCGGAACGAGCACAAATTTGGTCGACTTTCGGCCTCGGTGAAACACCGGATTACGAGCATTCGGCAGACAAATCACCTCGACACGGTCATCATCGAGTGCCCGCAATTCCACGTGCCGCCGTGAGACCAAGTTGTCCCAACCGACATTCCAGTCGCTGCCGGATCGACCGATCACGATTCGATTTGCACCGACTGCTGGCAATTCGCGACGCCAGCGATCTTCGCTGGACGGTCCTTGAGCAATCAGGTCGGGCATAAAAGGTGTTCATCCAAAGCGAAAGGTCTCGCATCCGTTCCAACTGAGTTTCCGTGGGATCCGTTCGGTTTGTCAAGCATATCTGCCCAGCGACGGCGCTGCGAACGACGGGAATCCTTCGCGAAAACAGCTTGAGTCCGTTCTTGAATGATGACGGTGGATGAAAATGCTGAGGTAAGCACAGGGCGCCGCGACCCGTGACAGCGCCCGACGTGCACCTTGATCGCGTGCACATTGATCTAGACAGCACCAGCAAAAAATTGCCAAACAAGAAACTTGAACTCGTCCACCAACGGACGAAACCCGAGCCACCGCTGCGCGAGCACCGAAATGATCGAGCCGATTGCCAACCGCTGGGCGCGACTGCGTGACGCGTTTGCAGCGATGCGAGAAATGATCGTCGTGATGGCGATTCTGGGGATTGTGTTCGCTCCGGATCGCGTCCAAAACGTGTTGCGAAACGCGGGAATTCAATCGTTCGCGGGCGTCGAATTCGATGTCGATTCTTTGGTCGAATCCGAGGCCGCCGTTGAAGACGCGCAAACGAATGTTGCCCAGCTGAAACAAGAGCTAGCCGCCGCGCAACAACAGCTCAGTGAAATCGCGTTGTCCAAGGGACCCACGGTGGACCCTCGGTTTCGTTCGGTCTCACAATTGCTCGAGCGAATGCACCAGAAAGCCACCGCGACCGAAAGCGGATTGACCGAATCACTTTCGAGGCAACACGACTTGCTGCGACGCCACCGACTGACCGCAGTTAGTGACCCGTCCGAAGCGGAATCGCCGGGAGAAGAAACGGAACAGGCCCCATCGACCACACCGATCAGCGGCAACGCACAGATCGAAGTCGGCACGAGGATTGCGCCCCGTGAGCCTGTGGAAACAGCCATGCTGCCCCCGGATGACTGGGTCCAGTGACTCGGTCCAATGACTGAATTCAGTGACTCGGTCCAATGACTGAATTCAGTGACCGGTTCCAGCGATCAACCGGACGCCGCCGCGATGCCCGCGGCGCGACCGGTGCTGAATGCGGCCTGAAAGTTATAGCCGCCGATAAAACCGTCGACGTCCAACACTTCACCGGCGATGAACAAATCCTCGACCACTCGACTTGCCATCGTCCGCGGATCCACTTGCGACAAGGCAACACCGCCCGCGGTCACTTCCGCTTTCGCAAATCCCTTCGTTCCGGTCACCGGAATGGTCAGGCCTTTGACGTTCTGAATCAGCGGAACGAGCAATTTCTTGGGAAGCTCGGCGATACTCAACTCGGTCGCACCGACTGCGCCCGATCGGTCACCGCTCGCCGTGTGCGCCACGACCGCTTCGGCAAGCCGTTTCGGCAACCACTGCGCGAGCACGCCGGCGACGCGTCGACGTCCGCCGTCACCTTTCCGATCGGTCAGTGAGTGCTGCAGTGATTCAAAGTCGACGTCGGGCGCTAGATCAATTGACAACCTGACGTCCGTCAAGTGCTTGGCCGCAGTCAACCAGCCGCTCACATCCATTGCCGCCGGTCCAGACAAGCCGAAGTGCGTCAGCAACAGCGAAGTCCTTCGTGAAACCAGCGGACGTTTTTTTGACTTGGCGGTGTCGGTTGAATGGACACTGGCAACACAGTCGTCAAGCGTCAAACCGGACAGCGCGCGCGTCCAATCGTAACCGCCAACCAGTGGCACCAACGCCGGTCGCGTGGTCACGATCGAGTGTCCGAGTTTGCTGAGCCAACCGTATCCGTCACCGGTCGTCCCGCACCCCGGCCAGCTCATCCCGCCAGCCGTCACAATCACGCGATCGGCGCGGATCGAATCTTCATCCGTTTCGACCAGCCAACTTGACTCGTTTCGCTGCAGTCCTTGGACCGCCGTTCGCAGACGCAACTGACATCCCGATCGCATCACACGATCCTGTAACGCATCGCGAACGTCCAACGCACGGTCACTGCACGGAAAGACTTTCCCCGTCGATTCGACCTTGGTTTCGACGCCCAGATCACGAAACATTTGTACAACGGCATGTGGTGGGAACGCACCGATGCTGGGCTGCAGGAATCGGCCCGCCTTTCCGAAGGCATTTGTCATGCTGCGGGCATCGGCGTCGTGCGTCACGTTGCAGCGGGTTCCGCCGGACATCAAAATTTTCACGCCCGTTTTGCTGTTTTTCTCAAGCAATACGACCTCGGCACCCCGTTCGGCGGCCTCGGCTGCGGCGACCATTCCGGCGGCTCCGGCTCCTATCACAACAATTCGCATCAGCAGCCGACCCCCGAGTATTGCCTCAGCAAGGCGGCAAAACGCCGACGACCAAGAGTTAAGGGTTGAATCGATGCCGATACGAAAAACCGGTCAATTCGTTGCAGACAAACCATTTTTATATAGTCTTGCCACAATCTTATAATCAGGATCGATATCAATTCGATGCCTTTTTGACAAATGACGATAAGGATGAAGGAACTGTTGGACACATGTTCTGTTAAAGCACGCTTGCATGGAAGCGACCTTTCGTCGGATCACTTATTCGCTCGTTTGACCTTCCATTGCCTTGCTTATGTCCTCTGCACCATATGCTCCTGAAACGAGTCAAGTTCACGCCGAAACTGATTCATCTGTTCGCAACGACGACCACCAACCGGGGTCGGTCGATTCGAAAGCGAAACGCGCAACGACCAATTTTTCGTTCGCACAAGCACGAACTCTGATTGCTGACCTGGGACGCCCCAATCCCAAGATCTATTGGACCGATTTCTTAGTATCGATCCTGACCGGCCACGCCGCGATCCAGCTTGTGTTCTTTCTGCCGCAGTGGTTCCCCGACCGGGGTTGGATGATCCCCGCAGTCGCGGCGTGTTATGTCCTGACCGTGTTGATGTACATGCGATCGCTGATGTTCATCCACGAGTTGATACATTTGCCGAAAGAAGGTTTTGGCGCATTCCGTTTCGCTTGGAATGCGTTATGTGGAATCCCATTCTTGGTTCCATCATTCTTATATTATCCGCACGTGGATCACCATCGTCGGAAACATTATGGGACCGAGCACGACGGCGAGTACTTGGCGTTAAGTCATCACGGCCGCTGGATGATCGTTGGATTTATCGTCCAAGCGTTGATCATCCCCTTTCTGGGCTTTGCTAGATTCTTGTTGATCAGTCCCGTTTGCTGGTTGGTCCCCGGCGCACGTCAATGGGTTCACCGCCACGCATCAACAATGCTGGTCGACCCGACCTACCAACGCACCGACGCGTCGCCACAACTGATGCGCACGGTGGTGATCCAAGAAGTCTTTTGCTTCTTGTGGTGTCTCGTGTTCTTAGGCCGTCACTACGTTAAAACGGGCGAAGTGTTTGATCCGTTTTGGATCGTGGGATATTGCGTCGCGCTGGGAATCTTGACGCTGAACGAAGTGCGAACGCTTGGGGCACATCGCTGGACGAACCAAGGCGGTGAAATGACGTTCGAGGATCAGCTGTTGGATTCCGTCAACTATCCGAACCAGCCATGGATCAGCGAACTGTGGGGCCCCATTGGAACGCGCTATCACGCGCTGCATCACTTGTTCCCGCGACTGCCCTATCACGACTTAGGAAAAGCCCATCGCCGCTTGGTCGCCGGCTTGCCGGCAGATTCGCCCTATCACCAAACCACGGCAACCAGTCTAAGCAGCGAGATCCGAGCCCTTTGGCGACGATCAGGTGAGTCGCAGCATCGCTAGCCTTTTAGCAAGTCGGCAAGTGCGGTCGAATCAGGACGTACGATAACCTTTGCCTGGTTGATCAACCATTGATCCGATTCGCCGTCGTTGCTATTCGAGTCCAGTACAACATCCCCTTTGACATCCAGCGTGCAAGGGCCTGACGGGTTCGGCACGGGCGACGTGCCGACGTTTACCGGGTTCAGCCGGACGACGACGTCAACCGACCCAGTCGATGATTCGTAGCGAACGGTGTAAACACCCAACGCCAAGTCAGTGCAGACGGTTGCATTCTCGTCAGACAATATGCTTTGCGCACACAGGCGTTTTCGCAGCAAGATTAAAGATCGATACCAATCCCACAGATCAGCGTCTCCGCATTCACGCGGACCGATTTTGGATTCACGGAACGTGTGCGGATCGTTCGGCAACAGCCCGGTATCCCAATCATGCTGTGGGTATTCTCGCATCCGTCCTTCAGCGACCGCCGTGCGAAGTTCGGGATCGCCGAAATCGACGAAGAAGCGAAACGGATTTTCGCATGCAAACTCTTCTCCCATGAACATCATTGGAATTCCTGGTGAGAGGATGAGCAGCGTGGCGGCGGCCTTTTGTGCATCGACCGATGTCAGCTGGTGGAATCGCTTGCCTTGCGGATGATTGCCAATGAAATCGTGCTGTTGAATCGAATAGACGAGCCCACGAGTATCGACTCGGGGCCCAAGCGGCAAGCGACCGCGCTGATTCCCGAGCGTTCCCTCATACACAAACCCCATCCGCAGAGTCTGATCGAGGTCGTGCCCCGGCCGGTAAACGCGGTGACAAAGTTGGTCGCCGGGACGAACAACGGCCGAAACGCTGTGCAACAAATCATCACACCACTGTGCGTCGAATCCGATCCCGCCGAGATCACGGGGACGGATCATCTCTGGATCGTAAACATTCGATTCTGCAATCAACAAGGCATTGCGGCCGGAGTGCCGAGACCAAGTCCGGACCGCATCGGTGATCTCCGCCGCAACGTGCGTCTCGCTGTCATCGCCAATGCAGTGCACCGCATCAACCCTCAGACCATCAAGATGAAATTCATCCAACCAGTAGACCGCGTTGGCAATGATGAACCGCCGAGCCTCCTGGGCCGTCTCTGGATCATCAAGATTCGGCGCCGCGCCCCAGGGCGTATCATGCTTTGAAGAAAAATACGGACCGAAGTCGCCCAAGTAGTTGCCTTCCGGCCCCAAGTGGTTGTAAACCACGTCAAGAATGACGGCCAAGCCTTTTGCGTGCGCCGCGTCAACGAATCGGCGCATGTCATCGGGAGTTCCATAGTTATGGTTCGGCGCAAACAGGTTGACGCCGTCGTAGCCCCAATTCCATCGACCGGGACACTGGGCAACCGGCATCCACTCGATCGCAGTGACGCCCAATTCGACGAGTTCGTCCAAACGATCGATCGCGGACAAGAACGTTCCCGACTCGGTGAATGCCCCAACATGAGCTTCGTAAATGATCAGGTCGTCGATCGGCGGTGTCTTCCAATCGTCATCCGTCCAGGCGAACCGGGGGTCGATGACTTGGCTGGGACCGTGCACCCCGTCGGGCTGAAAGCGTGACACCGGATCGGGTCGCAGCGGCCCGCCAGAGAGTCGGTACGCGTACCGATCACCGGGCATGATGTCGCCGACTGTGGCAAAATGATATCCCGAGTTGGCTTTTGTCATTTCGATCCGCCGACCTTGGTCCACCATTTCGATTTCGACGCGTGCATGATCCGGTGCCCAAACACAAAAGTTCGTGCGACCATCGTCAATCGTCTTGGCACCCAGGATTTGATGAAGTTTGGTGATGTCGGTGTTTTCGGGATGCATCGCTAGCGGGCTCTCGGAAAGTCCAGAAACGGGTACACTGCAGGCAGGGCACTTAGTCAAGACGTTTAACTTCAGTGGTTCCAGCGAAGTGGGCAATCCCTCATGATTGATTCGACATTTTTTTCTGTCTCAGTGAGACGGGCCACACCGAGCCGGATCTCTGCAGTGGTTGTCGCGTTGTTAGTCCTGATGGGTTCGCCAGTGCCGGCAGACGAAGCGGTGGATGTTGACACCAAAACGAGCAACACCTTGCGGATCGCAACCTACAACGCATCGCTTTATGGCAAAAAAGCCGGCGACATTCGCGAACGCTTAAAAGATGGTCGCGATCGACAAGCGGAAAACATTGCCGCCGTCGTGCAAACCGTTCGACCGGATATCTTGTTGGTCAACGAAATCGATTTCGACACCAATTCAGAGACAGCGAAATTGGTCGCTGAAAAGTATTTCGCCGTCGGCCGCGGACAACGTCAAGGAATCGAATTTCCGTATGTCTACGGTGCACCGAGTAATACCGGAACGGATTCGTCCTTGGACTTGGACAACAACGGCAAAACGGGAGAACCCAGTGACGCGTGGGGATTCGGCGTGTACCCGGGACAATACTCAATGGCCGTGTTCAGTCGCTTTCCCATCGCGGTTGAACAGATTCGCACGTTCCAAACCTTCCTTTGGAAAGACCTTCCTGGCGCGATACGCCCGGTCGATCCGGATTCGAATCAGCCCTACTACGATGACGCGACATGGAATCAGCTTCGGCTGTCCAGCAAGAACCATATCGACGTTCCGATTAACGTGGACGGCACGACGATACATGTGCTCGCCAGCCATCCGACACCGCCTGTTTTTGACGGCCCCGAAGATCGCAATGGTTGCCGCAATCACGATGAAATCATGTTCTGGAATCTGTACCTCAGTGATGCTGATTCGAAAGTGCTCGTCGACGACGCGGGCAATGCCGGCGGACTGGCCAAGGATGCATCGTTCGTCATCATGGGCGATCTGAATGCCGACCCGCATGCGGGCGATGGCCGCCGCGACGCCATTGGTGGCTTGCTCAGTCACGGGCGGGTTCAAGACCCGCAGCCTCACAGCGAGGGTGCCGTCGAGGAAGCACGCCAAAAAGGCAGTTCCGATTTGGAGAAGGCCAAGAACGATACGGCCAGCTTTGGACGAAACGGAAATTTGCGAGCCGACTATGTGCTGCCCAGCCGAACGCTAATGCTAAAGGACAGCGGCGTCTTTTGGCCCAAACGTGACCAAGACAACCGTGACGCGATTGCGGCGAGCGATCACCGATTGGTTTGGATCGATGTCACGATTCCCCGCGATGTGGATTCTAAGTAGAGATTCACATCGGCAAGCCGAACCGGTGCAAGTCATTGACGGAAATCGGTAACCCTTCAATACCATCGAATGAAAACTAGCTCCGTGCGTCAACCTGCGTCTGGACGATGAAGCGACGATCAGTCCTCCTGATGATCAGTTCGATGCGCGGGGGCGGCAGCGAGCGTCAGACATTGCTGCTGTTAAAGCATTTGGACCGCCAGCGTTTCGCGCCGCATTTGTACGTTACCGAGCGAGCCGGCGAATTGATGGCTAGCGTCCCCGATGATGTTCCCGTCCATTGTTTCAGTGACTGCCAGCCAACGGGTGACGAAAAAGCAGGTGGCCCAAAATCAGCTAGTCGCAAAACAGGCAAGCTGTACTTTCCTGGGCGTGTGCTGCGACAGCAGGTCGCGCATCTGCGATCGCTCGTCACCGACCAGTCGATCGACGTTATCTACGATCGCACCTTTCACATGACTTTGATCGCTGGGCAGCTTCGAAACATTGATAGGGTGTCGACCATCGTCAGTCCTCCCGAGCTTGCGCTGCCGCTAGTTGAATCGCGTTTCGTCGGTTTAAAGAGGAGACGCCTCGCACGTGGTTACCACCGTTCGAAGGCGGTCGTTGCGGTCAGCGAACAAAGTGCACAATCGGCACGTCGCTATTACGGACTCGGCCAGCGTCAAGTCCAGGTGATTCATAACCCCATCGACATCGATGCGATCCGTCAGGCCGCCAAAGCGGAACTTTCCGAACCGATCGAGCGCGATGAATCGCTCACACTCGCCTGTGTCGGACGGATGTCTAGCGAAAAGGGGCATGCAGATCTGATCGATGCGTTGGCGGTCACCGAATCGACATGGCCATCGGATCGACCGACGATCACCGTGTGGATGATCGGCGATGGGCCGCTTCGCCAACAACTGGCGTCCCAAGCGGAGACAAAGTTGTCGAAACATCGTGTCAAATTCCTTGGCGCTCGCCGCGATGCCGCGGCACTGATCCAGGCGGCGAACGCGTTGGTATTGCCCTCTCACTTCGAAGGCTTGCCCAACGTCGTACTCGAAGCCATGGCGATTGGCACGCCCGTCATTGCCACACGTGCGGGCGGAACCGTGGAACTGCAACGAGATGAACCGACGATTCTATGGGCCGATCCGATGTCACCCGCCTCGTTGGCCCAAACGATCCTGGCGTTTTCGCACGAATCCCCCTCTTCACATGGCCCTTCAGTGGACCGCTCGTCGCCTGGCCCGAACGCGGTTTCGAAACGAGTCTCGGCGGCCATGCAGTTGGTCGAATCGCATCACGACGTTCGCAAGACCATCAAGCGGATCGAATCGCTGCTATCATGATGTACCGCAGAACATCCCAGTAACGATACCGCCAACCGTTCTCCTGTGACGACGATTCATGACGCTGCACCCACAAAGCAAATCCTTTATCGAAGCGATGCGTGTTGCCGACGCTCCCGCATGGCAAGAAATGACGATCGAGCAGGCCAGAAAAACATTCAACGAGCTGCCGATATTCGGCGATGCACCTGAGGTCGCGGACGTGGCGGACCATCAGCTTGCGGGAATCAATGTCCGCATCTATCGCCCCCAAGCCGATGGCGACGCGATCCCGCCTGCGACGATCGTTTTCTTCCACGGTGGTGGCTGGGTTTTGGGTGGGCTGGATAGTCACGATGCGCTGTGCCGTCGCCTGGCAATCGCGGCCGACCTGCCCGTGGTTAGTGTCGAGTATCGCCAACCGCCGGAAGACCCTTTCCCCGCGGCGGCCGAGGACTGTTTCACGGTTTGCGATGCACTATCGGTCGAACACGGCCAACTGAACCTCAGTGCCAATATGATCTTGGCGGGCGATAGCGCCGGAGGCAACTTGGCGGCTGTGGTCGGCCTGATGGCTCGCGAGAGAGGCGGTCCTCCGCTATTAGGTCAAGTATTGATCTATCCCGTACTCGACGCCAGCATGTCAACAGACAGCTATCAACAATTCGCAACAGACCATGGCCTGACTGCCGAAACGATGGCTTGGTTTTGGCAGAACTACACTGGAAACACGTCCGCGCGTCGCAACCCACTTGCGTGCCCCGACGCTGCCAGCGACTTCAGTGGTCTACCGCCGACCCATTTGATCGTTGCCGAATACGATGTGTTGCGCGACGAGGGGCTGCAATTCGCTCGACGGCTCAGTGACGCCGGTGTCCCAACAACCTTGGAACATTGCGACGGGATGTTGCATGGCTTTGTTCACTTTGCGGGTGTTTTTGACGAAGCCGCGATCGTGACAAAGCAAATTGGCAAACAATGCAGACGGTGGGCTTCGGCCGATTAAGAATCGGTCAGCATCGACGTCGGCGTCATGATGCAGCCACCGAACCGCAGTGAGTGCACCGCCACCGTACTCTACCAGTAGACGTATTGCTGAAACCGCTCGCGATCAGGTTTTGGTAACGCGTGAACATCCTCGACGACATAGCGGTTGTCTTCGGTATCGATCAGCAATTTACCTTGCTCGCCGAAATCGATCGCTTGGCTTGCCGTCCAGCGCATTGAAAACCGCTCGGGGCCGGCCTCGGTTTCGACGTCCAGGTCCAAGTATCCGTGCGTCAGGTTCGCTTTCAAGACACGGCGAATTCGACGCAGCAAATAGTGTCGGTCGAGCGCAGCCTGGACGATCAACCGGTTGCCATTGCGCAGTTCGTTTAGGTCCTCGATGATTCCGATTTCAATGGCATCACCTTCGCTATCCCAGCATCGAACACTGATATATTTATCCCGATGTCTGGCTGGAAAAATGCGAACGCAGAAAACCCCGCGATGATGTTCGCCTTCCTCGTCCACCAGCGAAACTCGCTGCCAATCGTCGACGGTCAGTTCGATGCGATTGGGGTCAAGCCAGCGAATCAGAGTGGGATCGTCGCGAGTGGTTTTCTCGGGGTCATCGCTTTCGATCCAAGGGTCACCGGCATCGCGGTCAACGTCGACAGCATGAGCCCCATCGTTGTTGATCGTTTCGTTGACGACGCTGGCATCGTCAGAACTTAGCAATTTGTCGACGTTCGGATTTTTTGACACCCGCATTTGAATGCGAATCATTTTTGCGTACGTTCCATCTTGCTGCAGTAGTTCGACGTGCGATCCCTCTTCGATCAAATGTCCTCGATCGAACACAAGAATCCGATCGGCATTTCGCAGCGTCGAAAGTCGGTGAGCGATTGCCAGAGTGGTGCGGTTGGCCGTCAGTCGCTGTAGCGCATCTTGGATCCGCTTTTCCGATTCTGCATCAATATTGCTAGTTGCTTCATCCAACACCAAGATCCGCGGGTCATACAACAGCGTTCTTGCGATTGACAATCGTTGCTTTTCGCCACCGGAAAGGCCAGCCCCGCGTTGACCCAACACGGTGTCGTACCCGAGCGGTTGTCGACAGATAAAATCATGCGCACCGGCCGCTTTCGCGGCTGCCAATGCGTCCTTCACGGACGTCTGCTTGCGACCATACGTCAGATTTTTCCAGATGGTGCCTCGAAACAAAAACGATTCTTGCAGCACGATTCCGATGTTGCGACGCAGATCGTCACCCACAAGCTCGCGAACATCAATTCCGTCAATGGTGATTCGGCCTTCCTGAACGTCATAGAATCGACTCAGCAGATTGACGATCGTTGTCTTACCGCTGCCGCTGCGCCCCACGATGCCAACCATTTCGCCTGGTGCAACGTCAAACGAAATATCTTTCAGCACCGGCTGATTGGCGTCGTAACCAAATGTTACGTTTTCGAATCGAATTGCGCCCTTGGGATTCGGACAAGCAATCGCGTTTGGTGACTCGCCCAACGTTGCAGGTGTATCGAGTAATTCCAACACGCGTTTGCTGCCGGACATAAAACTTGTCAACCAAGTCGTGAAACTAGAGAGCGCGTTTAGTGGCGCGTAGAACATCGCCAAGTAAGCCAGAAACGCGATCAATTCGCCCAGCGTCATTTCTTCGCCAATCACATCACGGCCGCCCACATACCAGACGATCAATCCGCCCAGCGAGAAGACGATCTGCATCGATGCGGCGTATCCCGAATTTGTGACGTCGACCCACAGCCGCCACTGCGTCAGCCGCTTTCGTGCATCTTGAAACCGATCAAACTCGCGGCCCTCTTGCCCGAATGCTTTGACAACGCGGATGCCGTGCAGCATATCGTTCAGCGCCGTCATCTGCTTTGCCGACGCATCGCGCAAACGATAGTACCTGGGATAGACCCGATTCCAGAACACCCACGAACCCAGCAAGACAAAGGGCACCGGAATCAACGTGAACAGTGCAAGTTTTGGATTGATCACCATGAGCATGATGCCCACGCCGACCAGCTTGACCGCCTGCAGCAAGAAACCTCCGGTGAATTGGTGAATCAATCCGTGCATGGCCTCACTATCATGCGAGACACGACTAATGATCGATCCAGTGTTGTGCCGGTCATAGTAGGCGACCGAGAGTGTCCCAAGCTTGGTGACCAAGTCGTCACGCAGTTGCCCGGTAATTCCAACGCCGACGGCGGTTGCGATACGGCCTTTGATGAACGCGACCGCACTTAGCAACACTCGCGAAGCCGCCAACGCCAAAACAACGACCAGCAGGGCGGTGCGAAAATCGCCCATTGCTTCGGCAGCTGTTGGAACACTGGCGCCCCCACGCATCAGAATATGATCGACCATGTACTGCTGTAATTTCGGCGGCACCAACTCGGCAACAACGCCCACCACCGTCAACAGACATAGCGCGATCGCACCTCGGCGATGCGGTGCGATCAGTTCAAAAACCCGTTGCAGAATTCGACCGCGCTGCATGCATCGTGGACAGTGCGCACTTGAGGGGCCACTGTTTGCCGGCAATCGTAAACCGCACTCGTCGCATCGCGCGGGTTCGCAATGCTGTGTTTCGAATTCGGCGTCTCCGCCGGCGGCCAAGGCTTCGATCTGTCGCGACACCTGATGAAACCGCTGCGAGTGCGCGTTGGAATATCGCAGCATATCGGTCCAGCAGTCGCCAAGCAGAATCTGCAGCCGCCCCGATCCCACGCCGGCAATCGTCCGGACATCCTGGATGTCATCCAACAAGACGCTTCGCAGCAAGCGGCCTTCGTCAAGTGACTGATAAACAGATAGACAGTCCGACGTTACGATCAGCCAATTGGATGTTTTGTTGCCGTCAAGATCGATGTCGGTGGAGACGGAAAGAAGGACCGAACTGTGGTCGATGCCACGCCGGTCAAAGGTAGAGCGTGCCGATGCGGGCAATAAGACAGCTTGAACCATACGCACCTGTTTTGCGAGGAAGAAATCGCTCAGCGGATCGACCTTGACCGCGAGACATCGTGCCGCCGCGATCGATCACGCCGCAAAATCAGCGGCGAGCGCGCAACATGCACCTACAACAGAAAGCGTCAATCGCTCGTCAGAACCGTATTATTTCTGTTGCTGTGTCCAGCCGCGGATCATGTCTCGCAACAAAGCGAGCTCTTGCATCAGCTTCGGCAGGGACTTGTCCATGTGCTCAAAGAACCACGGCCCTCGGTATCCGGCGTCCCATCCGATTTGAAAACACCGTTCCAAATCGTACGCGTCGTGCCCAATCACGCCTTGGGCATCGGGTGCAGACATCGTTTTTACTTTGAAATCACAGGTGACGGCATGCGGATAAGCATTCTCGAGTCCTTGATACCTGGCTGCGTCGGTCCAGTTGCCCGTATCAACCGATACAAAAAGTCCATCGCCGACCGCATCGAGAACGCGAGGAACTGCATCAGGGTCATCCTGAATCCAACCAAAGTTTTCGATCAGCATCGCAATGTCTTTCTCAGCCGCATATTCGACCAACTCACGATAACTCTGGACATAGGCGTCGAAATCGGGGGCATCGAACAAAGGTAAGGGCCGGGCCCAGCGACATCCCAAAACAGCGGCGGCATCGATGGATTTCTTGTAGTCCACCATTGCCAATTTTCGTGTCTCGGGATCGGGACTGCCCATATCGATTCCCTTTTGATTCATCTTTAAATTGGTCAGTGTACATCCGGCGCGTTCGGCACGATCACGCAGCTTTGTTAGATATGCCGGTTCCAGCGACGGCAGATTCGCACTCATCAAGTCCAAGACGTCCATGTCAAGTTCGTCACGCAGGATGACAGGCAAATCAAGAAGGCGAATCTTTCCTTCCGTTGCGGTCTCGGACAGGTGCCGCATCACAGTTCCGGTCGTGATGCCAATCTTGCCGACAAGGTCGTCGTGTTTGTTGCTCGGCACTGCTGCCTGAAGTAATGTCGACGGGCAACACAACGTCGCAGCCGAACCCAGCGTTGTGGTTGAACTCAGTACGGCGACGGCGGCTCTGCTAAAATCTCGTCGTGTCACTTGCATGTATCAAACTTCCCAGTTCACGTTCTTGTTGCGGTTTAAAATGAAATTCTCTGAGTCCACCCGCTGTCTTCGTCTCTTTGCGCTGAGTGCGTTGATCATTGTGACGTATTGTGGCAATGTTGTGGCGGCGCCGCCCAACGTCGTCATCATCTATGCCGACGACATGGGATGCTATTGAAGGTTGAACACGCCCAATCATTGGAGAACACAGGTTTTTTGCTTAACTTGAGGCAAATTCAAATTGCGGAGAATTGCGACCGAATTACGCGAATCGAGGGGCATCAACTACACTTTGCTACACAAATAGGGGCAGCAGTCCCTTCGAAGTTTTATTGCTCATGTCTGTTAACCACGCTGCCAAAGGTTCGAATCCTGCCGGGGGAGCTTTCCGGACACTTGTGCGAACATTTCGTCCGAATCGCTTAACACTTCAGGGTCGGCACCATCAATGGTGTCGGCCCTGTTTTGCGTTTGGGGTGGGGGACTGCCGTTTTCGGGGTCGTTTGAATCCCAGCCCAAGCCGTGATCTGGTCGAACTTCGGGGAACAGTTTCAGCACGTAGGTGCCCGTTTTCCCGTCTTCTGATGGCTGGAGTTCAAGCACTTCGATGTAGTGTCGGAGAATCTGTGCCTGCTCCTCCGGTGTGGCAGCGTCCAGTATTTCTCCGACATCTTCCCAAGACTCAAGGAACGTCTTTGCGTCCTCACTGATTCTTTGAGCTGGTTGCTGCTCATTCTCGATTTGGTTGAGTTGCTGACCAAGGGATTGGTCTTCCTTTTCAAGCTGCCGCAACTCACCTTCAACACTCTTCAGGCCTTCCGCCCCAAGGCTCTTCAAGACCTCGATGAGTCGCGTAATACTGGCTCTGGTTTTTTGCTGTTGGCGACGAAGAATGACTTCCTGCTGTTTGAGCTTCTCCGATTCGCCTGCAAGGCAATGAATCGCACGGTCAACAATCTTCTCACGTGTTTCGATGACTTGACCGATCTCACGGACGCGTCCGATAACGGCTTCTTCCAATGCCTCAGCCGGAATTCGTGGCGAGTTGCAGGAAAACTTCCCCGCCTCGTGACTTTGACGAGTGCAGCTGTAGTAATGATATGCTCGATGCTTGTTGTGTGCAGAGTGCCCAACGAGACTGGATCCGCAGGGGCAACGTAACAGGCCAGACAAGAGGTAATGCCGAGTGTTGGCTTGCTTCTTCCGATTCGTTCGCCGTTTCGTGGTCTGACCGATGGCCTGCTGGACGCGTTCAAACTGTTCTTTGCTAATGATTGGTTCGTGGCAATCGTCGACGGCGACTTCGCCCCACGAAACACGGCCAATGTAAACAGCATTGCGAAGCAATCCGATGATCTTCTGTTTGGAAAACAGATTTCCGCCTCGGACTTTGTCTGAACGTGTTGTGTACGTTGGATAACGAATTCCAGCTTCGCTAAGCCGCCGCGTAATCGCCCCTGCCGAACCGAGCTCTTCAAAGCCATCAAAAATCCGGTGAACCAACTCGGCTTCTTCTGGCTCGATCACGAGTTTTCCAGAGTCGCCATTTGCAACTCGATAACCCAAAACGTGGCCACCGTTCCAGAGTCCGCGTTCGGCACGATCTCTCATGATTGAAACCGTGCGTTCTGCTGTCATGCTTCGCTCAAGTTGAGCGAACACCATGATTAATTGCACCATTGCCACGCCAGTCGGCATCGAAGTGTCGAACTTCTCTCGCAAAGAGATTACGTCAACGTCGTGCTGGGCGAACAAATCCCAGAGATCGACGAAGTCTTTGAGGCTACGCGTAATGCGGTCGAGTTTGAAGCAAATTACAACGTCGATTTTTCCCGCTTCGATGTCGCGTTTCAATCGTTGCAGCTGTGGACGATTCTGATCCTTCGCCGACCGTCCTGCATCAATGTAGAATTCGGTCGAGTTTATCGCCCAGTTTTCTCGGCGAATTCTAAACTCCACCTCTTGTTCAATCTCATGCTGCTGAGCAACAAGGCTATCGCCTTCATTGACCTGTCTTTGAGAGGAGACTCGAACATAGCCAGCAATTCGTCGAGGACTTTTCTCAATTGTTTGCTTTTTTCGAGCCATCGTTTTCACTCACACTATTGATGTCGATATTTGGTACGTCTTTGCATGCTGATTGCACGTTCGAGATCGCCGTCTAAATTGTATCTTCTTTCTCCGAGTTGCCTGCATCACTTCCGGCGAGCCGTGCAAGAATTTCAGCGATCACGTTTTGACGCTGTGCATTTCGCACTTCCGGCTCGACTCCGGCGAGCGGATGCCCGTCGTTCGGTGCCACGTCGCAGCCGAACCGCAGGACGACAGGCCGCGGGCGGCGTCGTTTGCGACGACGCGGAGCGGTCGACGAAGTCGAGCGATTGTTTTTTGAAGGTTGAGCGTCGTGGGGCATTGGGGGCGGTCGGAATGAAGTGTAATGGCGAGGGTTCGTGGATAGGGGACTGAGGAGGAAATGAAGTCGATGACAGACGGGATGGATGGAAGGCGGTGAGACGTTGGCGAAGCGAGAGTGAGAAGGTGAGTGGATAGTAAGACGAATGGTTGGGCAGGAAACGGGTCGTACAGCTTGCTTGTCGGCGCGGAGAGGGGACCTGTTGGTCCGACTGGTGCTGATTGTTCAAAGAATGTGTAGAGCGTGGTTGCTCCAACGACGGTCAATGCAACGATCAGCAACGAACTGAGAAACATCGGAAGGAACAGGCTTCGGCTGATGGATTCCGTCGACTCCCGCAGCTCGTTCGACAGAACTGAACTCAGGTCATCGGCTGCCCAATTCCCTCCGTTTCCTTTCTCAGGCAACAACGCTGCACGCGCTTTAAGGAACTCAGGAAGAGCCTCAACAAGCGGTTGTCCGTTCGAAACGGAATCAATCAATGACTCGATGACCAGCTCATCCTGCACCGAGACCTTTTGCTGACGCTGCTTTGCTCTTCGTCGTGCGTCCGCTACCAAAACAGAGCGACGCTGAACAAAGTGGGCACACGTGGCTGCTAAGATCAGCACACCAACAACAATGGCGACACCAACAAATATCATTGCTGTGCCTCCTTTGCTGTAGCCTTGACTCCGCGAGCCGTTCCCACGGACGTCAGCATCCGCAGGCATTCCAGCAGGCGATTGGTCGCAACTAACTGCACCTCGCCTTCATTGACACGAAGGCCCCAAACCTCCGTATCCTTCTTTCCGCTCATACTGCAAGTGCCGCTCTCTTTGCGGCCAACGATCTGAATTTGCATTGGTTTCACCTTTGTCGAGAGTCAATAAAAAACGCTGCAATTCGACTCGTAGCCGAATACAGCGTTTTGCTTGACTAACAGGCGAAATCTATGCTTCACTTGCATTACGATTGGCTTCGTGTCTAGACATGCGATCATGAATCGTTCTTGGTCAAGGCCCGGATTCTCTTCCCAATATTTCGCGAAGAACTTGCACGCGTCCGCTGTGCTAGTGATCTTGGGCCGTCCTTCAAGAGTGCCGATTCTCGCCAGCGAAACGATCTTTATGGACGTGTATTCAGCGATACTTTCCACGGCTTTTGCTGGTGTACTTGAAGCCGCCAGAGCCTCGGCAATCTGCTCAATCTCTTTCACACGCCGTTTCGGCGTTTTGCTCTTCTGGCTTGGTGCTTGGATTGCTGGGTAAATGTTCTCGATGTCGAACCAACCAGTATTCTCGCCGCTATCGAACTCAACGCGAGCTTGTCCGTGTTCCGGAGCAATACCTAGAACTGTTCCGTAGCCAACCGCGTTCTTTCCAAGAAACACTTCGACGAAGTCAGTTCGCTTAATCGTGAAACGATGAGCAGGGCCGTCGATGTCAGCTCGGGGACGATCAACCGTTATCGTATCCTCATCGCAAACGGCAGGGGCCCAACCGTTATGACACTCTGCACTCATCGCAGTTTGCCTACCGGGATTCGTGAATAGATGACGAACCGATAGATTTGTCGATGCGTGATTCGCCGTTGTGTTCTGAAGAGCCGCTGGATCGACTTCCGCTTCAGGAATTCGATCTTCCCAAAGTCGCAATTGTCGCTTCATGCAAGCCATCGTGCCAGAACAGTGCCAACTGTCCTAATAAAAGATCGCAAATCTCACGATCCATCGTGGTTCACATATAGAAGCTGTACTGCGACGGCACGGGATCGTTGGGACCAGCGTACTTCAAAATGTCACCAACTTGGCGAGCGGCTCGAATGGTAATGGGCAGTCCCCCATCGAACTGTGTATCGTTCCAGTTCATCTTCGTCAGGGCAAGAATTTCTTCGGCAAGGTAACGCGGCGTTTGTTCGATTTGATCGCAATTGATTTGTAGAGTTCTCGGCATATACATGCCCGGGTATGTCGCGTAGAACTCGACGCTGCCTCGCGTATAAAGAATGTGCGTGGCTTCGTTTAGGGAGAGCATTGTTCCTCGCAGCGGTGGGTACACACCGTTGCGGAAAAGGCGTGTAAACGCTTTACGGATCGAGAGCAGTTCGCAGTATTCTACGTTGTGCTTGCTGGCAGCATCCATGAACCCTTTCACTTCCGCATCGTTGTGGGACGAAGTTTTGTGAATCACGACGCGAGCGGGCATTGTTTTGTGTTCACTTCGATACTCCAACAAAGCCCTGTCGAGAAGTTGGGTCGCTCCATCCGAATCGAGATGAACTTGTCGATCCTCCTTTTCATAAATCGCTGGTTCGCCACGGACTACCACGCCATTGCCGCGTTCGTTAAACACCTGTGCGACACTCGTGGAGATACGCTCCCTGTCGAGCGTTCGGTAGAAGCCGACACCAACGAAGCAGGTCTGCAATTTGCTGTCGTCTTGTTGCAGCTTCCACGGCGTTCCGCCTGACTTGTAGTACAGTGCCGTGTGAAAATTCCACGCCCGTGTCGCCTCATCCTGAAGCGGACGCATCTGCCTGACAGAACTGCCTCTACGACGCATCTTCGGGTCGTATGTCGCAGGTAGGACAAGTTGAATTGGGCAGGCACGCGGCAGTGCAAGACACTTCGCTTTCAACAGGTCATGAAAGTCTATTGAACTCTCATCTGCTACTTCGGCTTCAGCTTCCTCGTCATCAAGGTTCGCTGTCTTTACTGCTGGATCAAACGAATCGAGGAACTCCTGAGGAATCGCACAGACGATTACGTCAGGCTTCTTTTCAAGCAGCGGCCGAATTTCTGTAACAAAAGTGTCGACTGCCCGAATCTTCTGCTCGTCGCGAATCGGGAGTGAGGTAATCGAATTGATTTCGCTGCTCGAAATCGATCGTTCTAATGTTGAATCGAATTGCAGTTCAGAACAGAAACTACTTTCCAAACTGAATCCGGGCCACTTGGGAAACAAGTTTCGTTGGCGACTTTCCTTGGCAGCAATCTCGCCACGACATTTTTCAAGCCAATCTCGCAATCCCTCGATAGTCTTCGAGCTACCAACAATCCCAAGTCGAATTTGTTTCGGGGCGTTGTCTTGATCGAAGTCCAGCGGACAGTAATTCATCAGCCCAAAACGGATGTCGAGATGCGAACTCGTGCCGAACTGAAGTAGTGGTTCATCAAAGCTGGTAATTTGCATCAGTCGAACAACTCCATCTGAGCAGAATCTTCGTCATCGGAATCGTTGTCTGGCTGACCCGGAAGCCACACCTTTTCAGGGACCGCACTGTCCACAGTGAATCGAGGTAACGGATCGAAACCGATCATGTCATAGAAATCGATCGTTGGTTCCGGGGCAGGATCGTCTCCGAACAGAGATTTTTGCTGCGGTGTCGGGTCACCCGACGTGACATGCACCTGACGCAGAACTTCCTCCCAAAGACGAATTTGGCGTAAGTGTCCGCTGTTCTGTCGTTCAAGCTGCTTAATGCCCTTCAAACGCTGCTCAAAATATCGCGACAGCTTCCACCCATCGCTGGTGAAGTGGTATGACGGCGTAATCTCGACGTACCATTGCTCATCGAACCGGAAATAGTTGAGCGTTACCGCACGATGTCGGTAGTAAGCGATTCGGCCTTCAACAGTCTTGCTCTCGTAACCTTTGAAGACGGTTAGCTTGTCGATTTTGCGAATTGCCAAGTCGGGCGTCGCCCGAAAGTAATAGTGGCTCCGATCCTTGTGGAATCTCACGCCTTGGCGAGAAAGCAGCTTTTCGACGCAAGCTCGAAATAGTCTGATAAACACGTATCGTTTTTTCCGGTCATTGGATAATGCCCAGTCGTTCGTGGCAAGGTTTTCGGTGGCAGAGGATAAGCAAACCCGCTTCCAATGAGAAAATGTCAGGTCATGGAACGAGTAAATGAAACCGTTGTGCAGAAACCACTCGGGATGATCGAATTGGCCGCCTTTGTTCAACTGTTCCCAAACCTGTCCCGGAAACCGGAGCTTGGTGGACGCTCGAAACATTCGGTTGGGATACGATAACACAGGAAGCAGATTACAAACCAACTCCTCTTCTTCAGGGATCGCGGGCAAGTACAATCCGCTATCGGCGGGCAGGGCAAGCATTGCAAGCTTGTCGCGGCAATCCGGATCAAACCGATCCTGCTTTTTGTCGAACTTTATTTTTCGATCTTTGCGACGTTTGGGGTCGCCAAAGTAATCCTTGATCGACACCCAGTAGGCTTCGTCGTCTCTTGGTCTTGAAACGACAAGAACAACCGGAGCATTGCCCCGCATCCAATAGTCCAAGTCGCGTTCTTTGCACAGAAACTCAAACGACGAATCGTCCTCTGCCTTGAAGTAGCTGTCGCCAGCTTTACTCTGAACCTGAATGATGCAATTGGAAACTTCTGCATTGTCAGGGTCGCGAACTTCGATCAATCCATCGATGCCTGCCTCCAGATGGAGTGCATTCCAAACGAAGCCCATTTCGTTCACGACACCATGAATCAAGGCGATGCTAGCATCGCCCGTCATGTCAGCGTGACCGAGTTGCTTCCGTTTCGCCAAGATTCGCTGCTCCGTAGGTGTCGCTAGACGGTTGCATCATCTCAATTCTCGTCAGAAAGAAGTGTCCACGGACGCCCCTTGTAGTTTTGTCGCTGCCCTGTCGGGCAAGCTGCCACCAAAACTGAAGCCAGTTTACCGCATCGCCAAAGCAGTGTCAGCCGTATCGGTCTTCATCGTTCGTATGTGCTGCAAATCAGGGCGGGGTGAACTTCGCTGGTCTGATTGGTGTCTTCGCGAGATACCTGTAAACTGAGCGTCCAACCAAATGGAGTCTAAAGAAATGAGCAGTACGGGCACACAACGATCAAGAGCGGGCATGACGGTCCATGATGACATTCTCGCGTGGTCGAGCGACCAATCGCACTGGAAACGCGATGCGTTGCGGCGGATCATTGAAAAGGGCAGTTTCGATCACACGGACACTGATGAACTGACGGCTGCTTGTCGTGAAGCTCACGGCCTGAGCGAAGATTCTGCTCCAGACCTGACGCTGCTGGCGGCGGAACACATTCCGTCTCGGGACGCTGCAGGCCGCAGGGTCACGCTGCGATCAATTTCCGAAACAGAAAACGTCAATGCTTTGGATTCCAAACAGGAGTTGCCGTTTGCGGCGACAGGGTTAACTGTCGTGTTTGGGTACAACGGATCAGGAAAGAGCGGGTATGGGCGGATTCTGCGAAGTGCGTGCCGTGCCCGCAAAAAAGGCGATCCCATCCTGCCGAACGTCATGGAGGAAGCGACCGACCAACCGGCAAGTGCGATCATCACTCACGCCGTCGATGAAGTCGAGCAATCACCAACACAATGGATCGACGGGCAACACTCGCCTGATGGGCTTGGTTCGATCAGTTTCTTTGATTCGGATTGTGCCTCGGTGCATGTGCGAGAAAAGAATGACGTTGCCTTCACGCCATTCGGTCTCGAAATCCTCCCAACACTTGGCGATCTTTGCCGATCGGTTCAGGCAAAGCTCGACACGGAAAAGAAGTCTCTCGAAAACGAAACGCCTCCGTTTCTGCGAAATAGCTATGCGACCGGCGATACCAAAGTCGGCAAGACGCTAACCAGCCTCAAGGGTTCGACTAACCCAGAAGACTTGGACACTCTGGCATCCATGAGCGATGACGAATTGAAGCGGCTGAAAGAGATTCCAGTTCAGTTGGCATCCGACCCAAGAGAAGAGGCGAAGAAGATTCGCGTTCAGGCAGGTCGCATCACTACTCTGTGGCGTTCGATAGCTGCTGCTGAGCAAGCTTTGTCAGACGAAGCGGTTTTCGCCATCAAGAGCCTCGCAACGGATGCTGCCGTGAAAACGAAAGCGGCTCAAGCGGCGGCTTCGATGACCTTCAACGATGATCCGTTGAACGGGATCGGCGAACCCGTCTGGCGAGAACTGTGGGAAGCGGCTCGTCGTTTTTCCATTGCCGCAATTCCTGACACAGAATTTCCAGTGACCGACACGGAAGACGCGGTTTGCGTTCTGTGTCAACAGACTCTTGACGACGATTCAAAAAATCGGCTGAACCGTTTCGAGAAGTTTGTGCGTGATGACAGTGCCCAGCGATCAACGAAGGCGACGGCTGCGTTGAAGAATGCCGTTGCATCATTGGACGGACTGGACTTGCAAGGTGAAGGCTTACGTGAACAACTGAAAGACGTGGAAGCAAACGATAAGACGGTTGCTCTGGCGGTTCGCAATCAACTTGCAACGCTGCTGCGGCGTGTTCGTGCAATCAAGCAGGCTTACGAATCAGGCAATTGGTCATTCGATATCCCCGGTACGGTCAACGATGTTAGTGACCAACTCGGAACCCTGATTAAAGCACTAGCACTTCGTGCATCAGATACCGAAAAATCAGCGGATGCGACTGAGCGAAAGAAGCTGTCGGATGAACTTGCAGAACTGAAGGCTCGCGAGTGGCTGGCCACCGTATTGGGTGACGTGAAAGAGCATGTGTCGCGTTTGGCCGATATCGCAAAACTGAAAAAGGCAATCAAGGACACCAAGACGACCGCAATTACGACGAAGAGCAAAGAGCTGGCAAAGTCCTATGTGACCGACCGACTACGCAACGCCTTTGCCGACGAAATCAAGAAAATGCAACAAGGTGTGCGTCGGCTGAACGTGGAACTTGTCGCAGCGGAAGGAAGACACGGACGCACGTTCTACCGCGTGCAGTTAGTCGGTGCCAGCGATGCCAAAGTTGGCACCGTCGTTTCGGAAGGCGAGCATCGTTGCATTGCTTTGGCTGGCTTCCTGTCGGAACTTGCGACCGAGTCAACGAAATCAACTGTTGTGTTCGATGATCCCGTGACGTCGCTTGACCACCATTGGCGTGGCTGCTTCGCCCAACGACTGGTCGAGGAAGCTGCCGATCGACAAGTCATTGTGTTCACACATGACATTGTATTCCTGCATGATCTTTATTCAGGAGCCCAGCAACAGAAGGTGCCAGTCGAACTGCGGCGTGTGAAGTCGAATCGCGACAACAGCGGGTTCGTCGACGATGGGCTTCCGTGGATCGCTCAAAAGACGCTGCCACGAATTACCGAATTAGAACGACGTGTGAAGGCAACGCGAAGCGACTACGACAATCAGAACGATGACGTTTACGAACGTGATATTTTTGCAATCTATGGCGACATTCGAGCAACCGTTGAACGGGCCGTTGAAGAGCATTTCTTTCGCGGTGTCATCATCCGTCACAAAGACTACATCAGCCTGAGCAACCTCAAGCTGGTGACAGCGATGACGATCAATCACTGCGAGCGTCTGCAGTCGTTATTCAAACGCTGCTGCGACATCACGTCGGCTCACGATCGAGCATCACTCCGCAGTTTCGGCGTCCCAACGCCCGACAATGCACTCGATGATCTTGAAGAACTGCAGAAACTGGTTGTCGAAGTTAAGGCTGAGCAGAAATTGGTGGTTTAGAGCTTTTTACCCGCGAAAACGAGGCCAATGGAATGGCCTCGCTGACAGTCGCCACAAAGAAAAGGATTCAGTAGTGATCCATCGTGATCTTGGACGACGGGCAAGCATCGAAGTGAATGTCTCTCTCTACAGGCAGGTTCAGTGATCCTCGGAGAGTTCGGATTTCGTGGACGCTGAACGTCCCCCACTCGGTAAACGGGCCAATGACGAAGCCGTAGGCGATGCCAGACTAAGGATCGTATTCGGCGACAAACCAAGTTAGCCCACTGTCCGGCGTGAACCATTTGAGGCGTAGCGTCGGATCTGGGTTTTCGGATGTTTCGCCAAGCTTGGGTATTGAGCCGACGATGTCGGCTGGAAGTAAATCGCAGTCCGGTGATGTAGATGATGAAGAGTTCATCGTAGTGGTGGGAAGTAATCAAAACACCGCCTGCAGGCTGACAACGTAAAACGACGCAGCAAGGTGGAGACTTGTACGACCTTGCGAAGGCGTTGTTGTCGGCAACATGGCGATGTGCTGATTGCCCGCCACTGCTTGGTCGCCCATCATTCGGGTAGATCCACGAGACTGGCTGCGTACGATCTTACAACTGGATGGCGTGGTAAACCCTTCTTTGTCACGCCGAGACACTTGAGGCGAATGCCATGTGTCTTTAACAACTTACGCACGTACATTTCGCGGTCCATGAACGAGCCATCGCCTCCCCAGCAGGCGACGACCAGTTTTGCTGCTTTTGCTCGCGACAAAAGCAGATCATCATTCTCCGGGCCGACTGGATCATCGGCTGCCTTCATTTCGCTGGGAGCAGTGGCACGGAAAGCAAATAGATTCAACATTTCAATCGCTTCACATCCGTTTCGGACTGCGAAACCGATGCACTTTCTGATTGTTTGATCGTCTTCGGATTCGTCTGCCGTTGAGGGATTCAACCCGATGAATGTCATTGCAGGGCCATCACCCCATCGTCGCCAAAGTCGATAACGATACAGGCGATCCGGCGAGAGCTTAGCCCCCCTATCTGTGATATGAATATCAGGTTTCATGGTTTGGATATTCTACCGTAGTCTTCAATGCATTAAAACAATTCGAGTTGCTGTGTGTGACCGTCATCATCAGGTGGATCTTGCAGTACGGATTCCGCTTCATCGGAATGATTTGAAATGGCCATTTCAAGCTGCTCTGGCTCGCTATCGGGCAATGGAACACGATGAACTTTGCGTATTGCGTTTCCCCAGACTTGAATTCGTCCAGTTTCGTAGATTTGGCCGGATGTGTTACTTAACGAATTACCGTGAATAACGTGGCCATAGTGATTGCGAAGAGCGAGATTGATGGCAGTCATGCGGACACACCGCAAGTCGACGTCTTGACCGACGAAGTGCCAGTTAGGTTGAATCTCTGCTGCGGCAAGCAACATTCGGCCGGATCCACAGCACGGATCGTTTACCGAACGGCGGCCATCCAAGTCCATTTTCTCTTGCGGAAGGTTCATCGCTGCCATCATTTTGCAGATTGGTTCGGGCGTGAGAAATTGCCCCTTCTCACCGTAGGTGATTGCCCCCTGAAACAAGTCGCCAAGGATGTCGGCCCGCGTCTTGTCGGTTACGTTAACAAGGTTGCCGAACATTCGCGCCAGCAGGTCGACTCCCCTTTTTCCCGTTTCTCCGGCTTTGTGCTTTTCAATTGTTTGTAAGTACTCCTCTTCCATCAGCGGATTGCCCAACGCACAAACCGTCACATGCAGGAAGTCCTCAAACGCTTGGCCGCGACTGATGCCGGAACGCTGCGAGACCTCTTCAAGTTGTTTGAAGAGAGGCTGCGTTTCCCGATGGAAGAAGGATTCTTTGGGCAGTGGCTGGGGAGTGTGCTGCCCGTAGCGTGCCACGCTTGATCAACGCCGTCAAAGATATCCGGCGTTATTGTTAGCTGACGTGATCGGTGCCCATGGGCGGGAAAACGCCTTCGGTGATAAGCTGCCGTCGGTGGGAGACGCGGTGGCCGACGTTGATTTGCAGCAGTGCAACGGTTGTCCTGCCCTTTGGAGTCAGCCCGGCTAGGAATGGGCCATCCCAAGCGAAGTGTTCACTCCAAACGTCGGTTCGTGGGTCAAACAGAAACGCTTTGACACCATCAACCGGATCAATGCCCGCGATGTTGGGGCCTTTGTGGTTGTTGCACTTGAAACACGCCAATGCGAGATTCTCGTCAACCGTTTCGCCGTCCATCTTCTCCGGAACGACATGGTCAATTTCAAAAGTCGCGGGATCGTAGTCCTGCGACATTTGGCAGTATTCGCAACGATGACCTGCCCGTTCCCAGACGATCCGGCGTATCGCAACCGGGATGCTCATGAAGCGGCGGATCTTAACGCCACGCGGGCACGAGATTGCAGTATGCCAAGCAGGCTGCTGACCCGCTCAAAACTTGTCGCCTGCTCTCTCTCGTCGTCACTGAGTTCACCAGCACGAGCTTTTCCAGCCAGCAGCTTCATCATCTGACGCTGCTCGTCAGAAAAACCTAGAGACAATATCCCCTCTGCCGCCTGCGGGGATAGTGTTCCGCTCAGGTTCGTGAGAATCGTGTCATCGTAGGTTTCAGTAGTTTGGCTCATGCTTCAATTATATCACGAAACAGGGTGTTCGAGGCAAGTAGTTCGTCCGGATTGTGCCGCTGTTTGCCCATGTCTTTGACGGGAAACACGGCGAATCGTTGCCGAACGCCTCGCGACGTCGGTCGGCGGCGGCAGGGTCGTCATTGAAAACGTGTGTGGTGCCCCATCAACAAGCATTCGCAAATAGGCGTGATACTTTGGGATTTTCATGAGGTCATCCTTCGACAAGCCGCTGCCCAACAGTTCAGTCAGAACCTCAGCATCGCGAGGACCAACTGTCATGCACAACGTTGAACCGCAGTTTCCGAGAACTCCGGCCAGCGTGGCAGGATCCAGCTGTTCGAGCATTTGCGTCGATAACACGTAGCTGGTGCGATACTTTCGCGACTCCGCCAAAGCATCAGCCATTGTTGAGTTGCCGTCGGTTAGGTACGAATGAAACTCGTCGACGACCACAGTGCAGTCAGTGCGTTCCGATTCGCGGATGTCTGCTCGACTCATCGCCGCTACCTGCAGGCTCGACAACAAAAGCGATCCCAACAACGTCGATGCGTCGTGGCCAACGGTACCTTTCGATAGGTTGCAAATCAGGATGCCTGAGCTGTCCATGACATCGCGAAGCTGAATCCCCTGTTCACCCGGGTTCAAGATTGCTTGTAGCCGTTCATTGGTCGTGAAAGCACCAAGTTTGTTCTGCAAGCTGGCGATGTACTGAGTTCGGTCCCGCTCGTTCCAGCGATTGAACTCGGTCAACCAGAATTCGCGGACAGCTGCGTTGTCCACGCGGGCTACGATCGACTTGCGAAACGCAGCATCGACCAACAAACGTTGCACGCCGGCCAGCGAAGCGTCCGAAGTGCCAATCAGGGAGAGCAAGCAGTTGCGAAAGATATGTAGTAGTCGCGGAGCCGATCCGTCTTCAAAACCGAATACGTTCTTGAACGAAGTCAAAACACCATCAGCAATCAATGTTGGGTCGGTTCCCTTCGGTCCGACCATCGGGTTGAATCCGACCGGTGCGATCCGATCCGAGGCGTCAAAGACGATCACGTCATTCGTGCGACGTTTCGGAATCACGTCCAGAACTTCGTCTGCCAATTGACCGTGCGGATCAATCAGGATGACTCCTCGGTTCAATTCGATTTGCTGACGTATCACGTTCAGCAGGAACGTTGATTTGCCACAACCTGTCTTCCCGATCGCCAGCAAGTGGCGACGCAGGTCATCGGGGCCGATTCCGAATTGAGACCGCTGCTGTCGAAAGCGAAGCCGTCCGAGCATCGTTGTGTTGGCAACTCCTTTCTTTGAGGCGACCATAACTGGGGCCTCGATTTCACGGAAAGTGGGCCGTTCAACTCGTGACACCGTGTCTCCTGACTCGGTAAGAGGGTGCCAAAGCGTCGCGATTTCTTTCGATGTAAGCAGTGACGGACGCATCCGTTTCAGTCGCGGTCTCAATCGAGAGTGTTCAAATTCAGTGTCGCCATCTGTGAAGCGGCCGAATGCCGCGACGATGTCGTTCACTTTTCGATTCGCCAACTCCTTCTCACCAACTGGCACCACGATCCGGACGGTGATCCACGACTGAAATACGTTGTCTCCCGTTTTCTCGACCTCGGCCGGAGTTTCATTCGTCGGTTTCCATGAAAACCAATAGAGGAGAGCAGCCATGCGACGAACCACAAAAGAGTCACTGGTCGCCCAACGAATGAAGAGACGTTTGACTCGACTGGCATTGAAACGGTATCGATACCGTCTCAGTATTTTGTCAGCGACACGCACTTGCCGTTTGGTTGCCGGACACAACTCAAGAGCGATGGATGCGTCGATTGTGCCGGACTGTCCAGAGCGAATGCTCGCAAGCAATCCGGCGACCGGGTCGGCAAGCAAGCGGTCGTCCGCAAAATCGACAAACTTGTCGAACGTGCGAATGCTCAGCAGGTCTGGACGCAATCGAACGCTTGTGTACCAAGCTTCCCTGTCGCTCGATTCAGACTTTGGTTCCCGTACTCTTACGAGCGTACCGGGGTATGCATCTTGAAGCTCTTGAATGAACACAACTCGCTGTTCGTCAGGAACGTCGGCCGCGTATCCGACGTGGCCAGCATCCGACTCCAAGCAGAGCGATATCGTGGACGCGGAACTCAGAGATTTGTGAACTGAGTTCAGTAGCGTCTCGACATTCAGCGGGCTGCGAGTGTTGCCGATGGGAGGAATGATGCGAAAACGCATTGATGGAGGAAAAGGATTTCCGCTCCCGCAGTGATTTCACGAACGGGAGCGGCCCGTTGTGTCCTCTAACCGCAGATGACTGTCCGCTGTCCCGTAACATCCGAAGTTTTTGGATTCGGTTCGCTCAGCACTGCCAGTACGACGCCACCGCATTCAGCAACGCTGAGAGACGTTGGGCGGAGGAGAGCGGATGATCGCTCGATCACGATCTTTGCCAACACGCGATGGGACTGCCAAACGGGATCGCATGTTATCATGATCGTCGGGTCTGAGCATACAGAATTGCAAGGTTATCTACGACTACGGTGGGACGTTTGGCCGCGACAGGAACCGGTAGTATCTATTGCCGTTTCGATCGACAGACGAAAACCTGACACTGGGTTCAGTGATTGCGATCAAGTAGACTTTGTCGGCATAGAACGCACGAAATCAATTGCTGGAGAACAACGCAATGCCCATTCAACGACGTGAAATGTTTGCAGGGACCGCCGTCCTCCTTGGTTCGACCGGACTCAGTTCGGTTTACGCTCAAGGCACGGCACCAGATTTGGTCAATGAACCAGCGCGTCAAACACCAATCGCACGTCGTTGTGACGTGCTGATATGCGGTGGTGGCCCGGCGGGTGTTAGTGCAGCGGTCGCTGCGGCCAGAGCCGGGGCTTCGGTGCAAGTTTTGGAATGCCACGGATGCCTTGGCGGCGTCTGGACGAGCGGCATGTTGTCGTATGTGATTGATGCTGACAAACCGGGATTCAACACGGAACTTATACGGCGACTTGATGATGCGAATACGAAGTACGGGCACGTCCCGTTGAGGCCGCAAACGTGGCTGTCGTACATGTACGACGTCGAGACGATGAAATGGGTACTGGAGACTCTTGTCACCGAACTTCGCATTGGCGTTCAGCTTCACACGCGTGTCGTTGGCGTGGATATTGATTCGACCAAGCGCATTTGTGGCGTGATCACGGAGTCCAAATCCGGGCGACAGGCTTGGCAAGCCGATGTGGTCATTGATGCGACCGGCGATGGCGATGTTGGCGCTCTCGCGGGCTGCGAGTTTGAGATTGGGGAGAATGCGGACGCTGAAAATTGTCCGTGCCAGCCGATGTCGTTGATGGGAGTAATTTCAGCACCGCCGGACTTGATCATGCCATTCACTCGCACAGGAAGCAGCGACGGCAAACATAAAGATCGTTTTCGGGCCGAAATCGAGCGAGGCGGCTACAAACCGAGTTACACCAAACCGACGATCTTTCACATGGGCGGCTCGATCGCGTCAGTGATGATGAATCACGAATACGGCGTCCGTCCCGATGATGCTGCGGCAATTACTGCTGCCACGTTCCGAGCGAGAAACGAACTGAACAAGATTGTACGAGGATTGCAGACGCTGCCTGAATGGAAAGACCTTCGTTTGGTAACGACTAGCGAGCAGATCGGTGTCCGCGATGGCAGACGCCTGAAGGGGCGCGAGAGTGTTACCAAGGCCGACGTTATCGCTGGTAACAAAAGTGACGAAAGTGTTTGCACATCGGGTTTCTGCGTCGATATTCACGCTCTCAAGAAAACCGATGGTGGTTACGGTAATCGTGGAATCAAGGCGAAACCGTTCGACATTCCGCTTGGTGCCTTGATCGCTGAGGGTATCGACAACTTAATGATGGCAGGGCGATGCATCAGCGGAGACTTTGTGGCTCATTCGAGCTATCGCGTTACCGGCAACGCAGTGGCGATGGGCGAGTACGCGGGAGTCGCCGCCGCCATCGCCAGCAAGAACAAGGCATCGCCGCATCGAGTCGCGTACAACGACGTAGATGAGAAGGTAAGAGCAATTCGCAAAGAGAATGTGTCAGCGTAGGCATGGCGATCGTCGCCACGTGATTCATCGTGTGGCTTGTTGATAAGCCGCTTTGAGTGATTCTTCGTGTGCTTGTCGAGTGATCTCGGTGCGATGTCTGAAGGTAGTGCCATCGTCTTTCAGATAAGTGCGGCGTGACTTACCGTCGAACCAACGGTCGTTGCCGTGCAGACCGATCAATTGGCACTTGAAAATGCCGATGATGTACGGCCGCTTCAGTGCGTCGACGAGCCATTTCGATGCGTCCTCAGCAGCCTGCTGTTCCGGCTGGAGTGTGCCGCGATCCGTTTTCATTGACTCACTCAGGCTGAAGGGGGCTGCCCAGTCAATGATCATCATCGGTTTGCCCGTGAGCTTCTGTTCGTAGTCGTATCGCTCGGCTTGGAACACTTGCCACTCAGGCGGTCGCTGGGGCGAGAGAATCAATGCTTGAGTGCAGAACACATCGACGTGCTTTCCGACCGACCGAAGGACTTCATCGGGAGTGCCGCGAAGTCGGTGGCGTTCACCGAAAAACAAGTGATTGTGAGCACCGCGTCGACAAGCTGTGGCGAGTTGCTCGTAAAGAACATCGGCAACATGCCCAAGAAACTCGTTGTCTGATTTCCCAGCCGCGCGGAACTCAGCAAGCACCTTTCCGCCCGGCGATGATGGGGCTAGTTGCTCAAAAAAATTCACTCGCCGACGGTCCCAAACAGGCAAATCGGCGAATGCGATCCCCAGCACCATTGGATCATCGCGAAACTCAGCGCACTGGTCGATGACCGATTGACGCAGCTTCGCTTGAAACTCTAAATCAAAGACATCAAATGCAAACTTGTTCTTGGTTGGAAATTTCAGGTTGGCGACCCATGGCAACACCGGCTTCAACTCAGGAGCCAACGGAGCGTATGCTTCACCTGCGTTCAAGCCCATAAGTTTCATCTGCTCGATCAGATACGCTGCGGCCTTGGATCGGTCACCGTCAAAGCGATCCAGCAGGCCCATTTCATCGGCTTGAAGATCCAGATACTTACCGACGTGGTTAGCTCCCAACGCAACGTAACCATGACCTTCCGGTGTGACAAAGAGCCATCGTCCATTGACTTCCTCCACGCGAAAGAACCCTGTGGCTTTCGATTTGATCGACTTGTTCCCGCCAAAGCGATCCAATTCCTGCCCGTTGCAAACGGTGCAACAGGCCATGAGAAGTAGAGCCGTGTATTTCATGTTCGTCTATCTTGGTTGGCTGCGGAACAATGGGGTGGCAGTCCGACTTAACTGACATGCGGTAGTCGAAAGCCCTCTCGGCGAGGGCGGTCAAGCAATTCGTTCGCATCGGCATCATCGAACTGTTCCGAATCGGGATGCCACACCAACGGTCGATTCAAGTCACGTGCGATGTTGGCAAGGTGACAAACGGTAGCCGAGCGATGGCCGACTTCGACCGGTGCATTCGGCGTGGATCGCGAGCGAATGCAGTCGAGCCAGTTTTGTAGGTGCGGGCGGGCGACGTGACCGCTTCCGTCCCATCGCTCGCTCTCGGAAGCAGTTGGAGCATCATCAATCAGATTGGCTGGATCACATTTGAACTTGTTGCGTGCGATCGTCATCCGGCCACGCTCGCCATAGAATGTCGCAGTCGGAACATCCGGCAGGAAGTTCATCTCGATGCCGCCCGGGTAAGTCATGCGAATTGGGGCAAAGCGTGAGTCATCACTGAACGCTCCGTCTGGCTTGGGCGTCTTCTTGTGCCACTTCTTCTTCCAGTCTTGCAGCAGAGCAGCCTCGCTGACATCACGAAGCGGCTCCACCTTGACCGGCCCAGACTCGTCCATTCCGAGCGCGTACTGAACCATATCCAGATTGTGACCGCCCCAGTTGGTCATCAAGTGACCCGAGTAATCGCGAAACAAATCCCATCCTCGCCAAAGTAGGTCACCAACTTTGAAGTCGTCTTTGATCCACAGCTGACGATGGTGCGGTCGCTTGCGTGCTGCACCCAAAAACAAATCCCAATGAAGACCGCCGGGGACGGGCTGCTTTGGAAAGTCGGGAATGCTCATCGGACCGGGATAGTTGGGCACGTCGACTCGCGTGATTTTTCCGAGTCCACCGTCGCGAATGAATTCGCAGGCGAAACGGTTCGCTTCCATCGAACGCTGTTGGCTACCGACCTGAAGAATACGTCCGGTTTTCCTGACCGCATCGGAAAGCAGACGGCCTTCGCGGATGGTCAGCGAAAGAGGCTTTTCGAGGTAGACATCCAATCCGGCTTCCAGTGCCAGCATCGCAGCCTGTACGTGATGATGATCGGGCGTCGCAATGATGACGGCGTCGAGCTTGGTTTGATCGATCATCTGTCGATAGTCGTGATGCGTTGAGCAATGACGAGCTTGTTTCGATGCAAAATCAGCGAGAACGTCTTTGAATTCGGCCTTCGGTTTGAGCGTTTCGCCCATACGGGACGTCGCGCAGTCGCAAATGGCTTCGATGCGAGCGGAATCCGGCAAGTTTCCAATTAGGTACTTCCCTCGCACTCCCGTGCCAATCACTCCGACGCGAATGCGATTCGATGGCACTTCGCCTCGCACCAGCGAAGTCCAACTACGAGCAGACAGAGTCGCCCCGGCAACGCCGCCCGCAATCAACAGTTTTCGTCGGGAAAGGGTCATAGTCCAAGCTCCTGATTCGCATACTTCAAGCTTGCTGCGATGTTGGCGTCTTCGATTTCGACTTGCTTTGCGAGTGGCAGTGTGCTGATCGATTGCCCCTTTGCTTGATGGTTCCGCACGAAGCGCAGTGTTCGAGCCAAATCACTGCCGCTGGCCTCGGCCACGGATTTCCAGTAGTCATCTTTCAGACAAGGCACCTTTAACGCATCGCGCGTGATGACCTCCAGCGAGAATTTCAGATCGGGTTTCTTCGTCCGCAGAATGTGCATCATCCTTTTCAGATCAAAGCTACCCTGACCGAGTGGGATGTCGGCTAGCAGGAACCCGTCTTCGTATTCCGCGAGTGCCTGATCCTTGAAGTGGACGGAGAAGGCGAACGGGGCCAATGCTTCGATACTGCCGTAGACATCGTCAAGCAGAGCAAAGCTGTTTCCCGTGTCGACACAGGCACCAACATATTCGCTGTCGATGTGCTCGTAGAGCTTAACACGGTCTTCGATACGCTGATCTTTGTGATTCTCGATCGCCAACGGTACGCGATGTTTCTCCACAATAGGTGCAGCAAGCTCGACCATGCGTCGACCACGCCGCTCGAACTCCTGAAATTCTTCAAACGACTTGAATCGCTCGTAACGGCGACCGGGAATGATCACCGTTCGTGCAGACTGAACGCCGACTTCACTGGCTGTCTTGACCTCGGCTTCAAACCGCGGCAGATCGTTCTCGTCGTTTGGCGGTTTCAGAATCGCGTCCACGAACATGCCGTATTCGGCTGCTTCCTCGCGAAACTTGGCCGCCTCGGCAGAACTCATCGTGCCAAGTCCAACGTGTGCGCCGCCCGCTCCCAACGAGTGACAATGGCGCAGGAATCGAAACGGTTCGTACAGGTCAACCGACTTGTCCTGCTTCTTCAGTAACGCTCGACGAAACTTGCAGTCGTACATGACTATGCCGAGTCCGGTCTTTGGTTGAACAGTGGCAGCAAAGGCACTTTCGCTCGCGAGCGTAGCTCCGGCAGCGAGTACAGAAAGTTGTTTGACGGCTTCACGCCGGTTGATTCTATTCATGGTCTTCGTCTCTCAAACTGTGGAGTCGCAACGTACGTCTACCTTGCTGTCCAGCCTCCATCGACTGTAAGCATGCTTCCGGTCATGTAGCTCGACGCGGGACTGGCCAAGAACAACGCGGCACCCTGAATCTCGTTCATTTCACCCCAACGCTCGACCGCTGTCGCGCCGACAATGAACTTCTTCGCCTCTTCGCTCTCTGCGATTGGCACGTTCATTGGCGTCAGGAACGGACCGGGACAGATCGCGTTGACCGTGATTTTGTCGAGTGCGAATTCCAATCCCAACGCCCGTGTCATCTGCACAACCGCGCCTTTACTGGTCGCATACGGCGTGCGGTTGGCCAGACCGACCAATCCCAGCGTGCTGGCCATGTTGATGATTCGGCCGTACTGACGTTCTTTCATCACTCCAGCAACGTGCTTGCAACACAGCCACATGGCATCAACGTTGATGCTTTGCACTTTGCGAAAGTCATCCAGTGACAAATCTTCAATCGGGCCGCGAATGTTGACGCCCGCGTTGTTAATCAGAATGTCAATTCGTCCGAATTCTTTCATGCAACGAGCGACCATTGCTTCGACTTGTTCTTCGCAAGACACATCGGCAGCCAGACCGATCGCTTTCACGGGATACTCGTCCGCAATCGTTGCTGCTGCCGCTTTCGCTTCGTCTTCGTTTCTGCTGACGAGAAGCAAGTTGGCACCCGCGGAAGCCAATCCCGCCGCCATTGCTTCACCGAGTCCCTTCGAGCCGCCAGTGACGATCGCAACATTGTCGGCAAGTTGAAACTGAGAAATTCCGGGCCATCGTGTCATGTTTGTTCTTTCGTATTGGCCGCTTCTTGCCGCCGTGATTTATGGTTGTGTGTTTTGGTACGGGAACAACGCTACGAGTGTCAGCAGCATTCAATGCCGTCGCTGCAACAAGCATGGAAAAGATGACCGCAAGCCAATTGGTGGATCAAACCAACTCTACTCGTTCAAGGAAGATAGACATGGGTGGCAATTTGTCGTTTTCGTGCTCATTTACGATAGGTCTGCCGAGTCGCACGGCATTTGGACATTTAATTTTGGAGTCTGAAAAGAAAACCTCAGAAACTCGAGCAACGTATTGATGGCCTGTTGATTTCGTCTGCTCTCGTTACCGGATGCTCGGCTCGACGTCCGAGTCAGTGGTCACGCTCGCCGTCCTCTGCAGAATCGTCGGTCAGATTTGCTTCATGCGAAATCCTGATAAGCTAAGCGTTTGGCCCGAAGTATCTGCGGATTGAACGAATCTTCAAGCGGTTACTCTTGCAGTTGCCTTTACACCCTGTTTTCGGCGTGAGCAGGCAGCATTCTGACCTCATCACCTTACAGGAGACACACGATGCGTTCGACGCTTTTCACCATTTGCACACTTGCCGCCCTCATTGGCATTGTCCTTGCCGATAACTTTGCAACAGCTCAGGATGCTGCCCCGAATCCGACATATGGAACAAAGCAAACCGATGAATCCAAAGCGAATCAAAAGAAGAAGTTGATGACGATGCGACCAAGTCCGGGAGTGTTGGTCACGGTTTTACGAGCCGACCAATTGAAGGGCGTTGAGAGCAAGAAACCGCGGGTCGCGACGGTGCTGGAAGTCACGCTTGACCCCATGTCGGGCAGTCCGCCGCATAGGCATCCCGGTCCGGTCTGTGGCTACGTGCTGGAAGGAACTTTTGAGTTCCAAATCGAAGGAAAAGAGAAACGAGTTCTCAGGGCGGGCGACACTTTCTATGAGCCGGAAATGATTCTGCATCAGATCGGAAGAAACCCAAGCTCAAACAAAAAAACTCGTGTTTTGGCAACCATCATTCATCCCGCCGATGCCAAGCAACTCGTCATTCCTGAACCGCAGGATTCACAATCGGGAAACGCGCAACAGCCCGGAGATGCAGCCGCACCGGCACAGGACACGTCAACCTCGATACCGAGCGAAACTTGTGTCATCAACTTGGAAACGCGTCGAAAGACGTTCGATGAAAAATTGCCGACTATTGGCGTAATTCTGTTCAACGATGTTTTAATGACTGAGGTCACTGCGCCGATTGACGTGTTTTCCAAGCCGCGTGAAAACGGCACCAAATTGTTCAATGTCGTCACCGTTGCAGAAACGCTGCAACCGGTTGCCACTGAAAGCGGTCTGCGGATGCTTCCAGACTATAAGTTTACTGATTGCCCGAAACTTTCCGTCTTGGTTGTGCCGAGCGCCTATGACATGACCGAAATGGTGCGCAACGGCGAGATCGTTCGTTTTATCAAGAAGCAAAACGTCAGTTCTGAATTTACGATGAGTAATTGTGCAGGCTCTCAATTGATCGGCGAATCGGGAATTGCCGACGGACGCAAGATTGTGACGTATATCGGTGGTGGCAAGGATCTCAAAGAAAAATATCCCGCCTTGAAGGTGCAAGATGACAAGACAATCAGCTTCGTCGAGGACGGGAAATTCCTTTCATCGAATGGCAATCTTGCCAGCTACATCTCGGCGCTTGAGCTTCTTGAAAAGATGAGCGACAAGAAACACCGTGAATTCGTAGAATCCTATCTTTATCTTGAAAGGCTAACCGGTTGGGACAAGTCGCGACATCAGCCCGAATAGCCACATAAACACTGGCATGAACAATATGTTGATGTCTAGCCGTCTTCTGCTCTGCTTTCTATTGACCGTGAGTCGCCGATGAAGTCTCAATTTATGCATTTCGCAACGATGCCTTGCCAAAGGCTTTCAACGCTCCTCACTGCGCTCGTGCTTATCTTCGCTCCGACAAATGTGGTTGGCGAGGAACCGGCTTTCGATCAATACGGTGGCCTCAAGACGATCAAGGCTGAGGCCAACGGCTTCTTCCGGCTTGAGAAGCTTGAAGGCCGTCACTTCTTGGTCACGCCCGACGGGCATGGCTATCGGGCTCTCGGAATCAACCATTTCCACAACATGTCATCGAAGGACTACGACGCTGCTGTCAAGCAAATTAGGTCGTGGGGGTTCAACGCTGGCTGCTACCAAGGGCCGCGATGGATGTGGCAGCGTTACCCATACACAAAGGGGATTAATCTGGTTCCCGTCTGCGTATGGAAGCCCGATTCGCAGTTTGGCTACAAGGATGTTTTCGATCCCGGTTTTCTAACCGAGATGGATGCGGCCGTCCGGAAAATCGTCGAACCGCAAGCCGACAACGAAATGCTGATCGGCTATTTCTGGACCGACATCCCCATCTGGTCGCGGACGCGAAACGGCGGATGGATCAGCTTCTACAAGTCACTCCCTGAGGACTCCTCTGGCGGAATGAAATGGCGAGAGTGGAAGGCAGCGAACGCCAGTGCTGATGAAAGCGATTTCCTCGCGGTAATTGCGAAGCAACTGTATGCCAAAGGGCACGCATTCGTTCGCAAGTACGATAAGAACCACCTCATTTTCGGCGACCGATACCACGAAGTCGACATGCCGGACGCTGTCGTCCGTGAGGCTATGCCACACATCGATGCGATTGCAATTCAACCAACAAGTCGCGAATTCAACTTTAAGTTCTTCGATCGTGTCTACGAGCAGTACGGAAAGCCAATCTATATCGCGGATCACGTCAGTTCATTCGCGACTGAGGATCATCCCGTGACGATGGGACAGGCCGCGAACGATCCGGATGCTTACGGGGCCTACTATCGACGCTACGTGACTGCCGCTTTGTCGCGTCCTTATATGATTGGTTACAACAAGTGTCAGTATCAAGATGAGCCAACGCCTCAGATGCTCAAACAGGGAATGTTAAGAGCCAACGAGCAGCCGTATCCAATTGTCCAGCGTGTCCGAGAAGCGAACGTCCTTGCGTTGAATCATGCCTACGATGGAACAGAGCCCAAGCTAAAAGCACTCGAACTTGAACGGACTGAACAAGATGTGCCAACGAAAGGCACTTCCCTGCAAATCACGTCTCCCGCCAACGGTGAAAAGTTTTCAACAAACGACGACATCGTCATCCGTGCAACCGTCGATCTTGAGAAGATCGGCGGTCGGCAAGTCCGCTTCTATTACCTTGACAAAAAGTGGAAGCCGATCGGCCATGACGATGCGGCGCCATTCGAGGCAACATGGCAATCTCCGCCCGCCGGGAACTGGGATATCTACGTCGCAGTTCATGGTCAGGACTGGAAGATCGTTTCCAAGTCACGCGTTGCAATCTCTGTTGAAAAGAACTCCGCCGTTCCCTCAACCCATGAGTCTTCCAAGACCAAGTAGATGCGAAAGCGCGGCGTGTAAATTGCAGGCGAATTAGCAGATCGTACAAAGCCGGTCGTGCTGATGGCATTGATTCGACTCGCGTTTCATTATTGGAAGTCTAGATAGTCGTTGAAGAACGGAAGTAGTTGGTTAGGGATTCGCCCCGTGTCGGTGTAGATATTATTACCGTGCGTTCCGATGTACTCCTCGGCGAAATGGCTGACGCCCGCCTTCTCCAGTTTTCGACTGAACATATCGCATTGAATGGTAAATCGATCGCCGGCGTTCCTTCCCCAATCGAGCTTGATGGCATCGAGCTGTTTCAGGTTTTCTATGTTCTCGTCAATCATGTAAAACGGCATGTGCTGATGCCACTTCTTCAAGACATCTGTGTCGATCACCAATTCCTGCTTGTCATAGCTGAACGGTACGTCGCAATAAAAAGGAGGGCTGTCTGGATTTGGTGACCATGATTTTCCAAAAGCAATGGCCACCTGTCCGAAATACGATTTACTGAGTTCTTCATCAGTCTTGATCTTGCTGAGCTCTCGATAGGTATTGCTGTCTGGCCCATACTCTTTCACGATTGCCAAACCGCCGGGGCTGAGCGCGTACACGCTGCAGAATCGATCCGGATGGTGCATGGCAACTTTCAACGCGCCGTATCCACCCATGCTATGTCCCGCGATTCCGCGTCCTTCGCGGCTGGCAATGGTTCGGAAGTTCTTGTCCACATAGGCGACAACATCGAAAGCCGTGAAGTCTTCCCAGTTACCGAAGACGACGGAATTGCTATAGAAGCTTCCACCGTAGGCTGTTTTTTGATTCGAGACCACCATGATGAACGGCCGGATCTTCTTCCGCTTGATGGAGGAATCCAGCAACGCCGCCATATCACCAAGGATACGATGATCGCCGTTGAAGCCATGTAGAAAATAGATCACTGGGTATCGCTGCGTGGACTCGTTGTAACCGTCCGGCAGGTAAACTGCGACTTCTCTCGTCTGCTCCTCGTCAAACTCATTCACCAAACTTTCGGATGTGAGCGATTTGACGACGACGGGTTCGCGTGGGTTTCTCGCGAGGGCGGGCAGGGGGAAGCTTAGTAACAGCAGCAGTGTTAGTGAGATTTTCATCGTATCAGTGTACCTGCGATCGCCCGACCGGTTCAACGATTCGTCGCGCGAGTCTAGCGGAGCGTGCAAATCGCTCCACAAGTGACTGGACCGTTTAGGCCATTCTTACTCGACGCGCAACAGTTGAAGGGCGTCGAGAATCACAAATCCGGTGGTGTCCGTGTTCGTAATTTGGATGACGGTCTCTTCGTTCGCCGAAAGATTAACTGAGTCGACCAAACGAAAATGCTCTTCGTCTGGAAGTCGCTCTGTTTGATCGACCGTGAAGTGTTTCTTGTAGTCCCTTGAGGAAACCGTCACCGGGATATTCTTCGCTCGAGATTTGTGTGCTGAATAGGCCATCAGCATCTGATAGCGACCGGACTTGGGGACCTTGAACTGGAAAGTGGCCGTGGCTTTGCCGTCGCCCTTTTCGCTGGAATCATTTTCACCGCAGAACATGGTAACCGTCCCCGATGTGCGGTTTGAAGTTTGATGATCTCGACCAGTTGCCGGTCAATGTGGCATCTGTGTCGTCGAGCACGATCCCCGGCAGTGACTTCACAGGGATGGAAGCGTTCGTCGAACGCTGGGCGGAATGCTCTGGCGTTTGCGGCACTTCGGGCAATTCCAGAGCCTGCTGTTGCGCCACCAGACGCTCGCGGAGTTTCGCGTAGTCAAGTTTCTGCACGGCCACATCATGTTTGGCTGCGAGTGCCGCAGCAATTCCCGCGCTTTGGCCAATGACCATCCACGTCCCTTCGATTCGCAGCGACGAGATCCCAACGTGCGTACACGACAATGCGACAGGCACGAGCAGGTTATCGCATTGCTCGGGTTTCGGCAGGATCGAACGATACGGAACGTGGTAAGCGTAGCCCTGTTTGGGATTTTTTCGCCTCACAGGAAAAATTGTCCCCTCATTGATCACGCCTCCGCCTTTGAGGGCGATGCGCTGGCAGTCGTGCGAGTCGATCGGAAACGACGAGATCGCGATCGAGTCTTCCTTCATCGGCGTTTTCAGAATGTCCTTTTGGCTGATGACATGCATGCCCTTCATTCGCCGCGACTCGCGAACGTAGAGCGCCGGCGAGAAGTGATCGTAGCTGGCAAACTCGTCTTTACACAGGCCGAGCTTCGCGTACTTGCTGCGGACTGAGGCGGGCACTACTGGATCGGTGGTCAGAAAGTGAATGAACTCAAGCGTGTATTGTTTGTGTGCTTCCCAGATCTTTTTCCGCCCCGCTTCGTCCGCCGAGTGCCAGTCGTTTCCGCCGCCGACCAGACCAAGCGAAAACTGACCGCCGATTGAATTGTTACCGTCCAGCTTTCTTCCGGGTAACGGGTAGAGATCGAAACCGATGTGTTTTTCTCCGGCCTTAAACGCGCGGCGGACAATCTCGAATCGGGCCGGATCGTAGTTGTCTGGTTTGGGCATTGGCACGCGGTTGTCCGGGTCTGCGGTCAAGCACAACCGGAAGCTGTACGTCATCACATTTTTGTCGCCCGCTGCTTCGTCCTTCGCACCGGCGTCGTCTGTTGTGACCAGCGGCAACAGGTTGCCTGCGTTGTCGAAGCCGTTGATATCCATTTCTTGCTTCGAGTACTGCTTGCCCGCTCGGGATTCACCGTATTCTTCACGGCCCTCACGCCCGATCGTCCATTCGACTCCCGCAGCAGCCATCAAGTCGCCTTCATACGTGCCATCAACGAAGACTTTCGCAGTGAACGTTCCGTTCTTTGTCACGAGTGATGCGATTCGCGAGCCATCTTTGGTGACCGCCCTCAAATATCGTTCGGTCAGCACGGTGACGCCTGCCTCGTCGAGCATCTGCATTGTCACACGCATTGCGACGTGGGGCTCGAACGTCCATCGTGATTGGCCTTTCAACGCTGGGTTATACGGTGCCGCGAGGCCACGGTCGGTGTAATCCTTCACAACGCGTGTGTGCCACTCGTCGAACAATCCCATCACCGTGCTACGGACCATTTGGTTCGAGTCACAGTGGCTCAGACCGCCTGTGTTCATCGCACCAACATGGTCCGTCGGTTCCAGTAAAATGACCGAAGCACCTTCGCGAGCCGCCGCAATAGCCGCGCAAAAACCACCCGGCGTCGAACCATAGACGATTACATCCGCCACAGTTGACTCATTGGATTGAGCGTTCAGCGGCGAGCAAAAACACAACATAAGGCTGACGATGATCGTGGCTGATTTCATCATTTTCAAATTATTCACAGTGATTTATCCAGTTGGCTTCATGATTCCAAATAGGTTCTAGCAATCTAACGAATGCTCACAGGCGAACATCTCGCCGATTCCCTATTGAGCGGATTCAAGGATGAAGTACATGTCGCGGTACGTGTCGACGTCGGGATAGCCGAGCGTGCCGGGCTGAATTGCTATTCGCTCGGCTGTCGATGCCGGAAACATCGCCGACTTTCGGGAGGCTTCCACGTCGTCGGGATCATCGACGTTGCGGATGAAGACATCGTCGAAGACTGTTGACGATCCATCGCGGCGAATCATGTGACCGCCGGGGAACGGATCTCTCACTTTGCCGCCGGGTAGGACGTTCTTATTCGAGAGCGGGATGTTGCGATTCACCTCCGGTTGAGCTGGCTTGTCAAACAGAAACAAGAATGCATACGACGTGTTGGGCTGCAACGAATACTGGCTATCGCCAACAAGTTCCCATCGCAAGTAGTCATCTGTTTCTAACCCTGCGGGTACGACACCACCGGAAGCGAGCATCAAATGCTCGTAGGTCTCTCCTTCGATAAAATCGTCCGAAAAGTGCTTGAATGGGCGACGGTTGGGAGTGTTGTCGTCGTTCGGATCATCGGGCCACGTGGACGCGTAGGTTGCCCAACGCGGATTATTTTCTCCCGTACCATTGTCGTTGATCTTCGGCGTCCCGGTGACCTTCATCAACTGTAGTGAGACTCGTGCTCCGCTCGGATCACCGCCGCCTTTCACATCGACCGGCTGCAACCGTACGGTAATCGCTCCAAGTTTGAATCCCCTATCTCCGGTGGTGAAGGTTTGGCCTAAGTCGCGGTCACGGTAGTAGTAGTGAGCTTCGTTTTCAGCTTTGATCGCATTGTCGCTGCGAGTAGGTTTGGGATCGGCATCGCCGACGACATCTTGCGTGATCAAGTCGAGTGCTTGTTGTCGGAGTTTGGGCTGTGAGTAAAGGTGTTGCAAGCCCCGAAGAATGGGAATCATCCGACTGCGGCAGTTATCATTGAGCGACACTTGCGTGACAGCCGGACAGCCTAGGTACGGCTGCGATACCCACAAGTGCCTGAAGTCAATCTCAAAGTCAGATGCAATTGCTGATAAGAATGGGTGTCCCTGTTTGCCCCCGTTCGACATTACTGAAAATTGCCAAAGTGGAAGTGCCGAAAACAAGCGACAGCTTGAATCTGACGCCTCTGTTACGAGGCCAAACCGATTCATTTCCCGATCGCGCTCTCATATGGCACTTCCCTAATTTCTGGGGACCACTCTCTCGAACGGAACCCGTTCCCGGTCCAGGACTTGGACCGGGCAGCACGATTCGCCATGGCGATTGGAAGCTGATTTTCTATCACAGCGATCAGCGATTCGAACTCTTTAACTTGGCGACTGATCTCGGGGAGACCGAAAATTTGGTGGATGACCAACCGAAGATCGCAGCTCACCTTGCAGATGAGCTGACAGGATTCTTGCGTGAACACAATTCACCTATGCCGATCGTCAGATCGACCGGTGATCCAGTTCCGATGCCTTCCGAAGTTCGCGGTCGATAGCAGACTATTCCTGACACGAAAGCTATCGTCGTCGGAAGGTCCCGCGCACTGTGTTGAAGGAGTCGTTGTCAGAACCGCTGCCTGATCCAGTGAAGGACAGCGTGAACGTGTCGCCGTCGAACCACTTCGTTGGGAAGGAGGCGAAGAACACGTTGTTGCGCCAAGGAAGGTCACTACCGAGACGTTCTGATCCAAAGGGGGCGGTGGGCTGGAAATAGGTGACGGTGGCCCAGGGGCCCCAAGGGTTGGGCGATTCGAAGATGCCCAGTTGGCCGTGGTGGCTGATGCCGTGTTCGGTGGTCAGCAGGATGCGATCGAGTCCTGGGTGGTATGCGGCACTGACGCACCAGCCGACACCGCTTGCGTCGCTGAAGACCGGTTGCTTGTCAGCGACCCCGCCCCAGGTCGGTTTCCCGCCGTCGTCGACCCCGGTGAAAAACTCCTGGGACTCGCGAGACTCGAACAGTTCGTCGGGGGCGGCACGTGCGAGGTAGATGTCTCCTGGCACCTGAGTGCGAAGCCCGCGACCCTTGGGACCCATTTGCTCTAGGTCGGGCTTCTCGGGGCGAATGAAATACGAGTAGATGTATCCGTCCATTCGTTGCGGAACGCCAGCATTTCCTCGCCCGAAGTTGAGGAAAGTGGGGACGGACAGGTTCTCTACTTCGTTGAATTTCCATTCGGCCTTTGTCCAGGTTGCGCCGTGATCAAGTGAGCGGGCGAGTTCGGCATGTTCGAAGTGGTTGCGATACGGCAAGTTCGGCGGCACGTCTGGCACCGTCCACATGAACAAAGTGTCATCGAGCGCGATCGTGCCCCAGCTCTTGCCATTGAACGTGGCGGGATGCTCGGATTCGAACCCACCCCAGACATTAAAGCCTTGGTAGTCGGCGGCCGGACCTTCGATACGCGCAAAGCCGAGATTGGCTCGGCCGAGATTGTTAGTGCCGCCGAAACCGCCCCCGTCGCCCCAGGCTCCATACAGATTGTCGTCTGCAGCCCAGGTGAGCTGGAAGTTGTCGCTGCCGAGCGCGTGCCGATTGTGAGTGGTCCAATCGAAGGTGAGACCAGCAATGGTTTGACTGCTCGGATAGGGAAGGTCGAAGGAGGACGGGGAGCTTTCGACGTTGAGAATGAAGGCTGGCTTGCGGTGGTCGGCCAACAGGTGACGGGATAGCCGCGCGAGAAAGTAGTCGCTGCCACCCCAGGCGGGAGATGCAGCAAAATCGCCGAGACGCTGGCCAAGGGAATCCGTCAACGCGGGCTGGATCCGGGCGAGGGCGTCGAGGGCAAAGACCTGGACCTCGGGCTGGACCTCAGGTGCTAGGCTGGCTTCAATTGCGGCGAGGGCGTCGGCTGATTCGCCACGACGCAAAAGGGCTTCGGCGGCTGCGATGCGGACACTGGATGCTTCGTCGTGTAGCAAGCTGAGGAGCTGATCAGTTGGCGAAGCGGTGGGAGAGGCAGCGGCGAGCCAGTAACGCATCACAGCGGGCGCGTTGACCGGATCGATCGGGCGGGGAGCGTTGGTGCCCAACTGGACCGCGTCGAGCCAATCGATGATGGTGGAAAGTGGGTAGACTTCGTCTGCAGCAGTGGTGGTGCGCGGTGAGTGGCCGTTGGCTTGCGCGATCATCATGGGCTCCGGCAAGAAACCAGTGTCCCGAATGCTCAACAAGTGGCCACGCAGGGCGCCACGCATGCGAGCAACCTGTTCGTGCATGCTCGGATCGCTGGCAAGATTGTGGACATTGTCCGGATCGGCTTCGCAGTCGTAGATCGCTTCGGCGGAAGCCGGGGAAAAGAACCGTGATTGCTCGGCAGTGGTGAGGTGGCGCCGGTGGTAGAGATCCCATTCTTGGGCGCTTGCCATGCGCCAGAGAAAGTCGGACCACTGGCCCCAATGGCGATCGGGATGGTAGTTGCGCACGTATCGGTAGCGCCCGTCGGTGACGGCACGAACAAGGTTGTAACGTTCGTCCATGCGATCGGCGAACATGTACGTGAACTTTGGCGCGGGGGCGCGCGCGGGCCCAGCGAAGGCGCGACCTTGGAATTGTGGCAACGGAGCAACGCCGACGAGGCTGAATACTGTGGGGGCGAGGTCGGCGAAGTGGATCAGCTCTGGGTCGTGCGTGCCGGGATCGAAAGGCGCGAGATGGCTATATTTCGGCGGGAAATACGCGACCATGGCAGCGTGAGTTCCAGCGTCGTTGAGGAAGCGTTTGCTGCCGACGACGGCGCCACCGTGATCCGAGTAGTAGAAAATGATTGTGTCGTCGGCGAGCCCATCTGCTTCGAGTTCAGCGAGGACCTTACCGATGGCTGCATCGGCGCGGTTGACGCAGTCCTGGTAACGGGCGATGTCATCACGGACGACGGCGGTATCCGGGAGATAAGCCGGTACGCGAACGAATTCAGGTTCGGTCTGAAGGGGAAGATGTTGAAAAATCCGAGACTCGTGTGATTCAAAAATATTGAACACTGAGAAAAACGGCTGGTCGGACGAGCGGTTCCGCCAATGTGCGGTTTTACTACTCTCGTCCCATACATCTTTCCATGATGTGGATGTGTTGTAATCGGTTTTGTCGTTGTTGGTGCAGTAGTAGCCTGCCTCACGGAGTGCTGCGGGGAAGAATCTTACATCTGGCGGCAAGGGGCGTTCACTACGCATGTGCTGCGTGCCGAGGCTGCTGGCGTAAACGCCAGTGATGATCGTGCTGCGAGATGGAGCGCAGATTGGCGCGGTGTAGACGTGATCGAACACGATGCCCTTTTCAGCAAGTCGGTCGATGTTAGGAGTGCGCGCGAGCGTGTTGCCATAAGCGCCTAGATATTCAGGTGAATTATCCTCGCTGACGACCCACAGAATGTTAGGGCGGTCTGCGGCGACTGCGAGGTCGGCAAACAGGAGAGAGACAATTACGCCGAGCACTAGTCTCATATCAGCGATCCCGAAAAGAAATGAAAAGCCACAACCGACTTCACTCGGATTCTTAAAACTTTGGCAGATCGATAGAATAATCAAACAGACGTTGAAGTTTGCGAAGAATTCGCAATGCACTTTACAGGCCAGATGCCCAACTTGACAAGCCGCTTGCGGCCTGAGAAGCTTGGGCACTTCGCTGGCCCGGTCTGCGATAGCAACCTGCTCAACTGGCTAGGCAGTGTTGGTTTCTAATTTTGATGCTTGGTGTCACGAGGATTTCTGCTCGACTGATTTGATTCTGTCGACCGCGACCCAGACGGCCCGGCCAGCAGTGTGGCGATCGAGTAAATAACGTGCTCGGCTGCGATGGAAAGGTTGACTGGAGGCTAAGAGGGAATGGAAACCCAACCTCTCGAGTAAATTATTGCCAAAGACCCTACATGGACTTTTGCCTTCAGAGTGTCAGCTCAATAACCACAATCTGTGAAATGCGTTTTTGCTCCGGCCCCTTCAAGTGAATATCGATACTTATGTATCTCATTGACATTACCCGACTTGTCCTGACGGCAACTGGATTGGCAAGCCTTCTTGTTGTTTCATGTTCGCTTGCAAACGCTGCGGACAAGCCTAACGTGATTCTGATCGTGGCGGATGACCAGGGGTATGGCGACATGTCGTGTCATGGCAATCCCATATTGAAAACTCCTAACATGGACAGACTCTTTATAAAGAGCGTGCGACTGACTGACTTTCACGTCGCGCCGATGTGCTCGCCAACTCGTGGGCAACTGATGACCGGACGCGACGCGATGAAGAATGGATGCACGGCCGTGTGTCAGGGGCGATCAATGATGCGCGCCGATATTCCGACCATGGCCGACTTCTTTGCGGGATCGGGATACGACACGGGGCACTTCGGCAAGTGGCACATGGGCGACAGTAATCCGCATCGACCGCAGGATCGAGGGTTTCAGGAAACGCTTCATCATCGTGCGTGGGGAATCACGTCACTCGCTGATTACTGGAGCAACAGCTACTTCGATCCGGTTTTGAATCACAACGGTGTTGATAAGAAGATCGAAGGCTATTGCACTGACATCTTCTTCGATTACGCAATGGAGTGGATCGATCGCAAATCGAAAGTTAACGACGACAAGCCGTTCTTTGTCTACCTACCGACGAATGCGCCGCACGTGCCAGACGTGTGCGATGACAAATATTCCGGTCCCTACGTCGGCGAGCACGACGGTAAGAACATTCCCAGCAAGTTCTTTGGGATGATTGCGAACCTCGACGAAAACCTTGGTCGGCTGGAAGAGTTTCTAAAAGGTCGCGGACTGCGAGATGACACGCTGCTGATCTACATGTCGGACAACGGTACGCAGAGCAACGAAGCGAAGGAATTATTCAACGCTGGCATGAGGGACAAGAAGAGGAGCGTGTTTGAAGGCGGTCATCGCGTGCCTTGCTTCGTTCGTTGGCCGAACGGAAAGCTGATTCAAGGTGGCGACGTGAATGAGCTGACTCAGGTGCAAGACCTGTTGCCGACGCTGATCGAACTTTGTGGTTTACAGGAGGTAAACTTCCCGTTTGACGACAGTGTGGAATCGCAAGCTCGAGGCTTATGCCACTTTGACGGATCCAGCCTTGCCGGTTTGCTAAAAGGAACGTCGAACGAACTGCCTGACCGCAAGATTGTCATTCAATACGGCGTCTCTGGCGCAAAATGGGGCTCCGCCGTTGCACTCTGGGACAAGTGGAGACTTGTCGGCCCCGGAATGCTCTACAACATCGCCACCGATCCACATCAGGACCACAACGTTGCTGATCGGCATCCTGAAATCGCTAAAGCCATGGAGGAACATTATGACCGGTGGCACGCCGAAGCGAAGCTGTTGCACGACATACCTCGATGGATCAAAGTTGGCACTCAGCAGCAAAATCCAATGATGCTGTACGCGCAGGACTGGGTGGGCGATTACTGCGACAGCCGCAGTGGACTTACGAAAGGTACAGCGGTCGGATATTGGAATGTCGATGCTGCCAAAGCTGGCATATACGAACTGGAATTTCGTCGCTGGCCTGCGGAATCTAAATTGCCGCTGAATGTCGGATACGGTCTGGACTTCAAACAGGGCCAAAAAGGGCAGCGTCCCGTTGTGGCCGCCAATCTGCAGATTGGCGGCGCGAACTACACCCTCGACTGCATTGCCGAAGAGACCCACGTAACTTTTCGCGTCAACCTGAAGGTCGGCCAACAGCGATTGAGTACGCGTTTGCTCGATGCGAGCGATCAGACGCTTTGCAGCGCGATGTACGTCAAGCTGACCCGGCTGCCTGATTCGGTAAAAGTCGAACTGACTCCGGAGTCAGTTCGAAAACCAAAAGACACTGCTCACGCCGCATCACCATTCCCGAATCCAAGTCCGGCGAGACCAGTGACGCTCGCCAAAGACGACATCCTTATGGCTGATTTCGAGGGAAAGGACTTTGGCGACTGGGAAGCAACGGGTGACGCATTCACGTCTGGACCGACTGAGGCCAAGAGCCGTATTGTCGGCTTTCAGGGACACGGCGTTCTGGACACATTCATTGCCAATGGCAGCGACAGGCCAACCGGCACACTGACGTCCCCGGAATTCACAATCGATCGCAAGCAAATCAACATTCTGATCGGCGGCGGAAAGACACCAGACAAGACGTGCGTGAATCTGCTGGTTGACGGTAAGCCCGTACGAACGGCGATCGGCAGCGCGACCAAAAATGCAGCCAATCAGAAGATCCTGCGATGGGTCATTTGGGACGTGTCTGAACTTGAAGGCATGTCGGCTCGCATCCAGATCGTCGACCAGCATTCAGGTGAGTGGGGCCACATCGTTGTCGACCAAATCTACCGATCGAATCAGAAGCCAAGTGCAGAATCCAAATGATTGACGTGAAGCCTCACGGTCGAGGAGATCGTGCGGCTTTTAAGTGCTTGTTTTGTCTGCGTTTAGGGAATTTTGTTGAAGGCGGTCGATCTGCATCAGCGTCTGGGCGAGAACCAGTATGCCTGTCTCGGCGCGGGCGCGGCGAAGATCCTAACGGCGATACGCTCACAGTGACTCCGCAAATCGTGATTGACGCGACATACGAAGGCGACATGATGGCAGCGGCAGGAATTCCATTCCGCACCGGTCGCGAGGCACGATCGGAATACCACGAATCATTGGCTTCCGAATCGGCCGATGGTCAATTGCAAGGCTACAACTTTCGATTGTGCATGACGCAAAAGGAAGACAACCGAGTTCCCATTCCCGTTCCCCAAAACTATAACCGCAATGACTATGTTGGGGTAATTCCGCTGGTCGAATCAGGTGTCATCAAGTCAGCTTTCGGCTATCCCGGACAGCCGTTTCTGTTGAAGGCCCATCTGCCGGTGATGCCTAACGGCAAACATGACATCAACGATGTTTCCAAAGGTGCCGTTCGACTTTCAAGGCCCGGAAAGCATCTGGATTATCCCAATGGTGATCTCGCGACGCGCCGACGCATCGAACGGGAACACCTTGATTGGCAACTGGGACTGATCCATTTCGCTCAAACGGATGGCTCGCTACCGGACGCATTTCGAGCCGAGGCGGCGACTTGGGGATTGTGTCGCGATGAGTTTACTGAGTCGGGAAACATCCCTGAGCAAATTTACGTTCGAGAAGCTCGCCGTATGGTTGGCAAATACGTCTACACAGAGAACGACACCGAATACGCGGCAAATGATGCTCGCGCGAAGCGTCACGACGATGCGATCGCGGTGGGAGAATACAGCCATAATTGTCACGGCACGGATCACGAAGGTCCGATGATCGGAGGACGACACATGGGCGAGTTCTACAAGGGTGTCGCGCCCTATCAAATTCCGTACGGTGTTTTGATTCCGCGAACAATGAACAATCTGTTGGTGCCCTGCGCCTGCAGTTCAAGTCATGTTGGTTTCTGCGCATTGCGACTGGAACCGATTTGGATGTCGCTTGGTGAAGCTGCCGGTCTGGCCACAAATCAGGCGATTGCACGCCGCATCTCGGTGCAGCAACTTGATGTCCTATCCTTGCAGCGAAAGCTCTGGGATACGGGGGCAGCCACAATCCACGTGAGCGATGTTTCCCCGCAACACAAAGACTTCGTCGCCGTGCAATGGTGGGGGAGCGTTGGCGGTCTGCACGGAATCGAGCCCGCACCAAAGAATCCCGGCGAACGTGGAGCTCATATTGTCAGCCAGTATTTTGAAGCCTTTCCCGGACACGCCGTTCAGTTGGAAAAGGTCTTGGGTTCGGAAGTCGCCGATCACTGGCGAAACATTGCAAGAGGCCAGCACCTACCGCTCGAACAACTACCATCAGCCGACCGCCAAACGACTCGCGGTCAGTGGATTCGCGCCGCCTATGATGCGGCACATTCACCCGTTGGCGAGTAGCATTTCGGAAAAAGAGCATCAGGAAAAGGCTGCGACGCGCTGCCGCCGCCCCTTCACTTAATTGCTGCGGCACCGCTTCCTCCCTTTCTCGCTTCACGCACAATTTTCCATGGTGACCAGTTGACGAGGTCCGAATGATCGTGATTTGCGGAATGACCAATACCATCTGGCGTCTAGGAACTAAATGATGGTAGGATGAATCGCGGTTGAGACCGAACGGCTTGTACGCGAACTATTGCTGCGGACTATGAAAATGAATCGAAGCGGATGCTTAATCGTCACCGTCATCACACTGTTGGCCTTTGAATTGCTTACCGCGCATGCGGCACTGAGACAGCAGCCACCGTATCCGCAAAGTTCGGTGATCAAACGTGTCGAGTTTGACTTCGCGACGCACCGCAGACTTGCGCCCGGCAGCGACAACTGGCCAGTGACTTGGGCGGACGATGGACATCTATACACAGCATGGGGTGATGGTGGCGGATTCGGCGGGACGAATAGTGAAGGACGAGTCAAGCTTGGTGTCGCTCGGATTGACGGGAATGTAGAAGGCTACTCTGGCATCAACATCTGGGGAGGATTCAAGCCGCAGAAACCTCCTCAGTTTGACGGTAAGAGCTACGGTATCATAAGTGTGGACGGTGTGCTCTACATGTGGGTTGCTGCACAACCGGCCAGACACATGGAGTCGAGCGCGATCGCCCAGTCCACTGACCATGGAATGCACTGGAAGCTCGCAGACTGGAAATACACGTTTGAAGACGAATTATCTGTGCCGACGTTCTTGAATTTCGGTCAGGACAACTCGGGTGCTCGAGACGAGTATGTCTACAGCTATCTGATCGAACCGACATGGGGACCAGGCACGTTACCTCAGACGGAGCATGGCTTCGACGTTCACAAACCAGGACGCATTCATCTTACGCGCGTTCCGAAGGAATTGGTCTTCCAACGCGATCGTCATCAGTTCTTTGCTGGCTTCGCGACAGACGGATCGGCGACATGGTCGAGCAACATCGAAGCCAAACAACCGGTTTTCGAGGACTCCAACGGCGTTGGCTGGAATGTGAGCGTCTCCTACAATGCTGGTCTGAGACGCTACATCCTCTGTACAGAACACTCGCAATCGCATGCGGGACAGCTTGGCATGTTCGATGCGTCTGAGCCTTGGGGGCCGTGGACAACTGTCGCCTATGAAAACTCATGGGGTGAAGGACAGATCGAGACTTCTGCCTTCTTTTGGAACTTTACACAGAAATGGATAAGTGCGGATGGAGCCAAGTTCACGATGATCTTCAGTGGCAAGAACTCGAATGATTCGTGGAACACGATTGACGGCAGATTCATACTTCCAGCCCCGGATTTACAGTGAGCACAATGAAGTATCCCAGTCGAATCATGATTTCGCTCGCAGCGTCACTGTTGGTCATTGGATCGGTCTGCGCGAAAGATCGACCGAACGTGGTCGTGCTGTTGATGGATGATCTCGGTTATGGCGACTTAAGTTGTTATGGCGCAACGAAGGTTAAGACGCCCAATGTCGATCAGCTTGCCGCGGCAGGCAGACGCTTCACCGATGCACACTCGCCTGCGTCTGTTTGTACGCCATCGCGTTACAACTTGTTGACAGGACGATATGCGTGGAGAACGTGGAACGGTTCTTCAACTCTGTGGGCAAATGACCCGCTTTTGATCGATCCGGACCGCTTCACGATCGCCGACCTTTTTCAGACTCAAGGTTACTCAACGGCATGCATCGGGAAATGGCATTTGGGTTTTGGTGATCGCAACCAGCCGGGATGGGATGACATCCTTGGCCCCGATTACAACCTGCCGCTCAAGCCCGGGCCGAATGATGTTGGTTTTGAATACTTTTGGGGTTTCCCACACGTCGGACAATTCCCACACATCATCATTGAGAATGACCGAGTCCTGAATCTCGATCCGAATCATCCTCTGAAGATCACGCCAGATAAACGAGCGGGGTTTGAGAAAGATTACCTGCGCCGTCCGCGATCCGGACTGGCGGCTGCTTTGGGGCAGTCTGGTCCCGACGAAATGTTCTACAAGCACAAAGATCTGTCCGACATGCTGACTGATCGGGCCGTTCGTTGGATTGAAGAGTACGAGTCAGACCAACCCTTCTTTCTCTATGTCGCTCACCGCAACATCCACGCTCCAATTATCCCTGCCAAACGATTTCGTGAAACCAGTGAGATCGGTCCGCGTGGGGATTTCATTGCTGAAATGGATTGGTCGGTTGGTCAGGTCGTTGATGCGTTGCAACGTAAACAAGTGTTGGAGAACACGCTGTTACTCTTGACCAGCGACAATGGCGGAGTCGTCAGGTACCAACCAATTGAGTATGCGGCGGACCATGGCCACCTAATAAACGGCCCCTTGCGCGGTCAGAAAACGACGGTCTATGAAGGCGGTCATCGCATACCGTTTATCGCCCGCTGGCCAAAGATGATCAAAGCCGGATCAACCAGCGATGAGATGATTGCGCTCACCGATATGTTGGCCACGTTCAGTGACTATTTCGAGTTTGAATTGCCGGACGACGCCGGTGAAGACAGTTTCAGTGTATTGACTGCATTGCTTGATGTTCCTTCGAGTCGTCCGAGGCGCAACGTTCTTGTGAACGATTCCTTTTCGTCGCTGTTCTCGATTCGGCAAGGACCATGGAAATTGATTTTGGGGCAAGACGGTGGAGGCGCCGGTGAGTTGCCTCACTTGGACGCAGAACAACCAGCTGTGCAACTCTATCATCTCGGTCGAGACATTGCCGAGAAAGACAATCTCTCAAAGCTGCATCCAGATCGAGTGGCGCAGTTAACAGCGCTATTGGAACAGATCCGTCGCACCGGTCGAAGCCATTGATCCGCTTTCATTTTTTCTCGTACGCATCTGGTGCGAAAAGCGGTACGAGCCGTCCGGTTGCGTGTGGTCATGAACGGGTTCTCGTATCTTAGATCGTGCGGGCAAATTTGCATCAAGTCTTGATGCAAGTCATGTAAGAACGGTAGGTACTGTTAATCAGCCAGAATCAATGAATCACGGAGAGTAATCGCGTTCTGTACAGCTTTCGCAAGCGCCGGATGGTTAGTGTCACCGGTTGAAACTCGCTGCAGCATACAAACCGTCTGCCTGCGAGGGGCGAACTAAACGCGATTCGGAAATTCCCGCGTTCCCGATGGCATGGACCTTCCTTGAGCAAAGTTCCTTGAGCACCAACGCTAGGGACGGCACCGTGAGGATCGACTCGCACGACGTCCAGCGAGTTGCGCTCAGAGATGGAGGCGGCATTAACGAGGGACCAATCGAAAATCCGTTGAAGGGACTTGTTCTCTATCGGTGACAACATGAACGCTTTCCGTGCAGTAGTCGGTTGCGTTGATTGTCGAAATTGTCGGGCCTGAGAACAATGGCGAACAATTAGCTGGCTGATACGAGTGACGTTTCAATTTTACATCCAGGGAGTTTTCAATGAAAATCATCAAAGTGTTTTTTGCCATGTCGATCGTCGCATTGTCTTTCGGTTTCGCGACGGCTCAGGACTTACAGCAGCAGCGGCGTCCACGAATTTCGTTCAACGAAGTTCTCCGGCGTGAAGACGGGAACAAGGACGAAAAAGTGACGAAAGAGGAATTCAAGGGCCCCGAGCGACTGTTCAAGCGATTCGATCGCAATAGCGATGACCTACTTACCAAGGAAGATTTCGCCGGTGCACCTGCGGGGCGTGGTCAACAGGGCGCTGGTCAAAACGCTCCTGCTGATGTCACCGTGCTACGCGATGTCGTATTCGGCAAAGGCGGCGGTCGAGACCTGACGATGCACATTGTGCTGCCCAAGGAACAGTCGGATTCGCCGATGCCTGTTTATGTTTGGATTCACGGTGGTGGCTGGCAGGGCGGTACGAAGGATGGCGGTGTCGGGAAGGTCGTGCCGATGGTTCGAGAAGGTTTTGTTGGGGCGACGATTGAGTATCGGCTTACCGGGGAAGCACCTTTCCCGGCTCAGATCGAAGACTGCAAGTGCGCAATTCGTTACTTGCGAGCACACGCGGAAAAGTACAACCTCGATCCCAAACGCATCGCAGTTGGCGGTAGTTCAGCAGGCGGACACCTCGTTGCACTGATGGGGACATCGGGGGGCGTGAAAGAGTTCGAGGGCGCAGGAGGCTGGGCGGATCAGTCTAGCGACGTTCAAGCTGTAGTCGATCTTTATGGGCCAACAGACTTCAAAGCGTTCGTTACCACAGCCGGATACGAACACCATAACAAAGCGAACTCGCCCGAATCGAAATTGCTCGGCGGTGGCGAGGTGCTTCAAAACGAAGCTGGCATCAAGCGAGTGAACCCGATCACGTATGTCGACAAAGCCGACCCTCCTTTCCTGATCATCCACGGAACAGAAGACCGAACCGTCCCGCCAAATCAAAGCGAAGCGATGGACAATGCACTGAAATCAGTCAATGTGGAATCGACGCTGCACATGATCGAAGGTGCCGGGCACGGTGGTCCAGAGTTTACCAAACAGGAAATCGGCGAGATGCAACGACAGTTCCTGTTGAAACACTTGAAGTCCAAATGATGTAAAAGTGCAACGTCACGTTAAGTCATGACCTAGGTTTGTGGAACCGAGTTGATCAAGACACGTTGTTCGCGCGGGGCCGACATTGCAAGAAAACTCGGATTTAGTGAACAAGCCGCCGCCGCAGTTCGTGCGTTGGACGAACATTGGGATGGACGCGGCGAACCCTATGGACTCAAGGGCGAAGAAATCCCGTTGCTTGGCCGCATTGCCTGTCTCGCACAAACCGTCGAAGTCTACTTTAGCAGCTACGGCTTGGTGGCTGCACTCGAAGTCGCCCACGAGCGATCAGGCAAATGGTTCGACCCAGACCTCGTCAGTGCCCTGATGTCGTTCCATGATGACCATGACTTTTGGGCCACCCTAAATCAACGTGACGTTCGCGATGCCCTTGGCCAATGCGAACCCGAAGAACAGAGAATGTTCGTTGAAGAAAACCGGCTCGATGCAATCGCCGAGGGATTCGCCGATGTGATCGACGCCAAGAGTCCGTGGACGAGCCGACATTCGTTTGGCGTCGCCGAAGGAACGGTGGGAATATTGCGGCAGTTTGGCCACAGTGACGAGCAGCTTCGTTACTGGCGTCGCGCAGCACTGCTGCACGACATCGGCAATCGCGCCTGCGACGCCGGTCAAGACACCGCCACCGACAAGACCACTGACCGCAGTCCCCAGCAATCCACCGAGCATACGACCACCGGCTGTATCACCTGCCGCCGCGCCCATACCCGCACCACCGATATTGCCTCATATATTTGTGCTCAAAAGCACACCATCAGCGATCAAACAACCGGGGCTGAGCATCACCAGACACCATCCAATCAACCCGGGCGAACGGCCTTGTCGTAATCTTCGATCAACGTTTTGGTGATTTCACCCACCTGAAACGAATACGGCCCGATTTCCGACACTGGTGTCACCTCAGTCGCTGACCCCGTCAAGAAGCATTGCTCAAAATCAGCCATTTCTTCCGGCATGATGGCTCGCTCGATGACTTCAATCTGCCGATCATTCGCCAACTCGATCACCGTTTGGCGTGTAAGGCCGTTCAGGAAACAATCCGGCGTCGGCGTATGGATCACACAGTCTTTAACGAAAAAGATGTTGGCACCCGTGGCTTCAGCAATTTGCCCGCGCCAGTCATACATCATCGCATCCGCATAGCCTTTGGCTTCTGCTGCATGTTTTGCAAGCGTGCAGATCATATAAAGGCCCGCAGCCTTGGCCTCGCAGGGAATGGTCGCCGGGTCCGGGCGCTTCCATTCTGAGATGTCCAACCGGATACCCTTCAACCGCTCTTCCGGATTGAAATAGCTCGGCCATTCCCACACGGCGATAGCCAGATTGATACGGTTTTTCTGGGCCGAAACGCCCATCATTTCACTGCCACGCCATGCAACAGGGCGAATATAAGCATCACTCAGCCCTTGACGTTTCAAAGCTTCACGACAGGCTTCATCAATCTCGGCCACGGAGTAAGGTATCTCGAACCCTAAGACCTTGGCTGAGTGCACCAAACGTTCTGAGTGTTTTGTCAGCTCAAATATCTCGCCCCCGTAGGCGCGCTCACCTTCAAACACCGAACTCGCGTAGTGCAGTCCATGGGTTAACACATGCACTTGCGCATCCGCCCACTCGACAAACTCGCCATTGTACCAGATCACACCGTCCAGTTGGTCAAAAGGTTTCGAATCCATTGCACTACTCCCACAGAACCAATTGCGCAGCTCGGAATTACCGGCGCAAGCATTATCGTGACAAGGATTTTTATGTCAACGACACTCACATTAATCAATTGTCAGTCAACACCATGATCGTGAAAGATGTCTTGAACATGATATTGGGATCGGCCAAAAGAAATTCCATGCAAGTATCCGACGCAATCTCCACACCAATGAACGAAGATGACGGGCCGGACTTCGCCACCATCGAGTTGTTGTTTTTTGCCTATCGCAATTTTATCTCGGATGCAGATGAAATTTTGAAAGACTACGGTTTTGGTCGCGTTCATCACCGTGTGCTGCATTGCGTCAACAGACAACCCGGTCAAACCGTGGCGCATTTGCTTGAGATTTTGGATACTACCAAACAAAGTTTCGGAAGGGTTCTGCGCCAATTGGTCTCCTCTGGTCATATTGTCCAGCAACCGAGACCAGACGACCGTCGCCAAAGACTTTTGTACCCAACCCAAAAAGGCCGCAATCTCGCCCTTCAATTGTCAGAGATTCAATCGCAGAGAATCAGCGAAGCAACAATCAACATGTCGGAAGCTGATGAAATCGCGATCCACACATTTTTGACCAACCTAGTCGACAAAGAAGGGCAGGAGCGAATTATGGAGCTCAGAAAAAGTGCATCGTTTAAATCCAAAGCGAAGTTTCAGGATGAACGCGCTGATTGATGAAGTAAATGAATTTCATCATCGATGATGATGCGGCACACGTTCTCGTGGTTGATGACGTCCGGCGTATTCGCGATTTACTTTCGCGGTTTTAGCATGAGAACGGGTTTCGCGTGTCCGTTGCAGCCGATGCGTTGGAAGCCCGCCGAAAAATCGACGGATTGACCTTTGATCTGCTGATCATTGACGTGATGATGCCCTTGGTGTCACGAATTTGATTCTCGACAAACCCGGCGGACTGAACGACGACGAGTTCGCTCAGATGCGCAGGCATGTCGATCACACGCGGCAAATTCTGAACTTCGTGCCTTGTTTTCGATCTTTCGCCAACGAAGCAGCCGCACACCATGAGAAACTCGATGGCAGCGGATACAGCCTTGGACTGACCGACCGAGAATTGTCGCTCGAAGCCAAGGCGATGTGTGTCGCCGATATCTTTGACGCACTTGCCGCGAAGCGACCCTACCGCAAGAGGCAGCTTTCGCTGGACGAAGTCTTCGAGATCATGGGCAAAGAAGCTGGCCCGAAAATCTGCCCAATCTCGTACGAAGCGCTGCGCATGCACGTGGAATCCTGAGTTAAATCTCAGCGGACGATCTGGGAAGTATGTTGATCTCGGAATCAACCCAGCCTCGATGGCATGCGGAGCAGTCGGTAGGCGGCGAAGCGATCAAGATGAAAGCGTGGGCGCCGGCGCAATTGCAGCCCGACGATTCTCGCTTGTGCTTGTTCACTTGGTCGCCCAAGCACTGAGTTGCAGTTTCGATGAAACTACCGGACGGTCGCAGTAGGTCATTGAGACTCAATAAGCCGTAACACGACATCCTCTCCAGACCATGGAGCGGTCAACTCACGAACACCTCTGCCCGATATCGCTGGGGCTTCGCGGATAGTGCCATCATGGCACCGCAACCACTGCACTGTCAAATCGCCGGATGCCTTTCGTAGGTCGATTGATACCGCAGCGGTATAGTCACGATTTCTCGTTGCATGCTGCCCGGTTCCTTTGGCGCTCGGATGATAGACGAGAAATTCTTTGAACTGCCGGCGAGCCAGCTTTGGTGCGTCGATGCCGTGCTTAATTTTCGAATCCTGCACAAGTGAGTCATCCGCCTGAAAACTGCACAATTCGATGTTGTTGGAACCGAGGAATCTGGAAATGTGAATCACAGAGTCAAGCCCCGTAAGCTGCTGACCGAATCGGAGTTTTCGTATATCGACAAAAAACTCCCGTTTTCCGGTCTGTCGATATGGATGTACGCTGAGCCACCTTCCTCCGTAGTTGGCCGAGCCTCCTGATAAGAGCCAGGACCAGAAAAGTCGGCGCTGCCAATAACGCATGTCGCTCGGGTCGCGGTCCCGACCATGGTCCTGTTCGTAGCGGTCCTCACCAAGGAAGATTGGCTTTCCAAACTTTTCGAATTTCTTGAACTCTGTCGCACTCAGGTCATGTTCGTCTTCCAAATGGATATAGGTAGCCCATTCCTCTTCGGAAAACAGAAACCCTGCATTTCGGTTCGGCCCCGTCGAGCGCGGATGCTGCCATGGGTCATGCTTCCAGAGGTAGCTCCCTGCTTCGCGTACAAAGGCCGTGTTGCGAGGAAACCTTTCTCCATAGTGACAATCGTAGACGACCAACCAAAAAACTTGAGGGTAGGCAGCGTAACGGGCGACGAGATAGCGGAGGATTCGTTGCTTTTCCTGGCCCGACAGTCGATGCCAGAAGTCTTCGTCTGTCCCCCATCTTTGCGCAAGCGGAAACAGAATCAGTTGCACGTAGATCTCGGGATGTTAGTTTAGCATCCACTCCAGACGCTCATCAGCGCGACGCATATTCTTGAGATTCAAACGAGTGTGTTTCCCGTCGATGTTCTCGCCAAAAAGGTTATCCCAGGGGCCATTCGGATGTGTCAGCAAATTGGTTCGCACAGAAGTGATGCCAACTGTCGACAAGTCACGGACGTAGTCTCGGAAATCATCCGTCGGCACCACATTTCCTCCATGGTCCTTGCCAAGCAAAAGAAAGTAGGCCGTGTCATTGAGATTGAGAAACCACCGTCCGTCTTCTGTTATCCAATGGCGCTGGTTCCGAGGATGAACAAGCAGGCGCCCTCTGAGATCAGAATCAGCTACGTCAAACTCGCCCGACTGAGCATTAAGCTGTGAATCTTGCTCACATCTGGTAGACCATTTCCAACTACCAACCTCATTCACATACACGCGAGCGCGCCAGGTTCCCTCCCCATCAAAAAATCCATCTACCGTCTTTGCAGCGGCAGCACCTGACGGAGGTGTAAAGGTTACTTTGACTGGAACATCAAAGGGGTTTGGCAGCTTCGAATCTGACCTGAGAGCTATCTCGAAAACGCCGTGCTTCTTAGCGAATTTGCCATCTCGCGAGAAGTTGTTCACCTCATTGTTGGCTCCTTGTGCCACTGGCACCACAGTCGCCATCAATAAAATGACAATGCACGCTTTAAGCTGTTGAACAACCATGGTCTGGATGTGCCTTGTAAATAGAGCTGACAGAGCGCTCTGAATATTTGATGACTACTTGGACGGAAAACGTACGAGTTCGTTTCGCCACCGTCGTTGTGTTTGGTAGGTCGTAGCGACTGCGGTGAGTATTTATGCTATGAGCTTAAGTATATTCGCTCCAAAGCATCAAGCGACTCGCCCAATCAGCATCCGAAACCGCACGTGATGCACTGAAGAACTCGACGGATCATCGCAGGCGGTTTCCAATTCTGAACAATGATCAGTATTCTGTTTGTGATGTCAGCTATGTTCGTCCGCCGGCGAATCCCGTCGATATGGCGAAAACTTTGAAGCCGGTGAAAGCTTCGCTTCCGGAGTAAATGTTTTGAAATTTCAATTTGCTTTGATTTTCATGTTGTTGATCTGCTTTGAATCCGCTTCGGTTGGCGAGGACGATCGTCCGCGTTTGTTTGTGCTGACGGATATCGGTGGAGACCCGGATGACCAACAGTCGCTCATACGGTTGATGGTTTACTGCAACGAGTTTCAGGTCGAAGGGCTTGTCGCTTCCGCATCGGGGACTCCCGGCGAGTTAAAGGTTGCGACAACAAAGCCCGAGTTGATTCGCGAAATCGTGTCTGCCTACGGAAACGTTCGCGAAAACCTTGCTCGGCATGCCAAAGGCTGGCCCGAAACCAAGTCGATTCTCGGTGTTATCCGGTCCGGCAATCCGCAACGTGGGCTGGAACATATCGGTAAAGGACACGACACTGAGGGGTCAACATTTCTGATTGAGCGCATCGACACGGGATCAATCGACCAACCGTTGAATATCACGATTTGGGGTGGCCAAACGGATTTGGCGCAGGCGCTTTGGCGTGTGCGACAGGACCGCGGCGCGGATGGTTTGGCTGAATTCGTCAAGCGTTTTCGAGTGTACGACATCGCTGATCAAGATGGCATTGCTGACTGGATGCTGTCCGAGTTTCCGGGGATGTACTACATCCTGAGCAGGGCGAAGAAGGGAACGGACAAGAGAAACGCTTCGTTTCGCGGTATGTACTTGACCGGCGACGAAGCGCTGACGTCACGCCAGTGGATCGACGCGAACGTGCATTCAACTGGACCGCTGGGAGCACTGTACCCAACCAAAACGTGGACCAGCCCCAATCCGCATGGCTGCATGAAAGAAGGCGATACACCGTCGTGGTTCTTCTTCCTTCCTCAAGGTCACAACGACCCGGCCGATCCGGCAAAGCCCGGCTGGGGAGGACAATTTGTTCGAGCCGCTGATGGTTGGTATCGTGACGATCAGGCTAAAATGGACCACCGTGAGACTGTCAGCCGATGGCGGTCCGAATTTCAAAAAGACTTTGCACAGCGAATGTCGTGGTGCAGGAACAAGTGAATGTTAAACATGATGAAAGCACTTTCTACTTTATTCGTTGCGACCGCGTTCCTTTCGCCGAACCTCGCATATGCTCAGGCATCGCATCACAGCGTTGTTCACGATACCAAGACGCTTCCCAGCGAAATCCTCGGCGGTGAACGAAACTATGCGATCTATTTACCGCCCAGCTATCAGACGTCGCAGCGAAGTTACCCTGTTCTGTATTTGTTGCACGGTGGCGGGGATGATCAAACCGGCTGGGTGCAATTCGGCGAAGTTCAGCATATCGCGGACAAAGCAATCGCTGATGGAACAGCGACGCCGATGGTGATTGTCATGCCAGACGCCAATACGGGCCGCCGCGGTTACTTCAATGACATTCGAGGTGGCTGGAACTACGAAGACTTTTTCTTCAAGGAATTGATTCCGCACATCGAAAAAACCTATCGCGTCAAATCCGACAAACGCTATCGCGCAGTGGGCGGTCTTTCGATGGGCGGAGGCGGTTCGTTCATGTACGCTCTGCACCACCCCGAAATGTTTTCTTCCGCTTGCCCGCTCAGCGCCAGCACCGGCCCTCTGAATCTTGAAGACGCCAAGCGGCGATACAACCGGCCTCGACGCAACGAGCCTGACGTGAAGTTTGAGCCAGTCGCGGACGAAAAGATCGAGGAATATGTGAAACAGCACAGCGCATTGCAACTAGTGGAGAACCTACCTGCCGACGACATCAAGAGCGTCCGTTGGTACATCGACTGTGGAGACGACGACTTTCTATACGAAGGTAATTCGCTGGTTCATATCGCGATGCGAAAACGCGAAATCCCTCACGAATATCGAGTGCGCGACGGCGGACACCGCTGGAGCTACTGGCGATCCGCGCTCCCCACCGTGTTAAGCTTCGTCTCGGAGTCGTTTCACCAGAACTGAGTAGGTTCACAGCTTTCTTGGCATCCCAGTCTCATGGCGTTATGTTCGGATCAGTGTCGTCGGTCTGAACATCGATTTACAATGAGGAACACCGAGTGGCGCTCGCAGCGATCAGTTGGCGGGGCGCAGTTTGGCTAGAATGACTCGATTGTTCTCACCCTTTCGCTGACCATAGCTGACACGTCCTTCTGCGACAGTGATCCACGATTCGTTGTCGCTGATTCTGCAGATTCCGGAATTGCCAAGAGTCGCGTGATTCTCCCGCACGACAATCTGTTCGGTTTTTCGCAGCACGACCATTCGTTTCGGTTCGACTTTGCCGATAAACAGCGGTGCTCTGTGTCTCATGATGTGGTCATTGTCAGCGCCTTTGCGCGTGTAGACCAGATAGAGTCGATTATCCAACGTCACCCAGTGCTGTTGGGTGTTGTAGCATCCGAGTTTCTTGCCGTCGTCAAACCTCCACGGAACGTGCGTCGAAAAGTTGATGCCATCAGAACTCTTTGCAACCCATGCGCCGTCGTCGGCTCGGAGCGTCAAGAAGAACGCACCGTTGTGCTCGACGACCGATGGCTCGTACAAGCCGCGGCGAGTTGGCACGGAATGCTCCGATCCATGTTCGATATAGCGCAGGGTTTCGCCGTCGAACTCACATTTGGCCACAACAGATGTGTAGTTACGTTTGGTCCTGCTTCGCTGGTAACGAATAGGCAACAGCACATTTCCGTCATCGAGAACTACCTGCTGATGACATCCGGCGTTTGGAGCAATCATTGGGGAGCCAGCACGATCCTTCTCTGGCAAATCCAAGATTCGTAGCGGACCGAACTCTCTCGTCGTCGGATCGAAAACACAATACGACACTTTTTCACGAAGGATGTCTTCTTTGGAACCATCGGCAAAGTTGAACGTCTTCCCGGTAATCAAGACCTTTCCGGTTGGTGGATGCCAAATCGGACTCAGATCACCGGCAACCACTTCGTACCCATCGTCACGGCGTGTCCGACGAAGCGACGGTATTGGCTGCGGCGAACTCCACCGTGTCGCCGATCGATCCGCAAAGACTGCGAACACGTCGTGATAACCATGAGCCCCCACCTTCGCCGTGCGTGACATCGTGGTCAGAAAGAATGGCTGCTGCTGGTGCAGTGCCATTGTCGTCCGCGCTTGTGTCCAGTCCCAGTGGGAATCACCTTCGATGATGATCGATCTTTGAATCGTCAGTTCGATGGAGCGCTCGTGTGCCCCGATGTCGGGTGCGTTTCCGACGTAGTTGTCATTAAAGTTTGGCAACCGTATTCCAGCATCAACAGCCGGGCTGTCCTGTATTGGTACCTGAGGCAGCGGGAGACGTAACCTGGCCTTGTCGTTGTTGGCAACCAGCGACTCGTATCGCGGAAGCCCAGCAATCCCGTGACGCTCGTGAGACGAAATCAGCAGCCGTCCGTTGTACAGATCATAGTCGTAGTCGCCCTGCGGATCGCGTTGTCGATCATTGAACGGACCACCCTTCGCCGAAGTGTGCAAGATATTGTTACGGCTGAAAATGTTCGACATATTCCCTCCGTGCCCCATACCGATCTGACATCCGAGCGTGTTGCGGAATCTGTCAGGAGGTGGCGGTTGAAGAAGCGTGTTATGAAACACATAGATTCTGCCGCCACCCATGCGGTCACTGGTCTTCAGAAACCCACCTCGCTTGATCTCATCTGAGTTGCCGATATCGCTGCGGCGCGATTCGCCGACCACATTTCGCCAGACATAGAGTGGTCCAACAGACGTGGTCGCCGTCGCCACAGCAACGAAGCTCTTGTCGATGTGATTATTCCAGATGCGCACATTTCGGTTCGCTCCCTCTGATTCAATCGCGTCATCCCAGCAGTGGCTAAGGCGGTTTCCGTAGATGTCGGAGTCACCGTTGGGAAAGCCCACCGTGCTGTAGTTCGCCGACGCGCCGAAAATGTCGTTGAACTGATGGTCGTCGTCGGACCAGACGCGATTGTGTCGAAAAACGTGGTTGCCCCGACTTTGCATGAATGTGATTGCCTGCGGTCCGCCCGGGTGCCGATTGTCGGGATCGCGCGGTGTTGGCCGATGTTCGGCCCAGTTGTTGGAATCTCCGCGCGGATGGTGAATGTTGTTGCGTTGGACGATGACTCGTTCCAGCGTTCGGCTGCGGCTAAAGAGGGCTGAATCGTAGTTGCGTCCCCAGCCATCAGGTTCAACGCTGCCCCAGCCGCTGATATCACAATCTTCGATGACGATATCGTGTACGTCACCAACAAGCTCGATGGCATGGCGCGAAGCACCGCGCAACGTCAGTCCACGCAGAATGATGTGCGATGCGTCTTCGATGCGAATGCAGTTTTCGTGTCTGTTCTCAACATCAATTGTTGCCGTTGTACCGGATTCCGGCTGATAGATGTTCCACGCGTCTGGTGATCCAGAGTCGCGAATAAGAAGCGGTGCCGTACTCTCATTTGGCAGGATCTGGGGAGGTTGTGAAGGAAACGATTCCTGCCATGTGGAGAACGTCGCACGAGCGGATTCTCGGTCCGTACGAACCTCAGCTTCGTACTCTGTTCCGGGCCGAAGATGAACGATGCTGCCTCGGTATTCCCCATCCCACGAATGATCTCGCGAATCGAACCAAAGCGGAAAACCTTCTCGCCATTCTTTTGTTCCCTTGATGCGGTATCGCAACTCGCAAGGCAACTGGTGACTGCCGAATTCGGCCTTCCAGTAGAGACCGCCAGATTCAAACGTCGCGACCACGACCAAATCATTTGCACGAGCGACCGTGCCGAACAGTAGGAACGGGATCAAGGCAGCCAGTCGCATTGCGAAACTCCGGATGTGCTTCTTTGTTAGATCAGTGCAATTCGATTGTGTGCCCACTCACTTTGTCTCTGTTGACGAGTCATTCCAGTGACGATACTCCGCGAAGTTCACGATTCTTCTCAACGACATCAGATCGACGGCTACAGTGAACCTATTAAGTCGTGAAAAGGTTGGGCTCGCGGGCAACAGCTCACACTGTCCGAAAGACATCCTCTGCGGCCGCGAGTCAGTAGGAACTGCTGTAATTCATCGTGAACCTCAAGGGGCGACCGGTGCTTCAATCCATTCGCGATTGAAGCGCGCCATGGTCAAATGTTTGTGGGCAAAACCATCATCTCCGCCTCGCTCGTAAAGACAGTAGATCGTTCCGTCCGAGGCGACAGCCAGATCAGAGTATCCACTAATCCCCGGCTGTAACACACGTGAAACAGGCCAAGTTTGGCAATCGTCTGTGCTCAGCCGAATGGTGACGTTTTCGCGGTGACGAAATCGGTTTTTTCCGTGAAAAGCGGGGTTCGACGAACTGTCCGGATTGCTGAAGATGAACGTTCCGTCGTTCGTCGCGAATGGTTTTGGTAGCTGGATGATCGCCGCCATGCAGATCGGTTCAAAGAGCTCTTCGTCGAATTTCACGACAGACCAATTAGTCGCGCCGTCGTCGCTGATTGACAGAGCGCGGCGGTAGTTTCGATTCTCACTGCGGATGTTCAGCAAGACACGATCATCGGAAAGCTGCGTCGCAATGGTTTCGCTGGGATTGATGAGCGGATCGGGATGCTGGCAGACGATGTCTCCGGTCAACCATGTCTTGCCGTGGTCGTCGCTGTAAAGGACGGAGACCGCTGATGGGCGATGATGCTTCAGCTCCTTCGACATCCAAATAGGCACAAGCAATCGTCCGTTGCGCAGTTGAATTCCGTGCCCCGGTCCGGTTGCGATGACCTTCCAATCGTAATGCTTCCGCAGCGGTTCAACGTCCGACGTGATTTCGCGTGGTTTGCTAAACGTCGCCGCGTCATCGTCGCTGAACATGTAATAGCAGGTGTGATAGTTGATACAGTACAAGAAATGGATTCGGCCCGATTCGCGGTCAACAATCGCCACGGCGTTGTTCACCGTGTCTTTTCCGGAGTCTGCGATCCGCTGCGGTGGCGACCATGTGCGACCACCGTTGGTGCTCCGTGTCAGCAGGATCTCGATGTCAGCCCAGTCGGACCGGCTCCCGCGTCGTGCTTCGCAGTAGGCGAGGATCGTTCCTGACTTCGTCACGACGACACCGGGAATACGAAACGTCTCGTACCCAGCCTGCTTCGCTGTAAAGAGGTCGGTCTTGTCCAGAAATGGTTCCGCACCACGAAGCGATGGCAGGCACAGTGCACAGGCTGCAATAACAATGAAAATGATCCTCATTCGTTTTCCTCATGTCGTTCTATTGCGAACACTTCCAGTTGAATATTCCGGAATCGGACTTCGGTTTTTCCGCCGCTGTGAAGTTGAAAGGCGATGATGCCTCGGTGGGTTCCTTCGGGGTCATCGAGATCGACGCAAGTCTTGCCGTTGATCTTTGTGATGATGTGATGCCCGTTGGCGATGACTTCGTACTTGTTCCAGTCGCCAAGCGTCACATGCTGTTCGCCCGACTTGTCCCACAACAGCGCGCGGCCGTGTTCTTCGTAGAGCTTGCCCCACCAACCTTTGCCGACATCCGCTTGATAACCACTGACTTCGCCTTTGTGCGCCTTGCTGCGAAATTGAATGCCACTGTTGCCGGCGTTGTCGACAAGCTTCACTTCGAGCGTCAGGTGGAAATCTTCGGCAGACAAGTCGCTGACAATCCATTCGTTGCGTTTCAGCCCATCGGTGCGCCCGACGAGTTCTCCATTTTCGACCGACCATAATCCTTCAGTGCCGCTCCAACCCGTCAAGTCGCGACCATTAAATATCGTGGCTGCGTTCTCGGTGTTGGCCAGCATCGGCGTTTGCTGTTTGCCTTGAAGGTAGGCGATCAGCGAACGAACTTCGTGCGGGCTGAACTGCTTGAGCTGATCGTCGGGCATCATCGACTTGGTGCCTTCAACACGCTCGTCGACTTCATCCTTCGGAATGATGACTTTTCGGTCTGAGGTTTGAAGCGTGATGCTATTGTCGTCTTCTGCCTTGATCAGCCCACTGACGAGTCGTCCGTCAGCGGTCAGCAGTGTCGTCGGCAAGTACTCTTTGGCCATCACAGAGCTGGGATCGACAATGTTGCTGAGCAGGTAGTCGATGTTGGATCGATTCGATCCCGTCAGGTCTGGTCCGATTTTGAAGCCGGCTCCGTACAGGACGTGACACTTCATGCAGGTCTTAGCAAAAATCGCGCGTCCGAGTTCCGCATCTGCCGGTGGATGCTTGTCGGACGTGACGAGTGTTTTCATGTCCGCGATCATTTTCAGTTTGTCGGCTGCCGACTCTCGAGCTGTGCCCCAAACATCTTGCAGCAACGTGTCGATGTTCTTGTTTTTCAAAAACTGCAACTGACGCACAAGATCTGCCGTCAAATCGGTGCCGGCAATTTGCTTCGATTCGATCGCTTTCAACAAAGTCACGCCGGATGATGCGCGAGCACACAAGGTGCCAAGTGCCATCCGTCGCTGGTCGGGGGTGAAATCCGCATACGACTTCAGCAGCACCGATGCGACGGACGGATCATCGTACTGCGCAAGTCCACCGATCGCGGCTTCTCGCAGCGGGCCGTCAATTGCCAATAAAGATCGTAGAGTTGGAACGAGTCCGGGATCGCCGGCGTCCAGCAGTGAGTTCAGGGCGACGAGTCGAACTTTGGCTTCGCCGGAGGTGTCTTCGATTTGCGAACGCATTGCAGCAAAGGCAGCTTTGTCACCGAAGGTCACGCCGAGAGCCGTTGCCTGTAAACGTACGTCGGCATGGCGGCTTTTCAACAGCCCGGCGGAAACTTCAGACCAATGCTTTGGCGCTTTCACCTGTCGTTGTCCGGCCAGTGCCGATCGGATAGCGCTAAGGAAAGTGAGTTGCAGGTTCGGCGTCTTTGCGCGGCCAAGTCCGTCCACCAATGCGGTCATCGCTGCATCAGCGCCACCGCTGCCGATACGACGCAGCATGAACTCACGCAGCAGCGGAATGCTCTCGCCAGCGGACATTGCCAATCCGAGCGCTTTGGCCGTGTCTTGGAGGGCCAGTGGTTCGGCGGCATACCAGTACAACAGCGGCAGGTTGTGGTCGCTGGCGTCCTCGGCGTGACTTGTGAGTGCGCTGAGCAGTTCCCATCGGTCGTTGAGCGGAAGGTTCTGTGCGGCAGACGCAAGGTAAAGGCGAACGACTTGCGAGTCGTCAGCTCGTGCAAGCTCGACAAATTTCTTTAGAAACGGCGATGCGTCTCCCTGCTGCTCCATCGCCAACTGTATGGCCCAGCCGCGAACATAGGGACTTGCATCACCGAGCATCGATTCAATGTTCTTGTTGGACAACGCACCGATGACATGCAACGACCAAGCGGCTCGCAATCGACGGGTGTCGTCGGAATTATTGGCAAGGACATCGTGCAAGTAAGCGATCGCAGCGGTATCAATCGACCGCGCGGAGGATCGCTCCTGCAAGTTTCGACGCGAGTGGCGAACGAACCAATCGTTTGTGTGCAGAACCAGTTTGGACAAATCCAGATCGCTCATCGAAGCAAGCGACGTCGCCGGTGCGGAGCCATCCGACTTGCCGTAGCTGACTTTGTAGATTCGCCCATTCGTTCGGTCGTGGATTTCGGCTTCCCGGCGATGACACGCCTGCATGTCGTACCAATCGATCATCCACGCATTCCCGTCCGGGCCGTAGCGAATGTTCAGAATTTGCGACGCCTGATCGCCCGTCATCAGAAAATCCGGGCCGTGGCTGCCAACGTAGCCGGAACCGTTTGGCTTCAGAACATCCATGTTCAAACGCTGGCCGTGGATGTTGTTCATGAACAACTGATTGCGATACTTCTCGGGCCATTTTCCTCCCAAGTAGATCATCGCGCCGGCATGAGCATGACCGCCTCCGGCTGCGTCGGACTTGCTATTGCCCCCGTGTGGCGTTGCACCAAGATAGTGCAAGTGATCCGCGATCGTCGGAATGTCACGATAGGTGAATGGATTGAAGTGCCGGCCACCCTGCCGCTGATAACGTGCTCCGTCAATGATGTGATACAAGTGAGGAATCACGCAGGCCGTGATGAACGCTTGCCCGTGATCGTTGAAGTCGACGCCCCACGGATTGCTTGTGCCGTGAGCAAACACGTCGAACTCGTGTCTGAGCGGATGGTATCGCCAAACCGCACAATTCAATGGAACGCGCTCGGCATCCGGGGTTCCCGGCTTGCCGACTTTGGAATGAGTGAACACGCCGTGGCAACCGTACAACCAGCCGTCCGGCCCCCAGATGAACGCATTCAACGTTTCATGCGTGTCTTCATAACCCCAACCGTCCAGCAAAATCTCTGGTGCGGAATCCGGTTTGTCGTCGCCATCACGGTCGGGAATGAACATCAAGTACGGTGCCGCTCCGACCCACACGCCGCCGAAGCCGACTTCCAAACCGCTGACCAAATTCAGTCCTTCGGCGAACACCTTGCGATTGTCAAGCGATCCATCTCCATCGGTGTCTTCAAAGATCAAGATGCGATCGCTTCCCTTGTCGCCTTTCGCTCGAATCGGGTACTCGTACGCTTCTGCGATCCAGACGCGGCCTCGATCGTCGATCGCCATCGCGATCGGTTGCTGCACCTGCGGTTCGGCCGCACCGACCGTGACTGAAAACCCTTCGGGAAGTTTCATTGCGTCCGCAGCATCTTCAGCTGACAAGCCCGCGTGCGGATACTCGTCTGCCTTCAAAGCAATCTTCATCGGCGTGATGTCCGACGGCTTTGCATCGTGCAGTCGAAAATGGTCGAAGTTGAGGTGCCCCCAGCCGCCGGTGTGCGAGTCGACCAGTCGCACCATGATTTCCCGCCCCATGTGCGGACGCAAGTCGACTGTGATCCGCCGCATCGTTTCGCTTTTGGTGCCGATCATTGTGTAAACCGCTTTGCCAGTGCCTTTGCGAACCAGTTCGACACGTGTTTTTTCGCTGTCGCCTCCGTTGGTCAGGAAGGTGGCGTAGCGGTGATCGACGACAAACGGCGCGGACGTCAGTGTCCCCGTACCCTTGTCACCCAGTTTTTCATAACCGCCGATCCAATAGTCGCCTTCGTGGTTGCTGCGCATGTCTTGGCGTCGAGCGAAAACGGTGTCACCTTTGACCGGTTGGCCTTCCCACGCGTTTCCTTCGGCAATCCAATCGGCCAACGTGCCGGTTTCAAAATCCAGATTCAGCTCGCGACCATCCGTCGACTTGGCTTTGAAGTTGGCGATGGAGGCGACCGGCTTTGCCCTGACGGCTGTTCCAGCCACAAAACTACCGTCCGCTTTTTTGATCCGAAGGTAGTCGATCGCGAACATATAGGCCTTTGCGGCTTTGGGATTCGCACCAACCATTTGCACGTTCAATGTGTGCTTCTTTCCCTCGACAGCGATCCCCGGAAACGAAAGGACTCCAGTGGTGACAACGTCGGTGTGATAAAGATCGATCGGTGGGCCAAGCGGTTTGTCGTCCAACGATAACTGCACGATGCCATAATCGCGGGCGCAGGTGAGCACAACTTCGACATCGACCGTGCCCGTGAAATTCGGCAACGGCAGCGCGAGTTTGTCGGCAGGTTTCGCACCCGTCCACCAAAGTTGCGACTTGTTGCTCCACCGATCGCCACGAAACCTCGACATATCCTGAGCTTTCGCGCTGCCACCGGTTGCTTTGCCGGCCAGCGTTTCGCCTTCGATTGATCCGGCAACACGCCCCGTTTTTGCGTCGATCTTCGACTTCGGTCCACGCAACGCTTCAGCACCTTCGACCTTTGGCAACTTTGGCCCCGTGTAGAGCTTCGGCTGAGCGGCCGCGAACTCTTTTTCACTGACGGGTTTCACCTGATGCGTCAACACATGCGTTCCCAACATGCCGCCGACCACGATGTCCGGCTGCTTGTCGTTGTTGACGTCGACGATGGACACCTGCCGACCGATGCCTGCTTCGCCGTCAGCCTTATAAGGAATCCAGTCTACGCCGTCGTTTCCGCGAACCAGTTTGAACCAATACACAACCGCGCCGGCATCCCACTGAGGACTCTGGCGATGATGCGACCAATACGTCTTTCCGGTAACGATATCTTTCAGCCCGTCGCCATCCATGTCGGCCAGCGCGAGCGAATGCAGTTCGCTAAACACCACGCCGTATTTGTTCTCCGATGGGTGCTCGCCCATGATCAAGTGGTGTTTGAATGTCGGCTCGTTCTTGTCACCATCGTTGACTTGTTCGTACCAGCCGAGACCAAACTCATGAGCTCGATGGCTGGTGATGATGTCGTTGTCGCCGTCTCCATCGACGTCGTAAGCGTACATTTCGGCGCCACCGTAACCTTCGGTGAACGAAACCGTGTGCGGCATCCAACGCGACGTCAATTGATGCGTCAGCGGTTGTTCAAACCAGCCATTGGAGTGAATCAGGTCGATCCGACCATCGCCATTGACATCGCCGACACCCAGCCCGTGCCCGAACTTTTTCGCCGTGATCTGTTCCGAGATTGGATGAAACTCCCACGACTCAAACGGATGCTCCCAGTCGATCGTTGCAAACCCAAAGAAGCCGTCTCGTGTGCAAACCAGTTCCGGCTTTTCATCGCCAACGATGTTGATCAACTGCGGTGATTCGTTAGAAACCCAATCGAACACCTGATGTTTGGGCCAATGCTTGTCGAAACCGTCTTCGCCGGGATTCTCGTAGACATACGCAGGGGTTCCGGGAAAGCCAACTACGAAGACATCTTTGCGTCCATCACCGTTGAAGTCGTATAGCCAACTAAAAAAGTTGTCCGCATACCGATCTCTATTCTGCGGAACCGGCTTGTAGATCTCGTGCTTTGCTGTGAATTTCGGACCTTCAAACCAATACGGCCCGTAAACCACATCCGCGACACCATCGCCATTCACATCAGCGGCGTTCGCGCCTTCGGAGAAATAAGTCTCAGAGAGCTGTTGCCGCTTGAAGGAGTGAACGACAAGTTCGTCGGCAAACAAAGACGACGTTGATAGCAGGAAGGCGATCAGGAGTACTCGTTGCAACATGGAAAGATCTCGGGAAGACATTGATGTCGATTGGGGATGAAACAGACAGGTTGTTGAAGTGTGAGTTAGCGCAAGAAACCGTCAGCGACTTGATCTACGGATTCCAGACGAACAGGATTCGCGTGAGCAGCCATGTTCCGGCGACTAGCCCGACGCAACTTGCCGTTACCATCACGAATCCACGACTGTACCAACCGGGAAACGACGCGCGGGCAAGTTCAATGTTGCTGTCGGCGCCAAACCACTTGTCGCGCGAATCGGTTTCGGTGATCCGATTCAATTCTGTCTCGTCGATTCGTTCGTGCAAGTCATCGGCCAGTCCAGCGTCGACAAGTGCTGGCAACCGGATTCCGGCCGCAACAAGTCGATCTTCTTGGCCGATCGGCGTGTTCATTGTCGCGTAAAACCGATCGAGTTGCTGCTTCGGCTGAATCGATCCAAACAGGCAGCCAAAATACATGCCGGCCAGCGATAGTATTGTCGGCACAAAAACGCTGGTTGCAAACGCTGCGTCGGCGTCAGCAAAGTAGCGACCTTCGCCAGTCATCAGGCGGTAAATGATCTGATGTGATGCGATGCCGAGGATCAGTGACAACCACATGCCGGTCGTGTTTGCTCGCCGCCACACCACGCCGAAGTAGATCGGGATTCCAAGAAACGAAAGTAATGCCATGCATAGCTTGACGTAGTCTTTGATGTTGTCGAACCAAAACGTCGACGCTGCGGCGACCAGAATTGATGCAACGGCCCAGCAACGGGCGGCCATCAAATAGTGCTCCGGAGTTTTCCCCGGTGAGAGGACTTTGCGATACAGGTAGTCAATCGAAAGCGCGGATGACGTCGTCGCATAAGTGTCTGCAGAAGACATGGCAGCCGCAAAGAAGCTGGCTATCATCATCCCTACGACCCCGATACCGATCGGCAGCACCTGCTTCATGACGATACCCCACGCGAGTTCCGGATCGGACATTTCGGGCACGAGTGTCGCGAACAGAATGCCGTAGACAGCAAAAAGCAAGGTCACAATGCGTTTCCAAAGGTGGCCCCACGCGCATTGTGTCGCGGTTCGCTCGTCTTTGGAGACCGCAATCCAGTTGTAAATCCATGGCGCAGCAATGCCACCGGCCAATGCCGAAACATTCAGGGCGATCACCGTCGACATCGTCATGCCTTCGCCGGTGAAGTCCCAAGTCGAAGCGGGCAATGCCTTGAGTGTTTCGTAACCGCCGCTAGCGCTCCAAACGAAGGGCAACATGACGAACCCAAGAATCAGCAGGCACATCACGCCCTGCAGCAAGTCCGTCAGCAGTGCTGACATCATTCCTCCGGAGAATACGTACGCCGCGACCACTCCCGAAATGGACCACACACAGACGGACAACGGAAGTTCGGTGAACCCGGCAAGAATCTTTGCAATCGCCAAAACAAACATCCCGATGAACAGGACGCAGACGATGGTTGCAATGATGGCGTACAACGCGGCCACACCTCGACTGTACCTCATCTCAAGGAACTCAGCCAAGTTGTAGACGCGAGCGCGGCGATAGTAGATCGAGAACAAATAGTAAACCGGCGTCGCAAACAGGAAACTCCACCAGTACCAAACGCCCGATAAACCGCTCGTGTAGGACTGGCCACTGACGACAACCGCTTCGTTTCCCGCGATTGCCGATGCAAAGACGAAGACAAATGAAACGAGCGGCCCCCAGCGTCCACCAGCAACAAAGAAATCACCAAGGTTCTTCGTCTTCTTCGCGCCCAGAAACACGCCGAGGTACAGGATCAGGCTGAAGTAGCCAGCCAGCACAAGCAAATCGATGAAGTGGATTCCGAGGAAACTCATGGCTCGCTTTGCTCACACACTACATTGCCTGCTCGCCGGGAATCACCATCATCACGGGAATGCGAACGTGTGCCGGTTGCTCAAGCACGAAGCGGACACAGCGAGCGATGTCTGCAGGCAGCAATGGGTTAGCGATGCCAAGCACTTCTTTCGGATGCACGGGGAAGTGGTTCTGCAATTCGGTTTCGACCACGCCCGGTTCGATCACTCTCACTTTGACGTTCGTCTTGGCAACCTCCATTCGCAACGCTTCCGAGAGCGCTTCGATGGCGTACTTGGTTCCCGCGTACACGCCGGTACCGGGACGCACCTTGGTGCCCAGAATACTGGAGACGTTGATCAGATGCCCCGAGCCAGCTTGTTGAAAATGCTTGACCGCCGTGTACGCCATGCGCGTGGCGGCCTCGACGTTGACTTGTACCATCCGGCACATCTCGTCAATATCAACGTCCTCAATCTTCCCCGCATGCATGATCCCGGCGCTGTTAAAGACCACATCAAGCCGCCCGAATTTTTCCAACGCACAAGCCACAAGTCGCTGTGGTGCCGCTTCATCGGCAATGTCGATCGCGATGACTTCGCAATCTCCAAGTTCGCCGGCGAGCGCCTCCAGTTTCTCCGCTCGGCGAGCTGTCAGAACGAGCCTCATCCCGGCGGCATTCAGTTCTCGTGCGACTCCACCTCCGATGCCGCTGGAGGCACCCGTGATGATGGCAACGTGACGGTATAGGGGACTTTGACTCAACAACTCTCTCCGGTTCAATATGCAAAAAGGTCTTACCAGTGTAGTCAATCCGGAATGGATGGGCAACGCAATGTCGCGTATTGATGCAGATTACTTGCCATTAGATAGTCATCTGGTATGATAAGTGTCCGCCGTGCCGCTTCGTTCCCATGCTACCCACGTTGTCCTGATCAATGGTCGATGCCCCAACATCCACTCAATCCGTATTTCAGCAGATGCTCGGCAATGTGCAGTCGGGCGTCTGGGAAACGGGCGCTCAGATCCCAAGCGAACGATCGTTGATCGAGGAGTTCGGTGTCAGCCGGATTGCGATTCGTGAGGCGCTTTCAATGCTTCGAGGTCTCGGCGTTGTCGAGATCAGTCACGGCCGGCGGACTCGAGTAAAATCGGTCGATGCGGGAACGTTGAACCACCTGTTGCCGTTGATGTTGATGGGCGGGCAGCAGACCTTTGATCAGGTGTTTGAGGTGCGACTTGCACTGGAGTCTCAATCCGCGACGCTGGCTGCGCGTCGACGCACCCCCGAGCAGCTTTCACGTCTCGACGAACTTCTGACTCAGTTTCGCCAAGCGATGAATAATAGTGGTGACAGGGCGGCTCAAGTCGTGGATCTGGAATTTCATTTAGAGATCGCTCGCGCTTCGGCGAATCCGTTGTTTCCTGCTTTGCTGGAAGCGTTCGCGGGTTTCGTGTCGTTCGCACAAAAAGAAAGTTGTCGCAATGACGCAGCGCGAGGCGAACGTGCGATTCTTGCTCACGAATCGATTGTCGACGCGATTCGCGACCGTGATGCTGATCGCGCCCGAGTTGAAATGGAATCGCACCTGCGTTACAGCATGACTCGAAGAATCGAAGTGGAGAATGTTGAATGAATCAGCCCAAAACAACGATCATGAATTTGTCGAACCAACGATCTCGCCGCAAGTTTCTTGCCAGTGCCGGTGGTGGGATGGGCATGCTCGCTTATGCGTCGATGGTGCACGGTGAAGCGGCCCAACCACCAACGCACGCGGCGCCTCGGGCCAAGCGTGTGATCTGGTTATTCATGCACGGTGGCCCGAGCCACGTTGATCTTTTCGATCCGAAACCAGCGCTGACAAAGTACAGCGGGCAGCCGTTGCCAGAGAGTTTCGGTAACGTGATGACGCGCCGGAACGTCAAGAAAAACCCGTTGCTAGCGCCAGTGCGAAAGTTTCGACCTCGAGGTCAATCGGGACTTCCTGTCAGTGATTTTCTGCCACACATCGCCGAGCATGCCGACGACATTTGCGTCGTTCGCTCGATGCACGGCGACAGCGTGAATCATCCGCAATCGGTGTACCAGATGAACACCGGCAGCATTCTGATGGGCAACCCGAGTGTCGGTAGCTGGGTTGCTTATGGATTGGGGACCGAAAACCAAAACATGCCAGCGTTCGTGGTCCTGCCCGATCCCGGTGGCGGTCTAAAAGGAGGACCGCCCGCATGGGGTAATGGCAATCTTCCGGCATCGTATCAAGGCGTGACGATGCGACAGGGGGCATCGCCGATTCTGGATCTGCAACCACAACCCAGTGTGAGCGCGTCTCAACAACGTCGCGACCTTGGACTCATCGATGCTCTCAATCGCCGCCATCTTGAAGCACGTGATTTCGACGATCGATTGACCGCGCGGGTGAGAGCCTACGAATTGGCGTTTCGTATGCAGTCGGAGGCTCCGGCGCTTGTCGATATCCAGCAGGAGACCGAGGCGACGCAGCGGATGTATGGCATTGACCAAAAAGCCACCCGCGACTTCGGCGAGCGATGCCTGCTGGCGCGACGAATGATCGAAAGCGGTGTGCGGTTTGTTCAGCTTTATTCTGGTGATACGAATGGCTGGGACGCACATTCCAACGTCGACAAAAATCACACAGAATACTGTCGTCGAACCGACAAGCCGGTCGCGGGGTTACTGCAAGATTTGAAACAGCGCGGGTTGATGGAAGACACGCTGGTGATTTGGGGGGGCGAGTTCGGACGCATGCCGATGAGCGAACAGGGTGAAGGGCGTGACCACAACCCATGGGGCTACTCCATGTGGCTGGCCGGTGCCGGGATTCGCGGCGGTCGAACCTATGGGGCAACCGACGAAATTGGCTTGCGTGCTGTCGACGACAAGGTTTCCGTGACTGACTTCCACGCGACGTTTACGAAACGTGATTTAGCGAAGGGACGTATCGAAACGTATGTTTTTGTACTTTGTTTTCGATACCTTGCGTTGGGTCTTTTGCTGTGGCTAACTATTTTCGATTTTGGCTGGTTATCGGTTTACTCGCGATTCCCGTTGGCATCGCCATCGTTGTTTTGGGAGCCAGCCCTGCGCGAATGCAGCAGGCTGACTTTGCTGATTTGCAGCTAGGTCGCGTGCCGGACGGTACTTGGTTTGAATCCAGTGGAGTCGTCTTGGGTGATAGGGGCGTCGAGTGGATCATCGAAACAAAGAAGAAGTACACTCGCGAATCCGGGATGACCTTGGACCGCTGGGTTTACACTCCCGTCGTTAGCGAAACGTGGCGAGACGGCGATTTGATTCACGTGATTTTGGAGGAACACCACTCCAACGCTGGAAAGTTGGACGGAGCGATGACATTCACGGGAATCGTTTCGACGCCCGTGAAGCCATCGACGCGAACTTCATTGCTGGAGAACGGCGTCAATCTCGCTGGTGATGCGTTCATCGTTCGATACGACGCGAAACCCGTTGGTGCCAAAGTGCTCGGTGGATTACTTTGCTTCGGCGGTTGCTTCATGGCGTTTCTTAACTGGCTTATCTTGAAATTCGTCACACGCGGGCCGGCAAAAAAGAGCCGTAAGACCGTCGTGCGAGAAGAGCGACAACATCAAAACAATGTAGAGGCTTGGCTTACCCAGCGTGGTCTGCAAGCTGACAACCTCAGCTAGGTGCCGACGCAGCTCACCTGCCGCGAATGATCCGAATCGACTCGTTCATCCCAGTCCTTCCCATTCAGGAATCTCGTCGCAAAGTGAGGGCGTGAGCCCGAGCCAACTTGAGATTTGTTCGAGGTCTATTTTCGGTAGGTATTCCATCACGTAGCAAAGGCAATTGAGGAAATCAAAGCGTTTCTGGATATGTACGCCAGCGTGATTGAATCCTACGGCATTGCAGTCCGCAGCGACGTGCGTGGGCGAGGGATCGGGAGCAAACTGCTGGCCGCTGTGATTGACTTAGCCGCTGCTCAGGGAATAGACCCAATCATCATTTTCTGCCAGTCAATACGCTGGCAACGGCTAGCTCGCCAGAACTTTATGAACAATAGCTCGTTGGCCTGCCCCAGATTGTGGCAACATACAGCGATGTAGGCCACGATGGTCGCGGAATAAGGAATCCGAAATGGGGTTGGCGTCCAGGAACTTGTGAAGTCCACACCCAACGAACACCGTTCTTTGTGGATTTCGCTGCACTGAAGCGACGACTTTAAGGATATGCTCGATGCGGCTTTCAGATCGCGTCGTAACAAACAACACAAGATAACGCTTGGAGTCATCCGCAGCGAATTGCGATTGATGGGCATCGTAGCCGCGAATTTTTCGCTCAATCGACTCGACATCTTTCGTGGATCGAATTCTCTCGGTTCCGTTGTCTAACTCTGCAACGAAGTTGAAAGCCCTCCCAGTTTTCGTGACCAATTGGAACGCACAATCAGGAAATTGTGAGAAACCGCTTGCTTCCAGTTTCACACTGTTTTCGCGGGCGAAATGTCGAACGACAATCCCCTCTTTGTGACCTGTCACAATCAAATGAACAACCATTTCTGCCAGACACTGAGTGTGGTGATGGTGGCCAGTTCGTATTTCTTCAAAGTACCGTCTACGTGGCATTGCGGCATTAGTTCCGTTGAGCATTCGGTATCCGTCGCGGCTGAGTTTGAAATACTTGGGCGATTGGCCCTCGGACGCGATTGCGTATCGCCACGAGTTTATAAGTCCAGCTCGCGTTAGATTTCGCAGCCTGCGACGAAGGTTTCCTGCGTCGCGAAACGGTGATGCGAATGTCTCGCTCAGAAGGCGTAGCTGAGCGACTGTCAGCGGACAACGATCAATGGCGGTCATCAGCTCAATGTCACGCGAACCAATTTTCGTTTGGTTTCCTTTTGGCATATGGTTGAAACGAGTGTAGCATGCTTTCCTCTTACTTCCGCTTGCATGAAACATCGAAACTCCGGCTACATCAAAGATGTTGATGACTTGATCGAAGGAACTTCCGTCGATGAAGTCCTGAGTCACTACGGAAAACCGCTTCCTCAAGCGGATTCGGGCGAGCATCGCATGGAATGCGTGTTCAACGACGCCTGTGCCGACAATCAGTACGGCAACTTGACAGTGAAGATGAACGACGCAGTCAACCGAATCTACTGTCATTCGTGTGGGGTGCGTGGAAACCTGCTGACGCTTTTGCACGGATTGGAACACTGCAGTGCACCTGAAGGCGGACGACTTCGAGGCGATGAATTCAAAGCGGCGGTTGCAAAGTTGAGAGAGATTGCTGGTGGGACTGATGCGACACAACGAGCCGCAACGAGAGCAAGTCAATCGGCCACACCGGTCGATCTGCCCCCGGCCCCAAAGCCAGACAATGTACCGCTCGTTCGCCACGAAAAAGAGGCTGCACAGAAGATTGCCGATCTGTACAACGATCTCGTAACAGACGTTGCTGAAATGAGCCCCAAAGCGGCCGAGTATGTGCGGCATCGAAAATGGATGACGCCTGAGTTGCTCGGGAAATGGGGTGTTGGCTGGATTCCCGGCAACGGACGGTCGTTGTTCCGCAAGGGTTACCTCGTCTACACACACCGCAATGAGCGTAGCGAAGTGGTCAGCTACTCGGGGCGAGATCTTTCATTTGAGGAGAAATGGTCGAAGTGGATTCGCGATGGTCGGCCAGACGGCAAGCGACCGGGTAAGCATCGATTCGTGCAAGGCTTTCATAAGGGGCTGGAACTGTATGGCGGGCACGCAAGTCGCCTCGAAGACCCGTACGTAGGCGAGTCTCTCGCGAAACGTGGCCTCATTGTTGTCGAAGGCATGAACGAAGTGTTGCGAATGGAAACGCTCGGCGTTGCCGCTGTTGGTCTAGGCAGCAACAGAGCGACTGACGCACAGGTCGACAAACTGGTACGGTTCGCGCAACAAGCTGGTGACAATCGTATTGTTTTGATGCCTGACTGTGATGGAGAAGGCGAAGCCGCATTCAAAGAGTTGCTCTGGCAACTCAGCGAAGCCTCGATTGACGTGAAGCTCGGCTGCAGCAGTAAGATGTTCAAAGGGAAATTTGCTGGGCGTCAGCCCGAGGATTTCACGGACGATGAGTGGGCGGAAGTCGACGCGACGCTTCCTGAATAGTTGTGGCGACAATTGAGCGGCGCCTGTAGGACCTTTGAAGGTACTTGTTCGGCGATTTTCTGTTCGTCTTGCATACGCGTAGCTGGGGCAAATCAAGGACGGCTCACAGGAGCTTCTGCGACTGCGGAGAAATGAGGGGAGGAGAGAGGTGCCGATTGGCGGTAGCCAATCAGTGGAGCGTCTCCGACGTTGGCGAAGAGGAGTGCGGCGACGCGTCGAGGACGCAGGCGAGGTACGAGCCGTTGGCCGCGACCGGCGGAGATGAAGCAGTTGCTCCGCCAACGTCGTCGAAAGCTCCGCCGGTCGCGGGCAAAGCCCGTCGACGCGAGCCCTCATCGAGGTGAACGTTCTCGGCTTGTCCGAGCGAAGAACGGGTTCGATTGCATCGACCCGTTGGCTGACCTGTTGAGCGATCTGCTCGCGGGTCACCTTTCAGGTCAGTCAAAGTGCTGGCCGATTTCCTTGAGGCGAACTGACTTGGTCCGCAATCAGTCATGCGACTCGTGTTTCCAACACGTCCCGTACAGCGTCCTCCGGTCGCAAAATCAGCGCGGTCTTAGCAGGTCAACACCGGCGGCAAGTCTCTCTGTTTGGCTATGACTTCTAATATCTGGACGTGCGGTTTGCGATCCGTCGTTTTCTGACGCCGAATCAAGTCTGCAATCATCTGGCTGGTTTCCGATTCGACCGCTGCTTGAATCCATCTTTCACGCTGTTCTGGTGATGCCGATTCCCACTCCTGCAGCAGCCGTCGTTTTCTTTCCGCTCGATGCTTTTTCGTTTCTGCAATTTCAGCATTTTCCGCTCGATTTCTCTCCTCAACTTTCTGCTCGTTCTTCCTGCGACCTTCCTTCCTTTGACGCTCGGCCATAGCAGTCGGAATTGGCCAATCGTCTTGGATCGCCTTTCGCAACATCGCAACTCGATTGTCTGGGTAACGAGCATCAATCCATTTGATCTGCCGCTGAACAACGTCCAGTCCCCTCTCGATCGACAGTTTCTGAGAGGACTTTGCATCAAATCCCTGATTCACCAGAAGTTCCACAGCCTCGTCATACAAAGCAGCAACTGGTTGTTTTGTTTTGTCTTTTGAAATCTTCTTTTCTTTACTGGTCTGGTTTTTGAACCGATCTTCTGGTCGGGATTTTGAACTGATGCTGGTCTGGTTTTTGAACTGTTCAACTTCTGGTCGGTTTTTTGAACCGTTCGCAGATGAGTTGGCTGTCGCAAGCCAACGAACGCCATAGCTGGCCGTTCGTTGCTTCGTTTGATCCGGTGAGAACTCGCCTGTTTCCACGCATTCAATGAATCCCCGTTCTTGGGCGACCTGAAGTGCCAGCGATAGCGTTGAACGGTCGCCAAGATTCGCCAGGCGTTGCAAACTGCTATAGGACAACGGATGTGACGTTCGACGCCCACCGAACTGATTTTGATAGCCGACGGTCTGACGAATCACCGTGCCTACGACTTTGATGACGGATAGTGATTCAACAGCGACAACCGAATCGAAAAACTGATTCGGCACTGGCGTTCGATTGCCATCACCAGTAAAGAACCCGTTGAAGTCGGCTGGTGACCTCGTGTACTCGCCGTCGCTGTCCCAGCGAAGTGAGTATTCAGCGGACTGTCCAGAACTGTTCGCTGATTTCTTTGAGGCTTGCTGCCTGCACTCAATAAATCCCCGATCGATGGCTTCTCTGATCGCCGGTCCAATCGCTCCCCTACTCACTCCGGCTTTCTCGATCAAGTCCCGGTAAGTTATACGAATGTCCTGCCGTTTCGGTTTCCCCTGCTCATCCAGCCAGCCAAGCGTCTGCCTCAACAAGTATGCAACGATGCGAACGGTCCCACGTGAACAGTTCGGAAGGCAAACGTCGAGGAATTGATTTGGGCAATAGACATAGTTGGCCGTTAGTGGGTGAAAGCCAGTGAAGGGTGCTGTGTTTGCTATTTTGAAGGACGAATCTTGCTAATGAACTGTTGAAACGTTGGCAGATACCGTTCCATCACGGTCCCCCGTGCGTCCGTGGCGGCGTTTCGTGAGACCGTCGCTGCGACAGTATCCACCTGTTCTTCTCGACCTGCGGCGAGCTTGGCTGCACTGTCCGCAGCTTCCCCGACACTCGCGAAGAAGCCTTGCAGCTTTTCGATCTCGCCACGACGATTCTCCAGCTCGGTTTGCAGAAACGTCTTATCACCTTCGAGCCGATTGATCGTTTCGCTCTGCGTGTCGATTCGCTGCGTGGCGAGCGATAGCTCGTGCTTCATTCCGATTAACTCTTCGTAATTTGTAGTTTTATCAATTGCCTGTTCTTGGACTCTGTGTTTATCGCTTTGTGCAGCTGATCCCCCGTCCCAATATCGGGTGTCGAGAAACGCTGTTGCAACGTGCCAGCGGGGCTGCTTCGACTGAACCGCGAGTACCTTTTCTTTTGTTGCCTCAATGCCCTCAATAACCGTCCCGTCGTTTAGCATCACACGAAAGTGACTCAGGAATTCAGCGTCTTCGCGTTCAAAAGCATCGTCGACATCACGGATGAAGGACGACTTCGAGCGACTGTAGGTTTTCTGAGCAACAGAACGTGGAGTGAAACCTGGGATTTCGTGGCGTGGCATAGTGAGAGAAGGGGACTGATGCGAATAGGTTGCCACGGTTGCGGTCACCGTGTCAAGGAAATGACCGTGCAACTGCAATGCGCCGCCAATGAATCACCTATCGTCTTTGCCTTTCGTTTCAGGAGTGAACGCGACGGTAGCAACGGACTGGCAACCAGCTTGAAACTGTGGCTTCAGTAAGCGGTGCGACTCCTATGGAACGCTTGCGATACCGGTCCAGTACCGTCGTGCCACGGCTTCGATGAAACCGTGCCGGAATCACCGTCTCAAAACTACTGGACAAAAGCGCATTGGAAGCGCGTTTGTCGCTCTGGCAAGCGCAAAAACTTGAGTCCGCTGAGGGTGTCAGGCATACTTGCTTTGTCACTTCCCCACTCGACCATGAAAAAAGCAACTCAACCAAGAAAGACTCGATCAATCAGAGAGAGAATCAGTAGAGGAGTCCGATCAGCCTACAAGCAGAATCCTCGCCGCAAATGGAATCCACCAACATGGAGGTACGACGCGTGTGTCGCAGCAGCAACATTGATCGCTGCAGCAGCGTACTTCGCTTAGTCCACTTGCTTGAGTCGATTGAGCACCTGAGTGACTCTCGCCCGACTCACACCAAGGTGTCGAGCCAATTCAGCTCGATTTGAGACGACTCCAGATCTCAGAAGTTCATCGTATTTGTGGGCAAGCCGCATCCGATCTTGTTTCTTGGCCGGCTTGGAAGTCGCTGTCACTTTGGGCTTTGGGATGCTTGAAGCAGCCGTCCAAGGATAAAATTTGACCTCCGCAGATCGACGTAACCTGTTGACAGCAAAGGCACCTAGCTCAACAAGGCCTTGTGTTCGCATAGAGTACGGATCGGGGAGGCCAAACGAATTCGAAGCACACGATCATTCAAATCTAGCAACCTACGGCTCCCCCTCAGGAATTCGAAAGAAATGGGCTACCGCACTACCGTAAATCGAATAGATGACGGGCACCAAGTAAAGCACCAAAACGGTAGCGACCAATTCGCCGAAGACGATGCTGGCTGCCATGGGGATCAGAAGCTGGGCCTGACGCGATGTCTCTAGCATGATTGGAAGCAAGCCGCAGACAGTGGTGATTGTCGTGAGAAACACTGGACGGAATCGCCTCGCTCCGGCTTCGCGACAGGCTACATCCAGCGGTGATCCAGCTCTTACTTGGCGATTGATGAAGTCGACCAGAACGATCGAATCGTTGATGACAATTCCAGACAACGCCACCAATCCAAACATGCTGAACAAAGTCAACGGAATACCCAGTAGCGCGTGGCCCCAGATGATTCCTACACAGCCAAATGGGATAATCAGGAATACAATCAATGGCTGAAAATACGATTTGAATTCCAGTGCAAGCAGCACGAACATCGCGATCAGTGCGACGCCAAAACCAGTTAACAAACTGCCGACCGACTCGTCGGCTTGAAGCTGCTGCCCTCCCCACTTAACGGTTACATTTGGAAATTCTCTACGGAGTGATGGGACAATTTCGCTTCGTAGAGTTTGGACGATCTGGCCTGTATTTGCGGTCGCTTCGTCGACATTCGAGGATATCGTGATGCTGCGCATCTGATCGTCTCGATTGATGACCGAATAACTTCGGCCGACCTCCACATCAGCCAACTCGGCCAAAGGGCGCTCAACGCCATCGTCGGAGCGAATACGAATCTCATCAAAACTGCGTTCGTTTTCCCGCTCCTCGCGCGGATAACGGACCATGATACGTACGTCATGCCGACCTCGCTGCACGCGCATCACCTCTTCGCCGTAGTAGGCAGCACGCACTGTTTCGGCTAAATCACTTGTCTTGACGCCGAGGCCCGCCGCTGCGTCCTTAACACGCATCCGATACTCCCACTTTCCGGGCAAGGCATCATCGGCAATCGCATAAGTGCCGGGGAACCGAGCCAACTCCAGCTTGCACCTCTCGACCATCGCCTCTAGTTCCTCTCCATGTTCCGGCGTTGCCAGCACATTAAATTCGATTCCGGTTCCTGCGGGGCCTCCACCTTGCGCCTCGATCGTCATCTGCTCGGTGCCGGGGATGATTCCCGCTTCTTTTCGCCACGCGGCTGCAATCGTCTCGCCACTGACGTTTCGGTCTTCTGCCGGGAACAGCTCAACTTCAACACTACCAACGTGACTGCCGCTTCCGGTCGAACTATTTCCGCCAGGACCGTCTCCTGCAACCTGTTCTCCGACGACAGCGTTTGCGGCACGGTTTTCCGAAACACTCGGTTGCGGCCCGATGGAATACCTGACTCGCTGGCGAATGGCACTGGCCAAGGATGCACTCTGTCGCGGCGGGAAGTCGCTGGAACTCATCGCGGAAGAGATTGGCTATGAATCAGCCAGCGCGTTCAGCACCGCCTTTCGACGACGGATGGGATGCTCACCTGGTCGTTTCGCACGTTCGCGTCGAACAGCGTGACCAGGATTCGTCGAGGTCAACAAGGGGTGGTGAATAGGTCGTGACTCTTTAGTTGCAAGCTCTTACCGCTGACTATGCGGTAAATCGCCGTTTGCTTCACTTGCTGCAGCCTTCGATCGTGTTTACTAACTTTGATATGTCCAGCGCATGCAGCACTGCCGTTGACGCTGTTCGGGATACATAGCGAACGGACTGTTCGTCGTCGAATCTAGCGTCATTCCTATCACTTGCTCTGCTTGTCGAGCTGTGAAAGTGTAAACGCACGGTGAAGTGCAGCTAGGCCTTTGGCCATCCGTTCTTGTATGCGTTGGTCGGCGAACCAAGTCTTTCAGATCATCGATGTGCGAGCCTATCAGCTACACCAAATCGTTAACCTAGAAGTCACCTCGGGAACCCAGAGTGTCATCCTCTCGGGCATCAAGTTCTTCTATCAAACCACTTGCCCACGCTGATGGATAGTGCTTGAGCAAACCAAAATCAAGAAGGTCACGGCGCTAGGCGAGTTTGCAGATTGCGTGCGTCGTCACTGGGGCATCGAGTCGATGCACTGAGTGCTGGACGTAGTGCTTCACGAGGATGCGAGCCGAATCCGAACAAAGAACGCGACGTCGAACATGAGCTTTACCCGACGATTTGTCATGACACTTCTCAAGCGAGACACTTACAAGCGAACCTCAAATGGGAAACGCAAGAAGGCTGGCCGGAACAAGGATTTTCTTCGAAACCTCCTTTTTTCAGCATGATTTTGGTGCAATCGTCGTGCTCGACCGGGCCTTGCAGCCGATCTGTCGTCAGGCGATTACTTTTAGAGCCTATCCGAAAACTCCGGCTCTGCTGAATGTGAAATAGGCGCATGCTAGTTGTAGAGCAGCGACATGGTTGTCGATCTTTTTCTCCCAGCGTACCAAGACCGCTCGGAACCGATTGAGCCAGCTGTGTGTTCGTTCAACTACCCAGCGTCTCGGACGCTCACCCCGTTGTCTCTTGAGTTCGCGTTTTTCTTCGGCACGCGATCGCACATGTGCGGTGTAATGGTAGACGCTTTCGATCAGTGTGTGCATGGAGGCTGACTGATAGCCTTTGTCCAAACAAATGTGCTCATCAAATTCATTGTGTTCGCGAGGCCAACGAACAAGGCAGTGCTCAATCGTTTCCTGCAACAGCTTGATGTCGTGAGTGTTTGCTCCATCCACGATGAGCGAAATCGGAATGCCTGCCGCTTCTGTCATGAGCGATCTTTTTGTCCCGAGTTTTCCTCGATCAGTCGGGTTTTTGCCCGTTGCATCACCACCGAGCGGAGCTTTCGCCATCGCCCCATCGACACTTTGCCATGTCCAATCCAGGCCAACCAACTCGTCATAGACTTCTAATGCCAGTTGCCATAGATCGTCGAAAACGCCGAAGCCCACCCACTCTTGAAAGTACGCGTGAGCAGTGCTGCCCGCGGCGAGACATCGCGGGATTGCTTTCCATTGACACCCAGTACGCATTCGATAGAAGATGGCATCGGCAACGCCACGAAGGTTGGCTCTCGGGCGACCGCCCTTGCCGCAATCTTCGTATATCGGAAGCACGGCATTCATCTGTTCCCAAAGTTCATCAGACATTCGGAAATGGTCGAAGCTGGTGGCACCGTCCATGGTGAGTCCCCTGCGAGTAGTTGAAAGTGTGGTAACTCTCAAATACCAAAGGGGCTCACCTGCTTTTCAATATCAAAAACGGTTTCCGGATAGGCTCTTAATTTCTCAGCCGCATACAAATGCTCGTAACAGTGCCGTTCTCACGCAGACGCAGTTGCTAAAGGAGGGAACGCCAATCCAGCAATCGCCTCGGTGAAACTCTCGGAAACTTCCCAAAGCCGTGATGCGACAGCGTCATCTTTAGCTTTTTCCGGAATCTCAGCCGGTACGGGAAAACCTCGAGTCTCACCAAATTTATGCGGCCCGAAGTATCCACCGGGAACGGCATCCGGTGAAGCCGCAGCGAACAATGTCGGCAATGCACCTTGCGTCGCCGGCTGGAACAAAAACCACATGAGCGAACGCGACAAGCCCATTGGGCTCCAACGTCCCGGGCCGTTGTGCAACAGATCAGTTCGTGAAACACCGGGGTGAGCAGCAATGCTGTCGATACCCCAACCACCTGCTTGGCTTCGGCGATGTAATTCCAAGGCGAACATAAGGCAAGCGAGCTTTGATTGGCTATAAACGGGAAACGGCTTGTAGTTTTTCTCAGCCTGCAAATCCTCGAAATCAATCGCTCCTCCGCGAGCGGCGACGCTTGATACCGAAACTACACGAGGGTTTGTTCCGTTTTTCAGCAACGGTAGCAGCCCAGCAGTAAGCGCAAAATGGCCTAGATAGTTCGTGCCAAACTGCAACTCAAAACCGTCTGTTGTTTCCAGTCGCTTTGGCGGTACCATCACTCCAGCATTGTTGATAAGTGTGTCGAGGCTGTCTCGCTGACGTCCAAGTCGCGAGGAAAACTCCGCCACCGATTTAAGACTGGCAAGATCGAGCTGTTCAAACTCGACATTCGCCGACGATACTTCGCCTCGAATTCTCTCGACGGCAGCCGCACCTTTCTCAGGATTGCGTCCTGCGATGATAACTTCACCACCAGCCTTCGCGAGTTCCAACGCGCATTCGAACCCCAATCCTCCCGTTCCTGTAATGACGATCCTTCGACCCTCCTGACTTGGAATGTTCCGGGCCGTCCATCTTTCATTTTTACGCATAAGAGTCTCCTTAGTTGATTTGACATTCTTGAGCTTAATTGGCAATTGGCTTAAACCCATCTTGCGATCCATTGACTGCAACGGAGAAGGCCATTCCAGTGAATCGGCCGAGTTGAATATCGCTCAGTCCGAGGTCGGTTTTTGTCGACTCTGCAAGCACGAAGGGGAGTATTCGGCCAATCTGCTTCACAGCGCTGATGAGCAAAAGTGCTAGTACAAACACTCGTATCCGCCGCCCAGACAAGTAGGCTGACGAACCTTGCTGCGCCAGTGCCCTTGCAGGCACTAAATAATCAACAATGTCATCAGATTTCAGAATACTCCCCATCGCTAGCTAGATACCCCTTATCGCTTACGAGCCTCTGCCGGCTGGTATGCGATTCGCGATGAAAAATCTTTCCATTTCCCCGATTGTCCTGTCTTCGCAACAGTACCACCTCGGTATTCACAGAAGACTTTCGTTTGATTGTCAAACACGAAGTAGCGAGGGTCAGCGATCGCCCGAAAAACTACGTTTGAGGGCACGAGCTTGAATTCGCTGTATTGCCTGCCTCCCTCTGACCAAGTCCGCTCCATCGTTAATTTGACGGAGAAAGACCGGAGCCGTGCAGGAATTGGAACAGTGAATTCAACCGCTTTTCCATTTGTAAGAGTGGCCCAATTCGCAGTGATAAGTTGCGGAATAACTGGCGTCGCATTGAGATCGGCGGGGGCGTCGGCAACGCTTTGCTTGGTTTTTCCTGTTGAATTAGTGTGGGAAAAGGTAACTTTCCCGTTCTTGACTACGGCTGTCGAGGTCTCACCTAACTGCAACTGATCAAACCGCACGGCGATCAGCTTGCCGGATTGATACGTAGCTTCAAGCTCTGTAGCAGGCTTTCCGTTGCCATCCGTGAAATGCTCAAAGTAGATTTGATTTGGGCCATCCACCTTGGTGCCTTTTTCAAAAGTGAACAAAGCTCGATTGCCACCGCTCGCCGGAAAGGCTTCGCCCTTGGAGACGTAACTGACTTCCTGAGCTGTAAGTGTGAGTCCTGACGTGAGGAAAACGAAAGTAAGTAACAGTAATCGCATGGTTAATCCTTTGTTAAGTGCGACCAAATTGCGAGAGATGACACATTGACACTTATCGTCATCGTGTCAGTATTTACGTTTTGACAATATGTGTCAACATGGATTTGCAGAACGAGCGTCTTCAGCTGGGAAAAATCGTCGACAAACGGAATTTCTTGCCTTTTGCGCAGCGGAGGGAGCATCGACGATAGTTGCTATCGAGGCCTTTGTCGTTTGCTCGAAGTAAACGAAAACGTCGCAAACGGGCCATTGTGGACTGGCTATCCTGCGAGGTAAGGCACTATCTCGGTTCGCCGCCAGGCGCTGGCGGGCTTCAATAGAAGTCGCCAACTAATGAACGACATCGAGTTCATAGCAAACCATCTCTTCCGCATTGCGAACAAACAGCTTCCTCTGAGCAATGACTGGATGATTCCAAGTGATGCCGTTGACGGAAGAGATACGTGCGATTTCTTCGAGTTTGTCAGGACTGGCTTTTACCAGCACAAGTTCGCCTTCTTCTGTCGTGACAAGAAGAGTCTCCATGTCCCTGACCATCAACACTTGGCCATGACCAAAACCGCGACGCTTCCATACGTTGTCGCCCGTCTCCGCATCAAGGCATACGAGTAACCTTCCGTCAAAACCATACAGATAGCCATCGTGAAAAACACAATCGTTGAAATAGGGCTTCATCGATTTCGTCCATTTTTCGACGGTCGTCCAAGCGTCACCGTCATGCTGAATGTCGATTCGCATAGTGCCGTTTCCATAACCGGTACCGAGGTAAACGGTCGTGTCCACTACGGTTGGCTGAGTGATGCGAGCCATTTCACCGATGTCCCAGTCATGTCGCCATAACAATTGCCCAGTCGCAGGATCGACGGATTGAACGCCTCGATTACTGCTCATCAATACTTGGGCTACGCCGTCGATCACTGAAAGCTGCGGCGAACTGTATCCGTGACTGCCAAATCCAATGGACCAGACAACTTTGCCACTCATTCTGTCTAATGCCACCATTGCATTTTCTTCTCCGCCGCCAGCGAACACGATTGCCGTCTCTTTCAATACCAGTGGAGAACTTGCGAAACCCCATTGAGGCAGAGGGACGCCCAATTCTTTTACAAGATCGAACTGCCAGACCATGTTCCCGGTAGCAGCATCAAGACACTGAACCAATCCAGAAGCACCCAAGGTGTATAATTGTTTGTCGCGATACGTCGGGGTCGCACGAGGCCCGATGCCACCCATGGACGCCTCAAAACGTGACTCGGTTTGATTCGTCCATACTGGTTTGCCATCTGCCACTGAATATGCCGAAATCAGTTCGTTTTCACCACGTTGCTCCTGTGTGAATAGCAACGGATGGACAATGCAGAATGACGACCAACCGGGGCCAATCGGACGCCTCCAGAGTTCTTTGGGAGGATTTGATTCCCAATCCGCACCGAACGAAACCCCAGTCAGGATACTGTCGCGATTGGTTCCTCGAAACTCGGCCCAATCGGCTTCCCCTGCGTTATCAGGCAATTCAAACGCCATTGCAGGAGACGGCACTTCTGCAGAGCCACGAGCAATGAGCATTTCTTCTGCCGTTGGTCTCCATCTTGGCACCAGTACGAACTGGAAATCGGCATCAATGCTCCCCACTCGTGTAAACAAGGACCCAACCATCAAGATTGAAAATGCGATCAGCCCAATCCAGCCTTGTCTCGGCAACCCGAGCTTGCGACTGACTATGAAACCAAGCACTAACAGAGTTAGCGATACCGGAAGCCCGTATACCAGCATCACAATCCGCATGGACGAATGCATAGAAAACATGGCGGCGATGAATACGCAAACAATCAATGCTAACCCCGCCAACCGTTGTCGTAACGGCATCGCATTTGACGTCAACCACCATATCGACAGCGCAAGGGCTCCCAAAAGTGGACCCAATTGCATCGAAATGAAGTGCAACATGGTCAACGGCATCAACCAACCAGGTACGAGCAGAAACAACCACATTGCAACGAGAATCAGTGCCGCTGTCCGTAAACGAATTGCTGGGCGTTGACGACCTCCATCGTCTTCCGAAGGATCGCTCTCGATTCGGTTGGGCTCAGTTCCTTTCGATACCCCGATGTGTGCCGAGTTAGATTCTCCAGGATTCTGGGCCAGTGTTTCTTCGTTTATTCCCATGGTTTTCTTGTCCAAAAAGACGTCCGAACAACCGAAATGCAAACACCACGTTGTGTTGATTGTTTTCCCAACCCAACTTGCGTGACAAGCGATAAAGAGTTGGAAGAAACCAATTCTCAGCAAGCCATTGGCACGGCATGACAGTGTGACACAATGTGTCGCAGTGTCAGTATCGGCATTGTTGCCAGCCTTGTCAACATGGGATTCGTTGAAGTCGCAAGAACCACGAACGTTGAGCCGTGACCACTGCTCGTTTTTCGTGTCTATTGACGATCTAACGAAATTTGTCAAAAATTAAAGCCATGGAACAGGACAAAGCAGATCAAATCGTCGCCGAGGCAGCCAAGGTATTCATGAGGTACGGGTTCCGCCGTGTAACCATGGGGGAATTGGCCAAGGCTGCTGGCATGTCCCGACCTGCCCTCTACTTGGAGTTTGATTCTAAGGAACAGATATTCATCGAGGTCGTCAATCGTCTGACGAACGAGAATCTCAAACAGATACGCGAGGGAATCGCTCGGTTGAAATCAGTCGATAAAAAGCTGGAATTGGCGTTTGAAGTTTGGACTGTCCGACCGTTCGAAATGATCCAGTCTTCACCTGACGCTGCGGACCTCTACGACAGCGTCAAAGAATTTGCCGCTGAAGCAATATTAAAGTCGGCCGTTGAATTCGAAAACCTGCTGGCTGAAATCTTAGAGTTGGAGGTTCGGAAACAAAAGAAATTGAAACTGTCCGCCAAACGGATAGCCCGTATCATGCGCACGTCGTCAAAGGGCTTCCATCTCACAGCCAACGATGCCTCTGAACTTCGTGAGATGATCCGGGACATGCGCCGTATTGTACTCGCGAGTTCGTGAGTCGGGCGATTCGTCGAAGGTTTTCGTTAACATGCTCGTACTCATCGGACTGAAGACCGAAACTCACGGCTTGAACCCGAAAGCACAAAAACTCATGCCGCTGACGTAAGACCGCGTGGATTCTTGACTCTCGGATTCAAGTTCCTGTTGTAACGATTCAACCTCGGATTTCGTCGCAATCGAACCTGCTTCAAGTCGCTCCTGAACGAGCGAAAGGAGCTGCGCATGATCTAAAGGTCATGAAATTCATTCCACGAACTTCCGATTTCTGAACCAAGTCAAACCCATATGGATCGGCAATGTCAGCAATATCCGTTGGGGACAGCCGCAGCTTTGGGTAACAACTGTGCAAGACTGACCATCCGTCGTCGCTATGTTCGTGAACGATGTCGTTGACCGTAACAATCTCTGAACCATATTCCAAAAGACACGTTTGAATTCGGCTTTTATCTTCACGAACCAGAAGGCACATTCGATCTCCTGCTGTTGCTTTTGAATAGTCACGAACAGAGATAAGAAAATGCCCACCCCGCTTCAACGTGGACTTGGCAGAACGAAAGACTGCGTCGACTTGGCTTCGCGAGTTTAGGTGCAGGAGAGTGTCAGTCATGCATAGAATCAAGTCGGTTGCACCGGTCAGATGTTTTTTGAAATCAATCAGATCATCTTCGACCGGCTCGATTGGCAGCGTTGCTCGATTCTCTGTCAACTCATTCAAAAGCAATCTGCACTGCTCAATCGCAACTACACTTGCACCTTGTTTCGCCGCAGCTACGGCATAGACGCCATGCCCAGCCCCAAGGTCGACCACGCTGTCTTGTGGCTTGATATTTAGGTGAGAGAGCGACTCGGTAGCAGCGGCGACCGCTTGATCAAAGTCACCCGTCATCCATGAATAGATTTTCCCAAGAACAGAATCGTAGTGTGGTTTTGCGTTGTTCATTTTGTGCTTGCTCCAGTCTACAACAGTGCGTGATGGATTTGCCGAAGTCAATGTTTAGCGTCCAAGGCAAGCATGACGGTTTCGGAAATTTCGCCGAATAGTACATGCTCGTACTCAGCGGACTGTAAACCGAAAATCACGGCTTGCACCCGAAAGCGCAAAAGCTCATGCCGCTGACGTAAACCCGCGTGGCGTCTTGACTCTCGGCTTCGAGTTCCTGTTGTAGCGACTTAATCTCGGATTTCGTGGCAATTGAACCTGCTTCAAGGCGATCCTGAACGTGCGAAAGGAGTTGTGCATAGGTGTACTGGCTTCCTTGACCCTCAATGACCGCTTCGGCGCGAATGCGATCGAACGCAATTCCCGCGTCGACATACGTCGTAGGCAAGCGGAAACCCATTGCAGAGTCGGCTCCTTCGGCAGCGAGCATCCTTTGAAAGTACTCGGCCGTCTTATCGTGCGCATTCATCGGCGTGAGCCTACCCGGCACCATGGTTAAGTCGACTTCTTCAAAAACGACCTTCGCTCCGCGTTTCAAATATGCACAGAGGTTGCGAAGCGTATCTGATGGATTGTTTAAGTACATCAAGACTCGACGACCGACCAATGCGTCGAACGACTCCGTCTCAATACCGCTCAACTCTAGCGGTTCGTCGTTAACATCGGCCAATTCGTAATGTACGCGTTCGGCGGAGAGACCCTGCAACCGATCTCTTGCGGCTCTCAGATATTGCTCATTGTTGTCGATCGCAACGACTTGTCCCGACGAACCTACCAACTCAGTCAGAATTTCTGTGACCTCACCCGGCCCACATCCAATTTCCAATACTCGCATTCCGTTCGAGATGCCCGACTCGTCGAGGAAACGTCTCGTCGTTGAATTGTCGCGTTTTATGTTTTCATTGCTCATGCGTTTCCCTATCCGTTTTCGATGCCTGACCTTCGCGTTTTATACCAACCACCATGAAATGCCGCGGCATCGACTCAACGATAATATTGGAATCGAAACCTGCCGCCGCTAGCTGTAAAACGACGTCGGATGGATCAAGTCGCATGGACTTGGGAGGGCCGACTTCGGCATCGGGTTGGTAATCGACGATCACGAATCGTCCGCCCCGTTTCAAACTGGCGTGGACTTTCTTGGCATAAGACTCGCGTTCATTCATGTGATGCCATGTATCAAGAATCAGAACACCGTCGACACTTTCGGCTTTCAATTCAGGATCGTGAAAACCGACTTTCTGAGGCACGATGGTCGCTGGGCCAAGATCGGGTGAGTGCTCTGTCAAATAGTCGATCATCGCGGCCTCTGCGTCGATGGCGATGACTGCACCGGAGTCTCCGACGGCCTTGCTGAGGTGAGCAACCATGTATCCGGTGCCCGCACCGATGTCCGCAACTGTCATTCCGGACTCCAATTTCAAAGCCGCCAAAATTTCTTCCGGGTGCTGCCACTCGTCGCGAGATGGATCGTTCCACTTCGCTGCAAGTTTATCCGGGTCGGCAAACGCGTGTTGGTGGCCGTGATGTTGATGTTCTTTACTATGCACAGCGTCGTCCTCACGAGCTTGTTGCGGTTCGTTTACGGTAGTCGACGATTCGGTTTTCGTTTCAACTACCAAGGAATCTTGTTGTGAGCGACATCCAACAAAGCTGAACAGAATGGCGAATAGAAATGCTTGACGTGCGATAGTTTTCATTGGAACGATTTTCCAAATGGAGTGAGTCATGAAATGAGACCGTCAAATTGCAGAGCTGTGTCCACGTCATTCACAACCACACTCCCCCACGACTTGTTTCGTGGCAGCGTTGACTCGGTTGCCGAAATTGACCATACCGATGTTCAGAATCAGAGTCGCGAGCGCCTGTTCGTCGAAGTGACGTGCGGCGTCGTTCCAGATTTCATCCGGAACTGGGTTGGTCCGATCAGACATGCGAGTCACCGCTTCGGCAAGCGCGAGTGCAGCTCGTTCAGAGTCGCTGAAACAAGGGGCTTCGCGCCAAGCGGCGACAGTAAACAGTCGATCGTCCGAGTCCGTTCCTTTTCGAGCCTCACGAGTGTGCATGTCTACGCAAACGCTACTTCCATTGATTTGGCTGATTCTCAAGTTGATGAGATTCAACGTCGTTTGAGGTACTGCGTCGGATTGCTTGGTTGCCTTCGCCAGCTCCATAAGAGCTGGCATGACATCGGGTACAACCATCATTGGGTTTTTCATTCGGGCTTGCATTGAAATTCTCCGTGGTCGTTTGAATGTTCGTAAGCGTTGGATCGTTTGTTGTTCGTCGTCATTTGCTGGACTGCGCGACGCCTTCCTTGACGAGCGATTTGTTCACCATGATCGCTGCCATCGAGCCGTCTGAAACAGCGGTTGCGACTTGGGGTGCTCCGAGAGATGCGTCACCGATGACGTACAGACCGGGAACATCCGCTGCTCCGAACTGATCCGTTTTAACTGCGTCAGTAAACATGCCTTTGATCGAAGTCAATTGACACCCAAGCTGTTTGAGGAGTTCGGAACGCTGAATCATAGGTGCTCGAATGAACATCGCTTCGACGTTGAGCGATTCGCCGTCCGTGAACACGATACCGGTCAGGCGTTCATTCATGCTCTCGACACGTTTGATCGGCTGCTCTTGAAGTTCGATGCCTCGTTCCTTGAGTAAGCCGCGGATTTCGTCGGTCAATTCCGTCGAGCCGTTGGAGCAATAGGTCAGACTCGTCGTCCAGCCCTTGAGTTCACTCCCCCAATCGACGGCTTGATTCGCACTTGCAATGTATGCCCAGCGTTGGTCACGAACTTCCCAGCCATGGCAGTAGGGACAGTGATAGACGCCGATTCCCCACAAGTCGGCAAGACCAGCGATTTCGGGCAAGTCATCTTTCACGCCAGTCGCAAGAATTAACTTGCGAGTCGTGAACTGCTTACCGGCGCCGGTCTCAACTCTGAATCCTGTATCCAGTCTTTCTGCCTTGGCAATCGCAACGTCTTGGATTTCGACGTCGTAAGGCTGGAGCTGCTCTCTCCCGATTTCGAGTAGCTCGTCAGGCCGAATTCCGTCGCGTGAAAAGAAGCCATGAACGGCTGGTGAAGTTCGATTGCGAGGCTTCCCCGCGTCGCACAACAGTACTTTTCGGCAACACCGGCCAAGCACCAAAGCCGCACTCAAGCCTGAGGGACCGCCGCCAACAATGATTACGTCATAGCAAAACTCGGGTGTTTTCAGGGCCGCTTCCTCAGCAAAACTGTTCGTCGTCGGAATCACCAGTCCAGCCGTAGCTGCCGCAGCCAACGTGATGGCTTCGCGGCGATCCAGTTCCATTTGCTTTTCGTTACGCATACGCCACCCAACCTCGAAACGTGAATCCCGTGTAAAACAAGCTGACGACAGAGAAGCCGGCATCTCGCAACATTGCCTCATCTTCGTCAGGCGAAAGGATTGTCAACTGCGAGTCGATGGCATCGCGGGCCTGATATGCTTCTTCCGGTTCGATTCCCGAACTGATTGCAAAGGCCGCATAGCGCGAAAGCCACTTTGCTCGGTCGCCATTGTCTTGAGGAAAACTCAGATGAGTCGCAACGAAAGGAGCACCCGGCTTTAGTCGCCGGTAGATTTCTCTGAGCATCTTCTGCCGCTGTTCGATTTCGACGAAGTGCATCGTCAGAATGCAAGTCGCTCCGTCAAATGGTCCTTCGGGTGCAATATCAACTTCGCCTTCGTGCAGTTGAACACGATTCAGATTCGAAGAGCCGAGTGTTTGTTCGGCCAGCTTTAGCATTTCCGCTGACGGGTCGACGCCATCGAATGTCCAGCCCGTGTGAGCGTCTGCGAACACCTTCAATTCCAGTCCGCCGCCTGCGCCAAGAACAAGAACTCGACCGTCATTCGGCACCTTTTCCGCCAGCAGCAGCATCGCCAAACGCTGCATGTCCTCGAAACCGGGAACCATGCGTTTGGGAGCCTCGGCGTATCGAGCGACCGATTCCGGGTCATCGAACGCAGCCGCAGCAATATCATTGCCTTCACTCATGATTGTGTTTCTTTGATTTGCGGCCACGTGCCTTGATGCGTTTGTGGCAATCGGCACTCAACGATCCAAGCGTGACTTCACCGAGTCGTGCAAGCAACAGCTCTTCGGCCTCATCGAAAGTCTGCTGTAATGCAGCGTTGACCGATTGCTCAACGAGACAATCCGGCGACTCGGACCGATTACCGATCGCCAGCAGAGAAGGACTTCCGACCGCTTCATAGATGTCGAACAACGTCACATCACCAAAGTCACAAGCCAGCGACCAACCGCCGCCATGCCCTTTTACCGATTCCACATAGCCACGCTCACGCAACCCAGCCATCGTTCGCCGCACGACGACCGGGTTGGTTTCCATCATCTTCGCCAACTCTTCCGACGTAACCGGCCCGTCCCGTTCCGCCATGTGCAGAAGGATGTGTAGAACCCCAGAAAGTTTGCTGCCACGCCTCATGTAACTAATGATATTACGTGAAGTGTGCAACGTCAAGAGGATGCCCTCTAACGCCGTCGTGATTCCTCAAAGGGTCTAACGACTCGTCGCGTTTGCATGTCGATCGCGGTTTGGAATTGAACCACTTTCGCGGTCAGTGTCAGCCACCAAATTTCACTCGCTCCCAATACGCTCTTCACGCTTTGGAACCCATAACTTCCCTATAGGCCAGACGTTAGTGCGCGGCCGCTACGGTTGCCGCGCGGCAACCGCAGCGGTTTCACCGGTCGGCCACTCCGCCAAAGTGGTACAAAATGAAACCGCTAGCGAAACGTTTGCAGAAGAATTTTGTGTGGTGATTGCTTTTTCCCACCTATTTTCGAGCTTTTTTGACCTCACGGATATTGGGATCCACTTCAGGCGCCAGTGAGATCACGACGACAATGCGAGCAATCGGAAACCCGATACCAGTTTTCTGGGCGGGATTTTTTAGGTAGGCGACTTGGTTCCTTAGCACGCGAGGCATTATGAAAGTCGAGCCATCGACGAGCTTGGCGTGCCAGCCCCCGCGACTAGTCGACAAAGGCCTCTGTTCAAGAAGCCGTGGGGCTGAAGAAGAATTGACGACCGCTTGGCGTCAGAGAGATGTTGATCTTGGGAAACGCTTCGGTTCAGGCTGCCTGTTCTTACACCTTGTCGGACTGCTGTTCACAATTGGTGCTCACCGAATGTCGTTTACCTTATCGGTGGACAAAGTATCGGAAGAGAGAACAAATCGCGGCCAAACACCAATTCAAACCTATGGTTGAATCCGACTTAGTCGAGGACACCACTAACCCGAATTCAACTTTCAAAGTGAATTCCGCAAACCGTTGTAATTCAACGAGTTACGAAAATGACTTCCGATACGCCCCCGCTGCGTAGCCCCTAAAACCGCAAGTCAGGTGCCGTTTTCGGCCAATTCGGGCGTCGAAAGCGAAGAAGTCAATCTCGCTGTTTCCCCGTGTTTGCACGAAAATGCCCGACGCAGACTAAGCCGCGGCGGGCATAAGAAACGGGAGGTTGATTTTGCTGTTAAGCCGCGTCAGTGTCGGGCTGCGTACGACCGCCATTAGCGGTCTCGCCGGACTTTGCGTTGCCACGTCGTTGGCGGACATCAGAGATATCACGTCCATGGTCGGCTGCATCTTTATCCAACGCCAGTTTCAACCCGCGCGGGCTGTACCCCAGTTCCTTAGCGATGTCCTTAATCAACTTACCTTCATCGAGCATCAACTGGGCACGAGCGAGCTTTTGCTGGCGCCGAACCGTTGCATTTGGGACCGGCAGGCAACGCATTTCATGCCACCATTTGATTGCCTTCGCCACATTGAAATCATTTGTTTTCAACCGACGCGCGATCTCCAGGTTAGAAAGACCGGACTTCATTAACTCTACCACTTCGTTTGCGATCATATTGTAAAGCGGCGTTTTCGACTGCTTCTTGTCGAGCCGTTTTCGCCGCGATTTGTTGTTTGGACGCGCCAGGCCACGAGTGTCATGCCAATGCTGAATCAGCTTGGTCACGTAAGGAGGAATGCAGCCCATCTGCTTGGCAATGTCCACGTGCAGCAGCCCCTGATCCCAAAGCCGCTTTGCTGTTTCAGATTGCTCATCAATCAACTTCGGTTTCTTGAAGTCGATCACGACGTCCCGAGCAGTTTTTGACTCGACGATCCGCAATCCCGTCATACGTTCGACCGCAAACGCGACTGCATCGACCTGAAAGCGAGCTTGGAGGTGACCTTTGGATTTCGTTCTCTCACCCATTTGATGCAATGCGAGGATCCCGCCGGTGAGGTCGTCGACAACACGTCGACCATTGCGAAGTTTAGTTTCATCGGTAGTGGTCAGGCACAAGCGTAATTGCTCGCGCGTCGATTCGAGAAACTCGATGACCGTGTCGCGATTCGGAACTCGATCAGTGGCTGTCATCGCCGCTTCGACGGATCGCAGCCTTGCGAGTAACTCATTTTGGTCACAACGTAGATCCTTCAAAACCGCCTCCGTGCGAAGTTGCTCCTCGGGAGTGATGCCGGGATTACGGCGGTTGAATTCAATCGTCGAACCCAATGTCTTCAATTGAGCTTGCATCACTTGCAGTGATTCAGGGTTTGCTTGATTCAAGGAAGTCGATTCCCGCTTGCAAGTGTCAATGATCGAACAGACCAAGTCCTCTGTCGGCTCGAGCCACTCAATCAATGTCTCGCAGGTGAGGCGCAGTGCCAACTCTCTATTCAAATGAGTGAATAGCGGACGTTCATACGCCTCGACAAACCGACACGTGGGGCACAGCAAGACGCACCCTTTGGCTCCGCCGACAACAAGTTTGCGTTGATGAGCCGGGCATAGAAAGAGCTGTCGAAGGAAGTTCGGGCTTGCCTTGCGTTCGCCCCGCTTTGGCTTTCTGCCCGACTCGCCATGTTCATCATTGAGTCGCTGTTGCGCTGTGTACCAGCAGTCGTCAGGAACAATCCTCAACTCTTCAAACTGTCCCTCTTTTAATGCAGCATTTCGCGGGACTTGGACCGGGTAGTCCTTTTTGCTCAACCACTTCGTCTCCTTTGCCCCATATCGCCACCGTCCGCGATACTCGGCATTCTCGAGATGCCTGATAACCGTCGCACGGGTCCAGAGACCGGTGGTGGACTTTTCCGGCGCAGGTGCATCTGGGTCGGAATTGAGCCGTCGCGCGATCGCGGGGATGCTCAATCCTTCGACCACATACCAGTAGTACATCCGAACGATCCACCGTGCAGTTTCCGGATCGATCACAATCTTGCGACGTGGGCGTTGCCGTCGAGTGAATTCTCCTTCCACGATCTCACCGGTGAAGCCGAGCGAAAGCGAACCATGCACCATCCGCCTAACGAACAGACCTTCTTGCGAAGCCTGAATATGAGCAACCGACAGACGAACTTGTGCCTCATCATTGGAGGCGAGTGAATGCAAGAGTGTTCGCCACTGGTCACCTTCGTGCGTATCAATGCCTGACTTCACAAAGATTCCCCGAATGCCACGTTCCACCAGTTCCTCTTCGACGAATTGCAGAGTCCGGTAAGTTCGGCGATACAATCGCGACGTTGCAAACGCCATCACTGTCTGGACTTTGTTGTCCGCTACCAGTCTCTTTAAAGCGATCAACCCTGGACGACGTTCCTTGCAGCCACGCGTGGCGATATCGAAGCACACGTATTCCCTTGGAATGAAAATCATTTTCCGGACCGCATCTTCCAGGATCACACGAATTTGGTCGATGATCGAATCCTGGAACCGCGATGAGTGACGGGCATACAAGCCACCGATACTCACGGCGTCCTTCCGCTTCATCACCTTATAGTAGGCATCCAATAGCTGGTCGATCTCATCCAAATACTTCTGATACAACTCTTCCTTCTCGCGACGCATGTCATCTTTTGTGCGAAGTCGTTTGGGTCGTTTAGGACGCCCCTCTGCCTTGGCCGAAGCCTGTTCGTCAAATTCCTGTTGCAAATTTTCAAGTGCCGAAGCAATCGGTTTGGACTGCATGTTCGTGTCTCCGTGATCTTCTTGATACACGGCCTGCTGCAGAATGCTCGCTAGCGTCCACAAGGCCGCAGCGTTGCAAGCCGAGGCCGGAGCGTAGAAGGCGATTGTCGCATTTCGGTCGCGTCATGCGACAATCGCGAAATTGCACGGTTTCTCTATTTTGCCTTGGACGATATTTCATTCAGATTCCCGAATCCGTCGTCCTGCAAAAAGATCACGTTGCTTGAATCTAGCTGGAGCTTGTAGCCCAATTTTGTTGAGGTTTCGATGATCATGTCCAGCTGCGATCCCTCACCGAGCAATTGCGCAAGCCGATTTCGACGAGATCGAAAAGCTTTTTCTGAGCACTGCGACAGAACTTCGCGGTCAATCGCGTTCCCCGCGTTCTGTGCAAGTTTCAAAATTAGATCCCAGGATTTCGAGTGATTATCCCAAATTGCGTCACATGCCGGTTGGCCATTGAACCAAACTTCCCTTGGTTCTCGATCGACAAGCACAAGCTTAGCTCGAAGAACTGCATCAGCGATGATCTCGCGAGGATCATCAATCACGTCAAAAAACTTGCTCATTTCTTGCAATGAGTACGCGATGTGGCGGATGACGGAGGGGTCGCAAAGAGATTCCTGAACCGGTGGCGTCAACACGATAATGCCGCTCGGATCTCGTACTTGGTCTTGCACTGTGCCGCGACGCCTAACCCAACTACGAATGATAGTTCCACCGACATTCCACCAACTGTCGTCGCCACCAAACCAATCGAGTCGTGGATTGGCTGAGTACGCGGAATAGACGAGCGTCAGTGCGGTCGCTGCCTCTCGTTGTCTTTGCTTCTCTGGAGGCTGGCAGACTGAAATGAGCTTCTCAACCGCCTGATCCAATTCGATCTGACGGCTCAAGACTCGGCTCAGTGCGTTAAAGCGTTCACTATTCCCAGGTCCAGACGGAACGATCGACGTCGCTGAACTAACGATCGGTTTTAGAGCCGAAACCCAGTAGTCCACTCGGTTGAGAAGTAAGCGAGTGACATAGTCGCCCAACGGAAGTTGAACATCCCTGCCACGAAAGGCCTTCGTATGCTTGAAATTTAGCTTTGTCGTGTCGAGGTGCAGGTCTTGCGTTGGATGAAAAAAGTCCTGAGTGCAGACGAGATCAAACCAAGGCTTCTTGGCAATGTACTGTGCGGTTTCTCGGTGCAATGTCGCGAACCCAGATACCGTTTCATCGACTTGTGGCGCCTCGTTCTCCGCGACATCAATGAGTGTCGCGATTCCCGCAGCCAAGTCGACCAACTTGCGTTCGACGTCAACGACCAACCTTCGCTCATCGGTCTTCGCGGAAGGGGAAAGGTGATTCACAGACCAAAGAACGGTCGATTGGAAGCGCTTACTTTCGCCAAGCTGTTCAACCACCGGACACACCTCCGTCGTCAACCACTGCTCGACTCGATCAGACAGTTCAGCGTTCAGGTTTACGTTTAGTCCGGGGGCCAAGCTCTCAAATCCTTGGAGTGCAATATGCAACTGGTTCATGGGCGACTTAAAGCTTGTTTTTAAGAAAATCTGATTTGTCGCATGACGCGACGGCCATGCGACAGGGGATCGCTAATTTGTCGCGAAACAGACCGACAAGGACGTTTCGACGGACAAATCCATGCCACCAGAACTACTCAGCACTCACGACGCGGCAGTGCGACTCGGCATCAGCCCGCTGACGCTTTACGACTGGCTTTCGCAGTCGGACGCCGGCAACTTCGTTATCCGAGGTAAGGACACAACGATCCATTATTTCCAAGGCGGACGCAAAGGCCAAGGACGGATCAAGATCGCCGAGTCCGAGGTGCATCGCCTTTTGTCGTTAATGGCGGCCAGCCCGCGCAGGCCCCGCACCAAGAAAAATCCGCTGCCTAAGAAATCACTACAGCACATCACCGCCAAACCAGGACGCCCAGAGGATTAAGCGGTTATGTGACACGACGAAAACCTTGGCGGTAAGGGCCACTCGCGCGGCAACGCGACGCCCACCAAGCCCGATCCGGCAACCTCGCCGGATCGGGATTTCCTCAACCCTGAAATGAGGCTCTTGAAATGAGCAACGAATTTGACACCCTTCGCCCACATGCAACCAAAATCGTCTCGGTTGGCGACCAACAAGCCGAAATAGACGTCGAATTGGCTCCGTTGATCGAACAGATGTGGCGCGTGGGCATCAGCACCATGATGTGCTGTCAAGAAACCGATCCTGGCATTGCTTGGATCGAGTTCGACTCCGTTGAAGATCTGATGAAATTTCTGAATCTCGTTGTTCCGTACGACCCAAATCCCGAATCCCTCTACTCCCGCGTGAACTGGCAACGGACAGCAGTCGATCCCGCAGACTGCTGGGAGTTTCAATTCAACTTGCTTGACATTCTCAAAGACCAACAGGAACAAACCGAGGATGGATTCTCTCACTTCATGCCAACCGTCGGCGCGTACTTTCCCAGGTCCGACATCCGGGGAATCTACGAACGTCTCGAAACCTACTCGAACTACGAAAGCCTGACGGGTCGGGCTGTGAAAGAGCAGGACGTACTCACAGGGGATGGCGAGTAGCAACGGCGATTCTCGCCACTCGCGCGGCAGTGTTCGTGAATCGAGCGCCTGCGCATTTATTTTGCCGATGCAGTTGCGAGGGAGGCGAGTTCCCGCGAACATCATTCTTGACCTGCGTGTCTCGCAGGACATCGCATTCCCGAACATTTGCAAAGGCGATCTAGAATCGCAGTCCCATGAAACCATCACAGTTTTGGCAAAGCATACGGCTGTCAGAAGAACTGGGGATATCCGGCCGGTTCATCTACAACGGGCTTCGCTCTCTTCACGAGATGGAAACTCTCTATCAAGTCGATGAAATCTTCGAGATGCTTTACAATCTGTCGGTTGGTCTTGAGCGTCTTATGAAAATCGCGGTCGTTCTGATCGAGCATGATGACACAGTCGATCAAGAGCAATTCGAGAAGGACTTAATCACCCATAACCATCTTGATTTGATGTCTCGCATTCGCAAGGTTCATCCGTTGAAGTTAGGGACCTCTCACAACGAGTTGCTGGGCCTCCTGGGGAAGTTCTATAAGTCATACCGTTACGGCAGGTACAGCATGGCTGCGATGCAGGCTAACGGCAAAGAAAAGACGGAGTTACACGCATACATCGAAAAGTACTTGGATATTGAAGTTCGCGATAACTTCCCAATCGACATCTCGCCGAACTCCGAACGCATCCGCAAATTCGTCGGAACAAAGATTCTGAAGATTGCTCGAAACGTCTATGAGGTCATCGGCATGGAAGCAGCCAAGAAAAATATTTACACATACGAGGTTCGGCAAGGTTCCAAGGCAGCAAAAGTGTTTTTGGACAATGAGTGGTCATTCGCGGGCGAAGATCATCTTTGCAAAGAGTTGGTGCTGTTCCTCGTCAAATCGAAAGTGAGAACTGGGCACTTAGGGCTACTGCATTCGTTGGAGCCGCTCGATTTTGATCCCGCGCTCATTTGCGATTACTTGCAGTGCCTCACATCGGACGAAAAGAAGTTGGAGGTGTTGTCGGAAATGGAGTCTCTTCAAGCCGACTTGCCAGACATTCATGATCGCCGCCAGTTGCTCGATGTCATTGGAAACTCGTCAGTCTTCTTTGATGATGAGGAAGAATGAGACATTGTGCGCACTATTCTCCGTGCGAAGACTGTGTTCGAGGGACGGGCAAGCGAAATGTTACCTGCCCGCTCAGAACGAAAGTGAACTGACCGGGCGCTAATCGCTGCTGGTAAGAACTGTTGGTTTTCCCGGATTTCACGACGGACCTCCGGCTTATTCTGGTTCAATCTGCGGTTCTGACAACTTTGGTATTGGCGTAGCTATAATCGAGCCCAAAACTACCAACGTTTCTTTCGGGGGCTGGGCTTGGCAACATCTTTTTGGAATACAGCATTAACGGAAAGGCAGCGTGTGTTGTTGCACGCGCAGCCGCTGATGTTGATGCGACACTTTTGGTCGACGCAAGGGGATGATGTTGCCTATGACCCATTGTGTCTGAGCCTGAAGTTGTTTGAAGTCGTGATTGACCAGAGTGGTTTCGGAAGAGATGTCACGCGTGAAGCGATCTCACGTGAACTTGTGCCACTCCTTCACGCGATGGATGCTGCGAATTCCATTGCAATCGACAACACTCGACATCGTCGTATCCTCGATCGGTTGATTGGGAATTTGCTGAACGAATCCAACCGTGGAGAGTCGTTTTCGATCCCCTACACAGATTTTGACGACGATGGAGTGGCAGTCGGAAAGCAACTTTCCTTCAAACTGTTGCGAGAAGTGCATGGCTACTCGGGCGATATCGCGATCGAGCTCTCGTCGGTGGCGATCAACCTTTTTCTCAATGCTCTTGACCTTGACATCGAAAGCGAACAGATCGCCAGCGAGGCCGTCGTTAAGTTTCAGATGGCTCAGGGGCATTACGAAAAGGCCCGTACCAGCGCGGAAGCCGCCCGCGCCCGTTCGATTCAGTATGAACAGCAACTGCACCGTTTTATCGACCAGGCCAAGCGGGATATCCACCGCGTGGACTGGCAGAGCGAAGTACATGACGCAGTTGTAGAGGCGAACACGCATGTCGATTTGCGATTGCGAATCGAGGAGGACATCATTCGTTGCGGTCGCGAGAAGCTCGATTTGCTTGTCGAGGACAACGGCTCCAGTGGTTCGGTCGCCGAAGTGGTTCGACTCATAGAAGATTGTCGGACACGTCACTTGCGACTCAATCGACGGCTGATGACTGCTCGGGACGAGTTCATTCAGCAGCAGACGCGGCAGTGTTTCCTTGGCGGTGCGGCTGAAATCACGGTCAATATGCGTGACGATTTGCTTGATGTTGTTCTCGCAATGTCGGTGGCTGACTCAACTGAGGTGATGGAACAAAGCGGGCATGCGTTACTCGGGGCGGTTCCGCCCGAAGTCTTTAATCTTCGGCAACTTGTCGCGTGGCAACTACAACCCAGGCGAGAGCAATCGGCCGGAAGTTCCCAGTGGGGTGAAGTCGACTTGATTGAAATGGATGAGGAACCGTCCCCGTTTGACGAAGATGTGATGGCCGACTGCGAGAAAGTTTTTCACTCCATCGACCATGCGAGGAGGCTTTCCGATCTGTTGAGTGAACTGGAGGACGATGGTGTTCCGCTCGCCGTGCAAGACGTAGTGACACTTCGAGCCCTGGAGCAGTTCGGACCTGATGAAGACGATGATGTGTCGGTCGGCGTCGAGCTGGCGGAAACCGGTGGACTGCGAACACCGCGATGCAGTGGAGACGATATGTGGTTAGAGCCAAGCTTGGCAAGCGAGGATGAAAGATGAAAGACGGTTTTGATGACCCAGCGTTGGCGGCCGGGCGATTGATTCAGTGGGCACTGCGAGTCAAAGCAACTCCGTTCAACGAACCTGAATACCGCTTGCTGGTTGACCGCTACATCGACGATGTAGATTTTCGTCAACTCGTGAAGAACTTTGCCGACGGGTTGGGGCTAGAGATTCTGCACCAAGGTGATCGAGGGCTGTTTGTCGGGACTCAAGACGGAAGTGTGTTCGCTCAAAGTCCGAGTGCATTCCGTGGCTCGCGCACGACGGCCGAAGACCGACTGCTGGATGGTTTGATCCAACTAGCGATCGCAGCCACGCTTTATCCTCGTCAACAGGACTTGGATGAGAATGCCGTCGATGCAAAGCAACCTGTGACGGTCTCAGAAGTCGATGAGCTTCTGCAAACGCTAAGTGAAGAACATCGTCGCCGATCAACTGAATCTCCCGACGTTTCTAGCGACGAGCTTGACCAGGGGCTCCAAGAAGCGTGGCGAGTCTACGATAGCCGCCCCAACATCAAGATGACCAGCTCGGGGAATTTGTCTCAAAACTCAACGCAATCACAAATTCGCAAACACCTGCAACTGCTGGTCGAGCGGGGATGTTTCGTGATGCATCAGCGTGACAAGGTCGAGATGTATCGACCGACCCTGCGATATCAATTCCAGGTGCGCGAATTGGCCGCGACAAAGTTGTACCGCCAACTGCAGTCGTTTCGCACAGACGATGTCGATTCTGGTCAAGAAACGAGTCAGGAGTCCGTCGATGCCTAAGCTTCGCAAGATGAGAATGGTTTCGATCGGTCATCGCAGCGCTCGCTTCGAGGACGTGACGCTGCCGCTGACCGATGATGCTGACCAGCCCACGAACTCGGTCATTTGGTTGCGAAATGGTGGCGGGAAGACTTCGCTTCTGAGTCTGTTCTTTGCGGGCGTCTATCCCGGTCGACGAGACTTCCTGGGAAAGCGAGCTGGCGAGAAAGTTCGCACATTAGAAAACTATGTGGGTGCCAACGACCACAGTGCGGTTGTTTGCGAATGGAGTCTTGATGACGAGAACTCATTGTTCGATAACGCGACACGGTATCTCAGCGGCGTCTTCTATCAGCGCGGCAGCGGTTCATCCGGCGATGATGAATCCAAGGTGGTTCCGCTCTTTTTTGCGATGAAGGCAATCGACGACAAAAGTGAATTGACGCTGGATGGCCTGCCGCTTATGACCAACGACACAGGCAAACCACAACGCCGTAGTTTGAGCGGCTTTCGTTTGCGGATGCGGGAACTGCAAGACGAATATCCGCAAGCGGAAGTGTTTCTGTCGTCGCACCAAAACGAGTTTCGAGACGAATTGGAAAGCCGTGGCATTGATCCGCGGGTTTTCTACTATCAAATCCGCATGAACGAGCGTGAAGGCGGGGTGTCGGAACGGTTTTCATTCTCGGAAGACGAGGAGTTCGTTGATTTCTTGCTCGACATGGCGTTCAAGCAAGACCGTGCGCAGGAAGTCAAGGACCAGATCAGCACGTTTCGTGTGGCGCTTGTTCAACGTAACGAGCAACTCAAGCCAGAACTGGAGTGTTGTCGCGGATTGCAGACAAGAATGCAGAAGCTGATCGCTGTCCATGGCGAGCGTGACACCGTTTTTCTTTCTTCGATTCGTGTTCGCCAACTGATGCGTAATTCGGAGAGCTGGATTTCCGAGTCCCAGTCGACTGAGCAGTCGAAGCTTGAGCAACTTTCGACGCAGCACGAGGAAACGACGAGAGGACTTGCCGAAGCAACCGTTGCCGTGGATCAAGCGACTCGTCTTGCTGCTGTCTATCGGCTTGAAGGATGCCGCATCCAGCATGTCGCGGCAGAGGCGATCTATGCTGACGCGAAAAAGCAATGGCAAGACCTGGAATACAAGAAGCGTGTTTGGGCGGCAGCCGGGCCGTTGTCACGCGCGATTGAAGCAGAACGTTTGGCCAATGAGTATCGTGAGACGCTCGCGCGAAAACAAACGCAATTTGCGCCTGACTTAGACAAGTTGAAAGCCGACGCGGAGCAATATGCGATGGCTCTGAGGCATGAAGTCTCGCGAGTAACCTCCGCCGAAGCTGAGGAACAGCAAAACGCGAAGCGATTTGAGGAAGCGGCTGAAGAAGCCAGTGCGAAGGCCACCAGTTTTGCGCAACAGGCGTCCACACAAGAGACGTTTGCAGCCGGCCTTCAGGGAAAGATCGACAACGTCGCAACTGAGTTTGAAAGACTTCGGTCGCTACAGGCTGTGTTGCCTAGCGAGTCAGGTGCAGACGAATCCTTGGCACGTCTGAGCGAGAGACTCGATGGGTTGATCGAATCCGCCCGTCGGCATCAATCATCGCTGGATCGTGTCGATGGGGAGATCGTTGACGAGACGAAACGACAGGACATACGAATCGAAACCAAGGCTGTGCTTCAACGGGAGCGAGATGAGCTTCAACTACGACTCAACGATGCCAAACGTCGGCGGAGCGAGATTGAAGCCGACGAGCGACTAAGAAAGTTGCTGGACACGGAACAAGTCGATCTACTTGCAGCCATCCAACCGGCCATCAAGACTGCAACGGCGGAAACCAAGCGATTGCGAGACGAGATTATTCGCATTCGGTTGAGTGCCGTTGAGGATGAGCGCGCAATCGCTTGGTTGCGTGGCGACGGCGACTTGCTGCCCCCAACTCGCGATGTGGAAGCCGTGTTGAATTGGCTCCGATCGACTGGTGTGGTTGCTTGGTCGGGATGGCAATATCTTTCACAGCAAAACAAAGCCGAGCGCCGCCAACTCGTTGAACGCTATCCGCACATCGCAACCGGCATCGTCGTAGCAGACCAGGATTATGATGATGTCGTTGGGCGACTTGACGCGCCGGATTTACCGCAGCTGACGAGCGCATTCGCGATTCTTCCCGCTGGTGCATTGCTCAGTGCTGACGAAGTTGATTGGGCTGTCATCGGCCCTGCTAGCGATGCTCACTTTGACTCGGATGCGGCGGCGATGGAATTGATTCGACTTGAACAAGGTGAATCTCAACGAAGTGATGAAACCTCACGACTCCAGACTTGGCTATCCGATCTCGATAGCCTTCTACAGGCCCTCGAAAGTTTTCGCGCCGACTATCCTGCGGGCTGGTTCGATGCCCAGTCGCAGCGATTGGAAGTTGCAACTGCCAAGTTTGATGATGTACTGGACGCCATGTCGAAGGGTAGAGAGTCTCTCGAACAGCTTTCTGCTGACCGCAAAACGATCGCTGGCGAAGTCGCTGACTGTCTGCAAGCTCAGAAGGAGTGCGAGAAGGCTCTTGCACTTGTAACTGAGTTCAAGCGCCAGCACGGTGACCATGAACATGTCTGGCGAAAGCAAAAAGGCGAAGCCGACAGGAGGGCCGAATCGTATCGCAAAAGTGAGGTTCGCGAGGGTGAGAAGGCCGATGACGCGAGAGGCAGCGTGAGAGCGTGTCTGGGTCGCCAACAAAACCTGACCGCTGAGAAACGCGATCGAGATCGTGAGTTAGCGGCGTTAAAGTACATCGACCGAGACTCTGCGGACTCTGCGCCCGGCTCGCTAGATCAACTCAAGGCAAACTACGATTTGAGAGTCGCAGAGTACGAGCAAAAAGTAAACGAAGACTATCTTGCTCACGCGGCCATCGACAAAGAGAAAGAGGCAAAAGAACAGTTTTCTGAGTTCGACCGAGTGCGTACAAAAGATGATCCGATTGACGAGGATGTGGTACGCCGCGAGCTTGCGGCTTTACCCGAGAACATTCCCGTCGCGATTCAATTGGAGCAAGTCGATGAAGCAGCAGCCCAGGCGTCGCGACGACTCGGCCCGCTAACGAACCAGCACCGACCAATTCACGAAGCGTTTGAGGCGGCTGTGGAGGAAGCGAAGCGATTGTCCGCCAGTTCGCCGCTTCCTGATGTCGAATTATCGAGTGATGCGGATGCTAATCTGAACTTCGCTGAGCAATATGATGCTCAGGTGAGCGAACAACGTGAACTCTGCAAGTCCCATGAAGCAAAGTTGCAGTCGTTTGAAACTTCAAAACTGACACTTGAACACAGTATCCAAGACCTGTCGCGTGATTTGGAACGAATCAAAAATTGGCAATCAAGCTATGCCGACATCCTTGATCGAATTGTCCAGCGGCAGAACGAGGTCGGTCCAACTGTTGACGAATCGACATGCGATCTCCCCACGAATGCTCGTGCCGCGCTATTGAACTCGATTGAAAACGATCTAGCTAAGATTCGACAGTCTCATCGTGAACTTGACGCACGCCGCCACGACATCACCACTGGCGTGCATGGGTGGGCAAGACAAACAAGATTCACGGAATTGCCAAACTCCGTTGCGAGCAATTTTCTGCGGCTCGATGCGGCACAACTGGAACGCAAGGCACAGTTCCATTGTGAGTCGCTCGATAATCGAGTGACGGAAATCGAGCGAAAACTGGCTGAAGCCAATCAGCATCGCGACCGTGTGATCGACATTATTCTCTCCGCAGTCGACGAAGGTTTAGGGCTACTTCGCCGTGTGTCGAATATGTCCCGATTGCCCAGCACGCTTCCTCAGGCTGGAAAACAGTTCTTGCAGATCGAAACAAGTGCGCCGGAGAACCCGGACGAGAAGCGTGGTCGGATCGGCGGATTGATTGACGAGCTACTCGACACAGGCGATCTCGGCGAGGGACTCGGGCTAATCAAGAAGGCGGTCCGGCGCGTGGCGGGCCGCATTCGCGTCAGCATTCTGCACCCCGATCTCTATTCGGGAGCCAAGCGAATGAACATGGCTGAAATGCAGCGACTCAGTGACGGCGAGCGACTGACGTGTGCGATTCTCCTTTACTGCGCCCTCATGAAGCTGCGACAAGCCGACAACCATCGCAAAGGATCGAGTGTGCTGGTACTGGATAATCCCATCGGTACCGCTTCCCGAGTCTCGTTCTTGAATTTGCAACGAGAAGTCGCACGTGCGATGAAGGTTCAGTTGATCTATGCGACGGGAATCAAGGACTTGAACGCGATCGGCGCTTTGGAAAATGTCGTCCGTCTGCGAAACAGTCGCCAAGATCGACGGACTGGCCGCCGGGTCGTTGAAATTGACGACGAGTCAACCACGACAGGGCAGATCGACGTTGCCCGTATTGTATTCGATCGTCCGCCGAGTTTTTCGTCAAATGCCGATGAGGCGACGGAGATGCCCGCCTCGGTGAAAGAGAAAGTCGATGGCTCTAGCAACTCTTGACGAACAAACGAAGGCATTTGTACTGAGCGACGATCGAGTTTTCGCATTCCTAACTCAGCTTTCAACACATCGCAGCAAGACCGTTAAGTCCGATGATTTGTGGCGGTATTTCACCGTGGCTTACCCCGACGCACCGCAAGGTGCGAAGCGCCGACAATGGCTTTCCGTGTTGCTTGATGAACTCGATAGAAATGAAGACATCAAGCTACCCAGCAGAAAAGGAAAACTCTGGGACACCAGCAGCAGTGTCGCTCTGCCCCGACAGTTTGTGGTCAATTCACAGGTCGACACGCCGGCTGACCAATCGTCGTGGCATTCGTTTCCTTGGCACCCGAGTCTTCAGTGGGTGCTCCAGCGCCGGTGGCTGCGAACGCAGCATGTCACGTTTCTCCAGCGTGTTCATCAGGGACTTTGTGAAGGCTGGTTTGAATCCGTCGAGTCGCTCAAATACCGATCGCTTCAGCTCACCGGCGACGAGAAGAAACTCGAAAAGCTACTCAAGACGAAATTGTTCGGTCCTGGCAAGCTCTCCATCGAGTTGCTCGCCTGTCAGCCTGAAATGTTGCCACTCGCAACACACCGAATTTCAGATGTCCCAAACCTGCTGATTTTCGAGAACGCGCAATCGTTCCTCTTGGCTCGCGACGTATCGCAAAGCATCAACAATCCAAGATACGGTCTGCTGGGATACGGTGCGGGAAAGCAGGTCATTAAGTCCGTTGACTACTTTTCAACGCTCGCGCCCCCAGTCACCGAGATTTTCTACATTGGCGACTTGGACGCAGAAGGAATTAGCGTGGCCGCAAAACTACAACGCCTCTCAAACGTCATCCCCATATGGCCAGCGACCGCCTTCCATCAAGCCATGCTCCATTCAGCCAAACAAATCGGCAGCCCCAACGGATGGCCAGCAAAAGACGGACAAGCCGAAATCGCCACCACTTCATCGTTAGCCTTCCTAGACGCGACGATAAGAACTCAGTGCAAGTCACTCATCGAGCAACAACACCGCATCCCTGAAGAAGCAATCACTCGATCCAATATGCGAGAGCTACTAGCCCGTGAAGCTACAGTATCGTCGCAATGATTCGGCGAGATTTCTTCGCTGGCGATGAGTACTTTGGTTGGTGCTCTGCTTAGTCGCAATGGCGGGAGTGCTACCCAACTTTCTCGCCTAAACCGCAATCGCACCAGATTGGTTGATCGTCCATGATTGTTGGACTTTGGACGCGAACTTTGGTATCGCGCGTTGGCACACCTGTCAAAATCGAATTGATAGTTTTTGTGAACTTTGGCTTGGACTGTTCATACATTCCACCACGCGCACCATGAAAACAACATGCCCAAGCAGCAAGTGCCTGTCCGTATTCGATTGCTGCTTTTGCGGTTAAGTCATCGGACGCCATTAACCCCTTCACTCCTAGTGGCCCGAGCTTCCGCAATAGACCAGCAGTGCACCAGTCTCCTGCTCCGGAGGTATCGCGAATCGGTGAACAACGTTTAGCGGGAAGCTTCTTCCAACGCCCCCGACCACTTGCCGATCTTTTTCGGTATCGCAAACCGTCCGATCCCCGAGTCTCAATCAACACTAGCGGTTCATTCGCATCCAAAATCCCTTCATTGCCTGATAGCCTGTCCGAAGCAATTTTGACGATGTGTGAAACCGCCAAGGCATCCGACAGCATCGCCGGTTCACTACTAGCCGATGGCTCGAAAACAACCAGATTCCCCTTGCGGTTTGCCTCTTCGGCAAGGGTAACGGCACCGCGTGACGTTCGATCAAAGAAAAAGACGTCTGCCTGCGGAAGACGTGGCTCAATGATGGATACATCGGCAACACGAACCGCCTTGTACCAAGGGAGCCAGTCACCGCAATGCGGGCATTTTCGTGAGAAAGAGTGCGATGGATCGCCGGCCTTGTTCTGTCGAATTCTCTGAACAACAACGGGCGTGCTACCGTCGTCATCAAATGTTATGAAGTCCGTCTTGACTCCCCAGCGAGACAAGTCATCGGCGATTTGTCTTGACGCCGCATCCGAGCGTAGTCGAGCAATGGGAAAGGAGTTCCATCCCATGTAAGACAATGCAGTCAAAACGTTTCCGCAGGTTCCACCTGCGCACAACAGTGGACCAGCCTCGATATCGTCAGCGATAACCACGTCGAGCGCGACCAGTCCCGTTCCAATAATTGTTGGTTTCTTCATTTCTTCTCCTCGTTGGTTTTGATTCCGTTCTTGCTATCCATAGCACTCCCCTGCGATCCAAAGTCCGACCTGCTCAATATTCAACGATAGATCATTGGGCATTTCATAACCCTGACATTCAATGTGAGCTACTCCGACATTCAGAATATGATTCGCCTTCAGCTCGTACGCCACAAGCATGACGCCAAGCGACATAAGTTTTCCACACAACGCCGAAAGTGAAACTCGGCACCCACCAATTAACTGCATTACGTCACGATAGTAGAGCGATGTCTGACGGATTTGTCGGTAGACTTCAAACGGGTTGCTTTCCGACGCGTAAATGATATTCCTTGGATCGACTCGAATTTGATCGAACAGTAAGTCTCGATACTCGAGGACGATGTTATCACCACGCCGGGGATTGCGAGACGGCGAAGGCAGAATTGGACAAACCTCGTCAGGCTTCACAAGGTCGTAGATACGATCGAATTGTGCTGTTCTTCCTTCGCCCAAAACGGGAATCCAAACTGTTGGGTTCACGCCCCTTGCCTCTCGGTTGAACTCGCCTTCAAACGGATGCAAAAATGATGCGTTCTCGTCAATTCCTTGCTCTCGGATGTTGGTGTCCAATTCCGGCTCTTCGGATACAACAACATGAATGTTAGGAGCGTGCTTGTTTGTGTCACGCATCGCGTCATGGAAATAGAGCAAGCGAGCAATCACGGGGAAGAACACCCCACGTGGCATCGCACTCACGTCGACGACTACATCCGTATAGCTTTCAATCACGGCCTCCGAAGAAATCACATTGGCCGCATTTCTCGCCCCTACACGATGGCCATCGTCGCTGCGAAAACGAATCAGTTGTTCAAGAATCCGACCGCGTCCCGATACAGCCGTTTGAAGCCGTTCCCAATTCTTGACGACGGCATCTCCTAGCGCTACTGGTGCAGTTGACTCACCCTGGTCGAACTCCAAAGCCATCAAATCAATCGAGCACTTGCTGGCAATTGACGCTATCTTCTCGATGCCCAACGCAGTCCGAGGATCAAAACCGCGTCCAACGACGAACAGCAACTTTCTCCCAGATTCGTTGCCGTGTTCAAGCCAGAAATCATTGAATTCAGTGTTGCGCAACAAAACGTAATCTCGCCATCGGATTGCTTCATCGGATTCGGTTCGATTCATAGCAATCCCTCTTGACGGTTCGAGTCCGCAAACGGAGTGTCAATCCATTTGGCAAGCACACCCAGGGGTCTTTCCTTGTACAGTCCATAGCCAAGTGGCAGGTCGAAATGAACGCAAAGCAGTCGATTCAGATTCAAAACCATCCATTTTTCTTTCTTGCAACTGTAGTCAAGCTGCGCGACTAACAGATTGTGTGCGAGCGCAGAAGCTAACGTGTCGGCGAGACGAACGAGTTCCAATCGTTTCTTTGATGTGGCCTCGTCAAACAACGTTAATCGCTCCGACATCTTGATCGCCGTGCCGGTAACGCCAGGATCATTCGGTGCAGTGGGCCGGTAAGTATACTCATGCGCAAAATTGCCAACGGACTCAATGAACTGTCTCAGTTCACGTCCATGACGAACCTTACGGGGAATTTCGTCCCAAAGTTGCTTTGCCATACGTTTCATCAAAGCGTGTTGGCGTTCGGGAGGCAAAGCTATCGGCCTCCGAAGCAATTCAGCAGCGGCAGCTTCCTCGAATATTTCACCCCCAAGCCCTAAGAATTGCTGGATATTTAGCGAAGCAAGTCGCGAAACTCGTTCAGGGCCGAAATAGTAGGGAAGCCCAAACTCCTTCGCTAGAAACAATTCGGCGGCATTGTTGAGAGATGAATCCTCGCGATTTCCAAGATCTTCCTCATCGAGCGGGTCATCGTCAAAGAAGCTTGCCTGCCGTTTCCTAAGCTCGCGGTGTATGAGAATCTCAAGAGAACGCCACTCAAGGGCGCGTTCGCGTGGTGAACCCTCGCTCTGTACGCGAATCCTGATCCACTCACTGAAACGCTCTTTCTTTCCGTGCTGTGATTGAACTCGGTTAGCAAGCTCGATAGCAATCTCTTCAAATCGCTTCTCCCACTCCGCTCCTGTCAAAGAATCCTGAAGACAACTCACGAAGGAATCCAGTTCAGTGCCCGTCGCTGCTTGAACTCTCCGGTCGGCACCCTTCATTGCCAATTTTTCAAACTTGGCATGCTTTGATCGCCAAAACGATTCAATCTCCAAGATTTCGCCGTAGTCTCTTCCCTGCGCCGCGCCAGAGGAAAACATCTCTTGGGCTGTCATCGCCTCGAATCGCTCGGCAATCCAGATGCCAATCGGGCTTCGCGCTTCAATCACTGTTTGAAACAGAAGTGATCGCTGATGATTCGTCAGATTGTGGATGTCATCCATCATCAGAAGCATTCGTTCTGCCACGGGTGTGCCATCGACCTTAATGCGATCAGGGCGAACGACGTCCAGGCTGTGCAACGCGTCATCGCCAGGCAAGCTTTCAGCTTGAAGCGGTCCCAGGCTATCAAGACTTTCACAAAGAGTAGCTTCGCGTTGCTCAGCCCAACGATGAAGCTCAGTTCCGGTACATGTTGCTCCAAGCTTTTGAAGCGAGGGCGGCTTGTTGGTCAACTCGATCTCAATTGAATCGAGACCATCGGGATACGAAAGCTGCTTCAACGCAATCGCGCCGCGCAACACAGCCAGAATGATCCGAGCGTTAAGTAGGCCGAAAAATAGACGATCTTTGCGAGACTGTTCAACCTCCAGGTCCTGCAACATTGAATAACCACGCCCGCAAGTCAGCATGACGCCAATGACGCGGGGCCCCGAATCTCCGATCGCCCCGATATCCTTCATTCGTTGATGCAACTCGCGGATACTCGTATTCGTCTGCTGAGACGACAGCGTCAGCAAAACCGACGGCGTGAACAGGCGGATCAGGCTGGTTTTTCCTCCGCCCGCTGCACTGCGAAGGATATGCACCGATTCCAACGGTGACTCCGTTGGCACAATTTCCAAAATGCCCGGCTCAAACAACGATAGAAACGTCGTGTCGTTGTCGATGCTCTCGGCGCGTCGCAGACGAAAAGGGTTTCGCGAGTCTCTCATGACATCTCCCGATGTCGCTGAACACGAGGAAATAGCCCGCGAACATCCCGATCCTCATAGGACCATAGCAACGCCAAAGAATTGTTCGGCGAATTGTGATGTAGCACGACTGGCAACCCACAATCTGCGTACCCGTACTTCGCGTCGGGCGTTCCACCGCGTTGCATGTGGACATCGTGGACTTCATGGTCGTAGTACTTTTCGATCAGCGGACCATATTCGCTAGCTTTATTGCGAACGATCGAAATAGAGTTCGGAAGCAATTGAACTGTTTCTACACGGATACTATTGATACCCGGAAAAGTTTGTTTCTCCAACGACGATCGCAGGTACTGGATGGCTTTCTCCGTAGCCGTGTAAATCAAAATGATGAGTTCGGCTCCTTCGGAATTGACCAACGAATGGAGAGGATCATTTGCATTCCCAACACTTGCGAGAAACTTTGCAACCTTTCCACTGAACGAACCATCGTCTTTCTCGGAAAAGTAACTGCTGCCACTTGCCGAGAAATCATCAAGAAGAACGATCGTTCGGAACGCCTTTGCGTTCACGTGTTTCTCTAGCTTCTCTAACAATTCCGATACGCGTTTTGAAGCCAGTTCATGGGTCTGCCAGATCTGCTCGTGATTGAGTTCTCGGTTCGCCCGACGAAAGGCGTCAATTCTAGCTCCATCGCTCAGCCCAAGAAACAACGTCTCTCGTTGGCGCAATTGGAACGGCTCAGAAGAAGTCACATGTCCAACATGAAAGCGATTCATGGTGGATTCCGCAGCCACACGATTCAACAAAATCGGCCGAATGAAATCAGGGTATGCAGTGGCTACGAGATGATCCATCTCTCGCGCGGAGCAGAAAACTAGACGCTCTCTCACGAAGCGATAGGCCGTTGGCCGATCTTCGGCATCAAATTGGTTCAGCCAAACGGCCAAGCTCTCGACGAATCGCATACCTGGAGAATACTGTTCGTATTCGTCGTATTTGAACGCTGCCATCGCTTGCAGCAACGGACGCTCTGCCGCAACCTCTTCCGGTCCCCAGCCCAGCACAGTGGCGAGCAACTTCTCAGCAAGTGCGTCCTTCATGGCTGAATCCTCGTGACGTCAAGTTTTGCTGTACCGCCAGTCGCGTGCAGCATTTCCAACACTTCCAGCGTTGCTGCGTCGTAGCGTTGGTAGCGGTCACTGATGTTCCAACATGTAGTCGGGTCACTTGAAACTTCATCGACGCAGAGACTCAGCGGGTGCGACAAGAGACTCGCATCGTTGCCTGGCCAGTTACCCCGGTCGCCGACGCACAAAATTTCCGGCCACTCGATCCCCAGACCTTCGAGATACTTAAGCATGGATCGTTTAGAAATTCCGGGAGCCAAAACGTCGATCGAATGTGTCGATGTGACGACATTTAGGCCCGTTTGTGAACTTGCAGCGACGATGCGAGTGACTTCATCGTAAAGGCTAGACCGATTAAGGCATTCGTGCAGTTCGAGTGTGATTTGCCCTCCCTTTGCCTGGATATCAGCGTTCTCCGAAATCAACGGTGAGTCCAGAATCTGTTTCAAAACCGGCTTTAGCTGTCTTCTTAGGGGAGGGTCAACAGGAGGGCAAAAATTGTCGTCAAGCGTGCCAATCTCCGCTCCATTGTGATAACCCAGTACAATTTGCCGCCTAACCTTTGGTGAGCGGATACGCTTTTGAAGATCTTTACGGACCGATTTCCCCCGACCTGTAGCAATCGCGATCGTGACATCAGCTTTGCATAGCTCTTTCAGTTTTTCAACAATAGCATCGACGGGTCCCTCCAACCTTCGTTCGGGCCCACACAATGTTCCGTCATAGTCGAATACGATCGCGCGAAAATTCGCATTGCTTAGCTGCTGGAGAAACTTCTGATGGCGATCCGTCCAGCCGTCGATTTCATTTCGCTGCACCAGAGACGCAATCGAGAATCCCGATTTCCGCTCGATTGCGATGACTGCACGATCACGCATTTTGAAAGTGACCGGTAAACTTTGAGGTGAACCCTTCAGATGATAAAGCTTCCTTCCGAACGTAGGCACGTGCGGACGACCGGGGTCCATTTGCTTTGTTTGCCCCGCGACTTGTGCCAGATAGATTGAGTGGACTACTGCGCTGAGGGCTCCAGGAATTCCGGCCTGCACCGAGATATTGAGTCGCGGAACAGTATCTGGAATCAACGATAGCGTCTGCTTCGCAACCGCTTCGTCCTGCGGAGAACTAAACGAAACAACCGCCGACGTATCAGCATGTCGCGCTAGCCAATGATGTCTTCCGTGGGCAAAATTGCGAAAATCGGCAAGCTGAACATTGGCAAGGGCAGCTTCTACAAATCGCGATTCAAAATCGGCGGCGGCTGGCTTTGTGTCGCCTCCGTACAGCACCACGATGGTGGGACGCTCGACAACTGACGTAGCTCCACGGGACATCTGCTCCAAAACGTCATCCCCTAGAACTGCTGGCTGAACGATATCGCTGAGATTAGGCAACAAACAGGTCGGCACACGGAAGGCTTGTTCGTACGCTCGTATCAACAACGTTATCGTTGCCAGCAGTGAATTGGTTGCGAGAAACCCGTCCTTCCTCACAGGTGTTCTGTATGCGTGGCATCGCGCCCAAGGAAATTGCTGAAGCAACTTTTCAAGTTTTGAACTTGCTCGCGTGGTGACTGCAAGCAATTGCCGCGGATAGCGAGTTGTGACTTTCTCAACGCAGGACAGGACGTCAGGATTGCTGCCCCCGGCAGAGCTAATCAAGACGGCTGCGTCGTGTAAAGACTGTGGTGAAGCGAGTAGCTCGTATGGCGTAAAAACTTGCGCGGAGTTTGCGGTGAAGAGTGAATGCAATAGCGACAAGAAATGTGCCGACGTCAGCGAGCCACCGGAACCGACCGCAAGCATTCGACCGCCGGCAGAATCCAGAATTGAACCAGCGAGGTCATCAACATTGGCAGAAACGCACCATTGAAAGGTCTGTTCCAGCTCCGCCAGCTCCGTCTCATAGGGCCGGCCCATATCAGCGCCCACCAGAATACGCGGTCGACGGCACTAGGGAGTTTCCATCCATGCAAACATCGCAACTAATGTGACGTCGATTCATTTCCAGATTTCCCCTTGTTCGTCCGTTGTAGTGTGTAGCACCATCGCGTTCCGCTGCGTACCGCTTGGATGTCGTTACCTCGATCTCGCAAAGCGGAAATACCGCGGGCAACCGTTGCCATCGACACACCGAGCTTCGCTGCCAAAACGTCGGCTGATCCTTCGCCATCACGAATCATTTGCAGCAAGTCCGCAAGTCGCGTCTCGATTTCCAGAGATTTTGTGTACGGCAACGTGATTCTCCGTCTACTCCAAATGGCAAGTCAGTCACTTTATGACAGACTTGGTGGGTGTCGGCAAGCTGGCTTCACGAGTTGCGCGGAAACCCGCTTGCATCGGCAATCATATTTAGGCAAGTATCCGCCAGTTGGTCGATGGGAAGGTTGGGGTCACTGGTCGCACCGCCGTGTGTCTGCGAGATGTATCGCAAACACATCTGACGCCAATTGGTCATGGATTGACTGTGCAAATTCAGCAAAGCAAGCAGATGGTCGGGATTCCTTGCCTCAACAAACATCTCAGCAGTGACGGCTACACACTCCCGAGAAGATCCTGAAGAAAGAGACTGGAGAATGCGTCCGGCGGCACTGACAGTCCCTTTCGATTTCCCGAACAAACCAGCTGCGATGAGCGCGATAATGATCGAATTGGTAAATGCGTAGCTGACTGGGGCATTGGGAGACTCAATGTCAATGGTAATTAAAACCACACATCCCTGAACCCCATGTGTCGCGTCAAACTCGTATCCGAACTTTTCCCAATTCCGATAAGATGGACGCAGGAGAAATTTGTGGATGTTGTTCCATCGCGTTGTCGTGGATTGCAATAACTTCGTTTTCAATTGAATCCTTTCTACCGAATCCCGATCGTCTAACACGATATCGCAACCATCATGATCGACGTTCGCTGAATATGACAGCAAGTGGTAGCCACGATTCGCCGCAGCAACCTTCAGGTCGTACAGGAAGCGGTGATTGTAGACGTCCTCGCGAGCGTGAGTGTTAGCAGATTCACCGAAAAATTCCGCAGCCGTCATCGTCGTTCCCGAAGTGTGTAGAAGCGTTTTCAGTAAGTCTAGACGATTTACAGCGAGCCGATACCACGACCTCGCAGGCAGGTCGAGCCATCGAACCAGCGACACTTGGCCGAAGGCGCTTCATCGTGTTTTTCATAAATCGGTTTTGATCGAAACAGATTCTTCATCTGTCGAGGAAGCAAGCGAACATGAACGGTCAGTACGAGCCAAACGTCAGTTTTCTGATAGCTAAAAAAAGGAACGCCATGACCGCCCCGAAGGGCGGTCGCGACGTTCCGGTGGTCAGCGGCGGTGATGGTTGCTGCGTTTACTGCGGCTGCGGCCGACGTTGTAGCCTTTCCGGCTGCCAGTGCGTTTGCCAGTTTTGTAGAACCACCATGCGACGAAGCCGATGATGATCCAAGCTGCTAGTCCTTCCATTCTTCCTCATTACGAATACGAGTTGGGGCTGGGTGCCTTGGTGAAAGCTCGTGCCCTGTTCGTTTCGCTAGGAAGCGTCGCGGACGGTCCATTCGCCGGACAGCAAATTGACGCTGGTGTCGGCGTCGGTTGGGATGTCACGGAGCCAGCGTGTGAGCTGGTGGACCATGATTCCCGCTGCGATGCTGGAGGCGTAGACCGTGCTGCGGGATGTGCAGGTTCCTTGTTGGGCTTCGGATGCAGCGAAAAGTGTTGAAGCGTAGTGAGCTTCGGAATCGCTGTCCGTAACCGCAAGGACTCGAAGCACTTCGCCGAGCATGCGACCATCGGTCCAGAATCCGGCACGCGACTTTACCGAACGCCAGATCGCGGTCCGCGCCGTGATAGAGTCGACGCAGCAGAACACTGCATTGCCGATCTCTTGGCGTGGTCGGAAACGGTCCTCGACTCGAACGACTTCGATGGTTGGGTCGATTTCGTTGATGGCTTGCGACGTGGCAAACGGTTTTGCCCAGCCGATTTCGTGTTTCCGATAACCCTGCGTTGTCGTGTTGGACAAGTCAACGTTATCGAAGTCGATCAGTTGAATTCTCGGTGTTCCGATCGACGCGAGCTGCAACGCGACCTGGCGACCGATTGCGCCGACGCCGATCACCGTTGCGGTGATTTCAGCCAACCGGTCCATCGGGACCAGTTTGCTTTGCCGTTCAAAACGATTTTGGATTGCGTTCAACCGACCGCCTCCAACAAACTGTCGCTCCAACGATCGGCAGCCGACGGAGCTTTCTCCCACCAATCCGACTCGTAGTACGTGTCGGTGAAGGTGTGACGCGACGAAAACGGATCGTAGACCGTCACATTGTCACAGTATTCGATGAACCATGCTTCGTGATCGGCTGCGGGGAATTCGCGGTCGAACTCAACGCGCGACCGTAAGCGGCGTTCGGTGCCAGGGCCAACGTTGAATCGGGCTCGCGTGTAGCTGTTGCCTTCTTCGGCGATGATGTGCATCACCGCCCAATCGACTCCACCGAAACAACGCTCGAACGTTTCTTCATCAGTGCCGCTTGGCGATGGCGACGCGCCTGGATGCGAGTGAACCCAGACTCGTGCGAACTGTTCGGGTTGCCGACCGGCGTCAACTTGTTGGTCGAAGAAATCGGCGACACTGTCGTCGTCGAATTCGACCGAGACGACCGAGCAGACTTGTTTGACCAATTGGATGTCTTCGACCAGCAACAGATCGTTGGCGTTGGAGATGCCGAAACCACCGACTTCGGTGGGGCCGATGTCACGCAGGTACAGCAGCTTTGCCATCGCGTATGGTGTGAACCGCAGCGACCGTTTGCTCGGTTTTGCGGCGTTCTTCTTCACTCGCTTCGTTTTGTTTGGTGATGCAATCATCACAGGTTCCTTCAAAGAGACAGGTGTTACAGAAAGAATCGCCGCAGTCGTCGCACGACTTCAGGCACATTTGACAGACATCGTCGACGCAGCCATCGCAGGACGAGATGCACTCACTACAAAACCGATCCACGCACGAATCGCACGATGTGCTGCAATCGAGGCAGAGTTCGGTTTCGCATTTGCAGCAGCCGACGGCATCGTCGTCATCGACGTTGTCGCCGCACGCTTTGCAACTGATTCCATTCCAATCTTCGATTTGCACGTATGCCGAATCGGGGTTGTAGTTCCGAAGCACGTGATCGACGATGCAGAAGAAGTCATAGATGCGGCCCTCATCGAGGGCACGCCGGATCGCGTCGGAACCTTCTCCTTCGCAAAGCGACTCGCCCTGCACATGGGGATGGGTAACGCTGTCGTTGGACGATGGACAATTCGGTTCTACCGCGAGCACATCGTAGGGCGACGACTCTTTAATGAACTTCCAGTTCAAACAAATCTCGAAGCGGCCCAGTTCGACATACTGCAATTGGATGCTCGATGTTTGAACCGTAATTCGTTGTTTTGCACGGTCGACTGTCACGCCCTCGAACTCGCCACGGAGCCCCGCGATATCCCGATAAACGGAAGTTGCCGTCGGTTCGAGGCGTGGCTTGGTGAGAAAAGTTAAGTCGTCGATGGCGTGAAGCGACCTCATTCGCAGAATATCGAGTGCCCCACTCAGTCGGTCGGCAGCATCCTTCGCCGCTGCTTTCCAGTTCCTAGCGGTTGCAAGATCAAGACGTCGCCGCCATCGACGGCATTGATCGAATGATTCGTCCAATGCAATCATTGGTTTCGAGATCGGCACGCCTTGTAGCGATTGCAGGATATCGACCGCCGCACGATAGTCTTGCTTGATTTCGTTCTTCAATGCATTGGCTCCAAGAGAAGCCCGATCGAGATGGTTGGCCACTTGCAAACCAGCCACCCCGACCGGGCAATGAAAACGGGAATCAGGCCGCGCCTTCGATCTTCAGCGGCGTGAACGAAACGCGGTCTCCGTCGCGTAGCGGTTGATCCGCCGCTGCTGGCTGGCGATTGACGCGGATCAGATAGCTGTCGGCATGGAACGTGCCGACGTGCCGCTCGAACATTTGTTTGACGGTGGTGTTCTCGGGTGCTTCGACGTGGTGGGCGTAACCACCGGCGTCATTGGAAATGAGCAGTACCTTCATGTTTGGTTCTCTTGGATCTGGGAGGATTAGACTTGCGTTTGGGAAAACGAAGCCGCCGCTGTCCACGAATGGGAAAGCGGCGGCTCGTTACGGTTGGTTGCATTTTGCGATGAGGTTTCATCGCGTTAGCAGAGTGCGGCTTCGGGGTCGAAGCGGCCTTCATCAAGATCCTCGCGAAAGAGATCGAAGTCGTCCCAGTCGATCACTCGACCGCCGTGCACCGGATCGGTCGGATCGTCGATTGGGATGGATGGATCCGCTAGCATGAAACCCAGTCTTTTCACTTGCGAGACTGTCTCGCCCAGTGCAGCGGCCACTTCTCGATTGAGGTCGTTTTGGTTCATGGAATAGTTCCTTGCAAAGGTGAAAACGAAAAAAGCCCCGGCCGCTTGACTTGACGTCAAACGAACGGGGCTTTGCGAAAATGAAGATGGATGGAACGGCTATTCGTTGGAACGGGTCAGCCAGTTCTGCTTGAGCCAAGCGACTTCCGCCGCCAGTGCTTCGCTACGATTTTCGAACGGTCCGAGCTGCGGACCATCGACGGGGGCGAGATCGGCGAGCCAATCGCCCGAAGGCGTCGGCTCGACGTGAGACGCACGAAAAATTTCGATACGACCCATCAGTCTCATATCGAAACGTTCGTCGTAGATTGAACGGGTCGTGCCATCAGTTGATACAACCAGTTCGACGAATTCGGCGTCAGTCATCGAATGATGTTCCGGCGGGGGCGATCAACCATCAGTCCATCGAGCGATGCCTGAACGCTTGAGAGTTGCCCACTGATCCGATCTCGCAGGTCCGCCCTGGAGCGAAGAGCTTGCGGATCAACACCCGACACGACGCTGCGAGCTCGATCGACAAGGTTTTCGAGTTCGGAACTGGACCCGATATTGAGCGACGCAAAGCGATCAAAAAATTCTGTGAAGTTCGTGACTGCGGTGTCTCTAAACACTTTCACCTTGCCGTCCGTGGAACCTGACAATCGCTCGGCCAAATGGTCGATCAACTTGCTCAGCTCTTCGACGAAGGTTGTTTCGGCGAGTCGAACGGCCTCTTCAAATTGTGCGCGGACTCGACCGCACTCCTGCTGATACAATTCTGGATTCAACCGCCGCAGGTACTCCGGTGCTTCGACCGTCGGAAAACTCCATTCGATTTCAAATGACCCCGACAGAGAACTCGGATAATCGGACGGATCGAATAGGTCGCCGAGTCGATCGCTGGCTTCGTGGGTCAATTCACTAAAACGGGTTTCGAGCTGACTCACCGCGACCGCTAGCTCCTCACGATAGCTTTGCATCCGCTCGTGGATCGTGTCGACTTGATCTTGACGGATCAGTCGAAAACCCGGCTCAGGAAACGGTAAGCTCACACTCTTGTAAAACGTCGTCGCTTGTGACTTCACCGCTGTAACACGTCGAAAGTCGGGATCACCAGTGTCGAACAGTTTCTTACCCGCGGACAGAAACTTGCGTTCGGCATCGAACGTATCGGCCGCTCGGGACATCTGCTCGGCGTTGAGTGATTTCCTCGTCCCAAGCCAATGAAACGTCAGCTTCATCGCTGCCATTCGCGATCTCAGTCGTTCGCTTGCGCCGGCGGTAGACGTCGCTATCGGTTCTTCCATCGTTGTCGTCATTGATTCGTTCCTCGAGTACAAAAAGAAAGCTCGCTCGGCAGTCACCGAGCGAGCATGAGGGCAAATTGTGATTTGAAGCTGCTATTCAGTTTCGCGATCGAGAGTGCTTAGCACGCCTTGACGAAACGCAGCCCATCGGGATAGAGAGTGCCCGCCGAAGATGACGATGATGCCCGTCATCGCCAAGAGATTCCTGCGGGAAAGCAAGCGGTCCACTGGGTCCATCTCACGCTGAGGCGCTGATTCGATGATTGGCTCAATCGCTTGATTTGAATGCGAACGGGTGAGTGCTCGATCCGGAGTGTTGGACGAGACTTGAAGGAACAATGAGCCGAGACAGATGACCAACGTGCCGCAGACTTGGACAAAGCGGAGCCTTCGATTGTTGTTGGTCAACTGTTGACGCCAGAGCTGCCGCAATGGTTCAATCATCGGCGCTGAACCTCGCAGACTGAGTGATCGCCGCCATTTCAGATTGCCCGGATACCAATCGACTCGGAGCTGAGATGAACCGTACTTCGACGATCCAATCGCCAACCTTCCGCACGTCAATCGTGTTGACGTACTTCAATCCCGAGTCGTCGTACTCATACGTCTGACGTAACACATCAACTTTCCCGATCGAACACGGTTCGATCTCACTCGGCCTGCCGCCAGCGATACTTGCCAGCAGACTTTCACGTACCTGAACTGCGTAGTCCTGAGGCGTGTTTGCGGTCAGGTCAGAGGAGTGGTTGGCGTAAGCGGCCACCCTCCAGCCTTTTTTTGGATCACTTGCCACGAATCCCTGGTCGTTGGATGTGCTCGGATCAAGCTGAAACGTTCCGGGCAAATCGATGACGAGGTTTCCGTCACCCAACTGAAACGTATTCGGCGATGCTTCTTGTGCCGCGCGACGTGCTTTCGAAGAAGCGGGCACAACTACGCCGAGCATGAAGCCCGCAAAGCCGATTGCGACAAGCAGGCCAGCGACCCGTGCATGCTTCTTTCGTGGTTCGATCTGGATATTCCGCCTGAGTGCAAAGATGGCCAGCTTGGCTACGACGCTGATGGCCAATAGGCCAACGCATGCGAAGATCGCTATTCCGCTAAGCGTCTCCAGCCATCCTGAACCCGGCCCGGCAATGATTTGTTGAACGGAGTCTGCTCCGAGCGCCAGAAAGGCGACCCCGATCGCAACTAAACTGTAGCCTGTCCAGGATCGGGAGAGCCAAAAGTCGAGGCTTGTTTTGCTTGCGACTTCAGCATTATTGTTCATTTGGATTTCCTTTGGTTGGTAGGTGGAAGTTCTCAATTTCCAGGATGATACTCTTAGTCCGTGGTATTATGTGCCACGTGTGGCAACGATTGCCAGGATGTCTGAAAGCGAGATCCTGTTAAGATTTGGTGAGCGTGTGAGAGAGCTGCGGAAAGCGCAGGGCTACTCGCAAGAAGATTTCGCCTATGCGTGCGAACTTGATCGTTCGTACATGGGCGGCATCGAACGGGGCGAGCGCAACGTGGCCTTGCGAAATGTCGAGCGAATTGCTCAGACGCTCGGCATCACGCTTTCCCAGTTGATGAAGGGGCTCTAGCTCGAGGGAGTGGATGTTGGCCCGTAGATGAGCGTCGCGTTTCGATTCGGACCGCGGCTAGTCGATGGCTTCGCTGTCACAGCAAGCACAAAATCCGTGGGCGTGATCAGCGCGTAGCGAATCTTTTCGGGCTGCAATTGATCGATCAGAAGCTCGATCTCGACAGCTCGAAGGTGATTCTCCACGGAGGCGTCGTAATAGGCAGCGGCGACATCGGAACCGGAAGGCGTCATCTCGTCACGCCAGAACCTCAGCGCGGCCCGGATGGTCGTCAGTTGATCTTGGGTAAGCAAGTGGTCCTCCGTTAATTGTTGGATGGCTTGGATCGCGTAACGCTTCGGCGTGGGGAGCGAACTGCCTCATTGCCGTTTTGATAGAGGCCTGGAGCTTCAGCGTTGAGGCATCGTCCGCTCGCCCACTGCCTCAGGTTTTCAACCGACTCGTGCGCCGTCACCGCGATCGGTACGACATTCAAAGCAGCCTGGGCTAATGGGAGGTCAAGCAGTGCAGCTAATCGACAGCAAGATCGGATCTCCGCCCCGGTCCACTTATCATCGCTGGGCAGATTTTGGTCGGCATCCAAATCAAACACATGCATGTACTGATTCCAAATTTGATCCTTTTGCGATCGGCCAGGAAGGTCAAGGAAGACGATTCCGTCAAATCTTTCCGCACGCGTCAGCTCGGGAGGCATACGAGAAATGTCGTTGCAGGTCGCAATCAGATACACGTTGGAAGTGTGGTCGTTCATCCAGCTTAACAGCGTCCCAAGCATGCGAGATGAGACGCCCGAATCACTCTGACCTGATCCCGCCGCACCGCTGATCGCCTTCTCAATTTCGTCCACAAACAGCAAACATGGTTCCATCGCATCAGCGATTTGTAGGGCTCGACGGACGTTTCCTTCTGTTTGACCGACGAGGCTCCCGAATAAAGCACCAATGTCGAGCGTCAAGATCGGACGACCGACTTCTTTTCCGAGGGCTTTCGCGAATGCGCTCTTTCCCGTTCCGGGAACACCCAACAGCAGAACGCCACGGGGACGTTTCAATGGGTTGTCGCGGCTAGGCTGCAACAGCGATCGTTTGCAAAATGCTTTGAGATTCTCAAGCCCGCCCAGCGAGTTGAAGTCTTCGTCACCCTTGTAGAGCTGAACGAGTCCAGACTTTCTCAGCGTGCTGGCTTTCAGTTCCCATATCGCGTCCGGGCGAATCACTTGATCGCGAACGAGGCTTAAACTGAATGCGTTCTCGGCTTCGAGACGCGTCAAACCCATGGCAGCGTCAAGCACCGTTTCCAGTTCCTCGGCAGTCGGTAGTTCGCCGTCTTCCGTCGCGACTCCTTGAGCAATCTCGCGAAGCTGGTGCCGTGTCGGCATGGGATGCTCGACGACGATGAACGACTTCTCAAGTTCGACGGGAATCTGGACGACGCTCGACAGGATCACGTAGACGGTGCGGCTGTTTCGGCCCTCTGCGATTTGCCGGGCGAGCGCCTGCATGATCTCGGCGGAGCCAACGAACCGGTGGAAGTTTCGCAAGACGACAATCGATGCGGTGTCGTCCGAGGCGAATGATCGAGTCGCTCGGATCGCTGAGAGTGGGTCTGCTCCATGATCGACCTCCAGGTTTTCGTCGCCCGGAACGCGAAGCCCCGCATCGATGTCCCAACTGGCAAGACGCCATCGGTTCTCGCGACACATTTGCGAAATCTCTTGTATCGCATCCTCGTGTTCATCGCTCTCGATCCATACGCCGGTAAAACAAGCCTTTACTAGTTCGATGAGCCGATCGGATAGTTTCATTGTGGTTCCGTGGGTGGAATGGTTTCATGCGGCTAGCAATTCCTTGATCGCTAGCAGCCAAGATTGAATTTCTTCATTGGGGTCGCTCTCGCTGAGCAGGGCTGGTGTCATCTGTTCAACCACCGTTGTGTTGAGCCATCGCTTCGCACGATTCGCCATACGGCTTTGCGAGCGACGGACTTGCAGCTGCCAGGCGATCTCACCAGGACGCTGTCGATACAACTCGCGAGCTGTCAATTCAGCAACGCAATCAAAGTCGTCGAACTGGACACGAATGCCACCGGCGGCGAAGATCGCATCGGAATGCAAGTAGTTTTCGAGGCACCTTTTTTCGGTGAGCACTGCTTTGCAACGCGAGCGGCGATTGACCGTCTCAGCGGCTTTTTGGCGAAGTTCGGTTTCCGGCGGAAGCTCGTGGTCATAGAGATGAAACTCGGGCCGAGCGAGTGGAGCAAGACGTTCCGCCCATGCTCTGACATGCCCGCCGCCGAAAGGAACGAAGATCACTTCGCCACGTTGTTCCATTTCAGCCAGATTCGGAAGGCCGCTGTCGGTTGCATGAAGCATCATCGAAATGCGTCGCAAGAATTCAATGTCGTTCATGCCTTCGACGACAAGCAGTAGCCTCACCGAGTCGATACATGGTTCCCATGAAGAATTGGATTGACTGAGTGTGTCGATTATCTCTCCTGTTGTCTTTCGTTTTGGATTTGTGATTGAGCGCCGTAGAACTCACTGGTGAGCGTTTCGGAGCGTTTTGTGCCAATAGCGGATTCCAGGAAGCGACTCGCCTCGCGGCACTCGCTTCCTGCGAATCCCTGGGTTTCAACTTTCGATTCGCCGTCCGGCGCGATCGTGATTGCGATGGTTTTCAACTATCGCTCCCAACAAGAACCGCGAGCTTGATGGAGCCATCGGCTAACGATTGCTCGGTGACGCAGTACCCTCGCTTGCGGGCTTCAATAATTGATTTCTCAACCGCGTAGCTCTGAATCAGTCGATCGAGCAAAGCCTGCTCTCCCCAATGGCCTTCGTAGTTGTCGTACTTGACGACGCCCTCGTTTGTATTGCACACCACAGGGTAGCGCCAGCGAGGCAACGAAACGCAATAGCCGGTAGCCTCATCGCTAAACAGCTTCACGGTTCGATGAACCGGTTCGTCCAGCTGCATCCGCCGACAAGCGGATCGCAATGCGATCGGATCACGGATTTCGGTTGAGATCGTAACGATGTGTGAGATGTTTTTCTCCTTTGCAAATGTTTTGGTGTCTACTTTGGGTGATCCGAGCCATCGGATAACTCAGCCAACCGATGGGGCGGTGGTGCGTCGTTGCGACTCAGCAGAAAGGGTTGTTTGGCGGTGAGATCATCGAGCATGATTTCAACCATGGCATGGTCGTCTCCTGCATCCTGCGGACGGGCCAACAGTAGCCAAGCCAGAGCGAGGGGTAACGAACACGCCAGCAACAGTCCGACGTTAGTGATTGCCGCCGCGACGAGTGAATCCCAGCTTCGCTGAGAAGCAATGGACTGTCGTTCGCTTTCAAGGCGATCTCGCTGATAACCAATCGCTGCTCGTTCCGCTTGAACGTCGCGCTGTAGTTCAGCAACCGAGCGTTGCAGCTCTGCTGAATGACGGTTTTGCTCGGCTTGCCGTTGCTCATGTCGTTCTGACATTTCAGCGAGCCGAGTGTTCTCGTCCTTTTCACAGCCGACTGTCGTCAGAATCACGATCATCGCGATCGAAGTGAACGGGTTGGAATTCGTTCGCATTGGACCTCCAGCGATCAATGAGGCGTTTTAGGATGGATTGCAATGCCATGCGAAGCCGTCGCTCCCGGACCAGTGCGGACACGGCCAGGAGCAAGGCGATCGAGAGGAATGCAAGAACAATGTGTGCCAAGATCAGCACCTCCTTGGGTTTGGGTAAAGTGAATTGGGTCTCCACAGGCTAAGGATTCCCTCATGTAATATGCCCCGTTTTTGCTGTGAATTTAGCTGTCGGAGTCAACCGCCACGTTCTCTGACGCATCGACGTGTCGTTGGTCACGCCGATGTGCCTGCACAATCAGGAATGCCAGGTTGGACGCAAGCTGATCTCTTTCGGCCGCAGTGTTTTCATCACGGGTTTCGTCATGTTCATCGTTTTGCTGCATAAGTCCTTCTTGTTTCAGGTTGGATGGGCGCATGAAAAACGCCTCATCCAGTAGGCGAGGCGTAGACTCTTCAGCCAGTCACCGCGATCAGGCTGATCGACGCTTTTTGCCGTTGTTGTACGGAACCTTTGGGGCTTCAAGACCCTGCATCTCGTACCAGCGATGATAGCTGTACCAGACATTCCCGGAGTTGACCTTGTGACCCTCACGCTGCAATTGCTTGGCTGCTTCGCGATGGCTCATCTTTTCAACGTCAATGAGTTCATGAACCCGCTCGACAATGAGGTCCAGCCGTGGTGGTTTACGCAGCCAAACCGTCATGGGTCGGATTGCAGGATCCTCGTCTTCGGTTTGCAACGATGAACCAAACCCGCGAATCAGCCGCGGTACGAAGACACCGATCACATTGGTTCGTTTCCGTTTGTTGCGGTGCTCAACGCGAACCATAATCGCTCCGCCCGTCACTGCCCGAAAAACTGCAAGAGCCTTGTACACGGCATCGTCGCCGAGTTCACCAGCAGCAGCCTCATGAAGTATTTCTGCCATCATCGAGAGTCGGTGACGAATCTGTTCGCGTGTGAGCGTGTTCGTCATTCCTTCAACTGCTCTCCGCAAGCGGTCGATCTCGTCTTGAACCGCGCTGCGTTCCGATTGAGCAGAACGTAATCGAGATTTGATCTCGTCCCGATCGGATTTCGTCCCCTCACCCGACATTTCAAACAAATCGTTGATGCGATTATTGAGAATGCTGAGCTGCTTTTGAGAATGCGCGAACTGTTCGTCCAAACCATGTTCTGCCTTGGAGTCCAATTCACGGCTTTTATGCGCAACCGTCTCGATCAACTCCTCGTCGCCTGAAATCAACGTGGCCAGACTTTTGCAAATGGCTTCGACGGCGTCTTGTCGGCGCACAGCCGACTTGCGATGGCATTGATCGCCGTTTTTACACTGCATCGCCTTGCCCATCGCACCGGTTTGATAGAAACGAACGGGTAACTCACGTGTGCTGCAGCTTTCACAAAGAAAACAGTCGGTGGTGAGATCCCAGAGTTTCAGCGTCTTGGGTTTTCGCGGTCCACGAGGCCCCGCTTTTTGTGAGTTGAACTTTACTTGTAGTGCTTCAAACATTTCATCAGACAGTATTCTGAGTTCTTCGCACTGTAGTGTCGTCACTTCATCATCGGGCTGTTTGACTTGTTTGACATTGTCGAGCTTGGTCGAAAATTGATTGCGGCGGCGACCAAATTCCCATCTCCCGATTAGCCGAGGGTTTGTGAATAGCCGACGATAGCAGGCATAGTTCAACTTGCCACTCGTCGCTCGCGGGTCGACCGGCCCGCCCGCGGCATTCCAACGACGCACGCCTTCTCGAACCGGCATGCCATCGAGCAGGAGTTGCGCGTGCTCGAGTATCAGTTTTGCGGCCCTCGGGTCAACCTCCGGCATGGTTCGAGGGCGTTCTCGATTGGTCAGCGGAGCATGGGGGATCTCCTTGCGGCGATACCCGATACCAGTGGCTCCCGTCGTCCAATTGTTCAAGAACAAACCCGTCAAGCCCGCACGAACGTGGTCTGCGATCGCATCAAGTAACATGTCGTCCATGATTCCGTGGATCTGCAATTGCAGCTTCCAAGTCTTGCGATCATTGGTATCGATGCCCTGCGACACGCTGACCGCTCGCAAGCCTTCCTCGACAACCTCCTCGTTGATGAACTGGTATCCCTTGCCAGCTTGTCGAAACAGCCGGCTCGCTTTGTAGACCAGTAGCACCTCCGCAAGACGCTGACTAAGAATCGCCTTTGCGCGATCGAGCCCAGCACGTCGTGTCCGCTTTCCCTTGACGCCTTCGTCAACGGAAATGAATTCCGGGGGGACGTAGATGCGATTCTTGGCAGCCCATTGGATGTTCTCTCGGACTTGATCATCCGTCGAATGCTGCAACTTCGTACTGAATCGAGAGTAGATCGTTCCGATGTCGTATTCATTGGTCATCGCCCACGCTGTCCGTTTCTCCAATGACGTGTGGGATTGGAAACCGGTCAGATCTAACTTTTGCATGGCAGCCATTTCCGACCACCATTTGCAGGCACTGCGACGAAGGGCTTCGTCGGCACTGCCAATGCTTGAAATAATTTGGCTCATCCAAAGCTCCTTTTGAATTGGTCAATTGACGTTCAATCAACAACAGATGGCCGATTGCGAGGCTGTCCAATAGATAGACAAACCCTTCAAGTAATATGCCGCGATTTCGCTCTGTATTTAGGACGATCGATCGTCTTCATTAAGCCTGTATACGATGCAAGCGATGGACAGTACTCCGTGTCCTCTAGCCGATCCATAGAATCAACGAAATTGACGTCGAGAGCACAGCAGCACGAGCGTCAAGGATTCTTGGTTAACAGAAGAGCCCGGCTCAGCATGACTGAGTCGGGCTCGCTCCGTGATCCAATGCTCGCTCTCGGACGACTAAAAATTTGGCATGATCGCCATAACACTACACGACTAATATGCCGCGTTTTTGTGATTGATTTAGGTGTTGTCGGTTGTCCATCGAAAGCTGGATGGATAACCGGATTCTCTCGCTTAATATGCCGCAAAAACGCGATCAGTTTAGCATCACGATGAGCGAATCCGGTCTTTTGGGTAGTGGTTCGGAGGCGATCGGCGTGTTAACCGGCCTTTCGCTTCTTTTTCGTCTTCCCGAGTGCGGCCCAAAGCGGATCGTTGTAGTCGTCAGCCCATTGCGCGTAGTGATCCCAACAAACTTTCGGTGTGTTACCCATCAATCCGGCCAGGACTTCGATCGAGACGGGGTTGCCGGTGTAATAACCCGACAAAGTTCGCTTAGCAAACGTGTGCCGACACGTGTAAGTCACGCGATCATCGGGCAACTTCAGCTTCTTCTTCAGTTCACAGAAGTGTTGGACGCCATTGCAGCGTTTCCACTGCCGTCCGTGCTTGGTGCGAACCAGTGGAATGCCAGATCCCTTCGGCGCGGTCAGCATTAACTGTCGTGTGATCGTCTCCATCTCGTCACAAAGCATGATCCGACGGTCTTTCCCCGTTTTCTTCGCGGCTTTGTGACCATGCTTGCCATCCTCCGTGCGTGCTTTCAACAGGTAGAACATCCCGTGAGGCGTTTCGACGACATGGTCGGCGGTTACTACAGCCATTTCCGCGTACGGACGAGCCCCAGTGAGGATACAACACTTCAAAAACAGAGCATGCGCGTCGTTGGTCGCCGCATAGATCCGCTCTTCCTCCTCGGGACTGAACGAAGTCACGCGCGCGGTCGCCGCTGGCTTCTGATAGCTCGCGACAGGGTTGACATCGAGATCATCAAACTTGCAACAGAAGTTGAACGCCGCTTTGATGCACGCGATAACATTCCGCTGCGTGTTGTTGTTCCACGTCTTGTGCTTCTGAAGCCAAGTCCGAAGGTGTTTCTTCTTCAGCTCGGGCACCGTCAGTGCTCCGCAGTAACCACAAAACTCGTTCAGCCAGGACTTGCTCAGTGTCACCCACTCCGGTGACGCCGTGTTCGTCAAATCCGCGAGATAAATTTCGCAAACTTGAGCGACGGTCCAGTCTTTCGACGAAGCCGAAACCACAGGCGTTAGCTCGTCGGTCAGCTTGATCCGAGCCAGGGCCAGCTGAGCTGCTTCCTTGTTGTCTTTGCCGCGAATTCGTTCACCGTTCTCGTCAAAGAGGGCTTCCCTCTTCTTCGTCCCCGGCGGGGTGAAATACCAGCAGTCCGTTTGTTTCCAGTGCCACGCAGACCCATGCTGCTGGCGCCGTGATTTTCGATTCCTTGCCATTTGAAATTGACCTTTTGGGGGTTGTCCCGGTTGCCGCCGGGAATTGACTTGTGAAATGAGAGAGAAGACACTGGGGTTGGGAACCGAGTTCGGTTCCTTGCCGCCAAGGGATCGACATACGGTTTGCCGACCGTGGTCCCTTGGTTTTTTTTATGCGCAGACTTGACCACCGAGAGTGGTGGGCCTCGTGATCGAAACGAATGCCATAGACCGATGGTCCGTGCGGCATCCGCCATCCTAAGAAGGGGATTCAACATGATTCAGTTCCTTGCCAAGACGCTGGCCTCTGGCCAGGGAAAATTCGATTGCCGCCGAACATTCCCACGTCATTTGCTACACAGAATAACTACACTCGCCCTCGCGGCTTGCACAGCACTCTTCGCACAAACCCTTTATACAACGCCACTTAAAGCAGAGTCAACCGACCGCCCAAACATCGTTTTGATACTTGCCGACGACCTGGGTTGGGGTGACCTGTCATGCTATGGAAATAAAGACCGAGAAACGCCGCACTTGGAGCGTATGGCGCAGCAGGGAGCCAGGCTTACCGACTTTTACGTGTCGACCGCCAGCTGTGGGCCGTCACGCGCGGCGCTCTTAACGGGGCGTTATCCATACCGGACGGGTGTCTCGCGGAATCCGACCCCCGATGCAGGACTAGATCACGGCATCCGCGAAAGCGAAACAACACTGGGCGAGCTGCTGCAATCTGCCGGTTACGCCACCAAATGCATTGGAAAATGGCACTTGGGACATTTGCCGCCGTACTATCCCACTCGCAACGGATTCGATGAATACTTCGGCATTTTGTATTCCAATGACATGCGTCCGGTCATGTTGTGTCGCGACGATCAAGCGGTCGAGTATCCAGTTGTTCAGTCTTATCTGACACAACGTTATACGTCCGAAGCGACGGACTTCATTCGTCAACATCGTGACGAACCTTTCTTTGTCTATTTGCCGCACGCGATGCCGCACAAACCGCTTGCGGCGTCGGAATCGTTCTATACGCCTCAGACGCGAGACAACTTGTACTCAGACGTGGTGCGTGAACTCGACTGGTCTGTCGGCCAAGTATTGGAAACGATTCGCGAACTTGAACTGGAAAAGAACACGCTTGTGATCTTTTCATCCGACAATGGGCCTTGGTTCGGAGGCAGCACCGGTGGACTGCGCGGGATGAAAGGTTCGAACTGGGAAGGTGGCATTCGAGTGCCAGGGATCGTGTGGTGGCCCGGTCGTATTCCCGGCGGCCAAGTGATTTCGACGCCCTGTGCGACGATCGACGTGCTGCCCACGATCGCCGCATTGGTGGACCAACCGATTGATCACCTTCACGTGGATGGACATAACATCATGCCCGTGCTGGACGGTTCCAAAGCGACTTTGTCGCGACAAATTTATGCGTGGACCGGAACGACGCTAGGATCGATACGCGAAGGCAAATGGAAACTGCACGTTTCCAAGCCACGAGCGCGACCGCGAGGCAAAGCAACCGACGAGTGGATCGACCCGCGCGGTCCGGACGGCTTTACCCTGATCGCACCCCCGGAACAATACGAGCCGTGGCAGTACCCCAGCGACGCCGACGGACCGGACACCGCTCCTGCTATCGCCGGAACGCTGTTTGACCTGAGCACCGATCCAGGCGAGCAACGCGACCTGGCCGCGGCCAACCCCGACATCGTGCAACGACTGACCAAACTGGCCGACAAAGCGATCGCCGACGCAACGCTGCACATTGAAAAGCAGCCGCCACGCCCCAACACCCAATTCTATGCCGGTCCGGGTCGCATCACGGCTGAGAATGCCGTTCCGATCAAGCAAGCGCTCGACACGACACGAGACCGCAAGACGCCCGAATGAGCGAGAGCGTTCTTCCGCCTACTTTCCAAATCGATTGACGTTCCCCCCCTTTCCAAAGATCGACTGCAACACGATGAACCGAATTTCATGTGCTGGCTGGATTTTATTGTCATTGTGTTTCGCCGCTGACGCTAACGACGACGCGACCGGCAAGCGTCCGAACTTTGTCTTTTTGTTGGCCGATGATTTGGGCTACGGCGACCTGGGCTGCTACGGTCGTCAGGATATTCAGACGCCGAATATCGACCGCCTTGCCGCCAGCGGCGTCCGGTTCACCAACCACTACGCCAATGGACCCGAATGCAGCCCGACTCGAGTCGCATTGATGACCGGGCGATATCAACAATGGGTTGGCGGGTTGGAATGCGCGATCGGAACTGGCAACGTCGGACGTTACGACGATGCGATTCGACTGCGAGAGGCCAACGATCTCGGTTTGCCCACCGAAGAACGAACTCTGCCTCGAATGTTAAAAGAGGCCGGTTACGCCACTGCGATCTTCGGCAAATGGCATCTTGGGTACGAGCCGAAGTTCTCACCTGACCGCCACGGGTTCGACCAGACGCTGTACTGCATCGGCGGTGGGATGGATTACTTTCACTACCTGGACAACATCGCCGGCTACAACCTGTTCTCTGATGGGCATCCCGTTCGTCGGGAAGGATACTTCACCGACATGATCGCGGACGAGGGAATCAAGTACCTCAACGAATACAACAGCGACAAACCGTTCTTTTTGTACTTGCCGTTCACGTGCCCCCATTTTCCATATCAAGGTCCCAACGACGGACAACCCAATCCATTGCCGCTGGATTCGCCGCTGTGGATTCAGAACGAAGCACCACCGGAGGTGTACATTGCGATGGTCGAACACATGGACAAACGCATTGGCGATGTGCTCGATACGATTGCCCAACAAAATCTGTCCGAAGACACGTTCGTGATTTTTGCCAGCGACAATGGAGGGTCAAAAAGTGCTCGCAACGAACCGCTGTCAGGATTCAAAGGGTCCGCGTTTGAAGGCGGCATCCGTGTTCCCGCGATCATCAGCAAGCCAAACGTGATTCCCGCCGCGAAGGTTTGCGATCAAGCCTGCATCACTTTTGATTTCACCAAGTCCATCGTTGAATTGGCGGGAGCATCCGAGGACCCAAAAAAACCGCTGGAAGGCATCGATATCATCACCCACGTGATGAACGACCAACCGGATTTTGATCGCACGTTGTACTGGCGAAAACAACGCGGCGAGCAAGTGTGGAAAGCCGTTCGCCAAGGCAATCTGAAATACGTCGCCGAACACAACGGAAAACGCCAGACGGATCATCTATTCGACCTGGCCGTTGACATCAGCGAGCAACACGACCTGAGCGCATCGCGATCGGCCGACCTGCAGCGTCTTCGCGGAAAGTACGAGCAATGGGAGACGGTGGTACGAAAAAATCGGCGAGGGAAACCGTCACCGACAAAGTGAACCGGCCAAAATCGATCCGGCGGCTAACGAAATCGCTTGCCGCCGGATTGCCGCGTTGACGCATCCCTGCGCTAGGTCAAGCTATCGCCCCGCGCGTGCTTGGCAAGCGTTTCTTGGTATTTCTTCTTGCCTGCTTCGACCGATTTGCGAATCGCTTTTGCGCTTTCGTCGCTTTCACGCCGAAGCTCCGCGATCATTTCCAACGATTCGATCTGAAAGCCACTGATCGCGTCGACCAGCTTTTGCACCGACTCGGGATCAATCGTGCTGCCGTAACCGGCTCGCAAGGCAGCACGCTCGAGTTCACGGCCTAATTCCGCGACGTCTTCTAAGCCCTTGTTGACGCCGTCTTTCATCGCCTCGGTGGCTTGGGTAACTTCGTGCAATCCATGCTGGCTGGTATAGACGGTCCCCAGAATCGTGAAGACGTGTTCGTTCGTGGTAAAGAACGTAACGGCACGTCGATAGACCCTTTCCTTGACGTCGTGCGTTTGCTTCAACTTGGTGATCAAGGTTTCACCAACGTCGTACCCGATCTCTAAATTCTCGGCGATGTCCTTTAACAGCTGATACGTCTCGTCTTCGTTTTCGAATCGATGTCGTGCTTCGTCACGCTGCAGTTCCAGCTGACTCTTTCCACCCTCGTCGGTGCCGGTGTAATTATCGAGTGCTTCTTGGGCCGTGGACAAACCGATTTTGGCGGCCTCGAGGATCGGTGCATGCGTGTCGATCAATTCACGCGCCAGAACTTCCGATTCTTTCAACGCAAAACGGAAATCGATATAGGCGTCCATGATTTGCTCTTCGCTATTGAGCGCATCCTTGGTGTCCTTAGCGACATCACCGTAAACCTCGACGATTTTTTCGAAACGGTCATTGGGAGTCCCGCGGCGCATCTTCATCCACCAGTTCGACACCTTTTCGGTGCCACTGATCTTGCCATCGTCTAATTGGCTGATCAGACGTTTGCTGTCCTCGCGAACCGAATCGAACATGGATGCGATGTCCATGTATCGGTTGCCGATTTTGATGCTTTCGACATTCTCGCGAACCAAGGCGTTGAATGAACTCATGTGCTTGATAACGTCGGCGATCGCAAGCACTTTGGCTTCGTCCAAATGCTTGACACTTTCCAGCAGGCCGATCAATTCCTGCGGAGCGGCGTTGGCTTGGTCGCCGCCGAACTTTTTGAGCACGACGAGGGCGCGGTCCAAGTATTTGCGCATCGACTGCGTGTCTCGCTCACCCGCCCGCGTCTGGGTGGCCGGTTTTGTTGGGGCGGATGCTTGTGCTTGCTCAGACATGACCGAGACTTCTCCAACGTGAATGCGTATTGATAAGGCGTATTGAGCCGCAACGATATGTGTACCACTGCAGGCCTTAAGATTAGCGCTTTCGGTTGCAAATCGCAATCATGGCGACGTCGATCTGGCCAAATCAGCGATGCTTCCTCAGAACCTCTACCTTCGATTCTCGCCGGAATTTCATAAGATAGAGGTGGTTTTGCCGATGCGATTCCCGACTCATTCGATTTGACGTCACCTCTTAGCCCCGAATCTTGTCCATGCCCAACGGTTCCCAAGCCCACGCCCAGGCACCCGATCCTCAAGACATAGCGGCCGCGAACGATGCAGCAATCGTGTCGCGTTCCAGCCGCCTGGACGATTTCCGCATGCCGGGCGAAGACTTAACCATCGAAGAAACCTTGCGGGTCATGGACGTCGCACGAGAAATGCGTGACCAGCGTGAAACCGCCGAAGTGATGTTTCAGCGCGACGGGGTTCGCACCCGATTGCGAGAAAAGCTGCTGCAGCAAGCACGAATGTCTGGCGACAACGTCACCGATGTGGAAATCGACGCCGCGATCGACCAATACCTCTCGACTCTGAACACGTATCAAGATCCTGAACCAGGATTCGAAAACTTTCTGGCGCACTGTTGGGTTTGGCGTGGGCGCATCATGGCAGGGCTCGCCGCCGTCGGTGCGATCGCCGCTGCTGGCGGATTCTGGTTCCTGATGGGCTAGTGCCGCGAAGGCCAAATAGGTCTAGTCTCAAATCCTTTGCGAAAAAGAAACAACCAATCGGTCGGTCAAGCGAAGCCCACGTCGGGGTAAGAACGAAACCACAAGAGATTCATTTTTAAGGTTAACGCGACATGCCGATTTCTGGTCCCGTCGTCCATCGGCAACTGATGGACTCATTCAAGCAAGGTCAGGCACGACTGGAACAGGTGCGCGGCCAGACATCCGACACGCACGAATTGCGAGAGGAATTGGACGACAGTCGTGGCGACGCTTTGGTACGGCTCGCCGAATATTACCTGCCCGAACTGACGCGAGAGGCCATCAGCAATACTTGGACAGAAGTCCGCAACGGCGTCTCGCAGGTCCTGCTTCGCAAAGAAGACCACCGGCGGCACCTGCACGAGACGCTTTCCGACGTCAACTCGCGACGCGGCGCTGCGGACGAATCATTGGTCACCATCACCCGGCAACTTGACGAAGCGGTCGGCGACCAACAGCAGGTCGCAAAGCAAGTCGAAACACAACTGCAGAACGACAAAGATTTCGTCACGCTCGCCGACCGCGCCGCGGTGGCCGAAGCCGCTCTCGAGCGGGCCGAAGCCAACTTGGCTGAGATCGAACAGGATTCGACCCATAAGCTGCCGGGGTTTCAGCAGAGCGCCCTTTTTCAATATCTGTACGACCGTGGGTTCGGCACACCGCAGTACACCAAGCGTGGCTTTACCCGCCGCATGGACCGTTGGCTGGCGAAGTACATCGACTATCGCAAAGCTCGCGAAAGCTATGAATTCCTGCGCAAGACGCCCGAACAGATGCGAACCATCATCGCCGAAGACCGGACCGCGCTCGATACGGTGATGGACGAATTGGAGCGCAAGCGAGACACGATCGCCGAACAACTCGGCCTGCCCGAGAAGGTCAAAATCAGCACCGAGTTACTAGAACAACGCGACGAAATGCTCGTCAAACTTGACGAGTTGGGAAAAGAAACTCAGCACGTCGAACACGAATTGAGCGAGCTTGAACAAACACGAGGCCCCTATTATCGCGAGGCGATCCAATTGTTTCGTGAAATGCTTGACCGCGTCGATTCTCGCGATCTGGAACAACGAGCCCGGGCAACACGCGAGATGACCGACGACCAGATCGTGGCGAGGTTGCAGGGGGTCGAAGCCGAAATCGATCAACTGGATGATGCGGCACAACACCGACGTAGCCAAATCGATCAGATGCAGCGAATGCTCGATGCGCTTGGCCGATTGATCCAGCGGTTCCGCACCGCCGGTTACGACTCGTCTCGAGCCCAGTTCGTGGGATCCCTGGACGTCGTGGAAGGACTTCGTCGCGCCCAGTCCGAACACGAAGTAGAGGATCTTTGGCAAACCATCCGCCAAGCACACAGTTGGGGTCCCACGACGATGGACAAGATCACCCAAGTTGCGACACACCCGATGACTCAGGTGCTGATCAACGCGATGGCCCACGCCGCCGCAGGTGCCATGTCTGATCACGCACGACGGGCCGGACACCGGCGTGGACGCCGCTATCCCCGCTGGAAAAACAATCGCGGTGGCTGGTTCAGTGACAGCAGCAGTGATGTCTTTCGCTTTTAGGCACGCACGAAAGTAGTTTTTCGTTCATTGGCGATGACTGCTGTCGATCAGGCGACCATCCGGTCGCTCGCACCATCCACAACACAGCGAAATCGATCACTCGGGCACCGCCGTCATCAGGCTTCGACGGCCAGAGCGGTCGGCGGCGTTGCCCACCAGGCCACCACCGCCAGCAAGGTCATGGCCAGGCCAAAAAAACCGATCGCCGGATCGAAGACACCAAAACGATCACGGACGACACCCATCAACAACGGCCCACATCCGCTGCCGGCAACCGTCAGACTCCACACCGTCCCACGGATGCTGCCGAGGTGTTCGCGGCCGTAGTATCGAACCCACACCACGCTGCCGACCGAGATCAACAAACCTTGTCCGCCGCCAAACAGAGCGGCAAACACGTGCAGCATCGTCGCGTCGCTGGCTACCCAAAGTGATGCCGTCCCCGCGGCCAACATGACCGAGCCCAGTCCCAGCAAACGGTTCAGAGGCACATAGTCCGCCAACACACCGCCGGCCAGCTGCAGGACCAGCATCGTCAGCCCAAAGGTCTTGAACAGATCACCGGCGACCTGACCGTCTTGGCCCCGATCGGCACAGATGTCGAATAAATAAAAAACGAATCCGGTCCCCGCCATCGCCCAAAGAAACGTCGTGGCACCCAGAATATAGATCGATCGGCTGCGCAAGGACTGCCGCAAGTTCAGCGAATACTCGACCTGCGTGTGTACGTCGCTTGCATCCTTTGTCGACTCGTCGCTGCCGGACGAACGCGTATCGACTCGGCCGACACCGTCAACGGCTTGGCCGATATCTTCAGGACGATTTCGAAACAACACGACCACGGTCGGAATCATAGTTGCCGCGATAATGGCCGCGAGCGCCTGGTACGTCCAGCGCCATCCTGATTCGACAATGGATTCACTTAGCCACTGCGGCACCCACGCAAATGCGACCGACATGCCGATACTCATGACGGCTGAAACGCGACCGATTCGCGTGCGAAACCACATCGAAATTGCGTTACCACTTAACAGCGACAGCGACCCTTGCCCAAGAAAACGCAACAGAAAGAATGCGATCAACAAGGTATAGAAACCGGTCACGTGCGACGCGTACCAGCAGGCCGATGCGAGCGCTCCGACTGCGACCAGGGTGACAACTTTCAATCCATAACGATCCGACAAAGGTCCGATCACCGAAAGAGGAACCGCCGCAAGCAATGTGCCCAGCATATAGGCTAGCGATAACGTCGAGTCACTTAACTGAAGCGATTGACGCAGCGCCGGCGTGAATGCGCTTACAGCAAACGTTTGACCGGGACTGGTACAGATCTGCACCAGCATCGCCACCGGAATCATCACGTAGCCGTAAAAGAACGGCAGACGACGCTGCCAGTGATTCGCCGCCAAGTCGTTCATCGCGCCACCGCGCCGGAAACACGTGCCGCAGGAAAAAGCTGATTCTTACCGACACCCGATGAACTTTTGACCCAACCCAACGGTCGCCCCGCATAACAAACCACGGTCCATCCCGATGCCGGACAGGGAATGGGATTGCCCTGCAAATAGGCGACCGCCGTTTCGGCATCGACGTCAATCCTTTGGCGAGCAATGGACGTGTCGCCTCGCCGCAAAGCCGCGCCATGGGCCGGTTTCCAGGTCTGACCGGTACGATGCGATAGTTCCGGTCCGCCCGCCGTGACGTCTTCGACCCAATCCGGTGCATCATGCGGCCATTGCAAAAACACCGAACCGAGAGAAAAGAAACGCGGCGAATCGTCGGCAAATTGGAACCAAGGCTGCAAGTCCACCGGCGGTCTGGACGGCTTGCGTCCCTTCCAACGTCGCGGCACGTCACCGCCACGAGTCGCACGAAATGATGCCGCAAAACTGCCCGCACATGCATGTCGGTGGGGCCACAGCCGATAACAGCCTGAGAACACATCGGACGCATAGGCGTTCAAGTGACTTACCGGAACGGGTTTGTAATCATGCCGGTCGACCAGCCGAATCATCTGACTTTCGTTCTCAGCTTCCGCAAACGTACATGTGCTATAGATCAGCCGTCCCCCTTCGCGTAACAACCGTGTGGCCGCGTCAAGGATTCGAGACTGTCGCGCCGCACTGTGTTCGATCTGTCTGGACGACAGCGCCGATGTCGATTGTTTGCCTTTGGAAAGCAACGCTTGTCCGCTGCACGGCGCGTCGACGACCACAAGGTCAAAAACACCGCCAAGCCGATCGGCCAACTCGTCCGGATCCAAGCTGGAAATCGCGTATCGGTCGCTGCCGCAACGTGCCAAGTTGTACGAGAGCGGCGCAATACGCGACCGAATCGGCTCATTTGCCAACAAGAATCCTTGTTGCAAGGGCCCCGGTGAGGCGAAAGCCTCAAGCAATGCGGTCGCTTTTCCACCGGGCGCGGCACACAGATCGCATACCAGAGGACCATCGCCATCATCCGCCAGCGAGTCGGAATCGTCAGGCCCAAGCGTCGTGTCGGCGCCACTCGCTGCAAGCGCCAACAGCGAACCGGCGTCTTGCAAATAATAATCGCCGGCAAAATAGCTGAGTTGTCGTGACGGCCTGGCATCGGCAAACACCGTACGACGGGCCAATGAGTACCAATCGACCGGTTCGGTTTTCAATGCAAACTGGCCTGGATCCACCTCGCGACGAAAACGCAGGACACTGTGATGCGGCCGAGACAGCGACTCGAGCAACCGCTGTACCTCGTCATCGGGCATGCGGATCGAACCCAATGCATCAATGACCGACGCGACTGATAGGGAATCGTCTTTGGACGATCGCGATGATTTTTTTCGAGCGTCCGACGGAGCCATCTCTGATGTTTCGATTGAGCCGCGTGCTATCGGCTGCGCTGGACCCAACGAACGATCGCCACACACGTGGAAAGAACACCGGCCAGCAGCAAGGGTGAAGTGAAAGTAAACATGATGAATACAATCTGTGCCAGCCGACCTGTTTCTTGGCTTGATCCAACGCTGCCGCCCGAGATGACACTGATTTCATCCTGGACCGCCGGAACCTGTGACGCATAGAAGAATCCCGCCGAGACGACGGCGAAGATGACCATCATCAACATCATCAAACCCAGCGAAATCTGGAACGGATGCCGCCGCGATGGGATGGTGACGTTTTGGTTCGATTGTTTCGGAGATGCGTCGTTCATGTCTTATGATCATGAACGGCAAACCAAGGCGATTCAAGGCGCCATCAGCTCTGGACGTCGGCCGCGATCCATCACAATGGCGTCATCGGGATCGACTTGATTGTGTGACGGGCGAGTCGAGCGGCGGACATGACACGCGACGGTCAACCCACCGTCGGCAGGGCAGTGTCGAGTGTGAAGAATCGCGAAAAACTGCTCCGAGTCCACTCGTAGCTGAGTCCACACGTCACACGCACCGAGCGAAACGAAACTGAGCGATGCTGAGTGATACTGAGCGATGCTGTCGACGGATCAGAAAACACCGGCGCCGAAGCCGTCATCATCGTCGGCCGATTCGCCTTCGTCGTCGCGGCCGCTCGCGTCGCCAGACTGTCCCGATTGGACTCGCTGTTGCTTCGACTCATCCAAGAAGTGTGGACGTGCCGGTCCGCCGCCTTCACCGCGCGGACGTCCCTGATCGATGATGCCGACGTCGGTGGCATCGAATTCGTCATCATCAGCGAACTCGTCGTCATAGCGAGACCGATAGCCGGGCTGCTGCGATCGGTTGACCTCGGCATTGAATTCTTCGATCACGGCCGATTGAATCATCTCGCGACACTCGCTATTGATCGGGTGCGCGACATCGGCGTACAGTTTTTGCGGTGAGTCATAAGACGACTCGCCGTCGCTCTGCAGCTTGACGCCACAATGGTTGCAATAACTTGCGCGAAGATGGTTCTTGTGCCCGCATCGATGGCAGTGCCCGGTCAGCTTACGACTGGGCATGGCAACGAATGGTCCACTGGTGCCGTCGATGATTTTTAGATCACGAACGACAAAACAACCGTCAAGCGTGACTGAACAGAAGGCTCGAAGCCGGTCCTCGGTTCCTTCCATCAGCTTGATGCGAATCTCTGTGATTTCCAAGGCCCAACTCTCCCCGCGCGCTATGGCGACTGGCCGACTTTACACTTCGTACCCGATCTTGATTCAAACTGCAACAAATGAGTGGGGGCGACAAATGAGTAGAACAAATTCAATGGATAAAAACTTCGGGAGGAACATTTGTCGAGCGAACGACCTTGACCAACACTCCAGGTTGTAACCGCGATCTCAATCTAGCCGCACCGTGACGAGCACTGCTCGCGGACGTTGCAATCGCGAAACATGCCGAACCGCTACCGGTTAATTGACACGCTTGAAGTCCTGACCGCCACATCGATTTGTAAATTTCATCGATAAGCGGAGCAATTTTCTTGGCCGGCTCGGCTAGTCGATTGTACAAATTTTGTCCGATTCTCAATGGATCTCCATCACGAAGTACCGAAAGAATTGCGGCGGAAGAAATCGGCGATTTCGGCACGCTGCATGCGGCGTAAACCGCTGCGGTCGATAGACTTCGGCAGGGATAGGCGACAACGAAGTACAACTGATTTGCCAAATCGATCACATCAATTTGTTCACCACGCCCGGTCGCCTGAGCCGCAAAACTTCGCCCAGTCCGCCTAAGTTCCGTGCCGGAATTTTGTCCACCCTTAGGGCCAATATGCGGTCCCAGAAAAAAAGGGACATCGCTGCCAATTGTTGACGCGATTTTGCGGATTTCGTCCGATTCGCGGCTCAAACCACAGATTGCAGCGGCGCAGCGAAGTGCAGCGGCGGCGTCACTACTGGCGCCGCCCATCCCCGCACCGGCGGGAATTTGCTTTCGCAACTGACAACGAAATCCGCCGGGCACGTGGAATCGAGTTTGAAACTTTTCGATCGCCTGGTAGACCAAGTTCGACGCCGTGTCGGGGATACCCAGAATCGCTTCGACCGCGTCAGGATCACCGCTGATCCCCAGCCGATCTGCCAAGATTCGCTGCGACGGCAACCAGTCGACATCCAATTCGATTCCCGGCCGCTCGGTACGCTGCACCGAAAGTTCGTCACACCAATCGATCGGAACCATCACCGTGTCGATTTCGTGGAAGCCGTCCTCACGTCGCGACAACAGTTCGAGAAAAAGATTCAACTTTGCGGGAGGACGCGTTCGCGCGGTCCGCGCGTCAATCATTGCCAGATCAACCACGTCGCTATGCCGCACTTCGACCAGCGTTCAGCTCGCTGTCGCGCAGCGCGACAATTGTGATGCCGGCGTCTCGAGCCGATTGAAGCGTCGTTTCGCGATCCACCAAAATGGTCTTATCCGCTTCGATCGCAATCGCTTTACCACCGGCCTCGCGGACACGCTGGACCGTTTGCGGTCCAATCGTGGGCACGTCAAAGCGCATGTCCTGTTGCGGCTTGCTGACTTTCACTAGCGTCCAACCGCCTCGACGACATAATTGTCCGCTGCGCTCGATACACGCATCGGTGCCCTCGATCGCCTCGACGGCGATCACGGTGCCATCCTTGATCGTGATCGTTTGCCCGATATCCAGGCCGCCCATTCGTTTGGCGACTTCCCAGCCGGTCTGGATGTCGGCCTGCAGTTTCGCATCGGGCCGACGGCCTACTAATATTCCATCTTTCACAAGCAGCTCCGGTGCAAAGTCGGTCGCGGGGCAAATCTCTAAGTCATGTTTTGCGTACGTATTGGTGACCGCATACAACAAGCTGTCATCACGGGCATCGCGATTGCGACCCATCAAGTGTGGTCCGAACGTTTTTAGTGCGCATAGGTCGGGCAGATGACGCAACCAAATCGAACCTTGAAACAACAAGTCGGCTTTGAACAACTTACCGGCCATCGTGACTTGCTTGGCGCCGGCACGGCGAAAATACCGAATATGCCCACCCAACCGGCCAACGCCAGACCATTTCACGTGGTCACAAATCGATTCCAGTTCTTTGCTGGCGTGTCCCGTGATCGCGATACAGCAGACACGCCGGCCGTCTTTGACCAATGCCTGAGCGACTTCTACGGGAAATCGCCCCCAGCCGGCAACTAACCCGACGGGTGTCTCATTTGATTGATCACGATCGATTGAAGTCGTATCCATGAATGTTTTCAACCGCATGGGTCGGTATCCGCCTTTGACGTTCATGCCGCGCGTGGCTTGGTGGCGGTTGACGATTCGGATGAACCATCGTTGTCCAACGTGGTTTCGATTCGCCCGACCGTACGCTGCAACGATTTCAGGGCACGACGTATTTCGGGTAGCTTCCGTTCGCTCGCCAGTACTTGCATTCGTTCTTTGATGGGAATCGCGGGAGAACCAAAGTAGACTTCGCCACCGGGTAAGTCATCCATCACTCCCGATTGTGCCGCAACGATGCTGCCATCGCCAAGTGTGACATGGTCTTTCAGACCGACTTGGCCGGCCAAGACGACGTGATCGCCGGTCCGGCAACTGCCCGCGATGCCGACTTGGCTGCACAACAAGTTGTGTTTTCCGATTTGACAGTTGTGCGCAATTTGGACTTGGTTGTCGATCTTTGTGCCTTCACCAATCCGGGTCGCCCCATACGTACCACGATCAATCGCAACCATCGCCCCGATTTCAACATCGGACTGAATCTCAACATAACCCAGTTGGGCCGACGGGACGTGACGTCCGTTTACTTGGCGATAGCCGAATCCGTTGGCACCGACGACACAGTTGCTGTGCAAGACGACGCGATCGCCCAACACGGTGTACTCGTACAAAGAAACTCCGGCATGCAAGATACAGTCTTGGCCGATTTGAGATTGATGCATGATGACGACGCCGGGCATGACGCGGGTACGCGCACCAATCACGACACCGGGGCCAATCGTGGCCGATGGATGAACATTCGCGGTCGGATCAATCTGGGCCGTCGGATCGACGCCTTGAACCATCGGTGTGTCGGCGATGGGTGGGCGATACTGAGAAACAATCTTGGTAAACGCCGCATGAGGATCGTCGACCACGATCTGAACCAATTCGCGATCAGCGAGTTCTCGGTGAGTCAGTTCCGTCTTGGTAACGACCGCCACGGCAAGCGAACCGACCAGCGACGCGGCCTGACGGGGATCATCAAGCATGGTGACGTCGCCCGCGGTGGCTTGGCCCAACGGATTTGCGCCAGAGCAAACCACGCTGCTGTCACCCAGCAATCTGCCGGACACGAGCGCGGCCAATTGCTCCACTGAAATCGTCATCAGAATCCTTTCGTCGTCTCAAGGCCCCGGCGCAATGCATTCAGACATCGCACGATCAGGTACCGCACATTTGAACACCGAAGTCTCCTACGTCGATGCAACAAAACGCCATCTCTGTCGATTCCAGATGATGGCATCTGCGGTCACGTTTTCTATACAGACCAATGCTGTATCACGACAAGACAAATGTCGCGATCAAAATGACTTCATTCCGTCAATCTGATGACGACTGGTGAATTTGAGGCGATTTTGCACATCTTGATAAGTCATGACGAGCAAGTCACTTACGACGCAAATCATCTGAATGTCAAATTCCGGCATGCGGGATGCCTCGTAACAGAATGCCGTCGGATTCGATCCGATCGACTCGTGCCCAGAAACAATGCGGGTTGCAACCATGATATTGGTCGCGACCACTCGCGTTTTTCGGCTTGGTGCGAGAGACTGACCCAACGCGAGCCCCATGGAGCACGGGACTATGAAAAACGCCATCATTGCAATCATCGCCGTCACGATTCTGTCCGCCACCGGTCGCGACGCGCAGGCGTCACACCGAGTGGTTTTGTATCAAGCCGCAAACGCCTACCGCGATGCGGTTCGCGAGTTCGAGCGCCAAGTGCTGCGACTGCACTATATGGAACGCGAAGACGAACGACTGGTTGACGACTTGGAAGACCACACCAGCGTATTGCGGTCGGCGTCACGTCATCCTGAGAACTCAAGTCGGTTCGCGGACGCATGGGTCAAGACCCAGTTGTTACAGTCGCATGTCGAAGCGGTCATTTTCGGCCGCGCTTGTTACCCGCGCAATCCGGTGCTGGAACGAGCCTGGCATGCCGTCATCGACCAGTATTTGATCATGGCAGAACAAATCGAATGCATGCACCTGCACCCCCGCAACACTCATCGTGGAAGCATCTATTACCAGACGCCGCCGATCGTTCCATCGGTTTATCCGAGAGGTACGTCGGTGTTCACGATCCCGCGTCCTGCATCGGCGCACCGCCACAGCGTCCATGAGAAACCTGGGTCGCACCGGTTCGCAGCTAGCGAACGTGAAATGTCGACCTCACACCGCAAGCGCTCCGCCGTGGGCACCTCCAGTCGCATTAGCGTCGGGTCGTCGCTGACCGGTACGATCGGTATCCCGGGTCTGCCGACCCGCAGTGTTGTCGCACCCTCGCGCAGTTTTAGCCTGCCCAGCTCATCACTTGGCGCATCTTTTCTGGGCGGCACTTCGATCAATCGATCGCGAATGCTGATCGGTGCGAACCTGTCCCGCATGACACGTTGAGACGGCGGCCGGTGCGTCGAGCCGGATCGCAGTCTTGCGGATCGCACTGCGACAGGGTCAGTATGTTGAGACGCTGTGGATCGGCCACCCCAGCGCCCACTGCAACCGAAACTGCGCCTCGTTGTGTCTGGCCACGGCACGAGCGTAGGACAGTTGCGCGTTTTCCAGAGCTTGAATCGACTGCAGCACCTCCAGCGGTAAACCCTCGCCATCTTTAATCCGGCTGACGTTTCGCTGATAAGAATCGGTCGCCGCGTCGATTGCCGTTTGCAGGATCGTGACTTGTTGCCCGCGATGAATGATCTGAGTCTGCCCATCTGCGACTTCTCGGGCGACACGATCCATTTGTTGCAGTTGGCGATACTTGGCTTGGTGCGAGGCGGCCGCCGCACGTGATCGGGCGGCGCGTTCACCGAATCCTAAGTTGCGCACTTCCCAGACCGCCATCAAATCCAAGTCGGTTCGCGAATCGACATTGTTGACGGTGCTGCCCAGCCCTCCGCCGAAACCGGTCTGGCTGACGCCCATCAGCACGCTGGGTAAAAATGGTGCGTACTTTTGTCGTTTGTACTCTTCGACCGTGGCGGCTACGAAGCATTGCAACTGCTTTAGTTCTGGCCGATGCGCAAGTCCCACCGAGATCAATTCGCCTCGACCGATCGATGCGTCGACGATATAGATCGGTGTCAGTTGAATGTCGGCTGGCTGGACTTCGGCAACACAATCCAGGCTGAGCGCCTCGATCAATCGATTCTGCGCGGTGGCTTGCTGCTCGGTCGCTTCGAGCAGTCGGCTGCGGATCAGATTCAATTCCGTCTTCATACGGTCGGCGTCCGCTTGCAGCCCTTCACCCGCCTCGGCATAACTGGCCGTTAGTTCCGCTAGCTCATTGGTTCGTTCGCGAGATTGCTGGATGACTTGAATTTCCTGATACGCCAGCAGCAAACTGTTGTAGGCGATGGCAACGTCCTGCAACTGAGTTTGAAAAGCGGCTGTCTGCGCATGCTGCCGCGCCCACACGGTTCGCTGAGCAACTCGCGGACGAAAGATCGCATCGCTTAACTTGAATTCCGCAACGACACCGGGGCGCGGGGTCGTGCCGGCACCGACGGCACCCGCACCCAATCCGGCTTGCAGGGAACTGCGGTCGACGTCGTTGATGGCTCCGCCGCTGGCTTGCAAGTTTCCGTCATGACGATGATAGGTAACGCCGGCACGAATCGTCGGCAACCACATCGCCTTGGCTTGTGTCAACTCGGCATAGGCCTCGCGGACACGCGCTTGTGCAAATCCGACGACCGGGTGCCGGCCGCCGACCATGGCCAATGCCGTCTCATAATCGATCAACATCGGTTGCCCCTGACCGATCGAGGTGGGCTGCGGCAGAGTCGTCTGGGTGTCCGGTGGCGCCGGTATCTGGAACCTGTCGGAACTCACACCATCGAGGGCCAATTCATCCGCAACAAGTCCATCAGAGACCAAATCATTCGACGGTGGCGGAAGAATCTCTGCTGCCGACGCATCAACGGTCGGATGCGGCAGTTCTGGTTCCGTTGCCGGCGTTGGCGTCGCGACCGCACCGCTTTCGAGCATCCCCGCATCGGAAAGACCAAGACCATCGGGATTGTGATAACCGATCAATCGGGCGGATGGTTTTGCCGGCGGAAGCATCGGTAAATGTTCGTGTCCGGTCAATTCATTCGCATTGCAAACACCGGCCGATACGAATGCTCCTCCCAACAGTGCCGCAATCATTGACGACTTGCGTCGTCGTGTCCGTCGCGCTGCTGCAGTTGACCGGTTCATCAATTCCCTCGCTCATCCTCTCGCCCCGCTTGGGGGCGAAAACGTTCCATGGATCAATAGGCGTCCGGCCAAGAATTCACTTGCGGACATTGTCTGGATTCGGCGATCGGTGGAACATTAGAAAACGAAATCCGGAACACTGCGGCGTCGCGAGCCATAACGCGGTACAAATCGAAGCTTATCCGGACGTACGATGATTGTTCGGGCGGTAACGATTAGCCGGATCGATGAGCCACCGTCTCAAAATCTGCCCCACATGACCGGCGCATCAGGGATTTTCGTAGCTATACTCGCAAGTTTCAGCCCGCCCACACGTCGTCGACGGTGATTATTCCACTCGCCCCGATTTCACATACTTTGCCGGATTGGCACATGAAAACGAAGCCATACTTTCGTGACTGTTACTTCTTTCTTGGTCTCGCGTCCCTGACGTTCATCGCGGGATGTTCGTCCCAACCGATCGCAGATCCGTCCGACGATTCCGAGAAACTGGTCGCCGTCCGAACGGTTTCGGTCCAGCAACTCGATAACACCCGCAGCACCGTCGCGCCGGCCAGCGTCCTGCCGTACTTCGAGTCCGAATTGCGTCCCAAGGTCGCCGGTTATGTCGCCACATTAAAAGCGGATATCGGCGACGTCGTTTCCCGCGGTGACATCCTGGCGATCATCGACGTGCCAGAACTGGATAAAAAGGTTCAAACGATTCAGGCGAGACTGGCGCGGCTTGACGCAGAAGCCAAACGTGCCGAAGCGGGTGTCAACTTGGCCGACGCCGGAATCAAAGCCGCCGAGGCTAAAGTCGAACAAGCCAAGAGCGAAGTCGATCGCGTCCAAGCCGATGTCGCGGCGTCGGAATCCGAATTCAATCGCACATCAGACCTGGTCAATCGCCAGTCGGTTCAGCCCAAGTTGCTTGACGAAGCCCGCGCCCGTCGCGACTCGGACTTGGCCCGTAAAGCCGCCGTCACTTCGGCAATCCAAGCCTCCAAAGCCGACGTCGACGTGGCACGCGCAAAGAAAACGTCCGCCGAAGCTGACTTGGATGCCGCCAAGGCTGACAGATTGATTGCTGAGAGAGAGCTGGAAGAATTGCGAGTCATGATTGACTACGCAACGCTGAAAGCGCCATTTGACGGTGTCATCACGACGCGCCGGATCAATCCGGGCGACCTGATCGGCGAATCGCAATCGGCTGGGCGTCCGCTGATGACCATCAGCCAGATCAACAAGCTTCGCGTGCACATTCCCGTACCTGAACGTGATGCCGCCAGCGTCAGCGTGGGCGACGAAGTCGAGCTGAATTTCCCGTCATTCCCGGACGAAGTCGTCACGGCCAACGTCACTCGCATCTCACATGTCTTGGACCCGGGTACGCGTACGATGCTAGTCGAAGCGGAACTGGACAACCAAGGCGGAAAATTCATGGCGGGCATGTTTGGTCAGGCAACCATTCGATTCGCCGCCGACACCGTCGCGGGCGTCTTGCCGGCCCGCGCCGTCCGGTTCGATGCGGACGGAAATGCATTCGTCTATGTCATCGACAACGACGACGTCGTGACGGTTTCTGAGATCAAGATCGGTGCCGACGATGGACGACAGATCGAAATCACCGCGGGTCTCCGCCACGACCAGCGCGTCATCGACGCTCATCTGAAACGATTCGTCGACGGACAAAAAGTAAGTGTCCTGAACTAGCCAACGGATGATTCCTCGGGAACGGATCCGGCAATTTTGACTCGCCCGGCACGTCACGCCTGGGCAACCACTGCATCCTGCTGAGACAACATGAGCCTGACTAAACTTGCACTGAACAACCGATTCGCGGTGCTCGCCGCGGCATTGGCGCTATGCCTATTGGGCTTGGCAGTGATTCCGGGCATCACGATCGATATCCTTCCGGATTTCAAGAAGCCGGTCGTGGTCAGCTTCTTTTCCTACCCCGGACTTCCGACCGGCGACATGGAAAAGTCGGTAACGTCGCGCGTCGAGCGCGCCCTGACGTTGGCCGGACATATCGAGCACCAAGAATCACGGACGCTGCCAGGCGCCGCGGTCATCAAAATCTTTTTTCAACCCGGTGCCGATCCCAGTTCGGCGATGAACGACATCGTCAATCTGGAAGCCAGCGACATGTTTCACTTGCCGCCGGGAATCGAATGGCCTTTCACGCTCCGCAGCGAACCCGCCAATTTGCCCGTCGTGCTTGCCGCGATCGCCGGCGACGGACTCAGTGAAACCGAACTCTATAAGATCGGTTACTACGCCGTTCGAAACAAAATGGGCGGTCTGAAAGGCGTCCAAATCCCTCACCCGTTCGGCGGCAAGTTTCGCCAGATGATGATTTATGTCGATCCGGCAAAACTGCAGGCGCATCACGTAAGCGCCACCGAAGTCGTCGAAGCGCTGCGCAAATCGAACTTGGTCCTCGCTGCTGGCTCTGCAGTGATCGGCGACGCTGACTATCAAATCCATCCGCTGAACACGCTGCCGACGACGGAAGAGATCGACGCCATCCCCGTCGCCATCCGCGACGGCAAACCTATCTTCATCCGCGACGTCGGGCGGACGGTGGACGACGCGGCGATCCAGTACAACATCGTCCGCGTTAACGGCAACCGCAGTGTGTACTGTCCGCTGTTGCGTGAACCGGGCGAGAATACGATTGCGACCGTCGATCGAATCTATGATGCGATGGCGGCTGAAATCCCCAAGATGAAAGAGCGCGGCGATATCCCAGAGGCAACCGAGATTACTCTGGTTGCCGATCAGTCGGGCTACATCCGCAAAGCGATCAGCAACCTGTACAACCAATTGGTCTTCGGCGGAATCTTGGTCGCCCTAGTTGTCTTGGTTTTCTTGAGACGTTTCTTACCGACGGTCATCATCGTCGCCACGATCGTGCTTTCGATCCTGATCGGGGCGCTCGGTTTTGCGTTCACCGGCAACACGATCAACGTCATGACGCTTGGCGGTATCGCACTCGCCATCGGAACCGTCGTCGACGCCGGAATCGTCGTGGTCGAAAACATCATTCGCCACGGTCGTATGGGCAAGACGCCCGAAGCCGCCGCCGCGGACGGCACCAGCGAGGTGTCTGGCGCTATCTTTGCCGGTACCATCACGACGCTTGCCGTTTTTGTTCCGGCCATCTTTCTGACGGGAATGATCAAGTATTTGTTCGAACCACTATCGTTGGCCGCTTGTCTGACCATTGGGGCATCGTACGTGCTGGCGCTGACGGTCGTCCCCGCGTTCTGTGCGACATTCATTCGCGAACGCAAGTCCGACCCGTCCGATGTCGAGAGTGCTTATGCCTACGATCAACCACGAGGATCGTATGGTCGTATGCTGGACAAGTTACTAAAGATCCCCGCGTTCATGGCCGGTTTGATTGTCTTGGCCGCCGCTGCATCCATGCTGCTTTGGCCGCAAGTCGGCACGGAGTTGTTTCCCCAAGTCGATTCGGGATCGTTCGAACTGCGAATCAAGACCTTGCCAGGAACTCGGCTTGAAAAGACCGAGGAACTGGTCGCGAAAATCGAAGACTCAATCAAACAAGTCATTCCCGAAGAAGAAATCAAAACCATCATCTCTAACATTGGCATGCCGGTTGGCAAGGGAGCCGGGTTCTCCACCGTCCTCAGTTCCAATTCGGGTCCCGACACCGCCTATATCATCGTCAACTTGACCCAGAGCGGTCGGTCGACCAGCACGACCGAGTACGTGCAAAGACTGCGCAACGAATTACCGGAGCAGTTCCCGATGGAACAATTTCTGTTCGTGTCCGGCGGAATCGTCAACATGGCGCTAAACGAAGGCGTTCCCACACCGGTCAGCGTCCAGGTTGCCGCCGGCACCGTCGCACAATGCCGCGACGCTGCCGAGAAGGTTGTCGAAGCGGTCAAAAGAATTCCCGGCACCGTCGACGTGCAAATCGCACAGTCGTTGGAATACCCTCAGTATGACGTTCAAGTCGACCGCACCCGTGCCAAGTACTTGGGCCTGGATCAGGAAGAAATCGCGCAAACCATCCTGACAGCACTGGGCAGCAGCGTCGGTTACTCGCCAACGATCTGGATTGATCCCAGCAGCGGAACCGACTTTTTCATGGGCGTGCAATACGAAGACAACAAACTCGAATCGCTGGACGACATTCGCAACATCCCGTTGTCGTTGACGACCCCCGACGGTCCGGTAACGATTCCGCTATCGAACGTCGCGAACATCAAACGCGTGACGATTCCGGCTGAGATCGCGCATTACAACATCGGCCGTGTCAACGACGTACACATCAACTTGGATGGTCGCGACATGGGCAGCGTCGCCGCCGACGTCCAGCGCGCCATCGACGACATCGAGTTCGAATCGGGCGTCTCGGCAACCTTGCGAGGCCCGACAGTGACGATGAACGAGGGCATGAAGATGCTGGGGTTCGGCTTGATGACCGCCGCCGTGTTGGTCTACCTGGTCTTGATGGCTCAGTTTCGATCTTTCCTCGACCCACTGATCATCATGCTGGCCGTCCCGCTGGGGCTCAGCGGTGTGCTGCTGATGCTGTACTTCACCGGTACGACCCTGAACATTCAATCGATGATGGGGACGTTGATGATGGTCGGCGTCGTCGTGAACAACTCGATTCTGTTGGTCGAATTCGCCAATCGTCGTCGTAAAGTCGGCCTGTCCGGTACCGAAGCCGCACTTGCCGCCGCCCAAGTCCGGCTGCGTCCGATCTTGATGACGTCGCTAACGCTGATCGCATCGATGCTGCCGCTGGCAATCTACTTTGGCCCTGGCAACGAAGCGATGATTCCGTTGGCACGAGCCGTCGTGGGCGGCATGGTCGTCTCAACGATCCTGACGCTGGTGTTGGTTCCATGTGTCTACGCGTTGGTCCACCACGGACGCGTCACGGTCAATCCACCCACATCGGCGTAGCAATCCGTCACATTGCCGGGCGCAAGTATTGACACGAGGACCCTCGCCAGAACGGGGGTCCTGCATGTCGCGTGACACCCAATGTGGCGTGCGTTTCGATACGACTGGTCCCGTGCCAATGACTGCGTGTAATCGTGCCGCTTACTGCACGTAAAGCAACTGGTTGGTTTGCAGCAACGCGTGAGCAAGCCGAGGAACGGTCGACACATTGTCGATCGACGCTTCGCGGAGGAAGTTCACCGCGAGGTCGAGTTCCGTTTGGTCCGGTGACCGCTGATAGACAAGCTTGTACAACGCCTGGGCCTTCGCAGCGGGCGTTTTTGCTCGCTGCACTTCTGGGCGTGCCGCCAAGTCACGCGCGCGATCCAACAGCCAGCCGCTATTCATCTTGAAAAGACTCTGTTGCGCAACGATCGTCGTGTCTCGCTGCGCCGTGGTCATCTCGGGATTCGCGAAGTCGAAGTTGCTAAAAATATCCGGCAGTTTGTAGCGATCAATGTATAGATAGATCGACCGCCGCGTCGCATCGGTGACCGCATCGACTGGACGCCCACCGACGTCACGTGAAAGTGTGCCCGCGACAAACAACCAAGTGTCACGCATCTCTTCAAACGTCATTCGCCTTGGCGAAAACCGCCACAGCAACACGTTCTCTGCGTCGAGTTGCATTGCATCCTCGCGAGGCAAACTCGCTTGTTGGTAGACGTTTGAGTTCATGATCAAGCGATTCAGTTTCTTCAATGACCAACCCTCATCGACGAACCAACTTGCCAGCCAGTCCAACAGCTCGGGATGACTTGGTGGGTCACCACTGAGGCCAAAATCACTCGGTGTCGAGACGATCCCCCGTCCGAAATGCCATAGCCAAACGCGATTGACAATGACTCTTGCGGTAAGTGGGTTGTCGTGAGAAACGATCGCATCGGCTAACTCGCGCCGTCCACTTCCTTGCGTGAACGGCTTTGGTTCGTCTTGGCATAAACGTTCTAGAAAACGGCGCGGAACCAGATCGCCCGGTGATTGGCTGTCGCCGCGGATGTACAGCGGCGAGTCGGCGGGCGAATCGGCGTCTCGAAATCCCATCACGCGGACGGGTGCACCGAGATGTTCCCCTTCAAACTTCGCGACCTCGTGCATTTCACGCACTCGAGTCTTGTAAATATCGCCGGCGCCTAACTGCATCAGCTCGCGTGGCGACATAAAGTAGGGACCGCGAAGCCCGATCGTCACTTGGCGGAGCGATTCCAATTCCGGATCGCTCAGTGGGGGCGGTAATGCGGGATGATCGTAGTACTCGGGAAGAAATCGTTGTGGGGACGATTCAAAACTGGCCAACAGTTCCGCAATCGGATAGCGACCGTCGGCAGCCTGTTCGACGTCTTGAAAGATCCGCTGGTAAATTTCGGCAACGTCTCGTAGCGACTTAGGCGTTTGACCACGAAACCGTTTGGCGACCAAGGCAGGGACGGGTCGACCACCGCAGCTCCCGCGGCCAACTTCCGCAGCAAGTTCGCCGGCAAGGATGGCAAACGAAGATTCGGGCAAATCCGCAAACGCAAACCAAGGCAAGTACGCCGGCGCCGCCTCTTCTTGCAATCGTTGCAGAGCATTCAGCCACGCGTTCATGGCGTTGGGTTGCAGACCGACCTCACGCGATGCCAGTGTGACGAGCTCTTCCTGCAATTCCCCATCACGGTACTTTTCGGTTCCGATCAGATAGTCGGCGACTTGCAGCGTTAGATTCTGCATGAATTCGTTTAGACGATCACGGCACTGTTTGTACAGTCGCGATGTCATCTGATCTTTCTGACGCACGAAGTCGCGATAGGCATCGGTTCCTGCGGTATCGTGCAGCAAGTACGTTGTCTCTTCGCTGCTGGAAAAGACACCGTGCAACGCGTAGTAGTCGGCTTGTGAAATTGGATCCAGCTTGTGGTCGTGACAACGCGCACAGGCGACCGACAAACCAAGGAAGCACTTTGAAACCGCATCGATTCGATCATCGATTCGGTCATCCAGATTTCCGCCGAACGTCTTGCCGACACGGTTAAACCCCAAACCGGCATAGGGCCGACGGTCCGTTGTCGTCGCGATCGTATCACCCGCGATTTGCTCGAGCACGAATTGATCAAACGGCAGGTCACGGTTCATTGCATCGATCACGTAATCACGGTACGCCCAAGCGAACGGGTAATACGGTGGATCACGTGACGGCGCTAATCGCTCGCCGTTATTGTCAGCGTATCGCGCAATGTCCAACCAATGCCGCGCCCATTTCTCGCCGTAGTGTTTTGATTCCAACAGCCGATCGATTGCATCACTGACGGCGTTGGAACTTGAGTCACCCGCCAATCGTTGAATTTCCTTTAGCGTTGGGGGCAAGCCTCGCAGGTCATACGACGCTCGTCGCAGCAGCGTGCGACGATCGGCGCGAGGTGACGGTTCCAGCCCCGCGTCGCGCAATCGCTTTAGAATGAAGGCGTCGATTGGAGTCTTTACCCAGGGGTCGTCCAGTTCTGGGGGATCAGGATGGCGAATGGGCTGGAACGCCCAGTGCGATTCCGCATCCATTTCCTGATACAAGACGCGTCGCCGCTTCGCTGCCCCTGCGGATGGTTCACGAGGATCGATCGCTCCCGTGCGCACCCAGTGCCGAAAATCGTCGATCACCTTGTCCGACAATCGTTTATCGGGTGGCATCTCGAACGATTCGTGTTTCAAAGCCTCGATCAATAAGCTTTCGTCTGGCTCACCGACCACAATTGCCGGCCCCGAGTCACCGCCTTGCAGCAACCCACTGCGGCTATCCAGCAGCAATCCGCCCTGGATCTTGTCCGCTTCGGCGGAATGACACGCATAACAATGTTTGACTAGTGCCGGACGAATCTTGCTTTCGAAAAAATCAAGTTTCTCCTTGTTCGCGATTGCATCTTTGCTCGCCGGCGCATCGTCAAAGCTGACATCTTGGCCCTGTGTGCCGACAGCAAACAGAAGAACAAACACCGGTGAAAGACAGAGGATGCGGCGACGCCGCGACCGATGTTCTTTGCTAAGGGCGAAAACACGAATTCTTCGATTGGTGTGTGTGTTCATGCGATAATGTCCTGAACAACGTTTCCGTACACATCGGTTAGACGAAAGTCGCGTCCGTTGTAGCGATAAGTCAATTTTTCGTGATCGAATCCCAACAGATGCAATACCGTCGCGTGCAGATCATGGACGTGGACGCGACCGCTAAGTCCAGCAGCGCCGAACTCATCGGTCTCGCCGTATACCAAGCCGGGTTTGACGCCACCGCCGGCCATCCACATGGAAAAACAGTCACTGTGGTGATCTCGACCCGGCTCGCCGCGACCGCGTTTGTCATAGCCGGGCGTTCGTCCGAATTCACCGCCCCAAACCACAAGCGTATCCTCGAGCATCCCGAGTCGCTGCAGGTCGGCAAGCAAGGCGGCGAGTGGCTGATCACACTCGCGAGAAATTGTTTTCAGATTCTTGTTGATCGCGACGTGATGATCCCATGTTCCATGAAACACTTGAACGAATCGCACGCCTGATTCGGCAAGTCTGCGTGCGACCAGCAAAGTTTTCCCAAACTCAGAGTTGCCATAACTTTTTACGACCGATTGTGATTCACCCGAGATATCGAATGCCGACGTCGCCTCGGATTGCATGCGGAAAGCAAGTTCCAGCGACTGGATCTCGGCATCCAAGTTCGCTTCCTGATTTGATCGTTGAAAATGGTGCTGGTTCAACGCTTGCACCAGATCCAATTCCGTTCGCTGCTGCGCCAGATCAAATTCGGGATTGCGAATATTTTCAATCATCCGCTCGACCTCGCTGGCGATCTTGCGCAAATTCGTACCCTGATACATGCTCGGCAAAAACGACGACCCCCAACACTTGTTGCCACCGAATCCACCGGACCCGATCGAGATATAGCCCGGCAGATTTTGATTTTCTGTTCCCAATCCGTACAACACCCACGAGCCGAGCGACGGTTTGGGAAGCCGCGCCGAGCCGGTCGTCATCATCAGCGTCGCGCTCTTGTGTTCGGGCGAATCGGTGTGAACGGCGCGTAACACGGCAAGCTTGTCGACATGCGCACTCAGCTTTGGAAACAACTCGGAAACCTCAATTCCCGATTCGCCGCGACGTGTGAATTTAAACGGAGACGGAAGTGGCGTGGCTCCCAGTGCCGGAATCGTTTTGCCTTCCCATTTCGACAGCGCCGGCTTGGGGTCCCAGGTATCGACGTGTGAGGGCCCGCCGTTGCAAAAAACATGGATCACTCGCTTCGCTTTAGCGGCAAAGTGTGTCGCTTGCTGAGCCAGCGGCGAACTTTCACTGGCATTCGCCAGGCGCTGATCCGCTGCCATGGCGGCCAGGGCGACCGAGCCGAACCCCATCCCAAAACGGGACAAAAACTGACGCCGCCCCAGATCGCCGGGGGCTGGTTGAGCAAAATCGTGCGGAAAGTCCATGCTGTCCTCTGGTTGGGGAACAAGTCACGCGTTAAACGATGACACACACATTCGCGTGCCTTCGATTCAGCGAGTCGGGTTTTCGTACCAAGTCACGCCCAGTTGGGCACGCTCTTCACACGTCAATAGATCGCGATCTCCATCGCCATCCAAATCGATCATTTGCATCAAGTCGTATTTGATTCCCAGTTTTCCACTGATGCGATTGAATTGCCAGCGCGTCTCAGTCGATTGCGATTGCGATTGCGATTGCCGCAACCAAAATACGCCGTATTTGTCCTGTGCATGTTCACACGTCACGACCAAATCGGATATTCCATCGAGGTCGACATCACAGATCTCAACGGCTTTGCCGCCGCCGGTATCTGGTGGCATTGGGATTCGAACTTCATTCCATCGATCACCTGAATCATCTTGTCCAAGAAAGACGAACAATCCCGAGTCGTGCGTCGCCGTCGCCACATCCCTGATGCCATCGCCGTTGAGGTCTCCGTGAGCAGCGAACATGACTTCTTTTCCCATAGCGCCGATCGGATGTTGAGTCCATTGACCGGCGTTTTCGATATCAGACGGCCCCGGGTTTTCTAACCACTTGCAGCCTCGGTCGGCTTCGGTGCGGTCGGTCAACAGCACATCCAGGTCCCCATCGCCATCCATGTCTTCGTCGATCAGCGACATGATCCAACCGGCGTCGTAAATGGGATGCCATATCCAATCTGACAGTCGCCTTGGGTTTGCCGGCGACTGCAGCCATCCGATTTGGGTCGCCGCCAGTTTTGATTTCGATCGTGACTTTGCACCGATCATCAAGTCCGGTCCAAATTCTTGATCGATCTGCATTGGCAAACAAAACATGAACGCTTGCTGCTGAGCCAACATGGGAAATGGCTGCGTGGACCAAGCGGCAGAATCTAGCAATTGTCCAGGGTCGCTCGGTGCCCAATGGGCATACACACTTAAAGTTTTTCCCTCGCAGCAACTGACAACATCGGTGGCACCGTCGCCGTCCAGATCAACGAAGACCGCGTCCTCGGGTGATAGGACGTTTCCGACGGTGACGGCAGGCCAGCGCTGTTTGACCGCTTCGGTGCCGGGGTGCAAATAGACACGAATCTTACCGCCTTCTTCCCATCCGGTTACCAAGTCCAAGCGTCCGTCACCGTTGACATCCAGCGGACGCACACCGTCGGCCCCACGTGAAGAATCATCGATCGTGTGCCGCATCCAATTTCCAACGTTCTCGTCGGCGGACATTGGCAAAGGTGTTAACACGACGAATATCGTCGGTGCAATCATCGCCACAGCGACTTTCAAAAGCGAACATCGGTTTGTGTGGCGTTTCAAACTTGTCAGCATTATTTGGTACTCAAGGAAGGATCAGTTGTGGGGCGCTCCCAAGGTCGCACCGAGTCACGTGCACGGCGGGACTCACTTTGTCGATTTTTCGCTAACCGTTCTGTCGCGAGTCCTTCGTCACTCTGTTGGTGCATCCACTGTTGCAATTTTTCGTGCAGCCGATTTCGAACGGAAACCATAGACGGATCACCCGCAAGGTTGTGTCTTTCCAGCGGATCGTTTTTCAGATCATAAAGTTCTTCAGGTGGCCGTTTCGACAGCCATTCAATGCGTGTCACCAAGTCGGAATGGTTCAAGCCATTGTTCGCATCATCCTGCCACGAAAGGTAGGGTTGGCTGCCATGAAGACCGCGAATTTCGAAACGATTCTCGGATGCCAGGTTACAAATCAACTTGTACCTTGCACCTCGAACGGACCTGATCGGATACGGGTCCCGGTATCCCGTCAGTCCGACGGTGGTGTGCTGTGCATAGACATAATCCCGAAACAATTTGGCTTGCCCGGTCAGCACCGATAAAAAACTGCGACCATCGAATCCGCGATTTCCGTTTGCATCGGGACAACCACAGTCGATTTGACCGGGATCGCCTCCGGCCGCATCGATCAGTGTCGGCGCAACGTCGACGTACTGCATCAAGGCATCGCAACGCGAGCCCCGCTCGATCTGACCCGGCCATCGCACGATGGCGGTGGCGCGAATCCCGTTCTCGTATAGCGTCCATTTCCCGCCGAATGGAAAGGAGCTTCCTTGTTCGCTGAAGAATAAAACCATTGTTTGCTGAGATTGCCCTGTTGTATCGAGTAATCGCAGTAGCGCATCGACTTGCTCATCGAATCGAGTGATTTCTGCATAATACGCCGCCAGCAGCTCACGCGTGGTCGCGTTGTCATGAAGGTACTCGGGCACCTTGATACGATTCGGGTCATACATCTTTGGCGGCCCACGGTTCCACTTGCTGTGCGGATCGTTTGAAGCGAACACGAGCAACCAAGGTTGCGCACGGTCACGCGAAAGAAACTCCTCGGTCACAGAAAAGTCATCCGCGTCTTTGCCCAGGTACTCATAGGGAAAGCTCGCCCTTGGCCCGACGTGCTCTTTGTTTTGCAGCGCGACGCGATAGCCTAGCGATTGCAGGTGCGTGAACACGCTGTTAACACCGTCGTAGGCACGCGTTTCGTTGGGAAAGGCGCCCGCGCGAACACAGTACATTCCCGTATACAGCGCGTGCCGAGTGGGTGAACAAGTCGACGCGGGCGAGTACATGCCGAACAGCGACATTCCCTCGGCAGCCAGCCCATCCAAGGCCGGTGTTTTCACATCGGGGTGACCGACAAATCCCACGTCGCGCCAACACATGTCATCGGCAAGCATGATTAAGAAGTTTGGACGTTTGCCATCGGCCGGTGCGGCCGCGTCGGTGCATTCAAAACACGCAAGCGTGAACCCGATCATCAATACCCGAGGCCATGCCCAAGCGACCGTTGACTTCTTCATGCGTTACCTAAGCATCAACAAACGACTGCCCTAGTCCCAGTTTGGTGAACTCAGTTTGGTGAACTCAGTTTGGTGAACTCAGTTTGGTGAACTCAGTTCGGTAAACTCAGTTCGGCGGCTCTGTTGTCCGTACCGAAACACAATGCGCTGAACAACCGCCACGACGGTTTCCTGGGACCCAACATGATATCACGCCGGGTTGCTGGTTGGTTTTCCATCGCAACGCTATGAACACTTTTGCGTGACTCAAAGCATCAAGGAGTCTCGACGCCCATAAAGTCGGGCGTTTTGACCATGGGCAGCTTGAACATGATGCACGCACGTCCACAGCTATTTTATGTTCATGCGACTGGGTTGAATGGGTTCGTTTATGATAAGCCCTGGCCTGGATTCCATTCCCTGCTGACTTTCACACCCGATCGCAATGACAAACATCATCCACACCAATCGCCGTCGCTTCATCCAAACGACTATGGCATCCGCGGCAACGGCTGCCTACTTTCCTTTGTCACAACGAGCGATGGCGAACGAGTCCAAGAATGATCGCCCACGGATCGGCGGCATCGGACTTGGCGGGATGGGATCGAACGACTGCAGAAATCACGCCAAGTTCGGAGACATCTTGGCGGTCGCCGACGTCGATCGAAACCACGCCGACCGAGCGGCCAACGACGAAAAGATCGGCAAGGGCAAAGCAGATGTGTATTCCGATTATCGAAAACTGCTTGAAAGAAACGACATCGACATCGTCAGCATTGCGACGCCCGACCACTGGCACGTCAAGATTGCGATCGAAGCGTTGCAAGCGGGTAAACATGTGTTTTGTCAAAAACCACTAACGTTGACACTGGAGGAAAACCAGCTGGTCCGCAATGCCTGCAACAAGTACTCGGATCAAATCTTCTTTATCGGAACTCAGCAGCGAAGCGATCGCAAACACTTCTTGCGGGCAGTGAACATGGTGCAAAAAGGTTTGCTTGGCGACATCACCCACATCAAGGTCGGCATCGGCGGTGGCTCGCAAGGCAAGCCATTCACGACCGCACCCGTACCGGCAAACTTGGATTGGGATCGTTGGCTCGGGCAAGCGCCGTTGGTCGATTACATCCCGCAGCGATGCCACAGTAATTTTCGCTGGTGGTATGAGTACTCTGGTGGAAAATTCACCGACTGGGGTGCACACCACATCGACATCGCTTCGTGGGCAATCGAGCAAAACGGAAAAGGGCAGGGTCCCGTCAGCATCGACGGGACCGACGCCCATCACCCCGTCGCGTTCAAAGATGGTTACCCGAGGGTCAACAATACGTACAACACGGCAACCGATTACAACGTCGTCTGTAAATTCGACAATGGCATTGAAATGGACGTGACCAGTCGCGGCGATAATGGGATCCTTTTTACGGGCACCCGAGGGCGCATCTTTGTCAGCCGAGGACGAATCACGGGACTGCCGATCGAAGAGAACTGGGACGAGGGTAAATTTGACGATTCTGATCTAGTCCGGCTGTACAAAGAAAAGCCCGCCGAAGGCCATAAAGAGAATTTCTATCGCTGTATCCGCGAAGGCGGCTTACCGATCTCGGACGTTTTCACTCACGTTCAGGCCATGGGAACGTGTCACTTGGCCGCGATATCCGCGCGGCTGGGACGTGAAATCAAGTGGGATGCGAAAACCGAGTCGATCGTCGGCGATGATCAGGCCGCAGCCTTGTTCGCACGGACGCCGCGCGACGGATACGAAATCCCGCGCGTTTGATCGGCTCATTCGAGTGAAAACCGCTACAGGGTGTGGCCGGCGGTTTGGTCCACGAAAAAACGCAGACGACCCCAGTGGGTCGCCTGCGTGGTAAACACTCGGGGCGTTGATCGATTCGCGCGTCAGAACTAAAGCTCTTCCTCGATAATCTCTTTCGACGCGCGCGTTCCCAAGGCACCCCACAGTCCATACGGACTTTGGCTGCCCGCGACGGTTGCCGATGTGGGCTCGGGCATTGATGAACCGTTGTGCCGCACCATGCCGTTGTTAGGATCGCCCGCTTCGATCGAATCTGTGATGAACTTCACCGCACCGTCGCCCATCAACACGTGCGCCCCACCTTGATGCCGACTGCTGACGCCCCAGATTCCCGGACGCCACGTGGCCGCCATGGCGTTGTTGATACCACAGGCTCGACCATTTGGACCAAAGACAGTGACAACCGCACTGTAAATCGGATAGGCCGCCGCCCATTTGTACCCACGTCGCTGCTGCGCACCTGCGATCAGCGTCACTGTCGTGGGGTCCCAGAACTGTGGACGCAGTGGATCACCGAGCGGGCACACGGTGCCCGGCATCGAGTACAGATCGGCTGCCGCGCCATTTGCCATCGCGGTCGCCGTGCGGACGTCGTTGTCCCCCAAGTCCGTCATGAACTCGCCCATCGCGATTGTGTTAGAAAGTCCGTCAAGCGTATCGCGAAACTTAGTGACCCGGCGCGATGCGAACATGCCACGCAGTGCGGCGTTCGAGTTCGCAACGGTCATCGAGTTGACCATGTCTCGGAATGCGTTGTAGCCACCATTGTTGATGAATCGAACGGAATCACCCAAACACGCGCCATAGTTGGTTCGTCCGCCTGAAGGCAGCCCATATCCGGGATCGCTGGGACAGCGTAGTGTCGGGATATTGGTCAGCCATGGGTCATATTGGTTGGCCGCGTGTCGCCCCAACCCCATTGCCGGAACGGGACCCATCGATGCAAAGATCAATCCTTCCCCCGGTTGACCGACGGGGATCTGATACGGATTGGAAATTTGTTCCCACAGCGCCTGTTGTTCGAAAAACGGCAATAGCCCGACGAACACAGACAGCTGCAAACCATCGTTGCCGCCGCCGGAAGAATTAGCAATCGCGGTCGTTCGATAGGGACCCGGTGCACCTCGTAATCGTGCCGTTCCACCTTTGAACATTGGCAGTTCTTGATAGGCAGAATGATAGTTGTGCATCGCCAGACCGAGCTGCTTGAAATTATTGCTGCAACTCATCCGTCGCGCGGCTTCGCGAGCAGCTTGTACCGCCGGCAACAGCAGGCCTACCAAAACGCCGATGATGGCAATCACCACCAGCAACTCCACCAGGGTGAAACCTGGTCTACGTCGTGAAGTCATAGTTTCCTCGATCAAAAGAACAGAATAAAAAATCAAAGTACGCGAGGCCAACGCGGCCTCACCTGCGAACTACTCAATCGTCGCGTCGTCGACTACGTCGAGGTCTTCATCAAGCAGAACCTCGGGGTTATCGGCGATGTATTGCCGAATATCGTCGCTCTGCGGCGCCTCCTGCACCGACGTCGCTTCGCCACAACCGACAAACGCAAAACCAAGCACTAACAGGAAACCGATTCGCATGAAGCGTTGAACTTGGGTCATCTCTGGAACAATTCCTTAGTTGAATGAAAAGACGGATGAGTGATGGTCGCGAACGTAATCTCGCTTGAACCATGCTGATGAAATGCGTTGTTGACCCAGCGTTAGAAATTCGAAGCGACACCACCAAATCGCAGTGGCTCTTTGTCGCTACGGACGCACCAAGCCCCAAGAAATCACGATAGCGGAAGACACATCCACCTAAAAGAAAAAGCACACCTGCAAATACCGCAGGCAAGGCGCAAGACGCGCCCGAGCAAGCCGACGATTTGGCTGACGCGTTGCGTTTTGCTCGCGTTGATAAGCTGCAACCGTAATGACCATCGTCCCGGTCAGTACGGCATAACCGCAGCGACGACACATATTGCGAGCACTAGTGACGACCGCCCCCATCGAGGGATAAAGAATGAGCGTCAATTCACCGCGATGGCAGAAAGAAAATGTGGACTATCCCACCAACGGTTTGATGATGTGTCCATGTACGTCGGTCAGACGGAACGGGCGCCCGGCAAAGGTGAAAGTCAATCGCTCGTGATCAATCCCCAACTGATGCAAGATCGTTGCTTGAATATCATGCACGTGAATTGGTTCTTCGACCGGATGGAAGCCAAGTTCATCTGTCGCGCCAATTGTCTGGCCGCCCCGAACACCGCCACCGGCCATCCACATTGTGAACGCTTGCGGATGATGGTCACGTCCTTGACTGCGGCCCAGTGCGGCGTTGGATTCCACCATCGGTGTTCGGCCAAACTCGCCGCCCCAGACGACCAGTGTGTCGTCCAGCATGCCGTGCGCCTTTAAATCTTTGATCAATGCCGCACACGCTTGATCGGTCGCTTGGCACTGATTCTCAACACCTTGCTTGACCTTGCTGTGGTGATCCCAACCGGAGTGATACAACTGGATGAACCGGACGCCTCGCTCGGCCAAACGTCGTGCCAGCAGGCAGTTCTTGGCAAACGAACCGCTATCGCCTTCTTTGATGCCGTACATGTCCATCGTTTGCTGGCTTTCGTCGGACAAATCCATCAGTTCCGGCGCTCGCGTTTGCATCCGGTAAGCCATTTCATAGGCTTCGATCCGCGTGTTGATCGCGTCAACGCCCAAGTGATCGAATCGTTCGCGGTTGAGCGTCGCGATCAGGTCGATCGTATCGCGCTGAGTCGCACGATCGATGCCATCGGGATTGGTCACGTTCAGAATCGGATCACCGCTGGAACGAAAAGGAACGCCCTGGTTTTCGCCTGGCAAGAATCCGGCGCTCCACATTGCGGCCCCGCCCGAAAGATTCCCATTGCTTTTAAGAACAATGAAACCGGGTAAGTCAGACGAGTCGCTGCCGATGCCATACGTCAACCACGATCCCATCGACGGTCGCCCGGGAATCGGGCTGCCGGTATTCACAAAAATCTGTGCCGGCGAATGGTTGAACTGATCGGTGTGCACACTGCGCATGAACGCAAGGTCATCGGCCACCGTCGCCAAATGAGGCATCACTTCGGATATTTCCGCTCCCGAATCGCCGTGTTTCGAAAATGCGAATTGTGGACCGAGCACGGCCGCGTTGGATTGAATGAACGCATACCGCTGGCCAGCGATCACCGACGGCGGAATTGATTGCCCCTGCAGTTCGGCGAGCTTGGGCTTGTTGTCAAACAAGTCCAATTGGCTGGGCGCGCCCGCCATGAACAAGTAAATCACACGCTTGGCCTTGGGCGTGTGGTGAAAACCTTGAGGCGAAAAATCCGCGGTCGCCGCACGTAACTGCTGTGGTAAGTCGCCAGCGATCATGGACGCCAAAGCCACTTTGCCCAGACCGATGCCGCACGATTGAAAAAACTGCCGACGCGTGGTCTCGTGAAGGCTCGCCTGGCGAAATTTCATTGCATTAAGATTCATGGTGTGGTGATCGCCTCGTCGGTATTCATCAGGGCGCGAGCGACGAGCGTCCAGGGCTCGTCATGCGTTTTTTGTCGTTGGTAAAAGTCGATAACCGATGACCGTTCTTGTGCGGTAGGTTCACGAACAAACAGCCGCCAAAACATTTCCGTCACGATCTTTTCCGGCAATTCGTCAGCAGCAACGCTATCACCGTCGATCCTGCGTTGGACGGATTCGGACAAGCCGCGAGCCATTTCCAAATACATCTCGTCGTTCATCAGCGTCAACGCTTGCAGCGGCGTGGTACTGTGATCGCGTCGCGCCACGCAAAGTTCACCGGAGGGTGCGTCGAATGTCGCGAACGCGGCAAATGGAGCCGTCCGTTTGCTGAACGTATAAAGCGATCGGCGATAACGGTCACCGCCGGTGGATGTCGGCCAAACCGGGTTACCATACGCCATCTCGATGACGCCTGCGGGCTGTGGCGGATAGACACTCGGTCCGCCCACGCGATTATTCAACAGGTTGGCGGCCGACAACATCACGTCACGCACTTGTTCGGCATCCAGCCGTCGGTGGGGAAACCCGGCCAGCAAACGTTGATTCGGATCACCAGGTGTCGGTGCGGCAACGGATTGGCGATAGGTCGACGACAGAACGATTTGACGGTGCAATCGCTTGATCGACCAACCATTATGGATCAAGTCGAGAGCCAACCAGTCCAGCAATTCCGGGTGCGTGGGAGGTTCGCTTTGCGTTCCGAAATCACCGGCGGTGCGAACGATTCCGGTTCCGAAAATGGCCCGCCACGCGCGATTGACGGTCACGCGTGCCGCCAATGGGTTGTCTTCGCTGACTAACCACTGAGCCAACGTCAATCGGTTGGCCGGGCGTGACGAATCCAGCTTGCCGAACACCGCTGGAATCGCGGGCTGGACTTCTTCTTTCGGACTCAAGTACTCGCCGCGATGATGTCGGTAAGTCGTGCGGTGATCCCGCCCCACGCGCTCTCGCATCACCAGCGTTCGTACGGGTTGTGGGATCGAATCGTACAACGCATCCAACTTCTTGCGATACTTTCGCAGGGAATCGCTCGAGCGAACGAAATGACGTTGCATCCGTGCGTAGGTTTCTGAATCTAGCGGTCGAGACTGCAAAACGGCGCTAGTGATGGCGTGATCGACGTCTGCAGGAAATTGCGTGGCTTCGGTACGCGACGGATTCCCCGTCACCGAAAAACGAAATCGTCCCAGTGCGGCCGCGAAATGCCTTTCAAATAGCAATTCGATCTCTAGCGATCCCGGCGATTGAATTGGCTCGGTAAGATTCAAAATCAAGCGATTCGCTTTCCCTTCGGCCCCGGATGTTGACCATCCGGTGGAACCTTCGCCATCGATGACGTTTGCTGCATCGGCGGCGCCTCGGCCGACAGAAATCTTTCCATAACTGTGTGAGGCGTCTGCAAATGACACCGCGTTGCCGTCCAGCTTGGCCGTGAGTTCGCTGAGGAAAAAATCGCCACGTCGGCCTTCATAAAACGCCATCCCCGGTCCCGAAGCAGGCAGCAAAGGGTGCGGTAACACTTCTAACCGCAACGCCGTGGCAGGCAGCAAGGTTTCATCGAGTTCAAATCGAATCCGATAGATATCGCGTTTGGTCACGTCACCGGTCGCCAAGATCGAGCCGTCTTTTTGTCGACGCAAAAAGGGCTTTGTCGAATGCATCTCGGTCGGCTGGATGACGGACCAATCACGCACGTTGTCGATCGCGTGTCGTGCCATCGAAACGAACAAGCCGGCGATGCTTTCGGCGCGATCGCCGGACTTTTCATCCCGTTGCGGCCCGGCTGTGGCTGAGGCTGAGATAACGCCGGCCGATGCATTCGCAGGCGTTTGGTCGGAATCGATGCTCTGGCAATCATCGCTGTTGCTCTGGCAATCCATATCATTCAGCCCAGATTCCGCTAGCGTCGGCAAGAACCTTTTGGACAAACGGATTTCTTCCGCGCGAATTTCGTTTTCGATCTTTCGCTGAGTGATTCGGGTCGTTGTATCGGCAACCGTCTCCTCCGGCTCATCGGCCTGATTCATCATGGCAAGCAGCGAATAGTAATCGGTGTGCGTGATGGGGTCGTACTTGTGTGTATGACACTGGGCACAACCGGTTGTCAGTCCCATCCAGACCGTTCCCGTCGTCGCGACACGGTCGACCATCGCATAAAATCGGTATTCCAGCGGATCAATGCCGCCTTCTTCGTTCAGCATCGTGTTACGATGAAAACCGGTGGCAATGCGTTGGTCCTTTGTCGCCGACGGCAGCATATCGCCGGCAAGTTGCTCGATCGAAAACTGATCAAAGGGCATATCTTCGGCGATCGCCTTGATGACCCAATCACGGTAGGGCCAAATGGTCCGATTCCGATCTTTTTCATAGCCGTTGGTATCGCTGTACCGAGCCAGATCAAGCCACGGCCGAGTGAAACGTTCGGCGTAGGCTGGTGAGGCCAGCAAGCGATCGACCAATCGTGAATACGCCGCCGGATGATCGTCGGCGATAAAACGTTTGGCTTCCTCGGGTGTCGGATTCACACCCGTTAGATCCAGATACAAACGGCGCACGAGCTGATGCTTGTCTGCGGCATCGGCGGGCGCGACTCCGGATGCGTGCATGCGGCGAAGCACGAATGCGTCGATCGGCGTGCGACACCAAGGCCCAGATTCGACCTCGGGGATCGCAACCGATTGGGGAGGCACAAAGGCCCAGTGCTCGGTGTAGCGGCCGCCCGATTCGATCCATTTCCGCAAGGTCTCGATTTCGGACTCGCTAAGTGCTGCGCTGGAATCGGCCGGTGGCATCCGCAAATCGTCATCATCGCTGGTCACACGCAGAAACAACTCGCTGGCGTCTGGATCGCCGGCTTGGACGGCACGATACCCGCCCAGGTCGGTCGTCGCGCCTGCCTCGGTGTCCAGCCGCAAGTCGGCTTCGCGTGCCCCCTCGTCGGGTCCGTGACAAGTAAAGCAGTGCTTGGCCAAAATCGGCCGCACATCGCGGCCAAAATGGATCTCGTCCGCGGATACGCTAAATGGGCAGCAACATGCTGATGCGATGAAGACGGCAATACACAGAATTCGGGCAATCAATGGCATGGCGAGAATCGCTCAGGTGGGAGGGAATTAACATTCTACCCGCCAATCAACGCCTTTGTCATGCATTCTGTCCAGGCAGGACGTTTGGCTGCTGTCAGACTCGATGTATTCGCATCAACGCGAGGCGTGTCAAGAACAACGCGAGGCGTGTCAAGAACGTCGTGTTCTCAGGAAACACGACGCGCAAGTCCGCTGGGAATTTTCGTGACATCGCTGAAAGAAAAACGTCCTGATGAAGTTGTGAGGCATCGCGTTTCAATATTCGCTACGCCGTCACTGGGTATTCACCCCCTTCATGGCAGGGCGATCGGCGATGCACATCTCTTCTCAACACGCTGCACTTGATCCGGCAACGATCGTTGCTGATCCCAGTCGAGAATGGTGGCGTGGCGATGCGTCGCTGTCAAAGCCGGATGGGCTTGGTTGCGAACCAAAGCACGTTCCAGGACGGGAAGAACGCGTCGCCTCATCCGATGCGAGCACGCTTGCTCGCACGATATCCGTGCAGCGCATTCGTGACACACCCGCATGGTTGATCAGTCTGATCATCCACCTCGTCCTTCTGCTGTCACTCGCATTGATCACCACTTCATCGGGAACACTCGGACGCATGTTGCTGACGACGCGACAAGGAAAAGACGAACGTGCAAATGAACTGGTCGAGTTCTCGATCACGCCCGTTGCCTTAGACGATTCGCCCTTCGGCGATACGCCCATGAACGATACGCGCATAAACGGGGATGCGGAAATGGCCGTCGATTGGAGTGCCGAATTCGAGATTCAACCGGTCGATCTTCATGCGCCACGGCAAGTGGTTTCGTTCGCTGGACTTCGAAACTCGTTCGACCAAACCGAACTTCAGCTTCTGACCGAGCTTCCCGCGGCGACAAGCCGCATGTTCGCGGGTCGAACCGGTGCGATGAAGAAACGTTTGCTCCGTGAATCGGGCGGCACCGATGCAACCGAAGACGCCGTCAAACTTGGACTGCGGTGGCTCCAACAAAACCAACTCAAGGACGGCAGTTGGAGTCTGCGAGGACCTTACAACGCTGGTGCACGCTCCGAGAATCAACTTGCGGCTACGGCCATGGCGATGCTCGCGTTCATGGGCGCCGGCAGCACCCACCGTGGCGGCGAATACAAGAAAGAACTGTTCAAAGCGGTGCGTTGGCTCGTCAAGCAACAAGACGGCCAAGGATTTTTAGCCGCCCGATGTTCCGGTCACGAAAAGATGTATGCCCAAGCCCAAGGGATGATCGCTCTCTGCGAACTGTATGCGATGACCGGTGACTCATGGATTCGACCTTATGCACAGCGTGCCTGCGATTTCGCCTGCCGTGCCCAATCGCCCCAAGGCGGTTGGCGCTATCAACCACGTCTTGATTCGGATACTTCCGTCACCGGTTGGTTTGTTGTGGGATTAAAAAGCGGCGAGGCAGCGGGTTTGGAAGTCGTTCCCTACGTCTTTCAACGAGTCGTTGGATACCTGGATTCCGTCAGTACCAGTCGCGATCACTACGACGATCCGGTCGGGTATTCATACGCGATTGGCCATCCCGTGACGCCGGCGATGACGGCCGAAGGATTGTTGTGCAGGCAATACACCGGATGGCACCGCAACATGCCTGAGATGCGAATTGGCTTGGAAGCGATCGGCCAGAATCATCCGATCCGTATGCGAGAACGAGACGTCTATTATTGGTACTACGCCACCCAAGCTCTCCATCATTTTGGCGGCCCCATGTGGACCCGATGGAACGACAGGATGAAAGTGGCTTTGCCAGCGTCGCAAGAAAAGCGAGGCAAGGAGAAAGGCAGTTGGTCACCCGAAGGTGACGCTTGGGGAAGGCACGCGGGTCGGTTGTACACGACGTGCCTGTCGCTGTACTGCTTGGAAGTCTACTACCGACACATGCCAATCTATTCGCCCACCGACATGGACGATGCGTGATCGTGTGTGCCGCAAAAGCGCCCCAAAAGCGATGAGGCGAGGGCGATTGCGTCGCTCAAAGCCCGGGTGTGATCGCGAACGACTGGATCGCTGCGTTTCCGCTATTGGAATATCCACTGTGAACAGATCAGTGCGCCGGTGGTGCGTTTCGCAACTGCGTTTTTTGCTCATCGGTCAGCAGGGCGGCAAGACGCTTATCGACCGTATCCTGCAAAGCCTCGAGTTGTCGTTTCTGACGCACACTCAAATTCAATGATCCGGCAACCGATTCGGGCAAGACTTGTCCCGGCTGCGGCGGCGGACCACCGGGCCCGCGTGGTTCGCCCGGTTGAATGCCCTGTTGGACACCCTGTTGAATGCCCTGGGGAGGACCGCCGCGCTGAGGTCGGCCGCCGCGAGCGAGATGCTGCATGACGGCGGTTAACTCGGCTCTCGTGACACTTCCGTCGTTGTTTACGTCGGCTTGGGTAAACAGTTGATAAATCATTTCTGTCGGTGGACCTGCGCCCATGTTTCCTTGCGGTCCACCGCGGCCGGGCGGCTGAGCCAACAAGAAACTGGGAACCAAAACGATGCCAGCGAAGATTGCGCCTTGAACACAGCGGTGGAACATTTCGGTTCGCCTCGGAGGTCGTGTCTTGAAAGTCGTTTCACAGGATAAGTCTGGCGATCAACTCGCCCGACGAATTGCAATGCGTCATTCCACTGGACCACGGGCCACACTTTCACCCAATTTCGTTTGTTAGCGGATTCACCGAGCATCAGTCGTCAGCATCTGCGGACATCGACATCGACATCGACATCGACATCGACATCGACAATCAAACGCAACCGAGCCTACGGACAAACATCGCTTCCACCGAAAACCTGGCGTGTACAAGAAAGATGCCCGCGACCGAGATTGAGCCAAGGATCGATCGGAAAAGAGTCACGTGGACTCCGCGCTGCGAGGGGGCATCGAGTCCCCGTGCATGGTTCGCAAATAACAAATGCGTGATTGAGCCGAGCAGGGTGACACGTATTTCGAATATTTTTTCCACAAAGATGAGGTACCGAAAAACATCGTGAAATCCAATACCAATCGTTGTTTTTTGGGCAATGTTTCAAAGCACAGGGTCCGACAACGAGGTTGTCGCCAGTCTCGACTAGCCGTCCACGCATCCACCACGAATTGCCGGTGAGAACATGAATATTTCCAACTCGAACGTCGCTTTGACAAACCAGTCCTCCTCTGCACATCGTCGCCCGCAGGGGCCGGCTCCCAAGGAGGGGAAGGAACAACTCTCTGCCGCACTGCAGTCGATCGGTGTGGATGAAGCGACAAAAGCCAATGTGTTGACACAAATTGACGAAGCGATTTCGGTACTCGAGTCCGAGTCATCATCAGGGACGATCACGCGTGATGCGATCCGTTCGACGATCAATGACGTGTTGGAATCCAACGGAATCGACGAGACGGAAGTCAATGAGGCGATCCAGTCCAACAGCGCAGTAGGTTCGGGCAACGCGTCAGCTTCAGGCCGACCGAACCGACCGCCTCCACCACCTCGGCAAGACGAAAGTGAAACGAGCACGCTGGAGTCGTTGCTGCTTTCGTCCGGATTGGATGAATCGTCGACCGATGAACTGATCAGCCAAATCGTTGACACGCTTGAAGAACTGACCGATGACTCAACCGGAAAAGTCTCGGTAGAAGATATTCAGTCTGCTTTGAACAGCGTGTTAGAAGACAATGGCGTCGATGTCGGATCGTTTGAAGAGCAGATAGCGAGCACGTTCGATCTGGCTGGGTTGTTCCTGGACCGCTTGGCGTGATGCCTCGCACCGCGTTTCGCGCTTGATGAGTATCGGGGCGTCCGACGAGTAACGGGGCGTCAAAGGCCCAAACGGCTTTTCCCTATTCTCTGTTGTCCCAGCGTTACCGGTTCCCTGTTCCTGGTGAGAGAATCGGCAAAGCATCCGGCGACCGAACGGATCGCGACGCAAATGACAGGCAAGCCGAACGGTTACTGATGACCGAAACCGTTCTCGATTCAAGCTGAGTGAGGCATAGGCTCGCTGTGACTTAGGCTGGCTGTGGCTGGAGCGGAGTGTGATTTGTGTGGGGGAAGGAATCCAGGACACCGAGGTCAACCTGGAATTCAGGAACCGGCTTGGCCGAAGCCTCAAGCGAGTGCCGCTGCGAAAAGAAAGAGCTAGAATGCACGTCATGAGCAACCAAGTCACTCAAATCCTGAACCAGATCGAAGCTGGCGACGCGCAAGCGACCGAACAACTGCTGCCGCTGGTTTATCAGGAATTGCGTCGATTGGCTTCGCGGAAAATGACGCATGAAAAGGCGGGCCACACCCTGCAGCCCACAGCGCTCGTTCACGAAGCGTTTTTGCGACTCGTCGGCGGAGAGGACTCGGAGGCATGGGATGGTCGCGGTCACTTCTTTGCCGCCGCAGCGGAGTCGATGCGTCGCATCTTGATCGAATCCGCACGTCGTCGTAATACCGAAAAGCGAGGCGGAAACTTGCAACGATCCGATTTGGCCGATGACAACGTCGCGATGGATCCGGACGACACCGAAACCTTGTTGGCGTTGGACGAAGCGCTCACCAAACTGGAGTCCACCGATGCCGATTTGGCACAACTGGTCCAGCTTCGTTATTTCACCGGAATGACGATCGACCAAGCCGCCGAAATGCTCGGGGTATCGCCGCGAACCGTCAAACGTAACTGGGCTTATGCACGGGCTTGGTTGAAACGTGAAATGGAAGGGGGAACGTGAACGCCCCTTCCGAAAAAACGATCTTCTTTGACGCACTGGAACTGGATGATCCCGACGAGAGGAGTCGCTTTCTTGATCAAGCTTGCGCCGGCAATCGGGCGCTTCGCGACAGCGTCGACGCGTTGCTGCGTTCTAGCGAACAAACCGATCATCTGATTGATCGGCCCCCGATCAGGATGCCCGTCGATCTGGTTCACATGGCCGACACGGTCTCTGCTGGTAACCACTGGATCGACAAACGCATCGGTGGCTACCGATTGATGGAACAGATCGGCGAAGGCGGATTCGGATTGGTGTTTGTTGCACAACAAGACAAACCCGTGCGGCGACAAGTGGCGTTAAAGGTCGTCAAGCCTGGCATGAACAGCAAGGACGTGATCGCACGATTCGCCGCCGAGCAGCAAGCCGTCGCCATGATGGATCATCCCAATATCGCACAGGTGTTTGACGCCGGCGTGACCGACGATGGCCTGCCGTTCTTTGTCATGGAACTCGTTCGCGGCGTGCCGATGAACGAATTCGCGGACGCCCATCGCTTGACCGTTCGGGAACGACTGGAACTGTTTATCGACCTTTGCCAAGCCGTTCATCATGCCCACCAAAAAGCCGTCATCCATCGTGACATCAAGCCGTCTAATGTGCTGGTAACCCTGCATGACGATCGCCCGGTCGTGAAGGTCATCGACTTTGGTGTCGCCAAAGCGATAGGCCACTCGTTGACCGATCAAACCATCTATACCCGGTTCGTGGCGATGATCGGTACGCCGCTCTACATGAGCCCCGAGCAGGCGGAAATGAGCGGGCTGGACGTCGATACCCGCAGCGACATCTATTCGCTGGGTGTAATGCTGTACGAATTGCTGTCCGGGGCGACGCCGTTTGAAAGCGAGCGGCTTGATTCGGTCGGGTTGGACGAATTACGACGTATCATTCGCGAAGAAGAACCGCCGACGCCAAGCCGACGACTTACCACGATGGGCGAGCGCGCCACGACCGTTTCGGCGTCCCGAAAGATCGAACCGTCGCGGTTGTCTTCCACGTTACGAGGCGATCTGGATTGGATCGCGATGAAGTCGCTGGAAAAGGATCGCAATCGGCGCTACGGTTCGGCGATGTCGCTGGCCGAAGACTTGCGACGATATCTTCGACAAGAACCGATCGAAGCTCGACCGCCCAGCGCCGCCTATCAATTGACGAAATTCGCTCGGCGCAATCGAGTCGCATTTACAACCGCAGCACTCGTGCTGCTAAGCCTCGCCGGTGGTTTGATCGCGAGTTTGTGGCAAATGCAGCGAGTGGCGCGCGAACGTGATGAGAAGGAAGCGCTGGTTCGCGAAATCGAACAGTTTGCCCAACAAGTGACGCGAGCGAATGAGTTGGTCGCTGGTGGCCAATCGTTGGCCGAGGCGGATCAGTTGCAGGCTGCTGAACAAGCGTTCGGCGAAGCGGTAACAAGACAGCCGAGCTACTATCTGCCATGGGTCAGCCGCGGACAATTCTTTGCGCGCCAATTGCTTTGGGATGCGGCCGCCAACGACTTTGCCGAAGCGTTGAAACTGGGCGCGCCGACAGACACGCCTTCTTGGTGGGGTGTGCCGGCGTTATTGCGATTGACCAACCGTGACGAAGCACTGCAGCGATACTATCAACAGTATCGCGAGAGACTTTCGACGATCCAGGATCAAGTATCGCCCGAGGAGGTCCGCTGGGAATGGATTCGCAACGGCTTGATCAAGAGCGATGCGTTGACCGGCGAGCAATACGAGTGGCTGGCGGATATCGCCCAGCAGAAGTTAGCGTCGGAAGAAGGCCACCCCGGCGGAGGTCGAAGACGACCGCCGCCGCCCGAAGACGAATTACGAGACGGCTCGCATCCGCCCCAACATCAACCCGATCATCGGCGTCGCCCGCCGCCTGCGGAATTATCCGGGACGATACCGCGTCCGGTCCAATTCTACATCGCAGGACTGGCGCTACTGCGAGCCAATCGGTTCGATCAATCGATCGAGCCGTTGCGCGAAGCTTCGCAAATGGCATGGCCCAACTCGTTCTTGGTTCATGCCCCGCTAGCGATCGCCTATGAAGCGACGGGTAATCACAATGATGCCAAATCGCAACTGCGGCGTGCCGATCGTGTGTTCGCCAAGACAGAAAATTCATCAACGGCCCAAGAGCATTTCAAGGAAACACCATGGTTCGACCTCGTTGAGCTCAGCGTGCTGTACGCCGAAGCGGGTGGTCATTGAGGAATCACACCGCCGGTGATGACTGCTAAAAAAAATTTTGGCCCGGTCCGGCCGTGAATGTCGCATGACTTTCCGACTGCGTCACATTCACCACCCAAAGGGACCGAACCTGATGACAATGAAACGTGTTGGACTCATCACGCTGTGCTGCCTCGCTGGTGCGTCCAGTGTTGCTTACGTCTTGGCACAACCGCCCGGCCAGCGTGAGACGATCAAACTCGTCAAAACGATGGATACCGACAACAATGGTTGGCTTGACGAAAAAGAACGAGCGAGCGCCCGCGATGAGGTTCATTCCCGGCAAGGGTTAGGAATTGACGTGCCTGGCATGGTGCGCCGATTCGGTCGCGGCGGCGGCGGCGAAATGCCCGAGCCGACGAAAGGCAAGACGATTGCCAAGGATTCGGTCAAACCGCAGAAAGGCGACCTCTACGACCGCTCGGTTCTGCGGACAATCTTTATCGATTTCAGCAGCGATGACTGGGAATCCGAACTCGAGGATTTCCACAACACGGACGTAGAAGTTCCCGCGACACTGACCGTCGACGGACAGGAATATCCCAATTGTGGCATCCGGTTTCGTGGGGCGTCGTCGTACGATCATGTCCCGTCGGGCCACAAACGATCGTTGAACGTTTCGGTAGATATGGCCGACGAAGATCAACGTGTGTTGGGCTACAGAACGCTAAACCTGCTCAACGCCCACGGCGACGACTCGCTGCTAAGCACTGTGCTGTATTCGCACATCGCCCGGCAATACATCCCGGCCCCCAAAGCCAACTTGGTTCGCGTTGTCATCAATAGCGAAGACTGGGGCGTCTACACCAACGTTGAACAGTTCAATAAGGATTTCCTGAAATCGAACTTCGACAGCAAAAAGGGCGCACGCTGGAAGGTCCACGGCTCGCCACGCGGCGGCGGCGGGCTGGAATATCGAGGCGAAGAAGCGGCGAATTACCAGCATCCCTACGAACAAAAATCCGGCGGTAAGGAGTCGCTATCCAAGCTGATCGAATTGTGCCGCGTTCTTGATCAAACGCCGACCGATGCGTTGCCCGCAGCGCTCGAATCGATCTGTGACGTCGACGGTTTGCTGTGGTTCCTTGCCCTGGACAACGGATTGATCAATGGAGACGGGTACTGGGTTCGTGCGAGCGACTACAGCATCTATTTAGATAAAGATGACAAATTCCACTTCATTCCACATGACATGAATGAAGCGTTTCAACCGGCGCGCGGTGGTCCCGGCGGCCCAGGTGGGCGTGGTGGCCCTGGTGGTCCCGATGGACGTGGCGGTCCTGGTGGCCCCGATGGGCGTGGTGGTCGAGGGTTCGGATTCGGTGGTTTCGGCGGCCCCGGTGGACCTCCATCCGGTCGTCCGCCAGAGTCTTCGCGACGAGACGGTGGGCGTGAACAAAACGCCCAACGCGGTGGACCTGATCGCGGTGGACCTGAACGTGATCGCCCGGACGGTCGTCCCGACGGTCGCCCCGACGGTCGTCCGCAGCGCGACGCATCGCCGTCCATGGCTGGTTCGCCGGTCGAACTCGATCCGTTGATCGGCTTAGATGATTCAACCAAGCCGCTGCGGAGCAAGCTCTTGGCGGTGCCGCAATATCGCGAGCAGTACCTCAGCAACGTGAGACAGCTCGCTAAGGATTCGCTTGATTGGAATCAGCTCGGCCCCGTCGTCGGCCAGTACGTTGACCTGATCGATGAAGCCGTCAAGGCCGGCAGTAAAAAGCTGGCCAGCTACGAAGCCTTCGTCGCCGCCACCGGTTCGGACGATTCCAGCAGCGACCAAACGAGCATGGGAGGTGGACGTCGCAAGATGAGCCTCCAAGCGTTCGCGGATGCTCGGCGACAGTATCTCCTGAAAGCCACGTCGCCAGCCGAAACGCACTAACGACTGGCTCCCGTGCCCGAATAGTTTGGGCAGCGGAAGACACTTTAAAACACCGAGTTCGGTCCGAACCGATGCGTGCTCGGTGTTTCTTGGGGGCCCGCGCTCTTATCGGGCGCTCGCCCTGTCTCCGGATAATCTCGGGGGCGATCATTTCCAAAAAACACGAACAATCAATCGATGGAATTTCTCGAAATCCCGCTCTACGACGACGACATCTTCAAGCTGTTGGTTCGCTTTGGCATCAACTTGGTCTTCCTGTCGATCGTTGTCGTGTTCGCCATCTACCCGAACCAACGCGAACGCAGTTTTGCGTTCACGGCGGTCATGCTGAATGTCACCGTATTCTTCATTTGCTTCACGCTAAAGAAGCTGGAAATTGATATCGGGATGGCGCTAGGGCTATTTGCCATCTTTGGTGTTCTCCGCTATCGCACCGACGCGATCTGTACCAAAGAAATGACGTATCTGTTCATCGTGATTGGAATTGCGGTCATCAATTCGCTCTCGAACACGAAAACCAGCTACGCCGAGATTGCGCTCGTCAACTCGTTGATCATCTCGGCAGCGATGTTAAAAGAATGGTTCGTCGGCCGAGTTCCACCCAAACAAGAACCGCCATCGAAACCAAAAAAGAACGGAAACGGAGATGGCAACGGTGGTCCCAAGCCCGCCAAGTACACGATCGAGTACGACAAGGTCCAGTGGCTCGGCAGCGAAATGCGGCAGACGCTATTGGACGATCTGAAATCGCGTACCGGAATGAACATTACCAAGGTCCAGGTCAAAACCATCGACCTCGGGCAAAACACCGCCACACTATGCGTCTGGTGCGATGACACGCCAACATAGAATCACCATTCACATCAGATCACGCGGCACAGATCACACCCGTCACCGTTCACGCTGATTATCACAGTTCGCTCCGCCGGTTTGTCCTTTTGCGGTGATGATCTTGAGAACCGCTCCATCGTCGTTGTCTGACTCCTTTGCCGCGGCGCGGTGGGGACATCTCGAGTCGCAACGCTTTGGCTAACGCGATCGGCGGGCTTCCACAGCGCCGCCGTAGATCTCGTGCGCAACCAGCGTCAGCATGCCGAACAGCAGCGGCAGCACGTAATACAGAATCCGAAAAATCAACACCGATGCCAAAACGGCGTCGCCGACTGTCCCTTGCAGCAGTTTCAACAGAATCAGTTCCAGCACCCCCAATCCGCCTGGCACTTGGGTCGCCATCGCGACGCCCATCGCGCACAAGTATGCCGCCAAGACGAGCGCGAACGGAACCACCGCATCGGCAGGCAATACCAAGTACAACGCCGTTGCCGAAATCAGCAAGTCCACCGCGGCGACGGATGCCTGGACCGCCATCAGTCCAGGTTCGGGCGGACGCAAATGAAGCTCGCCGATCGGCCACGGTTTCCGCCAGACCAAACATACGATCGCATAGCTGACGGCGAGACTTAACAGAATCACGCCTAACGTCTTGGTCCCGAACGGCAAGTTCACGCCCGCCGGCAATTCCACCGGCACCCAAATCAACACCGTTCCGCCCAAGAACCACACGCCGCTCCAAAACGTCAGTCCCAGAATCGAGATCAGCGCAACGATTTGGCTCGCGCTCAATCCCCATCGACTGTAGAACCGAAACCGGATCGGTGCCGCGGCCAGCAGCGTGCCCAAATTATTTCCTAGCGAAAAACCAACAAACGAAACGAGCGCCACGCGCCGCAGCGGCAGCGGTCGCCGAATGTATCGCAGGGCCAACAGATCATAGGTGATCAACAATCCATAGTTCAGCGCGATCAAGAACGCCGCGAACCCCAAGTACAGCGGAGGCACTCCCGTCAATCCGGACACGAATTCATCCCACGTGATGGTGCTGGCCTCGTGAACCAACAACCGGATCGCAAGCACGAACAAGACAGCCGCCAGCACGGGTCCGGCGATCGCTCGGATTTTCTTTTTGGGCAAGTCAGGCAGGGGCGAAGGAGGAAGGTCGAGTGATGTGAGGGCGTATCGTTCGCAAGGGCTGTCATTGTCGACGGTAACATCATCGCCGCAAGCAGGCTGTTAATCGTCCCCAAAACGCTATCTGCGTTTGCCCGGTAGCCATCCATGCCTGATTCAGCGCAAACTGTTGGCTTGTCGCTCCACAATCACACCTATTTTCTCGCCAAAAGCATATGAAAACCGTCCGACATGAGTTAGTCGTCCTTGGCGGTGGCCCGGCCGGCTACGTCGCAGCAATCCGAGCCGCTCAATTAGGGATCGATGTCGCCTGTATCGACGAAAATGCACGCTTCGGGGGCACCTGCGTGCGAGTGGGCTGCATCCCCAGCAAGGCTTTGCTGGAATCCAGCCATCTGTACGAAGAAGCCAAGCATCGAATGTCCGAGCACGGGATCAAAATCGGCGGCGTCGATCTTGATTTAGAAACGATGATGCAGCGTAAAGACAAAATCGTCGATACGCTGACCGGCGGGATCGACATGCTGTTCAATAAACGCGGCGTGACGGCCTATTGCGGTCGCGGAAAACTGCGAGATGTCCAGTCCGTCATGGTCGACGGCGACGAACCAGTGTTGGTACAAGCTGACAAAATCTTGATCTGTACCGGCAGCAGACCTGCGCGATTAAGCAGCGTACAGGAAGACGGTGATCGCATCGGAAATAGCACCACCGCGCTGTCGTTCCCCGACGTACCCGAACGATTAGTGGTCATCGGCGGCGGATACATCGGGCTGGAACTGGGAAGTGTCTGGAATCGTCTCGGCAGCAAAGTCATCGTGCTCGAAGCGATGGAGCACATCTTGCCGGGTCTCGACAGCGAGATCGCCAAAATGGCGCACCGCACGTTCAAGAAACAAGGTATCGAATTTCGCACCCAGACATTCGTCGAATCGGCGAAACGTGACGGCGACGAATGTGTGATCGAAATCAAAGGCGGTGATCCGATCCGCTGCGACCGAGTGTTGCTGGCGACCGGACGCACCCCGGTGACCGACGACATCGGACTCGAATCGGTCGGGCTAGAGACCGATCGTCGTGGCTTCTTGGCCGTCAACGAAAACTTTGAAACAAGTGTCGAAGGCATTTTTGCAACCGGTGACTGCATCGGTGGTGCGATGCTGGCACACAAAGCGATGGAGGAGGGAATCGTTTGCGTCGAACGAATGGCAGGTATCCAAAGCCACATCAACTATGACGTGATCCCCGCAATCGTTTACACGCATCCGGAAATTGCGATGGTCGGTCAGACCGAACAACAACTGAAGGAAGCCGGCATTGAATACAACAAAGGCGTCTGCCCGTTCGGAGCCAACGGACGCGCAAGAACCCTTGGTGAAAGCGAGGGTCGCGTGAAAATCCTGGCCGACGCATCGACCGACCGGGTCTTGGGCGTCCACATCATCGGTGCCCGCGCCGGCGACCTGATCGCCGAAGCGGCCGCGGCGATGGAGTATGGCGCCAGCAGCGAAGACATCGCTCGTACCTGTCATGCGCACCCGACGTTATCGGAAGCCGTCCACGAAGCCGCCATGGACGTCGACGAAAGAGCGATCCACACGGCTTAGAATCCCGCGATGCTTTTCGAATCACTCGTTCTCGCGGCTTGACTGGCGCCACTGTTGGATTCGGTTTCTGATCGCGGCGAATTCGGATGATGATTCTCCGTCGGTCAGCCGCCAAGGTGGGGCCGGAGTGGTCTCGATGAGATGTTTCAGCACGCGATCAGCGGCCTGGATGTTCTTGGTCCGATTGTAAAACTGCGAATGCAGAATCCACCAGCTTTCATCGGGGTACATCCCAATGCGGATCCATTCTTCGACGCCTCGCTGGGCACGCTTGGAATCGTATGATTTCCAACCGATCGTATCCAAGCTGTGAATGTATCCACTGATCGCCGCAAGTAACCGAGCGTACAACAGGTCTCCCGATGCGCCTTCGATCATTTTCGAACATGACAAGATAAAGCTTAGGCAGTCACCTCGCTCGCCAAACCATTGTGGCAACAGCTTGAACGCCAGGCCGTTAATCAACAACTTTTCGCCCGGATAGAGTTCAAACGCACGCCGGGCAAGTGCGTCAACGTCATCCAAATCGCCGTTATGTTCCAGTCGCACATTGATCAAACGACTGAGAGCGATCAGGGGTGGATGTTCGTGTTTGACCGCTAGCTCAAATTCCTGCTCGGCCTCTTCCAGGTGCTTGCCGTATTCCTTCCATCCGGATTGCGTCACGGTCCTCGCGGTCCCGCTTCCCCTCGCATCCCAGCCCTGGCGATAGTGGCGGACTCCATTGGATACGATCGCAATCGGACTGCCACTCTCGTGCCATTGTTGCACTGCCTTTAGATAGTCACCGTCGGGTTCGTTGATCACGAGATATCGCCAACGAGCCGCAATTTCGTTGATGACTTTCACCCGCAGCTCTTCTGGAGTACGGCCGTAACCGAGTCGTTTTTGTGTCCCGATGATCTCTAGCATTTTTTCGATCTGATCGAATTTCCCTTGATTGATCAGACCGTAGACCATATCGGGCAAGCGATACAAATGGTCGGATCGCCAGGTTTCACGTTTGACCAATTGCAAACCCGTCTGGTCAAAGAGCGCGACTGTAGCGCCGCTTGCGTCATGTTCGATGCGCTGCGGAACATGTGTCAAAGGCATCGCTTCGGAACCGATGCGATTGCGCGGACCGAATTCGAACAGAACGATTTGTTCTTTGCCATCGATCAGCCGATGTCCGACCATCAGAAACCAGTTGTAGTCTTGCCGATCCGAGCAAGCAGACGCCAACACTGGCCGCCAGAACATCGGATATCCGCCATGTTGCCACTGCTTCTCGTTATCCAAATAACTAAACACGGCACCGTCGCCGTCAGCCCACAGATCGCAATCGAGGCCGCAAGAAATATCAACGTCCGCGTCTAGCGTGAACCCTTCGTGCGTTCGGTGGTCCGTGATCTGATAATCCGTCTGAAAGTAGGTTTGTGGCTGAGAATCCGCACAAACACTGAATCGAGATCCATCAAAGCTCAATGAGACTGCATCGAAACGCTGATCGTTACGAAAAAAGTACGCGGCGAAATAATCGAGCATCGTATCCCCGCCAAACAATCTGCCCGTCTTGGTGCGAATGATCATCGACGTACCATCAGGCGTGACGATCCACTGCTGGATCGATTCGCCACATCCCTTACTTTGCGAAACGATCGAACCGTCTTTGCCACTGATGCGATAAATCTTGCTTTCAGAGGCGATCAGAAAATCGTTCGTTTCACCACAAAACCTAACGGCTTCAATCTTCGTTTCCGCATCGGAAGACTCGGCAGGGAGCGATCGATGCCCCAGCAACGAACCATCCTCTGCGTTGTAGAGCGCCAGACCTTCGCGATCGATTACCACAAGTCTTGTTCCATCGGCCGACAAATCGAAAGCTTGCTTGCCGAGCAGTTGACTGGGCTTAAGTCGCAATTTGACGTCGAATTTCGGTTCGCTGGGAACAAACCCGCGTGTCAGAAATGCATCGACATCAGGATCAATCCCTTCCTTTGACCAGGGGACGACTTCCGCCGTGACACGATCGGCAATCGCAACAGGTTCGTCGAACGAACTGACGAAAGCCATTTGAGGCGGCTTGGCCACCACGAATCCCTCGCGGGTCATTGGCCATTCATACTTGGACACATCGTCGCTCGCCGTTAACGTTATGTCGGTCGAGCTTGGTTCGAACGGAATCGAGCTGCGAATCGGATCGCCACACCCGACGACAAACAGAATGCCGATACCGAGCGCGCACGCGAGAGGTAACTTTCGCCGGCTGATCGGACGGATGATCATCGCGATTCCTCCACCTCAGCTTCTGGTTTGGCTTCCGGCTCGATTGATTTCTCAGCGTCTTCACTGGAACGGTCTTGTTCCGGTTCTTGATGGCGATTCTCGTCGGACATCGACGGCTCGTCCGGCGTTTCATCGGCAATCTGATCCGTCGAAACCCCTGTCATGAGCCCACCCAACCATCGTCCCAGCCGGGTCGCTACTGGTCCCGACGATGCTTTGCCGGCGGCGGCCGACGATGCTTTGCCGGCGGCGGCCGACGTGGAATTTGGCGGCAACTGGATTGGCGACGTTGTGATAACGCCAGGGGCAATGAACATTGGCATCCCACCAACCGTTTGACCGGCCGACTGTTTTGCGATTTCGGCAAATGAAGCGACATCGATCAGCGCTGGGCGCTCTGGCACGACATACTCCTCCGGGCTAGTGGCACTCATCATTTGTTGCATCGCGAGATGCTGGTCCAATTCAGCGGATTCGACCATTCGCCCCTGCGAGACCAAATAGGTCATCAACTGGGTCGATACCGTGCTGCCGCTCAGATCGAAAGTCAGGTGAGGGTATTGCCGCACGATTTGCGTCAAACGGTCGTTGTCGAGTTCGCAGTTGCGCAGCGCAAGGTGCATCATATTCGATCCGTGTTGCGAGATCGCATCCAAGGCCTCCGGCGTGACAACCGAGTCAGAAAGATCAAGTCGCGTGATCGAATTTCCGAAAAGCACTTCGCCCAGTGTCGACGCATCCAACCCCACTCCGCCGACGTTCAAGTGCAATAGTTGCGTCTTGTCTTTTAGCACGACCAAATCAGCAGGCTTCACTTGTGTATTTCGGATCGCCAAATGACGAAGAAATGGACTCTTGATGACACGGCTCAACCCCGTGCCGGTGATCATGGTGTCCGATAAATCAAGCGAAACTAGCTGATCAAGTTCTGGCCAAGCAGCGACAACTTGGTCATCAACGCTCGTGCCAGGAAGAGACAGCGATGCCAGACTGGGACTAAGCTTTAACCTCGTCAAGCCTTCCGCAGTGACCGCAGGATACGCCAAAGTCAACGTGTTCAATGCCGCGCAGTCCGCAATCGCATCAATCCACCGATCGGTCACGCTGGGGCCTCCGACTGCTAAGAATTGCAAATCTTCAAAGCCTGAAACATCCGCATCGAACGGCGGAGGACTTTCGAGAGAAAGTCCGGTGATGCGTGGGGCATTGGTCACCCGAAGCTTGTGGACATACCCCAGTTTCAGCGGAATTGCGAGTTTGGGTGTGTTTTCGATGCGAACGTTTTCCAGGAAGTGAATCGGCGTGTCGCCAAAGTCGATTGTCTGCAAATTCTCTCGATCGACGATTTCAAGCGAGACGGCCTTTCCTTCGAATAACGACCGCTCGGTTATGGGCGAAAAAGCAAAGTGTCGAAGTTTCGGAAACGAATCAAGCGCCCACTGAATGTCTTTTTCGTCAACCTTGCAATCCTTGATGTCGAAACGGGTCAACCATTTCATCGGCTCGAGTGCTCGCCATTGTTTTATGCTCGTTCCCGATTTCGACAATAACAACTCCGTCAGTTGTTCGTTCTTAGACAGCGGTGACAGATCAACGCCCTGCAGCGGAACGGAATCCAAGTTCACGATCCTTGGACCTTCACTGGATCCGATCCCACGGATCAATTGTTCGGCCGCGTCCGGGTCCAGTTTTGGCGCGTAAGTCGCGGCAGTGACCGTGCGATAGAATGCAACGACTCCCAAGCCCGTGTATTTGGGACAATCGCGGACCTGGAAGTCTTTCAGATCAAGGCAAAACAAGTTGACGGTACGTAGCTTTGCCATCTGCGTGGCGATAAAGCGTGAACACCACAGCGATCCAGGCGCCGTACCTCCTCTCGGAATCCGCGAACGCCACTCAAAGAATCGATTCGTAATCTGTTCAAGAAGCGGAATGTTGTGAAGTGTCAAATCGAACTTCTGAAAATTGTCCAGTTGCAGATTTTTAAGCGACGGCAGGTTCTTCAGGACAACGACCATCGGAACCGGATTGCGCAACGTGTCCAATTCATTGATTCGAAGCATCTCTAGTTGCGGCCAACCATCGATCAACAATGAGTCCCGATCACCTGGCAGTGGATGTGGTAAATCAAGCTCTCGGATGGTGTCAGACCATTCTGGGACGTTCAGGTCTTTCAGCGCAACGTCGCTGTGAACGAGGTTCAACCGCTGCAGCTCTCTTAGTGGGCCGAGCAATGCCAGAGATTCCGATGACACATTCGTGCGCATCAGATTCAACGTATCAAGGTGCCGATGAGCTGCGATCGCTTGCAGCGTTCGGGTGTCAACAACGCGTCCGGCAACTCGAAGGTCGCTCACATGCGGATTGGAAACCAATTTGTCGAGCAATCGTAAGTCATAGTCGCCGCCACCAAGTCGGACCGTGGTGAGATGACCGTGATCGACGAGTTTGGCAACCAGCACGTTTGTGGCTTCCTCAAGACGCACCTCTCGCAATCGCTGCAGTTGTTGCGTCAACGATGTGGGAACTCGTTGGACAAGCACCTCGGGAAGCCATGCATTGCGAACGGCCGCTCCGCCGGCTGCGGCAATTTGCTGTTGCAACGCAATGTCGTCCTCGCGGGCCTGACCGGCGCGTTGCCACCAAGCAAATGGTGCAGCCAATAGAAACGTTGCGATCAGCAGGTCCGCAATATTAAGGCTGCCCTTGGCCAGTTTGCCGGCGTGGATCCGACGTTGGCGTCGAACCATATACAGCAACACGATTCCCATCACCGATGCAGCGATGGCCACGTTGCCTAGCAAGGCGATCAAAGAAAAATAGCGATACTCTTTGCCCGAATGAATCGAGGGGTAAGCGACGAGATAGCGAGTCGGCCAACCACCCATGACCGGTATTTGATTTTGTCGCTGTTTCTTGAAATCGACCTGGCTATCAATTTGGCCCGATGGTGCGGTCCCGACCGCTGCATATTGATACGGCCAATTGATTGCAATTGAGGTGACTAACAACAGCACGAACACGATCCAAGGCAATCGCGTCAATACTCGCGTCCCGACGTCCGATGCTTTGGTTTCCACCTGTTGATTACCCCACAGCCGTTCGTTGTCTCAACTGTCAACGCTCTGTGCGGTCAACGCGATCCATGCATTGAGCCTCACAATCGACGTCGACGCACCCTCTGCGAGCCCCAGTTTGACAGCTACACGGGGGGGATGCAACGATGGAGTACTTCCAAGTCGGTAACAAGTAAGCAAATATGCTGACTTGGCAAGGAACTGATTCGCGGGCTGATTCGCAAAGACAATCGTGTCGCAACAAGTCACAGAAACGACGCTCGCGACCAAGATCCATTCGTTTTCGAGTGTCGGATTTGCACGCGCCAAGCGGCTGGCAAAGCTTGGGCTTGTGACGGCTCGTGATGTACTTTTCTTTTTTCCGCGCGACTATGAATTTCCCGCGCCGCCGGCCAAAGTCGACCAACTGCGCGAAGGCGAATCGGCTTCACTGGTTGGCGAAGTCACCGATACCGAAGTCGTTTCGCGCACCGCCGGCAAATCGGTCGTTGGCGTGCTGGTCGAAAACGATTCGGGCGCCGTGCGTCTGCTGTTCTTCAACCAACCATTCCGCGCCGAACAAATGCGTACCGGCCAGCGTGTTCTGATTTCGGGCACGCCCAAGCTAAACGGACTGCGGTGGGAATTTGTGCATCCCAAGGTGACCCTGATTAGCAGTGGCGAAGACTTGCCCAAACCGGTGATCCTGCCGATTTATTCGCTGACCGATGGCGTCAAGCAACCTGAACTTCGACTACTGACGTCAGAGGTGTGTGAACGTATCGCCGACACACTGACAGAGGTCATGCCCGATTCGCTGCGTCAGAGCGCGACCGAGCATCTGCGCGCTGCGGGCATTCATCTTGCTCAACCGTTACCAGAGATTCGGCAGGCCATACGGCAAATCCACAGGCCCGACGACATTGACAATTTGCAAGCCGCGCGAACTCGATTTGTCTTTCAAGAGTTACTGGTCATGCAGTTGGCCTTGGCAATGCGTCGCCGAAAGCTGACCACCGACTTGTTGGCGCCACCGCTGCCGACATCGGCGATGATCGAGGCGCGAATCATGAACCGGTTTCCGTTCGAATTGACCGGTGATCAACGACGCGTGATGGACGAAATCGCGGCCGACATGGGTCGCCAATTCCCCATGAATCGATTGCTTCAAGGTGACGTCGGCAGCGGAAAAACGGTGGTGGCGATCTTTGCCATGATGTTGTGTGTCGCCGGTGGCTATCAAGCGGTCTTGATGGCGCCCACGGAAGTGTTGGCGCGACAACATCATCGAACCCTGTCGAACATCCTGGCCGACAGCCGCGTCACAATCGGATTGCTATGCGGATCACTTTCGGCGGCCCAACGACGCGACGCGATCGAGAAAACCGCGTCGGGTGAAATTAACTTACTGGTCGGAACGCAATCGCTGCTCAGTGAATCGGTCCAGTTTGATCAACTGGGCCTCGTCGTGATTGACGAGCAACACAAGTTTGGTGTCGCGCAGCGGGTCGCGCTGCGTGGCGGCGGCGTCGATCCTCATTACTTGGTGATGTCCGCCACACCGATCCCGCGCAGCGTCGCGATGACCGTCTTCGGTGATGTCGAACTCAGCACGCTGCGGGACAAACCGCCCGGTCGCGGAACGGTTAACACCTACTTGGCGCATGACGGGTGGAAGGATCGGTGGTGGTCGTTCGTTCGCCAACGATTGGACGAGGGCCGGCAAGCCTTTGTCGTCGCACCGCGCGTGGCGGAATCGGTGGACGATGAAGACGCCGAAGATGTCTCGTCGGTCGAGTCCGTGTTCCGCGAGCTTAGCGAAGACAAACTGAGGGGCTATAAAGTCGGGCTACTGCACGGCCGCATGTCCAATGATGAAAAACAGGCCGTCATGCAATCGTTTGCGGCCGGCCGTTTGCAAGTTCTGGTCAGCACCACCGTGATTGAAGTCGGCATTGATGTTCCCAACGCAACGGTGATGACCATCCTGGGGTCGCAACGATTCGGACTCGCCCAGCTGCATCAATTGCGCGGCCGCGTCTCACGGGGAACTCACGCAGGCCACGTTTGTGTGTTCACCGACGGGGAATTGCCGCCGGACGAGAACGAACGACTGAAAGTATTCGAGCAGACCAGTGACGGGTTCGAGCTTGCCGAGGCCGATTTCCGGCTGCGTGGTCCGGGTGATTTGATGGGACGTCGGCAAAGCGGCATGCCTCCGATGCGGATCGCCGATCTGGCCCGAGACGTCGAAATCGTCGCAGTCGCGCGAGAAATCGCGCAATCCATGATCGACGAGGATGCCGAACTTTCAGCCCCCGAGTTGTCAGAGCTGCGCAACCAAGTGATGCGCCGCTATGGCAAACGGCTCAACCTCGGCGATGTCGCCTGACAAAATACCGAGACGGGCTCTGCCGCCACAGAATTGGGCGTGATGTTCGCCGCCGGCGAAAGAGTTTAACCTGTCGGCCGACGTAGCATTTCCAGCTCTTTGCACGTTGAAAATGCGTTCGACCTCTCGGATCTCAATTATCGAATTCTCAATGGCAAACTACGACGTTTTTGGTGTGGGCAACGCACTGGTGGATATTCAGGCCCGTGTCCAGGAAGCCTTGTTGACCGAATTAAAACTGGACAAAGGCATCATGACCTTGGTTGATGATGAACACCAAGCAAGCGTGCTGGGCGCCCTGGGTGGCATTCCGCTGAATCGATGTGCCGGCGGCTCGGCAGCCAACACCATCGTCGCCCTGGCAGACTTTGGCGGCGCGGCCGCGTTTGTCGGAAAGGTGGGCGATGATGAGATCGGCGAGTTCTTTTTGAAAGATATGCGAGACTTGGGCGTTGCCATCGACGTACAGCCGACCAAGTCAACAGCGACAGGCACGTGCGCGGTTCTCATTACGGATGATGCGCAGCGAACCATGCTGACCAACTTGGCCGCATCCGTCACCCTGACCGAAGCGGACATCGACGAATCGATGATCCAAGACGCCAAGTACGTTTACATCGAAGGCTACTTGCTAACGGGAGAATCGACCAAGGGCGCCGCGTACAAAGCGATGGAAATCGCCAAAGCAAATGGCGTGAAGGTCGCGTTCACCGCATCGGACCCATTCCTCGTGAATATGATTCGCGATGAGATTTGGGATTTGATCACGGGCCCGGTTGATTTGTTCTTTTGCAACGAAGAGGAAGCCAAAAGCCTGACCGGCGAAACGGACGCCGTCATCGCGGGGGCCAAGATTCATGAACATGCCGAGAACGTCGCTCTGACGCTAGGCGAAAAAGGCTCGATCGTCATGCACGGTGGCGAAGCGTTTCCGATCGAAGGCGTCGACACGAGCGCGATCGACACCACCGGCGCGGGCGACATGTACGCCGGAGCGTTGTTATACGGGATCACCAGTGGCGGCATGTCTTGGAAAGAAGCCGGACATCTGGCTTCACACGCGGCGGCACGTATCGTTTCACAGATGGGTGCACGGCTCGATCACAAGTTCACCGAAGCCGAAATTCTGGCGCTTCGCGATTAGTCGTGTGATCGGTCACTATGGTGATCGCGCACAAAAAAACGCACGACGAACCGAATGGTTTCGTCGTGCGCTGGTATCGCTTTCGACATCGCGTCTTTTACATCATATCGTCAACTCGGATTCTAGAATCCGAATCCGATCGAGATGCCACCACGGCCGGCGCCGAAATAGCTGCCGCCACGATAGAACGGGCTGCCATAACCGTAGCCACCAAAGTAACTCGATCGCGGGCTATAGCCGTACCCGGGACCGAAGTAGCTCCGCGAGGGAACGCGATATGATCGGTAAGCGGACGAGTAGGGTGAATACCGGTGGTGGCTGTGATAGCTGACACTTGGCCGGTACGAATAGCTACTACGGCCGTAACGACAGTGGTCCGCCGACGCTTGGTTACTGGTAAAGAACATCCCCGCACCGGCGACGGCTGCGGCAAGAAACAATTTGTTGAACATATAGAGCTCCGAGAGAGGGTGGAGGAGGCGTCGAGCCCTCAAGCAGGGCGACTCCGCGAACCGTGGATACCGAACCAATCCGCCAACGAATGGGTTTCACGGTCCAGATCAACTCTGATGCATCAACAGTGCCAATTCCGAAAAAGCCACACGAAATAAGTCGCAAAGTGTTAATTCACAAGTACTTGCGCGCAATAAATGCTACAGACACCCAACCCAAACAGTGACACCTATTTGATCACCCTGGCGCTCTCAAAATGAGCCATGTGGCCGTTTTGAATCGAATGATGTGATTGTTCGTCTATGAATCGCCGCTCGCGAGCCAGTCTCTCACCGCATCCGGATCGGGCAGATCGCATTGGCGAAACTTAGTGATGCCGCCGTCGGCGTCGTCGTACAGCAGAACCGTGGCGGCGGATAAGTCCGAGGCGGCGGGCGTATCGATCAGCGCGGACGAGTCGCTGGCATTCATTCGTCCAAGGATCCGCAGTTCCAAGTCGTGATGTGCCGACCGTGGTAACCAGCGCGACAGCGTTTCCGCTGACCCACACACCAGTATCACAAACACGTTCGCCGCTGGACCGTCTCGCAACAGACTTTGCAGTGCTGCCGAACCGGTCTCGCCAGCGGCCGGGGCGTCGAGCGAAAAACTGAATGCCTCGTTTTGTCTTAAATCTCGAAATCGTTCTAGCGGATCGATGACGACGACGACGGGAGCCTCGTTTTCGGATTCTTCGCCACGCTGTTTCACCAGAGCGCTCAGCCGGACGATCTCGGATTCAGCATCACGCGGTTTGATGGCTGCCACATGCAGACCGCACTCGTTTAGCCACGACCCCAGCGACGCCCCATCGTCGACTCGGTTTCCGTCAAGATACACAATTGATGTATCGGACCGTGACTTCGCGAACCCGGAAAGGGCAGAAGCGAGGATCGGCCCCTTGGCCTCGGCCGGAGCAATCAGCAATACGTTGCGGCCGGTGTTTCGCGTTAGTTGAATCGATTGTGGCGGGCCGATCTCGACAGACTCGCCAAGCAGTCCCCGAATCGCACCGGGCTCGCCGGTCGCATCACCCGCTGGCTGAATGATATTGCTTGCGAGCGATGGTGACCATCGACACGGTCGATTGCCTTCGAAGACGACCTGTGCCGGCAAGTCCTTCTGGCACTCGGAATCTCGCGCGGCGATCGCCCCCAGCAACTCCCGGTGACGCGTCGAGGCCAGCCAAGCAACTTGAAACGGCTGATTCCCTTCCACCAGACCGCCCGCATCATTGTAAATCGCTTCGCCCGGGCGGCTGATCAATCTTGCCGCGGTATTATCATCGGCCAAAATCATCGCGGCATCCGATTCGCTGCACTGCATGGCGATGCGAACGGCCATCTGGCCCAGCGTCGCACGAGGCAGCGAATAGGCACCGGCAAGCGATTGGCTGCTAAGCACAACATGCATCCCAAACGAACGGCCCTGACGAACCAAACGGTCGAGTAACATCGCGCAGTCGCCCGCCAAGCGATCGTCACGCACAAAGAGCTCTTGAAATTCGTCCACGATCAACATGATGCGTGGAAGCGATTCACCCGACTCGCGGCGAAAATCCTGTAGTGACTGCACGCCATGGCTACGAAATTTTTCGCCGCGTTGCTGAAGCTCATCGTCAAGTCGCTGCAGGACACTGCGTCCGAACTCTCGTTCGCTTTCAATACCAATGACGCGTGCATGTGGCAATTCGCTGTCAGCATACGGTTTGAACTCGACGCCTTTTTTGAAATCCAGCAAGTAGTAATGCAATTGATCAGGCCGATAGCGGTACGCGCCGGACGTGATGAGCGAATGTAATAGAGTGCTTTTTCCCGATCCTGTTTTGCCGGCGATCAGAACGTGCTGACGAACGCCTTCGCCGAGTGCGAGGTCCAGCGATCGATTGGCGCCTTGGCTTCCGATGACGATCTCAATTCCGCTGTCCGTCTTGCCTTGACCTTCGTCGACGATCTGTAACAGGTTGTCCAGCGGAATTTCCACGCGGCTTGCGTTGACCGCATCGGTACCGACCCGTTGGATCAAATCGTCTCGCATCGCTGGTGGTGGCGAACTGGCCGGCTGGAAAGGTAAATCGCGAATACCGTCTTGATCGACGTGCCACGTCCCGTCGTCACAAAGGTCAATTTTTAAAACACGATCACCCGAGGGCATCGGCATATCGATGGGCCAAGGCTTTGTGGAATCACAAACGATCACTGTAAAGATTCCGCATCGCGGACCGCTTTCGATCAGGGCGCGCAGGTGCTTGTATCCGTCGCGGGTCAAACCTTCGGGTAGTCCAACCGCTGCGATCGCGCGGTAGGGTTCGGCCATTGACCCGGCCAGTTCGTTGTAGTCTTCGATCCGTTGAAATCGATCACGCAAGCTGGACTGCAACACATCTTCCACGCGATGCGCCAATTCGCTTAACCGTTCTTCGATTTTCTTTTCCGTCGTCCAGACGCGGTGGTTGACCAACGACGGGTCGTGATCGGCCAATGCCATAAAACCCGTGAAGTGTTGTCCGCGGCCGAGAGGATCGATCAGGGTCAATTTCGCTCGCGAAGCGGTCACGCCGCAAAGCAACCGCCACAGCACCGAATGAGCAACGTCGATCGCCTGAGAGAACTGCCGTGCCGGCGCACCGATCACCACCGCCCCGTGTCGTCGTCGATGCATGACAATCGGAATGGCCTGCGGCACATCCAATTCCGACAAGTCGACACTCAAGGCTGCGGCAACCGATGCACCATTGGTCGCCGGCGAAACGAGACGAGAATCCACCAAGTCGAACATCGACCCGTCACCGGCCGATTTCGCTTGATCGGCTGACTCGCCGTCGATCGTTGCGGTCGGGTCGACCGTCGTATCGCGAGCCGGGTGTTCGGTCCGAAAGGTGCGTCGCAAACGTTCGTCGATTCGCAACATGCCCAGTGGCAGAAAATCCAGTTTGGGCAAGACCGGATGGTCTCCTGCCGCGACGTCGGCCCAGGACGGAAACCGCCAACGGACGTTTTCACGCCCCGTGATCATATGACTGACGGCCCGCTGAGTCCCCTGACTTAGTCGCATTGCCAGTCGTTGCAGTTGTGCATGACGATGCGCCGATTGGGATTCACGTTGTTGCTGCAGTGATGTGTCGGTTTGACTGATATGCTGCGTGATTTGTTGTGCGAGCGAGTCTGCGTGGCTGCGCATTGTTTGATGAGTCGAATCGAATTGCTCGGTAAAACCGCGATTCACACGCGCCAGTTTCTCTGCTAGCTCCGCACGTTCGGCTGACTCCTGTTCGGCAATCGTTCTGTCGAGTTCGACGAGTTGATCCGATTTCCATTGATCGGCCGCGGCGAGATGAGAGTCACGGCGTGCAACCAGTTCGTTTGATGCCGCCTGCGCCGTGTCGGTCACGATCTTTTTGGCGGCCTGCGCGTTTGCCTCGGCCGCCTGCGCAATGCGCTCGACCCGCGGATAAATGCGTCCGGTCTTTTTCTTTAGCGGCCACAGCAAAACCAAATAAGCGAGAAAGCCCAGCACGCCAGCGATTGGAAGGCCGGCCGCGATGGGAATCCACGGCGGTTGCGGCCCGAATGCGAAGGCAAACAAGGACCAAAATACGAAAAACACAACAGCCGCGATCGGCAGATAGTGATGGTCAACGATCCGAGAAGCGATGCCGGATTGCATCTCGTTGACGTCCGCCTGGCAACGCCGCGAGAGATCGCGAATCGATTCAATCGCCTCACTAACGTCGCTCGGACGGGGATTGCGCTGTGACGCATTCAAGTCGTCTTCATCGACGCCCCCGTCACCAATCAATTCGGCCGCCGCGACTTGCGGCAGACGATCGAATCGGCGAACGGTGATTTCCCGCGCGTGTTCGCGACTTTGGATGATCGACGCCAATGCTTCGTCGATCCGCTGAATCTCTTTTCTCTTTTGTTGGCCGGGTTGATTCTTGTGGTTCTCGTATTGCTGCAGTACCGCTTGACGCCGCGCTTCGACTTTTCGCGCAATCGCAGCTTGCGATTCCTTTTTCTTTCGCCGATAAACGACCGACAAACGTTTCAGATCATCGCGATTCTTGATCGCGTCGGCTTCGTATTGGCTGATCAACTGTTCTTCGGCGACATCCCATTTCATCAACATGTCGGTTCGTTGTCGCCGACACGCTTCCATTTCCGCGGCCCGCCGCGCCGCGTACTCTTTTTCTTCCTCGGCACGCTGGCTGGCGTGCGTTTGGCTGAGAATTTCTTGCTCAGCCGAACAGGCTTGGCAACGTTGATCGAGTCCGTCAAGCACGCGCCGTTGACGGCGTGGGTCGAGGATTCCCACCGGACCGACCGACGAATCTCTCATGATCAATAGCACCTCGCGAGAAAAGGACCGCCGATGAAGCGACGGTTAGCGGCGATGAACGCCTGCTCTATTGTAACTGCCGGCGCTACCGCAGTTTGTCCGTCGGACGATCATCGTCGGCGAGCACACGATCCGCCTTGCGAACCTCGTCACAGAATTCCCTCAGAGCCGTGCAGAATCGATTCAAACTGGGACCGAGCGTTGATAGGTGCTCGTTTTGAAATTGTTCTCGTTGCTGGTCACGCCAGTCTTCGCGGACCGATGCCCACAGCTTCGAAAATTCAACGAAGTCTTTTTGGAACCGGTTCTCGGCATCGCCCAGCGGACCCAGGTTGAATGACACGGCAGCCTAAGGGTTGAAGGTCCTGATCATTTTCCGGCCTTTGAACAAATTAAAGATGTCATCCGGCGACAAAGGTCTTAAACGGCCTGCGATCGGATGATCCACCGTTTCCAAGCCATCGGTGACGACCACACAATCGGTGTGGTCACGCCGGGCGGTGAACACGCCGGCCTGTTCGTCCAAGAAAAATCCTAACAAAGCGGGCTTGATCGCCTCGTAACCGAGATGTTGCAAATGCTGCGTGAACGGTTCGATCGCTCGCGTTTGAGCTTCATTGAATTGATCTGCCGCGACGGTAAAGATCTCGGGGTGATCGGCATGCCAACCGGCATAGATCGAATAAATATCATCGACCGGCAATTCCGCGACGTCGGTCGAAAAAGCAAAAGCGACTGGACCGGCAATGCCAACGTTGCTGTAGCTACGTTCGCCAAAGTTGTACTCGAACCGAACCAAAAACACGTCGACAGGGTCATTGAAACTTGGCCACATCATCCGCCGACTGTCGATCACTTCGATGCCGGTGGGTGGGACGCTCATTTGTTGTGGCTGGCTTAACCATAGTGCAAGCTCGGCTTCGGCCAGTGACTCGGGCGTGCGAAATTTTTCATCGATATCGTCACCGAAGTCCAATTCATCGGCATACGCGATCGCACGCAGTCGCGCGGCGGGATCTTCGCTCAGTTCAAGGATCCGTTTCTTGCCAAGGTCATCACCGAAACGCGCCAGTGCACCGGCAGCCTCGCATTGCACACGCCGATGCCGCAGTTCGACGGTCTGATTCAGTTTGCTGATCGATGATTCGTCGCCGATCAAGGCCACCGCATCACAAAGCGAAACGGCCAAGGCCACCGCTTCGCTAAGCGTAGCCTGCACGACCTCCACCTCGTCACCGAACGATTTCGGATTCTCTTCGAATTTGGCCAAGCGGTTACTGACTTCGCCTAATAGATGGTTCAACGCATCGATCTGTTCGACCGCGGGATGTTCGTCCACTCGGCCAGTGCGAACCAGAAAGTTTGCCAAGTCCAGCAGTGGGGCGGCCAGCGATGGGTACTGCAAACAAAGCAGCAACTCGGGAAACACAGCATGAATCGGCCAATTGTCGCGTTGCATCATCGGACTGAGCACTTGCGCCGCGTCGAGCCACTTTTTTGGCGGATCGACATGCAACCGCTGGACGAGCGCGCGAAGTGATTCTTCGGATTGATTCATCGCCAACAAGTGCAGCAAGAGATGACGATTCGGCGTCTCCGCCGGCAATGAACTCTCCACTTGGCAAACGACAAAGGGATCGATCACGGGCAGTGAACGATCCGCGTCTCGCAAGACCAGCGTATGAATCACGCGCAACAATCCGCCCAAAATGGCCGGATCCGATCGACCGACAACGCCTTGATTTTGATGCAACCGCGCGATAATCGCGGGACCACTTTCGGACGGACCTTCAGCCAATTCGCGAAGCCGATATCCAGCGGTGACAGGATCCGCCTCGGGACCTAACAGGGCATCAAGAATTGAGAGGTTATCAAGCGGGTCGGACAACATTCAGCGGTGGGTCAAAGGAAACGGATCGATCGGTCGAATGAACGCATTATGGACGCGTCGCCCGATCGATGCGACCGGACAGACGGAGCACCAACGACCGGCACCAAAGTTCAGACACAATCGCCCCAGACACAATCGCCCCAGACACGAACACCCGAGAAACAAATGACGGGGCAACCACCACTGAACGTCGCCGCCGCAAGGTGACGATGTTTCGCGGTTCCGCCGCGACATCGGGTCACTAGCGGTGAATCGAAGTCTCGCGATACTAACGTGTTCGACCGATCGCCCCCCTGAAAACTATCCCCCCCTGCACGGCAACCTACCCTGAACGCTATACGTCATTTTCTCGATTCGATGGAACTGCGGTCTTCTGGCAAGTGGATCCTGCTGGCGTCGCTGGTTGGCGTCATTGCGGGCCTGGCTGCAATCGCTTTCCAGACGCTGGGCCATCTGGTTACCCGCTATTCGCTGGTGGAGTTCGCCGGGTTTGTGCCAGAGATCGCCGACGGCGAACATTCGCTCGCGGACCAGCCTGCGACGACGTTGATCCCGTGGATGATTGTGGTCGTGATGACGATCGGCGGACTGATTTCGGGACTGCTGGTGTACTGGTTGGCGCCGGAAACCGAAGGCGCCGGCACGGACGCGGCTATCGACGCTTTCCACAACCGGCGCGGCATCATTCGCACGCGTGTCGCATTCGTCAAGACGCTTGCATCGTCCATCACGCTCGGCACCGGTGGATCAGGCGGACAAGAAGGGCCGATCGCCCAGATCGGTGCCAGTATTGGGTCGTGGCTGGGCACGCGTTTGAAGCTTTCGCCTCGAGACCGCCGCATTATGTTGGCCGCAGGAATGGGCGCCGGCGTCGGTGCGATCTTCCGCGCGCCATTGGCCGGTGCTGTGTTCGCGGCGGAAATTCTTTACAGCGATGCCGACCTCGAAGCCGATGTGATCGTGCCAGCGGCGACGTCATCGATCGTCGCGTACAGCGTATTCACACAATTCTTGCCCGCGGACCGGCGATTTCAACCGTTGTTCGGAACCGAACTGAATCACCTATTTGCCTCGCCTGTCGAATTGCTTCCCTACACGGTCTTGGCCGTGGTGCTGATGCTGGTGGGGATTCTATATGTCAAAGTCTTCCAGCAATCACAAACTCTGTTTCGCAATCTGCCTCTGGTTCCTCACCTGCGTCCGGCGATCGGGGCCGCGCTGGCCGGTTTGATTGGCATTGGATTGCTGGCCTTGCACAACCATGATCCGCGGGTCTTGGCCGTGCTGGGTATCGGTTACGGGACACTGCAGATCGCATTGACCGACGCGCCCCAACTAGGCATCGGACTGCTGCTGACGATCGCCTTCGCAAAAATCGCGACGACGGCCCTGACCATTGGTTCGGGCGGATCGGGCGGTGTCTTTGGTCCATCGATGGTCATCGGCGGCTGCCTAGGCGCGGTCGTTGGCCTGGCGTTTCAATCGGTGTTCCCTTGGTCGGTCAGCGAACCGGAAGCGTTCGCCGTCGTCGGCATGGCCGGCTTTTTCGCCGGCGTCGCCCGTGCGCCGATTTCGACGATCATCATGGTGCGTGCCATGACCGGCGATTTCGGATTGTTGGTTCCTACGATGCTGGTGACGACGTTGACTTTTCTGACCAGCCACAAATGGCGGCTGTACCAAAAGCAAGTTCCGACACGTATGGATTCCAAAGCCCACCGAGGTGACTTTATCATCGACGTCTTGGAAGGCCTGCACGTGGAGGATGTCTTTCGGCGTGACCAAAACATCGTCAAGATTCCCCAGGCGATGACACTGGACGAGATCGTTCATTGCCTGGCCGACAACCATCAACACTATTTTCCCGTCGTCGATCAACAACAACGAATGGTGGGCATTTTTTCGGATGACGACGTTCGCGTCTATCTGTTCGACGACGTGTTGTGGGATCTGGTGGTCGCTGAAGATATCATGAAGAGTGACTTCGTCAGCGTTTCGCCACACGATGACCTGAATACGGCAATGAAGCGTTTCACGGCACTGAACCTCGACGAGTTGCCCGTGATCGATCCCGAACAGCCCGGCAAACTGTTGGGGATGCTTCGCCGCAAAGAAAGCATCGCCGCGTACAACCGGCGTCTCATGGAACACAAGCAAGCGGCAGAAGAATAGCGTGCCGCGAAAAACGGATCGGTCCCGACAAGCTGCACCGACGCGGCGCGGGATCACCAAACGCTTATCTGCGCCAAAAACTCAAGCGAGAATTTCGCGAACGACTCGGCTTTCTTCGACCCCGGTCAGCCTTTGGTCGAGTCCTTTGAAAGAATAAGTGAATCGTTCGGCGTCGATCCCCATCTGATGCAGAATCGTTGCATTCAGGTCGCGTACATGTACGGGATCTTTCACAATATTGTAGCTAAACTCATCCGTTTCGCCGTGCACGACGCCGCCTTTGACACCCGCGCCGGCCAGCCAAACCGTAAAACACTTTGGATGATGATCGCGGCCATAGTCCGTCTTGGTCAGTTTGCCTTGGCAATAAATGGTCCGTCCGAACTCGCCGCCCCAAACAACCAGCGTATCATCCAGCATGCCGCGTTGCCGCAAGTCCGTTAGCAGTGCCGCGGAAGGCTGGTCGACGTCGCGACATTGGTTGGGCAAATCCTTGGGCAACGCGTTGTGTTGATCCCAACCGCGGTGGAAAATCTGTGTGAACCTGACCCCGCGCTCGGCCATGCGCCGCGAAAGCAGACAGCAATTGGCAAACGTGCCGGGGGTGGTGACGTCGGGACCATAGAGGTCGAGAATGTATTGCGGCTCGTCACTGATATTGGTCAGGTCCGGCACGCTGGTTTGCATGCGGAATGCCATTTCATATTGTGCGATTCTGGCTTCGGTTTCTGGATCACCGATGCGATCGGATGTCTGTTCATTTAGCGTCGCCAGTGCGTCCAGCATCCGCCGCCGCACGCTGCTGGCCATGCCTTTGGGATTGGATAAATACAAGACGGGGTCCCCGCTGCTGCGCAGTGCGACGCCTTGGTACTCACTGGGCAAGAACCCGCTTCCCCACAAACGATTGGTGATGGCTTGGGCACCTTTGCGTCCCGACCATGATGCGGTCATGACCAAGAATGCTGGCAGATTTTCGTTTTCAGTTCCCAGGCCGTAGCTGAGCCACGAACCCAAGCTTGCCTTGCCGGGCAATTGATCTCCGGTGACGAAATAGGTGATCGCCGGATCATGGTTGATCGCTTCTGTGTACATCGACTTTACCAGCGCGATGTCGTCGACCTTTTTGGCCATAAAAGGAACCAACTCGCTGGCCATGGTTCCCGATGCGCCATGAGGCGAGAATTTATAGATGCTGGGAACGACCGGAAATCTTTCCTGATCGCTGGTCATCGTGGTCAGACGCTGTCCCTTGCGAATCGATTCCGGCAGGTCTTTGTTGTACCAGTCGTCCATGGCCGGTTTGTGATCCCACATATCCATTTGGCTGGGCGCACCGGACATGAACAGATAGATCGCTCGTTTCGCTTTGGGCGTATGATGAGGCAAGCCCGGCTGTCCGCCAATGGCGGACGCATGCGTCGACGGCGAGTCGATTGACGCGAGCGCTGCCGCACCAAGTCCGACCGAACCGCGAGCAAGCAGCGCACGGCGATTGATCCGTGTTTGAGGATCTTCAAATGACATCGTTTAGCGTTCCTATTTGGCGATGACTTCGTCCAAGTTAAGCATGGTGCTGGCCAAGATCATCCAAGGGGCAAGCGTGACGCCGTTGTCGCCGGCAAGGTCGATGGCCGCACTGGTTTCGGTGGCGTAGTGCGATTGCAAGTCTTCCAACAATGCAAATAACGAATCGATTTCGATGCCGGTCGGCCGTCGGGCTGTCACTGTTTCGAACATCCAACCGATACGATCCTGAACCGAGTTCGCCGACGACTCATTGAGCGTGCGTTTCGCCAAGTGCTTTGAGGCCTGCAAAATTTGCTTCTCGTTCATCAACAACAAAGCTTGCAGCGGTGTGTTGGTTCGTTCACGCCGAGCGGTACAGGATTCACGACTGGGCGCATCAAAGGTCGACAATTGAGGCGGAGCACTGGTCCGTTTCCAAAACGTGTAAACGCTGCGGCGATAAACGCTTTCGCCCTCGTCCGCGACGAACGCTGATGTATTACTGCCCGTTTGGGCAACCGCAAGCCAAATCCCACCGGGCTGTGGCGGTTTAACACTCGGCCCACCGACGCGATTGACCAACAAACCCGAAACGGCTAGTGCTTGGTCGCGCAATACTTCGGCGTCCAAACGATAACGGGCGCCGCGGGCAAGCAAACGATTCGCCGGATCGACCAATTGCATTTGCTCGGTGACATGTTGGTCGCGGCGGTATGCCTTGGTCATGACAAGAGATTTGATCAGTCGTTTGACATCCCAGCCGTGTTCTCGAAAGTCGACGGCCAGTGCGTCTAGCAGTTCGGGATGGCTGGGAGGGTCGCCTTGACCGCCGAAGTCTTCGCTGGTTTTGACCAAACCGGTTCCGAAGATTTGCTGCCAGAACCGATTGACAGCCACGCGTGATGTCAGTGGATGATCGGCCGACGTCAACCAATTCGCCAAGCCCAAACGATCTCGCGGCCGACCACTTTCCATCGGTGGCAAGAAAGAGGGGGTGTCGCGCGCGACCCTTTCACCCGGTTGGTCGTATTGGCCACGAACTAGAACATATGCTTGGCGTGGTTGATCGAGTTCTCGCCATACCAGCGTCGTTGGCAACGTGGACTCAAGTTCGTCTCGCGCCAGAACCGCCTGTTTTTCCTGGGCTTTCAGCCTGCGCCAATCTGGATGCTCGCACCATACTTCTCGATAATATCGCCTTATCAAATCGCGTTGATGCTTCGTTGGGCGATTACAACTGACCATGTCCAGAATCGACTCGGGCACCTCCATCGAAGGTGAACGGAATGCGTATGTCAAGTGACTATCACTGTCGTGATTGATGAGCTTGAAATAGAGGCTGTTCCAGCCCTCGGCGAGCCGCAATGTGACTTGATTGCCGAGAGGTGTGTGATTTCGAATCCCTTTCGACAGCAAGACCTGCTTGCCATTTAGATAGACAGCCAAGCCGTCATCGGCGCCAATCAACAGCTGCGCGGTTTGCTCGCGTGACGAGTACAACTCTTGATGAACGATAAACACCGAGGGCTCGTTTTCGATCGTCGGCATCGTGTTGGTTTCGACCTGAACCAAATCATCATTCCGTTTCCATGGATAAACCTTGGTACCACGCCGAATGTCTTTGGCGGCATCAAAGTCATTGGCCGTCCCAAACTTGCGTCCATAGGCGCCGCTAGCGCTGGGAACGTCAAAAGGACCGACGGTATACGTCTTTCCAATGCGAATCCGTCCATCATCCGCCCCCCGGTCTTGGTCGCCACTTGAATCGGTAAGCAGTGCTTGTTGCCAAAGTGCTTGACCAGCGTCCACCGAAGCGATCGGCCCCTGCATTCGGCGACGCACATCGCGCAGCGTGTTTGCAAAGCGATTCAACTGACCGCGTTGATTCTCGTTGGGCAGCCGGATAAACGGCGGAGTGTTCTTGATGTCGTCATCCATCGCCCGACCGTCAAGGCTGTTAAAAAACGCAAACAGTGAGTAGTAATCGCGTTGGGTGATCGGATCGAATTTATGATCGTGACAGACGGCGCACTGTGTGGTCAGCCCCATAAAGACAGTGCCAAACGCATCGGTACGGTCGATCACATTGCGAGAAAACACCTCTTGATAGATAGAGCCGCCCTCATTCGTCGTGACGTTCAACCGATTGAACCCGCTGGCGATCAATTGATCCTGCGTTGCATCGGGCAACAGATCCCCAGCGAGTTGCTGTTTGATGAATTGGTCCATCGGCAGATTGCGATTGAACGCGTCGATCACCCAGTCACGATAACGCCACATCTCGCGGTAATTATCGACGTGCAGCCCATGGGTATCGCCGTACCGCACGAGGTCGAGCCAATAGCGGCCCATGTGTTCGCCATAGCTGGGCGACTGAAGCAATTCGTCGACAAGTTTCTCGTACGCGTTGGGTGAATCGTCGGATAAGAAAGCGTCGATGCGATCACGATCGGGGGGCAATCCGGTAATGTCCAAGCAGACTCGGCGCAATAGCGATCGACGATCGGCGTCACCGTTCGCCGCCAGACCGGCCGACTCAATTTTTTTGTCAATCAATTGGTCGACGTATGCCGCCGTGAGATCGTCATCGACCGTTGGCGGCAAAAACGCCCAGTGCTCTTCGAATTCCGCACCGCCGTTGATCCACTGTTTCAAAACGGATTTCTGTTCCGGACTAAGCGGTTTGTGAAAATCCGGTGGCGGCATCTGCTGTTCGGGATCGTCGGATTCCAAACGGAGCATCAACTCGCTCACGTCGGCATCACCAGGTTCGACGACACTGGCAACGCCATCGGCGGTATCGAGCCGCAAGTCGGCGTATCGATCGGCTTCATCCGGTCCATGACATGCAAAGCAATGATCCGAAAGCAGAGGCCGGACGTCTGTCCCGAAATCCGGCGTGGCAGCAAACGCGACCGGCACCCATCCGATGACGATCATCGCCATCGAACCAGCAACAAGAGAGTGGGTCATGCTAGAGAGACGATCGGGGTGAGAGGAATACGATAATGCGACTCAGAACAAAACCGAGTGCGCGTCGGGAGCCCCGCCTTCAACCGCCATCGCCCGATTATAGACCTTGTGATTGACGTTGCGTCGCCGAACCGCCATTGAAACCCTCGATTGACCGCGATTCCCATTACCGACTCAATGACGTCCCATCCCCGGCAAGCAGAGGAAGTTATTTCGGCTTTCGAAATATAGATTTTTGGGTTGCAGCGCGATGCGAAAGCCATAACAGCATCAGGAAAGAATTTCGCGAACGACTCGACTCTCCTCAACGCCGGTCAATCGCTGATCAAGTCCTTTGAATGCGTAGGTGAACCGTTCGGCATCGATTCCCATTTGGTGCAGGATCGTCGCGTTCAAATCGCGAATATGGACCGGATCTTTGACGACGTTGTAACTGAAGTCGTCCGTTTCACCATGAACGACTCCGCCTTGAACCCCCGCACCCGCCAACCACACCGTAAAACACTTGGGATGATGGTCACGACCGTAGGTGTCTTTGGTCAATTTACCTTGGCAATAGATCGTCCGACCGAACTCGCCGCCCCAAACGACCAGCGTATCATCCAACATGCCACGTTGTCGCAGGTCGGTCAGCAACGCGGCGGAAGGCTGATCCGTATCACGGCATTGGTTCGGCAAGTCTCTGGGCAGACTGTTGTGTTGATCCCAACCGCGATGGAAGATTTGCGTGAATCGCACGCCCCGTTCGGCCATGCGGCGCGACAGCAGGCAGCAATTGGCAAAGGTCCCCGGTTTTGTGACATCGGGACCGTACATGTCCAAGATGTACTGCGGTTCGTCGCTGATATCGGTCAGATCGGGAACGCTTGTCTGCATTCGAAACGCCATCTCGTACTGTGCAATCCTGGCTTCCGTTTCGGGATCGCCGACTCGATCGACGGTGGATCGATTCAGATTTGCCAACGAATCCAACATGCGGCGACGGGCGCTGCTGTCGATGCCATCAGGATTTGACAGATACAAGACCGGGTCGCCACTGCTGCGCAGAGCGACACCTTGGTATTTGCTGGGCAGGAATCCGGTGCCCCATAGACGGTTATAAAGCGCTTGAGCTTGTGGACGTCCGGTCCAGGTCGCGGTCATGACCATAAACGCGGGCAAGTCTTCGTTTTCGGTACCAAGACCATAGCTTAGCCAAGACCCAAGACTCGCTTTGCCGGGAAGTTGGTCACCGGTACAGATATAAGTGATCGCAGGATCGTGATTGATCGCCTCGGTGTGCATCGACTTGACCAGCGCGATGTCATCGACTTTCTTGGCCATATGCGGCAGCAGTTCACTGACCATCGTGCCCGCTTCGCCGTGCGGCGAAAACTTATAGATACTCGGCACGATGGGGAAACGATCCTGCTTGCTGGTCATCGTCGTGAGTCGCTGGCCCATGCGGACCGATGCCGGCAAGTCTTTGTCGTACCAGTCGCCCATCGCTGGTTTGTGATCCCACATATCCATCTGACTGGGTGCGCCAGACATGAACAGATAAATCGCTCGTTTTGCTTGAGGCGGATGATGAGGCAAACCGGCCAGACCGCCCGAAGCGGCAGCCGCACCTGATTGGGCTGCTGCACTTGACTGGGCTGCCGCGCCTGACTGGCTTTCGAGTGAGGCAAGTGCCGCCGCACCAAGTCCGACCGATCCGCGAGCCAACAGAGCGCGACGGGTGAGCTGGCGTAGGGGTTGCTCAAGTGACATGGCGATGGGTTCAGAAGGTGGGAACAGAAAAGATATAAGTACGCTATTTCGATACGACTTCGTCGAGGTTCAGCAGCGTGCTGGCAAGTAAAACCCAAGGAGCGATCGTCGTTTCTTCGTCACCGGCAAGTTGCTTGGCGGCCTCGGAATCCCTGCGGTAATGTTCTTGCAAATCACTCAACAGACCGATCAACTCGTTTGTCTCTTCACTCGACGGCGGACGAATGGTAACCGTTTCGAACATCCACTTGATGCGATCCTTGTCATCGGTCAGGCCCGGCTGGTCCAATGCGCGTTTGGCAAAATGCTTTGACGCTTCCAAATACTGGGTTTCATTCATCAACAACAACGCCTGCAGCGGCGTGTTGGTGCGTTCGCGGCGAGCGGTACAGGATTCACGACTGGGTGCATCGAAAGTGGACATCTGAGGTGGCGAGCTGGTGCGTTTCCAAAAGATGTAGACACTGCGACGATAGACTCGATCACCGGTATCGGGCGTAAAGCTGGCCGTGTTGCTGTTGGTGTATCCGACCGCATACCACAGACCTTCCGGCTGCGGCGGCTTGACACTTTTTCCGCCCAGCTGATTGGCCAATAGACCAGAGATCGCCAAGGCTTGATCTCGCAACACTTCGGCGTCGAGCCGATGCCGTGGTCCACGCGCGTACAAGCGATTCTCAGGGTCGATTCGCTTCATCGGTTCGGTCACGCTGTAGTCGCGGCGGTACGCCTTTGTCATGACCAGTTGCTTCATCATCCGTTTGACATCCCAGCCGGTTTCACGGAAATCGATCGCGAGCGCGTCCAACAATTCCGGATGGCTGGGCGGCTCACCTTGACTGCCAAAGTCTTCGCTGGTCTTGACCAAACCGACGCCAAAAACCTGTTGCCAAAATCGGTTGACGGCCACCCGCGCGGTCAGCGGGTGGTCCGCCGATGTCAGCCACGTCGCCAGTCCCAGCCGGTCGCGTGACCATTCATCCTGCATCGGCGGCAAGAAACCTGGCGTCGCACGCGGGACCACTTCACCCGGCTGGTCGTACTGGCCTCGCATCAAGAGATGCGCCTCACGTGGTTCGTCCAGCTCTTTCCAAACCAAGGTGGTCGGAATCGCCTCTTTGAGTTTCTCTTGTGACTTGACCAAACCCTTTTCGAGGTCCTGCAGGGCCAACCAATCAGGATGCAAACAACAGACTTCGCGGTAGTACCGTCGGATTGCATCGCGATCTAATTTTGTACGTTGATCCTCAGGGCGACTGAGCAGATCAACCAGCGATTCGGGCGGCGGAATCATTGGCGAACGAAACGCGTACGTCAATTCATTGTTGCCGGCGTGATTGACGAGCTTAAAGAACAAGTGATTCTCGCCCTTGCGAAAATTCAAGCTGTACTCGTTGCGGAGCGGGCGGATCGTTCTTTGGCCTCGTAAGATGCCAATCTGTTTGCCGTTCAAGAAAACTTGGTGTCCGTCGTCGCTGCCCAGCATCAATTGCACCGTTTGCTCTGACGGCGAGTCGACCGTTTGGTGAATGAGCGTTACCGAAGCCTGATCGTCAAGCGATTCGATCGTGTTGACTTCGACGGGGACAAGGTCCGTCCGCTTGGTCCAGCGGAAAACGTCTTCGCCGCGTTTGACTTCCTGATCAAAATCGAACGTCGTGCTAGTTTCGCCGAACCGCCGTGCGTAGCCGGAACTTGCACCGTCAATCGGCATCGGGCCGACCAGATGAACGTCGCTGAAACGAATCCGTTTGTCTTCCGATGGTCGCGGTGGCGCGTCGCTAACGGAAAGGCGGACGCGTTTGAACTGATGCTTGGCGTATTGCGATTTGTACTGGAGTTGGATTCGAATTTTGGTCCCCGCCGGTTGTCCCATCAGCGAGGGCGCGATGAACCACGCGGTTCGCGGGCCGGGTTCGTCATGTCCACCGACCGCCCATCCCGCATCGGGTTCGGTCTTTTTGTCAAACGCAAAGTTGACCGTAAAGGAATCGCCGCTTTGTTCATGACTTGCCAGCCCATGAAGGATCGGGACCCGCAACCATTCGGGTTGACCATTGCCGGGTGCGGCCGTCTCGACGACGATTTCGCTGAGTACCGCGTTTCCGTTGGATGAGGCGCCCACTCGGTTTGCATGGGTCAGGTCGTCCGCAGAATACTCTTCTTCTTCGCCCGCGATCGGCGGATCACACAGCGCTTCGAGTTGCAGCGTTTGCCACTGCACGACAGCTTGCTGCGAATCGACCTGCTGCGGCAACTCGGCGATGATCGTGGTGGTGTCTTGTTTGGCCGCCTCGCCGGCAAGCTGAATCGAACCGTCGCCCAAGACGTTCAGTTCAACGCCACTTTCGCTGGCGACCTTGATCGGACGAATGACCTGCGTGACGGCTTCGTCGTCGTTGACGATCGATCGCTGCCACGCGGCCTGTGCAGCATCAACCGAGGGAATCGGCCCACGCATTTCGCGGCGGACTTCGTTGAGCTGGTTTGCATAACTGGCCAATTGGTTCGTTTGGCTTTCATCGGGCACAAAGACGGTCGGCACGGGCGCTTTGTCATTCCCATCCATCGCGCGGCCATCCAAACTATTAAAAAAGGCCGACAACGAGTAATAGTCGCGTTGTGAAATCGGATCGAATTTGTGGTCGTGGCAAACCGCACAGCCGGTCGTCAGTCCCAAAAAGACTGTCCCAAATGCGTCGGTGCGATCCATCACGTTTCGCGCGAACACTTCTTCGTAAATCGAACCGCCTTCGTTCGTGGTCACATTCAGCCGATTGAATCCGCTGGCGATCAGCTGATCTCTGGTCGCCTCTGGCAATAAATCGCCAGCCAGTTGCTCGGTGATAAATTGGTCCATCGGCATGTTCTGGTTAAACGCGTCGATCACCCAATCGCGATAAGGCCACATCTCGCGATAGTTATCCAGGTGCAAACCATGCGTATCACCGTAGCGCACCAAATCCAACCAGTACCGCCCCATGTGTTCGCCATAGCGAGGTGACTGCAACAATCGATCGACCAAGTTCTCGTAGGCATCGGGAGTTTCATCGGCAAGAAACTCGGCGACCTGTTTTCGAGTCGGCGGCAATCCGGTCAGGTCCAAACACACGCGGCGAATCAATGATCGACGATCGGCGATGCCGTTGGGATCTAGTCCGGCAGCCTTGATTCGCTTGTCGATCAAAGTATCGATTGCGTCGACCCCGACGTGCAGATCGGCTTGCGGCGGAACGAACGCCCAGTGTTGCTGATACTCGGCACCTTCGGCGATCCACGCCTTGAGAACCGTGATTTGTTTCTGACTGAGCGGCTTATGAAATTTTGGCGGCGGCATCTGCTCGTCGGGATCGGCCGACATCACCCGCGACAGCAAATCGCTCTCATCGACGTCACCCGCGGTGACGACGCCGAATAGGCCGTCTTCGGTATCCAAACGCAGTCCCGCCTGGCGGTCGGCTTCGTCGGGCCCGTGACACGCAAAACAATGATCCGAGAGAATCGGCCGCACGTCAGCGGAAAAGTCGATGTTCGACTCCGCGGGTGAAGACGCAATCGCAGACGCGGCGGCTCCGACGAGAAGGAAACCGGCGCCAACGAGAATCAAACGGTTTAACATGCCATCCAGATCGCAAAGAGGAACAGCGAATCAATTTTTCTGTGCCCAAGCAATGGGCGTGGTGGGATTCCTATTCTAACGCCGTTGTCGAGCCAAGCCAAACATCAACAATGTCGATATCTGCGAAAGCCCTCTGTTTCGCGGCAGGCGGCACACAATTGATGGCCGCATCGCTTCACGGCCACCCCCCCGACCTACGCGGTTCGGCAACGCAATATCATCGATGCAATTCGCCAACGACGGGAACGGACAAGTGTTCAGCCAACCCAAAAGCCGCTCATTGCCGATCGGACAAGTGTTCCGTTAAACCGTAGCGACTGAACCGATTGCCCGGAACAATTCGATTGATTTTGGCAATTGAAAGGATGTTCGAAGCGGGCATGCGGATCGGTCTTGCCGAATTTGACGGCATGGATATCGCAATATCAAAAGCCGACTTCCGTATCGTGTTGGTCGGTTTCATGTCTGTGCTGGTTTCACCGTGCGCGATTCTGCGGGCCGCCGATCCGAACTTTGCTGCTGCAGCGAGCGCATACAAACAGAGCTTTCTCGAGAACGATTTCTCGTACCTGGATGCTGATGACTACAGCGGAGGGTATCTCGGCGAGTCCTTAAAGCGTCTGCGGCCGTACCGCAACGTCACCGTCGATGTCGGCGGACGCTATCGAGCCAGGTATCACAACGAAAACAACTTGCGGCGTCGACGGCTCACTGGCGCAAGTGATGACTTCGTGCTTCACCAAACATTTCTGTTCGCCGATATACACCTTGGTGACGAACTGCGAATCTTTGCGCAAGGGATTGACGCCAATAGCGACGGCAATGATTTGCAGCCGCGTGCGACAGAAGTCAATCGGCTGGATATGCAAATGTTGGCCATCGACGCTTTGTTGTGGGGCGATGGCGGCGATCAGGAATTATGGATCCGCGGTGGCCGGCAAGAAATGTACTATGGATCCCAGCGCTTGGTTGCCAGCCGACCTTGGCGAAACACGCCGTTGACGCATGACGGTTTCCGCATGTGGTGGAAAGACGGCGATCACCGGTGGGACACGTTCTGGGTCCGTCCGATCAATCCATCACAGCATTTACCGGAAGACCACAACTTCGATCATCCCGATCAAAGCCGCCAGTTTTATGGTTCCTTTTTCGAGACCAAGAACAAGCAACGTACGTTAAACCTGTTCTACTTTGGTTTAACCGAGCAGGACAACATCGTGCCAGCCTTTGATGGAACGCTAGGCGGGTTCGATCTGCACACCGTCGGCAGCCGCATTTTGGCCGATCAGAGCGATACGATGATCGAACTGGAAGGCGGCTACCAGTTCGGCAAGTTCACAGGATCACAGCAATCGGCTGGGTACTTTACCGCAGGCATCGGACGTCGAATGAATCGATTGCCGTTAAGCCCGACCGTCTGGCTGTACTATGACTGGGCATCCGGCGATAACGATTTGGGCGATGACATCCACGCAACTTTCTATCACTTGGAACCGCGCGGCCACTACTATCTCGGCTGGGCCGATCTCACCGGACGTCGGAACATCCAAGACCTGAATTTGCAAACCGCGTTTGATGTTACCGATCGAGTCGTCGGGCAAATCCAACTGCATAACTTCTGGCTCGCCAATCGGAACGACGCGTTGTACAGCCCGGGTGGATCACCGATCTTCCACGACCCCAGTGGGTCAGCCGGCAAAGAACTTGGACACGAGCTGGATCTACAGTTGCGTTGGACCATCACGCCACGGGCTCATCTGTTGGTCGGGTACAGCTATTTGTGGGCGGGCGATTACTTCGACAGCCCGGTCATTCAAGGCGGACCGGCCGGCACCGCGGCGAACGGAGCGGACGGAAATGACGGCGAATTGACCTATGTTCAATTCTCGCTGCGGTTCTAGCGTTCTGGCCTCTGTCGCTGTTCTACTTTTTCCCCCAACCTCCGCCGCCAGGCGTTTGAATGATAAGCCGATCGGTCGCTTGTGCGTCGAAAGTGACCGACGGTGATAGCTCGGAGATTTCACCCTGATGAATCCACAGATTTCGTCCGCACATGCCGGGGTTTCCGCCAGCGGCGCCGTAAGGTGGTCGCGTTCGGCGACCGGTGATCAACGAAATCGTTAGCGGCTTTAGAAACTCGATTTCGCGAATGATGCCGTCGCCGCCTCGATGGACGCCGGCGCCGCCACTGCCGCGCCGGATGGCGAATCGATGCAGTCGTACTGGTAACCGAGATTCCATCACTTCCGGATCGGTGATCAGTGTGTTTGTCATGTGCGTATGCACGGCGTCGGCTCCATCCGCATCGGGCGTCGCGCCACTGCCACCGCCGATGGTTTCGTAGTAGCCAAACGTATTATCGCCGATCAGCAAATTATTCATGGTCCCTTGCGATGCGGCGGCAACCCCCAGCGCGCCAAGCAACACGTCGACAATGCGTTGACTGGTCTCGACATTACCGGCGACCACGGCTGCACACTGGCTGGGATCGGCATGCGACGGCGGGTTCAACATTCCGATCGGAATGTCTAAATCGATCTGGCGAAGCACTCCGTCACATAACGGCAAGTCCGATCCCGAAACGCAGCGCAAGACGTACAGCACCGCGGCGGTAACGATCGAAGGCGTGGCATTGAATCCGCCTGGGTGGACTGGCGCAGTGCCCGCGAAATCAATAACCAACCGTGAGTCCTGGCGTTGCAGGCGAACTGAGATCGGCGAGCCGTCATCTAGCGCATCCTGAAAACACATCGGCGTTGCCGGAAGCGTCTTGATCCAATTCGCCACGCCTTGGCCGGCGACATCTAAAAGCCGGCCCATCAGTGCATCAATCGTTTTGACCGTGTAGGAACCGGCAAGCTCGGTCAGCGCGCTCGCACCGTAAACACCCGCGGCCTGTTGGGCGGCAATATCGGCTAGATTTTCAGCGGGCGTGCGCGAGGGGTAACGACCTGCCGACAGTAACTCTCGCAAATCTTGTTCGTGGCTGATTCCATTGTTGACCAACGCAAACTGTCGCAGCACCACACCTTCCTCGGCCAACGAAGTCGCATCGGGTGGCATCGACCCGGGGGTGCGACCGCCGATCTCTGCGTGATGGGCACGCGATGCGACGAAGAAATCGGGCTTCGCACCGTGGCCTGAACAAAACACGGGCGTGACGACCGTGATATCAGGCAGATGAGAACCGCCGGCAAATGGGTCGTTGGAAAGGTAACAGTCGCCCGGTGACATCTCGCCGAAATGATCAATCATGTGCCGTACGGTATGCCCCATCGCACCAAGATGAACGGGAACATGCGGGGCATTCGCGATCAACGAACCGTCACCGCGAAAGACAGCACAGCTGTAATCGCGACGCTCCTTTACATTCACGCTGACCGCCGTACGCCGCAGGACTTCACCCATCGCGTCAGCAATCCCCTGCAGCCGCCGCGCGACGACTTCCAACAAGACGGGATCCTGCTGCGCCGTCGTTGTCGGTTCGATCGGGGGCTGTTCATCGGCCAGCGCATCAAGAGTCTGCGCATCGAGAGTCTGGGCATCGCGAGTCTGCATCACTCGATGCTGCAAATCGCGGTTCGGTAACGCCTGTGCAGTCGGACACAACTGGATCGTTCGGTCCGCCAACACATCGCCACGCCAACCAGGTTCGACCACCAAAGTTGACTGGTCACTTGCGATCATCGCCGGTCCCGTAATCGCGTCGCCGGGATGTAACGATGCGCGATCAGTCGACTCGGCTTGCACCCACTTACCGTCATACCAAAAACGCGTTCTTACCGGTGACGTGGTGGCGTGTTGGGACGCGTCACGGCGATTTCCGACCACATTGTCATGAGTGACATCGTGCTGGTCGACCTTTCGTTGACCGGCATTGCTGCGCGGCGCGATCGCGGCATCGGAGGCAAGTTTGGCTTCGCACTCGATCGAAACCAATTCGCACTCACGATTCTCTCGCACGTACCCGAACGTCGCGCGGTGTTTGTCACAAAACCGAGACTGCAGTGTTTCGACAGGGTACAGAGCAAGGTCCAACCCAGCATCGGTGCCTGCGAAACGGACTTCACACTGCCAGCGGAACACAGGATCAATATTGCCCGCCGACTCTTCGGCCAATTGTTGGGTCGCGTCTCGCTGCAACTCGTTTGCGATGGACTCGATCACGACCGGAAGCTTTTCGTCGATGCGATGGTAGACGCCCTGCGTCACGACACGTCCGACATCCGCCAATCCCATGCCCAACGCACTCAGCACCGATGCATCGGGATGATCCAAGATGCGTTCCATCTGCAATGCTTCGGCGACGCGGCAAAGATGCGCCCCGGCGGCGCCACCGAATCCGACCAGCGTCATCTTGCGAACGTCGCTGCCCTGAGCGGTGCTGATCGCGCGGACCGCTTCGGCCATGTGCGTCACGGCGATCTGCAAGAAACCTTCGGCAAGATCCAAATCAACGTCAGCGTGTTCCGAAGGCTTGCTGCCAGCGTTAGATGAGTATGCGGCACAGTCGGCCAAACGCTGCCTCGCCGCCGCGACATCGAGCGGAAACGGAAATCGTTCCGCCGGCAGCCGACCTAACAACAGGTTCACATCAGTGACCGTCAGCGGACCGCCGCGTCCATAACAGGCCGGTCCGGGATCCGCGCCGGCACTGCGTGGACCGACGATCATCCGGCCGTCGACGATATCGCAAACCGAGCCGCCGCCCGCTGCGACCGTTTGAATGTCCATCGTCGTCGTCATCACGCGAACGCCCGAGACGCGTGACTCACTGCGACGCCCCACGCTTCCTTCAAATCGGCTTACGTCCGTGCTGGTTCCGCCCATATCCAAACCGATCGCCGCATCGGCCCCGGCGCTGCGAGCCACATGCGCGAGCGCCACGACACCGCCGGCAGGTCCCGAAAGAATACTATCGCGGCCGCGAAATGCGTCGGGTGAAACCAGATTGCCGTTGCTGGTCATCAATCGCAATCGACAAGCATCGTGGCCGCCGAATTGTTGCCAAACCCGATCCACATAGCCGCGCAGCACTGGGTTCAGATACGCATCCAGCGTCGTCGTCTCGGCTCGCGAAACAAGTTTGATCAGCGGCGCCACCTCGTGCGAACAACTCACATCGTCAAACCCGACTTCGCGAGCCAAGTTCGCGGCAATCCGCTCGTGTTCGTCATTGACGTAAGCGTGCAGCAAACAAATCGCCAACGACTGGACACCCAGATCACGGAGCCGTCGCAATTCAGCCTTTAAATGTTTCGTATTGATCGGACGCAAGACTTTTCCCGACGCATCCAATCGCTCATCGACTTCGACGACATGTGCGGCCAGCGAAGCCGGCTTTTTGATGTTCAGAGCAAAGAGGTCTGGCCGATCTTGCTGACCGATGTTCAAGACGTCGGCGAACCCTTGGGTCGTGACCAGCGCCGTCGTTGCTCCCGAGCGAGTCAGTAACGCGTTGGTCCCACGGGTCGTGCCCAGCCGGACGTCTAGCGGCGGCAACGGCTGCGACAGCGGGATCCCCAACAACAAACGAGTCGCCAGGACCGGGGCTTCGAGATGTGGATCCAGTTGAATGATCGCACCGGGGTGCAGCGAATTGACCGACGCGGCGACCCGCGGTGCCACGGTCGCGTCGCGATTCGCCCTGTCCGTGATTCCCAGTCCGTCTATCTCACTTGACGCTATTTCACGTACTGTGATTTCGCCGCCCGTTGTTGCCCCGCCGGATGTCACGCTGTCTTTGATTGCCTCGTCGACCGATTGGCGTTCGATGCGGCCGATCGCCGACACTGACTGGCCATCATGAATCAGCGACACGTCGGCGCCGCGCCAAAAGTCTTCGGTCGACGCGGAGTGCTGGTCGGCATGGGAGAATTGGACGTGAAATCGATCGGCCGATAACACCCGAGTCACTTCGGCGCGAGTCACGCCGCTGCTGAGCACCTTTAAACATCGCCGCTGCCCACCGACATTGACGAAACAGTCGGTGAACGTCCCGCCGACGTCGACCCAGACACGTATGGCGTTGTCTTGTAACGGAATATCGTGTTTGGCTGATGACACTTGAAATTCAAACGTAGACGGGAATGAAACCTGCGATGTTTCGGCATCGGGCACTCGGGTGTTTGATGTCGCGACGACCGAAAGCATTTCATGCCGCGACGAATCGAGCTCAAACGAATCGAGCCCGGTTCCGGGCCATTGTATGTTTCGTTCTACCGAATGCCTGGCACGATCAAACCGGTTTGCGGGACCGAGGACGCCAGGCCGTCGAAAAGTTCGTTAGGGATTGAATAGCGACAAGCAGTCATCGGCATGTGACAGATCGATCAGCGCGACCGCAATGTCACCGACCTGCAATTGATCATCAGCCGTCGGCACACGCACGAACCCGTCACGCTGGATCGCTGAAATCAAACAGCGGCCGGCCAGCGGCAACTGCGCCAGACTGGCTTCGGTGGCGCGAGCTCCTTCCAGAACTTCCAGCTCGTAAACACCGATCGCGCCATTGGGCATGCGGCTTTGGCTGATGACGGCGCCTTCGTTCAAGAACCCCAAAATTTGACGTGCGACCACATCACGTTCGCTGACGGCGTGGTCGATTCCCAATTTGCCGACAACGTTGGCATAGTCGGGTCGTCCCACGACCGACATCACGCGTGAAGCGCCCAGTTCACGCGCTTCGACGCCGGCCATGATGTTGCTTTCGTCGTTGCCGGTACAAGCAACGAAATAGTCGACGGTCCCGGCGCCTTCGTCTTCCAAGATCGATCGGCGATTCGCATTTGCATGGATCACGGTGACGTCGGGCAACAGTTTTGACAACTGCTGACACCGATCCGCATCTCGGTCCAACATGACGATGCGGTAATCGTGTTGGCTAAGCGCCCCGGCCAAGTGATACCCGGTTTCACCGCCGCCGGCGATCATGACTCGTTGTTGACCATGTTTTTCGTTGACCTTGCCGAACCGATTGCGAGCCTTGTTCACGGCCTCGGGCATACCGATCAGACTGACGCGGTCGCCGGCATGCAGTTCGTCTTCACCGCTGGCAATCCACATACGTCCTTCGCGCGCGATCGAGCCGATTCGAACCGTTCGCGCCAATGGCAAGTCGCGCAGCTTGCTGCCGGCGGCCTCACTCTTCGCTTGGACTTCCATTTCATAGACTTCCAACTGGCCACGCGCGAAGTGTTCCAGTGGGATCGAGTCGGGGTTTCGAATCATGCGTGCGAGTTCGAACGCCGAAAGCTGTTCGAGGCTCAGCAGGCTGTCGATGTTGAAGTGCTTTTGATAGTCGAACGTGTTCAGGTCGCGAAAAGCTGGCGCATAGACACGCGCGATACTCCGCCGTGCGCCCAGCGCCTTTGCCATGCTGGCCGCAACGATGTTCACTTCGTCGTTGCCGGTGACGGCCAAGCAAATGTCGGCGGCGCACACGTCGGCTTGAAACAGGACCGTACTCTGCGACGCGCTGCCTTCGATCGCGCGGACGTCCAGTTCGCTATTGATCCGACGCACGTTGTTGGGATCGGTGTCCACGACGGTCACGCTGTGGCGCCGGCGGCAAAGCATGTCGGCAACCCAGCGGCCGACCGTTCCGGCGCCCAGCGTCAAAACTCGCATCTAAATCCACCAGCCGATGAATAGTAAGATGACAAAGATGATTGCCATGAATCCGGCGATCCAACGTGCGGTGTGCAACGAGTGCTGCAAAATCAGACCGTTGTCCTCGTGCCGCGTCGCGCCAAACACCAGCGAGATCGTCACCAGCAGCGGAACGAAATACAACAAATAGGTCGGTGAAATGGAAAGCATGATCGAAAGGGTGAAAGGTAACAGGCCAAAGGTGACAGGATTCTGGTCCAGAAAATCTAGCGACTGGATTTCAGATCCTCCAACACGCTCGTTTTCGCAAGATTAACTGTCAGGTGATTCGGAATCGTCTTCCTCGTCATCCGTGTCTTTTCGCCTGCCACTGATCGGAACAGCAAGCGGTCCGGCGTAGGCATCATAGATGACCAGGATATTGAGCAATCCGGCGATCATGGTGTACCAGGTGCCCATTTCATATCCCGCGCCGTGACTTGCGTACCATGCGGATACTTCATCGGCGCGATCTTCGATCACGGGGCGGTGCGGGGGTGCCATGAATCCGCTCCAAAGCGGACGATAACTGTCTAGCGTTCGGCCGGTCGCCGGATCGGTCTTGCGCCGCATCCTGTCGCCTTGCACCAGTGCGGGCAGTGCGGCCGCGCCCACGCCCGCCTGCAGAAAATAGTGCCAACGTTTGTCGCCGGGTTGCCATGAGGCGTACACGACATGGCCGCCGCCCAGGGCGAATCCCAAGATCCACGTCGTCAAAATGCAAACCATGAACAGGCTGCCCTTGGCGTAACGCTGCTGATAAATGTGTCCCGCACCCGGCAGAATCCAGGCCAAGAAGGCTGCAAGTGGTCGATTTCGCAGATCGATGCGAATCTCGTCCACTTCGATCACATTGTTGTCTCGCTGCATGTCAGGACGGCCTAAACGGCTGAAGGTGAGCGTGGGGAAGGGTCAAAAGTCAACGCAATTGTGAGTCAAAGTGGCTGCGACCGATAGACGAGAACGACTCTCGGCCGCAAGCACAGCTGCCCGCTGGTTCGATTTCGATTGTCCAAGACAATTCGCATCACGGCTGGGAACGCTTGGATTATCGGCGAAACAGAGGTCTTGGTCGTCGTCGAATTTCAAGTCGGACCGGGCGGGGCAGGCACGTTTCACTGAAATCATGCGTCACTGAAATAATCATGCGTCACTGAAATCTCGTTTCACAGGAATCACGTTTCACAGGAATCACGTTTCACTGGAATCTGTCTCCAGGCGACGCGATGCAATGCGTGACAGCACGCAAACCAACAACAGCACGCAAACCATCGGGTGAGCTTGACGGGATTCGCATGATTTCCGTAAAGGCGAATCTCGAGGGACGCGATTATCGTCGCCCTCGACATCCACCCACTCTCGATTTACCGGTACCTGATATGTTCCGATTCGTCTTCCGCGCACCCAATCTTGGCACCGCCACGCAAATTACCGCCATTCCTTTAATTACCGCCATTCCATTAGTCGTTGCCCTATCGATGGTCGGCGGATGTGGCGGCGATGCGGGCGACCCGAACATGGCGTCCGCGACGGCTAACCCGAGTTCATCCGGTGCGTCGGCACCGACCAATGCCATCGCATCGAACAAAGTTGACAGTACATCGCCAACGCCGATCGACATTGTCAGCCAATTTCTCGATCGTGTTCGCCGCGGCGGTGAAGACTCCGATGCCGGCGTTTTGTTGACACAGCGTGCGCAATCAGAACTAACGCGGATCGGTCGTTCGGTCCAACCGATCGGATCACCCGATGCTTTGTTTGACGTAACTCGCAGCGAGCCCGTGCCGGGGGAAAGCGATTCGATGCTGGTTCACAGTATCTGGAGCGAACCGTCTGGCGATGGCGGCAAATCCGACTATCAAGTCGTCTGGGCCGTGCAACGCGAGCAGGGTCAGTGGCGAATCTCCGGCCTGGCAATGGAGCTGCAACCGGGCCAGCCACCGACCATCATTGATTTCGAAAACGGCGATTTGATGGCCCAATTGTTAGACGAAGGCGATCAAAACGAAGAATCTTCTCAGCCTGCCACCTCACAGGCGGCTGCGGGAACCGCCACACTCTCACGATAGGCGGGATTCGCACCCCTCGATTGGTTTTTGTGGCGTCGAAAGCCGCTTGTCGTGCCGGTACCGGTGGCCTGCGACGCCCGTGACCCTCTCGTTTTTATGGGAAATTGCTAGCTTATTTCCCATCTACGGGCCCACCGAGCCCCGGTACGTGCCCATCTGGCGACGCGGTAGACCGGAATCGAGCCAAAATACTCGTTGCATCCGATTGACACGGATTCCCCTAACGCTACTGTATCGTCGAAATTACGCGAGCCGCAAAAACCACGCAGGTATCCTATCCTGCGTTCTTTGCGGTTTTGGAAGTTTCGGCGTCGGGATCGTTTCTTGCCGCCTGCTTCCAAGTCGGGATGAAGTTGACGATGTTGTCGGCGCCCGGCGGCAATGGGCTCAAATGAGTTGGGCTTAACGAAACGAGATGTGCGAACCGGATCGCACCAAACACTCCGAATGTCCTGGGAGAATTCGATGAATCGGACTGTGGTGAGCGGCGTTGCCGCATTCGCACTGTTGATTGGTGCGACACTTGCGATGTCAGAAACAACTGCACAAGCCGGCCACTGTGGTGGCGGACTTTTCGCAAAGCTTCACGCTAAAAAGTGTGGCGGCGGACTGTTCAGCGGCGGACACAGCGGCCTGCTGAAAAGCGGTTGCGGTGGTGGACTGCTTGCGAAGCTGAAAGCAAAGCACGCTGCAAAGAAGTGCTGTGCTCCTGAGCCAACTTGCTGTGCCCCTGAGCCAACCTGCTGTGCTCCTGAGCCTGCCTGCTGTGCCCCTGAGCCAACTTGCTGTGCTCCTGAGCCAGTATGCGAACCAGAACCAACTTGTTGCGAAGCTGCACCTGCCCCGGCTTGTGGCTGCGAAGCTGCTCCTGCACCGGCTTGTGGCTGCGAAGCTGCTCCTGCACCGGCTTGTGGTTGCGAAGCTGCTCCCGTCGTTGAAGCTGCTGCTCCTTGCTGTGGCGGCGACGTCGTCTACGGTTCGGAAGCACCTGCAATGGGCGGCGAAGTGGTTCACGGCGTGGAAGACGCCAGCGGTTACGACTTGGCTCCAGGCGAAACCCTGGTTCCCGGCAGCGTAACGACGGCTCCATCGGCTGACGCCGTTCCTGCTCCTGTTGCCGAAGCAGCAAGCAGCAGCGACGCGCCTCCAGCACCTGTTGCTGACGCAAAAACCGACATCTAAGTCGATACAAAGCGATTCCTTTCGCAGCTGCGAATCGAAATCCAACTGACCCATCGGGTGCTAAGTGCTCGATGGGTTTTTTCGTGCCGCAATCGAAACCAATTTATCAACCGCGTCGATCCGAAGCCGACTGACGTCGTTGACATCGTCCACGTCGTCCGGCTTAAGAAACAAGCACGGATCGACGACCCTCACCGGGATGTCTCGCGTTTCAAGATCGCGATCCTCTGCCTCCCGAACTTCAGCCTCCCGAACCTCTGCCTCCCGATCCTCCGCCTCCCGATCGGTGACGCAAAACCAGCGAGGCGTCGATACGGCGACCCGGCATCGATCCGAGCGCGTCACGATGGCCGGCTCGAATGCTTCCTGGCTGCATGCCCACTGGGCGGCCGTGACCACGGCTGCGTCGGGATCGGCAAGACGCGCCAGTACGCTTGGAAACGCCGTCGAGCCGTGTAATTGCGGCACACGCAACGCGGCCGACTGGGATTTCGAGCCTTCTTTCTCGTCGGCTTGCCGATCACTCGATTCGCCCCGACAAACGATCAACGGCAACCTCAGCTCACTGCTTCTCAGCGGTCCGCAGTGGTGACCGATATGCTTGTTCTGCCCCAGCGCGAATCCGCTGGTGCCTGCGATCACCACATCCCGATCGGCCATACCGGCCGCATCAAGCAAGATCGCCAATAGGTCATCAAGCAATCGGACTTGGCACGCATACGTCCGCATCCACGATGTGACCACATCAGGATGCGTCTCGGAGTCGACCGCGACTCGAGGTGGCCGAATGCCAGGGTAAACAAAAGGGACTTTCGCAAGCGTTTCTTGATGTGGCAACGTTTGATCGACGACCAACAATTCGGGCTCATCGCTGGGCTCGTCATCATCGGTTTCTAATTCATCCGGCGGAATCAAATCGCGGGGCGCGTCCCACTGTGCGGTCAAGAATCGGCTGTGAATCCACATCACCGCGAGCGGCTCGGGGTCGGCCAATCGCTCCATCGCCGTCATCATCAGCTGGGCCAAGTGCGTCTGTTCGATGCTGCTGGCGGCAGCATGCTCGTCCGTTTCCTCGTCTGCCTGATCCGCTTGGACATTCAGACCGGCTTGGCGACTTGGATCCGCTTGGACATCCTGGCCCGTTGGGACGTCCGTCGCGTGAACATCGGCAACGGGCAGATCGAATGGCACGAGGTCGACAACGTCGAACACCTCATCGATCTCGTCGGTATCCAGCCGCAGGTCATCGGTGATCAGTTCGATGCTGCCGCTTGGCCGATGAGAATCCACCGTGCGAAACGGCAACAGCGACGTTCCGCCGGCCAACCATTGACGCAGCACTTCGACTGGATCGTCGTCGGTCGCGATCAAGCGATCCCAAACCACGCCTGCGCTGGCCAAGCGGTCAATCGCCGGCGTTAAGCTCCACGACGATCCGTAACACCCCAGTGATGACGCGGCAAACCCTTCCAACGAAATCACGATCAGAGGACGGGCGGACGACTGCGGTTCAGTTGCCTGTCTCGGTTCGGTCACTCTCTGGCTCGCTTGGGTCTTGGGTTAATCGGTGCATTCGTTAGGACCGTCGCGATGCGCCAACAGCGATCAAGTCTCTCGGCGACGACTTTGGCTCGTTCGGGACAGACAGTCTAGCGGCGACGTAGTTTTGTCGCAGTGGTTTTGTAGCACAACCGAACAAGTCCCCCGCGATTGTCACTCTGGCCTGACGCTCATGAACTCCCTTCCGCATTCTTCGTCGCCGTCACCAGTCCATTCGCCCGTCAACGATGGCTCCCCCGTCAACGCTGACTTGTCAGCGGGGCTATCGGGCGGATTTGCGGGCGGAGCGCCGAGCCAATTGCCGGGTGAGCCCGCATTGGCGGCACCGGTGATCGGTCAAAGCGAGCCCGTCTCGGTCGTGCCCGTCGTCACGCCGCCCGCATCAACGCCCGCGCCTCCGCTATCACCTGCGCCGGGCCAACTGGATCGCACCACCATCTGGGACGTTCCCTTTGACAACGTGACCTTGGAAGGGTCGGTCGACCACGTCGGCGAACTGATCCGCTGCGGCGAGCCCAGCTACGTGATCACGGCGAATTTGAACTACGTGATGCTGCATCATCGCATCGCAGAAATGGACGCCGTCACTCGTGATGCCGCGCTAATCCTGGCCGACGGCCAGCCGATCGTGTGGCGCAGCAAACTGGAACACAATCCGCTGCCCGAACGGGTTGCCGGCAGCGAAATGATCTACCAATTGGCCGAGCGGGCCAGTCGCGAAGGTTGGCGCATTTACTTTCTCGGAGGCGAGCCCGGTGTAGCCGCTGCCGCCGCAGAAACGCTTTCGCGCCTGTATCCCGGATTGCAAATTGCCGGCGTCGAATCGCCGCCGTTCCGGTCGCTGTCTCAAGAGGAACAAGACGCTCAAGACGAACGCATTCGATCGGCCAGAACGGATCTGTTGCTGGTCGCGTTCGGACAACCCAAAGGCGAACGTTGGATTCACGCCAATTACAAACGGCTGGGCGTGCCGGTCAGCATTCAGCTGGGCGCATCGTTCGATTTCATCGCCGGAACGGCCAAGCGGGCTCCTGCGATTTTCCAGAAAGTCGGAATGGAATGGGCCTACCGCATGTTGAGCGATCCAAAGCGATTGATCCCGCGGTACACGTCCAACGCCATGTTCCTGATCGGTGCGATCATCGAAGACTGGAAGCGCCAAGTCACGCGCTGGGGCATGGGTAACTGGGTCGACTGAGATGAACGGAGTCGGCTGAGATGAACGGAGCCGGCTGAGATGGCGTGATCAATCGCTTGGTGATCACATGTGGCTTGTTCGTCAATCGCGTTCGCGATCGGGAACCCTATCACCCCTGTTTCAATCCAACTGTGAAGCCCGCAATCCGATCAGCGCCTCGTGCCACTAAGGCCGTTGCAAGTCTGGATGCGGGAAGGGCGGTGTCAGTTTTAATGACAGTTTCAGGCGTTCGGCTCGATCGGCCAGCCCCGCCGCTTCGAACTTTTCGATCAGTGTCAGTGTCGGACCAACCTGCAAGACCATCGGCAAGGCATCCACATGGGCTTGCCACTTATCCGCGTTGGCAATGACTTCACGCGGTGTCGCCAGTCGCCAGCGAAGCACTTCGGCCAATTGCTTCACCTCGACCGACGAAGCGTCTTGCGTTAACCGATCGATCATCGCCAGCGCTCTTTCGCCTCCCAGCGATCGCAGTTGCCAACTGATGGACACCAACTGCATCTCCGCGGTCATTGTCCCCAACTTCTGTTGATTCAGATCCGTCGCTCTCGGTTCCGGATCGAGCCGAGTCCATGCCACGGGAAACCATGCCAAGAAGAGCGGCGGCGGATCCGCAACTCGGCACAAACTCAATGCGAGCGGGCTTCGGGAGACTTGCCACATCGAGTTCGCGGTGCGCAACATCAACCATTGTTTCCGCCATCGAGGAAGATCGTCACGCAGCGCTGCCTCGAGTGGACGCAGCGAATCGAGTCGTTCGCGACGATCCAGCAATCCTGTCACCGCAGCTTCGTTGTCTGACATCGTCCCCAGTTCGATCCACAAGACACGGTGTGACGCGACCGCGGTTTCGGTTGACTCATCCAGCGTCGTGATTCGCAGCGCCTTTGCATCGAAGTGATGAATCTCACCTTTCAGCTGTGTGATCGCACCGGGATACCAAGACCGTTGTTCCGCGGTTGAACGCGTGGGTTGCAACCAAACGGTATCAACCGCGTCTTGTCCTGTGACAGATCGCGCCGACACTATTGCCATCGCGAACCAGAATAACCATCCGTTAGTCCAACAGCTCGTCATTGTTGTCCCGCCGAATTCGATCGATCGCGTGTACCGGCGCCATCACCGGCGTGCGCGTCGTAGCTTGCACCTGTGGCATCGATCACGCTAGCGGGCGACAACAGCTTCTGCACATCGACGTACTGATAGCTGCCGTTGTTCTGCGCTGCCAGATCGTTCAAGAAACTGCCGCGCGGTGCGACAGCGTCCGTTCCGAACTCGATTGCATGAATCGTGGTCCCCGATCGAAGCGCTCGTCGCTGGATTTCGGCCAGTTCGCTTGCCGATAGCCGCGGGATACTGGCGTCGGTCAAAAAAAAGATCACATCGGGTGCCATACGCAGGGCGAGGTGCAATGCAGATTGATGCTCCGTACCACCGAACGCCGTGATTGACTTCACGTACTGTTCCGCCACGGTCACGATTGACGATTCGCCGGGAACCATTTGGAACCCCATTCCCGACGGACGAAACGGCGACGGTTTGTCGTTGTAAAAGATGATTTGAAATCGCTGGTGTTCTGAGAGTGAACGCAAGCTGCGAAGAAGTTCGGCCTTGGCGGCGCGCAGCGGCCGTCCGTTGAATCCGTTCATGCTGTCGCTGCGGTCCATCACATACACGAATTCGGACCCGCTGCCAGAAATGCCAAACATCATCGCGGTGGATTGATCACTGCTGGCGGCCGAGCGTTTGCCGGCTTGGCTGCCAAAGGCGTCACCGGTCAACGACGTTTCGCCCGCCAAGCCGGTTCCGGACTGGGGTGACGGCGTTGCCTCCATCGCCTGCAGCAAACCGGCCAGGTCGATCGGGGGCGACAAATCCGCTGGCGGCGCGGCCGATGCCGCAGCGGAGGAATCGATTTGCGACGCGGCAGCTTCCGCTTCGGTAGCCGCGGTGGACTCTTTGGCATCTTGGTACCGATCTCGATCCGGCATGCGGTGCACCAATGCGATTCCCGCTGGCCGATCCGCCGTTCCGCCGGTACCACTGGGGGTGCTGGAGTAAAACAGGCCGATCGCCAGCAGCAGCAACACGTGCAGGAGCACCGAAAACAGCAGCGCGGGGGTCGTACGCTGGGGCAAATCGATCCCGAGATCGGGCGGCCTCGAGGCAGCAGCGGGTTGGTTTTCAGGCAATTTGGGCATCACAGACCGCAGTAATGGCTCGATCCCGGCTGGATACCCGGTCGAACGCTTTTCAGAATCGTTCCTGACAACTATTTTATCACCTGCAAATCCTAATGACTTCCGGCCGCAAGTTCTGGCGGCTACGAATCCTTTGCTCGAGGTGAACCTCCTTTCCCCGAGCTAATTTCCGGAGAAACACGTCGTGAGCAATGGTCGATACCTCTTTACCAGCGAATCCGTCAGCATGGGTCACCCCGACAAGGTGTCGGACCAGATCTCAGACGCGATCGTGGACGATATCTTGGCCAACGACCCGAATCCTGCTGACGCTCGCGTCGCCGTGGAAACGCTCGTGACGACAGGACAAGTCGTTGTTGCCGGCGAAGTCCGCACCAGCCACTACGTCGACGTGCAAAAAATCGTCCGCGACACGATTAAGAAAATCGGATACATCCACAGCGACATCGGATTCAGCTACGACGCTTGCGGAGTGTTAAACGCGATCCACGAACAATCTGCGGACATCGCGCAAGGTGTCGATAAGGCATCCGACGTCGAAGGCGAACAAGGCGCCGGCGACCAAGGCCTGATGTTTGGTTACGCGTGCAACGAAACCGATGTTCTGATGCCGCTGCCGATTCACTTGTCGCACCGGATCGTCGAAAAACTTGCGGAACTGCGCGAGTCGGGCGAAATCCCTTGGTTGCGTCCGGACAGCAAGAGCCAAGTCACGGTCGAATACGGCCCCGATAACAAGCCCATTCGCATCGACACCGTTGTCGTCAGCACGCAACATGACGAGTCGATCTTGACGCCCGATCGCCACAGCATCACCGAAGAGGCCAAGCAGGAGATCATCGAAAAAGCGATCAAGCCCGTCTTGCCCGAAGAGTACATCAAAGGCGACATCACCTATCACATCAATCCGACCGGTAAGTTTGTCATCGGTGGCCCTCACGGCGACACCGGATTGACCGGACGCAAAATCATCGTCGACACCTACGGCGGACGTGGGCGTCACGGTGGCGGTGCCTTCAGTGGGAAAGACCCGTCCAAGGTTGACCGTAGCGCCGCTTACATGGCGCGGTACGTTGCCAAGAATTTGGTCGCCGCCGAACTCGCCGATGAAGTGGAAGTGCAACTGGCGTATGCAATCGGTGTCGCCGAACCGGTCAGCGTGAACGTGAACACGTTCGGTACCGGAAAGATTGATGACGATGCGATGATCAAGCTGATTCGCGATCACTTCAAGCTGACTCCGCGAGGCCTGATCACCGAACTCGGTTTGACGCGTCCAGTGATGGGCGTCACCGCCGCACACGGGCACTTTGGTCGCGAGCCCGGCCCCAACGGCGAATTCAGCTGGGAGAAGACAGACAAGGCTGCGGCACTATCGGCTGCGGCCGCCGCTGCGACGACCGCCTGATTCGGTTTGACCCCCTTCTCAAGCCTGTCTCGCGAATCTGATTCGTTCCGATCGTCGCTGGCATTGCCAGCGACGATGATGGTTCAACCATTGCCACGCTTTTGACCCGAATCCTCTGGACAACCGATCCACATCTCAACCACGCGCCGGTTCACGCGTGGGATCGTTGGGTCGATCGCATCGTAAGTCAACATCCCGATGCGTTGATCGTCACCGGCGATATCTCCGAAGGCGACGATGTTGCGTTTCAGCTTCAGCGGATGGCTGACGCTCTTGGTGTCGACATCTATTTCATACTGGGCAACCACGACTTCTATCACAGCTCGATTGCCGAAACGCGGCGCGGCATGATCGAACTGTGTGCCCGGCATCCGGCACTGCATTACCTGACCGACCTGCCGCCCGTCGAATTAAGCCCCGGTGTTTTTTTGACCGGTGAAGACGGTTGGGGTGACGCAACGCGGGGTAATTACGAGCGATCACCCATCCGTTTGAATGACTTTGCGCTGATCCGAGAATTCTCGGACGCAAAACCAAACCGGTGGAAATCGATGCTGCAGCAGCAAGGCAGGCTTTCCGCACAGCGGCTGCAGAAAAAACTCGAAGCATTGCCGGACACCGCGATCGAAGTTCTCATCGCCACACACGTTCCGCCGTTTCGTGAATCGTGTTGGTACATGGGCAAGACCACCGACGATGACTGGGCCCCTTTTTTTGTCTGCGGCCAAATCGGTGACACGCTGGTCGAACACAGCACCAAGAATCCCCAGCGAAACCTGACCGTCCTGTGTGGGCACACCCATCACGACGGCGTCGCGATGTTGCGAAAGAACCTTGTCGTTTACACCGGCGCTGCCGAATACGGACACCCCGACATCGAATCCTGCTGGCTTGTGGACCACGACATGATCCAACGCGAGCCGCCCACGAAGTGATCGTAGGCCAACCAGCGCCAAAACCTACACCCAAACTGTTATTGCCGAACGGCACGCTGAAATTCGTCGCGTATTTTTCCGCCTAGCAAGACGCATTTGCCTTCCAGCTTGTCTTCTTTGAACGTCAACACGAACACGTGGTGTCCTTGATCGGCCATGCCTGGTGACTGCAAATACCAGCGATCCAGTTTCGGTGTTCGCTGCGGGACGCCGAGGCCTCCTTCGCCGATGTAAACAATGCCCGTTTCGTTGGGCTTATTTTGGCGAATGGGAACGGTTCGCTTGATGTTGTGGCCGTCCGCTTCGCAGACCAGATCGACATTGTATTTCTCGAACAGCGGGACCCAGCTGAGCAATGCCGTACTGGGCACTTTCACGGCCGGAAATGCGGGTCTGTGGTACTGTGCCACCAGCCAGCGATTCTTCGCACGCGACGCGGCCAGTTCTTGCTCAAGCCATTTGGCCTGATCGCCCGCCACGCTGGTTTCACTATTGAGTGTTACGAAACGAACCTGTGGGCCGATATTGATCGCGTAGTAATTCGTGTCGCCCTCGGGAAACCCAAAGACTTCATTGAACGGCTTACCCTTATCGTGATTGCCGCGCGCGGGGATGACCGGCAACATGCGGCCGTCTTTGCCGATTGTCAGTTCGTGATCGGACAACCACGCCGACCACTGATCCATGTTCGTCCCGCTGACGATGTAGTCGCCGCCGTGGGCGAGCGCTAGCACATCATCCGCCGCGTCGTCGTTCTTAAACGAATCGGCAACCATCGACGCCATCATTTGATTGACTTGACGCCGGGTCGGGCTGTCCGACCGCGAATCGCCGCCATTGAGCAGGCTGAACGACCGGTCCACGGACGGCGCGGTCAGGAAATACAACAGCGGCGATCGGTTCCCGTCACTCGTCATCTGAACTTCGTAAGCCGTCGACGGCTGGAGTCCGGTCAATCGCACATGGTGATAGTACAACTCGACGCTGCCCCCGGTAAAACGTCCGCTGCGGGCAAGCTGTGCCCCCTCGAATTCGGCTTGCCCTTGCACTCGGAACTGCAATTGATGCGACTGACCCTGCTGCCGCGTGCTCCATGACACCGTTGCGGTCGTCGACGGATCGTCGGTCCAGGTGACTCGCCAGTGCGCTGGACTGGTACCCGTCAGCGGCGCATCAGCCCAAGCGTTCTCGGTTGATCCACCGCACCACGTGGGTAAAACGAGTATCGCAACCATCCATCGCACGAATTTGCTCAGCATTTCGTCATCCCATCGAATCTTGTTTTGTATTCATCGTCGTTGTCCAGCCATCATAGATCACGATGGCCAACGGCGCACCCCAATTCGCCGCGCGAATCAATGTCTCGGGCCAGGCTTCCCATCCATACGCCGTGACACGAGACAGGCTGGTCAAGCAACCCCAGAACACCATGTACAGAGCGAAGCTGCGATATAGGGCAAAGCCGGCACAGCGCGAAAGCATCAACAAGGCTGCTACCAGAATGTCAATGATTCCAATCACAACCAAAGCCGACTCGGCGGTTGATTGTGACAGACCGATACCCGTCATATTCATGTCGGTCAACAGAATCAGGTCGGTAAAAGGACTGTATCGCAACACGGCCTTGTACCCGTGAACGACAAACGTCGCGGCACTGGCAATGACCAGTAAACGCATGGCCCAAGGCTGCCCCAAATCACCAGCGCGCGAGATTGATGTTGAGTGCATGAGCAATAGCGACAAGGCAGCCGCGGCGCAGTAGCGAACGGCGTGCTCACCCAACGACAACGAGGCAAACGGTTCGCCGCGAAGCATGTGTGTGAAAGAAATGATCAAGAACCAAGCGAACACCGTTGCCAAAGCCACATGGTCTATGCAACCGACAACGGGCGTTCGCAACTGCGCTCGTCCGATCGACCGACCTCGCCATCCCCAAGTTCCGATCAACATGACGATGACACCAGCGATCAAGCAGGCAATCGCGCCCCCGTCATCGATGCGCTGGGCAAGTTGTTCTGGCCAACCGTAATCAAAAAACAAATAGCCATAAACGTCGCTTTCCGATTCACGGCGAGAGAAAACGTATTTTCCCGAAAGCCCGATACACTGCAGCAAAATAACGATGCGCAGACACCAATCCGCCGCCGTACCGCAGCGGATCGTTGACGGTTCGTTCAGCGATTGGCTCCGCAGAGGCTTTCCGGTCACGATTTTTGTTGGCTCCACAGCCTCAGCAGTTCCACCACATGCTCGGCCGCTTCGACCATTTGGTCCAGGCACGCGAACTCCGTCACGCTGTGGATATTGTGTTGACCGCTGCTCAGATTCGGCGTGGGCAACCCCTTCTCGGTCAACTGGCTGCCATCGGTGCCGCCGCGCACGATCGCGCGATTGCATGTCCGGCCCAGGTTTGCAAAAGCTTGCTCGGCCAAAGTGACCGATTCGGGCAAGTCCTCAAGGCCTTCGCGCAGGTTGCGATACTGGCGCCGCAGCGTCACTTCGGCGCGGACACCGGGCAATCCTGCGGCAACTTGATCAGCGGTTCGCTGAATCGTTTCGGCGTACCGCACCAAGTCGTCGGCATCGAAGGACCGCAAGATCAATTCCACGGTTGCCTCGCCGACGCCACCATGAATGCCATAAGGATGGATAAAGCCTTCGCGGTCCGACGTCGTTTCCGGTGAACAAGTCTTGCGGGGAAGCGCGACAACGAAGTCGGACGCGGCGCGAACCGCATTGACCATGACATCCTTGGCGATCGCGGGGTGAATATTGTGGCCGGTAAACTTGACCAACGCGGCGTCGGCCGAAAACGTTTCAACATCGATCTCGCCGGCGCCGCCACCGTCCAGCGTGTAGGCAACCGTCGCCCCCAATTTGTTCAGATCGATTTTGTCGGTTCCACGTCCGATCTCTTCGTCGCACGTGAACAACACCCGTACGTCGCCGTGTACCAAATGTGGGTTCTCAATCAATGTTTGCGCCACTTCCATGATGATGGCGACACCCGCCTTGTCGTCGCCGCCCAGCAGCGTCGTCCCGTCGGTGGTGACCAACGTCTTGCCGACCAACGACAACAGCGTCGGCGAGGAAGCGGGGTCGATCGTCACCCCCGAGGGAAGCGTTAGTTCACCACCGGCGTAAGCTTCGACGACTTGCGGATTGACACCATCGGTCGGGGCTTCCGGCGAGGTATCCATATGTGCGATCAGGGCCACGACCGGACTTGAACCGCCATCGGTTGCCGGAACGGTGCCCCATACCAACGCGTTTTGGTCTTGATGTGAATCCGTGACGCTCATGTCGGCAAGCTCACGTTGCAGCAAAACGCCCAGTGCTTGCTGCCCGGCAGAACTGGGATACGAATCCGATGCGGGATCGGCACCCGAGCCGATTTGCACGTACCGCAAAAAACGATCCAACAGTCTTTTGCGATTGATAACGACGTCCGAACCGGCGGATGTATTCATGAGTGCCTTGATTGTGTTGTGGATCAACAGACGCGACGGGTCGATGCGGGCACGCTTTCGCGTTGAAAACGCTATGGTAAGCTAAGGAACGGTTTCGGTGTTCTTATCGTTGCACGAGCAGGCCTTCCATGCCCGAACAAGTTTCGCATTTAATCTTCGACGTCGAAAGTGTCGCCGACGGTGAACTGATCGCGAAGGTGCGTTACCCCGACGAAAACTTGTCGCCCGCCGCAGCGATCAAGAAGTATCAAGATGAGTTGATGGAACAAAAGGGGTCGACCTTTATTCCACATACATTCCAGGTCCCGATTGCCGTCGTGATTGCAAAAATCGCAAAGGACTTTCGACTGATCGACATCGTTTCGCTGGATGAACCCGACTTTCGCAGTCACGTGATCACGGCACATTTCTGGAAAGGTTGGCAAGTCTACCGCCGCCCACAGTGGGTCACGTTCAACGGCCGATCGTTCGACTTACCGCTGATGGAATTGGCCGCCTATCGGTACGGCATCTCACTGGGCGACTGGTTCAAGGACGACGGGTATCGTTCCTTGCGAAACCGGTTCAACGCCGACGCGCATCTGGATCTGCAAGAACTGCTTACCAATCACGGCGCTGCGCGGATGAACGGCGGATTGAACTTGGCGGCACAACTGCTCGGCAAGCCCGGAAAGATGGGACTGACCGGCGATAAGGTCCAAGAACAATACGACGCTGGTGATCTGCAATCGATCAGCGACTATTGCCGATGTGATGTTCTGGATACCTATTTTGTCTTTTTACGCAGCATGGTGCTTGCTGGCAAAGCGGCACTCGAGGACGAAATCAAGCTGGTCACCGAAGCGAAGCAATGGATCGAGCAGCGGGCCGACGACTGCGAAGCTTACAGCGACTATTTGCAGGGCTGGGGCGACTGGCACGATCCTTGGGAAGCCGAAGAACTCGTCTCATGAATGCAAGAAACGATCGTCCCAAACGCGTTTGATCGCATAAATTCGCTGTGAAACGGTTCGCGTGAAACTCGCCGGTCAGTGAAACTCGTCTTTACTCTCGCCGCGACGCGACGGTAGTGTTTCTAGTGGTTCACGACACGACCGGCTTCAACGACGAACATTACGATCGCGTTGGGCCCGTTGCCTTACTTTCATCTAATCCAAGCGTTTGATGGCTAGACACGGAAGTCTTTGCCAATTGATGATTCGATCCGGCCGATGCCGCGCCGGTCGTCCGTTGGCGTGCGCGCTGCGATGGGCACTGCTGCTTGGCGTCGCATTGCCGGCCAATGCGATCGCCGAATCACCACAGATCGATGCTCGTTTTCGTTTGCAATGGCCATCGGAATCGGCCAAGCCACACTGGGTCCGCGTCGAACTAACCGATCCGCACCAGTCCGACCGGCCCGCAAACATCGACCAGTTGCAAAACCACAGCCAATCGCCGCTGGCAACCGGTGCTTTTGAGGTCACCGATGACTCACGCACGTTGCTGTTCCGTCCGCGTGGACCGATCGCCGACGGTGCGGTCGAATTTCGTGTTCGGGCATCCCGTGATGCGACGCTCGGCATTCAAGTCATCGATCGCTCGACGGCCCGAGATGCAGACCGATGCTTCGAATCCGAAACAGGTGATGATCCAACGATCATTGCGCTAAAAAGTGTCCTCAGCGGCGAAACGTACACGCCCTCAAGCGACACGACATCGTCTTACGACGGGCCGGACTGGTCCCTGTCGCGAACCGATCAGGATGGGCTACGCATCAACCTGGACAACCACGACCTGCTATACGAAAACGCGCCGGGATCCGAACTGGCGGTTCACTTCAGTGGCCATTCGCTAACGCACCTTGCAAGTCAAGCTGGGCAACTGCGAGCTACGATCACTCGCATCGACGACGATGCTGTCGTGGCAAGCCACCGTTTGGACACCGAAATCGATGCCGACGGCAATTTCGACAATTTGCTTTGGCAAACGAATCTTCCGAGCACGGCGGGCGTCTACGAAATTCGGTGCGAATTGAAACAGCCCGAATCGCGAATCTGGTCAAAACTGCGACGGCAACACGAGGTTTCTGCGATCGCGACACAACCACTGGTCGTGTTGCCAGAGGTACCAGCCAGTGGTGGCTCGGACGCAAGGGAATGGCGAGAAATTGCACTCATTCGCCCGTCAGAAACGAACCGGCAGGGTCTGGGGCAATGGCTGCCTAGCAATACGGCACGGCTGAATCCGCTGGCGATACCATCACCGATCGAAACCCTTGGACGTGGTGAACACGCCGGACAAGGCACATCGATCTTGGTCTTTGGACGGCCTTACGAAACAACGCTGCCAACATTGGTGCCCGGTTTGCCACAGCAGGTCACCGTTCGATTTCCCGCCGGGCGATCAACTCGGCTGCGAGTCGAGGTTATCCACCCCAGCGGAAATCTATCACCCGATTTCATCCTGACGCAAGAAGCCGCTGCGATTGCCAACCAGGATTGGATCGAGCACACGTTTGTGTACTATCCCAGCGATGGCGGCACTCGCATTCGATTGACGAATCTGGCGTCACAGGCGGACGGAATGATCGAATCAATTTCGGTAAAGGCCGGACCGGGGCGATTGGCGGACCTCGACTCTCAAGGCAGCCGACCGATCGAGGATCGACAACGCCTCGCGGTTTATTCGTTATCTGACTTTGACTGGGATCGCAAGTTCGCCCACGACATCAACACCACAGCCTTAGCGACACGTTTCGACGCACGTACGATTTCGCTGCATCAACAAATGGTTGCGGCGACGCGTTTGGCAGACTACTTGCGATCATCGGGAATGAATGCGGTTGTGATTCCCGCCATCGCCGGATCACGCGCGGCATACCCCACCGGAATGTTTCATCCATCGTATGCGACCGATCGAATCGATCGAGTCAGACTCAAGCTCTTGATGCGGTTGCTTGAACGTTCGTCACTGCGAGTCTTTGCGGGTGTTGAAACATCGACAACCCTGACAGATGTCGAGACTGATGTTTTGACACATCCCGGCTTGGCGTCGGGCGTCTCTCGCAAGACATCCGTCGGTCAGTCCTACAATCCGTTCATTCAGTCGGTGCAGTCATCTCTCGCCACGCTAGCCAGCGAACTAGACGAACAGCTTCGACCCCATGACCACTACGCGGGAATCGCGTTCCTAGCAGTATCCAACAGCCACGTGGCACCACCGCCGACCGAATCCGTCATCGATCCTGTCACGCTGTCTCGCTTCGCACGATCCTCGTTTGCTCCTGGCGAAATCGCAAAGATGACGCAGGCGACCGCCCGAGCTTGGGTGTTGGCCGACGGTCGGCAACCGTTTGAACAATGGATGAGCGAAGAACTTTCAGCTTGCTATGAACGAATCACTGAAGGCGTGTCGGGAAAGACAATCCTTTGTGTCACAAAAGCCGATGCGTCCGCCGATTGCCTGGTCCCCAACGACCGACTTGTCGTCGTACGTGATTTGCAAAGAGTCCCTGCGGGCGCCTTACCGATTCAACTGAGGCTGGACCCACCCAAACGATCGGGCAGTAAGAGTTCCGCATCGAAGTCGGCATCATCGTCAAAGCAAACCGCATCGGCCGAGCCATCGGATCGATCAGATCGATCACGGGGCAACTCGCACGTCGGCTTTTGTATCTCTGACGCCAAAGTCGACACACCGGCGTCGTCGGCTGCAGACGATCCCTACGGCGCCACATCACAGCCAACGCTGCGAATTCGCACCTGCGGTGACGTGACACGAATCCTGGAAAGATCAGATCCGCATTGTTTAATGTTTGACGGATCGAACGGTTCAACGTCCATTAACCACGAACTGGCCAATCTGCTGCGTGACTGGGCGGAATTGCCGATCGATGGGATTGCGGATGTTCATCCGCCAGACCCCAAAGCCGCAACGGCAAAGCTACGCTTCGGTCGCAGTGGTCAATACTATTATTTGGCAGTTATGAACCTCGCTCCGTGGCAATCCGATGTTACGGTTCAGACTTCCACGGCATTGAACTGGCAACGGGCGGGCAAAAAATTGTTTTCGACTGTACATCCCGATCGGTCCAAGCCAGATTCGGAAAGCGATTTTCAGAACGAAGGACTGCGGACCAACATTCGGCTGCAGCCACGCGGCATGATCGTCCTGCGGTCCGACGCGACCGTTTCGAATGTTTCGGTGCTGGACTGGTTTGCACGCGTTCACGGCGGCAAAGAACCGCTGGACGAAATCGCTCGGCAGGTCACTGCGATTGTCGATCGTTTAGGCGGGCTTGCGGATCCACCGACCTATGAATCGCTGTCCAACGGTGGCTTTGAATCAGAAAGCAGCGTCGGGTTGGCCGGATGGTTGCATGCCCAGCATCCACCCGGTGCCGTGCGCATCGACGACACGGAATCAATCGAAGGTGAACACTCCGTCCGCTTGACCACCGACCAAAGTGTCGGTGACCGCACATGGTTGGTCAGCGAAATGATTCAACCACCGCGAAGTGGACGGCTAGGCGTCTCGCTCGCGTGCCGCGGCGAATTGATCGAAGGCGGCTCCACTCACCGGCTACGCGTTTCGATCGAAGGGACGCGAGCGGGCGAGCCGATTCGCAAATCGATCGAAATCAAGGTACCTCACAATGGCCAGTGGCGCCCAAGACAGTTGGTGCTCGAAGTCGAGGGGGTTGATCCATCCTCCGTGGACATGCTGCGTTTGACGATCGACAGCCTTTCTCGCGGTCGTGTCTGGGTTGACGACGTCCGTCTGCACGACTGGTTCCCGCTATCGAAGGAACGCGCCGAACTTCAAGGCGAAGCGTACGTAGCAGTACAGGGGCTGCAACGTGGCAACCTGACACCTGCGGCCAGATTGATACAAAACGAGTGGGCTCAGCATCTATTGGCGAACGACGAACCGGCGCCGGCAGCTGTGATCACAACGGTTAAACCGGAAGAATCTTCGGCGGGTGTCGCGGAACGAATACGCAATTGGTTGCCGACACCGTTAAGATTTTAATGCCCCACTTTTGATGCTGCTTGATCAGGCTGAGCCAGGACAGGCCCGACAAGCGAAACACCTGCTAACGTGCTCCCGATGAGGAACCCAATATGCGGCGATGGATCATTCGAATCACCTTGGCGATGGGCATCGTTGCCGGCGTTGCGACTTTTGCAAGCTGGTGGGCCATCCGTCAAACCCGTCAGGTGCCCGAGTTTTATTCGCAAGCCGAAAAAAGGATCCCCGTCAAAACGCTCGAGGCAAGCCGCCGACTCAACGCAGACGTCGTGCGATTAAAAGACGACGCCGCGAGGATTGGTTCTTGGCACGCGGTGTTTAGCGACGCACGACTGAACGCGTGGCTGGTGGAAGAATTTCCCAAACAATTTCCCAAGTTGTTCGCGCGCGGTGCCAGTGATCCCCGGGTCGTGATCGAGGATGACCGCATCTTGGTCGCGGCGCGATACAAAGACCATCGCTTCGATACGGTGGTCTCTTGTGAAGTCACCGCGGAACTGACCGAAGAGCCTAACCTGATCGCCGTCCGAGTCAAAAACTTGCGGGCCGGCGCACTGCGGCTGCCGCTGAACGCTTTCTTAAAAGGCATCACACGCGAAGCGGCCAATGGCGATGTTGATGTCCAATGGGACTTTACCGATTCGGGCCCGGTCGCCCTGGTAACGATTCCGAGTGAACATCCTGATTACGTCTGTGGACCGGTGATCGTGGAGTCGCTGCAGCTTCGTAACGGACGGGCCTCTTTGGCCGGACATACTGGTGAATTGGCACATCAGGTTTTTGAACCTGCCGGGCCGATCTATCAATTCGTTTCCTATCGTCAGCCAGACAATCGCAATCGCCACGATCCCTCGGACGGCTCTTCGCGAAGCCGTTCAATCAGCAACCTTCGCTGAACAGGGTTCTCAACGGCGTCTCGGCCAACATCGGCCCATGATAAATTTGCGTCGAACCGATCCGATGAATTTTCGGTCAACTCGAATGTCCCAAGAGCGACGCGGCTGACCCGCCCGCGGTCACCGCTGATTTCACCTTCGAAATCCAAGTACGCGGTACGATGGTCGGCAAGCGCAGCGGCATCGACCCAAGTCTGCAGCGCGTCGATCGCCACGACGTCGGTCGCCCATGTCCGCAGGGCTGAACCGATTTCGAACATCCAGTCAAAGTGACCGTGCTCGGTTCGGTCGAGACCCGAACTAACGTCGTGGCGTAAAATCACAAATCTGGCCAAACCATACTCCCGTATTGACGACCACTTTTTTCATACGCCGCGGCTACTTTGCGAACCGCTCATAGCGTTTTCGCAGCGACTCGTCTTGCGGCGGCGAAGTCAACAGCGTGTACTTCGCCCGTCGGATCGCTTCGTCGCGATTGTTGTTTCGGGCCAACAATGCAATCCCACTCAACTTTGCATCATGCCATTGATCGCTACCTTTGCGAAGCCCCGCGGCCAGCTGATCCCAAAAAGTGACAGCAACTTTTCTCGATTCAACGTTCTCAACGCCGCCCAATAGTTTCGCCGCCGACCGCAGAACGGCACCCGGCGTTTCGGATTGATCGATCAGTCGTCGCAGCATCGTGATCGCGGCGGGTACCTCGTTAAGCCAAACCAGCCGCAACGCTTGGTCCATCGAATCGCCCGATTCATCATTCCACTGCTGGATCAACCTCGCGGTCACTTCACGGCGACTGGGATCGGTCGTGGCATCACGCATCAATCGCCAAGCGGCGTCGCTGGACCATTGATCGATCGGTTGCTGAAGCGCAGAGGACACAACACCGGTGCGGCGAAATTTCCACATCGCATCGACAAACGGCTCTTCCGTCGTGTCGGTAAAGCCGAACGCAATGTCGCCAAGGGAATCCCGATCGAGCAACAGAATCACCGCGCGTCGTACGTCATCACGCAACACCGCGTTCTGTGTCAGCGGTGTGAGCCTTTCGACGAACCGACGTTCACTGTCATCCCACTGGTTCGCGTTGTCACTTGATGCGTTGTTTGCAATGGGGTTTGCCGACGATGAATCGTCTTGGTAACCGAATGAGTGAAAGACATTTCGCCAAAGTTCGTACGCACGATCGAATTCCGCCTGTGTTGTGATTACTGACAAGGCAACATCGGCCGCTTCGACGCGTCGGTTCTGACGCGTTAATAACTCAATCAGCCACAGACGCGATTTCGCTGCTGGATCGCTGCCGGGCCAAACTGTTATCGTTTCACGCAGCGATTGTTCCACTCGCTCGGCCGCACGCTCAAGATCACTCTTGGAATACAGCAGTGCGGCCTGCAACTTCACAGCCGCCGACAGGTCGGCAGTGGGCTTTGCGGATGCGGTTTCCGATAACAAATCCGCCGCAGCAGCATTGCGGTTCACTGAAACGAAGACGGCCGCTGCTTGACGGGCGTAGGCTATTGCTTGATCCGGATCGGACTCGGCTCGCGCCGCGGCAGCCAACAAGTCAGCCGCGCGACCGGCATCACCACGACGCAACCAATCTTGTCCCTGAGCCGCGACCAATGCCGGCGCGACGGCCGACTCGCTGGCACCGGACCGCAAACGGTGCAGCGAAATCGCCTCGGCGCGTCGCTTCGCGTAGGCTCCGGACCGTTTCTCGATTTCATCCAACCAGGGACCGACCGCCGCATCATCGGTTTCGATCAGGTAGGCCAGCCGTGTTAAATCGAGCTCGACCGATCGCGGTGCATCGGCAGGCGTTTGTCCATAGAAAGCATCAAGTTTTCGTTTGGCCGAGTCAAATTCAGCTGCGGCCAGATCGATCCGAATGTCAATTGCTTGAACCAGCGGATCGGTGCCCCAGTCCGCTTGTTGACTTCGTTCTGAACGTTGACTTAGTTCCGAGCGTGCCTGACGATGATCCCCACTACGCAAGATCGCTTGAATGCGAATCCGTTCCACTTCTTTTCGCGCCGCACAATCCGCAGGCAGGCTGGCGATCGCTTTCTCAGCAGCATGAATCGCGTTGGTCGCCGCTGCGATGTAGTCCTTCGATCCCGCGAAGAACAGTTCAGACTGCAACAGTTCAATAGAGACCCATGAAACTTGCAACTCTTGTTGCAGACGCAACAGGTCCGATCGCAATGACTGTCGTTCCGCTTGCGTGCGAGCGTCGTCTTGCATCTCCACGTTGCTGCGTGCCGCTTGAATCTGGTCGACCAACGTTTCCGCTTCGTCTGATAGTTGCGTGATCCGCTGCAGCGCGCGTGTTTCGCGGTCGTTCCCAGACGGGCGAACCGATGCGATCACCACATCGTGTCGAGCGGCCTCCCACCGAACTTCGAACATCGCAATTTGCAAGAACAAATGCCTCGAGTGATCCGGGTACTGCCCGATCAATTCTGCAAGCGGCGCGCATGCGGATGCGATGGCTGCGTCATCGAAGTCGTCGCTTTCCAGATTGCGAGCAACCAGTACTTTGGAAAACCGGATCGTCCAGCGAGCATACGGATCGCTTTGGGCATCAAATTTTGCTCGCTGAGTCTCGCAAATTCGCGTCGCATGATCCAACATGCCTGCATCGATCATCGCGTTGACCAGATCGCCATCTCGATCGACGGTTGTACGCTTAACCGGCGAAATGATTGCCGCGCTCGTGGCAATCTCATGCACCACCAAACAGTAAATCACACAACAAATGCAGGCGCGAAACAGATTCATCTTGCCAGTTCCGTCTGCGGGTCGTCTGCGCGAGCGGCGAAGAGAACGCGATCGGCACCGGCGGCACGGGCCACATCATAGACAGCGACCGCGGCGTCCATCGTGACGTGATCGGCAGGGTCAATGATCACCGGCGGCTGGACACCTAACGCCAAGATAGCGGTCAGTTGTGATCGCAGTGCATCGATGTCGTCGACCGCATTGCCGTTCAGCTGGATCAGCAGTACGGCATCTTGCAGAAACAAACGAATCACAATTTCATCAAAGACCTCGACGGGCGGTGGTACATCCGTGTTGACTTCGGCGCCCGACGGTGGCGGCTCGGCAAGTGCGCTGGGTAAATCAAATTCCGGCAACTCAAAACTGCTCGTCCAAACGAAGAAGATCAGCAACAAGAAAACAACGTCGATCATCGGCGTCATTTTCACTTCCAACGCATCGTAGGAAGATGATTTTGGCAATCTCATTCGGCTCGTTCCTCACGGACGGCAATCATGATATCTGTGATGCCGGCTTTAGCCGATTCTCGCAACAGCGGCTCGACGTCTCGATACGCGATCGCACCATCGGTCCGAATTCGGACGGCGGCGTTCAGTCCATGCTCTTGCTGATATGCCGCCAGCGCCCTTCGCAGATCGGCAAGTTCGACAACGTCGCCGGCCACCCGCCACTGCGCATCGGTATCGACACTAATGGTCAGCGGCGCACGGTCAAGATCGACCGGCGCATACGTGGCGGCGACGGGCAGGTTCAACGGCAGCCGATTCTCCTGCCTCGCCAAATGACTGGAAACCAAAAAAAAGATGATTAGCAAAAACACAACGTCAATCATCGGCGTCATATTGGCGCCGGCAGTGCCGCGGTTACGTGTGGACGGAAGTTGCATGGTGACATTCTACCGCAACGAAGACTTGCTGCATAAGAACACCCGACCGTCGCTGTTCACTAGACGCTGTTCACTAGACAATGGGACACATCGTATGTTTGATGGGAGCCCGGTTTGACCGATGCCGTGTGTTTCGATCGATTCGTTCTGAACCATTGTTATTTCTTTTTAGCCGACCAAACCTCATGCGATTCCTATTCACATTCCTGATGTTGACCATTGGTACCGGATTTGTCGCCGTTTCGGCAGAATCCGATCACCCGAACGTTGTCTTCATTCTTGCCGATGACCTCGGTTACGGCGACCTGAGTTGCTACGGTGCGACAAAGATTTCGACACCGAATATCGATTCGCTAGCCCGCGACGGTCGGCGTTTCACCGATGTGTATTCGCCTTCATCGGTGTGCACGCCATCACGATACAACTTGATGACCGGGCGATACGCATGGCGAACATGGATCCAATCGGGAACCGCGTGGGCTTACGACCCTTTGCTGATCAATCCGGAACGATTCACGCTTGCCGATCTATTCAAGTCCCAGGGTTACGCCACCGCGCTCGTTGGTAAATGGCATTTGGGCTTCGGCACGCCCGGGATGCCCGGCTGGAGCGACGTTGTCGGGCCAGACTACAACGATGATTTGAAACCCGGTCCTCTGGAAGTCGGCTTTGACTACTTCTGGGGATTCCCGCACGTCAGCCAATTACCGCACATCATTATCGAGAACCATCGGGTCCTGGGGCTTTCAAGCGACGATCCCATTCGGATCGTACCGGACAAGCGTCCCGAACATCGGTTGGACTATCGAAACAGGACGCGGATCGGGGCGGCGAATCTGCAGGTCCAAGGGGGCGAGTCGACTCGGTACGAACACGACGAACTTTCCGATCGGCTGACCGATCAAGCGGTGCAATACATCCGGCAGCGTCCTGACGACAAACCGTTCTTCCTCTACTTGGCTCACCGCAACGTTCACGGTCCGCTGATTCCCGCGCCGCGGTTCAACGGGCAATCGTCAATCGGCCAGTACGGTGACTTCTTGCTGGAATTCGACGCGTCGGTCGGACGAGTGCTCGATGAGATCGAACAACAAGGCATCGGCGATGATACGCTGGTGATTTTGACCAGCGATAACGGTGGCGTCATTGAATATCGACCAATCGATTACGCGTCGACCCAAGGCCATTTCCCCAATGCACCTCTTCGCGGACAAAAAACTAGCGTGTACGAAGGTGGCGTGCGCGTCCCGCTGATCGCGCGTTGGCCTGGCCATATTCCGCCGGGCACCAAAGACAACTCACTGATCGCGCTGACGGACATGTTGGCCACCTTTGCCGATTTCTTCGACTACGAACTGCCGCTTGATGCTGCGGAAGACAGTGTTTCGTGCTTGGGACCACTAACCGGACAAGACATCGATGCGCCGAAACGGCAATCGATCGTGTGCGATAGCTATACCGGCATGATGGCAATCCGCGTCGGCAACTGGAAACTGATCCAAGGCCAACACGGTGGCGGTGCGCGAACGCAAAAGAAACCTTATGACAGGTCCCTGCCGCCGGTGCAGCTGTTCAATCTTGCGGTCGATATCCGCGAAGCGAACAATTTGGCAACCCAGCGCCCCGGCAAGGTAAGCGAACTGACACACCAGCTGCAGCAAGTGCTCGCCCGACCATCGGCCGGAATTGCGATCACGCCTTGATCGGCGGCGAACGAAACGCGATGAGCGCCGTTCATCTTTCAGCAACACCACTACGAAAGGCGTTCGAGCCAATCTTTCGTGGAAACGACGTCGCTGATGAACATTTGCTGTGCCACCAGAATCGAGGTCTGCAGCTGTGAAGCCGAGGCTGCACCCGCTTCGTTTTCGACGTCAAGCGTGCCGGTTGCATCGCTCAGGAATTCCACTTTGTATCCGCGATGAAATGCCTGACGTGCCGTCGTGTCACAACACATCTGCGTCATATATCCAGCGATGCATACGGTATCAGCACCAGTCTCTTTGAGCCATTGATCCAAATTCGTATTGGTGAATGAACCAGGAAGCTGTTTGTCGATCAGCACGTCGCGTGGCCGCTGTTCAACCTCCTCATGCAACTGCCACATGTCAGAGTTGAGCCGAAAGATTGGCGACTCTGGATCCGCTTGGTGATGACGGATCACTGCCGTGGGCACACCCGCGGCTTTGCCTTCGTCCATCACTCGCAAGATTTGATCCAGGTGGCCGGCCGGGTGCGTGACTGGCAGTGCCCCGTCGAAGTACTCTCGTTGGACATCAATCACAAGTAGCGCGCGTTTCAAGACGTGGTCTCCGCAATCGGGTGAGCTTGGTTGTTTTCAGTGCCAAACATATCAGAAAAGACTCGCGGTCGTTGACGGTGGCGACGGCGGTCATGACAAAACGCCAATCAAGTACAACGGTATACTTCGGTAATAATTCGTTCGACACGGACGCTTGGCGTGCGAGCCCCCTCGGCACAAGAGGCAAGTCAATCAAGATTTATCGCATACTGGGATCCACGATTCGTTTCTTACTTCCGGCGCCGCTGGACGCATGGTTATTGGCCACAATGATCTATTGGATCGTGGCCGCGGTTGGATCGATTCTATGGTACGTCCAAGCACCCAATGCGGATCCATTCGATCTGCATGCGCCACTGGTGGCCGGGGCGTTTGCAATGATTTTGGCGGTCTTTCTGGGACGGTTCTCTGCGTCGGCATCGTGGCAAGCCCCGGCACTGTTTCTCGTAACAATTCTTGGGGGAATCCTGCTTGATCTTCGTGTGGGCGATTGGCTGGATATCTATCCGACAGCGGGCGCTGGAACAAATCACTTTCGTGAAATCGACACGCCCACTCAATCAATCTCGCGTTCCGGTTATGTTCGCGTCTTTGCCGCGAACCCGCTTGTCGTGTTGGCATCGATCATGACGGTGCTGATTGTGTCCAGCGGCATCCCGGCGATTCGTCCGATCTTTTCCGCAGCCGCGCGGTGGGCTGCGACATTGCTGACTTGGATCGACAATCATCGCCAAAACTTGATGATCGCGTTCGCGGCGATCACGGTCCCGGCAACAATGATTCGTAACGCTCTTGATTTCGAGCATCAGTCATCGCCCTACTTATGGATCCCCCTTTCGATTGTCCTCAGCATTGCCGCAGCACTCACAACGATTTATTTGCTTGGCCGGTTTGTGCTGAATCACAAGTGGCTGAAACTGAAAGTGATCTGCTGCGTCCTGGTCATCACGGCGGCTAGCGTGGTGCTGTTCACCGAGACATTCGCCTATCGACAAAACCGCTACTACAACCCGAGCACCATCGGAAACGACATCGCGATCGTGCTGGTCCCGGCTTTGTTCGGACTGTCAATGCTGGCCGTCGCACTTTGCGCAACATCGGCAGCGAGTCGCCAAAAGTCAAGACAGTTTTCTGTCTGGTCGCTTGTGATCGTACTCTCAACAGGTGGATTTATCGGCTACACCCTAAACACATTCGATCTAAACGTTCCTGCAAATGTGTTTCTTCAATACGACCGCCGGTTCGTGCGTCTAGGCTGGATTCAAGACGCCCAGGACTCTCGTGTGATTCAGCGAGCCAGTGGCGGTGCGGCCCGAATGATTCAAGAAGGTGGCGTTTCGGCCATCCACGTTAGAGTCCGCGACGAACGCGATGCGAACTGTTTGCAAGACGTGTTCGGACTGTGGAACATGAACACGTCTTTCATCGCGATCGAAAATTTACAACCGTTTGTCGACACCGCTCCGCTTGCAGGTCACCAAGCAGACGTAGCAATCATTGGTGGTGAATTGACACCAGAACAGATGCAAGACATCGGCAAACCAGATCGAATTTTGGCCGTAAAGAATCTGCGTTTGCCCGACGTTAGCAATGGCGCATCGATTTGGGGCTTGCGAACGTTCGGACAAGAATCGATACCAGGATTGCCTGAGTTCCTCGATGCGTATGCCTCGCGTCGGACCAAAAAAGTGGAAATTATTGCTCCACTGTCGATGGAAGATCTTGATTCGATTATCCGCATCAGCGGGTTTTGCCAGGTGTCAATTGATTCCATTGACCTGTTGCCTGACGATGGACAAAGCTTGGCAAAGCTGAGCGATGACCGCCCCTTGCCCTTGCACAAGATCATCATCAAAACGATCGATTTATTAAAAAACCAAACCACTTGTCAGGTACTCAATTCGGGTATCCAAGTCATATCTCTGTCGACCAGGGACGAACAGCAATTTTGGGATATTGTTTTTTCTGGCCCGAATGTGTCGCGAATCTGGTTACACAACAACGAATCGCAGTTTGAGTTCGTACAGAAAGCTGAACAATTTCACTGGGCGTACCAATGGAACGAGCAGGGTGAAATCACGCACCTCTGGATCCCAAATATTGATGACATCACCGATCAAGAAACGGCACTCAGCAAACTGGAGACGTTGCGTTTGGATCGCCGAGGTTTCCTAAGCGGTTACAGTGGCTGGAGGATTGACTTGTTACGGATGCCCTCGCTGCCAAATCTTCAACGCCTTTACTTGCCTTCAGGCAGCGTCCTCGATGATCTGAGCCACCTCGAGCGATTCACGAATTTGAAACACTTGCAACTGCAAGAACAGAGTCGAGCCGGAATGCTGCGCGGATACAGTGGATTCAAAAATCTCGAATCGGTGCAGTTCTTCGGCACGCCAGCAGCTCAGACGATCAAAGAACTTGCCACGCTGAAAAAGCTCCGCAGCGTAACGATCATCGATGATGACGGATCGTTCGTGTTACCGGCCGTTATCAAATCGTTGAAATCGCAGTTGCCGGGAATCAATGTCACGATCGTTCCGCCAAGCGAATACGAACCCGAACGATCCGATGCCTTGAAGAGGCATCAAGCGACGATTCGACAAGAACTGTTTGAATCAAATCCAGATCGGTGAATGCCTTCGCCCGAAACAGTCGCCTGGTAGTGGGATTTTGCACTTCACTCGCGACAGCTAGGTTATCGACATGGGAGATCATGCCACGTTCTTGCGAAACTTCTTTCGCCATCCGACACAGGTCGGCGCAATCGCGCCAAGCAGCCCGTCGCTCGTCCGCACGATGGTCGACTGGTTCGACTGGGAATCGGCCCGAACGGTCGTCGAATTTGGCCCCGGCACAGGCGTCTTTACCGAAGCGATCGCCCAACGACTGCATCCCGACGCTCAGTTCTTTGCCATCGAACGATCCGCCGAACTTGCCGCATCGACACGAACCCGGTGTCCCGACGTCACTGTTTACGAAGACAGCGTGACCAACGTTCGCCAGCTCTGTGATCGCGAATCGATCAGCAAGGTTGATGCGATCGTTTGCGGTCTGCCCTGGGCTTCGTTTCCCGATTCGCTGCAAAGCGAGATCATGGACGCGACGCTGGATGTGCTTGCACCCGGTGCCCAATTCGCAACATTCGCCTATTGGCAAGGCGTGATCCTGCCCGCCGGCCGTCGCTTTTCTCGTCGGCTGCGATCGTCATTCCCGAACGTCAAACGCAGTCCGACGGCGTGGCGAAATCTGCCGCCTGCGTTTGTGTATCGATGCGTGACATCGCCAGACGGTTGAACCGACAAGCCGTGTTCAGCAAGCCGCCATGCTCACTTGCACCGGTTAGCCAAAAATCTGCCGCCAGCTCCACATCACGATTGCGACGGCACCGATCACCAAGACGGCCGTATAGATCGTGACGACAATCGCCCAGATCACACGTTCGGTGTTCGAAAAGTTGGGGCTCATCCAAAGCAGCGGAATCCCGAGCGCGCCGGTGACCAAAAACAGCATCCCGAACACTGCTAATCGGCTGTGCAACGGGTTTTCCGTACCGGCGGAATTGGCCGACCCAGCGACACCACCGGATGCCGAGGGGTCATCACTAACCATGACTGGCGGCGCGGCAAGCTGCGCCTCGATGGGTGACTCGTGTTCTTGGTTGTCGGTCACGCTTTTGCCTTGATTTAGGGAGTTGCCTGGACCGGTTGCTGTGCGGCCAACCGCGATTGAGCCTTCGCAACCAGCGGCGCCAGTTCGCTATTGTTCCCATACAAATCGATCAAGCTATACCAAATCTTTTTCGCTTCGACGACTTGGCCTTCGTCCAACAAACGTTCAGCTTCATCTAGTTTTGACTGCACGATCTGCGCGGCTTCCGTTTTCGACGTTCCGCGTGATTCGATTTCAGCGATTCGCTTGCGCGCCGCATTGACGGCGACACGATACTGGGCATCTTCGCCCAACACGGTAACGATGCTGCGATACTTGTCCAAGGCCGCCGCGTGGTCACCCACCTCCTGATAACGAAGCGCTTCGCGGTGCAATCGTTCGCCTTCGTTGGTCAGCCTGAGGTTGTTCTTTTTCTTGACGGACAGATTATGCAGAAACAATTCAACGTCAACACGATCGATTTGATCTTGACCCCACTCGGCATGCTGGCCGTCGGGATAACGCTTCAGCATTGGCTGAAGGAACTTTAGCTTGGCTTCGGTCCACGACGATCGCGATTCTTCTTGCAATAACCCCTCCGCTTTGGCTCGCAGCGCATCTTCGCTTAGTGGCCACATCGTGTAGGTGACCAAGGCGACGATGACCGCCAGTGCCGCGATCAAGAACCATGGCTTGTCGTGCCATGGCGTCGCATCGGGTGCTTCCTCATCATCAACGTTGACCAATTCGCGGCCGAGTAACGTGCGTGCCTCGTCCCGTTCGCTTTGGTCGGTCACCGACAAGGGACTAAATCCGCTCGAGGCATGCTCGGCGACTCCTGCGCGAGACATGCTGCGACGGCGGACTTCGCCAAGTGCTAATTTGACGGCCGCGGCGCCGGCGGGCCGGGCCGCCGGGTCCTTGCTTAACAACTGCGATATCAGCTTGCTAAGCCAGACGGGACAATCCATCGCGATCGATGCCGCCGATGTAGGAACCTCGCTGCGCACGTTATCGCGAATCTCTTCTAATGTGTCACCCGAGATCGGTGGTCGGCCCGTCACAGCCAAATAGAGTGTTGCGCCGAGGGAATACAAATCACCCTGCACGGTTGCATGGTTGGGATCATCAAGACGCTGGGGCGGTTGCAACGCGACTTCCAAGGGTGTTGGCGGTCGCGACGTCCGAAAGACGGATGCGAAACGATCCGTGCGAACGTCTAACAACAGCGGACTGAGTCCCGCGATCATGATTTTTTCGGGGCCGATCGCTCCATGCACGATGCCTTTACCGTGCAAGTATTCCAGCGCGTCGGCAATCGGCTCGGCGATTTCCAGCACCGATTCCCACGACAATCGAGTGCGTCGCTGCAGTTCCGCCGACAGTGTTTCGCCCTCGATCAGTTCGTGTGCCAAGTAAGCGTCCGTCTTCTCGAACCCGCCTCCGTAACAACGAACGATCGCTGGATGTGACAACGATTTAAGCACATCCCATTCTTCGGCAAACTGTGTCCGCGATTCCAGCGTTCCGCCGAAAGGGACGGCAAAAATCTTGACCGCGATTGGCCGTTTTTGCTCGATGTGAATCGCGCGCCAAACGGAGCTTTGCGATGGATGGTCGCCAAGCTTCGATTCGATCGCCAATGGACCAAGGCGGCTGCGCGGCATATCTCGTGGCTTGATAGGGACCAAGAAAAAGGAGAGTCGACGTTCGCTAGTATAACCTTGCCATCGAAATCAGCGAACAGACGCCACAATACTCCGATGCCGTTGACCACCCCAAGGAACGTTCAAGCATCGAGCAGATCGAACGATCGAGCTGATCGATCAATCGAGCTGATCGATCAAATGGGCAAAGAAGATCGACTTATCCGCGTCGTACTTGTCACGATCACCGCGGCCGTCACGCCAACGAGCGACTTTGCTCTCTTCGAATCGAACCGCTTGTTCGGCATGAGTGCAAAAAAAATCGCGTATTGCCACGGCCGTGGACATCGACGGCGAACCATTGACGACCAAATAAACGATGTGCGTCGGCTCGGGCTCGCCGGGGCGCGCATGGCGAGGTTTCTGTAAGGTGATCGACTCGGCCGCCCAAGTCGGCGAATCGATGCGGCGAAAATTCAAGCCCTCGATCAGCATCGCCGCTTCGGATAAGCCCGTCGGGTCGTCGACGCCAGCGATGACGTCGACGGTAGGACGAGAGATCAAACCCGGGATCGCCGTGCTGCCGATGTGCTCGACTCGGGTGACCCAACCAGAACACGACTGCAACAAATTGCTGCGAGTCTGCTGAAATTCCTGTCGCCACTTTGGGTCATAGTGCGTCAGTCGAACGTGTGCCTCATCCACCACCACGCATCCTTTCAGAGGGAACCTTCATTCGATAAGGGCATCCAGAATCATGCGTCAAACATGAAAACTCAGACAATAAAAAACGGGCCTCTCACCCGATGGCGAAAGGCCCGTTTGCATTCTGATCAACCGTCAAGTCCACTCGACGGCAAGCTTGATGGAAAATCCACCTGAGCCCTAGCGAGGGGTGACCATGGCCAGCGGCATCGACTCGATGCGAGAGCGAATGCCATCGATGTACGCAGCATCGGCATCGCTAAGTCGCTCGGTCGGTACAGTGCAGGTCTTGCCGTTGCTCTTGAGCAAACGAATGCTGTCGTCGCCCAGTTCGATCAATCGACCTTCGGTTCGGAAACCGCCGGTATTATCGATCCAGACGCGGACGCGAGTTTCGGCCAACGGATTCAGACTTGGCTCGGTCTTGGCCGAAACGACTTGCATCTGTTGGTCGGATTCATCCGCGACAACCGGTGCTGGCAATTCGCCGACGTAACTTGGCTTGGCTTCATCGGCCACGACGTCAACGTCTTGTTGGCCCGACTGCGAATCATCGGAATGCAGGCCGAACAAATCGTCGATCGAAAGATTCGATTCGCCTTCGGCTTCTGGCTCAGTCGATTCGCTCGGCAGACCGAACAAGTCGTCCAGGTCACTGGATGTTTCCGAATCAGTTTCACCCTCGCCGCCGGGGGTGCCGAACAAATCATCAAAGCTTTCGTTTGATTCCGGTGTCGTGCCAGGAGTGGGACCGTCGGTTGGCGGTTCACCAAACAAGTCGTCCAGAGGTATATCGTCCGCAGGCATCTCTGCCGGTTCGGGCTGCGATGGGACGATGGGTGCTTCGTCGAACAACGCATCGATCGAAGGCTCTGTCGATGGCTGCTTCTCAGGGACATCCGCCGGAGGAGTCGTATCGGTCGCGGCATCGGAGGATCCGGTACCAAACAAGTCGTCTAGACTCGAGTCGGTTGCCGGTTCGCTGGTCTCGGCCGGTGCATCGGCAGGTCCGGTGCCGAACAAATCGTCCAGGCTAGAATCGGCCGGTGCAGGATCCGCCGGTGCGGGATCGGCCGGTGCGTCGGCAGGTCCGGTGCCGAACAAATCATCCAGGCTTGAATCGGCTGGTGCAGGATCGGCAGCGGGAGAAGTTTCTTTCGCCGGGGCAGGTTCGTTTGTTTCCGCTGGCGTTTCGTCACCGAATAAATCATCGATGCCTGGGACGACGGGCTCTTCCGCCGCGGCAGGCTTGACGCCGGATTCCGGTTCAACGAACGGCTCGGGTTCATTGCTGGGTTCGGGTTCAACCGGATCGCTGCCGAACAAGTCATCGGGACCGGGCATCGCCGGTTCGGGTGTTTCAGGCTCAGTCGTTTCAGGCGCGGGCGTTTCGGGCTCGGGTGTTTCGGTTGCGGCGACTTCGGGTTCGGATGCCTCGGCCGCAGGTTCTTCTTGCGCAGGCGCCGGTGGCTGATCGGCGGTATCGTCAATCGTGGGCTCTTTCGAAACGTTATCAAACGGTCGCTCGACCGCCGAATCAGCCGATGCGGGTGGCTCACTTGGTGCTTCGACGACGGTGCTGGAATCGGACCAGCTTTCGATCGGCATATCGCTGCCTTGGATCAGTGGTGGCGACGTGATGACTTCATCAATCATCGGTCCGCTGTAAATTGGCTCGGACGAGATTTCCCCCATGCCCATATCGTCGATCACAACACCTTCGCTGATTCCCGGTTCGATGATCGCGCCAGAGGTGTCACAACATGCGTTTACCGGTGGCGTGACCTGGGCAACCGGGGCTTCACAGCAACAGGGATCAGGCTCGGGAATACAGACCGGCTGGGGAACGCAACAAACGTCGACCGGAGCGGTGTAGTGGACGACCGGCGCTTTGCAAGCGGGTTTCGGCGGACACGCTGGCGGAGCACCACATTTAATTTGGTGCAACAACCAACCAGCCGAAGCGGGGCTGAAGCTAAGGATTCCAATAAGGCAAACGACCAGCGTCCACCGGAGGGCCTGACGGACCAAACGTTTCATAACGGTTCTGACTCCTCTGCAGCTGTTCGCTGCAGGATGTGTGAGTGCAAGACTTTTTCGGAGCAAACGGAAGCCCCCGAACACCCAAGACTGACCCAGCGAACGCTCGACTGGCCAATACCGACCCTTCGACGAATCGCAGCCAACGGAGACTCGCACCAGGCAATCGCTCTGGATCGCCGTAAAAAGCAACTCCGGCGGACAATTGCGACGCGAGAAACGAACGTCTTATGTTAGGTGACTCGAACGGCCTTTATGCTAATTGTGGAGTTTTTCACCGGCAACCAGAGAAAATGGCGAAAACGACGGCTTTGCGTAAAGCGTTCGGATTTTGCCGGATGATCAGGCTAAAACTCGGGTAGCCCGAACGCGGCCGCATCGGCCAAGCTGCCAACGGTCACCCAAAGGCCTCGAAAATGCCAAGAACCCACCCTGTCACGCAAGCAAACCACCCGATTACCCATAGAGATAACGAGAAATCCTGTCACCCAGAAAGAACACTGACTCCCAAAGGCCCAAGCATCACCCGATCACGGACGGGGTGAAACCACATGCCGAGTCACCTAACCGCGGCGGCCACACGGGTCCGCCGCACCCCGCGGCCATCCGGTTAGCATCCATTGGTATCGGCAGGATTGATGTCCTTTTGGTATCGAATGTTGGCCCGCGGCGTCGCCTGGCGTGTCGTGAATCAACGCCAGAGCAGTCATGAATCATCGTCAGAGCATGTGGCAAGACCCTGAAATTGAGGAATAGCGTGACCGGACATCGACAGCGAAAAGATACGGTCGCCGGCCAAACCTGCCGACCATCATTCGACTCGAAAGCGACTGCATGATCCGCCTACTGCAATGGCTGTTCTCTTCGATGAGCTTGGAACGGAAGTGCTTGCTTCTGTTCTTTTCTGCGCTATTGGTGTTAATGTTCATCGCGTTCTTCGTCGTCCAGACGCTGGGCAAGGGCTTGGTCAAGAACACCACCCGCCAACGCGCCAGCGACTATAGCGCGCTAGAGTTAATGCAAATTCATAGCAACACGCTGTGGGATCGCGACGAAGACGACGACTCGGTGATGCTCAATCGCGAGAAACTGGAAGGATTCCGTCGCGACTTTTTGAATCGTGATCTGCAAGCCGAAGTCGTTGGGCTGGGCGACGAGATTAAGTATGTCGACTTGCCACCGGTCGAGCCTCCCACCGACCCCGAGGAACTTCAGCAGCTCCGGGAACTGGAATCGGAATACCGACTGCACTTGGCATTGAACATCGCCAACGAGCGTCCTGATTTGTCGCGCGCGATGGACTGGGGCGAAAACGAAGCGATGAGCCGGATTTCGCTCAGCGGCATCGGCACGCAACAAGTCTCGGCCGAGCGTGGTCCGATCGACGGCCGATACATCTATTACACGCCGATCTGGCCAAACACGGATTGCCTGACTTGTCACAACGCGGTCGGCAGCAAGATCTCGCTCGACCCCGACGAAGACCCGATGACGCTGGCCAATCAATATCCCTTTCGCGTCATGCGGGTCAGCATGCCGTACGAACAGATGCAAGAGGACACGACGTGGATTCAAGCCATCGTGGTTTCGATGGCCATGCTGATTATCGCCATCACGTTGTCGGTGCTGCACTGGATCCTGCGTTACCTGGTGTTGAAACCGCTTTATCACTTGCGCGATGTCAGCGATGCGATCACGCACGGCAACACAAACTTGCGTGCGCATTTAGAAACCGAAGATGAGTTTCGCGAACTTGCCGACGCGTTCAATCGTATGCTTCGTCACATGACCGAGACTCAAGACCAAATTCAAGAAGTCAACAAAGAACTTGACGGCCGCGTCGATCAATTGGCCCAGTTGAACTTGCAGCTTTACGAAGCAAACCGACTGAAGGCCGACTTCTTGGCCAACATGAGCCACGAACTTCGCACCCCACTGAACAGCATCATCGGATTCTCTGATGTGCTGCAGGGGATCGATTCGCTCACCGACAAACAGCGTCGCTATGCACTGAACATTCAAAAGAGCGGCCGGTTGTTGCTGGAAATGATCAACGACATTCTGGACTTGGCTAAAGTCGAGGCCGGTAAAATGGAATTGCGGCTCAGCGAGTTTGACCTGTCGCGACTCGTTTCAGCCCAGTGCGACATGATTCATTCGCTGTCGGAAGAAAAAAATATTTCGCTGTCCGTTCAAATCAGCGATGACCTGCGTCCCGCCTATCAAGATCCGAACAAGCTGGGACAAATCATCAACAATCTTCTCAGTAACGCCATCAAATTCACACCCGAAGGTGGGATGATTACCGTACATGTGCTGGACCTGCACGACGGACGTTTTCAACTTTCCGTTCGCGACACCGGCGTTGGTATCGCCAAGGAAGACCAAGACATCGTCTTTCAGAAGTTCCGTCAGAGTCGGAAAGTCCTTGACGGCGAAGGACTGACGCGAGAGTTTGCCGGTACCGGCCTGGGACTATCGATCGTAAAAGAGTTGGCCAAATTACTCGGTGGCGAAGTGGACTTTGAAAGTGAACTCGGACGCGGCAGTACGTTTTGGGTGCGACTGCCATGGCGTCTTAGCCAACAGGCGAAGCTGGAATTCGCGTCGCAGAATGCTGCGATTCGTCGCATCGCTGCGACGCCGGAATCGTCCGAATCCGGCGATGTAAACTCGTCGACGTCACCATCGTCTCGCGAATGATCCACAGAACCGTGTTTGCCGTGCAAATCGACTTGGCATTCCCGCCTAAAGTTTCGGCGCTGCTGTCCAAAGATCACAGACCGCATCGCGGGGCGACGGTCATCCCCAGGGTGCTGACAACACTGTTGCTGGCAACGCTTGTCTTGTCGGTCGGTCCAACCGCATCGTGCCAGGACGCGACCGATCCGAACACGTCCGCCGAGACTACGTCGACGACGCAGCAATCGGCCGTGGATGTACGAACACAGATATGGCCGCTGCTGCAGCGTCACTGCCTGCGCTGTCACAACGCGATGCAAAGTGACGGCGATCTGCGACTGGACCGAATCCACCATATCCGTGCGGGCGGTCACACCGGAAATACCATCCTGGGCACGGTCGATGACAGCGAGTTGCTCAGGCGATTGCGTTCGACCGATCCTGGCTATCGCATGCCCAAGGACGCAGACCCGCTTTCCGCCGAGCAGATCGATTTGTTCACGCGCTGGATCGCTCAGGGTTCCCCATGGCCCGACAACGAGAGTGCCGTCGCCGGGGGCGCGCTTGCCGAGCAAGCGTTGACCGTCATCGACACTCCTGGTGCATCGCCCATCGACACATCCCCGGCGAATCGCTCATGGTCGGATTGGTTCAGCGAGCGACTGGATGTTGTGTCGGAATATCAGCAACCGATGCGGCCGTTGCTGATCGCACTGTTGCCGGTCTGCTTGGTCATCCTGTTGATCGAACGCCGCAAGAGAGCGGTCATCGCAGGCGAGACGGGCGAGAGCCAAGACTGGGCAAGTCGGATCGTATGGACACACTATGTGATTGTGGTGATGGTGTTCTTGTGGGCCGCTACGGTTGTGTTTTATGGCGTGCATCAAACGCGACTTCAGCGAAGACACGACAAACTGATGAGTAGGTTGAACCAGACGTTTCCGTGGACCGGTGCCACCGCTTCATCGAATAAACCGAAGGGGCCTTTCCGGCCAAAACACCCACCCTGGATGGGCGGCGTCTACTATCGCGGCAATGACGAACGCAACGAGAAACTTTTCAACGGCGGTTTCTATTGCACATCGAAAATGTATCTATCGCTGCGAGACCGCAACAGCGATGCCTTGCAATGGGAAGATCCGATCGACTCCGAAACGCTGGCGGTGTGTCTTGAAATCGAACGTTCACCCTTTGCCACCCCGTCGCTATACAACGACGAAACCATGACGCGGTGTTCGTTGCGGTTAGCAGACCCAAGCCAAGCCAAAAACGTGGCAGCGCAAAGAGCGGCATTCCAAGTGCTCAAGCCCGGCGAACGATGGCGCGCCTGCTATCCGCTGCGCGGGCTAGCCGAACAACAGGGCGATGTGTCACGATACCAGGGCGGAATCGACCTCTGTAACTCGGGCGGCCAGCCACACTATGGCATTCGATATGACATCGTGGTTCGCGACGGGCGAATCGATGCGGCATCCGAGATATGGATGGGAGCGACCTTCCTGACTTCGAATGTCGTTGTCCCGCAAGAAGGAAAGATTCCACTGCGTGAGTGGTTCGACTTTGTGCCGATCCCCGAGATCACCCATGAGAATTCGAAAGACCCCGACTTGCTGGGCATTACCGAGCACGTCGAGGCGAACGATGGGCATGTGAAAAACCAAAGTCACCCACCATCGGGCACTGACGCAGATCGTGATGATCCCAACGGTCAAACCACCGCAGACCCGATCCCCAATACTAAAGACCCTGATCGCTAAGACCCTGATCGCTGAAACTCTGATCACTGAAACCCAGTGTCGTCAAAACACTGGCAACCAAGTCACCGATGCCCCAGACAATGGAACTCTAGACGGATGAAACAAGTTCACTTGTTTACCGATGGCGCCTGCAGCGGAAACCCTGGCCCGGGCGGCTGGGCATTCATTTTGCGCTGCGTCAAAACCGGTAAAGAGCTGGAACGAAGCGACGGCGAACCCGAATCGACCAATAACAAGATGGAATTGATGGCGGTCATTCGCGGCCTGGAAGCGCTCAATGAGGACTGTGAAGTCACATTGTTCGCCGACAGCAGTTATGTGCTGCAGGGCATGAAGACCTGGATGGCCGGTTGGAAATCGCGAGGCTGGAAACGCAAAGACGGCAAAAAACTGGTGCCGGTCAAGAATGTTGAACTTTGGCAACAACTCGACAAGCTGATGCAGCGTCACAAGATTATCTATGAGCACGTCAAGGGCCACGACGGCCACATCGAGAATGAACGCTGCGACCAGCTGGCCGTCGCCGCCTATCAGAAGTATCTGACCAAGTCGTAATCGTCAGCGATCTTTTGGCGGGTATTCAGCCCACCTCACGCCTTTTTACTGCCGTCATCGCGTCGCCTTACCCGCATCGCGTTGGAAGCGGAAAAACGCTAGAATGACGGGTTCAGAAAAGGGGTGACGAAACCCCGTTTTTCCCGTCTTCGACGCAGGTTTTCATGAACGACATTTCCAGTTCGGACGAACCCGAATCCGATGGTACCCCGTACGTCGCTCCATCGGCCAATACGGAATACACCGACAAGGACCTGCAACACCTCTCCGATCTGGAACACGTCCGGGAACGGCCCAGCATGTATATCGGTGACACGACCGTCCGCGGTCTGCATCACTTGGTATACGAGGTTGTGGACAATTCGATCGACGAGGCCATGGCGGGATTCGCCAAATCGGTCACCGTAACCGTCCACACCGACGGCAGCGTCACGGTCGAAGACGACGGACGCGGCATCCCCGTCACACGACACGATCAGCTGTCCGAAGAGCTGGACCGGGAAGTCAGCACGCTTGAGGGCGTGATGACGGTGCTGAAATTCGGCGGAAAGTTCGAAAAAGGTGCGTATCAAACATCCGGCGGTCTGCACGGCGTCGGTGTGACCGTCGTCAACTTCCTCAGCCAGTGGGCTGAAACCGAAGTCAGCCGCGACGGATTCACCTGGACTCAAGAATACGAGCGGGGCGTCCCTCGCGGCCCGGTCAAAAAAGGCCGGGCGACGAAAAAGACAGGCACCAAGACCACCTTCAAGGCCGACGCCCAGATTTTTCAGGTCACCAAATACAACTTCGACACGTTGATGAAGCGGCTGCAGGAACTCGCTTTTCTCAACAGCGGAGTCCGCATCAAGTTTCTTGACGAACGAAACGGCGAAGGTGGCGATTTTAAGTATGACCGCGGTATTGTCGAATTTGTCGAACACCTCAATCGTGCCAGCGATGTGCTGCACAGCGACGTGATTCAAATTGTCGGTGCACGTGACGGCGTCGAATATGAAATCGCCCTGCAGTACAGCACCGAGTACACCGAGAACGTTCAGTCGTACGTCAACAATATTCACACCATCGAAGGCGGGACGCACGTTTCGGGGTTCCGAAGCGCGCTGACCCGAACGCTGAACAATTACGGCAAGAAAGAGAACCTGTTCAAAACCGTTACGCCGACCGGAGACGATTTCCGCGAAGGCTTGACCGCCGTGATCAGCGTTCGTGTCCCGCACCCGCAGTTCGAAGGCCAAACCAAAACCAAGCTGGGCAATGGTGAAGTCGACGGCATCATCACCAGCGGCGTCGGCGAAACATTGGCGAAATACCTGGAAGAAAACCCTCGTGCCGCCAAGGCAATCGTCCGCAAGGGCCTGTTGGCTGCCGAAGCCCGCGAGGCTGCTCGCAAAGCGAAAGATCAGTTGCGAAAACGCAAGGATGCTCTCGGCGGCGGCGGATTGCCCGGCAAACTGCGGGATTGCATCAGTAAGAATATGGAAGAGTGCGAAGTGTACCTGGTCGAAGGTGACTCGGCCGGTGGATCGGCCGAGGGCGGCCGAATGCGCGACTTCCAAGCGATCCTGCCGCTGCGCGGTAAGATCATCAACGCCTATAAGAGTCGTGAAGACAAGGTCTTGGCCAACGAGGAAGTCCAGTCCATGATCCAAGCGATCGGGACCGGCATCGGTGCCGACCAGGATCTGACCAAGCGTCGGTACAACAAAGTCATCATCATGACTGACGCCGACGTTGACGGCAGCCACATTCGGACGCTGCTGCTGTGCTTCTTTTACCGACAGATGTATCAATTGGTCGCGGCCGGTCACGTGTACGTCGCCCAGCCACCACTATTCCGGGTCCAGCACGGCAAAAAACGGTACTACATCCAATCCGACGAAGAGATGAAGGGTCAACTGCTCGAACGAGGTCTCGGCGATACCGTATTCGAGGCCGAGGACGGACGCCGGATCGAAGGCGAACAAATGCGCCAGCTGTGTACCACGCTGGCTTCGATGGAAGACGCCATCGTGGCCCTTGAACGTCGCGGCACCAGTCTGCGTGCCCACGCCCAGCGGCTTGATCCGGTTTCCGGCCGATTGCCCGCCTTGCTGCTGACCGTTGGCAACGAAGAGCAATGGTTCCATGAACAGGACGAGGTCGAAACGTATCTGAACGCCAATCATCTGAAACTCGACAACGAGGACGAAGACGCAGACGACGATGATGATGACACGGAAACCGGCGACGGTGCCGCGGCAGAGGAACCCGATCTGGGCGTCCGAGCCCACTTGGCCGAATTGCACGAAGTCCGAACGATCAACAGCGGACTGAAAGAACTCTCACCGCTGGGATTCAGCATCGATGACCTCGTTCCGGTCGACCGCACCGGTTCGACGGCACCACGATTCGAACTGCTGCGTGGCGAAGACCAACGTCGTCCGCTGGAGGATCTTCGGGATTTACTTTCCGAAGTTCGTGCCGCCGGTGAAAAAGGTCTGCAACTGACTCGCTTTAAAGGACTGGGCGAAATGAACGCCGAGGAACTTCGCGAGACCACTCTTGATCCCGCCAACCGAACACTGATCAAGGTGAATTTGACCGACGCGGGCGCCGCCGATGAAATGTTCCGCCTGTTGATGGGCGACAAAGTCGAACCGCGGCGCGAGTTCATCGAAAAGCATGCGCTTGATGTGCGAAACTTGGACGTTTGATCAGTTAGTCTAGCCGCTCTTGGTGCGCTTCTCTTACCCAAGACCATCCCCTCGTTAGCCGTTTCGGCTAACTAATCTGGGTGCGCATTCGCGCCATGGGACTCCTAACCCGGACAACCGGTACGTTCGGACTGATTGCCGTAACGTCAATGCTTCGTTGATCCGACTTTTTTGACTCATCAGATTCTTGTCGTACCTTTCACGTAGAGAGTGAGCGGATCGGTGTTCGGTCCGCTGCCGGATGTCTCCTGAGCGTTTTTGCGTGACGGTGATGCCCGGTCAGCCTTGCTCTTGACAAAGGCAAACCGGCCGAGAGGTCGGCACGCAAAGCTACGGGTCCGTGGGAATCTGAAACGTTGTCTTTCGGGATGACAGATCTTGTTCCTCAGGATTGCCGGGCTGCCAAGGGAAACCAAGGCATGTCAACGAACGTCGGAGACGAGGCTGCCCCCACTGTTGGACCAACTCACGTCGAGTTGGCCCGTTAGTCATCGTCGAGAGTGTGACCTCATCGGTAGCACCTCATTCGAGGAGAGATAGATATGAATAAGTTCGCAAATAGCGTTGTTGAGTTCCTGAAAGAAGAAGATGGACCAACAGCTGTTGAGTACGCCGTGATGCTCGCTCTGATCGTCGTCGTTTGCTTGGGTACCGTCGGTACTCTGGGCAGCAAAGCAGAAGAGAAGTTCAAGAAAGTTAGCGACAGCCTTTCGGGCACAACTAACTAGTTCAGCGATCGATTTTGATGTGGCGCGAAAGTTCTTGCCGGAGTCGCTGCATCAAAGTCGAATCCCATTGCTGTCTTAACGCTTTTCCGGTGGCGACCATATCTCGGTCGCCATCGGAACGCGTTGAGATACCAAACCCTTCAAGATGATCGAATGAATTATCCGCTACTTCCAGCCGACGCCGCCGCCTACGCTTGGCAACTTTCGTGTTGCTTGGTCACGCTGCTGTTCGCCATGTTCAGTTGGATGATCGGACCACGCTAAACCGCTAAGCAAACAAATCCGGGCGGGTCGCACGCTGCCCAACCACTACCTATCCGCACACATCCGCGAATCCGATTCGCGTTACCAAATACGGGGAAGAGAATTATGGCCATCGTTTTTCAAGCCATCGCAGAGAATTGGATCGTTTGGTTCGTCGCAGCCGTTTTGGTCGTCGCTGCGGTCATCGACGGAATGATCTTGAAGGTTCCTAACTGGCTAACCTTTCCCTTCATCGTTTGTGGCTGGATTCACTGGACGATCGAGAGCGGGTTCAGTGGTTTGGGCTGGAGCCTGACCGGAACCATCGTCGGTATGGTGCTATTGCTCGTCCTACGAAATGTCGGCGGCATGGGTGCCGGTGACGTGAAACTGCTGGCCGGTGTCGGCGCCTGGTTGGGCGCCATGGTGACATTGAAAGCATTCGCGGCAACCGCAATTGTCGGCGGAATCATGGCTCTTGTGATGATCGGCATGAGCGGCAACTGGTTCAAACACTACGCGATGGCTCGCCAGATCATCGAAGAGTGGAAAACGATCCGAAATCCGTCCAAATTGGCCGCAATCGCCCGGGAACGTAAGCCAACGATGAAGCTGTTGCCTTACGGAATCCCCATGGCAATCGGCTCAATCGCGTACTTCGCCTTCGCCGGAATGATGTCTTAAGTCCGGCGGCTGGTAAAAGCAGCAATTGGAAAACTGCAACGACTAGGCACTGCAGCAGCTCTAAGCAAACCGTGCCGGTCACATGGACATTAGCCCGCTGACGTTACGGGTTGCAGCGATACCACTTGATACACCGAAAACCTCTGTGAGTCGGGTTGCTTCGCAGATGCGTCGTATTCCAACTGGCGTTGCCCGCTCGAAAGTAGCGCCGCCATCACTTTTCAAATGTGACCAAAGTCATGCGAAATAAATCACTCTTTCTGCTGCTTGCGTGCGTTTGCGGAACCATTGCCGCGATCGGGGTTAGCCGTTGGATGCAGGCCCAGAACACCGGCAATGTTCTCGAAACGGTTGAGATTTTCGTAACCGCTCAGGCCATCGCCGGAAATGAGGAGATCACCGCTGAAAAGATACGGCTGGAACAATGGCCTGCGGACAAAGTGCCCGAGGGTGCAACCAATGACATCGCGACACTGGAAGGCCAGTACGCCAAACAAGCATTTTACGCCGGTGAGCCAGTGTTGCCGGTCAAGCTGATCGCTGACAAAGACGCAGTCATCGTTCCTAAAGGGTTCATCGTTGTTTCGATGAAAGCAGATTCAGAAAACGGAATCGCCAGCCTGGTTCGACAAGGCGACCGCGTCGATGTGAACGGGTACTTCAAGAAAAGCGAAGTCATCCCACGCACGATGTTAAAGACCGTGCTGGCCGGCGTCCGCGTGTTCGCGATCGACGGTGAAACGAAACGCAAAGAGGACGACGAAGAACGTCGCGGATATGCACCTCGCACCATTTCGTTGTTGATTCGCAAGGCGGACAACGAGGCTTGGAACTATGCTCGCGAGCTGGGCAAACTCTCGCTCAGCCTGGGTGCTCCTGGGGACTATCCCGACACCGTTGACGATCAAGAAATCAGCGACTCGGCTGCCGGATTCATGACATGGCTGGCCGATTATCAAGAACAAAAACAAGCCGCATTGTTGGCCGCACAACAAAGCGACGAAGACGACATCGTTGTTGAAACCCCCGCACCGAAACGAAACACGTGGCGGATGGTCAAAATGGTCAACGGCGAAATGATCGAATACGAGTTCACCGAAGGCAGTTCTGTGCCGCGGATCGTCAATCAGACAGGCGGATTGACCGGCGATCTTGAAGACCAAGAACTAACGGACGGCCCACTGCAAAGCGGCCGCGACGAAGCCCCCGCTGGTGAAGATGACGAGTACGGCTATCTGTCGGGAGAAGACAGTCCATTCTTCCAAGGCGGCCAAACATCAACGGCAGGCTCCGGAAACCCGATGACATCGGGCCGCGGAACGGGCCGCAGTTACCCGAGCAATTGACTTAACGTTTTTGGCGGACCGTGATCGTCGCGTCTTCACCGACGCGGTGATGCCATCACTCGATGCCAACGACGTGACCTATTTTTTGAACTTACCACTGTTACTCGCACGGACCATGTGATCGTCTCAGGCTTGAATGCTTGAAACGCGTCACTCACGTTCTCGGACGGATTCGAGAATTGGTTCCGCAAGGATGCAATCGCGATGAAAACGTTCCGACCGACGACGAGAAGCGCCGCGTCATTCCTGCTGGCTGCTGTTGTGGCGGCAGTGGGCGCGAACCAGGCCGCGGCCGAGTACGGCCAGGTCCAACTGGTATCGAGTACTTCCGCAGTCAACCACGAGATTTCTCAGTCGGTTGAGCGGCTCGAGATGCTCGTCAAAAGCAGCCGCATTCTGACGTTGGATGAGCGAATCCCGAAGTTCCAAGTGCACAACGAAGAAGTGATTGGTGCGACGCCCGTTTCGCAAAATCAATTGCAAATCTTTGCCAAGGCCCCCGGCACCACTCAGGTGAACATGTGGGACACCAACGACAAACAGTACACCGTTGACATCACCGTGCACGCGGATGCTCGTGAAGTCGAAGGCATCCTGAGCTCGCAGTTGCCGCTGGCCGCACTGAAAGTAATGCCGGTCAACAGCAGCGCGATTATCTCGGGTTATGTCACCAGCGTCGACGACGTCGACCGTGCTGTTGCGATCGTCGAACAGTTCTATACCACCGTCGTGAACAACATTCAGGTCGTCGGTGTTCAGCAAGTTTTGCTGCACACACGTATCATGGAAGTCTCGCGAACCAAGCTTCGCGACCTGGGAATCGACTGGGGCGTGATCAACGGTGACTCGCTGTTCGCCTCGGGCGTCGTGGGTCTGGTCGATGCCAACGCGTCAACTTTCGCCGGCCTGGAGCCGGGTGCCGTTGAAGCGACCAACCGAATCTACAGCGGCAGCGCCAACTTCGAAGCACTGGTCACCGCACTGCGTCAACAAGACTTGCTGAAAATGTTGGCCGAACCGACCGTGGTCGCGACCCACGGACGTCCAGCCCGTTTCACCGTCGGTGGTACCGTCCCGTACATCATTCCGGCCGGCGATGGTGCCGTCACGATTAACTTTGAAGAGTTCGGCACGTCGGTCGACTTTCTGCCGTTCGTCGTCGGTCCCGGCCGCATCCGTTTGGAAGTTCGCCCGGAAGTGAAAGAGCCTGATGATTCACGTTCGATCAACTCCGGTGGTATTCTCGTGCCGGCGTTCACGCAGCGTTACGTCGAAACCGCCGTCGAACTGCAAGCGGGTCAAACCTTTGCGATCGCCGGTTTGTTGCAAAGCCGTACCGAAGCTGTCACTCGCGGAACACCATTGCTCGGCGAACTTCCCTACATCGGAACCTTTTTCCGCCGAGTGACCGAACGCCGCAATGACATCGAATTGCTGATCACCGTCACGCCTGAACTTGTCGATGCGATGGACCCACACGAAGTGCCCGCCGGTGGCCCAGGTCTGAATTCGATGTCGCCTAACGATCATGACCTGTATATCAACGGACACATCGAAGTGCCCAACTTGCTGGGTGGCGACGGATGCAGCGTGATCGGTGACGGTTACACGCCGGCAGCCGGCCACGGGCAGCCCGGGTCGATCATCCCGCCCGGTGCCATCGTTCCGGGTGCTGAACCCGCAATCGTCGGCGAAGGCGTGATCATTTCACAGCCCAGTTTTTGATCTAAAACGTTTGATGCGAGGCAGCCGCCGGTCGTCCCGGCGGCATGCTCGTTGGACAATGTGATAAGCCCATCGGCTGAACATCAAGTACTGATTGGATTGTTTTCACTATGAGTAACGTGCTTCGCATTGCATTGGTTGACCCCAATGACACCAATCGTGAATCCGTTAAATCGATGCTCTTGTCGATGGACACGGTTTGGTTGGAAGCCGATTGTTCGCGATACGAGTTTTTTCCTGACGTCATTGAACAAACCGCGCCCGACGTGGGCGTGATCGCGTTGGACACCGATCCTGAACGTGCGATCGAGCTAATTCAGCGACTTTCAAACGACGCGCCAGACACCGCGATCCTGGCAGCCAGCGAGAACACCGACGGACACCAAATCCTGCGGACCATTCGGGCCGGTGCACGTGAATTCTTGACCATGCCGATCTCGCACGAGGACTTGTCCAGTGCGCTGGGACGCGTCAGCCAACAGAAATTCGGCGCCAGCGACGGTGGTGGAAGATCATGCGAAGTCATCGCGGTTGCGGGTGCAACCGGTGGTGTTGGAACAACCAGCACCGCAGTTAACCTCGGGTGCGTCCTTGCCGAGAACCCGCAAAACAGTGTTGCCTTGCTGGACTTGGATCTTGCGCTCGGTGATGCAGACGTGTTCTTGGACGCGATCCCCGATTACACGCTTGCCGATGTGGTTCAAAACATCTCGCGACTGGATATTCAACTGCTGAAGCGTTCGTTGACCAAGCACAGCAGCGGATTGTACCTGCTGCCTCGGCCGGTCGAATTGCACGACACGCTTTCGATCACCGAAGAGAGCCTGCGCAAAGTGATCGGCCTGTTGAAGGCATCTTTCACACACTTGATCGTTGATCTGTCGAAAACGTACAGCTCTGTGGATATGGCCGCGATTGAAAGCGCGAGCAAAGTTCTGCTGGTCACCCAGTTGGATCTCCCATGCCTGCGCAACGTCGTACGACTGATGATGAGCTTTGAAGAGATTGAGGGTTTGCAGAGCAAAGTCGAAATCGTCGTCAATCGAGCCGGGTTGGACTCGGGACAAATCAGTTTAAAGAAAGCCAAAGAGTCGCTCGGACGCGAGATCTTTGCATTGCTGCCTAACGATTATCGCACGATGGTCGAAGTCCGCAACAACGGTGTACCGCTGATCGTGCAGGCACCCAAGGCCGCGATCACGACGGCGATTCGTGACCTAGCGCACAAACTGCATGGCAATCAAGATGCCGCCGCAGCCGATGAGGGGTCCGCCAAGAGCGGCGACAGCAAGTGGAAAAAGTTCTGGCCCGGCGCCAAAGCGTAGCCAAAGCGTAGCCACTGCGAGCCTTGACGCAAACGGCGGCATCGCGGCACACGCCGACGTCGTCCCAATGGTTACTTGCCCATTCAAATGCGGTTCGCCAGCCCGGCGAATTCGATTCGCCTAGTGGGCCGCGGAATCCTCAATCCAACGAACCAACGTTCGGACCATCACCCCGGTCGCACCGGCATCCCGATGCGGCTTGGGTTGATCCGAGAACGCCGGTCCGGCGATATCCATGTGCAGCCACGGCACGTCCCCGACAAAATTCTCTAAGAATTTCGCGGCAGTTATCGCTCCGCCGAATCGACCCTCACCGGTATTCTTGATGTCGGCGACCTTGCTTTTGATTTGTTCGTTGTAAAAGCGATGCATCGGCAGTTGCCAAACACGCTCGCCCTCGTTGTCGGCGACGCGAATGACTTCGTCACAGAGTGCTGAGTTGTTGGTCATCAATGCGGCCACTTCGGTCCCCAGTGCCACCAGCGATGCACCGGTAAGAGTTGCCAAATCGATCATCGCACTGGGTTGAAACTGGATTGCCACGTCCAACGTGTCAGCCAAAACCACTCTGCCTTCCGCGTCGGTGTTCATGATCTCGATCGTTTTGCCACTGCGCGTCTCGATCACGTCGCCCAGTTTGTAACTGTCACCGCTGACCATGTTTTCGGCCAATCCACAAAGCCCGATCACATTGCGTTTGACGCCCAGTCGCTTGAGCGCCAACATCGCTCCCACGACCGTTGCGGCCCCGGCCATGTCACACTTCATCGCGACCATCCCTTCGCTGGGCTTTAGCGACAGACCGCCACTGTCAAACGTGACGCCTTTGCCGACCAAGGCGATGGGTGGTTCCGATCCGCCGCCATCGTGACGCATGATGACCAGACGGGGCGGGCGAGTGGATCCGCGGCCGACCGCCAGGATCGCGCGGCATCCCTCCTCATCCAGTTTTTTCTCGTCCCAGGTTTCGATCGTCAGTCCGGCGTCATCCGCCAACGCGGTCGCCCTTGCCGCAAAGCTTTCTGGATAGATAACCGCGGGCGGTTCGTTCACCAATCGCCGTGTTTGGTTGATCGCGTCCCCGATGACTCGGCCTCGCTGCAGCGCCTCGTCCGTGATGCCGCTGAACCGAATCACATCGGGCACGATGAGCGCGGCTTCGTCTTGATAGATCGCTTGTCCCTCGCACCCGTGCAAAGCTCCTGTGACAAGGACGTCATGGGCAGCGGACGAAAAAGATTCCGCAAGTGCAATGGTGATGCTGCCGCGTGGCCGGTCGGCCAGCTTTCGAATCACGGCGGCCGAAAGTTCCATCGCCCGGCGACGCTCTGGATCGTCGTCGGCCGCCGCGGCCTCTTTGCCAAGTCCGACCGCCAAAACGACGGCCGGTAACGGATCGGCGTCAGGCGGTGAAGAGTCAGCTAAGGCGGCAAGCGCGATCATCGTCATCTCACCCGCCTTGCCACGGATTTGGCCAGACTGAACCAAACGTGAAATCACGCCGCCGCATTCGGCGTCAAGTTTCGCCAATGTCGCGGACAAGGTCCCGTCTTGGGTCAATCCGGCAACGATGACTTCCGTATCAGCAAGGGTACCGGCGGGAATGGCTTCCAGCTTTGGCGAGGGCAATGGCAGGCTTTCCAACATACTTTCCAGCTTTTCTGCGAGTGAACAATCCGTGGGCCGTTAGTCTAGCGCTCCGATCGCGGTTATCCTACCCGCGTAAAGTCGGCGTGACCGAATCGATCCGCTCGCAGACCCGATTGATCTGGTTGTGGACCTGATCGGACCGCGAGACGCCCCAATCGACTCGCCTGCAATCCGGGTCGGGCCGCCCACGACGTTGTCCGCACCTGGACATTGCCTGCCACCTGATTCACCCCCCTGCTTGATTGACAATCCACTCGTGAAGCACCGCAGTACCCGAGACGTGGTCGAAGACCTCCGAGCGGCAGGTCGGTTGATCCAGGTCGACGACGAAGTCGATCCCTATCTGGAGATGGCCGAGATCCAAAGGCGAGTCTACGCGTCGGATGGGCCTGCGGTGCTGTTCACAAACGTACGCGGATGCAGTTTCCCGGCGGCATCGAATTTGTTTGCCTCTCTTGAACAAGCACGCTATCTATTTCGAGACACATTGGAATCGGTGCGCCGATTGATCGAGATGAAAATCGATCCGTCGGCGCTGCCTAAACGGCCCATGCGGTATGCCGGCGTACCGATGACGGCCTTGCGAATGCTGCCGCGTCGTGTTCGTTGGGGGGCCGTACAAACTCGATCATGCGCATTGTCACAATTGCCTAACATCCAGTGCTGGCCGCGTGACGGTGGCGGTTTTGTAACGCTGCCGCAAGTGCTAAGTGACGACCCGACCGATGCCGGAAACCTGATGCGGGTCAACTTGGGAATGTACCGAATCCAGTTGTCCGGCAACGAATATGTGACCGACCGCGAAGTTGGATTGCATTACCAGATCCATCGCGGCATCGGTGTGCACCACCGCGCCGCGCTGGATCGCGGCGAGTCGTTGCGCGTGGCGATTACGGTGGGTGGATCGCCTGCGATGTCTTTGGCCGCCGTGATGCCGCTGCCCGAAGGATTGACGGAATTGACGTTTGCCGGCGCGCTGGCAGGACGGCGCACGCGAATGATCCGCGGTGATCATGCGCCGGTTTATGCGGATGCTGATTTCGCCATTGTCGGCGACATTGATCCGGCTCAAACGAAACCAGAAGGCCCCTTCGGCGATCATTTAGGATATTACAGTCTGCAACACAACTTTCCGCTGATGAACGTCAAGCATGTCTGGCACCGCGACGATGCAATCTGGCCGTTCACCGTGGTCGGGCGACCTCCGCAAGAGGACACAACGTTCGGCCAATTGATTCACGAGTTAACCGATCCGATCATTCCTTCGGTGATCCCTGGTGTGAAGGCGGTTCACGCGGTCGATGCGGCAGGTGTGCATCCGCTGTTACTGGCGATTGGCAGTGAACGCTATATGCCCTATTTAAACTCGGCCGAGCCGCAAGAACTGTTGACTCAGGCCAGTGCGATCCTGGGTAACGGCCAACTTTCATTGGCAAAGTATTTGTGGATCACCGATGATCCATCCGGCGAACTTGACATCCACGATATTGAATCGTTCCTTCGACACATTTTGTCACGAGTTGATTGGCGCCGCGACTTGCACTTCCAAACGCAAACGACGATTGACACGCTGGACTATAGCGGGATCGGGTTCAACAAAGGATCAAAGCTGGTGATCGCAGCCACCGGATCGGCGACGCGAACACTGCCCACCGAAATCCCATCGGATCTACGTTTGCCCGATCGATTTATCAATGCCAAGATCGTGATGCCTGGCGTCTTGGCCGTTCAATCGCCGGCATGTCGCGATCCGGACGACCGCGAAATGCTTAAACAATTTGCCGAGTCAATTTCAACCGATGACCCGATCAACCAGTTTCCCATGATCACGTTGGTCGATGACAGTGATTTTGCCGCCAGATCATTTGCAAATTGGTTGTGGGTCACGTTTACCCGCAGCAATCCGGCGGTCGATGTTGATGGTGTGGGATCAACAACCCTGCACAAACACTGGGGATGCGTTGGATCACTGGTGATCGATGCCAGGATCAAACCACACCACGCGCCGCCGCTAATCGAAGACGCGGAAACGGTTGCCAAGGTTGACGCGAGAGCGGCGCGCGGTGATGCACTTTCGAAATTCTTATAAACTCGAGCTGATTTTGCGATGCCGTATATCCATGACGTGTTCCAACATCGGTCCCCGGTCGCTTTGATCACCGGCAGCGGTTCGCCACGCGTCGGTCGCGAGATCGCCGTCCTGCTTGCCGGGCTTGGATGCCGACTGGCGCTGCACGCCAACCACAGCATCGACGAGGCCGAAGAAGCAGCCGGTGTTATCGCTCAGGATTTTGATACCGATGTCATCGTGACTCACGGGTCGCTGGACGATGAAACGGTCGCCGAAAAGATTGTGGCCGATACGCACGGGCACTTTGGCCGGTTGGACATCTTGGTCAATAGTGCGGCCATCTGGTCACCGACAAAATTGGAAGAAATCTCCGCCGACGAAATGCGGCGATACCACGATGTCAACTTGATGGGTTCTTTCATGACAGCCCGCGCCGCCGGACTTCGCATGGCGGAACAGGAAACGGGCGGTTCGATTATCAACATCGGCGACTGGGCGACCGTCCGGCCGTACATGGATCACGCCGCATACTTTCCTAGCAAAGGCGCCGTTGAAGTCATGACCCGGTCGCTCGCGGTCGAACTGGCAAGCCGCAATCGCAAGATTCGTGTCAACTGTATACAACCGGGCCCCGTCATGTTGGCCGATGATGTCACCGATGCCCATCGCAATAAAATCGCGGCCAGCACATTGGTCGGCCAGGTTGGAACCGCTCATCATGTTGCGCACGGCGTCAAATTCTTATGCGAAAATGACTTCGTCACCGGTGTTTGCTTGCCCATCGATGGCGGACGCAGTATCTATGCTCCCGACGGGTTGCAGGTCGGAATCAACACCGGCTGATTAAGTTATTTCGTGATGCAACAGTGGCACGTATTCGCAGGTCGCCAGCGATGGCCACAGTTGCTCGACCCGTGTTGCCGATGTCGCGACGGTACCCAAACCGGGACGACATCCCGCAGCGATACGACCGAACTGGCTCAGACCGAGCGCTTCGGCGCCGTTGAATGTCGCCATCGCCAACACCTGGTCCGGCGGCAAATCGCCACGATGGTTCAGCAAGTGCTGCACTTCCTTCCACAAACACAAATCTGGATTACTCGCTCGTGAATCCGTACCCAACGCAACCCGGATTCCTCGCTTGATCAGTTGCCCCACCGGATGCGGTGGATAGTCAAAAAAAGCGTGCGTCCGAGGACAATAGACGACCGACAAATTCGGGTGTGACGCGACACGTTCGATTTCGCTGTCTTGCAAATCATTCCCGTGGACCAATAGCGCACGCGGTGCCTGGGCAAGTGTGTCGATCAATGGACCGAAACCTTCACCTGCCCAGGGAAACAAATCGTCACGCCAGACGCCCATTCGTTTCAGCGCGTCGGCGATTCGCCCGGTTCCCTCTGAGATCAGTTCTCGTTCATCAGCAGATTCGGCGACATGCATGGCCACCGGTCGCCCCATCGACGACGCTTGTTGAACACAGCGGCACACCAAGTCAGCCGTCGTCGAATACGGTGAGTGCGGACTCCACGCGCCGTGCCGATGTGCAAGATTGTGATCGACCGCGGCTTGATATCGATCTTGCGCACGCGATTCGCTCAATCCCAAGACTTCAGCGAATGTGACCAGTGTGGGGCCGGCGGAAATATCGGGGTACTCGCATGGCGGCGTCGTGATTTCGCCGATCAACCGGACACCTGCATCACGTGATTGCGTCAGCCCGGCGACGATTGATTTCTGTTTCTGCTCGGGCGTCGTGGCGCCTCGGGCCGAGACGACTTCTGCGATCCAATCACTTAACGCAATGCCGACGTGACCGATTGGATGCCGGCAATCAGAGAATTCAAGGTGCGTATGCGCGTTGACGAGTCCGGGCAGCAATGCGACGTCGCCTAAATCAATCGCCGCTGAAGGAGGAACGCCTCGATTCACTTCGACGACCTCTTCCCCTGCCACGCGAACCCATCCACGATGAATGGGATCGCCCACCATGGGAACGACCCAACGGGCGGCAAGAACTCGAGTTTGATCGATTGTCATGAAACTTCCTGCGAAACGTAACCGATTACCGCGATCATTCTATGATCGCTCACCCGAACAAGTCGCTCGGCAACTACTGGGCAAAGCACTTGTACGGCAAATTGACGGCGAATGGGTTGGCGGCCTGATCGTCGAAACGGAAGCCTATTTGGCCCAGCGTGATCTGGCCAGCCATAGCTCGCGGGGCCAAACAATCAGCAATGCCGCCATGTTCGGGCCACCAGGAACACTTTACGTCTATCCGATTCACGCGAAGTACTGCATGAATGCCGTCACCGAAAAGGCCGGACGCGGCAGCGCTGTTCTGATTCGAGCTTTGGAACCCATTTGGGGTGTTGATCGAATGAAACAGAACCGCGGACTGGATGACCCCAGGCGTCTGACACGTGGACCGGCAATGTTGTGTCAAGCATTAGCGGTCGACCGAGATGATGATCACAAAGATTTGACGCGTGATCGCGAAATCATGATTGCCGAGACACACGCTAACTCCGATGTCAAAGTACGAGCGACGCCAAGAATCGGGATCAGTCGAGCACAGCAACTTCGCTTGAGGTTTGTGGTGACCGACAACATGTACGTCAGCGGGCCCAAAATACAGTGAAGTGCGGTGAGCCATAAGCGGCGTGGCACCAACTTGCCAAAGCAGCACGACAAGTGAGGTGATCAAAACCCCCAAAGCAGACTCGGTTGCGGCCTCGCCATCACGCGATTGAAGTCGCCAATGAAGGCTAAAGCCTGTGATGCCAACCACCACTTTTTTCGTACATCGGTGAGGCGTCGACAACAAGATAATTTACCGGCCCAAACTTTGCGGTATATCTTTGCGGTACACCTTGGCGGTACGTTCGGTGGGCGATGCACGACGATAGAGAAACACGATGCCGACTCGAACTCTAATCTTGATACCCGGATTCATGTCGCCGGCATGGATGATGATTCCGCTGCAACGTTACTTACGAACCGATTTTGACCGTATTATCCGCTGGGACTACCCACGCGTCTTCAGCGATCTCGACGTTGTGACACAGTCGCTTGCTCGAACGATCGACGAGACCGATGACCACGTTTCGATTGTCGCTCACAGCTTTGGGGACTGGATCGTACGGTCGGCGCTCGCACATACCGACCACCGTGACTTTCATCGGCTCGTTTCGGTCTGTCCAGTGACCACTGCGGTCCCGCTTGCCAGGCGAATGGCGCCGATTGTTGGTCGATTGGCGAGCGAATTGAATGTAATGGCGTCCGTTGATCGCGCAGAGTTATCGATTCCCGACCACTTGGTGATCGACCGTTCGGTGATCTGGGCAAAGCTGGAAACCCTCGTTCGACAGCAGATCACGAGCACCCGGCCCATTCGCGAGCGAGAGGTTTGGGCGACCCATAATTCCGTGCTATTTCAACCCAATGGTTGGCGATGCATCCGACATGAATTGCTTATTACCTAGCTTGGCACGCGGATTGCCTTATTCGCAAATCGCCTTATCCGCGAAAAGTTGCGGACACGCACAACAGCCTTTCTGTCAGGCCGTCACGATCGCGCAAACGCATCAGACGACGCCGCACCGACAGTGACGGCAGATTCGGGATGAGTTTGTTCATCCGCCATTTCAAACTCGTCCGCGGCCGATCGTTCCGTCCGCTGACTACGCGACAACAAAGCGAATCATCATGAGAGTTACAGCCGGATCGGATTGGCATGATCACTTCAAGCACTGGTTGACTCGAACCGCATCCGCAACGGATGACGTCATTGATGCGGGCATCCGTCGCATCCGGAAACGTCTCGGCCGCGAGGGAATCCCCAAGATCCAACCGTACATGGGTTATGCGTCTGCGGACACGGTCCATTTGCATGGTCGCGTCCTCACGAATCCGCCAATCAATCCGGATTTTGATAACGACCGATGGTTCGAAAATCTCACGCTTACGATCCAGCGTCTCGCCAGCGACGAAGTTCCTGGCGTCGACATCGAAGCCACATTCGGCGGACAAAACGCGGTCACCACCAGCGATGCGGAAGGCTACTTCCACGTGACTTTACCACGACACCGCCCTCTTGAAGATTCCTTATGGGACACTGCAAGCCTTCGGATCGTCGGTCATCGACAAGGTCAACGGCAACTTCATCGAACAACTTGCCGTGTGTTAGCCGTGCCTGCGGATGCTAAATACGCCATCATTAGTGACGTTGACGACACGATCTTGCATACCGGAGCAACGGATCTCGCAACGATGGCGAAGTTGACATTTTTTGGAAACGCTCGGACACGTGCGCCTCTCGATGGAGTCGCCAAACTGTACGAGCATATGCAAGGCTATCCCAATGGCGATCCATGCAACCCTATCTTCTATATTTCCAGCTCACCATGGAACCTATACGACCTGCTAGAAGACTTCCTTGAATTGAACGCAATCCCTCGAGGCCCCTTGCTGCTACGAGACCTCGGATTTGATGACAACAAATTTTTGCAATCGGGCCATGATCACAAGCTTGACAAAGCAAGACGCCTTATCAAAACATTTAGCCACTTGCCGTTCATTCTGGTCGGCGATTCGGGACAGGAGGATGCCAGATTGTACGCAACCGCAGCGACCGAATTCCCCGATCGCATTGCGGGAATCTTCATTCGCGACATCACCCCCAATTTCGCCAGCGATCATGACGCCCGGGTGGATCAATACGTCTCTCAAGCAGCAAACGTTGGAGTCCCGATGTATCTGGTCCAAGACAGTGTCGAGGCGGCAGACCTGGCCATCGAACACGCTTGGCTGTCGCCCGCAGCACGAGACGAAATCGTTGCGGCTACAAGGCGTGACACCAAACGCACCGATGGCGTGTTGCAGCCGTAATCCACCTGTCCCACAACGGAAACCAAGCGAGGATAAACCTCGCGACACTAGCGATCAGTAAACGTCACGAACATAGCGATGTTCTTTCGACATCGTTTCGACGAATGCAATCGCATCTGTTTCGTCCATACCGCCTTGTTCGGCAACAATCTGTTTCAGTGCTCGATCGACATCGCTGGCCATTCTTGAAGCGTCGCCGCACACAAAGAAGCACGCGCCGTCTTGCAGCCACTGCCACAACTCGGCCGCGTTTTCTCGCATACGATCTTGAACATACACCTTTTGGTCACCGTCGCGGCTGAACGCTACGTCCAATCGGGTTAACAGCCCACTTTCCCGGTACGCCTGAAGTTCATCTTCGTATAGAAAATCCAGGGACTGTCGTTGATCACCGAAGAACAACCAGTTCTTACCGCTGGATGACGTTGCCTCACGTTCTTGTAGGAAAGCCATGAACGGCGCGATCCCGGTACCGGGCCCGACCATGATGATTGGCTTGTTTGTATCTTCAGGTACGGTAAATCCACCGTGGTTCGCTTGAGGAAAGACACGAACCGTTGCTCCTTGATCGAGCCGATCGGCCAACATCGTACTGGCGACACCTTTGCGGAGTCGACCGTCCCGCTCATAGCAGACTTTGCCGACCGTCAAGTGAACTTGCTCGCCCACTTTCTTCATGCTGCTGGCGATCGAATAGAGCCTTGGGTTCAATGGCTCAAGCGTCTCAATCACTTCAGTCGCGGTCAACGTCGAACAGCTGCCTTTTTCCAGAATATCAAGGACATCCACGCCTTCGGGAACACCGTCCTCTAACATTTCGGTCAACGTTTGCTTGGCCTCGGGATCGATAGCCTGCGCAAGCACTAACTCGAGCAATTCGTCCGATGGATCTCTTAGGCAACAGTCCTCGCAGAGCGCCTCGCGAAGCGGTTTATTGTTACCCAGCGGAGTTTGAACCGGGACATTGGGGTCGGCAGCAATGCGATCGATGATCATCGCGGCCAGTTCGCCACAATTGGTCGGATACACGCCCAGGGCATCACCGACATGGTACGTCAGGTCCGATCCTGAAAGATCAATCACGACATGACGTGTATCTTTCGCAGACCCCTCACGGTTCAGGGGCCTGGATTCGATTAGCTTGGCCTCCAGTGGATTTTGTCGTGACCACCCCGTCGGCTTGGCCGATGTGCCGTTGGTGGATGGCTTTCCGTTGACATCACCGCCGCCTTCCTTTAGCAGCTTTTTGATCATCTGTTTGGTCTCTTTGCCGCCGGGGCTGCAAAGCGTCAAGTTAGATTCTTCACCCGACGCGATCGCGTCGCTGTAAGTTTCGCAGAGGTAACCACAGGACCCACAATCCAGTTGTGCCATCGCTGCCATCAACCGCCGATTCAACGGCTTGCCGTCAGCCATTTCCATCCGGTCAACGATCGGCAGCGCCGAATCGTGCCACGGAAAGTCCTCTTCGTCGGATTCATCCGTCGACGGACCGATAGTCTCAGTAACGATCCCCGCGGCGGCGATCGCTTCACCAGGTGCCATACCGGGCTGGATTCCCATCAGGCCCGAAAAGAAGCCGTTCAGCCAAGCTCGCTGTTCTTGCGAGAAGGGTGCCGAATCTGGAATGAAGCTACTCATAGATTTTTTCAAGTCTTATCGGTTTAGCAGATTTAATAGTTTCTAAGGCTAAAACAATCCGTGCAGAGGCCTAAACTCTTCGTTTCCGTTTTACGATTTCCTTAAGTAGCGACGGCGACCATCGCCTTTAATGCATCGTCACTATGTCGTCCCACATATTGCACGAAGGTTTCGTCGGGCTCGCGTCGTTCCAAGTAGTTCCCCACGATGGTTGCGAGCAGCGGTGGAATGTCGTCAAAGGCGACCGAGGAAAACAACAATCTGGCGATTCCCTGCCTCTGGCCCCATCCACCACCGAGATGCACGTGGTATCCATCGACCATGTCGTCGCCTTGTTCGACTTTGCAGCCGAGCAGCCCGATGTCTCCGATGTAATGTTGTGCACAACTATGGTGACAGCCGGTCAAATGAATATTTAGCGGCTGATCCAATTGAAATTGGTTTTCCAAAACTTCGGCAATCGTCATGGCATGTGCCTTGGTATTGGAAGCGGCGAACTTGCAACCGGCACTACCGGTACAAGCCACCAATCCGGCGCGAAACGAACTCGCTTCGTAGCCCAACCCAAGCAAATCTAGCTCTCGCTTGACCGCATCGACGTCCGCATCGCGAATGTTCGGAATCAGGACGTTTTGCCACACGGTAAATCGCAACTCACCGTTACCATACGTCTCGGCAATACTGCTTAGACCACGAGCCTGATCACTGGTGATTCGTCCGACGGGTAACACGACACCGACGTATTGGCGTCCGACTTGTTTCTGCGGATGAAAACCGATGTGTCCCATCCGGTCCTCTTCGGTGGGGATCATCAACCGAGACACATCGACTCGCCTGAGCGTTGTGTCCAATTCTTTCTCTACGGCCGTGATGAACTTTTCGAATCCCCAGTCGTCCAGCACATATTTCAAGCGGGCTTTCTTGCGATCGGTGCGGTCGCCATTTTCGACGAACACACGAACGATCGCGCCGGCCACCTTGACGCATTCACTTGGCTTAAGCAGGACGCCGGTCGGCCGCGCGAAATCTTGGTGACCGGTGATGCCACCCAATGTCAACTGAAAATAGACGCCGGCTGGGAGGTCCTCGGATGCATGGTCGTGAGTCACTTCAACGGCGTGAAAACCAATGTCGTTCGTATCGTCGAGTGCACTGATCTGGCCACCACCATCAAACGCAATATTGAATTTGCGAGGCAATCCGTACATCTCGCGGTGGTTCAGAATGTAATGGTGCATCCGTTTGGCCAACGGAATCGTCTCGATCAATTCAGTTGTGTCGATTCCCGACAACGGACTGGCCGTGCAGTTGCGAATATTATCGCCGCCGCTGCCGAGACAAATGACGTCCAGGTCACGCAATCCGTACAAAATCTCCATGGCCTGGTCGGCCGGAATTTCGCGAAACTGTAGATTCGCTCGCGTCGTCACGTCGACGAATCCGCCAGCGCTGCGATCGGACAAATCTGCCATTCCCCGCAGTTGCCAACCGTGCAAGACTCCGCCGGGCAATCGCATGCGGCACATGTAACTATTCTGTGCCGGAGCGACAAAAAACAAGCCGTGAAATTTTTGTAAAAAGACATCGGTCCCTTTGGGGAACTCACCCGCGTCGGCGCGGCTCTGCATTTCGTCCCACATATCAAGCGGGTTTTTTGCTTGTTTCGCTTTCTCTTCGTTGCAAAGTTTTTTTCCGGCCGACACGGTCTCGAGCTGCGCTTGTAGCGCAATGCGTTCGGGTCCAACCGGCATCGCCGCATCGTCGATCCTCGTACCGTTGGATGATAAGGTGACCGTGGAACCGGCTTGTCCGCCGCTGCCGCTAAGAATCGGCAGCCCGCTGACCGCACGCGCGACGTCGGCGCCAAATGCAAACCCGCTGAGGTACTGTTTTTGTTCTTCGCTAAAATCTTTCTTGGCATTCATATTCGCTCTATCCTTACCGCACAATCTTTGTAGCTCGGCTGTCGGCTATGGGGGTCGAAATGGCGGAGTGTCAGTTGGTTGGTGGCTTCGTAGTGCATTGGCATAAACGCTTGCCCTTTCGCCACCGTCGGCGTGACGCAGGCCGACGCGACCGCGGCCCCTCGGCGGGACTGAATACGAACCGGATCACCATTTTCAACACCGATCGTGTCGGCATCTTGGGGATTCATTTCGATGTAGGGTTCGTTGGGATACAACTTTCGCAACATCGGGCTTTGACTGGTGCGTGTCTGTGTGTGCCACTGGCTGACAGTGCCGCGGCCACTTAGCAGCATTATCGGATAGCTGTCGTCCGGCGGTTCCGGCAACGGCGAGACGTCATCGATCATCAGTCGTGCTCGTCCGCACTCATGAAAAAACTTGCCATCGGCAAACAGTCGACGGTGAGTCGAGGGTTGTTGACCATCGCTGGCATCGCTTTCGGTCCACGGCCACTGAATGCCGCCGCAAGCGTCGATGTGTGCATAGCCATCGATGCCGGTGATGTCACAGGCAGTGCCGCGACTGGCATTCTGCATGATGCGAAAAACCGATTCCGGCGAGTCCCATTTTGCGAACATCGGGCCGACACCCCAGTACTGAGCGATCGCGCGAAAGATCGAGAAATCAGCGAGGGCCTTGCCCGGCGCTTTCCGTACTTTTTTCAAAAGTCCGTAACGGCGTTCGCTATTGATGAACGTCCCTTCTTTCTCGCCCCAACCGGCCGCGGGCAACAACAGATCGGCATGCCTGGCCGTCTCGGTCGTACGATACATATCTTGCACGACCAAGAAATCCAGTTTGTTCAGCAAGCCGCGAACATCTTCCTGATCGATCCAACTATGGGCGGGGTTGGTGGCGATAACCCACAGACCCTTGATCTCGTCGTTTCGAATCCCTTCCACGATGCGGTCATAGGACCAGCTGCCTTCGTGAGGAATTTCATCAACATCGATTCCAACCGCATCGGCAACTTTTTTTCGGTCACCGGCGTCTTCAAAACGGTGATGTCCGAACAGGTTCGTGGTGTTGCTCCAAAGCCGTGATCCCATGGCATTGCACTGGCCGGTAATACTGTTGGCCCCCGTTCCCGGACGACCGATGTTGCCGGTGATCAGTGCGATATTGATGATCGCTTGCGCCGTTCGTGTTCCCTGGTAACTTTGGTTCACGCCCATCGTCCACCACAACGAAACGGCTTTCCGCGTACCAATGATTTCGGCCGTCTTGCGAATCTGGTCAGCCGAGACACCGGCATACTGGGAAACAGATTCCGGTTTAAAAAACGAAACGTGTTCACGAAGTCGCTCGAAACCACTCGTATGAGCTTCGACAAAGGTTTCGTCGATCAAATCCTGCGAGATGAGATGATGCGTGATCGAATAGAGCAGAGCCAGATCGTTTTTGGGTTTCAGCTGTAAGTGTTCGGTCGCCGCCATCGCCGTTTCGGTTCGTCGAGGGTCGATGACAATGATCTCGGGATGATTGCGATTTCGGAGCACCCGTTCCCACATGATGGGGTGGCCGATGCAAGGATTGGATCCGACAAAAACTAAGCAGTCACTTTGCTCAAAGTCTTCGTATGTGTATGGCGGAGCATCAAAACCGAAAGACTCTTTGTATGCCGTCACCGCGGTGGCCATGCACTGCCGCGTGTTCCCATCGCCGTGCTTGATATTCATGCCAAATTTTGCGAGCGCGCCCAGCAACGCCATCTCTTCGCATGGCAACTGTCCGGTGCTCAAGAAAGCGACCGAGTCGTTACCGTGTTTCGATTGGATCGCTTTGAAACGATTCGTAAAAACACTCAATGCCTCGTCCCAGGTCACCGATTTCATCTCGCCATCGGGGCCACGAATCAGCGGCGCCGTCGCCCGCTGATCCGAGTCCAAGACCCGCAGCGCCTCCCAGCCTTTCGGACACGCCATGCCAAGATTGACCGGATACACGGTCTCGGGTGTCAGCCCGACCGCTTCGTCATCGCGCAGATGCATCCGCAAACCGCAACCGGTCGCGCAGTAGCCACAGACCGCAGTGGTGGTCGTATCGGCATCCAGCGTCTCGTGAGTCATCCCGAGGCCGTGACGTCCGGGGTGCAACAACAACTCGCGGGTCATCTTTCCGGTCCGAGCGTGCAGCAGCGTCGGCAGCGAAAAACCAGCTTTCGGACCGTCTTGGTCCGGTCCGTTGTCAACTTTGTCTGCGATGCTCATCTGATTCGTTTCATGCTTGAATTCGTCTGTCAAAGAACAGGTTCACCGGTTACATCGTTCCTGGCATTCGATCGTGGACAACACTGCTGAAGTACAACCAACGCTCTGCCAATTCGCCAAGAAAGATCGCCGCGACTGCGATCGTTCCGACGCAACCGGCCAGCGTCGGCGATGCGAACACGGTCACGCCTGCGACCGCGAGCAAAACAGCGCCGACGATGCCCGTGGCTAGTCGAATCTTCGCAATCGGCTCTAAATGTGCCGCGACGAGTTTTCTCGAGCGGCGATCATACGAGTCGCCTTGTCCGCGTGGATTCAACTGAATCGACCACTCCCAGGCGATCTTGCCACCAGCCGCCGCAGCGGCAATCCAGAACAACGAAACCGTTGTGAATTTCCCACCGTCGGTCATGCCACCGAGACTGGCGACGGCAGCGATTCCGACGACCGCCGCGGTCCCATAAAACCTTAAAAGTGTCCGAGTGGGGCGCCATAGATGACGTCGCGTCACGATATAGATCATCGCACTGGTCATCAGCCCGGCAACGCCGACGACAGCCGACAGCGACAACAACGCGGCGCCTGCCCACTGCGGAATCAGATCCGTGATGGTCGCCGGAATCCGATCAGCGAATACTGGCATCCATAACAGACCCGTCGCAATGCTTAGCAAACCAACAAATTTTCCCAGCACGATTGCTTCTCGGCTAAGCCAGCTTGTGCGTAGCCCCAGAAAAACGCGCCATGCTCTAAGTGGCTGACCCAAATGCAGCGCGGCGATGTTCAGTCCGACCATCCCGACCAACAACGACACAAGCGCGGTCCAGCGGGTCAACTCGGGCGATTCCGTTCCGCTGAACACGATTGCGACAGCTCGTTCGACAACCAGCATGCCGACGGATACTTCGGTGGCGACTAACATGACCGCAAGCGGCCAGTGACTTTCGGCAACGTGGTCAATACCGATATCCTGCGGCGTGGATTCGGCATACGCAATCGTTTGTTCCGATAGATATCGGGTGGTCGGTTTGGTCAGTCGCGACACGGGTGCGCCAGGGGCCAAACGCGAATTTCCCGAGGGAGCCATTTCACTTGAAACGGTCGTGATCTTGATCGCTTCGTTCGGACACGACTGAACACATGCGGGTGCTTCACCGACCGCCAATCGCTGATGACACATGTCACACTTACGAACGATCCCTAAGCGATCGCTGTATTGCGGAACCTCATACGGGCACATCATCGTGCAATATTTGCATCCGATGCATTGGTCATCCAGGTGTCGAACGATACCCGTGTCAGCATCCTTTTCGTACGCCTTAACCGGACATCCATTCAGACATCCTGGGTCTTCGCAGTGGTGGCAAGCGGTTGTGACGTGCTGTATTGCTGGTTCGTCGCCGCCAATGGTCAACGTGCCGACTCTTCGCCAACTTTCGTCTTCGTCCAAACCGTTCAGCGTGTGACACGCAACCACACAGGCCTTGCATCCGCTGCACTGATCCAGATCAACCTCGAACGCATACTGCTGGCCCGAGGCCGGTGGCGAAGCGGGCAACAAGCTTCGGTAGTATTTCGATTGCAGCGGCACAGCGGAAGGATCGTGAAGTCCTTGTTCATGCAATGCGCTGAACTGTTCCACCGCAGTCAGACTCTGTTGTTCATGCAGCAACTGACTGATCAAGTCAGGCGATCGCGTCACGACGGGAAGGGTGGATGTGGACATGAGTGCCAGTGACAACCTGGTTGCAGTGAATAAAGAATCAGTACTAAATCTCGCGGTGTTGGGACGTTCCGCATCAAGACTCGCGGCGCATGCTAAAAGAGCAGGGCGGTAACGCTCGTCAACTTGTCCTGTTGGTAAAAGGGAATCGCTAAAGCACCGGCCAGACCCTCGGGGTTACCGGATCGACCTGCGTACAAAAATGTTTCGTTTTCGGTCGTCGATGCCCCACCATGTTCGGCCGCGAGACCGGGCAAACCGGAATTGGCAGAAAGCTTGGTGCCGACAGTTAACTGCAAATCCAACGACAGTCCCGAATAGGAAGCTTGATCAAGCCTGAATCCCTCGCTGCTGCTCTGCCAGACTTCGAAACCTTGTGCCATCGGCGTGGACATGGCACTCATCAGCACGGCGACGCCGATCAGTTCCTCGGCAGCGACTGGAATCCCGATCGCCACCTGAAGGTCTTCGGCCGACGCCCCCGCCGAACGCAGAAAGCCGGGATGGTTCGGCAGGTTGTCGTGAATCGTACTCCGCTGGGTTTCCCAGACCTGACCGGGCAATCCCAATCCTTTCTCAAAACGGATGAACGATGAAACATTCTGAAAACGTTCGAGGCCCGCGAAGTATCCATCCGTTAGTCGGACTTCCTCGTACGTTCCAACGGGGGTCCAGACTTCAAACACGCCCAGCAAATCGTTCGTCATCTTGGCCGCCACAACAACGACCGAGACGACACGTCCGTCACGATAGACAGGTATCCCAAATGCCACGACTTCATCGCCGAGAACTTGTATGCCCGAGTGGACTTTCGGCTTGCCGGACTCGGCAACCGTAACCGCAACAACGTCCAGCGGCGACTCGCCATCACTGGGGCGAACTCTCGAGTCCCCGTCGACGTCGTACGCCCTGACATCGCAAAGAAACGAATTGGCAGAAAACTTTGGTAATACTAAAGTCATGATAATTCTGGAGGACAGGGCGAGTCTGAACGAACGATGGCCGTGTAAATTTCATGCGTCATCGCAGCCACGACACGTGTTCGGCGCATCAACGATTCCATCAGTCGGGTTCACTCAAGTGCCAGCCGTTTCGGCCTCCTTTTTCGCCTCCTCGTGCTGTTTCACTTCCGCTTGCATTTTTTGATGATCTTGATCTTCCAAGAACGAGATCATGTCACCGCGATAGTTGTAGTACTCGGGATGATCCAAGACGTCCGCGCGGACGCGCGGGCGATCGAAGGGCAATTCAAAAATCTTTCCGACCTTGGCACGCGGCCCGTTGGTCATCATCACGACTCGGTCGCTCATGAAGATCGCCTCGTCGACATCGTGGGTAATCATCAACGTCGTGACTTGATCCCGCATCAAAATCTCAAGCAGAATTTCTTGCAATTCCATTCGTGTCAGCGAATCGAGCATTCCGAAGGGCTCATCCAACAACAACATCTTTGGTTTCAGCGCGAACGCACGTGCGATACCGACGCGTTGTTGCATGCCCTGGCTTAAATCTGCGGCGCGCTTGTGCATACTGGCGCCGAGCCCGACGATCGTTAGGTAATACGCGACGATATCGTGCCGATCCTGCTTCGTACCATGCGGATAAACTTGCTTGACACCCAGCATTACGTTTTCGAATGCCGTCATCCAAGGCATTAAACAGGGTGATTGAAAGACGACGCCTCGGTCGGGACCTGGACCGTCGATCTCGTGATTGGCAACGACGATCCCGCCATGGGTGATCGGGTTTAAACCTGCGACCATCGACAACACGGTGCTCTTGCCGCAGCCGGAATGACCAAGCAGACAGACGTACTCGCCCTGATCCATGTCCAGGTTAAAATCCTCGACAATCACGGCGGGACCCTTTTGCGTGTCGTACGTCTTGCCTAGACGATACATTTCGACGTATCCAGCCATATACGATTGTTGCCTCGTGTTACTTGTTGTTCGATTCGTTGACCGGTCCGAATCGGGTGGCCGCGAAACGAATCACGACTTTTCAACCGACCAGCCCGACCGGTGCTATACCGGTGAGTTCAATATTGCTTTCCTTGGCAGCTTCATGCTTTGCGGTTGCAAATCGGGAAGTTGCACGGCGGGAGTATCCGAAGTCGCTGCGCTGTCCTGGCGTGACTTTTGGCGGACGGCAACCAGATAATTTGTCACCGCGTTTCGCAAACCCTTGAATCGTTCGTTGTGATTCAGCGAGGTCTTGATGCGCGGTCGATTCAGCTCGACGGTGAACGCAGGACCCAATGAGGCGCACGGCCCGGGATTCAAAGGCACGATGCGGTCCGCGACCAAGATGGCCTCGTCGACGTCGTTGGTGATCATCACGCACGTCTGCCGTTCTTCCTCCCAAATCCTCAAAATCTCTTCTTGCATCACACTGCGTGTCAGGGCATCGAGAGCGGATAGTGGTTCGTCCAACAACAACACTTTGGGCTTCATCGCGAGAGTGCGAGCAAGGGATACACGCTGCCGCATGCCGCCGGACAATTCATGAGGGCGCCGATGAATGGCGTGACTCAGACCAACCATCTCGATAAATCTTTCGATGTGATCTTTGCGTTCCCCTTTGGACCAATGCTTGAAGACGGTATCGACCGACAGCGCGATATTGCCTCGCACGGTTAGCCAAGGCAGAAGCGAATAATTCTGAAAGACCAGGCCGCGTTCGGGGTCCGGTCCGGTGATGGGCTTACCGTCCATCAAGATTTCGCCGCTGTCGGGCAATTCCAGGCCGGCCAGCAATTGAGTGAATGTGGTCTTGCCGCTGCCGGAAAAGCCGACAACCGCCAAGAATTCGCCTTCACGGACATTTAAGTTGATGTTGTGAAGCACATCGGTCCGCGTCGCGCCACTGCCGTATCCTTTACAGACGCCACGCATCGACAAGATCGGAGCCGGCGGGGATTCGGTGAGTCTGGTTTCAACGCTCGGTCGAGTCAGGACTGCGGCATTCATATCGTTTGCTTATTTTGATTTGCTAATGTAAAAGCCATCCGTGGCAGAGCTTTGGGCATTCCTTGCCGGTGCACAAAAAGATTCGATTCGAAATGATTCAAAACGATTCGATTCATAGCAATTCGATTCATTCGTTTCGCCGTTTCCATCCGTTTGCCCCAGGGCACATCGTTAGGCCGGCGATGGGTTCCCAAAGCTGACCAGATTTCTTAAGCAGATCATGATGCGGTCCAGACACAGACCAATCAGTCCGATGATGATCACACTGAATGCGATACGTGCGTACGTCAGGCTGCTGCCGTTTTGGAATTCATCCCATACAAACTTTCCCAGCCCGGGGTTTTGGGCCAACATGTCGGCCGCGATCAGAACCATCCAGCCGACACCAAGGCTGATGCGCAGTCCGGCAAACATCAGCGGCAAACTTGCCGGCAGCACAATCTTGAACAGCTTCTGAGTCCAAGAAAGCTTCAGCACTTTGGCCACGTTCATGTAATCCTTGTCCACGCTTGCTACGCCCAGCGTGGTGTTGACCAATGTGGGCCACAGGGAACACAACGAAACGGTAACGGCAGAGATCAAGAACGCTTTTTCGAATACGGTCTCGCCCGATTTCGTCCCGCTATAGGCCCAAATAATGACAACGCCTGCCAAGGGAAGCCACGCGAGCGGACTGACCGGTTTAAAAATCTGGATAAACGGTGTCAGCGCCGCGTTGAACCACGGGCTCATGCCACACATCACGCCAAGAGGAACGGCGATCAAGGTTGCGATACCGAACCCAAAGAAGACCGTTTTCAGACTGGTGAAAATCTGATCGACAAAGGTCGGTGCGCTGGTCGGCTTGTAGTTGGCTGCACGCACCGCCTTCTTTTTCAAGATCAATGCGTTTGCCAACAACTTTTCTCGGTTCGAATCCGATGCCGATGCGGCTTGTGTCTCGATTGCATTTGCCTCAGCCATCAGTTGAACGGCTTCTTGAACTTTCTCTTGTTTCTTTGCCGCGTCGGCGTTGCGCTGCGCCGTGTGCATGGCGAACAACTCTTTGCCCGCATCCCAGGTCGCAGTGGGACTTGGCAACTGAGCACTATCACTCACGATTGCCTTGCTGGCCGCCGACCAAGCCCCCAAGAACAACAGCACAGCCGCGAAGGGAAGCAGCAAGAACTTAGCGATTCCCTTCATTTGCTCTTTCGGATCTTCACCCGCCAACAACCTGATGAATGGTTCCAGGACCGGCAGTCCCGCAATCTCGCAGAACCTCAACGCTTTGCCTCGCCAATTCATCTCGCTAGTACCTCAACCGATTCGTTATTTGTGTCATGAGTTGGTTAGTTCGCTCAACGCGAACGGGCTTCGAAAAAAGATCCACGGCCGGATCGGGTATTGGGCACCGGACCACAACACCCGACCCTTGACGGCCGCTTCCCGGACACACTTGGCTGAGGCGGTCAGCCAAGCATGAACGTTCATCGTTAGTCAGATGTGTGCGATCCATTGCTTCGCACGCGAGTCCTATTGCTTCGCAAGCGAGTCATCGTCTTTGTTTCCGATGGCAAAACTATTCACGTAGCCGATCGGATCTTTCGCGTCATACACGTTCCCATCGATAAACTCGTTGGAGGGACTGCGATATCCGTCGTAATCGTCTGCGGGAATGTCTGAATTGCTGATCTTGCCTTCCGCGACCAGCATCGCTGCGGCCTTGCGATAGATTGCCGGCTGGTAAACCTCTTTGGCGGTTTCGGCATACCAACTCGCCGGTTTCGACTCGCTGATTTGGCCCCAGCGGCGCATTTGAGTGAGGAACCAGATGCAGTCGCTGTAGTGCGGATAACTGGCGTAGTACTTGAAGAAGACATTGAAATCAGGCATCGGACGCACGTCGGTTTCCTGAAACACGAAAGTACCGGTCATGCTGTTGTCGATGACGTCGACGTCGGCACCGACATAGTCTTTCATGCTTAGGATTTCGGCAGCCTCTTGCCGATTGACCAGCACGCCGGCGTCATCGGTCTCGTCGAGCCACTTTCCGGCTCGGATCAGTGCTTTGACGATTGCGATGTGCGTATTCGGATTCTCGTCGTTCCAAGCTTTGGAAACGCCGAACACTTTCTCGGGGTTATTTTTCCAAATGTCATAGTTCGTGGTCACGGGCACGCCGATTCCCTTGACGACGGCCTGCTGGTTCCACGGTTCGCCGACGCAGTAACCAAGAATCGTACCGGCTTCCAGCGTTGCAGGCATTTGCGGCGGCGGCGTGACCGACAACAAAACGTCCGCATCGATCATTCCGGTGATGTTTTCTTCGCTGTAGAAACCGGGGTGAATACCGGCGGCCGCCAACCAATACCGGATCTCGTAGTTGTGGGTACTGACCGGAAAGACCATCCCCATATTGAAGTCCTTGCCTTCTTGTTTGTATTGATCGACGATCGGTTTCAATGCGTCAGCAGTGATGGGGTGTTGCGGCGTTTCCGACTTGAGTCGCGGCTCGTTCTCTTGCATCTGCTGCCAGATATCATTGCTGACCGTGATCCCGTTTCCGTTGTAGTCAAGGCTGTAGGCGGTGATGATGTGCGCCTTTGTGCCGAAGCCGATCGTCGCCCCGATAGGCTGACCGGCCAACATGTGCGCCCCGTCAAGCTGACCATCAATGACCCGGTCCAAGAGAACTTTCCAGTTTGATTGTGCTTCGATTTCGACACTCAAACCTTCGTCATTAAAGAACCCCTTTTCTTTGGCGATCACCAACGGGGCACAATCGGTCAACTTGATGAAACCAAACTTCAAGTCAGGTTTTTCGACGTCCAAGATTTCGGTAATCGCAGACTCATCGGGCCCGGCTGATTCGCCAGCGTTCTCGTCCGGCAAAGCGGCTTCGGAACTCGCAGTTGATTCAATCTTTCTCGCGGCGTTCTCAAGATCTTCAAGCGTGATCTCGGATTCACTGCAACCGACAAGCGGCAACGCAAGCACCGCAAGAAGAAGACACGGCGAAAGCGATGTGAAGCTCGCCCGAAAGAACAAAGTCATCGAGATAAACCCGTCATGTATAAGGAGGAATGGGGAGGAGTGGCCCAACGATCCGCCTTTCGAGGAGCCTGCCATGATCGAGTCCGGTTCGCGGTCAAAAGATGGCGACTTAACGAAATAGCAATGGCCATGCCAGCGCCCCGATGCGCAAACATGACGAGAGCCTTGACCAACACAACACGACCCTAAGGGGAACTCGCGACGCATTGGTGACCTGCAGGCAGTGATCGTCCGCTCAATATTCACAGGAAAAGCGACAAATCCTGGGACACAAAGAAAGAGGCATCAGCGAGGCATGCATGGAAAGTAGGCATCGTTGCCTCGCTTACCTGCTTGTCGCCATTGCACAAACATCCTCGTGGCACATCCCCCGTCGAAGCTGCAAATTTTTTCGAATCCAAACTCACTCATTGGGTCTGCAATTCTTTGATGTCAAACCCGATACATGGAACGCAAGAACATGCACCGGCGACTGCGGAAAGATGCGGATAGAGCAAGATAGGCAAGGTTTGGCCCGCCCGTTGCACAAACGCACCGAAACTTTCTTAGGTCGCCTCCCGTGTTGACGAAGTACGTTCACACCGATGAGCTGGGAGCGATCTTTCGAATCACTTGTGGAGAGATCGTCATGAAGTTAATGCGAAGAGCCTTACTCGTTACTGCCGTTTCGCTGGCATTCGGAACGGTCCAGCCGAATCAGGCGGACGCCGGCGGACTGTTTGCGAAACTGTTCAAAGGAAAATGCGGAGCATCTGAACCGGCTTGCTGTGAACCCGAGCCTGTCTGCTGTGAGCCCGCGCCGGAACCCGAGCCTGTCTGCTGTGAGCCCGCGCCGGAACCCGAGCCCGTTTGCTGCGAGCCTGCGACGGAACCCGAGCCTGTTTGCTGTGAGCCTGCGCCAGAACCGGAACCCGTTTGCTGTGAGCCGGAGCCAGAACCTGTCCCTTGCTGCACGCTGAACGATTCGTTGCCCGAACTGGGCGAAGGCGAGGTTCTGTTATCGATTTCACCGATCTTGGTGCCAATCGCCGAATCAGAAGGTTTGCGATTTGCCATGTCAGGCCGTTAGCAAACAGCTTTCGGCATCGATGCGAACGGGCCGTCATCAGTACGCTGATGATGGCCCGTTTTCTCTTCCTCAGCCTGGAACAAGCGTGCAAGATATGCCGGCACGTTTTGGGCCGCCGGTAAACGAGAGTCTGAAATCGTCGCCCCGCTCAGACGCAGTGGCCTTGATCGAAACGAATCAGCCGATCGAGACGAGTCAAATGAATCACTTCAGCCACGCAGTCGTGAACGTTCTCCAGCACCAGTTGTCGCTCGCTGCGTTTGCAGTCCAGATGCAGACGAATCAACTCGCCCAGCTCGCGAGTGCTAATTCGATCAACCGCAGAGCAGTCGATCACGACGAACGCATCATGACTTTCGGCCGCCCGAATTCTCGCGCGGCCAATCCAGTCACAACTTGCGTTGCTATCAGTGGCCCGTGTTTCGCTGATGATGCCCGACATATTGAGCTTTCTTGAACAAATTTAAACGTCGCCGCCTGAGTGATTCGCCTGCGACAAACCAATCGATCTGTTGCGAACGGCATAAATAAAAACGACCGGCCGCTAGCCTATGGCATGACGGCCGGTCGCTTCCCCCCCTCAGGACTCGCTTGGGTTGCTTCGCTTTTTCAAGCGTGTTCGTTTTCTATTTCGTAATTTATTTCGCACAGCAAACTGCATCGAATCAGCAGGCTCAAGCAATCGTCACTACGTTCGACAAACACCGCGACACCGATGGAGAGCTACTCAAACGCAAATGCATTGAAAAGACTCGGCGACCAATCGATTGGAAACGAATTGGGCAAGGGAACGCTGTCGGGCGATCTCAATACGAATAGCAGACTCCTGTCACCTTCCTGAATCCTTTCAAACATCGCCGCGCGAGGGCGGTGAACATCGAGAACTGATGAATGAAAGAAAGAAGCTTGATTCAAAACAACAATGAGAATCCGTTCCGTGCGAAGTCGCTCTTCCTGAGCAACATCTCTATTGGTTATGCAAGTGATGTGCCAATGACCAAACACTTAAAAAACACGATGTTTTGGAAAGCACTGAGCACATACTGCCTAGCAGTTGCGCGATCAGTGCGCGTTTGTTCGGCAAAATCGCGCAGCGAATCGATTTGCGAGAGAACCGATTCCTGTTACCCGACAGTTCGCAATTGCATCGTGTCGATGATCTGATCGTCGGCCAAAGCGTTCGTGATAACGACCAGCCAGTCACCGTCTCGACACCACCGTGTTCGCTTTAAACAGTTCATCGCATTACGAATGGTGGTTTCTGGGTCGTCAGAGAATTGCATCAGAAAGGGTTCGACACCCCACGGCAGCAAGAGTTGTCGAAAGGTGGTTTCTTCGTCAGTAAATGCAAAGATAGGGACGCCTCGAGCCCGCAGCGCACCCAACACGTATGCAAGAAAACCACTACGCGTGAACACAAGAATTCCGGACTCGCCCATTTCTTGCGCTAAGGTCGCTGCAGCACGCAACATTTTTGCTTTGGGTTCACGCAGCTGAATTTCGGTGTTCAGTTGGCGGCTAACGGTAGGTTCGATGCTGTGAATGATATTCTTTAAAACATCAACCGATTCATGCGGGTACGCACCCGTCGTCGTTTCGCCTGAAAGCATGACCGCATCGACTTGTTCGCGAACGGCGTTGGAGACGTCCGAGATTTCCGCACGCGTTGGCATCGGCGATTGAATCATCGACTCCAGCAAGTGCGTGGCAATGATGACGGGCTTTCCTTCTGTCCGGCAAGCGTGAACCAGTTGGGTCTGGACCAGTGGCAATTTGTGGTATTCGATTTCGATTCCCAAATCACCACGCGCGACCATGATCGCATCGGCCGCACGAACAATTTCGTGCATATTCGCGACGCCGGCCTGATCTTCGATCTTTGCGATGATGCGAGCCTGCGAGCCAAGATCGTCAAGAAAAGCGCGCAGCGTGTGAATGTCACTCACCTGCCGCACGAATGAAAGGGCAACGAAGTCCAAGCCTGCCTTCACACCGGCGCGCAGGTCGATCTCGTCTTTTTCGGTCAGTGCGGGCAAACGCACCTGAACTCCGGGAAGGTTGATGTGGCGGCGGGATCCCAGGACCCCCGGTGTCAACACTTCACAAGTCACATTCTGAGGCCCCTTCTCGCGAACGCGCAGCCTCAGCAAACCGCTGTCGACCAGAATCGTCGTGCCAATTTCGACGTCCTCGGGCAAGCCCGGATAGTTGACCGACACGCAGGCGTGACCGTTGTCGCTCGCCGCCGGCTGCTGGGTGCAGAATTCGAGGGTCTGGCCAACTCGCAGACTGATCGGATCGTCCACCGGACCGGTTCGAATTTCCGGACCTTTGACGTCCATCATGACGGCAACATGACGATCCACGCTGGCGGACACTTCACGGATATGCCAGATAATATCGGCGACCCATTGGTGTGACGCATGCGCCATATTCAGCCGCATGACATCAACCCCCGAACAAATCAATTGTCGCAAGTGATCCTTGGATTCGGTCGCCGGCCCCAAGGTCGCGATCATTTTTGTATGGCGGTACGAAACGTTCGAACCAGATGTGATTGTGTTCTCGCTCACGCGGCCTCCTCGGATTCATGTGCGGCGTCTAACATGACCTTGCTAAGGGTTACGTAAGTCTGTGTCCAGGCCTCACGGTGTTCATCGGAGAATTTGTCACCGAGACCTTGGCCCAAAGTCCAAAGCAAGGCTTGCCCCACGGTGGCGTAGCTTTCGTCCGGTACACCGTATTTCACATGGCGTCGCCCCAGGTCGCGAACAGCGGGCAGAATGGTTTCCAATTTGGTCAACGAAGTAACGGCCAAGTTAAGCGTCGCCATCAGCTTACGACCTTGTTCTTTCATGTCACCTTTGAATAGCGGTTTTAGTGAAGGATCGAGTTCGAATAGTCTGCCATAGAACAACTCTGCCGCTTGTTCAGAGATCGGCTTGACTTGTTCCCAACTCGTTTGGACCAGTTCAATTTGTGTCGGTGTCATTTTTTGACCTGTGTATTGAGACAGTGAAGGATTGAGATAAAGGGCGGAGACAGGCTTGCGGAGACAGGCTTGCGGAGACGGGCTTGCGGAGACGGGCTTGCGAAGACCGGCTTGCGAAGACGGGGCTTACGGCATCGGGACTCGTACGAGGACACCGCCCATGACGTCATCCTTTGCGAATTCGGGATAGCTTTCGCCCCGTTCGGGATGCTCGTTGTGACAAGACCAACATGCCTCGGCCACCGCGCGATCGGGATAGACCGCGACGAAATACTTCTTGTCGCCTAGTTCTTCTTCGCCATAGAAGCTTTCGCCAGGATGCTCGGACAAGAATTCCAATGCCTGTTCCTCCAATTCGGTTTTCGCCTTGTGCTGTTCGTTCAAGGGCCACTTGCTGCGAAGCGCGTACGAAAATCCGGCTTCGGGATTGGCGTCAACTAACTCTGCGCCCATCCGAAAGGCTTGTGCCGGCAGTGGGATCGCGTTTTCAGAATCCTGCCAGTATTCGTCGGCGGTCACCGGTGAGTTTTGTTTCTTGAGGTTCGTCACGACATGTGTCGCATAGACCGTCCGATCCGCCATCATCACCGCGTGCACACCGTCGGCAAACTGCTTAGGCGTGATGCCGCCGGGTGCCGTCGCCGATGCTTCTGCCGGCGAACCGCCGCAGCCTGAAAGTGCAAGACAGACCAAAGCGATAATCATTCCGCCGAGAACGATGCACGGGTGTACCGGGTCCACTTCGCCCAGATGCCACGCTTGTTCGCCGGAATGCACTGCGTGGGAACCAGGTCGAGAACCCGCGCGGAGATGCCCCGCATGGGACAAGTTGGTTGATGTTTTCATTAGATTGCTCCTAAGAAAAAAGAAAAAACGGCTGAGTGCGCGAGTCGTATCGTGATTTGGTGATTGGCGTCTTGGTCCGGGGCGGTGCCCCACGTCGCCTGCAGGAAACGCGAAAGTTTCGTGTGGGAATCTTTTGCATTGTTGACGCCATCTCGAGTGCTATTTGCTGTTTTCGCGTTGTTTGTTCTGTGCGCGACGCTGCCGGACGCGTTCGCGCTCGCTGAAATACTGATGCGCCATCTCGACGCTGTGGATACGTTGCTTTGGCGGTACCGAAAAACAGGTCGCTGCGGAACTTGGATCGGACAGCGAACTGAGCGAAAATTCCAAACCATGACAGTGAGAGCAAACTTCGCGGGCCATCGTTTCACGCGGTCGCAGATTCGCGTTCTGGTCGTGATTGACCCAAATCGAATTCCCTTCGCTCATTCGCGGCATGTGGCATGTAGCGCACGTCACGCCGCTTCCAGCTGGCAATTTCCCGTTTTGCTCATCACGCCAAAGGCCGGCGTGAGACGATGACGAATAGGCCAGCGAGTGTGAATCGGCGTGGCACCCCAAGCACGCCGTTACCGCGGCAAACTGGGTGTCGTACCGGTGGGCTGGGTGACAGGTGTTGCATGCCAGTTGCTTGTGAGCCGTATCGGCATGCATGGGCAATCGTGCCATCGCGGGCGTCATCGGTGTCATTCCGACCGCCAGTCGCATACCGTGACGACCGGTCACAAACGAGTCGGTCTGACGATGATGACAATCGCCGCACGTGCCCATCGCGACTTCGTCGTTCCACGACGAACCATCAGGCTGATGGCAATGGCTGCAATTCACTCCCGCGGCGGCATGCGCCATTTCTGCCCATTGAATCCGAATTTGCGAATCGCCGTCATGACCCACCGGTGCGTCGTGACCGGCGATGGCCAGCCCACTCATTCGCACATGCTTACTTTTCCATTGTTCCGCAAAATTGCGAAGCGGTTGCGTTGATCGGCCCAAAAAATCGGGTTCGCCGAAATGCTCGTTTAGGTACTTTCCATAAAGCGCACGGTTATCGTGATAGTTGTGGCATCCTGCGGTGGCGCAACTGTCGAACGCCATCCCTTGATGACTGGGTCGATTGTCGGCAACGTCCTGATGGCAGTGCCAGCAATAATCCGAGGGTACCGTCAGGCCCGAAGCGAGAGTTTGATCGGGAATGTGTTCACGATGGCAGGTCAAACAGTTCTGTGCATCAAGCGTCCGCAACAATTCCGCATTGGTCGGATCGTTGAACTTCTTTGCCGGATGAGTGTCGTTGGCGAGCTTTAGCTGATCACCATGACAACGTAAACAGGCGTCTTGCATCAGATTGCGCGAAGAGTGCTCAGCATCGTCTTGCGAAGTTTGATGACAAGCGTCGCAGTCAAGTTCGATTTGATAGTGACCGTGCGTCGTCATGCCCGGCAAAAGCGACGCCTTGACGACCGAAGTGGGTCCGTAAAAGGCATATCCGAAATAGCCCACTATGACGAAGTTGATTGCGAGAGCGACCACCCAAGAGGAAGCAAAAAGCGACGACGTGCGGTTCGTTTCCGCGATTGATTCACTCATCGATCGCCTCACTCGCTGAACCAATAGAAGCTAACGATGTGAACGGCAATGAGGGCCGGCAGTGGCCAGAAGAGCCAGGTATGGACTTGCGTCAACCGAGGTCGCCAGCGCCGAATGAACATCGCGGCCGAACCCGTCACGCGGTTTTCCATTCCGCTGGCAATTCCTGCCATGCTGCCGATCGCAGCGGTAGCCAGGAAAACGGTTGCCAGCACGAAGTTCAAGTTGTCACCCAAACGAAAACCTGTGTGCACTGCGACGGAGACTAAGACTGCCGCTCCCAACACGCCGTGCACCGATCGCCAGAACGCGTAACTGCCAAAGTGAAACCAGTTCATTCTTTTTCGCAGCGAAAACAGCAGTCCCAACATCACCATCGACAACGAGGTGTATCCGGTAATCTGTCTTGCCAGATCGCTGCGCCACAACACGTCAACGTTCCGCCACGCGTCCTGCACGCTGGATGCGAATTCGACGGGAGGCATGACAACGACCATCGCCACAAAGATCGCCGACAACACCGAGGCGGCTAACATCACACGAGATTCAGTTGTCGGAGCGGACTCGGCAACCGTGCCGGCAAGCTCACACAGTAACGCTCGGCAGTTGCCGCAAGCCGTCGCGGCGCCGGTTTTTTGCGATAGGCTTTCCGTCGAATCGAATCCACGATCGATTTCGCTGCAAAGCCTGTCCTTGGTGACGCCCAGGCACGAACAAACAATACTGTCGCCGGGCCAATGAGTGATGGGCAGACTGCCACCGGGCGACCAGGGCGATCCGGTTCGACGAAAACGACTGCGTTGATGCGGCCATAGCCTTTGTTGTTGATGGATTGCTTGACGAATTTGCGGTAATTCGTCCCAGTCGCCGACGCAGGCGGCACCGATGACGCGGCCTTGTTGCAGGATGATTTTTCGATAGCCCGTTTCGTCTTGCTGTGCTAACACGACGCCGGATGTTTGACCGATCCCCTGGCCCAGTGCGGCGACCTGAACGCCCATCAGTTTTAGCTCGGCCGATTCATCGGCCCCTCGAAATACGACGTCGTGGCCGGAAAGCCGTTGCGCCAGCACGTCGGCCATTCGATAGCACGGCGCGACCAAACCATAGACATGATCGCGAAAGCAGGCGCATTCTCCGATCGCGTAAATACTGGGGTCACTGGTGCGTAAACCACTGTCGACGATGATCCCACCGCGCGGGCCGAGATCCAAGCCGCAATCGGTCGCCAACTGGTCGTTCGGACGTACCCCGGCAGCAACAATCAGGATGTCGGCCAGTGCATCCCCAGCGTTTTCAAATGCGATACGAATGCGTCCGTCGCCCTCGGGGTGGATCGACTTGGTGCGGCGGACCAAGTGCACATCGACCCCAATCGATTCGACCTTGCGCTTCAAGATGGCTGCCGCCTTGCTGTCGAGTTGTCTTGGCATCAGCCCGGGTGCCATCTCGATCACACTTGTTTTCAGCCCCAAGTCGAACAGAACCTTCGCCGCTTCGAGACCGAGCAGGCCCCCGCCGATCACGGCACCACTGCGAGCCCCACCATTGCTGACGTGTTGCTGAATCTTTCGCAAGTCTTCCAAGGTGCGATAGACAAACACACCCGGCGAGTCATGACCCGGTATGGGCGGCATCCAGGCGTGCGATCCGGTAGCAAGCACGAGTTGGTCGTAGTCGTGCCTTGTCCCATGCGAGTCGATCACCTGTTTTGCCGAACGATCAATTCCCGTAACACGAGAACCCACACGAAACTGGATACCGTGCTGCTGGTACCACTGCGGTGGCGCCAGTAACAAATCATCGGATGACCGCCCATCAAAAATTTTCGAAAGGTTAACGCGGTCGTACGCGTGTTGAGGTTCTTCGCCGAAAATCGTCGTTTGAAAATCCGTGATTCCACCCGACTCGACCAAACTCTTGCAAAGTCCCAGAGCCGCCATGCCGCCGCCAACGATGATCAATCGATCGGTGGCCTGACGAGACCGATCCGTGGCCCGACGAGGCAGTCCGTCGGCTTGGCCTGTGTCGTCGACGACTTGTTCAATTGCAGTTGCCATGTTGCGGTTCGGTCGCCCTGTGTCCGATGAACCGCCTTCATCGTACGAATTGACATGCCTATACCGATGGTGCCGCATGACACCACCATGCGGTTTAGGGAAGCAATCACTGCGCCACCTGCTCGCTAGAGAGGCCTCTGTTCACCGCGTCTGGTGACAAACGGCCATACATCCTCGACGCGGGCACGATCAACGCCATAAAAGACATGCTTGTCCGATTTATCAGCGCTCGGGCTCAATTCCCAGCCGCCCGAGGATGCGGAACTTCTAGGCGATGTGCATGCTTTTCAAGCGTATGGCGCACTTTGAAGCAAAAATATGTATCGATTGTTGCGCCTTTCCGCAGACACGATTTCACATCAAGCGATCCGATCACAGCGTCGATCACTGTATCGGGCACCAGGTTTACCGGGACTTGGCCACCGAGAACTGACTGATCGCGTCGAATGCGAAATCAGTTGCAACAGGCGGGCAACCGGTTTCTTCACGATCAGCAGTACGCAGCGTGCGTGGCATGAGGCCACGTCGTATCCGAGTACAACGAAGAGGAAGGAACCTCAAGCCATGCGATCATGCATTTGGCGCCGAAAACGAGCAATCGTATCTGCGATTGTCTTATCAGTTGCAGCATCCGCATCCGCGCATGCTGAGCTCAACGAGTCTGGCGTCCTCACCGAGACCATCGTTACTGATATCGTTGATGCGAATGGCAATCCAGCCAATACCATCGAACAAGTATCCGATGAAGCGCCGTTCGATGCGGCCGAGAAGCTGACCGATCCGGTACAGCCAGTCGTGTTGGAACCGCAAGAAGCGCCGGCCCAGCTTGCGCCAAGTCCAGAACCGATTGCCCCGAGCCACTACTCGCCATCCATCGCGGCATCGGCATCGGACGCTCCGCTGGCGTACTGCACCTGTTGCAATAGCACGTGTTGCACGAAAGCAAAAAAAGAAGCCGCAACGGCCGCGATGAAAAGTGCCTATGGTGGTGTATTTTATGGCAACAACTTTGGCTATCTAAACGACAAGTGTTACGACGGCCCGACATTCTTTGGCGATAACCTGAAAGGTCTATGCGACGGCAAGCTGGACATCGGTGGCGAAGCTCGTGTTCGATACCACAGCGAAAACAACCATCGCGGTGCGGGATTGACGGGTAATGATGACGATTTCTGGCTGACCCGTTATCGAATGTACGCCGACTACCGCGTGAACGACATCTTCCGCGTCTACGGCGAATACCTCTATGCAGATTCCGGCGGCGAAGTCTTTAACAATCGAACGATTGAAGAGAATCGCGGTGAGATGCAAAACCTGTTTCTCGACACCCGATTGACTGACGCCGACACACTGCGTCTGGGCCGACAGGAACTGCTGCTCGGGAACCAACGCCTGGTTTCTCCATTGGACTGGGCCAACACAAGGCGAACATTCCAAGGTGCACGCTTGATCCACGCGGGAAAAGACTGGACCGTTGACAGCTTCTTCCTGAATCCTGTCAATCGAAATGCAGCCAATGAAGACAAGATCGATGATGCCAATGAGGACGTGCAGTTCTTTGGAGCCTACGCTTCAAGAAAAGCCAACGTGGGCACGGTCGACGCGTACTACTTGGGTCTAAACAATGACATCGCCGATTTCGACTATCACACGCTTGGCAGTCGGGTCGCGGGCAGCAACGATCGTTTCTTATACGAAATCGAAGGCGGAGTACAATTCGGCAGCAACAGTCCCGGTTTCGGTGATCACAGTGCCGGATTCTTCACCGGCGGACTCGGCAAGAAACTAAGCCTGTGCTGCTGTGGTGAACAATGGAATCCGACCGTTTGGTTCTGGTACGACTGGGCATCGGGCGGTGACGATGTTCCCGGCAACCGTGGTGACGACGGGTTCGATCACTTGTTCCCATTGGCCCACAAATACCTCGGGTTCATGGACTTGTTCGGACGCCGAAACATCAACGACGTGAATTTCCAGTTCATCACGCCCGTGCTCGGCGACAAGGTCAAACTGCTGGTCTGGTACCACCATTTCTTCCTCGACCAAGCAACAACTCCCTACAGCGTGGGCATGAATCCATTCAGCGCGGCCGCGGCCGGCGACAGAGAACTGGGCCAGGAAATTGACGTCCTGTTCAGCATCGCACTGAACCCTCGTAACAGCGCATTGATCGGCTATTCACACTTCAATGCCGGTGATTATTACGACACCACGGGGGGTGTTCCCACCAACGCCGATGCCGACTTCTTTTACTTCCAGTACCAAACACGATTCTAATCTTTCGTGATCCGAGGTCCTCTCGTGACGAACGCCGCCCGTGCCTCGGGCGGCGTTCTTTCGTTTGTTCATTTTGGTTCCGATTGCAAGCCGCCGGAACGAACGAAAAACGCCTGGTCGCACACGTCCGGTCCCTTTCGTTTGTCGCCGGCGCGCGCCACACTTAGGTGATGGAAACCGATCCCGCTATTACCGCTCTCGAGTCACTTCCACTGGATAATGCATTTACCGGTGCGTTACCCGGTGACCCCATTACGACGAATGCACGCCGCCAAGTCGCCGCGGCGTGTTACTCGCGCGTGCGGCCGACCCCGGTCACGAAACCCGAACTGATCGCTTATTCGCGTGAAGTGGGCGAATTGCTGGGCATCGATTTTGATCCCTTCGCGTCGCCCGGCTTTGCCCAAGTCTTTGCCGGAAACCGCGTGTTGGATTCGATGGACCCGTTTGCGATGTGCTATGGCGGGCATCAGTTCGGCAACTGGGCCGGGCAACTTGGCGATGGTCGGGCGATTAATTTGACCGACGTGGTCGACCCGAATTCGGGGCGGTGGACGCTGCAACTCAAAGGTGCCGGCCCGACACCCTATTCTCGAACGGCTGATGGTTTGGCCGTGCTCCGATCGTCTGTGCGAGAATTCCTTTGCAGCGAAGCGATGCACCATCTTGGCGTGCCAACCACTCGAGCACTTAGCCTGTGTTTGACGGGCGAACAGGTGATTCGCGATATGTTTTATGACGGCAACCCGCGGCGAGAACCGGGCGCCGTGGTCTGTCGTGTGGCTCCCTCGTTCACCCGATTTGGCAACTTTCAAATTTTCGCATCACGCGGCGATGTGCAAACGTTACGAAAGCTGGTGGACTATACGATCCGAGTCGACTTCCCTCACTTGGATGCCGATTCTCCCGATGTCTTGGTGCAGTGGTTTTCGGAAGTGTGTCGCACGACCGCGGAAATGATCGTTCACTGGATGCGTGTGGGGTTCGTGCATGGTGTGATGAACACCGACAACATGTCAATCTTGGGTCTGACGATCGACTACGGTCCGTACGGATGGCTGGAAGATTACGATCCGAACTGGACCCCCAATACGACCGATGCACAGGGGCGTCGATATCGATTTGCTCACCAACCCCAGATCGCCCATTGGAATTTGGCCCAGTTGGCCAACTCGCTGGTTCCGCTATTTGACGACATTGCGCCGCTTCAATCCGCGTTGGACCAATACGCCGACCAATTCGAACGCGGCTGGGAATCAATGATGGTCGACAAACTGGGGCTGAAAAAATTTGACCCGGCAGCTGATGCTTCGCTGGTCCAAGAATTACTGGATGTATTGCAGTTGGCCGAAACCGACATGACGATCTTCTATCGTCAACTTGCGACGATCCCTTGCGAGGACGAGTCCTGCGACGATCACAAACTGATGGATCGGTTGTCAGCGGCTTACTACGTTGACGACCAAATCACGGACGAAGTCAAATCGAAAACCGTCGCGTGGATTCGTCGATATCAGTCGCGCGTTCGTCAAGACGGATCATCCGATAACCTCCGTCGCCAAAACATGAATCGCGTGAACCCGAAATACGTGCTGCGCAATTACTTAGCGCAACAAGCGATCGATCGATCTGAAAAAGGCGACCATTCGATGATCGGCGAATTGCTCGATACGCTGCGAAATCCCTATGACGAGCAACCCGATCGAGAGTCGTTCGCGGCCCGCCGCCCCGAATGGGCTCGTCACCGCGCCGGATGTTCGATGCTGTCATGCAGCTCTTAAGAATCCATGATCCGCTTGCGAACCAATCGTTATGATGCCGCTTTGAATTTTTGCTCGACTCGGCGACTAACGATGCCCAGCGCCGCCGACCCGCAGCCGGTCAGCACCGTGGCGACGAACACCAGAAACCCCAATGCGCCGAGACGATTCTTCACTTCGGCGTTTTTCCACTGCCGTCGTATTTCTTGTTGCACGTCCGCTGCGAATTCAAGCTCGACGGCGTGTTCGAACAGTTCCATGTCGCCGCGTCTCAAAGTGCCCTCATAACGTCGCGATACGAATCGGTCGACGTTCTCGGCGATCCAATCAGAATCCAAGACGAAGGGTTCGGATTGGTCTTCGGACAACAACAACTTATTCGCATACAGTTGAACGGCGATGCGCTGCATCAGTTCCAACGATGCCGAACTCTCTTCCCACGTATCACCGGGCTGCGAGACGGCGACCTGAAAGTGAGTGTCGCCATCCATTCGAGTCACAGCGTCGATCCAATCGGGTCGATCGTCCGGATATTCGACGACATCCAGTGGTGCAACGCTTAATTCCTTAGCCGGCTGATCGGCATCAGCAGCGGTGGTGCGTTCAGAAGACGATTCACTCGCCTCGGATGCCGCTTGATCTGATGTGTTCGTTCCCGCAGAAGAAGCGGCAACCTTGCTTTGCGCGTTCACAACCGTGGTCAGTGACAGCGACACCGCAATCGGCGCGAGTGCCAATAGCATCAATGAAACAGGGTGACGCTGTGTAAAACTCGGATAAGAAAAATGTCTTGCGTTCATCAGGCAACACTCCTCTGGGCAACAGCGGCGTCGTCAATCGTCTCAGCGGCTTGCACCAGTCGAGGGTTGATCCAAGGGGCGGACATTTGAACCGTCACAGCCAAACCGCCAGCGATCAACATGCCCATCGGCTGTGGCACGGGCAACAGTTGGTGCACAGCCCATTCGGCGACCACCGCCACGGCAACGCTCCATAGACTTAGGCGTGAACGCCGTAAGGGATCAACAGGTTTCCACCAACGCAGCAGTGCGAACAGTAAGGCAAAGTGTGCGATCAATGCCGATGCCATCGGCGTGCCGGACGCCGTGTAAAGCGCCTGTGGCAGTGTTGTGGCGTCGATATCGCGTGAGAGATTTTCGTCAATCGGCAACATCAAAAACTCACTGAGCGCGAAAGCCGTCGCGCCCACCCCGGCACCAATCCCCGCCAAAACAAGTCGTCGCGGCAGCCCCTCGCCCTCGTCGCGTTCCCAAAGCTTCCCCAATCCCAACAGACTGAGTGACCCGACCAGAACGATGGTCGCCATCCACGCGTAGGGCGAAAGTGCGATCGCGTCGACGGTACCGGTCCGCAATCCGATCACCGCTGCGGCGACCATCATTGCCATGACGGTAAACGAGGACGCAATCCACGAACTGCTTAGTTCGGCAATTCGCTGGACCGAATGTTTCGCGCGCAGATCCGTTCGCATCAAGCTGCGCCATTGGGCGCGAGACAAACCATGCTGTGCGGTTCGAGCGCCGGTCACGGTAGCGATACGCTGGGCTTCGGCATAAGTCGGCTGTTGGCTGACGTGCAACACCATTTGACGCACGATGTAGTAGGGCACATAAACGATCCCGATCACCGTCAGCAGCGGCAGTAACCAGTGCGTGTTGACCAGCAACACCAAGACCGCCATGACCGCTAGAAAACCTTTCGCGCCGGGCGAGTTATCCAGGGTCGACCACCAACGCTTTAAATCGGCGACGCTTTGCCGTACGGCTCGCGCAAACGGCTCATCCAGCGAAGTGTCCGTATCGGATAACGCGGCCGAGGAAACAGCGGTCGTGATCGCAGGCGACGGATCAATCACCGTCGCAACCACCGGCGGCTCGACTTGATCAACCGACGCCAAAAACACCGGCTCGACTTCACCTCGGGCTAAATCGATTCCAAGTGCGGCGGCCATCTCAGCCACCGAAGCGGGACGCGCGGCAGGATCCTTTTGAAGCGACCGGCTGATCACATCGCGATACGGCTGTGCGACATCGCTTAAATCGGGAGTCGCCGTCAAGTGCTTGACGATGATCTCGTGACAGCTTTCACCGTCAAAAGGCACGCGACCGGTCAACAGCTCATACAGCAAGATTCCTAATGCATAAATATCGATCTCACGACCGTATTCGCCTCGACCGATTTCCGGTGCCATGTAGTGAAACGTGCCGACGCTTTCGGTGTGTCCGCCACGATGAGATGCCGAGATAAACTTGCTAAGCCCATAGTCGCCAACCTTAACGACGCCCAGATCATCAAACACGTTGCCCGGTTTGATGTCGCGGTGGACCAATCCCGCCGAATGCAGGTGGCCGATGCCGGCGGCGATCGAACCAAACCAGCGGCGGACCTCTGATTCGGGCAACCCGTCGGGCGATTCGTCCAGCACTTCTCGCAGATTGCGACCGGCAACGTATTCCATCACCACCCAGGCCTGCTCATTGGCGTCACGACAAATGTCGTACAGGGCAACCAAGTTGGGATGTTTGAGGTTTAGGCACTGGGATGCCCCTCGAAGTTCAACGTCCAGATTTCGCTGGACGTGCTTCAGCGCGACCTCTTTCCCCGCATCGCTGACGGCAAAGTAAACAACCCCAAACCCACCGGTCCCGATCCCCCGACGGATCGTGTAGGGAGGCAACGGTTTAGAGCCAGGTGCAAATGCAAAAGACATAGGATTCGCAAACGAATTGCTGGGCGCCGTGTCGACAAGATGTTTAACAGGGTTTGCGATAGCGTCGTCCTCGGGCGATGGATCATCAGCAGCGTTCATTTTATCGACCCAAGCCCCTATCCATCCGCCTTTCGACAAAAAACTGTTTCCGCCGGGTGCCCAGTGTCGCCACCGCTGCCCCCATTTACAGGCCGAACCGGCCTTTTTTCGGGGCGCCGGTTCGGTGGAAAAATCTCGGGGATCCCGGCCCCGAGACTGCGAGAATGAGCTTGCGAGGTCGGCCGCGTCGGCAATCATAGCTGGCTTATTCATGCCGTTTCCAAGGTCATTGTCAGTGAAGGAAAGGTCAAACGATTTCCGATCGACAGCTGGGTAAATTCACCGGTCAGCCCGACCCTGGCCAACCAATCGGTGTTTCGCCGGGTCAAGACGATCCGATCCTCCACACCACCGGTCCGGATGTGACAATCCGAATCGGGTCCGATCAGCAGCGCATCGGCGACCAGCACAACGCCATCCATGTGATCGGCAAATCGATGCGGCGGCGACAGGTTCAACCTTGCCGACCTGCACAACGGACTCGGTTTTGTAAGTGTCATCGCAGCGGAACCTGGAATGGGAAGCGTCTGGCCGTCGCTGATCAAAACGGGATTCGATGAAGCCGATTCGATCCAAAGGTAGTCGTCGTCTTGGCGTCTAATTTGTCCCGCGAGACGCGGCCAATCTGCGCGGACACCGATATCCGCCGAATCACAATGGCTAACCGCCCCGACAGACCAAGCATCGCCACCGAGCAACAAGAAACCGCCGCACCCATCGACCCAAAGCCTCCAGCGCATTGCCGGAGGCGATGGATTCGATAGAGAGTCTGGGACTTGTTCCGACACGGATCAGCCTTCGGTGCCAGGGATCGAACACAGGAATTGCACTTGATCGTCCGCTAGTCCAATTGAATAGCGGCAAACGCTTCGTTGGCAGGCTGATGTCCGTTACTAAAGTAAGCCGAGATATCGTCCAACAAGTCTTCGTCGTTCGGTTCATCCAAGTCGATTTCGCCGAAGTATTCCACATCGACGCTCATCGTCTCTTCTTCGACTTCGATCCGTGTGGCGATCTCGTCCAACAACGCTTTCGTTTGCGACAATTGACTGTCATCCAACGCAAAGTCGCTGCTGGTCTGGGCCACACGCAGTGACGCTAGTCGAGCTTGCAGATTTTCAACTTCGACCTCTAATTGACGCTTCGCACTCAACATCGCGTCCATCCGTTCATGCCCGGCTCTTAGCGATGACTTACGAGCGGTCAACATTTGCTGCAACTTGTCGGCCGTCTCATTACGGGTTTTAAATCGCTTAAAACGATTGCTCAAATCATTCTTCACTTGCACCGAAGTGTAGGTGTGCCCGCCGTAGGTGTACATCTCGCTTCCGTGACGTAGATCTTCGGTCAATCGCTCGATATCGCTTTGCGATTTCGCAAGTCTCGCGTCGGTTTCAGCCAACTGCTTTTCCAGTTTCGCAACCTCGACCTTCTCGCGGGCGATTCGCATTGCGTTGGATTCGATCTCCGGTTTCAGATCGGCGATCATTTGGCGGGCTCGTTTCAGTTCCCATTCCACAGGAACGGTATCGCTGGCAGAATCCCTCAACCAGCTAACGCCGCAGCGTGCATAGCTAAATAGTGGGACCCCCACGGTGACGCTGGACAGCAGCGCCAACGCGCTGCCGGCTAGGATGGCTTTCTTTAACATCGTTTCTTCCCTCGAAAATTTGGCTGATAGGTCGCTGAGTATCTGGGCGTCGACTGCACTAAAAGCTTGCAGTCGTCGATTTGATTGACTGCTTCTCAGCTCTCAACCAACAATTCGCTCGCAGCTGAGCATTCTTGGGACATTCGCCGAAAAAACTTGCGATCACCGCTGCAAACTTTGACCAACCGGTATCGGCTGCGGAAAATGCGAATCTTTCCTGAGATAAGGGGGCGATTTCTATCCGAATCCGGACCTTACCGGGATATAATTAGACTGTGATGACAGGCGTGGCCGATAAGTGATGTACTTTGACAGCCGATATGGCATGAATACGACGTCGATGTCGCAGGTCCGCAACGTTGAGCGTTCCAGGATGGATTTGGCTTTTTTACGTAAAACGTTGTACAGGTAGAGTTTAGGCAGACACGAGGCAATTTTGGCTCGGATTTCGGCATAGCGATTGCTGAGTTTTCGCTGTCAGAATGAACCTTTGTATGCAGAGGGTCTCCCTTTAAGAAGCATGCAGCGGCCATTGAAACAAATGTGGTGCTGACACGCTCAGCGAGTTTGTACTGAATACCGCCCGCAATGGATTGCCCAAACGGAGTGAAATCCGATGACGACTTCAAGCGAACAATCGATCCCATCCGCTCCGCGACCAGACGGTCGTCACTGGAGTGAGTTGACAGCAACACTGAACGAAGATTCGGTGCTGGTCCTGGATCAGTGGATCGACGAAGACTTACGCCGTCTGGAAGAGGATCTCGAACGGTTCGTCTCACCGAATTCGCTTCAGAAAAATCTTCGCCGGTCTCGCTAACGATTTACCACTAGTCTTGTGAGCTCATTTCTTCGTTGTCATCTCGCAAGCTGCCCTGGGCCGCCACGTCCTTACAGCAACCGCGATGCTTAACGCGGCCGTGCTCTCGAGAATTCCGTTGGTAGTCCGAACAGGGCGAAGGGGGGACTGAAATCGAGATGCATCGACGCGGTGCATTCTTTTTCTCGGGTCAGCCGATGACCACTGCTTGGTGTTGCCTCAGCCTCGCATTGCCTCTGCGCGGCGTGGTCTCTGCTCGTATTTCCTCTGTTCGTATTCCCTCTGTTCGCCCGCGCGACGGGAATCGACTCACTGACGGTTCGGTGCGACGGATAAGATCCCTGCCGCAACTTGCAAACCGATGATGCCCCAATTGAATGTCGTCATCGATTTTACGATCGGCATCACACTGTCGGTCGAGGATCCATTCAGGACGCCGTACACAGGAATCAGTCCGATCGCGAGTCCGGCAACACCGATCCCAATCGCCCGTGCTGGTGTCGCCATTGAAAAGGGGACCGTCGCTGGCACACACATCAGCATCCAGTAGTACGCCACAACGATGGCCCCAAGCAGCCCCAACGTCGTGCCTGTGTATAGTGTCCCCACCACTCCGCTGATCATGCAGGCGGCAACCAAATTGGATGTCCAGATTTGAGTCGGATTCAGCAGATGACGTCCGAACGGGTGAAAACGCAAGAATGTGTTGAACACGGCATTGGACGTCCAAGTCAAAACCGCAAACGCCATGTACGCCATCAACAGCAATGGTATCAGCGGCACCAACAATGGAATCAGATTGCCTAATTCCTGCAACGCTTGAATCATCAACCAGGCGCCAAGAATGATCGCGAATTGATACTTTGTCGATAGTCGGCTGAGTGCGACGTGAAAGCTGCGCACGAATCGAAACACGATACTGCGACTGTTGATCGCATGAATCATGCCTTCGCGAGCGGCGTCGTTATTGGCGTCAAGCCGCAGCGATTCGCGAAATGCCGTTTGCGCTTCGCCGTGTCGACCGGCATTCAACAACACCCACCCGTATGCAGAATGTGAATAGGAGTCGTCCGGATCGTTTTGCAGATTCCTGGCGGCTGATTCGATTGCATCATCGCTACGCCCGAGCCGTTCCAGTGCAATCGATCGAACATTGTTGCAGTGCGTATCTTCGGGATCGATCGCGAGCCCTGCCTCTGCAGAATCGAGTGCCTGTTGCCAATTGCGCATCGACAGACAAACCCGAGCCTGCTGGCCGAAGTAGTCCGCGTCGTAGGGATCCAGCCGGATAGATTCGCGAATCGCCGCCAGCGACTCGTCGAACCGGTTACGAGCCGCTAGGGCAAAGCTAAGCACAAAGTGGTTGTACGGATTGTCGGGTTCCAAGTGAACAGCGGTTTCCGCTTCTTTGGTAGCCTCATCCAGACGCGTTTGCGTACTGACGATGCATGCGCCCAACATCGCATGAGCGGCGGCCAGATCGGGTTGATCCGCCAAGACCCGGCGTATTTCTTGCTCCGCCATCGCGTAGCGAGCTTGGCTCATCAAAAGCTGAGCACGAGTCAAATCATGTTCCACCGCGTACCCCTAGCGCTTGATATTCAAGTACTGCAGAATCGGATCGTACGCGCCACTTTCGTTGGAATAAAGCGCGTGATTTCGCGCCGTTGAGAACCATTCTCCGGTGCTGGGCAAAGTCTTCTTGGCGGCCAACAGCAAATCTTTGGTCGTCAATGGTTTTGGCAACCCGGTCTTCATCGCTTCGTGTAATTTTGCTTCGACGGCGACATCAACGATGGCCGTCAAATCGGCGCCGGAATAATCGTGCGTCTTCGCAGCGACCTTATCGACATCGATATTGTCGGTCGGCTTACCGGCAAGGGCGATGCGCAGGATGTCCGAACGCGCTTCCAGGTCCGGCGGCGGAACAAAAACGACTCGTTCAAATCGGCCCGGTCGACGAAACGCGCTATCAAGGTGCCAAGGTGCATTCGTCGCGGCAAGAAACAATAACCCGTCGTTGTCTTCTTCGATTCCGTCAAGTTCGGACAGAAACTGGTTGATCAGATGCCGGCCGCCACTGCGTCGCATATCACTGCGACTGGCGCCTAACGCATCGACCTCATCAAAGAACACGACGCAAGGCTTGTTGCTGCGCGCTTGCTGAAACAGGCTGTGCAGATTCTTTTCAGAATTCCCAATCCACATGTCCAAGACATCGTTGATCCCGACCGACAGAAAATTGGACTCGACTTCACCGGCGGTGGCTTTCGCCAACATCGTCTTACCACAACCGGGAGGCCCATACATCAAAATGCCCCCGCCCACTTTCTTTCCGTATGACGCGTACAATTCGGCGTGTTGCATCGGATAGATGATCTTCACCGAAATGTCTTCTTTGACCTGCTTCATGCCGCCGACGTCGGCGAATGTTGTCTTGGGCCTTTCAAAGTCGGCGATCATCTCGTCATCGTCTAGGTCTTCTTCTCCCTGCCAACCGACGCGCATTGGCAATTCGTCATCCCCATCGTCGTCAAACGAATCCAGCCCCAGCAAGCTGGCCAAAGCGGGGTCCGCAAGATCGGGATCGGCGTCGATTGCGTCGCGATAGCTGCTGGTGGCCGCGTGCGTGTCGCCTTGTTGCTGCATCAGTCGCGCGTGCATCAAGAATGCTTCCGGCGCGGTGTTGCTTCCACCCAACAAGGTTTCCACGATCGCCAGCGCGTGTGACAGCCGGCCGTCACGGCGATAACTTTCCGCCAAACCCAACTGTAATGTCAGATCGCCGGCGTTGTGCTCGAGCGCTTGGCGATAGGCGTCTGCCGCCTCGGACGGACGCGACATCGTCAATAGAGTTTTGCCTAAATGATCGGCAAGCTGGATGTTGTTCGGCGCCAGTTTGACCGCATCCAGCAATGCGTCGATGGCCGCCTGGTTCGGATTACTCATGACTGGCGGCTCCTTGAGAAAAGTCGCTTTGGTTTGATACCGCGGCATCCACCTCGGGCAATGCAACCGAATCTTGCACGTCTTGATCGCTCACTTGCTGATTTTGAATCGCCGGTGGGTCACTGATTTGTGATACCAAGTGAACGCAGGCCGCCGTCCCGACGATACCGATGCAAGAGAATACGATCAGCGGTATCCAGCTGGCGCCGGGTTTGTCGAACCGATCGAATGCTTTCCGCGCGTTATTCAACGGAATCAAGTTTAAAAGAGTTGATCGGACTTCAGAAAAGCAGGCGGGTTCGCAGCCGCAGATTATATCACAAAGCGCCGGTGTTTCGTGCCGCTAAGGGATTTCCCCGAACCGAAACCTCGTACCACGAGTCATTCACGCCAAAGTTTTATTGCCGCGGGTGTTGGCGGGGCGGCCCCAGATTAAACGTCGATTTCCTCGGCGTCTTCGGCGCGGTCCATGATAAACCGAAACCTTGCCGACGCGTCTCGGCCCATCAAGTCGCTGATGACGCGATCCGTTTCCAATTGATCATCAATTTCGACGCGCAGCAACGATCTTGTTGCCGGATTGAGGGTCGTTTCCCAAAGCACCTTGGGCATCATTTCGCCGAGTCCCTTGAACCGAGTGATCTCGGGCGTCGCTCGGCCTTGGTGTTCATTGAGAATACGTTCACGGTCGGCTTCGTCTTTGGCCCAGTACGTTTCTTTGCCGATATCGATGCGGAACAGCGGTGGCACGGCGATGAACAAACGTCCGTCGGCAATCAGTCCTGGCATGTGTCGGTAAAAGAACGTCAACAACAATGTCGTGATGTGATGACCGTCCGAGTCGGCATCGGCCAATAAAATAATACGGTCGTATCGCAATTGCGGTAAATCGATGCTTGGACCGATCCCGCATCCCAGCGAAGCGATCATATCTTGAATTTCTTTGTTCTCTAAGATTTTCTTCAGCGTTGCGCTTTCGGTGTTCAGTACTTTTCCTCGCAGCGGCAAGATCGCTTGCGTGTTGCGGTCGCGGCCTTGTTTGGCGCTGCCACCGGCCGAGTCGCCTTCGACGATGAACAATTCACTGTCACCGCGCCCACCGGCCACACAATCACTCAGCTTGCCGGGCAACAGGGTTCGTTTGGCGCCTCCCTTGCGACTGACCGCTTCGGAAGCGGCTCGTGACGCTGCCCGGGCGCGCGCCGCCGCGATGATCCGGGCGATCACGCTGTCGGCAACGCTGCGATTGTTGTTCATCCATTGTTCCATCGCCGGACGCACAGCGTTTTCGACCAACGATTGCGCCTCGGGATTATTCAGTCGATCTTTGGTTTGACCTTGAAACTGAGGCTCGGCGATAAAGATCGAAACGATCGCAACAAGTCCTTCGCGGATGTCCTCGTGGGTGAACTTGACGCCGCGAGGCGTCAGGCTGTGCGTGTCAATGTAGTTGCGAACCGCTTTGTTCAGCCCGCTGCGGAATCCGTTCTCATGTGTCCCGCCGCTGCCGGTCGGGATACCGTTGACATAGCTGCGCACATGCTCGTCGGTGGACTCGGTCCAGTTCAGAGCCAATTCCAAACGTATATCGTCGTCTTTACTTAAAGAGAAAGGGACTTCGTGAATCGGCGACGCCTTGCGTTCCTTTAGCACCTTCGCCAGATAGTCGATAACACCTTGTTCGTGCAGAAACGTTTCTTTGGTCTTTTCGGCTTCGTTGATGTAATTAACTTTGACACCGCGATGCAGAAAGCTGGCCGTTTCAAGCCGGTGCCGAATCGTATCGCTGTCAAAATTAGTCTTCGGAAAGATAGTCGGATCGGGCGTGAACGTGATCGTGGTTCCCGTCCCGCGCACGGCACCTTTCAATTTTTGAAGCTTTGATTTGGCAATCCCTTTGGCGAACACCATTTTGTATTGCGCACCGTCGCGACGCACGATCGCCGTCAATTCTTTTGACAGTGCGTTGACAACCGACGCACCGACGCCGTGCAAACCACCGGAGGTCTTGTAATTGTTCCCGTCAAACTTGCCGCCGGCATGTAGCACGGTCAGCACCATTTCCAGTGCCGGCTTTTTCGTTTTGGGATGTTTGTCCACGGGAATGCCGCGACCGTTATCGCTGACGGTGACCGTTTGCCCGTCCTTGTGCAACGTGACGGAGATTTCCGTCGCGTGCCCGTTCATCGCTTCATCGACCGAGTTATCGACCACTTCCCAGATCAAGTGATGCAGTCCCGCCATGCCGACGCCGCCGATATACATGCCCGGACGTTTGCGAACGGGATCGAGACCCTCGAGGGCGGTGATGTCTTTTGCGCTGTAAGTTTTCGTTGCAGTGGTCATCGAGAATGTAGTTTTGCCTTTTTAGGCTAGAGCAAGCTGGGACCGATGGAACATGATGACGAAGAGTCGAGAGCCGAGTCGAAACCAAGCCCCGAGGAGCCCGGCCGACGGGTGCGAACTATTCGTCCAACACCGGCGGCGCTGGAACGGGCGGCAACATCACTTCGGCGATCTTGCCGTTCTTTTGAATTTCGTTTCCTCGTCCTCCGCGGGACGTGATGCGGTACTTTGCTGTCGAGACCGTCTTCTTTGCACCGCGATTGGTTTTGACGGTCAACAGATCCCGTTCACCTTTGGACGCTTTGAAGCCGAGTATTTTGTCGCCGCTGGCGAGTCGGATCAGCGTGACACCTTTGCCGGGACCGGAAAGGTAATTGATCTCTTCCACTTCACAAACCATCGCACGACAGGCTTCCGAGATCGCCAAAATGACTTCGCTGCCGTCGATCATTTGCACGTCAATGATCGATGCGCCCGCCGCGACGCGGGCGTAGCGACGACCGCTGCGTGTCGATGGCTCGGAAAAGTTTTCCAATCCGAATCTTAACGCAAACCCGTTGCTGCTAACGGCAACGGCGTGAACGTCCGGGCAATAGTCGGGGTGCTTGGGGTCTTCTTTGTAATTACCGATCAGTCGTGGGTCGAAGGAAACGGCCGCAACGATTTTCTCGCCGTCCTTTAATTTGAATAGTTTTTGAATCGGTTCACCGAACCCCGTCGATGCGGGGATATCGATCATACGAGCGGTATAACAAACGCCCAATGAGCTGAACAAACCGATCGTTTCACGTGTGCTGCCGGCCAGACAGGCCAACACACTGTCGCCTTGGCGAACGCGACTTTTGTTGGGATCGGAAATCTGTTTTTGGCGTTTGACCCAACCGTCCTTGGTGATCAAGACGTTGCAGTTTTCGGCCAGGATGAAGTCTTCGGCCGTGTATTCAGGCTCTTCGACGACGGTGTCGATCTTGGTCCTTCGTTTTCCCTCTTCGGTCTTACCGTACTCGTTGATCAAGTCTTCGATTTCGCCGCGGATGATCTTCCATCGCCCCGAGGAACCGTAATCTTCCGCGTCGTCGGCAAGCAGTTTCTTGATCTCGCGGACGCGTTTCTTTTTGTCTTTCAGTTCATCCAAGATCACGTTGATTTCCAACCGCGCCAGCCGATACAGCTTTAGCTCCAAAATGGCGTCGGTCTGCTCGGCATCCAAACCGCCTTTGGCGGCAGGAAATCGCTTCATGATCTTTTCGGCGGCGTCCGCTTTACCGTCGCTGCGGCGGATGATGCGAAGGATTTCGTCGAGCGCGTCAAAGATCAACGCGAATCCGTTCAAGATATGAATGCGGCTTTCCAGCCGTTTCAATTCGTTCTCGAGGCGTTTCGTCAAAACTTCCAGACGGAAGTGCAAGAAATGCCAGAGGACTTCTTTTAGTCCCAAGCGGTTGGGCGCGCCGACTTCTGGGTTTTCCGTCGGTACCAGGCAGGTCAAGTTGACGTTGAAATTCGTTTGCAGCTGTGTGTGCTTGTACAAGTACGCCAGAACTTTGTTCTCGTCGGCGTCTTTTTTCAGCATCACATCGACGCGAATCTCGTCGGTCGACAAGTCGCGGACTTCGGTGACCAGCGGCAGCTTTCCGCTGTACACGATTTCGCTGATCCGTTCGACCATCGCGGCCTTATTGACGCCAAAGGGGATCGACGTGATCTGCAGCACACGGCCGCTACGCGAAGTGCCGGTGACCTTGGTCGTGCCGCGCAGTTTGATGGTGCCCTGGCCGGTCGCGTAAATTTCTCGCAATTCTTCCTTGGTATTGGTGACTTGGCCGCCGGTCGGAAAGTCCGGTCCCTGGACGGCGTCGTTAGCCACCAGTTGATAATCTTTAATTTCGGGATCACGCAGCAGTTTCAATAGCGCGTTGCAGACCTCGCGCAAATTGTGCGGCGGAATATTGGTTGCCATTCCGACGGCAATCCCCGTGGCACCGTTGACCAATAGATTGGGCACGCGACTGGGCAACACAACCGGTTCTTCGCGACTGCCGTCATAGTTCGGCTTGAACGCGACGGTGCGCGTCCCGAGGTCCGTCAGGACTTCGCCAGAGATCGCCGTCAGTCGACACTCGGTGTATCGCATGGCCGCCGCGTTGTCACCATCGACGCTGCCGAAGTTACCGCTGCCATCGACCAAGGGCATCCGAAGCGAGAACGGCTGAGCCATCCGCACAAGCGCCTCATAGATCGAACTGTCGCCATGCGGGTGATAGTTACCCATCACATCGCCGACGACTTTGGCGCACTTGCGATGCTTGGCCGCCGCGGTCAGCCCCTGTTGACTCATCGTGTACAGGATTCGCCGCTGAACCGGTTTTAGTCCGTCACGAACATCGGGAAGCGCACGACTGGTGATGACCGAAAGAGAATAATTCAGATAACGACTTTGCGCCGCATGTCGCAGTGGAATGGCGCGCAGCAACTGATCATCGACGGCATCAAACAGCGAACCATTGCCGGACTCCCCGTTGGAACGACGCTTCGATTTGCGGCCGCCTGATTTACCGCTGGACGAACTGTTTTGCCGACGACGCTTTGCCACTTCTTGAATATCCTTTTCGTATTGGTGCGGTGCCACCGCTTTCGATGCTGCGGTGCCCCGCACATGAGAACGCTGATCGGCCGGTTGCCGTTGGGCCTATACCGTTTCGGCAATCCACACGTCGGTGGACTTGGGATAATCGCCAAAACGACCCGATGCTTTTTCGACCGCCCGAGTTAGCCCGTCGGACGCTCCGCAGGCGTTAAGTTAGGAAACTTGCACGGGCAATACCAGCCAGCTTGGTTGGGCAGCCTCTTACGGCCGAGCCAACCACACGCTTTATATCGGTCAGCGGCATCAAAACGAAACCGTGGATCGCGAAAACATGGCCGGATCAATTGCCAAAGATCACCGTTGACGCCGATTGGGCCGAAAAGATCGATACACAAATCAATCGATCCCGTGGCAGGTTCAATGGATGAGCCTTCAGCGGATGGACCCAGGACAACGGATTCCGGGACCGTGTATCCCGAGATGACCGACGCAAGGATGACACTCATGGCGATTTCGCGAATAGCATTGGGCTTGGCCGCGCTGATAGCAACTACCGCGGGCGTAGCAACGGCGGGTGGATACGGTGGCGAGCATATCGTCGGTCAGCAAGTGGTCAGTGATACGGCTTCGGGCGAAAGCTACACCGACGATGCCGGTGACAGCTATGTCGGCGACATGTCGCCTGACGCGGCCGGATGCATCGGACGCAGCTACGGCCAGCCCGATCTGTTCTACAACTATTTCACGCAGGGATACTGCAACCAGACCAACGCGCAATTGTACTTGTCACCGGGTCCGGTTCCGCCAAACGTTGGCCACACGTTCACAACGTACCAACCGTTCTATCCGCACGAATACTTGTACTGGCACAAGAATCGATTTCACAACTATTACGACAACGGTCGCGGCATGAACCGCACCCGCGCGCTGTACTACGCACCTCCGGTAAAAACCGCACTCAGCAATTTTTACTGGAACAAGATTCGGTTACCCCGTTAGTACCGATCGCTGATCGTCACCGAACAGCGTTCCACCAGAGAACCAGCGGAAGTCGCCCTGACTTTCGGTCCACCCAGTCGCCGTCCGCATCGCATGGCGGATAGCACGACGCAAACGCCGCCCTTTACATTCGGACGAATAATATGACCCGACACATCCTGCTCGCCGCCGGCTTGTTGACCGCCGCGTTCGTTTCGACCGGCACCGAAGCCAAGGCCGGCGACCCCTACGCGATGACGCAAGTCTGGGCGCACAACTTTTCGATGGACCGTCCTTGGCACGGCGGATACTACGCTCAGTCATACGGTCAGCCAACCGCCGTTGTCGTGCCGCCCACGGCGCACATGCGTCAATCCTATTCCTGGGGCGTCAGCCAGAATCTGATGTATCCGATTCATCACCAGTTCGGCCGCAGTGCAAACTCGCCGGGCGCTGCACCGGGCGGAAGATTCCGTGCGACCCCACCTTGGCCCAGTCATACCGATCAGTTCGGTTATTACTATGTGCGCAGCCCTTGGTAAGCCGAACCGGGTTTGGTGAATTGAAACCGAGTCCGAATTTCGAACCGAAACGAAAAAACACAACGCTCGATTCCATGTCTTACGAGACTGGAATCGAGCTTTTTTTGTTACTGCCTGTAACGATTGCATCGGTCACGACGAAGGCAATACGTTTGATCCGCACTTTGGCGACTGCGGTGTCCTCACTCTTTGGGCAATCTCTGCCTGATGTCCCGCCTGCTGGCTAATTCCATTCTATGTTTTCGAGGATCCTTTGGTCTTGGGCCGAAGATCTGCACGGGAACAAACTCGGTATTAGGGACACAGGGACAAGACAACGATGGCAGCTCCAAACGCACCCAGCGTAAAAGACAACAACCGCAACGATAAGTTTGAAGAAATCAAGCGCCGCATTCACGGCAAGCTGGTCGACAAACTGGACCTGTCTCGCGTCGGCGACTTGAAAGGCGATACGCTTAAACGTGAAATCCGCCTCGTGGTCGAGCACTTGTGCGACGCCGAAGACACCTTGTTGAATCGCCAAGAGCGCGAGCGCATCGTTGACGAAGTGATCGACGAGGTGCTGGGCCTGGGACCTTTGGAATTGATCCTCAAAGATCCCAAAGTTAGCGATATTTTGATCAACGGACCTCACAACATCTACGTCGAAAAAGGCGGCCAGATGCAGAAGTCCGAAGTGATTTTTCGCGACAACAAACACTTGATGCAAATCATCGACCGAATCGTCAGTAAAGTGGGGCGACGTGTCGATGAGACCTCGCCGATGGTCGATGCTCGACTGGAAGACGGCTCGCGGGTCAACGCGATTATCCCGCCGCTGGCTTTAGACGGTGCCGCCGTCAGTATTCGACGTTTCGGCAGCAACCCGCTGAAGCTGGAAGACCTGCTGAATTACAAAGCATTCACGCCTGAGATGGTGATGCTGCTGGAGGGCTGTATCAAGGCTCGACTGAACATGATCATTGCCGGTGGTACCGGTTCGGGTAAAACGACGTTGTTGAACACGCTGTCATCTTTTATCGGTCACGAAGACCGCATCGTGACGATCGAGGATGCGGCCGAATTGCAGCTGCAACAAGACCACATTGTCCGTCTGGAAACACGACCACCGAACATCGAGGGCAACGGTGCAATCAGTGCGACCGACCTGGTGAAAAATGCACTGCGGATGCGTCCCGAACGGATCATCATCGGAGAATGTCGTGGTGGTGAGACGTTGGACATGTTGCAGGCCATGAACACGGGTCACGACGGATCGTTGACCACGCTGCACGCCAACACGCCGCGCGACGCAATCGCCCGATTGGAAACGATGGTGATGATGGCCGGATTCGACTTGCCGGTCAAAGCCATTCGCCAACAAATCTCTGGTGCCGTCGACGTGCTGATCCAGGCCAACCGTCTGCAAGGCGGACCGCGACGGGTCACGGCGATCACGGAAGTCGTCGGGATGGAGCAAGACACGATCGTCCTGCAAGACATTTACCGATACTCGCAACAGGGCATCGGCGAAGACGGTAAAGCGCACGGCCACTTTGAATGCACCGGTGTCCGACCGGGATTCATGGACAAATTAGAATCCGCCGGTGTGCGTCTGCCCGCCAGTGCGTTCCGCGAACGCGTCATCATGAAAGCCTAGTCGGCGCGATCCTGATCGCAGTCGTTCACTCAATTGATACATCCATTCACCGCAACTTTCCTATTCAGTAGTCCAGCCATGAGCGGAATTGTTATTGTCGTCGCCGTCGGTGTCTTCGTCGCATCGTTGATCGCATTTGCGGTCACCGTGTTGATGCCGGGTGCAGATTCCAACGCGACCGAAGATCGCTTGGCCGAATTAGCGTCACGTCGTCGCGGCGGAAAACCGGACGAAGAAGAAGGCGGTTCGCTGCTGATGGCCGGCGGCATGGATGATTCGACTAACATGCTCGCCAAACTACTCGGCGGCATGCCAAAGATCCAAGACTACTTGGACCAAGCCGGTTTCACGATGCCGCCGGCAAAGTTCGCCTTCATCTGTTTGGCCTTTTTTGGTGCCGGTATCGGGCTATGTGTCATCTCGCCGGTTCCGGTCCTGTTGGCACCCATCCTGGGCTTGGTGTTTGCGGTATTGCCGATCGCTTGGCTGCTGTTCAAACGTAAAAAACGTCTGCAAAAGTTCGGTGTACAGATCCCCGAAGCCCTTGAATTGCTGGGCCGATCTTTGCGGGCCGGCCACTCGTTGAACGCGGGTTTCGGCTTGGTCGCATCCGAAATGCAGGACCCTTTGGCAAAAGAGTTCGGCCGCTGTTTCGAAGAACAAAACCTGGGCATTCCGCTGGAGGAAGCGATCGAAGACATGGCCAAACGCGTCCCCAACATGGACCTTCGCTTCTTTGCGACCGCCGTCATCTTGCAGCGACAAACCGGTGGTGACTTGTCCGAAATTCTGGACAAGATCGGCCACCTCGTTCGCGAGCGACTGCAAATCCTGGGACAGATCCAGGCCCTGACCGGTGAAGGCCGGATGAGTGGAGCGGTGCTGCTCGCACTGCCTCCGGTGCTGTTCCTGGTCATGCTGAAACTGAACTACGAATACATCATGCAACTGTTCACGGACGAACTGGGTCGATACATGCTGGCCGCCGGTCTGGTGACTCAGATCGTTGGTGCGATCGTGATCAAGAAAATCATTACCATCCGCGTGTAAGACTCGTCCACACAATTCCGTCAAGCAACAACCCTTCCATCATTACTGCATCGCCCCGGGCTGTCGTTGAACGACAAGCATCCGGGAAACTTAGGAACGTGCCATCATGACTACGTTACTGATCTTCGGCTTGGGACTGGATCCCATTACCGTCACATCGGTCGCCATCTTCGTCGCCGTCACGGCCATCGCGTGGGTCGCGATTGGGCGTGTCAGTGGAGACGACAAGCCTCGCGCCGAAGCTCGACTGGATATGCTGAAGCGTGGCGGCAAGGCGACCGCCGAAGACGAGAAACAACAGACCAAGAACGAAGCGTTGGCGTCGGTGCTTGAAAAGGCGACGTCGCCGTTGGCCGACAAGGTCACCGGCAGCGAAGAAGAAATGGGCAAGCTGCGCGAAAAACTGATGAACGCCGGTTTCCGGCGCGAATCGTCGCCGGTCGTGTTCAAAGGAATCCAGCTGATCTTGGCCGCCACCGGTGCGGTCATGGGTGGTGCGGTTGGATTGTTCACCGACGGTTTGACGCAAGGCATGATGATGAAACTGGCGATCGGAGTGATCGTCGGTTTCGGTGTCCCACAGTTCATCCTGAACAGCATGGCGAAACGTCGCATGATGGCGGTCTTCTTGGGCCTTCCCGACGCATTGGACTTGATGGTCGTGTGTGTCGAAGCCGGCTTGGGGATGGACCAGGCCCTGCGAAAGGTCGCGGAAGAAATGTCCAAGAGTCACAAAGAAATTGGCGAAGAGTTTTCGATCGCCAACCAACAATTACAATTCGGTCGCCCGCGTTCGGAAGTCCTGCAGGCCCTCGGTTTCCGCAGCGGTGTGGATGACTTGAAACAACTGGCATCGATCCTGATCCAGGCCGACAAGTTCGGCAGCAGTGTCGCCACCGCACTGCGTGTGCAAAGTGACGCGATGCGAACCAAGCGACGTCAAATTGCCGAAGAGAAAGCGGCCAAGACCGCGGTGAAGATGATCTTCCCGTTGGTGCTGTTCATCTTCCCAGGCATCTTCGTCGTGCTGGTCGGCCCTGCCGGCATCAGCATGTACCGCAACATGATCGCGGTCGAGTAGAAACCGCTTGATGTCAAGCAACCGACACCCGCCGCGAAGATTTCGATCGCGGAGCCTTTTGGGATCGTCGCTTGACGGTCAACCGGCCACATGCCCCGGGACGACAAGAACCGGATGCGGACTGCGGCGAATCCGGTCTTGGACAAATCCTTGACCGAAGCGGTCGTCAACTTCCAGTGGCATCACGATCAACATCTTTTTCGATTCACTGAGCGGATTCGGCGGTGCGGCTTCGCCGGCCTGAGGTAGCAGGTGATATCTCAGCCCATCCGCGGCGGCTGTCTTTGCCATCGCACCGTGGATCGCTTGGTGCGTCTTGGTCAGCGCATCGCTGAACTGCTGTGAATCGATGGTCGCGTCCGGCGACAATGCTTCGATGATCGAACGAATGTTTTCGAATTGCTCTTTTTCGATCACTAAATTCAACGTGACCGTCGCACCGGCGCTGGCCAAACCGAACACCCAGGCCGCCGCTTTCGTTTCGACATCACACTCACCGCCCACGACCATCGAAACGTTCGCGACACATTCCGACAAATGTTGATCGCCGCGACGCATGATCAGGATCGGACACGGGCAACGTGACAACAGGACGTCGATCACGGTTCCCGCGCTATCGGTTCCGATATGTTCGAAGTCGCGACCGAACGGGCAGGGCACGATCAACACATCGACACTGTGCGTTTTGATGGCCGCCAGGATCGCATCATACGAATCACCGTCACCGCGCGCGATCGGGCGCGAACCGGACACATTCTGTGCGGCGGCGACGGCTAAGTCGTCATCATGCTGGCCGTCGCGAGCGTCCAAAACCAGCGTTTCAACATTGAACGTCTCTCGCAAATAGCTGGCCGCCTCTTTGGACGTTTCGTCTTGCGGCGATCCGTCCAAGACAAGCATCACTCGAGCGGGCTGGATGCGGGCAATCGCTGCCGCTTCGCCAACTTTTGACTTTTCGAACATTCGCATGGACGCGTCGACATCCCGGTCCAGATCGCTGTTGGATTGTGGGTCAGGTGGCATGGTGTGCAAGCTCCGGTATCCAGCCTTGAGTGTAGGCAAGCATGACATATGCGATCGCGCCGGCGACTTGAAACAACATGATAAGACCGCCGAGTTTCAAGAACGTGCCCCAGCCGACATGCACGCCTGCTTCCTTCTTGAGGGCATAGATCGCAATCACACACGAGATCGATCCGATCGGTGTTCCGTTGCCGCCCAGATTGCAACAGATCACGAGGGTCCACCACAGCGGTTCGGCCGGTACGCCTTGCGCGGAAATGTCGTTCACGATTGGGATCAGCGTCGCCGCGACAGGGATGTTGTCGACGATGCTGCTGGCAATCGCCGAAAACCCGCCGAGCAGCGGCACCAGCAATTCGATTCGGTTATCCGACAACCGTATGACTTGCTGGGCGACCACCGCCAACGCGCCGGTTTGCTTGACGCAGCCGATGATGATGAACAGCCCCATGAAGAACAGGATGACGGTCCAGTTCACTTTATGAATTGCATCTTCGACGCCTTTGCCCGCGAACAGCAGCGCCGCGGTCGCGCCGACCATCGCGATAAAGTCCATGCCGACACCCATTTGCTGCGCAAATACGAAACCGAGCACGGTAGCCGACAGGATCAAGCCGCTGCGATAAAGGACTTTTCGGTCTTCGACCATCGCCCATGGATCGAACGTTTCGATTTGCTGCTGCAACGCCGCCTTCTGCTCGTCGGTCTGCTTCCAGGGCAATTCGTTGCGAAAGAAAAATCGCAGACCGGCGATCGCAATCACCAAACTGACAACTGCGTAAGGCAGTGAAACTTTCAAAAAATCGACGTACGGAATCCCGGCCGCCGTTCCGATCATGATGTTGGGCAAACCGCTGGCGAACGTTGCGATCGCACCGCTGTTGGCACAAATCGCAACACTCAACAACAGTGGCATCGGCTTGTAATCTAGCGATCGACAGATCACCAAGACCAGCGAACTGAGGATCAACATCGCCGGAACGATCGTCAGCACGGCGACGAACAGAAAAGTGACGACGCACAGCGTCAAAAACAACGCGTTCGCTTGACCTCCCGTCAAACGCACGATCCACATACTAATGAAGTGGAATAGCCCGCTCTTGCCGACTACATCGACCAGAATGCCGGTCCCGATGATGACCCCGAAAATGTTGAGATCTTCCTTTAGAAAATCATAAATTTTCACATAGGGAAATAGATCGAGCGCGAGCCCCAGCACGATCAGCACGGCCGCACCGCACAGGGCCGCAACCGTTTTGTGAAATCGTTCGACCGCGACACCGACATAGGTTGCCATCATGACGGCGGCGAACAACAGCATCACGCCCGTCGAAGCGGGCTCGATCGGGGCTTCATCGATCGACGAGGCAAGGTAAAGCATCATGCGATCTGATTGTCACGGAAGTCGCATCAGAGCGAAAGAGGTCGCAGCAAACTCGTGTCGGTGTCGACGTTGATCCCACAGGCTGGGCCGAAATGCCATTCTGCGTTAGCGATCCGTCTGGCAACGCCCGCACCAATACAATTTCCGGGCGGCGATTTCGATTGTTTCGATCATGCCACCGCAATCCGGGCAGTCCGTCTTTTGATAGATGCGAAAACGTTGCTGGTTGTCCAACTTTGCCAGTGGCTCGCCGGCTTCCTTTGCTGTCACAGTGATGATGCGACCGTGCTTCAAGCCAACCTTCATCATCCGAACGATGCTTCGCCATAATTTGCGAAACGAGTCGCGCGATAGGTCCTGGCCGGCCACTCGTGGGTCCAGTCCGACTTCAAAGAGAGCTTCGGCGCGAAAGATATTCCCGATGCCTGCCACGACCGACTGGTCTAACAAGATGGCCGCTATGGGCTTTGGGTTTGTCGAAACTCGATTCCAAACGTCGACTTCTTTCGCGCCTGAGAGTGGATCGGGGCCAAGTTTTGCGAGCACCGCGTCACGCTGATCAGCGTTGATCACGCGGCAGGTACTTGGCCCGCTGAGATCCAATGAGACTTGTGGACCGATCATTCGCATGCGCACTTTCCCCACGGGAGTCGGCGGTGGGCTGTCATGCTGGCGGAACTTGCCGAATCGGCCCAGGTGTACATGCACGATACGATCCAGGTCGGCTGAACGATCCAGGTCGGCCGAACGATTGCTGAGGCGTGAGAGATCATCACCGCGATCTTGACCGCCATCAAATGTATAGAACAGATGTTTACCGAACGCCTGAACCGACCGCAACTCGCGCCCACTGACCTTCCTGGCGTCACTTCGAAACCGCCCCTGCGGGCTGGTCACTCGCAGGAACTGGCCGCGCAAGCGCTGACCGTGCTCCAGGGCGATGAAGTGTGTTTTGTGACCTTCCGGCATTTCACCGATCGCAGGCAGTGGCCAGATCGCAGGCAGTCGAGCGATCTGGGGCAGTGGATGGGCAGCGGTCGACCTGGACGCCACAACGCTTTTCGACGATCTCGAGATGGTGCTGCAAGTGGCCTGCGGTGAACCATGCCAGCGCTCGCACTGTCACCCGCTGACCATCGGCGGTGCCGGCTCGGTCCCACGCGGCGGGAACCAAGCGTCGCAGCAGCATCACGTTGGCTTGGCGGAGCGCGCCGAGTTCGGTTACCAGGTGCACAAAGCTGCCCAATCCGAAACGGCTGGCCGCGTACAGGTTCTCGTCCCAGCCGGGCAATTCCGTCGTATCACCGGCGGCAAAACGCATGATTCGGTAGCCGAACACACGTTCGGCATCGGCACAGTGCTCGAACACCTGTCGGATCGTCCATCCGTAGGGCGAATGAATACGATCGATCTGCTCCGTACTCAAACTGCTGGCGAGTTCGCAAAGCCAATAACTTTGATTGGCAAGAACGCTAATCGCACACGAACCATCAACATGTTCGATTAATTTCTGTTGATACTCAGACGTCACCTCACCATCGGCCGGACGTCGACTTGCAATACTTCCACGAGTGCTTTGTTTATCCATTCTAGAATTCCTGACAGAAAATTTTGATCTGGCCCGACCTGCCTCAATCTCGCAAAAACCACTCTAAGGGGTTTCATCCACACCTTTGGGGGACGGCTCAAGATTATTCATTGACGCGAACGTATCATTCGCCCAGTCTAAGCTTCGTCCGCACAGTTCAATTCAAGACCACGTGACAAGAGCACGCGTGAGGGGAACGTGGCAATACACTTTGATAAATATCTCTCGGTCTTTTGATTTGAGTCATCGCCGTCTTTTCAATTAATATACTTGAGTCAAGCACGTGGGACTGTTGATATCGGCGATTTGCGTCTTCGGAGTTGGGGTCGCTGTTGGGTTAATGACCAAACAGTATGCCGACCGCCAACGGATTGATCTTAGGGACCGACATCAAGAAGCAGAGGCGGCACTGCGGTCGGCAATCGCCCGCCGTCGTTTGGTGGCCGAAAACCTGATCGACACGCTGTCGGATCAATTTTCCGGCCAAGCCCAACTGCAGCGAATCCGAGCGGCTGAAACGAAGGTCAAGCATTTGATCGACAACGACGGATCGATCGTCGACCTGGTTGGGTGCCAGCAAGAACTTAACGAGTCCATTGAAATCGTGCTGCCACTGCTATCCGCCGATTCACACCCCTATGGCAAACTCGTCGACGCCTGCGTCCGGGGCTGGAACGAAACGATCGAGCCGATCGACCAGACCATGCTTGCCTATAACGACACGGTGATGACTTGGAACGCCTTTCTGCAGTCGGGGCTGGGGCGATGGTTTGGACGATCCAATGATGCAGCACCCCTGAACTGTGTCGACTGGGACTCTGATTCGAGCGACGCAGGTTCCCAGTCCAAGCGTGCAAAAGCATCAACCTAGCGACCTTGGCGTCGCCACATGAGTTCCGCCAGCGCTACCTTCGACGCGTGAATGCTGAGTCTTGACCGCGGCAAGAGGAATCAATTCCCAAAGCAGGTGGCATCAGCCGGTTTTGACAACCAGCCCCTTGATCATCATTGCCGTCTTTGCGATCGAGTCACCATCGATCGTGTGAGGCCCTTGGAATGAATGAAACTCGGTCCGAACATCTCCGGTTTCAAGGACATCATGCAGAGCTTGGGCGCTGGAAAACGGCAGGATCGGGTCGATGGTCCCATGAGACTGATAAACGAAAGTCTGGCCGAGTCGCGACAGATTTGCCTGCCACTGTGACTGACAGACAAGGGTCCCAGAAAATTGAATCAAGGCATCCGGGGGTGCAATATCACCACGCAGCGCGACGTCCATGGTCAACATGGCGCCTTGGGAAAACCCGCCCAACACAAGCGGCGTCTCGTCACCGTTGATTTCTGCTTTGACGGCGCCGATGGTCTCGCACAGTGCCTGGCGAGCTTCATCGATTCCCGGTGGAATTTGATCGTGCAGATCGTCGAAACTTGACGACTGAACCGCCGCGGCCAACTGTGCCATATTGATCGGCCACCATGCACGACCGTCCGGCATCCCCAAGTCGGCCAATGTATGCGGGGCTGCGGGAAAGACGAATCGCACCGACGCAGCGGCGTCGTCCAGCATCCGAATCCATTCCGGTCCGAGGCCGGCCAGATCATGACCGGGTGCTCCGTAACCGTGACACAGTACCACCGCTACCGTGGGCTCCGCGCCGCTGCCGCCGTCATCCTGGTTGTGGTCCTGTTGTGATTCATCTTTCAGAGAATCGAAAACAATGCAGTCCAACGAACCGTAACGGGCATGTCTGGCAGCGGCCATCGAAAATCACTCGCGTGCAATCGTGATACGCAAACTTTGGGCAATCATTCGCCCGATGTTTGCATACCGAGCTGACGCATCTTTCGATACAAATTGCTTCGGTGCAACCCGAGGCGTGCCGCCGCATCGGTCATATTACCGTTGCACTCGGCGATCGCTCGATCGATATGAGCCATTTGAAACTCGCGTGTCGCATCGCTCAGCGAGACAGGAAAGTTCGATTGCAATGAACCGGCGTCGACGCGATTCTCGGTTTCGCTCGAATGATTTTGGGGCATGTGATGAGTGATTCCTGCCAAAGTAGCGCCATTTAACATAAGATCGTTGTCCATAATTTCATCCTCGTTGCATAAATAACAAACGCGTTCGATCGTGTTTCTCAGCTCTCGAACGTTGCCCCGCCACGGATGCGATAGCAACGCGTGACGGGCATTCGGGTGCAAAGTGGGGACTTGACGACCGATCTGATAACAAAAAATCCCCAGGAAATGCTCGGCTAGTAAAAGAATGTCATCGCCACGCTGCGACAAAGGCGGCAACGTTAATGAAACGACATTCAAACGAAAAAACAGGTCTTCACGAAATCGCTTTTCAGCGATCAGTTGTTCAAGGGGCTGGTTCGTTGCTGCGATCACACGCACGTCGACGGGAATCGTTTGCGAGCCACCGACCCGAACGACCACCTTGTCTTCTAGTACGCGTAATAACTTCGCTTGTCCCCCCGGACTCATGTCGCCAACTTCGTCTAAAAACAAAGTTCCGCCGTCTGCGAGCTCGAATTTGCCCGATCGCGTTTGATTCGCATCGGTAAACGCACCTTTTTCGTGCCCGAATAGTTCGCTCTCTAGCAACGATTCGACCAGGGCGGCGCAATTGACAGCAACGAAGGGTCCGTTACGACGACTACTTTCGTAGTGAATATGCCGCGCCAAGACTTCTTTGCCCGTTCCGTTTTTCCCCAGCACCAACACCGATAGTTCTGTCGCGGCAACCCTGTCGGCGCTTTGCTGGATCGACTTCATCGTCGGGTGGTTTCCGATCAGCTTTGTCGCCGATGCCGCGTCATCGACCAAACGATCGCGAGACTCCGTCAGCGTGCGACGCTTGCGTTGCGATTCAATCGCGACCGCGGCGTGCTTGGCCAGGTCGGCGAGCATGACGGCATCGAACGCATCAAAACCAGTGTCCGATCCAGACGCGTCATCGTCTTGGGCGTGATGATTGATCGCTTCAAAGACGCCGATGATCTCGCCACGCTGGCCGCCCATCGGCACGGCGACGAGCGAGCGAGTTTCGAATTCCAACGTTTGATCAACCTTGCGATTGACTCGTTTTTCATCATCGGTGTTGGCATTCCATATTTTCGGCTGCGACGTTCGCAGGACTTCCCCAACGACACCTTCGTTGTCGTCCACTTCCAACGCTTCACCTTCGATGCCGAGAGCCGGCCGCCCGACCAATTTCCGGCGACGACGGTCCCACAGGAAAATACTGGCGCGTTCGCAGCCGAGCATCTTGGTCGCCGTGTCCGCAATCGCGTGCAACAGCTCTCGATCATCATCAAGTCGCTGCCAATGAGCAGCCGCCTCTAACACTGCATTCAACTGGTCGACGCGCCGCGAAAGCCGTTGCTGTGACTCGATTCGCCGAAGCGCACCGCACATCCGTTCTGTTGCCGCGGTCACACCGGCGCGTTCGGCCGACGATTGCCGCAGCGAATCCTGACGCGACGGGGTCACCCTTATCACGATCGCCGATGAGGGAATCGCATCCAACGAGCGATCGTCGGCCCCTGGGCCGCGCTGATCACGGCTCTCGGTCGCTTCACGGGGCAGCGGCGAAACGATCCAGCCATCGGAAATCACCAACTGGCCGCGGTCGGTCGCGTCACCGATCAAACGCTCGGGTAAACTCTCAGACGAACTGGCATCCGATCCGGCCCAAACTTCGCGGAACCATTGCCCGGACCGTTGCCTCACCAGACCTCCACCCTGACCACCCAGTTTCCGCACGAATTCGGGAACAAGCTGGGTCAAGAATGCCTTTCGAGTTACATCCTGGCTTAGCAAATCGACGATTCGATCCACGAGCGAAGGCTCGGAACCGTCCGGCCGCATCGTTTCGATGGTCTCAGACAACATCATTCTCTTAAAGGACAACTCTTTGCGGATCACGTGAAAAACACAACTTCGACAGCCATCCGCTACACCGATTCTCTGGCAAGCATTTAACCGCATCCACATCGAATCGGACGTTCAGTCCTTCTCGGCGGTTTTTCACCAACTGTTTACTCGCTATCGTGCTGGCGTTGCCCAGACGTCGATCTCCCGTCAAAGTCACCGGAGAATCGGGTCGGCCACTACTTTTTTCACTACGGGCCGCAGCGAGTTTCAGATTCATCAATTTGGACCGCGCTGGGCAATTCATCAGGAACAGTTAGAGATGCAATTTCAGGGTAAAAAAGGACTGATTCTGGGTGTCGCCAACGACCACTCGATCGCATGGGCCATTGCCAAGCAAATCATGGACGCCGGCGGGGAATGTGGATTCACGCACTTGCCGGATCGTGAGGACGACGAACGCCAACGAAATCGCCGCCGCGTGTCGCAGTTGACCGACCAATACGAGAACGCCAAGTTCCTCATACCCCTAGACGCGCAAAGTGACGACAACATCCGCAGTGTTTTTGAACACACGGCCGAGCAATTCGGAAAGATCGACTTTTTGCTGCATTCGATCGCGTTTGCCGACCGTGACGACCTCTCACGTGACACGCTGTACACCAGTCGCGACGGATTCAAATTGGCGATGGATATCAGCGTCTATAGCCTGATCGCCTGTACCGCTGCGGCCAAACCCATCATGAACCCCGGAGGCGCGGTGGCCACGATGACCTACTTTGGGGGCGAAAAATGCGTCCCCGGGTATAATGTGATGGGCATCTGCAAAGCGGCCCTTGATGCAGCCGTACGCTACCTCGCGTTCGACATGGGCCCGCAAGGGGTCCGCGTCAATGCGTTGTCCGCGGGTCCGGTCCGCACACTTGCCGGGCGGGCCGCGGGCGTCGAAGAAATGCTAACGATGTACGAACACATGGCTCCGCTAGGCCGAAACGTTTCTCACGAAGAGGTCGGCAAGACCGGCGCGTTTTTGCTAAGCGAAGCCAGCAACGGAATCACCGGCGACATCTTGCACGTCGACGGCGGCTACCATGCGATGGGCAGCCCCGGTCGGTTGCTGGACAAGCTTCGGTAACGATTGTCCCATCTCGGTTTCTATTTCCATTCACCTTACCCCTTCATCTTTCCATGGTTCGCACCGCAAGCACAATGTTGCCACTTGGCACCAAGGCTCCTGATTTCACGCTACCGGAATGTGGTGGCGAGTCGGTCTCACTATCCGACTTTGCCAACAAAGATGCACTGCTGGTCATCTTTATGTGCAATCACTGCCCTTATGTGAAACATGTCGCCGACCAGCTGAAGCTGTTAACCGACGAATACATGCAGCGAGGCGTGGGCGTGGTCGCGATCAGCAGCAACGACGCCGACAAATACCCGGACGATTCGCCCGCCGCGATGGCCAAAGAAAAGGCAGAGCGGGGATACAACTTTGATTATGTCCACGACGAAGATCAAAGCGTCGCCCAGGCCTATCACGCCGCCTGCACGCCGGATTTCTTTCTGTTCGACAAAGAGATGAAACTCGCATATCGCGGACAACTCGATTCCAGCCGCCCGAATTCCGGCGAGCCCGTCACCGGTATCGACTTGCGCGCGGCGTTGGACGAAGTACTGGCCGGTCGCACGCCGGCCGAAAACCAAACCGCCTCGCTCGGGTGCAACATCAAGTGGAAAGAAGGCAACGAGCCGGAATATTTCAATCCACAGGGTGTTAGTTGACACCTTACCTGCAAGAGTTGACGCTGCGACTGGCAATCGGTGCGACCGGCATCGATGCGGCCGTTCGCGAAAAGCACGCCGCTTGGCTTCGTGCGCAACAGCGCCCCGATGGTGGATTCGCGGGTCGCGAAGGTGAAAGCGATCCGTACTACACGGCGTTCGCCCTGCGATCACTGTGGATCCTCGGCGCGATCGATGAATCCATCGGCGCTCGCGCGGCCGGCTTTCTGAGATCGCGGCTGGACAAACGCGAATCGATCATCGACATGATTTCGCTGATCTTCGGTGCCGCGATTTGCGAAATGGCGGTCGGACAAGTCGTATTGTCTGACGAAGACTCGGCTTGGCGTGATAACGTCGCATCGCTGCTCGGATCGCTGCGTACCGACGACGGCGGCTTCGCAAAAACACCCGAAGGCCGCGCCGGCAGCACCTATCAAACATTCCTGTCGGTCCTGTGTTACGAATTGATCGACGTCGCGGTCCCCCAACCCGATCGCATCGAAGACTTTCTGGCCTCGCAATCACAACCCGACGGCGGATACTTAGAAATTCGCGCCGCCAAACGCGCCGGCGTGAATCCGACGGCCGCCGCTATTGGCACGCTGAAAACACTCGGCAAGTTGGAACGGTCGCAGCACTGCGAAACGATCGCCTTTCTAACCGAGATGCAATCTGATGAAGGCGGCATGGCCGCCAACACAAGAATCCCTTTTGCCGATCTGCTAAGCTCCTGTACCGGCTTGATCACGTTAACGGACTTGTCCGCGACCGACCGTATCGACGTCAACGCGGTCAAGCGTTATGCCATGTCAATGCAGTCACCCGATGGCGGATTCGTCGGCTTTGCGCTCGACCAAACCGCCGACGTCGAATACACGTTTTATGGACTGTCGACGCTTTCGTTATGTGAGCAAGTTTCACAATGACCAAACTGCAAATCGATCACGTTGCCAAATCATTTAGTACTGCCGGTGATCCCCTGGTCGTGCTGACCGACGTTTGCATGAAGCTTGACGCAGGCGACTCGCTTGCAATCATCGGCCCCAGTGGCAGCGGCAAGAGTACACTGCTGCAAATCCTCGGCACGCTGGATGAACCAGACAGCGGCGAGGTGATGATCGATGGCATCAATCCGTTTTCGTTGAACGAAACCGAATTGGCGAAATTTCGGAACGAAAAAATCGGATTCGTTTTCCAAGACCATCACCTGCTGCCGCAACTGACCGTGATGGAAAACGTTCTGGTGCCAACGCTGGCAACCGGCAAACCCAGCCGTGAACAGTTCGACAGGGCCAACGAATTGCTGCACGATGTCGGACTCGCGCAGCGCGTCGGGCACTTACCCAGTGAACTGTCCGGTGGCGAACGAGAACGAGTGGCCATCGCCAGGGCACTGCTGATGCGACCTTCACTGATTCTTGCCGATGAGCCCACCGGCAATCTGGACCGGCGAACCGCCGACGCGGTGACTGAATTGCTGCTGCGACTGCAACAAAGCAGCGGAGCGGTTCTGATCACGGTCACCCACAGCGACTCACTGGCCAACGCGATGCAGAACAAGCAGGAATTGGTCGACGGCAAGCTGGTTTAGACCGCGAGCCCAATTCAGACAGCGAGCCCATTTCAGACAGCGAGCCCGTTTGGCACAGCGGCGCGGCCTTCCCCGGGGGATTCCGACGGACTGGATGGCCCACTTGGCATTAAAAACCAGGTAATTCAACGATGCTCTTGCCAAACTGGGCATTCGCAGCGACACTATCGCCCTGAAACAAGATCTAAGCGTGACCAGGGAGCCTCCGCCGTGTGAGGCTCCTTTGCGTTGGATCCGGGTCGCGGACTCGCATTCAACAGGATCACGCCCGACGATCGGCCGGCCGAAACGGCCAATCCGATTGTCAGTCTCCACATCGCGCCGAATCGGCGTCAGAAAGGAAACAGCGTATGGCTCGTTATACCGGACCTAAAGCTCGAGTGAATCGTCGTCTCGGTACGCTCATTTACGAAACCGCTGGTGCCGCCCGCGCCTTGGATCGTCGCAACACGCCTCCGGGCATGCACGTCCGTGGCCGCCGACCGAGTAACTACGGCTTGGCGTTGATGGAGAAGCAAAAGATCAAGCACTATTACGGCCTCGGCGAGCGTCAGCTTCGTCGATACTTTGACGCGGTCGGTCGCAAACCTGGCAACACCGGTGAATTGTTGCTGTTGATGTGCGAACGTCGTCTGGACAACGTCGTGCGTCGTGTCGGATTTACCAAGACGCGTCCCCAAGCACGCCAGGGCATCACTCATGGTCACTTTCGCGTCAACGGCGTCAAAGTCACCAAGCCCAGTTACTTGCTCCGCCCCGGCGACATCGTCGAAGTCCGCGGACGCGAGAACTTGAAAAACTTGTACCGCGGCGTGATCGCCAACGCGGCTCCTGACGCACTCGACTGGGTGACGTTCGACAGCGAAAATCTGAAAGCCACGGTTCTGGGACTTCCCGGACCGAGCGACATCAGCTTGCCGGTCGACGCTAACAGCGTGGTCGAATTCCTGTCGCGCTAATCGCAGCGACAGTTGGCACCCCAGGCATCTGCCTAGTCGAAATTCGCAAACCGGAACATGCCGTGCGCTGTTCCGGTATCGCGCAATTCAGTGGTCGTTCCTGCCGGAACCGCGCACGGCTTGTTCCGGCCTACCGATAAAATTCCCGATGCATTGTCCTGTTGTTGTTCTCGGTGGCGGTCCTGGTGGTTACGCCGCAGCATTCTTGGCTGCCGATGAAGGCATGGAAGTCACCATCGTCGAAGCGGAACCGCGTCTGGGCGGTACCTGTCTGCTGCGTGGCTGCATCCCCAGCAAAGCGTTGTTGCACGTTGCCAAGGTCATCAGCGAAGTCGACGAACTGCGCGAGGACTGGGGCGTCGTCTATGACGAGAAACCCAAAATCGACGTCGACAAAGTTCGCGCCCGCAAGAACAAGGTCATCGACACCCTGACCGGCGGACTGGGTCAATTGGCCAAGCGCCGCGGCGTCACCGTGATCCAGGCCCGCGGCACCTTCATCGATTCGACCACGCTGAAACTTGACGGCGACCACGAGTCGATTCCTGAGGGTGGCCAGCTAACGTTCGATCATTGCATCTTGGCCACCGGCAGCGTCCCCGCCATGCCGCCTTCGTTCGATATCGGCAGCGACCGCGTCATGGACAGCACCGGCGCATTGCAACTTGCCGACATTCCTGAAACGTTGCTGGTCATCGGCGGCGGCTATATCGGTTTGGAAATGGGCAGCGTTTACGCGCAGCTCGGATCCAAGGTCACCGTCGTCGAACTGGCCGAAGGCTTGCTGCCCGGCGCCGACCGCGATCTGGTCAAACCGCTCGCCAAACGCATCGACGCGATGTGCGAAGGCCGCGTGCTGTTGAACACGAAAGTCGGATCGTTGACCGAAGACGGTGACAAGATCGAAGTCACGTTCGAAGGCCCCGGCAAATTCGGACACGAAAAATTCGATCGCGTGTTGGTCAGCATCGGGCGACGTCCGGTCACCCGCGGATTGGGGCTCGAAAACACGCAAGTCGTTGTCAACCAACGCGGCTTCGTCGAATGTGATCAACAGCAACGCACCGCCGATCCACATATCTTGGCGATCGGTGACGTCGCCGGTGACCCGATGCTCGCCCACAAAGCCACGCACGAAGGTCGTGTCGCGGCCGAGGTCCTGGCGGGTAAACCGGCCGCCTTTGACAAGGCCGCCATCCCCGCAGTCGTCTTCACCGATCCCGAAATCGCGTGGGCAGGTCTGACCGAAGAAGAAGCCAAACGCGACGGACGCAACGTCGAAGTGGCGGTGTACCCGTGGGCGGCTAGCGGTCGCGCACAAGCACTCGGCATCACCGCCGGTCTGACCAAGTGGCTGGTCGATCCCGAGACCAATCGCGTGTTGGGCTGCGGCATCGTTGGCAGCGGCGCTGGTGAACTGATCGCCGAAGCCGTGCTGGCGATCGAAATGGGATGCGAAGTGCACGACGTCACCGAAAGCGTTCACCCCCACCCGACGCTCAGCGAAACGCTCATGAATGCCGGCGAAGTTCACTTCGGCACCGCCACCGAGATCTATAAACCCAAGAAAAAGCCGGCGGCCGCAAAAGCCTGACGAATTTGAACCCGCAACTGGGACGCGGTACAATCATCGCACCTGAGCGATCGCGTTGTATTGACAGCGAGACTCGAGACATTCTTCGATGCTGGTAAGGGCCCCCAACGATGTGGTTCCGCGTTTTCGCTTTATTGGTTTGTGGTTCGCTACTCGCTTCGGGCACCAACGCAGGCGTCATCTTTACCACCAGCTACACGGCCGCCGAAGGCTTTTCTAACGCACCGCTGAGCAATAATGCTGATTGGGTTGGTGGCCCCAACGTTGCCGTTCGCCCCGGCACGACGGGATTCGTGCGTAACGGTCAAGTTCCTTCGGACCTTCCGACCTTCAACATTCACAGTGCGCTCGGCACTAGCGGAGCTTCGGCTTTCCGAGTCGGTGACCAAATCAAGATCAATACGTACATACAATTTGATTTGCCACCGTCGATTCCATTTCAGCTGACTCCAGCTCAAGAAATTGCGCGCTTCGGTTTTTCTGGCTCGACATCCTCGGCCGTTTTGGAACATGGTTTCGGAGTGGTTTGGGACGAAAGCGAAAACCTAAACGATCTCGGCAACAGCGGCAGTCTTAGGTTTTTTCCTGACTTCAATGATTACGTTTATGTTAACGACAGCATCCTGGTCAATGAGAACAACTCTTTATCAATCACCGGCAGAAGCGCAGGATTAGATGTTGACGCATTGATCGGCGGCACCTTTGACGTTCGTTCAAACATGTTCGATGTATCGTATACCGCAGAGAAACTATCGGCCGACGAATGGGGCGTCGTTGATCTATCGATACTAAATCTCTCGCGCACAATGAATAACTTCTTTCGGTACGATTTATCCTCGAAACCCTTCCAGACGTTTTCGTTCAATGGACCTGACGCGTTCTTCGGCCAACAATTGATTGTGCGCGGCCAACGCAGCGAAGACGCCATCGCAAGAAGCGAGTACGTCACGTACAGCTTTATTCCAGCAAACCCGGTGCCCGAACCTTCGTCGATTCTGATCGCAGCGCTGATTTCCGCCTTCGGATGTATTCCGCGTCGCCACCGAGGGTAGTGTTGCTCAGCCGATCCGGGCGCAGTGATCTAGTTAAGAAGCTAATAGCCACTAGACATGTGATGCCTCTACCTGGGCTTCGCCGTAGTGCAGTTTCAGGGCTAGGCGGCCGCAGCGTTCCTGGAATTGTGCAGGGGTGTCGTCTTTGCCGGCGTGACAGATGTCTTCGATCCATTCCGGCCGATCATCCAAGATTCGTTCGGCCAGCTTGCGCCGACCGGCGTCATCGAGCAGACCCATCGACACGATTCGATCAACCCGGCCCGGGCGTGAACCAATCGCACCGGGTTGGCCGATGGCGGGATCAATCCGCTCGACATGGTTGGTCGTGATCATGACCATCAACCCGTCGGCCCGCTGCACCCCGTCAAGGCAATTCAGCAAACAATCAAACGTCAGCGCCGGCCCGTTTTGGACCGCCACGTTTTCTCGGCCATTGAATACCGCGTCGATGTCTTCCATCAGCGCCATGCACGGCACCTCGGCCAACATTTGGTTCCACGCCTTCAGCAACTCGTCGTTCTTCAACGATGCCAAGTCGAAAACGAAAACCGGCAAGTCCAAGTCTTCGGCGATCGCGCGTGCCAGCGCCGTTTTGCCTGTGCCGGGTTCACCATGCAACAAGTACCCTCGTCGCCAAGGCAGATCGCGTTCACGATGCCATTGTTCGGTTTCACGCCAACGCGTTGCTTCCAGAATCAATTCCTTCGCCCCGTCATCGAGCGCCAATCGGTCCACGGCAAGTTTCGCTTCGTTCGGGTCGGGCCCGAAATCGCTCAGTTCCCAGCCGAGCGGTCGATGCGCCAAACATGCGCGAATGTCGGTTCCGCTGGTCGGGCCACCGCCGCCACCCTTGGGCTTGAGCGAAACCATCGCGGTGTTGCCAGCGGTCCCATGAATGAAGCGAATCGAGTGTCGTCGTCCTCCGGTTGATTCGTACTTGCGAACTTGACGATTGAAGTATTCGGTCGCATCCAAGATCAGCTTGTCGGGGTCCATCGAACCACGGGCGAACACGACCGAGATCGTTTGATAGTCGTAATCGGCCGCCTGCACGCCTTCTTCTAAATCACCCAACGCGTCCTTACTTTTTGCCACCCACAGCGGTCGCCAGCCGTGCCAATAGACACGGCCCGACGGCGGTGCAATTTCCATGGGAACCAACTGGACACGTTGGCGAGGTCGGACAAATAGTTTCCAGCCGACATAGGCGCGAGGCCCGAAACGCGACGCCGTAAAATGATGCTTCATGTACAACAACAAGGCGTCGGCTTGATATCCGCTGACGGTGATCTTAACGACGACACGCCCGGCGATCTGCTGATACAAACTCTTGACGTGCCCCCATCCGGTGGCCGCCAGCGTCAACATCGCTGCACCGCCGGCCAGCATCCAGCCGTTAAACATATCTTCCACAGTCTTACTCAATTCTTTGGGAAAAACGCCGCGGCCGAGACAGGCTCACACGGACGATCACATGGCGGGGCAATAGAAATCCTCGCCACTGGGACACAGTCACCAACATTAGGTTCTCCCTCAACGGCCCAAAATCAACCGTCTTTCACCGTGCCGGCTGACCCGGGCGTGACACACCCGGACCGGCTAAACTGGTTGTACCCTCATTCCGTCATCCATCGACTTCCGACGACGATCACAATGAAAAAGCCTCTTTTGTTGTCGCTGGCCTGCGCCGCGATGCTTCTGTCGAGTCCGGTCTCGCACGCCGAAGACATCGTTGAATTCATGTCGGGTGTCCAGGCGACCGGCACGGTTAAAACGATTCGAAAAACAGAACGTGAGTTTGAATTCGAAGCCAAGGTGGCCGGTCGCACGTTGGTGCGCACCTATTCTTTCGCCGAAGTTCACGCCGTGACGCTGAACGGAACGCGGCACGTCCTGACTGAAATGCCAAATCAAACCGGCGGAGTTCAATCCGGCACGGGAATCAAACGCACGCAACAACAAGTCCGCCAGTTGATCGATACCGTGGGGTCCACGCCACCGGATTGGTATGACGAAACACCGCTGAAATACCCCGACACACTTAATCTTGAGTGGCCGTTAAAACCGGAATCGAAAAAATGGAACGGCCGCGTCAACGTGGGACAGCACCTATGGGATACGATTTACCCGAACACCAGTCGCTGGAAATCCGGTGTCAAACTGGTGCATCAAATCATGGCGACGCACAAGAATGATCCTGAACTGCTGAGTCGTGACATGCGTGTGCTGGGCAGTGCGTATTTCAATCTTTTCCAAGACTATCCGCGCGCCGCATTCTGGTTGGAAAAGACCAAAGAGATGCCACCTGTCGAAGGCAAAATTCCATTGGCTGAGTGCTACTGGCGGTTGGGCAACGATGAGATGGCGCTTGCACTGATGCGCGGTCGCGATTTACCGCTGCAAGCGATCAAACTGCTCGGCGACATGGGACAAACCGATCGCGCGGTGGCCTTGGCAAAGCGGTATACGAATTCGAGTTGGAAACACATGGCATTGTTGATGGGCGGTGATGCGTGTCGCAGCGCGGGCCGTTACGACGACGCGGTCAAACTGTATGAAATGGTCCTGGCGGCGGGCAACGCACGAAACAAAGAGTACACCGACCGATTCCGCGGCCGTGCACGTGACAGCATTCAAGCGATTCGCTTGCTGAAAAAAGCTCGCGTGGAATTGGTTGCCGACGGAACTTACCGGGACAACAGCATCGGATACAACGGTCCGATCGAAGTCGAATTGACGGTGCAGTCCGGCAAAATCACGGACGCTCAAGTGGTCAAACATAAAGAAAAGCAGTTTTACGCGGCACTGACCGATACGCCCAACCAGATCCTTGAAAAACAGTCGGTACAGGGGATCGACGGAACATCGGGCGCCACGATCACTTCGGTCGCCATCGTCAATGCGGCTGCCAAAGCGCTCGCCAGCGGGGCAAAGTAAGCACGATGAGGCTGAATTGGTTTGTACCGTTTCTGCGAAGACGACGTCCTGATCGACCGGACATGCCGGTCTCGATCGTCACACGAGCCGCCCGTCACGTGCTTCCCCGGTCTTGGTTTGCCGATTTGGATCGGGGCCGACCGGGGCGCATCCGCCGCCTGCTGAAACGAATCGGGCCAACCGCGCTGTCGTCACCGCTGCGGCGGATTAGCCAAACGGTTTGTTTTGTCTTGTTCCTCTATTCGTTCTTATACGTTTGTTGGCCCTACGACGCCCGACCATCTGCCGCGGCCAATCAAAGCAACGGATGGACTCTTACCGACCTCGGTGATGACGGTTCGCTTTCATGGCAACACGAATCAGTACCCGATTGGATTTTGGACGCCGACACGCAAGTGCACTTGGTCGAAAACGCAGAAGGTTCGTCTTACATCGGGGCGATGAAAATTCGATCTTCGGGTCCAAGCGAAATGGTTGTAACGCCGATCGATCCGCTGACGGACGACCAGATCGATCGTCTGTTGACCAGCGCCGGACCGTGGTCGATTCTGGATCGCGCACCTCAAGACTGGCCGTCTCATTACGCGGACAATTTGGCGTCGAAGGAGTGGATCCCCGCAGATCTATTTCTGACCATCGATCCGCTTGTCAGTCTGTCGACGGCGATTGCATCTCGCAGCTGGGTTTGGTCGCTGTTGTGCGCGGGCGTGATTCTGTTGATTTGCGTTTTTATCCCTCGTGGTTTTTGTGGTTACCTTTGTCCGCTGGGGTCGTTGATCGACCTGTTTGACTGGTCGGTGACTCGGCGGATGCAACGTTTTCGCCTCGCCGACGACGGCTGGTGGGTACACACCAAGTACTACATTCTGCTGGGCACCCTCATCTGTGCCGCATGCGGCGTACTGGTCTCTGGGTATGTGTCCGCGATCCCGGTGCTGACGCGAGGCATGTTATTCGTCGTTGAGCCGTTCCAAACCGGTGTGACTCGTGGATGGCATCAGGTTCCGGCGGTGCACGCTGGTCATTGGTTGTCGATCGCGCTGTTTGCGTGTGTGCTGTGTTTAGGATTTCTGCGCGACCGATTCTGGTGCAAATACGTTTGCCCCAGCGGCGCCGTTTTTTCGCTCGGCAACCTATTTCGCGCGACCGAACGCAAAGTCGAATCCAGCTGTATCCACTGCAATAAATGCGTCGAGATTTGCCCGTTCGATGCGATCAAGCCCGACTTCACCACACGCACGACCGATTGCACATTTTGCCAAACGTGCGGCGGGGCGTGCCCGGTGCATGCAATCAAATTTGTACCGCGAGGCGATGTTTATGAATTGAAAGTCAAAAACGATCCGCCCACGCACGAGACCGCGATTGGCAGGCGTGGCTTCCTCACGCTCGCGGCGGGAACGGCCGCGGCGACCGTCGGCGGCGCTGGATTGGTGACCGCGACCGGTGCTGCCGGCGCAAACCTGGATGCCCCCAATGCGTTTCGCCCCATTCGGCCACCGGGCAGTGTGCCGGAACAAGAATTCTTGCAGATGTGCATCCGTTGCGGCGAATGTTTCAAGGCTTGTCCGAACCATGTCCTGCAGGCCGAGGGGTTCCAACAAGGTCTAGAGGGCCTGTGGGCACCGATGGTCAATGCGGACTGGGCCGGATGTGAATCAAGCTGTAACGCGTGTGGCCAAGTTTGTCCGACCGGAGCGATTCGCGCCTTGCCTCTTGAAGAGAAGAAAGTCGCGCGAATGGGGTTGGCGATCCTGAACGAAAAAACATGTTTGCCAATCGCGGGCAAGGAAGCCTGTCAGCTTTGCGTCGACGAATGCGCCGCCGCTGGATACAACGCGATCGAGTTCACTCAAATGCACACCGAAACGGATGAGCAGGGCCAACCGATCGAGGGCACCGGCTTCCTGGCCCCCATGATGATCGACGACAAATGCGTCGGCTGCGGACTCTGTCAAACCAGGTGCTACAACATCAACGTCCGCGAACGGGACGTGCTTTCGGAATCCGCGATCATTGTTCAAGCCGGTTTCGGAAGGGAAGACCGCATGATTTCGGGTTCCTACATCGAACTTCGTCAGCAAGAAGCCGCCAATCAAGCTAAAGACGAACAAGAAGTAGCGACACCATTCTTTGTTCCCGACCAAACGGTCGCACCGAACGATGGGTTTGAAACGGCACCCGAACCCGCCGCAGGGGACGACGATCCCTTTGGGCTGGGACCATAGCGAAATAGCAATGCTTGATGTTCGGTACGACGTTAATCGCCTGCGGCCCGCGGGAAATCCCGATCCCTATCGGCCATCGTTACCCATCAAAATTTGGCGGACCTTTCCGTCACGTCCGCCGACGATGAACGATCCTTGATCCGGAGCGATCGCGATACAGCAGAGGCCGCCGTAGGTGTTGGCGTAAACAAGCGGCGTTTCGGGCTCATGTAAATCCCAACGTTTGATCAGTCCATCGTCGCCCACAGAAACGATTCGATTGACATCATTCGGCAGAAACGCAACGTCGCGGACCACGCCGCGATGGGCATCAAATGATTGCTTCAAGCGACCCGTATCGAGGTCCCAGACATAGATCTTTCCCTTGTAATCACCACTGATGATCGAACGACCGTTGGGCGCGATATCCAGACAGACGACCGCATCGTCATGTGCGTCGAACGTATGCAAACACCTTTTCGATTCCATCGACCACACTCGTACCGACCGATCGAAACCGCCTGCGGATGCCACAATGGAATCATCGCTTGAAAATTCGACTTCGTGGATCGTACTTTCGTGGCCGATGAACCGGTGGGTTGCCGCGAGTGTTTTCGTGTCCCAAATTCGCACGACATGGTCGCCACCACCGGATGCGAGTCGCTTTCCTTCGTTCGAAAAATCAACGCACCAAACACCGTCACCGTGTGCTCGAATGACGCTCACGGCGCGACCAGACTTCAGGCTCCACAACCCGATAATGTTGTCGCGACTTGCCGAAGCAATCGTTTCACCGTCAGCAGAAATGGCCACGCCGCGAACTTCCTCGCGATGCCCCACACCACGCGGCGTGGCGGCGAGTGATAACAACCACTGTGTCCTCAAACTCGCTTCACTGGACGGTGGCGATTGCATCGATTTGGTCAAATCATCAGTCACCGATTCACCGAGGATCGCCAACGCGCGAAAAGCACGCTGCCGCACTTGGAAACGCTTACTGTCCAAATCGGCAAACAGCTTTTGTCGACGACGCTGTTCCTTGCGATCGATTTCGCCACCATCGTGACTGGAGAACTTTAGACGGTGGTCGGCTCCGGCGGTGACCAACGTTTTGCCGTCGGGGGTGAACGCCGCGTCGAACACGCTGCCGTGATGGCTTGCAAACTCCGTTGGCACCCGCGTTTCATCTTGCCGTGCTGTTGGCTGGGGCGCGCCGGAATTCAACGCAGCCGCTTGTGGCGCGTTGGCTTGCTGTGCTTGTGCCTGGACGACCAACAGCGACGACGCGAGACAGATAAGCATCGATCGACAGAACACGATGCGAAGACTCCAACCGAGACAGAAAAAACTTAAACTTCGACGGATAAGCTTAATCCAACCGGATCGGCGGAGTACAGACTATGCGGCCCGCCGACCTTCGTTTGCCGTGTTGTCAGTCGGCAACTCGCCAGTCGCAGCCAGTTTTCGCCGTTGATCGCGTATTTTTTCCGCGTATTCGTGCAGCTGATTCTGCAGGTCGCGAACACGGTCCTCGGCCTTTGCATTACTCTGCAGACTGTCCTCATGCTCGGCCGTCACAACGGCCAGACGTTTCGTGAGTTCGTCCAGACGCTGCTGCAGATCGTGATTGACCGGACGCAGTTGTTCGGCAGCCGCCAATTGTTGGCTCAATTTTGATGCGGCCTCCGATCGACGCTCGAGTTGCAGGGTGGTTTCGCGCACACGGCTGGTCGCTTCGGAGACCTGCTGGTCCTTCGCGGCCAGCTGCTCCTGCAATGCTCGAATCGTCTGACCGCCTTCGGACAACTGCTGCTGCAGCGATTCGGACTGTTCGCGTAAAGCTTGATAGGATTGATCAAGTTTTTGTCGATCGGCCGCAAGCACAGCCACTTGTTGTTTCGATTCGGCCAGCTGTTGCTTGGTGGCATCGAACTCAGACACGACCTTGGAAAGTTCGATAATTTTCGATTCCTTGGTCGCGATGACTTTCGCCAGTTGTTCCCGCGTCGATTTTGCATCGGCAAGCTGGTTTGTCAACGTCTCGCGTTCGACCTTCAGTTCGCCGATTTCTTTGACCGACTCACGCAGCTCTAACAACTCCTGCTCTTGCTGACGCAGTTCGGCAATCTGCGACTCTTTCGCTTGTGCTTGCTGCACGTGCTGTGCCAGTTGTTCTTGTTGATGGGCGAGGTCTTCCGCCTGTTTTTCAAGTCGAGTTTGCTGCTGGGCGATCGTCTCGTTGGCCTGTTCCAACTGTGTTTGCAGCGACTCGAATTGCTGAATCTTTTCGTTCAGGTGATCCGCTTCCGCGTGCCGTTGAGACAAATCTTCGACGGCGACGTTGTACTTGGTGGTGATTTCTTGCAGCTTGCGGTTGGTGTCGGCTAGTTGCGACGAAATTTCGTAAATCCGGGCCTCGCTGTCTTTGGTCATGTCGTCGTGAGATTGCTGCAACAGCAACAAGGATTCCGATTTTTCATTCAACGCAGTATTCAGCCGTTCGCGATCGGTTTGCACGGCCTGCAGCTCTGCACTGAGGGACTCGATTTTGTGCTGGACCGATTCAATCGCTTGGTTGGTTTCGGTGTGTGACTTTTGCTGCGACTGCAATTCGTCCTTTAGCCGAATGATCGCCCCTTCCTTGTCTCGCGTTGTTTGGGCGGCTGCGGCGGCCTGTTCGGTGACGACCGCACGAAGCTTCTCAATCTCCTCTTCGTGCGCTTCGACAAGCTCACTGCGAAGGCGTTCGATTTCTTGCTCGTGCGTTTGGCTTATCTCTGCGCGGACGTTTTCGATCACTTCGTCGTGCGTTTGATTGACTTCGGCACGAATGCTTTGAATTTCCTGGGCGTGTTCCTCGGACAACGCGATATTTTGTTGCTGCAGTTCTTCGATGCGAGCGCGATAGGTGTCAGCGATTTCTTCGGTCGAAGCGTTCGATTGGGCTGATTCGGCCAAGCATTGTTCCGCTTTGGTCTTGGCCTGCAATGCTTCTTTCAGCTGCGCCACGACCGATTCGCTGCGGCGTGTTTCCTCGTCCAGTCGCTCGCTCAACTCGCGCTGTTCGTGCTGCATTTGCAGCAATTGCTGCTTTGCGACGCGAGCTTGCTCGTCGGCTTGTTGCTGACGTAAAAGTGCGTCATTGGTTTCGGCGCGGGTTTGGTCCAGCAGATGTTGGTGCGAACTAACCTCTGATTGCAGCCGTGCGAACTCTTGTTTGCGTCGAACGGCAGTACCGCGGACCAATTGGTAACGGTCTTCGAGTTTGCTGATGCGTCGCTGGTCAGCCTTGCGATCGTGATACCACAACAAGTGGCCAATCAAGACACCTGCCAAGATGAACATCAGAATCGAAACCAGCGGCAGCCCAATCATTGTCGTCATATCTCTAATCCGCTACGCACGTCAGCACGCCAAATCGCTGTATGAATCCATCGGGATCCTTTCCCGATTCCAACGGGCTATAGCATTTGACCACCGTCAACGTCGACGGAGATTTTGCAAGCAGTTTCACATGACATGTTCCACGCGTTGGTACCGGTGGGCATCGCGTCGCTGAAACGGGACGAGACGAGATCCAAACACCCGAAAAATCAGCATTTCCTCTGCTGCAACGGCCATCACGACGGGATGCTACTCGATCACAGATCCAGAATTCCGGTTGGACGTTTCGGTAAAAAAATATTCGGGGTAGGTCAGATTCAGGTTTGCTTTGACGGCTTGCCCGTCGGTCATGCAGGTGTCAATTTCCGCTTTCAATCGTTTCAGATTGTCCGTTTCCAGCAGGGGATCGTTCGTGCGATTTCGCCACTGCGCGAGTTGGGTCTTTAGCCGGGCAAACGTTGCGGAGTGCGTTGCATCATCGGCCAGATTGCGAAATTCATATGGGTCGGTCTGCAGGTCGTACAGTTCGTACTCGGGGGGACATTCCATGCTCTCGTATGAGGATCGCATCGGCTCTTGGGCGTTCGAAACGACATCTCGCAGTTCGTCAAAGAACTTTGTCCGCGTGTATTCATACCCCGGATTCACCGTGTCCGGCATTAAGTTACAGATCAATTTATACCGCTCGTCTCGTACGGTTCGTTGAGGATAAAAGTTGTGTGCCGAATGCGTGTGGTACTCTGTGAACAAATACTTGCGCACGCTTTCGGTTTGGCCGCCAAGCAAAGGCAATAGGCTGATCCCTGAGAGTCCATCGACAGGTTCTGCCTTGGCCGCCTCGAGAAACGTTGGCATCAAATCTAGCGTCGACACCAGGGCATTACTGACGTGTCCTGACTTAATGTTTCTCGGCCAAGCCATGATCAGCGGTATTCGGACGCCGCCCTCGTACGAGGTCCGCTTTCCTCGCAACATGTCCGCACCGTGATCGCCCATGTAGACGACGAGGGTTTGTCCTTCCTTTCCCGATGCCCGAAGCGCCGCCAGCAAATCGCCGACCTGCGAGTCCAAACGACTCAGGCAATTGTAGTAGTCCGCGGTTTGCTTTCTTAGTTCCGGATGATCCAATCCGAAGTAGGCAATTGGTTTGACGTCCGAGGCCGTTAGCGGATTCGCCGGCGACCCGTTTACCGAGGTCAAGAACGGGCGATGAGCATCCGGAAAGTTCACGCTAAGAAAAAAGGGTTCGTCGGCGGCGTCGAAAAACGCTTTCGCGTATCGGGCGTAGTCACCTAGCTTCTTGCGGCTGAAATTGGACGACGGGATCTGCGTCATATCAAACGGAAACGCTGACGCCGGATTGATGTGCAACTTGCCGATGATGCCAGTGCGATAACCGGCATGCTTTAAGCAGCGCACAAGATTGGGCGTATCCTCGTGATACATCCGAAATTTCCAAGTCGCCAAACCGATCTGGCCGTTTTGGTGTGGATACAGACCGGTTAGCAAAGCGGCTCGCGATTGGCTGCAACCGGCTTGCGGTACAAAGGCGTTGTGAAATCGGACTCCGTTTTCTGCCAGCTTGTCCAGAACTGGAGTCCTGACGAATGGCTCGCCATAGCAACCCAGCTCGGGCCCATTGTCTTCGGATACGATCAGCAGAATGTTGGGGCGATCGGCAAACGAAGCCGGCAGCGAACCGATTAGCAAGGACGCCATTAGCATCAATAAAACGGACACAAAACAGCATGCTGCTCTCGAATTTCTTTGTCGATTCATATCACGGTGCCTCAACATTCAAACGCCATTGGTGAGTATCCGTCGGTGGTGTGTTCGGTTGATTGAGATTCCACTCGCGATCGCCGCTGGGGCGTCTCGTCGAATCGTGGATGAATTGACTCGCTTCAAAAGCAGTAGTCGAGCCACAGCCTGGGATGATTGCTGACAGGTCGATTACTGTCCGGTGTATTCAGGGTTAGGCTTCATTGGATCGGCGCCGACTTCCTTTCGCCAAGCTTTAAGTTTGCGATGCAATTCGGCAACTTTTTCCGGCTGCTCATTGGAAAGATCATTTCTCTCACCCAGGTCGTCGGCGAGGTTATAGAGAGTGATTTCACCGGTTTCGTAAGATTCAATCAGCTTCCAGTTCCCGGCACGAATCACGCCTGACGGAAAGCTCTCGGGGTGCTGGTTGTAGTGGGGATAGTGCCAATAGAGTGCGTCGCGATGAAGGTCCCCGTTGCCCGTCAAAACGGGAACAAGACTTTCGCCGTCGATGTGTTGATAAGGTCGCAGCGGTTGACCTGTCGCCGCGAGAATCGTCGGATAGAAATCAGTACTGATAACCGGTTCGTTGGAAACGCTGGCCGGCTTTGTCCGACCGGGCCACTTGACGATCACCGGAACGCGGATGCCGCCTTCGTAATTTGATCCCTTGTTGGCCCGCAGCGGTTCGTTTGCGGTCGCGCCGGCGAACCCGCCATTGTCACTGGTAAAGATGACCAGTGTTTGCTGGTCGAGTTTCAATTCGCTCAGTGTCGTCATCACTCGTCCAACGCTGTCGTCCACACTTTCCACCATCGCGGCGTAGTCGGGCTTTCCTTGCTGGTCGTCTTTGGGCACTTGCTGGTACCGCTTGACCTTCTCGGGTTTGCCTTGCAGGGGCGTGTGAACCGCATAGTGCGAAAGTACGAGAAAAAACGGCTCACTCGCACTTTCGCGGATGAATCGTTCGGCTTCCTCGGCCAGTCGATCAACCAGATAGTCGCCCGTCTTGCCCGACAACGGCGCCTGCTTGAAAAGCTTTTGACCGGTCGTCGGTATCTTCCATTTGCCTTCGAACGGATAGAAATAATTGCCGGGCGCACCGTAATCACGTCCCGCGATGTTGACGTCGAACCCTTGATGTTCTGGAAAGTAGTACGTCTCCGTTCCCAAATGCCACTTGCCCATAAACGCGGTCCGATAGCCTGCGTCGCGCATCGCCTCCGCGATCGTCACTTCCTCTAAGGGCAGGTTGGAAATGTAGCGTCCTTCTCGCAACTTGTTGCCCGTTGCACTCCATCGTCCCGAAGGCAACCACTGCGTTAACAACAGTCGCGCCGGGTACTTGCCCGACATCAAAGCCGCCCGCGTGGGTGAGCACACGTTGCACGCCGCGTAGCCATCGGTAAATCGCATGCCTTCGTTGGCCAACTGATCAATGTGAGGCGTTTGGTAATAATCACTGCCATAGCACGCGAGATCCTTCCAGCCAAGATCGTCGATCAGAATCAGCACGACATTGGTACGGGCATCCGCAGTGGTATTCGCATTCGCTTCGGTGGCGTCGGCATTCGCATCAGCGGCAAAGAACGCCAAACCGATCGCAACCAGAGCAGGGCGGCACACGGCAAGCACCCCGATTCGCTGCCAGGCAAATCGGCAACAGATGGGTTCCCTCTGATCGCAGTCCCGCACGCGTGACCGGTGGTCTCGACGAATTGAGAAATCCATCGTTCTTTTACTCATTTCCATGGGTGATGTGACCGGTCGTTTTGTGGGTCCATGTAAAGTTCTTTGGATCAAAGTGAAAAGCTGCTTTGGTCGGCGCCGAGTCCGCCCACCGCTTGGAAATCCAGCCAGCGAGTTTCTTTTTCTTGGCCGCATAGTCCGAATCGGAAGCGAGGTTGTTCCATTCGTGCGGATCACTCTGATGGTCGTACAACTCTTCGCCTCCGTTGTGATAGCGGATGTAACGATAACGATCCGACCGAACCGCCGCGTTGCCTTTCTGGTACTCGATCACAGCGGGACGACTCGATTTCGACTTGGGATCTCGTAACAACGAGACAAGGCTGACGCCGTCGAGATTCGATTGCGCCACGTCAGTTAAGTGATCTTTTGATGACGACTCGTGCGAGGCTAACCCACACAGTTCGTTCAGCGTGGGATATAAATCCAACAGACTGACAGGAGCATCGCAAACACCAGATGGATGCCCCGGGGCACTAATGATCAGCGGCACCCGTGTTGCTTCTTCCCACAGGGTGGTTTTGTGCCAATGTTGCTTTTCGCCAAGGTGCCAGCCGTGATCGGACCAGAAGACAATGATGGTGTTGTCGGCGTGCGGACTACGGTCGAGCGCATCGACCACGCGGCCGATTCGTGCATCGGCGCAGGTGATACTGGCAAGATACGCTCGCACGGCCTGTTTCCATTTCCCCGCATTGCTGATCGTCTCGAAGTCGCTGCGCCGCGCACTGGCAAATGCTAATCCTTCGGGCGGCAGGTCACTAAGATCATCTTCACGCACCGTGGGCAAAACGATGTCGTCGGCCGAGTACATGTCAAAGTATTTCTGCGGGACGTACCAAGGCAGGTGCGGACGAAACAAACCGCAAGCCAAAAAGAAGGGCAAAGCGGACGATGCGAGGTCCGCCTTCTCATGTGACTGCAAAAAGTCGACGACGTAGTTGATCGTTCGCGCATCGTCGTACGCATGATCAGGAATCTCCAGTGATCCCCAGTCGTTTTCGTGACCGAGTCCTTTCACGCCACTGAACGGAAACTCTTTCGGATACGGTTTGTGCTTGGACCACGGATAGTTCAATTCGTGCCCGCGGAACCAGGGATCCTCGCGAAAATCCAAGCGTTGAAAGTCATCCCATTGGTTGGGCGGATGGTTCCCGGCGGTATGATGAAACACTTTGCCAGCCCCAACCACGCGATAACCGTGATTGCGAAAGTTCATCGGGATCGTGACGACCTCGGGCAGATTTGGCAGCCACCAGTGTCCATTGTCATACAGCCCGGTGGTCGATGGCCTGAGCCCCGTCATGATTGCGGCCCGTGACGGAGCGCACTTTGGCGATGGACAATGGGCATTGGTAAAGAGCACGCCTCGCTGGGCCAAGCGGTCGATGCAAGGCGTATGCACGACGCCTTCGTAACCGCCAAGACAGTTTACCCAGTCTTTCATATCGTCCACGGCGATGAACAGAACGTTGGGACGAGTCGTCGACAAGGCTTGGTCGGCCGAATTCGCCTCGCTCGCGACGGCGAAAATATCTTCGTCTTCCAGACGCGTGAATACGATTTGATCGTAACGCTGTTTGTCTTTACTGCCGGCTTCGAACAAAATCCCGTAGCGTCCCTTGGCCAGCCGAATCAGATCGCTGTACGCGGCGGGACCTTCATGAATCAGTGGGCCGTCTTGCCAGGACTGAGTTTCGTCGGTTGTGAACCGAATCCTTAAATCGCTTCGTCCTTTCCCGGTCGGTCCATTCTCATCGGGACCGCAAAACAAAATCAGATTGCGTTCGTCGCCTTCAAGAGTCGATGCGGCTCGCAGTAATGAACATTGCACGACGGGCGGATCAAGTTCGTCAGGAGAAGGGCGAAAATATACGTAAGCTTTCTGGGGTGAACGATCGAACGATTCTCCGCCATCACTGCTATAGACTCCTCCACGCGTGCCCTTGGCTTTACCCTTCTGATTTCGCGTATTGAAATACAAACGACCATCGTTCAGCTCGACCACCGTGGTCTCATTTGCATTGAGACCGTCGTCATAAGTATCGTCGATCGCGCCGAGTCGCCACGTTTCGCCGTGATCATCACTCAAGATGGCGTGCGCCCCGTTGGCACCCCGATCCGTTCCCCCCTCGCCGATGCGATGGTCACAGGGAACCACCAATCGCCCCCTGTATTTGCCCCGCTGAATTTGAATCGAATGCACCGGCCCGGTCGCGTACCACCCCCAAGTTTTCTTTTTGACATCGACGGTAATTTCTCGTCGTGGCGCCCAAGTCTTTCCGTGGTCATCGCTAAACGTCACGAACACACGGTCGTTCTCTACGGTAAAGGGCAGCCAGATGCGTCCGGGATGTTCCGGGTCAAGCAAGTCGACAACCGGAGCCGGGTTACCGACCGTGATTTCGCTTTTCTCATCCTCGACCAGACCGCGAAAGTGGTCGCTTTCCTGAACGATTTCAATCGGCCCCCATGTTTTTCCCGTGTCGGATGACCTTTTTAAAACGAGGTCGATCTCGCTGGCATCGCCGCCCTCGCGTGCTTCGCAAAACGCCAACAAGTCGCCGTTGGCCGCCACAATGAGTGACGGAATGCGAAAGTTGTTGTAACCCTGTTTGCCATTCTGAAAGACGGGCACCAAATCAAAGTCCGCTTGAACGGCCCCCGTACTGAAACCGAGCAGCAAACACAGAATGAGAGTTCGCACCGAGTTAATCGTCATTTGTATCCTCTTGGCTTGCTGAGATCGGATGATGGCCATATGTATGGTCTAAAACATTGCCCAACTCGTCGTCCGCATTCACTGCATCTGGCAATACGGACTGCCAACCACCGGACAATATCTCGGACAACTCTTGAGTGTGGGCGGCGTACTCAGCCTGGGTCGCTAAGTTTCGAGATTCGAGTGCATCGGACTCGTGGTCATACAACTCGCGGCTCAACACGTCGTCTGAATTCCACTTGCGCCACTCGACATAGCGAAAGCGGTCTGTGCGAACGGCATAGCCCATGATGTCGCCGTGGCCTGAATGCCGACTGCCCGCGTTTGCGCGGGGGTACTGGCTCAACGCAGCGAGTTTCCACGCTCGATCTGGATCGTCGACAAGCGGCTTGAAGCTAATCCCTTCCAGACCGACCGGCGTTTCTAACTGGCAAACATCAGTTAACGTCGGATACAGATCAACCAATTCCACAATTGCGTCAGACGTCTCGCCAGCATGCTCTTGCCCGGGAATCGAAACGATCAACGGGACGCGAGTCGACCACTCGTAATTGTTGGCTTTGGTCCACAGACCTTGCTCGCCCAGGTGAAACCCGTGATCACCCCACAGCACGACAACGGTGTTGTCTGCAAGCTGCAAGGCCGCCAACTGATCGATCAGTCGGCCAACCAGGGCGTCGACGTAGCTGACGCAGGCATAGTATCCGTGCCGTAATTCACGCACCTTTGACGTGGAAATCTTTCCGTCCTGCGGAATGTCGCTGTACCCCTCTAATTCGGACCAACTGCGTGTCGCCAGTTCCGGTGCACCTATCGGATATCCATCGTTTTCCGGCAGCGGAATACTTGTGCGGTCATACAGCCGCCAGTATTTCTGAGGCGCACAAAAGGGAAGATGCGGCTTGCGAAACCCCACAGCTAAGAAAAACGGTCGTTGCTGTTCCTGCAGTCGCGAAAGCGTTTGCACCGCAGCGTCGCAAACGACGCCGTCAATGTAAGTGTTATCGGGAACGTCGGCAGACTCGGATGCGGACCGTTTCAGCCCCGTCCCTTGTCGGTTCTTACGCGATGCGTATCGCAGCATCGGGTCGCGAACCACATCAAACCGAGCAGGAACAGACCATGATGGCGGATCCTTTGATGGCTTGCCGCTGCCGTGAAAAATCTTGCCAAGGCTTTCAGTGTGGTATCCGTTGTTCTTGAAGTGTTGCGGCAAGGTAACGACGTCGGGGACGGCATCACGAAAGTGGGTGCCCAAATCCCAAACCTTGATTGTGTCTGGTCGCCGACCGGTCAGCAACGAAAGCCGCGAAGGACTGCAAACAGCAAGTTGGCAGTACGCTCGATCAAAGATCGTCCCCCGACTTGCCAAATGATCGATATTCGGCGTGATTGCAGTGGCGTCGCCGTAACACCCCAGCGCCGGTCGCAGATCGTCGACGGCGATAAATAATACATTGGGACGCTGTGACTGACGCGTTTGCTCTGCCGCAACTGGACCCGCAGAACCACTAACGCAAAGGGCGATCACGCATACAGGCAGCGCCAATCGTTTTCCTTGGGTCATGTTCATCGTGTGCTGCACTCTCTTGAGTCCTCCACCTTATTCTCGGACCATTGAAAGAACCCGATTGCATCAAGGTCCGTTCGCAGCACGCTGATGTCCGACTCCGAAAGATTTCCTAACGGAAGCCGGCAACCGCCCATGTCAAAACCACTCATGCCGAGCACCGCCTTCATCGCCGGATGAAAGGGGAATCGGTTGAGCGTGCGAATCATCTTGACCGACAACGATTGCAACCGACGTGCTTCGTTCAGGTCACCTTGCGTAAATGCGTTGATGATTTGGTGATACAGCGGTGTGGCGATGTTATAAGTGCTGCCGATGCCGGCCCGACCACCCGTTGCCAGGGCCCCCAAGAGCATCTCATCGCAACCCCAGACGACATCAAAACGTGCGTCCTCAAGCTCCAGGCACTCCTGAAACTCAAAAAGTTTCGTATCGGTGTATTTCAGCCCCACGAGATTCCCGATGCGATCGCCGCCACACTTTAAAAACTGGACCATGTCCAATTGTGAACCGGTCAACACGGGAATGTGATAGTAATAGAACGGCAGGTCCTTCGCGGCACCGGCGATCTCGGCCATACACTGAACCAAAGTCGAGACGTCAGAGACTTTGAAATAGGAAGGGCAAGTTGCCGAGATTGCATCGGCCGCAATCTGTTTGGCATGCTCTGCTAGTCGCCGAGATTCAGAAATACTGTTGTGCCCAACCTGAACCATGACAGGCACGCGCCCGTCGACGGCTTTCACGTACGCTTCGGCAACAACCATTCGTTCGCTGCTCGACAACGACATTCCTTCGCCCGTGCTGCCACAAACGTACAGGCCGTTGACGCCGCGTTGCAGCAAATATTCGACAACCGGAGCCACCATTGCCACGTTCACGTTGCCGTTTGGGTCAAGCGGCGTGTATGTGGCCGCGACCAGGCCATCAAGTTTCCGCATTTTCATGATGCTGACTTTGCTTTGTCGTTCATTTCAATGGATGTCATCGCTGCACCTTCGTATCACTGGAGCGTTTCGGTTTCAAATCGGGAACTTGCTTTGCTTCGCGCCGTGGCAACCATTGTCGGTGCGAAGCGATCACACCCGCGAACGATTCATCACCCGCAAGGTTGTTCCATTCGTTGGGATCGACGGTGTGATCGTAAAGTTCTTCACTGTCGTCGGCGTATCGGATGTAACGCCAACGGTGGCTTCGCACGGCATGGTTGCCGCGCATGTAGGTCATCAGTGCGGGTGTTTGCCATTCGCTAGTCGGGTCTCGCAGCAGTGGCACCACGCTCTGGCCATCGCAGTTCGGATCGGTGGGCAAACCACAAAGTTCCAATAGCGTCGGGTACAGCACTGTCATGTCGATCGGTTGCTCACAACGACTGTCCGCCGAGGTGATTCCCGGGGCGACCACGATGAAGGGAATGTGGTTGCTCTTTTCCCATAGAGCGAACTTTTCGATGTGATTCTTTTCGCCCAGATGAAATCCATGGTCCGACCACAGAACGACCACGGTGTTGTCCCGCCGCGGACTATTGTCCAATGCGTCGAGCACTCGGCCGATCTGCGCGTCGGCAAACGCAGCACAGGCGGCGTACGCACGCACAAAGTCTTGGTAGGCCCCGCTATGCCGCTGCTGGACGTTCATCATGCCTTGCCAGAACCACTGCTTACTGCGCATCAACGCACTCGCGCCAGTCGGCAGATCGATCCAGTCGTCTGCCAGACGAACAGGCAGTCCAATGTCTTGATAGGGTTCGTGATACGAAGCCGGAGCGAAAAAAGGTGAATGCGGTTTGTAGATTCCACATGCCAAAAATTGCGGACGGTCACTGACGGGTTGACCGAGTGCTTTGACACAGTAGCTGGCGGTGTGAAAATCAATCGCATCGACTGCGCGTTCAGGCCACGCTCCCCAATCGGTATTGAGCGAACCGTATTCAGGTGCATCGTTCAGCTTTTTCTCCGGATACGTTTGTGGTCGCATCGGCTGAAAGTCATCAAAGGAATCATCATCATGGAACGCTCCGTCGAGTTGATGATGAAATATCTTCCCGGCACCGCGGACATCGTAGCCTGCCGCCATGAATTGCTGCATGATTGTTTTGCGATTCGGAACTGCTCCGCGCCAGTCGCTCTTGTTGGCATAGACACCCGTTGTCGATGGACGCAATCCGGTCAGAGTCGCAGCGCGAGACGGATTGCAAGCCGGTGACGCACAATAAGCCCGCGTGAACACCATCCCGCGTTGAGCCAAACGTTCAAGATTCGGTGTCCTGATCGGGGCTTTGTCATCGAGCAGAGAAATCCAATCGTTCATGTCGTCGACGACGAACATCAAAACGTCCGGCGGATTCGAATCGGCGGCAGCGGCGATCGTGAAGGCGCCACAGCAAACGACGGTGCTAACCCAACAGACCACTCGTTTTCGTATCGCCATCGCCAACATACGTCTCTTCTCTTTTGCAATCCCGAATCCAACTGAGAGCGAATTGCTTCAAATCTTACCCGATGACGATGTAGCGATCATTGACATGTTGAGTAATATGATTGGCATTCTCACTACTGCCAAAAAACGCTTCTGGGCCTAAAAAACACGCACGCCGACGCGGGCCTGCGTAAAACATCATGCGTAATAAAAATGCCGCGACGGGGACCAATAGCCGTACCCAAGGCCATCGCCGTACCGCGGACGGCCAGCGAAACGTCTTGCTGGCTTTGAGTGTTTACAACCACGCTATCCATCACGGCGTCGCTCGATTCGGTCGCGATCATGGCTGGCATATACCGGCTGATCTAGAAGACGCCATTCCCAAAGGCTGGCGAGTCGACGGGGTCCTGACACATCTCGGGGCGCCGCAAGAGCTATGGCGTCGACTGAGGCGACTGGATGCGCCGATCGTTGACCTTGCCGAAAGTCGTCCGAACATTGCGTTACCCCGAGTGACGATCGACAACGCGGCGATCGGGCGGATGGCGGCCGAGCACTTCTTGAATCGAGGCTATCGCAACTTTGCTTTCGTCCATCGCTGGGAATTGGGCGCGAGCAAGAAACGCCGTGACCACTTCGCAGCGACGATTTCCGCTGCCGGATACGCCTGCGAAACGCTTTCGTGGGGCAAAGAGCAGAAAACTTGCGCCGACACACCCGATCAGAGGCGTCGATGGATCAAACGAAGACTCTCGCGTCTGCCGACGCCCCTGGCCGTGTTCGCCTCGCGAGACGTTGAAGCGGTTGCCGTGATTGATTCCTGTTTGGAATTGGGCCTGAACGTCCCGAATCAGATCGCGGTGCTGGGCGTCGGAAATTCGGAGGCAATTTGTGAATGCCTGCGGGTGCCACTTTCCAGTATCGAAGAGAACTGGGAACAAGTTGGTTACGAAGGGGGCGTCCTGCTGGACCGACTGATGCGCGGCAAAGCTTCGCCGTCATCGCCGATCTATGTTCAACCGGGACGAGTCATTGAGCGGCGCAGCACGGATAGCTTGGCGGTCGATCACTCACAAGTCGTCTCGGCGCTGCGTTTCATCCATGACAACTTTCACCTTCCCATCAGCATGACCGATGTTGTCCGCCACGTAGGCATGTCGCGCAGTGGCTTGGAAAAGGCTTTCCGAGAACACTACATCCGTCCACCGATGGACGAAGTACGTCACGCCCGACTGGCGCGCGCCAAAGAGATGCTCGTCGAATCGGATGCAAAGATCGTCACGATTGCTCACCAAGTCGGCTTTCAAACTCCGCATAATCTCTGCCGAGTTTTCAAACAAAAAACGGGAATGAGCCCTAAACAGTACCGAACCCACTTTAACGCAACGCCTTGACCGGCATCCAGAAACCGGCATCCAGAAATCGTTGGCCCCGATATTTCGCGTCTTAGGCGCGCAGTATTGCCAGTTCATTCCAAGCGCCCAGGGTCATCAGAACAGTTGCCAAACCTTGGCTTCCAGCTCTCTTTCCAGCTCGGGATCGTCCGCTCGAGCGAGCAAATCATAGTAGGCGTAGGGATATTTAAAGACGTGCCCAATGCCCAAGGTCTTGTCGCCACGTTTCTGCCAATACTGAACATCAAGAGGCCGCAGCTCTGTCTGCAGATGGTCTTTGATTTTGCGCTCGCCAGACTGTGGTCCCATCCGAGTCACGGTGACATACTTGCGGAACGCGGTCCGGCAACTCTCGGCCCACTCGACATCGCCCATCGCAGCCAGTTCGACAAGCGATTGACCGAACGTCAACATGTGCCCGGCGAATCCTTGGCCGTAACCTTTGAACCGATCGATCGCCTGGCTCGCCTCTTTCAAGATGAATTTCGATGCCGCAACATCATCCGAGAAATCCGGGGGAACGACCGCGTCGTCGGGCTCGACATCACGCCAAGGCTTGATCGCTCGAATCAAATCACAAATGCCATCCACCCTCTCGGGCGTTGCCGCCTCGGGCATCATCCGAAACGCCTTGATCGCGTGCATGGCAAAGATTGCATCATGACCGACTTCTCGCAGCACTCCGCTGCCATCCGCTAAGGCTGTGCCAATCTTCGCCGGCGCATCGTTCACCGGATCATTCTCGGGAAACGGTTCACAAAGCTTCGACGGCGCCCAATTGCGATCAAACAATTCCACGATTCGAGCAGCCGCGATGTCATCCAAGTCGTTGTCGATACACATCAAGTGCGCCGAAATCATTGCGGCGCCGCGATGACCATCCGCAAAATAGCTCATCTCCGGCGCACGCGCCAGCGCATTGACACCGAGCAACACCAGTCGTTTCTCAGTCAAGCTACGTTCTTCTGCAATCGCCTGCCGGTGATCGCTCAGCAATAAGCCGCCCAATAACGCAGAGCTACTCGCAAAAAATTTACGTCGGTCCACATCAACATTCATTGAATTGCCATGCCGATTTACAAGTGAAGGTCGCGCCACTGGCCAACGGCCGCGTGATCATTCTGGCCAATGGCCACAGCGGGAGCTTTCGTGGGCCACCCAATCCAGTTTAAGTGAAAATCAAGATCGACGTACAAATTCGCATCATCGGGACGCCCGATGATCCTGAAAACATGAGCGTTTGGAAGACAAGATGCGGCGAAACTCACGCGGGGCTAGCTGCTGGCAATGTTTACCCAGGGCGTCCCTGTTTCACCAGGGCGCCCCCGGCAAGCGTTGGACGTCGACCAGCATCCGCAGCAGCTCGACGGGGTCACCGAATTGGGTGTAGATCGCCACATCGGATGCGTCGCGGCCATAGGCGATCGAAACACGCGCACCTTGCAGACTGCTTTGCGTCGGATCGAACGTGTACCACCTGCCGCCAACATAAGCCTCAAACCACGCGTGAAGATCCATCGGCTGAAGAGCCTCGAGGTACCCGACGACCATTCGCGCGGGAATCGCGAGCGCGCGGCACAGAGCAATCCCGAGGTGCGCCATGTCTCGACAGACAGCCTGTGTCCTGCCGTTCACCTCGTAAGCGCTAATGATCTGTTGACCTGATCCTGGCATGTACTGCACTGTTTCGCGGATGTAGTCAACAATCGCTATACACTGGTCGTAACCGGGAACTCGACCGCCAACCAGCGACGTGGCGAGCTGTGTAAAACGATCCGATTCGCAGTACCGGCTCGGCAACAAAAAGGGCAGAACGGCATCCGGCAAGTACTGGATTTCCACAAAGCGAGCACCGGGGGCCGAATCGGCAGCGTCGGCAGCTTCGATATCAGCGGAGGTGTGAATTGAAAACGGCCCGGCGGGCGCAACTAACCGTTGACACAAATTACCAAATGGATCAGTGAACTCTACCGCGGGAACACTGGGCGTCAGGACATACTGTTCGCGGGCGATCCATTGCTGCACACCGCTGCGCGGCCGCAGCATGAGTAAAAAAGGAGTCGCGACTGGGGCATCGAATTCGAGCGAACAGGAGGTGTGCAGCCACATCAATAGATCCAGTAAAACTCAGCAGCCAGGTTCGTTCGGTAACATCGCTTGTATCTTATCAACGCAACCACGCGGTCAGCAGACAGATTCATTGCGCCGGCTCGATAAAACGCGATTTCCCAACCCGTGATCACCAATCAATTCGTGATGATATTGCGATGCAAGGCCGCCGCGCCTGCAATCGGTTCGTCCACGACCCCCGTCGCTAAGCATGCTTGAGAAGTTCCGAGACCAGATCGTTCAGCGGTACGGTTGCGAACGTGGACGCGTAGTCCGACATCGCGTAAGGGAGCACCAAGCTGCCGTTGTGAATGATCGCGCCACAACTGTAGACGACATTGGGAACATAGCCTTCTCGCTCATTTTCGTTTGGTTTCAACAACGGCTCTCGCAACCGGCCGATCACGCGAGATGGATCGTCAAGATCAAGCAGGATGGCACCGATCGTGTACTTCCGCATCGGCCCGACTCCGTGTGTAAGGACGAGCCATCCGGCCTCGGTTTCAATCGGCGACCCGCAATTACCCATTTGGACGAATTCCCAAGGATTCGTCGGCTTGAGAATGATTTCTTTTGTATTCCAAAAGTAGAGCAGATCGGAATACATCAGAAACAAATGCTCGCCGTCCTGACGGGAAAGCATCGCGTAATGACCGTTGACTTTTCGTGGAAAGAGCGCCATCCCTTTGTTTGCGATGGCCGGCCCGTTGAGAGTATGCATTTTGAAACGGCAAAAATCATTCGTTTCAAGCAATTGCGGCAATACCATTTTTCCGTCGTACGCGCTATACGTTGCGTAGTAGCATGATGTACCGTCTGGCTCAAAAAACTGGACGAACCGGGCGTCTTCGATACCGTTGACCTCGGTTGGGCCGAATGGAAAAATCAGTCGCTCGGAGAGGTTTTGGTCAGTTGCGTATTCGATTTCGTAGTTTGACTTGGCCAGCATGACAACTTGTTCAACCAACGGGGCGAATTCGTCGTGGTGCATGCGGTGTTCGCGAAGCGTACGTTGTAACGCGTGTTCAAGTTGTTCAAGAGTGAAAGTGGTGTCGAGTGTTGCCAGTGCTTCCTCGGTAAACGGACCTCCAAGATTCAATTCGATCAGCTTTCGTCGAAATAGCGCGGATTCATAGCTTGAGTCGGGGACAAACTCGGGCGTCATCACGAACTTGGTGGGTTCATCAACAACAATTTCCAGCTGGTCATTGATCGTGAGCGATCGAAAGGTGATCGACGAAATGTGCCCCTCGCCCACCGCTCGCAGGCTGAGCACAAATCGCTTGGTCCCCAACGCCAATCTCGATTGATCGGGATGCAGAATCAGCGACGGGTTAAATAATGCGGCCGATTCCAGTGCGTACTCTTGCGTAAAGTAGGCGCCCATCAGCAACCGACGGTTCCGAGTGAGCGGCGTGTCGGTTAGTAGGTGCCCTTTGACGGCCAAGAACCGATTCTCGAAAAACTCTTCCGGTTTTTGGTGCCGTTCATGAAATTCTGTCAGCACTTGTTCCAACAAAGCATCGACTTCCGGTTCGGTCAGCGTGGAAACACGGCCGATAAGCCTCAAAATACGATCCTCGCCCGGCGGTTGAAAAGGCCGCAGGACCACGCGTCGTCGATTGGGTGAAAGGACGATCCCGGTTCGTTCAATTTGCATGATGGCCGAATTTGACGGCTTTCCTTACGTGGATTTGGTGTGGCACATTGGCTTCGCGTACGAAGTGTTGCTGCGTTCACAAAAGAGATCAGGATCCAATCGTCGCAACGACACTTCGGTTGCCTTGCACTAAGGTCTCGGCATCCCTCTTTCCAAGGTTGACTTGCTCTGACTGCAGCCGATGCATTTCTGCGAGCGAGAGAAGAAATGCAAGGATAGATTCAGCACCTTGGTTCTCGTTGACCTTGTGTTCCATCAATCCGTCGAAACAGCCGCCTCCCGACGCATCATAAAGAGGCTTGCCCAGATCGTTTCGACCAAGAAACCAGTCGAACGCTCGGTGCGCTTGCTCGTACCAAAATGGTTCGTTGCTAATGGCAAACGCGTCGACGGCGGCAGACACAATCGAGTGAGCTTCGATAGCTTGTTGATCATAAATGGCCGTACTGCCTTTGCGGCTGAACCCGTTCGAACCGATCGGCCGAAAGCGACCGTCTGACGAGACTTGCTTCTCGCACAACCAACGCAACGAACTCATCCCAATCTCAGATGCTCTTGTGTGTCCGGCCCAGCGTCCGCTGACAATCAATGCGTGGGATAACTTTGCGTTGTTGTACGTTGCCACATTTTCGAACCATGGCCAATCGTCCGTTGCGGATGCATCAAATAAGTCAACCAACTTTTCAGTCAATCGATCGCTCATTTGCTCGACCGCCCGATCACCGCCGAGGCGACGCAAGTACTCATGAATGCCGACAAGCGCAAGTGCCCATGTGCGTGGAGACGTCGTTCGCTCGCATGCCGGCAAGGACTTGTGAAACAGGTCAATCGCCCATCCTTGAAAACCTGGGCGCCGGGTTCGGCCGACACAGGTGCCCAATGCCCACAACGCGCGTCCCTGCGAATCGTCCGATCCATCGTCCTCCAGCCACTGACGATCGAAGCTCATGAAATTCCTGAACCTTCCCGTCCCGGAATCGAAAGCAAAGTTCAAGAACGATGCATACTTCGAGGCGAGTGCATGAAGCTCGCTGGAATCACGACCAAGTTCCTCTAGCAAGACGGTAAGGATCAGCGCCCGAGCGTTATCGTCGGTGCAATAGCCGTGGGAATAATCGGGAATCGAAAAGACCGCATGCTGAACGACGCCTGTCGAGTCGGTCATCCGAATCAAATGGTCCAGGTTGATGCGAGGAAGCGCGAGCGGTTTCTCATCAAGCGTCCGAACCGCCAACGGCTTGACGGCGCTGCTCCGCATGCTCCGAGCATCGCGAAAAGATTGCAGATAAAGCTCGGCGACCGTATCCCATGTCATTGCGCGACCCTGCTCGTAGGCGTCGCGTCGCATTTGCATCCTCCGTCCGTCATCTTTCAGCAAACCAATGGTTTCTGTCGCAATGGCTGCAGAGTCTGCAAACGGAACGATGACGCCACGGTCATCGGCAAGCAATTCCTGCGCATGCCAATAAGGGGTCGAGATAACGGCTTGCCCGCAACCGTATGCGTAAGCCAGTGTTCCCGAGACTGCTTGCTCAACACTGAGATAAGGCGTGATGTAGAGGTCCGCTGCTCCGATGAAGTCGGTTAGTTCATCGAGCTCAACGAATCGGTCATAGAAACTCACGTTCGCCGCGATCCCCAGTTCCTTCGCCATCCGCTCGAGCCCGATTCGGTAACGTTCGCCCTCGCTGCGTACTAAACTCGGATGCGTTGCGCCAAGAATCAAATAGACGAATCTTGGAAAGACGTTGGCTATCTCGGGAATCGCCTGCAACACATGCTCGATTCCCTTGTTGGGTGATAACAACCCGAACGTGAGTGCAACGGGCCTTCCGGCGATGCCGAATTGTTCCTTCAAGACATCCTGATCAACGACGGGCGGATTGGGGATACCATGCGAGATCAAGTCAACCTTACCCACCGGCACACCATAAGTATCACAAAGCGAATCGCGACTCCGTTTCGTCATCACCACCAATCGAGCAGAGTACTCAATCAATTGCTCCATGACGCTTCGCTGCGTATCGTTGGGACTTGACAAGACGGTATGTAGTGTCGTCACCACGGGAACACGGACATCCTTCAGCAACGCCAGAATGTGACTTCCACTAGGTCCGCCATAGATCCCAAACTCGTGTTGCAGGGAAATGACATCGATATCGCTGACATTCAAAAAGTCGGCAGCTCGGCGATACGATTCGATCTCCTGTTCAGCGATCTGAAACCGGACCGCTGAGCGATAGCTGTAACCGCCAGCGACATCGTCAACAGGAACCACAATGCACTCGGCTGCAGATGCTTTTTCGATGCCATTGCGAAGATCATGCGTGAATGTGGCAATGCCACATTTTCGAGGCAGGTAGTCGCCGACAAATGCGATCCGCTTGAATTCATTACTAGACATTTTGGCCTTCGGATTGTGAAAGAATTACAGCCAATGGAGCGAATCCAAAAGGGATTGCTTTTCGAAGCGCGCAAACGCGATACTCGTGTCGGCGGCGCCGTAATAAACATCGATACATTCGCCAGCGGCGCTCGCATCGGATTCAACCATCGCCATCGGAAAAACGACGCCAGGCACAAAACCTGAAGCTTCATACGTGGTCGTCGGGACCATGATTGGCTGGCGAGATCGAGCGAGCACGCGGCCGGGATCATCTCGGCCCAACAGCACCAACCCCGCAGAATAAGCGCCCACTGCTCCGCGTGCTGCACCGGAGCCCACTCGACTGCATCCGTGATAAATCACCAACCATCCTTCGTCGATCAAGATCGGCGGACCGCCTGCACCGATACGATCAGCTTCCCACGACTGACGACCGGCGAATAAAGGCGAGTAACAACCCCAATGGATGAGGTCAGGCGACGTCGCAAGCCAAACCTGTGGCGAATCAAAACGCGAATTCGGGTTCGGCCGATGCAGTGCGTAGTAAAGTCCGTTGATTTGTTGCGGAAACAAGACCACATCCTTGTTTTCCGGAGCAAAAATCAATCCGTGACGCTGAAATGTCTTCAGATCGTCACTCGATGCAAGGGCTGTCGCAGCACCGGTTCGCGAAACCGCAACGTAGGTTACCCAATACGTTTTCCCAATCCTGGTGACACGTGCGTCTTCGACACCAAATTCTTCGAGTTGCGAATTTGGCAAGAAACATGCACCTTGACTCCACTCGTCCATGCTCGCATGGTTTCTGCGAAACACTCTTAGGTGCGAGATGGAAGTCAGCCGCAAAGAATCGTCCGCCTTGATGGAGACGACGCGGGGATCAATCCTGCGAATCTTGTCACTTGGGATCCATTCGACAACGCTTTCACCGCCAGGTGTCCATTGCGTTATTCCCGTCAATCCCTGGCGAGTCTCAAGTGGCCGTTCTGCCACGCGCGCGAGCATCCACACTTCGTCGTCGATGCGTACCACGCCCGGATTGAAGACACCGATTACCTCGAAGTCATCACGCGAGGGCGCGACGTCCTCTGGGCATAAGAGCTTTGCTTGTGCGAGCGGATGAATCATACCGACCTTTCCGAAAAACACTCACGCAACTCGCCAGAACGCGCGGAAGACCACGGCTCTTGTAAATACATAAAAAGAAGTCCTGATGCCGGTCGCAGTACGCAACTGGAGTAAAGAATTTGATCGCACTTGAATTGCCTGTTCGGGCAACCCCAATGCATGGCCGCAGATCATCCGCATGTCTCGCCGGCCCAACACTTGCGAATTCACCATCAGCTTGTACCGCCGAACTGAATCGGCTGATCGTTCCTGCAACCGCTGAATTCGCACCGCGGATGGACTTGATAAACTCAGCGCCGCGGTCTCATCGATCAGCCCATTTGCGAAACGTATTCGTCGATGGTTCCTCAGCCGAACTGTTACATTCAAATCGACTCATTCGGTCGTCGAAGTGTCGGGTCAGGAAAGCCCCTTAGAAGCGCGAGGGCCAAGGCTAGTATCCGGATGGCTCGCCGCGTTTGCGTTGAAGTTGCGAACGGACTCATCGGTAAAAAAGTGAGCCGTTCGCCCCTGCAACTGCCGCGTCTGAACGGCCATGAATTTTGGAAATGCGATCCCCATCACGGGATCGATCGTCGAATGTGGTTTTTGGTATTCGGGATGAAAGTAGACCTCGAAATACGTTTGGACAAACGTGACAATTTTCGCATCGATCCAGTCCGCAAGCCCTTGTTGTGCTTCGTCTCCGATTGGGATCACCCGTTGGTCGTTTGCGTTAAATCTCACGAAAATCGGCAGGAGACTCAGGCGATATTCGATGATCGTGTTTTGAACATTGCTGTCGTGAAAAACATGAAACGCGATTTGCATGCGAGTTGGACGATGCGCGGATGCTGGCCATGTAAGCGCCGTGGCATCGCCGCCGGAGCGATTGGCTGTTTCTGGCATCGCAACATCGTCATACGTACGTATCGCGTCAGAGAAAGTTTCTTGCTCGGTCAAGATTCCAAGGCGATCGATCAGCAACGATCTGATTTGCTGCTTGGACGCTGCAAACAGCTGCAGTCGCTGCTCTCGCTTGACGTAATCGGCGTCTTCTTTGTCCCGCATTGCGCACACTCGTCGCTGTGCGGAATCGATCAATATTTTCAGTCGCTCGGCAAGACCGTCACCCAACCGACTCTCTTGAAGTAAGGTTTCACTCGACAGAATAGATGCGGCGGCGTTATCGATCGACTGAGACATTGAACAGACTCCTTGTCGTATTGCAATCGCGTTTCACGTGATCCCATTTCATATTTGTGCTGCCTTGCTCGGCGAAGATTGGCTTTGCAGCGAGACGTCGGGACCGATCGCTTCGATGTGATAGGCGGCAGACCGGTCGTTCTTCGTCAATCGGTGTGTCACGACTGCTTGAGGGCATTCGTTTTCGTGAGCCTCTAGGACCGTTTGCATGGTGGACGCATACAAAACAGACTCGTCTGGCCCCGGCGCGTCGACAACGACAACAAGCGTTGCGTCGCCCGCGTCGGCAAGTCGACCACGCAGATAGCCTTTCACCAATGGATAGGGAGTCAGCGCAAGCGGGCTGTGTTGGCAGAACGCGTCGTATTGCGGTTTGTCAGAGAAACCAAAAATAGCAATGCATGGTAAACCTGAATCAGATTCCAAAATTTCGGGTGCGATGCGTTGTGCTTGGTCCAGCAGAACGTACTTCGGGTTTTTAACTAACATTGCGTTGCTCATGTATTTTTAGACTTGGTTTCAGGGGGTCGAATGAACCTGTTCGGCCAACCGCACTGCGTAACTGTCCGGCGCGAAACGCATCGGCAAGCGCGGCCGGCAGTTCGGCTTCTGCGAGCACCAGACCGGCTTGGTTTGCAGCGACCCTGGCTTTCATTTTCTGCTCGTGCGCTATCGCTTCGGCGCGTCGCACTTCGGCATTCGCGCGGGCGATTCGAATGTCGGCCTCAGCCTGGTCTGACTGAAGCCTTGCGCCGATGTTTTCGCCGACATCGATGTCGGCGATATCGATCGATACAATGGTGAAAGCGGTGTTGGCATCCAACCCATGAGCCATCGCACCGGCAGAAATCTGGGATGGCGTCTCAAGGACGTCTGTATGTGACTGTGCAGACCCAATCGCCGTGATAATGCCTTGCCCGACGCGTGCAATGATCGTTTCCTCCGTCGCACCGCCGATCAGCTGTTCCAAATTCGTGCGAACCGTGACGCGGGCACTGACCAACAGCTCCACGCCATTTTTTGCAACCGCACTCAAGGTCCTTTTGCCGCCGCCATCGCTTGCCGGACAATGGATCACCCGTGGCGAAACGCTCGTCTGGACGGCCAACAACACGTCTCGACCCGCCAGATCAATCGCGGCAGCACGAGTGAAATCTAAATCAAGATTGGCACGATGCGCGGCAATGACTGCCGTGACCACGTTCATAACGTCGCCGCCGGCCAATGCATGAGCCTGCAGCCGCGCCGTACTCATCCCGACGTCGTGATCGATAGGCAAACCGGCCTGCCGCGCCATGATTTTTGCCGTCACGATCATGCGCTGATCGATCCTCAGAAGGCTCATCACGATCAGGCTGGACATGGAGACGTCGGCGCCCGACATATACGCCTGAACCCAATAGCCCCCCCATTTCATGAACAGAGCAAGGGCGATCAATCCAACCAACAGCAAGACAATCGCGAGTCCCAAGAACACATCCGCTCCATCGGGCTGCCAAACGCTTCGCAACGCTTCCATCACAACTGCCTCCTTGAAGGAGCAGAGATCTTTTAACTCACCAAGAGAACCATTGCTCCGGATGCAGCCTTTGGTCGCGTAACCAAGAGAAACGTTACGCCTGGTTGTCAGGTTAATCCTGACGCTTTCGTCATTGATTTGGCATCACGTTTGATCGTGGTGCCAGGTTTTCGCAAGTGTTCAAGAAGCGAGCGGACCGACTGGACGTCGTGCCATGCTCACGCGTGCTGCTTCGCTTTTGTCGATTCAAGTTTCGCACATCGTTCGCGCACCGAACGATAGGGCATCCCTTTTTTCAATTCGTATCGTTCCGCGCGCACAAACCAAAGCGACAACCCGCCTTGGTTATGAGCGGCCACTTTCGGTGTCCGCGACGCGCGTACGCCAAGCGATCCCTTGCGACCGGTTTTTTGCCAACCTCGTTTTTCCATCACGATTCGCACGAGAACACCGATCGCTTGCCGAAAACGATTGTTGCGCTGCGTTTCCGCACGGCCCAAAAATCGATTGATCGCTGGTTGCGACTCCAATTCCCGGACCACGCCCGCCAATGGGGCACGGTCGTGATGCAACTCGGCTTCCTCCATTCTTCGCTGGCGATCTTCGTCACCAAAGAATTCAAGCACCGACTCGAAGGGCTGCTTTGAATCGTTCACCACGTCGGAAAACGTTTTGCCCTGAGGGTCATCCAAGAAATCGTCTCGCGATATTGTCGCCATTGTCGTCTCGTGGATCATCCGTCTGGGCAAACGTCTAGAGCTACAACTTTTGTACCTGCATATATTGTAGGGCCATCCGGCGTCCGGGCAAGAGGAATTCCTCTCGGCTTTGCCTTTCGGCCCCCAAATCATGCGTTCTGGAGACCAATGTTCGCACTGTCCTGCTTGCCAGCAAAGCGCGACGCGGATCCACGCGGCAGCGTCAAACATGCGGACTGGCGAACGCAATGCCGCGGCTTCACAGCGAGGCGTTTTGGGTCGATCACGAGGATCGACTCACCGCCGCGTACCGGTCGAATTGTTCGCACCGGACGGATTTGTCCAACGGCGGGAAACGCTAAGGGTGCCCGCGCGAGCATCGAATCAACGCGGTCGGCCTAAGCGTTTTCTCTTTCGATTCGCACCACGACACCTTTGAAAGCGGGTGTTTTGCTTTGAGGGTCGGCGTGACGAGAGACAAGGACGTTTGATTCGGGGTAATACATCAGTGCATTCCCACTGCGAATTTCTTCGAACCCGCGTGCAAGAATATTTGACATGCTGCCGGTATCGCTGGTGACGGTCACGCGTTCGTCGTGCTTGATTCCAAATCGCTGCAGATCATCGGGGTGCATCAAAATAATGTCGCGGCGATCTTGGTTGCGATACAAATCTTCTTCTTCGTAGACAACTGTATTGAATTGGCCTTCGCTGCGAACCGTCATCAGCCGCAATTCGTTCTCGCCGGTTCCCTTTAGCGGCGGCAACGCGTGCACGTGCATCACGCCCCGACCGTCGGACGTGGGGAACGCGGGTTCGTGAAAGGTTCGGCCGCCGATTTGAAACTCTTCTTTGGTTTGATCGATCGTCGTGATTTTTTCATAGCCGGGCACGACGGCGCCGATCCAATCTCGAATCGTCGATGGATGCGACAGCGCGTTCCAGTCCATCCCCGGGGCGTCGGGCAGCAGACGTTGGCCGATGGTGGCGATCACGTCGACTTCGCTGCGCGGGCCGGGCAGCCGACGCGGCCCACCATCACTGAGCCGAACAAAATTGAACATTGATTCTTGCGTGGTCGGCTCGGGCTCTTCGTCGCGCGCCAGCACCGGCAAGATGATTGTTTCGTCAGCCAAGCCGTGCACGTGGCCGGTGTTCATCGTCGTGCTCATCATCACGTTCATTTGCAACCGCGAGAGAGCCTGGTCGGCAAACGTCGAATCGGGATTGGATCCGTACAGGTTTCCGCCCAAACAGAATCCGACCTTGGTTTCGCCGCGACTGGCCGATTCCATGCACTGCAGCGTGTCCATGCCATCGGTCTCCGGCAGGCTGACGCCGAATTTATCTTTCAGCGCCTGAAAAATCTGATCCTTGAGTTTGGGCGTGACGCCGACGCTGCCGATGCCTTGAACGTTGCTGTGACCTCGGATCGGCATCAACCCGCAACCGGGGCGCCCGACCATGCCACGACACATCGCCAGCGATGCAATCGCTTGAACGTTGTCGACGCCATGTGCGTGGTGGGTGATTCCCATTGTCCAAGCGAACACCGCGCGTTTGCTTTTGGCGTAAACCGCGGCGATCGATTCGATCTCGCCGCGTGCAACGCCGGACTTGCGTTCGATTTCTTCCCAAGTGAACGACTCGACCGCGCTGAGCCACTGTTGTGAATTTCGACAATGATCTCGCAGAAAATCGTCATCCATCCCGCCGGACTGTTCCAGCGCTTTGGCGATCCCCCACAGCAAAGCGAGGTCGCCACCAATGTGTGGCTGGACGTAATGCGTTGCGACTTTGGTCCCCATCAACAGCGACATGGGGTCACTGGGGATTCGAAACTTGACGAGCCCCGTTTCGCGGACCGGGTTGATCACGATGACTTTGCCACCGCGCCGCCGCACGTGCATTAGGCTGGTCATCAATCGCGGGTGGTTGCTGGCCGGATTGCCGCCGATTAGAAACACGCAATCCGAATTTTCCAGGTCCTCTAAAACGATCGTCGCCGTGCCGCTGCCGACGGTCGACGTCAGTCCCACGCCGCTGGCTTGGTGACAGTAATAGCTGCAGTTATTGACGTTGTTGGTGCCGTAGACGCGTGCGAGTAGTTGCAGCAAAAATCCCGCTTCGTTGCTGCTGCGACCGCTGAAGTACCAGAACGTTTCATCGGGCGAGGTCGTTTTGAGCTTGTCAACGATCGCGTCGAAGGCGGCATCCCATGTGATCGTTTCGAAATGCGTCGCGCCGCGACGGTAGACCACCGGGTGAATCAAACGTCCCAGGTGTTCCAATTCTCGGGGCGAAAGTTTTTGCAGCGACTCGATGGAGTGCTGTTGCCAGAACGTTGGCTCGATGGCCGGCTGCATGTCAGCGACCATCGCCTGCAGGCTTTTCTTACAGACTTCTGGGAACGAGCCTTTCTCGTTGACCATGCCGCCTTTCTGGCCACCCATTCCCAGCGCACAGGTCTTACACGAATTGCGACTCCGCATCGCCTTGTACAGTTTCCAAAGTCCGCCTGCCTCGCGACCCTTTTTGAACGTGTAGTAAATCGCTCGGAACCCGCCGCCGCTGCCGACTCTCACTGCGTAAGCCTTTGTGGAAGAAAAACGATGCTGCATTCACGTCGAACAGATCTCGCATAAGCATAACAACCGCATCTACGGACCGAAACAAGCCGTGGCGAAGGTGCAGCGTCGGGCCGCGGGGTGCGACAAAGTCGCCGAAATGAAATTGTCGCAGCATTGCGGGTGCATTGCCGAAGCATTGAACGCAGAATCAAAGCACACGACGCGGAAGTCGTGGACGTGAACGAATGCCGACTGACGGCCGATGACACAACGGTCCCCGCTCGAACCGCCAATGCTTGAACGGCCAATGCTTGATTGAACCGACGTTCCCGAGCAGGTCGTGGCATGCCGGACTAGCTTGTTGCTGCGTTCGTGTCCTCACCGAGCGATTCAAAAATGGCTCGCAGCGCGTCGGCTTCCTGAGCGGCTCGCGCTTCTCGATCGTCGACCGACCATAAATCGGCCGATTGTGAATTGAACGGTCCCGCCGTGGATTGTGGCGTCAGCTCGATCGGTTGGAAATCCTCGAAAGCTTGCGTCCTTTCAAAACCGCGGGCGACGTGAACCTTTCCCGACTCGGCGCTCGTCCACTGCGTCATCTGGCCGCTGGTGTGCCATTGGCTGGCCGCATCGGCTGAATCGCCATTGGCTGAATCGTCATCAACGTCGCCATAGATTTTTGCCAAATCGTTGCCGCCGCCGGTCGCATAGGCGTTGACCAAATCGAATCCGCGTGCGCTGACCTGATAACCCGCACCGGTGATGATCGAACGTGTCGGCGAGATGCTCATCAAATCGTCGCCGTCGGAATCATAGAGTTCAGCCGTGTCGGTCCCGCCAGAGGTGGCATAGGCGTACACGCTTTCGAATCCATAAGCGAGTTGAAACGTATCGTCGCCACGCAGACTTGTGAATTGCGGTCGCACGTTCAGGACGTCGTCGCCGGCGGAGTCACGCACAAACGCGGTATCGTTGCCACCGGCTGTCGCGTGCGCGTACATCCGCGGCACGTTGTTGACTTCGAACCGAAATCCGATTCCGCTGAGCGATGCCGCGCCCGGATAGGACTGCAACGTTTCATCGCCATCGGTGTCATACAGCGTCGCGCGATCACGCCCGCCGCCACCGTCAAAGATGACTTCTTCAAATCCACGCAGTTCGATTCGGTACGTATTGGTCGAAAGTTGGTTGTTGTCAGGGTTGATCGGATCCAGCACGATCCGTTCGGCTTGTTCGGACCCGAGAATCCGCAGCGAATCGGCGCCGCCGCCGACATCAATGACCAGCGGTGAATCACCCAATGGGTCGAGCACATAGTCATTCCCGTCGACCGTTAAGCGAATCCCGTCGGTCAGATCCAAAACGGCTTGCTGTGATTCGTTGTCGCCGTCGTAACGGGCCAGCGACTGCACTGCGCCGGTGATCGCGGCATCGAGGTCGATCACGTGGTACGCGTCACCCGTGATCGAATCGTGATGCTGCCGTGACGATGCTTGCAGTCGCTGCATGATTTCGTCGACCGTCGGATCCAGCCCTTCGGCGATCATCGACTGTCGCACCAACATCGATGCAGCAGCAACCTGAGGTGCGGCCATGCTGGTCCCGCTAAGCGATGCGATGTCGTCGATTTTACCGTCCCAACCAAAGACGTGTTCGGGCACACTGCTGGAAACCGATTCACCGTCGGCCGCCAGGATTCCGGATTGCCGCTGTGAAAATTCACTCAACGCACCGTCGTCACCGACCGAGCCGACCGCTTGGACTAGCGTGCTGGATGCCGGGTACATCACTTCGCGACCGCCGGATATCACTTCGCGACCGCCAGATATCACTTCGCGACCGCCGGAGATTACTTCGTCGCCGGATGTCGCCCCCGTACCTGATGCATCAAAAGCGTTTCCTGCCGCGGCGAACACCAAAATATTGTCCTCGCGGAGCAGTTGCAATTCATCCTCGAGCATCAATCTTGCTTCGGCCAAGTTCTCCTCACCCAGCAACGCGCCGATGGAAAGGTTGACCGTCGTGATCGGTGACGCGTGAGCATCTTTATTGTCATGAACCCACTGCAGTGCCGACTCGATCCATTGCAGTTGACCGCCGCCATCGTCGTCGAAAACACGCAGCGCGACGAGGTCAGCCCCCGGCGCAATGCCAACGAATGATTCACTTTCACCGGCCAATAGACCAGCGACATGTGAACCATGGTATCCGGCCGGTCCATCGTCATACGGGTCGGCGTCGTCTTCGGCAAAGTCCCAACCGCCGACCACGCGATAGCCTGGGCCGAATCCACTGTTACCGCTGGTGCGAAAGACGTCGTGGTCCCACGCGATTCCGCTGTCGATGACGGCCACGGTTTGGCCGCTGCCATCAATCCCCGCCGCTTGTCGCAGCTGCAATGCTTGCGTCAACAAATCCGGCGAGTCTGACTGGATCGTCGAATGGGGATCGACTTGTTGCTGGACGCCGGCGGGTGAGGAAACGTTTGCCTGGGAAGGAATTTCTTGTGAAGGAATCTCGTGCGACAGGGGCGCAAACGGATCAAGCGCGTCGAGCAACAGATCCGCCGCCAAACTTGCCGATAGCGCTAGACGCTGCTCACAGGGACGGATCCGCTGCCGCGATGAATCAAGCGGTCGTGTTGCGCGCGACTTCATGAGAACGTTCAGTGAGAGGAACTTGCCAACGGGAAGGAGGACGAGAGCCGTTTGCCGTCGACTTGGCCGTTGATTTATCCGGCAGCATTGCAGGTATCCGCACCGTGCCCCGGGAGTGTCCGGGAGCGCCCGGGCCGTATCCCGCGGCGGTGTGCCGGACGCTGGCCGTTAAATCCTGCCTAAACAAACGTAGATCGCACACTCGCGCGCGGTCGTTTTAACCGGACTCCGGCGAGAACGGATCGACTTCCGACGTCCATCCCGCCGAAAAAACATGACGAGACGTCATATTCGCACCCAATGCGGCGAAGACTGACGCGTGCGCCCGCTGCCGTTCTGCGAACTGAGGCCCTTTTCCGATGCCACTGCGAAAACTCTGGAATGCTCTTCGAGGACAAACCCCATCACAATCCGCGACCGTTGCGGACGGGGCCACCGAACACCTGCCCCATGAGTCGGTGCAGGCCAACGCATCTGTGCGGTCCGGGACGGGTTCGCAGCCGCAGGTCCAGGCGAATCCCCACAAGGCAGTGAAGTCTAAGCATGCGGCGGCCGGAACCGAGTCGACGGCGAAAGCGGTCGCAAAAAAACCAGCCGCAGCATCCTCGCGCGGCGCCAAGACGGGGCGCGGGCTGCTGGGCCTTGGCCGAGGGCCCCACGATCCGCTTTGCCGAGCGATCAAAAAATCCGGCGCGACCTCGGTGCTTGAGATTTCCGTTGGTGATGGAACGCGTGCCGTTGAGGTGGTCCAGACGCTTGCGAAAGCGACTCCAGGGACACCGATTCGCTATACGGCCATTGATCAGTTCGAATTGGCGGGCGGGGAAATCTCGTTGATGCAGTTTCACCGCGATCTTCGCCAACACGGAATCCGTCCGCAGATTTTCCCCAGCGATATCATTTCGGGCGTCACCCGCGTCGCATACACGCTAGGTGCCGTCGACCTGATTTTGATCGCCGAAAATGCGGCCTCCGATTCGCCGACGCCGGCACAGTGGGAAAAATTGCTCAGCCGAGTCGCTCATCCTGGCACTCTGGTTCTGCGGCAAACCGGCGACGCTTGGACGCGTGTCGACGTGCCACATCAGCACCGCACGAGCGACCAGCGCAAGGCGGCCTGATCCGCCCAAAGTCTCATCACGGGCCATCGAACCGATGGCGATTGTGCAAATCTGTTTTCCGTTAGACAATTCCGGCTGTTGCCGCCGGAACAACCCGCCTATTTTACCCCCGTGCAAAATTCGGCCGAATTTGGCGGGTTCAGGACCTAGGTCGCGCTTAATTTTGGACTAGTTTCGGATTGGGTACTTCTGTCAAGAAGTCGGTATGACGTCAGCCTGGGTCGAGTGACCTGGCGAATCAATCGTCAAAATCGCTTCAACACGGATTGTTCACTTCAACGCGAATCACTGTTCACTGTCTTTGAAGGCGCTCGTCTATGTGTGGGATTGTGGGATATGTCGGCGGCGACGATGCCGGCTCGTTTTTGATCACCGGATTGCGGAGGCTCGAATACCGAGGCTACGACAGTGCCGGGGTCGCGATCCACGGCGGCGAATCGTTCAACATCACGCGGGCGGTCGGGCGAATTGACGTGTTGGCCGGACAACTGGGCGAGACATTACCCAAGGGAATGCTGGGCATCGGCCACACACGCTGGGCCACGCACGGGCCGGCGACCGTTGAAAACGCCCACCCACATATCGGCGGCGACGGTGAAGTCGTGCTGGTCCACAACGGCGTGATTGAGAACTTTCAAGAACTCAAAGAAGGCTTGATCGACAAGGGATACAAGTTCACGTCGGACACCGACAGCGAAGTCGTCGCGCACTTGGTCGCTGAAGGGCTCAGGAACACGCCCCGCGATCCCAACCAACCCAACATGCGATACGCCACCGCGGTTCAGTGGGCCGTCGATCAGTTACGTGGAACGTACGGCTTGGCGATCGGCTTTCGCGAGCAACCCAACCTGATCGTTGCCGCTCGATTCGGCAGCCCGCTGGTGATCGGCGTCGGCAGTGGCGAGTACTTCGTCGCCAGCGACGCATCGCCGTTGGCCGGCAGCACCGACCGCATTGTGTACATGGCCGATCACCAGATCGCCGTGCTGACGCCGCAAGGGTTCTCGGTGCTGGACAAGGATCAAGCCAAAATTCGCGTCGACATTCGACCGTTGGAAGTCGGCAGTGGTGAAGTCAGCCTGGAAGGCTATGACCACTACATGCTCAAAGAGATTTACGAACAACCCGAATCGCTGCGCAATGCGATGCGAGGCCGTTTGGACGAACAAAACGGCACGGCGGTGTTCGGCGGCTTGAACTTGACCCCTCAACAATTGCGCAGCGTCGAACAAATCATCCTGACCGGTTGCGGCACCAGTTGGCACTCGGCCTTGGTCGGTGAGTACTTGATTGAGGAATTAGCGAGGCTGCCGGTCAACGTTGAATACGCCAGCGAGCTGCGTTATCGAAACCCGCCGATCAGCAACAACACGTTGGTGTTCGGGATCACGCAGAGCGGCGAAACAGCCGACACACTGGCGGCACTGAATGAAACCAAACGAAAAGGCCACCGGACGTTGGCGCTCTGTAACGTTGTCGCCAGCTCGATCGCCCAAGCGGCCGACGGAGGCATCTACTTGCACGCCGGTCCAGAGATCGGTGTGGCCAGTACGAAAGCCTACACGTCACAGTGTTGTGTGCTGACGATGCTGGCGCTGTACTTCGGACGCATGCACCATCTCAGTTACGAATCGGGCCAACGCATCATCCAAGAGCTGCACGAATTGCCCGGCGCGGTGCAACAAGCGCTCGCCTGCGACGTGCAAGTTCGCGATGTCGCCCAAAAATACCACGAGGCCACCAATGTCCTGTACTTGGGACGGCAATACAATTTCCCAACCGCACTCGAAGGCGCGTTGAAGCTAAAGGAAATCAGCTACATTCACGCTGAAGGCTATCCGGCGGCGGAGATGAAGCACGGGCCGATCGCGTTGGTCGACGAACACACCCCCAGCGTCTTCATCATCCCGCGTGGGTCAACGTACGACAAAGTGCTTGCAAACATGGAAGAGGTCAAGGCCCGGGGCGGCCCGATCATCGCCGTCGCCTGTCACGATGACCCACAAGTCGATTCGATCGCCGATGATGTCATTCGCGTTCCGGAAGTACCGGAAATTGTCCAGCCCATCGTGACGGTGATTCCGCTGCAATTGCTTTCGTACCACATTGCCTTGCTTCGAGGCTGTGACGTTGACAAGCCACGAAATCTCGCGAAAAGCGTAACGGTTGAATAACGCACACTTGCCTTCGTGGGGCTATCGACTAGTTATTGAGTACTCCCCCATTATCAGATTCATTCTTCCAGGAGCCCCCCACCATGAAATCGACGGGTCTAACGTACAATTGCCGCAAGGCGCTGCAGGTGAACATCGGTGAGTCGGCAGGTGCCGAAATCGCCAACTTGATCTCACAAATGGCCGCCGAAATCGAGGAACTTCGACGATCCAAGGTCAGCGTGACGCAAATCGTCCCCGGTGGATCGCCGATCAAACAAGAAATGATGGAAGAGCCCGTCTAGGGAGCCCAATTCCAGCGACGCCGTGTGAATCACCCGTGTCGCAGCCCGCTGGCGGGCGCGCAGGGTTGGCGAAAAGGGCTAGCAAACAGGGCGGACCAAAAAACTGACCGGCTGGCGGAAAAAAGAGGCCGGCTACAGCGATCCAACACCCTCCCTCATCGAAATTCTCTCAGGCCGCGGAGTCAAATGACTCGGCGGCCTGTTTTTTGGCTGAACCTTCTCGGGCCCCGCCGCACTTCATTGTTGGGCGCGTATGATTGTTGATCCAGTTTGGCTGCGCCGGTCGAAAACCAGTTTGGCTGCGGCGGTCGAAAAAGCGTGCGCGCCGGATATTTTCCGCCGCAACATCGACCGTTCGCGTCATCGACCGATCGGGCCATTGACAGTCCGGGCCGTTGACAGTCCGGCACGAACAGTTGACAGTGGCCTGTTCGACTGAAATCCCCTCGAAAACCTTCCTCTCGCCAACACCATGCCGAACGCTTTTCAATCCGATAGTGCTACCCCACGGACCATGCTGGACAAGATCTGGGACGAGCACGTCGTCCACGCTTCTGCACAAGGGCCGGCGATCATCTACGTCGACCTGCACTTGGTCCATGAAGTCACCAGCCCTCAGGCTTTCGAGGGTCTGCGGATCAACAATCGCCCCGTTCGGCAACCCTCACGCACCTTGGCGACTCCTGACCACAACGTTCCCACCAGCGACCGCAGCCTGCCGATCGCCGATCCGATCAGCCGCAAACAGATCGATACGCTGCGCGAAAATTGTGCCGAGTTCGGTGTTCAACTCTTTGACATCGGCGACGTCCGCCAAGGCATCGTCCACGTCATCGGCCCCGAGAATGGATACACACAGCCAGGCATGACGATCGTCTGTGGCGACAGCCATACCGCGACGCACGGCGCGTTCGGCGCACTCGCATTCGGAATCGGAACCAGCGAAGTTGAACACGTCCTGGCGACACAAACGCTGTTGCAGTTCAAACCCAAGACATTCGAACTGCGCGTCGACGGTAAGTTAGCACCGGGTGTCACCGCCAAAGACATGATCTTGTACTTGATCGGTCAAATCGGCACCGCCGGCGGAACCGGTTATGTGCTGGAATACACCGGCGACTGCATGCGTGCACTGACCATGGAAGAGCGCATGACGGTGTGCAACATGTCGATCGAAGCGGGTGCCCGAGCCGGCATGATCGCTCCGGACGAAGTGACGTTCGATTACTTGCGACCGCTTCCGGAGGCGCCGAAAGATTTCGACGCTGCGGTACAGCGGTGGCGTCGTCTGCCGACCGATCCGGGCGCAAGTTACGATCGATCCAACGTCTATCAAGGCAGCGACATTCAGCCACAAGTCACATGGGGCACCAACCCGGGTCAAGTCATTAGCGTGACCGACTGCGTTCCCGACCCGTCCGACTTCGATGACGCGACGCAGCAAAAATCAACCGCTCAGGCACTCGAGTACATGGGTCTGAAAGCGAAAACACCGTTGGTCGACATCGGCATCGATCGCGTCTTCATCGGTTCATGTACCAACGCTCGCATCGAAGATCTGCGAGCCGCCGCGGCGGTTGTCAAAGGCCACAAGGTTTCGGACAAGGTCAACGCGATGGTTGTCCCTGGCAGTGGGCAAGTCAAACGACAAGCCGAAGAAGAAGGTCTGGACAAAGTATTCAGTGAAGCCGGTTTCGACTGGCGCGAAGCCGGATGCAGCATGTGCCTGGCCATGAACCCAGACAAATTATCGCCGGGCGAGCGTTGTGCCAGCACCAGCAATCGCAACTTCGAAGGTCGCCAAGGCAAGGGTGGTCGGACCCATTTGGTCAGTCCCGCCATGGCCGCCGCCGCCGCAGTCGAAGGCCACTTTGTCGATATCCGAGATTGGAAATACAACGGGCAAGGGTAATGAGTTGATGATCACAGGATGCGAATCGAATCGCATCGGTGCGCCATACCTGTCTTCTGTTCACCCGCCCTCTTTCACCTCCTAACGCTTACCTCCAATCATGCAAAATTTTACGATTCACCAAGGCGTTGTCGCGACCATGGACCGCGCCAATGTCGATACCGACCAGATCATCCCCAAGCAATTTCTAAAACGTATCGAACGATCTGGATTCGGACAGTTTCTGTTTTACGATTGGCGGTTCCTCGATGACGGAACGACGCCCAATCCTGAATTCGAACTGAATCAGGTCAACGTCAAAGGCGCGTCGATCCTGGTCGCACGCCAGAATTTTGGCAGCGGCAGCAGTCGCGAACATGCCGTGTGGGCGCTGGACGATTATGGAATCCGCTGCGTGATCGCTCCTTCGTTTGCCGATATTTTCTTCAACAATTGTTTCAAGAATGGCGTCCTGCCACTGACGTTATCCGAAGAAGACATCGAAGAACTATTCCAGCGTGCAGCCAAGAACTCGCCATACCAACTGACCGTCAACCTGGAAAACCAAACGGTCAGCGATGGACAGGGCTTTGAGCGATCGTTCGAAGTCGACGCGAGTCGCAAACACAATTTGCTGCACGGTCTTGATGACATCGCCCAGACGCTGCAGAACGAAGATAAAATTACCGCGTACGAACAAGCGCGAACCTGGTAACGTTCGTCTATCATCGTCGGTAAATCCCGCGGTGATTTTTTGTATTCAGTCGCCGCTGTTTTAATGCCGCGACGGAATCGAATTCATGAAGCCGCAAACGCTGATCGTCATCCTTTCTGCGCTGATTGTCGGCCAGGGGGCCAGCTGGGCACAGAAAGCAACCTCGACGCGTGGGCAAGGGTCATCCGAATCGGCAGCGCGAGATCTCGCGCTGAATATTCATCTGATGCATCCGGGTGGTGACAGTTCACCGGGCGACCCGAACGCGGCATTCTGCATCGACGGCACCTACCACCTGCACTACATTCTCCGCCACCAGTTCAACGGCGAAGATTCCTTTTCGTTCGTCCACGTCACCAGCGACGATATGTTGCATTGGCAGTGGCAACCGACCAAGCTGCAGCCATCGTTCACAGGGCACGGGATGTTCAGCGGGACCGGATTCGTCACCAAAGACGGATTGCCGGCGGTCATCTATCACGGAAAAGATTCGGGCCGCAACCAAATCGCGATTGCAAAGGATCGCCAACTCTCGGAGTGGAACCAACCGTTTCCGGTTCAGCCGATGACCACGGCGGGTGACCCCGCAGAGATGCGGCACTGGGATCCCGATTGTTTCCGAGTGGATGAGACCTATTACGCAATCTCGGGCGGAACAGATCCCCAGTTGATGAAGTCGGCCGACTTAAAGAACTGGACGCATGTCGGCGATTTCCTGGCATCGTCACTGCCCAACGTCGCGATCGGCGAAGACTTGTCGTGCGCCAACTTTTTTCCGCTTGGCGATCGATGGGTGCTACTGTGTATCAGCCACCCGCTGGGTTGTCGGTATTACATCGGTGATTGGGATCGTGATACGGAACAATTCGTCCCAGAACGGCACGTTCGCATGAACTGGCGCCGCCGAGATCAGCCAATTGACGAGATGGCTTGGGATTTTTTTGCCCCTGAGAGTGTGCTGACAGGCGATGGACGACGTGTGATGTGGTCATGGCTCGCACGCCCCAATCGTCAGCTTCGCACTCGGACGATCCAGTCGTTGCCGCGTGAGATAAGCCTGGGCGAAGACGGAAACCTGCGAATTGAACCCATTCGCGAACTAAAATCGCTACGTGTCGAAACGGAAACGATTACGAATCTAACCGTCGCGGCGAGCGCCCAACCGTTCGGCATCACCGAACGCACGAAGGTCGCAAAGCTTGACGATCAAGCGTACGAGATTTGCGCAACAATCTCTCGTGAACAGGCCGCTCGCAAGCGATTCGGTTTTCGGTTGCACGCGAGTGATACTCAGCCCGGACTGCCGATCCTGATTCAACCCGAATACGGAACGATCCGCGTCGGACAGTCCGAAGCACCGTTCGCGGTCGCGGACTTGCCGATCGACGAAGACGTCCAGTTGCGTATTTTTGTTGACCGCTATTTAGTCGAAGTCTTCATCAACGGTCGACAAGCTCTCTATGCGGCAAACATGGATTGGCAATCCGGTCATGACTTGTATGCGACGACTTTTGGTGCCGATACAACGTTTGACAAGATCCAGATCCACCGGCTGCGTCCTTGCAACGAAGGTTTCCTTGCAGCGCTGGACCAACCTGTCTGGCAACCCGAGACAGGCAACTCACAGGCGGCGCGGGCCGGGGCTACGAAAAAGTCAGGTGCGCGTCAGGTGGCCGAAATGCCAAACGCAACATCGGAACCCCAGCCCACCCAAACGTCGGCCCGAACCGACCGGCCTAACATCGTCATTATCTATGTCGACGATTTGGGCAATGGTGACATCCAGCCATTCAGTGATCGATTCGAGACACCAAACTTACGAGCAATGGCGGACCAGGGACGGGTCTTTTCGAATTTCTATGTTGCATCGAGTGTCTGTACACCTTCGCGTGCCGCGCTGATGACGGGATGCTATCCAGCCCGCATCGATATGCTCCACAACGACCTTGCGATGGATACTCGCAATCATGGCGTTTTATGGCCGGGCGATCGCAAGGGGCTGAATCCCGATGAAACCACGATCGCCGAACTGCTAAAGGATCGTGGCTACACGACAGCTTGCATTGGAAAATGGCACCTCGGTGACCAAGTCGAGTTCATGCCCACGCGACAGGGGTTTGATCAATACTTTGGAATCCCGTTTTCAAATGACATGGGCAACGTTCCGCCGTTCGATGTGCCGTTGCCGCTGGTGCGAAACGAAAGCGTTGTCCAGGAACTGAGCTTGGAAGACCAGAACGATCTGACGCTGCGATATACCCGCGAGGCGATCGAGTTCATCGAAAAGCAGTCCGATTCGCCATTCTTTCTCTATCTGTCGCATGCGATGGTGCACAAGCCACATGTCGCCAGCGAAGCTTTCGCGGGGAAAACAGGCCTGGGGATCTACGCCGATGCCGTGGCGGAAGTGGACTGGTCGACCGGCCAGATCCTCGACAAGTTGCGGGCGCTCAACCTGCACCGCAATACACTTGTCATTTTCACGTCGGACAACGGTGCGCCATGGGGATTGAAAGCCGACGTGCAGCGGTACGCAAGCAACGCGCCCTACAGTGGTGGAAAGGCAACCGCGGCGGAGGGCGGATTCCGTGTGCCGATGATCGCGTGGTGGCCAGGAAGAATTACCGCTGGCAGCGAATGCAAATCGATGGCATCGACGATCGACTTGGCACCCACGTTGGCATCACTTGCCGGACGACCTTACGTCGCCCCCGATAACAAACCCATCGACGGCGTCGACATCGGCTCGCTGTTAAGCCGTGAGATTCCCGGAACGTCGCCACGCGATTCCTTTGTCTATTACAGTGACAATACCGACGGTGGTCCAAAGCAACCCCGACGGCTGAGTGCCGTGCGGCAGGGACGCTGGAAATACTACCTGCATCCCCAACGTTTTCGATTGGTCGATGGAAAGCGGATCGCCAACGTTCAGTCCGGGGCGTTATTCAATCTGAACACCGACCCGGCAGAGACGACCGATGTGTCGGCCAGTCATACGCGCGTCGTCGCACAGCTGCAAGATTTCGCCGATCACATTGTGGCCGAGTTTGGTGATCCCGCCGGATCAGGGCCGGCAGTTCGACGCGCCGGCATGGTCGATCAAGCGCGGCCGATCAACGCGGCACGGCCTTGATTTCGAGTTGCACTTGGCCACAAGAGATTCGGATCCGGAGATCCACCGTGCACCACAAAGACCGTGCGCCACAAAATCATCCGCTCGCCAGCGGTGCCAACAGAAGAAGACGCACTCGTCCCGGCTGGGTCGACGAACTTTACCTGGCGGAAATAGCAGGTGAAGAAGTTCGTCCCGGGACGCCGTGCGTCTAAATTTCCTCAGCGGCGGGTGACGCCTGGCTGAGATGCAAGTTGCAAGTGACCGAACAGCGTCTGGTCACGCCGAACGATATAGAATTTCGCTCGTGGTCCACGCTGGATATCGGGATGTTCCAGGATTCCCGCCAAGTCGCTCATGCTGGATGTTTGCCATCCATGGATGCCAAGCAGGACGTCGCCGGGTTGCATGCCCTGGTCATCAGCGGCTGAACCGGGGCGAACGGCCGTGATGTAAAGTCCGCCCAGGTAATTGGTACGCATCCGTTGGTTCAGCCGACGCATGGTCGCATCGGTCACCGATTTGGCTCGCAGGCCGATCACGTTCCACGCCAACTCGCCGATGTTGCCGGCGACTCGCGGTGCCGTCGTCGTGGTCGTGGTGGTCAATGCCAATTCGATCACACGATCGTCTCGCTGGACTTTGATCGGCACGGGTTGGCCGGGATCAGCGTTCAACATCGCAAGGGCATAGTCTAACCGATCATCGACGTCTTGAGAGCCGACGCGGACCACGCGGTCTCCCGGCTTCAATCCCTCCCGTGCGGCTGGACTGCTAGCGGAGACATCGGCGACGCTTACGCCATCGCCATCGCGGGGTCCGCCGTCGGTTCGCAAGCCCGTCGACAATCGACTCTCGTTATGATCCTCGATCATGTTCGTCACGATTTCGATCACTTGATCGATCGGAATCGCAAACGCGATCTGTTGCGCACCTACGCGGACCGCAACATTAACACCTATCATCTCGCCGTCAATATTTAAAAGCGGTCCGCCCGAGTTTCCCGGGTTGATGCCCGCGCTGATTTGGATCAGGTCGCGATAGTCTTGTGTCTCGTTGACAGGCACATCGCGATGCAGAGCGCTGATGATGCCTTTGGTGCTGGTATGCACGTATCCATACGCGTTTCCGATCGCAATGACACTTTCACCGACCATCAAATCGGCGCTCGTTCCGCGCGGAATTGTGGGCAAAGGTTCACTGACATGCACTTTGATCAGCGCCAAATCGCTGCGAATGCGTGACGCGATCAACTCCGCCGTCGTTTGCTGACCGTTGTGCAAGGTGACGCGAATTTCTTTGACGTCTTCGACCACGTGATAGTTCGTGATCACATAACCTCGGGGGTCGATCACGACGCCCGTTCCCATGCCGTTGACTTGTCGAAACGAGTCCGGTCCGCCAGCACCCGCCATCCCTGCGGCAGTCGAACGAACCGTTTTCTGGCCGTGGATGTTGACGACCGCCGGCGATGCACGCCGAATCGCCAAGACGGTTGGTGTTTGCCGTGTTGCAGATACGGTTCGCGCTGACGGCGATTCCGCCACAACGCTTGCCACATTACCTAGCAGCCAAACCAGTGCGATCACGCCAGCCGAACAACCCGTCAGGATTCTTCGATTTGCACGGGCTTGGGAGAGTTGGATCGTCGGTCGCATAGATTCCCGTTACCCGCCGAATCAGTCGGATGCTCAGCTCCGGCGGACATCACGGGTTCCGCCGTCGTTAAACCGGAACATCCGGTACGGCCTTTTGCATCGGAACAATCCTTGTTTGCCCTTGATCACGGGTCAGCAACGCCGCAAGGTTTACCAGGGTTAACAATCGCGCAACGAGATTGACGTCATCGGACCTAATATCCCTGTCGACGCCGCGATGAACTGAAAGAAAAAACCCAAAGACGGCCAAGATATTGCTGCAAACGGGATTTCAAGCCTGTCGCAAGACCCGCACGTCGTCAGCGCCCAAAGTCCGCGTTGGAAACAGACGATTCGCCAGGGACTGCTGGGCGTCAGGGGTTGCTGGGACCGAAGACCGGACGCGTGGGTATCGGATGAAACCGCGGCCAAGGGATTTCGGGCTCTTCGGGTTTGCGGCCCACGGCCACACTGCTGTCGAAAGGATCGTGATGCAGTGGATCGCCCAAGAGGCAGCCATCGTCGACGTTTCCGGCGACGACCGTTTCGGCCGCGATTTGGTCAGCGTCGTGGAAGCCATGCTCAGCGCTCGGGCCGCCTGCTGAGTGCTGCGAACCGTGATGACGATTCCATGCGCCAAACACGCCACCGTGATCGGCCGGATCGTGATATCGCTGGCTCGGCACGTTTAGCGCAAGACAGCCCGCCTGGGTCGAGACCAACAGCAGCGAGCATGCAATTTTGGCGAGACGAATGTTCATGTGGCGTTTCGGCGAACGTTTCACGCCGGACCGAAGCCATCGGACGTATCGCGTTCGCCAGTTGTGTATCCCCCCACAACCCATCACCACTCGGTATCGGCCGATGTCGGGTGCGAACTCCAGAAAACTTTGCCCAGTCGGCATGCTTTTGACGTTCGGACGCAGCAACGCATTCTGCCAATTCAGCCCAAACTAAAACGAAGTCTGGGCCCATTGGAAACCAAGATTCTTGCAGGTGATGCGAATGAGACGACTGGGCAAGGTAAGATCCAACGGAAAAGCTGCCGAATCAGACCTCGATTGGCCGCCAGAGACGAAACGAACTGTCATGAATCGACCGCCGCCGACAACCGATGCTAGCGCAGCTGACGAATCCGAACCAGCGATTCGGGCCAAGCTGATCGAAAGCCCGCCGGTGCCCGGCCGGGACCCTCTCGACGAGAAACCGTCGGCTGCCATGGCAGCGTCAACGCGGCAAGACCGATCAACAGCCAGCCAACGCGTCGTCGAATCGGACCAACACGTCGTCGAATCCGATCGGAGCGTCCTTTCACAAGCAGCGTCAGAGTCAATCGTTAAGGATACGACGATCGCGAACGACAACCGCTCGTTTCGGCGACGGTGGTTTGACCGCGTCGCGCGGTTTGGCGTCGGTGCTTTTCGCGTCGCATCGCTGATCGTGTTGCTGGCGTTCTTAGCCGCGATTCCAGTCGTGCAACTAATCTCGCTGGGATACCTGGTCGACGTCTCGGGACGCTTGGCGGGTGGAGCCAAACTTAGGGAAAGCGTGCGAAACCTTGATCGGGCAGGCACTATCGGCTTGGCGGTGTTGGCCGTGATCATTGCCGCGTTGCCGTCGCAGTTGTTGGCTCACTGGGAATTTGTTGCTCAGACCATTGATCCTGGTTCGAATCAAGCATCGATTCTGCGCGCCGCCGCGATCACACTATCTTTGTTGGCGATGGTGTATTTGATGTGGGCCTGGATCCGCGGCGGCAAGCTTCGTGATTATTTGTGGCCACAACCGATTCGATTCATCCGCGAAGCATGGCGGCCGAGTACGTGGAACGGAGCCGCCGATCGCGTCTGGGACTTTACCGCTGCATTGGAATTGCCTCGATTATTTTGGCTGGGCCTGCGATGTGCCGCCGGCACACTGGTTTGGTTGATTCCCGCGATCTTGATCATCACGCTCACGCGAAACGGCAAGAATGGGCTGGCCGGATTTGCGGCCGCCGTGTCGCTGTTCGCGCTGGGGATCACATTGCTGTATCTGCCGATGTTGCAAGCCAATTTTGCCTCGCGGAATCGTTTGTCAGCCCTGTTCGATGTTCGCACGATACGGCGAGATTTCCGACGTGCGCCGTGGGCTTGGCTGGGCGCGATGATCGTCGCGTTGGTGCTAACACCGATCCCACTGTATCTGCTAAAGATCGAAGCGACGCCGCGCGAAGTGGTATGGCTGCCATGTCTCTTGTTTGTGACGTTTATGCTGCCCGCCCGTATCGCGACCGGAATGGCGCTGCGGCGTGCCCGGAACAAACCCGAACCGAGCGGCCGCTGGGCTGCGATTTCGCGATGGAGCGTGCGGGCGGTGATGCCGCTGGTCGTCGGCGTGTACTTGCTGTTTTTGTACGTCTCACAGTACACCAGCTGGGACGGTCTGCAAACGTGGATTCAGCAGCACGCCATTTTGGTTCCGATGCCGTTTTATGGAATCTGACCTGCTATCGCTCGAAAACACAGCTTTGCCGGCGGTGAATCGGCGAAAGAGACGATGTTGCCGTGGTGACGGCGTGATGCGGCCGCGTTTCAATCGCTTGAAAGACGGTTACAATTGTGACCGAACCGGCTAATTCCGATTGGGATACCGCGTCTCGCTTCACAGCCGCTCTCACGCGAACGTCTTTCCAGATAGCTATGCCTCCGCGCAATTTAAACGTCATCCTGCTGGCTGTCTTTTTGTCGGTGCTCTGTTACATCACGCACCGTCGGACCAAAACGGCCCTGTTGGTCGGCAGCGCTCTGGACCTGATTCGACATAACTACGTTGACCCGGTCGATGACGAAACACTGTTGACGGCGGCGATGAACGGTTTGACGGAGTCGCTTGACGAGAACAGTACGTACATTCCCGGCAGCGCGTACGGTTCGTTTCAAGACAGCATCAATCAAGAATTTGCCGGCATCGGCATCTTTGTCGAACAACCCGATCTTGATGAACCGGTACGCGTCATCACGCCGCTGGTCGGGTCACCGGCATTGAAAGCCGGACTGCTGCCCGGTGATAAGATCATCAACGTGGACGGCGAAGACGTACGAAAATTGACACTGGCCGAAGTCAGCGAACGTCTGCGCGGGCCTGTCGACACGACCGTTCGATTACGAGTCTTGCGTGACGACGATAAAGAAGTCTCGATGACGGTTCGTCGCCAAACCATCGAACTGGAATCGGTGATCGGTGACCATCGGGACGAGGAACACGCGTGGGTGTATCGGTTGAAAGATGACCCGTCGATCGCCTACATGCGTCTGACCAGCTTTGGCGAAAAGACGGTGCAAGAACTGCGCGACGTGTTGGAGAAACTGGACAATGACTTCCGTGGTCTGGTTTTGGATTTGCGCGGCAATAGCGGTGGTTTGTTGTACGCAGCCGTGGACGTCAGCAACATGTTCATCGAGAGCGGAAAAATCGTGTCCACGCGCATCCGTGGCGACGTGGTGGAAGAACAAATCGAAGCCGAACCGGGTACTTTGGTTGATCCGTCCAAACCGGTTGCCGTGCTGATCGATGGCAACTCGGCCAGCGCCAGTGAGATCGTCGCGGCCTGCTTGCAAGACAACGGACGCGCCGTCGTGGTTGGCACTCGCAGCTATGGCAAGGGCACGGTTCAGAACATTCTGCCGCTGCAGTACGGCCGCAGCGCCTTGCGTCTGACCGTCGCACGCTATTACCGCCCCAACGACAAAAACATTCATCGCATGCCCGACGCGACCGAAGAGGACGAGTGGGGTGTGACGCCCGATGAAGGCTACGTCGTGCCGCTAGATGAAGAGACCCTTCAAACACTGATGCAGCGTTGGCGAGAAGCCTCGTATCCAATGCTGACGGCCCGACGTGAAACGTCGGACAAGGCCGACGACGAATCACAAGCGAAAATGACAGAGCCTGAGCCTGAGCCTGAGTCCGTGTCCGAGTCCGAGCCTGAGTCCGAGGTCAAAACCGATGGCGATATTGGTGGCCAGACCGAGACGAGAGAACTGCAGGAGAACTTGCCCGCCGGAGGGTTGCCCGTCGATCCACAACTGCAGCGGGCGGTGGACTATTTGAACGAGCGGCTGAGTTCGCGAGGAAAAGAGCCTCGCCTCGCAGCATGAGAGCTTGCCTCTCGCGGCCGGCGCTCTGGGTCACCGTCCAATTTGACACCGCTGCGGAGCTCACAATCCGGTCTGCAGTCCATACTCTGATGCCAGAGGCCTCAGGTGCCAGAGGCCTCAGGCGTGGACGGCGTTGGCGCTCACCGCAGGGGGGGCTGCGTCACGTTGTGGCCGATCGTTTCTGCAAAATCCCCACAATTCGAACGCCTCGGCGGTTTTTATTTGCCGCTGTGAGCGTAAACAATTAGAGTTTGACGGTGATACTCGACATTAGTCTGTACGAGTTCTAGCCCCATAACACGCAATCTTCGTCGACCTATGATGCACGTCAACTTTTCTCGCGGTTCGATTCTCCGAGCCGTCGCCGTCGCCGCCATCACCCTGACGGTTTCCGCCGCTGCTCCGAGCCGCGCCGATGCCCAAAACGAAGTCTTAGCCGAAATGTACGGCCGCGGCGTCCACGCGTATTACAGCGGCAATTACAACGATGCCTACAACATGCTGTCGATGGCCATCAATAACGGCAGCCAAGACCCGCGTGCGTATTACTTCCGCGGGATCGTCGCCGAGGCACAAGGTCGTGCGTACGAAGCGGAATCAGACTGGCAACGCGGCGCCGAACTCGAAGCCGCAGGCGGACAAAATCCCTGGGTCGGACGCGCCCTGGCTCGTTTCCAAGGAAGCTCGCGATTGAAGCTGGAAGAAATTCGCCAGAAAGCACGTCTGCAAGCGATGGCGATCGCCGCCGCACGTTCGCAAGCACGCTATGGCGAAATCGACGCCGCCCAACCCGCCCCGACCATGCAGCCCGCGCCAACTGGCGCGACGCCACCAAGTGCAGTCACGCCCCCGCCCGTACCCGACATGGGTAATCCATTCGATGGCGATCAAGGTGGCGTTGTCGCTGGTGAACCCAAAGTCGAATCCGATGACGCGTTGGAAGGTGCCATGGACCCGTTTGCTGAGGGAGCCGCACCGGCAACCGGATCGGCGCCTGCTGCCGCAGCAGACGATCCGTTTGCAACACCGGCCGATGCTGGTGCCGCACCCGCCGAAGATCCTTTCGCTTCGCCGGATGCTGGCGATCCGTTCGCTCCTGCCGGTGACGATGGCGGAGCGATGGCCGATCCGTTCGGCGGCGACAGCGAAGATCCATTCGCTAACTAAAGGGAACATGTTGGCCTGAACGGACCACGCTCGCCTGAGCGTGGAAGTCTCGGGTCTGCACCGGTTCGCTCGCGGACCACGTTCGGTGAATCCAATACGCATGATCGATCATCGGCGGGTGCCACAGCCCGCCGATTTTTTATTCCACGCGGCGGCAATACGTTTCGCATCAACGCGGGACACCAACCGTCACCATCACGATCCCGTGGATCGGCCAGCAGTAATCAGACGGGCCGCGTGCTATCCCAGCCGGGCAACGGCGGGATAACGCAGCAGTTCCTCGTCATCGTCGCGAATCCAATCGGTCGATGCGAACACGGCCGCGTGAAGCGATGCCGAATCGACCGGACGCAGCAAGCCGGTTGATGATGCTGCCGATTCTAACGCACCGGTATCGGCCTCAGACGATTCAGACTCGCCGTTGTTGCCGATCCCATCACGCTCGAGCGCGTTGATGACGACCAACGCGTCCAGCACACTGATGCGCGAATCGGGGACCACATTGACGCGTAGTTCTGGGTTCAGTCCATCCGCGACAGCCGATCCCAATTCGATTTCGCCACCCGATCGGCTGAGCGTATTGATGATGGCGAAAGCGTCCGCGCTGGTGAGTACGCCGTCACCGTTGACATCGTTGGGCATCGCCAAGCGGTGAAACGGCGGCTCGATGACATCCAATTCGAAAAACTGAGTGTCACGGGGTTCGCCGTTCTCGTCGACGCCTTGAGGCAAGAACGCGCCGGCGCCGATTCGGATGCGTCCCACGCCGTCCTGTTCGGGCGTGATTGTCATCAAGCCCGTCTCGGAATCCACTTGGACATCCGCAGCAATGTCTCCGGCGATAAATTCCGCGACGTACAAGATCGGATCGCCCTCGACGTCCACCCCGGGTAGCTGAATCTGCAGCGATTGATTGGCCCACAATTCTGCCGGCACCTCGAACGCATCCAAATACGGCTGAGCATTCACAAAGTCCGGCTCGATCGCGATGGGAACGGTTTGCTCGCTGAAGTTCCCGTCGGTGTCGGTCACTCGGATCGTCACGCTGGTCGATACCGATGTGTCACCCAGGGCTTTCAAGAACACGACGGCGTTCTCGGTATCGTTAAAGACTTCGACCTTGTTCATCACGATCGGAACGTCCGGACGATTTTCTGGCAATCCATTGGTATCCATGCCGCTGATCGATTCACGGACATGTTCGCCTTCGACCATTTGACCAAAAATCGAATGATTAAAGTCGAGGTGGCGCGTTGTGCCTTCGGTAATAAAGAACTGTGAGTTATTCGTATCATCCGCGGATTTTGCGAACGATAGAATCCCGGTCCGATTGTGTTGCAGATCGGGATGAAATTGATCATCAAAATCAGGTAAGTCCGAACCGCCGCGTCCGTTGCCCAGCGGATCACCGCCTTGCAAGACAAATCCATCCGCCACACGGTGGAACGTCAAACCGTCATAGAAACCGCTTTCGGCCAACCCCGCCACACGAGACGCTGGCACGGGTGCTCGCTGATCGAACAATTCGAACACCATGTCGCCGAATCCTTCCATGTCAATTCTCAGCGAACGATTGCCCGACAAGACGGTGGCCTGAACCAGCGATGGGTTATCCACCGTGACCGTGACGGTCAACTCATTGCCGTCGGGATCGTACGCATCGATCGGCAGATGAAGCGGCGACCCGATCAACAATGTCTGGGGTGAAAGCGGATCGAAACTGGGCGTCTCACTCATCGGAATCGGCACACCGCTCATTTGGCTGATCGCATCGAGTTCAAGAAACCCTTCGTGCCGTGGCTGACCGGGAAAGTCCCAGGCGGGCACATCATTGATCATCGCATCGATGCCGTCTTGATTGATCAGCCGGTCACCGCCGGTGACTTCGGTGAACGGCAGGTCCTTTGCGCCGTCATCAAAGATTGATGTTTGAGTGGTGCAGCCCTCGAACCATGCGGCACAGTAAAACTTGACGTCGGCTGCACCAAGGTCCTTGGCGAACTGAACCAAGTCGGGGGCCGCGGCCAACAAGCGTCGTGACTCGAGCATTTCGATGGCAGATCGGCGGCATCGCATCGGTCGACTGAGACGAGAATTTTGTTGACGCATAGACAAGATGATTTCAGTAGTGGTCGGTCCCAAACCCGATCGTTCTAGCTTCACCTCACGATGTACCGGCGTCCAGGGCGACCGCAGGAAATTGCGACAGAAAATCGGCAGACTAGGGTTTTTTCCATAAGACGGGTTTGACGCGATTCGGATACAACTCGCGGCACATCTCGCACTTTGTTCCGTCACAGCCACGTGCGGTGCAATACTCGCGTCCATAAAAGATGATTTGCAGATGAAGTTGGTTCCATGCATCCTCGGGAAATAGCCGTTTCAAGTCCTTTTCGGTCTGGACGACGTTTTTTCCACTCGACAGTCCCCAACGCTGTGCCAGCCGATGGATGTGAGTATCGACGGGAAAGGCAGGAAAGCCGAACGCTTGCGACATCACCACGCTGGCCGTCTTATGCCCGACACCGGGCAACGATTCCAGCTCTTGGAATGTGTCTGGCACCCGGCCGCCATAGTCCTGGTCGATGATCGCGGCCAGCTTGGCCAAGTGCTTTGCTTTTTGTTTCGACAGTCCCAGCGGACGAATGATCTGCAGGATTCCCGCTTCGCCAAGTGCCATCATCGCCTTGGGTGTCCCCGCGACGCGAAAAAGCTCCGGCGTTACCTCGTTGACCTTTTTGTCGGTACACTGCGCGCTCAGCAGCACCGCGACTAGCAAGGTAAATTCATCTCGGTGGTCCAGCGGAATGGGCGGGTCAGGATACAATTCGCTCAATCGCTGTTGGATCAACTCGGCACGCTGTTGCTTTCTCACGTTCGAACTAACCTTGCCTGATCGAATGGTTTTCAACAATGAACGTCCGGGTAGACGACCAATGAGTTTGAAGAATCAATTGTGGTGCGGTCTGTTTCTGTTGATCATCAGCACGCACCCGCGGTCATCGATCAACGCCGCCCAGTGGGAACTTCTACCCGAGCGATGTCATGATGTCGAGTTGTCCGTTGCTGCGAGTGAACCCGAATCGGTCATCGACGTGCGCATCATCGGTAGCGATCCCTACTTGGTCGGCAAACTGATCGGCGATCGCGATTCCAGAGAAAGCGTGTTGGCGCTCGATTATTTCTGCACCGATGGAATCAAATCACCATCGGTTTTCTTTGGCCCACCTTTCGTCGGCGATCGGGAAATCAAAATACCCAATCTTGAGATCGCCGAAGGCTGGAAAACGTATTCTGCAAACCTGCAACCACATGTCGCTGGTGAGGTTCTCTCTGATGCGAAACAGCTTCGAATCGATCTGGGACGTCGCTCGGGCGTGCGATTGCAAATTCGCAACGTGCGACTGCGACCCATCTCGCAAGACGAGATTCAGCAACAGGCCGAGCGTGAACGCGTTCGCCACGAGAAACTGGCAACGGCCGATCGTTTGCACGCCTACTTGCACGCATCATGGCCCGCCAAGATCCACTCCGTGCGAGTGGCCGCAAGCGAAGTGTATCTCTCGGGAACAATTTCCAGCGGTGAAGGCGAAATTCACTTGCGTGAATTCCCCGCGGACCAGTCCGCAATCGACGTCGGATTATCGGTCGACCAAAAACTTTCGATCGATGCGAACGATATACAAATTCGATTGCCACGATTCGTTGATGGACGAGACCGCCTGCACAGCGCTTGGCGGCTGACTGATGCGTCGGGCGATTTCCTTTCGCCACGATGCTTTGCGACCGATATCACCTTGCTTGGCGAGAACCAAGTCGCCGAGCGTCCGAAACCGCAAAATCAAAAAGGTCTCACCTCGATCAGCAGTCGCGGACCGCTGCAGGAACTGCCCGAACTGGGTGTCACGGCGCTGACGCTGAATTTTGTCCTGAATCGATTTGTGACGCGCCGCGGCGGCTCGGCGTTCACTCGCATCGATGTACCGGGCGAACCGGTCTACTTGGATTTAACGGCGTTTCGCACCTACGATCGAATCATCGACTTTGCGCGCCGCCATGACATGATCGTTACAGCAATCATACTGATTCCCTCGGTCCGCAATGTTGAGAACGCATCGCCGCTGGTGCACCCGCAAAGTGATGGCGGCGTGTATTCGATGCCCAACCTGAATTCGGCCCGCGGCGCACAGGTCTATGCCCGGGTTTTGGATGCCATCGCGAAACGTTATCGCAATCACCAACGGTCCCCCGGCGCGATCACTAACTGGATTGCGCACAACGAAGTCGACTTCCATGGTGTTTGGACCAACATGGGTGAACAACCACGGCCGGTCGTGACCGAAACGTACTATCGCAGCATGAGAATGATTCACAATGCGGCCAAACAATACAATCCTCATGCCAGGGTGTTTGCGTCACTGACCCATCACTGGGTGGTCGATGATGACGGTTCGCCCAAGAAGTCATGGCAACAACTGGCACCTCGCGAGGTGATCGAGACCTTGCAACAGTATTCGCGAATCGAAGGCGAATTTGATTGGGGCGTTGCCTATCATCCTTATCCTCAAAGCCTGTTTGCCAAAGTCGCATGGAACGATTCTCAGGTTACCGATGACTTCGACACGCCACTGATCACGATTCAAAATCTGGAAGTCCTCGACCGATTTCTGCATCAACCTGGGATGCGGTCGGCCAGCGGTGATCCACGGCCGGTGTTGCTGAGTGAACAGGGATTCCACACTGATTCGTACGATGACCAGGCACAGCTACGCCAAGCGGCATCGCTGTGGTATGCGATGCGAAAGATACGTGACATGCCGAACATCGAATCCTTCCACTACCACCGCTGGATCGATCATCCCGGTGAAGGCGGCTTGATGCTCGGCTTAAGAACGCTGCCGACGAAGGATCACGCCTACGGCGAACGAAAAAAATCCTGGTACGTCTACCAAGCCATCGGGACGGATCAGGAAGACGTCTTGACCGAAAATTTGCCCGGCCCTCCCAGCGACGCGCCTTCACCACCGTCAGGCCCATGACAAGTCGCCACCCAAGTTGCTGTTAATTTTTTAACAGATTTCACTTGCTCGGCGAACCGAACTTGTTAAATTTCTAACAGTTCGATTGGCTTGCCTAACGTTCTCGCCCAAAGGGAGCCCGCTTGTGAGGTCCGATTTGACTCGTCGCGAGCGACAAGTTCTGGAAGTGGTTTACCAATTGGGTGAATCCACGGCCAATGACATTGTCGCCGCGATGCCTGACGATTTGGCCAACGCGACCGTGCGAACGCAATTGCGATCGCTGGAAGAGAAAGGCGAGGTCACTCATAAAAGTGAGGGCAAGCGGTATGTCTATCGCCCCACCGCTTCGCGCAAGTCAGCCGCAACGCGAGCCCTGCGAAAAGTGCTCGACATCTTCTTTGGCGGATCGGTTGAAGACGCACTCGCGGCGCATCTGGCTGACCCGAAAACCAAGCTCGCCGACGAAGAAATCAAGCGTCTCCGCGAGCTCTTAAGCGAACATCAATCGCGGGGTAAAAAGCGATGAGCGGGTTCCGTTGGCAACGAACAGGATGGGCCTTGGATTGGCTGGCCGAACACCCCGATGTCAGCTTCGCGTTGGTGGTATTCACACAAATCGCTCTGATTGCCGTGTTGGCAAGATGCTTGTCCAAAATGCTCGAGCGTCGCGATGCAACGTTGACCCATGGCATTTGGCTGGCAGCAGTCCTGTTCGTACTCGCCGTTGTCCCGATCCACCTCCTTGCCGGCGGCTGGCCCATCCAAACCGTATCGGCGAGTCGATCGCCGGACGGATTGCCTCGCTGGACATCAAGTGGAACATCCGTATCGCCTCGCGTTATCCCCGAAGAAATCGCAGCAATAGAAATTGAGCCCAACAACAGCTCTTTGGCTGCCAGTTCGACTGTAATCGACATAGCGCAAACAAAATCATCCGAGCAGAACGCGAAACGCTCGGCGTCAGCGGCTATCGACCCACATACGTTGCTGCCGATCACTCCATTGGCAAGCACATCCATTCGACGCGCCGGAACACTTTCCTGGACCGTCTATTGGCTCGGCTTTGGTTTACTCGTGCTGCGAATGGCGATCGGGGCATGCCGCCTAAGGCACTGGTTGATCAACGGCAAAGATTTGAACGAATCGTCGCAACGACTGATCAAGCAGACAGCAAAAGACGTGGGACTGTCCCGGGTTCCGACAACACGGATGGTCAATCAGACCGCGATTCCGTTGGTGTTCGGATTTGCGCGTCCAGCCGTGTTGCTTCCCCGCGACTTTGAATCTTGGCCCCGGGCAGAACAACGCGCCGCAATCCTGCACGAATTCGCTCATATCGTCCGGCGTGATTTGATTGGTCAATGGATATCAAAGCTCATGAACGTCGCTTTCTGGTTCCACCCGGCAAGCTGGTACATCGATCGCCACCTGACAGAATCACGTGAATGGGCAACCGATCGTCACGCAATTTCGTGCTTAGAGGTTCGCAGCCCTGGCGAGGAGGCCGAAAGATATGCCGAGTGTTTAATCAACATCATTGCACGCAACGCGTTTAACAATTCACAAGCGGTATCTCGCCATTCATCTCTTAGCATGTCATGGGGCAATAAGGTTGAGAAACGCCTGAAACATCTACTACGAACCGAACCGCAACGTTCGCGACGTTGGACAATTATCGTTAACGCAGCAATCGCTTGCCTAGCGCTAATGGTGGCACTAACCACGGTCCGCATAAAGGAGGTTATGGCAGAGGAGTTGCCCGCGACATCGCCTTCAGTCGAACCCGCTGATGTCTCCCCGGATGACAACGATCTATTTTCGAGAATTCGCAACGCTGAAGTGATCGACGCAACGGGAACCGAGTACGGTGCAGTTCTCAACGTGTCAGGACAGATTCTTTCATCCAATGGAAAGCCAATTGAAGGTGCAATCGTACTGCTCCGAGATTGGAGCAGCGACCGAGTTTTTCATCATCCTGAAAAATACCTCTTCTATCAAATGGACGGGTTTCATCATCTACGTTCGCGGGATGTCTTCGCGCGGACGGTATCCGACAGTCGCGGACGATACGAATTTATCAATGTAAAATCACCACCCTATTTAAGAACGACCTCAGGTGAACGACGCCGTGCTGTCGTAGCGGCTCATCCCGATGTTGGGGTGGGATGGGTTTCGATGTTCGACAAGGATTGGCACCGAAATATCACCTCGTCAATTGACGTCAAACTTCACTCAACGACATCCATCGCCGGACGAGTTGTCTCACCCAACGGTGAGCCCGTTGTGGGTGGAATCGTCAACTTGGATCGGCTAATAGTACCCGTCAGCAATCCGAACTGGCCTGACGATCTGGAACTTCGAAGCAAGGCGTTTGATCTTACAGCTAGTCAGCTAACTCCTCGCGCTCTTACTAACGAGGATGGCGAGTTTCGCTTTACCGGAGTTCCGCGCGGTTATATCGCATCGGTGGTCGCGAACGAATCTTACTCGATCGAATCCCGAGAATTGATCGCGACGAGCCGCGAAGTACCGCTCGGCGGGAAACAACGTGAAAGGGGATGGCTTGATGACAAAGAGGTGGTCGCTTCACCAGCCCGGATGGTTACCGACCCAGGCTTCTCCGTCAGCGGCCGTGTGTTTGGCCCAGACAAAACTCCCATACCGAATATCGAAGTTGGCTTCAGGCTTACATTCCGAAGAACAAAGACTGGCAAGGACGGAACATTTCAGTTTCGTGAGCGTTCAAGTGTTCTCGAAAACAAGGGAAACTGGCTCGTCGCGAAACCTTCCGCGGTGACCGGTTTCTTGCCGGCGAAGATCGATCCACAGAGAAATGATTTCCGGTCGGAGAAGCCGTTAGAGATTTCTCTCGAACAGGGCGTTTTGGTTTCCGGTCGTGTCACCATGGAAAGCGGTGCCCCAATGATCGATGGCGGATTTCTTGTGACGCCAACGTCCGGGGGTGGTACACGCGCGAACAAGGACGGAAGTTTCGAAATGGTATTACCGAAAGCAAAGCATACGATTGTTGTCTGTTCCGATCAGCCTGGTTTCGCATTGCCCGAATCCCTGGAAATTTTTGGCCGCATGAGTCCTCTCCGGCTGAAACCTCACGATGCTGCGAAAGCCTTCCCACACACTAACGTCGATTTGGCCGACGTAAACATTCTGCAAATGCCGCCGATCGTTGTTAAACGAGTCGATCCCATACGGCTAATCGCTTCACTACCTGACGGAAGTGCTGCGGTCGGTGCGCAGGCATTTGTCAAAAAGGAGATATCGTTCGAATCGTCTGGAATGTCGCTTGTCGGCTCTCACTATAAATCGGACACGGTTATGACGGATCGCAACGGGCACGCCAGTGTGACCCCGCGAGGTGCCATCACGGAATCCACCTTCCTTGAAGTAAACTTACGAAACGGTTACCGAACATTCTCGCGAGACATAAGACTTAGCGATAACGCCAATAAAGTTCTCCACGTCTCGTTGCAACCAGACCCCTTTGGAACGAAATTGTCGGAATGATGCAGAGTTTATTCCAGCCAAATTAAGTTTGCTTTGAGCGCGTCAAATGGACTGAAGTGCGAGTAAACCGAATAGCACCAACGAGAATATTCGTAGCCTCGTAGGCCGGAACAAGCTTCGCGCAGTTCCGGCAAGAACCGCCGGTTAATGACTCATGCCGGGATGGGCGTGAAGCTCGTTCCAGCCTACTTTTGTTCGTGGGGTTGCGGCTGATGTCACTTTCCTGCTACCGCAAACAGTTTGGTGTCGGTGCGGATGAAGAGGACATCTTCGCTGGTTGCGAGAGAGGCTCGGCTGCTTTCACCCATCGGGTTTCGGGCGAGGACTTTGAAGTCGTCGGCTGCGGCAATGACGACGACTTCGCCCGTGGTGTCGATGTTAAAAATTCGGTCACCGATCGCGATCGGTGACGCAAAAAAGTTGCCACCGACTCGTTTCTGCCAAATCACTTCGCCCGTGGATAATTCGCAGCAGGTCGCAATGCCGCCGTCGTTCCACTGATAAAGCCGGTCGCCGATGACCAGCGGCGAGGGAACATGTGGTGATTGACGCGTCAGGTGATAGGCCTCACTTGCGGTCGCCGTGCCACCTTGGTCTTCCACCCGGATCGCGACCAGATGGCGTTCACCGCCCGCCGCGCCACTGCCGGCAAAGACCAAGTCGCCTGCCACGATCGGTGACGACAATGCTCGTTGCGACTCACGGCCGAATGGATCGATATGCCATCGCTGTTTTCCGCTGGCCGCATCGACCCCGATAACGCCTTCATAGCAGTGAACGAAGACGATTTCATCGGACCCACGATCTGTTTTGCGAACACACGGCGTCGAGTAACAAGCCCGCTTGCCCTCGCGCGGGATTTTCCAAACGGGCTGTCCCGATCGATGGTCGACGGCAAGCAAATAGCTATCGTCTTTGTGATCGTGGGCAACGACGACAAGGTTACCGGCGACGATCGGACTGGTCGCGCCGCCCTGACCGTGCTTGTACCCGCCCAGTTCGTATCGCCAAACTTCGTCGCCACCGTGGCTGTACGCGATCAGCGATGTCGCCTCGGTGGAATGCCAGAGTTGATACACATGATCATCGTCGACTGCGGGAGTGCTGGAAGCAAAACTGTTGTTCTTATGCGTTTTGTGTTTCGCGAATCCATCCTCGGCGCGCCATAATTCTTCGCCGGTCGACTTGTCCAGACAAATCAGATAACGCTGGCCTGCCGCGTCTTTTGCCGCAGTGACATAAACGTGTTCGGACCAGACGACAGGTGACGAGTTTCCGCGACCGGGCAAGTCCGCAACCCATCGATAATTCGACTCCGTCCATTCACTCGGGATGTCGCTTGAGTCACTGATGCCAGACCCGTTGTCACCGCGAAAACGTGGCCAGTCATCCGCCGTTGCGAACGTCGCGCCTAATACACTTATCCACATAGCGCCACAGAAGACTCGTCGAATATTCGATGTAGCTCGGTTCATTTGGTCACACTGTTGATAGAGAAAGAGTTCATGCCGGAACTGCGCACGGCTTGTTCCGGCCTACTTTGTAGCATGCTGCTGAGCGCGAGTTGGCTGCAGGACGGAGAAATCATCGATGTGATAATACTCGCACCGTGGACACCTCTTCGTAATAGGCAAGCGGCAGGCTGGATCAAGCGGTGCGCAGTTCCGGCACCTACAACCCAAACGGCACGACTGGCTCATAGGCCAGCGGCGGCATGCAGTTCGGACAATTCCTCGGCTGACATTTTCTGAACTTCTCGGTCATACGTCATCAGCCCGTTGACTTCGCCTTCCACATCAGTGGTTTGCGTATAGACGCCCGCGGCGACACCTTTGGATCGCAACTGCATCAGCGTTTCGAATGATTTACGGTAGCGTTCTTTGTATTCCGCTTGGGTCTGTGGCAGACCACCGTAGCCCCAATTTCGCATTTCAGTATTCCATTGGTGCCCCGGGACGACATAGCCGTGCCCACCAAACTCGCCAACCACTTTGACAAAGTCATTCAGTCGGCGATCTTCGAATGGGAACCATGGCTCGGGATAGTTATGCCGGTCGGCCACATCACCGATCGGGAAAAAGTTGCCACCACTGGCAATGTTCACCAACCGCGAAACGTCCAAATTTTCAAGTGTTTGCCCGACGCGAACCGTTTCGTGCTGGCCCCACCGCTCGTTGAAGGGCACCCACATGACAATCGAAGGATGATTGCGCAGATGATTCACCATTGCCTTGAGTTCGAACATGAACTGTTCGTGATCGGCCCTCGGCACGTCGACTTCGTCGGGATTCGGTGCAAGCTTGGTCCAATACGGCTTGACGCTGGTGCTGGGCATGTCTTGCCAGACCAACATGCCGATACGATCGCAGTACGAATAGAACGTTCGCGGTTCAACCTTGATGTGCTTGCGAATCATGTTGAATCCAGCCGCCTTTAAATAGTCGACGTCGAATTGCATCGCCTTGTTGCTTGGCGGCGTCAACAATCCATCCGGCCACCAACCTTGATCAAGCGGTCCGTAGTGAAAAACTTCTTTGCCGTTGAGTGTCATTTTCAGGTGTCCGCGCGGCATGCGTTTGACCGCAATCTCGCGCATCGCGGCGTACGACTGCACCGTGTCAATGACGTCACCGCTCTTGCCGAGTAACTCGATCGTAATGTCGTAGAGATGTGGCGATTTTGGCGACCACAATTTCGCGTCCGGCAAATGCACACTAAGTGCCGCGTCGGCTACCGCGACCGTTTCACCGGCATCGCGAACGGTCACTCGCAATTGTTCACCCGGGATCGGTTCGCCGGCCAACGTCGGTAGCACTCGCAAAGTTTCTTCGTTGATGCGCGGCTTCATTTTCACCGACGCGATGTGGCGAGAGGGAACGTCTTCCAGCCACACGGTTTGCCAAATGCCCGACACCCGTGTGTAGTAAATGCCTTTCGGATCAAGCGTTTGCTTGCCGCGAACTTGAGTCGGTGCGGTCTTGTCGATCACTCGAACAGTAATGTCGTTTTCGCCCGGCTTCAGAGCATCGGTGATGTCAAAGGAAAACGGATCGCTGCTGCCGATGTGCCTTCCGACTTCCACCGAATTGAGATAGACGACCGTTTCATAATCCACCGCTTCGAAGTGTAAGTGTGTGCGATACCCGTCGGGCGTGCGGTGTTGAAACGAGCGGCGATACCAAAGCACTTCATCGGGCTGCAGCAACCGCTGGACGCCACTAAGAGCCGACTCGATCGGATAGGGGACCAAAATTTCGCCCGCGTTATCCTCGGGCGGTTGGTCAGAGTCCGCTGCGGTGCTCTTGGTAATGGCGTAATTCCAAATGCCGTTCAGGTTCTGCCAAGACTGTTCACGACGGAACTGTGGACGAGGATATTCTTGCCAAGCGTTCTCCGGCGTGACCTCTTTCCCCCACCGGGTCATCATCGCATCGGATGGCACGGACCATTCCGCCGACGCACGATCGGGATTCAACAGCACAAGAAGCGTACAGACGCAGAACCACAAGTTTCGAAAGCTTGAATGTTTCATCGGGCGAAGAATTTTGCGGAATGAGGTGGGGCAGAACGGGATAGCATAACTCGATTTGCCCCCCGGCGGCGTCCGTACTTTTCGCATCACCGGCGGAACATGACGATCACGGGTTGACCATGGGGCGACGCCCTGGCGGTTTGCGAATGCGTAGGCGGTTCGGTGAGGATAACGATCGATCGCGAAAAGCCGTTTCCCAAAAAGCGTACGCACCGTCATACTGATGCGATGAACAAATCCATCGCATCCAACTCGGTCATCTCGCACGACGCGGCCGTATCGCGGGCACCTGAGTTATTGGCACCCGCGGGTGACTGGGATTGTGCTCGCGCGGCGATTGAAAATGGAGCCAACGCGATCTATTTCGGGCTGGATTGCGGATTCAATGCTCGTTTTCGTGCCAAGAATTTCGGGCTAGAAGACCTTCCCAGCCTAATGACGACGCTTCGTCAGCGTGGGGTGCGGGGGTACGTCACGATGAATACGTTGGCATTTCCTTCCGAGTTGCCGTCACTGATCGACGTGATCGAGAGCGTTGCACGTTCGGGTGTCGATGCGGTGTTGGTTCAGGATTTCGGCGTCGCGAGGATCGTCCGCGAGATTTGTCCGGAGCTTGAGATTCACGCGTCGACACAAATGAGCCTGACCAGCGCCGAAACGATCGCGGTCGCCAGCCGGCTGGGTCTGTCGCGTGTGGTTTTGGCAAGAGAGTTGTCGGTCGATGAAATTCGAAAGATCCGCGAAAAGACCGAGATGCCCCTGGAGGTCTTTATTCACGGCGCCCTGTGCGTGGCATACTCAGGACAATGCTTGACCAGTGAATCGTTGGGGGGACGAAGTGCGAACCGCGGCCAATGTGCCCAAGCTTGCCGGCTTCCCTACCAGCTTGTTTGCGATGGCGAAGACAAAGACTTGGACGACGTGCGGTATTTGCTCAGCCCGCAAGACCTGGCCGGATATGCAGCCATCCCGGATCTGATCGATGCGGGTGTCGCATCGCTAAAAATCGAAGGCCGCCTGAAAACACCCGAATATGTGGCCAACATCACCAAGCACTACCGGGCGGCGATCGACCAAGCGATTCGCGAGCATCGAGTCGACATCGACGAAACGGCCAAACGAGAAATGGAACTCTCCTTTTCTCGTGGCTTCTCGCCCGGTTGGCTGCAAGGCAACAATCACAAACGACTCGTTCCCGGCAAGCATTCGTCCAAACGCGGGATTGAACTGGGCGAAATCGAATCGGTCAAACGAGATCGAATTCGTATCACCGCCGCCGCGTCGATCTCGCTGGGTGACGGATTGGCGATTGAAACCACCGACGACGACGCAGGGCAGGGTGGCCGTGTCTACTCCATCGAATCACTGGGCGGCGAAAAACTGCAATCGTCCACTTCCGATCAAACCGTCTGGGTTGGTTTCGGCCGTAACGACATCGATTGGCAACACGTCGAAGTCAGCAACCTTGTCTTCAAGAATGATGACCCACAACTGAACCGACGACTGCGGCAATCCTACTCGTCAGCCGATCCGCAGACGCGGCAACCGGTGGACATCACCGCTTATGCAGAAACCGGCCAACCGATTCGTCTGACAGCACAGCTTGACGGTCACGATCCGGTCGAGGTCTCACTTGGCGAGCCATTGGCCGCCGCAAACAAGCGACCCGCCGACGAAGCAACGTTGCGAGAAAAGGTCGGACGACTGGGAGGAACCTTTTTTCGGCTGCGAAATTTTTCAGCCGTCATCACGGGCAAACCGATGGTCCCGCTGGGAAATCTGAACCGCGCGCGTCGAGCACTCGTCAATGAATTAGAACAGCAATCCACGACGCCACCGAATCGCACGCTCAACTTGGCCGATGGCCGAGCACTGCTGGATCCGATCAAGACCGAGGATGTCGATACCGAGGCGGTCGCGAGTTCGAACACACCCAGCCTGGCAGTCCTTTGTCGAACTCTGGCACAAATCGAAAGCGCCGCAGTAAACGGAGTGTCATTACTGTACGCCGACTTTCATGACATCCGCGAATATGCGCGGGCGATTGAAATTGCACGCGATCACCAGACATCGATCGGCATCGCAACCGTGCGCATGCAAAAGCCAGGCGAATCCGGATTGATTCGCGTGTTGGGTCGTCACCGTCCCGACCTCATCCTGGCCAGAAACCTGGCGGCGATCGACTTTTTCCACCAAGAGGGTGTTCCGGTCGTCGCGGACTTTTCACTGAACGTTTCGAATCATCGTACGGCCGAGTGGTTGCGATCATGCGGCGCTGAACGTGTAACCGCATCGTATGACTTGAATCGCGATCAGTTGTCTGATCTGGTCCAAAGCGTCCCGGCGCCGTGGTTAGAGATCGTTATCCATCAACACGTCCCCATGTTTCATATGGAGCACTGTGTTTTTTGTGCCGTGATGTCACCGGGAACGGACAAAACGAACTGTGGACGTCCATGCGATCGGCACGTCGTACAACTACGCGACCGTGTCGGAGCGTTGCACACACTGCAGGCCGATGTCGCGTGTCGCAACACGCTATACAACCAATCCGCACAAAGCGGCGCCGAATGCGTTGACGAGTTAGTGCAGCGGGGTGTGGGCTGGTACCGCTTGGAACTGTTAGAAGAAGACGCCGGGCAAACCAAGCGAACCATCAACATCTATCAACAGTTGCTATTGGGGCAATTGTCCGGTCAAGAAGTCTGGCAGAGTCTACGCGCGACCAATCGATTGGGTGTGACGCGGGGAACGTTGGAAGCGAAACGCAATCCGCTCGAGATTTTGTAAGCACAGCGATCGAGATTTGGGAAGCACAGCGCTCGTACGAGTCGTTCCGCAGGTGCTTACCGCAACTGAATCGGTTGTTCGGTAATCGTGGGCGTTGTCGCGATGAATTTGAATTGTGTCGGCGGACTCCGCAGCAGACGAATGCCTTCGCTTTGCGTCGGATCACAGAGCAGTCCGTGCAGTTCCTCGATCGTCAATGGCGGTGCGAACAGGTATCCCTGTGCGGCATCACATCCCCACTGACACAGCAACTTGAGCTGCGAATGTGATTCGACGCCTTCAGCCACGATGCTTGCGTTCAGATGATGGGCGAGTTGAACGATCGCCTGGGTGATCACGGCGTGGCTGTGGTCGCAAGTAATCGCAGCTGTAAAACGCCGGTCAATTTTCACCGTCTCGACGGGATACGACTGAAAGCACGTCAGCGATGAATTGCCTTTACCGAAATCATCGATATGAATCCCGACACCGGATTCGTGCAGTTGCAACATCGTGTTGAGTGATTGTTCTTGATGCCGTGGATCACCCGACTCGGTCATTTCGACGCGTAGCCGTGATCGATCGAAATCCATTCGGTCGAGAATTTCTTCCAGTCGATTCGCGAACGAGATGTCACTGATTTGTCGTCTGGAAAGGTTGATGCCCAGATAAACATCGCGACAGCAATCCGGCGGCAATTTTTTCTGCATCGCCTTAAAACTCTCGATCGAATTCTGCAACACCCATTCGCCGAGTTGGTTGATCATGCCAATCTCTTCCACGATTGGAATGAACTCGACCGGCGAGACCTCTCGCCCATTCTGGCATTGCCAGCGGATCAACACTTCGACGCCGACGATTGAACCGTGCTGCAGATTCACGATCGGTTGATATCGCAGCGTAAAGTCACCGTCGCGAATCGCGTTCCGCAACTGATCTTCGATTTCCAATCGGGCAACGACCGCGTCGTGCATGGTTTGGTCAAAAATGGCGACTTGTCCTTTGCCGTCGTGCTTTGCGCGGTACATCGCGGTGTCAGCATTGCGAAGCACATCATGGGCCTCTTGCATCTTGTCGTCGACGAAAGCGACGCCCACGCTGGTCCCGATCGTGACGAAGCGGTCACCGAGTCGAAACGGCTCACATATCCGTTGAACGATTCGGTGTGCAACTGCACCCGCATGATCTCGATGTTCGAGTTCTTGCAGCAGGACAACAAACTCGTCGCCTCCGAGTCGGACCGTTTGGTCATCGGCGCCGGCTCCTCGACTCGCCCCACCGTAGTGTCGCACACACTCCTTCAATCGGTCGGCGACCTGATTCAACAACTCATCACCCGCTTCGTGCCCCAGGCTGTCGTTGATGATTTTGAAGTTATCCAGATCGAGAAATAGCAAAGCATCGTGCCGTTCGCCAGATTCGCGACGCGATTTCAGTAGATGCTTAAGTTTCTCGAGCAAATAGGGTCGATTCGGAAGTCCGGTTAGGGCGTCGCGATGGGCCATACGGCGAAGCTCTTCTTCGGCCTGCCGCCGACGAGCCACCTCGAGATGCAGCTCCTCCATTTTATTGAATTGCCGCTCGGCCAAAATGGATTTCTCGCTCAAGGCCAAGGCGAGCTGCCTTACCTCGTCAGATTCAAACGGTTTCTTCAGCAGCAACAGCTGATCATTAAAGCCCAACCTCTCCAGGACGTTGTCCCAGGCATGATCACTGTGAGCGGTGCAAATGACGACTTGCAGACTGTGGTCGATTTCCCATAGTCGTTCGGTTGTTTCCAGCCCGTCCATGCCTAAGGGCATCCGCATATCAACGAACGCGACGCTAAACGTTTTACCGATATCTTTTGCTTCTTGCAGAATACGGACGGCTTCTTCGCCGCTGCCGGCGTGCGTCAAGATGAACACCGGCCTGTCTTGCGATGCAGGTTTTGGCTCGGAATCATCTGCCCCTAGAAACCGAGACTCGAAATCTTCCAACGCCGCATTGTCTTTGCCTTTCGCGTCGAACACGCGGTCAAACGTGTCGTGAATGTGCGATTGGTCGTCGACAATCAGGACGTTGTGCTGGCGATAATTTGATGTGGTCATGTCGTTCTCTAACTTGCTGAAACGGTCGCACCGTTTGCAATTTCGTTTTGATCCGAACGTGATTGTTCAGCGATGACCGGCAGTTCCAATACAAACGTCGCCCCTTTGCCGAGACCTTCACTGCGGGCGTGGATAGACCCGCCCAAACGTTTAAGTGTGATGGCACAAAAGTGAAGCCCCAATCCGCTGCCGTGATCGCGAGTGGTGTAATGGGCCTCGAAGATATTCCCCAGCGTCGCTTCGGTCATTCCGCAACCGCTGTCCCGAAATTCCAGCTGGATCGTTCGGTCAAGGCGCACGGATCGAATCAATAACGATCGCTTGTCCCGATCGACATGCCTCATTGCCTGGCGGGCATTGCCGATAATATTGATCATGATTTGCAACAGCATCGAACGATCGCTCAGGACGTTTGCATCAATGGTGCCTGAAACTTCTACCCTCACACTGTCACGGTCCAGTCTGGCTTGGCAGCAACGGATGGCTTCACAGACAACCTCGCCCAGTGCGATCCGCTCTTGATTGATCGTCGTCGTCGCGTGGCGACGCTGATCACGAATCACGTCGTGAATGTGCCGCACATTGTCATTGAGAGTGGTTAACAGTTCGGATAAGTCTCGCTGGTCCTGTTCCAACGAATCGGCCAAACCGTGCAAATATTCCGGCATCGCCTTTCGCAGATCGGTATCGGCTTGGTCTTCTTGAAGCCGGTTGGCAAGTTTGCCAAGCGGATCCACACGCAAATGCTTGACCCGATCAGTTGCCGATTCGATCAGGCTGTTGACGTTTGTCAGAACGTTTCCAACATTGTGGATCACGGTGTCAGCGACTTGGCTCATTCCGGCCGCACGTGAGGCACTGGCCAAACGAATCTGAGCGGATCCGAGACGCTGCATCATTCGTTCGAACGCAACGGCCAATTCGCCGATCTCGTCGTTGCGTGGGATGATCAACGGTTCGGCCTGTAATCCCTGTACGGCGACGCGGTCGGAATATTCGCGGATCGCGATCAGAGGACTGATGACGATCCGTTGCAGCAAGAGCAACAGCAGCAACAGTGCGGCAGACGCGCCCAGGATGAATGACTGACGGGCCATCGCCGACGTCCGGTTCGAACGCGTACTAAGATCGCGAGGAACATCAACCTTGAGCGTCGCCAAGTCGCCATCGAACGAATCGGCAAGCTGGACTTCGACGAACGTCGAGTCGGCCACTTCCCAGACATCCATTTTCTGAGCGGATTCGTGCTGCGGACTTGTGTCAATATAAAAGTCGACTTGGGTTTGCCTGCGTAGGGCCGCAGTCATGGTTGCATCAATCTCGCGAGCGAGCACAAGATAGTCGCCATGGCCGGCATCGTCGGTCGGATGAATCCGCACCGCCGCAAACATCATAATCTTGTCCCGACCGGCACGAGTCGTTCCGCGGCGAGACTCTCCGGCGTCGCTGCATAGCCGAGTTAACGATTGCACGATGCTGGACGCGTGACCTTCCTCTGCCCAGGCGGACGCCGCTTCATCGTCAGCCTCGGTGCTGTTCGGTTTGACCTGGTGGATCCATTGATGAGTCCCGTCGGCGTTGATCGACAATGCCCAAGTCTTGTCTTGCGCGTCAGTGAGAGGCTCCCGGTCGCGAAGATCCGGTGACGAATCGGGCTCGCCGACCATCGGTTGCGATAGACGTTTCGCCCGCTCGAATGCAAGCTCGCTAAGGTGCTGGACTTCCGCGTTCATGGCCGCAAGAACGCGATTGCTGTCACGGATCGCCGCGTTGCGTTCCAACGAACTAAACGCAGGGCGAACCACCTTTTGACGAACCACTTCGTCGATGGTCAAGAACAAGAAGAACATCGCGGCGAGCGAGAGTACCAGTTTGCTGCGCAGCGACCCGCCGTGGCCTCGAATGTGCCCCGCAATCGGTCCTTCGGCAGTCGGTCCTTCGGCGGTCCGTTGCACAGCACTGGGTGCATCGGCGTGCGATGCGTCGGTGATCGGCGCATTGGTGAACGCGAAATCCGACGACCGATTTACATCGGGCGCCGTTTGATCGGAAGTCTCCTCGTGCTGATCGCTGCTCATAACCTAGGCCGGGGGTGTGCACTGACGCCCAACTCTAGGTTTGAGTAAAAGTCGTTCACGTGTTCGGCTGGATACTTCGTGGCGACCCGTTCGAATGATTTCCGGATCCTAACGGTGATACCAATCACGCCGGCATTTAGAGACGAACGCGTCAGTGCTGACGTTCGATGGCAGAGCCCGCACACACCCAAATGAGGCAGCCGAAGCACCTCAAAAGAGCCGCTATTATTGATGCGGCAAGAAGTAATTTCGGGCCACAGGGTGAAAGGCGAGGCCCTGCCATTCGGCCGCCCGGTCACGCGGAATCATGCCGACCGTCAATTCAGGTTCAGCATAGATGGCATCCAGCGTGGCCTCGATCAATGCCGCGGGCGCGTCTAATCGAGTTGCCAGAAACGCGGTTGTCCCCACGGTGTTGATACCGGCATCCGGGATCGCAAAATCCTGGTAGTCGCCTTGCTCGATCGTCATCGGGCGCAGAGTGGGATGCCGTAACGCAATGTCCACACAATTCGGAATCGAGATCAGCGTCCATCGGCGGTTAACCAACAGTTCTGAAACCAACGGACTGTTGCAACCGATGCAAATCACCGCCGCATCGGGCGCATCGTCACGATACAGGTCTGGCCACTCGATTTCTTCGCGCGTGAAGGCGTCGGCGGCCATCCCCAACGACTCGAAAACGTATTCTGCGGTCGCACGTGAGCCGCTGCCGCTGGGACCGACGGCAACACGATGTCCCGATAGGTCATCCATCGTCCGAATGCCGGAATCCTCTCGGGCCAAGACATGAACAGCTTCATAAAATAGCGGCGCGACCACACATAGATTGCCGCCCCGGATCGCGGACGCCTCCATCGGCGCCAAGTGAATGTCGCCCGCCAATAACCGCGCGCGATTATCCATCGAACCGTTGGTGCGGGTGACGACCACATCCACGTCTTGGCTGCGAGTCAGTCGGCGCGAGATTTCATCGGACAGGTCATTATAGATGCCGCCCGCAGTGCCACCCGCGATGTAAACCTGTTGAGGCATCGATTGCCGCAAGCGGTGTGTCACCGTCATCGCGGCTAACAGTAAAATCGGGACCAACACCAACATCATCAACAGGCCCGCTTGAACGCGACGATGCGTATCGCTGCTTCGGAACACGCGGCGGCCCGAGATTGCCGCGACGACAGGCACTTCCTCGACCCAGTGCCAGGCTTTCACTGCAGCCGATCGTGGACGGGCATCGATCGGTCGGTCTTCCAAAAAGGCGTCAAGTTCGTCGGCCAATCGTGCGGCCGACTCGTATCGATTGCCCGGTTTTTTCTCCAAGCACTTCGCAACAATCGTTTCCAGGTCGGTGGGTGTGTCCGGGCGAATGGTTCGCATCGGCGGCGGTACGTCATGCACCACTTTTAATAATGTGTCCACGACCGAATCGCCAACCAGTGGCGGTCGTCCGGTGATTGCGGCGAACAGGATCGCACCGAGTGCATAGACATCGCTTTTGGTGTTGACTCGGTCACTGTTACCACTGGCCTGTTCGGGCGCCATATAGTGTGGCGTCCCGACGGCCGCGCCGCTGCCGGTCACGCTGCTGTCGGCGTCCATGTGTTTGGCCAAGCCGAAATCGGTGACGTGAACACGGTCTTGACCATCAATCAGGACGTTGGCCGGTTTCAAGTCACGGTGCAGCACTCCATTCTGATGGGCGTGGTCGATCGCGCGCGCGACATCGCGAACGTACCGGGCGGCAAGTTTTGGTTCTAAAGTCGCGCTGTTGATTTTTCGCTGCAAATCGGTGCCGCGCACAAATTCCATCGAATAGAAGTGATGGCCAGCGAGATGACCAAATTGATAGACGGCGACGATTCCCGGATGCCGCAATCGTGCCGCGGCCTGGGCCTCGGTGTAAAACCGCCGCACCTCGGACTCATCGGCCAACATGCCACTGCGAATCATCTTGACCGCGACCATGCGGTCCAGGTGGTTCTGTTTGGCCAAGTACACGACCCCCATTCCGCCGCGGCCAATGATTTCCAGCAACTGATAGTCACCCAAATCGAACGGCAACGTGGGACCGGGATCGCCTTCGGGACGATTCGCCATCGGCAACGTCGCCGCGGGATCGCCACCGGACTCGCCGCCACCGACATGGGCGTCGACGGTTTCGGCACCCGGCAGGGTGGCGGTCGACGACGGATCCGACGTGAACTGATCCATCAGGTCCGCGGCTTCGATCAGTTGCTTTAGCTCGTCGGCCAACTCAGGAAACTGGGCCAAGAACTCTTCACGGCTGCCGACCAATCCTTCATCGCATGATCGCAGGTACGCCGCAAACGCCTGGTCGAGCGGATCGTCTTGTGCCTTGGGATCTATCATTTCGTTTCCGTGGAAAACATCGCGACGACGAAACAGGCTTAATCGTGCGGCCGAAAAGGCGCGCCGCCATCATATTTCATCCAGAACTTTGACATCCTCGCCCACCGATTACCACCACGGGCTGGACTCGGTGTTCAGCACGGTCCGAAGTTTTTGCAGACCGCGTTTTAGCAAGCCTGCCACCGCCGTATCGCTCTTGCCCATGCGCTCGACGATTTGCGCCAGCGGCAAGCCTTCCATGTACCGCAAACGGAGCGCCTCGGCCTGCGTTTCGGGCAATTGATGCAACGCATTGAAAAGCGCCACGACGGCCTCGGCGCGAATCGCCACGCCACTGGGGCTGGTCGTGCTGCCGGGCAATTGGCCAATCCAGCCGCCGCCCGCGGAATCATCTTCTTGGCCGCCGTCGGCGCGGACTTCGCGTTTGATCGATCGTTTTTGCGTCGTGATATGACGCGTCACCGCCGTTGCCACGTTGTTCTTTAGCATTCCGCGCAGCCATCCGGCAAACTCGGCTGGTGTTTCACCCCGAAACGCGGGAAGATCACGTTTTGCTTCCAAATATGTCAGCTGCACGATGTCCGACGGATCGATCCGCCGCCGCAAGCGTTCGGAAAGGTAGCGATGGGCCAGCATCAGCAAATAACCACGATACTGTTCTAATAGTCGCCCCAGCGCCTCGTTATCGCCTTGCTTGGAGGCGACCACCAGCTCTGTCGTGGACGGAGGGTCTTCCAACATGTCGTCGTCCAAAGTCGTTTCGCTATCGTCGAAAGGAAATGCGGGTTTTAAAATCCAACGTATGGCGGCAATGCCGGTCACGTTACAATTCTACTTCACTTTCAATCGAAGCAGACGTAAGAGGCGATGATGAATTTTTTCCGACCAACACACCCGCGTTCGATCCACGGTCGATGGGCGGTTTGTTTCGTTGGTTTGACGGTAATCGGTCTGGGGACCGGGTGTCAAAAGAGCGAGCCAAACGACGGCGCTGTTGTGACGCCGCCCGGACCTAGCGGGACCAGTACGGACGAGGCCCAGAGCCCTCAACACCCCGGCTCACTGACGCTGCCCGACGACGCCGATCTAGGACAGCCCCAAGAAGCGACGCCCGACATGGCACCCGCATCGGGCGGACTTGAGCTGCCCACCGACGCAGAATTGGATTCGACCGGCGCCACCGACCCGGGCACCACATCCGCAAGCGATATTCGCTTTGCGACGTGGCCGCAAATTCAGCAAGAGGCAACCAGCACAGGAAAAGTCACGGTCGTCGACCTGTGGTCCCTGGTCTGTGAACCTTGCCTGAAAGAGTTTCCCGGTTTGGTCCGAATTCATCAAGACTTTGGCGATCGCGTCCAGTGTATCGCCGTCGATGTCGATTTCGATGGTCGAAAAACAAGACCACCGGAAACTTACCAGGACCGAGTGACCGCCTTCATTGATTCGGTCGGCGCAACCTTTCCGACGTATATCTCGCAAACGCCCAGTGACGACGTTTATGCCGCGAACAACTTGGCGTCAATTCCCGCCGTATTGGTTTATGGCGCCGACGGGCAACTCGTGGAAGTGTTCGAAGATGCCGGAGAAACCGCAGGATTTTCTTACGAGGAAGACATCATTCCGCTGGTCGAAAAACTTGCCGGCTAGTGACCCAAATGCTGCGTCGGATGTCGCAGCTTGACACGCAGTGGCACCAATTGATCGTTGCGGCGATTCTGGACCAGCAACAGCACATTGCCGTCGTGCCCGCCGGCAAGTTCCAGCTGATCGCCAATCCGTACAACCCGGTCACCCAAACGGCCGATTTGTACGCCGTTGACGGTAATGATTCGGTCGCCAGGTTCGAGTCCATACTGACGTGCCGCACTGGAATGTTCGACACTGCGAATCAAGTATCCTGAATTCGTTACGTCGGCGCGAACACCCAGCACCCATTTTCGGTTCGGATAGCCCGCATTGGGATCGATCCGAATTTGATGATCCACATCGGTCTTGAGGGCCGGCCCGTGCTTTTTTGATGTCGAGCCGGGCGTTTGGCCGACCGCACTGGCCGCCAACATTCCTGCGGCAAGCGCGACCGCGATCACCACATAGCCAAGGGTCGGGTTTTCCATTTTATCGTGAATCGTTGCCATTGCCGGTGCCAATCTTTGAGTGCTGCCTGTTTCGTAACACCCTGGCTGAGCGAATTTGGCCGAGTTTCGTTACCAACGATTTGATGCGATTCGCTAATTTTTTGTCGACTTCCCAAACGCACCCCAAGCGGAACGACCGTTGCCTGACGCACAGTTGTGCCAATAGGACACATGAAAAGGCCCCTCTTTACCCAGCCAACACACCCGAGGTGATACTTCGGCGATTTTCTGTCTTATTCACTGGCGGCAAATTCAAAGGCTGAAACAATGATCCTTGAACGGACACTCGTACGCTATCGAATGACACGGACGTCAATGTTGACTTCACCGGACCTAGGTAAACAAATGATTCACAAATTCCTGTTGGCTGGCTTTGCCTGCTTCATGCTTTCTTTTGCAGGTTGCGAAAAAACAGCTGACTCCGTCGACGATGCAGGCGCAGCGATGGGCGAGATGGCCGACGATGCCGCAGAAGCTGCGCAAGACGCTGGAAGTGCGATCGAAGAAGGCGCCAAAGACATGGCAGACGGCGCAGCAGATGCCGTCGGCAGTGCAGCAGACGCCGTCAAAGAAAAAGTGTCCGAGTAATTCGGTTCACGCCGCAAGTCGAGATTCAATCGAACCCAAGCCCGTGCACCACGCGGCTTGGGTTTTTGATGCGCTAAAAGCACATTTCATGCGTTGGCCGACATAACGTTGGCGTTCATCTGTGTGGCTTAAAGTGGACGATGCGATGATCGCCATCAAACGTCGCCGAGTTCCCACACGCTGCGGTATCCGCCGGACGCTTCGAAGTATTCGAGCATCGATGCATAGAACGGGTTGGTTGCCAGCGTCGCACTATCGCCGATGACGATCAGCTTGCGCCGCGCCCGAGTCAATGCCACGTTTGTCCGTCGTGTATCGCTCAAGAAACCAATTTCGCCAATCCCGTTGCTGCGTACCATCGTCAACAGCACCGCTTCTTTTTCTCGGCCTTGGAAACCATCAACCGTATCGATTTCCAAACCCACGATATCCAGCTTGGATCTCAGCAGCCGAACCTGAGCAGCGTAGGGCGCGATCACAGCGATTTGATCTGGATTGACGCCCGCATCGATCAATTCGCGAACGTAGCGTACGATCAGCTTGGCTTCCTTGCGGTTCAGCTTGCTTTCGCCGTCCGGTTCAAGCTCTTCGTCGTACTCCGCGCCCGCCGTGTCGATCCATTCCAGTGGATCGGTCGTCAAGGGAAGCTCATCAACATCCGGCAGGTCGCAAAGTCGATGCTTGGCCACGGAGACGTCGGCGACCAACGAACCGTCGTAGAACTGACCGGAAGAAAATTGCATGATCGCTTCGTGCATCCGGTACTGCACCGTCAAACGGCGATACACGTTTTCGCCTTCACGCAAAATAACGCGCTGCATGGTCGATTGACGCATTCCTGATTTCGCGGCCTCATCGCTCAGCACCGTCGGCGGCAATTGGCAATGATCACCGGCCAAAATCAACCGGTCCGCTCGCAGCACGGCTTGCCACACGCTCGGCTCCGTACTCTGGCAGGCTTCGTCGATGACCACCAAATCGAAATCACGATCGCCCAGCAAATCATCATCGATTGTGGTCGTGGTGCAGACGACATCCGCTGAATCCAGGACGCCGCGAACGATTGTACGTTCCATGGCTCGGATTTGACCTCGCAGTTGACCTGCTTCGGCAAAGAGTGACTTTCGATGTCGGTGTCCGTCGCGTCCGCGAAAGTCTTTCGACGCTTGACGCATCAAGGTTTCGACTTCTCGCCGCATCTCACGTATGACGTCCGTCGACGGGTCCGCGTCGACAAGTTCATCCAAGGTATGACCACGCAGTGACTCGAAAACCCTTGCCGGATGGCCGACACGGATGACACGTGGCATGATCGCGACCAACCGTTCCAACAAATTGTCGACGGCGGTATTGCTGGGCGCGCACGCCAACACACTTTGCCCCTGCGCAACGGCTTGGTAAATCACTTCCGCCAACGTCGTGGTCTTCCCCGTACCGGGCGGACCATGAATGATGGCAACGTCACGGGCCGAAAGTGAAAATGCAACGGCTTGTTGCTGTGGCGGGTTGAGTTCCGTCACGAAATTGACGTCTGGCTGTGGATCGAATTTCGGCTCGCGTTTTCCCAGCAAGACGTTTCGCAGTTGCCCGGTCCGGCCGGTCGCCAGATGCGCTTTTGCCATTGCCGCTTGTTGGCGGCGGCGAGTTGTTTCGTCCGGCGACAAGTCGATACGATAGACATGCCCCTCCGGCCAACGTTCCGTGGCGACTTGGATCGTGCTGCGTTTGCGGCGACTGACCACCCCCGCAATGCCTTCATCCTTGGCATTTTCGTTGTCAGAAATCACGACGGGAGAACCGACTTTCAATCGATTCATCGGCAGCGGCACGTCACCCGGCTTTTCAAAGTCCAATAACAATCGCCCGGCCAACCCCGTTTGATGGTCGATCATCCTGAGACCGACAATCGTTTCACCCGTCTTTTCGACGTCGCTCTGAGAACGATTCTGTCGCCGGCGTGCCATCCTTGCCCGCTCGGCATCACTCTCCAGTTCCAGCCAATGGTTCAATACGGCAAAATATGCGTCCGGTTCGCAACGATCACCCAGGGTCGCGATTCCGGAACCGAAAGTCTTAGATTTTTTCATTTGCCGACGAAACCGACGCCACGGACGGACAGATACATTTTGAACCGCGGCGAAAATCGATACGGCGAAGCGAACATAAACGAGAGAGTCACATGTTAACCACTATTCTCGTTTGGACAGCCCTCGCAAGCTTGACCAATGCGGCATTCTTTCTGTGGGACAAGCGCGCCGCCGAGAGAGGCCATCGCCGCATCCCCGAACGCACACTACTGCTCTGGTCGATAGCCGGAGGTTGGCCCGGCGGCCTGATGGCGGGTCGATGGATCCGACATAAAACTCAAAAGGTTTCATTCCGCATCCAATTTGCCGCATGCGTTGTGCTGAACGTGACACTCGTGGGTTGGTTGTTGTGGAGCAAATCGTAATGGATGGCTTGACGTTCATCGAAGTCGCATGGCAGTCTGCGCACTATACCGACGGGCTGGACCTGCGAAATCGAACGCTTCGTCTTCCGCTGGGTTTACAGTTCTCGAGCGATGACATTCAAGCCGAACAGCACCAATCACATTACGCCGCGTTGTTGGACAAGAAATTGGTCGGTTGCCTGAGTGTCCTCGCCGAGGGTCACGAGCGCGTCCGACTGCGCCAAATGGCAGTGGAACCGGCTTACCAGCGAATCGGTATCGGTTCCTTTCTGATTCGCCGAGTGGAATCCGCATTGATGCATAACGGCCCCACGCACATCTGCTTGCACGCGAGACAAACTGCAATCGGTTTCTATGAAAAACTCGGATACACAACGTCCGGTGAAGTGTTCACCGAAGTCACGATTCCTCACGTCGTGATGATCAAAACTTTGTCTGGATCATCGGGTGATCGTCACAACGTTTGAATTATTAGATTCAAAGTTTGTTTCCCATATTGTCTCGTAACCCAAGACGGAAGCACTCAAGATTCGAGCGGCGATTTGGCGACTCACGATCCCTGCAGTCAAAACATCGACTCTAAATTTTGCTTGGGGTTTGACGCCGAGGCCTTACACTTGGTTTCGGCACGACGTGGCAAAGGTTGCACGAGCGAGAGACTGTGCGAATGAGAGGTCGTGCGAACGAGCTAGCTCAGCAGTTTTTCGCAGCGTTTAGGCGACACCTTGACGCTCGTCCCCAGCGGCTGCGCGAACAGGCTGACCCTCAGTTCTTCGATCATCCAACGAAACTCGCTGTCGACTTGCGTCTCAGGCGTTTGATCCTGTTCGGCAAGTGATCCGACCCAGCGTTCCCACAGCTCACGTACCACTTGGATCGAGTCCGCGTCGCGAGTCGCCGCACCCGTACGAACTTTGTCCAACCGATAGGCAATCGCGGAAAAGTATCGAGGATAGTGTTTGAGCCAATGCCACGGCGTCTTCGCCATGAAATCATCCGGCACCAGCCAGGTGATTTGCTGTTGAATGTCGGCGAGCAGTTCCGCGTATCGACTTTGAGGTGTCGACTCGATCGCTCGCCGAGCCGAGAAATACGCATCAGAAAAATCCGTCAGCCAACCGGCGACATCCTGAGTCGCCTCGGCGATGCGACGACCACGCTCACCACGACGTGCTTCGAATACATCCGCCTGGCGAATAACAGGCTGTCCTTCGACAAACGCAATTTTTGCCAGCAGATCGCACAAATCGTTTTCGATTTTCCCTGATGAAACCACGCCGGACAACTTAACCTTGGCTTGTTCCAACGACGGCAGCCAACGCACTTGGCTACGAAGTTCTTTTCGCAGGGTGATCGCAAACAGTCGCGTCATCCCCCGTCCGATTCCGGCTTCGGCGGACTTGGCATCCGCATAAAGTCTTGTCGCGGCGGCATCACCAAGATCGACAAGGCCAACGTACTGCGCGACCTGTACGCCACCGCGATTACGAACGACTTCGCGGGGCAGTGCATCGATATCAAACGTTTTCATGGACGCTCGCGACCACGACTCGTCAGTGGTCTGGACGCTTTCGTCGTCCGCATCGGTCCCCGTAACGCCAACGGCGCTGCGCAGCGGTTCGACCTCGCGTCCTTCCGCGACGGGTTTGCCCTCGTCATCAAGCACCGTTACCAAGAACTGCAAGTAAGAGTCTTGTTTTTCGGCTTGAAAATCGTTCGGCGTGATGGGCATGCCGGCATGACGCGTCATCGCTTGGCACATTGCCGGCAAAAATGGGATCTGTCCATATTGAGGCTGAAGCTCATCCGCAATTTTCTGCGCGACATCGGCGGCCGGAACCAGATTGCGACGCAATCGTTTTGGCAACGACTTGATCATGGCGACGATCTTTTGATGCAACATTCCGGGCACCAGCCATCCCAAACGATCGTCGCTCAGTTGCGGCAAGGCGGCCTGATGAACGCGCAGATTGATACCGTCGCGATCGCTGCCCGGTTCGTAGCGATAGTCCAACGGCAGACGCGAATTGCCCACCGTCAGTTCGTCGGGAAATTGATCATTTGTGATCGTTGTTCCGGACGCCTCGATCAAGTCTTCCGGCCGCATGTAAAGTAATTCGGAATCATCAGAAACCTGGGGCGGTGATTCCATCCAGCGGGAAAGACTTTCGGTATCCCCGAGTGATTTGACCCAATCCGGCGGCGTGATCGATCGATCAAGTTTCTCTAGACGTCCACGATCACAAATATCCGCGGGCAGGCGTGCGTGATAAAAGCGCGCGACCGCGTAGGAATCGATGACCAGATCACGTCGCCGCGTTTTCGCCGCCAGCGTTGCGATCGATTCCAACAGACGTTCGTTATGGCGAACGAACTTGGCGTTGGTGGTCAGTTCTTGTTCGGCCAGGCCCTGATCAATCAACAAGTCGCGTGCGGTCGCGGGATCGACCGGGGGCAAGGGCACACGTCGACGCGTCACGATGGGCAAACCGAACAACGATTGACGTTCGTAACAGAACGCACCGCCCGACTTGCGGCTCCAATGCGGATCACTGTGAGACCGTTTGATCAGGTGCGCGCCGATTTGTTCAATCCATTGCGGTTGGATTTGCGCGACCGTTCTTGCGTATTGTTTCGCCGTTTCCACCAACTCGGCCGCGACGATCCATTTCGGTTTCTGCGCGAACACACCGCTGCCGGGCCAGAGGAACAATTTCAAACCTCCGCCGCCGGTATATTCGTTTTTGTCGCCGACCATTGCGACGCCGGAAAGCAGTCCGGTCAACAACGATTGGTGAATCGCCACATATTTTTGCTCGTCGACGATTGATTCCTGATCGTCCGCGTAGGAAATCTCAGCAACCGAACGCTTCTTTTTCGACTTGCGGTCCGCGGCGTCACCGAGCGACGTCGACGCCATCTCTTTAAGTTGACGATACACGTCGGCCCATTCCCGCATGCGGGTTGGAGAGAGAAACCGTTTACGCAGCTCGCGTGTCAATCGATTGCGACTGTGTTGATCGCGGGCTTCGCCGTAGTATCGCCATAATCGCAGGTAGGAAAGGAAGTCGCTGCGGCCGTCGGCAAAAGCCGCATGTGCTTCGTCGGCGGCTTGCTGTTTATCGGGTGGTCGATCACGAGGATCCGGGATTTCGAGCGCCGCGGCGATCGGCAAGACTTCCGCCAGCACTCCGTACTGGTCGGCAGCCAATAGAATACGACCGACGCGTGGATCAACCGGCATCCGACCAAGCTGCCAGCCGATATTGGTCAGTTCTTGTCGATCATCGATCGCGCTCAACTCTTTCAGCGTCCGGATGCCCTCACTGATCGCTTCAGGGCGGGGCGGATCGAGCAGCGGGAATTCTTCCAGCTTGCCCAGTCGCAGCACCTTGGTTTGCAAGATAACCGACGCCAGATTGGTCCGGCGAATTTCGGGCGTCGTATAGGCATCTCGTGATTCGAAATCCTCGTGCGAGTACAAACGCACACAAACACCGGGACCAACACGACCGCACCGTCCTGCGCGTTGGTCGGCACTAGCGCGACTGACCGATTCGATCGGTAAACGCTGAACCTTGCTGCGTGGGCTGTAACGACTGATCCGCGCCGTGCCGGTATCAACGACACAACGAATTCCCGGCACGGTCAGCGAACTTTCCGCGACGTTGGTGGCAAAGATAATTCGTCGTTTTGCACCGGAAGGTTGAAAAATTCGCTGCTGTTCCTTTTGAGGCAACCTGGCATACAGCGGCAACACTTCGACGCGGCCTTCCATCCCCAAACGTTTGAAGTGGCCGCCGACACGGTGTGAGACTTCGCGAATATCACGCTCGGTCGGCAAGAAAACCAGCGTATCGCCCGCGTTGGCTTTCGAGGCGTCGTCGATCCCCGCGATCACGTGTCGCGCCAAGTCGTATCCGCGAGTTTCATCATCAACGATGTCGTCCCAGGGCAAATACCGCATCTCGACGGGATAGCCGCGTCCTTCGACATTGACAATCGGTGCCGGTCCCGCTTCGTCCGCGAAATGCTCTGCGAATCGATCGGCATCGATGGTCGCCGAGGTGATGATGATTTTCAGGTCGGGCCGTTTACCTTGCAGTTGTCGCAGGTATCCCAACAGAAAATCGATATTCAGCGACCGTTCATGCGCCTCGTCGATAATGATCGCGTCATAGGCGTCCAGGAACCGATCCGACTGAGTTTCGGCCAGCAGGATCCCGTCGGTCATCAGCTTGATTAACGTTTCGTCGCCGGTCTGATCGCCGAACCGAACGTGATAGCCGACCGACTTGCCGAGCGGCGTCTGTAACTCTTCGGCAAGTCGGGTCGCGATACTGCGCGCGGCCAATCGACGAGGTTGCGTGTGCCCAATCATTGCCTCGCGTCCCAGACCGGCCTCAAGACACAGCTTTGGCAGCTGTGTACTCTTGCCACTGCCCGTTTCGCCACAAACGACGATGACTTGCCGCTGTCGAATCAAGTCCAACAATTCGTCGCGGTGCGCCGCAATCGGCAACTCGCTGGGATATTCGACCCGAGGCTTTGCCGCCTTTCGGATCTTGCATGTCGCGATGGATTTGGCCAATCGCTGACGGTACTTATCCGCGGGCAGACGTTTTCGCGCTCGACGTAAGCGAAAACGATCGATCCGCATCGCGTCTTCTAAATTCAAGTCCGTATCGCCCGCATCAACCATCGGCCCGGGGCTGGCATCCGCTGCTGAATCTGACGTCGGCAAATCAAGCGGTTGCTGATCAGAACGATTCCCGGCCGCATGATCGTCGGTGTCCTGCGTGTCGGCTTTCGGATTGTCGATGGGCGAACCTTCCCGCCCTGCCAAACTGGGGCTGCGGGGTTTATGCGTCATTGCAGCGGCCAAACCGAAGGAATCACGATCATCGAAACGAGAAACACAATCAAGCTGAGAGGGAATCCGAATCGCAAATAGTCCGAAACGCGATAACCGCCAACGCTATAGACCATCAAATTGGTTTGGTAACCGAATGGCGTTAGGAAACTGGCCGAAGCCGCGATCATCACACCGATCACGAACGGTGTCGCATCGGGCATGCCTAGCGACTCGGCCGATTTCAAGGCGATCGAGAACATCAAGACGGCGGCAGCATTGTTGGTGATCAACTCGGTACACAACATCGTCGCTAGATAAATCGCAGCGAGTGTCATGTAAGGATTATTTCCGGCCAGGCTTAGCAGTCCACTGGCGATAAAGGAGGCCGCACCGCTTTGTTCCATCGCCGTTCCGATTCCGATCGCCGCACCGATCACAATCAACACGGACCAATCCACACTGCGACGCGCCTCAGTCGGCGTGCAGCACCTCAACAGTACCATCGCCATCGCCGCAACCAGTGACGCGGTCAGAATCGAAACAATCGAGAACGCCGCCGCCAACACCATCACCAACATGATGAGAACAGAGACCCAGGCGCGTTCGTGACGACGGACGGTGCCCTGTTCTACCGCGCTGACCAGATAAAAGTCGCGTGATTCACGCTGTCGATGCAAAAACGAAGGAGATGCCTCCAGCAGCAAAACGTCGCCAACCTGCAGCTTGACGTCGCCGATCTTTCCCGACAACTTACGACCGCCGCGAGCGACCGCCACCACGGCGGCATTGAAGTGCGAACGGAAACGGCCTTCGCGAATCGTTTTGCCCAACAACGAACAACGAGAACTGACCACCGCTTCGACCAACGTTCGGCGCCAAGCCGGAATCCGCAGTTTTCGTGCCTGATCATCGGGACTGGTCAGCCCACGAATCTTTCGCAAATCGACGACCGTGTCCAGCGCGCCGACCAAGATCAATGCGTCGTCGGCTCGCAATCGTTCGTTTGGCTTGGCCGCGGCAATGACGCCATCCTCGCGTTGTATCTCGGCCAAATACAATCCAGACAAACTTCGCAGCCCGGCATCTTCGATTGTCTTTCCGACCAACGGACCGTGCGGTTCGACTTGCATTTCGACCGTGTACTGCTTGGGGTCGTCGCTGACACTGACAGCCGGCCGACGCTCAGGAAGTAGTCGCGCCGAAGCGAGAATCAGATATACGAGACCGATGATCGTCGCAGGCACCCCCACCACCGCCGGCGCAAAGAAGCCAAGTGGTTGGTCGTAAAGATCACGCACGATCAGGTTGGTGCTGGTTCCCATGATGGTGCACATTCCGCCGAGGATCGCCGCATAGGAAAGCGGCAGCAACAATCGACTGACGCTGGCCGAGACGCGTTTACTTAGATCATCAACAACCGGCAGCAGCGCGGCGACGACAGGCGTGTTGTTCAGAAACCCGCTCACAACGGCGACAGGTATCAGCAATCGCAACTGTGCGTCGGTCAACGTTTTTGCTTTGCCCAACAACCAACCGGTTGCCAGCTGTGTCCCACCGGTAAATTCCATGCCGGCGACGACGGCAAACAGCAGAGCAACCGTGATCAAGCCCTTGTTTCCGAACCCCGCCACTGCGGCCGCCGGGTCAGGTAGACGTACCGAACCGGTCAAATTTTGGGCCAGCATCAAAATGCCCAGGCAAAGCAGGGCCAGCACATCGGGTGGGGCCACGCGTCGCGCAAGGCCCACGAGCAAAGCGCACGCGACCAGCACTGTTAGCCAGGCTTCCCAATTTTCCACCAATTCGGACTCTCGTTGAAATGTCGCGTGTTCAGCCGCCGCAGCATACTCGCCCGATTACGTTGCCAACACATCTAAATTACACTGCGGCTACAATTTACGCCGCACATCTAAACTACACTGTGGCAACCTGTTCTGGCCCGCCTTCTGCCCACGTCCCTCCCACGGCTCATGACTAATTCGACTCCCGCGTCAAAGGGACCGCTGATCATCACCGGTCTCGTTTTGTTGTTGTTGATTTTGCATCAAGACAATTGGTTTTGGAATGACGGCACATTGTTGCTGGGATTCATGCCGATCGGTCTGTTCTGGCACGCGTGTATTTCGATCGCCGCGTCGATCACGTGGTTCTTGGCGACAAAGATCGCTTGGCCGCTGGATGATTCGATCGAATCCAATGCTGGGGAGGGCCAGGAATAATGGAATTTCATCCCGGATTACCACAGCTAATCATCATCCTGGTGTACTTGGCACTGCTGTTGATGCTGGGGCTGTTCTCCAGTCGCCTGTTCAGCGGAACCAAAGAGGATTATCAGGTCGCCAGTCATTCGATTGGCCCGTTCTTGCTGTTGATGAGCATGTTCGGCACGACCATGACCGCATTTGCGTTGGTCGGCAGCAGCGGCGAAGCGTTCCGCGAAGGCGTTGGCGTGTACGGCATGCTGGCCAGCAGCAGTGGCATCATCCACTCGCTGTGCTTCTTCTTGATCGGTGTGAAGGTCTGGAAGTTCGCGCGCCGACACAAATACACCACTCAAATCGAATTCTTTCGTGACCGACTGGACAGCGATTTCATCGGAATCCTGCTGTTCCCGATTTTGGTCGGACTGGTCATTCCGTATTTGCTGATCGGCGTGATCAGTGGCGGAGCCGTTGTTCAATCACTGACGGCGGGACTTGCGCCGGATCTGTTTCCCGTGATGGTCGACGGCGCACCCAATCGTGCTTTCCACGGCGGCGTGCCCCCATGGCTCGGTTCGCTGGTCATTTGCGTGGTCGTTTTGGTGTATGTCTTTTTTGGCGGCATGCGAGGCACGACGTGGGCCAACACGTTTCAAACGTTAGTGTTCATGGTTTTGGGGATCGTCACGTTCTATGTCATCGCCGATCGGCTAGGCGGACAGGACGGGTTCATGGCAAACCTGAAAGCCTTGTCCGAGTCCGTCCCGGAGAACCGCGTCACGCGGGTCGAGATGAGTAAGACCAAATTCTTTACCTACTTGCTGATCCCATTATCGGTCGGCATGTTTCCGCACTTGTTCCAACACTGGATGACAGCCAAGAGCGCCAACTCGTTCAAGCTGCCTGTTGTTTGTCACCCGATTTTCATCATGATCGTCTGGGTCCCCTGTGTACTGGTGGGCATCTGGGCAACGGGAAATCTGATTCCACCGAAACCACCGCTGCCCACCAACCCGAATACGATTTTGCCGTTCTTGGTAAAGACACAGACGGGTCCGATTTTGGGCGGCTTTCTGGCAGCCGGTATCTTGGCTGCGATCATGTCCAGCTTGGATAGCCAGTTTCTTTGCATCGGCACGATGTTCAACAACGACATCGTGACCCATTACAAAGGCAAAGAAAACGTAAGCGACAAGCAGCAAGTCTTGATGACACGATTGTTCATCATCGGCATCGTCGCGGTGACGTATTTGTTAAGCCTGGGTAATGTTCGCAGCGTCTTTGCGATGGGCGTCTGGTGCTTTAGCGGATTTAGCGCGCTGTTCCCAATCGTGTTCGCCGCACTTTATTGGCGAGGACTGACCGCAGCCGGTGCGATCAGCGGCATCTTTGCGGCGATCATCAGCTGGGGAATCTTGTTCTATCAAGGCACGCAAGTTCCCATCGAACAGGGCGGCCTCAGCAAGTTCGCACTGCATCTTCCGATCGGCGGCGAATCGTACGAAATCATGCCTGTGGTGGTGATGCTCGCTAGCAGTCTGGTCACCATGATCGTGGTCTCGCTGATAACGCCCAAGCCGAAACCGGAAACGTTGGCGAAGTTTTTTCCTGAAACCGCCGGCTGATACCGAGGCAAAGGCCTGAGTCTCCTGTTGGCGGCCAGCAAGCCGCGGCAGGTGAGATTCAGCAGACCGCAGCCAGGGAGATTCTGAGAACGGGTTGATCAAGGGCGTGTTAGACTACAATGTCCAACACGCCCTCCATCCATTCCCGCCCCCAATCTGTCTTGCTGAACATGGACTCCCGATTCCGCCGGTGTCTTTTTCTATTGCTGTTGCCCATCTTGCTGGGCAACCTGCCGCCAAAGTTCACTCGCGGTGATGAACCATCCGAATCTGAAACGACTCCGGCCGGACACAGCTATCACGGCGAGGCGTTCAACGAAGGCCCACGCCAGGCTGCCGTCCTGATCGATGGTTTGGCCGATATCCGTTTTCCAACCTCGGCAAAGACCGACAAGGCACAAGCGTTTATCGAACAAGGCATCGCGCAGCTGCACGGTTTTTGGTACCTGGAAGCGGAACGATCGTTCCGACAAGCCGCCAAGCTGGAACCCGAGCTTGCGATCGCCTATTGGGGCATGGCGATGGCGAATGTCAATAATGCCGATCGTGCCCAAGGTCTGATCGACGAAGCGATGCAGCTGCGAGCAAAGAACACGTCGCGCCGCGAAAAATTGTACATCGAAGCCTTTGATCGATACCTTGCCGGCAGCGATGGTGATGGTGATGCCAAGGACAAGAAAGAAGCAAAGAAGGACCGCGCGATTCGATTGATTGCCGATCTGGAAAAGATCGTTCACGACTTTCCCGATGACATCGAGGCGCGAGTCCAAATCGCCTTGCAACTTTGGCTGGCCGAACGCACCGGCGCAAAGATCGCCAGCCGTTATGCCGTCGATGCGTTACTGGGCGACGTCTTCGCGGAACAGCCGAATCACCCGGCGCATCACTATCGAATTCATCTTTGGGATTCGCAGCGTCCCGAGAACGCATTGGAATCCGCAGCGCTGTGTGGACCATCGATGCCCGCAGTCGCGCACATGTGGCACATGCCCGGCCACATCTATTCAAAACTACATCGCTACGCCGACGCGGCGTGGCAACAAGAGGCGTCGGCCCGCGTCGATCATGCTCACATGAATCGGGCAAGGTTGATGCCCGACCAGATCCACAACTTTGCGCATAACAACGAATGGCTGACTCGCAATCTGCTGTATTTGGGGCGGGTGGATGACGCGCTGGACCAAGCAAAGAATCTGGTTTCACTACCTCGGCACCCTGCATACAACTCGATCGACAAACGTGGCAGCTTTAAATACGGCCGAATGCGATTGCTGCAGACGCTGACCGAATACGAACTTTGGGATCAATTGATCGATGAAGCGGGCGGCCCCTTTTTTCCGCCCACCAAAAAAGCGGAAGAACAAGAAGAATGGCTCGGCTGGCTGGCCGTCGCTCATTTCCGCACCGGCAATCCATCACGTGGCGCCAAGACGATGCGATCGTTGCAGCGTCGTCGTCTCAAGTTACAGTCAAAGCTGCTGGATTTGGCCGATGGAAAACTGAAGGATCAAGCCACCGACGAAAACGGCGCGGATGCCGACGATGAAACACCGACGAAAGAAAACATTCGAAGCCACTTGGACGCGCTGCGCAAGGTCATCGCGCGCGTGGCAGCATGTGCGGCGACGCACCGCAACGATGCAGCAGCGCTGCAACGTCACGCCAAGGTGGCAAAGCTGGATCAAGTCATCTTGGCCACTTGGCTTGCCGACGCTGGCGATTTCGACGCCGCGATCAAGACCGCGCAACAATCCGTCAAACAGGGAAAGGGACAAGTGCGCCCCACCGCGATTCTGGTCGACCTGTTGTGGCAACGTGACAATAAAGAATCGAACGACAAGCAGGCGGCGCAGAAGAACTTTGAAAAGCTGCGGTCGCTTGCCTCGCACGCCGACATCGAAACACCGATCCTGGCGCGTCTAACACCGGTCGCCGAAGCGTCCGGACTGACCGGCGACTGGCGGAAACCGGCCGCGGCGGCCGACGATCTTGGCCAGCGACCGCCGCTGGACAGCCTCGGGCCGTTCCGTTGGCAACCCTATACGGCTCCCTCGTGGCGGGCGCAAATGTCCGACGGGACGGAAGTTCACAGCTTTGAATATGAAGGTCGTCCAAGGTTGTTAATCTTTTACCTGGGTTTCGGTTGCCTGCACTGCATTGAACAACTGCATGCATTTTCGCCACGCGCCGCGGAATTTGATGCCGCGGGAATCGATCTGGTCGCGATCAGCACCGAATCCGTCGATCAGCTGAAAACGGGCATGAAAGATTACGAAAAGCCCATCGCAATTCCGTTGCTGGCCGATCCCACGCACGAGTCGTTTCAACAGTTTCGTTGCTGGGATGACTTCGAGGATCAACCCTTACACGGCACGTTTCTGATCGACGCTCGTGGACGTGTCCGTTGGCAGGACATCAGTCATGAACCGTTTACCGACGTCGATTTCATGTTGGATGAAGCAAAACGGTTATTGGAACTGCCGTAAGCATGATGTGAAATCTGGTTTCCAAGCTTGGCGATACCGGACCGATCATTCGCTGCGTGCGACTTAGCGTCCCACCTCTCGCCCCACCATCCCTTTTTCCAAAACGGTACATCAACGATGCATCGAATCGCTGCGACGAGTGTTTTTGTCATTCTGCTGTGCGTCTGTGCAAACGCATCCGAACACCCCAACGTTATCTTTATGATGGCTGACGACATGGGAATGGGTGACACCAGCGCCTTTCAAGATTTCACCGGCAATCACGACGAAGACCAAATCCATACACCGAATATGGAACGGCTGGCGCGGATGGGCATTCGATTCACCGACGCACACACGCCATCAACACGTTGCTCGCCGACACGTTACGGTTTACTGACGGGTCGATATCCGTGGCGCAACCGCCTGAAACACTGGGTATTGTTCGGTGTCCAGGGCGACCCAATGATCGAAGCGGATCGTCCCACGCTGGGCACGCTGATGCAGGACCACGGCTATCACACGGGTTTGGTTGGCAAGTGGCACGTCGGACTTCGTTACAGCCAATCCGATGGCAAGCCCGCCGCGGGTTGGGACGATGCTGATTTGACACAACCGATGGCCGACACGCCGCTGGACCACGGCTTCGATTTCTGCCGATTCACGTCGCGATCACATGGGACCTCTGGCATCGCAAAGAATTTCAAACAAAAGCGGAACGATGAACATCAATCAATCGGTCCTGGACACATTCACGGGCGCACGATTATCAGTGCGACCGGCCAAGGCAAAAAACTGTTTGCCGATGGTACCAAGGCGTACATTTTGAACCAACTTGGCGGACGCCACTCTGATCATGCGATCGGGTTCATGAGCGAACATCTGCAGGGCAGAGAACTGGCCGATCAACCTTTCTTTTTGTACTACCCGTCCAATTCGAATCACTCGCCCTACACACCCGACGATGAAATTGGCGGCGTTCCGGTTGCCCGCGCAGCAAGAAGCGTCGCCGGTAAGCCGATGGATATTCGCAGCGACTACATCTATGAAAACGATGTCGCGTTGGGCCGCATGATTGATTTCCTGCAGCAACACGATGACCCTCGTAATCCTGGCCATAAACTGATCGACAACACGATTGTTGTTTTCACCAGCGACAACGGCGCCGAAATCGACAACGACGTCGCCACAGGACCGTTCCGAAGCCACAAAGGATCGGCATTCGAAGGCGGCCACCGCGTCCCCTTTATCGTCGCTTGGAAAGCCGGTGGCGTGGGCGACGGAAATGGCGACACGCCCGGCAAGACCAGTGACGCACTGATCGGGCTTCACGACATGTTTGCGACATTCACCGAGATCCTCGGCGGCGAATTACCCGATCTTCGCGGCGGGCAAAAGGGAGGCGAAGACAGCGTCAGTGTCCTGGCGGCTTGGCGAGGCGAACCGTTGCCGCCACACGCAATGTTTTACCACGACCATAAACAGGCAAAAGATCCGGCCATCGCCGTGCTGAGACTCGACGATCCGCAAGTCGACGGACAGGTCGTTACCGGAAAATGGAAAGTGTTCTTTGATGAATCGCTGCTTAGAGCGGGCGAAGCGGTCCCGACCGAGCTTTACGATCTGGCAACCGACTCGACAGAGACTCAGAATCGAATTGGCGATAAGGAACTAGCGCCGCTGTTGACGGAACTTTCAAACATCGCATTGCTTCATCGCACCAGCGGAGGACATCGATCAAGTGAAATCGTTTCATCACGTCGTCACATGATCGATTGGGTTTCTGATTCTTCGGTACGCAAACGGTTCGAACAGTCCGATGAATCCACCATCCGTGTAAAACGTGGGGACCTTACCGTTGAGGTCTCAATCGACAGCGGGACGAACAGACGATCAAGCACCGCACAGGGCAATGCCTCGTCAGGCTTCCACGTGAACCCACGAGGGCTTGGCATCCGTGGCGGCAAGGTTGATCAAGTCGACCAGGGCGAATCGATCGTCATTCGTTGTGACCACGACGTCATGATCGAATCAGTTGCCATCGTCGCTGGAAATGGAACATGTGGCGGCTACTATCGCGTCGCCGATCACGCGCCGCTAGCGATCTACTGCGTCGATGCCGATATCGATGCGAAAGATCAAAGCGGAATCCTTAGCGACATTGGCGTGCTAAAAGCTGGCGAGACATTAACGCTCTCCAGCAGTCCCCACCTGGGCGTCGAAACACCCGGTCAGTGGCGACTGGGGGAACTGACCATTCGCGAACTCGCCAACGAGTGATGCAACAGGGCCGCTTGATTGCCCCGAGCGAGAATTAGCAACGGTCGTTGTATTGAATCTTGCCTGGGACAAACGATTCGCTCTGAAAGACAGACGACGGTTCCAACGAACCACCGCTTCATTTGGTTGAACCACGTCGACGATGTTTCGCAACCAAGAACGACCGATGCAAGCACGCGAATTGTATCTCAATCATGCCGGCACCAGCTGGCCGAAACCGCCTGTCGTTTCGGACGCCGTACGAGATGCAATGGCGGCCTCGCCGAACCAATGGCCGGAGCGATTTGATGAAGCTCACCGGGGAATCGCGAAATTTTTTGGCGTCCAACGTCCCGAACAAATCCTGCTAACCCCCGGATGCACATCAGCCCTGGCGGTCGGAATCGGCGATGCGTTGATCACTAGCGACAAACGTGTGCTGACAAGTCGGTGGGAGCATCATGCGGTGCATCGTCCATTGCTGAAACTCGCCTCGACTGGCGTTGCAGTCCAGTACATTCCAACCGAACAAAGCAAACAGACACCCGGACATCACCGTTCGTTGGACCTGAATTGGCTTGAGCAAACGCTTGCCAAAGGTGACGTGGCTCTGGTCGCCATCACCGCCGCTTGCAATGTCACCGGCGAACTGTTGCCGTACCAAGACGTGATCCGTATCGCGCATCAGTATGGGTCGATGGTCCTGTTAGACGCGGCGCAAATTGCCGGCTGGATGAAACTGGATTTGCCGCGTTTGGGCGCGGACATGGTTGCCTTTGGTGGACACAAGGGGTTGCAAGCCCCATGGGGTATCGGCGGTTTGTATTTCTCAGATCGCGCGCAAATGGAATGCACGTCGGCCAGTTGTGAATTACCCAGCATTAACGCGACCAAAGCGTCGCCGCGTCCCGGTTATTGCGACGTCGGCTCGGTCGATCAGTGCGCGCTTGCGGGTTTACACGCTGCGATTGAAATGTTGCGTCAGCAAGATATCGAAACCCACCTCAGCAATGCCCGTGATCAAATCCAGCGTTTGCGCACGAGTCTGCAGCGGATCGACCGTCTTGATATTTTCGGCCCGGCCACACCAAGTCAAGGCATGCCTTCGCTGGCGTTCTCAGTTGCCGATGTTTCTAGCAGCGAACTCGCTTCACGGCTGAAACGGCAAGGGATAACCGTCGGCAGCGGGCTGCAGTGCGCCCCCCTTGCGCATCAGACGCTGGGCACGGAGTCCTCGGGACTTGTTCGCCTATCGGTCGGAATCGGGCAACCGGACGAAGAAATCGATAACGCGATCGACCGATTGCTTGCGGCGTTGCAACCGTAATGCGGCCAACAAGAACGGATTCACTCGGTCATCCAAGACCTAAAGCGTTGCATCACGGCACCGAGTGACCGAGTCCGCAATGCCTGCGACTTACGACGTACAACCTTGCGACATTCGCGGCGCGTTTTTTGAAACGGATGAACAAAAGTAACTTGTCTGTCACGACCAAGAAATCGCTCCTGAACAAACGACGACCACCCCTCCTTGGCGAAAAATTTTCGACCATGATCCAACCAACGCCTCGGTGTCGCGGCGGTTAGACTGATGCTGTCATACAGATCTGCTTTGCGGGGAAGTATCGATTACCAATCGAGAGAATGAAATGAGCAATCTCGCCAGGCGCGAATTCGTGACCGCAACCTCAGCCGCGATGATTTCGTCCTGTGCACTTCCGCGAGCGCTGGCTGCCGGTCTTGAAAACGACAATCGGTTCTCGTTTCTGCTGCTAGGCGACACCCACTTTGATCGGATGGAACATCACGATTTCGAATGGATGAAAACGGATTTCGCGAAGAGCATTCCTCAGGTTGAAACCTACTGCCGTCACACCAAAGACACTCTGCCCGGGCTGTTAAGTGCCGCGAGGACAAGGCTGCGGCAGGCGGATCCGTCAACGGCATTCGCCTTGCATGTTGGCGATATGGTTCAAGGGATCTGCGGCAACAAGGAATTAGCGAAACGCCACAGCACCGAAGGCTGGGAATTTTTCAAGGGAGCCGAACTTGGCGTGCCGATCCTGATGACCAAGGGCAACCACGACGTTACCGGGCCCGGTTCGGTCGAGGCGTACAATGAAGTTGTGTTGCCGAAAACGGCACAGGAACTTGGGCGTGAAAAGCTGGATCGCACTTCGTATTCCTTCAAACAGGGCGACAATCTCTTTGTCGCGTTTGATGCTTACGACCGGACGGCGATCGATTGGCTGGAAGAACTCGTTCGAGAAACACAATTCCACCGACTGTTCGTGCTAGTGCACATGCCGGTCGTTCCTTACACCGCTCGATCGAACTGGCGCGTGTATCACCTGCCACGCGATGCCGAGCGGCGCGAGCGACTGGTCAACTTGTTGGGCCGTCACCAAGCGATCGTCTTGTGCGGGCATCTTCACAAGTACAGTCTGCTTGTCCGCCGCTGTAAGACCGGCAAGTTCGCACAGCTATCGATTTGCAGTGTGGTCAAGAATTCCGCCACGAATCAATCAACGATCCTGACGGACGTCTCCGACTACGGACCAAAACTCACCGATCTCGAACCCACTTTCTCACCCGAGACGCTTGACATTCGCCGACAGATGCTCGTCGATGAGAAACCGTACGTCGAGCACTTTGACTATGCCAACGATAGCGGCTTTGCCATGCTGTCTGTCACTGAAGACGATGTCCTTGCTGAGATTCACAGCGGTACCGGTGGTGGAAAGCCATGGAAAACCGTATCACTGACCAAGCTGTTTGCCTGACAGGAGCCATCCCAATGAGTCGATGTTTTACGCGGTCGCCAATTTACTTCGTGGCCTTGATTGCAAGCATTGTCTTTTCGGCTCGCTATGCGATCGCCGAACCGACGGACAATACGCCGGATCGCCCGAACATTCTGATCATTTTCACCGACGATCAAGGCTTCGGTGATCTTGGTTGCTATGGTTCGAAAACGATCCGAACTCCGCGCATCGACCAACTGGCGAAAGAAGGGACACGTTTCACGAATTTCTATGCGCAGGTTGTTTGTGGCCCCTCGCGTTCTGCGCTGCTCACTGGCCGATATCCGGTTCGCAGTCTTGGCTGGTCAATGCCCGCCGACGAGATCACGATAGCCGAACAGCTGAAACAGGCCGGTTACACCACCGGTTGCATCGGAAAGTGGGATGTATCCAACCGTTCGCCGATCAAAGATCGCATGCCCAATGCTCAGGGCTTTGACTATTACTGGGGTACCCTCGGTGCCAACGACAATGCTCATGTCGTCTTTCATCACAACAACGAACAAGTGGGACAGTCAAGTGACATGGCCAGTCTCACACGCATCTATACCGACAAGGCGATCGATTTCGTCAAGCAGAACAAAGACCAGCCTTTCCTGTTGTATCTGGCGCACACCATGGTCCACTCGGTCATCGACGCTTCAGAAGATTTCAAGGGAAAATCGATGGGCGGACTTTATGGTGACACCATTGAAGAGCTGGACTTCGAAACCGGGCGATTGCTTGACACGATCGATCAGCTGAACCTGCGAGACAATACACTGGTCATCTTCACGTCGGACAACGGCCCGTGGAGCAATGCCAAGGAAGGTCTAGCGAAAAAGCATAACGGCCAGATCGCGTGGGGATCATCTGGACCTCTTCGTGAAGCCAAGGGATCGACCTATGAGGGCGGTTTGCGAGTTCCCTGCATCGCCCGGTGGCCCAATCACATTCCGGCCGGACGTACCAGCGACGCGATCTTTGCCACGATCGATTTCATGCCGACGTTCGCTTCGCTGGCCGGATACACCGTGCCTGACGATCGCATCATTGATGGTGTTGACCAGACACCGTTGCTGATGGGTGATTCATCCGGCAACCGCGACGACTACTTTTACTTCTGCAAAGGTGAACTACAAGCGGTGCGCAAAGGAAAATGGAAAGCGATGCTTCCGGACCGTCGCATGTACTACGGATACGTCGACGACAAAGGCACGTCCGGCGTCGAATTGTATGACCTTGCGACAGACATCGGCGAAAAGAAAAATGTCGCCGATGCACACCCCGCAGTTGTCCGCCAATTGCTGAGCCATGCGGCAGCACTGCCGTTGCCCAACGAAGTACAAGACAATCGCATCAGACTCAACAATCCGGCACAGGGTTCGACTCGGCGAGAACTAACTCGCGGACAATGGAAGGAACATGGATTCACCGCGGAGCAATTAGATCGGGTTCGCAAAGCATTCCAAAATGGCATCGACCGCAAGTTTATCCCGGGCGGTGCGATGACGTTGATTCACAACGGTGAAGTGATTCTTCGCGAAGCGTTTGGTGTCGCTGACTTGGAAACGAATCAACCGTTTCTGACCTCGTCTCCCGTTCGTATCGCGTCGCTCACAAAGCTGCATACATCCACTGTCCTGGTGATGTTGGCCGAGCAAGGCCTGCTGTCACTCGATGAACCCATCGACACCTATTTGCCAGAATTCGCGAATTTGCGGGTCCGCGGCAAAGACGCAATTGTCGCAGCACCAACCCTGCGACAATGCCTCTCACATACGACCGGTTTCGTCAGCAACAACGTGCTGAAGTCCGGTAAGTTCGAATTGGACCTTGATGGCAGCTTGGCGGACGTCGCTAGGGACCTGGCCACGAAGGAATTGTTGGCCGAACCGGGCAAGAAGTATGGTTACTCGCGTTTGGGCTATATCGTCGCCGGTCGCGTGGCAGAAATTGTCACCGGACGCCCGTTTCCACAACTGATGCAGAAGACTCTGCTGCACCCGATCGGCGCGAATGACGCAACGTTTTATCCTTCGCCCGAACTGGAACAACGGATCCCTGTCTCCTACGAGCGGACCGAGGCTGGATTCGAAAAACGCACCGGAGAACCACTTGGAACGGTCATCAACCCGGGCGGCCGGCTGATATCCACGCTGGACGACGTAGCGCGTGTCCTGCTGTTGCACCGCAATCACGGTAAGGTCGCGGGTCGACAATTGGTGTCCGCGGAATCGCTGCAACAAATGTATGTACCACAACCATCGACGCCGGGCGCCGGTTACGGCCTGGGTTTCAACATCATGAAAAGAAACGCCGATGGCACCCCGGCACGCATTCGTCACACGGGAGCCTCCGGCACTCTTGCGGTACTCGATTTCGAAAACGATGCGATCTTGATCGTGTTGACTCAGGTTCCCCAGCAACAAACCCTTCGCTGGCGCAACCGACTTGTGGAAACCGTATTCGCGACTTTCAATCCTGATGCGAAAAGACCTTAGTACCGTCGATGCGGCAGATACGTGGGCATTTGCGCATAGGAACCCGCGAGACGTTTCCTCAGGCGGGGAAACGGCGTTGGCAATCGCGATCAAAACAACAGCAACATACTGCTGTCAAATTCTCGCTTTGCCGCAACCAGTACGACCGCTAGAGGAATCGCGACAAGGACAAGTCGGAACGCCGCAACGAACGCAGGCTTTCGGTTTCGCACCTGCGGAATCTCACTTGCCCAACACAGCAGTGGCGCGGTCAAAACGGCGAGCGCGGAAACCGTCGAAATCTCGCCGAAGAACCGCCCAATGAACAGCAGTCCAAACAAACCCACCACACCAACGCTGACGATTACCGGCGCAATAAAACGATCCGACCGACGAACGCCGGCAATTCCACTGGCGTACTTGTTGAGCGCCAGCACAGCGGCCGATGCGCCCATTAATGTTGCTACCAAGGGGATCGCAGCGGCGCCACCCTTGATGTAGCCGGCCAACATCACGGTGATGCCCGCGGACTGAATCGCAAGACACGTCGCGAGTGGAATCGAAATGCCACCACTCCGTTTTAACAAGCATGACAGAAGGCTCCACACCAGTAACAACAAAACGCCGCTGGTAACGATCGCGGCGCTGGTTTGCCACAAAGTCCAATCGCCCGCGCCGCTTAAATAGACAGAATTGTGCAGCAAGATTCTCGGCGCGGCGATGGACAAGCCGATACGCATCGCCCATGCAACGATTCCTGGAACACGCTTGATTCCCGCAAACGATTCAATGCCGAGCGTGACGGGGACAACAATCGTCAACAGTCGATCGAGACCGCTAGTGGGAAGCCGCAACCATTGAAGCGATAACGCGGTATAGCCCACGGCGAGCCCCAGACTGATTCCAACGACGCAAGCGGCGTTTATCCATGTGGCATTTAGCACCCGTGGCCATGCGGCGACCGCCAGGACAAGCACCATGCTGACGATTGCCGCAACCGCCATCGCCTTCGTGTATAGCAGCGGCTCGGGCATCGGCTATTTTTGCACACCTTCGCAATCAATCATGATCAGCGCTTTGTCACCGATCGGTCCGATCGCGTTCTTGTCGAACCCATAGTCACTGCGTTTGAGTGAAAGCTCCGTTGAAAACGCGACCCGTTTGACGCCCTTGAACTCATGTTCCTCGCCTCCCATCAATGTTAGCGTGATCTCTTTGGTCGTGCCGTGCATCGTGAAATCGCCGGTCACTTCATAACCGCCGTCGATAGCTTTGGTACTAGTGCTCTTGAACTCAATCGTCGGAAACTGCTTGGTGTCAAAGTAGTCAGGTTGGCGCAAATGTTTGTCGCGTGCTTCGTTGGCCGTATCCACGCTGTCGGCTTTGATCGTCAGGAAAAACGTCGACTTGGACGCGTCGTCACGGTCAAGCACGAATTTCCCAGCGACTTCATTGAACCGGCCATGAATCCAGCTGATCCCAAGATGCCGGGCTTTAAAACTGACGGAAGAGTGGACGAGGTCGTAGTCGTATTCGTCCGCAGCGGTGGCCGGCGTGCAACAAGAAAGAACGGCACCGATCACCAGCGTGAAGGCCGATACAAAGAAAAAGCGTGTCATGTAATTTGTTCCTTATAGAAACGGTTCGAGGACTATATTGGCGTTATCGTACCAACAGAGCGTAGGCAAAGCGTGTTCGGCGATATGCTTGTCGACGATGAAAGGTGGACGAGTTTTCAGCGCAACGAGAGCGTGCCAGAGCCACAGCACGCGATGAATCCAAACTCCGACAAAGACGTCTGTGAATTCACCCTCGTTTTCGGGCCAGCCGTTCACTCGCTCGCATCCCATTAGCGTGTTTCCCAATGGTCAATTTTCTCGACACCCTCCACCGGGGGCTGATATTGTGTGACTGCGGCGTCATCCACGTCGGTTTGTTTGCGACGATATTTATTGCTTGGGCAACCGATTCAGTAGACAAAACCACTCCGGAAAGACTCCGCTGCTGCTAATGAGTGATAATGAGGCAGACAACTTTCTGGTTTCCTCGGTTCCAACACACGAACTTGGCGTGAAAGTGTGGTTCGCGACTCTGTAAGATAGCGGCTTCGATACTTGGAATCCTTCGTTCTTTGATTGTCAGGCCGGAACCGATGAGGATCCGAGCGAATTAATTCGACAGTGTTTCTCGAAGGTCTTAGACTGTGAAGGGATTCGCCACTGGTTTTTCGCATAGACACGACAGGCAATGCGAACGACCGCGACGAAGCCTTCATCACCCACCGCCGCGCACACCCATGGCAAGCATCCGAGCATCGTGTTTCGGACAAGTATGACGCTCTCGCTATCGGTTCATTCCTCCATAAAAGTGCGTCCTGCCTAACACAGGATCCAACAACATGCCGAAACGCCCAACCATGCATCGTCGGACATTGCTTCGCGGCACCGGAGTCGCACTCGCGCTCCCGATGCTCGATGCCATGCGATCGTCCACTCGTGCAGCGACACCTGAATCAACACCGCCGCGGCGCATGGTCTGTGTCGGCAACCCTCTCGGCTTCCTGCCCGACAAATTCTTCCCAACCGAATCAGGCTTCGACTACAAATTGCCGGATCTCCTGAAACCCCTCGCAGCGCACCGAAACGACTTCAGCGTCTTTTCGAACTTGGATCATGATGTCTCTGGCGGACACTCCGCCGTGCACTCATTCTTGTCGGGCATCAAAGACAATGACGCTTCGGATTGGCCGGCCGCCAATATTTCTGTTGACCAGCGTGCTGCAGAGCATGTCGGCGCGCAAACCCGTTTCCCTTCACTGGTAATCTCGCCAAGCCGCGCCGGCGGCGATCTCGACCCCAACCTTTCGTGGACACGCACCGGCGTCAACGTTCCTCCCGTCACCAACGCAACGGACCTGTTCAACGCCCTCTTTCTTGCCGATGCCCCCGGTCTGCGCGATGCACGTGCCCATGACTACAACCTCAATGCATCTATCCTCGACGCGGTCCGCGATCATGCCAAGCTGCTAGAGAAGAAACTGGGAAAATCTGACCTCGAAAAACTTGACGAATACATGTCTTCGGTGCGACAAATCGAAATCAAGCTAGGCATGTCTCGTCAATGGCTCGACAAACCCAAACCACAAGTCGCGATGGCGCCGCCGCAAAACGGTCCTTTCACCCACAATCTCCCGATCTTCTATGATCTTCTGACACTCGCCCTGCAAACCGATTCAACTCGCGTCGCGACACTTGCCATCTCTGGCGCGATCAACACCGACGACCTCGGACTCGACGGCGGATACCACGGGTTTTCCCACCACGGCAAGGCCGAAAAGCTTCGACGCGGACTGGAAGTCATTGAACTGTTTCAAACGAAAGAACTCGCACGATTCATCACAAACCTGAAAAAAATGAACGAGCCTGACGGGTCAACCGTCTTCGATAACACCACGATCCTGTTCGGATCCGGCATGGGCAATGGTTCATCACACTCCAATAAGAATCTTCCCATATTGCTCGCCGGCGGCGGTTTTAAACACGGCCAACACCTTGTCTTTCCATCGGAAAAGCACCGCCGCATCCCGCTCTCGAATCTATTCGTAACGATGCTTCAGCGTTTCGGAATGGAAATCGATACCTTCAACAAAGGCGTCTCAACCATCACGGGCTTGGAGGTTGCATGATGCGTCAATTCATCCTTGCTGTCTCAATCACGTGTGCTTTCCCCGCACTCCCGATCACAGCCGACGATTACGAAACCGTCATCCGTCCGTTTCTTAATCAATACTGTGTCTCATGCCATGGCGCTGATCAACAAAAAGCCGACCGGCGCTATGACACGCTGACCCCCGACTTTGCCGACGACAATAACCTTCTGCTCTGGCAAGACATCACCGACCAGCTAAACCTCGGCGACATGCCACCTTCGGATGCGGATCATCAGCCGACCGCCGACCAGACTCAGCGCGTCATCGAGTGGGCCACTGCGCAGCTGGCGACTGAATACGCCAACCGCGATTCACACGGCGCACAAACGATCTACCGGCGACTCAATCGCGACGAATACAACCGCACGGTCCGCACCCTTTTGGCACTTGAGCCTCTTCTGGATGATCCCACCAGCGCTTTCCCACCCGATGAGACCGAAGAAAACTTTGACAACATCGGCGCCGCGCTTATCACGTCGGATTTTCTTCTACAAGGCTACCTGGATTCTGCGAAACGGTATATCGATCACGCCGTCGTTACCGGGTCCAAACCGGAAACCAAAACCTATCATTTCACGGCTCCTTTTTATAAAACCGGCAATCGACATGACGGCCAAGATGTCGACGGCGAATATCAAAACATACGTAAGAACACAACCGACCAAGGTGGATTCCTGTGGCTTGCGAAATTTCCCAAGGGCGTCCCGCACTCGGGTTACTACAAAATCCGATTTCAAGCACAAGGCGTGAATCGCGAGTACCCGTACGACGAATCGATCGTCAAAACACGTAAGGATTCGCCGCTGCGTGTGGGCATCGTTGCCGGCCTGACCGGTGGTCCGGATCTTGAATTCCGTACACCCTCGGATCGACCTTTAGCCGAATTCGACCTGCCGGATGATCAGCCCGAGTGGATCGAAACGACCGTCTGGCTCGACAAAGGTTACCAGCCTCGTTTTACCTTTCCCAACGGTCCCAATCGTGTCAAAGCGATTCGCAAAACGCTCGTGCACCGCTATCCGGAAACCTTTGAAGAATTCATCACCAACTGGACGCGTCCCGAAGACGGCCTTTATCCCTACAGTGTCGAAGAAACACTCGCGCGGAAAATCGCCGCTGAGAAACAGCGAGTCGCGACGGAGACGCCCGCCAAACCCAACCAGATCGGCACCGGCAATCTCTTTAACCGACGTGACGGCTGGGCGTCTTTCTATGCCGCCTACATGGGGCCTCGCGTTCGTATTCATCAAATCGAAATCGAAGGGCCACTTCATGAAACCTGGCCGCCTGCGCACCATCGCGCCGTCTTCGGTGACTACGAACCCACACTCGCCAACGCAGAACCGATTCTCCGTAACTTTGCACAGCGAGCCTTCCGCCGCCCCGTCACTGCAGAAGAACTCGCACCACTTGTCGCACTTGCCAATCGTCGTCACCGAATCGGCGACTCGCAAATCGAATCGCTAAAAGCATCATTCCGTGCCATCCTGTGCTCTCCAAATTTTCTGTACCTGGAGGAACAAGAAGGTCGGCTTGATGACTACGCTCTCGCCACCCGCCTCAGCTATTTCCTGTGGTCCGCACCACCCGATGCGCAATTGCTGGAACTGGCCGACGCCGGAAAACTTTCCAATCCCAAGATTCTTAAACAACAAACGGCACGTCTGCTCGACCATCCGAACGCGCGAAACTTCACCAATCGCTTCACCGAGCGTTGGCTAGAGCTATACAAAATCGGCTCCATGCCGCCCTCTGAAAAAGCCTTTCCTTCCTACTATGTCGATTCACTTGAATCGGCGATCAAAACAGAAACCCAACTCTTCTTCCAACATATTCTCCAGCAAGATTTGCCCATCGACCGCTTTCTCGATGCCGACTTTACCTTTGTCAACGGATCGCTCGCCCGTCTTTACGGCATCCCTAATATTTACGGCGCCGATTTCCGAAAAGTCTCTCTCGATACTTCCCAGCGCGGCGGACTGCTCGGTCACGCCTCGATCCTTACGGCTTCTGCCAACGGCATCGATACCTCACCCGTCATTCGTGGCATCTGGGTACTCGAGAATATTCTCGGAACTCATCCCGCACCGCCACCGCCGGACGTCGAGCCGCTTGAACCCGATATCCGAGGGGCAACCACCGTCCGCGACCAGCTTCAACAGCACCGCGAAATCCCCGCTTGCAACGAGTGCCATCAAAAGATTGATCCTCTCGGCTTTGCGCTCGAGAACTATGACCCCATCGGCGCCTGGCGTACGAACTACGCGCGAGGCAGCACCAAGGGACCGCCCATCGATGCTTCCGGTCAACTTCCCGATGGACAAAGCTTCCGCGATGTTGCGGAATTCAAAGTCATCCTTGGCCAGCGCCGTGACCAGTTTGCACGTTGTCTGACAGAAAAGCTGTTCACGTATGCGATGGGTCGAACGCTCGAAGTCACCGATCGACCGCATATCGATTCCGTCGTTGCTCAACTGGACAATCAAAATCGAGGTCTCAAAACGCTTGTCCAAAACATCGTCGCAAGCGAGCTTTTCCAGACCAAATAGCCGTTCAGCTTGATGTCTCGAAAACGAAACCTATCAAGCGCACGACCAGTGATGTGGCGACAAGAGCCCATGCGCAACATTGTACGTTGCAGATCAGATTTTTATCGCAGCGCTGTCTAGCTGGGCACTATCTCGTAATTGCCTTGACACCGCATTTCGGTCCGCCGTGGGTAAACAACGCAAACAGCGGCGTGGACGTGTCCGGCCGCTTACGCGTCACGGCCCATAATGTCGAGACAGTATCCAGCCCGAATTACGTGAACATGTTCGCTTGCTCACCTCTGATACAATTTGGCTTTGGACCAACAGGACATCGCTGGGAGAATACTGACGTGATTAAGAGCGCATCTCTGTGCATCGCACTTACAAGTCTTGCGCTGTTTCCAAACCTGGGATACTGCCAGTCAGCCCGGGAAACGATCAAGAAAACAACAGATCACATCGTCTTTGAAGGCGATCTGCTTGCGAATGAAGTGGATGCATTTGACATGACATGCGCCAGGCGTCTGCTGATGCGAGACGATCGCGACCATGACCATGTTCTTGGCATGGACGAATTGCAAAACGTGAAATTCTTGGCAAGCTTGGGCCAGCTGGACTTGAACCACAACGATCGACTGACATTGATGGAACTGGCTATTTACTTTGCGAACGCGCGCAATGCGTTGTCAATCGATTTCAGTTGCTGTAACAATGCCTACCAATTGGTCGAGCCGCACGATCGGAACGCGGATCAGTCAATCAGCGAAACCGAATATCGATCCATCCCTTGCAGTCTGACGTTTCAAGAACTTGATTGGGATCAAGACGGACAAATCGATCCGTTCGAGTTTGCGAAATGGCTGGCAAGTGACATGGCCGAGCACGGCATCCATCCGAACGATCATGTCTTGGCGATCGAGTCGGTCGGTCGCTTTGATCAGAACGCCGACGATACCTTGTCATCCGACGAGCAGTCCTTGGGCGACTGGCCAACCGCTCAGCCGCGGCAAGTTTCCGATGCTGACGACAACTTAAATTCATTTGAGATTGCCAAACTATTTACCGAATTCAAGCAACGGACCGGAGTGGACTCTTTGGCGCAGGAAGCCGCCCTGAAAGTGATCGATCGATTCGACAAGAATGACGACGGACGACTCGACGGCAAAGAATTCAAGAACGGTCGATACACCCCCGAAGTTTGGGAGTCATTCGATTTCAATCGCGACGAACATCTCAGTTGGTACGAAATCGCCGAACGATACTTCATGAACCGACTTGATCGCGGGACGACGATTGCCGACATCAAAAAGGCCGAACAGCTGCTACAGCGTTACGACCGCAACGCGGACACGCTGGTCGACATGAACGAAGCCCTGGAATCTCGCGCGGACATCGGAATCATTACCATCGAAGAGATCACTCGGTTTGACGGCGATGCGAACGGCTCGCTTTCCAAGCTTGAGCTTTCCGAATTCTTTTCAGACCAGCGACGCCAAAAGGAAGCGACGAAATAGTTCGTTGTCTTGATGCAATCCCGACACGCGTTCAATGAACGCGCCACTGATCATGAAATGGGTCGATCCAGAACGCTTGGCGAAGCGGCACAGTGAAAACGGCCCGTGTTTTTCGGCCCGCGCAGCAAAACTCGCGCAATCGAACACGTTAGAATCGAGAGACGAGCGGCCGCCACATTGGCCATCGGGATACTCATTCGCAATCGAGGGTGGATCATGTTCAGAAAAATATTCTTCTGCGTGACGGTGACCGCCGTGTTTTCGGTGACTGCAGATGCCCAGACTTTGACCGACAAAAAGTCGGACTTGTATTCCTTGGTCATTGCTCCGATCGACCTGACCGATGCCACCCGAGCGATGACGATTTATGACCCGAACGAAGATGGCTTTGTCGACAAGGACGAGCAGAAACGGATTCGGTGGCAAGACGAAATCGAACGATACGATCTGAATCGCGATGGAAAACTGACACACATGGAGGTGACCGTTCGGTTTGCAAACATTCGCAGTGAGGCCGGCGTCGAGCAACAACATGTCGATAACGCCAACGTTTTTATGAGGCGTCATGACAAAAACAAAAACGGTCAACTTGACCCCGATGAAATCGCTGGCGGGTGGCCGTCCGATCCGGATGAATTTGATAAAAACCGTGACGGTGTCATCACGCTTGGTGAAGTGGCTAATCGATTTTCATTCATGGCCGGACTTCGACGCGAGATGGGAATCGAGCAAGTCGACCAGGTCACGGCCATTCGCACCGTCCGAAAGTTTGACAAAAACAAAGACCAAAACCTTGACGCTGAAGAGCAGGCCGGTGCATTTCTACCGTTGGCTGCCAAAGATTTTGACGAGGACGACAACGGAAAACTTAGCATCATGGAAATTGCGACCATGTTGGCAAAACATCGGCGAGAATCCGGTATGAGCCAGACCGATTTGATGCAGGTGCGGTCGATTTTTGAAAGATTTGATGTCAACTCCGACGGCAGAATCGACGAAAGTGAGTTCGCGGCGGCATCGAAACGTTACGGCCCCAATTCATCCACGAATCCCTTGACTCAGCTTGACAAAAACGGTGACGGCCAGCTGACACAGATGGAAGTCCAGCAGACGATGATCGACCAGCGCAAATCGCTTGGGTTCAACGACGCTCAACTTGCCGAAGCGAAAAAATTACTCACGCGCCACGACAAAAACCGGAGCACCTTTATCGAGGAAGACGAGTTCTATGAATCGCCCGTCAGCGGACAACTCGAAAAATCTATCATCGAACTTGCCGATATCGATAACGACAGGCGAGTCTCGCTCGTCGAGCTTGCCAGATACCTGGCGAAGCAACCATCAAAGGACTAACTCCAGCGGCGCGTCGGCCAGTCAGGAATTGTCGTCGACACCCTGCCCGAACGAGACACGCTCTTCATCATCGCAATGATGACCACGCGCATCGCTGATGATCGCGGGAACAAGCGGTCAACGGAAAATTGATAATTGGTCAACTCATGAACTGACAACACGCGAACAATCAATTCATGATTTGGCAATTCATCATTTGGCAATTCATGATTTGGTATTTCACGCACCAGCGAAGACACAAAAACAATCTGAAGCAGCGATCCTATCCACGCGATTTCCCAACACACAAGCTTTGCATCCGCAGACCCTCTTGTTCTGCAACTGCCTCCTGCGCCTTCGCGACGACCGGCCGATGTAATGCAGGTGACGGCCACTGAATCATGGTTCGATCATCGACCGCAATCTGGGGCTGGTCGTCGGCAGCTCCATCGTTGATTGTTTTATGGGATCGACGATGCATAGATTGCTCGGGGAGTCGCTAAGATGGTTTACCGGTTGCAATTGTAAAAAACGGAGTTGTGAGAGCATGCTGGTTCATTTCGTCGCCGACTGGTTTACGCCGCTGATTTTTGTCCTGGGTGCGGTTCACCTGGCCACATTCTTTGCGCTTCGCTATTGGGCTGGACGCGATGTCCGCGGGCTGGCACAGACGCTTGAACGATTCACGGACAACCTTCATGGCCGCAGCCGAATGGACTGGCGAGGGCATTTGACCGATCAAATCGATGCGTTCATCGAAGACATTCGCGAAGCGACGAATGATCCGACCGGTAGACAGAAGCTTCGAGAGCGCATTTCGATCTTAGATGAACAACGTTCCTACCTGGAATCGTATCGTTTCGAAAACATTTGGAACGTCGCGCGTTCTGGGATCGAGGTTTACCCGCTCCTGGGCGTCTTGGGAACGATTCTGGCGCTTTGGCTGGCGATGGGAGAGACATCCCCTGACGATTCCTCGGCGGTCGCCACAATTGTGGAAAGGTTTGGACTGGCGATCGACAGCACGTTCGCTGGACTGGCGGTCGCCATCTCACTGATGGTGGTGCATAGCTTCTACGAAACCCTTTTCACCAGGTTGTCCGAGAACCGATTGGCGGTCAGGAATCTAGTCGTTCGCGTACGACAAGACCTGCTGCTTAGTCGTCACGCATCGGAGGAGGATTCGGCGTGAATTTAAAGAATCCGATACGTGCCTCTCGAATCGTACGGTTCCAGCTCACATCGCTGATGGATCTGCTGCTAATCATCGTCTTTGCCCAATACATGGAATTTCATGTAACACAAGAAAATGCGCGGCGCGAATCACAAACCCAAATCGAGATTGCAAAGCAGACCTGGCAGAAAGACTTGCTCAAGACGACAAACCAACTGCAAACGATCCGCGATCAGTTTTCGCGTCAGAGAAAAGAATTGCAGGATGAACGCGACGCCTCACTCTCTCGCGCCGCCGAAGCAAACCTGCGATCAGAATTAGCAGAAAAGCTCGTAAAACGATTTGCAACTCTTGATCCAAAGATTATCGACACCGAACGTTCGCCGGCCGAGGTACAAGAGACGGTAGCCAATGCCAAGGCCTTATCAAAACGAATCGAGGACATGGACTCATCGGAGGTACTGAGGTTTCTGGTCAGCTACGATGAGTTGCTGAAGCGAGCAGATATTTGGACGATTCATGTTTCCGATCGAGGGGACGTGGAATTCGTCGCCAATGACAGCCCGGCAGGCAGCCATGACTTTCGCCTGGAAGGGCGCACCCAACAGGCACGCTCGAAAAGCTTCATCGATCGGATGCGAGCTGAGTACTTACAGATGCAAGAACCACAAGGCACCGTCATCCTTTTGGTTTCCTACAGCCCCCGCGCGATCGCGGGCAACTACCAAAGCGTCCTCGACGGATTACCAGAACTGCTAGATACACTGGCGGCCGATTTCGGTGGGCGGACCCGGTTCGAATTCTCGGTGGTCGGGGCGATGGTCGACCCCAAACACGATCTGCCACGGTAGTCGATTCATTCCAATCGCCACAGAAAGAAAGCACATAGCGATGGCAAAGAGAATTCGAAAAACCGTGCGCAACGGTTTACTGATTGGCGGATCGGTGATCACGCTGGCAATCATAGGTATTCTCTCAACGTTTCGTCTCGACGTGCCCAGCCTCAAGGAACCCGGCGACGCGACCGAGCAGGAGGTCGAAACAACGCCCACGGAGCGACTGACATCGGATGCAGCGCCGATATCCGATTCGCCCGACGCGATTGATCGTGCTTCACCGGAAATACTCGACGTCTTAATCGATGGAGACGACTACTTCGTGTCCGACGGAGTCGGTGCAGTCTCTGCGCGTCAGCGGATGACGGCGTCACGGATATCGATGACGGCTCGTGAACTACCTGGCGATGCACAGGGCGTCAAAGTGCTCGTTCGGCGAACCTTTGACGCGACCGCGCAAGCCGAACAGGTGCTGCTCGACGCGCTTACCCAAGGTGGCCTGATCAAAGACCAAATCGACGTTCGACAACAGTTGGTCGATTCATCCGACACGCAAGTCCGTGATGATAAACAACGCGAATGATGTGCGCGGTACTCGTTGCAATCGCCAAGTCAGAGACGTCGATCAGAAAACGGAACCGTTGAACCGGATCGCAGCCCGATACACTCCATGCGCCGATTGAGAGGCAGGGTGCTGCACAAAAGTTCTGTAAGCCAGAAAATCGGTAAGCCAGAAACAATGCCTCACCCTACCAACATCAGTCGATGAAACCGTAGCGGTATCCGGAATCGCTCGCCCGAAACGTTGGCGAGGCACCGAAAATTCGATTGATATAGCAGGCCAGTGCAGTTTTGAGGCAGCCGAACGTTAGAAACTCGACGAGGTCACGTCTCGCTCAGCAGGAACAGCTCGCGCAAGATCAAGAGAACGGATTTTTTGACTTTTTGCGAGCCCTCTTTCGGTCCGAACGGTGCCAAACATTAACAGTCATATTTTAGCCATTCCCGTCTTTAAGGATCAGCCAAACGATGAACTCTGCGATTCAGCGAAATAAAGCGTCGCTGGGAGCAACCGCGCTACCACTATTGGTTTTATTGTGTCTTACGTTGGCGGCACAACTTGGAAGTTTGGCCTACACCGTGGATGGCAGTTTCTTGAGCGCTCTAGGACCAAGTGTACTGGTATTGTGCGCCGTCACGATTCCACTGGCGACATTGGGGCTGGTCCTTGGGCAAAACGTTGGCTTCGGGGCTCCACTGTTGACCGATCTGCTCGATCGGAAGCGAGGGTCCGGAAAACAATTGCTTCTCGATGCCAAACTGGCAATTGTTCTGGGACTAAGTCTTGGGGCGCTGCTTGTTTTGATACGGTTGGTGCATCGACCATTTCTTCCCCCAGAAATGCCAGAACTCGGACACCGCGGCGCATTGGGAGGATTCTTGGTTTCGGTCGGTGCCGCCGTTGGCGAGGAGGTTTGGCTGCGTCTGGGCGTGTTGACAATTGTTGCACGGGTATTGATGTATCTGTATCGACGAACCGATGTCGACGCGATCGTCGGATGGTCCGCCGTCGTTTTCTCTGCCATCGCATTTGCAGTGATACACCTGCCTCAACTTGCTTACTACGAAGCGGCCACACCTGTTGGTATCGCTGCCACGGTCGCAGGAAACACTCTCGTCGGATTGCTATACGGCTGGCTTTATTGGCGCCGGAGTCTTATCGCAGCGATGGTTGGTCACTTTGCCGTCGACATCGTACTGCACGTTCTGCCAGCATTCGGTTCGTTCGCGGTCTGACCTGTTCACGAGTGCGCCGTCGTTGCAAAGGCACGTTTCATTCAAGGTGAACCGGCGGTGCGATGCGGCACGATCGGCATGCAATGGACACGGCATTGCCAGTGGCGCAATGATCCGAAATCCATCAGCAGAGCATGTTGGCGAATGCGCACATCGATCAGACAGCGACCGAGATCAAATGTTCAGATTCAACCGCATTCAAAGGCACAAACCTGGTCGTTGGTGTCCGGATTCAGCCCGATGAGCTGCCGAGCGGTTCCGCCTAAAGGCGGTACACCAACGATTCGTTACGGCGGTGCCCTCAACCCTCGTGCCGTGGCGCCTTTTCGTCTTTCAAAGAAAACACAAACGATGCCAATGCATCCGAAAATTGAATTACCGCCAAATGGCATATAATACGCCCGGAGAACCATAAGAAAGGGAAAGCAGATTTGCGACATCGATTGAAATCTAACTCACGATTTGCTGCTATCCTTTGACAGTCGAATTTGCCGGTTTCGCGGGTGAGTTGGTCCGTGGGAATAAGCCGTGGGCTGAAAGGCTCGTTGAAATTTTTCTGATGGCGAGATCCGGTGACATCGTTTTCCACCCGCCGCGCAAGAGAATCACATGTCTATCTCAATGACTAAATATTTCGTCGTGTTTGCTGCATCCTTACTTGTCTTTCTTCCTCGGCCGTCGCTAGGGCAATCGAGTGCCGGTGGCAACGGCGAATCGAATGCCGACGTCTCGCTGCTGATCGACGCGCCACCGCCGGTGCCCGAGCATTTACTTGCACTGTTTGATCGAATGGAAGCAGCCAATCGTCGTTCGCAAGCTGTCTTTAGAAAATTGTCAGTCGGGCAGATGAACTTCAAGCCATCCAACGGCACTCACACGCCTAGATGGAATGCGGAACACATGGCCGGTCGCCAGTTGCTGTTCTTTTCACAAATTTACAACGCACTCGATTCTCGTATTCCAGTGACCGATTGGAATCCAGAGCAAATGCCGGTTGACTACGAAGCGCGCAATCCCAACTGGAGCGGCAAAGATGAAGCGCGCGCGATGCAGCGAGTCGATGATTTCTGTCGTCGCTACGCCTACTTGCTAAAGGACATTCAACTGGACGAAAAACCACCCGCTTCATCCTGGCCCACGCTCAAGGCGCTCTTGTTAAAAATGGCGCAGCACTATGACGAGCACACCGAGAACGTCAAGAAGAAATTTGAACTTCCGGATTGGCCAACACAATAACAATCGCCCGCCAGCAGCAGCAGCAGCAGCAGCAGCCAAGGATCAACGCAGGGAGAACCTGCTTCTTCGAACGAATCGCCATTGGTTGATTGGTGGCGACACCAATGAATTCGGGCAACTGACAGCCCGCGTCGAGACCGGCGTTCAGGCAATGGTTCCGCTTGACAAGCTTGATTTAGCGGATGACAATCGACGCGTTCGAGGTGACGAACGTGGCGGCTGCCACGTTCGTGAACAGGGAACTCCGGTGAAATTCCGGGACGGTCCGGCCGCTGTGTTCCACTTGCGATTCTAGTCGATCGCATCCGTCGCTCATTTCTTTGAAAGTGCCATTGTTCGTGGTTTCGCGAATGAGAAGGCAGCGAGCGAAACGGAAGGGTGGTGAGTCAGAAGACCTACCTTGAGCAAGACGGCTTAGTGCCTTCCTGGATTGGGGCGGTCGTTGCGACGTGTTGCCTATTGCTTTGATGGATTCATTGCTGCGGTTCGCGTCGGATTCTTAACGTCACTGTTGCGTTTCGTCCGCCCGGTCACCGAGTCATTACCGCTATTTCGTGACGGAACAATCATTCGATTGTTGCTAACGGATGAAGGTACGTCGCGATGGTGGCTGCGTCCGCGGCACGGTAACGCAAGGAGCGAATGATTGTCATGCGATGCACCTTGTTTCTTACCTTTTTGTCCGGATGCCTGAGTACAACTTTTTGCCACGCCGGGATCTATTCCGGTCCGACCGACACGACCAATCAGATCGACGGTGCGATTGCCTCGGACGATCCTCGGTTTGTCGAATGGGCTGACGTGATCGATGCGTCAAGAACGCTGTTTGGTCCCCGAGGAAGCACGTCGATCGACCCATCCGGCGGCTTCAACAGTCTTGGTGATTTGAATGCTGCCGAGATCGCCGAAGGCGTTTCACCTGGATTCCTGACGGTGACATTTCCGACAGGAATCAGTAATGGCCCTGGCGCGGACTTTGCTATTTTCGAGAACGGATTCACGTTTGGAATCAACGATGATGGTGTACCTGGATTGTTCGCCGAATACGCCTACGTCGACGTTTCCACAAACGGCAGCGATTTTATTCGCTTTCCAAGCATCAATCTGAACAGCGGTACGCTTCCCGGCAGTCTAGGAAGCGCATTCGCGGGGTTCGACGTGACCAATGTGTATAACCTTGCCGGCAAGCACGCGTCCGGGTTCGGGACACCATTCGACCTCGACGACTTAGCATCAGATCCATTGGTCAGCGAAGGTCGCTTGAATTTGAACGACATACGATACGTGCGCCTGTATGACATTCCCGGCAACGGTTTCTTTCTGGATAGCCAAGGCAACCCGATCAGGGACAATTGGCTAACGACGGGAGCGGGCGGCTTTGATTTTCGACTCGGCGAAGGCGTAGGTGTCGGCGTGATCAACGTTGCGGCAGTTCCCGAACCCAACAGCTTTGCGATGATCGCCACACTCGGCCTAGTTGCGCTCACGACGCGACGTCGTCGCAATCCCCGAACCGGCGGGTGAACTCTGCCGAACGACTTCATCGCGCCGGCGATGCCAAGGAATCCTTCTTGGCCTCAATTTCCTGAGCGAGTTTCGGTTTCCAGCGGCATCACCAAAGTAATATTGTGACGAATCGATTCGTAAGCTTCGCCGCTTTCTTCGCCTGGCGCTGAAAACTCAACAGAGCTTCGCAGAATCAATTCACCTTTGCTTGGAAGCTCCAGCTCAATTTTGCCTTTCGCGTCGGTCTTCATGTTTTTGCGAAGTCCATTCGGGCCGCGAACGAAGACCATGCGATCGGCCACCGACTCCCCTTTCCATAGGAGCGTGAATTCGATTTCTCCGCCGTTTTCATGGGGAACGAGATCGAGATCCATTTGTTCGGCCCGGCCTAACTCGTGCATCGCGTCATGAGATTCAACGCGCAAGTTTCGTGCGTAGTAATGCAACAGAACTTTTTTCGTGCCGTATGCATACACACCAAACTTGCCGTAGGCATCAACGCTGTACTCTTCTGAATCTGGCAGGGCGACTCGCATCCAACGATTGTCTCCTGCGTTAACTTCTTCCGCCGCAATCGGGGCTGGTGAGGGTTGCTCAATGGTACGAATCCAAACTTCGCTCTTGCCCAAGAAATGGTCCAGGTAGTGACCATCACCAGGTTTCGCTGCCTCCTCAAAGTAAATATTCGTTCCTGCCGATGCGTCGGGGGCACGATCAACTGACACCCAAAGGTAATGAGCATTCGCGCTCGCCGCGATGCTAACGCAGACAAATGCATAAAGGAAAAATACTCGTGAGCGTTTCATGATGGTTCCTGCTACGTTTCAACTTTGGCCGTTCGCGGAGATGAACGGCAACACGACTGCGCACGCAGTATAGATCGTATTCGGTACGTTGTGACTTCGGACCCATCACAACGGCAAAATCGTCGATGAAGATTCGCTTGTTCGAATTCCGCGCAGCTGGTGGCTTCAGCAGCGGTGGTCATCGATCCGTTCGTGCGGCCTCGTAGTGAGAACTCGAGAAATGGCATTATCCGACCTTAAACGAACAGCCGCTACCGAAACATGCACCGGACTTCGAGCTCGACGCCTCTTAGCTGGCGCACTGCATCAAGCAGTCGTTCCCATGTCCGCAACGCATCTAGTTTCCGTTCAGGCTCAAGCCTTAGCTTTTCGTCTGCGAGAAAACCGGTACCTCAACCTAATCTCCGTGACACGTCAACATCGGCCACCGGTGCGCGGTTGGGGTGATTACGAATGGGTCGGTTTCGAACAACGACGTAAAGAGTTTGATTTACGACACCAAATCAGTTACGGCGACCGGATCGGCTAGTGAGACTGATTGGCCGCAATCTTCGAATGGCACAAAGTTGGGAGTCGCGTCTGCAAGGAAGACATCGAACACCCGTGTTAGGTTGTCGTGTGCGACGGTTCGCCCCTGATGCAAGAGGGCTGGAAGGTGCTGCAAAGAATCAAGCGTCCACGATACGTCAGGCAGTTCAAAGTTGATTCGCGAGTACCTCTCACCCAGCAAATAGTTGAGTTGGAAACTGACGCCTTGGGACTGCGCGCTCAGTACGCACACGCAAAGACAAATCGGATACTTCAGGACGTCTGTCGCCTGTTGTGTTGAACAATACTATGTGAGTAATGTTTCCAGCGGACCGCGATGCATGGATTCATCAAGGTTTGGATCGATCGTGCCAAATAGACCTTGCGAGATACCAGCGAGGTGCAGCAACGTTTCGTGGATGGCGTTGATGGTTCGATGTCCGTCCAAACCGTAGTCGGGGAACTGTAAGTAACGTCCCGCGTTAAGGCGTCCGTTGGCGTTACCCAAGATCACAAACGGCCACTCGAAACACTGGCTGTGGTGCGTCTCGGCACCATCACTGAGATAGACGATCACGGTGTTATCCAGCATCGTGCCGTCGCCTTCAGGTATCGCTTGCAGACGTTCCATCGTGCGCGCAATCAACCGGAAATGGTAGGCGCGTATTTTTTCGGACTGGGTCCATCCCGTTGCGTCTTCCTCGTCGTACAGGGCATGACCGATTGGGTGCTTGCCTGTCTGGATACCTAGGCCGGTGAAGGTAATATTGAAGTTCGGAAAACCAACACCGGACGCAATGGTGGCACAATTGGTTAGCCCGCCGACGAAGGCGGCAGTCGCCAATTCGAAATGCGCATCTAGCCGATCGGTTTCCACGGTCGATGCATACTTGTCGGTCAGGCCGGGATCGACGTTTGCCACGCGGTCTCGCGCCTCGATTAACCGCTGCGATGTGGTGCCAAGCGTCTCGAAGGCTGACAGGTACGTATCGATTTTGTTCTTCTCTATCGAACCCAGCTCACGGCGTGCGCGACGGACGTCATCTTTCATATGGTCGACCAAATGGCGACGTGCACGAAACGCGTCACCGGCAGCGCCTTGGGCAACGGCACCAAAGAGTTGCGTGTAGGCTACCGACGGGTGCATGATTGTGGCCATGCTGCGACCGCGTGCCGACGCCGAACAATTGAAATCCACCACCTTGTTCGAGTCGCTGGAAATACCGAGCACCAAATTTTGACGAATTCCCGGATGTGCTTGTCCGATCAAACAGTCCACCGTCGCAGACTTAATATTGCGACCTTGATTGGCGTGATATGCACCAAGTGCGCCATGGTCACTGGAGTGTCCGCCTGAACACATGCGTCCGGAGAGTCCCTGGATCACGGTCAACCGATCGCGAAAAGATTCGATCGGCTTGAGCGCGGTGGGCAGCTCGGCGTGAGTGAGTGAGTGCTCAGTGAATGCCTTGCGTTGCGCTCGTTCGACGAAGGGGATATCACTTGGGCAGACTTGTTTCGGCGGAACACTGTTTCCTTCGAGAACAAATAGGAAACGCAGCGGCGGTGTATCGCCTTCGGCCGCCAACGTCGCACGACTGAGCAACGGCAATAGCAACGGTGCACTGGCACACGTCGAAAATCGATCCAGGAATCGACGACGGGAAAGGAAATTTGTTTTCATGACAGTTCAGTCCACTTGCAGCGGTAAATGATTCACTCGGAACTAATTAGCAGCGATGTTGCTCGGCAGCCTTCGGTAAACAAAAGAATCGGAAGTTAGTAGCGACAAAACGAGCGATCTCATACTGCCGTTGCTTTGCCGGTATGCGCGATGGGCGTCGATCAACGTGGGCGCGTCGTCGACCGTCTCGTTTCGACCGAGGAAATAGCGAAACACATGACGGACGAACACCTGTTCAACATGTTGCGAATGAGCAAGGCGCTCGAGCATTTCAAATGGATCCGACACGGGCCCGTCGATCTCCGGAACACCGACCTTGATTTCGCCCGTGGTATCGACGGGTCGATTCAATTCCGTTTCGCGGTACGCCCCGAACTCGTCGAATTGCTCAAGCGGTAACCCGAGTGGATCCATCTTCTGATGGCAAGTCCAACAATAGGTGGCGGTCGTGACTTGCTTCATCTTCTCGCGTAGCGTTAAGTGCGGATCGGTCGGCAATTTCGCATCGACGCCGATGGGTGTATCCGGAACAATGTCGCCCAGCAATTTCGTCCGAACCCACATGCCCCGCTGGATCGCTTGATTCTTTTCGTTGTCCGAAAAGGCGAGCAACCAAGCAGGGTGTGTGAGAATTCCCGACCGTTCACCAAGCAGGGGACGGGCGGGTTGTTGAGAGTCCCACTGCCAGTCAGCCGGAAACCCAAAGTCACCGTGCAGATTGGCTCGAAACCGACGTTCGACGGGCTCACGCATTTCGGAAGCGTTCGGGATGAAGACACGATCTTCGGTTAGCAGCCGGGCAAGCACTTGCTCATCTTGCTGTAATACAAAAGTCACGAGCTGGTCTGCGCTATCGACACGCTGCGTGGCAAAAATTGCGTTGGCTCTACGATGGTCTTTGAATACTTCCGGTGCACCGGTGTATTCAAAGTATTCTTGGAAGAAACGTAACAGTCGCGGTGAAACGGTTTCGAAATCATCGAGCATCCGCTGGACCTCACGGCGGACATCGCTGCGATCGGAAAGGCGTCCCAGTTTTGCAGCACGTTCCAGTTCGGCGTCCGGCGGCAGGTCGGTGAGTGCATAGGCAATGGAATGCTTCAGTTCCTCTGGTGTCAACGAGACGCGACCGTGTTCGTCTGGCACGCCATCGCCGATCTCGTAGCGATAGACCGCTTCAGGTTTCATCAGGATCGCTGCGAAAAGTGTCTGTAGCGCTACGCGGTTATCGGTTTCCATCCGCGTCATTTCTACCAGCGACATCAACTTTGCGATTTCTTCGCTTCGCGCAGGCCGTCGCAGTACGAGTTGCGTTTGCCAATTGATCATCGAACGCCAATCCGAAGCCTTTGGGTTTTCCCGCACCAGAAAATCCTTCACGGGATTGGCAACACGAGTACCAGCGACCTGCCGGCCGGATATTTCCCACGCGACGTCGAACAGCAACTCCGTGGTGGATTGCTCGAACTGGTGTTGTGCTGCATCGTCGCAAAAAGAGTGCGGCGGAGTCATATAGGCGAAAGCGGGATGCAATCCGTTACCGCCTTGATTGGCTTTCGGAACTAAGAATGAAGTGCGAGTGACCGCATTGGCACGTTGCATGAAAAGGTGAGGACTTATCCGCCAAAGGCGAGCAGGCGTGGCGGCACGCCGTACTTCGGGTTCGGTAAACAACAACTCATGAGGAATCAAGTTGCCGTAACCGGGTAGAGTTGCCTTTTCCATCAGCATGAGAGTTGCATTCTGGAGGATCGGCTCTGCAGACGCTAGAAACATCTTGCGTTCTTTTGTCGACGGTTGCTCGCTGTCTTCGGGAGGCATCTCACCTAAGGAAACCACATCCACCACGGCTTGGATCAGCGACGCGTCGACTTCGCTGGGGTTTTCGATCAGCGTGCCGAGGCTGACTTGACCTTCCATCGTGTCGGAGTTGTGGCAATCCGCGCAGTATCGATTGAGAAATTTCGGCAGCGAAGCATCGGCACCGTGTACCGAAGCAACGGGAAGAAACAGCCAAGGCAACAATGACAGGTAATTCATACGGTAACGTGAAAATTTCATCGAGCAGTTTCTCTCGGCTGAACGGCGATGCCGTACATCAAATGACTTTTATTCAAATCCGTCGCGCGAGGACTTCCCAGTGTGAATTCCCCTGCCGCGACACTGGCTTTCCAAACCGAAAACTCAAAGTAGGGTAAACCATCGAGTCCAAGAATCGCTTCTGGCCAATGGGCGATACTCTGTTGGAAGGGTCCGGCAACGATCGTCTTTCCGGTGTTGGTGAATTTCTCTGATAACCAGTCTGGCAAGCGATCTTGACTCTTGATCAATACGTAAACCGCCGCGTGGTCTCGGAGGTTGACTGTCAGCTCGTAGTCCAAGCGTCGTCGAAACTGATGGTAGGTACGAATGAGGTCGGCGTCGAGCAATTCATCGGGGACCTTGTCGCCCGGTCGTGGTGCCCAAGATGGGTTCGGCTTATCAGTAAATGCGAGTGCACCGGGCGACATCCCGTTTTGCACGACGCCATAGAACGGTTGCAGCTCGTCATTACCTAGATTGTCGTGCACGCTTTCAATGATGCCGGCGTAGTTGTTCGCCGCCAGCCCCGCAGCACGTGCGGCCAAGGAAATCTCTCGCCAACGACGCAGTCCCGCCTGAGCGGAAAAACGCGCAGCCAAACCTTCTGTCAAAACAATCGGCCCGTCACCCCGATTCGACTTTCGCGGATGCACCTCTACGGTCCCAGAGAACACGGCGACTCGCGATTCTCCAGAGCGATCGACTTGCATCCCGAAACTGGTCCCCCGATCGATGATCTCACCCGCGTCCGACTCGACCGTGAATCCTTTTCCCCGCTCGCCAACTTCCGCATTGATCAGTCCGGCACGCAAATGAAAACGCATGTCGTTCACAAATTGGCCTTCGAGTGGCCCGACCAATTCAAGGCGGACGTCGGAGGAGAGCCCCAACCGCAGATGCCCCGATGTTAGTCGTACTTGACTGAGCGACAGTTCGGTGCCTGCGACTAATTCGCCAGCACCTTCGACTTTCGCCTGATTCACTGACAGCACTGTCACCCGTACACCGCGCTCCGATTCCTGCGGCATCCACCACGACGCAGCACTGAATCCCACCAACATTAGCACGGCTGCCGCACAGGCGATCCAAGCAGATGGGAATTGCCACTTTGCCGGCTGTATTGCCAAAGACTTTTCAAGCAGGGCGTTTTTCGAAAGCGCAAGGTCCATCTGTAGGTAATCGAGAAAGACGCTGCGAAATTCGGCATCTTTACGCAGTTCATCTTCGAGCCGGCGCGTTGCCTCGGCATCGGCCTCGCCTTCAACGTACAGACGTGCTAACTCAAGTCGCGGATCATTGGTGTTCATGACCAACCCTCCTTGGTCAACTCGCGCTGCGTACACTCAACAAGTGCCAACCGAATTCGGTGAATACGCTTGTACATCGCCGCGGCACTCTGCTGTAACGATCGCGCAAGCTCATTGATTTGCATCCCTGGCGCGTAAGCCGCTGTCACCATTTGGCGATGTTTAGCAGGCAGTTTCCCAAGGCAGTTCTCAAGGGCTTCGTGTTGAGCGATGATCCGATCGGCGCGATCCTCTGCTTCATGTGCAAGGATTTGGGACAACTCCTCGCCAAACAAATGCCGGTCGCGGGCGCGATCTCGTTTCCAGGACAGCACCTGCATTTTCGCGACACCAAACGCCCATCCTCGAAAATCTCGATCAAAGTCATATTCGCCGAACCTTCGCCACAGCACGACCGACGTTTCCTGCATCACGTCATTGGCATCGGCTAGCGTCGGCACCAGCGACCGGACGAACGCGCGTATAGCCGCCTCGTGTTCGCTAAACACGCGCAAAAACGAATCATGTCGGTCTTCATCAAAGCTTGCCATCACTAGTTCTTTCCACAGAAACTAACGATTGGACACAAAAAAAAGAAAAAAGCCGCAATCGACCTGGGGAACCACATCGGCCGCACGAAAGTCTCTCAGAGCAAAGACAAAAGATTCTGAAACGGGCGGCTTGTTTGCCGGGAGCACGCTAGGCGCAGGAGCACGCTAGGCGGTTGCCGCCGGCGTTGATCGGCTCATACGTCCGCCTAGCCAAGATTCGATAAACAGCATGGTGAGACCGAAGACTAACAACCACTGCCAGAGCTTTTGGCGGCCTTCCAGTTCGACATCTCTTAGCTGGCGGCCGGAGTCACGCAGTTGTTGTGACGTTGGTGCTGCGCCAAGTTTGACGCCGAAACGTTCCAATGAATCATCATCAGCAGCCTCGGTGTTGCTCTCGGATTCTGCCACGTTCACGGCGAACGCATGGATGTGTTGACCGTCATCGAACTGGTAGACGCCGGGTTGGTCGATGTTGCCCAAGTCTTCGCCGGACTGATATCGAAACGCGGTACCGTCGGGGCCGATGATCCTTGCCGATTCAGACGGCGGTGCATCGATCGGTTCTCCGACGGCATAACTTTCGGATCGTTGAGAATCAGCTGAGGAGGAATCAAACCACTGATACACCAGCGGGATGAATTTTGTCGACAAAGCCAACTGACTTGATGTGGGTTGCCAGCCGGTGGCGAGAATCCATAGCTTTCCGTCGGAGTCCGCTGCCTGCGTGGGAACTTCGATCAATGCCGGGTCACCGTCGTCAAACGCGGCGGTCACTTTCCAATGGTCGGGCACGCCTGTCAATTTTCGATGTTTCCAGAACCGAATCTTGGTAAAGTCATTGAACTGAGGATCAGCCATCGACATGAACACCGGATCGGTAAATTGAATCTGGGACAACATGACGTAGTCGTCAATGTTCGCCTCGTCCGCGGATAGCGTGTCCTCGGATGTCATTTCACGCACCAGATCCAGCAGTGCCGAGGTTTGTTGTTCGCTGCCGAACACGACTAGCAACCGACCGCCGCGTTCGATGTATCGCCTTAGTGAGGTCGCGTCTTGTGAGGAAACTTCGCCAGCGACGACGATCAGCGGGACTTCATGGGGCGGTAATTCGGATGGCAGGCCGTCCGGTACCGCTTCGACATCTACATGACGGTATCGATTGCTGAGTGGAACGCGGCGCAGGTAGTAGTACAAACTGTCCTTGGGATCGACATTCGATGTCGCCAGCGTGTCGTTTCCGACATACAACAACTTCTGTGCGACCGGTTCGCGGTTTGCAACATACGTGTTGTTGTCGAAGGCATGGTCATCATCCAATACGCAGAGCGCCGACACATCGCTTGCCGGAGCGGGCAGCGACACGACACGCGATTCGCCTGGTGGAACTTGCACCGGCATCTCGGATTCCGACAGGATGCGCCCAAGAGCGTCTTTCCAAGCGATCCGAAACGTTGCGTTCTCGGCGTCCGCCGTATTGGAAACACGGACGCGCACGCGGTTCTGTCGCCCTTGATCGACCGATGAGGAATCGTCGCCCGACAAAATGGTCGCCCACGCGTTTGTGGTTTTGTCCGTGCCGACTCTACGGACATCCAAGGTCAACTCGTCAGGCCACGCGTAAACCTGCAGACTTTCAATTTCGCTGCCGACCTGCATGTCAGAAACCAGCACCAGATGGGCCGGCCCGGATTGGACCGAAGCGGTATCGGTATCCACGGCGTCTTCGACGTTGTCGTCTTGCTCGTGCGTCACGGCAAGGTCCGCCGCAAAGCCGAGCGCACGACCGAGGTCGGATGTTTTCCAAGTCGGCGCAGCCTGATCGATCGCCTCGTTCGCGGCCGATTTCAGTTGGCTTGGTGTCAGCTGTGCTGATTGATCGAACCCAAATAACATCTGGGGTTGATCGTCGAAAGCGACAATGGCTAATTGGTCACCGGGCTGGATATCATCGATTACCGTCTTTGCGGCCAGTTTTGCTTGCTGCCAAAGGTCCGCGCGGCGCATGCTGGCACTGGTGTCAATTGCCACCACCAATCGCCGTGACAATCCGTCGACATCGGATTGAGCGGTTTGACGCAGAAAAGGGCGCGCGAACGCTGCGGCAAGCAGGATCAGGGCCAGCGACCGGATCAACAACAGCGGCAGATTCTCGAGCCGACTGCGGCGGGTCAATCGTGGCGGCGTTGGCTTCAAAAACATCAGCGAACTGAATTCGACTTCGCCCTTGGGTCGGCGACGAATCAGGTGGAATAGGATGGGCAATCCGACCGCTAGTGCACCGAGAAAATAGAGTGGTGCCAGTAAGCTCATGACGATCCTCCCGTTCCACCGCGAGCAGCACCGGCCAACATTCCACCGCGATTTGCACCGCGCCGTCGACGTTGTTGGGCATCGATGACGTGAAACAAAGCATCCTCTAGCGGCTGATCGGTCATCATTGGATACAAGTCGACGCCCACCGCATCGCAAACCTGTTGCAGTTCGGTTTGATGTTGCGTGAATTGTTCTTTGTATTGCTTTCGCGCGGCGTCGGGATCAAGATAGATTTCTCGCGACGATTCCATGTCAACGACCATACTGGGCGAAGACAACTGAAGCTCGATCTCGGATGGATCCAAAACTCGCAAAATCACAACCTCGTGACCGCGCGATCGCAGGTAGGCCAAATTGGTTTGCAATGATTCGACAGGTGCCAACAGATCCGAAATCAGCACGATCAAGCCACGTCGATGCACCAGCGAGGCAATCTGTCTTAGCGGACTTTCGATATCGGTTCCTGCGCCTCGCAGCGGTCTGGCCAACGCGACCATCATTTGATGAAATTGTCCGATGCGATTCTTGGCACTGATAAAGTCGCCAATCGTTTCGTCAAACGTGACCAGCCCGACCGAATCGCGTTGACGCGTCAGATAGTAAGCCAATGTCGCTGCGGTCGTCCGGGCGTAGTCGATTTTGGTGTATTCCAGGGAACCGTATCCCATCGATTTGCTTTGATCGACGATCAAGTAGCAATTGCGGTTCGTTTCGTCTTCGAACTTTTTGATAAAGTACCGGTCGCTGCGAGCGTACAGTTTCCAGTCCAGACCGCGCAGGTCGTCGCCAATCGTATACGGACGATACTCACTAAACTCAACCGACGAACCATGCACAGGACTGCGATGCAGACCGCTAAAGAAACCGTCCACGACGGTTTTGGCTTGCAGCTGCAAATCTTTGATTCGCATCACTGCGGTCGGATCAATCTTGGTCGAGTCCGCGGCCAAAGCGGGCGCGTTGTCAGCATCACCGGCCATCAGATCGCCGCCGATACAGTGGACAACAGTCGATCGATTACGTCTTCGATCGTGACGCCCTCGGCTTCCGCTTTATAACTTAGCAAAACGCGATGCCGCAGCGCGGGATGTGCAAGTGCCGCAATGTCATCGGTGCTGACATGCGCGTTTCCGTTCGACAGCGCTCTGGCTTTCGCCCCCAAGACCAACGTCTGGGCGGCACGCAAACCGGCACCCCAGCTGACCCACTGGTTCATAAAATCCGGTGTGCCGTCGCGGCCCGGACGCGTCGATGAGGCAAGCCGTACGGCATAGGCGGCGACTTCTTCGGCAATGGGAACGCGGCGCACCGCTTGATGAAACTTCAACACGTCCTCACCCGAAAAAATCGGTTCGATCGGTTCGGGGCGTCCCGAAGTCGTCTGCATGACCACCGCCAACTCGTCCTCGGGCGGCAAGTAATCGATCAAAATGTTGAACATAAAACGATCCAGCTGCGCTTCGGGCAACGGATACGTCCCTTCCATCTCGATCGGATTCTGTGTGGCCAAGACAAAGAAAGGTTCTTCCAATTCGTATCGCCGGCCCGCGGCGGTCACTTGGTGCTCTTGCATCGCCTCCAACAAGGCGGCTTGTGTCTTGGGTGGCGTTCGGTTGATTTCGTCAGCAAGGATCACGTTGGCAAAGATCGGGCCTTTGACGAACGTTAACTTACGATGCCCGTCGGAATCTTCCTCCAGAATTTCCGTGCCCGTGATGTCAGCCGGCATTAGGTCGGGCGTGAACTGGATTCGCTTGAACTGCAAATGAAAGATGCTCGCGACACTGCTAACCAACAACGTCTTGGCCAACCCCGGAGCACCGGTGATCAAGCAATGACCGCCAGCCATCAAGCTGACCAACAACTGTTCGATCACGTCATGCTGGCCGATGATGACCTTCGATAGCTCGCGTCGAATTCGCGCGCTCCCATCGCGAATTTGCTCGACAATTTGTTCTTCTTCCAGCGCGGTCATCGATTCGTTTTGGTTCATGTTGTTGATCGGGGCGGCATGGGTTGCAAAGGAATTTATCATCCGACCGCGTTATCGATGCGATCGAGCAAATCGGTGGGACAACGTGTTGGTGGGACAGTGAATTGGTGGGACGGCGTATTGGTGGGACGGCATATTGGTGGGACGGTCCGGCGGCGGGCGAGGACAACCCGCCGCAACCGAACTAGTGGGTCATCGCGTAGGTCACGATATTGATGCCCATGGGGTAGGCTTTTTTGACTGAGAATTCTTCGAAATACCAAGGGTCCATGCCTTCACGTTCCCAGCCGTCGCCGAGATCCGTGTTGTGACAGATAAAGACCATGATACGGTCTTCATCATCAGTGATGGCACGATAGTGAGGTGTACTAGTGTCGCTGCCGTCGCGCGAATATTCCCACGATCCGATCTGGCCACCGGCGCCACGGCGCGCGGCGTTGATGGCTGGCACTTGCGGTTTTTCTTTCATGTCATAGACACAGTGAAAAATCTCATGTGACAGCGGCACTTCGAATGGCTTGCGATCCGGAAAGACGCGTTGAAGTTCGGACCGCATGTTTTCGTATTGGCTGTCGCCCCAAAAGTCATCGACCATCAAGAATCCGCCGTTGAGACAATACTTCCGTAGCGCCAAGACTTCGTCTTCGCTAAAAACCAGCCCGCCCGGTTCGATGATATAGATGAACGGATAATCGAACAGGCGATCATCGGTCAGCCGAAGAATGATCGGATCCGGATTGACTTTTAACGTTGTCAACTGCTGCAGACGCAACGAAAAGTTTAGATCGCTGTCCGGATAATCTGTCCGCCATCCGCCGCCGCCACGGCCGTAACCACGTCCGCCATAGGAATCGTATTGAATTCGCACGAAGGTGAACAAGTCGCTGGGAAAATCTTTGTCGACTTCCCAACTCGGTACGTCTCCGCGGTCATCGCTGATCGAACGACTGTTCCACCAACCGCGTTGGGCCATGGCCGCGGACACGACCAGACATCCGGCGGTAAATATGGCAATGGCCCGTTTTGATCGAACGATTCTTGTGATCATCATGGCTCCGAACCTTGTGTCGTGCTGGATGCATCGGTCGCGTCAATTTCGGCTGCTGCGGCGTTGGTTTCCGAAGACTCAGTTTCCGATGATTCGGTTTCCGTCGGCGACTGCATTTCGCGGTCGATATCCGCGGCCTGCTTGCCAACGCCACGGTCTTGGGACGCTCGCGCGTCAATCGCTTCGTGAATCTGCAGCAACAGCCGATGGGCATCACGATAACGAGGCGCCTCGTCGAGTGCTCGTAAGACATGGTCCTTTGCCCGAGCGAACTGATCGAGTTGATACAGAGATCGTGCGAGCCGGAAATCCAAACCCGCTGGGTCAACCGGTTCCATGGTCGTCAGTGCCGTCAGCGCCGCCACCGCTCGACCGGGCTGATCAAGTTTTTCAGCGGCTTCGGACACTCGCTGGTGCCCGTACGGCAACAACGGATTGATCGACATCAATAAATGGGCGTCCTGCAACACACTTTCCCAATCTTGTTCGTCTCGAGCGATATCGATTAAACGCACCAAAGACGGCAAAGCATCGCTAGAAAGCTCGACTATTTGTCGATGAATCTCACGCTCTTTGTCGATTTCCCCTGCTTTTCGGTAAACCGTGGCCAACATTTCCAGCGGTCCGCCGCGTTGGCCCGTTACAGCACCTAGCTCGACAAGTTTCATCAAATGCTGTTTCGCGGCGTCCAGATTACCGGCCGCCAACTCGGCTTTGGCGAGTCCCATTCGGCCCCAATAGTGGTTGGGTTCTTGGTCGATGATTTCTTGATAATCGCCGCGCGACGGTCGCTCAGGAAATCCTTCTCGCGACCACTGGGCATCGGGCGCGAAAGAATCGGCGACCTGCTTGGCATACGTGGCGAATTGTTGATCGAGTTTTTCCAGCGATCCGACCGAACGCGCCAGTGCATCGTTGATCGCCAAACCGTCGGCCAGATCGGTCAAAATCTGCTTGACCGCATCCAGCCCATACCGATCGATCAGGAACTCAACGACCAGCGAAGATTCGTAATAGGCGAATTGCAAGTGAAGTGGGGAGGCGGGGCTCAGAAACGCACCGCTTAATTCACTGACGGGCGTTAGCTCTTCACCGAGCAGCATTTCCCGGTATTGGGGTGTCATGGATTCGCCCCAAGCCGCGTCCCGCTTGCGTTCTTCGTAGACCGAAATGCCTTCGCTAAGCCAGCGCGGCATTCGGTTCTTTGTCTTTTCGAGCGTCACGACGTGACAGAACTCGTGCCACAACACACTTTTCCAGTTGGCAGGCGTATCGCCCTGCGAAGCGGGACTGTTGGCAGTGATCACGCGGCCGAAACACACGCCCAAAAAACCTTGGCCACCAGGCAACCCGAACGTGCGGATCGCAAAGTCTTTTTGTTCTGGAAAGATTTCCACGACGACAGGAGCCTTCGGTGTCACATCGTACTTCGGACACAAGGTTGCCTGAGCTTCGGATAGCAACTCTAGTACTTGATCACCATAAATTTCCGCCTCGCGCGGGTCCATTCGGACATGAATGTCACCAGCCTGCAGCACGCTGAAACCGCTCAATCGATCATGCAATGTGATCAAGTTATGCGCAACAACGTTGTACTGATCTTCGTCGGCAACCGTCTTTGCCAATTCCCATCCGACATCGTCATGTCCCAGCCGAAGAAGGTCCTGTGCAAGCTGAAAGCTGGCCGCGGTGTAAGTGGGATCAATCGTCAACGCAGAACGTTGGTACTCGGCACCTTCGGCAAACCGATACTTGTCGGATAGTTTTTTACCAATCAGATGGTCGACCCGCGGATTCGATTTCCAGGTCATCAACGCCAGGTCACGCAACTGCTTCTCTTTCTCGAAATCACCACGCAGATGCGCCAACACGGCTTGCAGTGCGATCGCATCTTGCTCGCGCCGATTGATGTCGAGCACTTGTTTGATTAACTGGTCGGCCGCAGCATACTGTTCGCGATCGATTGCGCCGGTGGCCTGCATCAATAGACTCGGCACGTGGCTGGAATTCAGCTTAAGTGCTTGTGCCAATGCCTCGCTGGCACGTTCAGAATCCGACGGCTCGAAAGCTCGGGCCAACAAGTAATAGATCTGCGGGTCGGCGTCATCGACTTTCAATGCGGACGTCAATGTATCGGCGGCGACTTTAAAATCGCCTTTGTCCAGCGCCAGCTCGGCGGTGGCAATGTAGGCCTCGAGATGTTCTGGGTCCGCGTCCCGGACTCGATCATAAAACAGTTCCAGAATTTGCCGTGCGTCTTCGCCGCGTTCTTTAAAAAACCGTCCCGCCGCAACGAGGTTGTCGCGGCTCGCATAACGTGACGGCGAGCTTTGCAAGAGTCTTAATATCTGAGAGGCCTCTTGTTCGTCGCGGTCTGTAATTCCGCACAACCGAATCGCCTCTCGACCCATCATCCGCAGTGTCAGACTGGTCGGATACCGCTTGACGGCATCCTCGAAGACAGCCAACGCATCCTGGTATTTGCCCGTGACCAAATAGCACTGGATTAATAGTCGCGGCCAACGCTCGTTCCAAATCCCACGTTCGACTTCTGCCGCTGCTGCTTCGGCGGCTTCGTCGTACTGACCGGATCGGTATTGTTGCTTGACCGTTTCATAGTCGACGGCCAAAGCCGACGCGGTCGACAACAGCAGAACGAGCACCACGCCACATCGCAACGGCCACAAGGATCCGAGGCGCCCTCGGACAAGCCGCCGCTGGCTGCCGAGAAACGCGTCTCGCTTGATCAAGAGATTCCGCAATGTTTTCGGACTCCGGCTAAAGGATCATTGGACGAACCCCACAATTTTAGCGTGCCGGCTATCCGCAGTGTTAGCAATGTCTTTGCGGCTTGATTTGTACCCACATCGTCGCGTCAATGAGTCTGGCACCCAGGATGTATTGATTCCCAGCAGGGCCGGTAACTCCCTCACGCACGAGGTCAATGGCCATCACGTGGGCTTTGTTTCGTTTGCTCCGCGTTTCTGGAGAAGGTGCGGAGCCATTCCGCCACCAAACGCGTCGCCGGCTTGTTCCAACCAACGCATTTGCTCTTGCGAGGGACGGAATGTTGGTCCTCGGCCCGACTCACAGACGCTCCGCATGGTATCGCTCAAGATCCCCCACTGGATCGGCTCGACATCCGGCATTTGGTACCCGGCGTTTGGAATTCGGAGATCGGCACCGAACCCGCAAACCGAAACAAGTCAGATCGGCAAGTCGCGCAGCATCGTTTGCCACCACGGCTTGAGCTTTCCAATCCGTTCTTGGCGTAACGCTTTACTGCGTTTGTTGGTAATCGGAACTGGCGTACAGATCACCGCTTTTCAGATTAATGAACCAAGCCGTCGTGTCCTTCGGCAGGTCTGCCTGCACAGTCACAGTTCCGTCAGCCTGATCCATGATTGTGGTTTTATGGTCGGTCCAAGTGCGTTCATTGGTCATACCCGTATCGGGCGTCGCCGTTAGGACGGCTGAATCAATGGGTTTGCTTGTTGAGAAACGGACTCGCACGCGATCCTGATCTACCGAAACTTCCGTCTGCCGGCACCAAACGGTTCCCTGCTCGATGACACTCTGTGCAAACGCGTAGCTGTCAGGCGGGTTCCAGCCCGCCGCATGGCTGTGCCTCATCTTGGGCCGCAACACAACCATGTGCGGCGCCGGCGCCGCATCATAGCAATTGTGCTGCGCATCCAACGGAAAATGCGTGTCCTCGGTCCAAGACAACCACAATGTGGGCATGGTCGCGTTGGACATGCGCAGCATCGGATCCCAAACGTTCCGGTACATCAAATTGTCACCGAGTGCCCGGCCATATTGGTTCGGCACGTCGGCCAAGTCGCCGCATCCATAGGTTGGAATCGCGAACGCAAATCGATTGTCGATACCGATCACGGTGCTTGTAATGACGCCGCCCCAGGAAATACCCATCAGGCCGACTTTGCTCGCATCGACGCCAGCCTGTGATCGCAAGAGAGAATTGGCCAGCACCGTGTTAGCGACTGCGTGATACATCCATTGATCGGCGAGCGGTTCTGCGCTATCGCCATAGATGCCGTCTCGCGGAGGCCCACCCATCGGATGACGCTTCCAACCTTTTGGTGGATCTTTGGACAATCGCACGTCGGTCTGTCCTTCGACCGCAATGCTGATCGCCGCGTAACCGATATCGTTCCACTTTTGCACCCACTCCTTGAACGCCGTCCCACCGCCACCATGAACGAGAACCACGCCCGGAACGTCGGCGTCACCGTTTGACGGAATTCCGATCCAAGCAAACACTCGGGTTGGATTGCCTTTCCAAGGGAGTGCATCGTAGTAAATCGCCTTGATCTGACCATCGTCTTGAAAACCCGTGGCCGGATACGTCGATGGCGCGTCGGTCAAATCACCCAGCGCAGCCACCTGTTCACGGAACTCGCCAAAGTCTTGTGCGTGCATCCGTGTTGAATGCAACAGCACGACCGCCGCCAGAAACACAACCAATTTTGTCACGCGCATCATCAAGTTTCGAAACATGGGGATAGATGCAGGAAGGGAAACACACGAACGCAAGATCCAACCGTACAAGTCATCAAGAATTTTTTCGTTACATTTCACTGTGTGCGTTCAGAGGAGAACACATTCCCGGTTGGCTTGGCGGGCAATGTCGATTTCCAGTCCTCAATCTTTGCCAACAACGACTTCACCACGGCCGGATGCTCTGACTTGACGTCAACCTTTTCCAGTGGATCAGCTGCGATATCGTACAGTTCGGTGTAACTGCCGTCCTTGTTGCTTACAAGTTTCCAGGTTTCATCAACCATGGCGTACGATACCCAGTGATAAGGCTGCGACTCTTTAATTGGCCAGTTTCCAGACATTTTCCAAAACAACGGTTTTCGGCGAGTCGTCGTTTCACCGCCCATCAACACGTCGACTTGGCTGACGCCATCGGGCGTATAAGAGGCCGGCAAACTTGCGCCAGCCAATTCACAAAATGTGGGCAACAGGTCGACCGCAGAGATCAGCGAAGTTTCATCCACCTTGTCAGCGGCAATTTTTCCCGGCCATCGTGCGATAAAGGGAACGTTGATCCCGCCTTCGTACAAAGCAGCTTTGTAACCCTTGCGCCCTGCCGTGATTCCCTTGGACGCCGCGATGTTGTAACCGGCACCGGTCGCAGTGTCGTGCATCAGTTGCAACTCGGTCGATTTGGATGATCGTGCCGGGCCGTTGTCACTACTGAAAATCACCAGCGTGTTTTCCGCCAGATGAAGTCGGTCGAGACAATCCAACACTTCGCCCACGCGATCATCGGCATGCGACAACACCGATGCGTAAATACTGTCGGTTTCATCCAGATCGCGAAACCGCCAGCGATACTTGGGAACGGTATGAAAGGGAGTGTGTGGTTCATGCATCCACAAGTTGATAAAGAACGGTTTACCCGCGTTTTGACTCTTCTCGATGAACGCGATTGCGTTTCGGGCGTCTTCATGAACAGGCATTTGTTCACCTGAGCAATTGAACGCTCCGTACTCGTCGTAACCGTACTCTGCCGGTGTCGGCGAATCGGGGATCATGTTGTTGGACAAATGCCACTTACCAAAGTGCGCCGTCGCGTACCCCGCGTCTTTCAAGAAACGCGGAAGCGTTGGCGTTTTCGGATCCAGCCAGTCCGGCATGTTACGCTTGGCGTTGCTCGGCACCCAAGCGAAGTGACCGTCGATGTTGTAACGAGCGGGGAAGTGCCCCGTCATGACGGCCGTTCGGCTGGGCGAGCAAACACCGCTTGCCACCGTAAACCGAGAGAAATCGGTGCCTTCCTTTGCAAGCCGGTCAATATTTGGCGTCTTGACATAGGGATGACCGTGGCAGCTCAAATCTCCCCAGCCCCAGTCGTCGGCAAAAATGAACAAAATGTTGGGATGATCGTTGGCCCGCGCGCCGGACATCATCGAAATTGTCGACAACACGGCCATCGACAACAAAATCATACGTAGCAACATTTGTAACTCAACTATGTTCAGAATGGGTGCGGGCAAGTTGATATTGTATTCCCTGTCAGCCGTTGATCAGGCGGCTGAAGACATCCGAACCGGAAATTTTACTGCTGATAAAGGCGAGACGTAACAGTGAGAAGTTACTTACAGTGGATCGTTGGCTTATGGATTGCGATCATCGGAATACATGCCAACGCGAAATCACATAATGTTCTGTTCATTGCGATCGATGACTTGCGAGTCCAGCTGGGCTGTTATGGCGATACCGAGGTTTTGTCGCCCAACATCGACCGCCTGGCAGCGCGGGGAACGCTCTTTGAACATGCCTATTGCCAACAGACCGTTTGCAATCCATCGCGCGCCTCGGTGCTGACTGGCATGCGGCCGGACACGATTCGCGTCTGGGATTTACCGACACATTTTCGCCAAAATCGCCCCGACGTCGTCACGCTTCCGCAACTATTCAAGCACAACGGCTATCACGCGCAATGTGTTGGCAAGATCTTCCATAACTGGCGACAGGACGCTTACAAAGGTGATCCGGACTCATGGAGCGTGCCGTCGGTCCTCCACTACAACAGTCACGCAAACGACAAGCCACAAATCAGCGGCGACTTGCCGCCAAATCTGGCATCGGGCCGCGGGGGCATCGAATGCCGTGATGTTCCCGACAACGCGTATTTTGACGGACGTGTCGCCGACACGGCGGTGGAAACACTGCGCGAGATCAGTCAGCGGAAACAGCCGTTTTTTCTCGCTGTTGGTTTCTGGAAACCCCACACGCCGTTCAATGCCCCAAAGAAATACTGGGATCTTTATCAGCGAGACAAAGTTCCGACGCCAAAGCATGTAAACCCGCCAAGCGGAGTTCCAGAGATTGCGTTGACCAGTGCCCGATACAAGGGCGGTGCCGATTCGCCCGAACTTAGCGAAATGCACCACGGTCACCTGGCGACGATCAGTTATATGGATGCCCAAATTGGCCGCGTGCTGGACGAACTGGACACGCTCGGCCTTCGTGATGACACAATTATTGTTCTCTGGTCCGACCACGGGCTTCATCTCGGCGAACACGGTCTAACTCGCAAGACGACCGCGTTCGAGCTGGACGCTCATGTACCGATGATCATTTCATCGCCTGATCATAAGGCAGGGCAGCGAACCGACGCATTGGTCGAATTACTTGACGTGTATCCGACTCTGGCCGACCTGTGCGAACTGAACGCTCCCAGCGAAGTCGAAGGAACATCACTTGTTCCGTTGCTCGACGATCCCGACACGAACGTCAAGTCCGTCGCCATGACTCAAGCGGCGCGACCGAATTATCCCCGAGGTCAAATCCCAACGACCATGGGATATTCGATGCGAACCGAACGGTATCGATTTACGCAGTGGCGAAACTTTCAAACGCAACAGGTGGATGCGACGGAACTGTACGATCATCACAACGACCCGCTGGAGACGACCAATCTGGCCGCAACGGATTCACATCAACAAACGGTCAAGGCACTCAGTGAACAACTCGGTCAAATCCTTCCATCGGGCGATCATTCACAAACCACCGCAAGTCGTCCCAACATTGTGTTCATCATGGCTGATGACTTGGGGTACGGAGACCTGGGCTGTTACGGACAAGAGTTCATCGAGACGCCGAATATCGATCGACTTGCTCGAGAGGGCATTCGGTACACCCAGGCATACGCGGGTGGGCCGGTTTGCACCGCGTCACGAGCGGTCCTGATGACCGGACTGCACAACGGACACGCCCCGGCCCGAGATAACGTGCCTCACTATCGGACGTACTTGCAGGACGACGACCTTACGGTGGCCGAGCAACTGAAGAAAGCGGGTTATCGCTGCGGCGGCGTCGGGAAGTGGTCGCTCGGCGACGCCGGAACGGTCGGCCGCGCGACCAACCAAGGTTTCGATCGATGGTTCGGATACTTGAATCAAGACCACGCCCACTATTACTTCACCGAATATCTGGACGATGACGAAGGGCAGCTTCGACTAGACGGCAACTCTGAATCCCGAACGCATTACAGCCACGACTTGTTGACCGATCGAGCACTGAAGTTTATCGACGACAAGGCCGATGACGACCGCCCGTTCTTCCTGTATGCGGCTTACACGCTGCCGCACTTTTCGTCACCGCATGAGGATCCACACGGACTAGCTGTGCCAACCACCCAGCCTTATTCCAAACACGACTGGAGCGATCAAGCAAAGAAATATGCGGCAATGATCCATCGGCTTGATCTCGATGTCGGACGAATCGTCAACCGAATCGAAGCCCAGGGAATCCGAAACGAAACGTTGATTGTCTTCACTAGCGATAATGGCGGACACAAGAAAGTCGACGAACGATTCACCACCAATGGTCCACTGCGAGGTTACAAGCGTGACCTGACCGAAGGCGGTATCCGAGTGCCCTTTATCGCCAGTTGGCCACAAACCATTCCGACGAACCTCACCAGCGAACAAGTCATCGCATTTCAAGACATGCTGCCGACTTTCAGTCAACTTGCTGCCGTCGATGTGCCAGAAAATTGCGACGGAATTTCGATCCTGGGTTCCCTGAAAGGCGGCAAGTTGGCCGATCGCGACGAGCCGTTGTACTGGGACTATGGTCACTGCCGAACACGATACGACCAAGCCGTACGTTTGGATCGATGGAAAGGGATACGACTTGGCGTCAACAGTGCGATTCAGCTTTATGATTTAAGCAGCGACATCGGCGAAACACTCGACGTCGCGCCGGAACACCCCGAAATTGTCCAACAAATCAGTGAAATCATGGCGACGGCGGTGACACCTCATGATGCGTACCCCATCGGCCAGGTCTACCGCGGCAAACCGATCTGGAAACCCGAAACGCAGCGGTAATTCGAATCGGTTCCTGGCATCACACGACCACAAATGTCGCGACACTGACTTGCCGACGATCATTCGGAAAGGTAATCGTGTCCGGCGTCACTGGACTTACACGACTCTTGCCACGCACGGACCTGTTGCTTCATTGACGCGATTCGCTCAGGTTGCTGCTGGGCAAGATCGTTATTTTCGTTCGGGTCGCTATCCAGATCGTAAAGCTGCCAGGTTTTGCCGGCGTCGACGGTGATCAATTTGTGGTTGCCGTGATGCCACGCAATCTGCTTGGCGGACTGAAAACCGATAGGCGCTGTTCGTCGCGGTTCCGATTTGGTAATTGCACCGAGCAGTGACGTGCCATCAAGCGGTCGATCATCGGGATACGAAATATCTAACACATCCAGCACGGTCGGAAGATAATCACTGGTCACGGCCGCGTAGTCCGTTGTCGATCCCGGCTTGGTATGACCCGGCCAAACAAGAATCCCCGGGACGCGAACGCCACCTTCGTACAAGGACCGTTTCCGTCCACGAAAGTCGCCGGCGGATCCCGGTGACTTTGCGTCTTTTCCCTCGGGACCATTGTCGCTGCAGAACCATAACATCGTATCGTCGGCCACGTTCAATTCGGCAAGCTTCGCCCGCAAACGTCCGACTTGTTCGTCCAGAGCGGTGACGCAACCGTAATAATTTCGATGGGCAACGTCGTGTTGTTGGTAATACTTCACATGATCCGGTCCGGCCACACAGGGCAGGTGCGGCGCGTGGAACCAAACGGCCGCGAAGAATGGCGTGTCATTGGCGACCGCGTTTTCGATGAACGGAATGGCTCGATCCATGATTACGCGTGAGTCGTCACCGTCGAGATTCTGTGAAACGACGTTCCCGTCATGATCCCAATAGTGAGTGCCATAGGATTCGGCGGTCGACCGATCTTTGACCGCATCCCAATACCCGCCCGCTTTGGCACCGACCGGTTTGATCATCGGATCAAAAGTTGGAACCTTGGACTCGGTCACAAAACTATCGTCGTAGCCGTGGCGGGATGGCGGTGAAAAATGCTGTTTGCCTTTGGGACCGCCTCGATTCGCATCTGGGATCGTCGTCGTCAGCGTTCCCAAGTGCCATTTCCCAAAGTGACCGGTGGTATACCCGGCTTGCTGCAAGAGCTCCGGCAGCGTGATCTCATCCGTTTTCATGTGACCTGTGTTTGCCGAGTAGACGCCGTATCGATAGGGATGCCGCCCGGTCAAACAACTTCCTCGGGTCGGACTGCAAACCGGGGCCGCCGAATAGAAACGTGTGAATTTCAATCCGTCACTGGCCATCGCATCGATGTGAGGCGTTCGAATCGGCGAGTCGGCATCAAAGCATTGTGGATCGCCGTATCCCAGATCATCGCACATGATCAAAATCACGTTCGGTTTTTCAGCCGCGAAAGACGAAGTGCCATCGAAAATACATGCGGCGAAAAACAGCAACGTAAGAAAACGTGAGTGAATAGCGAAGTGATGCATGGGACGGACCGTTCAGAAATGAGAGAGAAGTTGAGCCTCAAGCGTCGTTCGACCGAACTGGCGGATGTCACGCCATCGGTGACGAAAGACGCTTGGCGGCAATTTGATTTTGATGCAATTTACGATGCTAGGATCGAGGCTAACTTTTTTTGCATTCGCTCGACACGTTCAGACTCGGATTCGAATAGGTTTTTTTCTTCGTTCGGGTCATCGCGCAAGTTGTACAGCTCGCCGCCGAGTTTTTGCGACCCCGTCTTTCCGAGCTCTCGCTTGCGTCGAGGCAGAATCAATTTCCAATCGCCATCGCGCAGCGTTGATGAATTGTGCACGATGGGTGCGCGCGATTGACGTGGCATCTCGGCGTCAAGCAAGAACGGCAGAAAGCTGACGCTATCCTCTGCTTGTCCCGCCGGGATGTCCGCCGATCCGACCAGATCCGCGAACGTCGCAAACACGTCCGAGAATGCGATCGTTTGATCCGATGCGGTCCCCGGCGTGACATGGCCGGGCCAACGCGCGATGAACGGCATGCGGTGACCGCCTTCCCACGAACTGCCCTTCATGCCACGCAAACCTCCGACCGCATCGTGCCCAAACCGATCCGTGTCTGTGTCATACCAAACCGGTCCGTTGTCGCTCGAAAAAAGCACCAGCGTATCGTTTGACATTGCGGTCGAATTCAATGCCGACACAACTTGTCCGACGACCGCGTCGACCTGCATGACGAAGTCGCCGTACATGCCCGCGCCGCTTTTTCCACGAAACGCTTCGGTGGGCAACCAAGGCGTGTGCGGTGAGGGCAAAGCCAGGTACAGAAACAATGGCGCCTCGTTATCTGTCGCCGCATACGCCTGCAGCACCTCAACGGCTTCGCGAGCGAACCTCGGCGTGACTTCCGTATGAACAAAACCCGGTGCAACGGGGCCCTCACGCCAAAACGCGCCTTGGATTTTGTTCCAATCTTCTTTGCCTCCAACACTAGTGCTGGCATCAATCGAATCGGTCGGTGGCACCACGGGTGTCCGATCACGGATGTAGAAATACGGTGGGATGTCTAATGAGGCATGCATGCCGAAAAACGTTTGAAATCCGCGATCGACGGGGCCGCCACGCAGCGGTTGATCGTAGTCAAATTGCGCATCAGAATCCGGCCCGGGCGTGTCAAACCCTTGGTGCCATTTACCGACCATGGACGTGCGATATCCGTGTTGTTTCAGCAAAGAAGCGATCGTCATTTGGTCGTTCTTGATTACCGGTCCGTCGCGCCACTGCAGTTTATCGCGAACGGAAAAACGCCCCGTCAGCAACGAATATCGCGAGGGAACGCAAACTGAACCACCGGCATGCGCATCGGTAAAACGCATGCCCTCGGCCGCCAAACGATCAAGATTTGGCGTCGGAATCTTACTGTCCGCGTTAAACGCGCCCACATCGCCATAGCCCAGATCATCCGCCAAAATCAAAACAATGTTTGGCGTTGCTGCGGCGACTCTACTGGCCGAACAAACGCAGATAACAAAAAGACAACCAATAAGAACACGCAGTACAGCAAGAGCCATCACATCTCTTTCAGTGGGGGGAGGGGAGGGTCGGAAGGGGCGTTTAAAACACATCCGCTGGCTGTGCCGAGGGACGCATCCGCGCTATTGTAGAACACTTCCGACGCATGATTGCACGCGTGAAACCACTAATCTTGATTTCGCAAGAACCCACTGGAACAAAGACGATTCACACGCCTAGTAAGACGATTCACCGGTCGCGGTGATGTTGATCGGGGGCAGTTGTAACCGCAAGCGAGCCTCATCCATCATCTCACTGGTACGACTCGCCCCGCAGCGGGTCACACCGAGTTCACGCACCGCCAGCAAGGCGTCCAGATCTCGCACACCTCCGGCGGCCTTGACCTGAACATGGTCTGCCGAGTGGCTGCGCATCAGTTTCAAGTCATCATGAGTCGCACCACCGGTGCCATAACCGGTCGACGTTTTCACCCAGTCCGCGTTCAAGTCTGAACAGATGCTACATAGTCGAATCTTCTGCTCGTCATTCAGGTAGCAATTCTCGAAGATCACCTTCACTTTTTGACTTGCGGCATGAGCAACGTCGATAACGGCCGCAATGTCCTGGCGTACGTAGTCCCAATCGCCGCTTAATACTTTTGAAATATTGACAACCATGTCAAGTTCTTCGCAACCGTCATCGATCGCTTGCTGAGCTTCGGCGCGTTTCACGGCGGTGGTGTGTCCCCCGTGCGGGAAACCGATGGTGGTGGAAGCCCGAACCGTGCTGCCGTCGAGTAATTTGCTGCACAGCCGCATGGCGTAGGGCATGATGCATACGCTGGCAACATCATAAGCGAGCGCCAACCGAATCCCCGACTTAAGATCATCCTCGGTCAACGTCGGATTCAGCAGCGAATGATCGATCATCTTTGCGACGTCTTCGTAAGTAAATTCAGACATAGTGCAGTCTTTCAATGTCACGGGTGCAGAGAGGCGGACGACGGGTCGATGACAAGTCCACAAATTCGACTTGGCGGCGAGTTGGCTGACTCTAGTCTCGAAAACAGGTAAGCGGTTTGTCAGCAACGATCCTGACGCAGATCCTTTTCTGCTGCAAGCGTTTCGATATGAGTGAAAACGTTACAGACGATGTTCCGCAGCAGATTCCGCTGGAAGGCCGCAACGAAGTCCCTTGGTCGCGGGACTCAACCGTGCACCTCTCGGCCAATTTCGCTCAGCAGTTACCGCTGCCAAAATTGCGCTGCGCGCTGCTGCGTGCCTTGAACAGCAATCCAATCGCCGATGCGACGGCGATGACAATCGCGGTCGTTGCCAAGCACTTGAACCAGATCGGATAGGGAAGCTGCGTCACGTTGAACAAGACGGCAACAATCCATAGCACGCCAACCACGACGGCCGCCCAACGATGGCCGATACACTTGGCAATCCATGTACTCAACCACGCCGAGAAACCCCATATCGGTACGACGACGGCCAGAACCCACGAAGGATAGCGTGCAACGTGTTCGCACATCTCCTCGGCCGTCCCACCGAAATCCTCGGGAAACGGATGAACCACCGCGCTGAACAGTTCGATCAAGATTAACAACACCAGGCCGACGCCCACCGCGACGACGACGGCTGCAACGAACCGCAACGCGGTGATCATCCATCGAGTACTTTGCGTATTCACTTTTCTTCCACGAATGCTTTTAGCCGCAACAATGATTCATCCCATTGGCGAGAAATTTCGGCAAGCGAAAGCCGCAGTTCTTCGATCGGCTTTGGATCGTACCGAAACAGATGCTCGCGGCCCTGCTTGACACCATGGACCATTCCAACATCCTCCAGCACGCTGAGGTGCTTGCGGATTGCTTGCCGTGAAAGCGAAGCCCCCTTTGCCAAACTTGTCACCGAATGCAACTGTCCTTCGCCGAGTTTTACCAGCAACGACAGTCGGGTTTTGTCGCCGAGCGCGGCGAACAGCGGAGCATTCTTTTGCAGACGACGGGCGGAGGTGTTAGTCATCTTGTTGGACATAGTCACGGATGTTGTTGATCTGCGCAGACCAACCGCCCTCGTTCATTCGGAACGCTTCGTCGCGACGGGACGCAGGAAGCGCATCAAAACCTGATTCGCTGACTTCCAATAAAGTGACCGATCCATCCGCTGCGGTTTCACTCATCTTGAGACGGAATTCGACCAGGGTCGGCGGCTCGCTAGAGTAATCCGTATTCGGATCGACGGCGTAGGGATGCCACTGAAAAGCGAAGTACTGGATCGGTTCAATCGCGGTGACCATCACTTCCATTCGCACGTGTTCGTATCCCGGATATGTGATTTGGCCCGAACTCTTTTCGCCAACAACAAATGCGGTTTCTAAGTTCACGCGGAACCATTGGCTGAATTGCCGATAGTCGGTGATTGCTTCCCACACTCGTTGCATCGGTGCGTGAATCTCGATCGATTTCTCGATACGGTCGGTCGCTGATTGCACCATCATGCTCTCCTGTGCTCTAGCGTATCACTGCGTGAAACGACAACAACGGCTTGTGGTGTAGCCCTGCACACACGCAACCCCTTGGTTGCATATTAACGACGTGCCAGATAGCTTGTCAAATGTCGTCAATTTTTTCATCCGCTGTCGATTCGGACCGTGCCGAGTCGACCACTTGCGGTTTGGCAAACGCGCCAGGCTGCTGAAACGAACCACCGATGCCGAAAGGTCCAACATGTTTGCAAAACCGCAATCAGAACACCAATGGCTTGAACAACTGATGGGTAACTGGAAATTTGAACACGATTGCCAGATGCCCGATGGAACCACATCCAAAGCACGTGGAACGATGGCTTGCCGATCGCTGGGCGGGTTGTGGGTCATTTGCGAGAGTTCGGGCGATTCGTCCGAGGATGAACCATGGTCGTCGATCATGACGCTGGGGTTTGATCCAGCGCAAGGCAATTACGTCGGAACGTTTGTGGGTTCGATGATGGCGAACATTTGGTCGTACCGAGGCAAACTCGACGCGAGTGGTAAGAGACTGACGCTCGACACCGAAGGCCCAAGGTTTGACGGCGAGGGGACGTGCAAATATCGCGATACGATCGAGATTGTTGACACCGATCACTGGCGAATGGGCAGTGAACTGCAAACCGATGACGGGACTTGGGTCCGGTTCATGAACGGCGAACACACTCGCTGTTAACGCCGGCCGACGAGGAGATAATTTGCGAAAAAATTTTGTGGCCTTGGTGTCGATCGTCGCGGGCACTGTTCGACTAGCTGTAAACCACCAATTCGAAGCGATTCACTGACACTCTGCACGCCCATCACATCCGACCTCTGCACGGAGAACTGATATGAAATTTATCTGCATGGGATTTTTCGACTCACAGAAATTCGAATCCCTGTCGGAAACCGATCAACAGCGAGCGATAGAGGAGTGCTTAAGCTATGACGATGAACTGCGTCGGGGCGGACACTTCATCGGGGGCGAAGCCCTACAGGAAGCATCCAACTCGGTGACATTGCGAATCAAGAATGGTTCGGTGGACGTGACCGATGGGCCCTACGCAGAAACCAAAGAAATGCTTGGTGGGATACTGTTTCTCGAGGCTCGCGATCTCAATCACGCGATCACGCTTATGTCTCAACATCCAGGCTTGAATCTGGGGCCGTTCGAAATTCGTCCGGCCGATCAACAAACCAACGACCTGATCGCAGAACGTGAAGCAGCGTTTCGCAACGAATCACAGGACCTTTCGGCAGCCTACATCCACCGCGGTCCAAAGGGCCGGCCGCCCGTCGCATCGCGACAGGATTGGCAAGCGGCGATCGACCGCCTTCGCGTGAAAGAGAAAGCCGCGACTCGGGCCAGAGACGCGCTCGCGGCTCAGCGCCGTCGATTACCCATGGTGAAAATCGACAAAGAATATGAGTTTGATGGTCCTGCGGGCAGAGTGACATTGCTTGATATGTTCGCCGGCTGCCGACAACTTGCCATCTATCACTTTATGTTTGCCGAGAACGTCGGCGGTTGGCCGACGGCGGGCTGCCCAGGCTGCTCGTTATTGGTTGACAACATCGGTCATCCGGCGCATTTCAACGCACGCGACTTGTCGTTGGCTTTAGTGTCACGAGGCCCGCTTGAGAATCTGGAAGCCTACAAAAAGCGAATGGGCTGGACATTGCCTTGGTACTCCTCGGCCGGCACCACGTTCAACGAGGATTTTGGGGTCACCACCGCTGATGGCGAAATGCACGGATTGAGCATGTTCTTGCGCGAAGGCGACGATATCTACCAAACCTACTTCACCGGCGGGCGCGGCGTCGAAGTTCTACTCAGCAATTTTACGTTGCTGGACATGGCACCGCTGGGGCGACAAGAAGCGTGGGAAGATTCACCCGAAGGCTGGCCACAATCCGATCCATACGTCTGGTGGCGACGCCATGACGAGTACAACGACGCATCGACCGCAACAATCGAAACTTGATCACCAATAGCCGCAATTCACAGACAAGCGATCATTACAAATCATCAACAAGAAAGAACGCGATATGAAAGTCATGGTCATCGTCAAAGCCACCGAAAGCTCCGAAGCCGGAACATTGCCAAGCGAACCATTGTTACGAGCGATGGGCCAATTCAACGAAAAGCTTGTTGAAGCGGGCATCATGAAGATGGGTGAAGGCTTGAAACCAAGTAGTGAAGGCATTCGGGTACAGTTTTCGGGCGAGGACCGTGTCGTTGTTGATGGGCCTTTCGCTGAAACAAAAGAATTGATTGCCGGCTATTGGCTGTGGGATGTGAAATCCATGGCCGAGGCGATCGAGTGGGTCAAACGTTGCCCGAATCCGATGCCGGAAGATTCCGAAATCGAAATTCGCCCCGTGTACGAGATGCAAGACTTCAGCGAAATCGATCCCAAAGGCGAACTTGCCAAACGAGAGAATACCCTTCGCGGAAAGGTCGTGACTCGCGAAGCCTTGGTCCAGCCATACTTGTTCTTTGGCGGCCGCTGCGAAGAAGCTTTGGATTTTTATCAGCAGGCGGTCGGCGCCAACGTCACGATGATGATACGGTTCAGTGAAAGCCCCGAGTCGGTTTCGAACGAGATGATGCAAGAGGGCCTCGAGGAGAAAATCATGCATGCCTCTTTCAGTATCGGCCAGACGACAATCATGGCGTCGGACGGCTGTGGCGATGGCTCAAGTTTTGACGGGTTTCGGCTGACACTATCGGTTGCCAGTGAGGACGATGCGAACACGGTGTTCGACGCGCTCGCCGATGGCGGCAACATCGACATGCCGCTGCAGAAAACATTTTGGTCACCGCGATACGGAATGCTTACGGACAAGTACGGAATCGGCTGGATGGTGATGGTCCCTGGCGCGGCTTGACACGGTCGCGAACATCGAATCATGACGATGCACCTCACCATCACCGCAGCAACCAACAACGAAATCAAGAGAAAATCATGAACGGATCGAAAACGCGCAGGATCGTCGGCTGGGTACTAAGTGCGTTGATAGCAGCGTTTCTAATCTTCGCGAGCGCGATGGGAAAGTTCACCGACTGGGAAGGTAAAGCAGAGATGTTTGCCAAGATGGGATGGAATGAGGACGTGATGTTCAAGATCGGTATCGTAGAAACGGGTATCGCGATCTTGTTCTTGATCCCACGCACCTCTTTCGTTGCGGCGATCCTAATGGCGGCGTATCTGGGAGGAGCAACCGCCACACACGTACGTCTTGGCGAACCATTTTTCTTTCCGATTTTGGTCGGAGTGATCGCATGGGTCTCGCTGGGACTTCGGCAACCCGAGGTGTTTCGACTGGCCAGCGGATCGTCAATGAAACGAAACGGCCCAACACGCGACGAACAAGACCCCGCTTAGCGCTGCCATGCAGACACCCCCTTCGACATGGTCGAACACAGCAAGAGACAACACAGAGAGAAAGGAAAGAAATGAAATACATGCTATTGATCTATGCCGCCGAAAGTTCTTGGACCGAGGCCGAACGTCAAGAATGCATGAAAGAATCGATGCAAATTTGCAAAGAACTGGAAAGCAAAGGGAAGTGGATTGCTTCGTCACCGCTGCATTCGGTATCGACGGCAACTAGTGTTCGCATTCGCGAGGGCCAACGACAAATCACCGATGGTCCCTTTGCCGAAACGACCGAACAACTCGGTGGCTACTACATCATCGACGTCGAGGATCTTGATGAGGCCATTGGTATCGCTTCACGGTTGCCTCCCGCGAAAAAAGGCACGGTCGAAATACGCCCATTATTCGACTTGCCGGATGTTCCCTGTGACGTGCCGGGCACTGCAACAGCGACCGGCGATCCTTCTTAACTTGAACGTTTTGCTTTTCTATACAAACTCGATGAAGGATTCCTGCGATGAAACCTAACCCTGTTGGCTGGTTCGAAATCTATGTTGCTGATATTGAACGAGCCAAAGCATTCTACGAGACGGTATTGAACACAGAGCTGACAAAACTCGATACGCCGGATGCTGAAATCGAGCTACTGGCGTTTCCAATGGATATGCAAAGCAGTGGCGCATCGGGTGCCATCGTCAAGAAGTCAGATTGCATGCCAAGTGGAAACGGCACGCTAGTCTATTTCTCGTGCGAAAACTGCGCCAACGAAGAGTCGCGTGTTGAATCGGCCGGCGGAAAAGTTCAGAGACCCAAGATGTCGATTGGGCAATACGGCTTCATCACGCTCGCAATCGACACCGAAGGCAACCTATTCGGGCTTCACTCGATCAAATAGCGACGAGTCAAAGTATGCAATTCCAACAAAAGATCACACCGTTTCTCTCGTACAAAGATCGCGCCGAAGAGGCGGTTCACTTCTACGTCTCGGTCCTGCCCGACTCTAGAATCATTCAAACCATTCCGTATCCGCACGACGGTTCGGTGATGACGATCGATTTTGAACTTGCGGGGATGCGATTCGTCGCGCTCAACACGGGCCAACCTTACGAATTCACCGAATCGTTTTCGCTTGCGGTTTCTTGCGAATCGCAAGACGAAATCGATTCGCTATGGGAACAACTCACGGCCGACGGCGGCCGCGAAGTTGCCTGCGGGTGGCTTGCCGATAAGTTCGGCATGTTTTGGCAAATCGTACCGTCACAGTTGAATCAATGGTTCCAGAAAGATCCGGCAGCACTTCAACGCATGTTCGCCGCGTTGACGCAAATGACGAAACTGGATACCGCAGCCTTACAAAAGGCAGTCGACGGTCAAGAATAGGCGTTGCTCGTTCTCGCCGGTGTTCACTCGCGCCATCGAATCGCTCGCAATAGCTGATGACTGTGCCATGACGGCCCACGCATGATTATCGCGAAAACTCATCGCGCGGTCCTGAGACCAACCATCAATGACATCAACACTTGTCGACCACATCTATCGTCGCGATTCGCGCAAAGTTTTTGCGACGCTGGTTCGATTGCTCGGCGATTTCGATTTGGCCGAAGAGGCGATGCACGAGGCCTTTACGTCGGCCCTTGAGCAGTGGCCCAAAGATGGCGTTCCGTCGAACCCAACCGCGTGGCTGGTTTCCGCAGGGCGTTTTAAAGCCGTCGACGCGATCCGCCGACGATCACGGCTCACGGATCTGCAACCAGAACTTAGCCGCCGCGTCGCCGACATCGAATCCGCAAACCAATCGATTGCCGATCATGACGTCAAGGATGATCGTTTGCGTCTGATCTTTACGTGTTGCCACCCTGCAATCGATCCTAGGATTCAAGTTCCGCTGACGCTGCGTGAAGTTTGTGGATTGACCACGGAAGAAATTTCAAGGGCGTTCTTCGTTTCACCGCCCACGATGGCGCAGCGCATCGTTCGCGGGAAAGCGAAAATTCGCGATGCAGGAATTCCCTTTGTCATCCCCGCTTTGTCGGAACTTCCCTCGCGACTTGATTCGGTTCTGTCCGTTATCTACCTGGTTTTTAACGAAGGCTACTCCGCATCCAGTGGAGAGAGTCTGACACGCGTCGACCTGTCTGACGAAGCGATTCGGCTGGCACGCCTGCTGGTTGAATTGTTGCCCGATCCAGAAGCATTGGGGCTATTAGGATTGATGCTGCTGCATGAATCCAGACGCTCGGCGCGACTGGATACGGACGGCAATATCATCTTGCTGGAAAACCAGGACCGCCGCCAATGGGACCAAGCACACATCGCCGAAGGGACGCGGTTGGTGGAACGATCATTACAGACGCGACGATTCGGCCCGTACACCATTCAGGCGGCTATTTCTGCGGTGCACGCTGAGGCATCGATTGCCAGCGAAACGGACTGGGCACAAATTGTTAGCTTGTACGACGTGTTGATGCTGATGGACCCATCACCCGTTGTCGAACTGAACAGAGCCGTCGCCGTTGCGATGCGAGATGATGTCGAAACGGGTCTTTCGCTCATTGACGAGATACTCAGTCGCGGCGAACTGCAAGACTATTGCTTAGCTCATTCGGCTCGCGGTGAATTCTTGCGACGGATTGGAAAAACAAACGACGCCCGGCGTGCATTCGAACAAGCATTGTCCTTGTCAACGCAACAGACCGAGCAGCGATTCTTGCGTAGCAAAATTGCGTCGCTGTCACCGAACACTCGTGATGCCGAATGATTCCGGATGCGCGTTCCTGTTCATCTTGTTTCCCCCGACAACGCTGGACTCGATTCGCCGCTCGATCGGACAAACCACCGTCCAGTGTCTGGTAACGTTGGCTGCGTCAAAGACCCATCGCAATCACCTGGATCAGAAATCCGCGTCCAGCACGACCCGGTAGCGTGCTTTCCCACTGGACACATGATCGAGCGCCGCATTGATGTCGCTCATGGGAAAGTGTTCCGTTTTCGGGGCGATGCCATGGCGTGCGGCGAACTGCAACATGTCGGCCATATCGACGGGCGAACCCGTCGGGGACGCGCCCACGCTGGCCTGTCGCGTGATCAGCGGGAACACCGATACGGGAATCGGTTCCAAGACGGCGCCAACAACATGCATCCGACCGTTCGGGGCGAGTGATGCGATCAACGCGTCCCAATCCAATGGCACGTTGACCGTAATGATCAACAAGTCAAATGACTTTTCCAGCTTCTCGATCGCCGCGGAATCTCGAGAGGACACAACGTGTGCTGCGCCAAAATCTCGCGCCTCGTCAAACTTGCTTTCACTGGACGTGAACGCGGTGACGTCACAGCCGTATGCCGCGGCAAACTTGAGCGCCATGTGTCCGAGCCCACCGATACCGACAACACCGACGCGGCTTGTGGGCGTCGCGAACATTGCGATCGGATTGAAGACCGTGACACCTCCGCATAGCAACGGCCCCGCATCGGCGACGTTCAATCCGTCGGGCAATGGGATCGCCCATGCCCAATGGGCTCGAACTGAATTCGCAAAGCCGCCGAGCCGTCCGGCAATCGTTGGCTGTGCTTGGTCGCAAAGGTGCTGATCGCCCGATAAACATTCACGGCAGTGCATACAACTGTTGCTCGTCCAACCGACGCCGACCCGTTGCCCGATGCTCAGTCCTTTTGCCTGTGATCCCAGTTCGGTGACGCGTCCGACGACTTCGTGACCAAACACCCCAGGAAACTCCGACATCCCCCATTCGTTCTGCCACATCGAGAGATCCGAGTGGCATATCCCACAGTGCTCGACTTGGACTTCCACTTCTTCGGGTGGCAGCGGCTCTCGATCAAGCGACTGTTTCTGCAAAGCGGCTCCTAATTCTGATGCCACCCATGCTTGGTATGCCATTTTCATTTCTCCTGCGAGTAACCTGGACCGTTCGATTCGCTGTCGGAATCAATCCAACGGGTGCGTCATCCTATCGTCTGTCGCCCCCGGTCCATTATGTGGCTCGGTCAATTCCACTGGGCAATTGTGGTGTGCAATTCGGCCCGTCGATCCCGATCGGTCGAATTTGCGGCGATCAACGGAGTGGCCGTTGCATCGAACCGCTCGGCGAGATCCAAGTAACGAACGATCAACGATTCGTTCCAACTCACAGTCAGCGGAAAGCCAGCGAGACTTGCTATTGCTGCAGCAGAACACCAAAGCTGATGAAGTCGGCCGACAGGTTGTTCGTTACCGACGATCCTGGAATGGCGCCAGTACCCGGCAACACGATCGGCCCGGTGCTCGAGTTCTCGATGTAGTGTGAATAGGCAACATTCACGGCGAGCTTGTCATTCAACTTGTACGACCCACCGACACTAAGCATGTGTTCGTAAATCAATGGCGACGCGATGTTGAAAAACGACTCGCTGTCAGCCACCGGATTCTGGTTATACGTGTAACCACCGCGAACATAAACGCGATCGCTCAATTGACGCTGCGCTCCCAGTGCCAAGGAAAAAACACTGCTCCAATCCAAACCGCCCAGGCTGCCGTCCGCGGAATAGGACGTCGGGTCACCGAATCCGTCGGCGTTGGCATAGTCGATTAGACGGGCATCGAGCGCGAACAACCATTGCTGGAACCCCGAAAACGCGGCACCAAGTGACACGATCATCGGTAGATCGATGTTGGATGTCATCAAGCGAGGCAAACCATTTTCGTCTTGGCCAAAGAACTCGAATTCTTCCATCCAAGCGGGGCTCTCGAACGAGGCCCCCAGGTGCCAATCATCGCTGGGCAAGAAATACATGCCGGCTTGAAAGCCGCCGCCCCAGTGATATTTCGTTGCCCGCCCGGACGAATAGGTCCCATCCGCGTTGGCCGCATCAAAAACAAAGGGCTCGATCCCGACCTGCGCACTTGTGATGACCGGACCGGCAGCGACGGACAATCGGTCAGAGACCGCCAGTGACATCACGGGGTTGATTTGCAGAAACGTCGCTTCCGAACTCACGCGTCCGAGTCCAAACGGCTGAGGCGCAAGAACAGGATTGGTCGGGTCCGTCATCAAGCTGGTTTTGAGACCCGCGACCGCATTGACACTAAGCCCGAAGGTCAGCGCTGGGTTCTCGGTTCGATAGACCCATCCGAAATTAGGGACAGGAAAGGTTCCCGGGTCGGCATCGGTCGATCCACTTAGGCCGCCGACCGACGAGTCAACGCGATGGTCGGTGAACAAGATGTCCATGCCGATTTCCAGTTCGGTATTCTCCATACCGCTGATGGTTGCCGGATTCCAATAGAGCGCACCGATTGCGCTTAGGGGGGCCGCTGTCGACGCGCCGCCCATGCCGCGGTGGACAGGTCCGCCTGCGGAAACAATCACCCCTTGGGCGAAACACACGTGCGAAACTGCCGCCCAAAGCAGCAAGCTTGTCCACAGAAAAGCGATCCGATGATGATAAAACAACGCAACTGCCCCCGAAAATCGACATTTTGGCTTCGGAGTCAGCACTCCGTTGTGCAACGGTTGTATCGACCAGAACAGACTGCAAAATTTGGCTAAAGTGCAAAGAGACTAGTGTAAATTTGGCCAGAATCTTGCAAGCTTAAAAGAATGTCGACAGCCGCATTGGCTTGGCTGCCAGTCCTGACACCATCGAAAGGGGATCGCCGCGAAGGATCGCAGAGAAGAGCTGTCGGTGGCGGTGCACAAGCCAATCGCTCGCACACCGCCATCAACGACAAAGGTGGTCAATGACCGATTCTAGCCGCGTCGGATTAGCGATCGATCACGAGCGACCACAAATTGATAGGTGGAAAAAGCTTGGTCCGTGGAGCTCAAGAATTGGCCCGCGGTGGTTTTTTCCGTCGCTCTAAAACTGCAGCTCTCCAAGAAATCATTGGGATCGTCACAGCCAAAAATAAACTGTTCGCCCAGCTCTTCCATCCCTTCCAGGAATTTCGCGATTTCTTCGTGATGAGACGTACCGTCGACCACACTTTCGGTCACGACATCACACCACAGCCGACTGTCGGGATGACGGAACAACCTTGCAGCGTTCGTTAGGATTTCCCGATTTTCATCAGCCGTGAAGTACATCGAACATCCCTCGTACACGACCATGGTCGGTTGCTCGGGATCGAAGTCGGGATGCTGAAGCAGCAAGTCTGCAATGTTGTCAGACTTAAAATCGGCAGCAACCATACGGCGACTGACGGCAGGCCTGTCTTTCATCTGCGAGATCACGCGCGTGCGTTCCTCTAGCATCTCTGGCAGATCAAGTTCAAAGAAGGTTGGCTGACCCAACGTTTCGAACAAACGAAACGGTCGCATGTCCAGGCCGACGCCAAGAATCACGACTTGCTTGAGATTGGGAATGCTTTCCAGTGTTTGGTCGATGTGCGCGGTTCGCGCTTTGACCATATCTTGCAACTGGGGCAGCACGCCTTTCAACCGGTTCGCCAACAGCTCACCGTGCGGACCAGCCGCGGCGCGCTCATGACCTTGTTCGACACGCATGCCACGATCATCGAACGATGCACGAAGCCCCGCGATCATACGGGCCGACGCCTTCAGCTTGTGCTTGAACAACGGCGAAATTCGCGGCTGCTCTTTGGTCGGCTGAAGCTGAATGGACGGCTGCGCGAAATACTTCATTTCGGCTTCCGCAACGACTTCATTATTCGACGTAAAGATCACCGGCAAAGTCACCAGCACTCGCTTGCCAGAGAAATAACGATGGCGAACCATCTTGGCAACATCCTCGGGAACCACACAACTGGCGTGCAAGTGTCCCGTGCTGGGATTGCGATACTTCACATCCATCGAAGCAAGCCAAAGAGATGCGGAATCATCCTCCTTGCACCGGTGCACACCCGCGAGAGGTATTCCTCGCAGTAACGTCGCCAAAGCAAGCCCACCGGTATAATCCGCAGAAAGCGAAATCAGTGCAGCTTGATGAGTGCCGTGTTGATTCGTCGAAGCGAAACACAGCGGAAGTTCGGAAACGCAAACTCCCTCGCGAACCTCCTTGACCTGCCAATCCACGGACTTAAGTACCGGAATGGCGTCGTGTAAAAGCTTTGTCATCAGACGAGGATTAACTCGGTTGTTGTAATCCTCCTCCCAAGAAACAGATTGACCTTCGAATTGTGAGACGACCATGGATTGCCCCCATTGGTTGAGTTGGAAATAGAAAAGACGACGAGTCCGCTTTCTATCTGTAGTCAAAAAGGATGAGAAGAGATTAAGGACAAGGAACGCAAATTTCTTCTCAGAATTCTGCGTAAAATTTCGGTCGCGTAGTTTAGACGAACCTAGTCTTTGACTAAGTGCGATTTGTTGGCAAAACCAACTTCGTCGCGGACTTATAGAAATCACATTGACCTGCCCCCCACCCAAGTGGTTGTTTGCAAATTTATGTAACGGATTAAGTCCGCGTCTGATCGTCATCCACTCGAGGGCAAGTTGTTGACATTCACCACGAAATCCGACGAAGCGCAATCGCACGAAGACCGCTTTCGCGTAATCAAAGAACTATCCGACGCATCGATCGTCTCGTGCTACCTTGCCGAAGAACGTAAGACCGGCCGTCGCGTCATTCTTCGCGAAGTTCCCAAAGTTTTCTTTCGACAAAGCGGGCTGGCGCGCTTTGAAAACGAAGCGCGACAAACCTCGGGGATACGCTGCACAACCTATTCGAGCCCCCTCGAATACGAGGTGCGCGAAGGGCACCTGCGAGTGGTCTATGACTACATCGAAGGAAAATCGCTCGGCAGTCAGTTCCGAGTCCGACCTTTCAGCGCGCGCCAGGCAATGTTGCTTGCGAAAGACCTGCTGACGGCTTTGGACCATGTCCACGAGCTTGGTTGCATTCAACGCGACATCCGTCCGTCCAACATCATCATTCGGCCCGACGGTCGAGCGGTCATGTGCGGCTATGTTCCACTGTGGTGCCCGGACGTGTTTGGCAGCGATTCACGGTTGGGTCGTGAGTGTGCGTCGTACACGTCGCCCGAACTTTCTGGAATCATCGATCACGATATTGCGGAGGCGTCGGACCTCTATTCGATCGGATACGTGTTGCATGCGGCTTTGGCCGGCAAGCCGGCTTTCGATGGCGAAATCAGCGAAATTCTGTATCAGCACATGACGGCTGATCCCGACTTCAGCTTGTATCAGCAAGACACACCTGAAGTCGTTGTTCGATTCATCGAAAAACTGATTCGCAAGGAACCTCGAGAACGATACCAAACGGCTCGAGCGGCGCAATATGATGTCGAACAAATCCTGGATTACATGAACCGTGGCGACGACTCGCCAGATTTTGTCATCGGCAGTGTGGACCAACGCACCGAGTTGATCGATCCGGCTTTTGTAGGACGCGAAGAACAAACCCGAATCCTGAACGATGGTCTCGATAGTGCCTTGGCCGGTGGCGGGTATAAAGCCGTGCTTCGCAGCGACTCGGGAATGGGCAAAACGCGGCTGCTCAACGAAATTTCACGTGTCGCTGCACGTAAAGGATTCCTCATTCTCAATGGTCGGTCGTCGCAGCATGCTGCGCAGCAACCCACTGCACCTTGGCTGCAAATCATTGATCAATTGTCACAGCTGATCTCCACGGACGAACAGCTTCGTGTGCGTACTGCAAAACGCATGGAAGACTACCGCGAGGAAGTCACGACGGCGATGCCCGAACTCGCACGGACATTAGGTTGGTCAGGACAACGGCTTTCGGGTCCGGACGAACTCGGTCAGGGGCGAGTCGTGTTGGCATTCCGAACTCTGATCGCAGGGCTCGGCACGTCCGATCGCAGCGTCATGGTCACCTTGGACGATTGCCAATGGATCGACGATCAATCGCTGCGAATTTTATCCGGCATTTGCGAATCGAACGTCAAACACTTGTTCCTTTTCGCTGTCACTCGGCCAGAGAAAAACAGGGGTCACGTCTCGATCGTCGACCTTCCTTTCTCGACCACACTCTCGTTGGATCCTCTCACCGACCAGGCGGTCAAGCAACTTGCCGAATCCATGGCGGGCCAGTTGCCACAAGTCGCCATCGACGTCGTTCAAAAGTATGCCGACGGAAGTCCGTTTATGGCGGCGGCCGTGCTCCGTGGGATGGTGGAATCAAGAGTTCTGATCGCGGAAGACGATCTTTGGACGGTCGACGATAACGAACTGTCCGGCTTTCAAGCCGCCGACGACGCCAGCGAAATTCTCGTCGGTCGCCTGACACAATTACCTGATCGATCCAGAGAACTGCTAACCGCTGCTGCGGTCATCGGCAAGGACTTCAGTCTGGATGCCGCGGCCGACCTGGCGGGAATCAGCATTTCGGAAGCTCATTCCGCAATCAAACCCGTTCGCCATCATCGTTTGGTCTGGAACCGACCCAGCGGAATGGTCTCGTTCGTGCACGACAAGATTCGCGAATCCGTACTCAGCAGCCTGCCTGAGTACACCATCAAGTCCATGCATGGGCAAATCGGTCTATACCTGGAAGCAAACAATCCGGACCGCATTTTCGACCTGGCATACCACTTTGACGCCGCAGACTTGCACAGCCAGGCGCTGCCCTATGCGTTGAAAGCCGCCAAGGTCGCACGAAGTAGTTTCTCGCTAGCTAGCGCTGAAACACAATTGCTGATCGCGGCCCGCGCGATGCAATCCGCGGACGGCGACATCAAGCACCGCGTTGCAATGATGATGGCGGACGTCTTACTTTTGCAAGGCGAATACGACCGAACCGACGAGTGGCTTGACCGTGCATCGGAAACTACGCCCGACGAGACGGCACGTGCAAAGGTGTCTTTGAAACGCGGCGAACTTTCGTTCAAACGAGGCAGCAAAGATCAAGCAGTTCAGCATTTTGAAACCGCACTGCTGACGCTAGGACAACCCGTATGCAATTCGCCGATACAACTATGGTGGAATCTCGGTGTCGAAGTTCTGCGGCAGACGCGAAATTCGTTATCCCCGTCTCGGTGCGGACGCAATCGATCTCAGCCGACCGATGCCGAACGGATGGCGTTTTCACTCTATAGCCAAATCGCGCACGCATATTGGTACACGCGAGACAAGTACTATACGTTGTGGGCGCACTTGCGAGGCATGAATGCGGCGGAAGAATATCCGCCCAATCAATATCAGGCCCAGTCCTATTCTGAACATGCACCGGTGATGACACTGTTGCGATGGGAAGGTCGTGGTGTCACCTATGCGAAACGTTCACTTGAACTTCGCAAGTCGCTGGACGATATCTGGGGACAAGGACAATCGCGGAACTTTCTAAGCATCCTGCAGTATTCATTTTCACGTTTCCATGAATGCATCGACCAATCGCGGCAAGCCGTCGCGATCTTGGAACGCACCGGTGATTACTGGGAAGTCCATATCGCGCGGTACCAGCTGGCCGCTTCGCAGTACCGGATCGGAAACTTAGACGAAGCGGTACGTCTGGCCAAAATCAACTATCACTCTGCGGTCGACCGAGGCGATTTTCAGGCCACAGGAAACATTGTCGATGTTTGGGCACGAGCCGCGCTCGGTGACATTCCGTTGGACGTGATTCAAACGGAATTGTCTCGCGATGTTTATGACCCGCAACGAACCTGTCAAGTTCAACTAGCCAAGGGCGTGCGCGAGTATTACCAAGGTCGCTATTCCAACGCCGCTGCTTCCTTCCGAAAAGCAATCGCCACAGCCGAAGAGGCCGGTGTCTGCAACACTTACATCAGTCCTTGCTATCCATGGCTATGCACGGCGCTGCGACGGGAATTTGAAACCAACTCACCGAAAACACTCCGACAACGACGCGAGAGTGTTAAAACGCTGATGCGGGCAGCTAAAAAAGCGGTCGCGATCGGCAACCGTTACACGAACGAACTGCCACATGCGCTTCGTGAGATCGCGGGCGCGTGTGCCATTGCCGAGCAAAATCGCAACGCCAAAAACTATTTCCACCGCAGTATCGGCGAAGCCATTCGCCAAAACGCATCCGTCGAACACGCGTTGACGGTCGTCATGCAAGCTGATTTTTCGGCCGAACTTGGCTGGCCGATCGACGAATCGGAACACCAACAGGCGATGGATTTACTCGCAGGACTCAGACACGCCAATGAGGAGGTCAATGATCGTAGTTCGCTATCTCTGATCGATCGATTCGACTCGCTTCTCGCGGCCGGACGACGGATCGCGACAAGTGTCGTTCCCGAGAAAATCCATGCCGAGATCTGCCAAGCCGCCAAGAAAACACTTCGAGGGGAAAACGTTTTTCTGATCTTTGAATCGGAAATCAATCAGGTTTCAGAAACGGCCCCGAAATGCCAGCTGTTCGATTCCGGGTTGGTCGATGAAGCCCGATCGACTCGGTCGACCGTTGTTCGCGACGAGGAAAACGTTGTCGAACGAGGCGTCACGACTGTTCGCGAAGGCACGTTCATGTGCAGCCCGATCGAAGTGAGCGGGCAAACAATTGCGTACCTTTATTTGAGCAATCGACGATTCCTTGGCTTGTTTGCAGAGGACGAAGTTCGAATCGCAGACTATTTGACATCGGCGGCCGGCGCGGCCTTAGAAAAAGCCGATGGATTCCAAAAACTGCACGAACTCAACCAAACACTCGAAGCACGAATCCTCGAACGTACGATGACGGTGGTTCAGCGTTCGCAAGAACTTGAGAAAACCGCCAGCCAGTTGCAGGCCACCAAGGAAAAACTTGAGCGAGCAAAGGAAGCGGCCGAAACTGCCAATGATGCCAAAAGCGAATTCTTGGCTCGAATGAGCCACGAAATTCGCACGCCGATTACGGCAATCTTGGGCTTTGCCGAACTGCTGTTGCGAGGGGTCGTCTCGGACGAGCAAGATCGGTCGTCACACCTGCAAACGATTCTGTCCAATGGAAATCATTTGCTGCACCTGCTCAATGACATCCTGGACATTTCGAAAATTGAAGCCGACAAAATCGAAACCGAGAGCGTTGCGTGCAGCCCGATCGAATTGGTCGGTGAAGTCGTCACTTCGCTGCGCTCGCGGGCGATCCAAAAAGAAATTGATCTGCAAATCCGAGTAGATGACGCGATTCCCACCGTGATTTTGAATGACCCGACACGGTTTCGCCAAATCATCGGCAACTTGGTCAGCAATGCGATCAAATTCACAGAACAGGGAGGCGTGACGGTTGGGATTGGTGCGAAGGGAAAATACGAATCGCCAAGCCATCTTGTCATTTCGGTTGAAGACACCGGGACCGGCATGACGCCGAAACAAATGTCAAAGATCTTTGAACCGTTCACCCAAGCCGATACGTCGACCACTCGGCGATTCGGTGGAACCGGCCTGGGGCTCTCGATCAGTAAACGGCTGGCCGAAGCGATCGGCGGTTCCTTGTCGGTTTCCAGTGAATTGAACATCGGCACACAATTCGTTTTCACACTGGAAATCGAAACACCCGACGATGTTCGCATGTTGTTTCCTGACGAAGCCATGCGACGTGCGCTGGGCACACGAGTCAATGAGTTCCCCGAAGTTCCGCTGACCGGCACCCGTGTCTTGGTGGTGGACGATGGCGAAACAAATCGTGATTTGATCAAGCTTCTGATCGAAGATTCTGGGGGACGGGTCTACACCGCGACCAATGGTGAAGAAGCCGTTCAAAAGTTGATGCAACAAAAACTTGACGTGGATGTTGTCTTGATGGATATGCAGATGCCAGTCATGGACGGATACAGCGCGGCACGCATTCTGCGAGAGATGGAATTTGATCGGCCGATTGTGGCCATCACGGCGAATGCGATGGTGGGTGACGAAGCGCGATGCCGGCAAGCCGGGTGCACTGGATATATGACGAAGCCGATCAATCTGGATGCCTTGCTGAGAGTCGTGCGTCAATCTTCCAACGCACATTCAGGCAGAAAACCAACTGAATCTCTGTCGGACTTTCACACGGTGAGCCCCGCGAGAAAACAGAAAGACGAGACAACGTACGACGCAACTCAGGCGAACGTATCAGGGAGTCCGTCTGCGATCGCGGATCCGGATGTCAGTACGATTCTGCCCGACGACTGGTTGCGAGAATTTGCGTGCGAGATGATCGACAAGGTTTCCGAGACACTGCCATCGTTGGTCGCCGCCAGTGACGCAGGCGATCTGGACGAAGTGTCACGTCAATTGCACTGGATCAAGGGCAGCGGCGGGACTGTGGGCCTGAACGAACTATCGGTGCTAGCAGCCGATGGCGAGGCGGCAGTTGCCAATACCGATTTGGATCAAATCTTGGCCACGTTAGAGGAAATGCAACAATTCGTCGCGAAAGCTCAGCAAGAGAAAGCGAGCCAACGAACTTAGCGATGGATCCTGGCTATCCGATGCGCGTTTTGCTTCCAGCACGAACGCTTCCGATACAAACAAGCGGACACGCTTGGGGTAAGAAAGACAGCTGACATCAGTTGCGTTCACCTCAACTCAAGCCAGATTTCAATCGCCGAGGACGGATGAACACGCTGAAACGAGGCGAATTCGCTTCCTAGAAAGTTTTGGCACAGGAATCGCGTTGTTGGAGATTCAATCGCGAGGCGGTGATGTTCACGGCCGCGAGACATCTCCTTTCAACCCAATGAGATTCCCATGTTAAGCTGGGCATTAACTTTTCTGATCATCGCCTTGATTGCCGGTGTCCTTGGTTTCGGTGTTGTTTCAGGCACCGCGGCATCGATCGCGAAAATCTTGTTTGTCGTGTTCATTGTGCTGTTCATCATCGGCTTGGTAACTGGCCGACGAGGTCCGGTCGCATAGCCGCTGCAACATCATGTTGCGAATCACCCGTGCGTTACATCGGGAACGCAGACAGCGGCAAACTGATAAGTTCCGCGTCTGGAAACTATTAGTCTTCGAAAGAAACAACGTTTCGAAGACGGCAACCTGTAAGCGTCCCCCGACAGGACGAAAAACGTAGCGATCGTGAAGATCAATGGATTCAGAGATCGGCACAGTGCACTTGCCGATACGAATATCGTGTTCTAGCGTGACCGTGTTGCATCATGCCTCGGTCAGCTTAGCGATCAATTCAATCAGTTTACGCTGGTCGAGCGGTTTGGTTGTATAGTCGGTACACCCGACGGCCAAGCATTTATCTCGGTCACTCTTCATAGCGTTTGCCGTCAACGCAATGATCGGAACGGAATGATTTCTGCGTCGCAGTTCTGCTGTGGCGGTGTAGCCATCCATGACCGGCATTTGCATGTCCATTACGATGACATCGATATCCGCGGTGTCGCTTGATTCGATGAATTCGATCGCCTTGCTGCCATCGGTAGCGGTGAAAACGGTTCCGCCAGCCTTCTCGATAAAGTGTTGTGCTAAATAGCGGATGTCTCGGCGATCATCCACAACCAACACTCGAGCGGACAAACGGATGTCTCGATTCGTCTTCTCAACGATGGGAGTGATGTTCAAATTGGGTTCGATCAATTGCCCAGCACCATCTGCAAACAGTAACAAAGAAAATCGGCTCCCTTTACCCGGCGTACTTTCGACTGCGATTTCGCCGCCGAGTGCAGTGGCAAGACGGTTACAGATGGTCAATCCCAAGCCGGTCCCACCGTGCGAACGTGTGGACGTATTGTCGACTTGCGTGAAGGGGTCGAAAAGCGACTGGACCTTTTCAGGTGGGATTCCGAATCCGGTATCAATCACGTCAAAGATCAGTTGATTCGCGTCGTGGTCATAGTGGACGACCAACCTGACCTCACCTCGATCCGTGAATTTGATGGCGTTTCCGACCAAATTCAACAGGATCTGACGCAGACGTACCGCATCGGACTGGATCGTCTCTGGCACAGGCCCGGAAAATTCTATTTTGAGCGGCAACTTCTTTTCGGCCGCTCGTACGTCCATTAGCGATCGAACCTCCCCGACGATTTCGTCGGGTCGCACTTGCTTTTTTTCAACCTCTAACTTGCCGGCGTCGATTTTGGACAGGTCCAGGATATCGTTGATGATGTTCAGCAAAAAATATCCGTTACGGCGAATTGTTTCGACAACCTGCAGATTGTCAGGGTCCTTGAGGTGATCATTCAGAATGTCGGCGTGTCCCAGGATCGCTGCCATGGGCGTCCGAATTTCGTGTGACATATTGGCAAGAAATTCGCCACGTGATCGATTGGCAAACTCGGCGGCTTGCTTGGCTTGTTGAAGCGACTGTTCGAATCGTTTGCGTTCAGTAATGTCTTGCACGGTGCCGACGATGCGACGCGGACGGCTAGCGTCATCACGAAAGGCACGACCGGTGTCGACGACCCAGCGTGTCTCGCCGGTCGGTTGCACGATGCGAAATTCCTCGCAGTGCCGATCGGGCCCCGCCGTCTCTTGCGCCCCTTTTACGATCTTCAAGTATCGATATCGATCGTCTTGGTGGACGAGTGAAACGATCCGATCCTGCGTCAGGGACTCGCCAAGCGGCACGCCGCAAATACGATAAAGCTGCTCCGACGCGACCATCGTCCCATCGGTCAAGTCAAAGTCGTAGGTACCGAATCCGGTGGTTTCTGCAGCGACGCGCAACCGATTTTCACTCGCCTCGATTTCGCGTGCTCGTTCGCGCAAAGACTCTTCGGCAACATGCCGGTCGTGAACGTCGATGACGCTGCCGACATAACCTTGGAAAATCCCATCGGAATCGAATTTCGGGCGCCCCGAGTCGATCGCCCATCGATAGCCGCCATCGGCGGTTAAGAGTCGATAGTCGTGCTCAAACGGCTCTCGCCGCTGGAACGCTCGGAAGATCTTTTCAGATGATTCGAGTCGATCGTCGGGATGAACCATTTGCAGCCATCCCGTGCCCAACCCCTCTCTCTCGGATTGACCGGTGTGATCTTGCCAACCGCGCGAGAGAAACGTGCATTGATGGTTGCTGTCGGTGACCCAGAGCATCGCCGGCGCCGCGTCGGTCATCTCACGAAAATACTGTTCACGACGTCGTGTCGATTCGACTTGCTGTTCACGTTCGGTTGCATCGTAAAAGTAACAGACGACTCCGTAACGACCATCGGGAAGTGTCAGCCGTTGAATTTGCCATTCATAGGACTCGCGTTCGGCCGTGTCGTGTCGGTGTTCGACAAAGGTTGGGGCCGAATACGGCTGACCGGTTTCAAGCGTCGCCCGAAAGTGACTCAGGATTTCTGCGGCAAAATCGGCAGGCCAGATCGTATACATGATTGTTTCAAAATCATGTCCAATCATGGGATCGAATTTAGCAAAAACTTTCTCAGCACCTTTGCTGACGTATCGCAGCTTGAAATCCGCGTCGACGATATAGACACCGAAAGGATTGTGCTCGACCAACCGCTGAAAACTTTCACGGACTCGACCCAATTCCTCGTCGGCGATCGTTAACTGGTTTCGGAAATTGTCTATTTCATTCACGAGGTTAATGCTCCAACCAGTTGAACCAATCGCCCAGAATCGATCGGCTTACTGAGATAGTCGTTGCAGCCGGCTTCGAGGCATTTGTTCATGTCGCCCTGCATTGCGTCCGCCGTTAGCGCGATGATTGGACCGGTGTATCCGAGTCGACGCAATTGTTCCGCGGTACGGTATCCGTCCAGTCTGGGCATCTGCATGTCCAATAGAATCAAGTCGACACAGCGGTCCTCGTGCAACATGGTTTGCACTTGCTCGACAGCGTCTTGACCGTCTTCGGCCTCGCTTACTGTTGCGCCGACGCCGGTCAGAATACGTTTGCTCAAGAAACGAATATCTCGCCGATCATCGACCACCAAAACGCGGCAATCTAATTTTCCTTTTGCACCGTCGGCGCGGTCCGCCTCGGATAGCAACCTTACATCGCTATCACTGATCAACGGGACGTCGCGGACGTTCCCCGGATCAATCATGACCGTGAACGCGCTGCCTTTTCCCGGTTCACTTTCGACATCAATCTGTCCGCCCAACATTGCCGCAAGTCGCTGTGAGATTGCCAGCCCGAGGCCCGTTCCACCAAACGTTCGGCTGACCGACGAATCCGCCTGTGAAAACGGTTGAAACAGCCGGTCAATTTGCCGCTGAGTCATCCCGATGCCCGTATCGATCACTTTCATCTGCATTCGCCGACTGCGATCCTCGGATTCGTCGTAACGAATGACCACGCGGACTTCGCCTTGGTTGGTAAACTTGATGGCATTGCCGACCAAATTGACCAATACCTGCTTGAGTCGTTTAGGATCGCTCCGAATTTTTTCTGGGATCGGCCCGTCGTATTGGACATTCAGCGCGATGCCACTTTCGTGCGCACGCACGCTCATAATTGATCGTACATCTTCGATCAACTGAAAGGGCGAGAAGGCTTCTTTGGACAAGTTGAATTTGCCGGCCTCAATTTTCGACAGGTCCAAGATGTCGTTAATGATATCCACTAGAAACTTGCCGTTGCGGCGTATCGTCTCGAGGTGACTGAGCAAGTTGGCGTTTTCGATTTCCTCAGCGATCACGTCGATATAGCCTAAAATTGCCGTCATCGGCGTACGAATCTCGTGACTCATGTTGGCCAGGAATTCACTCTTGGCCTGGTTCGCCACTTCGGCCTGATGGCGGGCCTGTTCGATTTGCTGAGTGGCCAACTGTTGCTCGGTGATGTCCCAACACAGGCCTGCGTAGCGGATGGTCTTGGCGGATTTGGGGTGTACCGGTTCGCCTATCGAGGCAATCCATCGCACGCCGCGTTTCGGATGTTTGATGCGAAACTTGTGCTGAAACAACGCCCCGGTTTCTTTGGCGGTGCGCCAGTTCTTGATCAATTCGTCACGGTCATCGTCCAAGATACAATCAAGCAATGCATCACTCGATGGCACCGTATCCTTGGTGATCCCAAAGATTTCATGCATTTTTGGCGACCAATACATGGCATCTTCGCTCCATTCCCAGGCCCCCATGCCACCGGCGCGGAGCGCCAACTTGACACGACGAGCATCCTCGGCGGCACGTCGACTGGCCGTTTCTTTTTCTCGCACAAAATCTCGCACGTCGTATTGCCGCTGGCGATCACGCAGTCGAGCGCGCAAAGTATTGACAAAGATAGAGACGCGAAGCGGACGCTGGATCAGCGTCACATTGCCGATCGAAAGCAGTCGTTCGATTCGCTGCGTCGAATGATCACCGGTCGCCAATAAAATGATCAGTGGAAAATCGGACCACTTCGGCTGGTGAGATAGCGTATCGGATAGCCTGTGGATTGCCTCGTCGCTGAGATGTTCTTCGGCAACCAGCGCGACACCCGCTTCCTTTGCGATCAATTGCAAAAATTCGCTCAGTGAGCTTGCGAATGCGCTATCCATCCGCGCGTCGCTTAGAATCTTTTCACAAACATAGGCGTCTTGCGGTGTCGGCGCTAAAACAACGACGGTATGGCTTTGCGATGTCGGCATGGTGTCATTGGATGCGAGAGGAAAACTCATTCTCGATCGTCCTCCGCGCGATTATCGATCAATCGCTTGTTGTCACCAAGAAATTCCGGAGTTCCGGCAAGGATGCCGCGGAAATCTCTCAGCGGCTTACCGATGTGAACGCCGTCGCTTGACAGTGAAAACTCGCGAATGGTTCTTTCGTGTCCGCTCGTTCGCTTCTTGACCACCGATATCGCTTGCCGAATCTCGCCGCCGGCTTCAAAGTATCGAAACAGGATTACGGCATCCGCTAGATAGCTGGTATCGATGGGTGCTCCCATCGACGTACCGAGCATCCCGTGCTGGGCGACAACCAACAGCGTCAAAATTCCTTCGTTGCCCAAAACCGTCAGGATGTCGTGCATTTGGATCATCAGAAATTTTTCATGCGGCATCGAATTGAGATACCCATTCAAACTGTCGATGGCGACCACTGAGACCTTTCGCCCGCGGTGATCGGGCTTGATCACGTTTCTCACCATGCTGCCGAATTCGCTGGGCGTAATCTCACCGGGTACCAGATGGTGAATCTCGATCAACCCATCATCGATATAGGGCTGCAGGTCCATGCCCAGACCGCGGCTTCGCGTCATGAGAGCTTGGTCGCTTTCTTCGAACTCGAAAAAGACGGCACGTTCGCCACGCTGTGCCGTTGCGAACGCAAACTGTGTCGCGATCGTTGACTTGCCGACGCCGGCCGGCCCAAGCAGCAACGCGCTGGTGCCTTTCATCAATCCACCACCAAGCAATTCGTCCAAGTGTTGCTTTCCGCTGACAATCTGCTCGTTCGTGCGCGGCTTTGCAGTGCCAGCGGCGGTGGATCTCGGAAAGACCTGCATGCCGCCGCGAACTAATCGAACATCATGCGAACCGCCGATGAAATCGCTGCCACGATGTTTGACGATTCGCATTCGCCGCCGTTCGGTACCGTAATCGTTGACGAGTTGTTCAACCCGAATAACGCCATGAGCAATACTTTGCAGTTGTTGATCGTCACTGTCGGCCGCATAGTCATCCAACAGCAACGTGGTGCATCCGCGCCCGACAAAGAACTGTTTTAGAGCAAGGATTTGCCGTCGATAGCGCAGTGCGCCTTGCGACAGCAGGCGCATCTCGGATAGCGAGTCAAACACGACGCGAGATGGATTGATCTTCTTGACCTTCTCCAACACGGCTTCGATCGTGTTTCCGAGTTCGATTTCGGATGGCTCGAACATAGTGTATTGCGCTTGCGACTCGATCGAATCGGTGGGATCGACCAACTCGTGAATATGAATCCCCTCAATGGTCCATCCGTGTGAACTCGCGATACTTTCGAGTTCATGTTTTGTTTCGGAAAGCGTGACATATAATCCGGTTTCGCCCTTTTCACGACCTTCGATCAGAAACTGCATCGCCATGGTCGTCTTGCCGGTGCCAGGCGTCCCTTCGATCAGATACAGTCGGTCGGCGAACAGGCCACCATGCAGAATCTCGTCGAGCGTTTCGATGCCGGTACTAATTCGGCGGTCACTAGCGTGGTGGTCGATATTCATTTGAGCTGATGATTAGACGAAGTAGAAAGTGTAAGCGAAAAGTCTTGCTTGGCATGCGTTTGAACACCGACTGTCGACCGGACTCGCGCTCGGATTCGCAATCGGATTCGATCTGATAACAGCCGATTCAAAAGCGTCGGCCGTTACCATTGACAAAATTTCGTCCGAGTCCGTCAAGTCTTCTGAACTCACCGGTCGATTCATTGTGAGCGGGGGCGATCATTTTGATCAGTCATTCGCATCGATCGTTGCGGCTCAATTGAGTCTCACGGACGTAGTATTCCACTTTTTCCAGCAAGCTTGCTCGATCAATTGGTTTACTGAGGTAGTCATTACACCCGGCCGTGATGCATTTATTCATGTCTCCCTGCATCGCATCTGCCGTTAACGCAATGATTGGCCGATCGTACCCCAGTTCACGCAGTTTTTTGGCTGTCTGATACCCATCCAAATTCGGCATTTGCATGTCCAGTAAAACGACAGACGGGCTATTGCCGTTTTTCAAGCAGGCCTCGATATGTGCCACCGCAAGCAATCCATCCTCGCACTCGTCAACTGTCGCGCCGGATTTCTTGAGGATGGCTTTGCTCAAAAACCGGATATCGCGCCGATCGTCAACGATTAATACATGACAGGAAAGTTGGATGGGATCCGAATCGCCCGTGATTTGATGCTCATCATCGACCGCGCCAACTCTTTCGTAATCAATCAAGGTCGACTCCGCCATCTTGCCGGCATCAATGCTGACGGTAAACGTACTGCCGACTCCTTCGGTACTGCTAACGGTGATGGATCCGCCGAGCGTTTCGGCAAGACGGCGACTGATGACGAGCCCTAAGCCGGTTCCGCCAAAACTGCGCGTCACGCTGGCATCACCTTGTGAAAACGGCTGAAACAACCTTTCCATCTGCTCCGGTGAAATACCGATTCCCGTATCCGTGATATCGAATTGCAACTGTTGATTAGTCGCGTCAAACCGAACGCGAATGCCGACACGACCTTGACGCGTGAACTTGATCGCGTTGCCAATCAAGTTGATGAGAATTTGTTTCAAACGTTTGGCATCGGATTCGATCAATCGGGGAAGCATGCCGTCGTATTGGACATCCAATGTCAGCCCACCTTCGTGCGCTCGAACTTCCATAATACTGCGGACATCTTCGATCATACGTCGCGGTTCGAATCGTTCGAACTGGACATCCAATTTTCCAGCTTCGATCTTGGAAAGGTCAAGGATGTCGTTAATGATTTCCAGCAGGTAGTCGCCATTACGGCGGATGGTTTGCAAGTGCTCGATCGCTTCGTCCTGGTCGATCAAATCCCTTAACAGATCCGCATAACCCAGAATGGCGGTCATCGGAGTACGAATCTCGTGTGACATATTGGCCAGAAACTCGCTCTTGGACGCATTGGCCGCATGCGCGCGTCGTTCGCTTTCGCGGAGCGCCTCTGCTTGCATATGATCTTGGGTCGAGTCCCAATTGACACCATGCATACAGATGACATTGCCTTCTGGGTCACGAACAACGTCACCCAGACCGTGTATCCAGCGAATTTCCCCGTCACCACGAACGATCCGGAATTCACAATCATAGTCTTTGACACCGTCGATCGCGTCCTGCCAAGCCCGACGCAGCTCCTGAAAATCATCGGGATGCACCGACGAAAAGAACAGTTCACTGCTCGGTTTCTGGTCGCGATCGATCCCAAGCAAGTCAAACACCTCGGACGTCCAGATGCTTTGATTCGGCGTCCATTCCCACGCAGCCAGCCCACCGGCGCGAAGTGCCATCTCCATTCGACGCGATGTGTCCTTGATCGCGCGCTCTATATTCTTGCGATCACGAATGTCGACTCCCGATGGAATCAAATACTCCACATTACCGTCGTCGCCGTGAACCGGCGCGATCATAAAATCGATCATGACGCCTTGCTCACCGTGCGCAAAGAGCGAGACGTCATATCGTACGATTTCACCGGCATAGGCTCGGCGCATGGCATCACGTACCTGATCCGCAACGACGGGGTCATAGTTCCACCAAGGCGCCTCGGCGAAGTGTTTGCCAATCACATCTTCGCGACGCGTTCTCGCGATCTCGAGTGAGCGGTCGTCCACTTCTAGCAGGATACCGTGTCGATCAATCACACCGACCAAGCCCAGTTGGTTGTTGATGACACGGCGCAAGTGCGATTCGCGGTCAATCAACTCGGCCTCCCAACGCTTGCGTTGCGTCACGTCCACAACGACACTGACGATCGATAGTGGCGCAAGATTGGCGTCGCGATGAATCGTTCCTCGACAATCCGTCCACAAGGTGGATCCGTCGACACCATGCATGATACGAAATTCGGTTTGGTGACTCGTGCAGGTCCCTGCGAAGGCGGACGCGATCATGTCCGTCAACTTCGTACGATCATCCGGATGAACGACGCTCATAAACCCGGCTTTTGTGGGTTCGAAAGTATCGCGGGTGTAGCCGAACAGAGCGTACATTTGATCCGACCAAACCACTCGGTCAGCCGCGATATCCCATTCCCACAGCCCCATGCCTCCGGAGTCCAACGCTAGCTGCAAGCGTTGTTCTCGTTGCACCACGGCGTCTTCGGCTCGTTTGCGATCAAGAATATCGACTCCCGAAGGGATCAAGTGAGTGACCTTGCCGTCATCGTCCATCACTGGACTCAGACTAAAATCAAGCGGGCGTTTGATGTCGCCGGCAACGCGATACGTCATGTCCTGACGGATACTTTGCCCGCCGGCTGCTCGATTGATCAGTGATTTGAGTTCGGCTTGTACGTCGCGGTCAAAATTCCACCAGTAAGTATCCCAGAACTTCTTTCCAATCACTTCCTCGCGCGTGATTCCAGCCGCGGCGATGGCTGGCATGTTTGCTTCACGAACCGTCCCGTCCATGTCAATCACACCGATAAACCCAAGCGTGTTGTCGATCACGCGGCGTAGATGCGCTTCTCGCTGAGAGACATCGAGCTCTCGCCGTTTCCGATCCGTAATGTCAACGACCACGCCAAAGAAATCAGGCGTTTTCTGCGCAGAGGGCAAGACCACTTGGCCTCGCGCTCGTACATGCCGAACTTCGCCACTGGGCCAATGGATCGGATACTCCTCGTCGTAATCATCACCTGATTTGAGCGAAGAATTGATCGCCGCCACAACGCGATCTTGAGCCGAAGGATCAATCCGCTGGATGAAATCCGCCAGTTTCGGTTTCGCGTTTTCGTCGAAGCCAAAAATTCGATTCAAGGTTGGCGAGGGGACAACGTCATTGGCCTGCGTATCCCAGTTCCAGACGGCAACATTGCTGACCTCCAGTGACAGATCCATTCTTAGTTTCGCGTTCGCGAGTTCTGCTTCGGATCGTTTGCGCACGATACATTGCGCGATCGCGATCGACATCGGACGCAGTTCGTCAAACGCAACGGCAGACAACTCTTGACGAGAAAACATTGCCAGCACGCCGACCGTTCGCCCGGCAAGGATGAGCGGATATCCGGCGAACGCAACCATCCCTTCTTGTTCAGCCCATTCCGGATCACTGATGATTGAGGAATGCTGCACGTCGTTGGTCAAGATCGGGTCTTGGCTCTCCGCGATCCGATCGATCTTAAGTTCGCCGATCTGCGCATGCGAGACATCACCGTTCGAATGGTCATTCAAACCCGCGCTGGCGGACAGTTGCAGACACTGTTCGTCCTCGTCGTGAACCCAAATCCGGCACGACGCCACGGACAATCCATCGACAATTAGTTTGCAACAAGCAGTCAGAATCGTTTCGACCGGATCGTCGCCCGCCAACAACGTCGCCAGCTGAGAATTCAACGTTGCCAACTTTGCCCGTTCTCGCAGCTTGAACTCGTACTGTTTTCGATCCGAGATGTCTTCGATGACCGAGATAAAATGATCGGGTTCACCGAGAGCGTTCCGACTCAACGACACTGTCAACCGAGTCCAAATATTTTCACCGGTCCCTTTGATGTATCGTTTTTCCATCGAATAGTGTTCGATCTTGCCCGCAACCAGATCTTGCTTCTGAGCAAGATCACTCTGGATGTCATCGACGTGGGTGATGTCCTGGATACTCATTTGCAGTAATTGGTCACGTCGATAGCCGACGATTTCGCAGAAGCGGTCGTTGGCACGCAGCCACTTCCCGCCCAGCGAAACATGTGAAATACCCACCGCCGCATTGTCAAACGTTCCACGCAGACGTTCTTCGCTGAGCCGCATTCGCGTGACGTCCGTGAACGTCACCACGACGCCTTCGTGATGACCAGCATGTGAGTGAAACGGGAGCACGCGACGGATGAAGAACCGCCCGCCGAGCGTCACAATCGTGTCCTCCACCGTCTCGTCGTCTCGGATTTGTTTGGGGTCAGGCAGCGGTGGCATCTCTTTTGCCTGCGATGCAAGCTGCTCAAGAGGTCGACCAATATCCGCCGCCGTCAATTCGTAGACCTGTTCAATCGCTGGAGTGAAACTGCGGATATTTAGTTGTTCGTCCAAGAACACGGTCGCTATCTGTGTATTGCGCAGCAAGTTTTCCAGATCATCATTAGCGTGAGATAACGCCGTACTACTTTGGCGAATTCCAAGCTCTGATGATTCCAATGCATTGTTAGCGGATCGCAACGCCTCGTTCGTTTTCAGCAGCGATTCATTGGACGACTTCAGTTCCTCATTAGCGGCCGTCATGTCCGCCAGCGCACGCTCAAGGTCACTGCGAGTGGTTTCCAATTCACGCTTCACCTCAGCGATGGTGGGACTTTCGTCTCGGTTGCCCATCAAAGTTGCTTTCGGCTGGCTGCCGGCTGTGGTTTCCCCACCGGTCAAATGGTCTGCGTATCGATTCAGTTCTGCCGCAATCTCGCGAGGATGCCATACTTTTTCGACGAGATCGACCACGACGGTGCCGGGCGAGACCGGGCTATATTCGGACGACGCAGCGCCACAAACGAATACCCGCCCTCCGGACTCGCGAATTGCTTTCAGTCCGTCGACTGCCTCGCTGCCGCAGCCTGCGCCCATGCCTGACCCGGTGCCTGTGCCCGCGCCGGACAAGACAATCCCGACGGCGCGCTCGCGCTGCTCGGCCGCGAGCGATCGGAACAGATGTTGTCTCGGTGCTGTCGAACCGTTGTCGGCCGCGGATCCGGCCGGCCGAATCTTGCCGCCCTCGATCTCCAGACTCCCTTGGGGCGACGAGATGTAAATGCGGCCCGCTTTGATCTTTCTCTGTCGCTTGACTTCGACCACTCGCAATTTTGTCAAAGCCGCCAAACGCTTGCGCAGTGAAGGTTCGGCCGCCGGGTCATGATCCGAGTCAATAACAAACGCCAATCTCTCATCACGACCTAGAAGTCGCAACAATTCCTCGAACGCGTCGCCCCCTCTTGCCGATGCTCCCACGCCGATGACGAGCGAGGCTGCACGTTGACCTTTGTTCATGCGAACCCTCGCAGGTACGTCGTCGGTGAATGATCTCGATTCACGACCGGTAGGTCACATCGCCAGCAAAGGTTTTGACGAGTTTTCACGGACAGGGCTCTTTCCAACATGATTCAACATCGTATCTACAGATTTGATGCGACTCTAACGAGCAGGTCAATTTGGGGGATTGGAATTTGGCACGCCAATTGCCTTAATCCGCCGAGCAACCAGCAGCAAAAATCGGGGCGAAGGACGACTCGATTTCGATTCCGCCTGGGTAAGGAGACAGAACATGATCACGCTGCCCCAACATCAATCGAAACGGTTTCACTTTCGCCGCCTGAACGTCTCCATTGAAGTCATCCGCCTCAGTGATCGAAACACAAACGTGAAAATCGAGATGCCCAGCAGTTTGACCGGTGGTGGATTCAAGGATTCCGAATGGAAGGAAACGTCGGATGAATCGCTCACGAGGGAAGAATTATCGCAACGCAGGCATCAAATCTGCAATCAATTGCAAATCGCCGAAATGTCACTAGACATCCTCAACCAACGAGTGGCCGATGGCGAGCAAGACCTGGAACGAATTTTACAGATGGCTATCGAATCGCTGGACGAACTGGAACACATGGCAGCATAGTTCGAAGAAACCAACAAAGCTCTCATGATTGACGGGCCCTCAATGCGAAGCTCGATGCGACACACGATGACGTCTCGCTTAGTCACCCTATTTAAACAAGCAACATTTTCTAACAAGTAACTCATTTTAGTCGACAAGATCAACGATCACGAGACGCTCATCCAGGCTTTGCCCAGGATCACGCTTGACCGATATGCGACCAATCCGGCTGGTTGCCGATCACAGGGTGACCGCCTTGCATTCATACTTGGAATTCGCAAACCCCTGGCAATCCGGTGAGTGAAGATGGACGTTTGTCCTAATTGAAACTTGATGATGCACCAAGTTTCATCAACCCGATTCCTCGACGCTAAACCACAACTCTTATCGATCGGGACGGAACTTACCCTTAGCGATCGATGACCATTCCGAGAAGATGACTATTCCGAGAAGATGACTATTCCGAGAACACGAAGACTGACTCGAAAGCACAAACCAATGACCACGATACATGAAATCGCAAAAAGTGCTTTGCTGACCCTCGCAATGGCGCTCGGTTTTCTGATTGCCGGCTGCGATAACGACGAGACCTTGCTGGACGTCGACACACCTGACGCTAGTGTCGAGGTCCAGCGAGATCGCGACTCGGGTGACATCACCGTGAAAGTCGACGATTAACGACCACCGCGAGTGACAATCCGACAACGTTGGTCGCGCAGAGCGCGGTCGACAAAGCGGCTTTAATTCTCAAAGTCGCAATTTCTATTGTTCCATCATGATTTTCTCCGCCGCATGTAGATTTGGTCCATCACGTGCTTGATTGAATTGCCAAGTTGATGCACCAGTAAATTCGACCGCCGAAGCGACGGACCAATCCCAGACGGTTGATGGCTTTGCAGAGAACTCTGTTTCGCAACAACGAATCCTTTCAACTTTTCAATTAAAACGGAGCACACCAATGAACTCTACATTCAAGAAAATCGTAGCGGCAACTGCGGTCGCATGCGTCACCCTATCGACCGCCGAAGCACAGCAATCGCAGGTGCGAAACGAAACCCGGTCTGGGATCAACGATGCCGGCAGACTGGATGCGAAAACCAATGGCACCAACATTCGTGTCAGCCAATTACTCGGCTACAACATCCAGAACTCTCAGGGCGAAAGCGTCGGTGAAATCAAGGACATCGTGGTCGATTCAAAGACCGGAAAAATCAAATACGCCGCAGTCACTTATGGCGGATTTCTCGGCATGGGCAACAAATTGTTCGCGGTCCCCTTTGCGGCTTTCGATGTGCAAGTCGATCCAGACGAAGTGGGCGATGATGATATCGACGACGACGATTACGTCTTAATCTTGGACGTGACGCAGGAACAACTAGAAGGCCAACAGGGCTTTGACGAGGAAAATTGGCCCAATATGGCCGATCGTCAGTGGGCGACGGAATTGGATAAACGCTACGGTGTCAAACGAAACATGGATGCCAAAGATCGACTGTTGCGTGAGAACCGCAAAGCGAACCGCAACCAATAACGACAGTGTCCGCGGCCATGCTGCCGCGCAGTGCGATAGCGGCTAATCTGCCGCGCAGTGCGATAGCGGCTAATCTGCCGCGCGGTGGAATCGCTGAACCTGTTCAATCACGTCGGCGTCCTTGAAGCCCTGTCCAAACTTGGCTTCAAGGACTGCTTGCGCGTCGGGAGATTGACCATTCAGCAAATGGGTTGGATCACCGCGAATTTTCTGGGCATGATCCAAATAGATTCTCAATTGAACCTTTCCCGGTTCAAGGGTCTCTTGCTCAGGGTTCAGGCTATCACGTTCATTTTCGCCTGCGAGCACGAACAGAGAACCATTCACGAATCTGCGAGGTGTCAACTTGCACTGCGTAAACGCAATTGGGGCATCCGACCAGCTGCTTCGTTTCGAGTCCCAGCGATGGACAAACACCTGTACCGTCGAGAGAACCGGCCAATCGTCCGGCAATCCTTTGATGCGAATTACGTGTTCGGTGGGAAACCAGTTGTCGTCGGGAAGCGACATCGGATCGGAGTAAGTTCCTGACACCGAGTCGGCATAATCACTTAGCCATGCCACAAACGCCTTGTAGGAATGATCATCCTTATGCATCTTGATTCCGCCCATATGAGAGACTGGAACGGATGAGGATGGCTTTCCCGGCTTGCCATCGCCATTCTTTTGCGGCAGTTTCGCAGTCGGTTTTAACAGCAACAGGCTTTCACTTGGATTGGCCAAGTTTATCAACGGCAGTCTCACACCGCTTTGCTTACGGCTGTTAGTCTCCAGTGCCTCTAACGTCTTTTCTGGATTCTCTTTAAAGATCGCCATACGAGCGCCATACTGCGCGACAAAATCCTGATAGCGCTGCCGTGGCTTGTCATGTAACGGATTCTCCTCGTCAATCTCCGACGGGGTGTGACAAGGAAAACATCGCATCCGCTGAGACCATATGTTGCGAACAAATGAATCCAAGACACGATCCTTTCGCGTATGCCGAATGATCCGATTGGATTTCGACGGCCCCACAGCAAAGGTATTCTGCGGACTTTCCGCAGATACCAACGACAGGTCTTTACAGCACGACTTAACCCAGGCCGTGAAGGAGTCATATTCGATCTTGCGATTCTTGGCGTGAATCCGTTTTGCCAATGAATCCGGATCGGACTCCCCCATCGCGATCAAATGAAGAATTTTCGAGTCTTCTGGCTCCTCAAGGTTGATGAGACCTTGATCGCGGAGGGAAAGGAACGTTTCACGACTGGATGGCCGGATATAGTCCTTCAAGTCAACCGACGACAGATGGCACTGCAAGCAGCTTGAAGGGTTTGGCGAACGAAAGATCGGCATGATGCGCTGCTCGAAAACTGCCGCCGGATCGGTATCCTCGGCGTTTGTACTTTCCGCGAACGCGTAAAAGGCGGCAACCAATACGAGCAGAATGAATCGCGTCATCGTTTCGGTCCGTTAAAGTTTGAGGCTACGCAGACCCGATCGCCCCCGAATACCTGGGTGCACAATCGTCAACCCGCAGTCAACCCGCGCCTTGGGAAATTGCCGTGGATTTATATCGGCGAGGCAACGCGCATTCTAGCAAAACCATCGCCCACATCGACGTATTTCACGATGTAATGTCGAGCCAGTCCAGCGAAGATTGCTATTGCCATACGATACACGACGCCCATCACGCCTAGATCACCTGACCAACATTCGCCACGGTCAATCAGGCACTTGCCCTTGCATCCATTCAAACACGGCATCGGAAATTGCCTGATGCCCAGCGGGGCTTGGATGACCATTTGGACTCATTTTGTAAACCGGGATGCCACTCGCCGCAGCGTCGCGGAGCACTGGCAAAGTGTCAACAAATTCAATATCCGAATCGTTGAGAACCACCTTCATCAGTTTCCAAAGTTCGCGTTCATGATTTACGAGTTCGAGAAACGCCGCAGATGGGTTCTTCAATTGTGGGGCGAAGACTTGCATCTTGGTCGGAATCAGAACGACCAAAAAATCGATGCCTTCTTTCTCCAGATCACGTGATATGTTGCGAATCGCGTCTTGGCTAATTCGAAGCCCTTCTCGTATGCGTATGTCATGAAGATTCAAAGCAGAGAGGCGATACTCGGGAACGAAAACTGTTCGCAATTGCTCTGACTCGAGTACCTCCCATCGACCGCTACTCGTTTCCGCGATGTGCTTTAGCTCAGCCCAAGTTGCTTCGTCCAGCGACGGGATCGTATTGTCGCTCTCCAGCACACGATCCTTGACAGCGCGTATTAGGCTGTAGACGTTTGAGTACTGCGATAAGAACTCGCGTAGCGCGATGGATCCCTGGCCATCGTTTTCATCTTCACTGCCCGAATCTGCTTCGACGTTTGTTTGAAAGTCGCCGCAATAGACGCGAAATAGCTGCGCAATCTTGACATCGAGTGGGTCGACTTCGTTCGCCTCCTCAATGGATGCCCTAACTTCCTGAGCAGATGACCGATGACTCGCTATCCGACCTCGGTCATAAACCATGCTGAAACAATCGAACAGGTCGTTACCGGCGTAGAAGGCTTCAATCACAAGCCGGGGATCAAGTTCTATTGCTTCCGCGAGAAGAACTTCACTATGTGTTGGCGCCCAACCTCCGTATGCCATGCTGTAAGTGCTTTTACCGCTCAGCTGTGCAAGCCGACTCGGCCAAGCATCCTCACGACTGACTCCGGTTCCATAAGTCTGAGAATCCCCCAAACATACGACATCTGCACGCTCAATCGCTTTGGCATTCCGAAACCCTCTGCTGTCGTGGTCGGCGTAGTTTGGCCGGGGCCGGTGTCCCAGAATGTTGTCGTCAATAGTGGAAATAGCCTCGTCGTCAGGCGAATCTGATTTCCACTGCGGCTGTAACGCTTTGTCAACAGAAGGCAACGCCATGCAAAGGACGCCAATCCCGATTTCAAGCGATATCCCCACAATCAGAATCAGCACAGCCGCAAAGAGAATCTTCTTCCGTCGCGAAAGGTGCAACCTTGTAGCTGACGTCGAGTGTTCGATTTTTTCGACCATGTTGTTGCGAATCGCCAGGGATAAAGCGGCTCGGAGAATCGTAAATGACGACTTCGGGCTCTAAAAAAGCGTGTAGATAAAAGGTGCCGCTCCGGTTGAACCTAGTGCGACAACCAGACCAATAAGCCCAAGCGAGACGAGAATCGGGATCAACCACCACTTTCGATTCTCAAGTACAAATTGCCAAAACTCTTGTATGAGGGAAAGTTGCTTTTCCTCACTAGCACTTTCAAAATCGGTTTTGTCATTGTCCTGAGACACAGTAGCAGCCCTAAAAATGAATGAGTCGTCAATATTCACGATTGCCGAAAATAGCTGGATACTTTGGCGGGGGATTTCTTCTCTTCCCAATACGATTTTTTCGCCGGATCAATGCTCAGTTTCAAGGCGTCGCGTTTGGCAATCCTGAACACGAGACCGATCGGACAGAACACGCCGAAGAAGATAATCAGCATCGCTACTTCACCGACGACCATTCCAATCGGTGCCGTCAGGAAAGTGAGCGTTAGAAACAATGGCTTCACCAACGACGGCTTGATCAATCCGGCAAGCGCGACCGCTGCGCCGACGACGGCAAGCGTAGCGATCAACGGAGTATCGCCGCCCCAAAGCCAACCGAGCAGCGGTAAAACGATCGCGCAGATGAAGGCAAACTGACGAACCTGGCGGTCCGAGGGCTGCAAATTAATCTCGATAAGTTTCACTGGCTCAACACCCTCAATCCAATGCAAACCGGGCCAAATGTTCCTGCCGTTGTGAATCCGTCAGTTGACCGGGCTGCTGATTCTTGTGAAGGACGTGCCGCCCCATTACCAACACATCCATATCGGTCGTGACAAAACAGCGGTACGCGTCTTCAGGCGTGCAAACGATGGGTTCGCCGCGGACATTAAAGCTAGTGTTGATCAGGACGGGACAACTTGTCTTTTCATAGAATCGAGTCATCAATCGGTGCAACAAAGGATTACGATTCGCGTCAACCGTCTGCACTCGAGCAGAATAGTCCACATGCGTGACCGCGGGTATTTCCGAGCGCCGATAATGAAGCTTGTCGATACCTATCGCCTGTTCTTGGTCGTTTCCCACGGGAACTCGAATGTCTTCCTTAACGGGCACAACAAGAAGCATGTACGGGCTTTCGACGCCGGGCGGCATGTCGAAATATTGATCGGCGTGCTCGTCCAGTACGATTGGCGCGAACGGGCGAAACGATTCCCTGAACTTGATCTTCAAATTCATGATCGATTGCATTTTTTCGCTGCGTGCGTCTCCCAAAATACTCCTTCCGCCAAGCGCGCGAGGCCCGAACTCCATCCGACCCTGGAACCAGCCAATCACTTTCTCTTCAGCAATGAGATCGGCAACCGCCTCGCAAAGCTGATCGTCCGATTCGAACGTGGTGTAGCTCGCATCGTTTTGCGACAAGGTGACCTGAATCTCATCATCACTGAAACTTGGACCTAAAAACGAACCTTTTTGCGAATCTTTTCCTCGTGGATTTCGTGGATTCTTGAGCAGCTGATTCCAAATGAATAGTGCGGTTCCCAACGCGCCGCCGGCGTCACCTGCGGCCGGTTGGATCCAAATTTTCTCGAATGGGCCTTCACTTAAGATTCGTCCGTTGCCAACGCAATTCAACGCGACTCCGCCCGCGAGCACCAAGTTATCGAGTCCTGTCTTTGCGTGGACATACCGTGACATACGAAGCATGATCTCTTCGGTGACAGCTTGAACCGAGGCAGCCAAATCCATATGTCGCTGCGTTAACTCTGATTCGGGCTGGCGCGGTGGACCGCCAAACAGATCGTGGAATTTACGGGACGTCATCGTCAATCCCTGACAATAGTTAAAGTAGCTCATATCCATTCGGAATGAACCATCGTCCTTCAAGTCAAGCAGCTTGTTTAAGATTTCGTCTTTGAACACGGGGCGACCGTATGGCGCCAGCCCCATGACCTTGTATTCGCCACTGTTAACGCGAAAACCGATGTAATACGTGAACGCCGAATAAAGCAATCCGATCGAATGCGGAAATCGAATTTCGCCAGCCAATTCGATCTCGTTACCACGCCCAACGCCGTAACACGTGGTTGACCATTCGCCAACACCGTCCAGGGTCAGAATGGCGGCTTCGTCAAATGGCGAGGGAAAGAACGCGCTGGCAGCGTGCGATTCGTGGTGGTCGGTGAATACGTAGCGGCCCGTGTATCGACCGTGCAACCCATGACTCATTTCGCGAGGTAGATGTAGTTTTTGCTTCAACCACAACGGCATGGCTCGCCGAAACGAACGATATCCCTCTGGTGCAAACGCCAGGTATGTCTCCAACAGCCGCTCAAACTTTGACACGGGTTTATCGTAGAAACCGACGTAGTCAATATCCTCAGGTGAAATACCAGCCTGTTGCAGGCAATAATCGACCGCATTCTGAGGAAACCGATGGTCGGCTTTCTTACGTGTGAACCGATCCTCTTGCGCAGCCGCGATGATCTCGCCGTCAATGACCAACGCAGCGGCGGAGTCATGGTAAAAAGCGGAAATCCCAAGTATCGCCGTCATGCTTGATTATTAAAATGGACTCAGAGACACCTGGCCGCGGATCGGCACAGAGACATTCTATCAGACGCCAAGTAAATTGAATGCGTGGCCGTGAAGTCGTTCGAACGAAATCCGAAATGCCACGAGACAGAAGCAAGATGCAGTGAACATCACGCCAGAAAGCGACACGCTGGTTTCATGATAGTCGTCGCTAGAAAAAACGGATTGCCAGATCGACTTGCGTGGTACCGAACCGGCAAGTTGATCCCGCCCCACGAACCGTTTGATCGATCGGACTCGATGCGCTGAACATATGAGTTGCGCGTCGCGGCGCAGCTCTGTTCATGAGTGCATGACTTGTCCGCCATCGATGTTGATTGTTTGGCCGGTGATGTTGCGGGCTGCGTCGGATGTGAGAAAGACAGTCACGGCGGCGATTTCATCAAGCTCTTGCCACCGGCCCAGGGGAGCAACCCTTTTCAGTTTCTCGGCCGCCCATGCTTCATAGGTCTGTTGCGTTTCAGCCGAAGAGTCTCGAAGACTTGATTTCCAGACGGACTGGTTGAGATCCGTTTTTACCATTCCAGGTGCGATCGCATTGACGCGCACACCAAAGGGTGCCAAATCCTTGGCAGCACACTGCATAAAATTGATTAGCGCTGCTTTCGAGGCGCTGTAGGGAGGATCTGTTTGCGAACCAATTTGTCCCGCAACGGAGGCAAAAAACAACATGCTTCCATTACCTCGCTCGGCTAAACCCGGGCTAAAAACATGCGCCACATTAACCGCGCCGAGCAGGTTGACTTCCAATACATGTTGCCATTGCGTCGGAGGCACATTCCAAAACGGAAACCCATAATGCCCACTTCCGACGCCCACGGTAAAGACGACATGAGAGACGTCACCACACTCGCTGGCAAGCTTTTCCACTTGGTCCAAGCATGTAACGTCGACAACTCTGGCGGCTAATCCAGGACGCGACAACTGCGATACGCAGCTGTCGACATCAGCTGCGACAACCGAGCGACCCGCATCGAAAAACGCGTCGGCGACCGCACGCCCAATCCCATGGGCGGCGCCGATGACGACCACCGTTTTCTTGTCTTTTCCCATTTCTATGATGCGGCTTAGGGGTCTGCTGAAATACCGTTGGTTTGCTTTGGCTCGGAAACATGGCTGGAATCCCGATCACGGAAAGTTGATCATTCAATGATCGGATGCATCGACGGCGCTTTCCCAGGCATCGAGCTCGCGGATCAATTTGCGAGCCAGCTTAGGATGACTTTCGATAAGATTCCGTGTTTCTCCGATGTCTTCATCAAGATTGAAGAGTTTAGGGTTTTCGCCAGCCAGTTCGATGAGCTTCCATTGCCCGAATCGAGCCGCACGACCCTCCTGTAAATACTTCTTGTTGCGACGGTTTGTCCTTCGCCAAAAAAGCGTCCGGATGTCTCTGGGAGCCTGACCGTTAAGCACCGGCATTAGATCTTGGCCATCCTCACCTTCCGGGTCGAGACCAAGCCCGGCGAGCCGCCTGAATGTTGCTGTCCAGTCCATTGTGATCGCCACGTGGGACGTGACGGTTCTCTCGGGCAGCACTCCAGGCCATCGAACAACACATGGCACCCGAATGCCGCCCTCCCAAATCGTTCCCTTAAAGTCACGCAACGGCTGGTTGTTGGAATAGGTATGACCTCCATTGTCGGACGCAAATACAACCAGAGTTTGTTCCCGCAGTCCAAGTTCGTCGATCCTGGTGAGCACTTTGCCAATACTGAGATCGAGATGCTCCACCATGGCAATGTATGTTTCGCGATCACCCTGCTGCCAAGTCGCTTTTTTGGGTTCGACCACTTTGTTGACATCGCCGGGCCCCTGCCAGGGAAAGTGCGGGGCGGCGTGGGCGAGATAAAGAAAGAACGGCTGCTCACGATTTTGCTCGAGGAAGTGGATCGCATCCTTTGTCAAGAGATCGGTCGTATAGCCATCACGCTCAACGGGCTCGTTGCCTTCCCAAAGATCGGGCACGCCAATGCGATCCATGTGCTGAAAATAATGATGGTTGCCGCCGAGGAATCCAAGGAAGTGGTCGAATCCCTGCTGCAGCGGACGACGCTGCGTGTCGTATCCCAGATGCCACTTGCCCACAAGCGCTGTGGAATATCCGGCACTGCGCAACGCGTCGGCAAGACTCAACCCATCTTCAGGCAGCCCTCGGTTCATCTCCTGATAGGTTACCGCGTCCTCCAATCCTAGACGTTGCTGATAACGCCCCGTCATGAACGCGGCTCGCGTCGGTGTGCAGACCGAACCGTTTGCATAGTAGTTCGTGAGCCGGATCCCTTCCGAAGCGAGGCCATCCAGGACCGGCGTATTGATGTCCTTGCAGCCATAACATCCCAGGTCGCCGTAGCCCAAGTCATCAGCCATGATAAAAACAATATTGGGCCGATCGAGTGCGACGATGCGCTGCGACCCAATCAAGATTGCCAGCAGGCTAAGCGGGATTACTAAACGTGTGCTCATAAGTCTCGTTATCCACATGCATATAAACACTTGGTTAGACGGCGTTACTCTTGCAGACCCCCTCTCACCAGAGCGCGGCATTCACAGAGAATCCACTTTCTGGCGACGGTGCTACATTGATGCAGCGATTACCCTGTTCCGAAATCAAAGTGGCGTTGGGACAGGCGTCGCCTCTGGCACTCAGCTTAACATTCATGCGCACCATCTGCGCCACGGTCAAACCCGTGAGCATTGAGGGTGCTGACTCGGAAGACGGCACAGCGGTAGGCCCGAACGTAAATCCGTGACTTGAGTGGACGCGAGTATCGCTTGCACTGTCCGCGGGTGAATTGTTCGTGTCCAACTAAGTCCTGAACTGGTCGAGCACCGGTGTGGAAACACCTTACGCCATAGACCAGCATTTTCATCACTGCTTCTTTCCCAGCAGGCGGACTTGCCAGGAGTTCAGAGCTGTGGCCCTGGTGACTTCAGTTGCGACCTTGAATGCAATGAAAGTGCCAACTTGCACGTACCGCCACGGTCGGCACGCAAGATGCATTCTGTGAGAGAACAGTGACATCGTCAGCCGAACTCGCTGGAGGGTAGTTCCATGCTCAGACGGCTCGTGGCTTTCACAAGGCGAAACGGTCATACCGGGACGATTGCTGAACGAATCGTGTCCGCACGTCGGCACGCCGACTGTGCGGTGAAACTGTGCGACTTTGCGCGCTCGCGAACGGTACGTCGGTCTTCCGCATCCGGTGCAATCACAAGCCTGAGTGATTCACTGCGATGCAGCGTAGATACGCTCGGTGGTTCCGAGACTTCGGCGAAGTTCGTCGAATGAAAGTCGCGATGATGTCGATTATTGTTTGCAATTGTTAAGTGACATGACAACGGAGGAGTCGATGAGCAATCAATGGGACGTCATCATGATCGGATCCGGCATGGGCGGGATGGTCACCGCGGCGGCACTTTCCAAATTGGGGCACAGAGTGCTGATGCTGGAACAGTACGATGTGCTGGGCGGGCAGACGCATAGCTTTTCCCGCGAAGGTTTCTCGTGGGACGTCGGGATTCATTACCTCGGCGGATTCGGTCCAGAGGTGTCCGAAAGAGCCATGCTTGATTGGTTGTGCGACTCACCGATCGAATTGGCTCCGGTTGGCGCCGTTTACGACACGCTTCACATCGGAGATGCGGATCCGCTGCAACTTTCGCGTCCTGCCTCAGCACAGCGGCTGGATTTGAAGGAACGCTTTCCCAACGAAGCGGATGCGATCGACGATTGGTTCGACGCGATCATCAACGCCCGCGACGCCATGGGCACCGTCGGGCAGGTGCGTTCCATGCCGCCCGTCTTTGCATCGGCCGTGAAGTGGTGGCGAGGCAAAGACCGTAGCAGATTCCTCGAACGTACCACCGCGGAAGTCGTCAATGAAATCACAGACAATGCGGAACTAGCGAAAGTGCTGACTGCCCAGTGGGGCGACTTTGGCGGTCGCCCCAGCACCGCAAGTTTTGCGATGCACGCGACCGTCATGAATTCCTACTTGGAAGCCGGTGCTTACTATCCCGTCGGCGGTGCGTCCTCGATTGCCGAACATCTGTTGCCCACCATCACAAATCACGGTGGGGAAACCCGTGCCGGAGTCGAAGTCACGTCGCTGATCATGGAGAACGGTGTTGTCACGGGCGCAGAAACGGCAAGCGGAGAACAATTTTTCGCCGAATGCACCGTGTCGAACATCGGTGCTCGCGAAACTGTCGATCGGCTGTTACCCGATGGACACGGCCACGACAATTGGGTGCAAGAAATCCGTTCCATCGGACCCAATATCTGTCATTATTCGTTGTTCCTTGGATTTGAGGGCGACGTTGAAGCCGCTGGGATGACGAAATCCAATCACTGGCTATATCCAACCGGCGAAGTCGATGTCGTTTGGACAGAAGTTCCTGATAGCCGCCCGCCGGCAATGTTTGTTTCGTTCGCCTCACTCAAGGACCCGGCCCATGACCCTGGCCCCGATAGAAAACACGCCGGTGAAATGATCGCTTGGTCTGACTGGTCGACGGTAGAAAGATGGGCGGAAGTTCCACCGGGTGAGCGAGGCGATAATTACCGATCATTCAAAAAGAAGATTGAGACAATCATGCTAGAACAATTCGCCAAATACTTTCCGCGGCTAGCCGAATTGATTGTCTTCCACGAAGTCTCCACCCCGTTGGCAACCGCATCAATCACAGGTCACCGGATGGGTTCGTTCTACGGACTCGACATGACTCCGCATCGTATCACGACCGACGCGTTACGCATGAAGACACCCATAGACGGTCTCTACCTAACCGGGCAGGACGTACTGAGCCCCGGTATTCCCGGAGCGTTCTGGGGAGGCTTTCTGTGCGCCGGCAGCATCGACCCCAAAGTATTCATGCACATCAATGGGTAGACAATCCAAAGCAGTCAATGGCAGAGGCTACCGGCAACTTGAACTCGGTGGCGCGGGGCCTAACGTGCTTTCCAGTCCCGCTGATTTGCAACACGAAGATGACCGAGGTCAACTTTACAGCCCATCGGAAAACCGACAGCGGCGATGTTACTTTCCCGCACAAGCATCGCGACAAAGTGGTCGATGCAGTCTCCGACATCGCTTCGCGAAATGCCGCGTTTTTACCATGAACAGCATGGCTAGTTTTTGCACGGAGCGACCGTGGTGAATTTCTATTTCACCGATTTCTCAACCAGGCTGCTCATGTCCCAGACTCGGATCGTGCCATCGCGGCTGCTGGTGGCGATGCGGTTGGCGGTTGGGTCGAGCGTGACGTTGTGAACCGACGAGGTGTGGCCACGCAGCGTTGCGATGATCTGGCCCGTCGCCAAGTCCCAGACTCGCGTCGCGCCCTGTTGCTCGCCGGTGATCAGATGCGAGCCATCGCTGCAAAATGCGACGCCCCAAATGTCGCCTTCGCTACCATCCAGGCTCATCGTTTCCTTGCCGGTCTGGGCATTCCAAACGTGAATGTTCTTGTTCCAACCGACGGATGCAACAAGAGGACCTTTGCCATTGAATTTGACGCCATAGATGGGTCCCGAATGGCCACTCAGCACGTTTCGCTCTGTCAACGTTGTTGAATCGAACAGTCGAACAAGTTTGTCGCTGCCAACGGTCGCGACCAGTTTTCCATCTGTGGAATAGTCGACACCCATGATGGCTGCGTCGTAGTTGCTTGTCGCGAGTTCATCACCGCTCTCGATATCGAAGATGCGAAGTTCACCAGCGCGGTTTCCTGCCGCGATCTTCGCACCGTCGGGAGAAAAGGCGACGCCGCGTACCGAGTCAACCATTTTCCACTCTTTGACAACATCGTACGTTTCCGAATTCCAGAGTCGCACGGCGCCGTCATCACCACTGGACATCAGCAACGGCAGAGTCGGATGATAAACAACCATCCAGGTGATTCCGCGATGGGCGTTGAAACTCTTGAGCAACGTTTGGTCGTCGACGTCCCAGATTCGGATGCTGCCATCTTCGATTGCGGCGGCAATGTTCTTTCCATCGGGAGTAAAGTCGATTGACCAGACCGTTCCGGGATTGTCGGGCAAGACGACCGAAGGGAACGGGTCGCCGTCGTCGGAGCGGCCTACCAAAAAGGGAGTTGCGATCAGTGACAACAATCCAATGGCACCAGCCAGCCACGCAGCCATGACCCAGCGACGTTGGTTGCGACGATAGCTGCCGGAGATTTTCTTGACTTCCGTCGCCGCGACTGCGGGAACTTGCAGTGGAGACATCGGGCCGTATTCACTGACAATGGAAGCGAGTGCGGTTGCGACGGCTGATGCAGATTCGGGACGGTCTTCCGGCTTCTTGGAAAGTAGCGACATGATCAAGTCGGACAGTGGCCGACTGATTTCGCGGTTGACCTTGTGTGGCGGTTCCGGCATCAGCTTTGTAATGTTCTGCATGACTCCGATGGCCGATGGAGCTTGAAAGGCAGCCTGCCCGGTGGCCATTTCATACATAACCGCCCCGAGCGAAAAGAGATCACTTCGCTCGTCAGCCGTGTCGCCGAGCGCTTGTTCGGGCGACATATAAAGTGGCGTTCCCGTGACCATTCCGGTCTTGGTCAGCTTCACATCGTCAACCGCTCGGGCGAGCCCAAAGTCGGTCAACTTCACGCGATGGGTGTCCGTTTCGATCAGAACGTTGCCGGGTTTGATATCGCGGTGGACCACCTCCTTTTTGTGAGCTGCCGATAGTCCGGCTGCGATCTGCATTCCAATGCGAGCGACTTCGTTGGGTGGAAGCGGACGTCCGTCGCCCAAACGATCCTCGAGCGTATCCCCTTCGATCAATTGCATCACCAAGAAAGCAACCTCTCCTTCGGCAGCCTTGGCGACTTGATACATCGGAACAACGTGTTCATGAGCGATCGCGGCGGCGGCTCGGCCTTCGCGACAAAACCGCTGTCTCGCCACTTCGTGTGTTTGATACTGCGGATTGAGAACTTTGATTGCCACTGTTCGCTGCAAGTGCGTGTCGAACGCTTCGAGAACGATCCCCATTCCGCCTTGACCGATGATTCGCGAAACCTGGAAATGGTGCAGCTTGCCCAAGTAAGCAGGATCGTCGGAAGGTTCGAGGAAGTCCAGTTTCGCCGTAGCTGTCGGCGATTTGACCTGCGCCGGATGGTTAGCATTCGTTTCGCCAAGCGTCGGTTGTTGTGCGCCGCTCTGTGAAAGTTCCTCTTCGACACTTGCCACGGCCCGCCAATAGTTCGACTGGTCCGGAGGGGCGATCTGGTCGATTCCCATCACAAGCGAATCGACGGGCACTTTGCCGCACGCGGTCGACTGCAACGCAACTTGGCACATCGTACAGTGTTCGACGTGTTGCGTTAGAAGCTCGTTGTCTTGATCGGAAAGGGCGCCAGTGATTAACCCGGTGAGCTGTTCGGGCGTGGGGCAAGTCGATGCAATAGTCATGGGTTAAGCCTCGTTCTCTAACAGCAATCGCTCGATTTCCGCACGCAACTTGGCAGTCACTCGGCTGCGCGCCACATAGACGGCGCCTTTGGATAGTCCGATTTGCTCTCCGGCGATGTCCGCGGGTAATCCTTGAATCGCGGTCAGCTCAAACGCGGCCCACGTCTTCGGTTCGATCGTTGGTTTAAGTGTCTCCATCGCTCTAGCTGCCAATTGACGTTGAAACTCAACTTCCCATTCTTCTTCAAGTTCGTTGCGACCGTCGCTCGCTTGCTGAAGCAGTTCCAACTGAGCCGTGTCGTTGCCGGTCGGCCCGATTCGTTGTCGCTTTTGAAAGAAGCTGGACAGCTTGTTTCGAGTGATCGTGAACAGCCATGCCCTAAAGCCGCCTTTCTCTTTCGCATAGTCGAGCCGATCGATCGCCATGCCGACGCTGCGCATGACGTCCTGCACGAGATCCGATGCATCAGCGTCTTGCAACCCTCGACTACGGACAAAGCGATAAAGCATCGGCCCGTAGTCGCGGGCAAAGTCATTCCATGCATCGGCGTCCGTCCGGTCTCGCAAGCGCAGCACCAACGTCGCTCGTGTTTGCGGTGAATCAGTCATACGGCTTTCCCGTCGGCAACAATGGGTTTACATCATTGTATCCATCGTTTTCCTACCGACGAAGCCGCCATGATTCATTGTTCCAGTGTATGCCGGTTCAAGTGATCTACGGTTCAAGTTGGATTTCACCAGCCGCGGAGAGCATCGATCGACTTGCCTAACTTTCTTGCAACTCGGCTTCAATAATGTTCTCCGCATAACTTCGATACGCCTCTCCGAACTGCTTCGCCATCGAATCGGGCCAAGCATGAAATCGGCCCTGCTCAATGGCGTCGAAAAGTTCGCTGGCGACCAACGATGGCGGCTCGGCGATCTCTGCCAACCCGGCCGCGGATGCCATGTCGGTTTGTATCGGCCCCGGATGAACGCTGACCACGTGCGTCCCCTGATCCCGCAGTGACTCTCGCAAGCCTTGCGTCAATGAATAGCTGGCCGCTTTCGATGCCGAGTAAGTTGCAAAGTCAGCGAACGATTTGATGGACACGACGCTATTGATCTGCACAAACGCCCCACCGCCATTCGCCTTCAGGACCGGCGCGAACGCTTGTGCGACTCGGATCAAACCATAGACGTTCACATCCATTTCGTATTGCAATGCTTCGATCGCGCCATCGTCGACAGCAGACGACGTCTTCAAAACGCCCGCATTGTTCACGACGATTTCCACGTCACTCGCTGTTTTTGCCGCTATCGCAATTGAAGCCGCATCGGTCAAGTCGACGTGAATCGGCACAACGCGCTGTCCGAACTGTTCCACCAGTAGATTCGCAGACTCAAGATTCCGCACTGCCGCGTAAACCTTCGCCGCCCCACGATTGAGAGCTTCCTCAACAATCACTTTGCCAATGCCTCGATTAGCTCCGGTGACCAGGACCGCTTTGTTTTCGATTGTGAAATTCATTTGTCTTTCCTCAAAATAGTTTTTGTTGCCGCCACGGCTGTGGCGTTCAAAGGGGAATACTGGCGTCGCCGAGAAGCCTTACAGGGAAATAGGAAAAAAGTTCTAGCCACGGTTGTTCAGTCGCATTCGGCCCCAGAATGAAAAAAACGGAACTTTGCTGTAAGCCCCTCGAAAACCAAAGGTATCCCCGTCTGAACCTACCAAAACAGACACAAAGGGATACCCAAATGAAATACCACCGCCCGTTTTTAATCGCGTTGTTGCTGATGCCAGCCGCCGTTCTTCACGCCCAAGTGCCGGTTCGTACGTCGGCGGTTCAAGAGCAGACACTGCAACAACGGCATCGTGTTACCGGATCATTACGTGCCGTCGCTCGCGGCGACATTGCTGCGCTGGAGTCCGGGCGTTTGATCGAGCTGACGGTTCGCGAAGGAAATACCGTTGCCAAGGGTGAGGTGATTGCTCGAATTGATTCGCGGCGATTAGAGGCTCAGAAATCAGAGATGTTGGCCGATGCTCGGGTTGCCGAAGCGGAACTTGTCAGGACACAGGCTCAGGCTCGTCTTGCGGCCAGCAACCTCCGGCGAAGTGAAAAGCTGATTGGGCAAAATGCGGTCAGTCGTCAAGAACTTGATCAGCATCAATCGGCAGCGGAAGTGGCCCGAGCGGATATCGAAGCCGCCAAACGCAGGATTGAGCGCATCAACCAGTCGATCGAACTGCTCGACGTGCGACTATCCGATACGCAGATCGAAGCGCCGTATGACGCCTCGGTGGTTGCTCGGCACGTCGAGCCTGGCGATTGGGTGGCCGCTGGCGATCCGCTACTGACACTCGTTTCGACGGGTCCCATCCAGGCGTGGTTGGAAGTTCCTGAACGATTCGCCAATGCGATTTCGCAATTCGGTGACACCGTCACGATTCACTCGCCGTCGATGAATCAATCGTACGAGTCGATTGCGACCAAGAGAGTTGCCGACGTGAATCCGCGAGTCCGAACGCTTTCATTCATCGCGACGATTCCGAATCCAAACAACGTATTGGCATCGGGAATGTCTGTCGATGCATGGATTGCTTCGGCCGAGAAGCGAATGTACTTGACCGTCCCCAAAGACGCCGTCATTCGACACGCCGGTGAAGCCTTTGTGTTTGGTATCCGTCGCGAAGGCGAATCACACGTCTCGAAACGTCATCCCATTCAAATTTTGTTTGAGACTCCGTCGCTAGTCGCAATTCAATCGAACAGCATTCGCGTTGGCGACGACGTGATCGTCGAGGGCAACGAGCGATTGTTGCCGGAACAGGTGGTGGTCGTCGTGCAAGACGATGAACTGCAGACCAAAGTCGCCAAGCGATAGTCGTCCAACGTAGGCCGCCATATGCAGGCCGTGTGAATTGCTGGCTTCCCGCGGAGCCGCTCAGAAAAAGCTGGTCCACTCCATGGGCAGCCGAGATTCCAACCAAGTCGTACCAGATGCAAACGGAACGAAGACCATGAACCTTATCAAAGCCTCCGTCGCCCGCCCCATCACTGTTGCCGTCGCGGTCATTCTTGCCGTCATCACCGGCATGTTGGCGATGCGAAACGTGCCGATTCGGATGGCTCCTGAAGTCGATTCCGTGGTCATCGCTGTTGGCACGGCGTGGGAGAACGCGTCCGCTGAAGAAATTGAATCGGACGTCATCGAGCAACAAGAAAAGTACTTGGGTGACGTCACCAACTTGGTATCAATGACCAGCATCGCTCGCAGCGGTCGAGGGGCCGTACGGTTGCAGTTCCGCACCGGGACTGACATCAACAAGGCGATGAGCGAAGTCGACCAGAAGCTCAGCGAAGTCCCCCGCTATCCGGAAGGAGTCGACGAGCCCAGGATCGACGCCGTGGACCCAGAAAGCGTTGATTACATCGCCTGGGTGGGCTTGAGCAGCACCGATCCGGACTTTGACAATACCACGCTTTTCGATTTCATGGACCGCCGCATGCGCCCGGTGTTCGAGCGGATTCCTGGTATTTCGCAGGTCGGTTTGCTCGGTGCACGCGAGTCGGAAATTCAAGTCATCGTCGACCCGACAGCTCTGGCTGCGCGTGGGTTGACCTATGCCGATCTGATCACCGCACTCGAAGTCAACAACGCAAACTATTCGGCCGGAAAAATCACTGACGGAAAGAACGACTTGCGAGTCCGAACGCAAGGACGATTCGAGGATTCCGCCTCCGTTGAAAATCTTGTCATCGAGCGAACCGAATCCGGACCGATTTATGTTCGCGACGTGGCCAAAGTACAAGCCGGATTCAAGGAGCTAACCGAATGGGTGCGGGCTCGTGGAAACCTGATGCCGTTTTTCAATTTCCAACTGGAAACTGGCGGCAACATGCTCGAAACAATGAACGAGTTGCAAGCCGAAATTGCCAAGATGAATGGCGTGGGCGGATTGCTTGAACAACAGGCAACCATATTGAAAGCGGACGGACAACTTAACGATGATGCTAAGTTGGAACTCGTCCAGACATGGGACTCATCGACCTATGTCAAAGACTCACTGTCTCTGGTGCAAAGCAATATTCTTGTCGGCGGCATTCTGGCGACGTTTGTTCTGCTTGCGTTCCTAAGAAGCATCCGCAGTGTTGGAATCATCGCGATCGCCATTCCGCTTTCGGTGGTCGGAACGGTTGTGGTCTTGCTGGCGTTGGGCCGCAGCGTCAACATCATTTCGCTGGCAGGGATGGCGTTTGCTGTTGGAATGGTCGTCGACAACGCGATTGTGGTGATCGAGAACATCTTCCGGCACCTACAATCGGGAAGCTCTCCGAAACAGGCGGCTTACGAAGCAACGCAGGAAGTGGGTGGAGCCGTTTTGGCTTCGACGCTCACAACGTTGATCGTTTTCATTCCCGTTTTGTTGATCGAAGAAGCGGCAGGACAACTCTTTCGTGACATCGCGTTGGCCATCATGGCGGCGGTCGGATTAAGTTTGATCGTATCGCTCACCGTCGTACCTTCGGCTGCAGGCGTACTGTTGAAGCCGCACAAAACACGCACGAACCGGCGGCAGAATGATCACGTCGTCGCAATCGAAGACGCCGTCACGAATCGCGTGAATCCGAGTCGTCTCCGCAGACTTTTCAACAACATCGCCTCGGCAATCCATCGACTCACCGATCTGCCCGCAATCCTTGGCAGCATCGTGGGGTGGCTGATCGGCGGATGGTTCCGACGACTGGCGACGACCGTCCTGTTCGCCGCCGTTACGATCGCCGGGATCGCTTATCTCGTTCCACCGCTCGATTACCTGCCCAAAGGGAACCGCAACGTTATCTTCAGCGTGATGGTTCCGCCGCCCGGGTACAGTGTCGACCAACTGTTTGAGATCGGCAAACGCATCGAGCCTAAACTTTCACCCACCTGGGAAGCTGCTGGCGACCGATTCGCTATCGAGGAAAAACGGCGAGGCTGGCCGAATCCGCTCGCCGCATCCAACATTCGTGTGCCCACGGGCGAAGGTGATCAAACCGTTGAGGCTCCGCTGCTGGATCATTATTTCATGGTCGCACGCGAAGGCCGTATCTTCCAGGTTGCCATTCCAATCGAAGCTACGAAGACACCTGACGCTTTGCCGCTGCTTGCCCAGGCGATGGGAGACGGAGCCGCCCCCGACACGCCATTCTTCGCGTTTCAATTTCCACTCTTTCGCACCGGAGGCACGACCGGTGCCGCGATCAAGATCGACGTGGTCGGCGACTCGTTGGAGGAAGTCATTTCGTCGGCCAACGTTTTGCTCGGTGACTTGGTTGCCGACTATGGCCAGCAGAGTACGAACCCGTCTCCCGCCAACTTCACATTACCAACACCCGAAATCCGGGTCACCCCGATCGACGAACGACTGCAGGACGCCGGGCTGACTCGTCGCGACGTCGGTTTGGCAACGCAGGCATCCGGCGATGGCATCATCATTCCTCGTCGCTTCGAGCGCAGTGGGGAACTGAAAGACATGAAGATCATCAACGCCAACTCGCTCGGCGATTCACCTGTTTACGACATGATGAACGCACCCGTCGCCACGCGCCGTGATGGAGTCATCGACTTGGCCAGCATCGCGGATGTGCAACGCGTCCGCGTGCAGGATCAAATCCGTCACGTGAACCGACAGCGAGCTGTCACTCTGGAGTTCACACCTCCGGCAGATGTCGCGCTGGCAACCGTCGTCGAACAACTCCACGCCAAAGTCGACCAATTACGCGATGGCGGAAAAATCCCTCCTGGAGTCGATGTCGCCTTCGCAGGTTCAGCCGGTAACCTTGCCGAAATCCGAACCGCGTTGATGGGCGACGGTTCGGTGGTCGGCACGATTGGCAGCTCCCTCTTTCTCGCGTTCGTCGTCGTCTACCTGTTGATGGTCGTTCTCTTTCAAAGTTGGACATACCCCGTTGTCATCATGATCAGCGTTCCACTTGCAACGCTCGGAGGTTTCATCGGTCTCGCTCTGGTTCACAACTGGACTGCGGCCGACCGTTACCTGCCCGTGCAAAACATGGACGTTCTGACGATTCTTGGCTTTGTGATCCTGGCCGGCGTCGTGGTCAATAACGCGATCCTGATCGTCCACCAAGCGTTGAACTTCCGAGACAAAGGAGTCGACGAAGATGGCAATCCGGTCAGTAGCGATTCCAACGAAGCGATCGTCCAATCGGTTTCCAGTCGCGTCCGTCCGATCCTGATGAGCACCCTCACCAGCGTCGGCGGCATGCTTCCGCTGGTCTTCCTGACCGGCCCCGGCAGCGAACTGTATCGAGGACTCGGAGCCGTCATCACGGGCGGCCTGCTGGTTTCGACCATCTTCACCATGTTTCTCGTCCCCGTGGTACTCAGCATGGTGTTTGAACTGACCCGGAAAACCGATGCCAATGATGTGTCACCCGTGGCAACACCGAGCAACCAAACAGCGACGATTCCACAATTCGTTCAATCGGCCTAAAGCTGTCACCGGCAGCACGGCCCACAAAAAACCAAACGCGTCCGCGGCATCTCGTCGCTTTTCAATCGATCTGAATACGGAATGACAAACCATGAAGATTGACAACATCGGCGCGGCCACAGTTGGCAAAGCTTACTTGGGAGTCCCTGTTTACCCGGCCAATATTCCATACCAACGCCATAGAGCACCAACACCGGTCACCTAGTCGGATCACCACGTGGGTCGATCTAGGTTTGCTTCACCGCACCGCTTATCGAGTGCCGAGCCGCATCTCTGCTGACAATCGACGCGCGCCTGATCGAAACAGGCCGAAGCACTGGAAAAACTATGCTGGAGAAGCGAGAGACCGCACTGAGCGAATAGCGTCTCAGTCAATTCGGCAATAAGATTGCTCCGACCAAAACAAGCTCAACCAGCAGATCCACTCAACCTTTTAGTCGCTGCAGGTAAAACACGCCGATTCCAAGTTCGCTTCACTGAACGGGTACCTCAAGCGAATTTTTTGGGCAAGCGTGTTTCTGCATCGGCTCAAGTGTCGATTGATTCACCCTGAATAAAAGCGAGTAGATCAGCGTTAATGACATCAGCGTTTGTTGTGCACATTCCGTGTGAGAACTTCTCATAGATTTTGAGTGTCCCCATCTTGAGAAGTTTCACCGAGAGCAACGCGGATGCGGCGATCGGCACGATCTGGTCATCATCCCCATGCAAGACAAGCGTTGGCGCGTCGATCGCCTTCAGGTCGTCGGTAAAGTCCGTTTCCGAGAAAGCTTTGATGCCGTCGTAATGCGCTTTCGCTCCGCCCATCATTCCTTGACGCCACCAGTTCTGCATCACAGGTCGTGCGGGAGTCACGTCCGGACGGTTGAAGCCGTAGAAAGGCCCACTGGCGACGTCCCAGTAAAATTGCGCCCGGTTTGTCAGTAACTGCTCACGGAAGCCATCAAACACCTCCATCGGCAGCCCACCCGGGTTGTTCTGTGTTTTCACCATCAGCGGCGGAACGGCGCCAATGAGTACAAGCTTTGCAACACGTCCGTCCGCATGTCGGGCAACATAACGAGCCGCTTCGCCGCCTCCCGTTGAGTGGCCGATGTGAATGGCGTCTCGCAGATCCAAGTGCTTGACCACTGCGGCTACGTCGGCGGCATAGTGATCCATGTCATGCCCACCGCCAACCTGACTGGATCGCCCATGGCCGCGACGATCGTGCGCGATAACGCGATAACCTTTGGACAGGAAGTACAACAATTGAGAATCCCAATCGTCGGAACTTAACGGCCAGCCATGATGAAAGACGATGGGCTGAGCGTCGGGGTCGCCCCAGTCTTTGTAAAAGATGTCTGCTCCATCGGTGCTCGTCACAAAGCTCATTGGTCCGTCCCGTAATTAAAGTGAATCGGAATGCAAATCAGCCAACAAAGCCAAAGGATATCGCTCGCCGTGATTTCCTGCCGTCATTCTACGCGTGACAGATGGACAGACGCAGGAGAGCAGCGAATTTGCCAACAGATTTGCATGGGCCCTCCCAAGGGGGCAATCGTTTCAGCGCTGTACGGCTGAGCAGGCACAACCAACATGTGATGATTAGCGATCGCCACCGGATACGTTGATTGCCTGGCCAGTTACCCAGCGAGCTTCGTCGGAAGCAACAAAGGCCACGACCGGGGCGATATCGTCTGGCTGACCGAGTCGCCTGAGAGGAGTCTGCTGGGCAACCTGCTTTGCCCAGTCGCTTTCGGTAATACCTTGAGCATGCGTACCCTCGGTTTCGACCATCCCTGGATTGACCGAATTCACTCGAATATTTCGAGGGCCAAGTTCCTTGGCGAGAGACATCGTGATGGTGTCCACCGCGGCCTTGGTGGCACTATAAACGGCGCCGGTGGGAGGCGCCGCAGTCGCCGCGACCGAGCCGATGTTGATGACGTTGCCGCCTTCGGATCCAAACTGCTTGACCGCTTCTCGCGTCGTGAGCAGCAGTCCGAGCACGTTCAGATCAAACAGGCGTCGATAGTGCGTCTCGGTCATCTCCTCGATCGGGTTGAATTCATAGACACCCGCGTTGTTGACCAGGATATCCGCGCGTCCAAACGCTTCCGAAGACTCCGCGAACAATCGCTGGACGTCCGCTTCCTTCGAAACGTCCGCCTGAACCGCAACTGCCTTTCCACCTGCCTTGGTGATCTGTTCGACGACCGCAATTGCGGCATCTTTGCTGGACGAATAGTTCACAACCACGGCAGCACCGTTTGCCGCCAACTGCCTCGCTATCTCCGCACCAATCCCCTTCGATGCACCCGTAACGATCGCCACCTTGCCTGCCAACCGCTTTGCCATGATTGCACTCCTGTAGGCCACCACTGCGATTATGTACCGAACGGTATGAAATGTATGTATCTACCTTTTCGCGGTCAAGCGAAGTAACATACTGATTGGTACAAAACTGTCAAAAAGGAGATAGATGCGATGTCAGTGGGTCGCCCCCGGAGCTTTGACAAGGACCAAGCACTTGACCGCGCGCTCCGAGTATTCTGGCGTAAGGGATTCGAAGGTGCGTCGCTGACAGACCTGACCGAGGCGATGGGAATCAACCGCCCCAGCCTGTACTCGGCTTTTGGAGACAAGGAATCGCTCTTTCATCAGGCCCTGGCCAGATATGTGGAAGCGCACGCGTGCTACATCACGCCTGCGTTGGAGGAGCCCACGGCTCGAGCGGTTGCCGAGAAAGTTTGGGCGGGCTGCATTAACGTGATCTGCAACCCACGAAATCCGAAGGGGTGTTTTTTGGTTCAGGGGGCGCTTGCCTGTGGCGATATGGCTAAGGACATCCAGCGGGCGATGGCCAAGCAGAGGCGCAAGGGCGAAGCGGCCTTGAAGGATCGATTCGAAAGAGCCGAATCGGAGGGTGAACTCCCCTCCGGCATCGACGCCGTGAACTTGGCATCGTACGTCGCCACGGTTTCATATGGTCTTTCGGTGCAGGCCGCGGGAGGCGCATCCGCCTCGGCGCTTGAAGCAACTGCCTCAGTCGCCGCCCGATCACTTCCCTCTGCAGATAACTGTTGAGATGAACGGGGCCAGAATCTCACTTCCATGCTGTCACAGTCTCTCCTGGGATGTGTCTAAGTCGGTAACGTGCTGCCTTCACGTAGAATGGCCGGAACCAGCATCCGACGAGGTCTTCGATGCACAATCCTTTTTCAGAAGTCGCAGACGATGATCCTGAGGATGCCGTGTTGGTTTGCCAAGCCAACAACGGTGACCGTACGTCACTCGAAAGGTTGATTCTGCGACATCAAGCATGGATTTACAACATTGCCGTGCGCATGGTCTTCACTCCACAGGATGCTGAAGAAGTGACGCAGGAAGTACTGATCAAGGTCCTCACGCGACTCAGCACGTATCGTGGCGACAGCAGATTCCGGACGTGGCTCTACCGCATTACGGCGAATCACGTTCTCAACATGAAACGCCGCGGCGGCGAGACCACGTCTTTATCTTTCTCCACCTACGCGGACGCTATCGACAGCACTCCCGATCTCGACTTACCCGATCCAAAGAGCGTGCCGGTAGACGTGCCGCTGTTGATCGAGGAAGCCAAAATTGCCTGCACCATGGGCATGCTGCTTTGCCTGGATCGACGACAGCGACTGATCTTCACGCTCGGGGAAATCATTGGCGCTAGCGACACCGTCGGCAGCGAAGTCATGGAAATGACGGCCGACAATTTCCGCCAGTGCCTCGCCCGCGCCCGTCGTGATCTATACCAGTTCATGAATCATCAATGCGGTCTCGTCAATGCGAGTAACCCTTGCCGCTGTCCCAAGAAAACAAAGGGATTCATCGAAGCAGGGCACGTCGACCCTGGAAACCTGCTTTTCGCCGCTCGTCACGTCCAGCGGATCCATGACGCGGCCGCAAGGACCGCTCGCGAGATCGACGATGTGGCCGACCGTTCTTTCGCCGCCATCTTTCGTGACCACCCGTTCCTTGAGCCTACGGAGCAGACTGGGTGGCTACGGCAATTGCTTGATCTTCCAGAGGTTCGCGCGACCCTAAAGCTGAACTGAAGAAATCGGCCCGATGCTTGTCACAGTGTTTCCTTCATTGTGTCTATGCCATTGTGAAACAGTCTATTTCTGGTGGTGAGGACGCAAATCATGTTGATCTTGAACAAGCGGGTGGCTCTGGTCACCGGTGGATCGAAGGGGATCGGGGCAGGCATTGCCAAAGACCTGGCTAGGGCAGGGGCGACCGTTGCCGTTAACTACGCATCGGACAAAGCCGGGGCGGATGCCGTGGTGCAGGAGATCACAGTAGAGGGCGGGCAAGCCGTTGCAATTCAGGCCGATGTGTCGGATTCGGAGGACGTTCGTCGAATGGTTAACGAAGTCACCGGCGCCTTCGGCCCCGTCGACATCGTGGTGAACAACGCGGGAGTCTACCAGACGATGCGCCTCGAGGAATTCACCGAGTCAGAGTTCCACCGGGAATTCAATACAAACGTGCTCGGCCCAATGGCAGTGATCCGCGAATCGCTCGACTTCTTCGGTCCTAACGGCGGCAGCATTGTTAACATCGGCTCCGGTGCCTCGCAGATGTGTCCGCCCGGCTATTCAATTTACGCGGCCAGCAAGTGTGCGCTTGATGCGATCACGAGAGTGCTCGCCAAGGAATTGGCCTCTCGCAGGATCCGAGTCAACTCGGTAAACCCCGGCGCGACGTTGAGTGACGGGACGAAGTCGGCTGGATTGTACGGTGCCGGCAGCGAATTCGAACGCCAGTTGGTCGCGATGACACCGCTCGGCCGCATCGGGACGCCGTCAGATATCGCCAAGGTGGTCACTTTCCTTGCGTCCGATGATTCCGCCTGGCTGACGGGCGAAGTCATCCTGGCATCCGGCGGCCTACGATAATCAACGCCAATTAGCGATTTCAAATCAATAAAGGAGCATCCATGACTGCTTACATTGTGTTCATCCGTGAAAAGACGATCGACAAATCGGAGCTGGAAACGTACTGGAGCAAAGCACCTGCCGCGATGGAAAACCAGCCGATCAAAGCACTGGCCGCATACGGTCATCACGTGACCTTGGAGGGGCCAGACGTCGAAGGCGTTGTCATCGCGGAGTTTCCAACGGTGGAAGAAGCCCGCGCGTGGTACGACAGCCCAGCCTACCAGGAAGCGGCTCGGCATCGTTTCCGCGGTGCCGTTTATCGCGGTCTCATTGTCGAGGGGTTATAACCCGTCACGACTGCCCCTGGGATTCGCGGGGCGATCTCTAGATATCGACCCGGGTTGTTCGGAATCGACTCGCAGGCATTCATAAGTGTCGGCATCTATATTGATTTCAGTGGACGAGGATCTGCCTAAGACGCGATTCTTTGGCCGGTCGCGGCATGAAAGCCCAGGTCAGCGAGGAGAAAACGCGAACTGCCGCGACTGCGACCGGATGCAGCATGGTGAGATGTGCTGAACGTGGCCACGACCAGACCAGCACCAATGAAAGAACACGCAGCCGTGCGAGGATCGACTTTTTCTGTTTCGATTGATTAGTCGTGGCAGCAAGACAGCGATTGAACGTTTTCTTCGCGGCGCGATCAGCTCTTCGGCGCAATTGTTTCATGCGTGCCAAGTATCGGATCGTCAGCCTTGTTGAGGACGGACACCAAGCTTGTGGATAGTGCCGTTTCGCAGCGGAGACGAATCCAAATACGGTCACTCTTCGCATTCCCAGAGACGGACCGAGTCAAACACGATCTGACTATTCGGGCCTCCCTTGAAAGTAAACCTTGGCCCGAGTTTATCCTTTTCGTTGATGATCGTTACCGCCTCGTGTTTGTAGGTCTTGCTGGAACCGTTAACGCCGATGACTAACTCACCCTTTTGATATTCGATGGTTAAGTCGATCCATTGACCAAGCTTCATGCCTGATTCAGGTTCGGTGAACACGGGGCCATCCGGCAGTTTGATTCGATGGCCTCCTCCTTCAAAGTAGCCTAAGGTGATCATATGGTGGCCGATTTGAAAACTGGGTCTGCCGGGTGTGAGCTTTTCGGTCTCGAATTTGTAGCGCAGGTGACAGACGAATTTTTCCGGGATTCGATTGAGGTGGATGACCGGTTCCAGACCGAGGTGATGATCGCGCCGCAGCGCTTTCATCGCCTCTTCTTTGGATTCAAATTGTGCCGTCACAACGAGCTTGCCATCATTGATTTGCCTGTCTTTCTTCGGGGCACCCCATCGTTCTCGGTTGTATTCCCCGCCGAAGTCGTCCGAGTAGACCAGCGTTCCTTTCGTAAACAGCTGAGACTTGAAGGATGGCGGATTGGCAGCGGTCGCAGCAGTGGCACAAGACAGGATCGCGCACAGAGGCACGAAGACGCAAAGGGGTTTGGCAGATGCCGAGTGAGTCTTCATCGATTTATCTTTGTGTCCTCGTGTCTTGGTGTATTCATGTCTTGGTGAGAGCCAAATCCCTCGCTTACGCTTCGGGCGACCTTTTCACTTTGTTCGGAACGCATTGCTTTGAACGAGCGAGTGAATAAATTCGCTGACGGCAAACTGTTTGGTCTTTGCGGAGCTAACGATTTCGTTCGCCAAGTCCTCATCGGTGAATCCGAACGGACGTCCTAAAGCGTATTCGATCAGGTGTTCGGTGAAGCCGCGGGCGAAGTCGCCTTCGCGTTCGGCGATGAGGTCGCGCAGCTCATGGTAGTCGTTGAACGCCGCGCCTTCGTGGAATGCTCCTGAGGCGTCGATCGCCCACGTCTTTCGCTTACCGACTCCTCGACCTCGGCTGTCTCTCATTTGATAACTGTCTTCCGTTCGCCACTTTCCGGCGGCGCCCCAGTTTTCCAGGCCGAAGCCGATGGGATCGATCTTGCGGTGACAGCTAGCGCACTGCGCTTCTTCCTGGTGTGCCAGAAGTCGCTCGCGTGTGGTCAGGACCTGGCCTTCCAGACGTGAGATTTGCGGAACGTTGGGCGGCGCAGGCGGCGGCGGGTCATTCAACAAATGGCGTAGCACCCAGGCACCGCGTTCGACCGGGCTGCTGACGACGCCGTCGCTGCCCATGGCGTGAATCGCGGCCATGCCGAGGAGTCCACCGCGCGGAGAACCTTCTGGCAGGGAAACTTTCTGGAACTGATCTCCCGTGACGCCGTCGATGCCGTAGTAGTTGGCCAGCAGTCCATTGACGAAAACGTAGTTGCTCTTCAACAGTTGGCCGAGGCGACCAACATCGCTGTTTGGTTGACCTGGCAACGCGACGCGTGAGCGAGGGATGCCGGTGGAGTCGTTCCCTCGCTGACGCTTCGGGTTTTCTTCTACGATCCTCTGACGAAGCAGGTAGGCGAAGGAGTGGTAGACCTCCTGGCGAGCAGCGGAGCGAGTGCTTTCGTCGAAGTCGCGATGCAGCGTGGTATCGAACTGAAAGAAGTCGAGGCGCTCCATATCGAGCCACTGGTGCACAAAGCCAGCGACAAACTCGTCGGAACGGGAATCGGCAATCAGCCGATCGATCTGTTGGCGCAGGATCTCCGGTTGGCTCAGTTTTCGTTGCTTCGCCAGGTCGAGTAGCTCTTGGTCGGGCGGGGCACTCCAGAGGAAGTAAGCCATGCGCACGGCGAGCTCGCGATCCGTGAGCCGGCGGCGATGGTCCGCGTCGCCCGGCTCATTGAGGTAGAGGAATCCCGGTGAGGCGAGAATGATGCTAACGGGCAAGCGGATGGCGGTATCGAAGGAGTCGCCGGTCTTGCGACGGCTCTCGTAGATTGCCAGAAGCTTATCGATGAACACTGCGTCCGGCTTGGCGCCGCGGAACGCGCTCTCCGCGAACTCGCTGAGGATACCGCGAGCGCGCTGCGACTCGGTTTTCGTGTCGCGAAACTCGTCAAGCGTTTCGGCTGCGGCTGAGTGCCGAAAGTCTTGACGACTTTCGCGACGATACCGCGCGCCTATATGTGATTCGAGAATCACCTGAAGCGGCGAAGATATTTCCGCTTTCGACAGCGGGCCTTCCCACTCGACCCAGTCGATCCACAACGCGGGAGCAGGGCCAACACCGGTTTTTGCCCGAGCCGCTCGGTAGCGGGCCAAATCACCCTTGGGATCACGCTTTTCGCGGAGCGCAAACTTGCGAGGACCGGCCTGAGTAAGTGACACGGGCATTTCGATGATCTGGGGCGCGTTCGTCGAGCCGGTCACCTGAAAGGTGGCCAGGTGGTTGAATTGTCCTTTTTCAGGCACGCAGCCCAGATCGACAAAGTGTCGGTCCTTGGATGTGCCTTCGACGGCGCCGATACGGAACCGCAGCCGGTAGTCGCCGGGGGGCAGCTCGTCGACGACATGTTCTGTCTCTCGCCAACCAGACGGTTGCTCCGGAGGCAGGGCGATGAACTCCTCCTTGTTCAAGTTAGAAATCGTCAGGAACGATCCGGTCTGCGTGAGTGGATCGTCGAGGTAGCGACGGTACGTCGGACCGTTTTCTTGAAACGCTCGAATGCGAAACTTTGCTTCCTGTTCATCGACGATGCCTTTCTGCGGCTTGCCGGTTTCCAGAAACGCTTTGGCGTTGTCATGCCCGCCTTTGAAGTAGCCGTTGTACGTGCCACCAACCTTAGCGTTGGCATGTTCCTCAACCTCACGGCGTTGTTTCCAGTTGCTGGTAGTGGACGGGCTGTGCGGTCCTTCCAGTTCGACCCAGTCGATCCAGATGGCGGGCGGATGGCCGTAGCCGTTCTCTTTCTTCAACTTGTTGTGCGCATCCCAAAGCGCCTTCAGGTTGCCGTTGTTGGGCTGCTTCTCCTGCACCGCGAACTCGCGAATCGTATTGGAGGTGACCTCAAGAGGGATTTCGATCGTTTCCGGGTTCTCGATGGTTCCGTTGACTTGATGAGTGCTGATGGCCGGTCCCTCGAGTCCCCAGTTTCTGCTCTCGATTTGGCGCTGAGGATGCCCTACCTGGATGAAACGTCGCGAGGCTGGCGTCCCGTTCACTGCACCGACACGCACGCGCAAGACATAGCTGCCGGGCGGCAGTTGCTTTTTCTTCGTGGGAACAATGACGCGACCGGTGCCGTGAGCGAGCTTCAAATAAGCGCCGCGATCACGATGCGGCAAAGCGGCGTAGTGTTTGTGATAGGCCAAGTTGCGGCGGTCTCCCTCGGGATGACCGCCTGCGGCTTTTGGCGAGTCGCGAAAACCAAACTCTTTCGGATCGGGGGTTCCCTCCAGGCGGTCGGCATAAGCGTAGAAACGGATGGGGTGATCGATGAGGCGATCCGTCTTGCGAATCTCTGCAATCTTCGCCTGATTCTCGGGAGTCTTCGCGGCTTCATCCACTCCCTTTTGCCAGCGGGTGAAGCGGGCATATTCGTCCTCAATGTCGGCGATCTCTTTTTCGTTCGCTGGATTGATCGTCTTTTCGGGCTCGACTCGGATGATCGTGGATTCTGTCGACGCTGTTTTCCGAGCCGTCTGCCACTCGAAGGCCTCGTCAATTGCTTGGCGTCCCAGCTTGAGGTACTGCTCGATCTGATCGCTGGAGAGAAACAGCGATGCGCCCACGGTATCAAAAGTGCCCGACCCGCCGTCGGCGGGGAGTGAATTGACATCGACTTTGACACCGGTCAACTGCTCGATGGTGTTGCGGTACTCACGACGGTTGAGCCGACGCATGGTGATCATGCCGCCCGAGTCCGACAAAGCCCGGCGCGCGGAGACCATGGTACCGGCGAGATCATCAAGGAAGTCCGCTTTCTCATCATTGCCAGGTTGCAGAGAATCCTCCGGCGGCATCTCGCCGGAGTTCAGCGCATTCAAAACCTTCTGCCACAGCTCTGCCTGCTGGAGCGTTGTGATGCTCAGCGGTAGTGTTTCCAGATCGACTTTGCCTTCGCGCGTGACCGAATCGTGACAGTCGTAGCAATGCGCCTTGAGAAAGGCCAGATGTTTCTCCGGAAGCTTCGCTTCGGGCGGATTAGCTCGCACGAAGTCACAAAAACACAAAGTCAGCATGCAGATCATGCAAGCGGTGAGGGCTGTCCTTTGTGCCTTCGTGTCTTTGTGCGAGATCATAAAGTGGCGACGCAGATACAAGAGCTCACACAAAGACATCAAGGAACGAAGGTCAGCTGGAGAGATGGATCGAGGAGCCATGGGCATCATTCTTTGTTTTGAATCTCAATTTGCAATGCGTTTGTTTCCGTCTTTCAGCAATGCCTCGGCCAAAGTTGATCAGCAAACCAAGACGGATGTCGGTCACTTTCAAGTTCTTCTTTCATGTTGGTTTCTTTGCTTCTCGCACGAAGTCACAAAGCCACAACGGAATATGCTCGACATGTGCTTTTCTTTGTGGGTTCATGCCTTTGTGCGAGCCCGTCATCCCTGCAACTCCTTCACCACACCCGTGCTGTCGCCGTGTCGCTGGGCGTTGATGCCCATTCCCTGCAGCATCGTCAACCACACATTGCACAGCGGTGTGTCTTTCGGCAGAACAAGATGCTGGCCCAGTTTCAGGTTGGCTCCGCCACCGGTGAGGACGGTCGGACAATTGGTCAAATAGTGGATGGAGCTGATGTTCGATCCGAAGGCCACCGCGGTGTGATCGAACAGGCTTGATCCGTCGGCTTCTTCCGTTGCTTTGAGTTTGTCGATCAGTCGAGCCAGTAATTCGCTGTGGACCTTGTCGCGCACCTTGGAGGCCTCCATGCGTTCGCCGGGTGAGTAATGGCTCACATTGTGAGAACTGGGCTTGAGATCAAGACTCTGCAGCAGGCTCTGACCGGGCATGCGATAAGTCAACGATCGCGTGCTATCGGTCTGCAACGCGGCAACGATCAGGTCCTGCATGATCTCGATCTCAGCCTTCCCCTTCAGTCCGAGTTCTGGCTCATCAAGTGGCGCCTTGGCCTTGGGAACGTCAAGCCAGGCTTCGTCTTTGTTCAGCCGTGTCTCAATGTCGCGGATGCCCTGGAAGTATTCGTCGAGCTTGTCGGTGTCGGTTTTGGAGAGGCCGCGTTGGACGTGTCTGGCCTGGGTGACGACAGCGTCCAGGACGCTACGGTTCTCGGTGATGGCGGCCTGGCGTTGTTCCAGCGGCATGTCATCGGGCGAGAACAGCTTATGGAAAACCTGTACCGGGTCGTCCTGGCCGGCGACGGGTTTACCTCGCTGATCCCATGCCAGCGACAGCCCGGGACCGTGCCCCTCCAGACTGGCAGCGTTGAGCTGGATCGAGGAAAATCGAGTGTCCTGGCCCAGATGCTGTGCGACGACCTGGTCGGCCGAGATGCTGTTGGCCATGTTCTGGCCGGGCACGGAATAGCGATTGGCCCCCGTCAGCCAGAAGGTGCTGCCCCAGTGAGCTTCGTTGGTGAACTGGTTCGAGCATCCCTGCACCACGGTGATGTCCGACTTGTGGCGTGCCAACGGGGAGAGTCCCTCAGAGAGTTCGTAGTCGCTGCCGGTATGGGCTTGGTCAGGAAACCAGGTCTCCTTGGTCACGCCGAAGCCGATGCTGAGAAAGACACAGCGTTTGGGCGGAGCGACGGGAGTAGTTGAGCCTGCCGAAGCAAAGCGGCGAAAACCATTAGATTCAAGCGTGGGCAGCGCAATCAGTGCTCCCGTCCCGCGAAGGAATCGCCGGCGGTTGATTCGTGTATTCATGGTCTGTTCTCGCAGGTCTTTGGGGGTGTTGTTCACTCTATTTCGACTCGCCTTCGATGGCCAGCAGTTGCAGCGCATCCAAAATCACGAATCCGACGGTACTGCAGATTGTGATCTGAATAATCGTCTCTGTGTGCGACACCAGGTCCACCGCGTCGATCGGGCGAAAGTGCTTACCTCTGGGAAGTGAATCGGCTTGGTCAACCACAAAGTCTTTGCACTGAGAGCCCGACGAGACACTGAGGGGAACATTCGTCGCTCGGGTTTCGTGAGCCGAGTAAGCCATCAGCAACGGGTAGCGTCCGGATTTCGGAACTTCGAATCAAAAGGTCGCAGTCGCCTTTCCGTCGCCGCTCCGTCGCCTTTTGACTTCGAACCTCTTTCACCGCTGAAGACGTATCTATTTTTAACATGTGGTTCAAAATTCGTTGACCGGGACCAGTTGCCTGCCGGCATTGCCGCTGAGTCATCGAGTACCATTCCCGGATCCGACGTTGCGGGAATGGAGCCGCCGGACGGCGACGCATCAGATTCCTCTGTCAGATCCAGAAACTGCTTCTGTACCGGCAGTCGCTCGCGCAGACTGTCGTATTCGAGTTCCTGCACCGTGATGTTGTTTTTCGCGGCCAGTGCAGCTGCGACGCCCACTCCCTGGCCGATGGCCATCCACGCATCTTCGATCCTCAGCGAAGAGATGCCGACGTGCGTGCATGAGAACGCGACGGGAACAAGCAGGTTGTCGCACTGGTCAGGTTTCAGCAGCACCGAGCGGTACGGCAGATGGCAGGCGTATCCCTGTCCCGGAATTCTTCTCACAGGGAAAATCGTCCCCTCGTTGACTACGCCACCAACGTTCAGCGCAATGCGTTGAACACCATGTGAATCGATCGGAAAAGACGAAATAGCGATCGGGTCGTCCTTCTTCGGTGCTTCGAGAATGTCTTTTTGGCTGATGACGTACAAACCCTTCATTCGCCGCATCTCGCGCACGTAGAGCGCCGGCGAGAAGTGGTCGTAGCTAGCGAACTCGTCTCTGCACAGGCCGAGCTTCGCGTAAACGATCACGTTGGCTGCGGTAGCATGCGTCGATGGCTCGTTCGAATCCTGAGCGTGCAATTCGCTGCACAGAAATCCCATGAAACAAGCAGTGAGAATGATCCGAATCATCATATTCCTGAAAGCAGATGTGAGAGAAACAATTCTACTTCACGAAGCGAATGGGTAGAGTCGGTTGCCTGATCGCCGTGAGCTGGACATCATCGACGAAGTAACCACCCAATTCGATGGGAACCGCATGACAGCCGGTTCCCGCAGAAACGACGATAAGTGCAACCGCCGCGTCCGATTGCTTCACAGTCGTTTCCGGATTGAGCACCACGTCAACGGCCCAAGCCCTGGCCACAACAAAGTGACCGAGGATTGATGCCGTGGATTGAAACCAGCAGCTCTCCCGATGGGCCCCGAACCGCGCGAACGGAGTTAATAACATACCAATCGCGTAACATTCAGCGGTAAGACCGTCCACACGAACAGTGGTTTGTCCATGAAGTCAGTTGCATCGGCCTCAGCAATTTGCGTTCGACCATAACTCGCGTCGGCGAGATTGCCTCCCGCAGTTCAGGGATGCGTTCAGTCAATCGCGCCGATGCACATCCGGTCACTAAAACGTGATGTCGTTGCATCGCGTGAAAGAAGCAACAGGATTGGAACTGGCGAAACGGTTCCCGATCAAGACGCGACGGAACGCGATATCGTAAGACGCCGAGGCAGGGCATTCGTTTGACCCGGCCAGAGGAGACAAAAACGGTTGCTACTCAACAAGAAACAACCAACCACAAGTTAACGTAGCTGGCTGTCTTGATTTCAAGTCGGGGCGACTGGACACCGTTAGAACTTTTTCACCGAGGTGTCGATGAGCTGCAAACAACGCAGCCGCTGTTGTGCAGACAAGTTACGGCCGTACTTACGTAATCTGTCTGCAGTACTAACGAGGAGAATGGGCGGTGCAACTTCGCGCATTGGTCGGAACACCGATGCAAGCGTTTAACTGTTTTGAGCCGTCCCGATTCCGCCCCGGAGACAGCAGTGAAACTTATAGATAGGCGGTTCAGACCGCTGTTAGCACTGCCTATTGAACGGAACTTGTTGCAGTTGAGTCAAGTTTTCGGAGCGACAACGGAGCGGTTCCGAGCGTCAGCTCGCATGGTCTGAGGCACTGCCTCGTTAGAATGTTGCAGGTGGTGTTATCTCTCGATGTCGGGTGTTAGCGGTTTAGTGGCGTTTCCCGTATGGAATAGAAAGCCCCCGACAGGGCACCCCTCGTCCTGCTTGTTCGCCCTCATCCCGCGACGTAAACTTCCGTTGCCTTACACGTCGTTTGAATCGCCACCGAGGACAATATGGCTTCCGGGTTAAAAGTGAAGCATTTCAAAGTTCGCGGTTCTGCCGATGACGGGATTACGGTGCATCGATGGGAGTCGGTCGAACACACTTGGCCGAATCACTCACACCCTGAATACAAACTGGGCGTTTCCGAAGGCGGGACGGGGACGTTTTTCTATCGTGGCCAGCGATACTTCACCGGACCGGAGAAGCTGCTTGTCATTCACCCCAATGAAGTGCATTCGTGCACGGCTACCGGAGCGTGGCGTTATCTCTATGCTGGCCCGAACGTCATCGCCAGTATCGTCAGGACGTTTGACCGCAACGGTGATATCGAACCATTGTTGCTGCCCCCGGTCATCGACGACACGCAACTTGTGGAGCTCGTTTTGCATGCTCACCGTGCGATGGACGACGGAGATCCGCAGTTGGATCAGGAATCAAGCTTTTATGAAGCCATCTGCGAGCTTTTAGTGCGGCACGCATCCATGCCGGACATTCCGAAAAAGCGGGGACGTGCGAACATCCGCAGAGTCAGGGAGAACCTGGAAGCGAAATTCCGCGAGAATATCTCGCTTCATGAACTCGCCCAGTTGGCCGGGACCTCCGCGCCGTATCTAAGCCGCGTCTTCTCCAAAGAGGTCGGCATTCCTATCCAAGCCTATCTCTCTCAAATCCGAGTGCGTCGTGCGCAGCAGATGTTGATGGCCGGTGAGACGCTCGCTAACGTCGCCTACGCTGCCGGTTTCGCGGACCAGTCGCACTTCACGCGGCATTTCAAACGATTCATCGGGGTCGCGCCGGGAGCGTATTCCAAGGCGGTGAATCCATCGAGCAACTCCTGACGCGCTGTCGTCACCCCGAAGCCGCCCGGTGTCATGCGCAATCGATCGCGAAATCTCGGATGGCTCGCGCACTTCCGCTAAGAAACCCACCGTTTTGATGCCAAAGTGAACAGGCGCCGGGGACGATCCGCAGGTCCTGAGCCCGTGTCAATCCTTGCGGTCAATTCTTTTGACGGCGCGCAAAATCGTTCAAGAAGCTCCCCGGGCACCTCCCTAAACTCATGACATTGAAGGGCGACAAGTCAGCCCCGTCTGTTGAAGTATTCGCTTCGACACCCATCCATGAACGCCAGGGAACCCACGCTATGAAAACGTCAAGAAAGATGCAGGCTGCTTGTCTTGCCATCATCATATTGATGACCGGTCAGGTGGTCGCACAAGAGAAGCACAAAGAACGCTTGCCTTGGGGGCCGGACGACCAAATCGGCGCGATGAACTACTTGACGCCGGAAACCGTGTTGAGTGCCTCCAAGTTGGTCACCAAAGGGAAGGTCTATTCTCTCGGGATGACTGTTGATAACAAGACACCCGCCTTTCGGCACCGCTACTTTCGAATTGAAACGATGCAGCCCGAACCGCGTACCTTCGGCGAAAACAAGTTTACGTACGTTGATGACCAGCTCATCGGCTGGACGGGAGTCGGTTCCCAGATCAATGGGCTGGCACATTACGGCAACGACAATATGCACTACAACGGCCACAAGGTTTCCGATTTCCTGACCATCTCGGGGGTTAAGGAACTTGGCCTCGAAAAAGTTCCGCCGATGGTTGCTCGCGGCGTCATGCTCGACATGAAAGCCCACTTAGGCAAAGAGATCATTCCCGAAGGCACTGTCTTTACCGTCGCCGACATCGAGGAAGTCGCGAAGAAGCAAGGCGTTGCCATTCGCAAGGGCGATGTCGTGTTGTTCCGCACCGGTTGGGCCCGACTGATGGGCGTCGATAACAAGCGATACCTGGCCGGCGGACCTGGCGTTGGTGTCGGTGCTGCCCGTTACCTGGCAGAGAAAGGAGTCGTCGCCATTGGAGCTGATAATTGGTCGTTTGAAGCTGTTCCGCACGAAGACGACACACTGGCATTCCCTGTCAATCAATTATTGGCAACCGAATACGGTGTCCATGTGCTTGAGAACATTCTGTGTGACGATCTAGCCGAAGACGACGTTTACGAATTCATGTTTGTGCTCGGTCACGCGAAATTCAGAGGGACAACCCAGATGCAAATCAATCCAGTCGCAATTCGCTGATTGGACCTGGACACCAAACACAACACACTCTTCCACAACATCAACAGGATAAGAATTCGATGAATCTTGAACTCAACAATAAAACAGCACTGGTCACCGCATCAACAGGCGGAATCGGTCTGGCGATCGCGACTCGCCTGGCTGCCGAAGGAGCGACAACCATCGTCAACGGTCGCAGCGAAGCGAGCGTCGAGACGGCGATTGGAAAAATTCGCGAGAGTCAACCGAAGGCCGACCTGATCGGACTGGTTTCCGACAATGGGACGGCCGAAGGCGTCGCACGAACCATCGCCGAACATCCGCAGATCGATATCCTGGTCAACAATCTGGGCATTTTTGAAGCGGTTGATTTTTTCGACCTGACGGACGAAGCGTGGCAGCACATCTTTGACGTTAACGTGATGAGCGGTGTGCGTCTTGCACGGCATTATCTGAAGCAAATGCTGGAGCAAAACACCGGACGCATCATCTTCATCAGCAGCGAATCCGGCGTGGTGCCCGCTCCTGAAATGCCACACTACGCGATGACGAAGACGGCACAACTTGCCGTCTCGCGTAGTCTGGCTCAATTGACCAAGGGAAGCTGCGTTACGGTGAACACCGTCATGCCTGGATCGACGTTAACCCCAGGTGTGAAGGAATTCGTCAGCAACCTTTTCCCGGACGAGCCCTACGATTCGGCTGAGAAGCGATTCATGGCAGACAATCGGCCGACCTCGTTGATCCAAAGATTGATCGAACCAAAAGAGATTGCCAACATGGTTGCGTTTGTTGCCAGCCCACTCGCATCGGCTATCAACGGAGCACCAATACGAGTCGACGGAGGACTCATTCCAACGATTGCTTAACGGTGTCGGAAAAGAAACGTTGAGGTGAAGCGGGCGAAAAGAACGTTTTGAGCTTGACCCGCATTCAAACGACCGCAGTGGCGGATTCGCAAATACTCCTTCGCTTGCTTGATCCTTTTAACGAAGGAGTTGCCGAGGCAATTACGTCGACGGACAGCAATGCTAGAAACCAAGGCCTGAATGCGCTCTCTTGTCACGGAACAAGCTACTCAAAAGTGGTGACGATATTTGAACTCGCTAAGTGTTTTTGGAACAAGAAGTTACAAAGCACCGAAGGTTGACGCGGGTAAAAAAGGGCATCTGTTTGAACTACGAAGGTAGCTGACAAGAAATCGCGTAAACCATTGTAATTCAACGAAAAACAGCTCGCCGCAAATCATCGCGACAAGCTGTTTTAGTTTGCGAGTCGGGGCGACTGGATTTGAACCAGCGACCTCTACGTCCCGAACGAAAACGCACAGCAACGCAAACAACGTGAATGCTGGGGTCAATCGCGACGACGCCGAACGGTTGCTCCAATGGTTGCACCAGATTGCAAACTCAGAGCAACGCAACATCGTTTCCGTCTTGGTCGATGCGTTGGAAGAATTTGTGGGGGCGGAAATTATCGAGCAGATAACAGACGAACTTCGTAGCCGAGCGAGACCGACTTCTAAGTGAAATACGTAGGTCAGATGTCACAAGCGTGAGGACACGCAAAACTGCCAGTACCGTTGAGTTGCTGCCGACCGCAACGAAGCGAGAAACTACTAGCCTTGTACGGAAAGCTTATCTAGTAGCGTTTTCATCTGTCGCGAAATCTTGCTGACACTGACCTTATTCAGGCTCGCAATTTCGGCAAGCGTCATTCCCTGAACGTAATACATATCGAGTATAAACGCATCCTTCGGATTCAACCCATCCAGTAGCGTTCGAACCGCAATCGCGACGTCATTCGTTTTCTTCGCAACCGGGATTTTTTCATTGAGTGGAATCATCGAGCCACTGCTCGCAAAGCGAAAGACTCGCTTCTGCACACGGCTTAGTATCCTCTTAACGTCATCTATTTCCAGTTCATGATTCGCCCTCAAGTGCTCATCACATTCGATGAACAGCAATGACGCTATCTCGTCTATTCCATCAGGACCGAGAAAACTTGCGTGGTACCTTATTCTCCGCTCAAGCTGTTGCAGCTCATCTTGCGTGGATTTGACCTGAAACGCATTGCAGATCACAGTGGTAAGTGTTGCAGCATCGATCGGCATTTTTACGACCTTACTGACCTTGGCCTGGAAGCCCCGTGAACATTAAAACGATGATTTGCTTGTTGACGTGGTCGACCTCGTAGAGCACATGTACCTCAGCTTCTAAATGTCCCAAAATACCAGCAAACCAAGTAACCGTAGCCTGGATTCGCCAAGGAGCAGATTGCCGTCTGACACAGTGGAGTAACGCACGCAACTTACTGGCAAAATTTGCCTTGCAAAACCTGCGGTATGAAAGCTTCCAGCTGGGAGCGATAGGCTCAGTTAACACATTCTCGATAGCAGCAACGTCTTCGAGAAAGTCGGTGAAATCTATCGCTTTCGTGCCTCGACGCACTTCAGCTTCTTCGGCGAGTTCGTTAAGCCATGCCACAACGCGTTCAGCTAGTCCATAGTCCTTTGCAAATTGAAAATCAGGCTTGGCGCTTTCCTTGATTCGAATGCGATACACCATGTGCGTCCTCCGAAAATGACTTTAGATTTGTAGTGCTTGAAACTCATATTCGATCCTCGAAATGCAATGTTTCAGTTGGTGTGGTTTGATTCGTTTGTTTTAGCGCGTTTCAACTTTGGCAGAAGAGTGTGAAACGCATGCTAAAGCATTTCATCCAAATCTACGGACTTATCATCTTCAATTCGACGTTTCAGCTCATCAAGAAGCTCTGGGTTCTTGCCCATTCTTTGAACTAGGCGATCGTAAATCACGTCCTTTGCTGCGTCCGATGATAGAAACGCTCCGAGGACCTCGGTGTCCGAGAATACCGGTGAAAAGTCGTCTCGTAATCGGTCCTCCAGAACACGGACGAATCGTAAGTAGGATTTGTCGTCTCTGAAAAGGTTCTTGTATTCATCTAGAATCAAGGCACTCATTGTTTATTCCCCTTTGGTTTGGCGGTAGTTGTAACGGGGTCTTGAATAGCGATGCTTCAATTCGTCACTTCGTGATTTCTCCCTTTTTGCATTGGGACATCGAAACGAATATCGGGCTCCACTTAATAGGGACATCAGCACGGCCAAATTTCCCACGAAAACCGAATTTCGTCGCAAACTGTTTCTGCGGAATTCTTTAGGTGAAATCATTCACGTATGAAGTCGACGTAAATACAAGCAAAAACGGCCCAACGTGAGAGCAATGTCGCGGTTTGCCGTCACCGTTTGATGAGAATGGCAACCGACTCGATATTGCGACGCTCATTCATTGATGTGGACCGGGCGGTTTTGAGCCCATTTTCAGCGTTCCAGCCAAGTACGCAAAATGGCCATGATCGTCTAACCAGATGGTCAACCTGCCCCGGGGGGTGACAAATTAGGGTGGCGACATCGACGCGACCTACGCTGTCCGGTTCGTGTCACGACTCCAGAATGAGCGATTTAGGTCACAGTTCGGTGATTCTGCCGCGGATTATGGTCTAAGTCTCTCTGGTGACAACATATTCGTTTGCGATGGAATAATTCTCATATCTCACCAAGAATGAATAACGAATTCAACTCTGTGTTGGGGGGGCCGAAGGACAGCGTTGGGGGCGGTCATTTTCTGGCATTCGGTTGGCCACGACCTATCCCTGCCCGTTTCGCTCTCCGCATGCAGCAAAACGAATTTTTGTACCGGGGGGCAAATCCTAATCGCCTTCAAAGCGTAGACCAATCGATGCTTGCCCGTTCGGACAATGTCAAAATTCTGCGACAATCGGAGGTAGGCCGCATTGGGTCCTTCCGACGAATGCCCGAGCAGTGCGAGACAGGCAAGCCCGGTTTCCCTACAGAGAGTTCGTGTGTGGGTGAACGCCGGGGTAGGGGGCGGTACGTCGCCGGGTCCTTTCCTGGCGGGTCTCTCGACGTTTCCCACAGCTCGTACATGGGCCGGAAACACAGTCCGTCCGGTTGCCCAAGCAAGCCTTCGTTATTCACAATTAAGCCTGCGGGCTAGTCACCCGCTCGCTTCGCTATCGCCTGACCGCGATGGCTTTCAATGGGTATGCGGATAGCCTCCGCTTTGCGGTTCAACCGGTTTTACGCGTCAACCTTTCCGCGTAGCCGGCTGAATCGGCCCGCTATTCATAGAAAGGATACTGATGGACGAAGTCTATCGAGAGCGGTTTCGGCGTCACGCAAAGACGATAGGCGAAATGGCTGACAACAACAGGCGGGCCGGAATCATCGACAAATTCGATTCGAGGCAAATGCGGACCATTGGTCAGATTGGCGAAGATATTTGGAAGGCGTTTCGACGCGGCTGCGTAGTAGACCCGGCGATTGGCCAAGTATTGGGGCATTGGAAGTGGGGCAACATGGTCAACGCCAATCACAGTGAGTTACTCACCCAATCGCTAAGAAGATTCTGGTATTCACTCAATCGAACCGCGAAATTCGAAGTCGAACTCGTCGACCGATGCGTCACAGAACAGGCCGCAATTGACCGCTTCTACGATGAAACAATAGACCTTGTAGACCTAATCACATTCCTAGCGAATCCAGCACCAATTCACCTTTGCGTTGATGATTTGGTGTCCAGCCTGCTCGATACACTGGAAAGTCACAACCCAGATGACGGTGAGTCCAACGAAGCGTTGTTCGTGGAGGTATGCAGGTTTTCATGCGTTGACAATACCTTTGACCCATTCATCGATGAATTGATTGAGGCCAACTATCCGTACCACGAAAACGCGACTCTCGCATCTCAAGTTGCGTCGAAGGTTTATGACGCTGTATCACGCAAATCGGCGAACGATAACCCTGAATCTTCAGATGCCGAAGCGGGTAGTCACAAGCCCTCGGGCGTATTGGCGTTTGAGTCTTTTGAATCAGCAGGCAAAGAATCTCGGATGTCGAAACTCGACATCGCGACCGACTTGCTTTCCCGTGCATTGCCTTGGACCACCTCGATACAGTTGGAGACGCTTAACCGAGAGTTCAAACGTCTACAAGATGTAAGCACTTTCCCGGTTTGGCTTACGGTCTGCCGTGGTAACTCTGGATACGACCCCCGAACGAAGACTGCCAAATTCGCACGGGATGAGACGCTACACATGCGTTGCACTGCCTTGCCAACACGAAAACAGGGCGCTCCCGTCGTAGCGATTTTTCACCCTCCAGCGAGGAAAGCTGAAAGACCTCAAGAGTTGGCCGATGCGGTGAACGATAGCGTGTCAAATTCTGAAGCCACGACATCTCTCAGGATCTCGACACGGGCGTTCGAACTAGCAAAGACTGCGGGTGATGTCTGCAGTGATATCGATTTGCCATGGCTCGATGTTGGCAGGACCGACAATCTTGCGGAGGAGGTACGTTGGGTTTGCGTTCTACACCATATGCTCCACGAAGGTCTGCTACGGGGAGTAGATGCGGGTTTGCGTTGCGGAGCAATGCCATGCACGGACCCGACAAAATCAGCACAATTTCTCACAGACCGTGAACCGAACAACTGTAGGTCACTCGACTTGCGTCTCATGGGTATGGTTTGGCACATCCCTGACTTTATCCAAATGTCGGTGAACGCAACGGCGATACTTGCGAGAATTGCTAAGGAATCAGATTCGAGACAATCGGTTGTCATCGACAACTCTCGGTCGCAAGAGTTACTGAGTGCCAATCCCAAGAAGATAGACATTGATGACACAATAATTTTGCGTAATCCGAAGGACTATACAACAGAGCAAGTCGAAGCTGCTCTGCCAGATTTTGCGATGGACGAGCGTAATTGGGTTAGTCGTGATACGGTCTGCAAACGCATTGCAACTACTGCCGGAGTTCTTAATTCGAGTCGCAATAGAACAGACCGTGGACCGCAGCGGAGGTTTAAGAACGGAGGCGGAATTGACAAGGGTCATCGGATATGGAAACCGAATACCGATGACGCAAACGATATTTGGTATCTAGCCGTTTCGTTGAGAACAACGTAAGCAGGTTCCGCGACTACCCCCGAGCCGCTACCCAGCGCACCTTTTTTATTTTTTTTCTTGGCTTGTAGCAAAGCTATCGCCGCTACCCACTGTTACCCAACGGTTGGGTAGCTCTCGACGGGCGTTTGGTCACTCCCAGAATCGTATGGTCACGCCAGCAATTTCGCTGGTCGATAATGTTCCACGAATCTTGGAGAGTAGCAGCGATGTCTACGCAAACTACAAACGCCGAGCGGGTGACTGACGGCAATGGCCGAGCAATGCTCGATGTTCCCGCACTTGCGGAGCGTTGGGGTGTTTCTGAAAAGTCGGTGCGTCGAATGGCGGACGGCGGACGCATTCCGCGTCCGGTCAGACTGCTGTCGCTCTTACGTTGGCCGGTCGCGGTCATTGAGCAATGGGAACGCAACGGTTGCCCGCATGTCCGCAACGCCAACAAGCAGCGGGGCGGAAGATGAAAGCGAAACAAGGCTTCTTATTCGAGGGTGTCGGCTCTGACCTTTGCGTGTTTGTTGGCATCGATGTTGTGGTCACATGTGATCACGATAAATGCAACGCCGCACAGCTCGCATTGCTTCAAGCCTTGCTGGAAAGCAAGTCTGGTGACGTGTCGATTGATGATACTGTCCGCGACCTAAACACGCCATTCGTCGACGGTGGCAAATGGGTTGGGCCAGCAATCAATCAATTACATTCTGCCGGACTAATCATCCCGGCAATCCCACGTAAGAGCCGGCGTAAGCCGCGAAAGGGCGGGTTGGTCAACGTTTGGCGACTGGTCAACCGCTCCAAAGCAATCGTGGCGGTTCGTCGTCTACGTATCGCGTTGGAACGTCCGCAAACGAAGAACGGTTCGGAGGGGGCAATCTCCGAACCGTCGTAGCTTCGCAACACCCAGTGAGACTGCAATCTCGCTGGATGTCAGTGTCTCTAATTTTCTCTGAACCAAAGACAACAATCATGATCACTAAGTTAGTAACGGGAAGCAAGTCCGAAGTCGGTGAACTCGAAAACGCTGGTTGTGTTCGCACCACCGACGACGGATTCGACATTCATCCACAACGACCCGCGACTCGTTTCGACGTCCGTGCTGTTCTAGACCGATTAGCCACGATGCAGTCACTCAGACGCTCTGCGTGACGCTCGCAGCCTTCTCTTGTGGCGGTCTGAACTCGGAAACGGGTTCAGACCGCCTTCCAGTGCCTGCAGCCTGAACAGCCCACACAATGTCTACTACTTTAAATTACGCCCATCGATACGCAGAGTTTGGGTGGTCCCTATTTCCTTGCCGAGTCGCGACAAAGAAACCTGCCGTACATTCGTGGAAACCATTTCAAACGAGTCACCCAACAGCAAGTCAACTGCAGCGATGGTTTTACAACGATGACCGAAATATCGCGGTGGTCTGTGGCAGCGTCTCAAACGATTTGGTTGTGCGAGATTTCGATTCTGTGGCGTGTTACGAACAGTGGCGAACCAATCACACTCGCCTGGCTCGGACGATACCAACAGTGCGTACAGCAAGCGGGTATCACTGCTATTGCCGAATGACCCCATGTCCCCGCGTCCGAATCAACGGAGTTGGCTCAGGCGAACTTCGCGGTAACGGTGGATTCGTGATAGGTCCGCCAAGCGTCCACTCAAACGGCAGCGTTTACGAATGGACGGTGGAGCCAAGTAAGACGCTCCCCGTGCTTTCTCTCGATGACCTTGATTTAAGTCACCTCGATGGAGAACTGGCGTTTGGTGACGTGTTACATAGCCAACAGAGTCAACGCAGCCAACAGAGCAAATCAAGCCAACAAAAGACAACCGATGTCGTAAGCAAAGAGGGTGGTTTTTGCAAACAAATTTCCGATGCAGTCGCCGCATCGATTCCTAGTCGGCCGGGTCGGCGAAACCAATGTCTGTTCGATTTGGCGAGACGGATTAAGGGGATACAGCCTTACGTGATGTCGACAAGCGAGTTGATTGTCATCTTTGACCAGTGGTATGAATTGGCTGAATCACGGCTCGGAACGAAAGACTACGCTACTTCGCTTGATGATTTTTTGCGAGCAATCGACAACGCTCATACGGCGTACGGTGTGACGATGACCGAACACCTGAACCAAGCGGATACGGACGGATGCCCCGACTGGTTATCGTCGCCCAAGTACGATCCACGATGTCAGCTTCTAGGCTCGCTCTGCCGACAATTGCAGCGAACAAATGGTGAGAACCCGTTCTATTTGTCGGCCCATACCGCCGCCGATTTGCTCGATGTCAAACCCATGCAATGTTGGCGATGGCTCGACCTTTTCGTGCGACTCGAAAAGTTAATCAAAGTTGAGACCGGAAGCCTCGCCGAAAGGAAAGCGACACGTTTTCGGTATGTCGCCGACGATTTGTAAGAAGTCACCCCACACAATCGCCGATTTTCGTCCTAAGATGTATCCGCCGAAGCTAGGCTTAGCGGCTGAAAATCGAGTCAAACCCACTCGACCGCTTCGGCACTTTCATTCCTTGGGTTGTGATAAGGGTTATCACGCATGGCAACGCTTTATAAAAAACAAACGACACGGCCGATGCCGGCAAACGCGAAAGTCGTTACACGAACCGTCAAAGGTGAAAGGAAACGATTTGCCCAATGGACCGACCGTAAAGGGAAACGCCGCACTGCCGAGTTAACTAACAACGGCAAGCGGATTCGAACCGAAGCGGCAACGTGGACGGCTAAGTATCGAGACGGCGAAGGCGTGGTTCGCGAAGTCGCAACGGGTTGTCGCGACAAACAAGCAGCGATGTCTGTGTTGAGTGAATTAATCGAACGAGCCGAACTAGTCAAAGCAAAGGTGATGACATCGGACCAAGCAGACATTGCGGAACACCAAACGACGCTACTTGCTGAACACATCACGGCGTATGTCGAACACTTGAAAAGTCGCGGCGTGCATCCTGACCGAGTCAAAACGACAAGAACACGACTAAGCGAATCGGCGGACGGCTGCGGGTTTCGATGGTTGACGGATTTGAATGTTGACCGCTTAGAAAAGTGGCTTGGCGGATTGACCGAGGAACCGAAAGACGACCAAACACCGGCAAAGCCGGTATCGGCATCGGTCTACAACGGCTACGTCGAATCGTGGGTCGCGTTTGGTTTTTGGTGCATCGGGAAGCGAATGTCAGGCAAACGCTCGCACTACAACGGCGACAAGCGATTGTTGGTCAATCCGTTTGAGGGAATGCGACGGCAAGACACCAAACAAGACCGCCGCCGCGTTGCTCGGGCGATGACCGAGGATGAGCTGACGCGGCTACTCGATGCGGCAAAGCGGCGACCACTGGAAGATGCGATGACCATTCGCACGGGACCGAGAAAAGGCGAACTCACTGCGAACGTGCCAGACGAACGCAAAGCAAAGCTGCGACGACTCGGGCGTGAAAGGGCGATGATTTACAAAACGCTAGTATTGACCGGCTTGAGAGCGGATGAACTGCGAACGCTTGAATGTCGTGACCTTTCGTTCGGCGATGTCCCGTTTGCCAAACTGCGGCACAGCAACGAAAAGAGCCGTAAGGGTTCGACGCTGGCGTTGCGTTCGGACTTGGCCGCCGAGTTGCGAGCGTGGACGAAGGACCGCGAACCGGACGAAAGAGTTTTCAAGGTTCCCGCTGGTATCCTGCGGATTATGAATCGCGATTTGAAGCTGGCCGACATCGACAAAGAGGCCGACGGTTGTGTCGTCCACATCCACGCTCTACGGCATTCGTTCGGGACTCACTTGTCAAAGGCGGGTGTCACACCCAGAGTTGCTCAGGCGGCAATGCGACACAGCGACATCGCGTTGACGATGAACACCTACACAGACGCTCGGCTTCTCGACACTGCCGAAGCGGTCGAGTCTCTGCCGTCACTTTCAATTGGCGATGATGAGGCGACGCGAACGGTTGCACCAACGGTTGCACCAAATCTAGGAAACGGTGGTAAATCAGGGTCCATTGTTGACCATTGCGGCGACTTTGCCGACGACCACCCAGCCAACGAAAAACGCCGCGAAACACTAGGTTTTACGGCGTTTGATACAGTCGGGGCGACTGGATTTGAACCAGCGACCTCTACGTCCCGAACGTAGCGCTCTACCAGGCTGAGCCACGCCCCGTCTATGCGATTTGCATATTCTCGCGCACTTATTGAGTCGTCAATACCCTTCGGCCGACTTGCGAATGAAGCTTGCCTCTCCGCTTCGATAAGCCTTGGTGATTTGGCCTGATTGGATTTGCAGCTCACCCTCCTCGTTAACACCGCGACAAAGTCCTGTTTCGAGGTTTTCTCCGATGACCAAGCGAATCCGATTGCCGGTAAGCAGGCAGCGGGAACGAAACTCATCGACGACGGACGCTGCGTCGTCGCTTAGTGCGTCAACCGACTCCACGACGCTGCGGACCACCGGTTCCAACAACGTGTAACGATCGACAGGTCGACCGACCGCGGTGGCGACATCCGTGACCGGCGGAGCGTCGGGCGATTGCGAGAGATCAGGCGAACTGGAAACGTTGATTCCGATCCCGACGACTCTTGCTTGCGACACTGCTTGAGTTGCCTCAACCAGGATACCTGCGACCTTGGAACCACCTAAATAGATATCGTTGGGCCATTTCAAGGATGCCCGATAGGGAGCAAAACTGTGATCGATCGAACGAGCCACACCGACACCAACGGCAAGCGAAAGTAAATGTGAGTTCGCATAAAACGCTGCGTTAGAAACCACTAGCGAAAATGTGAGCGTGGCGTCATCGCTGATCCAGGTCCGACCCATCCGTCCGCGTCCTGAAGTCTGGCGATCGGCAAGATACAGCATCGGCAATCTCGTCAGATCGCACTTGGCTTGCTGCAAGGCGGCCATGGCAATGGAGTTCGTCGATCCCGTCTCGCTGTCATACCGTGCCGCGCCGCATGCGCCGCTGGCGACGAGTTCCTGAACGACGTGCAACCCGTCGGCCTGAACGGGGCCATGGCATTGAATATTACTCATCCGTGTTAGATCAATACAAATCCTAGTGCGGCCAACCCCAATAAGATGAACGCAACCCAGCGCCAAAGCGCGGAGGTTCGCATGTTGACGGTGCTACCAGAGAATTCGTCGCGAACAAATTCGTCATAGTCGAAGTCGTCATCGGCAAGAAGTTCATCGTAATCATCATCTCGCCAGCCGTCTTGTTCACTGCTGCCGCAGTGCCGACAAAAGTTCGCGCGGCTTTCGATCACTTCGCCACAATGCCGACAAGCGGTTTGATCGTCGGACATCGAATCGTGATCAGAAAGCGGAGGGGCATCGAACAAAAATGCGGTCCCTGTTGTTCAGGGACCGCATGCTATTGCTGATAATCATGAACGGAGGTGAAAGCCTCGCGTTGGCGGGTTTACAGAATTCCCAGTGGTCCGCTCGAAGCGCCGTCCACATTGTAGAACTCTCCGATATTCGGCAAGACGACGCTCAGGTCGGCTTGATCGTCGATGCCATACCAACGAGCCATTTCTGCCGCAAACTCATCCACGGCTGTCGTCGGAATCAATCGGCGCTGTCCAACGTCAAGATTGCCGACGACCGGATCGGTTGGCAGAGCCAAATTGGTTGGGTACTTACCGTAGATCTTTCCACCAGTGCCCTTGGTTCCCATGCCTCCGCCCATGATGATGTGATTACCACCCCAGGCGTGGTCGCTACCGATACCGTTGGTGCGAAGGGTTCGACCAAAATCGGACGCCGTGAACGTGACAACGTCGTCGGCGACTCCAAGTTCTTCGAGAGCACGATAGAACGACGTGAGCGCCTTGCTGACTTCGTGAATCTTTCCGTCCATGCTGGTGATCATATTGGCATGGTGATCCCAGCCGCCTTCCTGAACAAAGAACACTTGACGGGTCTGATTCAGACTTGTCGCGGCGTTGTACTGAGCCGAGCTTGGGTTGCTGCAACCGATAATCCGAGCAACTTGACGCAAGCGACGACCGAGGTCCGATTCGCCGCCACCGCCGTACTCGAAGGGTGTTGTCAGTTCAATGCTGTTGGTGGCCGCATTGAAATCAAGGGCTGCTTGAATCGAGCCCTGATTTTGGCTTCGGAACGACTCGGCAACCAAGTCACTATAGGTTTGCCCCAAGATGCCATCGGTCAACGTATTGAATGCGCGATCCTCGTAACTGGTCTGAGTGCCCAGCGGATAGTCATTCAGCGTATTGGCACCGTTCATGCCGGTCGCCGTGGCACCTTGTCCGACCGTATAAGGGACAACATCGGTTCCGGTTTGAAAAATATTGACGCCGTTGATCGACATGTTCATGGAAACCGTTGCTTCACCGTTGGTTGCTTGGAAGCAATCGGCCAAGCGACCACCCCAACCGTTGACTTGCGCTCGTGATTGCGGCACGCTCGTTTGCCAGTGGCGTTGGAGGTCAGAGTGCGAGAACAGACCTAGCGGCCGCGCGGGCTTTCCGTTCTGGAACTCGTTCGAGTTATATTGAGCACGAGTAATGGGATAGGGGAGCGACCCAACATTTGCGACGAATGCGAGGTTCCCTTCACGGTACAGGCCAGCGATACCGGTTCCCATTCCGTTCTTACCACCGGAGGCGTCATTCAAGCCGGTGTAAAGATAACCACCTGCGGCTCCGGTTTGCTGGCTGTCCCCAACGGTTGCAGGATCGGCCTCGTAACCGCACCCGGGGTGCAATCCAAAGTTACGATTCCCTTGCGTATCGCCACCATTGATTTGGGTGCTTAGGTAGTCATTACTTTCGTAGGTTGCGCCGCCTTTGCGCAACCCAAGCCCGATACCTGCATTGAACCCTGGTTGGTTTGGATTGCCGGCATTTCGTTGCCCGTTGCGGGCGGTCAGATAATTGCCACGTTCGCCGGTGGTGTCCGTTCCATCGTACGGCGAAAGCAGATTGAACGAATCGATCGCTCCTGCGAGGAACACACAGACGATTGCTTTGTAACCAGTCGGGTTACCGGTGGATGCCATCGCTTTGGTGGCTTGCAGGTTGATGAACTGGGACATGATGGCCGTATTGGACATCAAACCGCAACCAGCAGCGGCTTTCAGTGCAGAACGACGTGAAAATGGATTGCTACGTGACTTTTTCATGACAGTTAAGTCTCCGATGGGAGTTAATGGCGGAGATGATGGACGAGTGAAACGAAAGTTATGCTTCGGACCATTGCCTGCATGAAGCAACAGTCCGAAGCGATCATGAGTTGGCGTTAGTCCTCAACGGCACAATCGGGCGAAGTCAGGATTGCCAACAGCATTCCCTCAACACGATTGATGTTTTGATTCGGACCATCGATGAAGTTGCCAGCTGTGTTTTTCACCTCCGACAAGCCCTCGTAAATGATCCGTTTCGTTCCCTCGCTGAGACTACCGTTGCATAACAGCAAATCGAAGTGCTCTAACAGGTCCTTCATCTTGCCACGATTGGCATTCGGATCGTCGTAATCTCTACCTTGAGCCCCTGGCGTATTGTCACGTGCCAACTGAAGTTCCGGCTCCAAATCGAACGTGATACGTAAGTTACCAGCCCCATTGGTCATCCCAAATTGCACCCAGCGATTTCGGCACCAATTTTTGAAACGATCCGCGACACTAATCGCGGAACTTGCGTCAAGAATTTGAAACTCTGGATTGAATACTTCCGCGTATGGCAGACGTCGTGAAGGGGTGTAGTTGACCAAATCTACGTTCTGGTAATCCGGAAGATAGAAATTAAAGACGGTCGGCGTTTTGTATGGGCCTTGCTTTGCCTCGTTGTTGATTGTGTTGGTCAACATCATATAGCCTCCGTCCCAGTCGCTCGACGGACGCAAGGCTCGGATGGCCGCCGTCACCCGCAGAACGGGCTCTCGAAGCCGACTGTATTCGGTGCCTCGTGTTACGACGTCGACAGACAATTCACCACCGTTATTGACTCGTCGCGTGGTTTGGCCACGAAGCAACTCGGGATCCAGCAGGATCGCCTTGATGACTGCTTTGAGATCGCCACGCTCGCCATTGCCATTGTCATTCCATTTGGTCGTGACGCGTTTGATGTAGGCCCGCGACGGATTCGACTTGACCATCCGTTGGATCAAACGCCGGGAGATGAATGGCCCGACGTTGTCGTGGCCGGCGATCACGTCCAAGGCTGCCTCAACCTCTGCCTTTGCCGCAGCGTTTTTCGCAGCGTTACCCAGACTATCGTAGTTGGCTGGCAGCGGCGGCAACGTGATACCGAACACCGTCTTGCTGGCGGGCGGATTGGGGTCTTCGTTGTAATTCTTGTTGTTGTCGTGCCGGTTTCCGTAGACGACCATCGGCTCACCCCAGTTGCGAGCCGACCCACCGATTCGAATATCGTTATCGTTGTTGTTTCCGTCTGAGTACTGGAAACCGGTGAAGACACGAGCCAACTCGGTAATACCGTCGTTGGTATAGGTCGGAATCAGATTCCCGCTCGCGTCTTGTTTCAAACGGCCATCATCGTGGAGTTCATAGAGCCCCACTGAAAAGAGCTGCATGATTTCGCGAGCGTAGTTCTCGTCCGGAAAACGAGTGATCTCGCCGTTCTGCTTGAGTGCTTTCTGGTTTCCAATCGAGCTCAGCCATACACCCATGTTGCCGTGGTAGGTGACTTCGCCGAGCAGATCGCGATAGTTGCCGTCAGCATAGGTCACGAACTTGTCGTAATAGTTCGCTAAACCAGCCCACAGCGGAATCGCTTGCCCACCATTGTCGGGAATGTTGTATTGATTCCCCGCGTTGAAACCTTGCCCCGAGTCTCCGACGGCAAAAATTTGCGAGAGTGACCAAGCGACGCGCTGACGCAATTGGTCTTCCGCGGTCAGCGCAACGTGCCACCATGTCTGCACACGATAGTTCGCATAGGACAGGCCGCCCACCTGATTGATCGGTCGCCCATCCACCGCCAGGATGTCGTAAGCCGTTTGCTGGTGCGAAGTCGCGGGCAAAGCGAACTGTGTATCGATCCATTCCTCACAAGCTTGCCGATAGCCGATCTGGCCAATTCGCGTCGCCAATTCATCGATCGTCGTTTCTGTCGGACCGAAGGTCGCTTTGGCAAGAAACTGTGCCGCGCGGACTTGGTTGCGAATGTTTCGAACTTCTACGGAATTCGCGGCACGGAAAGTCCCAGCATCCACGTGCGGTGCCGGAACCGCGACAACACAGAGGCCGAGGAGTGCAATCGCACGTGCGCACACCCCACTTCGTTTACGACACGTCATGGACACCACCATTTCTTCAAAGACAAGTAGGCTAGAAACGCTGATCGACACGACATGCGTCAATCCTAGCGAAGTCAATACCTCATACAGACACGCTTGCGAAACGTACGGACGTACCGATCGCTCCGAACATGTAACGCCCCAGACTAGCGACCGAACTCACCCTTATCAAGACTTTTGGGTCACGATCCGACCCGCAGTGACGCTGCTGGGCCAAACGCATCGCCACAGCACCTCCGCAGAGGGGGCAAATCAAAAGAGCGGAAATCGACCTAAAACTTCCTAAATTGATGACCCAACCATCCAGACCGAACTCGATTCGAGGGCCAGCGATGCGACAAAGGCTTCATTTTGATCCGGACACACTTTGCTTGAATTTTTTTACTGGAAGATGATGGCGACTCAACGGAGCGAGCAACCCGCGGACTCAGCCGCCGTACGGATCTCTCTGAGCTTTTCCGGTGCTTCGCGACGCGAACGATTGCCTCACCCGCCTCCGACGAGCACTTTACAAATCCTTTGGCAGGAAATTCCCGCGCGCGAGTCGAGCGGACCTGGTTGGAAACGAAGAACATTTCAAGCAGGGCTGCCCACGATTAGGAACGCTACCAGGATCGCAACTCACTCACGCCCCGAACCCCCTTAATCAGCCAGCAAGCCTATTCCTCAACGGCGCAATCGGGTGAAGTCACGATCGCAAGCAGCATGGACTCGACACGCTCAACGCTATGAGCCGGTCCGTCACCGAGCGTATTGGCCAACCCTTCGTAAATCAGCCGCTTGGTGCCTTCCGAGAGACTTCCGTTGCAGAGCAGTAGATCGAAGCGCTCGAGCAACTCTTTCATCCGCCCCTTATTCGCGACTGGATCGTCGTAATCGTTAGGATCACCGGGTGTTGCACCCCCGTGGCTGTCATCGCTGGCCATGGAAATTTCCGGGCTAAAGTCAAATGAGATTTGACATGTGCCGGCACCGCCCGTCATTGCAAACGACGATGATTGGTTCCTACAAAAATCCTTGAACAGATCTGCGGTCGAAACGATCGTGAAGCCGTCAAGGATCTCAAACTCGGGGTGAAATACTCCTGAGTACGGTAATCGCCGCGACGGCGTGTAATTGACCAAGTCAATCGATTGATAGTCCGGAAGATAGAAGTTAAACACGCTTGGCGACTTGTAAGGCGCCTGCTTCGTCAATGTAAAAATATCGCTATTTAACATCATATACCCGCCATCCCAATTACTCGCTGGGCGCATGGCACGAATGAAGCTGGCGATTCGAACAACGGGTTCACGGAGCCGACTGTGTTCTGTACCGCGAGTCGTAACCTCCACCCGCAACTCAGGGCCGCTTCCTGCTCTTCGCCGCAATTGACCTCGCAAAACTTCGGGGTCCAGCAAGACTGCTTTCACAACTGCCTTTAGATCACCACGCTGGCCGCTGCCATTGTCATTCCAAACACTGACGACGCGGGCCATGTAGGCCCGGGACGGATTTGATTTAACGAGTCGCTGAATCAATCGACGCGAAATAAATGGCCCCACATTAGGATGGTCTGCAACGATGTCCAACGCCGCATTCACCTCGGCTTTGGCAGCAGCATTCTGAAGCGCCCGTATTGACGGGTCCAAGCTCTCGCCCCAACTGTCATATTCTGCGGGCAGAGGCGGCAGCGTTACGCCAAAGACTGTCTTGCTTTCTGGAGCAAACGGATCCTCGCTATAGTCTCGGTTGTTGTCATGGTGTTTACCGTAAACAACCATCGGTTGACCCCAGTTCCGCGCGACTCGATCGATTCGAATGTCATTATCGTTATCGTTTCCGTCGGAGTACTGAAAACCCGTAAAGACCCTCGCCATCTCCGTAATATCATCGTTGTCGTACGTCGGAATCAGTTCCCCCGATGCATCAACCTTAAGACGCCCGTCAGGCATTAGCTCGTAGAGCCCAACGGAGAATAACTGCATTATCTCTCGCGCAAAATTCTCGTCGGGGACCTGAGTGATTTCACCATCGGTCTTGATCGCTTTTCGATTGCCAATAGAAGTAAGCCAGACACCCATATTGCCGTGAAAGGTCACACTGCCCAGCAAATCGCGGTAATTCCCGTCTGCGTGCTCAACAAACTCGTCGTAGTAGTTAGCCAAGCCAGCCCAAAGTGGAATCGCAGGTCCACCGCCATCAGGAACGTTGTAGCGCGACGGATTATTGAAGTCTAGACCGCTGTCGCCAATCTGAAAGATTTGCGACAGCGACCAAGCCACGCGCTGACGGAGCTGATCTTCGCCCGTGAGAACAATATGCCACCATGCCTGTGTTCGATAATTGTGAGTGTCGGCCAAATTCTGATCGATATTTCGCCCGTCCCCGGTCAAAATGTCATAGGCGGTTTGTTCGTGCGAAGTTGGCGGCAAAGCGAATTGTGCGTCGATCCATTCTTCGCAAGCGGGGCGATAACCGATTTGAGTGATGCGCGCCCCCAACGTATCGATCATCTCTTGAGTCGGCCCGAATGTGGCCTTCGAGAGAAACTGTGCCGCGCGAACCTTCGCCCGAATGTCTCGGACTTCGCCCGAATTGGCCGCGGCAAAGTTACCCGCCCGTGAGACACTCGCTTGGCTAAGGACGAAAGCGAACAGAAAAACGACTAGCAGACCTGCATTGCAAAGCGGCACCGCACGAAGCCGGCGCAAGAGAGTTGTTTGCACGATTTGCACCAAGAATGGATGAGTAGATTTGGAAACGATGATCGCTGCGGCCAGGCAACCCAACAGCGGATACCCCCTCGCGAGTGGACGCCGGTTTGCAAACCGGCGATTCCCGTTGGCCGAGCGACCCGGTCGCGCTCGTTGACTACCGACGGCCACGGCAAGGCGACTTTGACCTTGCCGGATCCAAACTCGTTCCCTCGAAAAGCGAGTTGCCTTCCCACGGTAACGCTGGGACAGGCGCTAAACAAGTCAAAACTGTCGCGTTTTTGATGCTTAACGAAGCCTGCGTGGACCTGAACGACGTCAAAACACGGGGCCGGAACGCTCATTTCACACCCAGTCGTCACGCCTGGCCGTGCGATCGCTCCATCCGAAGACAACCTGCCGCACCCTGGACAGTTTTGCGATCAGCCCATGCCTGCGGCCAAGCACCGGATGTTTTCAACCGAGGACGCTCTTTGCTACCAACCGAGCACGTACGCAAAGACTAGAGGCGCCACGATAGAAGCGTCGCTTTGGATCATGAATTTTGGCGATTCGGCTGACAATTTGTACCAAGTGATTTTCTCGTTCGGCACCGCGCCGCTGTAACCGCCATAGCTGGTCGCGGCGTCGCTGATTTGGCAAAAGTAGCTCCACAGCGGAGCGTCTAACTGCAGATCCTGAATCAAAATCGGGACCACACAGACGGCGAAATCACCGGCGATCCCACCGCCAATCTGAAAGAAACCGAGCGGTGCTTCGGCGGATGCCTGCCGGTACCACTGGATCAATTGCTGCATCTGGGCAGTACCGGACGCGACGGCGGAATGATTGGGCACCGTGCCGTCGACCACTCGAGCCGCATAAATATTGCCAAGCGTGGAATCCTCGAACCCGGGGACAAAGACGGGAATCTTTGCGTCCATCGCCGCCGCGACCCAGCTGCTCTCACGCGGCACCTGATAATGTTCTGCGAACGCTTCATCACGCAGCAGATCGAACATGAACTCGCAGGGCATCCGCTGAGCCCCCTCGCTGGCAGCCTGTTTCCACTGGTCGGTCAACCGATGCTCGATATGCCTCATCACGGTCTCGGGAATACACGTGTCCGTCACGCGATTGAACCCCTCGTCGCGCAGCCGAACTTCGTCCTCGGCCGACAGGGCACGCCAGTTCTCGACGATGCGGTACTCGTCATGAGCAACCAAATTGAAGATGTCTTCTTCGAGGTTGGCGGCGGTGCAGGTGATCGCATGCACCTTCCCCTGACGGATCATCTCGGCCAACGACAGGCCCAGCTCGCCAGTGCTCATGGCACCCGCAAGCGTGACCATCATCTGGCCACCCTGATCGGGACCGACAAAATCACGATAGCTGCGTGCCGCGGCAAGCGTTTCACGGGCGTTGAAGTGGCGAAAATGTCGGTCCAGAAAATCAGAAACGTTCAATGGTATGGTTCAGCTAAAAGGAGGCTTGTTCGAAAGAAAGGCGGTTCCCTGACACGCTCGGCTCCGCCTTTGCACATTGGTCAATCACGCGTTGCCGGGTTTGGTTGATCACTCGGCAGTGCTTCATTGCGGCAGTAACGTGCTTCGCCGTCGCAGAAGCTCCGTGACAGAAACGAGCAGGGAAACCGACAACGCAAAGACTCACCCACGTGCCGGCTCTCCCACACACCCATCACACCTCGAGACACCAGCACCCGACTTCTCAGCAAGCAACAAGTTCTCAGGAGGCGACAAACGTGTCGGTCGATCACCGCTGGATTCTCAAGAGCAAGAATCCGAAATGCAAGCGGTCGACCATCGAGAACCCTCGCGACAGAAGCGCGGGGCTGCTCGTTAAATTGCGAAAACCTTTGCCAACGATGCGACGGGGCAGCACCGAGCCGATCCTGCCATACAGAGACACACCATACAGAGACACACCATCCTGCCCATCACTGGCGGCTTGGTGCGAACCGGAGACGAAAGAGAAATCTTGCGGTGCATGCGGACGACCGAAAGACCGCCTAGCGGAGCGAACAGCACCCTTGCAGAGCCACAGTGCATAATCTGCGCCAGAGACGACACTTCTGGGCCAGATTGTGCGACTTGCCCTTTTCGCCAACACCATTCTCTGATAGTTTACCCGTTTGGATCATCGGCCCAATGTCGCGTCACTTGTTGCTTCTTGCCCCAACTTCCCCCTCACCGACCGCCCATGCTGCGAGGGAAAGATCGGCAATTCCTTGCTTCCCTGTTCGTGTTTGAAACGAAACGATCGATCATTTTTGGATCGAAACCATCGATTTCAAATCGAGATGGGCTGGCGGTTCGCGCTGAGCCTGTCAAAGCGAGACAAGTTGAACGAATCGACACGATTGAGTCTACCGATATTGCCGGCCGCCACTTTGTGGCCCTCTCTCCTTGGAATGCTTAGGAGCTTTCACACACGATGGCAACCACGACCAAGCGTCGCCTCCAACCCACCAGCGTTCGTCACTTCGGAACCGGACTGGCATCCTTTGAGCTGCCCGACCTGACGGCGTTGCAAACGGTTTCTTACACCGCTTTCTTGCAAGAAGATGTGGATCCGAAGAAACGCAAGAACCATGGCCTCGAAAGTGTTCTGCGCGAGATCTTCCCGATCAGCAGTTATGACGGCAATACCACGCTGGAGTACCTGTACTACGAACTGGGCAAGCCTCGCTACACCAGCCAGGAATGTCGGCAACTGCGTTTGACGTACGGGCGCCCGCTGCGAATCTGGTTGCGCCTGAATCGCGAAGAACCGCACGAAGAAGAGGTCTATCTGGGCGATCTGCCCATCATGATGGGCGGCGGCGAATTCATCATCAACGGTGCCGAGCGAGTCGTTGTCAGCCAGTTGCACCGGAGCCCAGGTGTTGACTTTGTGCTTGAGCAAGACACGACGACCGATCGCAAGCTGCCGAGCTGCCGCGTGATTCCCGAGCGGGGATCTTGGATCGAAGTCAACGTCACCAAGAAAGACGCTTTGACGGTCCGTATCGACCAAAGCGGTAAATTCGCGGCGACCACGCTGCTGCGAGCCATGGATCCAAAGTTCTCGACGGACACGGACCTGCTCAACGCGTTCTATCAGACCGGCACGCAAAAGATCGCCAACGCCAAATCGGCCTCAAAAATCGAGGGCAAGATTGCCGTCGATGATATCGTGTACCCCAGTGGCAGCGAGCGTGCCGGCGAGATCATCGTCGAAGCAGGCCATCGCATCACCAAGGAAAAGGCGGAAACGATCTGCACCGCCGGTGTGACCAGCATCGAGTGCATGGATTCACCGAAAATCCCGCTGATTTTCAACACGCTCGCTGACGACAATACGGCCAGCCACGAAGAAGCGTTGCTGCGAATCTACCAGCGACTACGCCCGGGTAACCCGCCGCAGCTTGAGAAGGCTCGCACGCTGTTTACCGAAAAGTTCTACGACGAAAACCGTTACCGACTGGGCAAGGTCGGCCGTTTTCGCTTGAACCGCAAACTCGATCTCGGCGTCAGCGAATCAGAGATGACGCTGCGACCGGACGATATGATCGCGGCAATCCGTTACTTGATCGACCTGTTCGATGCCGACAGTGGCGCAGAGATCGACGACATCGATCACCTGGGCAACCGCCGTTTGCGAACGATCGACGAACTGGCCTGCGAAGAACTTCGCAAGGGATTCTTGAAATTGCGCCGCACGGTGCAAGAACGAATGAGCGTCAAAGATGCTCAGGACATGACGCCTCGATCGCTGATCAATCCGAAAAGCGTTTCGGCCGCGATTGATTTCTTCTTCGGACGCGGTGAGCTGTCACAGGTCGTTGACCAGACCAACCCGTTGAGCCAACTGACGCACGAACGTCGACTTTCGGCATTGGGTCCTGGCGGCCTGAACCGAAAGCGTGCCGGGTTCGAAGTCCGTGACGTTCACATTTCTCACTACGGTCGGATTTGCCCGATCGAAACGCCGGAAGGCACGAATATCGGTTTGATCAGCTCGCTGGCCATCTACGCTGGCGTGGATGATTACGGATTCTTGGTCACGCCATACCGTGAAGTCAAAAAAGGCAAAGTCACCGACAGCGTCGTGTGGCTGCGTGCGGACGAGGAAAGCGAATCGCACGTTGCCCCGGCCGACACCGAGGTCAGCGATGGCGCACTGGTTGCCGGGCCGAACTTGATCGCTCGTTTCCGCAGCGACTTTGAAATCGTTCTGCCTGAACAGGTTTCTTACATGGACGTCGCGCCAAGCCAAATGGTGGGCGTGTCGGCCGGATTAATTCCGTTCCTCGAGCATGACGACGCGAACCGCGCGTTGATGGGCTCGAACATGCAGCGGCAAGCCGTGCCGTTGCTGGTCGCCGAACCACCGATCGTCGGCACGGGCATGGAACGCGAAGTCGCCAAGAACAGTGCGATGGTCGTTCGATCCCGCCGTGCAGGCAAAGTCACTTACGTCGATTCGATGCGAATCGAAATCGGCAGCGACCACTACGAGCTGAAAAAATACCAAGGCTTGAACGAGCGAACTTGCCAAAACCAAAAGCCATTGGTCAGCATCGGCGATAAGGTTGAAAAAGACCAAATCATCGCCGACGGTGCGGCAACGCTTAACGGCGAATTGGCACTCGGCCGAAACGTGCTGGTCGGGTTCATGTCGTTTGACGGGTTCAACTACGAGGATGCGATCATCATCAGTGAAGAACTGGTGAGAAACGACACTTACACATCGATCCATATCGAAGATTTCGACGTCGAGATTCGCGAAACCAAGCTCGGCCGTGAAGAATTCACTCGCGACATTCCGAACGTGTCCGAAAAGGCGCTTCGCAACCTGGATGACAGCGGAATCGTGCAAATCGGAACGTATGTCAAACCCGGCGACATCCTGGTTGGCAAAGTCAGTCCGAAAAGCAAAACCGAACTGACACCGGAAGAGAAATTGCTGCACGCAATCTTCGGACGGGCCGGTGAGGATGTTAAGAATGACTCGTTGGAAGTGCCTTCGGGTATCGAAGGCATCGTCATCGACACTCAGAAATTTTCGCGACGGATGAGTCTTTCGGAAGACGAGCGAAAAGAGTTCGAAAAAGAACTGAAGGACGTTGAAACCGAAGGCAATGCCGAAATCGCCAGCACGTTTGAATCCCTGGTCCGCGATCTGGAAGAAGCGGCGGGAACGAAGCTGAAAGATTCAACCGGAACGCCTTTGGCCGACGGACAAGACCCTAAATTTGTTGCCGAGCGTGCGACGACATTCCGGATCGATCACGTCTTGGACCAAGTCAAAGGCGAAGAGAATCAAAAAGAAGTCGATCGTGTCTTCAAGACGCAGTGGCAAAATGTCGAGACCGCCATCGACACCCGCGACCGCAAGCTGAACAGCATGAAACGCGGCGACGAACTGCGCAGCGGCGTGTTGCAAATGGCCAAGGTCTACATCGCGACCAAGCGTGTGATCAGCGTCGGCGACAAGATGGCTGGTCGGCACGGTAACAAGGGTGTGATCGCCAAAATCTTGCCGATCGCCGATATGCCGTTTCTGCCCGATGGAACTCCGATCCAGATCATGTTGAATCCGCTGGGCGTTCCTAGCCGGATGAACGTGGGTCAGATTTTGGAAACTCACCTCGGTTGGGCCGGCGCCCACTTGGGATTCCAAGCAATCACGCCTGTCTTTAACGGTGCCAGCGAAGAGGACATCAACGATGCCCTTGAGGAAGCGGGTCTTCCGCGTCACGGCAAGGTACGTCTGACCGACGGACGAACGGGCGAACCGATGGAACAAGAAACCACGGTCGGCTACATCTACATGCTGAAACTGCACCACTTGGTCGATGACAAAGTACACGCACGAAGCACCGGCCCGTACTCTTTGATCACGCAGCAACCTCTCGGCGGCAAGGCCCGTTTCGGCGGCCAACGTTTCGGCGAAATGGAAGTCTGGGCGTTGGAAGCTTATGGAGCCGCTTACATCTTGCAGGAACTTCTGACCGTCAAGAGCGACGATGTCGAAGGACGAACCAAGATTTACGAGTCGATGGTCAAGGGCGAAAACACATTGGAAGCCGGCACGCCAGCCAGCTTTGACGTGTTGACGAACGAGATTCGTGGTCTCGCACTGAACATGCAACTTGAGAAGCGTCCAATTTAGAAGAGAGGTTAGGTATTGGGTTCGCCCCGTCATCGCGTCCACACGCCGACGGGGAACCCGGTCCTCTCTTCCCGATGGCCTCCGCGGTGACTCGCGAGGCAAAACTTGCGGCAGCGATCTTATCGAGGCCTCAACCTGACACCTAAAACCTATCTCGTAAGGCCTATAAACATGTCGATTGGCGAAACCAGCAACTACGATCGCATCAACGACTACGCGTCGGTCCGCATCTCTTTGGCGCGGCCGCAAGACATCAAGAGCTGGTCGTTTGGCGAAGTCAAAAAGCCAGAAACGATCAACTACCGAACCTACCGGCCAGAAAAAGACGGTTTGTTCTGCGAACGCATTTTCGGACCTGAGAAGGACTGGGAATGTGCGTGCGGAAAATACCGGGGCATGAAATACAAGGGCATGATCTGTGACCGCTGTGGTGTGAAAGTCACCCACAGCCGTGTGCGCCGAAAACGCATGGGGCACATCGAACTGGCCGCACCGGTTGTACACATCTGGTTCTTCAAGGCGATGCCCTCGCGACTGGGCAACTTGCTGGCCATGAAAACCAGCTCGCTTGAAAAGGTGATCTATTTCCAAGATTACGTCGTGATCGAACCCGGCACGACCGAACTGGAACCTCAACAACTGCTGACCGAAGAAGAGTACCGTGCGGCACGAGCGCAGTACGGCGACGGATCCTTCGAAGCGGACATGGGCGCCGAAGCGGTTCGCAAACTGCTCAATAAACTCGATCTCGTCGAGCTCTCGGCACAACTGCGGGTTGATCTGGAAGAAACCGGAAGCAAGCAGAAGAAAAAGGATCTGATCAACCGGCTGAAAATTGTCGAGTCCATCCGTGATAGCGACAATCGTCCGGAGTGGATGGTCCTGGACGTGATTCCCGTCATTCCGCCGGACTTGCGCCCGTTGGTGTTGCTCGACAGCGGCAACTTTGCGACGAGCGACTTGAACGACCTGTATCGTCGGATCATCAACCGAAACAACCGCCTGCGCAAGCTTGTCGATCTGAACGCGCCGGAAGTCATCATTCGCAATGAAAAACGAATGTTGCAACAGTCCGTCGATGCGTTGTTTGACAACAACCGTTGCAAGCGGCCCGTCCTTGGCTCGTCGAACCGGCCGTTGAAATCCTTGACCGACATGATCAAGGGTAAACAGGGGCGGTTCCGTGAGAACCTGTTGGGTAAGCGAGTCGATTATTCGGCAAGAAGCGTGATCGTCGTTGGCCCGCGATTGAAATTGCATCAATGCGGTTTGCCAAAGAAGATCGCACTTGAGCTGTATCAACCGTTCATCATTCGCCGCCTGAAAGAGCTCGGCCATGCCGATACGATCAAGTCGGCCAAGAAGATGCTCGAGAGAAAAGATGAAGAAGTCTGGGACATCCTGGAACAGGTGATCACCAATCACCCAGTACTTCTCAATCGTGCACCGACACTTCACCGGATGGGCATCCAGGCTTTCGAGCCGACCCTTGTCGAAGGCAACGCGATCAACTTGCACCCGCTCGTGTGCAAAGGTTTTAACGCTGACTTTGACGGCGACCAAATGGCGGTCCACTTGCCGCTTTCGATCGAAGCCCAAGTCGAAGCCCATACGTTGATGATGAGCACGAACAACGTGTTCGCGCCGTCCAACGGTAAACCGATCATGAGCCCATCGCAGGACATCGTGATGGGTTGTTACTACACGACCGTTGAAATGCCCGATCAAAAGGGCGAAGGCATGGTCTTTAGCGGCTATCACGAAGTCGACATGGCTTTGGCGCAAGGCATCGTTGCCCTGCACGCCAAGATTAAGATGCGGCTGCCGAAATTCCAACGTCTCAAGACGGATGATGACACCGGCGTGTATGGCGCGATCATTGACACGACACCTGGCCGCGTGCGGTTTAACGAAATGCTTCCCGATGGAATGGATTTCTATAACCGTGCGATGCGGAGCGGTGACTTGGCTCGCGCGATCAGCGATTGCTACCAACGTCTTGGTCGCCGGGCAACGATTCACTTGCTTGACGACATGATGCAAATGGGTTTCCGCGAATCGACCCGCAGCGGTCTATCGTTCGCCACCGATGACTTGGTCACACCGGAAACCAAAGCTGGCTTTATCAAGGACGCCGAAAAGTCGGTCATGAAACACCGCAAGAATTACGATCGCGGCATGATGACCGGCAAAGAGCGGTACAACCAAGTCTTGGACGAATGGACCAAGGCGCGGGAGTTGATCACGACCGACATGATGGCGGCGATGGAGAACGATATCCGCGAAGGCGGTTGGTACATCAACCCTGTGTTCTTGATGTCGCACTCCGGTGCTCGTGGTGGTATCGAACAGATCCGCCAATTGGCCGGCATGCGTGGTTTGATGGCCAAGCCGACCGGCGAAATCATTGAAACACCGATCAAGGCAAATTTCCGCGAAGGTCTGTCGGTACTGGAATATTTCAGTTCGACCCACGGTGCCCGAAAAGGTTTGGCCGACACCGCGCTAAAGACCGCCGACAGTGGTTACCTGACTCGAAAGCTTGCCGACGTCGCGCAAAACGTGGTCGTCACCATGCACGACTGCGGGACAACCCAAGGGATCACCAAGGGCATCGTCTACCGTGGCGAAAAGGTCGAAGTCCGCTTGGCCGATTCGATCAATGGCCGGGTCAGTCGTCAATCGATCGTCAATCCGGTGACCGACGAAGTTGTTGTCGAAGAAAGCCAGATGATCACACCTGAGATCGCTCGTAAGATCGAGGCGATGGGCTTGGAAAAAATCCAGGTGCGTACGCCGATGACCTGCGACGCGCCACTGGGCGTTTGCCGCTGCTGTTACGGCATGGACATGTCCACCGGTGCGATGGTCGAAGAAGGCATGGCCGTCGGCATCATCGCCGCACAAAGCATCGGAGAACCTGGCACGCAACTTACCATGCGTACGTTCCACATCGGTGGTAGCGTTAGCAAGCAGATGGAAGAGTCGGACATCAAGGCCAAGAAGTCCGGTGAAGTTCGTCTGACACGCATGCGAGCGGTCAAGAATACCGAAGGCCGTGACGTTGTTCTAACGCGAAACGGTGAAATCTCGTTGGTCGACAGTCGTGGTCGCGAAGTCGAGTCTTATCCGGTACCGACCGGTGCGATGCTGATGGTCGAAGAAGGCGATCAGGTCAAAGAGGGACAAATCCTTTGCGAATGGAACCCGTACTCGATTCCGATTCTCTCCGAAGTCCACGGTCGTGTTCGCTTTGACGATGTGGTCGAAGGCGAAACGATGCGGATGGAACGCGAAGCCAGCGGTAACGTCCGGATGCTGATCGTCGATCACAAGGGTGATTTGCACCCGCAAATTGTGGTGGAAGAAATCAACGAGCAGGCGATCGAGGGTGTGCCGGGCAAAGCACTCGATGTGCAGTACCTGCCCGAACGTGCCATGATCATGGTGCAAGAAGGAACCGAAATCACGCCAGGTACGGTGCTTGCCGAAATGCCACGTGAAACGGGTGGTGTTTCGGACATCACCGGTGGTCTGCCGCGGGTCACAGAAATTTTCGAAGCTCGAAAACCAAAAGACCCTGCCGTGATCGCGGAAGTCGACGGTGAAGTCGAAATTTTGGCCGAGAAGAAACGTGGAAAGCGAACCATCATCGTTCGCAGCGAATCGGGTATCGAACGCGAGCACTTGGTGCCTCACGGAAAACACTTCCAAGTTCACAGCGGCGATATCGTCAAAGCCGGCCAGGCGTTGGTCGATGGACCGTTGGTACCGCACGACATTCTGCGAGTCTCAGGCGAAGAAGCCGTGCAGCAATACTTGTTGCATGAAATCCAACAGGTCTATCAGTCGCAGCGAGTCGAAATCAACGATAAGCATTGCGAAGTGATTATCGCGCGGATGCTGCGTAAAGTGAAAATCGAAACGCCGGGTGATACGAACCTGTTGCCTGGGCTGGTCATGGACCGGTTCCAGTTCCGCAAAGCGAATCAGGAACTTGCCGGTTGCGTCAAAATCTCCAACGCGGGCGACAGCGACTTCACCGAAGGTGTCATCGTGCCGAAGGAAACCTTGGAACAGACCAACGCACAGATCGAAGCTCTGGGCGGAACCCCTGCCAAGGGCAAACGTCCACGCTCGGCGACGGCAAGTACACAGTTGCTGGGAATCACCAAGGCCGCCGTTCAGTCGGACAGCTTTATTAGTGCGGCATCGTTCCAAGAAACGACCAAAGTGTTGACCGAGGCTGCTTTGGCAGGCAAAGTCGACAAGTTAGTCGGCCTGAAAGAGAACGTGATTCTGGGGCACCTGATCCCGGCCGGTACTGGATTCCGGATCTTCCAAGAATCGGAAGTCAACTACCGACGCGAAGCACTCGAAGCACTGGCTGCGGCACCTGTCCAGAGCCTGGAAGAGAGCTTCCCGCTGCTCAACGACGGCGAACCGGGTGCACAGGCCGCGGCGGCTCCGACACCGCCAGCACCCGCGACACCACCACCGGTTGCTCCGGCGCCGGCCCCACCGGTCGATCCTGCTCCTGCCGCTGCACCGGAACCACCACCGGCTCAGCCCGAAGCGACCGACACGCCGTCGTCCAACGAAGCCCTCGACAGCATGTTCGGCGGTGGCCAAGACTAGGCGATACATTTTTACATCGCAAACGACGACAGGCCGGGCCTGCTGGTAACAGCAAGCCCGGCCTGAGTCGTTTGAGGCCGGGCGGCATGAAGTACGAGCGCGCAAACGAGCAAGAAAAGAGTCATCGCGCGCGTTCAGCTGCCAATGCGGTCACTGCAGACGGAGGCAGCGGGAAAACCAATAGCGCGAGATCGCGTTCTAGCTTGGTGACGGCCGATCAGAACTCGCCTTCTTCGCCTCGTGGATCACTGCACCAGCGATTCAAGGCATCGACAATGTCATCTCGCTCTCGACTGTTGGTCCACAACGAATCGTCGACGTCCAAGCGAATTTCGTAGTCGCCCTCGTGCATACAGTCCGGTTCGCCACAAAAATGTGGCACATCAGCAACCCACACGATGCGGTACAGCGGAACGTGCTTGTCATCGATTTTGACGAGCGGTGAGTCCATATTGCTTTGAATGATTGTTGTTAGCGGATGGGCTGGAACCAGCCGTGCATCGTTTCGTTCCCCGATTTCTTTCGGTCCCTGATATCGTTCGGTCCCGATGCCACCGGCTCACGAGGATCCGAGTTCACGGCTGCGATGGGCGGCCTGCTTGACGGCATCGATCAGGGCGCCACGCAACCCATTTTGCTCCAGTGATGCAATGGCGGCAATGGTTGTTCCACCCGGGCTGCTGACGGCATCTTTCAATTCACCGGGATGCTTGCCTGTTTGTTGGATCATTTTAGCAGTGCCGAGCACGGTTTGCGTCGCTAGCTGCATGGCCAAGGGGCGCGGCAATCCTTCCAGAACGCCGCCATCGGCCAAAGCCTCAATCATCATGCAAACGTAGGCGGGTCCTGATCCGCTAAGTGCCGTGACGGCATCCATCTGAGAATCGCTGACTCGATGGGCCGATCCAACGCTGCTGAGCATTGAGTCGATCAACCGAAAGTCGTCTTCGGTAACATCACCGGTACCGCAATAAGCGCTGGCTCCCTGACCGACAAGGCTGGGCGTATTGGGCATCACACGGATGACACGTCGATGCCCACACCAGGCGGACAGTTTCTCTAAACTGACACCCGCCGCGATCGAAATGATTAATTTGTGGTCACATGCTTTGGGCAGCGACGTCAACACACCTTGGACGATATGCGGTTTGACGGCCAGCAGGATAACGTCCGAATCGGCGACAGCTTGTCCCAGATCCTCGGTCACCGCGACGTCGTGGTGATGCTCGTCCCACCAAGCTCGGCTGGACGAATCAGGCTCGACAACCAGCAGATCCGCCGCCGAGATCACTTTACCGGCCAGCATGCCGCCAACCAGGGCACGTCCCATCTGGCCTCCACCGATCACCGTCAGTCGAATTTTGCTCATCAAACACCTTCTTTTCTTGGTTCCTTAACCATACCTCGACGTTTCGCCGCCGCAGGGACCGATTTCATCGGTTTGCCCACATGCGCACAATTGACCCTCCGATGGAGCCCCCTTAAATTGATCGGTTTTTCCGCTCCCGAACAGACTAGGTATATCCGCTTGGACAAAGCGACCGAGATCAAGGCGAATCAAGACGAGGCGATTCAGAAGGCCGACACGCTGATTGAAGCGATGGGGTGGATCCGTCGCTTTCGCGGAAAGACGACCGTCATCAAGCTGGGCGGAAGCTTGGTCGACGACAAAGAGTCGTTGATGCACATCTTGCTGGATGTGATTTTCATGGAATCGGTGGGCATGAAACCGGTCATCGTTCACGGCGGCGGCAAGGCGATCAATCGGGCGCTGTCGGAATTATCGATCGAACCCAATTTCATTCGTGGCCGGCGGGTGACCGATGCCCGCACATTGCAAGCGGTCGAAGACGTTCTTGCGGGCGACCTGAACGTATTCTTGACCGAAGAACTGGAACGTCTGGGCGGCCGAGCGATGAACCTTTCGTTCAAAACCACCAACGTCTTGTTCGGACAAAAACTGCTGCTCGATACCGGGGAAGACTTGGGATTTGTCGGTGAAGTCACGCGGGTCGATCGCGACGTCATCGAAAGCTTGTCGTACACCGACCAAGTGCCCGTGATCCCGTCGATGTGCCAGGGCGACGGCGGCGAGCATTACAACGTCAATGCTGATACCGCGGCGATGGCGGTGGCGCAATCGCTAGGCGCAGAGAAGCTGGTCTTTTTATCCGATGTCAACGGAGTCCGTCGGGACAAAGACGATCCCGACACAATCATCCACTCACTGTCATCCGATGAAGCAAGACAACTCATTGTCAGCGGAGTGATTGAGTCAGGCATGATCCCGAAAGTGGAAGCCTGTATCGATACACTTGGTCGAGGTGTGGGCAAAATCCATATCGTCGACGGGCGATTGAGACACTCACTGCTGTTGGAAATTTTCACAACGAGCGGGGTCGGTACCGAAATCCATCGTTAGCTATCGATAGACTTCATTCACGCGCCGCCGTTTTGCCAACCATGCCGCCCCACAACGCTTTCTCTTTCTCGATTGATCCCTTATGAGCGAATCGAATCTGCCGGACGATTCCGAACCGATGGTTCAACGCATCGACGAGGCGCATCCAGAACACGCGCCCACGTCGCCACCGGCAACGCCATCGGTCACTTTGCCGAAAAGAGATGAGCCGCCTTTGGGAATGCGACGCGCAGCCGATGATGGAACCGAATTGATCGATGCGATGGCGGGCCGTGCCAGCCTGTTCGGTTTCGGATTCCAGCCGCACCTGGACGCCATCATGGCGGCAACCGAGCAGTATCTAGGTGACGCCGCTTCCGTCAGTGCGGTCGACCATCGCATCGACGAAAACTTGACGGACAATGCACAAAGCGACGACGTCCTGTTCACAGCGCTGATGTCGACGTTTGGATCATCCGATGCGTTGAATTTAACCTCGGCGTGCCTCACACCGTCAGCCGATCTGGCGATCGAAAAAGCGGTCGAGTTGGCGCGTACAAGCGAGCCATCATCACGCTACCGCACGATTGCTTTGGTCGGCAGTGATCACGGACGAACCGGCGTCTGCCGCACCGCTAGCGGTCGACCCGAATTGCACGAGAACTACGGGCCGATGATGGCCGGCTTTTGTCATGTCGTTGCCGAAGACATTGATTCGATGCGACAGAACATCGATGACCAAACTGCAGCCGTCTTGGTCAGCCCGATCGATTTGCATGACGCGGCAAGGCCCTTATCCGCGAAATATCTGGCCGCTGTACGCGAATTGTGTGACGAATACGATTTGTATTTGATCATCGACGAGTCGCGGCTGTGTGTCGGTTCGGCCTCGACCCCTTTTGTTTTCAGTTCAATTTCGGACATCGCCGCCGACGCGGTCATCGTCGCGGCCGGATTGTTCGCCGGACTGCCGGCGGGAATCTTGATGACCGGCGACCGCATGGTTGCGAATGCGATCACCGATACATCACAGTACCCCATGCTGCGTGACGTCGCCGTGGAAACTCTGTCTGCGGTCAACCGGCAAGGCACCTTCGCCGCGACGGGAAAAATAATGAGCGACTTTGCAGTCCAAGTTGCGGAGTGCATCGGCCACTACGAGTTCGTTCGTGACATTCACGCAACCGGCATGACATTGGGGATTCAGACGGATGTCCAATCCAGTGAACTTGTTCGCGCCGCGGCGCGTCACGGACTTCGGATCGAGCCCGCCGGGGACACGTCGATCCGGCTGCAACCGCCGCTAGTCATGACGGACACAGACCAAGACGACCTGTTGAAACGATTGGGTGCGACGATGGACGTGGTGCGCCGCGACTTTGCGGATCTGGTCGTTTCATAGACGCAATAATTCTGACAACCGCGAGAAATTTCGCATGCAACATCTGTTATCGCTTTTCGACATCGGGCCCGACGATCTGCGCAGCATCCTGGCGACCGCGATCGTATTGAAAGAACGCATGCAGGCGGGTGATCGCCCTCCGGTCCTTGAGCGAAAGGTCCTGGGCCTGCTGTTCGAAAAACCCAGTTTGCGGACGCGGGTGAGTTTCCAAACCGGGATGGCGCACCTGGGCGGCTCTAGTCTTTTCTTGGGCGAAGACGTGGGCTGGGGCAAACGCGAATCACCGTCGGACTTTACGAAGGTGCTTGGTCAGTTCGTCGACGGTGTCGTATGCCGCGCAAAATCGCATGACAAGATTGTCCAGTTGTCCAGCTATAACGCGATGCCGATCATTAACGGCTTGACGGACCTGTGTCATCCCTGTCAGGCGATGGCGGACGTCCTGACAATCCGAGAAGCACTAGGCGATGTCACCGGAAAGCATCTGGTTTTTGTCGGCGATGGCAACAACGTTGCACACTCGCTGGCGCTGATCTGCGCAATGTTAGAGATGAAATTCACGCTTGCCTGTCCCAAAGGCTATGCGATGGATCCGCAGTGGACCGCCCAAGTGCGCAAACAGTACCCCGGTGCCGAGATCGGAACCGATGATGACCCTCAGGCTGCTGTCGCCGACGCCGATGCGATCTATACCGATGTCTGGACCAGCATGGGGCAAGAGTCCGAGGCTGCGATTCGCAAGAAGGCGTTTGCCGACTATCAAGTCAACCGCGAACTGATGTCCGCCGCACCCGACCACGCGCGCGTTTTACACTGCTTGCCGGCGGTGCGTGGCGAAGAGATCACCGACCAGGTGATGGATGGGCCGCAAAGCGACGTGATCGCACAAGCGGGTAACCGCATGCACGCGCAAAAAGGACTGCTGGTCTGGATGCTGGGCCGCGAATGGATCGACAAGAACGTTGCAATCGATCGTTTTTGAGTGTCTTATTCAAACCGAATCGAACCGGCCGAGGTTCTTGCTTGCCACCATCGTTCATTGGCCATTCACGTTTTCCGTTAACCACTGATGTGGTATCCGCACTCACACGTTCTCGCCTCAACCCATCTGCTGCCGGGATTGGCCCCGGCATTTTCCACGCCAATTCTCACGCTTCGAATCATCACAACGGCCATCTCACAATGCGTGCACCCGACCAACTTCGCGATGTTGAAATCCAACGCGGCTACCTCGAATCGAATCCCGCCAGCGTGTTGTATCGCTGCGGAAAAACGATTGTGTTGTGCACCGCGTCACTTGAGCCAAGCGTTCCGCCGTGGCTTGCGGGCAAGGGCAAAGGCTGGGTAACGGCCGAGTACAACATGCTGCCCGGCAGCACGAGCCCTCGCAAGCGTCGCGACCGCGGCGGAAAGATTGACGGACGCACCACCGAGATCCAACGATTGATAGGGCGCAGCCTGCGATCGACGATCGATTTGGATGCGTTGGGCGAGAACTCGATCACGGTCGACTGTGACGTACTGCAGGCCGATGGCGGCACCCGCACCGCGTCGATCACCGGCGGCTTTATAGCGCTTGCGCAAGCGGTCGCGATGGCCGTTCCTGGCAGCAAAGTCGGCGACGGCCCGCTGCGAGACAGCGTCGCCGCGGTCAGCGTCGGTCTGCTAGGCACAGAAGTGGTGCTGGACCTTGACTATCAACTCGACTCCGCCGCCGACGTCGACATGAATGTGATCATGACGGGTTCGGGACGGTTCGTTGAAATCCAAGGCACCGGCGAAGAGGCTACGTTTGACGACGAACAACTGAGCGAAATGCTGCGGCTTGCTAAAAAAGGGATTCGCGAGTTGACCGAGAAGCAAACACAAGCGATCGGCGAGTGAGCGGTTCGCTTTGTGATAGAGAACGCATGCGTGCCGCTGGCCGGCCCCATAACCAACGTTGAATCGAGCCAGCGCGTCTGTACCAATTCGGATTCGATCGCTCGCTGCGATTCGAGACACAACGGTCTAGCGCAAACGCTTGATCGCGGTGCCGAGATCTTTCAGCGCGATCATGATATCCCGTGCGCGGGTTCGAATCAGGCTCAAACTCACCTCTTTGGGCTCGAACAGCTTGCTCATTGCCACCGATGAGGCAATCGTCCGTTTCGCAGTTTCTGGGATTCGATAGTTGGCCGTTTGCGCCGCACTCATCATAAAGCGTGCGCCCGTCGCCAAGTGATTCAGCCGCTCGCTCACCAACGAGAGCGAATCCGCCAGCGTGCCGGTCGCTTGTTTCCCAGCTTCGCTGCAGTGATACATGCCCATGGCGCGCTGTGCCTCGGCGATTGCGAACCGGACATCGTTGTCGGTCGTTTCGGATTCCTGCTCAACGACCAGCATCAACATTCCGATGTTCTGGGCCGCTGCGGCCAAGGTCGCCTTGATCTCGCCTGCCGATTCGGATTCTGCTCGGCGCAACGACACCAAGGCTGAACGGAGTTCGGAAACCGACTGAGCTTTTTCCTGCTGTGCGTCCGCGTCCAGCATTTCGAGAAAGGTGAGCATCCATTCGTCATCAACACCGTCTTCTTGCGTCGGTTCATTCACCTCGTCGGCGGGCAGGGGCTGCAACCGCGTGATGGGTTCGAGTTCGGGAAACGCGTCGAGCAACATTAGCAAGTCGTTGAACTCTTGGTCCGGATCCGTCACGACCGATTCGCCAATTTGCGCGTACGCAGGTGTCGTCGCGGGCACAACAAGCGGCACGATCAGGCTGAGTGTGATCAGACGAAGCATTCGATGGCCGAGCATTCCAAGCTCAGTCGAGACCGCGGGGCCAGACAAGAAAACATTGCGCAAACTCATGGCGAGTCACCTGTGAGAAAAGAATTTGTGTTGCGCTCTTGGTTCCTATTCTATCCAAGCCAACGAGACTTGTAGCCGACCATTCGCCGATTTCCGTTTACAATCTGGGGTTCTCGTACCAGACGACGTTTTTGCTGCCTCGGCCGGCCACCAGAAGATCAACGTCTCCGTCGACGTCCATATCGATCGCTCGAATGTCATAGGCTTCTTGGTCGGTGCCGATCACATGCTTTGTGAACTGCCCGGCTCCGTCATTCTCGTACCAAGCCGCAACTCGGTCTCCGAAAGCGCACGTTGCGGCATCGATGTCGCCGTCACTGTCGATATCCACGACCGCCAAGCAGTGTGGTTCTTTGATGTCCGCGTCGATATCGTGCCGCGTCCAATGTGGTCCTTCGAACCAGATCACGCCACGACCGTGGCCACGTGAAGCAACAAAATCGACGTGGTCATCGCCGTTGATGTCTGCCGGGTGAATATTCGTTGCACCGGGCTCTTGATCACTGATTTGATGCTTGGACCAAGCCGCCCGCGGATCGGCCGGTGCCTGCCACCAGGCAAACCATTCGCCCACCGAAGTCGCCGCCGGGCCTCCCTTGGCACCGGTCGCGGCATCCATGCGACCGTCTCCGTTGATGTCTCCGACACCCAAGTAATGCGTCAATCCCGGCGCGTCGGCGTCGGCAAACACATGCCGATCCCAACGATCAGCGACGATCGCGTCCTCGGGAACGCGGAACCATACCAGGGATTCGGCAAAGGGCGGTTTCGGCTGCGCGCTGGTTGCTAATAAATCCGGCTTGCCATCACCATCCACATCGCCTTGGATCAATCCATGAATCCCATGCACCTGATCGTCGATCAAACGTTTTGTCCAACGTTGCTGTTGTGGTTGACCGGGTTGCTGCAGCCAAACGATCAAGCCCGGGTCATAACGGGCACCGATGTAATCCAAGTCGCCGTCGCCATCGACATCAAAACATTCGCTGTGGATTAGCGTTCGCACATCGGGATGATCCCACAACAACACCGGCTTCCAGTGCGGCGCGACGAACAATCGAGTTTGCGTGTTTGTGTCCGCAATGACGTCGGGCAAGCCGTCGCCGGTGAAATCGCCAGCAACAGCCGTCATCGACCGCTGGCCTTCCGTGACGACGTGCCTGACCCATCCATCGTGTTGTGCCGCTGGCTTGGAGTCTCGTGCCGGTTCATCAGCCTGCAGCACGCGATGTGTCCCTAACGCGGCAGTCAAAGTTGCTGCGATCATCACAGCTAGACGGAATCGAATCGCGAAGGTGACCTGAATCATGGTTAGCCGTTGGGCAAGTGGTTAGACGAATTATCATTGAGGCGAAGTCGGTCTACATTACACCCACTGCGACCGTCACGCCATCAATCTCACCATTCGCATCGTTATGGCCAAATTGTATTTCTATTACTCGGCAATGAACGCCGGTAAATCAACGATCCTGCTGCAGTCCAGTTACAACTACCGCGAACGCGGCATGAATACGGTGATCTTGTTGCCGGAAATCGATACGCGGATGGAATCCGGCAAAGTCACCTCGCGAATCGGTATCGAGGCCGAAGCGACGACTTTCAACACGGCGGATAACTTGCTATCGATCGTTACCGAGCAACACGAAAACGCGGCGGTCAACTGCGTGCTTGTCGATGAAGCTCAGTTTCTAACCAAGAATCAGGTCAGACAACTCAGTGATGTTTGTGATCAGCTGGGGATCCCCGTCCTGGCGTACGGCTTGCGAACGGATTTCCAAGGAAACCTGTTCGAAGGCAGCGAGTTACTGTTGGCCTGGGCCGACTCGCTGACGGAAATCAAAACCATTTGCCACTGCGGAGCCAAGGCGACGATGGTGCTGAGGATCGACGCACACGGCAATGCCGTGAAAGACGGGCGGCAAGTTCAAATCGGTGGTAACGATCGCTATTTGTCCGTCTGTCGCCGACACTTTAAAGAGGGCATGGCCAAACGTGCCGACGGCGAATTGCCGCTGTTGGACTGATAGATCCAAGGGATAGACGGACGAAGGTGAGAGATGATTGAGACAGTGACCGTGGCATGTCGCTAGTCGCGAATGTCTGTCGCTACCCGTCGGTGATCGATGCGATTCCGTCTCGCAGATCTCTCGATACCTTCCTCGATGCCTTCGCCGGACCACGATGCCTTCGCCGGACCACAATGCCTTGGCCGGACTACATAGTGCCTGCGGTCAATCCAACAACTGTCGGATTCTCAACCCAAACTTGTCGCCGATTTTGACGGTTTCGCCGACGGCGATCGCATGTCCCCCGGCTTCCAGCGTCAGCGGTTCGTCACAGTGGGCGTCGAAGGTCAGCATCGACCCGGGAACCAAATTCACGACTCTTTCGACGGAGATCTTTTGTTTGGCCAGGACCACGGCGACGGGCGTCTCGATCGACAACACGGCTCGCCCGTAATCACCCGTCACGGATGATTTCGGTTTGGGTTGCGGTGTCGAGCTGGAATCGTCTTTCAGAGGACCTTCGAAGTCGGGATCGTCGATATGCTCAAGAGCCGCAGCGGCCGAAGCAAGCAGCGCGCTCGGGTCCGAAGGCGCTTTCGACTCCGGTTCCAGCCCAGCGTCTGAGTCACTTTTTTGTGCATCATCTTCGGATGCGGGCATTTCTGGTGTGTCGGCCATGACTGTCCTGTCGGTATCCCCCCGTCCCGATTGTGGTGCAACCACCCGCCCTTGCGGCAACGAAGCGTTAGAACGGGCCCCTGAACCATTGTCGGTGGTTTTACCTCTTCTCTATCGACCAAATACATCGCTAAAGATTGCCCAGATTTCCCTATGACGAGCGAAAGTGCTGGTTTCGATTGGTTTTTCTCTGCAAATCCCCCATCAGGGGGTGCAGGATCGACATTCGCGTAGATACATTGGTCGAGGTTGAGTCGAGCAATTTTCGCAGGTTTTTACGTGCGAAAGGACGGTGCCGTCACCGTCATCCCCGCTTGATCCCAACTAGTTCCAACAAACCGATCTTTGAAAAAGAAAGCCTTCTAGATGAGCTTACTGGCCGTTCAGTATCGCTTGGTCCCAGAAAGTCCAATTCTGGTAGCCGCGAACCGAGAAGAATACTTTGACCGCTCGTCCCTCACCCCATCCATCCAGTCGGGAAAACCGAGAGTCCTCTGTGGGGTCGACCAGAAATCCGGGGGCACATGGTTAGGGGTCAATCAAAACGGCATGTTTGTCGGTGTCTGTAACCGAGCCACAGGAATGCCGTTGTTCGGGCAACGCTCACGCGGGTTGCTGGCACTGGACTTGCTACGCTGCACGTCCGCATCGAAAGCGCTCGACAAGGCTCACACCGAATTTGCAAAGACCCGGTACGAAGGCTGCAATATCATCATTGCCGACGCGATGAACGGGTATGCCATCCACGCCGACGAGCGTCAAGAAGTTGTCGAACTTCAAGACGGCCTAAACATCATCGGTGCTCGTAACCTCAACGACCCCGATGACCAGCGCGTTCAAATGGCTCGCCGTCTGCTGACGCTGCAAACGTTGGACTCGCCTGTGAAGTTCTTGGCCGTTGCCAGCAAAGTGTTCGCCCGCGCACCTGTCGGACCGGGTCGTCCCAGCATGGTCGTCCGCAACGCCGACTATGGAACCGTCAGCAGTTCATTGATCGCACTGGGCGTGAAACCACGTGACGCAATCTATCAATTCAGCAACGGTGCACCGGACCAAACGAAGTACGAGGATTTTTCGCCGATGCTGCGAGACATTCTCAGCCGAGGACTTCGCGAAGCTCGCACGAAAGCCAAGGTTGCTCAGTAATTTGTTGCTCGGTAATTTACTGTGATCCGCTGACCGCGATCGTGATGGATTGAAACAATACGTCGCGCCCGCTGACAGCCCGCACGAATCATCCAAAGGCCGGAACATGCTATATGCAGTTCCGGCTTTTTCTATGCACCCAATGGTGCGTCGATCGATGGCGCGTCAATGGATAATCCGGGCCTTCGATAGCCCGACAAGTTCTTAGATGATTCGTTTCGCCGTCGCGATGACCAACAGCATCACCGCGACCGTGTCGGCAAATTCGATTCGGTCACTCTTTGCCGTACGCCGCAAAAAATCGATAAGACTCCCGGTCGGGCACCCCATCCGGCAATACCCCATCGGCACGAACATCGCGATCACTAGCGACAGCCCACATAGCGCGAGAGCGCCCCAGCCCGCAATGCGAAACAAATAGGCATGAAAGGGTTCCCACGAAGAAAGGTCCACCGACGGAACCATGATCAACGTCACGTAGGCAACAACGAGCGTTGCACCGGGAATCTTGGTCAACCAAGACGACAAACCCGCCGGTGGCTGCCATTTGCGTCTGGATCGTCCCGACGGTTTGATCAACTGCTGAACGGCTCCGTGCGGACACAGGTGGTTGCAATAGGGATTCGATTTGGTGATCGGCGGGATGACCATCGCCACCAACACAATGGCCGCCAAGCCTGGCGCCAGTTGCCACGCGATGCCTTCGGCAGACCAGCCTGCCACAAGCGACATCGACACGAGGTTTCCCGACCACAATCCGATCACCATCAACACGCCGACCAACCAGAGCTGTCTGAGCCCGCGGCGATGAAACTGGTTAAAACGGCTAAGCAACACCGCGATCAACAGTGTGAGCATCGTCGCCAAATCACGTGCATTCCAGCGAATCGCTTCGAGGGAACTCCAAAGGGTCGATGCGAAAGTGGGGGGTGGAGTTCGCGATTTGACGACGGCGGCAACGGCTTGCTTGGCAGTGGCGGCGACGGTGTCAGCGACCGCCAGACTCGTCATTGTTGCGCCAGAGACTCCTTCGATGCCGGCTTCCTCTGGATTCAATTCGGCAAGTTTTGACAACGTTTGCCCGGTCAGGCGTGACCATGAATATTTGTCTTCCTTCACATAGCGAACGTAGGGTTCGTTGTCATAAGATCGTCGAATTTGAATGCTTGAAACCTGATCGTCGTCTTCGATCTTGATCAACAATTCGGTCGGTCCCTGGTACCCGATAATGTCGTCGCTGAACCGTCCACTACGCACGACGCGGCCGAGCGTTTCGCCCGCGGCGTTCTTGACGAACCCGATCCCGTATTCAACGGCGACCGATTTGGCATCGGGAAACCAATCCTTGACGTCGTCAACATTCAATTCGTCAGGAAAAATCAACGAGCCTTCGTCCCCACCCATGCGTTTCAAAACGCCTTCGGCTAATGCCAGACTGGTGAGCGTTGCGCCGGAAACGGCATCCACTTCGCTGCCTTTGGGTGGGGTTCGCCAATCCCAAGACTGGAACTGCGCAAAGAACGCTTCGTCGCGTTGGACGGCTTGGACATGTTCGTCCGTATCGGCGCTGGACAGAAGTCCCACGCCGACGACGTGAAGTTCGTCATCAAGTGCGATCATCGCTTCGGTGGGCCCTCGATAGCCGACCACGTCGGCGGCCTCTGGCAGCGTGCGAGCCACCTCGCCCAGCCGATCACCGGCGGCGTCTTTGACAGCCCAGCGTCCATCAAGGCTCGGATCGACCGAAGCCGCCGCAGGAAACCACGCTCGCAGGACCTGAATCGATGGCGGCACCGCCTCGCCGGACGGCGTCGATTGCGTCGGCGAAGGAATCGCAAGCAGCAGCGCGACCACCAATGCGACTCGCAGGGCGTGGATCGCTTTGGCTCGGAAAGGGCGAACCGGAGTGACGAGTGGTAAATCGCGAGTTGGCAAGGACGCTTATTTCGTAGTGTTCACGGGAAGCAATTGTACGGCGTCCACATGGACGGTACCGCCGGCGTCGATGGTGGTGAAGACGACCGAGACTTGTTCGCCAGCTTTCACATCAATCACATCGAGTTCGATAACGTTTCCGGTGTGCTTGATGGTTTGATCGACGCGATGTTCACGCGACTGGCCCTGCCACTGGATTGTGACGGGAGCCGCGGTGGCTCGGTTTTCGTGGGCCTGAGTGAAGATATTCACTTGGTACCGGCCCGTCTCGGCAGGCGTGAAAGTGAAAGTCGCCGATGCATCGTTCTTGCTCGATGCATAACGGTATCCGTAGCCGACGTAATCGGCCAAGCCGGTGCCCTGTGTCCATTTCCCCGTGAGCGTGGCTTGTTCGTCATCGACCACAATGCCCGCCATCTTTTCCGGATCTTTCCCCGACGCGGGACCATGGGGACCGGCTAGCGGCAATGCGTCGTCGGGAATCACGATTTCACCGGATGGCGTGCTGCGTCTAGCTTTGCCCGGCAGCTTGACCAATTCGATCAATTCATCCAAATGGTCGGTATAGACGTCTCGGGGCTGGCAATCATGCAGAACGCACAACGATGCCGCTTTCCCAACGACTTCGCCCATCATGCCGCAGGTCTTCATCACCCGAACGGTACCGAGCGCCTCGTGCGTCACGCTGATACAACGGCCCGCCATGAACAGATTGTCGACGTTTCGGCTATAGAAACATCGATAGGGAACCGGGTATCCGTATGAACGATCCACGCGACGATCGTGCACCGCGACCGAAATGAATGGGTTATCCGCAAACTTTTGTGCGTACTGTTCTTTTGGATAATGCAAATCAATTGACCATGTGCTGGGCACAAAGCCGTCCGGAAAGTCGCGTTTGGAAACCACATCGTCTTGCGTCAGCACCACGTCACCCATCAATCGCCGGCTCTCTCGCGGGCCACCAACAAAAGCGACCCAAGTCAAAAAAGCGGTTTTGTGGTCTTCAGCTCCGTCGCGATTCTTCATTGCGTTGAACGCGCCGAACACCGCTCGCAGGTTCCAATCGCGAATACCTTCGGCATCATTGATGGCATCCTTGTCAAATCCGCTTTCCCAAAACCACTGTCCGTGGTGGTCGCGCGGGTAGGGGAAGTCATCCATGTTGAGATCGAGCGCCCAAGGCGTTTCCGGAAAGTCTTTGGCGACCTCAGATTCGTCCCAAGCCCACATGTTGCTCATCCCCATGCGTCCCTCAGGAGTCATTTCCAGGTCAGCATCGGCCCATGCTCCGACCCAGCCGTGACCGGTGCAGTCGGAAAATAATGTTCCGATCAGCTCGACCTCCTGTCCACTTTCTGTATTCAGTGCCGTCACGGATCGGATTTGGTTGCCTTCTTTGGCGACCTTGAACGCGTGATGATTCAGAAATAAATCAATGTTTGGCTCGGCGCGAACAAGCTGCTCTTTCAATTCGTCGCCGAACTCTTCGTACGTTCCTGGTGACTTTGTGGCTTGGTCCGCAAACTCTTCGACGATCTCGCCGATGCGAGGATATTTCCCGCGACGGATGTTACCTTTTGCCCAGACGCGCACTTCACTGGAACCGTTCCCGCCCAGGACGCCACGGTCTTGGACCAGGGCGACCCGACACCCCATGCGTGCGGCCGAAAACGCCGATCCCATTCCCGCGTAGCCGCCACCAATCACGACCAAGTCATACGGGCCTCGTTGGGCCGGTTGATCGGGTAGGCCAAGCTTGTCGCGTCGCCACGAGGAAAGTACCTCCGAGGCCGGCGGCGGGGTTTCGTTCAATTCGGTGGTCATGTAGATGCAATCGACACGCCCATCAAATCCGGTCAGGTCTTTCAAGCTCAACTGACGTGTGCCGGATTTCAGCGCAACGGTTCCTCCGTCGTGCCAGTTCCATTGTTCGCCCTGCGTTCCAAAGGTTTCGGGCAAGGCTTCACCGTCGATCAATACTTGAAACTGTCCCGGTGCCGGCTTCGCATTCCACCGGGCGACCCAGTCAAACGTTCGCACCCAAACGCGGTAAGTTCCGTCTTCGTGCACTTCGAAAGCCGTCTGTGCGTTGGACACCGGCTTGCCCAATCCGTGAGCCAACAAGTAGGGCGATCCCATCTGTTGGATGAATTGCGTGTCCAGTTTCCATCCGCCGCGATCACTAAAACTTTCGGCTTCGACAAAGATATCGGCGGCAAACGTATGGGCCATCGAAATCGTGAACGAGACGGCCGCAATCAAAAACATTCGATGAAAACGCATGTTTCCTAAATCCAAGAGGTTCGTGTGGGAGTGTCCTCGGCATTGTAACTGAAGCATCGCCGCACGGCGCCAGCCAAGTGTTTGATGTCGACGATGCGATCAAGTGTGCACGCCGCCAGTGGCGCGAAGGAGGGCCGGCCTATTTCAGCGGTCCACGGCCGTGGTGCTGGCGGATTTGATTGACCAACGCAAAGGCCGGGGCGTGGGATTTCAGGAAGGCCACGATGCGACTGGTGCTGACTTTCCAAGCCTTCGATACCAAACTCGGTTGACCACCACTGGCGTGTAAATCGTTCAGCAGTAATGCCATCACGGCGGGCTTGTCTTCGTTCTGCTCGTTCAGCCGCAGCGGGTGGCCGGCATATCGCTGGCGTACCGAACTTTCCGTCGCATCAATTTCCGTCGCTTCGTTTTGCGTCGCATCGGCTGTTCGATCCAGGATCGATGGCGTTCGCAGCAACAACGCCAAACGGAACCGTAGTCGCTGGACAACGACGTTGCGGTTCTCGGCCTGGCTGCGTCGTTCGGTTGCCTCGGCAACAAGACTGCTGGGCAAGTGATGCAAAAACGCGCCCGAACTCGTGCGATTGCGATGTTGTCCGCCCGGTCCGCTGCGGGGTTGTGTGCGCAGTTCGCACTGCAGCAACAACTGGTCCGTCGGAATCGTCGCCGGGTGCGGTGATGCCACAAAGGTCGCCGCAAGTCGCTCTGACGCGTCCGGTAATTGCGGCACAGCCGACTGGCGTGACTGGTCGGACCTGCGAGATCGGTCGTTACTCACTGGCCCAGTCGCCGATCCATTGAGTCAAATGATCAGCCAATGTCTTTTTCGGCAGCGGAAAAATTCCATAACAATGCGAGCCCAAGCGAGCAAGAATTTCGTTTCCGGCGGCCGGTGGCAGCGAGCACAACACTTCGAAAGTGGCTTCATGGCTCAGTGACTGAGCAACCCGATCATGGGATTCCGACATCGCGACGACTTTCGATGCGAAAACATTGCCTGGCTCTCGCGAAAGAGCGATCTTCACCGGCGAACCGACGCTGATTTGCTCTCGATCTCGCGAATCAATTGTTAGCACGGCGTGCAATTGACCGTCCGAACTGATCCGGCACCAGGGCGTATGTACATCGACAAGGCGGCCTTGGTATTGATGCAGCGAAGCCACCACAGCCGATTGAGATGGCGACGCGGATTCTGGATTCTCGGCGTGTACTGGCGGAATCAAAATGCCGCCACGCCGTGCAACGATTTCCATTTCCGCAACGCGATCGCGACTCGAATCCAATCGAACGCGTGCGGCTTCTTCGGCGGCTTGCAGCGCGGGCCAATCCGAAGTCGACTGATTTCGCCGCGCGCTCGCCAGCGAAACATGGCGTGAAAGCTTGCCGCGCAGTCGGGCGATATTCCATTGGCCCGATGCCTCCGCTTCGTCGATCAAGCGGGAATGATTGTTAATCGACGCCAACGTTTGCCCCGGCTGAACGGCATCGCCAAAATCTGCGAATACGTCTTGTACGATACCGTCGCTGGAGAGGTAAACGCTTGGGGCGAAGGCCGCGTCGACGATTCCCGATGCGCGCCGATAACGAGGCAGCGGCGTGAATAAAGCAGCCAAGATCGCTGCCAGAACCATCGACACGACAAAGCCACGGCGCGGTAGCGAAACATCTTGCCAATCATCGTTTCCGGCAAGTACGCCGCGAACCACGGCGACCAGTTTTCGTATCTTGCTCAACGCAATCGCCGCAACGATTAAAACGGCAAACGTCCGAATTCCGATAATTTCCGCCGCCGTGACCAGCAGGGTGGCAATGCCTAGCCACACCAACGCGCGGTAGGCGACTGCGGCAAGATAGTACAAGGAAAGTAACCATGCGCGACCATCACTGCGGCGCGCCGGCCGGTAGTGCCGTCCGGCCAACCTGGAAGTCACCACCGATGCAAACGCGGCGCGAGACTCGCGCCGCAAATTCGTGCTGCCGATCAAATCCGACAGAGCGTAGTATCCGTCATAACGCATCAGCGGGTTGGCATTGAAGACGACGGTGCTGACCCCACAAACGATCATGACGTTCAACGATGCGAACCGAATCGTGGGATCATGGCTGAACATCCACAACAATGACGCGAGCGATGCGACAATCAGTTCGACGTAGATTCCGGCCATCATCACGGCGATCCGTTTCGGCACCGAGGGCTGTCGCCAGATGTCGGTAACGTCGCAGTACGGACAAGGAAAACCGCACAACAGCAAAACTCCGAATCCACCACACCGTGACCCGGCACGACGGCACATGACAGCGTGAGCCAATTCATGAACCAGCTTTGTCGCGACAAAAACAATCAACGTGAAAACGGGATTGCACTGCTGCAAGAATTGAGGCAACGAACCCAGCGCCGCGAACAGTTCCTCGATGCGACCGGCAATCAGGATTGCCGATACCAACATGATTGCTGCCCAACACGCCACGGCCGGCCATGCGAATAGCAGCCCGCTAACGCGTGTCATCCGCCTTGCGATCGAGTCAATCGAGCCCAGCGGAATTTTGAGTGCCAGCGGATGAATCTGTCCACCGGACGGTGGGTTTCGGTGTCGAGTCCAGCCGGCTGATTTCGCATCCTGCCAAAGTTCTGCATCACCCGCGCCGTCACAGAGTTGCCGCCAGACGTGGTCGCTGACCTTGGCAAAGCGTCCACTGATTTCATCGATCACGATCCGATCGACGCGACGTTTCCCCACGACGGCTGTGCTGTGCAAGTCACGTCGCAGTTCGCTGCGTCGTGGCGGCCGATTCATCTCGAAAGCCGATATACTCATTGGGTTCGTGCGGGGTTCAGGCTGGCGATTCGGCGTGACGCGTAGACTTTCATGCGCACATCCGTCCCCGGCTTTAACTGCCACTGGGTAGCATCGCGTTCGTCGGCGCGATTAAGAACTTCGGCATGCAACCGAAACCGATCACCGGGAAGCGTTTCAGGATCAACAGATAGAACTTTTCCGCGCAGCGATTTCGACTGTCCCGTGCTCGCGTCGACCCAGTGCACACTGACAGGTAAGCCCGTGCAAAGGGCCGGCGCAATCTGCCGACCGTCAACCAGTGCATGAACGTGCAGACGATCCATGCGAGCGACCGTTGCAATAGGTTGACCACGATCGATCCATTCGCCGGGTGACTGTGCAACGTCTAAGACGACTCCATTGATCGGGCTGTCAACGGCTAGGTTTTCGATTTGATCATCGATGACCGACAAGTCCGCTTCGCGCAGTTGAACCTCGATCTCTGCTTGCTTGCGGCGTTTCTTGGCCAAAGCGACTTCTAGCTTGCCGCGATCAACCGCCAGACGCAAGCGTCTCAATTGCGTCAACGCAATGGCGCCACGAACATCGTTCTGAATCGAACGGTTGGTATCCAGTTCCGCTTCGGCCTCGGCCAGTGCCGTTTCCGCGTAGCGGAGCTCGACATCATCGATGGCATCATTGCGGGCGTTGTTAGCGCGCAGCAAAGCGGCACGGCGCCGAATCACCAGCGTTCGGTCATCCAGCCTCGCAATGCGAGTCCCTTGCTCGACCGTGTCATTCGGTTTGACCAAGACCTCGGCAACACGTCCTGATTCCATCGCCGGCAAGTCGACTTGCTGTGAAAACCGGACCACGCAATCGTAAACTTCGATCTCCATCGAATCAGATTCCGCGGCCGGTGATCGCAATATTGTCGCGAACATAAAAACCAATACGAACCACGCCGCGGTCTGGCCGCAGCGGCCACGGGCAACCATTCGAAACGTGTCTCGAGCGGGGGCAACGTCATGGATCACGTTCGATCTCCTTGCTCAGTTGTCGGACTGCCAAAATAGATTGCCAGCGTGCTGCGGATCGTTCCAAACACGTCTTGAAACAACAGGCTGGCCGCTGGCATCGTTCCGCAATGGAAACGAACTGTCGCCGGTGCACCCGCCTGAACGCTGGCATCACCAAAGGCGTCGGTTCGATCAACGGCATCATGTTCAAGTTTCAGCACGACCGTCGTGGCGGGTTGGCCATCGATCAAGTCCACCGTTGCGGGCCCCATGCGCACCAGTGCGGCGGACTGCGTCTGGTCGGGTCGCGACAGCAGGGCCACCGACGCATTGCATCCCTCGTCAAGCGATTCTTCCAAACGGAGGATCCGTTTTTGCGGGACTTTCGCATCGACCAACCAGGGCGAGTCCTTGCCGACAACTTGCAGTAAATGTTCGCCGCGCCTCAATGGACGATGTTGCAGTCGATCATCGACTCGCCAGGCATCAACCGTTCCGTCACGATCGGCGCGTACCGCCAGCGATTCTTCGACACTGCGTAGCAAAGCCAATTGCTGATCGATTGATCGAATTTCTTCGTCGACCAAACGCTGTTCGCTTTGCACGTGCTCGTTCGAAGCTGCATAGGTTGACTCGGCTGTCACGATCGCGTTGGTCCATCGGGACTGTTGCTGCGTCAGCACGGCACGTTTACCCGCCAGCATCACGATTTCTTGTTGCAAGTCGGTGTCGACCAAGGTCAACAAAAGCTCACCTTTTTGAACCACTTGCCCGTGGTGAACATGAACCTTTTGAACGGTGACATCGCGCGGCGCGGTCAACGTCTGAACATCCGCCGGCCGAATCGTCGCATCGGCGACGATCACCACCGGCAGCGGCAGGATCGCAATCAGCAATAACACCAAAGCGAATCCGACCACGAGTAAAGGATTGCGCCATCGCGTCCAGTCCGACTCGGGTGACGGCATAACGGCGGACAACCATTTAGCGCCCGGCACGCGAGTGCGTTTGGCCGCAGCCTGCTGCGCCAGTTGTGCGTGTTCAACCAGACGATGTAAATCGCGAGCGATGACGTCGAAGTCGAAATCGTGATCCGGACCACTCATCAAAACGCATCGCAGTCGCGATGGATGTTCCGGCGCGACCACGGCGCGGACACACATGTCATCTTCACTGGATGCCGCGGAATCATTCGGCCAAATTGTTAGCGTTTCATCTCTGCAACTTGATCCTGCGGCCTGTCGAATCTGTTCCGCCGCGGGCGACCGCTGGTCAATCGTGTCGACATGACTGACGGCATCCAACCTCCATCGACCACCAACGCAGACACATAATCCGACGCGATCGAAACCAAAGATGTCCGCGATCGCATCAACCGTGAGCGCCGCGACGCTAGCCGAGTCCGTCGCAGTGTGCAGATCTCGCACGCACCGGTCGACGTCGGCGGCGAGATCGTGCTGGAGCCGCATTTGACGAAATTGATTCAGCCGCAAAAACTCGCCCGTCAAGTCGGCCATCTGGGCGACGAAACGCAAGTAGCCACGCTGAGTGGCAACGCCGCATTCGGGTTCTAAGAAGACTTGCATCACGTACGACCACTGCGTTGCGGTCGGATCGCTTTCGATCGGTACGACAGCGGCGGGCACCTGCGTCGGATTGATGGGGCGCGGACCATCGATCGCAACCGAGTCCTGCGGCAAATCGGGGGTCGGCGGCACAACCACAGGCTGTTGCTCGTCGGCGACTTCGATCAACAGTTGCTGGTGCGGTACATCGTTCAAAACGGGCGCGGAAGAATCGGTGATGTGGCCGAGCGCGATCAGAGACTGAAAAAACCGATTCGCGTGCGGTTCGCCCGTTCGGCGCCAAATCACGATGCCTTCCGCTGCCATCGCACGCAGGACTCGATCCGAGACGAACGCTAAAAACTGAGTCTCCGTGCGATCGCCGTGAACCGCCTGAGCCACTTCGCGGACGATTTCAGTGATTTCGCGGCGGACATCATTGATCAGCGGATCGGACTTCGGTGCCGGACGGGTTTGCGCAGCCGTAGCCGAAACGCCCGACACGAGTGACGGCGAAAACACGAATGGCTGATCGATAGATGAGCCTGCGGTACTCACGGCAGCGGGCGCACGGATGGCGCTCCCCCATTCAATAGCGGATCGACATTCTTGCGAGTATCAAATCTGTACCGCTGCGGACAACCTCGGTCCCACGCATCGGCTCGCTTGGTCCGACAATCCGCGCATGGGACACCGTTTCGACATGCCGCGGCACCATCGTTTCAAAGCGCCGTGAAACTCGCCGTTTGCTGTAAACTTGAGTACTCAGCGTTCCTATCCTGCCGTGGAAACGCATCGCAAAGCGGTCGGTTTCGGTGGATTACGATCACAACGAGAAAATAGGCAACCGGTGGGTAAGCGGAGGAAAATTCGTCAGAATGAATCCGCATCAAATTGGACCGGCTTGCGATCGTCACTTGTTTTGTGCGGTCCTTCGATGGTGCATGCTTGTCCGTCAGGCGTCTTGTCGCCGCCCGACTCTGCGCCCAAACCCGTTCGCTCGTCCAATTCTGTTCATGAAACTTAAGCGTATGAAACTTAGCGACGCCGAATCGAAGTCCACCATTCGCGCCACTTCAGGGCGGCCGACGGGACCGAGCCAACCACGCGGCGCCGAAACGTCGTCAGGGTCCATAGGTTCATCGGCGCCCTTGGATTCATCGGCGGCAAATGGGCCGACGAAAGAAAATTCATCGGTTGGGGTGCGTCGATCAGGGTCCGGCTGGCTGATGATCGCGGTGACGTTTGTGGCATTGCTGCTGGTGATGATTGTCGGCGCTTTTTGGGCTGGCTTTTTTGACCGAAGCGGGGCGCCGGTCCAGAGCCCGACACTTTCCGCCATCCCGGCGGTCTACGACGCGGATCGCGCGATGGGATACCTGAAAAAGATTTGCGACATCGGACCGAGGCCATCGGGAACCGAGGCCATGCAGCGACAGCAGAAGATGTTGCAAGAGTTTTTCACTCAGCAAGGCGCTGGTGTCTCCATGCAGACTTTCGAAATTCGACATCCCCAAGACGGCTCAGCCGTCCCGATGGCAAACTTGATCGCGCGATGGAACGTCGACCGACCGAAACGCTATTTACTGTGTGCGCACTACGATACACGCCCGTTTCCCGATCAAGATCGTCGCAACCGCAAGGGAATTTTCATCGGCGCCAACGACGGCGGCAGTGGTACCGCCGCATTGATGGAAATGTCGCATCAAATGGCAGACCTGCCCAGCGACGTGGGCGTCGACATGGTCTTGTTTGACGGTGAAGAGTTCATTTGGGAACAGGGTCGCGACGAGTACTTTTTGGGTTCGAAATACTTCGCCAGAAATTATGTCGCCGAACCTCCCGCGATTCCCTATCGCGCCGGCGTCTTATTGGACATGGTGGCTGATCGCGAGCTAAAGATTTATTACGAGCAAAACAGTTTAAGTTACGCGCCCGAGATCGCGCGCGGAATTTGGAAAACGGCAGACCGACTTGGGGTTCGCGCTTTCGTGCCGCGCAGCCGCCATCGCGTCGAGGATGACCATATTCCGCTAAACCAGATCGCAAAGATCCCGACAGTTGACCTGATCGACTTTGATTATCCGCGTGCCGGGATCGGAGCCCCATCGTATTGGCACACCGAACAAGACATTCCCGCCAATTGCAGCGGAGAGTCAATAGCGGCGGTCGTGTGGGTCGTTCACGAATGGTTAAAGCAGCAATAGAGAGTCCAGATGTTTGCCAGCGGAATGATTTTGGCCGTCACGTTGATCGCCTTTGCGTGTTGGTTGCACGTCAACGAAATGCGTGGCTGGGCAAACGAGTCCTACGATTCGGACTTGGACAAAGAATACTTGTCGCGTCGAACGAGAGCCCGACGTCGGGTCAACCTGATCATCGGCGGATGCGGCGTACTGATCCTGGTCGCCACGATCGCTGGGCCAGGCCCCGTTTGGATTGCCGCGTGGATGTCCGTCAGTATCGGATTGTTGACCGTCGTGATGTTAGCCGTGCTGGATGCGATTCGCACGCACCGTTATCACCGCAAGAAGCTTCCCGAAGTTCGCGAAAAGACGTTGGGAAACGATAAGTAGTGCCGAGTGCGCGAAAGTGCGACGGTTCGCTACAATGCCGCGACCTTCGCCGTACCCGCGGTGACGGCGCCGTCCCGTAAACACCCGTCCTTTCAGTCCTGTAACAAACTGCTTTAACGACATGAGCACTGCTACTTTGCCCGCGCGGAAAGATGTGAACGAGTCCGATCGATGGGACCTGTCCAGTTTGTATCCGAACGATGAAAGCTGGGATGCCGAGTTCAAGAAGCTGGAATCGCGAATCGAAACCTACGAATCGTTCCGCGGTCGATTGGGCGAAACGGCTGCCGTTCTGGCCGAGGCGTTAACGTTTGACAGTGAATTTGATCGTGCTGCCGAACGGTTGGGCACCTACGCGTTCTTACGCACAACGGAAGACCAAAGCGATAGTGATTGCCAAGCCATGAAGGCGCGGTTTCAAAATTTGGCCGTGCGCGCCGGCCAAGCCGCCAGCTTTATGCGCCCCGAACTGCTGGCGATTGATCCCGACAAGATGGCGGCGATGATGCAGGACGATCAGCTCGAGTTGTTTCGCCTGCAACTGGAACGGTTGCTTCGTTATCGCCCGCACACGCTGACCGATAATGAGGAACGCATCTTGGCCATGCAGGGCGAAATGGCCGCCGCGGCCGGCAACGCGTTTCGCCAATTGAATGATGCCGATTTGCGGTTCGGCGAACTCGAAGATCACAACGGCGAAACTCGCGAACTATCTCACGCAACGTTCAGCCAATTCTTGATTAGCCCTGACCGCAACGTACGCCGCAAAGCGTTTGATCAATACTACGAACAGTTTTCGAATCACGAAAACACGATGGCAGCGACGCTGACCGGCAGCATCCACCGGGACGTTTACTATGCAAAAGTTCGAAATTTTGACAGCAGTCTCGAAGCCGCGTTGTTCCCCGACAACGTGCCGGTCGATGTCTATGACAATTTAATCACTGCGGTCCGCGAGTCGCTGCCCAATGTGCATCATTATCTAGACGTACGTCGCCGCAAGATGGACCTGACAACGATCCATCATTATGACACGTACGTTCCGATTCTTAGTAACATCGAAAAGCACCACACATGGGATCAAGCGACCGAAGTGCTGCTGAAGTCCCTGGAACCGCTCGGCAGCGAATACCTGGGCGTCTTGGAAGAAGGTTTGCGGGGTCGATGGGCCGATCGCTATCCCAATCGAGGAAAACAAAGCGGCGCGTTCAGTTGCGGAACCTTCGACGGCGACCCGTATATCTTGATGAACTTTAAACCCGAAGTACTCAACGATGTTTTCACGCTGACGCATGAGGCGGGTCACTCAATGCACAGTTGGTTCTCGGCCCGCAGCCAGCCATTTGAATATTACAACTATACGATCTTCGTGGCGGAGGTTGCCAGCACGTTCAACGAACAACTGTTGACCGAGTATCTGCTTTCTAATGCAGCCGACGACAATGAACGCGCGTACTTGATCAACAATGAATTGGACAGCATTCGCGCGACGGTCGTCCGTCAGACGATGTTTGCGGAATTCGAAAAACGAACGCACGAGATGGCCGAAGCGGGCGAACCGCTGACCGTGAAATCTCTTCGCAGCACTTATCGTGAGCTGTTGGACGCGTACTTTGGACCAGAATTCACGATCGACCAGAAGCTGGAACTTGAGTGTTTCCGCATCCCACATTTCTATCGCGCTTTTTACGTCTACAAATACGCGACTGGATTAAGCGCCGCGGTCGCACTGTCACGGCGTGTGCTGGAAGGCGGTCAGGCCGAACTGGATGATTACTTGAAATTTTTGTCCGGCGGCTGCAGCAAAGATCCGCTTGACCTGCTTCGTGATGCAGGTGTGGACATGACTCAACCACAGCCCGTCGCGACGACCCTGCAGCGTTTTAAACAGTTGACCGAAGAACTTGATCGGCTGATTTAAAACCAAACTAGATCGTGTCAAAGTCAGCGAACCATCCGTCCGTATTCCCCTCCTGAATTAAGCCTGAATCCATGTCTGAACGAATCATTCTGCGCACCGGTGAAGCCCTTGTTGCCGGTGGACCTCCGTTCACAGCTGCGGAACCCGAAGTCGTCATCGGCGAACTCGACGGACCGGTCGGAACCGCAATCGCCACACTGACCGGCGACCAATCGATGGGCCACAGCAAGGTTTTCGCCATTCTCAATACGGACATCCAAGTCCGACCGGTCACCCTGTGCGTCAGTAAAGTGACGGTCAAGAACAAGCGTTACACCAATATTTTGATGGGCACGGTCCAGGCGGCAATCGCAAACGGCGTGCTCGATGCGGTTCGGGCAGGCGACTTGCCAAAAGAGAAAGCAAACGATCTCGGCATCATTTGTAGCGTTTGGCTGAACCCCGGAGTGATCGATGATGATAACTTAGATCACAAATCGCTATTCGAAATTCACCGAAAAGCGATGGCGCAGGCGATTCATAAAGCCATGGCATGTGAACCGTCGATCGACTGGCTGCTAGAGAACCAGGAAAACATCACGCACAAGTATTATCAAATGGGACTGGACGGAAAGATCTGAGATCGCGGCGCTGGTTAACCGTCGCGTCAGCGAACCGCCACGTCCTTTGAAAACCGAATTGGTATGCCCCCCAACAACATTCAGGACGAAAGCTGAAATGAACCGCTCCCTCATTCGATTGGTCGTCATACTTTCCGCCGTCATCATGGGCGCGCCTTACTCGCCGGCTCAGCGACAAAACGCAAACGACTCGGCCCCACGGCGCGGTGCGGACAATGGCAATTCGCAAAATCGCCCCGGCGCAAATGCGACCGGCCTAATTGATCGCTGGCTGCGCGGCGATCAGGACGCCGACGGCAGACTTGCCAAGGACGAAGTCACCGGATTGCAAAAGCGATTTTTCGACCGCAACGATCGAAACGGTGACGGGTTTCTCGACCGGAAAGAACTCAGCCAGGTCGTCGCTCAATTGGCAAAGAATCGGGCCCAAGCAAACAGCAACACCAGGAATCAAAATACCAACCGTCAACCAGGACAATCGATCGATCAGCTACGAAACAAAATCCCCGATGGCGTGACGCTGGTCCCCGACATCGCATATCGCGAAGGGCATCCACGGTGGAAACTGGATCTGCTGATGCCAAGCGATCGGGGACAGGAACCTCGCCCGGCAATCGTGTTTGTCCACGGCGGCGGCTGGCGGAATGGTGACAAACGGGCCGCCAGTTTTTTCGATCCGGCAATCGAATTCGCGTCAAAAGGCTACGTTTGCATTTCGGTCAACTATCGATTCTTGTCCGACGTGCAAATGATGGACACCGTCGCCGATGTGAAATGTGCGGTCCGATGGCTGCGAGCGCACGCGGACAAGTACAACGTCGACGTCGATCGGCTGGGTGCGTACGGCAACTCTGCGGGAGCGCATCTGGTATCGATGCTGGGGCTGTGTCCGGGATCGGCAGGCATGGAAGGCGATGGACCATGGCAAGAACATTCCAGTCTTGTCCAAGCGGTGTGCGCCAGCGCGACTCCCACGAGTTTTCTAATGCCCATGAACAATCGCATGGCATCGACCGGTGGCAAACCGGGACAAGATTCTCGCGTGAACTCTCCGTACGCCCTGCCGGAAGAGCTGCGAAAGAAAGTTTCGCCGATTCATTATGCGTCGGCTGATGCGCCGCCCTTTCTGTTGATTCACGACGAATCAGATTCGACCGTCCTGGTCGATCAAGCTAAAGCGTTCGCTAAAGCGCTCAAGGAATCGGGTGCGAAAGACATCACACTAAAACTTTACGACAATCGATCAGGGCACGGCGCGATGCAAAAGAACATCGCCGAGACGGGACCGCTGCGAGAAGCCTTTTTCGCACGCACGCTCGGGAACCCCACATCTAGCCAGCCCCAATCGCCGTGATGGCTCGTCGCCGCATGCGTCGCTTCGGAATGCTGCGTTGCGAAAAGCAACCCAAGACCGAACGATGCGTGATTGATAGCATTTGATCTTATTCAATCAAATGCTCGCGGTTACGATCCGTGTAACCGCGAAACACAAACTGAAAGCGTCGTCTTGCCGCTCGTTCGATTCCATTCGCGCGTGATCCTTCAGTCCACCGTCTCTGCTTCCGTGTGTTCCGTTTTGGCACGTTGAATTTGCACCAGCGGCTTGCAAGTACAACGCGTCGCCGACTCGGATGTACCGCAGACTGTCCCCGAAAGAATCTGGAAAGACTTGATGACGCATTTTGGCACCTACTGCAAGCTTGTGATCTTTTTTTGCGTTATGCCGACCACCCAAGCGATCGGACAAACCTCCAGTGCGCCACGCCGCAACGTTTTGTTCATCGTCACAGACGATTGCAACTGTGACTTGAGTTGCTTCGGCCACAATCTTGTACGGACTCCGAACATTGACAGACTTGCACAGCGCGGCACACGATTCTCGCGCGCGTATTCACAGTATCCGGTTTGCAACCCGAGCCGTTCGTCGTTCATGACCGGACTGTATCCCGATCAAACTGGCATTCTCTCGAACCGCGGTCATTTTCGCACCAAACATCCCAACATCGTCACGATGTCACAAATGTTTCGCAATCATGGATACATCGCGGCGCGGATCGGCAAGATTTATCACTATGGGGTTCCTTATCAAATCGGCACCGATGGCGAAGACGATTTGGCATCGTGGGACATCCGCGTGAACCCACGGGGGATTGATCGCGAAATCCACGATCAAATTCATTCCATTCGGCCAGACGCGCCGATCGAGTCACGTTTTGGTGGCACGCTCAGCTGGCTGAGCGTGCCGGATGATTCCGAGCAACACACAGATGGACAAGGCGCGACAGCAGCGATTCGATTGCTGAACGAGCTGCATCCGGACAAGACGGGACAACCGTTCTTTTTGGCGCTCGGCTTTTATCGACCTCACACACCGTACGTCGCGCCAAGCAAGTTCTTTGACTGGTATCCCCGCACCTCGATCGAACCGGTGCTTGAAAAGCCCGACGATCGCGAAGACATCCCCATGGCCGCTTGGTACGACCGCCCCCGGCAACGTGAACTAGACTTGCCAACGCGCAAGGAAATCATCCAAGCCTACTATGCATCCATATCATTGATGGACGAACAGCTCGGCCGAGTCATCGACGCGCTGGAAGAAAAGAACCTGGCCGACAACACCATCATCGTCTTCATTTCAGACCACGGATATCACTTGGGCGCACACGGGCTGTGGCAAAAAGGCGATCTTTTCGAAGGCTCTTGTCATGTACCGTTGATTATCGTCGATCCGGCATCCAACAAGGTCGGTCAGGTCGCAAGCAGTCCTGTCGAGCTGATCGATCTGTATCCCACACTAGCGGAGTTGTGCCAGGTCTCCGCTGCAGATCACGTGAAGGGCGTCAGTCTGGGCCCGATGTTGGATAACCCTGACGCATCGGTAAAGCCGGCCGCGCTCAGCGTTTCGGTCAGCCGAGCCAGACAAATGCACAAGACGTTTACAGATAAACCGGTGATGGGCTATTCCATCCGCACGCCGCGATATCGCTACACTCAGTGGGGCGGCGGCGAATACGGACACGAACTGTACGACTATGACTCGGACCCGAACGAGTACACCAATCTGGCCGACGATCCCGCACACGAAAGGACACTTGGCCGGATGCAGGCGTTGTTGGCCGATGCGATCGATCGCGCCAAATAGTCCTCTCGGTGCAACCATCAATCACGCAAAGCCGGGCAACACACGTGAAAGGACACATCGAAGCGTGTATTGCAAAAATTTTGAAATAAGCTGGCAGGTCAGTCGTTTGTGACAAATAGGATTGAAGAAAGCCAGCCAAAATCCCTCTCCATATTCTCCCCCCAAATTTCGATGATTTCCAGCCGACGAACTGTCCTGAAAGGCCTTGGCGGCGCCGTGTCGCTGCCGATGTTGGAATCGCGTGCCAGAGCGGCCAACTTGCCCAGCAAAGTGCCCACACGCTTTCTGGTCGTTGGCAATCCGTTTGGCGCTCACCCGGACAATTTCTTTCCGGCGGATTTCGGCAAAGACTTCACGATTTCGCCCACGCTAGAATCGTTGAATTGGCTGAAGGACCGTATGACGGTGATCTCGCACACCGACCACAACATGGTCAGCGGTCACGGTCGCGAGATTTCATTTCTCAGTGGTGTGCTACCCAGCGACGCTCAGGCGTTTCCGGAAAAGAATTTATCGATCGATCAACTTTTCGCGCGGCACGTCGGTAGCCAAGTTCGATACCCATCGGTTGGCGCGGCGATTGACGGCGGAATCCGTATGAGCTGGACGGCCAACGGCGTCGAAAAGCTGCCGATCACCGATCCTCAAAAACTGTTTGACCATCTGTTCCTGAATTTGACTGCGGAAGAAAAAGCGATCCGCAAGGAGATGTACTCGCGCAATCGGAGCATTCTCGACACGGTCGGTTCTCGGTTCGCAGACGAGCTAAAAAACGCCAGCAAACTGGATCAAGAGCGGGCCGAACAATTCGAGACTTCGCTGAGAGAACTCGAGCGATCATTCTCTGATCGATCGACGTGGCTTGATCGTGACAAGCCGTCGTATGACATAACCGATCACTTTTCACAGTCGGAAGTCACGATCGCCAATCGGTACGACGCCATCTTTGACATGATTGCGTACGCATTCCAGACGGACTTGACGCGAGTGGCAAGCGTCGAATTCCCCGCGTCGCTTTCCTACACCGATATCGATGGCGTCAATCGAAGTTATCACGGTTGTACGCACAACGGACGACAAGAAGACTTGGTCAGCGAACTGGTCGCGATCGAATCGTTCCAAATCGCCAGACTTTCTCGTTGTCTCAGAAAACTCGACTCGATCAGCGAGCCAGGTGGCGAAGGCAGCATGCTGGATCACACCATCGTCCTGTTCGGCAGTGGCATGGGATACGGCGGCACGCACTCCAATCGCGATCTGCCGATCATGGTCGCTGGAGGTGGCTTCAAGCATCTTGGCCATGTCGATGCCCGTGACAACAGCGGCAAAAACATGCCGCTTTGCAATCTGTACGTCACGTTGATGCAGCGATTCGGCATCGAGCGAGACAAGTTCAACACGAGCACCGGCAGATTTGACTTGGATTTCGCTGGCGTCTAGCGAACAACCATTTGTCGGCTCGCACGGCATCCGCAACGCGCCACCACCCGCCCAACACACTTTCACGAGACTCGCAGAGAGTTCCGTCAAGAGGAATCGCATGCAACGAATACTCGCCCCCGCAGTTTTAATCGCGATGTTTTTTGGCGTCTCGCGAGTTGATGCCGATCAAGCTTTACTGCGAGCGCACTGCGCAAAATGCCACGGTGGCAAGCAGCCAAAAGGCGACTTTGAACTGACTGCGCTGGGCGACCGTCCGACCAAGGACAACGTCGATTTGTGGGAAGCCAGTATCGACTATGTGATTGCGGAAGAGATGCCTCCCGCGAAACAGAGTCGGCTATCGGCCGACGATCGAAAGCGAATCGCGAGCTTCTTACAGCAAGGCGTCCGACAATACAATCGCCAATCGAATGAATCAAAGCGGATCAAACCGCGACGCATGAATAATCGCGAATTCGAAAACAGTGTGCGAGACGTATTGCTAATCGAAGACGTCGGAACACATCTGCCGACGGACAACTTGATCGGTGATTCGCTTCACAACGGGTTTGATACGCATGGCGATACGCTGGGATTCAGCATGTTTCATTTGGAACAGTACGTCGAAGCGATCCGGAAAATTGTCGACGCAACGATCATTTCTGGAACCGCACCTCAACCGCAGCGTTATGAGATTGCCCCCACCGAAATCATCTCGGCTCACACGAGTGCTAACATCACCCGAGCAGAACGCCCCGGGTTACCCGGTGGGTTTGATTTTTTAGATCCGGCGAGACGGGCGTATTTCAAATCGTTCAAAGAGGCACCCGAAACCGGATTCTATAACATCACCATTCGGTGCACCGGAAAAGATCGCGGTGTGTACGATGCGTCAGAAACGGGAATTTATGCCGATGATCCGATTCGACTGAGCGTTCAACTGGGCGCACGTGAACGGGTGTATGACTTGCCCGACGAAGAAGTCATTGAAATCAAAATGCGAGAATGGGTTGCGGCCGGATCGAGTTTAAGGCTTCAATATCCAACCGATGGACTGCGGATGCGGGGCAACGGAAACTTCAAGTTTCAAAACGCAATCACGGGGGAATATCTAAAGGAACATGATCCGGATCGATATGCAAAGGTAGTTGCGGCCATCAAGACCCCAAAATCCCGACGCGTCAAGTCCGTGGATTCTTGGCACCACTGGGTCGATGATTGGATGGGCGCACGGCCTCGAATCTTCAATGCCGTCGTCGAGGGACCGTTTTATGAAACATGGCCACCGCAGCGCCAGGTCGCGCTGATTGGGCAGCACCCCCAAGCGGTAAATGCCGAAGCGATTCTTAAACCCATTGCCCAGCGCGCATGGCGGCGTGACGTCCGTGCGGGCGAACTGGAACCATTCGTTCATCTGGTCCAATCCAAGTCTGATAACATCGGTGACGTTGAAGCGTTGAAGGAAGGCATCGTCGCGATCCTGGCGTCGCCTCCCTTCTTGCTGCTCAATCGTGACGAACTTGCCCCACAAGAACGGTTTGCGGCAAAGCTGAGTTATTTCCTGCAAAGCACGATTCCTGATGAAGAACTGCGAAAATCCGTCGCCGCAGGCAAACTTGATTCCTTTGCAGGCGTTCGCCAGGAAGTGCAGCGACAACTCGATCAATCAAAACTTGAACCGTTCCTGCGAGCCTTTCCGTTTGGCTGGTTGGAACTGAATGACATCAACTTTATGGCTCCGGATCCGGACCGTTTTCGTCACTATCACCGCAAGCGGGTCAGTGAGGACATGGTGGATGAGGCTTTACATTTCTTTCGGTACATGGTCGAGCAAAACCGTCCGGTCTCTGAGTTCATTTCAGCTGACTACAGCTTCATCAACGCTGATTTGGCAAAGGTGTATGGCGCCGATGGGGTTCCACAAGATTCCGAATTCCGTCGGTATACATTTAGCGATGGAAAACGCGGCGGCCTGTTGGGAATGGGAGCGTTCTTGACCGTCACCGCAGACAGCCTGGGCACTTCACCGATCCATCGTGCCATTTATGTGATGGAGAATTTCTTGGGACTGCATCCGTCGCCACCACCGGCAGACGTCAAAATTGAAGAGCCAGACGTGCGGTCGGCAAAAACCATCAAGGAAATACTCGAGGCACATCGTTCCGAAGAAACGTGTGCCGCTTGCCACCGCGCAATCGACCCGTATGGATACGCTTTCGAAAACTTTGACCCGATGGGCGCTTGGCGTGATGAGTACTTGGTCGAGGTTTCCGCCACGGATTCAAACACCAAACGCAAAGCAGCAAAACCCGAAACGATCCCGATCGACGCATCGGCAGGTTTTCAAAACGGATCCGAATACGAGAACATTCACGGATTCCGCAAGTTGATGCAGAACGACGCAAACCGCGATCGCTTCGTTCGGTGTTTTATTACCAAACTGTTGACGTACGCCAACGGCGAGGAACCACACGATTACACCGAGATCAATGACATTCTGGCAAAGTCGGCCGAGAATGATTACCGCATTGTCGACACCATCGCGGCGGTGATCGACAGTCCCCTGTTCCGCGAAGAGTGAACGTTTTACGCAAGGTCTTGATTCGTTGACAAATGAGATGAAATACTCATTTCCGATCGAGACCAAAAACCGGTAGCGGCGAACCCACTACTTGGTTTTCTTTTTTGCCTTCGTCATTCTCGCCGGTACGGGTGGCTGCGTCGGCCGGGGATCGATGGGATCAAAGAACCGCATATTGTCACCCACGCGGTCAAAGTCTCCTAAATCGTTTCGCATCGATTCCGCCAAGTCCAACAAATGCTTGACGACGGCGGGATGGTCTGCGGCGACGTTGGTCGTTTCGCCAAGGTCGTTTTCAAGGTCCACAAGAAACGGTTCATCAAATCCGATCCGATCAGCCGGCGCGATGTGCCCATTGACCAGAAAGGGAGCGGTACCGGTTTGTTTTGCGGAACGCGGCAAGTGCAACTTCCACTGACCTTGCCGAACCGCTTGTAAGTGCACACGCAAGTAGTAATAGAACGCCTTGTCTTGATCCGCCTTTTCGAACTGACCGTGAAATAGGTGCCGGATATCTTCGCCATCGATCACGCGATCGCCAGGTGCATCGGCGCCAACAAGGGCGGCCAGCGTCGGCAGGACGTCCAACGTGCTGGCGATTGCTTCGCATGTCTTTCCGGCCGGCACGCGTCCGGGTCCCCAGAGGATTGTCGGCACTCGAACCCCACCTTCGAAAGTTGATACTTTGCCGCTGCGCAGTGGACCGGCCGAGCCACCGTGATCGGTGGGCAGGTGTCCGTCGGCGTGATCTTTGTTCTTGATCAGCCAAGGACCGTTATCGCTGGTAAACAGCACGTACGTTCGCTTCTGGAGGCCAAACTGGGTGATGGCATCAAGGATACGGCCAACGCTGTCGTCGATTTCTTCGATCACGTCGCCGTATAAACCTCGCGGACTTTTCCCTTTGAACTGTGGCGACGCGTCTAGCCGCGTGTGTGGCATCGTATGCGGTAAGTACACAAAAAATGGATCGCTCTTGTGCTGTGTGATAAAGCCGATGGCTTCGTCCGTGTATCGCTGCGTCAGCATCGACATATCCGCATTGGGTTCGATCATGGATTCGTTGCGAAACAAATTCACAAAGCGATCGTTGCTAGTCGGCGTTCCGAAAAAATAGTCGAACCCCTGACGGGTCGGAAACAGATCAAGATAAAAGTCGGTTTGTGAATGCTTGGCCAAGTCCCATTTGCCGAAACAGGCCGTCGCGTAACCTTTCGATTTCAGCACTTCGGCGACAGTGATCTCATCCGAATGAACGATTGGATGGACTTCCTTGGTGTTCCCACGTTCAGCAACGCGAAGCGGATAGCAACCCGTCATCAATGCTGTCCGAGACGGCCCGCAAATGGGTTGAGCATAGAAGTTTGTAAACTTCATTCCCTGGTCGGCCATTGCGTCAAGTCGCGGAGTTCGAATGTCAGTTGATCCAAAACATCCGACATCCTGATAACCTTGGTCATCGCTAAAGATCACTACAAAGTTTGGCAATGACTCTGCGACGGACGCCTGAGTGTGCCCCGCCATCAACAGCAACGCGCAAACAAACAGTTGCGAGAAACAAAACCGTTGGAAGAAATGCATGATCGATGGCCTTGGTTCTGGTAGGCTCGTAATTTCAGTTCTCAATCGAAACTTGGATCGACATCATAACCCACTCGGCAGGAGAGAATGTATGAAACGACAATTCCCATGGCTTTGTCTTGTCTGCGTCTTGCTCACGACACAACCGACCACGTTCGGTGCCGATACCGAACACGTGTTTCGGGCGGGCGCGGCGACCAGCAACATCACGCCGCCGCTGGGTGCCACTATCGTCGGCGGTTGGTACCCGATGCCAGCGACGCATGTCCACGACGAACTGCATGCTCGCTGTTTGGTGCTCGACGACGGACAGGAAAAAGTTGCAATCGTATTGTGCGACAACGTTGGAATCCCGGTCGAAGTATTCGATGCTGCAAAGCAACAAATCAACGAGACGACCGGTTTGGCGCCGGCCAACGTCTTACTGGCCTCAACTCACACGCATTCGGCAACAAGCGCGCGTGGCCCGAGTAAAGTCGTTCGCGAACATGAGCTGACTGAATACCAACAATTTCTCGCCAACCGTATCAGCGACGGTGTCCGGCGCGCGATCAATCAATTAGAGCCGGCACGGATCGGGTGGGGTGCCGTGGACGAGCCTTCAGAAGTTTTTAACCGTCGATGGTTCGTCAAAGACATGGCGTTGTTGTCCAATCCGTTCGGTGGCGTCGACCAGGTCCGGATGAATCCACCGCGTGGCAAAGGAATGCTGGACCGTCCGGCCGGTCCCGTCGACCCCCAGGTCAGTTTTGTGTCGGTGCAGGGTACCGATGGCCAACCGATCGCCCTGCTGGCGAATTACTCACTGCATTACGTTGGCGGCGTGCGCAAGGGCGATGTGTCAGCGGACTACTTTGGCTATTTCGCCAAGTACATTGCCGAAAAGCTGGGCGCGACTGATCAGAACCCGCCCTTCGTTGGCATCCTATCCAACGGCACCAGTGGCGATGTGAACAACATTAACTTTCCGCAGGACTTGGCCGGTGCCAAGAAATATGGAACCTACGAAAAGATGCAGGAAGTCGCCGAAAAGGTCGCCAGCCGCGTCTATCAAGCTCACCATGACGTGCAATTCCATGACTGGGTGCCACTGCGGGCGAGCGAGCAAAGACTATCACTTCAAGCGAGAAAGCCAACGCCAGAGATGTTGAAATATCTGGCGGATCCGCCGCAAACGGGCGATGCGAGAATGGAGGCACGCACAAAAACGTATGCGGAGCGCATTGCCAGACTGAAAGATGCACCGGACCAAGTCCAGGTTCCACTGCAGGTCATCCGCATCGGAGAACTCGGTATCGCCGCGATACCGTTTGAAACATTTACCGAGATCGGATTGGAACTGAAGCAACGCAGCCCGTTGCCAAGCATGTTCACCATCGAACTAGCCAACGGAAGTTTCGGATACCTTCCCACCCCCGAACAACACCGCCTTGGTGGGTACGAGACTTGGCTGGGGACAAACTATGTCGAATACGAAGCGTCCCGGAAAATCGTCGATCGATTACTCGAGATGTTTCGCGAGGTTTATCCCGAGGAGGGTTAATTCAATCTTTCGAGCCGGATGCAAAGCCTGCAGCGTCGACGACGTTGATTCGTCGCCTTCAGTGATGGCACCGCACTGAGTTGTAGGTGCCGCATCGTTTGGCGATAGCGGCGATGACAGAGTCCAAAGCAGGCGGTCATTGACGTCGCTGTAGACTGTTGTTCACCAGCCGTGCGGACAGCGGTCGTCCACAACGGTACGAACAGCTCGGACAGTACAGACAGCTCGGACAGTCGTAGGGGGAGGCATTCGGATTGACCAAGGAACGTCTCGATCGAGCGCGAATCAGCCTGGAAGCAGCGCGATTGGCCAAGCGAGATCCGGCCCTAGCCAGTGTCTATGATCGTCTTGGTCCGCCACCATATTGGCAGCGACCGGCTACCTTCGCGACGTTCATACGCATCATTCTGGAACAGCAAGTCGCGTTGAAAGCAGCGTGGAGCACTTACAACCAATTGCAACAGGCGTGCGAGGGAAGGGTGTCACCGCCGAAAATCATGGCACTGGGAGAATCAGGACTGCGCCAACTGGGATTCAGCCGTCAGAAAGCTCGCTATAGCAATGCGCTGGCCGAGAACGTCGAGTCAAAGACTTTTCGCATCGGTTCGCTCCGGCACCAAGACGACGAGGAGGCACGCCGCCGAATCGTCGCCCAGCTTGGTCTTGGGAATTGGTCGGCCGACATCTTTTTGTTGATGGCACTTCGCCGGACCGACATCTTTCCGGTTGGCGACTTGGCGATTGTCAAAGGAATCAGCCAGCTGGACAATCGCCAATACACGTCGACCGATGAAATCATCCGGCGAGCTGAGTCGTGGCGCCCGTTTCGCAGCGTTGCGACACGAATGATTTGGCAGTTCTATCTCAACCGATGACGTTCTCGACCGAAAATGTTTAAATCTGGTTGACCACTTCGATGTTGGTCACCGCGGGTTCCTGACAGGTTGACGAACGAGACGTGTCGCCGTGGTCTGCGTCACTTTGTGTTCGCATCGCCTTGCCGTATGACGACACAAAATGCTCGGGGCTTTCCAGCATGTCGGACGTCATTTTGTAATGGTGATAGTGCATGGCACACTTAATCGCATAGAAGAAATAAATCGCTGGCGTCGTCGTTCTCGATCGAATCGCATGAAAGATTCGCGAACGATAGATGCGGCGAAGATTTGCGTCCGGTGTTCCACGCATTAGCTTCCAAAACAGATAGGCGAAACCGACCACAAAGAATGCGTGATGGCGAAGTCGCAGTAGTGGATGCTTTAGAAAGTGATCGGTTTGGAACGTCCGGAAGTTGAACCGGTCATGAATAAACAGTTGGTCGAGCCGATCAAAATAGGCATCCGGTTCGTACATGTCCCGCATGGTTTGTAGGTAACCGTCGCGCAGTTCTTCCCGCGTCATCTGTTTCGGAATCACATTCGTCCCGAACGGGTGCTCATCGGAATAATCCAGCCGATTTTCACGAGCAAGACGATCGTACAGCGGTGTCTTGGGGATCGCATGCAGGAGCCCGATCATCGCGTGAGCGATCCTCGAATCAGCCAGGAACTTCTTTTGCGTTTCAAAAATCGCCGGCGTATCGTTGTCGAACCCGACAATCAAACCGCACCAGATTTCGATTCCGAAATTTTGGATACGATGAATTTTTTCTAGAATCGTCCCGCCCCGCTCGCGGACGTTTTGAAACTTTTTCGTTTCTTTCAGCGATTCTTCGTCCGGGCTCTCGATCCCGATAAAGACTGACTGAATATTCGCTCGGGCCATCAATTCCATTAGCTCTTCGTCTTCGCCCATGTCCAAGGACGCCTCGGTGCTGAAGACAATCGGATAGCCATGTTTCTCTTGCCATTTTGCGACTTCCAGCAACACCGGCTTGATCGCTTTTTTATTGCCGACCAAGTTGTCGTCGACGATGAAAGCGATGTGAAAGCCTTGTTTGCGCAAACATTCCAGTTCGTTAATGATTTGTGAGGGCTGCTTGATGCGAGGCTTGCGTCCGAACGTGACAATGATGTCACAAAACTCGCATTGAAATGGGCACCCGCGCGAGAACTGCAGATTGCCGAACATGTAGTGTTTGTTCTTGAGCAAATCATGTCGCGGCGTCGGAACCGTTGACATGTCTGTTCGTTCGGCTTGCTCGTATCGCTGTTGATACTCACCACGCTGCCAGTCCTCGAGGAATTCGGGCCAGGTCGTTTCAGCCTCGCCGACGAAGATGACATTGGAAAGCGATTCGAAATATTTCTCTTCGACCGAGACCCAAGGTCCACCGATCACGACAAAAGCGTTTCTTGATTTCAGTTCCTGCAGGATTTCCTCCATGCGAAACCGCTGAACACTCATTCCGGTTAAGCCTACGATATCGAATCGAGACAGCACCTCGAAATCAAGAGACTCGACGTTTTCGTCAAAGAGCGTGACCTCATGTTCCTCCGGCGTCAGTGCCGCAAGCAATGGTAAACTTGCCACCGGCATATTCGCCCGCTTACCCATCATCTCTTGAGCATGCTCGAGCCCCCAGTAGGAAACTTCGAATGCGGGGTTGATGATTGCGATCCGTGCCATGCGACGCCCTTGTCATATCGAGTATTGGACGTCTCTATGTTAGCGGTTGTCGCAACGGTAAAGACAAATGGAATCTTGAGATTGGCAAAGTCTTTTCAGCGCGAGTGCAAACCTTGGCCGTCCGACGCGAGACACGCGTCAATGAGTGACGCCGCTTAACGAGAGGCGTTCACCAGCGAGAGAAAGATGATTGCATGACGCCGAAGTCAAGAATCACCGAAAGATAACTCTTAGCCACTGACTTGGATCGGGCATCGGCAGCGATGGGGTGCGAGAACCAGCGTCGATATTGCGATGCGATACGTACCAACTTTCGCCAGAATGGATCGGCAAGTCCGTCAAGTCACGACGCAGAATGGCGATTTCGACGTCGACGTATTGTTCGGATCGCTTTGCGGCCACGTACCAGCTTGGTTGCCATGTGGCGAAACCATCCACGCAGTCGTGCGTTCGGCCGGCGTCGGTGAATTCCAGTTGCATGGACGTTAGCAGGTCTCGATCCGTATCAAGCCGCAACTGGACGCGATCGACCACCGAGAGATCGTGATCACGAATCGTAACGCCGCCCGTGGCGTCACCATTGTCGGGCCGCAATTGTTCCGCGGGCGTTCTTAGCGAGACATAAACGTATTGATCGTCATAGGCCATTTGTAAGCCTGTGGGTTGACCACCCGCCTGCGACGTCCAACAGGGATCGTCGGCGATGCCATCGAGACGTGGCGGCGATGTTGCGCGGTCAGCAAACATCACGCTGTGATGTCGTTGATCGATCAGATGTGTCCAAGCCGATCGATGCGTCGCGAGTCGGTTCAGGTTGGCGTTTGCACCGGTCGATTGCAACTGATCGGTATCGCCACGTTGCCGAGCGGCTTCGCGTGCCAGTAACACCGCAGGATGGAATTCCCAGGCCAGATCGACGTCCGACGATTCGGCGGCCGGCGCATTTTTTGTGGACTTGACGTTCATCGGTGTGCGATCGGGAACCAAAAGGGGCACGGTCGCCGACGCCTGTGTGACTTTGGAATGGTCTTGAAAAGGCGAAACCGGAACGACCTCGGCGGCGGTCACCGTCACGTTGGAATGCATTGGTGTGGCATGTCGAAGCGAATCTCGCAGCCGGTTCCATTCCAACGAAAATCCGATGGCTTCGCTGCGAAGCGCGGCCCATTTTCCCGCAGACGTGTCGTGGTACGTTTCCGCGAATTGGCGGAGGATGGTTTCATACCACAGCAGAAACCGCGGCGGCGAATCAACGCTTCCGGATGTTCGCTGCAGCGCGTTCCAAACGAGTCGAAAGCGATCTTCATGCGCGGTTTGATTCAGTAAACTTTCGAGCGTCGATTGCAAGTCGTCCGACGACTGCGCCGCGCCGATCAGTTGGTCCAGTCGTTTGGACTCACTCATTCGGGCTTGAACGATTTGAAGTTGGCGTCGCGCTGCCGCAATCTCGTTGCCGGAACGTTTCCGTTGTGGCACCAGAGCAATGCCAGAGGTCAACGACTCGCCGACGCGACGGGTTCCGCCCGCGTCGTACCGGCGGCGAAGCACCGTTGCGGCGGGTGGGCGCTGTGTCGGCGCGATCCATTGCAAAGCATCTTCGTCCAGGTCACCGGCCAGGATGCCGAGACCTGCCAGCATCGCGGCGTGATGCAACATTGTGTCGCCGCCCGCCGTCGTGGAATCGGCAAAGGTGTATTCGACGACTCGGTTAATTTCGATCGTGGCGGCCGCATCAATAATCGTTTGACGCAGCGACGTGGGCAAGGTTTGATCCAGCAACACGACGGCAGGCCGATGGACTCGCATCCAGTCGGTGATCTCGGGCAACGATGCCTCGTCGCTTGCAGTGGTGCGATCCACACCGGCCACACCCAATGCCGCGGCGACCTGCCTTGCGATCGATAGTGATTGCGAGTCGCCTGGCGTACCAGAGTGATGTCCTTGTTCAGATTCACCGACCAGTAACGCCGACACGCGGTTCCGCATTTCGAGTGTTTCTTTTCCTAGCACGGACCAGGCGATCGTTTCGGGGCGGTCGGCGATCACCAACACGGCTGACTGCCTTGCGCGGCCGCGACTCGGTTGCCAAGTGTGACCGCCGTCCTTGCTGTGCAGAATCACACCGTGATCGGCGACGGCCCACAACACTTGATCGTCGAATTGAAATACGTCTCGGATGGGACTGTGTTGCTGAGTCGCGTTGACCCAAGCGAGTTGACTGGCGGCGGTCAGCTCGGCAACCGATCGAGCTGCGCGGGCCGATCGAGCTGCGCGGGCCGATCGAGCTGCGCGGGCCGATTCATCGGCAGCGCGCCACTGCAGTCCGCCGTCACGACTTTCGAATGTGTCGGCGAGTGATGCGTCGGACCAATCCCCCATCGCGACAAGACTGCGATCCTGGCGAAGGGATACTTTCCGCAGTCGTGGCAGTTCCTCATCGGCGGCGCGTCGCCATCGCTTGCCGCCGTCATCGCTGACAATCACAACACCGCGGCTGAGGTTGGTAATCCGATCGTACGAACCGCCGACCGCAACGATTCGCTGATCCGTCACCCAGACGACGTCGTCCAGGCGACAGTTGACGGGCGATGGCTGAAGCTGCCATGTCAGACCGGCATTGTCGGTCCGCAGTATTGTTCCGTGGTCTCCGGTGGCGACGCCGTGCTGGGCGTCATAAAACGAAATTGCGTGCAGTGACGCGTCACCACGCTGCTGGATCGTTCTTGAGTACGCGGGGGCCTGCGGATCGGACCCTGCACGACAATGCTGGCACAGGACGGGTGCAACAACGACCAGACCGGCAATCGCGACGGACAGCCAAACACGACTGGGGCTTGGGGCATATTTGGTATTCATGTCATCCATTGCTTGACCAACATGGCGGTGGCAGCGAGCGCGAAGAGTCCGATGCAAAAATTCGCAGCGACATAGATTGCCGCGACGCCCCAGCGGCCTGACCCGGCGAGCACAAACGACTCACCGGCAAAGGTGGAAAAAGTTGTCAGAGCTCCCAAGAAGCCGTATCGAATCCCCAGGGTTGCCCGAGTCGAGATCGCCGATTCGATCATTCCGGTTTCTGCGATCCGCAGATACTCCGCAAGCGCTCCCAGCGCCGCGCATCCCAGGATGTTCACCAACGTCGTTCCTAGAAACGTTGACCCACCGGGAATGGCGGCTGCGGCAACCGTGGCGAGGTATCGGATCACCGACCCGATTGCCCCCCCAAGTCCGATTGCTGCCAAATTGAGCCAAGTTGTCATCGCGGCGAGCCGTTTTCACCATTGCCTAAGTACCGAGCCGAACTTACGTTAGCGTGGTAGGTTCGGGATTTTTCGCAGCGGCGTAAATGGCAGTTTTTATGCTTTCGTCGATGTAGACCCGAGCCCGATTGAGTATTTGGTGTCACAGAGACGGTGTTCCCGCCTTCTCGACGGTCACCCAATCGCCCCCTTCACCTGTTCAATCACCCTTTTTCCCCTGTTTTACAGCAAATGAGTACTGCGAAAGCTGCAACCGAAAACCGTTTGACGACTGGCGCCGACATCCTGGTCAAATCCTTAGTGGATCACGGTGTCGAAGTCCTGTTCGCCTACCCCGGAGGCTGCAGCATGCCGATGCACCAAGCGCTGACGCGATTTGGCGAGTCGATTCGGACGATTTTGCCTCGCCACGAACAGGGGGGTGCTTTCGCCGCCCAGGGATACGCTCGCAGCACCGGAAAAGTCGGCGTCGTGATGGCAACCAGCGGTCCCGGAGCGACCAACTTGGTAACCGCCATTGCCGATGCAAAACTGGACAGCGTGCCAATGCTATGCATCACCGGCCAAGTGCCCACAAAGGCGATCGGAAGCGACGCATTCCAAGAAACTCCGATGGTGGAAGTCTGTCGCGGAATCACCAAACACCATTACTTGGTGACCGATATCGCAGACCTGCCGCGGATCATGAAGGAAGCCTTTCACGTGGCTCAGTCAGGTCGTCCCGGCCCCGTTCTGGTCGACATGCCCAAAGACGTCCAGTTGGGCAACCTGGAAAATATCGACATGGACCCGCCAATGGACTTGCCCGGCTACGTCGCCGAGGCACCTGCGGTCGCGAGTGAGACGATTCGCCAGATTGCTGCGGCCGTCAAGCGCGCCCGGCGTCCGGTGATCTATGCCGGCGGTGGCATCATCCTGGGTAACGCCAGCGAAGAGCTTCGCGAGTTCATCAAGAAAACGGGGATCCCGACGACGACGACCGTGATGGGAATCGGTGCGGTTCCACCCGAGAACGAATTTTCGATGGATTGGTTGGGCATGCACGGCGCCGCCTACGCCAATTACGCCGTTCGCGATTGTGATTTGTTGATCGCACTTGGCGTCCGATTCGACGACCGCGTTACGGGCAAGGTCGAAGCGTTCGCTAAAGATGCCAAGATCATTCACGTCGACATTGACGGATCGGAACTGAATAAGAACAAGGAAGCGCACATTCCAGTTCGTGGTGACGTCAAACAAGTGCTGAACGAATTGAACAAGGTTATCCAGAAACCTGATATCAGCGAGTGGCAGAAACACTGCGCGGAATTGAAGGCGAAGCACCCACTGAAGTATGACGAGAACTTTGACGGCATCTTGCAACAACACGCCATCAAAGTGCTTAGTGATGTCACATCCGAGATGGACACGTATATCACCGTCGGCGTCGGCCAACACCAAATGTGGGCGGCTCAGTTTTATAAATTCCGTCGTCCCCGCACGTGGCACAGCAGCAGCGGACTGGGAACGATGGGCTTCGGACTGCCCGCCGCGATGGGCGTGCAAGCGGCCCATCCCAATTCGCTGGTTATCGACATCGACGGCGATGGCAGCTTCCAGATGAACATCCAAGAACTGGCGACGTGTTTTTGTGAAGAACTGCCGGTGAAAGTTCTGTTGCTGAACAACCAACACTTGGGCATGGTGGTGCAGTGGGAAGACCGCTTCATGGAGCGTAATCGCGCACACACCTACCTGGGTCCGATCAGCCATAACGAAGCCGCCGGCAAAAGTACGGCCGAGCGTTTTCAGTACGCCGAAGACCGGTATCCGGACTTTGTGATGCTCGCCAAGGGATACGGATGCGGTGCCGCCTCGATCAAAAAGAAAGGTGACCTCGAAGGCGCCATTCGGGAAATGATCGAGCATAAAGGTCCCTATTTGCTGGATGTCGAAGTACCCTATCAAGAGCACGTCTTGCCGATGATCCCAGGTGGGATGACGGTTGATGACATGATCTTGGAGTAAACCTTGAACCGACATCTTGTTTTTTCTTGTGTGTTCGTCGTGGCGTTGGCCACGACCGTTGGTGGCGTGGCGCGCGCCGACGTGGTAACCCTGTACGACGACGGGCTCGGCAATCTGCCTGGGGATCAACCTTGGGTCGGCTACTTTGCACTGGGCGGCATGGCCAGCGAGTCACCGGTCGCCGCGGGCACTCGGCTGACAACCAACGACGCCGCCAGCGCGGGCTACAGCAACCACGCGCCGCTGTCCAACCCGATCGTCCCGCAAGTTATCAATCCGTTGTTCCCTTCGTTGAACGACACAGTCGGATTCTCGCTATCGTTTCAGCTGCAGGTTTTTGATGAGTCACACTTGAGCAACGACCGCGCCGGATTCAGCGTGATCTTGCTCGGTCAGGACAGCCGCGGTATCGAGATTGGTTTTTGGGAAGATCGCGTTTTTGCGCAAACCGATTCGCCTTTGTTCACCCATGGCGAAGAAGGGCTGTTTGACACGACCGCCGACGAAACGACGTACACGCTGACCATTCAAAGCGGCGGTTACGCATTGGCCGCCGACACGCAGACGATTTTGTCCGGCGCGGTCCGTGATTACTCGTCGTTCAGCGGCACTCCGCTGGGCGTTCCTTACACGCTGGGCAATTACGTCTTCCTTGGCGATGACACGACGAGCGCGTCGGCGGATGTATCGATTGGATCGGTTGTACTGAATTCAAGCTTGGCTGCGGTTCCAGAGCCCTCAACGTTTGCCTTCGTCGCCTTGCTGGCCACCCCGTGGGGACTTCGCCGTCGACGCGGCTAGTCGATCCCGCGGCTTCGCCGTTTTGCACGGACAACCAAGCCACCTATCGGGCGGGTCACGGTATCGAACTTCATTCAATCTGGTCGGAATGTGCGGATGCGTCCTCGTCACTTCGCGTAAATCTGTGAACTTTGGTCACGATCTTGTAACCGTGGTCACGATACGTTCAGTAGACGGACGACACGTGCAATGAACCGACAGCGAAATCACTTGGCAAGAGAAATCGCACGAAAAACAACGGGCAAAGGTTGGTTCAAGCACGATTGATCGCATGCCCCGCGGTTGCTTGGACTTTGTCCCCGAATGTCGACTCGTTTGGTCATCCTAGTGATTGGGTCCTGATTCCGACTTTCATTCTCAACGGGGCTTTTCGTGGCTTCACCGGCAAGCTATTCGATTGACGACTTGGTTGTCGGCACCAGCGCGACGGAATCTCTACACGATCAACGCGGAACACTGCTGGTTCCCAGCGGACTGGCGATCACCGACGCCCTGATTGCAACCTTGCGGGCGCGCGGCGTCACGACACTCAAGTCTGCCAAACAATCATCACCGTCCGCATCCGATACCAGCGATCCAGATGCTCGTGATCTCGCCGTATCACCTGTCTATTCGGACAAGCAAAAGCAGAGAATCCGAAGCTCGTTTCAAGCCAGCACCAGTGCGGTGGAATCCTTGGTGCGATCGATCGGTGCGGGTGAAAACATTGACCTGCGGGACGCCGAACGCCAAGTCGACAACTTCATCAACGAATTGGTCGACGATCCCGACCCCGTCCTCGCGAGCGCCTTAGAATACGAAGCCAATTTGAAACTGGCCAAGCGCTGCGTTCAGTTTTCTGTCTTAGCGATGGGCATGGGACTGCGACTAAAAATTCCTGTCGCACAAGTTCGAATCCTTGGCTCCGCGGCGATGATTCATGATTGCGCGTTGTTTGACTTACCTTTCACGTCACGCTTCCCACATCAGATCAGGAATGAATCACAGCGTCGCCAATATTTGCAGCACCCGCTGGTGGCAAAGCAGATGCTGCAGTTCGCCGACAGGATGGACCCCGAAATCAACGTGCTCGTCACTCAGGTTCACGAGTTGCTCGACGGTGGCGGGTTCCCGATGCGATTAAAAGCCGCACAAATCCATCCGCTCGCGCGTATCCTTTGCGTCGCCGATGCTTACTTGACGATGACCAGCCCGCCGAAAGGATGCGCGCGCATCGTCCCTTGTGATGCAGTCGCCTACCTGATCTCGGGCGCTTCACGTGGACAGTATTCTGCCAAAGCGGTAAACGGGTTATTAAAGGCGGTAACGACCTATCCGATTGGCAGTATCGTCGAACTGAGCGACACGACAAAGGCACGCGTGATTCGTTCCGACGGTGACGACTTTGCGTCGCCAATCCTTGAATCCCTCGATCGACGTGGGCGAATCATTCGCCTGAAAGACGAAAACCTGTTTATCGCCCGACCCATCATTTCCGCAGAGATGCACGAAGTACGCTTGCCGGACGCGTACGACTCGCTGGGCCAGGGATTAGATACCGTTTCGGTCTAGAACGTTTTCTGAAACGACTTTGAATCGAATCCGTCGCGCTGTTCACCGCAGTGAGGTCGACCGACGGCAGATCAGCTGGCCGGCGTGCGATGGCCGTCCCACCAAGATTCGTTGCGGTCGAGCACGTCGTCAGGGATCGCATCGGAATCGGACGCCCACTGCTGACTTAGGATTTGCTGCGATGCCTCACGCGCTGCGCTTTTCGCTCGCGCGCGACGTTCATCGGAATCCTCGTGCCCGTCGGCCGGTTCACGCTCGTACCAGGCCCAGCCGATTGCCGGCGGTTGGGGTTCCGGTTCGGCGATGCGAGGAATCACAAACTGTGGTTTGACAAACGCGGGCTCGCGTCGGGCCGGGCGCCGGACGGGCTCGGGTTGCTGACGCGGGCGATCGACGTAGACAATCCGCGGTTCGGGAACTCGTTGTGGCTTGGGCACGGGTTTAGGTGTGACTTGAACCTTGGGTTCTGGCTTCGGCTCTGGTTCTGGCTCGACAACCGCTTCGATGATTTCCGCCTCAGGTTCCGGCTCAGGCACCACCTCGGGTTCTTCCTCGATAACTTCAGGCTGGGTCACTTCGGCTTCGACGTACTCTTCGGCTTCTTCTTCGTACTCGTCCTCGTATTCCTCTTCGTATTCCACTTCCTCTGGCAACAAGACCGTTGCGCGTCCGGGCTCGCCTTGTGGCGGCATCAAGCGGACTTCGACTTCGATCTCGTGGAAGATATCGACGATGTGCTGGTGACACGTGAACATCATCACTTGGTGGCCGAGTTCGGCAAACGTTTTCAATGTATTGGCCGCATGGATGGCTCGATCGCCGTCAAAGTTAACCAGGACGTCATCCAAGACCAGCGGCAACATCACGCCGCGACGCGCGTACGCGGCGGCCAGCGACAGCCGCAACGCGATAAAAACAGCTTCTCTTGTGCCGCGGCTCAGCACCTCTAACGGCAACGACTTATCGTCACCGGAATCGATTTTCAGCTTGTTCGTCCCCAGGGGTGTCCAGATTCGATTGTATTTTCCGTCGGTCAATTGGCTAAGAAACGACGATGCTTCGCGCAAAGTTTCAGGTTGGCGTTCGCTTTCAATCGTCGCACAAACGTCTTCCATCAGGCTGCTTGCCATCGCCAGGGTTTGCCAGCGGCGACACGCGGCATTGATTTGCCGTTCGACGCAACCGAGTTCCAACTGCGCCACGGTCAATCGATTGTCTTCACCCAGCTGTTTCATCTCTTGGGCGAGTTCGCCCTGTTGCGTGCGTAGTGCCGCGATACGCGATTCCGTTTCGGTCATCCGCGTGGTCAATGCTTCCCAGCGTCGCTCCAAATCGGTCAACTTGGCGCCTTCGATCTCTCGCGCGACATCGTCGTAATCGATTTGTGTTCCGATGATCGAACGAATTTGTTTGTTCAGTTCTTCGACTTGAGCACGCATTTCGACTAACGATGATTTCAAGTCGACCATTTGATAAAACTGTTCCGGCGTCGCAACGCCGCATTTGGCCCACAATGCTCGACGTTGTTGTTCGCCTCGCTCGATCGATCGATGGTGCGCGGACTGCTGTCGTTTTAGTTGCAGATCCTGCTCTTTCAATTCGCGGCGACGTCGAATCCAGTGCTGCTGGCGAGCGAGTTCCTCGTGCAGATGGTTCAGCTGTTCCAGCGGTCCGTTACGTGGCTTGAATTGCAACTTTCGTTCCGACGAGACATCCTCATCGTCTTCACTCTGCTGCTGGGCATGTTCCTCGTTGACCTCCAGCGCCTCCAAATACAGCATTTCGATACGTTTGCTGATCGTTTGTCGCTCACGGCTCCGCTGATCTCGCTCATCGTTCAGTTCGGCCAACCTTCGGCGACTGCCCTGCAAGGTCTCATAACCTTCGCTCAGCTTACGGACGCTCGTCGGCGACAACGTTTCACTCAGGCCCAAATGCTGCAGCGTCTGGGTCCATTCTTGCTTGGCCGCGCGGACGCGGTCGGCGGCCGACGAGGCGCGCGAACGTGCGGACTTGTATGATTCGAGCGAAGCTTGATACGCGTGATAGGTCGGCAACGCCTCTTCTAATTCCTCCAGCAACGTTTCTGATTCGCGAACACGCTGTTCGATCGAATGATTGCTGTTGGGCAACGATGAATCTGTTTCACCCAGTTCGGCTTCGACTTCACGGATCTGACGCCGCAGGGTATCAATTTGGCGATCACAATCTTCCAGATCCAACGACGTCGAACGGGAACCATTTTGCCGCGCGAAGTAATACAGCAATAAGCTCATCACGCCAAACGTAAAGAACATCATGCCGCGGGTCGGATCCGGTTCGCCCGAGATAAACCAGGGAATGCCAAAGATATGCGACAGTCCGTAGATCAGCAGCGATCCGCCGACGATGAAGGGCAGGGCTAGCAGGAACAAACGATCCAGCGGCAACGCTTCGTCAGTGGTCAGTTCAACCGACTCTTTCTCGAGCCCGCGATAGTGACGTTTCAATTTCTCGAGGTGTTCGCTGATCTGCAGTCGACGTCGCAGGCTAGTTTGCAAGTCGTTTTCGTTGCGAATCGCCTCTTGCAGATTCGACGCGTGGGCCCGATCCAGCAGTTCTTTCAGCTGCGATTGGTATCGATCCGCCTTGGTCTTGTGCGTGGCGCCTTCGCTGCGTGCTTGCTTGAGCACGAACGCGTTTTCTTTGACGCCTTTCGCCGGCCCGGCAAGCGCCGCCAACGTTTGTCGCGACAGGTCAGGAAGCTTTGAGGTGTCACCACTGAGCAATGCGACTCGATCACCTTCGTCCATCCCGAGCCGTTCCGCATCCGCTTCCAGCTGTCCGCGCGCTTTTTCGATCTGGCCGTCCAGTCTTGCGATCTGCTCTTCGAGCGCTTCGACCCAGGTCGCTTGTTCGGCGGCGGCCTCGATGCGACCTTGCAGATCAAGCATCCGCCGGCTGACGGGCAATTGTTCCGCCTTATCGCGAATGGCCCGCCGCTTGTTCTTGACCTCTTCCAGTTTTCCTTTGCGCTCTTCCATCATCGCTTCGATCTGGACCAGCTGGCCCGGCGCTTCTTCAGGAAGGTGCGTTTGCTTTTCTGTTTCGGCGATTTTCTGGATCAGGGAATCTCGATCCGACCATGCTTCGAAAACGTTGGTTGCGACTTCGACGCAGCGAGATTCTTTTTCCCACGCGATCATTCGCTCGGTCAGATGCTCGACTTCCTGGCGTTGCGTGCGGCGTTGGGTCGCCAGCTCGCTCCAGCGACGTCCGCCACGGGTCAATCGTTCAACTTCGTCGCGAAGCTGTTCACGGCGGCGGATTAGGCCTGAAAGTTTCTGTGAGGCCTCTTCATCAATCGTATGTTCTTTGCCAAGCAATTCTTTTCGACCGCCACGCAAACTGCGCAGCACATCGACCAGCGACACACGATCCAAACCGCTGGACAGTTTGTACAATTCGTCCGCAGCCGAGGTATCGTCAAGTGTGCTCAGTTCTTGCAACTCGCGCATGCCGATCGCGAACACGTTGGTGAAGATCGGCTCGTCGATTTGTCCGAGCAGACTGCTAAGTCGGTGTTGACCCTGTGACAGACCGTCTTCGCCGGTCACGGTCAGTTGGCCGGTCGCGCCCTGGTCGGTCAATTGGCTTTGACGCCGGATCATGTACCCGCCGCCGGGCCCGGTCACGCGCATCGCGCCGCCCGGTGTGCCGCCGTAGATTGGCGGCAAATATTTATCGCGTCGCTGATCGGTGAACCCGTACAACATCGTACGGATGAATTGCATCAAAGTTGTCTTTCCGGCCTCGTTGGGTCCGTAGAACAACGTCATTCCCTCGGTCAGCGAATCGACCGATAACCCGGACCAAACGCCGAATCCGTCGATTTGAATGTCTTTGACTTTCATGATTTTGTCACCAATTGGGGCTTCCCGCCGCGGAGCAATTCAACGCCTAACAGCGTCGCTTGCTCAAGGACGTCCGTTCGGACTGATGCTGGAATTTCCGACAACATCGTTGCGGTCGTTGCCGGCATGTCGACTTGTTCTTCGGTATAGGTCGCGAGTTTTAGTTCGCGACCATCGGTCTTGAGATGCTGTTGGGCGATGCGTAAAAAATCGCCAAGGATCGTGTCCTCGTCCTGCCATGACGAGGGATAATTGCGTGGCGGGCGAACGGACAATCGCGCGGTCCATGCCGATGGCGAACCGTGACCGTATTCACGTCGCAACCACTGTCGCAGGTCTTCCGCGTCACCGATCGTATGCAGGTCGTCTCCGCTGGCGATTGCGATGTCCCATCCGATGATCAGGTGACGTCCGCCATTTTCGTGCTGCAGGCGAGCGATCCGCTGGCTCAATACGTTGCGGATGTTACCAACGGCACGAATTTCGGATGCGTCGATCTCTTCATAACAATACCGAAACGAATCACACTCGATTCTGTGCACTCGCGTGGTTTGATCGGCATCAACATCGACGATGCAATATCCATGTGGACCTGTTTCGGTCAGATCACGTCCTTGGGGCGTACCGCAATACACGGCACCACCTTCGGCTGCACCATCGACTTCCAGTGGATTGTGTCGACCGCCAAGCGCCCAGAAATCAAAACGTCCTTCGGCCAACGCGTCGGCGTCGGCAGTTCCGTATCCCACGGCAACCGTGAACTCATCACTGGGCTCGACGCGAAAACTGGGGACATGCAAAACACCACGACCGTCACAACTGCGTCCGACGACGTTGCAAATCGTTCGCCCGGCGCGTTCAACCGGTATGGCAACGGTTCGATCCTTAGGAAACATGGTGACGTTGGGCGGCAACGGTGCCGACTCGGGCCATTTTTTCGAATCGTCCGCGATACCCGCGGCCCAGAAGACAGGCGTATTCTTGGCGTGCAGCTTGTCGCAATAGTCCAACAGCATCGCCATCCCGTGAGGTCCGGCGGCTTGTGGGCTGAGGATATCGCCGCACAACACCAAGAAATCAATGTTGTCTGCTAACGCGGCTTCGAACACGGCGGCCGCCGCTTTCCATGGCGCTTCGGCCAGGGCTTCGCGAAGTTGCGACGGCAGAACGTCGAGATCACCTAACGGATTTTCTAAATGAAAGTCGCTGGCCTGAATAAAACGAAATGACTCGCCCGGCATCGGTTCCCTCCCTGCGGCGCACGTTTTGATTCAATGCGCCATAACCTGAGTCGTGTAATTGGTGGCCAAAGTCCTCGCACCACCGTCGCATCATGCGACCCACGCAACCTGAAAACGTTCGCTTGTCGGCTGCGTAGGCACGGGAGTTTAACGAAAGTTGCGAATTCAGGCCAAGTCGAGTTTCCCGGCGATTGATAGCAATAGCCTGGATCGATGCCGATCGACTCGCTGCCGCGTTGTGAAAACACGGATGCATCGTGATTCGTTTCGTTCCTAGTGGCACCGCTGCACAGCTATTCAGCGCATTTATTCAGCGCATCTGTGAGTGTTTCCCCATGGAACGGCGATGTTTTGGGTCGTGACGCCCAAATCCTGACGTCGCCACGACGATGCTTTCGATTAGGACTTACGGAGCGTCGTTGGCGGGTCGATTTGATACATGACGAAGGATTCCACGTGCTCATTGTCGCGCGTGAGTGATTCACAAAGCCGACATAATCGGCGTGACTGATCTATTCGAAGCGTTCTCGGCACCGGCATCTTGGTTTTTCAAACGGTGATCCCCACACCGCTCTTCGGGGTGTTCTATCTGTTCAGTGTTCGGCGACCTTGCCGAATGTGGCATCGACAATGATTGCGAATCCGCAATCGTTTTGACCACTTAGGCAGAATACAACCCTCAGTCAATTAACCGTTTGGAGGCCGATCGTGGCTCAAACAATCGCACTTCGTCCCGCTCGTAAGGGATTCTCGCTCGTCGAACTTTCGGTCGTTGTGATCATCATTGGCGTTTTGGCAGCCTTCGGTGTTCCACGCTTGCTGCAAAGCGTCGAGCGAAGCAAAGCATCTGAATCATTCAAGTACTTGGCGAGCGTCCGCGCCGCCCAAGAACGCTTTCAAGCTCGCCAAGGCACCTACGCCAGCGACTTGACACAACTGGACATGGAACAAGCTCCGCCGACTTACTTCAGCGTCGGCACCGCTGCCGCGGGTACTTCGGGAAGCTTGGAAGATTCCTGGACGCTGACCCTGACCCGATCTGGCCCGAGCAGTGGTTACGGCGCTTACACGGTGACATTCACCGAGGACGGGTACGATCCGGCCAACAGCACGATCGACTCTGAAATCAATCCGCAGAGTACCTAGTAGCAGGATCAGCTGGCGCGGTTCTCCCTCCGCTGCAGTACTGAGTTCTGTCGAGGGGCGGTCCGCTGGCCAACAAGCGGACTGCCCCTTTTTCATGCAAGCTCGGTTTTTTGCAAGGGCAGTGATTGCACGCCAGCCACATACTTTCATACGGGTGGGCCTAGACATGAATAACGTCGACGTACGCAGCAGTAATGATTGTGTCGGAATCCAATGTGGGACCGACCGCATCACCGCCTGCCGCGCCACCAAGACGATGCTGGGTGGCACCAAATATCAATACGCCGCCGTCAGCCTTGCCGACCGCGATCTTTGCGACGCATTGTCAGAATTGATCGCATCCCTGGGCGTCAGCAAGACAACGCTGCCAATTCTAGCCGCCATTCCAACGGACGAATGCTATTTTGCGACGCGCCCGATCGCATCGGGTGCGGCCAACGCGTCGCCCCGTGTGTTGTTGCGTGAATCGCTGCGAAGTTCGGCCACTCGGTTGGATCAGATGACGATCGATGTCATCTATTGGCAACCTGATCGTCGAAACGTGGCCGGCATCGCTGCCGCACCCACCGAACGAGTCGATGCGATTCGAGCAGCGGTCGCCGAAAACGGACACTCGCTTCAGCGACTCGAACCGGCCGCATCAAGTCTGATCGGCGTCGCGCCAGAGCACGAGGGACGCGATCGACGTGGTGGGATGACCACTCGCGTCTTTTTAGGCGACGCCAGATTGTTGGCCGTCATGAGCAAAGGCGGCCAACCGATTCATTGGCAGACGCTGCCGCTGCCCGCCGGCGACGAGGCGACCGGCATTGTTTCGGCAGTCCGCGCGCTCGAAACCGCCGCCACGGCTTGCGGTCTGGATCGGACGCCCGACATCGTTGTCATTCACGGACGAGAAAAACTGCGAACCCTCATCGACCAGCAATGGCTGCACGACAACTTGCCGGGTGACTTTCGATGGATCGATTCGCCGATGTCGTCCGACAAAGATGTGGCACGCGCGATGGCAGATCGATTCCTCTCGGGCGAAGACGAGGGCCTTGATTTCATTCGGGCTCATCGTGATCCGCTGCAACTGCGTCGAGTCGTTCCGTACAAAGAAATCGTTGCCTACGTCGTCGCAGCGTCCGTGTTGGCCGGATCGCTGTGGCTGCGGGTCGCTGACGTCAGGAACCAGCATACCCGCATGATCAGCGATGCGCCGCCCATGGTTGCCGACGGAACCAACCCGAAAACAGAACGCGACCAGCTGAACGCCCGCGCGACATCAATCAGTCAGTTTCTTGATGATCGCATCCAGTGGAGCGCGGTGATCGACGAGGTGACTCACACGTTGCCCCAGGGTGTCCGACTGACCGACATACGCGGTTCGGCCCGAATGGCCCAAAAACGAAAGAAACAGACCAAGACAACGCCAATCACGATGGTGCTGCGAGGTGAATGTGCGTTGGACGAGGACGGCGCGATGCCCAGCACGCTGAACGGGCTGGCCGATTCGATGCGAAGTATCGACCGAATCGCCGACCACTTTGACCATGTCGAATTGGCGGACGTCCGACGGACCCGATCGCAAGACACGGGCGTCGCAGGCGCTGAATTCTCGCTCGTCTTTACGACAAAAGACTAATCGGCGGAACAGAAACAAACATGAGCAACAAAAAAGATTGGCGAGCCGAACTAGAACAAGTCGCGGAGACGCTTCGTGACCCGATGCGGATGCGCGTGGCCGTCGCCGGTGTTTCGTTGGCGATCATGTATTTCGGGATTAGCGAACCGCTCTATGGACGCATGAAACAAGAAAAACGCCAACTGCAACAACTCGAAACCAAAGTCAGAACCGCGGAAGAGGTCTTGTTGCTACGCGACCATCTGCAAGCAGTGGAACCTCGCATCCTGCGCCAAGATGGCGACGATATCGTCGTCGCCCATCTGATCGAAATCGTTCGCGAACACTCGGTCGACCTGATGCGAATCGACGCCGAATCGCCCGAACGATTAGGCCCCATGAAAACGATCGCCGTCAGCCTCGACCTGACCGGCGAGTTTACCGACTTGACCAAAGTGCTGCATCGTTTCGAATCCGACCCCTACCTGCTGCGTGTCGAGACCATCGCCATCAGCCCCGGCGATCGATCCCAATCGACACCCACGATGCAGCTGACACTCAAGATGCTAAGGACGGCACAATGAGTTCTCTGATGCAGCGTTACGCGACACCCATCGTTGTTTTGGGCATTGCGCTTTATTTAGTCTGGCCCGCGCCGGCGCCCGTCGATTACAGCAGCGACGTGGTGCGTGCCAAAGCCGTCCGTTGGCGGCCACAGGATTTGCAACACCCACCGGACGTCAGCGCGAAAGTGGATCCGTTTCGCGAAGTGCTTGTCACAACCGAAGAAACGGTGGTTGAACCGGAAACCGGAAAACTGGTGATCCCCACCCGTCCGACAGGTCCACCTGCCGCGGAGATCGAATCCGGGCTGGCCGTCGAAGGCATTGCCGTCATGGGCGGTCGCAACTGGGCAATCATCAACGGTCGGCCCAGGCTGCCCGGCGATGAAGTGATCACGCTCGACGCGAACCGTTACCGCTGTGAAATCATCGCGATCGAGCCCGACAAGGTTGTCGTTCAGTGCCAAGAGACGACGGCCGTTTTGAAACCGCGCGGCGGCGCAGCAATCCCGGCGGCGAATCACGACTCGCCCGCTGAAACAGAATCGACCTTTGGCGCGGCGCTCAAGCTGCTCGGCCAACCACCCCGTTCGCAAGTCTCGCCCCCACCCGCCTTTTAGGCCGAGCTTCGCTAACCTCACCAACCCAAAACCTAGCCATGTCTACTGCACTCAGTTCACCACCGAATCGCTCTGCCGCTGATCCGCTGATCATCCGATTGCTTCGGACGATGGACAGGATGGATCCAGAGCAACTGGAAGATTTGATTTCGACTCCCAATCGCGACGAAGTTACCGTCGAAGAGTCGATCATTCGCGCTGGACTTGCCGATGAAGGACAAATCGCCCGCGCTTATGCCAATCACTACTTGATGCCGGTCTTTGATCCGCCGCCGGACTCGCCGCCGCCGGTTGATCCGTCCATCGCCACCGTCTTGCCCAGCCGGCTGTGCCGCGACCACTTGATAGCGCCGCTAAGCGACGACGGACGAACGATCGAAGTTGCGTTATTCGCGCCAGACTCGTTGTTGTTGGCCGATGAGATCAAGTTGCTGACCGGGCGTCAGATGAAACCGTTGTTCGCGCCATTGTCGGTGATCGAACGATTATTAAACGTGCTGTACGAAGAAGGTTCTTGGAGCGACGCGGTCGCGACCACCACCGCCGCAAATTTCGAGGAAGTCGAAGACGGCGAAGAGTTCGACGAAGAAGACGCAGCGGAAGCCTGCGAAATCGTCCACTTGGACCAAGCTCCGCCGCCCGGACGCGACGGCCGCATCATCCGATACGTCAACAACGTCTTTGAACAAGCTTTGCAAACCGGCGCCAGTGATATTCACATCGAACCGTATGAGGACCTGTGCCGCGTACGTTTGCGCGTCGACGGCGTGCTGGCCGAAATTTCACCGCCCCCGATGCCACTGCTCAACGCCGTCATCAGCCGGTTGAAAGTGCTCAGCAAAATGGACATCGCCGAACGGCGATTACCTCAAGACGGCGCGATCGGACTGCGCAGTGGTGACCATCGCGTCGACATGCGGGTCAACACCTGCCCCACCGTCTATGGTGAAAAGGTCGTGATGCGGGTGCTGGACAAAAATGCGCTGCCGCACGACATGACCAAACTGGGGCTTAACGAACGTCAATTGCGAGACCTCTCCGAATCGATCCGCAGCCCACATGGATTGATGTTGGTCACCGGCCCGACCGGCAGCGGCAAAAGTACCACGCTGTACTCGTGCTTGAACTACTTGAACGATAATGAAACCAATATTTGCACCGTCGAAGACCCGGTCGAATTCAAATTCGCCGGGATTAATCAAGTTCAAACGCAAGCGAAGGTTGGATTCACATTCGCTAGTGCACTGCGATCGTTTCTGCGACAAGACCCCGACGTCATCATGGTCGGCGAAGTTCGGGATGGTGAGACCGCAGAAATTTGCATGCGTGCCGCACTGACTGGCCACTTTGTCTTTTCCACGCTGCACACCAACGACGCACTGAGCAGTGTGGCGCGTTTGCAGGACATGGGGATTGAACCTTTCTTGCTGGCCAGCACGATCCGGTTGCTTGTCGCACAACGACTCGTTCGGCGACTTTGCGATGAATGCAAAGAACCGTACCAAATGGATGCTGGACTTGCCAAACGATTCGGTATCGACCCCGACGCGCCAGTATTCCGTGCAAAAGGTTGCTCGCGATGTCGAGAAACCGGATACCGCGGTCGTCTCGCCGTTTTCGAAATCATTCGCATCAACGCTCGACTGCGAGAGATGATCCAGGCCGGCGATACAACCGAAGCGATGAAGCGCGCGGCTTCGGCCGACGGCATGATGCTATTGGGACAAAGCGCTGCGGCCAAAGTTCAATCCGGCGAAACCAGCCTGGAAGAAGCCCTTAGCCTGTGCGCCGACCAATAAATTCCTTTCCCCCGAACCCAATTCCAATTCACTTCCAACGATCGCCCCGTCATGTCTCTTGATTCATGGTTCCTCAGTCGCGCCCGCGTTGCCAGCAAACGGCACCGACGGGTGACGCTGGACGACAAGATGACTTTCTTTCAGCAGTTCGGTTCGCTACTAGCGTCCGGAACACCGATGCTGCGTGCGCTAAAGATTGCATCGGAACAAAGTCAAAGTACGACGCTGCGGGAAAGGCTGGAAGAGGCTGGTGAACGAGTCGCATCGGGCGGCAGCCTGCATAGTTCAATCGAAGAGTCTTGCGGCACGCTGTTCCCAAAGCACTGGGTTGCAATGATCGCAACGGGCGAGGCAACGGGAAAACTGGACGAAGTCCTTTGCGACCTGAACCGCCAAATTCGCGAGGCAGCAGAGACGCGCAGCAAATTTGTCGGCGCGATGATTTATCCCTGTGTTCTTGTCCTGGTCGCTTTGCTGGTCGTCGGCGTGATGCTGACGTTCGTCGTACCGACGTTTAGCGGCATGTTCGAAGACATGGGCGCCGAATTGCCTGAAATCACAATCTTTGTGATGAATGCCAGCGAAGTGTTGTCGGCCAATGGCGTTTATCTGCTGGGCGGACTGGCGGTCGCGATCTTCTTTATCCGCCGATGGCTGCGAACCGATGCCGGGATGCGACGGACAATCAGCGTGATGGTCGCCATCCCCGTCGTCGGCGATTTGGTTATTCAATCATCGATGTATCGCTTTGCGTCAAACCTGTCGCTCTTGCTGCGCAGCGGCGTGCCGATGCTCGAGACGATGAACACTGTCGCGGACGTCTTCAAGGGCCAGCCGCCGTATCGTGACGCAATCGTCAATGCCCGGAACCGGATGGCCGCCGGTCGTTCGCTGGCCGACGGGCTGGCCGAATCAGGATTGTTCACATCGATGATGATCAACGCAGTTCGCGTGGGCGAGGAATCGGCACAGTTGGGCGTCGTGATGGAAGAACTGGCGCCGTATTACCGAGACAAAACACAAGCGTTCATGAGCCGTGTCACGAAACTGGCCGAACCCGCCATCATCATGGTCATGGGCGGGGTGATCAGTGTCGTGATGCTGGCGATCTATATCCCAATGTTCGAAATGGCGGGAAACGTGAAATGATCGCCGCAAAGGACCGACGACCGATGCGCCGCGGGTTTTCCTTGATCGAAGTCGTTGTGACGATGACGATTCTGGGTGTCCTGTTGTCGTTCACCGCACCCAGCGTGTTACGAACGCTGGAACAATCCCATGCCGACTTGGCCGGCGCAGGTCTGCGAATGATTCATTCGGCACAACGATTCTATTGGCTCGAAAACCGAGTCTACGCTGACAATTTGCAGCTGCTGATTGACGAAGATTTAATCGACCAGCAACTCAACACGGGCATGACGCGGTACGAGTTCGCGATCACGGCCGCGGACGCCGATGGATTTACCTCGGTCGCGCGGCGCCGATTACTGGATGATCTCGGCAACTCGATTTACAACGGCGCATGGCAAGGCACCTATACGATCGACGAAAGCGGCAACATCACAGGCACCGTTGACGGCCCAGCCAGCACGTTCACCGGCAACACACCTCAGTTGACGCCGGCGTTCTAAGCGCCGGCCCGCCACGTGATCGCTGGCCCCCATGTCACCAACGCACCGACTCGTATCGCACCACCTCATGTCGAACCACCCAGCCGATTCGATCCGCCCGACGCCACGGCGCGGTGCATCCTATTTGGAAGTCCAGGTGGCGATGGCGCTCATGTCACTCGGCGCGGCCGGTTTGTATTCGATTTCGGTCGTACAAACGAGACAAACGAGCCGGGTTGCGAATATTTTGCCGGCCAATGAAGTCGCCGCGCTGAACCGCACGGTCGACCCGTGGGAAAGAAAACTTGGCGTCTACGCGGAAATCGAAGCCGCCGTCGTCCCCGATGCGCCGGCACAACCCGACGTGGCTGTCGAATCCATCGTGGACGACACTGACTTCAGCAGCATCAGCCATCATCAGGGGCCCGCCGACGCATATGGCTGGACTTCATGGAGCCACACATCGGCATACAACAACAGTGGGTACTACCATCGGTCGACGGGAAATTTGGGTTCATATTTTGAGTTTAACTTGACCGGCCTGACCCCTGGTGAATACGAAGTCTATACGACCTATCCGACGTTTAGTGTTCTGGGCACCGCGATCATCCACGAGATTCGCGATGGCGGGACGGTCGTTGCGACAAAGTCTGTCGATCAAACGACCACCCCATCGCATCTCGATCATGCCGGCCGAATGTGGGAAAAGCTTGGATTCGTACAAATTGACAGCGGTACGTTAAGCGTTCGCATTCAGGACGGCCCCGGCGGAGTTGACTATGTCCTCGCCGACGCGATCCTTGTTCGCTCTCGCCGTTCGCTGGAGGTTGTCTCGATCGCCGAAACCGCAGGCGGCGGTGTGACGGCCACGTTGCAGGTGGCCCCATGAGTCGATCTACAGAATCCACGATCCCATCGGCCAAAAATGGTGCGCCGAACAATCGCCAAGACAATCGCCAAGCCAGTCGCCGCGGGTTTAGTTTGCTGGAAGTCACCATCGGTTCCTTGCTTGCGGCGATGTTGGCGGTGATGGCATCGGGCGTTGCATTCGACATCAGTCGGCACTTTGCCGCAAACATCGCCGAAACTCAAGTTTCGAGCGAAGCAAGGCTGGCGGTTGAATCGCTGCGCCGCGACTTTGGCGGATGCTGCCCGGACGCGATTTTGGGCGACCGGTCGCAGTGGCGATTGGTCGGCCGGATGATCCCGACCACAAGAGAAATTCGACTTTGCTATGACGCCGACCGGGACGCGACCGCGGATTGGATCGCACCGGATCGCGTGATCACCTACTCGCTGGCCGGTGACAGACTGGTCCGATCCGACGCGATCAGCGGTGTCGATTTCACGGTGGCCCGCTATGTGGATGATATCGACATTGTTGCCGATGCAGGCGAAATCACGTTCGCCATCGACTTTCAGATCGGAAATTTTGCGCAGAGCTACACTTTTGTCACCCGGGATGTGCAATGAAACTCATGCCACCGGCCGCCAAAAAACGTCAAGGCTATGCACTGTTGATCGTCATGATCGTTGTCATGACCACAACGGCGCTTGCCGCGGCGCATCAACGCCATCTCAACACGAAACTACGCCTCGAACAAGCTCGAGTACGCAGCGAGATCATCTCGCGCGGCCCCAGAAAGGTGCTCGCCAAAGCTGTGGACTTGCTGGAAACCGGTGACGCGCCGGCACCGGTCGACTATCAGTACTCACATACGAGCGGCAGCCTCACCAGGCTCTACCGAGTCAGCTATCGCTCCGCTGGCAACACCTGGACTGTCACCGCTGAACCTGACCCCACGGCAGGCACCCTTGCGGACTTGCCGACAAGCTTTTGACGTGAAGCCAACGGTGGTCCCTCAATCTCACGCAGGATCAACAACCAGTTACGTCGGAGCGATCACTGGGATCGCTATGATTCGGGAACCCACAGTGCGCTTTTGGCGGGCGATTGTTTCTGTGAGTGAGATTCCCGGCGGCGCGCCTTGATGCGAACGTAGGGCGCAATGAAATTCGCTCGCCCGGCAAAGCTTCCAATCGGTGCGTCCTGCTTGGCGTGCAAGGGTTCGGTCAAGTCTTCGACAACAAACCCGGCGCGGCACATGCCTCCGATCAGTTGTTCCCAGCGATGCAGAAATTCGATCGCCCCGGTTTCGCGCAGTCGTCGCCCCACAGTACTGTTGCTTCGATTCGATGGAATGGGCTGATCGCGATAATAGCGATGTTCGATGTGATAGTTTCCTTCGCGGCCAGGATCGACGCCTGCCTGCAGACTGACCGGCTGTTTGTGCTGGCTGATGTACAAGCCGCCGCCACGCAAGACGCGCGCGACTTCTGCAAAGACGGGCCGCACGTCCGGGATGTAACAAGTACTGACGGGCTGAACAACGATATCGAACTCGTCGTTTTGCAGCATCGACAAGTTTTCCATCGACGTTTCGATCAGTCGCAGCGAAAGGCCACGCTGGGCTGCGACTTGGCGATCCAGTTCCAACATGGCGCCGCTCAGATCCACGACGGTCACGTCAGCGCCGGCGGCGCAGTACAGCGAACTTTGCCGGCCGCCCCCTGCCGCGAGGCAAAGCACACGCTTGCCGGCGATCGAGTCGCCAAGCCATCCGGCAGCATCCACGCGGCGTAGCGGATCGACCAGTTCGTCGTCTTTGGCCGGTCGGCAAAGCGGATCATCTTGGGCAGCCATCGAATCGTAGACTCGACGATTTACCCTCAAAATTTCGTCGTGATTCATTGGATCGCCGGGACCGGGGCTCGATAAAGATGGCGTGACAGGGGGGCTAATCGCGGAAAAAAAGCGAGTTTTAACGGTTTTCATGAGTTCGAATGCGGGTTCTTGCCTAGTTTCTAGCCCCTGATTTGGAACTTTGCACGTCGGCTTGCCGTCGAATCGTTATCACTTCAGTGGTGATGGGCAGCCCGGATGCTGCCGATGACAGGTATCATGCCCCCCTGCAATCTTGCCCCGGTGGCAACACGGTTAGGAAATATGTCACTCTCACGAGACACAATCGAACAACTGCTCAGCGGCTACATGGATGAAGCCCTTAGCAACGACGAACGCGCCCAAGTTGAGGAATTGCTCCGTAGCAACCCCGACGTGGCCGGCGAACTCGAAGCACTGCGACGGCAGCGTGAATCGCTGCAAGCGATCGCGAGAGTCGATCGCTCGGTTCGCTTGGACGCGGGATTCGCTGACCGCGTGCTCGATGCCGCCGTCCAGCGTGGCCGCGCCGAAGGATTGAGCGAAGATCATCCGGTCATCCGTTTGGCCGAACAACCGAGCGCCCCCTCACGTGCCAGATCGGATTCACGGTCCCGCGCCATTCGCGTCGCCAGCATCGTCGCTGCGCTCGCTGCGTCCATCGCGCTCGCCGTCACCATGCTGAAGCCAGAAACGCCTGGCGAGGAAGACATTCGATCGATTGCGAATCTGCAAACCGATACAAAAACGATCGATCCGGCGCCGTCGGAAATGGAAACCGCAGTCGCTGCGAATGAGGCAAACGAATCCTCATCGTCGCTGAACACGACCGAGGGTATGGAAGAGCAAAACAGCATCGTCCAAGACGCCCTTACCATCGCCGCAAACGATTCGGTTGACAAACGCCAAACACCCAGCATCGAAACGCTGGCCGCGAACGAAAAAACATCTGGCGAAAACACAGACTCACCTGGCTCACGAGAACCCGGCCCACAAAATGTCGCACGTGAGCGAACCGCGCAACCCATGTCGCCTCGCATCGCGGCGGCACCGCAGCGCCAAGTTGGTGCGGTGATGGTGCTGGAGATCGCTCAGACGGAATCGGGCCGAATGTCGCGAGCGGTGCGAAACGCACTCAAAGCGTCTGCGATCGAGATACAAAACGAAAAACTGACGGCCGATGACATTGTCGGCGTGCTCGGCAACGGTGATCAAGACGATGAATCGTTGGGCAGCGCTTCGATACTGTATCTGGAAGGATCTGCGAAACAACTTGATCGATTCATCTTGACCCTGTGCAGTGACCAGCAGGGCATTGACTCGGTCCGATTCGGCTTGGCTTCCGAGTTACCGATCTTGAATTTGCTGCGACAGTTAAAACGTCCCATCGATCCTAAAACGGTTCGGCACTCGGCAAGCTGGTCCGTACAAGCCGGGTCGCAAGAAGCATCACGACTGTTGACCGGCGCGTTGGTCGATCGCACGATGGCACCGTTGGACGCGAGTGTCGCTTCTCTTGGCATGATCGGCGGATCGAAAACCGATGGTCCTGACGTGATGAGTGAACTGTTTGTCGTCGTCAGGTAGTCGCAAACCTGGGAACGCAGACGGAAGACTTTTCAGGGCACGTTGCATCGACCCTGCAAAGCACCTGGCGTGCGTCAAGCGAGCGGGTTAGCCCAGTTGTTTGACGCCCAGTTCGGCGGCCCAGGTAGAATCAAAGCTTCCTAATCGCTCGGCTTTCGTGACTCGACTGAGCGAGAACCCGAGGCCCAGCACGCGATCGATCAACGGCCGCAATCGATACTCGGCCAATTCACGCAAATACTTCGAATCGATTGCTTTGGTTTGCGTTGCTGTCGCCGCCTGATAGCCATCGTGCCCTGACGTGGCTTGTTCCGCTTCCTCGATCACGGCTTCGCACCATGTGTCGATGGCGACGGCCGATGCGCCCAGGGCGATCAGCTTCACTACGTCGTCGGCTTTGACGTCGCCGGGGACGATCCATAGCGGCATGTCCGGTCGCCCGGCGTGGTTCATTTCTTGCCGGGCATGCTGAACCAGTTTCGCCAGGCTTAGCCCGTCGAGTTGCATCTTGGACATCAGCAAGATGATGCCGTCAGGATTGGTGGCCAAGAGTCGTGGAAGGTCCTCATCCAGCCGATAAGGCTCGAAGGACACAAAAACGGCCGCAGCGGGCGACAAGATGCGTAACTGTTCCAGCTTGCGTTGCACATGCTTGATCGAAATCACATCCGGCGGGAACGTTGCCGCAGGAACCCAGCCGCCGCCGGCAAGCGGTTCGCCCGAAGGCGTCGCTTCCCATCGTCGAATTTGATTCGGTGAAAAAGCAAATCGCCCGGATCGGTCACGGGCGATAGCCAATCGCAGGTCAATCACTGCGGCATGATCAAAGTCACTCGCGGTCAACCCGTAACGTTCCGGCCGATAGGGAACAATGCGAGGAAACGGCTCTTGCGGCAACGAGTCGTTCAATTCCTCATCCTTGGAATCCTCTGTACTGACATCGACGCCGCCACCGTGAAAAACGGGGCAACGGTCCGGTGGCGCCAACTCGCTGCGCATTGCCGTGACCAGTGTGTTCAGTCGTCCCACCGCGACGGCCAGCGAATCGGCCTGCTCAATTGGCATTTCGCACCAATTCGGGTCGTGCCAAAACAGCGGCGACGTGACGGTTTTTGCTGAACCGTCGGCACGAGACACTTGCATCTGCAGCGCCTGATCGGCAACCCCTGTCCAAGGCGTGTTGATGGGCGGAGGCAAGAACAATAGTGGTGCGAGTCGGTCTGTCATTTTTATGCCGCGTGAGTTCTTTCTCTATCGAATCGAAAACATCCTGCGCTGAAACGTTGACGTCGCTGTCAGCACTGGAAATTCGGAAGCCGGTCTTACCGCCAGTTCGGTGTGACTTCGCCGCGCTGGGCCTCTTCGGCAATCAGCATTGCGCTTGGCACGATTCGACGAAACTCGTTTGCGTCGCCGCGAATCGACGCATTGATCAATAGTAAACCCAGTCGCAGTTGTTCGCGTTTGCGCAGCGGTGCCTCGGTGACGCCCTCGGCAAGGCTTTTGGCTCGCCCGCGGATAAACACCGTGACGTTGTTCATCGCGTCGCCCAAACACTGTCCCGCATCGCCGCCGATGACAATCATACCGCCCAAAGCACCAACGGCGGCTTCGTCGCCAACGTCACCCCGCACGAAAATTCCCCCGCCACGCATGCCCGCCCCACATCGATGGCCGGCCGAACCATAGATCGCCAACGTTCCACCGGTCATCGCCGCACCGGCACCGTGCCCCGCATCACCGCGGACTCGAATGGCACCGCCGGACATCCCTTCGCCGACGCCGTGTCCGACGGCTCCTGTGACCCGAACGTCTGGCGCGGCGTTATAGGCAAAAGCGTAATCGCCCAACGGACCGTCCACGTTCATTCTAAGGGCGTGTTCAATTCGCATCATCGCGGAATGTTGCCCATCGGCGCCGGTGATATTCACAAGCGTCAGCTCTTCATCGCCCTCGGCAAAAGGAACTGCGTGAATCGCATCTCGCAGTTGCGCAAGCGTCATTGTCGCCATTGAAAACTCTTGCGGCACCACCGCCGACGGCGGACCGCCGGTCGCTTGTGCACCACCGCGTTGCGTAGACATTCAATCAATACTCGAGGGAGTTCAAAGTTCAAGAACAGTTGACTCAATCTAAGCGCGAACAAGCCGCGCCCCAACGGCTGAGCTGTCTCTATTTTATCGCGAGCCGTAAGCCGACGTAACAACCGAATTGACCGGTATATCCCGCATCGGTTTCACGTATTTGCGGTTGGGACCGTGATTCCAACAAACGTACAGCTCGGTGGACCGTATTTTTTTGTGGCTATCGTTCCGATCAGCCTCAGTCGCAAGCACGAATGAGCTGTTTTCATGTCATTTCCAACTCGCATCTTTTCGGTCGGATTCCTCGTCTGTACCACCCTGGTGCCACTGATTTTTGGTGACATGTATCCGTTCACGATGTTTCCGATGTATTCGGACAATCGCGATTTTGTACACATCTTTGAAATCGAAAACGCGGACGGCGAGGCGCTGGTTCCACAAGATTACGGATTGGCGGAAATCATGTTGGCGGTAAGTGACCAGCGATATGGAACGCATCTGCGACCGCGATATTTCCAACACTATGACGAAATCACGCAGGCGAATATCGAGAAATTCCTGAGCCGTTTTTATCCGGCCCAAGCTTACCCGATTCGTGTGAAGTCACACCGCCGAGGCTACAGCCGCATCGAACAATGCATTGTCGACAGTGATTGGCAAGCATTCGATATATCGCTGACCACAACGGATCATTCGCCGACCACAACGACCAGAGCAAAGCTGTGATGTCTCGCGTGGCAACCCATCGAGTGCCGACAACGGCGATCTCTTCAAGCGAATTGCTGCAGCGGTGGCGTTTGAGTGCCAATGAAGCGGCGTTTCAGTTGCTGCAGGCGACGGTGTTGGTGTTGGTCGGCTGGTACACGATTGACGCATCGCTAGACGTGATGGATGCGAAAGCGGAACGCCTCTCGGTGTTGGGATATCTTTTTCCCGAAGCCGCGTTTACCCAGCACGCCTTGTTCGTTTCGCTGCAATGTGTCACGGCCATCGCGTTCGCGCTGTGGATGCTGCCGACAATCACTCAACGGGGTCGCGTGATTTTTCTGCTGGCACCATTCGCGTTCCTATTGATGAATTCGGTTGCGGTCGAAACGCACTACTTTACGCGTCATCAAACTCACTTTTGTGCCGTGGCATTCCTGTTGTTGGGAATCGTCCGCTTTACCAACGATCGCCCAGGACAGCCGACTCGCACATTGCCGCAGTGGGCCTATTTTCTGTTGCTGTATTACATTTGTGTGACTTACAGCTATTCAGGAGTCGCAAAAATCGAAAACAGCGGTATCGGATGGGGCAATGGCAGTTCGCTGATGTTCTGGGTCGATCGCTGGGCCGAAGATCGTGACAGCTTGCTGTTTCGCATGATTACCGGAAACGTTTGGATCGCAATGCTGATGCAGAACACCGCGTTCCTAGCCGAGTTGTTCTGTGCGGCGGCTTTGTTCATTCCCAGATTGCGACCGGTATTCGGCGCGGTCTTGATCGGATTCCACTGCAGCATCGAATTGCTGTTTGGGCTGGGCTTTTACGCGAACATCATGCTCGACGCGATCATCCTGGTTGGGTTCTGGATGCTGCCCGACTATCAAGTCACACCGCGTGATTTCATCCGCGACTTGCTCGCACGTGGCCAACCTCGGGATACCACATCGACGTCGATGTAGATGCCGTATCAACCTGGATACGGATGATGCGCGTCGACCGATGACACGCGTCGACGGACAACGTGCGTCAACCAACCCTGTGCGTCAACCAGCCCCGGGCGTCAACCGACACCGGGCGTCAACCGACCGTGTGTGTCACCGGAGCCTCTTGGTCACTTGCAGTGGCTGAGCACATAGCGAACGATTGCTTCCATCTTTGCCTCTGCTTCTTTGCCGGCCTGCAGCACTTCGTTGTGATCAGCCACAACCGCGACGTCGGGACTGGCGATATTGCTGACCATTGACAGCCCCAGGATGCGCATCTGCAAACGGTTTGCCGCCAGGACTTCGGGGACCGTGCTCATGCCGGCGACGTCCGCACCGATCCGCCGCATCATCCGGTACTCGCTTCTCGTTTCATAAGTTGGCCCGAGTGTCGCCAAGTACGTACCTTCGTAAGCGGCAAAATTGTGTTCTCGCGACGCGGTCATTGCGGCATCGGACATGACCGGATCGTAGACGATGCTGCTGCGGCCGATCCCTGGGTGCGGCAGAGATTCGATCGATTCGAATTGGCCGCCGATCAAGTTGATGTGGTCGCGGATGACAAGAATGTCACCCACACGAAGTTTCGTATTCAATCCACCGGCGGCGTTGCTAACGATCAGCGAGGTTGCGCCCAGAGCCGCCATGACATGAATCGGAAACGTAACTTGATCGTTCGTCCAGCCTTCGTATCGATGAAAGCGTCCCGCCATCGCAATCACGCTGACGCCGGCAAGGGTTCCCAAAATCAACTGTCCGCGGTGACCGCCGGCGGTGGACGTCGAAAAACCAGGGATGTCGCCGAACGGGATCGCGACAGCATCGTCGATCCGATCGGCCAGCCCGCCTAGCCCGCTGCCGAGGATGATCCCGACCGTCGGCAAGTGGTCCGTTTTGCCGCGCACGCACTCGGCTGCGTCACGGATGATCGATTGCCTTTGGCTGTGAATTTCTTCGCGGTTCATCGTGTTAGGCGATTCGCACTTGGTCGCACTGTGCGACAATTTCGCGAACCAGCGTAACCAACTTTGGTGCCGCCGCGTTCGCCGTCGCGATGATTTCTTCGGTATTGGATGGCTGCAGCGCATCGGCCAGGCACATGTCGGTGATCACGCTAAGCCCGACCGTTTTCAATCCGCAGTGAACCGCGACGATGGTTTCCGGAACCGTGCTCATGCCCACGACGTCGGCGCCGATCATCCGCAAGAATCGATACTCGGCGCGTGTTTCCAGGTTCGGTCCGGGAACAGCCACAAACACGCCTTTGTGCGCGCCGATCGATTCACGCCGAGCGATTTCTAGCGTTCGATCAATCCATTGTTGATCATACGGTTCGCACATGTCGGGGAACCGTGGGCCCAGACGATCGTCGTTGACGCCGATCAGCGGGTTATCACCTAACAGATTGATCTGGTCCTCGATGACCATGATGTCGCCGCATTGGTAGTACGGATTCAATCCGCCGCACGCGTTGCTGACCACCATCAAATCCGCGCCAAGTTCTTTGAACACGCGAACCGGCAACGTGATCTGCTTTAAGGGATAACCTTCGTAAAGATGAAAGCGGCCCTCCATGGCCAAGACGGGGACTCCGGCAAGTGTTCCGCAGACCAATCGTCCGGCATGGCTCGTGGCCGTGGACGTTGGAAAATGCGGAATGTCGCCGTAGTCAATGGTCGCTTGAATTTCGATGTCCTCGACAAGTCCGCCGAGTCCTGTACCGAGGATGATACCGACTCTTGGCGTCGCGGTGAACTCGCTGCGAATTTTTTTGCACGCGTCTTGGATTTTGTCGTAGAGATCGAGCATTTTGCGCCTCGTCGCAGTGAATTGTCGTCGTTGTCAAATTGTCAGCAGACATCATAGCGCCGCAAGCGGTGGTCCGCGACGGGCAATCGATTCGTTAACATACGCGTACAACGAACGCTTACAACGACCGGCTCTTTGCCGCTTGATTCATCCAGAAAATCAGCAAATCGTCATGACCACACCTTCGCCGGAAGTCTTTGAAAAACTCTCCGCGTTCTATCTCGGACGTCACTACGACCTGGAAAATCGCGAGTTGCAAGACGAATTGTTGATGTACGACGCCAAGGACTTGTGCACGCACGCAATGTGCGTCGGCATGACCGGCAGCGGTAAAACTGGACTATGCCTGTCACTGCTGGAAGAAGCAGCGATCGACGGAATTCCCGCCATTTGCGTCGACCCCAAGGGCGACCTTGCCAATCTGATGCTGACGTTTCCGGATTTGAAACCCGAGGACTTTAAACCTTGGCTTGAACAAAGCGAGGCGACTCGCAAAGGCAAAACCCTGGACGAACTGGCCAGCGACACGGCAACCATGTGGCGAGAGGGTCTTGCGTCGTGGGGCCAAACGCCCGATCGAATTGCAAAGCTTAAGGAATCGGTTGATGTCGCAATCTATACGCCCGGCAGCAATATCGGATTACCGCTAACGGTACTGAAAAGTTTCGACGCGCCGCCACCAGAAGCCCGCGAAGACTCTGAATTGATCGCCGAACGCGTCACGGGTTCCGTTAGCGGCTTGCTGACGTTGATGGGTGAAGACGCCGACCCGATGACTTCGCCAGAACACATTTTGATTTCATCGATCCTCAGTCATGAATGGAAAGCGGGACGCAATGTCGGAATCGGAAGTCTGATCCGCTTGATCCAATCGCCACCGATCAAACGCATCGGCGTGGTCGATCTTGATTCGTTCATGTCGCCAACGGTACGTGCCAAGCTAGCGATGAAATTGAACAACTTGCTTGCCTCGCCCGCGTTCGCGTCTTGGCTGGAAGGCGAAGCGTTATCGATCAAAAAATTGCTTTATACGCCTGAGGGCAAACCGCGACTGACCATTCTTTCGATCGCACATCTGAACGACAACGAACGCATGTTCTTTGTGACGATCCTGCTGAATGAGTTGTTGGCCTGGGTGAGGACGCAAATGGGCACCAGCAGCCTGCGTGCGATGTTCTACATGGACGAAGTCGCCGGCTATTTCCCACCGGTTTCGATGCCGCCGTCGAAACCACCGATGTTGACTCTGCTGAAACAAGCGCGTGCTTTTGGACTGGGCATCACGCTGGCGACCCAGAACCCGGTCGACCTGGACTACAAAGGACTATCCAACATCGGCACATGGTTCTTGGGGCGATTGCAGACCGAGCGAGACAAAGCACGAGTGCTGGAGGGATTGGAAGGCGCCGCCGGAAAAGCGGGTCAGGAATTTGATCGCAATAAAATGGAACAAACCCTGGCGGGACTGGGCAGCCGTGTTTTCCTGATGAATAACGTGCACGACGGCTTTCCCGTCGTGTTTCAAACGCGTTGGGCAATGTCGTTTTTGGCCGGCCCGCTCGCCAGACCGCAGATCAGCAGCCTGATGGCCGAGCGAAAAGCGAAACGTGCCGCGGCGAGAAAAGCGGCCGGCGATACGGATGAACCGGCCGGCGCGATCGAAAAAGCTCGCCCCGTGGTTCCAGCCGGCATCGATGAAAAGTTCCTGGCGATGACCGAACGACCGGCTAAATCCAGCAAGCTGATCTATCGACCGGCGCTGTACGGCGAAGGATCGATGCGGTTTTCAAAATCCAGCCTCGATTTGGAAGAGTGGGCCGACGCCAAGCGAATTGTGCGTTGCGACCGTGGATTCCCCGACGAACTGTGGGAGGCGGGCAAGCCACTGCCGGACGAAGCGGAACTTTTAGATGAACCCGAGGACGGATTCACCTTCAAAGACTTGCCCGATGAGTTGATCAGCAAAGGTAAATACCGATCGTACCGGGCCGATTTCAAAGACTACATGTATCGCTGCTGTACGTTCCCACTGTACCACAGCCCCTTGCTGGACGAAGAAGCGAAGAATGTAAGGACCAAGGGTGAGGCGATCGCATACTTCAAGCATCGGTACCACGAGGAAAAGGACCTGCAGGAAGAAAAACTACGCGACAAGATTGACGGAAAGATCAAGACGCTCGAGAAGAAACTGATGACGGCGCAAGAACGTGTCGATCGCGAGGCGGCGCAAAGTTCTGCATCGTTCTGGTCAGCCGGCGCGACGTTGGCGCAATCAATGCTCGGCGCATTCTTGGGTGGCCGTCGCACCGGTATGTCCACTGTCGCGCGCAGCGCCGTACGGGCCAATCAGCAACGCAGCGACGTCAAACGCGCCGAAGAGGCGCTGGAGTACTTGCAAGAAGACATCCGAGAACTCGAAGACGAATTGCGAGACGAAATCGACAGGCTGAACGAAACTTATGACACCGATTCGATCGAAATCGAAACTTCGGAAATTCCGCCACGCAAAGGTGACTTGAAAGCCGAGACCCCCATGATCGTTTGGTTGCCTTGGGAAGTCGACGAAGACGGAATTGCGGAACCCTTATTCCAGTGGGACACCGAGGCATAAGCCCTCATCAACCCAACTCACGACACGCCGACGGGCAAGACACGTGCGAATTTCGACTTCGATCGTTCCCGCATTCGATCATTCCCGCTTTCATCGTTCGGCACGCAGGTCGCCACCTCATCTCGGCCGACCCGCTGCGAGTTAGACACTCGCTTCTTTGGCATTCTTAGCCGTGACGATAAAGCCACCGATGCGATGGCGCATGATTTTGGGCCATTGAGTTACTTGCGACCCGTCTTGCGATAGGTAATCGATTCGCTCGATTGACCAACCGGTCGCCCTCAAATCGGATAGAAGCTCTTTCCGCGAAAAGCGGTGCATGAACATGTCAGCGATGCCACGATACCCATACGTCGCGTCACCAAACTCGTGCTCAGGCGATCGCAACGACCGCCACCACGACCTGGCGAGTTGCCGCGTTCCACCATGCTCGCCCAGCGCCGCCCAACGGTGATGAACGTGCACCACGAAATGCCCGCCTGAAACCACCATCCGGCAAACGTGCGAAAGCATTTGTCGACGATGCTGCCGACCCTGGATCATGCCCAACGTGCTGAACATGCACACGGCGTGGTCAAACGAGTTATCGGCGAAGCAGTCCAGTTCGACCAAGTTGGCTCGGACGGTCGCGATCGGCAAGCGATGGGCCGATTTCTGCGCCAGATTTTCCAACATCGATTGGCTTAAATCGACTCCGACGACCGCGTAACCGCGGGCGGAAAGTTCGACCGCCGTGCGTCCGCTGCCACAGCCAAGATCCACGATTCTTGGCGCCGAGACCGAATCACACGGTGGAAAGAGGCTGGAAAGGATCGACTGATCTGTTTCGCATAGCGGAGTATCCGCCACAAACGCGTCATAACGGTCCGCTATCACCCGCTCGTTGGTGTAAGCCCACGTGCCGGGGGCGACGCCGCGAGGGCGACGCCAATCCGGAGGCGGACCGCTGGATCGAGACAAATTCGGGGGCTGGTTCAAAACAGTCACGCGTTCCTATAATCCGCCTCGCGCGGCGTCGTCACGGTCGTCGACTTATACCCGCATGTTGGCTTAATTTTTTCTCGGCCGGGTCAATTGTTGCGGCACTCTGCTCGCAACCGTTTTGCTCGGCCCCGAGTGTTCTGAGGAGTATTAGATCCAGTGGCTATCCGTGTTGCAATTAATGGTTTCGGTCGAATCGGTCGACTAACGTTTCGAAACTTGATGGAACGTCGCGACGAGTTCGACGTCGTTGCCGTCAATGACCTAACCGACAACAAAACTCTGGCCACTTTGCTGAAGTACGACAGCATTCATGGCCGCTATCCCGGTGAAGTAACCTACGACGACGAGTCGATCACGGTCAACGGCGAGCGAATCATCGCGCTTGCCGAACGTGACCCTCGCAAGTTGCCCTGGGGCGAAAACAAAGTCGACATCACAATCGAATCGACCGGTTTCTTCACCGGTCGCGCTGATGGCGACAAGCCCGGCTACGACAGTCACCTGGAAGCCGGCGCGAAAAAGGTCGTCTTGAGTGCACCAGCAAAAGATGGCGCCGACCTGACCTGTGTTCTGGGCGTCAACGACGACCAGCTGAACGCCGATCTAAAGTGCATCAGCAATGCGAGTTGCACGACGAACTGTTTGGCGCCCGTTGCCAAAGTCTTGAACGATACATTCGGTATCGAATCGGGACTGATGACAACGGTTCACGCTTACACCAACGACCAAAACGTTCAGGATCAACCGCACAAAGACTTGTACCGATGTCGTGCGGCGGCCCAAAACATCATCCCGACCAGCACCGGTGCTGCGAAGGCGGTTGGATTGGTGATCCCAGCACTGCAAGGCAAGCTGACCGGTATCGCGATGCGAGTTCCCGTACCGACCGGCAGCGTGGTCGACTTGACCGCCAACTTGGCCAAAGAAGCCGACAAAGAATCGATCAACGCGGCAATCAAAGCGGCTGCCGAAGGACCGATGAAGGGCATCCTGTTCTATGCAACTGACCCAATCGTCAGCAGCGACATCGTTCACGATCCACACAGCAGCATCTTTGCCGCTGACTTCACTCAAGTACTTGGCGACAAGGGCAAGATGGTCAAAGTCGTCAGCTGGTACGACAACGAATGGGGTTACAGCTGTCGAACCGCTGACCTGTGCAGCAAATTGTCCAGCATGCTGTAGGAAATGACCTGCAAGGCACGAAACCGCGCCAATGCCGCGAATAACACGAAAGCCCGGTGAGCAATCACCGGGCTTTTTTTGCACGGCTTCTCGAACCTTGACGCGAACCGGTGACCACCTGCCGCGCCGGAAACTGCCCGCACGCACGTTTGCTCGCACGTTGTGGCTCACATCCTCAAGATCATCCCGGCATCTCAATTTCGCGGTGAATCACTGCGTTTTTCGTTGAGGTCGGTTTCGGTGCGTGCAGGCGTTACGTCAATTCGCCAGACGCATCGTCACGGGATAAACTAGAAACCTTGCTTTCCTCTAATCTTGAATCCTTAACGGTATCCGCTCGGGAGAACCGCAATGAACAAATCGACATGGATCACCGCTGGTGCGATCACTTGCATGGTCACCGCAATCAGCTGGGCACAGTCGGACAACTCAACGATCAACCTGGACGATGAGATCCCCAAGGCGGCCTTGCTGACCGAACGCGGTCAGCAACTGGCTGAACGATTGAAGATGCTGCGACACAACGAAGCCAGCATGGGCCCGAAACATCCCGCGATGGAAGAGACTCGCCTGCAAATCGAAGAAGTCAAATTACAGCTGGAAGCCTGGTCACCGGCGCCAAATCCTTTTCGCGGTGGAGGCGAGGTACCGATGCGAGCTATCCCACAAATGAATGACGAAGACTTGCGCCAATTGGTCATTCGGCTGACCGATGACATGCGGCTGCTGGAACAGCGGCTCGAACGCGTGGAACGACGCACGCGGTAATTCAAGTGCCGGTTTAAGTCGTTATTTTTGCCTCGGCTTGGTCGCGAATGAACCACGGTGTATTCAACGACCAAGTGTGCATCAATCGCAACGTGATCAGCTATCCTCTTCGGGGTTCTCATCACTCGGTGTTGGCTCGCCGTCGGTTGATTCACTGTCAGTTGATTCAACGTCAGTCGGCTCGACGCTGGCTGACTCGGTGATGGATGACTCTGCGGTCACTTCTTCGCCGCTTTCATCGTCGTCCGATTTTTCTTCCGCGGGAACCCGAACAACAGCAATCAGACTGTCGCCTTCATCGATATTCATAATACGGACGCCTTGAGTGTTGCGTCCGATCACGCTGATGTCGGCGGCGGCGATCCGCTGAATTTTCCCCTTGGCGGTCATCATGAACACTTCGTCGTCGTCGGTCACGCGTGCGATTCCGATGACTTCGCCATTGCGTTCGCTGGTACGAATATCCCGCAAACCTTTGCCGCCACGCTTTTGCGTACGATAACGGGCGCTGGAGGAACTTGATTCTTCTTCGCCGGCTTCCGATTCGCCATCGTTGGCGTTGGGGCCGAAGGTTGTTCGCTTGCCGTAGCCATTTTCACAAACTGTCAACAAACTGGCATCCGGATCGGCAACCACCATGCCCACCACACGGTCGTCACCGACCAGATTGATGCCTTTGACGCCCGACGTATTGCGTCCCATCGGACGCGAATCGGATTCGCGGAAACGGATCGCCATTCCTGACGCAGTGACCAAGACGACTTCATCGCCGGGCCCCACGACGGCGGCGTCCACCAATTCATCCCCATCGCGAAGCTTGATGGCGATGATGCCACCGCGTTTGGGGCGGCTGTATTGTTCCAGCGGCGTCTTCTTGACCAACCCACTGCGGGTCGCCATCACGACATAGTAGCCTTCCTGATTGAAATCGCGGACGGCCAGACATTCGGCGATTTTTTCATCGTCTTCCAGGTTCAGCAAGTTCACGATCGCGCGGCCCTTGCTATCTCGCGCCAGTTGCGGCAGGTCGTAAACCTTTTGCCAACGAACCTTTCCAGTCGTCGTCAGAAACAGCAGGTAGGCGTGAGTGCTCGCGACGAACAAGTGTTCGATCGGATCTTCGTCATCCGTCTTTGCACCCTTCAACCCCTTCCCGCCTCGGCGCTGGGTATTGTAGACGCTCGATGCGGTTCGCTTGATATAGCCCTGGTGACTGATCGAAACCACCATGGTCTCTTCGGTGATCAAGTCCTCCAGATCGATGTTGCCCATCTCTTCCATGCTAATTTCGGTGCGACGTGCGTCACCGAACCGGCGTTTCATCTCTTCGAGGTCTTCTTTGATGATCCCGTAGATGCGGCTTTGGTTGGCCAGAATATCGAGGTAATCGATAATCTCTTCCAACAACTCTTTGTGCTCACCGGCTAGCTTTTCTTGTTCCAAATTGACCAATTGGCCCAGACGCATCTTTAAGATTTCGTCCGTTTGCACACTGGTCAGCGTGTAAGAATCCGCTTCACCACGTTCGAGCTGGAACTGCTTGAACCCTTCGTCGCCAAGGGCCCGCTGCATCATCGATGCAGGACACTCGATCCCCATCAAACGCTCTTTCGCCTCGGGCTGAGTTCGGCTTTCGCGAATCGTCTTGATGATTTCGTCGATATTGGCCAAAGCCAGCAGCAGACCTTCAACGGTGTGCTTACGACGACGTGCCTTGGCGAGCAAGAACTGCGTTCGACGACGAATCACCGTCACGCGGTGCCGGATGAACTCCGTCAACATCTCCTTCAACGTCAACTCACGTGGCTTGCCATCGACAAGCGCCAAGAAGATCATCGAAAAAGTGGTTTGCAGCGGCGAGAACTGATAGAGCTGGTTCAGAACGATGTCGGGATCTTCGTTCCGCTTTAACTCAATCACCAAGCGAACCGGTTCCTTCAGATCGCTTTCGTCGCGAATCCCGGAAATACCTTTGATTCGATCGGCGTTGACCAAGTCGGCAATTTTCTTGACGACACCGTCACGAGTCTGCTGGTACGGAATCTCGTGGACCATGATTCGCGAACGGTTGCCCTTCATCTCTTCGATGGAGCATTTCGCGCGGACCACAATCGTGCTGCGACCGGTTTTATAGCCACGACGGATACCGGCTCGACCGCAGATAATCCCGCCGGTGGGGAAGTCTGGCCCGGGAACGATATCGAACAACTCTTCGTTCGTGGTCTCGGGTTCGTCAACCAGCTTGATGACGGCGTCGCAAATTTCGGTGGGATTGTGCGGCGGAATGCTTGTCGCCATCCCGACCGCGATGCCTCCGCTGCCATTGATCAGCAGGTTGGGGAATTTACTGGGCAGCACGGTTGGCTCGGTGCGGACTTCGTCATACGTCGGAACGTAGTCGACCGTGTCCAGTTTCAGATCGTCCAGCATTGCGGCCGCGACGGCACTCAACCGAGCTTCGGTATACCGCATGGCAGCCGGCGGCAGACCCGCGACGCTGCCGAAGTTCCCCTGCTTGTCGATCAACAACCGACGCAGGTTCCATTCCTGTGCCATCCGAACCAGCGTCGGATAGATCACACTTTCCCCGTGCGGGTGGTAATTACCGGACGTGTCACCCGAGATCTTTGCACACTTGACCCGTTTGCTGCCTGGGCCGAGGTTCAGGTCATTCATGGCAACAAGAATTCGCCGCTGACTTGGCTTCAAGCCATCGCGGACATCGGGCAACGCACGCGAGACAATGACGCTCATCGCGTACGTCAAATAGCTTTCTCGCAATTCGTCTTCGATCGGCAGATCGATCATCCGGAATGCGCCGGCGCCGGTATTGCCCGAGCCACCCTCCACACTCGGAGTCGCGCCTTCTTCTTCACCGTTTTCTTCGTTGTTCTCGTCGTCTGCCAAGGTCGTTTCCTAGCGTGGGGCAAAGACCGTCAGATCCGCCCGTGTGGAGTGACCGAACGGGTCGCTGGCGGGTACCATGAAGGCCACTGGTGAAGGCCATTTTTTGACCCAAACCAGACCCGAAATTCTATCGTTTTTGAGCTCGATTCACAACGCCCCCACGGCTCGCGGTCGCGGCCGCAAAGCGTTCAATTTCAAACACTTGCGGCGCGTGATTCGAAGACGATTCGCCGCTCGCGATGGAGCTGACCCGAAGGACCAAAACGGTGACCGCCAAGATCACGATCGCAAGCATCCAAGCCGCCAACGTTATCACCGAAGGCGACCCAAATACCCGAGACGTCCTGACTCGACAATGGACAACCGGATTCTATAAACGGCCCGTTGATGGTCCGGTCCAGGTGCGTGCTCTGGGTATTGTCGGTGATGCTGTGGCAGATACACAGAACCACGGCGGTGTCGATAAAGCAATCCTGTGCTACGCAAGCTCGCACTATGCTCGGTGGCAGCTTGAACATCCGGATCTGAAAATGTCCGCCGGCGGCCTGGGCGAGAATCTGACGCTCGACGGTGCGGACGAATCGGATGTCTGCATCGGCGATCGATACCGTGTGGGATCATGCGAACTCGAAATCAGCCAACCACGCCAACCTTGCTGGAAAATCGCTCGTCGGTGGGGCGTCAAAACGCTGACCAAAGAAGTCACACAAACAGGTCGAACCGGCTGGTACATGCGCGTGATCCAAGAAGGATCGATCGAAACCGGCGATACGCTGGAACGAATAAACCGGCCGCATGGTGACTGGCCCGTGGCCCGCGCGAACGATGTCCTGTTCGGTCGTGAAATCGATCGGATGGCGGTGATTGAATTGATGAATCTCGCAGAACTGGCGGACGCCTGGAAAAACGACATCGCGTGAGAGACTGACAATCGATGCAGCTCGCCGCAAGAGAGATACAGCGGTGCCGCAATCACCGTATGATTGTCATACGCTGGTATCGAAATACTTGCCCCAGGGCGATTCTCGAACAATTAACCCTGGGTGATGCCCGAACGATTGACCCTGGGCGATGCCAGGACCATTGGGCAACGCCAACACCTCGCGCGGCTTGTTTCGACTGACGCGGGCTTCATCTGGCCTGCACGAGCGACGGAAGCACAAGCGACGGAAGCATGTGCGTTAAACTTTTCGGATCGATTCCACCTACTCTTGCCACTGCCTGATCATGCCCGGACCCACTGACGACCAAATCATCGAATCCATTCGTATGTACCGCGAGGCGATTCAGCAAACACAGGCTTTGTATGTCGAGAGCGGCAAACTCGTGCGAGGTTCTTACGGCTGGCTCAGTGGGGATGCGGAACCCAATGCCGAGTCGATCGCGGATCAAATGAACGACTTGCACCAAGGGTTGCTCATGAAAGTTTTTGCCTCGGTGGTCCCAGACGCCAGTGGCCGCACGATGGAACAGCGACAACTCGGACGAGTCTTGCTGGAACACATCTGGGGCAAATCGGTAATGGGCAGCCAATTGCACGAAGCGGTCGACTGGCTGATTGTGGCCAGCAAAGATTTCCAATGGAGTGACCTGGTCCGCCCGTTCGCGGAATTACCGGAACTACGTGATCGCTGGGGCGAACTGGAAACACTCGCCATCCGAATGGCCAGCTTGTTGACCAGCGTTGATGGCAATGTCAGTGTTGCGGACAACAAGAACTTGGAAGAAATGAAAAGCCAATTCGACCGCTTGCAAGGACATGCACCGGAAACACTGAACAGCCAGATCGACACCGACAACGCTCGTGACGCGTTGAAATGGTTGCGAGACGAAGCCAAACGGCTTCGTGAAGGCGTCGGCCCGACCGCCGCCGAAAAACCGACGCCCATGGCCGGCCCGGGTGGATCGTCCAAACCAGCGGCCGGCGGCTCGCCAAAGCCGGCCGGAAATCAGTCAACGGTCGCCGATGACGACCGGACACCCGAACAGCGACTGGCCGAGGCCCGCGCAAAACTGGATCGGCTGGTCGGGCTGCAAGCGATCAAGGACCAAATCCAGACGTTGACGAATTTCCTCAAGATGGAACGCCAACGCGAAGAAGCCGGCCTGCCCACGACCCGACCGAGCCTTCACATGGCATTTGTCGGTAACCCAGGAACCGGCAAGACCACCGTCGCCCGGATCGTCGCGGACATCTACGGCGCACTGGGCATCCTGCAGAAAGGTCATCTCGTCGAGACCGACCGCAGCGGTTTGGTCGCGGAATATGCGGGCCAGACCGGCCCGAAAACGAACGCCAAGATCGATGAGGCGCTCGACGGCGTGCTGTTCATCGATGAAGCCTACACATTGATCGATGAAAGCGGCCAAGACCAATACGGACGCGAAGCGGTGCAAACGTTACTCAAGCGGATGGAAGATCAACGCGATCGACTGGTCGTCATCTTGGCGGGATATCCGGTCGAAATGACCAAGATGATCCGCAGCAATCCGGGATTGAGTTCGCGGGTCGGAACAACGATGACGTTCGACGACTATCCGCCGGAAGCACTCTGCCGCATCTTTGAATTGATCGCCAACAAGGCAAAGTACACCTTACCAACGGAATCACGGCGCCGTCTGTTGCGTGGCTTTACCTACCTTTTCATCGGCCGCGATCGCCACTTTGGCAACGGGCGATGCAGCCGAAATAGTTTCGAGCGCAGTGTGCGTCGCTTGGCCAATCGGCTCGCATCGATGGATGAAGTCAATCACGACTTGTTAACAACGTTGCAACCGGAAGACATCGAAGTCGCCGGGCTGACACAAGCTCACATCAAAGCGATGGCCGACGAACCCGGCCAAGTTCGAGTGACCTGCAAAGCCTGCGAAGCGGGTCAAGTCATCGATGATAAGCTGCTGGGAACCGAAGTGCGGTGCGAATCTTGCGAAGAACCATTCCTGGCCGATTGGGGCGAACCGGTCATGGAATTGCCAAAGCCAGAAACAGCATCCGCACCAACACCGTAGAACGCAGGCCGCTGCGGTACCACGAAACGGATTCAGCAATTCGCGCCGGAACTGCGCTGTGCTTGTTCCAGCCTACTTCGAAACGTCAGCGTAACAGAGCGTAAGCGGGAACGAGCTGTTCGCTGCTTCGGCATGGTGCGGAATGGTGCGGCAAAGCGCGTGGATGATACGGCGGTGCAATTCCTGCCGACTTGGTCTTGGCAGAAAGACGTAAGCGGCGCTAGCGTTTCACGCGGGCGTTGCCTTCCCAGATGCTCCAGACCTGTTCTTCATCGGCCGGTTGACCATAGTCGGTCACCATGGTCGCAGCGAGTGCGCCGGTAGCCCAGCCAAAGTGCGTGCTCTTTTCCGCGTCCCAACCTTGCAGGACGCCGTAAAGCAAACCGCCGACGAAACCGTCACCGCCACCGATGCGATCATACACACCGATCTCGCGAGGTTCGACGACACAGAAATCGTCACCGTGTGAAACGATCGCGCCCCAGTGGTGCGAGTTTGCGCTCGTCACTTCTCGCAGCGTGGTGGCAAACAAAGTCGCGCCGGAATATTCCTTTTTGACGCGGCCGATCATTTCCTTGAAGCCTTCGATCTTTGCCCCGATCTCTTTACCGCCTGCCTCGGGACCCTCGATGTCCAAACACAACTGAAAGTCTTCTTCATTGCCGATCAGGATATCCGAAAGGCTGGCGATTTCTTTGAACGCCGCCGACAATTCCGCTTCGCGACCGGCCCAGAACGAGGCGCGGTGGTTCAGATCGAATGAGATTCTTGCACCGTTCTTTTTGGCCGCCCGTGCGATTGCCAAACAAAATTCGCTGGTGTCTTCTGACAAGGCTGCGATCAGACCCGACATGTGAACAATTTTTGCGCCTTCATCCCCGAAGATACGATCCAGGTCAAAGTCCTTGACGTTCAGCTTACGGCCGACTTCGCCGGCGCGATCGTTGGCGACGCGTGGACCGCGCGAGCCCCAGCCGCTGTCGGCCATGTTGATTTGGTGGCGAACGCCCCAAGGGTTCTCTGGTTCGAACTCAGGACCTTCGTAGTCCATGTGCCGACGAGCCAAATCATCTTTGATGAAACGCGCGACGGGGCTTCCTTTGACGAACGCCGTCAGAATCTTGACCGGCAAACCAAGGAAAGACGAAACACTGCCAACGTTCGACTCGGCGCTGGTGCCTTGCATCTTGAACGTGTCGCTGCAGTGGAACGGTTGATTGTTCACCGGCGTTAGACGAGTTCCCATGCTGGTGGGAATGACGAGAGCGTATTTGGCGTCTTTTCGGAGTTCGATCATCTCAGTAATGTCTTCAAGAGAAAAATAGGCGAGGACCCACGTATAAAAATCAGATGGTCACCGACGCAAAGCCGCCGTCGACCGCAATGTTTTGTCCGGTGACGAACGACGAGGCATTTTGGCTGGCCAACCAGACCACGGCACCGGCAAGTTCTTCTGGTTTACCGAACCTCGCCATCGGCGTGTGGCCAATGATTTGCCCGCCACGCTCGGTGTAGCTGCCATCGTCGTTGAATAACAGCTTGCGGTTTTGTTCGGCAGGAAAGAAACCGGGACTGATCGCATTGACGCGCACGCCGGTCGTTGCCCACTCGCGAGCCAACCATAACGTGAGGTTGATCACGGCTGCCTTCGCGGCGGAATAGGCGACCACGCGAGACAAGGGGATGATGCCTGACATGGATGCGATATTGATGATGCTGCCCTTGCCGGCCGACAACATGTCTTGCCCGAAAACTTGGCTAGGCAGCAGCGCGCCACCGACCAAGTTCAAGTCAAACACGTCACGCCAAGCGTCCAGTGGCAACTTGCAGATGTCGCCGCCCGGAGGAATGGTCGCGTCGGGTCGATTTCCGCCGGCGGCATTGACCAGCACGGACGTCGATGCGCCGGCCCATGCCGCAATTGCTTGGCGAGCGGAATCGAGCGACTCGGCGCTCAACCCATCAGCGGCAAAGAATTTTGCCTCACCGCCGGCGTCGACGATCTTTTGAGCACGGGCGTTTCCGCGGTCGGCATTTCGGCCCAGAACGGCGACCTTTGCGCCATGTGCACCGAGGGCCTCGGCCATCAGCCCGCCCAATTCACCTGTACCGCCGATCACGGCCGCGACGTCGTTTTCTAAGCTAAAGATGTTTTTCATAGTGCCGACACTGTAATCGCCAGAATCAATCGGCAACAGACGCCCAGCGTCGGCATTGCCTCTGAAATCTGAGCTGCCGGCGGCCTGGCGAGCGGCCCGCGGCGGGCTGTTTTGCAGGTTCACTTGCTAGCGCATCACGACGCCCATGCCCGCGCGACAGCGCCGAACGGCACCGTGCTAATCTTGTGTCGCTAAGGCAGCTCGAGCATGGCGATCACCGAAAACCCACTTTCTGGCAGCGGTGATTACGTTCATGCGGTGATTTACGCCGTTTCGAAATCCACGTGGCGATATCCCCCGAACCCATGTCCCTTCCGTATGACGCCTTTGCGTTCAATTGCGCATCAGCCGCCGATGGCATACATCGGACGTGGGGGCGGCGTGAAATCGGCGTCGCTCATACCGTGGCCGGCGGCCTTGGCGGCGACGCAGCGTTTGACCTCGCAAAGCAAGTCATCATCCGACGCACCGTCTCGCAACAGATCTCGCAAGGGCGTTTCGCCGTTAGCGAACAAGCAATTCCGCAGCGATCCGTCTGCGGTAAGTCGCAACCGATTGCACGCACCGCAAAACGGCGCCGTCACCGAACGGATGATTCCGACGCGCTGACCGCCGGCGAACACAAATTCCTCCGCCGGTTGCGATGGGTCCGAGCGGGGAACCTCGGTCAACGTACCAAAGCGGCTCGCCAAGATGCGAAGCAGCCGATCACCCGACAGCACATCGCCTTTGGTCCATGCGCGATCTGTATCCAGCGGCATGAACTCGATAAACCGCAGCGGCACATTCCGCGCTGAGGCAAATTCGACAAGGTCGACGATTTGTGTTTCGGTGATTCCGGCAATCGCAATCGTGTTCAGCTTGATTGATTCGAATCCACAAGCGATCGCGGCGTCGATGCCCTGAACCACTTGCTCGACGCCCGAGCGACGAGTGATCTTTTGAAAGACTTTTTCGTCCAACGTGTCCAGACTGATGTTGACGCGCCGTAGCCCCGATTGATGCAGCAGCTCGGCACAATCCGCCAGCAAGATTCCATTCGTTGTCATCGAAAGATCTTGCAGCCCATCGATACTCGCAAGCATTCGCACCAGTCGGTCGATTTCGCGACGTACCAACGGTTCACCCCCAGTGATACGAATGTCGCGGACGCCGCATCGCTGCACCAGCAGATTTGCCAGCCGATGGATCTCTTCGAACGTCAACAACGTATCGCGCGGCGCAAACTGGGCTCCCGTTTCCGGCATGCAATAGAAGCATCGAATGTTACAGCGATCCGTGACGCTGATTCGCAAGCTATCGTGCACGCGGCCAAAGGAATCGATCAGCGGATGGTCAAGAGATTGCATCGAGCCGGGTTGTAACGAATAAGCGGAATCCGCAGCCCTAATTGCGTACGAATCCGATCAAGTTATTTCGGGACGAAGCGCTGGCTGACGTAGATTTTTATAGCCGCAGCGGTCTGCGGCGAGTTCCAGCCTACACGAACACGGTCGAATCGAGCAACGAACGTGCGAACATTCCCCCGAAACCGAAACGGATTGAGCATGATCGAGCTGACAATTGTCATCTTGATCTTGGGCATTTTGTCGGCCGTTGCCGCACCCAGGCTCGGTAATTCGGTGCGCGGGTCACGTTTATTGGCCGCCGCGAACCAGCTTGCCAGCCATGTCGACTATCTCCGGCACGTGGCGATCAACCAAGGACGCTCGGTCACGCTTGTGATCGATCCTACGACCGATCGATACTACAGTGCCGATGTGGATTTTCCCGACCGTATGGGCAGCCTCATGGAAGTCGATGTCAAAGCGGAGTTCGATTCCGAGTTTGAACTTTCCGCCAACTTTGACTCTGCGAATTCGATCACTTTTGATTTCGAAGGTATCCCGCGGGTGTCCGGCACGGCGATGCAGTCGGGGACCATATCGATCGGCTACACCGGTCATATTTACGATATTGTGATCGCACCAGGACTTGGCACGACGACGGTCGACCTACGCATGGTTGTCACGGGAGGATCGTCATGATTCGTCCGGCTTATTCCTTGATCGAGTTGGTCGCGGCACTGATCGCGTCGACGGTCTTGATCATCGGTCTGGCATCCACCATTTCGATCTCGACCCAACTGCTCGAGTCACCGCTCGACGACGCAGCAGAGTGGCACGAACACGAAATCGCGGATCGGTTGGCCGGGGACTTGCGCTATGCCAGAACCGTTCAAAACAATTGGGGAAGTGGTTTTCAGATCACGCGCCCGGATCCGACCAGCGGAAACGATGAACCGGTCGCTTATCAAGCCGACAGTGCCGGGCTAACGCGTCAGGTATCCGGCATTCCGACGGCGGTTCTCGATCCCGAGACACCGAACATTCATTTTTCGGTTGACGGATACACAGCTCCCACCGCCCTGCCGCTCGATGAAACCGTTCGCGTCCGATCGCACACAACTGCGGCAAGCGGATCGCAAGTCAGCAGTCTAACAATCAACACTCCACCAGGATGTAAACCAAACGACTTGTTGTTGCTTTGCATTTCGGGAAAGACGCCAAACTATGTTGCTGTTTCCAATGGCGGGTGGCAAACCGTTCAGTCAACTTCAATCAGCAACCTCCGACTAACCGTCCTGTACCGATCCTACGACGCGTCCTATCCGACCAGCACGACGTTGACGCCCACAAACTCATCTGCCCTATCGGCCGTTCTGTTGGCCATCGAAGGCGCGGACCAGTATTCGCCGATCAATTGGTCGGGAATCGACAGCGGTTACACCGTCCCCATCATTCCGACAACGGGCCCGGACCTCGTCGAATCGGCCGTGATCACCGAAAAACAGCTGAACGTCCAGATCTACTCGGCCGAAGGTCATCCGTGGCTCGACAACACGATCGGGTTGGCATCGTTTGTCGACATCGGTCAAGCCGAATCAGCGTCGGGAAGCTACAGTTCGCACAACTCGATCGCCGTTTCGGTCCGCAACGGTCACTCACCATCGCTCTCTTTCACGCCGCGGCCGTATTTTTCGTCATTCGCTTATTGGCTGAACGTGGGCGTCCATCTAAAGGCGAGACAATGGTGATCCGATCTCGATCTAGAATCCATACACGCAGTCGGCTTGGACTCACACTAATCGAGGTGATGGTGTCGAGCATGTTAGTCGCAACGGTGTTGCTGGTATCGGTCACCGCGTCGGCCAACCTGCTTCGCAACTCGCATGAACAGTTCCGTGCGACGCGCGGCAGCGACTTGGCGACCATTTTCCTTGACGAAATAACGACACGTCGTTTTGCCGACGCCGATGCGAATGCCACCTTCGGGATCGAACCGGATGAGCTGAATTCGGATCGCACGACGTTTGATGATGTCGATGACTACCACAATTACAGCAGTGCCACACCGACATACCGCGACGGATCGACGATCGATGGTTTTACCGGGTGGTCCGTTTCGGTGGCGATCGAACGTGCGGATGTCGACGGAAACGGCATCGTTCTGAGCGGCAATTCGGACTCTCCGTTGCGTTTAGCGACGGTGAACTGCACGTCGCCGGAATCGATCACATTCAGCAAGTCAATCTTGGTCTCTAGCGTCCCCAACGACATCGACGCGTCGACTTCGTACGAAGAATACCGACGCGTACGATTCGCGTTCGGTTCCGGTCGCTCTGTCTCGGTGGTTGTCCCGCTCAAGAACCAACCAGAAGTCACCAACTGATCCGTCACCATGTTGTCCGCTTTCAATACCAACGCTATCCGAACTCTCGTCTGCCGCTGGCCGACTGGCGCCTCCCCGCGGCGCAAGCGAGTGGTGGCAAGTCGATCGGGCTACGTTTATGTCGCCGTCCTGTTCACGACGCTGATCGTCATGGCAACCGTCGCCGTTTCGGTGTCGCTATCGACCGCCAACGTGCGAGCACAAAATGACCGCGGCCGGCGGATGGACGCGTTGCGAATCGCCGAAAGTGAACTGCAGCGTCTGGCCGCACACATGCGGACTTCTGCCCAATGGCGATCGCAGATGATCAACGATGAATTCACTGATTGGCGAGAATGGAACGTCGGACCGAGCGCGTCCGGTGAAACGAGACATGTGAGACATCGATACACTGACAGCGACGGAAACTTAAACGACGATTCGGCGGATTCCGTTGACTTGACCGTGCACGCGCGTATCGGCACGACAGAGTCAGCCGTTTCGGTAACGCTAGAACCAGACCCAGGGCCGCTGGACGTGTTGAATTACTCGGTCACCAGCTCGGACGACCTGCACCTGGAATCCGGAGCGTTATTGAATACCGAACGCGCCGTTCAGGTCTATGACGACTGCCGAACGAATTCGTCAGGCCGATTGATCACACCCGAACTGCAGTGCAGCGGAAAGGTTGCGTTCACGGTTCGAGGGGATCGAACCGCATCCTCGGTTTCAGTGCCAAGTTACAACGTGCTCAATCGTTATCGTTCGGTGGGAACGCAGATTTCGGCATGGTCGATACCCTACTACGGCTACCAGCGGCGCATCCAAGACATCGTATTGTCTCCCTCGGCAAACCCTTATGGCGCCAACGATGCTGCGGGCATCTATTGGATCGATGCGTGGGGGCAAACCATTCGCATCTCCAATTGCCGGATCGACGCAATCCTCGTGATCAGCGGTGCCGCTGAAGTGATCTTGTCCGGCGGGATCACGTGGAACTATCCGAATGAGCCTGAAGCAATCTTGGTCACCGATTCATCCATTCGCATCGAGAACGTCAATGCGACGCTGAGCGAAGAAGACCGCGACGTGAACTTCAATCCGACCGGATCGCCCTATCGAGGCACACTGACAAATTCGACGAAAACGGACACGTATCCCACGGAACTGCGAGGGTTCGTTTATACGACTCAGGACATCCTTATCCAGCCACTGGACGACGATGCAACGCTGCCGATCACTGGATCTCTGCTTGGATCCGATATCGAAATCTACGGCAATGTCTCGGTCCGATCGCTTGATGAATGGAACGAATCACCGCCGATCGGCTTTGCCGACCGCACGCCGATGCGATTCGTTCGTGGTACATTTCGTCGAATCCCATCGCCCTAGCCGTTTGCAATCGGAACAACGCTTGACCCATCACCCGACCACCGACGTCGACGCATCCTGGGCAACAACACTTGACCCGTTGCACACCACCGATTTCCAGATCGCGATGGTGGTCTCGGGGGGAGGCAGTAGAGCGATCGGCCGGTGTTTTCAACGTCCCGGCGCTTCCCGGTCGTTTGTCGAAGCCGTCGTGCCTTACTCACACGCGGCGATGTGCGAGTATTTGAATGAACCGCCGGCCGGCCCCAGCGCTTCGGTTGAGACGGCGATCCAGCTCTCGCGCGTGGCGATGGAGCGATGTCGACGCCTCAGCGACAACGGAATCAACACGTCCATTCCGGTCGGCATTTCGTTAGTCGCGGCACTGCCAACATCCGAGCCACGAAAGGGCCAGGATCGTATTCACGTCGCGCTCAACGTCAATGGCTCGATTCAAACATGGACGCGGCAGTTGCCCAGAGGAGAATTTACTCGCGATGCGGCCGAGCGGGTCGCCGAAGCGATGTTCTTGTCGGCAATGGGTGAGTTACTGCGCTAACAGTTTGGCTCTCCGACGAGACCGCTTCGAACCCTTCCCATACACTCAGCCACTCGAAACACTCAGCCACTCGAAAGGGCAGCTGCCAGTTGTTCGTAGGTCCGTTGGTCGTCGACCTTGTTGCCACGGTTATCCAGAGCGATCCGATACAAATGCTGGCCACACTCGGTCGGGTACTCGCCGGTCACACACGCGCGGCACAAATGATCTTTGGGCAAATCGATCGCACGGGCGATCGCTTCGACTGGCAAATACCGAAGCGAATCGGCACCCAAATCGTCGGCCAATTTCTGCTGTGCCTGGTCGGTCAGTTCACCTTCGACGCCAAAATACTTTGGCGCAATCAGTTGGTCGATCGTGCTCATGTCGATGCCATAAAAACACGGCGCGACGATCGGTGGACATGCGACACGGACGTGTATTTCTTTTGCGCCGCCGACGTCGCGGATACGATCCAACAGCACATTCATCGTGGTGCTGCGCACGATCGAGTCTTCCACCAGAATGACGCGTTTGCCTTGCAACACTTCGCGGAGCGGTGTGTATTTGGTGGCCGCCTTCGCTTTGCGGGCGCGACCGCCTTCGATGAAGGTTCGCCCCGCATATCGATTGCGAATCAAGCCTTCCCGGCAAGGAATCGAAAGCTCGTACGCCATCGAGTCTGCAGCCGCCTTGCTGGTATCGGGAACGGGAACGATGATCGTGTCCTCGGGGTCCAAGGGGATCCGGTTGAGTTCCCGTTCCGCTTGGGCGAGTTCTTCGCCCAACCGAGTTCGTGTCAGATACACACTGCGCTCATCCAGCGTGCTGGCGACATTGGCAAAGTAGATCCACTCAAAGAAACAGTGGGCTGGCGATCGATCCTCGGCAAAACGTTCCATGCGGAAACCGGATTCCGGGTCAACGATGATCGCAACACCGGGCGGCAGCGATTTAATCTGGTCACTTTCAAAACCCAGGTTCAACAGCGCAACGCTTTCGCTGGCCGCGGCGAACAGCGGACCTTCGTGCACATAGCACATCGGTTTGATGCCCAGCGGATCACGGGCAACGATCATTTCGCCTTCGGCGGTCAACACGGCAAGGCTATAGGCGCCGTCGAATTCCGAAGTGGTGCGTCTTAGTACTTCGATCCAATCGATACGTTCGCGCGCCTGGCTGAGCACACGAGCAAACTCGTGCAGAATAATTTCGGTATCGGTGTCAAGGGAAAGATGGTGATCGCCGTCGGCAAGCAAGCGTTCTTTCAGAATTCCGTAGTTGGAAAGTTGGCCGTTGAAACAAAAACTGAACCATTTTCGTTTATGGATGTGCCTGCGTTCGAACGGCTGCGCATAGCTACGATCGTCCTGGCCGCACGTGGAATAGCGAACATGTCCGATCGCGGCCCGACCGGAAAGATGCTTCATCAACGATTCGGCCTTTGCGCGATGATTCAGCCGAAAGACCTCCGTCACTGTACCGACGTCCTTGCGATTTTTCAGCAACTGAGGACATTCGGGGTCATACACGGTCATGCCGGCGGCAAGCTGGCCGCGGTTTTGAATGTCCAACAGCATCCGTGGCAGCAGCCTGGAAATCTGTCGCGGCCCATCCTCGGTACACATCGGACTGCGTCCGCGGCCGGAAAGGTGATAGATCGCGGCGACACCACATTCGTGATGTATTTCGCTCATAGCGATGATTTTCCTGAAGAACGAATCAAGACAGAAGGACGCTTTGCGAGTTTAGGGTGCTCTTCCAAGGTCGTCGATTCCCCATGACAATTGTATTTCGTTATGGAGTGCGAGGCACCGGTAGAAATCATCAGTTTCGCCGCTTGATTCCCCTGGCGAAAATATCCACTCGACTTTGACACCTGCTGAGGACCAACCCTTTGAATACTGCGGCGCGCCGATCGGTTATTGAAAATACCAGCAGCGTCGTGGTAAAGGTCGGCACGCGGGTGTTAACCACCCCCGACGGAAAGCTGGACCGCCGCCGTATTGATCTGCTGGGGGCAAGCCTTTGCCGAATCGCCGATTCGGGGCGGCAAACTGTGATGGTTAGCAGCGGCGCCGTTGGCGCCGGTGTTGGCAAGCTTGGATTACCCAACCGCCCGGAAGGCTTGTCGCAATTGCAGGCGATCGCGGCGATCGGCCAAACCGATCTGATCCAGGCTTACGAATCCGCGATTACAAAGTTCGGACGGCACGCAGCCCAAGTCCTGCTGACCGCAGCGGACCTGCGTCGCCGCAGCGGATACCTGAACGTGCGGAATGCGTTGACGCAAATCCACGCCTATGATTCGATCGCCGTGATCAACGAAAACGACTGCGTCGCCGTCTCGGAACTAATGACGACGTTCGGTGACAACGATCACTTGGCGGCACAAGTCGCCGGTTTGTTAAGCGATTCAATGCTGATCATCCTGTCAGACATCGACGGCCTGTACGATGGATCGCCAAACCAAACGACCAGCAAGCGAATTCCGATCGTCGAATCCATCACCGACGAAATCTTGGACATGGCCCAAGATCATACCGGCGGGGTGAGCAAGGGCGGGATGGCAAGCAAATTGAACGCCGCAAGAATCGCGACCTCGCACGGTCACCCGACCATCATCGCACCGGGACACGACGACCAAGTGTTGGACAAAATATTTGCGGGCGAAGAAATTGGGACGCTGTTTCTGCCGCCGCCAAAGTCGCTGCGCGGTCGCCGGCGATGGATCGGCAGCTCGGCAACGGTCAACGGCACCATTCACCTCGACGCCGGTGCCACGCGCGCCGTGCTGAACAAGGGCAGCAGCCTGTTGGCGATCGGCATCAAGAAAGTCGACGGTGATTTCAAACGCGGCAGCGTCGTTGCGATCGTCGATCCCGATGGCAACGAAATCGCCAGAGGGCTGAGCAATTATCCGTCCAGCGAGGTCGCCAAAATCATGGGGCTGGCGAGTGACAAAATCGCCGACGTGCTGGGCCATCGCCCGTACGAAAACGTCGTCCACCGAGACAACATGGCCGTGCAAACGGGCGAAGCGTAAAACGGCCCGCGAAGCTTGAAACGGCCCGCGCAGCCTGAAACGGCACCGCGAAGCCTGAAACGGCCCGCTTGAATCCGCCCGCGAAGCTTGGAACGGGACTATCGTCCGCCGAACAGTTTCCCGGCGCCGAACTTCAACATGTCCATCATGTCAAAGTCGCCGTCACCGTCTTGATCGAGCATGCGGCCGATCATTCCACCACCGGATGCCGATTCGACGCGTTCGCTTTCACCGCGGAGCAAATCACTCAGTCCACCCGGCGATAGGTCCTCTTGCTGGCGGCGTTTGCCCAGTGCTCCCATCAGCAGAGGAGCCAACATCATTAATAGTTTCATCACTTGGCCACTGGAGAGACCGCTGGCCTTGCCGACGGTTTGTTCCACCCGCGGTTTTCGGCTGCCCAGGATGTGATCCAAAATTGCGCCGCCGGCGGTCGTACGCTCGGTCACCCCCGGCGTTTGCGTTGCCGACTCTTTGGGGGAAAACAGACTGCCCAAACTATCGAGAATTGAACCGTCGTGATCAGACGACAGCGCGCGATACAGCTGTTCTTGTCCGGCAGGTTCCGACGCGTTGCGAGCCATCGCTCCGATCAGCGTTGGCAAGGCCGCGCTGATTGCCGTCTGCGTCTGCTCGGGCGTCGCATCGATGCTGCGGCTGAGCGACTGCAGCGTCTCTTCGTTGAGGTGTGACCCGATGATGTCAAGCAAGTCCGACGACATGGCAATTTCCAGAAAAAGGGAGGTGAATTAGGTTCGCAGTATTGGGATTCGCCCAGATGATGCGATCCACAGCCCGTGCTTGCTTAGCCCGTGCTTTTGCGATCCGCCGATTGTACCCGGCGGAATGATTCGGCGGACATCTTGCCCTCGACGTGGTCGTCTTCGTAAACAGAGACGATGCAAATCCCACAGTTCTTGACGTGCCTGTGGCCTGGGTTGGCCGAAATCTGGTGGCGAGGGCGTTTTTCGGCGTTCCCGGCAGCGGTCGCGTTCGCAATCGCAGTCAATTGGCTGCTGTTGACGACGTTTTTCTATACCGAATGGATGTCCGGGCTCTTGGTTCGCATGGCCTGCTGGATCGGTCTGGCCGCGTGGGGATTCTATGTGATTCGTCGAGTTCGCGAATTGCCGGCGATGCTGGCACCACGCGTGGTCAGCGACGAACCCGATCGTTTTGCCGACGCGCACGCCGCCTATCTGAAGGCGGAATGGGAAACCGCTGAAAAATTGCTTCAGGAAGTGCTAGCAATCGAAGCTCGTGATCCACCGGCACTTCTATTGCTCTCGGGAGTTCTGCGGCATACGGACCGATTGGAAGCGGCAGAATTGTTGACGCAAGAAATCCGCCGTCTCGAGATCGCTGACGCATGGCATTTAGAACTCGCCGCAGAAACAAAACGGCTGCAGCGGATGAAAGAGGCCGCCGAACCCGAGGAAAAAGAGACAAAACCTGCCGATTTGACAGCAGCATGAATCATTTGCAGCCCGATTTCCTCGATCAGAGCGACCCACCACCGGCCAAACGCATGGCCAGAGCCCTACGATTCTTTGAAAAGAAAACTTCGCGATCGCTGCGCGTTTCCGTTCTTTGCATCGCGAAATCTCTTGAGCGATCGTCGCGTCACGTTGCAGTGTCTAGTGACCGTTGCACACTTTATTGGCACAGAATTACGGCCCGATCGAGTGACGAGGATCCTCACTCGCCCGAGCGATTGCGGATATTTCGCATTCTGATCTACTGAAAGCTCCCATCCCCGCCTTTTCATGTAATCGATAGAATTGGCATCGCAGGAACCCATTGGCAAATACAAACGTCTGCTTGCCGTCGCTGGACCGCCGAGAAAGGTTACGACCTAGCAGTATGGCGTACGGTTTGCGTAAATAGACCTTGTAAAAACAGATTCGCCAGATTGACAGACACGATTGACCCAACGGGCAATCGATTGGGCGTTGAAAAACGTCTTCGAAAACCGCTCAACGCGACACTCATAGCGAGACCCCAAACATGTACGAACGATTTACCGACCGCGCTCGCAAGGTGATGCAGCTGGCCAACCAAGAGGCCCAGCGATTTAACCACGAATACATCGGCACCGAGCACATCTTGCTCGGCTTGGTCAAAGAGGGCAGCGGAGTCGCCGCGAACGTCTTGAAGAACCTGGAAGTCGACCTGCGCAAAATCCGCTTGGAAGTGGAAAAGTTGGTTCAAAGCGGTCCCGAGATGGTGACCGTCGGCAAATTGCCTCAAACACCGCGAGCGAAAAAAGTCATCGAGTATTCGATGGAAGAAGCCCGCAATCTGAATCACAGCTACGTCGGCACCGAGCACATCCTGCTGGGACTGCTGCGTGAACAAGAAGGCGTCGCGGCACAAGTCCTGATGAACTTGGGTCTGAAACTGGAAGACGTCCGCGAAGAAGTCTTGAACCTGTTGGGTCACGGCTTGGAAGGCGCCGAAGTCGGCGAACGCGGCGGGCGATCCGGCGACGGCGAAAGCAGCAGCAGCTCGTCCGGAAAGAGCGGCAAGAGCAAGACGCCCGCGCTGGATAGCTTTGGACGCGACCTGACCGAGTTGGCCAAGAAGAACGAATTGGATCCGGTCATCGGCCGAGAGAAAGAAATCGAGCGGGCCATTCAAATCCTTTGCCGACGTACCAAGAACAATCCTGTTCTGTTGGGTGAAGCCGGTGTCGGTAAAACGGCGATCGTCGAAGGCTTTGCACAGCGTGTGATCAGCGGCGAAGTGCCCGAAATTCTGGCCGGCAAGCGAATCGTCGTACTCGACTTGGCCATGATGGTCGCCGGTACGAAATACCGTGGCCAATTCGAAGAACGAATCAAAGCCGTCATGACGGAAGTCCGTCGCGTCAAGAACACGATCCTGTTCATCGATGAACTTCACACGCTCGTTGGTGCCGGTGGCGCCGAAGGCGCGATCGACGCGGCCAACGTTCTGAAGCCCGCACTGGCACGTGGCGAAATTCAGTGCATCGGTGCGACCACGCTGGACGAGTACCGAAAGTACATCGAAAAAGACAACGCACTTGCACGACGATTCCAAGAAATCATCGTCGAGGCGACCGGCAAGGCGGAAACGATCGAAATTCTGAAAGGGCTTCGCGGTCGCTACGAAGAACACCACCGCGTTCAATTCACCGATGACGCCGTCGTGGCCGCCGTCGAGATGAGCGAGCGTTACATCACCGCACGTTGCCTGCCGGACAAGGCGATTGACGTGATCGATGAAGCCGGTGCCCGGGTGCGTCTGCGCACCATGACCCGTCCACCAGACTTGAAAGAGATCGACGAAGAAGTCGAGACGCTGAACAAGGAAAAGGAAGACGCGGTCGCCAATCAAGACTTTGAAAAAGCGGCGAACCTGCGTGATCAGGCCGAAAAGCTTCGCAAGAAGAAAGACCAGATCACCCAGGAATGGCGTGACAAGAGCGAACAAACCGATGGCGTGGTTGACGAAGAGATCATCGCCGAAGTCGTCAGCAAGATGACGGGGATTCCGCTGACGCGGCTATCGACCGAAGACAGCTTGCGTCTGATGAAGATGGAAGAAGAGCTTCACAAGCGTGTCGTCAGCCAAAGTGCTGCCGTTACCGCCGTTTCCAAAGCGGTTCGACGAAGCCGCAGTGGACTGAAAGACCCGAAACGTCCGACAGGTTCATTCATCTTTGCCGGGCCAACCGGTGTCGGTAAGACGTTGCTTGCCAAAGCACTGGCCGAATACATGTTCGGTGACAGCGAAGCTCTCGTTCATATCGACATGAGCGAGTACATGGAAAAGCACAACGTCAGCCGATTGATCGGAGCGCCTCCCGGATTCGTCGGATACGAAGAGGGCGGTCAGCTGACCGAAAAAATCCGTCGTCGTCCTTACGCGGTCGTGCTGTTCGATGAGATCGAAAAAGCGCACCCGGACGTCTTCAACATGTTGTTGCAAGTGATGGAAGAAGGCCGACTGACCGACTCGTTCGGTCGTAACGTCGATTTCCGTAACACGATCTTGATCATGACCACCAACGCCGGTGCCGAAGCGATCAAGAACGAATCCGCTTTTGGTTTCCAAAAACCAGATGGGGATGCCAGCTATGATTCGATGAAGTCGCGAGTGATGGATCAGATCGAACGTGTTTTCCGTCCCGAGTTCCTGAACCGTCTGGACGACACGATCATCTTCCGTCACCTGACCAAGGAAGACCTCAAGAGCGTGATCGATTTCGAATTGTCCAAGGTCCGCGAGCGTTTGCTCGAACGTGGACTGGCGATCGAATTGACCGACGAAGCAAAAGAGTTCTTGGTCAAGAAAGGCAGCAACCTGGATTACGGTGCTCGTCCGCTGCGTCGTGCGATCGAACAACGCATCGAAGATCCGCTCAGCGAAGAACTGCTGCGTGGTGCTTTCGAAGGCTTTGACACGATCATGATCGATGCCTTCAAAGACGATGATGGCAAAGTGACGCGACTCGACTTCAAAGGCGAAAAACGTGGCTTGCCCGAACCCGCCGAACCAGTCGGTGTGGGCGAAGGCGACGAATCGTCCAGCAGCGAAGAATCGTAAGCCGTCTGCGGTTAACCGCCGACGTAACGGTCGTACATGGTACGGGCAACGGATATTTGATCCGTGCCCGTCACCACCACGCGCCCATCACGAAACATCGTCAGGCTGTGACAATCATCAGGAAACAGCCGCGTAAAGAATTTTGTCCGCTGGACGCGCCCAACGCCGTTCCAGCGCTCGGCGAACTTGTTCAAGTCAACGCCTTGTCCACTCTGGACAGCCGCAATCTGTACGGCTTCTCGTCCACACAGCGTTTGTGTTCGATCGATGTCGGTGCTCTTGTCACCCTCTAAGTACTCAAGTTTGCCACCGGCACAAGCGACGCACGCTGCGATGGCTCTTGGATCGGGATCGATCCGTCTCGTTCGATTGGCCCATAAATCCAGCGACAACATCTGCCGAGCGACGGCGTCTCTATTGCCACTAAGCCACTTTAGCGATTCGCCCGCCTGCAGACTTGCGATGACATGCGTGGCCGGCGCGATGACACCGGCCGTGTCACACGTCTGGATCGCCGTCGCCGGCGGTGCGTCAGAAACATAGCACCGAAAACAGGGTTTCCCGGCGCCGGTGAACAACCTCACCTGGCCCGTCGCACCGACGCAACCACCGTGGACCCAAGGCGTGGCGGTTCTTAGCGACCAGTCATTGATCAAGAACCGCAAGATGAAGTTGTCCGACGCGTCGATGACCAAGTCGCACCCGTCTAGCAAACTCGCGATGTTACTTGACGTGACATCGACGACTTCCGCGACGTACTCAATCGAACGATTGATCTGCGCCAGCCTGGCCGTGGCCGCATCCGCTTTCGCGCGTCCTTCGTGTGCATCCTGTTCGTCATACAGCGACTGTCGCTGCAAGTTGCTCCACTCGACGACATCGCGATCGATCAATCGAATCCGACCGACGCCCGACCTGGCCAATATTTCGGCGGCGACACTTCCCAACGCACCGCAGCCCACCACAGCGACATCGGCAGTCATCACGCGACGTTGCCCCTCGGTTCCGATGGGACCGAATTGCGTTTGCCGAATGTATCGCTGCGAATCAGACAAGTTCAGGAGTCTCAGGTTACAGGAAGGTCGCACAAATGTAGGCTGGAACACTCTGAAAGCAGGACTGGCCGCTTTCAAACACGGCGATCGCGGATCGCCGGAACTGCTTTTGGTTTGTTCCAGCCTACTAGAAAAACGATTTTCGTGAAGGAACGCGCTTTTGAAACCGAATATTCAATTCCTGGCCGAACGTGCGGCTCTGCTGCGTGAGCTGCGTTCCTATTTCGATGGTCGCGGTTTTCTTGAAGTCCAGTCGCCGTGCATGATGCGCGACTGTGTCGTGGACGCTTACATCGATCCGATCGCGGTTGCCGCAAAGCAGCTTGGTTGCCCCGCGGCCAGATTGCCCGAACAGCTGTACCTGCAAACGTCGCCCGAACTCGCCATGAAACGACTGCTCGCAGTGGGCGCGCCGTCGATCTATAGCATCGGCCCGGTCTTTCGCGCCGGAGAACAGGGCCACTTGCACAATCCCGAGTTTACGATGTTGGAATGGTACGACGTTGGTGCCGACATGGACGATGGCGTTGGGTTGTTGGGGCAACTGGTCGCAAGCGTCTTGAACCAAACCGAGTATGACGTTTGTACGTACCGTGAGTTGTTTCAAACGAGACTCGGCTTCGATCCCATCGAGGCACCGATCGCTCAAGTGATCCAACAAGCGGCTCAAACCGATGCGAACTTAAGCGACTCCGTCGCCGACGATCGTGACATGCTGCTGGACATCATTTTGTCGAATCAAATCCAGCCACAACTCGGACAAACACGACCACAGATCGTGACGAACTATCCCCTCAGCCAAGCAGCACTTGCCAAACCCTGCACGGACGATCCCGCCTGTGCCGCGAGATTCGAACTGTTTGCTAGCGGCATTGAAATCGCTAACGGCTACGACGAACTGCGAGACGCGGACATTCTTGTGCAAAGAGCGATCGCGAGTAACAAAAAACGCGTCGCTGTGGGTCGGCCTGCGTTGGAGGTGGAAACAACCCTCGTTGCCGCCATGCGAGACGGGTTACCCTCGTGTGCGGGCGTCGCACTTGGCGTGGACCGTTTGCTGATGATCCAAATCGGCGCAAAATCGATCAACCAGGTGATCCCGATGCCGATCGGAATCGTATAAACGGGCTGGCAAATCGGCACTGCCGACCTTGTTGCTGAGTATAATGAATCGTCTATTCAATTACTCGCGGGAGATCGCTTTCATGATAGATCACGCAGTTACGACGCGTCGCTTGACGGTCAACGCAGCGTTCTTGAAGGAGATCAAGGACGACAATCTGCAGCTAAAGTCGATTCTGGATCAACTTGCTTCGCTGACGGAACACTGTCAAACGGCGATCAATCACTGGCCAGAGCTGATCGAGTTGTTCGACAGCTTGCGTGATCAGCTCGCATTACACTTTGCACTCGAAGAAGCGTACGGGTATTTCGATGATGCCATCGGTGGCGAACCACAACTTAGTGTCGTCGCAGAATGCCTACGTAGCGAACACGGAAAACTGTTCGAATCGGTCCGTCATATCGCCGAACGTTCCAAGGAAATTTCGGGCGACAAAGAGGAAGAGGTGACTCGACTGCTAAGACGTGTCGCCGAATTTCGACGCATGTTCGAAAAGCACGAAGGCGCTGAATTGGAACTCATCCTAAAAGCTCTCGACGAAGACATCGGCGTTGGTGATTAGGCGTTCCCGAATATCGGTAAATGGCGTTTACCGATCGATCCGATCGCGGGGCGAGGCCAAATGAGTTGGCTGACATTGACGTCGCAAACTCATTCGATAAAGGCACCAGCGACGCTTACGCGAATACGCGTCGCTTTTTCCGCCGCGTCAACATGCAACAGCCAGCGAAACCTAGCACCGCAAAGCTGCCTGGTTCGGGAACCGCGGCAACCGTGAACGATGTCGTGATCGTTGCGATGTTGGCATCAAAGAAAACCTCGCCATCACCGGTAGCAGTTGTCGTGTCCCAGTTCATCGGGTCGTTGATCAACGGAAAATATTCTGAGAACGAAGTCAAACCAGACCGGGGGCCGATGTAAATTCCGCCATCCTCGCTGGCGGTTCCAAACTCAATTGCAGACACACCCTTGACCAAACCAGTGGCTGCCAAGTCGCCGGTGGAAGTTTGACCGAAATCATCACTCGATGCTGCGGTCAGATAGGTATCGGGCATCGTGAAATCGGATGCGGAATAGACATAAAATGCGTCACCGCCTTGCGCCAAATTGAAACCGTTGTCGATTTCAAAAAGTGTGCCAATGGAACTCGTACCGCCGTCGGACGCATCATTAAAAACAATAACGGTACCAGCGGGGATTGTCGCCAAGCCGGTATCCCACTGCAGAACACCTTCGGTACTGGTCCCTGGTGCGCTATCGGTAATAAAAACGATTTCGTTTGTAATGTCGGTCAGTGCGACAAGTGCGAAATCATCAAGCCCGTCCACATTGAAACCGACGACACCAATGTCCCCGACAACAAGAGCGGCGTCTGCTCGATTGACTGCGGTCGCGATAGAAACCGCAAGAATCCATGCCCCAATCGACTTTGTAACGTTCAACTTCATTTTTTAGCTCTCGGATGATTGGCGAATCCAACTACTGATTTTGCTTTGAACGTCCACCAACCAAGCAAAGCTGTAAATCAAGTTAGGTTGATCCGATTAAAGACGGATTACCGAGTACCGTCAAATCGTTTCTCTAGAGAAAACTGGCACGCAACACGAGTTGTCCCTTAAGATTGGCTAGCCGCCTAATCATCACCATTAGCGGTGGCATCATCGCTAATTAAAAACGACAAGACACAGCAGAGCAGAAAACAACGATGCCTGGATTAGCCGTCAATCGTCTTGGCAGCGCGTTGTTCAACAAGCGTCACGAAACTGGGAACAAGAATGGTTCGCACATAGAAAGTATCGATCAGCACCCCTAAACCGAGTGCAAAACCAAGCTCGACAATACCACGCAGGGCGACCTCACCCCCCACGTCGATGAACCCGAGCGACTGCGCCAACGGCGGCAACCAAGCCGAAGCGGTCATGCTAAAAAAGGTTGCTGCCATCACGAGCCCACAAGCCGTGATGATCCCCCCCGTCCTGGCCACTGCACGACGTAGCGCTGCGCGCCATCCCAGACGCCGTTGCTCTTCCAGGATACGAGTGACAAGGTAAACGTTGTAATCTTGTCCGATCGCCACCAGGATCACAAAGAGAAACAACGGCAGTTTCCAGTCCAACCCGACGAAATCGTCACCATAGGCCCGCTTGAACACCAATACCGTTAATCCCAACGTCGCGTAGTAGCTGAGCAATACCGTTGCGATCAGATACAAGCACAGCCCGACGCGACGGATCACCACAAGCAAGACGGCAAAGACGGCGATCACGACTGCGATTTTGATCCGCCGGTTGTCCGACACGGTGACTTCTCGCAGATCAATGATCGACGGCGTGGTTCCGGCAAACAGAATTTGGCTCTGATGCCAGGGCGAATCGGCCTGAGCGGTTTCATCGGCCAGCGCCTGGCTAAGATTGGATACCAGCGCCGCGGTGTCGATCGAAAAGGGATCGCCATCCATGGTCACGTCCAGGCGGGCCAGCTTGTTCTCGAGTTCTGAATCGGATGAAAAGAAGTATCGCCGGGCAATGCGATGGTTCTGCAACGCGCGGCGCCGCCACGCGTCACCGCTGAGTAACCCCATGTCTCGATCGGGCGGAAAATCACCCAGCGGGTCGTCGGCCGTCCGAACGGTTGCCACGCCGTCCACCTCGTACAAACGGCTGGAAAGCTCCTTGATCTCTTTCTCGAACTGCTCACGTGGCGTGTCATTCTCGCGTACCAACAGAACGGTAACCGGATTGATTTCACCAATGTCAAACTCATTGACCAACAGTCGCATTCCCTGTCGGCTTTGCGCCGAATGGCTCAACTGGCTGTTCAGGTCATAGGTGACATTCCCTTCGTTCTGCATGCCGTAAATGCCTGGCAAGGCCAACACCAGAATACCCATCGTCAACGCGGTCGCCGGTCGACGAGTCAGCATCAATGCAATCCAACTCCACAGACCGCCGCCCATCGTCGTGCTTTGGTTGCCAGTCGAATTACCCAGCAGTGAGACCATCGGTTCAGGATCAGGAACCATTTTCGATGGCCAGAAACTCTTTGGACCGATCCCACGCAGCAAAGCCGGTGTGAACGTCGTACAGACCAGCAAACCGACCAACAGACAAATGGCGATGATCGGACCGGTGTAGTGGTACTTGCCGAACTGAGCGATCCACAACATGCCAAGCCCGACGACCGTGGTCAGCGCGCTTCCCATCAAGGCCCCCGTGACACCTGATAGGGCGTCGCGACATGCGATGGGCCACAGCGATTTCTGCGATTCTTCCCGCAGGCGGGAAACCAGAAATAGACAGTAGTCGGTTCCCGCACCGAACAATATCACGACGACAAAGATTCGGCTGGTCGTGAACACACGCAGGTCCAGCCCGGGAACCGTTCCGTCGATTGACCACTTCGTCAACAAAGCGACCAGCGACATTGACACCACCACTGCGATGCCGATCGAGATCATTGGTACCGCGACCAACAATGGGGCCCGATAGACAACCGCCAAGATCAACAGGATCATCGCGACGGTAATCCATTCGGTGTACCGGATCGCATCGCGCGCCGCGAGCAACGTTTCGCCACCAATCGCGGCCGAACCGGTCATCAATAACTTCAGCCCCGGATCGGTGTAATGGTTGCTGTACCGAGTCACGTCGCCGATCAATTCTTCGACGGTTTCGACGGTGGCAATATTTCCAGTCGCTGCCAGTTCGCTCGATAGTTGCAGCACCGCAAGTCTGGCGCCGGCGGTCCGCATGCGAGAACCGATGACGGGGTCTTCCCAAGACAAGACGTCCAGCAGCGTGTCCCATCCGTCTGTATCACGTTCTTCGATCGGAACTGCCACGCGCGGCAAGTCGGGCATCAGAATCAACGCAGCTTCAAAGTCGTCGCCCAGCGCTTCTTCGGATCCGCCAAGCTCTTCCAACAACTTGCCTCGATCCCAATACGCGATCGCCATCCTGGGCTCAGTCATCGTGGGCGCATCATCGGGCACGCGATCGGCAATCCGATGATAGTAACGCTCGTCGATCTCGATCGAATGATCCAGCGCCTCGTTGCAGAGTTTGATCCAAGGCGCCCAAGGCATTGCGGTATCGATGGCACCGCCCTCATAGCCGTATTCAATCGCACGCTGCCAGCAGACTTCGCCAAGTCGATGATAAAGCCGGCGCAACAGATCGAGCCCGACGATGTCATCGGATTTCAGTAACTTGCCCGAATCACGTCCGAGTACCAACACGATCTGGCTGCGACTTCGTTCACCGGGGAATGCTTCGTCCAGCATCCGGCCGCCGGCAACGCTCGGCATGGTCGCCGGCAAATACTCGAAATCGCCATCGTTGGCGATGTCTTTCCACGACGGCGCCGCGGCGGCAAGCACGACCGCGAGAACCACCCATGCAATGAGTATCCAAGGCCAATTTCGCATCACGGCGTCAGACCATCGATACGAAAGCGATCGCTGCATCCTTGACGCCGATTTTGCGGGGTGGGAAGGGTAAAGCCGACCCGAACATTTTCAGAATCGACGTAAATCGGGAAAGGGGTCAGTCGCCCATCGCCAAGAGCAACCTTGCGGCGTGTACTCCGGCGCGCTTCTGATTTTCTTCCCAAGCGACGCGTGAAAACGTCGAAATTACTCGTGTGGGAATCATTTAAACTATCACCGGGGTACCGTTGCGTCGATAGACGGCCAGATCTGCTTCACCCTTCCACCCGAAAGGGGCAGCCGCCGGTCCAAGCACTTACCGAAATAGATCGGTCCTCCCGAAATAGATCGGTCATCCTACAGTCATCCCCGCCTCCGTCGCGTGAGAAGTGGGTAAGTCCGAAGCCAGTCGATACGATGCCGGCGTCGATCACGAAGATCGGAACAGCCAGACTGCCCAGGTGCTACCTGCCCAGAGAGTTCCACAGCTAGTCCTCCGCGCGATTGTAGTACTCCCCGCGATTGAAGTCCGCTCGATCGGCAGCGTTGACCGCTACATGATAAACCGACTAAAGCAGCAGAGCTTTGCGGCGCGAACAAGCACGCGTGATTTGGGCGAAAACCATGCTCGCTTGCGACGAAATAACCTTACGGCCGATCAAGCGAGCGTGATCATTCGCTGTTGTCACCGCCGGAATCCGCTGGATTGTTGACCGCTCCGGATTTCGTCGGCGCCACATTGCCGGCCGATGACGCACCGAAGGAGCGTAGCGCCGAGCCGATCGCCTCGCCGCCCAGACCGCCTTCGAGCTGCAGCACTTGAACTTCGCCGCTCGGGCGGGCTGCCTCGTCTAACTTGCTGATCATCTCAATGACCAATTTTAACAGCGAGTCGCCTTCGGCGCTGACCAGCAGTGTGTTGCCTTGGGTATCCACACCGAGTGAAAGTTTTCCTTTGAAGGACATGTCCACTTCACCCGACTCGTTCCCGTTTTTCGAATCGACCAGGTTGCTGCCCGACTTTTCTTTGTTTCTTCCTTGCTTCTCGTCCTTATTCTTATTGCCGCTATTACCTTGGCGGAAAGCTTTGTCGCTGCTGCTTAACAGATCCAAGAGTGCTTCCTTGACGGTCTCGGCGATTTTTTCAGCGCGCCCATATTTCAGTGCCACCAATTCCAGGTAGCGATTCTTGCTGGTGTCTTCTCGCGGTGGAATATCCCACTCACGAATCAAATTGCGCACGGTCGCCAATTGCTGCGACGAGGCGCCACGGACAACGATCGTGCTGGTGTCGGGATCGTAGACAAACCGCAATTCATCATCACGTCCGAGTCCGGACGGCTTTTTGTCGTCGTCATCGTCACCGCCACCAAAGTACCAACGATAAAACGAGTCGCCGTCGGATTCGCCGTCCTCTCCTTCGTCGAAGTACTCTTTTAAGTTGAGATACACCATGTAAACCGACGCATGTTCGATCTTAAAGGTGTAATAGGGGCGTTGTGGTGGTGCCACCTGCAGCATCAACTGCTCCAGCTTGTCCAGCGCCTCGGTATCTTCGCTGACAATGATCAGGTTGCCGTTTTCATCCAGTTCGATGCTGATGGGAGCGCCGGTGTTTGCGGTGCGCCTGGCGATATTCCGATCGTCGCGTTCGCGATTGCCGAAGACTCTATCAAAGTCTCGAGCCGAACGAATTTCGGTATCCGAAATCTCTGCTGTGTCGTTGTCGGCAACGTCCAATTCACCTGCGGGCGGTTTCGTCGCTGTCAGCTGGAGCTCAGACGGTTTGGGATGCCCCGCAACATCGCCTTCGTTGATGACACGCGATGCAGGTGAATCGGATTCTTGCTCGCGATCCTCTTTCGTCTCTGATTCCTGGGATTCGCTATCTTCATCAAATTGCGCCTCGTCCGGAATCTGTAATGGATTCGGCGACATGTGGCTCCACTGGCGGCGAAGCCGCTGCAGGTATTCGTAAGTTTCTGGTGTCGCGGATGCGTCGATCACTCGCAAGGTGCGGTCACTGCCGTCGGGTGGCGGCAATTCGCCCAATTTGATCAGCAACGATTGAACTTGTTCCAGTTCTTGTTCATTGGCCCACAACATGATTTGGCGACTGCGACTATTGGCGGCAACACGAAATTCATCCGCCTCTTTCTCTTCTTCGTCGTTGTTGCTGAATCCGTAGTAGTACGAGTATCGGCTACTTTTTTTCTCTTCCTTTTCCTCTTTGCCCATCAAGAAAGTGATTGAATCCGCAACTTCAGTGGGCGGCAAGTGTCGCAATTGCAAAACGTGCACCTGGCGGCCACTGCCATCGAGTCGTTCCACGACGGACTTAATGATGAAGCGATCGGCGGCGCTGCCCGAAACGATCAGCGCGCCGTTGTCTTTATCGACGCGCACTCGAGTGGTCGGTTCTAACACGTTCATTTCGCTGACGATCTCGATTAGTTTTTCCGGGTCGAGCGTTTCTAACCGGATCACGTCAATCCTGGATTGAACGTCCGCTAAAGAGAACATCGTGTCTCGCGGAACATCAACGCGTTCCAAGAATTTGAATGCGATGGTGACACGATCGATCGGGGCACGAATCAGGACTGAGTTTTGCCGCGTGTTTGCGACGATCGCAATATCGTCTTTTTTCGGTTCCGGCGCACTCTTACCGGCGTTCTGTTGACGCATCTGCTGCATCATTTGCATTTGCTGCGGCGTCATGGGTGCGGCTTGTTTCTTTTCGACGCCGAGAAATTGCTCCAACATCACCTTGGCTTCTTCGGCCGGCAGATAGCGAAGTTTAAACTCGGGTGCGAGTGCTTCTCGACTGGCACTATCACGTTCGCGTTCAAGCAACTCGGCGACCTGTTGCAAGTTGATCGCCGCATCCATCGCCTCGATTCGATTAGTGGTTGTCAGCGCGGTCAGTTTGCCGTTGGTGCTGATCATCGGCTTCAACTCTTCGGTCAGCTTCTCGGCCGACAGCCAAGCGACATCTAAAGAAATACGCACGAACGAGTACGAAGGCAGCGAACCGAGTTGCCGAATATCAACGCGAGGCACGATCGCCGGATTGATACCGGCCGTTTTGGCAACGGTCAGCCCGCCGTCAAGTTCCAGTAACGTGTAACCTCGCGCCAACAGATAGCGATTAAACAGGTTTCGCGTTTCTTCGACGGTATACCGGCCGGGCGAACGCAAGTTCACACGGTCGCCGGGCAGTTCTAACCAATCCAGCGGTTGATCGGAAATATCGGCAAGCCACTGGATCAAGTCTTCCCAAGGTTGATTGCGAAACTGAAACGCGACGCGTCCGTCTTCGCCAACGGTCGCCTTTAGTTCATTCGGGTCGGCATGCTCGTCACTATCCTGGCCACGACGGATGACTTTAACCTCGGGCGATTCCCCTGGTTTTTTTCCTTCCTTCGCGCCGCCTTCGCCTTTCACCTCTTTGGAAGCGTCCCCGCTGGGATTCGGTTTGCCGGTCTCGGAAGGCTTCGCGGAACTGGGGCGATCCGCGGGCGCAACGGCCTTTATGGATTTTCCGTCAACGAAAATCTTCTGCGCCGCGACTTGCGCAGAAGCGAACTCGACATGCGCGACCAGAAACAACGGCAGCGTTAAGAAGAGACAGCGAGTAAAGTAGCGCAAGACAACACCACAGAACTGGGCTAAGGGGGATGATGAGACCATCCCTCAAGTATGCCCGCTATCGATCGGCGTGACAAATGTTATTCACGTCGGAAATTTACCTGGAAATCGCGGGAACTTTTTCCCGCGATTAGAAAGTGCATCGATATCGCACTGAACAGTGGTGAACATGCGGTGGACCATGAACCACTGACAATGATGCGGATATTTATTTCCAGCGGTCACTTTGCGGCACAAAACCGTCTAACGCCGTGAATTGGCTGCCATCTGCTTGTTCCGCGAATTGATAGCCCAGCGCTGCGATCTCGTCAGCAGCGCGAGTCAGTTCCGCCGAATTATTAAGTTTCAGTTTTACAGAATCGAAAACTTTGATGATTTCGCTCAACCGTGCGTCGGAAACTTTTGCGGCCACGCTCTTGATCCGCTTGCCCGCACGAGCGGCACGTTTTGCGACGGTGACCCCGTAAGTCGCTTTCTCGGTCGCAACGGCTGTGGCTCGCATACTGGATTCCAATTCCGCAATCATGCCGGCAACAAACATCACGCGAAGACGTTCGGGTGAACTGACTTCATTCGATTTTCCATCACTGCGAACAAAGTTGTGGCGGATCGTTCCTTGGCTCCACGAGACGAATTCAAATTCAAGGCTGCCGGCGCTGTGGCCACCGACATTCACCAATTGCTCATCAGCGGTTGTGTGACACCGCAAGCAACTTTGTGCAACCAGGAACACATTGGTCGGATTTCGCATGCCGGCCGCGACACTTTTTGCGATGCGTTGGGCACGATGTTCGGGGGTCTCGGTCAACCGCGTGATCGATTCGCCACCATAATCGTGATGCTCGTCTAACCAGTGCTTGGCTGCACCGTGACATGACTCGCACGACACGCCTGCGATGACATGATGTTTTCCTGACGCGGCATCAGTTTGCGATGTGTAGTGACAATTAACACAGCGGCCTTCATGCTTGATCGAATTTAATCCCAGCTTGGCTGCGATCTGTTTCGCTTCCGGCTGGCGATGCAATTCGTCAAACGTCCGCGCGTGCGGTGTGGCTTGCCAAGTCTTGATTTCGGATGCATGACATTTCACGCATGCTTGATTCCCCAAAACAAGACTGGGGTCCGCCGGTGCCGCCGCAGCGCCGGCGCTTGTTTCAGGCGTGGATGCCGTGGCAGCGTAGGATACGGTTGCGATCGCCAGAGAAATAGCGGCGAAGGTAAATAGACGGCGAAGCATCAATCAGGTCTCCAAATCGATCGTATCGACCAACCGGTCAATCGGCATAAGCGGACGAATCGGAACCTCGCACGAACGCGCGAACGATTCCTTATTCAAACTTAGGTCACGATTTGGAGATGAAATCCGGATTTTCGACCGAACGAAACCGGTGCATGTTCGGCGCGATCAAGGCACCGGAAAGAGAGAGTTGCTCGGTTCGGTGTTCCAATTCGGTAACGGACGATCGAAGTCAAGTTCGCCATCGGGACCCGCCTGATCATCGGGTCCGACGTCGCCGGCGGGATCGGTCAACGTATCAGCGTCGCCGGCAGTGATCGGTTCATCACTTGGAGAACTCAAACCTGCCGGAACCGGCTCGGACACGACATCTGCTTCCATCAACTCGTCGTATCGACGCAGCGGTGTCGGCTCGGTCCGTTCAGGATCCTGAGACCAGTTCGGGACCACCGGTGCCGGTGGGATCATCGTACTGACCGGATTGGTATACGGAAACGCTTCCGGGTAACAACACGGTGATTGCGAAGGACAACAACGTTGGCAGGTTTCACTGGCTTGCCAAAACATCAACTCTTCGCAGCAGGTTCGTGATGCCACAAAGATACGGTCGCCCGGTTGAAGCTGATAATTCGTCGATGTGTCGCCCAGTTGAGTGATCTGGCGATAACAAATCGGCAATGTGATACGCGAGGAACATCGTGTCGTGGGCCGAGCCAACAACAGCTTGCACGGTGCGGCGCGATCGGTCAGACCGCCAGCTTTCAGAATCCCGTCGAGTACCGTTTCGTGTCCAACCAACGGATAAGAACCCGGTGATTGCACTTCGCCCAGGACATAAAATCGCTCGACCGACTCCATCAAGCGAACGTTCACCTGCGCCGGGTCGGCGTGCATGTCGACCAAACGCCGTTCAACGGACACTTCGGCGTCCTCCAGCGTCATGCCGGCTACCTGTAATCGTCCGAACCCGCCCAAATCGATCGTGCCATCTGACAAGACCACTTGGTCGGCGGGCAGCCGAACGTTGTCGCTGAACTCATTCGGCTCGATCAACAACACATCGCCCGGTTGCAGGTAATGCGTGGGAACCACCGACATCTCAAGCTCCGTCGGTAAGTCCGCTTGCGATGGCGAACGATCCAGAACGGCTTCGGCTTGTTTGGTCAGGAAATGCCCCGTCGGATACAGCGAAATGCCCAGCGTGCTGCATCCGGAAACGGCAAAAAGACAAAGCGATGCGATTAGTGTGCGGATCATGTTCCTTAAAATCGGCACAGCAAGCACCAGCAGGACAGACCGGCACAAAAGAGCAACAAGATCACAACAACCCGCACAGATTAACGGCGAGCGGTGAGATTAGGAAATTCATCGCGGCTACTGGTTGCTAGCACCAATGACGCTAGCCGCGACCGCTCGCCCCGCTTGGCGGATAAAGAAATCGACGGCGTTCTCGCGCAGCGTGTCTACCGTTTTCAGCCGGACACGAGGATCAGTGATCGGTCCATTGATGTCGACGATTAAGGTGCGATTGCTAAGCAGCTCGTTGATTTCAATGATCACATCCAAGGGAATCGAAGCACCTCCGCTGGCAACATTGGCAAACTGACGCAACAGAAAGTTTTGCCGGCGAAAATCGCCCGTGTTCAATACCGCTTCGACTTGCATGCGTCCGTCGGCCAGTCCGACGGTTCCATCGGCAAACACCCGCAGCCGCTGGTCGATCAGGGAGAATTCGTTCAAGGAAACCGTTCCGCGGCGCACCGTTCCCACCATGCGTCCTTCGTCAAAGCGAATCGAGGCCAACGAAATCGCGCCAAGATAGTTTTGTGTGTCGCTTAGACCGGGGACCGCACGTGCTTCGGTGCCATCCAGCTGTGCATCGAATCGTCCGACCAGATCATTGACCGATCGTATCGACCGTCCGCCGAGTGAAAAATCGCCGCTCGCCCGGCTGTTGGCGATCGCGAAAGAGTCGCTGTTGTAACCGAGCAACTTGGCGAAATCGACTCGGCGAGCTTTCGAGCGGCTGGAAAGGTTAAAACCACGTCCGCCTTGTCCCGATGCCAGGTGGATGACCGTTTCGATCTCTCCCTGACCGGCCCGAATGCGAAGGTTGCGCGAGTCGGCCTGCCACCGCGAGGTTGCGATATTCCAGCGTGCATCGACCGCACCGTGTCCCGAGTCCACCGACAAGTCGAACACTTTGCCGCCCTGCCACTGTACCGAACCGCGCGCCGATAGTGATTCACGACCAGAGATCGTGGCGTTGGCACTCGCATGACCTTGAACCCAGCGATGTGCGTCGGGCCAAACGGGAATCAAAGCCAAAGGAATGTTTACGGACGAGGCTCGCACGTTCATCTGCGTTTGAACGCCATCAAGCGACCAGACACCCGTGCCCGACAACTGGCCCTCGGCGTAACGTCCGGTAACGCGATCGAGAACGATCATCGATTCGTCGCCTCGCAGTTCGGCCACCAGACGAGGCGTCACCGGTCGGCCTTGCACCATCACATTGCGAAGACTGACGGTGCCCGACCAACGAGTCCTGCCCTGGGGCTCTCGGGAATCGAATCGACGGCCGGGTTGCCGCGACGGTTCACGGTGGGCAATCAACCGAGGTGGTGGCAAAAGTGGTTGGTCGTGTTCGCCGGGCAATTGGCGATGATCGATCGAAACCGTTGCAGAAAATTGACCATGCACACGAGCGAAATTATCCATCATCAGCACGCGACCTAACGAACCGATTTTGGCCGATTCGATCGTCAGCTCGGTCCGCCACGCATGATCGAGAACATCGAACCAAGTCGTCCGTTGGTCGATCCCCGCGACGGTTGCGAATTCAAACTTGCCACCCAACAATGTCCCTTGGCCGGACGCATCGATCGTTTCGCCGTTTGCGGCCAACTTTGCATCGATGCTTCCGATGTCGATGTCCGCGACTTTCAGTTCCGCAATCCTGACATTCGCGCTGCCGCGGTGCGCAAGCGGTTGGTCCAATCGGTCGGCCGGAACCTGCCATTTCACATCACCTGACGTCGAGACAAAAACGGTCCTGGGCCCGCCCGGCAGCGGCGCCGGAAATTCAGAGGCCAGACCATTCCATTGTGCATCGATGGTATGACGCTGGCCTTCATCGTTGCTGCGGGCGATCGATGCCGATCCGCGGACTTCGCCACCGAACAACGTTGCGTCCAAGTTCGTCAAGTCAATCGTCGATTCGGAAAATTGATAATCGGCTTGGATCGAACCTATCCGCAGGCCACGCTGCTGCAGCGTACTTGGTTCTGATTGGGGATCGAGTTCCAGAGGGACTAGCGAAAACGTGGTCTGATCGGTTCGCAACTCGTGTTCGAGCAACCCCAAATCAACGCCCGCGACTTGCAATCCCGGCGATGCGATTCGTCCGACCGCGCTCCAAGTTTCCGATTGAAACTCGCCTCGTCCACGCAGATTTATATCCACTTTGCCAGTCACCGACGAAGCTTTTCGGGTCTGGATGGGCATCGCTGCGGAAGAGTTTGACGATTCGGTCGAATCACCGATCAGCGCCGTCGCATCACCAACCATTGCGACAATTTGTTCGGTGGGCAGGTCGTTCGCATCGAGTTCGATTTCAAAGCGATTTGGTGATACCAACTGGTAAGCCAAACGAGCATTGAGTTTGACATCTGGATTCTGAACATAAGACATCGAGACTTTGTCCAGCGTCAGAAAACTATCGCTGATTCGAATGGTCGGTGCATCAAATTTAATCTCAGGCAATTCGTTGATACGCAGTGATGGTGACCGCAACTCGCCAGACAATTGCCAAGTTTCCGGTCGATCCAATTGCTGGACATCACATTTCAAGTCGGCCTTGCCCGTGACCAAACCTCCAATCGCAATCGGCTGCGGAAATACGCCCGCCTGTTCAAGCAATTCGACTAGTGGTCCCGTGGCTAAGTCCTGCAATTGCAATTTCGCATCGAGTGAACCTTGCGGCACCAACTGGACCGTCGCATTTCCACGAATCGAGCCCGTCCGTGGCGCGGTCGATGTGTTTGGTCGCGGTGTGGCCGGCACAGTCGGCGAGGATGGCGAATCCGACGATTTGGTGCCGGTCGTGGGTGCAGATTCCCAGTGACTGTCCAGACGCGACAAGGTGACCACGCCGTCATCATAGGCTAGGTCCGATTGAAAGTCGGATAAGTGCAAGTTGTCTAAATACAGGTGCCTGGACGCCAACGACCCGTCAAAACGATAAGCCTTGGGTTCTCGCAATCCGTTCAGCGGAACACCAACGCTCAACTCGACTGACACATCACCGCGGACTCGAATCGGAACCTCCAAACCGATACTCGCCAAACGGTCGACCAGTTTTCCGATGTCGACATCATCAAACGACCAACGCGTGTTCCAATATCGATACTGCTTTGCAGCCGGTTTTGCCGGGGCGACATCGGCGACATCCTGGCCCATCACCGGCGAGAGAATCCCGATCGCCAAAATCAGGACCCACCCACAACGTGACAGCGGGAAACAACATGCCCGTGAAACACGTCGCACGATCAGATGGCAATGCGTTTGCAGGAGCATTGGCGAATGTCTACCTTTCCCTAGTTCGCATCGGATTCATGTGTTCACGTCACTTATGACAAACATCTCTGACTATTATCGTTCCGAGACTAGCCTTGTCATCGTCAGATGTCGGTCAAACACCGAGAATCGTCATCTGCGAGGGCCAAGTGTGGCGTGGGTTCACGATCGAACCTACAATCATTTGCAGCGAATCAATCAATGCGGTGACTTGGTGGGATAGCAGAGTGTCTTTCGATCCCCTTCACAAATGGCTCGGAATCGCTCCGGACGAGCAACCCCCGAATCATTACCGACTGCTGGGTATTTCGAAGTTCGAAAGCGACAAGGAAGTAATCGATTCGGCTGCGAATAAGCAGCTGCAATTTCTGCACGACCTTACCAATGGCGAAAACGGAGCGGACGCCGAACGTCTATCCAATCAAATCTCTGCCGTTCGCCTGTTATTGCTGGACGATGAACGTCGTTTGGCGTACGACCAAAGACTAAGTGAACAGAGCCAACGAGAAGCCGAATTCGCGAGCGTTCAACCGACCGAGCCCTCGATAACGGCGGCAGCACCTGCGACTCAAAGTTCCGTGACGACCTATGCCGCAAATTGGTATCTACGGCATCACGACCAGATTGAGCATGGTCCCTTTTCGATCGAGGCGCTGATCGAGGCGGCAAAGGATGGACGCATTGCGCCGGACACGCGCGTCTGGCATCCTGTTTCGACCGGCGGCGACTGGGTGCTGGCCAACTCAATCGCAGGTATCGCTCAATATTGCCCGGCCGGTCCGACACAAACTGCGCCGCGACGGACAATCGACAATCCAGAGCAGCCCCTCGTCCAAAACGTTTCCGTTAGGCCTCGCCAAATCTCCGCGCGAAGAGGCGACGGTTTTGCATCGGTCTTCATTCAATCGGCGATCCCGGTAGCATTGCTCGCCATCACGCTCGCGGTGATCTACCAGAATCCTGTGCTAAAACGCCGACTGCAAGATTCTCTGTTTGGCAAATCGCAACAAACAAACGAGGCCGTTCGTCGATCGAATCAAAGTCAATCGGCACGACAGGCTTCAGCGATGCAAGAAGCTTCGCCCAAACGCAGACACTCCGAAACATCAACGTTCAAGCAAGACGGGCAATTCGTGTCCGAGGTCATAGACTTGTCCAGCCGATCTGGAATGCATCCGATGGTCAGCCCGCAGCCCGCGATAGTTCACGATGCACTGTCGGCGGACGTTGCGGATTCCCGACGGCAACGAAAGCTCAAGCTTTCACTTGCATCAACGCGGTGGATCGCGCAGGTCGATGAACCCGATACCCACAGCCAAAAGGCTGAACGACTGATCGTCCGCACCGTAACGAATACGCCTACTCCTGTGAGGCTCTCACCCTCAACAGGCGATTTGTCAAATAACCGTCGCGTTCGCGTCGAGTTTGAGAACATGCTCGGGCTGGCGCTCTTGCTTCGAACCGATCCTGCCGAACCCAATAAATTAATCGGTGACTGGGTCTATCGAGCCGGCAACGATCCGGATTCGATGTTCACGATGGGCCGCATGAAGAGTCGTGAAATTTATCTTCGAAAACAGTTAACGGATGCTAATCGCGTCCTCGCTCAAGCCCAATCGACACGAAACAGGCATCAAAACTTTCTTGACTCGCCGCAATTAAAGCGTCTCTCAGCGGTAAAGGTTTCTGAACTAGCCATCAAAAAAATCGATGACGCTCTGCCGACGTACCAGGAACGGGTCGCATCTTGCCAACAAAACATTCAGACCTTTTCGACGTTCGCTGAAAACATCACGAACCTAAACGAAAACGCAGAACTTGTGATCGAATTTGTACACTAACCCAACCCGTTGTTATCGGCATTGTGATATCGGATATGTCTGATTTGCCGAAGAACCAAGCTTTGCGAACGACCGCAATTGGAATCGATCTAGGCACCACCCGCAGTGTGGTCGCAGAGATTGATCGACTCGGATTGCCGCGCACTTTGGTGAACGCGGAAGGCGACCCTACGACACCGAGTGCTGTTTATCTGGACGGTGACAACATTTTGGTCGGAAAAGAGGCAGTGAAAGCACTCGCGATCGATAGCTCGCGTGGCGCGACCTGCGTCAAGCGTGAGATCGGAAATGAACATTTCAAACTAACCGTTGACGACACGGATTATCCAGCGGAACTGGTCCAGTCTTTTGTGTTAGCCAAATTGCGAATTGATGCCGAGCGGACGCGCGGTGAAACCATAGAAAAAGCGGTCATTTCTGTACCCGCATTCTTTGACGAACCCAAACGTCGCGCAACCATCGATGCGGGACGATTGGCAGGACTTGATGTGATTGCAGTCGTGAATGAGCCGACCGCCGCCGCGCTGGCGTTTTGCTCTCACGGCCAACACGCAAATCCCCAGGCGACTCTGGCAACATCTGAAACCGTCGTCGTCTACGACTTAGGTGGCGGAACATTTGATGTCTCGCTCTTGAACGTCGAGGGTGACCGAATCAACGTGATCGGCATCGACGGAAACGCTCGTCTGGGAGGATTGGATTGGGACAACTGCCTTTCCGACTGGCTGGCCGAACAGCTCACATCAACATTTGCGATCTCTCAAGAATTGCTCAATTCGGTGCGTTTCACGCTGCAACGAGAGGCGGAAGAAGTGAAGCACACATTGTCGGCGAGACCTAGCACGAAAGTTCATTTGCAGATACTCGGACACGAATTGCGCACAGAGATCGGCCGAGACCAATTCGACCGCATGACGGAACACCTGCTCGATCGGACGCGATTCACCGTCCGCAAACTTTTGCGAGAATGCGGTTACCAATGGAATCAGATCGACCGAGTCTTGCTCGTTGGTGGATCAACACGTATGCCCCAAGTGCACGCGATGCTGCAACGTGAATCCAACACCACGATTGATTGCAGTGTGTCGCCTGATCAAGCCGTTGCCCATGGTGCCGCCATCTTTGCAAGTCTGCTTGAAAACGAAGCCTCCGAACCGAATCGGGTTAGGGACGTCAATGCGCATCACTTGGGTGTGCTCGGTCGCGAAGTTGCCTCGGGACAACCGCGCGGCCATGTCATGATTCCTCGCAACACACCGCTGCCTTCTCAGAAAATCTCTCGATTCGAAACCATCGAAGACAACCAACGCAGCGTTGTCATCCGAGTGTTCGAGGGCGGTGACGTCCGTGGAACGCAATCAACCCGCATTGGAACATTTACCGTCCATGATTTGCCGCCGGGATTACCCGCAGGCACGCCGGTTGACGTCGCGCTAAAATACGATCGTGATGGAATCATCGATGCGGAAGCAACCGTCGCCGATACGGGACGCAAGGCATGTATTCGCATTGAACGTGCCGCCGGCATGACAACACCGCAACGAGAGCGTTGGCGTGACCAAACACGCCAAATTCATCGCAAGCTAAGCGAATCGGCCAGCGCGGTGGCGGCCGAGGCCCGCACGGTGGCGGCCGAGATCAGCGATCGACCTGGTTCGCCTTTGATCCATCAATGCTGGCGACAAATCAAACGCAAGATTTGGCCAACGCACAAACGCTAGTTCAGCATTTGCTTGACTTCGTTCATCACCGCCGGGATGTCGATATCGTCGGCGCTAAAGGTGTGCGTTGTGACGACTTGGCTGTCGTTGGCGACGACCACGGTGATCGCGGCGTCTTCGCTGATCTTGTAATTGGTTGGCCCCGTCTTGGTTTCTTTTGCGACGACGAGCGGTACTTGTTTGACGGAAGCTTTCGCGGCCAATGCTGTTGCGTCGGCTTTCAATTGACCCGCGTCATCACCCAAGAGTGTTAGCAGACCTTTGAATTGAGATTCGTCGTTTTCGGCAACGGCCGAATCGATCTGCTTGACCAAATCGGCAACCTTGCCACCGGTTTCGCGTGCAAAAACCATCACCATCGGACGCGAACCGTACCGGCATCGATAGCAAAGTTCTTCACCGTCCTCGACACCATCGTCGACCGCGCCGGCCGCCTTGGTCACATAGAACGCGCCGATCGGGTCGCCCTGTTTCAAACCATCTTGCGTATCCGCAGCGAGAACCTCGGCGGCGCCAACGGTAAAGCTGAATGCGGCTGCGATGATCAGTGGCATGACAAAACGAGACATCTTCGGTTTCTCCAACAGGCGTGCAAAAATTCGCATGGACGGGTCTGGGTTGAACGTGTCGATACGTCGATGACCGAAAAGAGGTTCAACCCGCCACGATCGGGCATTATCGCCCAATGTTACTTCGGTAAAAGACCTTAAAACTGACGAGGGTCGCTAAAACGGCGCAGCCGACCCGAATATCACCTTGGATCGCGGACCCAGCAAGCAGCCGAGTGTGCGTGATCGCCCAATTGGGGCCGGTCGGTAAGACATTTTGACTCGGCCAGCCAGCAACGATCCGCAAACGCACAACCTGGGTATTCCCGGTCGGGTGAGGGGACTTCGCCTTGTAAAACGATGCGATTGCGGGCCGACGCGACTTTCGGATCGGGTACGGGAACGGCGGACAACAACGCTTCGGTGTACGGATGAATCGGGCCGCGATATAGCGACGGGGCATCACCCAATTCCACGATTCGACCCAAATACATCACACCAACACGGGTCGCGATGTGCCGAACGACGCTCAAATCGTGTGCGATGAACAGATACGAAAGCCCCAATCGCTGCTGCAATTCCATCAGCAAATTGATGATTTGCGCCTGGATCGAAACATCCAGCGCCGATACCGGCTCGTCACAGAGAATCAATTTCGGCTGCACCGCAAGCGCGCGAGCGATTCCGATGCGTTGCCGTTGCCCGCCACTGAATTCGTGTGGATAACGATTGAGAAACTTTGGATTCAGTCCGACCAATTCCATCAGTCGTAAGACTTCTAGTTTGCGATCGCGGCCACGTGCCAGACGATGTACGACAAGGGGTTCGCCAATGATGTTGCCAACTGTCATCCTCGGATTCAGTGACGCAAACGGATCTTGAAAAACCATTTGGACCACACGGCGATGCTGCAACATTTCGGCATCGGAGTACGACGTGATGTCCGTTCCCTGCAGAATGACTCGCCCGGATGTCGGTCGGACCAGATTGATAATCGCACGTGCTGTCGTTGATTTCCCACAGCCCGATTCACCCACCAAGCCAAGCGTTTCGCCTTCGCCGATCGAAAACGAAACTCCGTCGACTGCGCGGATCACGCCGCGTTGAGGACTGAAAATCGAACCACGACTGAACGGGAAATGAACCCGCAGATCCTCGACACGCAGCAGTTGCGATTGATCGACGTTTTCGTGTTCGGATGTTTCGGTTGCCGTTGCGTTCATCGCACCACCTCGGTGTCTCTCGCAGTGGCCGTACGGGTATCGACGTGACACGCCGTCCATCGATTGTCGTCGATTGCGTACAACGGCGGATCGACTTCAGCACACTTTGCGATTTCGTAGGGACAGCGTGGTCGGAACGAACAACCCTCTGGAACACGCGCCATGTCGGGCGGTTGGCCGGGTATCGCCTGCAGCAATTCGCTCTTCTGTTCGTCAAACCGAGGCAACGAGTTCAGCAGGCCGATGGTGTAGGGATGTCGTGGCGTTTCAAACAAATCGTTCACAGCGGCTTTTTCGACCACGCGCCCGGCGTACATCACCATCACACGGCTGCAGACGCCGGCGACGACACCCAAATCGTGAGTGATCAAGATAATACTGGTGCCGCGACGTTGCTGCAGGTCTGCCAACAGGTCGAGGATTTGAGCTTGAATCGTCACATCCAACGCCGTGGTCGGTTCGTCGGCGATCAGCACATCGGGTTCGCACGACAGGGCCATCGCGATCATCACACGCTGTCGCATTCCGCCACTGAATTGGTGTGGATAATCGCGCAGACGTTTTGCCGGGGCGTTGATCCCGACCAGTTCTAGCATCTCGGCGGCACGATCTCGGGCGTCGTTCTTGTTCAGCCCCAAATGCAACCGAGTGATTTCCGTCATTTGTTGTTCGACGGTCATTAATGGATTCAGGGCAGTCATTGGGTCTTGAAAAATCATGGCGATATTTCGACCGCGAATCGACTGCAATTCCGAATCATTCATTTTCAACAGATCGCGTCCACGGTACATCGCGCGTCCGCCATCGACGCTGCCGGGCGGCTTGGGCACCAAACCCATGATGGCCAAGTTCGTCACGCTCTTACCGCTGCCGCTTTCGCCGACCAAGCCAATCGTTTCCCCCGGAAACAAATCGAATGAGACGCCTCGCACGGCGCGGACGATGCCATCGTCGGTTCGAAAACTGACTTGCAAATCGTCGACGTCTAAGACGGGCTCGCTCGTGGATCGTGTTTCGTTTTGCATCAGTCGCGATTTTTCATACGAGGATCAAGGGCATCGCGAAGTCCGTCACCCAGGAAGTTCAACGCAAACAACGTGACGGCTAAAGCCATCCCGGGAAAAACCACGACCCACCAAAATAGTTTGATACTGGAAAGCGCTTCGACACCGTCATTTAACAGCAGGCCCCAGGAGACGTCTGGTGGCGCGACGCCCAATCCCAAGAACGATAAAAAGGCTTCGAACAACATCACCGACGGAATCGTCAGCGTCAGGTACACGATCACAATGCCCAGCACGTTGGGAACCAAATGCCGGAAAATAATGCGGGGCGGTGAAGCACCAACGGTTCGCGCCGACTCCACGAACTGTTCTTGCCGCAGCGAGAGCACTTGTCCGCGAACCACTCGTGACATCGTCAACCAATAAATCGCACCGATCACCAGATAGAAAATCATGATCTGATCCACCCCGTAACTGTCCAGCCACTTCTTGACGCTGTCTTCGCCCAAGAAAGTGACCAAGAAGATCACGACAAAGATAAATGGGATCGAATAGAGCATGTCGACGATCCGCATCATCGCCGAGTCCACCATGCCACCGAAGTAACCCGCCACGGCGCCGTAACTGACACCGATCACCAACGATACGAGTGTGGCCACGATGCCGACGATCAGCGACACACGGGCGCCCCAGAAAACGCGGGCCAGCAGGTCACGTCCCAATTTGTCGGTGCCCATCAACGAGGGCAGGGCATAGTCGCCGAACAGACTGACGCGAGCCTGGGTCATGGCCCACGACACCGGTCCCATATCGTTCCAAAGCTGATTGAACGGATGCTCGACCTCCATCCGCTCGGCGATCACGGCGTCAATGGCGCTACGCTGCTGGGCCCCTGAAACCGCGAGGCGTTCTTGTTTCAGCTTATCAATCTCGGCTTGAAACTGTTCCAATTCCTTTGTCAGCCGTCCCTCGGCGAACTGCAATCCTTTGCGACCGCCCATGACGACGGCGGATGTATTGGGTGACAAGAATCTTCGGTTATCCAAGTCCTTGTCGATCGGACTTTGCAGCGGCAGCATGGGAGTACCGACCGCGAGCACCGCAAGCAAACACAGAAAGTACATCGATAGCATCGCGGTACGATTGCGTCGCAGTCGGTTCCAAGCGTCCTGCCAAAGCGAAACGCCGCGAATGCCCTGCGCTTCGCTGAGAATTTTTTCCAGCGTTTGACGATCCGGTTCGCCGTCTTGATTGGTGTTATCCATCGTCGAGCTCACTGCAGCTTCACCCTCGGATCGATCACGGCATACGAAACGTCCACCAGCGTGTTCATCACATACAAAATCACGGTATAGGTCAGTACCATTCCCATCGCGAGCGTGTAATCTCGCTGGGTCGCGGCATAGATAAAGTGGCTGCCCATCCCGGGAAGCGCGAATATCTTTTCCAGCACCAATGATCCGGTCAACACTCGCGCGGTCGCCGGGCCCAAGAACGAAACCACCGGCAACATCGCCCCCGGCAAGACGTGTTTAAGAATCACTGTCCGCCGCGGCAATCCTTTGGCGAATGCGGTGCGCACATGGTCTTTGGTCAATACTTCCAACATGCCGGCCCTGGTCAGTCGAGCAATATAAGCGGCGATCGGCGACCCCAAGCACAATGCCGGCAGCGCGATCTGACGCAGCGTGCCCCAGCCACCCGCGGGGAATATCTGGATCATGAACACGAACAACAAAATCGCCAGTGACGCCAGCACAAAGTTGGGAATCGCGATTCCCAACACCGCGGCCGCCATCATCCCCGTGTCTGCCGCGGTTCCGCGATAAACCGCCGACACCACTCCCGCCGAAACGCCCAGCAAGATTGCGAACACGAGTGCAAAAATCGCCAGTGATGCCGAAACCGGAAAGCCTTCGGCCAAGACTTGATTGACGCTGTAATCTTCCAATCGAATCGACCAGCCCAGGTCAAAACGGGTAACGATCCCGACCAAGTAATCGGTGTACTGTTTCAGCGGCGGCGCGTCCAAGTTGTAACGTGCCTTTAACTGGCGTTCGATCGCGGGCGGAACGTTCCGTTCGCTGCTAAACGGATTGCCTGGCACACTGCGCATGAGGACGAAGGACACCGTGTAGACGATCCACAGGGTCAGCAACATCCAAAGGAATCGCTTTAACAAATAACTCAGCAGGTCTCGCACCGGTTTGTCGTCCTTCCTACTGTTGGTCTTCGTAACGAAGCAGGTGCAACGGGTGCAAGTCTTGGGCGCTGGGAAAAAACCCCACCACGTTCGTCTTGACCATGTTCAGCGACGTATAGAAGTAGATTGGAATCACCGGCATCTCATCGACCCAGATCTGTTCAGCTTGCTGTAACAATTTCATTCGTTTCGACTGGTCCGCCTCGCGGCCTGCCGCAATGATCAGTCCGTCGTACTCGGCATTGCTCCAGTTCGTATTGTTCTGTGGCCCATCGGTCACCCACATGTCCAAGAACGTATTGGGATCGGGATAGTCGGCAATCCAGCCGGCGCGGGCGATGTCATAGTCCTTCTGCGTCGTCTTATCCAAAAAGCTGCCCCATTCCATGTTTTGCAATTCGACTTTGACGTTCAAATTGTTTTGCAATTGTTGTTGGATGACTTCCGCAATCGCTCGATGGCCTTCGCTTGTGTTGTACAGCATCGTCATCTTGGGAATTCCACGGCCACCGGGATAGCCTGCTTCGACCAACAACTGCTTGGCTTCTTCGACGCTGGGTGTTAGTCCCTCGGCACTTTCGTATCCGGCCAACCCAGGCGGTACGTTAGTGAATGCAGGGATTTGCCCCGCCTTGGTGACTTGTTCGACGATCTGGGTGCGGTTGATCGCTTTGGCCAGTGCGCGACGGACGCGGGCATCATCGAGTGGCGGTCGCTTGGTGTTCAGGCGATAGAAATAGACGGACAACTGAGGGGCACTGATAAAGTCATCGCGCTTTTTGATTTCTTCCAGCAGTGCAGTCGGCGGATCGGTGACCCACTGCAACTGACCTGTCTCGTACATATTCAGCGCCGTGTTTTGACCCTCCATCGACAAAAAGTCGATCGTTTCAAAACTCTGTTTGTTCAGCTCAAAGTAGTCATCGTTGCGCACCAGCCGAAGCCGGTCGCGAAGCCTGCGGAACTGCAATTTGTACGGACCGTTGGTGACGATGTTCTCGGCCTTGGTCCACAACGGTGAACCGAATGTCTCGACACAATGACGGTTGACCGGAAACGTCGGATAGTAGGCAACCAAATTCGGAAAATACGGAATCGGATCGTTCAAATGAACGATGAACGTGTGATCGTCGGGCGTTTCTAATCCGCCCAGCTTGTCAAACGCGACCAGCACCCCGTGTGTCCGCACGGTATCGGGCTTTGCAACCGGCGAATCGAGCGACACGGCGAAAGATTGCTGGCGGGTCGCACCGTCCCAGTCCACGTTTCCTTCGTCGTCGACATCCGCCACGTCGACGACGTAAACCCATTGCTCTTGCCACACGCCCTCGTCGTCACTTTCCGGTTCGGGCGGTTTGATGATCTCTTTTAGGGTTCCGTACAGGATTGTTCCGCGCGGAAAATTTTGCTGGCTGGATTCGGCGTCCGTGTCCTGTGGTCGGTCCCACAGTTCGACTTCGACCTTGTCGCCGATTTCGACGGTACTTTGCGAATAGGCTTGGGCAAAAGGGACGCTAAACAATTGGAACGTGTACTCGCAGGCGGTGCCGGGGTGCAGCATCCGCTGCCAGCTCCACGCGAAATCGTGGCTGGTCACGGCCGTCCCGTCGGACCAGCGCGCATCATCACGAAGATGAAACGTGTAGGTCCGCCCGTCGTCAGAGACTTCATACGATTTGGCGATCGCAGGCTGTGGCGACATCGGCTGCAGACCCGTTTCCGGATCGGGATCGCCTTCGGGAAGCATCCGCAGCAGCCCGTCAAAGAGCGAAAAGATCAACCGACTTTCGATATTTCCCGTCGCCCGATGCGGGTCCAGCGTTTTGGGGTCCGTGCCGCTTTGCAGACTAAAGTCAGCCGGTGGCGTGGATTCAAAGAACGAGGCCCAACCGACTGCTAACACCGTCACAACGGCGGCGGTAAGCAGAAATGCGCGACGAACTTCGGGTGGCACGCGTGAATCCTTTGACAGAAGTGCTCGAAATCGAAACAGCCAACTCGGCAAATTCTACCGAGTTTGCCCAACCATTCCTACGCTGATCCCACCAATCGTCGCTGATCACCTTGCGATCAATCACGACAACGGCGAATCTCTTGGTCGTTGAACGAGGCCGATCTTAACCTTCGATCACTCCGGCGACGGCTTGGCAAAGTCGTTCCATGCGGTCTTCGACCATGCCGGCGACGTTGATGCGTCCGCTGCCGACGATATAGATGCTGTGTTTATTCTTCAGCTCGTCGACTTGCATCTGGTTCAAACCACTGAACGAGAACATTCCCTTTTGCGGCAGCAGGAATGAAAAGTCATGGCCCGCGCCGGTGCTCTTCATCGTATCGACGAACGTTTGGCGCAGAGTCGCGATTCGTGTTCGCATTTCATCCAGCTCGCCGTGCCATTGCCGCGTCAGTTCGGGGTCACTCAACACGGTGGCGACAATCGCGCCGCCGTGTCGCGGCGGATTGCTGTAGTTTGTCCGGATAACTTTCTTTAGCTGGCTGAGCGCTGTCTGGGCGGACGACGAATCGCCGGCAACCAACGAGATCGCACCGACCCGCTCGCTGTACAAGCCAAAGTTTTTCGAGAACGAGCTGCACACAATCGCTTCATCACTCTTGTCCAAGACGGCATGCAGTCCGGCGGCGTCTTCGTCCAGACCGCTGCCGAATCCCTGGTATGCAAAGTCGATCACCGGAAGCAAACCTTTTTGGGCCACGACGTCAGCGATCTCGTGCCACTGCTGAATCGATGGATCGACACCAGAGGGGTTGTGACAGCAGGCATGCAGCAAGACCGCATCACCAGCGTTGGCCTTGTTCTTTAGGTCGTCCAACATGCCGTCTAAATCCAGCGACGTGCGATCGGCCGACAAGTAACGATACGAATCGCTGGGCAGCGCGGCGGCGGCGAACACGGCTGGATGATTTGCCCAGGTCGGGGTCGGCATCCAGATTTTGATCGGCGCCAGTTGTGTCAGCAAGAAATTCGCTGCCACGCGTAGCGCGCCTGTACCGCCGGGCGTCTGTGCAACAGCAATGCGTGACGCATCGATCCGATCGCCGAACATCAATGTCCGGACGTGGTCGCGATAGTCGGCCGGGCCGTCGATTGGCAAATATCCCTTTGTCGTTTCGCTGTCGACCAAGCGGCGTTCGGCTTCCTTGACGCACTGCAAAATCGGTGTTTGTCCCGATGCGTCCTTGTAGACTCCGACGGCGAGGTTCATTTTGTCGGGATTAGGATCGGCAACGTAGGCTTCCGTCAGCCCCAGAATGGCGTCGGGAGCAGCCATCGAGATTTCTGAGAATCGAGTATTCGTTTTCGATTGAGCCATATTCGACGGGGCCTGAGTTGTCATGACACTTTCTGTCGTGAAATACGTAGGGAACAAGCATTCCAGATCTCAAATCTGAAATTTCCAATTTAAGAGTAATCAACAAAGTCAAAATGGACCATCGACCTAGCTGTGACATTGTAATCGTGGGTGCAGGTTCGGCCGGCTGCATGCTGGCAAGCCATCTGGCCGGACAGCGGGGTTACCGCGTCACCTTGATCGAGTCCGCCCGGCAGCAACGGCCGAGGACTGACGGTCACCGCCCGGCCAATTGGATCCGCTTGTTAGGTGGACCGGAAGACTGGAATCTCTCGACACGGCCGGATCCGGGAATCGCGGGACGAACCATGCGTTGGCCACGCGGACGCGGCTTGGGCGGCAGCAGCCGGATCAACGCGATGATCTGGATCGATCCAAGGCCGGCCGATCTGGATCGATGGGTGCCGGCAAGCGGCGACGCCTGGAAATCGGATGAACTGCATCGATCGGCTCATCACGTGCGAAATATCGTTCGGCCAGAGCGACCGACTTGGATCAGCGAATCGTCAAAGCGGTTTCTTGCCGCGGCCGAAAACGGTGATGGCGGGCAAACAATGGCTTACGAACGAGTCAATCGAAACGGCCGACGATGGTATCCGTCGTCGCTGTTAGAACAGGTTCCTGAAGACCGGCTGCGTATCGTGACCGGCACCGTTGACCGAATCGTCTTTGACGGCGATCGTGCGACGGGCGTCGTGGTCGAATCGGGATCAGCGACCGAAACAGTCGTCTGCGAAAAACAAGTCATCTTGTCCGCCGGCGCAATCGCATCGCCGACGATTCTGATGCGAAGCGGTATCGGCCCTAGCGAAATTTTGGCAGACCATTCGATTCGGATGCGAATCGATTCGCCGGGCGTTGGCGAAAACCTGTGCGACCATCTGATCATGCCAGTTGTCTTTGCTTTGCCAGACAGACAGCGGTTCCCGTCGCAGTGGACGTCACGCCAAGTTGCGCGATGGCAAACGGTCCGAACGGGACCACTCGCATCGAACTTGGCCGAGTGCGGCGGTCTGTTTGCTGACAATCAAATACAAATACACGTCACGCCGACTCATTATTTGACGTATCCGTCCGATCGTGCCGCGGCGGCGATGACAATTGGAGTCAACGCAACGCATCCGAAGTCTCGTGGTCGATTGCAAATCGATTCATCAAGACCAGACGACCCGCCACGGATCGATCCGATGTATTTGTCAAACCTGGATGATTTAGAAACAACCGTCGCCGGTGTCCGTCTTGCCAGAGAAATCGCATCACGAACGGCACTGGCCGACTGGATCGGCGACGAAATATTGCCGGGCGCCAAGCGATGTGACGACCGCACGATTGCAAAGTCCATCGCACGCTATAGCCAAACGCTGTACCACCCGTGCGGAACCTGCGCGATGGGAATCGATCAACGCTCGGTCGTTGACGCCAGGTTGTCAGTCAAAGGTACGGAAAATCTGTCGGTCGTCGATGCTTCCGTGTTGCCTCAAGTCACGACCTGCAATCCGAACGCCGCCGTGATGACGATCGCACATCACTTTGCCGAGCGACTGCTTGACTGACCTATTGGCGACGGCACGTGGCACCGCGAGCGATCGGGTGAACGAACTGATGGATCGACTATCCGCGCCGGCTCATCACAATCAGCGGACAATCGGTCATCATCGCAATCTTGCGAGTGAAATCGCCGAATAATTTATTGTTGCGATCGATTCTCTGAACCCCCAAGATGATCAGGCCGCACTGGCTAGCTCGTTCCGCGATCGCAGCAACGGCGTCATCGCTTTGCAAAACCTCGATTTCCGACTCACCGCGCATGTTATCGTGCGCCAATCGAACGAGGTCACGGTTGGCGCGTCGCAACTGGGTGGCCGTGACATCCTTGCGCACGACTCGGACGAACGAAACGGGGCTCTCGATTTTGCGAGACAGACTTCCCAGCAAGCGTGCCAACAAGTAATCGTGTCCGCCACGTCCTGCCACGGGAACCAACACACGTTTGACATCACTGAGGTGCCAGTTCGGTGGCGCTCGCAGGATCACGACATCGACATCGATCTCACTGAGCAGTGACTCCATGGGGCTTCCGTGTCGGTCGTCGGCGATCTCACTGAGCCCCAACAACATTGACTCACAACGATGCAGCCTAGCGACGCGGGCGATTTCCCTCATCGGCTCGGCTGCCACGGTGGTCAGGGTTTCTGGTCGAATCCTCAGTCGTGATGCCGCCGTGATCAATTCTCGCATCAATGTCTGAGACCGCTCCAGCGGCAACGGATCGTCCGACGGTTTCCAGTGCGACGGCGCGACGACGACCGACTGCAGCAAGACACGGCCGACATTGGCGGGCACCAAGGAATCGGCCAGTTGTATCATCGCGCCGGCGTTATCCGGGTTCGCGATCGGAACCAACACCAGCGGCGTGTGACCTCGCAGGGTCAACAATTCCGGATCCACGGCAACGCTTGATGCATCGACCAACCTTGCGCGATGCGCAAACAAAGTCAAAAACAACAAACCGCCGATACCCAACCAGATCACGGCAATACTTCCGGCTGCCGGCACAGCGATTCCCTGAAAAATCGCTAAGCCGATACAGGCCAGGGCACCGAACACGGGGACAAACGGAAACCAGGGCGTTTGAAAGGGGGGCGGGCGGAGCGAGCTGCGAGCGCGAACCAGAATGGTCAGCCAGTGGGCGATCGCAAACGTCATCAGAAAAATCAAGCTCGACGCCGCACCGGCCGCGGCCACGTCCGGCAGCAATCCGATCAAGATCACCACCAGCGTTGCCGTAACGCAGACCGAGATGACCGGTACACCACTGCGCTGCGCGGTCTTGCTAAGCGGCGACGGCAACGTCCGATCGCGCGACATCGCCCAGGCGATTCTTGAAGCGGCGAACACGTTCGCTTGCAGCGCCGTCAGCATCGATAACAATGCCGCCACGACGACCAACCAATAGCCAACCGGCCCAAGAAACCTGGATGCAGCGACCGCGACAATGCCTTCCGGATCAGACGCGGCTGCCTGCTGGATGGTTTGCCCGCTTTCGGTCCCCACCGTCGTGATGACGAACAACAACGGCAAATAGATCACCAGGGCGATCACCAGCGAAAGAACCATGGCGCGTGGAATCGTCTTCGCCGGCTGTTTGATCTCGCCGCCAACGGCCGCGATCAGGTCGAATCCTTGCAACGCGATAAAGCTGTATCCCATCGCCTGGATCAGTCCGCGCCAGCCGTCATGAAAGAATGGCCGCAGCGTTGACACCGTCGTCTCGCCAGGCTGCTGCGAGAGCGCCCAAAGTCCACCCAAGATCAGGATCATGAACACCACCACCTTGCTGATGTTTGCCCACTGTCCGTCGCTTGCGGCGCGGCGGGCGAGTCCGAAGGTGACACACGCGGTGGTCGCAACGGCAAAGGCCGGTTTCGCCCAATCCGATGCCAACCATGTGGGCGCCGTCTGACCGGATGCGACACACAAGTCGTTCACCATCACCACGGCAAAGTGGGCAAACCCCAATGCGTACAAGACGGCCGCGACAATCGAAGCGAACCAGACGACCCAGCCGACGGTAAAAGCCGCTTCGACCGACAACACTTTACGGCTGAATGTGTACGTCCCGCCGGACTCGGGAAACTTCGAAGCCATTTCGGCAAAGCTGAGCGCCGTCAGCAGGGCAATGAACCCGTTGAGTGCGAACGCCAAAATCGCGGCCGGCCCGGTCGACGCAAATGCGGCACCGGCGAGCGCCAGGATTCCGCCACCGACAATCGCGCCAACGCCGACTCCCGTGGCACCGGCCAATCCAAGTGTTCGATTTTGATTATCGTCCGTGGTCATCGTCTCGATTGTCTGTCACGCGAGGCAACCAGGCAATCCGTTGTCGACGTGCGCTCTAGCGCACTGATTTGTCATTGCACGCCCAAACGAGTCATGCAAGTTTGTGCCAAAGCAACCATTTGGCGAGGCATATCGGAACGGCACACGAATTGTCTCGACCTAATTGCGGAATGGCACATGCCGTCAAATGCACTCACAGCAGCGTGTCGGCGGCGCCGATACTCTTTGCAAAGTATCCCCAGACGCTTAGGATCGTGCACTTGATTGCACCGAAAGGCCCCTCAACCGGAAAGCATGTGCCGCGATGACCTCGGACGAATTGCCTGAAAAATTGCCCGTCGAAGCGATCGGTGAAGATGAGGACCAGCGTCCCACACCGGCCGACGAACCGATCACCACGGTTGATTCGCAGGACTTGTTGCAAGTCATGCGGCACACCATCGACCGGATGGAAAATGACAAGACGGCCCGAGGCGACCTGAAGATCTTGTCGCGAACGCTGCGAGAACTTCGGTACGCATTCAAAGTCTTTCGCCCCTACCGTCGACGGCGCAAAGTCACCATCTTTGGATCGGCACGGACCAAACCCGATCATCCCGAATACCAAGCGGCTGTCGAACTCGGCCGCAAAATGGCCGAACACGGCTGGATGGTCATCACCGGCGCCGGTGGCGGTATCATGGAAGCCGGCCATCGAGGCGCCGGACGTGATGCGTCGATGGGCTTGAACATCATGCTGCCGTTCGAACAAAGCGCGAACCCGTACATCGAAGGTGACCCAAAATTGGTCACCATGAAGTACTTCTTCACGCGCAAGCTGATGTTCGTCAAAGAGTGCAGCGGGATCATTTGTTTGCCAGGCGGATTCGGAACCTTAGACGAAGCACTCGAAACGCTGACCCTGATGCAAACGGGCAAGCAAACGATGATCCCACTGGTGCTACTGGATCACCCCGGTGGCAGCTACTGGAGCGACTTGGGTAAGTTCATCGACAAACAATTGCGAGATGGCGGCACGATCAGTCCCGAAGACGTCAACCTTTACAAGATCACCAATTCTGTCGATGAAGCGATCGAAGAGACACTGAATTTCTATCGCGTCTATCACAGCATGCGTTACGTCAAAGATCGCTTGGTGTTTCGACTGAAGTCAAAACTGTCCGCTGCGAGATTAGCTCAATTGCAACTCGACTTCAGCGATATTTTGGTCGACGGCGAATATGTTCAAAGTGATGCGCTGCCGGAGGAAAGCGGTGAGCCGGATTTAGCGCATCTTCCGCGACTTGTGTTCCATTTCAACCAGCGATCGCTCGGCCGCTTGCGAATGTTGATCAATGCGATCAACGCGCCGGAGTAATACGAGAGTCCCAAGCAGGATTCGATCTGCTGAGGCCCATCCTTTGGGACAGCGTGCGGGCAAGCCGGTTCGTTGAGGTGTTTTCGACCGCAACGTGGGTGTGATGTGCGATACAATCGCGAATGGTTCGCACAATCATTCGAGGTCCTCATGTTGACGATCGCCCCGCGCCGCCGCGTTGCCGCTCGTTGCGCGTTTACGCTGATTGAACTGCTGGTCGTCATCGCGATCATCGGTGTCTTGGTGGGACTCTTGCTGCCGGCGGTGCAATCGGCTCGCGAAGCGGCACGGCGAATGAGTTGCAGCAACAACCTGCGGCAAGTCGGTTTGGCGACCCACAATTACCACTCGGTCTATCGACAATTTCCGCGGAAGAGCTTGCGGGTCGTTGGCCATACCTGGGCGGTCGCGATTTTGCCGTTTCTCGAGCAAAACAACGTCTATGAAAAGTACGACTTCGACGTTCGCTGGAACCATCCGAATAACCGCACGATTATTCAAACACGCATTCAAACGTTTGTCTGCCCATCGACCCCGGACAGTCAATTGCTGGACCAGGCCGGCAACGTCCGCACGGCGACGACCGATTACGTGCCGCATGGCCAACTGTCACGCGACATCATGAACGCCGGGTATATCAATCATCGGCCCGACCCCACAGGTCTGTTAACGGGCAACCGGCTGACGCGTTTTCGTGACTGCCTGGACGGCGTTTCCAACACGATGTTGTTGGTCGAAGACGCGGGGCGGCCACAATATTGGGCGGGGAACCGATTTGGGCCACGGACGAATAACAACGGGTGTGGCAATCTGAACGTGACCGATTGGCGATCCAAGCGAGGCGGTTGGGCGGATCCGGGCAATTTCATTCCGGTGCACGGATTCGAACATGATGGGCTTAGCTGTTCCGGCCCATACATTATCAACCGAACCAACAACAACGAAGCTTACTCGTTCCACGTCGGTGGCATGCAGTTGAATATGGCCGACGGCAGCACCCACTTCGTCACCGAGCAAATCGATAAAGAAGTCTACGCGTCTCTGGTGACGGTTCGAGGGCACGAAGTGGTGAGCGAGTTCTGACCGAAACCCTGCAAGGGTGGCCGAGCCAAAAGAGATGAGCGGTCCGGCGCCGGTCGTCGGCGGATACGATGATCCACCGGCAACTCGACGCCATTCCGCTCACGTTTTACAAAAAAGCTTGGTGGATCCAGACGTCGTCTGGATCGTCAAATCGCTACAGTTCTTCGGACAGAATTTCGCGATTTGCTCGCGTTCCCAGTCCGCCCCACAATCCGTAGGGGCTTTGCATTCCGGGGACGCTTCTGGCATCGACGCTGCTGCTGTTGATACCACCGACACTCAGGTACAGCGTGACAAAGTTGCTGTTACCGGCTTCGATAGAATCGGTGATGAACTTGACCGCACCGTCCGCCATCAGCACGTGTGCACCGCCTTGGTGACGACTGCCCGCGGTATGCGTTCCGGGCGACAAGACGTTACCGGAAACACAGTATTCACGGTTGGGAGGCAAAATGGTGTTAAAGCCAGTGTAAACTGAACCGGCATGATGCCAACGGTAGCCACGGCGTTCTTCTGCGTTGGCAACCAGCGTTGCGGCGGGCGTCCAAAACTGAGGACGTTCGGCGTCTTTGTCGACCAAACAGAAACTGGGATCGTCGAAAACACCCATGGTGTTTCCGTTGGTAATGTTCGGCTGGGTACGAACGTCACGGTCACCCAGGTCGGTCACGATTTCACCGGCCATGATGGTGTTGGACTGGCCGTCAAGGATGTCGCGGAACGCCATCTTTTGACGCGGGGCAAAAATACCTCGGCAGGACTCACGTGCACGTTGAGCGTTTCCGCTGGTTTCGTCCCACATATTGGTCGTGCCGTTCCATCCGCGAAGGCCACGGTTGGTAAAGTGCATCGCGTCACCTAAACAGGCCGCATAGTTGGTTCGTCCGTGAGCCGGCAATCCGACTCCGGGGTCACTTGGGCAACGCAGGGTTGGCACTTCGGTCAACCAAGGCTGATACAGGTTGGTTGCGTGCGAAGCCAGCAACTTGTTAGGACTCGGTCCCATGGCTTGGAAGTACGGAGGCATGCCGTCGCCATCGGGATCCAGCGGATTGCTGATTTGTTCCCACAAGGCTTGCTGTTCGAACATCGGCAGCAGAGCGACCAAGAAACTGAGCGATTCGCCGTTGTTACCGTTGGGCGGGTCGTTGTCCCAGTTCATGGTCAAGGATCGCGTCCCGGTGTACTGCTTAGGCAGCTGCGAGTAAGCCGAGTGATAGTTGTGGATGGCTAGACCGATTTGCTTGAAGTTGTTGCTGCAACTCATGCGGCGCGCTGCCTCGCGAGCCGACTGGACGGCGGGCAACAGCAGGCCCACCAAGACGCCGATGATCGCGATAACGACCAACAATTCGACCAAGGTGAAACCCAATCTGGCTTGCTTTCTCATGTACGTGTCTTTCTGAAAGAAAAGTGGTGTGGTTGCGACCGGTAAACGTGAAGGATTCGCCCGTCGCTCGGCGATGCAGAGTTCGCGGAATTCTCGGCCCGACAAACTCGGACTTCGGTGCCACCGCGGGGCACAAGGATTGGATGTTGTTCCGCTAATAGGTGTCGTCCATGGCGGATTCTTTAGCGTGGGACAGCTCGGGATGGTCCTGCAGGTACCGCATCAGATCGCTCTGTTCGGTGACGGCCGCAGGTCCACTGGACGGGCGTCCGCAGCCAACCGTCGTCATCAACATGGCGGCCATAAGCAACATCGTGAGAGGATGGAAAACCGCTTTTTTCATCGTCGTGTTCCGTCGGAAAGGGAAAATGATCGAGGACGAGCGCAGTCGTCGCCCACGAATCTTGGTGGCAGAAAGAAACAACGCAGTCGTCGCCCAGGGATGGGACGCGCGTCAAAGAACAAGAGAAGTCCAGATGTGTCGCGGATCCGTTCGATCTCGCGTGGCTGCGGGGATGACTTCAAGAGAGGTCAGCTGGCCGCGGCAAAATAGGTGAGTGGTGACAGATGAAATCCCTGCATCGAATCACAGTTCTTCGAAATACAAAAATTTTCGAAAAGTTTTTTCGGGAGCGTCTTTCGGCGTCGTTGCGATGCGGCAAACTCGCCCGTCGATCATGCGCGATCCAGCACCATCGACGCATCTGCCTGGACGGTTCAAGACGCCCAGGCCATTCCCGGTAAACCGAAAGGCCCTGCCAACCCGCTAGTCGGATTTTGCCTCGCCCAGCCCGACGATTTCTAACAGTTTCAGGGCATTGGTCGTGGGCGAGACGCCCTGTCGCATGCGGTAGTCGAACGTCATTTGATCGTTGCCGTCGACACCCGGAACGATCGTTTCTCGGAAATGCACCGGGGTCGAAATCGACATCAACTCGGGCTCGTCGGCCAATTCCAGATCATGCGTGCTGATCGCCCCGATCGACCCGCTGTCCATCAGGTGCCGCAATACTTGGACGACCGCGATTTGCCGTTCGCGACTGTTGGTCCCCTGCAAAATTTCGTCCAGCAGGAACAGCAACACACGGTCCTTTTCGGTCGCCAAACGCCGGGCCTGGTCGACGACACTTTTCAACCGATGCAATTCCGCCATATAGAACGAAACGCCTTCGCTCAGGTTGTCGCTGACACGGATGCTGGTGCCCATTTCAATCGACGGCAGCTCGAACGCGGCCGCACAGACAGGGGCACCGGTACCGGCCAATGCAATGTTCAGTCCGATACTGCGCAGCATCGTGCTTTTGCCGCTCATGTTGCTGCCGGTAACCAGCAACAATGTTCCTGGCGGGCCGACACTGACGTCGTTGAGGACCCTCGCATCGTCGGCAAGCAACGGGTGCCCAATGGATGTTCCCTTAACGATGGCCTTTCCGCTGACGATGGGCTGATCGACCGGGACGGGATGATCGGCTGATGCGTCCAGGATCCAAGTCGGGCTGGACCATTGAGGGTACTCATCACGAAGGGCCGCTAGCGACATCAACGATTCCAGCTCGCCGAGCGCCTGGAACCACCGGGCAACGTCTTTGCCATATTCGGCTTGCCACGACTCCAGGCGCTTGAGAACACGGACATCCCATAGCCCGAACGCTTGCAGTGGCAGATACAACAAGAAGGTTCCCGCCGATTGACGCAGCGCACCTGCCGAAGCGACTCGCTGCAGCGCTTCCATCCCGACTTTGGCGCATCGATCAGGCCCCGGTCGATCGTCTGCCAGCACGGCTTTTCGGATCCGGCTGAGACAGCCGTCTTGATCGGCTCCGTCGGATTCGTCCAACCACTGAGCCGAACTGAATAGTTCTTGATATCGAGAAACCGCTTGTCGATTGCTCATCGCGATCGAAAAAATCTGGTGTGCCGGCCCCAGCACCGCAGCGGTCAGCAGCAAATTGATCGCAACCAAGGCGCCCAATACAGCCCCGGCCGACTTTAACATCGTCGCGGGCAGGAAACCGGCTACGATCCCCACCACAGCAAGCAGAGCGACAACAGCAATCACGGCGGACAAATTTGCCCAGGTCGTCAGCCAGCCGCGCGAGGCGAGCCATGGCTTTTCACCGGCCCACTGGACGAACGATTGTGGATCACCACTGCTGTCGCCGACTTGTCTGGCAAGGGTATAGAAACGCAGTCGCTTCTCACGCATCGGTGCCAGTGTCTCAATAGCGCGTCTGCGGTCGAGCGCCACCTTGGCATCGGCCGGCTCGGTCAGCCAACCCGCCAGGGTCTGCACACCGGGAACGGTAGCCGCCATCGAAATCAAATGAAACAACGACGCCCGGCCCAACAAATCCAAGTCGTCGGCAACGTCGCGTTGATGCGGTGGCAACTCGACCGAGGCCAAGATCGATGTCAGCTTTTTGGTCGCCAACTGGTCCCAGTCGCGTTCCAATCGCGCAATCAAGCGTTTGACAACACCCAATTGCCGTCCGAGTTCATCCAGTTTGTCCCGCAGCGGCTCGTTGGCGACGACGACCACCAAAAACGCGACCAGAATGGCGGACCCGATCCAAGTGGCCCAGGGGACGGCCTGTGAGAAATAACCGAGCAACCAGAACGCGATCGCGGCGAAAAACAACCCGACGCGAACGGCGCCGAATTGACGATCACGCGCCTTCAGCCCAGCTTGCTCGGCCACGTTTGCGTCACGCAATTGTCGGTACCGAGCGAGTGCCTCTCTTGCATCTCCGACTGGCGAATTAGCAGGTTCCAAACGTTTTTCCTTTAGACGCTTTCCGTACTCGTGCGCGGCCCAGCGAGTCCATCGACCACCTTCAATGCGACACGATCTTGCAGGTTGGGACGAAAGATCGTTAACAGCAACAGCGGCAAGAACCAGGCGATGTACAGCCCGCCGCCGTAACCGTGCCAAAACTGTGAAGCGACCATCACGGCCGCCGATCCACTGATCAGCGTGCCCAGGTTCTTTGGCGAAGGCCAAGCGGCAAAAAACGAGCTCAAAATGACAAACGCAACAATCACGGGCAGTCGCATGATCGGGTCCCAGCCGAGTCCCCAGATCCCTTGCAATAACGAAGCGTCCTGCGTCGGTAAGAACAACCCGTACATCCGCCGCAAATGGGTTACCAGCGATTCACCACCTGACATCGACAACAGCACCGTCAGCAGCGCCAACATCGAAACCACGCCGACAGCAAATCGGCCGGATCCACGCCGCCAATAAAAACTAAACCACAGCGGCAACAAGAACAGCGGATAGTACAACAGTCCGCCGGCCAGCCCAATGAAGACTCCGGCAAGGATCGGTTTTCGGTAGTTCAACACGGCCCACAACAGCAGCGCCGCCGGCAGCGCATGATCGACGCGACCGGTCATTTGCGCGGTGTAGGGCAACATCAGGTACAGCGTCGCGGCGCCAACACCGGCGCGTAAATTGCCAAAATGTCGATTGCCGATCAACACGATGCCGGTGACGATCGCCAAGTGCGCCAAGATCGCCATGATCTTGGCGATCGTCGCCAGTTGTTCTTGTGACGCGTTCATCTCGCCGATGTCGACCGGCCGACCGCCGCCCACCGCGTCGCTGACCGGACGCGTGGGAATTGCCGGCAACATGTTCATCAACGCATAACCCGGTCCAAGTTCTGGCCCTTGAGTGACTTGGATCTTGGGCGTGCTGTTGACCACATTGGCCATCATGAACAGGAACAGGGAAATGCTAATAAAATTCAATCCGCCGGTCGTCAAATTGGGATCCAACAACGGACGGCGGACCATCAGCGAATCGACCATCAATCGCACCAGAATCATCATCTGAACCAAGAACAGCGAGATGAATCCGTATCGCTGAATATCTTGGGAACTGTACGCGACCTCATCCGCCGAGTCGTCTTCGGAATCAACGTCTTCCAATTCAGGCATGCCCAATTCCGCCCTTTGCAACTCCGCCTGATCCAACTCCGCCTGATCTGATTCAGCCTGTTCCGACGGGGTCAGTCCGGTGTCATCGCCAGGATCCACCAAGACATCGGTATCAATGGTGTCATCGGATGCGCCGGCATCCGATGACGCCTGCACAAGCGTGAAAACGGGAACCGCGTCGGACAACGCACTGGATGCGTCGATGGCGACATCGACCGAAGTGGCCGATCGCTCGTCGAATCCGCGCTCGTCGAATTCATCGTCATTGATCGACGATTGCCGGGCGGCGATGGCCTGAGTTTCCAGTTCTCGCAACTCACGTTCGCGACCCTCATGCACGATCAACAGTCCAGGCGCAAGCAGAATCAGCAGAATCAAATCCAGATTCCGAACGCTCCAGAAACGATGGAAAACAAAGTACAACCCAATCGTCAAGAACGACGATAGGTACACCCATGTCGTCGGATCCGGCCGCCTGTAATAGAGCAGTATCTCGCTCATCAATCCCAAGCGACGTCTTCGTGCCGCCCGCTATCTCATCAAGAAAAAGTGCAATCAGTTGAATAGGGATACAATCAATCGATCAGAATAAGCCGATCGGACTCGCATGAAAAGCACGACCTGTCGTCGAAAGTGTCATTCAGCGCCCGAAACCCAATCGTTAGGGTCATTCCTGACGGCATTTGTGCCCTTATGCGAATTCAAGCGAGAAAACTCATATGCAACTTCACGAGCGGCTTGGACAAGCAGCGGCATGGATGCACAGCAATCAACCGGCCGCCATCGATCGACTTCAGCGATGGTGCGATCAAAACTCTTGGTCACACGACCAGACGAACCTTGTTGCGATGGCCGACATGCTCGGCGAAGACTTTGCCGCGATCGGCGCACCGCTGTACCAAGCCCGATTACCGTCGCTGAAACTGCTGGCGGCCGACCGCTGGCAATCACAACCCACCGGCCCGGCCTTGCTGTGGCATCATCGCCCCACCGCGCCGCGTCGACTGCTATTGATGATTCATTATGACACGGTGTATCCGCCGGGCAGCCAACCGGATCGCTGCGAGCGAAAGGGACAGCAACTGGTGGGCCCTGGGACGGCCGACGCAAAAGGCGGCATCGCGGTGATCGCGATGGCCATCGAAGCGGTGCTGCGGTTCGATCTGGCTCCAGAGATCGGAGTCTCGGTCTTGCTGAACCCTGACGAAGAAATTGGCTCCACCGCGTCGGCGGAAATCATGTCCCGCGTCGCACCACAATTCGATGCTTCGTTGTTATTCGAACCGAGCTTGCCCAACGGATCACTGGTGGCCGCGCGCAAGGGTTCCGGAAATTTTTGCCTGACCGCTCACGGCAAATCGGCCCATGCAGGTCGTAACCCCGAGCAGGGCCGCAACGCCATCGTCCATCTGGCGACGATGGTTCCCGAGATCGTCGCGTTTGCCGACTCGAACGACGACCTGTTGCTCAATATCGGTCGCATCGAAGGCGGCGGGCCGCTAAACCAAGTGCCTGACCAAGCATCTTTGCAACTGAATGCGCGCGTCCGTGATGACGCGGCCATGCGGATGGTCCAGACGAAGCTCGGCGAAATCGCAGAACGTTACACCCGAGACCACTATCGCGTGTCACTGGTCGGTGCATTTCATTCGCCACCCAAACAGGTCTCACCCGCAATTGCTTCGCTGCAAAAACGCGTCGAGTCGGCCGGTAAGCTCGCCGGACGAAAGATTCTTTGGCAAAATACCGGTGGCGCCTGCGACGGATGCAAACTCGCAGCGATGGGACTGGCCAACATCGACACGATGGGCATCTCTGGCGGAGGGCTGCACAGCCCCGATGAGTTCTGTGACCTGGATTCGCTTGTGCCTGCGGCTCACACCGTTGCCGCTTTCATCACCGAGTTCAACACGCCTGAGATTGGCAAAGTTTGAACCCACACCCTGGTGAGGGATGAACCCAAGATCTTCAAAGCGGTTGATTCAGAACGATCGAATTTATTCCACAATGGCTTGGGGCTTGGCGTCGCGGCCTGAACCTTTTGGGCGGCAAACGTTACTATGTTGCGGAAAGCCCACCGCTGTTTGTCGACAAAACTACTTCATCCGATTCAAGAAGAGAGATCGCCTGTGGATCCTGTTTCCACCCATGCCGACCAATTACGAGCCGATCCGCGCATCGCCGAAGCAAAAAAATTGATCGCTAGTGCGGTCGCCGATCACGCCGCCACACTGCGCGATGTCTCACCGGCAAACCCTGCACTGGCCAATCACTATGAATCGTTGCTGGCACGGCTGGGTGCTGCCCGTGGCGGCCCTCCGTTCTGGCCGTACCTGTCATCGGGCATCGGCAATGGTCCGTACGTCGAATTGGCCGACGGCAGTGTTAAACTGGACTTCATCGGCGGAATCGGTGTCCACGGTGCCGGACACAGCGATCCGGCGATGTTGGACGCGGCGATTGACGGTGCAATGGAAGACACCGTGATGCAGGGAAATCTGCAACAACATCCGCCCAGCATCAAAATGTGCGAACGCATCTTGGGCCTGGCGACTCAGTCCGGCGCATCGCTGGATCATTGCTTGCTGTCGACCAGCGGAGCGATGGCGAACGAAAACGCATTAAAGATCGCACTGCATCACAAGGCCCCCGCCGATCGAGTGATCGCATTTGACAACGCGTTTGCGGGCCGATCACTTGCCATGGCCGCGATCACCGATCGCCCAAAATATCGAATGGGATTGCCGCTCGCGTTGAACGTCGACTACTTGCCGTTTCGATGCCCACATGATCCGGAAAAAAGCAAACGCTGGGCCGTCGACGAACTGCATCGACTATTGAATCGTCATCCGGGGCGCTACGCGGCGTTTTGGGCTGAACCGATTGCGGGCGAGGGGGGCTACTATCCGGGCAGCCAGGATTTCTTTCAGGCAATTTGCGAACCACTTCGCGAAGCCGGCATTCCGATCATCTTTGACGAAGTCCAATCGTTTTCGCGTACGACACGCCCCTTTGCGTTTCAGCATTACGGACTGGATCAATATGCCGACATCGTAACGGTCGGTAAGATCTCTCAAGTGTGCGCAACGCTGTACGGCGAATCGTTCAAACCTCAGGGCCCCATTCTTAGCCAAACGTTTACCGGCGCCTCGTCCTCGATTTCGACTGGCTTGGCGATGCTGGATTTGCTCGAAGGCAACGATTGCTTCGGTGATCAGGGAGCGAACGCGAAACGACATGACTACTTTGCCGGGCGACTGGCAGAGCTGGCATCGAAGTATCCCAAGTTGATTGCGGGACCGTTCGGCGAAGGCATGATGATCGCATTCACGCCCGGCGACGGCAGCTACGATCAAGCCAACCAGTTGATGACCACGATGTATGAAACGGGACTGCTCGGATTTGTCTGTGGCAGCGACCCGACACGCATCCGTTTTTTGCCGCCGCCGACCAACACGACCAACGATCACATCGATGCGGCCATCGAACTGCTGGATGAATCGTTGAACCGTTTTCAAAAAGCTCTCGTCTAGGAAACATCATGTGGGTTGTTCGCGCCGTTCGCATCGAAGATCTCGATGGGTTGCTGAAACTGGTACAGTCCGCGACGCGCGGACTGACATCGTTGCAGCTCGATCACGATCGACTGCTTGATCGCGTCGAACAATCGGTCTTTGCTTTTTCGCGATCGGCTGTCTCACCACGCGGCGAGCCGTACGTGCTAGTCTTGGCGAATGACGAAACGGGCGAATTGGTCGGGACATCAACGGTTTACACGAAAACCGGCGGATATCAGCCGTTCTATGCGTACGAACTGACGCAGTCGCATCATCACAGCGACATGTTGGGTGTGGACAACGAACGAACCTATTTACAACTGCAACGCATCCACGATGGGCCCACCGAAATTGGCAGCCTATTCCTGCGTGGCAGCTATCGTGGCAAAGGCCGTGGACGCTGGTTGTCACTCGCCCGCTTTGCACTGATCGCGATGCGGCGCAATCGGTTTGCCGATCGAGTCATCGCCGAAATGCGAGGTCGAGCCGATGCGGACGGGCGCGTGCCGTTTTGGGAAGCCGTGACGGGACGATTCATCCCGGTCGACTTTGCAACCGCCGATGCCATGTCGACCGTGTCGAAACAGTTCATCGAAGAAATGATGCCGATGCATCCGATCTATCTGGACTTGTTACCGCAAGAAGTCCGCGACGGCATCGGACAGGTCCACGACGAAACCGTGCCGGCCCTGCAGATGCTGCGCAGTGAAGGATTTCAACCGACCGCTCAAGTCGATATCTTTGACGCCGGACCAGTCATCGACTGCGCGACGAACCAAATCAACGCCGTTCGTCGCACGCGAGAAATTGTCGTCGCCGGAACAGTCGACAAATCCGATGACCTGGACGATCAAGCAATCCTCTGTTCCAACAAGGGAGGATTCACCAGCGTGCTGACGTCAATCAAGACAGATGTCGATGGCATCGTGATCGGAAAAGACGTCGCCGAGCATCTGGAACTGGAAATCGGGTCGACGTGTTACGCGCTGCCGCCACGACAACAAGACTAACGATCGCTATCGGGTCGTCTCATGAGTCCGGCACTGGACGATGCCGCCTCGCATGCGATAGGGCTGTCCAGTCGTCGGACAATTCGGCAGCGTGATTCCCGCGTATTCAGCGGTGGTGATTTCTCGCAGGTCCCGTCCCGGCAATTGACCGATCGCGTCACGATACCGCTCGGCATAACCTTGCAGCGTTTGCCGAGTCACGTCGCATGTGCGTTGATGTGTCGTTTCACCCGGGGTGCGCAGGTGCCTAATACCGATCGCCGCAACCAATGCCGTCAGTGTCAGTGCGGCAATGACTTCCAAGAGTGAAAAACCAAAACGGGTTCGCGCGCCGCGTGTAGACATCATTCCAGCACCTCAAACATGTGAAACATCGGTGTGTAGATGGCCAGCACGATTCCGCCGATCATCGTGGCCAGCACGATCGTCAGTGTCGGCTCCAGCATGCCGACGGTTGCATCGACACGGGTCTCCAGTCGCTCTCGCAGGTGTTCGCACACGCCCCGCATGGCTTTGGGAAAATCGCCTGATTGTTCTCCAACCGCGATCAACTGACACAGGGTGGCAGAAAAAAATCGATCATGACGTTCCAGTTCGGTGCTCAGTCGCTCGCCGCGCAAAACCCCCGACTTGATTTGCTCGGCCGCAGCACGAACGGCACGGTTTCGCACACAGTCGGCTGCCACCTGCACGGCGTCGGCCGGGTTATAACCGCACTCGACCATCGACGACGTGGCTTCGGCAAATTGCAGCACCGCCACGTCACGCAGCCAGTTCCCCATCAGCGGCAACCGCAGCAGATTGGAATCGATCGACGTCGACATTGACGGACGTGACCGGGCGACTTTCCAAACCCCGAACATCAGGAACAAAACCGGTACCGATAGCCATCCCCAGCCGATCACGCCACGACTGACCTTGGTGACGACGTGCGTTACGGTCGGCAGATCCACGCCGCTGCTGGCGTAGACGGTTTCAAACTCGGGAACCACCACCACGCACATAAAGATCATCAAGCCAAAGCCGGCAACGGTGATCAGAATTGGATAGCTGACTTTCTTGATGATCCGTTTGCGTAGCGCGACGCTGCGCTCGACTTGCTCGCAAACATTGACCACGGCGCGGTCCAGTGTGCCGCTTCGCTCGCCGATGCGAATCTGTTGAATCTGCATCTGCGAAAATGTGCATGGATAGTGCGCCATGGCGTCGCTCAGCGATCCGCCCGCCTCGATGGTCAACCGCAAACGGTCCAACACGTGTCGATATTTCTTAGATGACCGGTCGGCCGCCAAGGTCCCCAAGGCTTTCGGCAGCGAAAGCCCGTTCTCCAGCAGCATCAACAGCAGGCGCAGTAGATCGGCGAGCGCCACCGGACGGATCTTTGTCGGATCGCCGCCCTTGTGCCCGCCCACTTCAATCGAGTGCAACTTGCGCAACAGGCCCATCAGCCCGCCGCTCGATTGAGCGACCGTGTCGGGTCCGCGTCCAAATGCTTGGGTCGAAGATGTTTTGCTGGAATACATGGGAATCGTTACGCCACCGGTACGGGATCAATCTCGCGGCGGCCTCCTTCGATCAGCGGCGTTTGACTACCGCGTCGATCACCACTTGTTTTGAAGTAGACCTCTTCGATGGAAGTTCGGCCCGCCAACGCTTGTTCCAATCCCGCTTGGGATAATTCGACCATGCCAGCTTCGATCGCCATTGCGCGAAGTTTCGAATGAGGCACACCCGCCTCAATCGCCATGGTGATCTCGGGCGTGATCGGCATGATTTCAAAAATCGGCAACCGCCCACTGAACCCGGTTCCCAAACATTTCTTGCAACCTTCGCCGCGAAAGAACTTTGCGTCACGTGGGACACATCCGGTCGGGTCCAAGGCCGCCAGCAAATTCTCATTCACTTGTGCCTGTGTCTTACAACTTTCACAGATACATCGCAGCAATCGCTGCGCGACGCTGCCCAACAACGAACCGGCGATCTTGAAGTTATCGACGCCCAGGTCACTTAACCGCTGGACCGCGCCAACGGCATCATTGGTGTGCAGGGTGCTGATCATCAAGTGTCCCGTCAGCGCCGCTTGGATGGCTGTCGTGGCGGTTTCGCTATCGCGAATTTCACCGACCATGATCACGTCGGGGTCCTGTCGCATGATGTATTTCAAGGCGTTGGCAAAGCCCATTCCGAACTCGTTGTCGCTTTGCACTTGGTTGATGCCCGGCAACCGAAATTCCACCGGGTCCTCGACCGTCACGATATTACGATCGTCTCGATTGAGGTACTGCAAGACGGCGTAAAGCGTCGTACTCTTGCCGCTGCCGGTCGGTCCGGTCACGACGAACATGCCATGCGGTTTGTCGACGACGCCACGCAACATTTTGTAGTCGCGCGAAGTCATGCCGATGTTATCCAGTTCGAACGACTTGCCGCCTTCGTCCAAGAGTCGCAACACCAACTTTTGCCCGTCGACGGTCGGGATTCCGCTGACGCGAAATCCGACGCGTTTACCGTTTTCATAGACGTTCAAGTGTCCGTCTTGCGGTCGTCGACTCTCGGTCGTATCCATATCAGCCATCACCTTGATCCGGCTGATCACCGAGTCCTCGATATGGTTGGGGATGGTCATGACCTGCTGCAGTTCGCCGTCGACGCGGTACCGCACCCGCATTTCCGGTTTGAACGGCTCCAAGTGCACGTCACTTGCCCCCGCGGTATCCGCACCGGCCAAGATCGCTTGAACCAGACGCACCACTGGCGCATCTTCTTGTTCACTGATGTTCAATCCCGTGGCGACGTCGTCCTGGGCAATGGCCGTCTCGCGAAGTTCTGCCATTTTCATGTCGACAATTGTTTGTCGGGCGACGCTGCGGTCGTCATAGACGCGCGAGATCAACGCTTCGATATCGTCATCCATCGCGACGACGGGGCGAATCAAATAGCCGGTCATCAACTCGGCTTCCGCGATCGTCTCGATATCGTCCGGCGCAACCATCGCCAGCGTTAAATAGCGACCTTTGATGTCGATGGCACCGGCAAGCCGCGCCCGAGCGAAGTCTTCTGGAATGAGTCGTGCGATTTGTTGGTTCACCGACATCACGTCAATATCGACGTAGTCCACCTCGAACTGAGACGCAAGCGCGTGACCGAGCTGTGCCGTTGATAGTAGCCCTTGCTGGACCATCCAATCACCGAGCATGACGCCACGCGGCTTGGAACTGAATGCCAGCTCAAGCTGATCAGATGTCAGCGTTTCTTGTTCGATCAGGATGTCGCCGAGTCGTCGCATGGTCGATTTCTGAATGCCTCGCCTGGAAATGGCTTTGGGATGTGATGTGTGTCTTGGAGTACTTGAATGATCCAAGTACCAGGGTGACGAGTGTCGATTACTTTCGTCGTGCCGCCATATTGCGACTGGACAATAACGTCTCGATCTTTTCTTCCATCACGACGGGGTCAAATGGAGTGATCAAATAGTCTTGTGCCCCGGCGTGGTACGCGCGTTCGACCGTTTCCAAACTTGGGTCGAGTGAAAACACCAGCACCGGTAATTGATCGGGAGTGAACTCGGTCCGTAGGCGCGACAACCATTCCAGGCCGTCGCCCTCGGGCAGCGTGGTGTCAACGATCAACAAATCGGGCAGCGATTCTTGGCATTTTGCCAACGCATCGGCACCACTTGCGACGTGCTTGATTTCGTACCCGAGAAGCTCTAGTCGAAACGAAGCCAACTCGGCGAGCACCGGTTCTGCCTGAACGAGCAGCAGTTTGGAGCCTTTGGAATTAAACACGAGTGTTGGCCTAACAGGGGTCGGTGATAAAGGAACCTTATTTCGCAGCGATATCGCCGCGCGATGCGAGATCACAATTCGTTGAAGCGATATTTTTGCATTGAAATCTAGGTCACCGCGAAATCGATTTGCCTGAAAACGATGCGTCGGGAACAATTGCAGGCTCTGATTGGACGCAAGAGACGGGCTGCAACGGACCAACAATCGCGGCGATCGCTAAAGTCGGATCAATCACCTGATTCGGAACAAAACGTCGTGTGGGGCCAGCGGTGGCCGCAATCATCTATACGTACGACCACCGACGACGGCAAAGTTTGCAAGAAGATTCTCACAGTCGCTTGTATCCACAATGCTGACCGACTAGTTTCCGCCACGGCAGCAAGTCGGTGCATGCGGCCAGATCGGTGCGAGCAGGCAACACGGTTTAGCAGGAGATTGAGATGAGCATCCCGTTGAAAGGCGTCGCGACAACCACTTGCGACCTGTTGGTAACATCAAACTACGGCGGCGGGCAAACGCGAGGCCAATCGGTCGTCGCGGTCGACGACGTGCTGACGCGAACCATCATTCGAATCGTTCCACGCGGTGCGAATCTGCTGGGCGTTCAAGACGAGAAGGTGACGTTTGTGTCCAATGTCACCGCAACGCCCATTCAGAACCTCAGGAATTTCAACAACGCGCTGCGACGATTCCAAGTCGGTCGCGCAGGCTTGAGTGCCGATCACATTGAATTCGCGACTTTGGCGCATTCGGACGTGCGTGCACGGATCCACGTGGCGACAACGTTGACGACTTTAAAAATGAACAAGCGACCGACGGGCTCGCTGGCTCGTCGAGACGCGTTCGAGTGCTTTTCGAATGATTCCGAAGATGTCGTGTTCACGCTTCCTCCTGCGACACGAGCCTGTGTCGGCCTCGAATTTTTCTTTGCCGCCAATCCTGCTTTCGTCGGTGGCAACCTAACCATCGCTTGTGAAAACCGCGATGCGATTCAGATTCGGGCCGGACAATCGATCAACTTCGCCGAAGCGATGGGCGCCGGTGACAACAGGGCTGATACCAACGGAGTCGTATCGGTTGAGAGTGGAAGCGTCGTGCGGTGCCAAGAAATAAAAGCGACTTGCCAAGACGAATCCAAGGGACGGACAACGGTCGTGATCGCATGCCGTGGCAGGGGACAATGGGTCGCCGAAAGCGTGGCGGCCTATTCAGGCGACTTTGGCAAGCCCGATCCACCGGAAATGTCGTTGTGGGAACCGATCGCGCCAGTCGAAGACTAATTTCTTTCTCTTTGGTACAAAAAAATGCCAGACCAGATAACGGAAACCGATGTCGATACATTAATGCATCGCAAGCTGGGCGACATGGATATCGATGAACTGCAAGACGCACTGAATCATGTACGCGAGAGTCGAGCAAAAGCGACCGACGTGTTTGCTTCGAAATCGTCAAAATCGGTGGAGTCCGACCCTGATGATCCATATCGATACGACGGCGTTTGAGCTGCGACGAGACTTGATAGGCGATAGCCCAGTTATCTGAATGAAACCCAGAACCATTCTATTAGTCGCCGGCGCGGCTGGGTTTTCGACCCGTGACGTCTGGGAAGGCTACCGTCATGGCCTCAGCGAGCTCGGAATCCAGGTTGTTCCGTACGCCACTTTTTCGCTGCTGAGAATGCTGTCTCATGATGCGGTCGGCAACGATATTATCGGCAAAGCGCATGACATTCGTAATGGAATCGATGCCGTCGTTTTCGTCGACGGTTTGTTTTTTCGCGGCGAGCGTCGATGGGTGCCTGAAACGCTTCGCCGTTCGGGTATCCCCACCGCGGTTATCAAAACAGACGACCCTTATGCGCAGATCGACGATGTAAATCACCTCTACGATCACGTGTTCACCAACGAACTGGCTTCTCGATCGGCAAACGACGTTTATTTGCCCACCGCAACCCTGCCGCCGCCAGAAACGGTTGCCGACACATCGGAAACGAGCGACCTGGTCTTTATCGGCACGTTGTTCGAAGACCGTGTTGCGATGATGCAACATCTTGCCGATCACTGTGCCGCAAGAAATTTAAAGCTACGTCTTGCAGGCAACTTCCCAACCGGTGCCGCGCGGCTGAAACGTTGTCCCGCGGTAAAGTTGACGCATCAAACCGTGCGGCCTGATGAAAAGTGGCGGATGTATGCCGCAAGCAAAATTGTCGTCAACCTCTTTCGCGAATCATCCGACGCCGTCTCACCGAACCCACGTGTTTTTGAAGTCACGTCGATGGGCGGGCCGGCGCTTCTGAGCGGACCTCGGCGGGACGAAGTGACGCGAACGTTTGGTGATTCGATTTACTATTTTGACGATGTCAATGAAATGAAGTCGCAAGTGGATTTGGCGATCGCGGATGTGGAAGAACGCCGCCGCCGGGTCTCACGAGCCAAGGAGATCACGCTCGCCGGACACCTGTATCGTCATCGTTGCCAGACATTGTTGTCACATCTAGGCCGCGCCGCTGCAAACGGTCCCGCCGCCGCAACAAACGTTGCGGTCCGGCAAAAAACCCACGGTCCCGGCAACGAATCACGCCTGGGTTGGATTATTGGTTGCGGTCGAACGGGTTCAACTTGGCTGTGTGAAATGTTGGATGCGGTTCCGGGTATCGATGGTTGGCACGAACCGTACTTTGGACGACTCTTACAACACCTGTCGTCGCGTCCAGAAGAACGCAGACGACCCTCTGCATTTTTTTTCGAAGGCTACCAGCAAGCGGGTCTGCAAGCGGTCCGGCGGGCCTTCTATGACGTGGCACTCGCTCGGTACCCCGGATGGACGAAACAGTCATTGGTCGTGAAAGAAGTCAATACGCCGGAATTGTTTCCGTTGATTGAGGAAATCTTTCCCGCGGCCGCCATGATCATGCTGGTGCGAGATCCGCTGGACGTGCTCGATTCATACATCGACATGCGTAAGCCGGGCAGTTGGAATCGAGCGAGCGATCCGTCACCGAGTGACGCACCGGAACATTTGGCGAGACACATCGAGGGCAGCATGACGGCTGCGGCTGACGCATTTGATCGTTTTCCCGACGACCGCAAGTTGCAACTGCGATACGAAGAAATGCTGAACGATCCGGTCGGCGCGCTGCGCGCGTGCTGTTCGTTGTTGGGCAACGAAGTCAATGACGCCACCCTGAAGAACATTTCGGAACAATTCTGCTTTGATTCGCATGAAGACACCGGCCAAGGAGCGTTTCGACGATTCGGTGAAGCCGGCATCTGGCAACGATCTGGCAACTTCGATGATTCTGTTTCCGAGATGGCAAATTCTATCCTGGGAACGCTACGGACTCGTCTGCGATACAATGAAGCTGACTGTTCTGCGGAAGAACCGCAGAAACGAATGTCTCGGTCTCACCAAGCCAGATGAACACATCCGATTCTTTTGCCGCAGACGACGATGACCAGCCTGATCGGGACGGCTCGCAAGACAGACCCGAAACCATATTCAACGATCGGGACGATCAGTCGCAAACGGCGCTAAAAAATTCTGACTACGACACGATAGGATCGTTACTCAGCCCGTCCGATTCGCTGATCGGCGAAACCGTGACGCTGAATCTAGAGTCCGGCAGCACGATCGGTAATTTTCGGCTCATCAGTCGATTGGGCATCGGCGGCTACGGCGCCGTCTATAAGGCGGATGACTTGCGACTGGGGCGCCAGGTTGCCATCAAGGTCACCCATGGCAGCGGATCGGCCGATGCGGATGAGTATTACAAACGAGTCTTTCATGAAGGCCGCGCCGCCGCCGCTCTGGACCATCCGAACATCGTTTCGATCTATGACGTCGCCTCGCGGGAAGGCAAGCCGTACATCGTTTCTCAGCTAATCGATGGCATCACGCTGCGAGAACGCATGAAACAATCGCGGTTGAGACACCGCGACGCCGCCAAATCATTGATCTTGATTGCCCGTGCGATCGAGTACGCTCACGACAGGGGCATCATCCACCGTGACTTGAAACCGAGCAACATCCTGCTCGATCGCAACGGGACCCCGTACGTCAGCGATTTCGGAATTGCCAAACACGAGTCCAGTGACGAAACGATCTCGCACGAAAGTTCCATCATCGGAACGCCTTCCTACATGTCGCCCGAGCAGGCTGCGGGACGTTCCAAGCATGTTGATCGTCGCAGCGATCTCTATTCACTGGGCGTGATCATGTATGAACTGCTAACGGGCGAGCGACCGTTTCGTGGCAGCACACAGATGCTGATTCAGCAGGTCATTCACACCGACCCGCCGTTGCCCCGATTGCTCGATTCGTCGGTGCCACGCGACTTGGAAACAATTTGCTTGAAGTGTTTGGACAAGAATCCGAATCGTCGATACGAAAGCTGTGGCGAATTCGCCGACGAACTGCAACGCTTTCTCGACGGCACGCCGATTCTCGCCCGTCCGATTTCCAGGCCCGAGAAATTTTTGCGATTGTGCCAGCGGAACCCCGCCTCGGCCACACTGGGGCTGACCGCGATCCTAGCTGTCTGCATTGGGCTAGCCGGTGTCACATGGCAGTGGCGACGCGCCGAACACAGCCGTCGTCTGGAATCGATTGCCCGCGAACAGGTGGAAACGTCACGTACTAAACTTGCCGAACAGTTCGATCGTTCGCAGTCGCTATTGCATAACGCCGAGTCGATTCTGGTCTACCGTGCTCTATCCAGTGGCGACCACCGACGAGCCAAAAGCCTGTTCGAACAGTTGCCGAAAAAATTTGGCATAGACTATCGATTCCTGAAGAATCAATTAACAAAGACGGTTGTGGTCGCTGGTCATATCGAGCCGACAACCGACATTGCCCTATCCGACGACGAGCGATTCGTTGCCGCGACGGGACTGCGAACCCTCTTGGTCTGGGATTCGGCGACCGAACGTATCGTGCATCGCTATCGTGAAAAAGGCAAGCAGTTACGTGCCGTTGCGTTCCGTCCCGACAGCCATTTGTTGGCGTGGGGTGGCGAGAGCGGCGATGTTCATTTCCACGAAATTGGTCAGCCGGAAAGACAGCGTCGGCAGCTAAAACACGGGGCACCGATCAACGTGGTCCAGTTCTCGAATAACGGCGAACACTTGTTTTCCGCCGGTGATGACGGGCGAGTGGTGAAATGGTCGGTTGAAACGGGCAAACCGAGCGAGCCGATTGCTGTCGAGCAGTCACCGATTCTATGTGCCGACGTGATCTCTGATTTCGAATTAGTTACGGGCCATGACAACGGCAAGATTTTTCGCGTCAACATCCAGTCAGGCGACTCACGCTTGATCCAGCAGCGAAGGTTCTCAGTCTTATCCATCGATGTGAGTGACGATGGATCTTTGATGGCGTGCGGCGCTAAGAACAATCAATTCGAAGTCGGCAGTTTCGAGAACCCGGCCGAACGCAAAATTTACGATAACCTTGGCGGCCCGATCATGGACGTTCACTTTGCCGATAATCAAAACTCGTTGGTGACGGCCGATTTGTTCGGACGGATATGTGTTTGGCCACTGACCGACCAACAAACCGGATTTCAATATAGTTTGAAGCAAGGACACAATCACATTGCCGTCGGGCCTCAGTCGGGTCAGGTTCTGATCGGTTCAGGTGGTGGATCGATTGTTCGCGTGCAATCAACGGCCACCTTTCCGGACATGATTCACGACAAAGACGGTGGCATTCGAAAAATCTTGATCTCAGGCTCGACATTTGTCGTTTGCCACGACCAGGGAACCGCTACCGTATTCGACCGCCAAACGGGCCTCCGGTTACAGACGATTGGAAAGCCGGTTGGCGCGAAAAATCGCGGACAGGGCATCCCCATGGATACCCTGACTTGTGTCGACCAATCCGATGCGGGTGAATCGTTGGTGTTTGGTACCAACCAAGGTCAGCTGGCCGTCTGGAAATCGGGCGACGGGCGACTTCGTCGTGTTGGTCCGCCAAACGAGGAATCGATTTCATCCATCAAGGTTGGTTCTGCTGGTCGCTATGCAATCACGGGATCGATCAACGGCACGATTCGCTGGTGGGATTTGAGCGCCGCCGAATCATCCGAGGTGATCGTCAAGCATCTTGGTGTGGTTCGAGGGCTGTGTCTGTCGCCAGACGAAAAACGATGTGTTGGTGTCACGGCGGCTGGCACAGCAGTCCTCATCGACGTCGCCAACCGAACCCAGATAATGACTTCTGATTTACAACACCCCGGACACTGCGTCGCTTTCTCGCCCGACGGCAGGCAGTTGGCGATCGGAACGGCCCAAGGTCGCATCCTGCGTCTTTCGCCTGACCTGTCGACCGAACTGGGCGTTATCGATGCTCACATCGGGTCGATCAATGAGCTTGCCTATTGCGACAATGGCGAAACGATCGTGTCGGTCGGCAACGACAACTACCTTGCTTTCTCGTCAACTAAAATGAATCGGACGGGACTGAAAAGCCAACAAGTTCACGAAAAGTCAGTTCGCGCGCTGGCCATCAGCCCTGACGAACAGTGGATGGTGACCGGTGACACCGAAGGAAAAATTCAGATTTGGAACACCAACGAAAACTAGCGGCACAAAGTCTATCCAGACAAAACGCCTCGCTCATTAGGCAATGCTGGTAGCAGCACTTTTCAGAGAATCCAACTCAATACCACTGCATTGCGTATTCACGGAATCTTGCGATGGCAGCGTTTCGCTTGGTTTCTGATTCCTGGTAAGGTCGAATCCGATCTTGGTGCTGCGAAACCGTGTTGACGAAGAGATGTCTTGCGAACTGAAATCGCGTCCAGTCCCAGGGTTCTCGCTCGCCCCATGCTTGAACTTCCTGCTGGCGACGCGCCAGGATCGCCAAGACGCCCTCGCGAATGATGGAGTCGTCAATGTTGGTCAGCGACATCAACGGCAGCATGCCCTCGTCATCAATCTGCTTGACCGCAATCATCACTGACGGGTGCAAATAGTCGTCGCGGATTCGTCCGACGTTGTAGCGATGTGCGACGTAATCGACCGGAAAGACACTGTGCGCCATCATCGTCAGCAAGAATGCCAACAGCTGTGCCCGGATAAGCCACCAAAAACCGCGACCGTGCCGGATTTTATATACAACCAGTAAGAAACCGATCACGACCAACGTGATGCCAAAGAACCCGACCGTTCGCATACGTGTCATGCCGTTATAGCCGACATAGATCATTAGTCGATTATAGACAGCCGCGGCCAGCAACAAGTTCTGTGCGGACCAAACGCCAGCCAGCCGACGCAGCCATGGTAATCGGCGATCGGCCAGCATCGATCCGCTGAACATCAGTGAGAGTGTTCCCGTCGCCAAAGCAAGCGCGAACGTCAACCATGCGGCACCCTGGTGCGCGTAACCGGCGTAGTAAAACCCGTCCGGAAACTCGCGCCGCCACAACGTGATGAACTCGAACATCAAATAGACGGTGAACAATGTGATCAGCGTCAACAACGTATTGCGATAGGCGACATACAAATCGGCAACATCCTGGTTCCCCGTGACTGGTGTCTGCTGCCTCGTCACCGCGCCAATTCGAACGAAAGGTCTCGCCGGTCGCAGCAAACCCGCACCAATCAACATGGCCGCAATACAAAAAGGAAATTCCCAAATCGATATTCCTCGCGTCCAAGTCAAAACGTAATTCATTGCTCGGCTGAGTCGAATCGAGACAGAATCAAATAGATCCGGGTTGGCGAAAATGAAAATGCCGCCAAAACTGATCGCCGCGACAATGGGAAACAGCCACGACGATATGGCGGCAAGCATCGATGGCGGCGGTTCATTCCGATTCTCGGCGGCGACCGGTGCGCGGTTGCCCAGACGCAGGGCCGGCAATCGATGTCGAATCAGCCAAGCCGTGCCATCGGCAAGGACGCGTGAGGCAAACACGAACCCTTCCAGCACCAAGGGCACGGCACCGGCGGCCGACATGGCCAACGCAATGACAAGTGTGATCGCCGATGCGACGGCCCCCAACGATCCCGACCAGACGAGCCGAAGCGAGACCAACCCCATCAACGCAACGACAGCGAGCGTGGAAAAGCTTGCAGGTTGCTCGGATTTTCCGAGCCAGAACAGACATGGCGACAACAGCAGGAATAACGCCGGACCGCTGTATCCCATGCTTCTGAAAATCAGCAGGTCGGCCAACATGACCCAAACGATGATCGCGAGGAATTCCCGAAAACGCATCGGCTGACGTGTCGAGATCACGGCATGCGTTTGATCAACAGACGCCGTTGGACCGAAGTCTGCGGAACTGGGCTCATACATCGCGATCGTCTCCGTATCATGCAGGACAGTTCCCAGTACGGTAACGCACGCCGGTTAGGTCGGACGAATTCGGAAAAATCGTGACATTCACCGAAGTCGCCCATGACTCTTACAAGCCGGTGCTGTGCAGCATTGATGAATAACTTTCAATCAAAAAGGGGCTGGACACGAGCGCACGAACCTTGTTTAGCGGGAATGTTTCTGTGTCAAGGTTGGCGGCCAATCGAATACACGATTGGACGCCGCACTTGAAAACAATAGAACCTGTAACACTGGGATAAAATCCATGCGAAATATTCTCATTGCAATCGCAGCCGTGGCGACGTTGATTTTCGTCGGCAACGCTATCGCTGCTACGCCAAGCACTAACGATGCCCCATCGATTCTCGTCGAATCGGCGTCAAACGCATCATCGATCGGCGTGACAAAGCCTGTCGCCAAAGCGCAGACGATGGTCAACACTCAGATCGAACCACCGGTCGTACTCGACGAACAATCCGTCGAGCCGCAACCTCAGGCGGTTCACCAACATCATGGGCATTACCATCACACCTATCACAGGTCGCAACCACGTAAGAAGCAAAGCGTCTTTGACAAGTTAATGGACTTGGAAAGACGAAAGAACGCGTGGCTGATGAAGACCTTCTTGGGTCGTTAGTTACTCCGATAAGCGACCGAAAGAGACCGTCCGTTTCTTCTTAATCACGGACGGCAACAAAACGCAGTCTTGCCAGCGTCGTGCCCGCTCGTCCTTCGAGCGGGCACGTTTTTTTGTCCGCGTGTTCTTTCGAAAAAGACAATGACTTATCCGACCGCAATGCGACCATCGGAGTTCACGCGGACACGGTTTCTGACGCCAGTTGGGCGCCATGAAACTTCAACAAGAACCGTTAACAACATGAAACGTTACTTCAACCGGATGAACCTTGGGTATGCTGCCGTCACCCGACGGTGGACCGTACTGGGGTAAACGTGACTAAGAAGTCGATTTCAATTTTGAAACGACTCTAGTCCTTGCGTTCAAATTTTCCCGTCGCCAATTCGATGTGGCGATTGAGCATTCGCTCCCACTCTTCTGTCAATTCAGCGAGCTTATCGGGGTGCGCGTCGGCGAGGTCGTTCGTCTCCGTGCGGTCGACGTCCATCCGATAAAGCTCCCACGGGCCCAACACCTGCGTGCCGGCTCGCTTGTCGCCACTTGTTGCGGCACTGACTTTCCAATTGCCTTGACGCAGCGCACGATTATTTTCGTGCATCCACCAAAGGCTCCGCGGCGACGATTGCTTTTGTGTCTCGGCCTTCGCTGCCGCCATAAAACTTTTTCCCGGCCGAGGCGGTGTGTGTTGCGCATCAATTTTTGACACATCCATCACCGTCGGCCAAACGTCGATCACGTGGAACGGTTCTTCTCGAAACTGATTTCCTTTTTCAATCGCGGCAGGCCAATGCACGATAAACGGCGTTGCGGTACCGCCTTCATGCGACCAAGTTTTGTGGTACCGGAACGGCGTATTGCAAACCGTCGACCAACCGGGGCCCAAACACAAATGCGATTTCCACGATCCCATCGGAGCCGACGGGTCGTGACCGTCACCGCGAACCATGATTTCGGCGCTCGCGCCGTTGTCGGACAAAAACATCACCAACGTATTGTCCCAAGCGTCCATCGCACGAACCTGATCGAGGACGCGGCCGATTTCGCGATCCATGCGATCAATCATCGCGGCATGAATCGCCATTTTGGTCGATTGGAATTCTTTTTGTTCATCCGTCAGTTCTTTCCAAGGAATCGGACGGTTCACTTCGCCCGTGCCCAAGCTTTCGTACGCATCGGCAAAGTGATAGGGCGGTCCGACATCGGGCATGACGTCCGAGAGGGTTGCCGAAACCAGACCCAAGTCCTTGATCCGCTGCCAGCGTTGTTGACGAATCTCTTCCCAGCCGACTTTGTATCGTTCTCGGTAGCGGTCGATATCTTCGGGCAAGGCATGCAGCGGAAAGTGCGGGGCGGCGAAGGCTAAATAATGAAAGAAGGGTCGATCCGCGTATTGATCGGCGTGCTCTTTCAGACATTCAATCGCGTGATCGGCCAGCGCGATTGTTGCGTAGTAACCTGTCTCTTTTTCCACCGGGGCAAGCGGTTGGTCATCTTTCCAGTGCTTGGTGGGGTTAAAGAACCGATGCTGGTCCAACAGGTAATAAGAACGGTCGAAGCCGTTTTCGATTGGCATGCCATCGATGTGCCATTTTCCCGTGTGATAGGTACGGTATCCCGCGTCGCCCAAGGGACGGCAAATCAGCGGCGCCCAATCGGGACGCGGCGCACGGTTGCCGCCTCCGCTGACGATTCCAGGCACCTCGTCACGTCGAATACTTTGTGCGTAGTATCCCGTCAGCAGCGACGCGCGCGTCGGCCAGCAACGCCCCGTGTTGTAGAACTGCGTGAAACGCACCCCGCCCTCGGCCAGCGCGTCCAGGTTCGGCGTCTCAATTTCGCCGCCGTAACAACCCAGATCCGAAAACCCCAAGTCGTCCGCCATGATCAATAAAATGTTGGGCCGATCGTCGGCGTGTACGTCGTTACAGGCCAACAAGACCGCCACAAGGGCGAACAAACGACAGAGCGGGTGAACCATCGAAAAACTCTTCAACAAGGGGATTGTTTGTGATCTGGTCCCATTGCACGCCAGGGGCAATGAGCACGTAACCAGACGCGCCGGCTTTTACTCGGGGCATGGGTGACGTGAACTGCGACCGGCTCAGCGATCAGAAAATTGAATTGGAACCGAGTGGGTGGGATTGTTGCGTCGCAAACAGAGCACCATCTTTGACCGGACGCTGCGCGAAATCAAGCGTCGCAGACCGGCCGACGATCAGAACGATGAGGATGGTACGGTGTCGGGCTGGTCTAAGGATCGGTTTGGATCACTTCACGGCCATCGACCGACGCCATGGCGCGATGCAATTCTAAATCCAAACTGAACGATTGCAGCCGAACACTTCCGTCGGACATCGCCGCATTCCAGCCGGCCGGATGTGCACTGCCAAAATTGTGACAGGCAAGACAATTGTCTTTGCGATCCAGCTTTGGCGTTAGCGCGGCATAGCGAACGTACGAATGTGTCGCCGTGCGGGCCTGCGTCCACCCAACCAAAGGCGAACGATCACCGAAACAATCGCCCGTATCGTATTTCTGAGAGTCCATCGCCTTCTCGCCGAGCATATACGTATTGCTGAGGCCGTCAAAGACGCGGTTCAATGCGACGCGTCGGCCGAGTGTCCAAACACCATCGCGATGCACGTGAATGCGTTCGGCATGGGACACGTCCGGTTCGGCTTGGCCGCCACACATCGCATAATCGGTTCGCGAACCGGCCTGGCCCAGACGACTTTGAAAGGGCTCGATCAACGGATAAGGTTTCGCGTCACGTCGCGACGGGCAATGAAGTGTCTCGACGGGCGCCTCGATCCATGCTCGCGTTGTTTCATTCAAATTGATGGCGGCCTGAGACGTCAGTTTCGAATGCCGCGCGGCCAAGTCGGCTTTCTCTAAAAACAGCAACGCCTGAGCCAGCCAGTTTCCGCCCGCCAAATCTGGATCAGGATTCCTTCCCTGCGTGTAGACGATTTCCCAGGGTCGGGCTTCGCCGGCGTAACCAGGCAAGGTTCGAAACGCAGATTCGTAATTGTGGCAAGCGAGTGCGACTTGCTTGAGATGATTCTTGCAACGTACCAGCCGAGCCGCTTCGCGAGCGTTCTGAACGGCCGGTAACAGCAACCCAACCAGGATGGCAATGATCGCAATCACCACCAACAATTCGATCAACGTAAACCCATTCGACAATCCGGCCCCGTGACGGTACGCAGAAGCCTGATGCAAGCGAGAATTAGCTCGATGCGAGCGAGTAAACATCGTCGACTCGTGTGTTCGGAAGAAAGCCCGATCGTTGGTTGTACCGCCTGGGATCCTCTGGCGTCAAACACTTCTTATGCTCGATGGCATTTCTGTAACCTTGGGCGAATTGGGGGCGGCTACCCGATCCAAAATCCCAGCGCGTCTGACAATTGCTCTTCGTCCAGGAACTCATGAGCCTGCAATTCGTCGGCAACCGCCGCGATCGCCGCCCAACACGGCTGGCATTGGATTCGTGCATGCAGATCGACGACCACGCGTTCCAACAACCTGGTTCTCTGGCGAGGATCGGCGGCGAGTCGTTCGGCACACGACCAGGCCAGCCGCCAGTCATCTTGCCAGGGTCCGTAGTGGGCGGGATGAAGCGGCTCGCCGCGATAAATCATCTCGGCGACGGGACCGGCCAAGACCGTCATCACCTCACGCATCCGCTGCCAGTCGCAAGCATCATCGACGGGTCCCCAGTTGACCCTGCAGTCACCGAATCGAGCGGGCAAGTCGTCATCACCGCCTAGCTGGACCGATTCAATACGAGCGCCCAGTGCATAGCCAATCGCCGCGTGTCCGGCCTCGTGGTACGCGGTCAAAACATCGTCGTCATCCATCCCGTTCATTTTTTTCCGCTTGTGCTAAACTGTCGTCCTCGCTGGAACCCATCCGCAGAATTTGCGGACACATAGAAAACGATAGAGAGTACGTGATGAAAGCGTTGCTGTTGACCGAGTACAAACAAATGGAAGTGACCGACGTTGATGAGCCGGAAGTCGGCCCCAACGACGTCTTGGTTCAAGTCGAAGCGTGCGGAATTTGCGGAAGCGATATTCACGGCTATGACGGCAGCACCGGCCGACGCATTCCACCGCTGGTGATGGGGCACGAAGCGGCCGGCATTGTGGTGGGCACTGGTGAAAATGTAACCGATCTGCCCGACGGGACTCGTGTGACGTTTGATTCGATGGTGTCGTGCGGCAACTGTGATTTCTGCCGCGATGGTCACGGAAACCTGTGCGACAACCGCATGGTACTGGGTGTGTCGTGCGGCGAGTACCGGCGACACGGTGCCTTTGCCGAACGCATCAGCGTGCCGCGACGGATCGTTTATCGTCTGCCCGATTCGCTGCCGTTTGAACACGCCGCACTGGTCGAAGCGGTCTCGGTCGCCGTCCACGCCGCCAACGTGACTCCGATCACACTTGGCGATACCGCCGTTGTGGTGGGCGCCGGTATGATCGGGTTGCTCACCCTGCAGGCCGCGCGCGCTGCGGGCGCCTCGCAAATCATCGCCGTCGACTTGAACGAGAAACGGCTGGCGGTTGCAAAGGAACTGGGCGCCGATGTCGTTCTGCGAGGTGATCAATGCGATGTGCCCGCGGAAGTGCGAAAGCTAACCGGTGGTCGCGGAGCCGACGTCGCGTTGGAAGTCGTGGGCGCCACGCCCACCGTCCAAACCGCGATCGAATCGGTTCGCAAAGGTGGCAACGTTACGTTAGTCGGCAATGTCTCGCCGACAATCGAGTTGCCTTTGCAATCCGTCGTGACACGTGAGATCTCACTTCATGGGACGTGCGGATGTAACGGCGAGTACCCGCAATGCATCGACTTGATGAACCGTGGGATCATCAATGTCGCGCCACTGATCACCGCGAAAATCAAGTTGGCGGATTCGCCAACGTGGTTCGAACGACTGCACGCCGGCGACCCCGAACAAATGAAAGTTGTCGTCTGTCCACAACAATGATCGCACGCACGTCGTCCTCACCGTTGATGATGCACCGGTTGCTGGTGCGTCGGTTGAGATCACCGGCGGCATCAACCGAGTGATTCCGCGGACGAATGCCGCTTGACCATCACCACTTCGGTGCGATCGGTGCTCAGTATCACTTCATCGATAAAACTGGTGATCAACAGCCAACCGCGGCATTGTTCGAGCTGGAATGATGCGGGCGTCCCGGGCGCCGGTGTCGTCCGCACCATCGGACCGTCGCCTTCGTGCGAAACCGAAATCCGCGTGTCAGCGTCGCCGACGGACACTTTCAACCGGACGGCCCGTTTGACATGCGGTGCGCCACCGAATTCGTTGACGAGTGACCGATCACTCGATTCGTCGCCGACCAATAGTGATGCGACGCGTTCGTCTTCGTCGGTCAGTTCTAAGTTGCCATAGCAGATGGCGTTGAAGATCGCGCTGGCGACGGCGGTGCCGATTCGCATCCGATCACACGGCCCCATCGACGCCGAAGCGGACATGACTTCCGTCAAAAAGCGGGCCGCCGGCTCGATCGCTGCGATGCGACTTTCCAGCTTGAAGTAGAACTCGGGTGATCGAAGGCGGCCGGGCACATTTCGATACGTTTGATCGGCGTTGGAAATCGCGATGGCGCGACGTACAACGGTCAAGAGCAACGTCGCTACCGACGCCTTGGGGACAAAGTTGACCGCACCGTTTGCCAACGCGTCGGCCGCTAAACTCTCCGAGCCATGTGCGGTGGCCAAGATGACCGGGATTTCTGGATTCGCTTTGACAACGCGGCGAACCAGTTCCTCACCATCCATTTCCGGCATTTGCAAGTCCGTCACGATCGCATCGGGACGCTGGGCGTTCATTCGGTCGATGGCTTCGCATCCGTTCGCGGCGGCAATGACGTCATACCCGCCACGTTGCAACAGCGAACACATCATGGCACGATCGGTCGCGCTGTCTTCGACTAATAAGATCGTGCTCATCAAATCGTTTCTCCGCCGTCAACTGTTGAACATATTCACCATCGCGACTGATCACGCCTCGATGACGATGAACCGCTATCTAATAATCGTCGTCAATCCGCTATGCTGGCCGCACCAATTTCCTGGTCACATCTCCGTTGCGACCACAAGCCAAGCCTTTCGCTCGTTCCAAAAGGTCGTGCAACCATGCGGCGAATCTTTGTCTACGGTGTTCTTATTCTAGTCATTGCGTCGATCGTTGCGGCAGCATACGAACCCCGGTTGCTTTGGAGCTGGGTGCTGTTGGGACCGATCGTTGCGCTCGGCATCTATGACATGATTCAAGTCAAACACGCGATTCCTCGCAACTTTCCGGCGCTTGGACACATGCGATATCTGTTCGAGGCGATTCGCCCCGAGATTTACCAGTATTTTGTCGAAAGTGATACCGACGGCGTCCCTTTCGATCGCGATCAACGGTCGCTGGTCTATCAACGTGCCAAAGATGTTCGCGACACAATTCCGTTTGGGACCAAAGAAGATGTGTACGAAGCGGGATACGAATGGGTGAACCACTCGATGTCTCCGGTGCATAATTCGAAAGAGGACATGCGAGTCGTGATCGGCGGGCCCGATTGTACGCAGCCCTATTCGGCCAGCCTGCTGAATATTTCCGCAATGAGTTATGGGTCGCTCAGCAAACACGCGATTCTGGCACTCAGCGAAGGTGCGAAGATCGGCGGATTCGCTCACAATACCGGCGAAGGCGGCGTCAGCCCCCATCACATTCAAGGCGGTGGTGACTTGATCTGGCAAATCGGCACCGGCTATTTCGGCTGTCGCAACCCCGACGGCACGTTCTTTGACGAACAGTTTCAATACACGTCGCGTCAGCCGTACATCAAGATGATCGAGCTGAAACTTTCACAAGGCGCCAAGCCTGGACACGGAGGAATCTTGCCCGGCGTGAAAGTCACCAAAGAAATTTCGGAAATCCGCAAAGTCCCGATCGGGCAAACCGTCTACTCGCCTCCGGGACATTCCGCGTTCGATTCACCGATCGGATTGCTGAAATTCATCGGCCAGTTGCGTGAACTCAGCGACGGCAAGCCGATCGGTTTCAAGCTGTGCGTGGGAAAGCGCCGAGAGTTCCTGGCCGTTTGCAAAGCGATGGTCGAAACCGGAATCACGCCGGATTTTATTTCGGTCGATGGTGGCGAAGGCGGAACCGGTGCGGCGCCGCTGGAATTCTCAAATCATATCGGCGCTCCGTTGGTCGAAGGCTTGATCTTCGTTCACAACGCGCTGGTCGGATTCGACGTGCGCGACAAGATCAAGATTCTTGCCAGCGGGAAAGTGACCACCGGATTCGCCGTTATGAAACGCTTGGCACTCGGCGCCGACGCCTGCTATTCGGCGCGCGGCATGATGATGGCACTTGGCTGCATCCAAGCATTGAAATGCAACAGCAACCATTGTCCGGTCGGGGTCGCGACCAGCAACCCGGAATTGATGGCCGGCCTTGTTCCTTCACACAAGAAACTTCGCGTCGCCAACTTTCACAAAGAAACGATGAAGAGTCTTGCCGAGATGCTCGGGGCGGTTGGGCTCAACAACCCGGCCGACTTGCGGCCATGGCATGTGGTTCACCGAACATCGCCGACCGAGATCAAACATTATGGCGAACTGTACGACTTTCTGGCTCCCGGCGATTTGCTGCGCAGTCCGCTGCCGCTTGCCTATGAACGAGCCTGCAACGCCGCATCGGCGACCACGTTCGCCCACAATGGCGATCATTGACCGTGTTTTTTTTCCGGCCCAATCACTTGTGGGTGGAACTGCTCGCGATCCGAGGATGAGGACTCGCCGTCGACAGCCTTAGCAGTCTCGCTCTGGCATGCTCGCCCAAGACATGCAACACGGTGCCCACGGGCAGCAACTGCTGCAACTGCGCGACCGAGACGTCTCGATTGACAATCAACATCGAATCACGATTGTTACGGGCAAAATCCTGCAAACGATTTACATCCGGATGATCAACATGAACCACGTCGTTTCGTTCGAGGTAAAACGGAACCTCAGAAAATTCAAACGAGACAGTCGCCATCGGCAGTCGTCGATCCCGCTTCAGCGGAACAGACAACGCTGACGCCGTCCCGACGATCGAACGATTGCGACTATAAGCGGGAACGAATTGGTGCATGACCATGATGGCAAGGCAACATGAGAGCGTATTTGTCAGAATCCAGCCACGGCGACCGTCGGCGCTCCCGTCAAACAACAAGAGAAACGCAAACAGAGTCGTGATCCAGAAAAGTCCCCAAAACATCGCGGTCGTGATGGAGACATACCCGCTCGTGGATCCGTAGACGGCAAAACCAACTCCGATGATGCATGTTGTCACAACCGCTAGCGGAACGGACCAAGACGTAACAAAGCGGAAGTGCTGCGATTCTTTGGGCGAACGGAGAATCTGTTCCAGATAGTGCCCCATCATCAACGCCAAGGGCGGCGCCGCGGGCAAGAGATAGGTCGGCAGCTTGCAACCCGATAGCGAAAAAAACAGAAAGCACCATCCAGCTGTCAACAATAAGAATCCGATAATCGGCGGCCGCCGCTTGCTTAAATCGGGATCACGACTGAGTAAGAACCTGCAATACGGGATCGACATGAACGACCATGGGTGTCCGGCCACAAGCAGTACCGGCACAAAAAACCAAATCGGTTTTGGATGAAAACCGCCAGCGAAACTTTGCAAGTGATGCCGCACCAAGAATTCGGGAATGAATTGTCCATCTTGCAGTGCGACCGCAATCAGCCAGGGTGCCGAAACCATGACAATGATTCCGAGATGCAGGACGTAGTACCACCACCGCGGCTTCGCGCAACGATTCGTTAACCACGTGAACGCGATCACCGGCGGCAACCAAAGCACCCAGCCGACCGGCCCCTTTGTCAGGAAGGACAAAGCACAAAAGATCGCCGATGCAATCCACCAACCGGGATTGACATCCGATCCACCAATCGCCTCGTACGCTGCAAAAATTGCAAGCGTGACCCACAGCGTAAAAACCCCATCGATCAGCAGATATCGACTGAGAAACGCGAATCCTGCCGATACCATCAGCACCACGCCAGAGATCACGCCGGCACGACGCCCCAGGGTGCGAATGCCGAACCACATCGTGGCGGCCAGCGTCGCCAGTGCGGCGCAGCCGGGTACAAGGCGCGCAGACCACTCGGTGACACCGCACAACAAGTAACTGATCGCGCACAACCAATACGTTAGCGGTGGCTTATCGTAATAGGGCAAAAAGTTGAGCTTCGGCAGCACCCAATCACCGGTCACGAGCATCTCACGAGGAATCTCTGCGTACCGTGTCTCGTCACGGTCGATCAGGGGATATCCCAAGTTAGCGAGAATGAAAACAGCCGCCAGCAGCAACAGCAATAGCGGAGCCCATCGTAGCCGTGTGTCGCCACCGAGGATCGAAGATGTTCGTTTTTGTTTCCCATCGTGACTTTTCCCCGGAAACTGTATCTCGTTCCACCAATGACGCAGCAGACCGCAAAACACCGCAGGAATATGACGGACCGAAACCGTACTGTCACCGTCGGTTCGCGAGCGATGAGATACACCCACCTCAACGATCGACAGATGCCTTGCTTTCGCCTGAATCAACAACTCGGAATTGATCAAGAATCCCTCCGTCGACACGACAAAGCTTTGGACGTGTTCGCGGCGAAACATCTTGAATGCACAATCGATGTCTCGCACTTGTATCCCGAGCAAGCATCTCGCAATCACGTTGTAAACACGGGAATACAAACAGCGAAGTGAAGTGTCTTTGCGATCGATTCGATACCCACAGACCACATCGTATGAATTGGACAAAAAAACAAAGCGGTCCAGTTCGCGAAGATCGAACTGGCAATCGGAATCGGTGAAGGCGACAAGCGGTTTGGATGCAGCGGAGAAACCGGTCCGGAGCGCCGCGCCGTAACCACGATTCACTGCGTGCCGAATCAATCGCACCGCAAGATTGGTTTTCGCCAGTGATGAAACGACTTGCTCCGTACCGTCACTGCTGCCGTCATCGACGACGATGATTTCGTAGTCGATGCCCAAACCTCGAAGCGCCGTATCCGCTTCATCGATCGCTCGCGCGATGGCTTCCACTTCGTTCCAGGCGGGAAGAATTAGCGAGATGCCCTTGGCGTGTTGTTCACTCGGCACCAAAGACGAACCGTTCGACATCCAATTCATTGCGTACTTCCTTGCACTCGGTAAGTGATCCATTGCACCGATACTTGAAACTACGGCCCCCTGCATCCGATCGCAACACCAGTTACTATTCATTTAGTAATTAAGTCGCTAGCGGCGGATTTGCGTGGTGACAGGTTTCCGAACGGTATACGTCAACAAGTGTTCAACTGGGGAGAAGAACGACACGTACAACTCTTCCTGGCGAATCGCCAGCCAACAGTATCCGGGTGTTGATTTGGCATAAATCGTTTGGTCAATCCACGAGGTGCTACGCAGCTTTGACCCCGCGCCGCTGACAAGTTGCAGCCACCCTTGATGCGAATCAATTAACTGCAAATCATGATCGTGTCCCGACACATACACGTCGACGCCGTACTGCCGAAACAACTCTGACAGCGTCTCGCGGATCGAAACCGACGCATCGTGTCGACCGCCGCTGATAGCGGGGTGATGGCCCATCACAATCTTCCAATGTGCATCACTGTTGGCTAGTTCTTCTCGCAGCCAATTCAGTTGCTCGTTTGCGGATGGATGTCGTTCGGCGATGGGCACCGTGTCGATGACGAAAACGTCCACCGTCTCGGTTCCGATTGACTGGGAAAATCGGTAGTACGCATTTGGCATTTTCCATCGCGAACTCAGTCGTGAGTACTGAACCTGTGCGTCGACATTGCCATAGTGATCATGATTTCCGAGACACACATAGAACGGCATGTCGAAGTCGTCTTTGCCGAACAGTTGTTCAAAATCGACTTGAAATCGAGGGTCAAGCATCGACGTCACGCCGGCTTCGTAAAAATTGTCTCCCGCCAAGAAAACCGCATCCACTCGCGAGGCCGACCTTCGCCGCCGCATTGCGTTGACAACGTCGCTGCGCCGCGGGGAATCCTTTCCGGTGTCACCGACCACAAAAATACTGAACTCGTTATCGTCGCCGGTCGGTAGAGGCAACTGTCCCGGCGCGATCCGCCGAGCCCCATGCGTAACGATGATGACACCGTTGTAAGCGGCCACGCGAAAGGCGATATATCCTGCGAGAACGAGGCCAACCAACACGACCATCACGGATCTGCGTTTCAACGCTCGACGCACCATTGATCGCAATGCCGAGCGTTTCCGTTCGTGTCCGTTCACACTTGACTCTTCCATCACCTATATCCTTAGTAGTTCAGCCGTCGGCAACGCTCGGACAGCGATCGATGCTTTGCAGTTCAGTGATGGGACTCAGTCCACTCGTCGAAATCGTGACGTTCGTCAAACATTTCAAAGTCTCGCACGCTGTAGCCCAAATCATGCAGCACCGACGCCGTCCATGCTGGCCATGGCGAAAATCGGCTGCGAGAAGACGCGTGTGAGTTCAAGGGCAACCAAACTTGGCTGACACCGACCGAAACCAAGATCAGGGCAACCAACGCAAATCGCCGCCGCGCTGGCGAACACTTTGGTGGGCGTTTTGTCAGCTGGGTTAATCGCTGGCTGCGCCGAACAATCGCACTGTCGCGACGCCCGAATGCAAGTGATCCGATCGGCATCGCGGCATGACGTTCGGCAACCTTTGCGAGCGTCCACAAGTATGCCGATACCCCTGACTTTGTGCGCGCGGCCGCTTCGTCACACAGATATTCTCTGGCCAATGCGGCGTGACGACCGGCAATCCACTGCGCGGGATGAAACCAAAACACCGATCCGCAGACACCTTGCAAGAATGTCTGCAGCGGATGATTCCGACGCAAGTGTTCGACCTCGTGTAAGACCATGTGCTGCAGAACTTGCGCGTCTTCGCTTAGCGCATACCGAGGCAGAACGATCGTGGGTCGGTGCAATTGCCAACAAAAAGGACCGATCACCTCGTCCGACACCAGCCATCGAATCTCCGCCGGTAACATCGTCTGTTCAACGGGCAGCGCAGCGATTTCTGCGGGTGTCATCTTCGCACAGCAAGAATTGAGAAACCAAACCAATCGCAAGCAGTGGACTGCCCGACGTATCACGACGAACGCCAATCCGGCCGACCAAAGGCTGATGCAAATCGTCAACAGCGAACGTTGCGGGTTGAGAAACAGGAGCATTTCATGATTCGGCGCTGCGATCCAACGTACGTGGGGTAACAGCAACGCGGAGGCGGTCATCGTCAAAATCACGACAAAGCAAGCCGACCAAAGTTGACAGATGGCCTTTGCTTGCCAGAGCCATCTCTCAATCACGGTCGTTGCGGCGATGACGATTCCAACCTGCACGCAGAGACTAGCCAAAATCTCAAAGACAAAGGCGGCATTCATTTCGATCGCTCCGCCTCGGACGCAGCTTTCTTCAGCGCGGCGATATCTTCGGCCGTAACAGCCTCCGATTGAATCAGACTCAATACAAGAGAACGCACCGAACCACCAAACAACTGCTCGGTCAGTTCGCCAATCATTCCCTGGCGGACTTCCTCTCGCGTGACCGCCGGCAGGTACGTGTAGGCGCGACCCACCTTGTCGCCTCGCTGGACAATTCCTTTGTCCTCTAAGATGCCCATCGTCGTCAGCACCGTGGTGTAGGCCAAATCGCGATCGATGGATTCGACCACGTCACCAATCGTCACGCTGCCTTTATTCCAAACAACGTTCATCACTTCGGCTTCGCATTTGGTGATCGATATACGATTCATTGCGTTCTTTTTCTGCGGTTAAAAGATGGGGCGGTGATGCTTAGTTCCGAAGCCGCGCGAGTTGGTGATAATGGTTCAGGTCAATTTGCTGGGCCACGAATTGGACGTGGCCATCACCCCAAAGAAAGCTCGCACCACCAGGATGACGACTTGAAAAGTCACATTCATCGGCCAGAGGATTATTGATTCCTTCAAGCGCGGCTCCGACCAAGCGCGCCGCCGCATCTTCGCCCAACAGACTCACGCCGAACCAGGTTGACGGAACTTGCGACATGGTGCGCTCGCCGACAACCAGCGTGTGGCTGAGGCCGCGTTGAAAGTCGCGAAAACGCACAAAGCGATTCTCGATAAACGCTCCATCCCCGATGGGCGCCGGAATTTCGTCGTCCGGCTCAAGCGTTCCGAACACGCCCACATAGTTTGCCGTCGGCAGTGCAAACAACTCGCGCGGTACCGCAGGCAACGTGATCGCCGTCGAGCCTACACGCGGGGCATCATCGTCATCGTGATCGGTAAATAGCATGAACGTTGGTTCGGTGATGTCGGATGGACACAACATCACGCCGAGGGATACCTGACGCACAATATCGTGCTGCGAGTTGTCAACCGTTCGTGACACGTCGATGCGACCGGCCAGCGCGGCTTCGCCAAGGTAAGGCAGTGTCGGGACGACCCAACCGTATGCCGACTGTGACGTCGGATCAAATTTCCAGCCGGCGGGCAAGTGTTGCGTTGTGCCATGTTCGCTGTGCAGCGCCAAACCCAATTCTCGCAGATGATCGGTACACTGAACTCGCCTTGCCGATTCACGCGCGGCCCCCAACGCCGGAATCAAAATTCCCAGCAGCAGCCCCATCATTGACGTGGTGACCAGTATTTCTAGCACCGTCAATCCGGACCGATTCGTTAACCGTTTTCGTCGATTGAAAGCCATCTTGGGCGCCCAAAGCATGGGACAAACTCCGTCACAAACCCAACAGCCGGCAGATTCTACGAAAACCTTAGTTTTTAATCAATGCCGATTGAATCCCTTGATCCTGCCGTGATTTTCTCCATGACACCAAGGGCCTCGTGATTGGTCGACGTTGCCGATTTGCAAGTCGGCAACGACGACGCGAAAAACACCGAACCGCATGACATTAGCGGTATTGCCGATGATGCTTGATCAAGAACCCTCGAGCGTCCGAGCGTAACCGTCAGAATCTGCATCGTCCTGCCGCCCACATGATGGATCGCGTCGCCGAATCGAATCGGCCGATTACTGAAGTGAACCACAAGGCCGATCGCGGCCGGACTTTTTAATTCTCGTGTGATTGGCAACGGATTGTGATCACCCACTCAATCATTGCGCAGCGGCTGTTGGCGTTCACGGCGCTTTCGATTCTGACAGCCGCCGGTTGCGTCAATCCGATGCATGACTTGCGACATGTCGGCAGTCTGCGTCATCACGTCAACGTCGAAATGCTCGCTCGGACGGATAACAGCCTGGCACCACGTTGCGGCGGCCACACGATACCAGACTTTGTCGTGTGGGAAGACGGGCTTTCAGAAGAAGAAGCGACGGCGGTTGGAATCTGGAACCATCCGGCGTACCAGGCACTCTTGGCGGACCTGAGCATCGCTCGCGCTGATGTGATCGAAGCGGCTCAAATTCGAAACCCGTCCGTCGTGACGATGCTGCCGGCCGGCCCGAAGCAATGGGAACTTGCCTTGAATGTTCCTCTGGATGTCATTTGGCTGCGACCGACGCGCGTCGCCGCGGCGCAACTGGAATCCAGACGCGTGGCCGAGCGACTTGTCCAAGACGGTCTGAACGTCATGCGAGATGTTCGCGTCGCCCATATCGATTGGCAGATCGCAGCTCGACGCGCAGAAATCGGCCAGGAAATTTTGACACTGCGTACCGAGGTCGGACGAATCGCCGAAGCGCGGCTGAAAGCAGGCGAATCCGCTGAACTAGAAGTTTCGGCCGTTCGCCTGGACGCCGCCGTCGGCCAAGCGGAACTGCAGCGTTTCGTTCGCGACGCCGAACTCGCCCGCGAACGGATGCGATATCTACTCGGCATGCAGTCAAACGATCTGGCGCTATGGCCCGAACCGGCCAACCCCATTTCACTCGGTCCGATCGATGTTGACGAGCTGGTCGCCGAAGCTATCGTGTCGCGACCCGACTTACGTGCGATTCGATTGGCCACCCGGGCGGCCCAACAACGAGCATCCCTGGCGCGGCGCGACATTTGGGGTCTGACAGGAATGTTGCCTGACCTCAACAGTCGCGGATCGCGCGGATTCGAAGCCGGGCCAGGTTTTACATTCAACGTGCCGATTTTTCATCAGAATCAAGGTGCAATCACGCGCGCTTGCGCCCAAGCGGAACAGTTGCAGCGACAATATAACGACCAGCAAGGGCTCGTTTCATTGGAGGTCCGCCAGGCATTTCTGCAATGGAAACAAGCACAACAGGAATGGCAACTCTGGCGGGACCACGTCGTTCCGCAGGCAACCGAAGCTGTAAATTCAACGCAGGAAACGCTTCAAGAAGATGCAATTTCGCTGCTATTGGTCCTGGAAACGACTCGCCAATGGCTCAATGCCAGGCAGGGGGAACTGGATGCGGAGGCTCAACTCTGCCGTGCCATTGCCGAACTTGAAAGAAGTGTGGGACGACGATTGGCGAACTATACTGGCGGCGGAATGATCGAGCAGGACCAATACTTTGATGCGATCCCGCACGAGACGTGACCCCCCAGCCCATTCGCCAACTGATTTCGATCCATGACGCTAAAACCACGCTTTCTCGTTTCTTGCGTGGGACTGCTAGCCTTGCTGGTCGGTTGTGATCACAAGTCTCCCTCAGCCGCGCCTGAAAAAACTGAACCGGCACACGTCGCGCATCATGTCGACGAAAATGAACTGAATACCATCACGCTGACACCTCAGGCCGCATCACGGCTGGGGATTAAATTGGCGGAGGTTGCGCGGACCAAAATGAGACCCAACCGAGTCGTTGGCGGCGAGGTTGTACTTCCTCCTGGGCAAACGATTATCGTCACCGCACCGATCGCAGGCACACTGCAGCCACCATTGGACGGTCAATCCATTGCACCCGGAAAACGAATGCAGCAAGGGCAAGTCGTCTTTCGATTCAAACCGCTGTTGAGTGCCGAACGCGATGTATTGACTCCATCGGAACGAGTTAGCATGGCGCAGACCAAGGCCGACGTCGCCACCGCGCAGTTGGAAGCGCGAAGACGAGTCGAATCGGCAAAGGTCGAACTCGATGCCGCAGAGCTCGCCTATGAACGCGCCAGCCAGTTGTTCAATAGCAAGGCCGGCAGCAAACGTGCACTCGACGAAGCGGAAACACAGCGACAACTTGCCGAAGAAGCGAAACAAACTGCCGAGGCGAGACTTGAATTTCTGTCGTCGATCAACCTGGATGAAGCCGCGGGAGAATTGGAAAGCCGAGACATTACCGCTCCCGTCGGTGGGTTGCTGATTGGTTTAGATGCGGCCGCCGGCGAAACGGTCGCGGCAGGACAGACACTCTTTAGTGTCATGAAAACCGACAAGGTTTGGATCCGCGTGCCCGTCTACGTTGGACATCGTCACAAGATCGACACTTCCGCCGCAGCAGCGATTCGCGAGGTCGGCGGTCGAACCGACCAGCAATTCGAATCGGCGACCTTTGTCGAAGCGCCGCCAGCGGCGGATCCAATCGCGAACACGGTTGATCTGCATTACGAATTAGACAACTCAGACGGCAAACTGTATCCGGGTCAAAAACTCGTCGTCACGTTACCACTGATCGGCAAGACGGATTGCATCACTATCCCTTTTGACGCCGTGCTTTACGATGTGAACGGAGGTGCCTGGGTCTATCAATTGCAAGACGAACACGTTTACGCTCGACAGCGAGTTTTGATTGAATATGTGGACGACGGAACAGCGGTCTTGGCCGAGGGACTGGAACCCGGCGCCCAAGTGGTGACCGAAGGCGTGGCCGAACTGTTCGGCACCGAGTTCGGAGTCGGGCACTGATGTTACGCGGGATTATCCACGGTTCGCTGGCACAACCTTTTTTAGTGCTGGCGTTTGCCGCCGCATTGCTTGTAACCGGCTATCGCAGTCTGCGTAACGCGCCGCTGGATGTCTTTCCTGAGTTCGCTCCGCCGCTGGTCGAGATTCAAACCGAAGCACCGGGGCTTTCAACCGAAGAGGTCGAAAGTCTTGTGACGGTGCCGCTGGAGAACGCACTTAACGGAACGCCTGACCTGACGACAATCCGTTCCAAGTCCGTGCTGGGGCTTTCATCGATTCGATTGATTTTTGATGAGGGAACCGACTTGATGCAGGCGCGTCAGTTGGTCGGCGAACGGCTCGCACTGGAAGCATCCAGATTGCCGAAAGTTGCCAACCCACCTGTGATCTTATCACCGCTTTCGTCGACCAGCCGCGTGTTGAAAATTGGCATCTGGTCGGACGTGGGCGACGACGGCAAAGAAGTCATGTCGCAGATGGACATGACCGAACTTGCGCGGTGGACGATTCGTCCACGTCTGATGTCCGTTCCCGGGGTCGCGAACGTCGCAATTTGGGGACAGCGTGACCGCCAGTATCAGGTTCTGGTCGATCCACAACGGTTGCGAGACCACAATCTCACGCTCGCTGACATCGAACGAGCCGCCGGCGATGCCGTCTTGATCAGCGGCGGAGGATTCATCGATACCCCCAATCAACGATTGGCCATCCGGCATGTTTCGACCGTCGTCTCGGCGGAAGACTTAGCACGTACCGTGGTTTCCTTTCGAGGCGGTGCACCGCTGCGTCTAGGCGACGTTGCGGAAGTTGTCGAAGGTTTTCCGCCACCGATTGGCGACGCCATTATCAACGACGTGTATGGATTGCTGTTGATTGTTGAAAAACAACCGACCGGCAATACGCTTGATGTGACTCGCAATGTTGAAAAAGCGCTCGAAGAACTCAAGCCGGCACTTCGCGGCGTGCAAGTCGACTCGACCATCTTTCGACCGGCAACTTTCATTGAGATGTCACTGGAAAACCTCGGCCGGTCCCTGGTCATTGGTTGCATCCTGGTCGTCGTGATTTTGATTGCGTTTCTGTGGGACTGGCGAACGGCGTTGATTAGTACGACGGCGATTCCACTTTCGCTGGTCGCCGCCGCCTTGGTTCTGACCAAAATGGGCGTGACGATCAACACGATGGTGCTGGCGGGATTGATCATCGCGCTGGGCGAAGTCGTCGACGACGCGATCATTGATGTGGAAAATATCGTCCGTCGGTTACGCCTCAATCGCGAAGCGGGCAAACCGAAATCCGATTTCCGAGTCGTCCTGGATGCGTCGGTCGAGGTCCGGACCGCCGTTGTCTACGGCAGTTTCGTCGTGATGCTGGTCATCATGCCCGTGTTTTTTCTGGACGGCCTGTCCGGTTCCTTTTTTCGACCGCTCGCGCTTGCTTATGTGCTGGCGATTCTGGTTTCGTTGGTGGTCGCGCTGACGATCACACCTGCGATGTCGCTGTTGTTGCTGGCCGGCCGCAAACGTGTGGCGACCGAATCACCGCTGGTGCGGTGGATGAAGCGACCCTATCGCAGCGTCCTGCCGGCACTCATTCGACGGCCACTGTTCGCCCTGATCGCTCTGGCCACACTGCTGATCGGTACCATCGCTACGGTGCCGCGTCTGGGGCAAGAGTTCCTGCCGAATTTCCAGGAATACGATTTCTTGATGCACTGGGTCGAAAAGCCCGGCACGTCTATCGAAGCGATGGACCGCATCACGATTCGCGCCAGCCAGGAATTGCGCGCTATCGACGGCGTGCGAAACTTTGGATCACATATCGGCCGCGCCGAAGTCGCCGATGAAGTCGTGGGTCCAAACTTCACCGAATTGTGGATCAGCCTTGATCGCGATGTTGATTACCAATCCAAGGTCGCCGAGGTGCAAGAAGTCGTTGACGGCTACCCCGGCTTGTATCGTGACCTGCTGACCTATTTGCGAGAACGCATCAAGGAAGTCTTGACCGGAGCTAGCGCCAGCATCGTGGTTCGCATTTACGGCGATGACATGGACACCCTGCGACAGCATGCCGCCCGCGTCCGTGACGCGATCGAAGAAGTGCAGGGTGTCAGCGATTTAAAGATCGAACAACAAGTGCTCGTCCCACAAGTCGATGTGCGACTAAAGCCGGCCGCGGCGGCCCAGTTTGGATTGACACCGGGTGACGTCCGTCGTGCGGCATCGACGCTGATTCAAGGCAAGGTAGTCGGCGAAGTCTATCAAAAGCAAAAGGTCTTTCAGGTTGCCGTTTGGAGCAAGCCGGAATTGCGTAGCGACCTAAGCTCGATCCGTGAATTCTTGATCGAAACACCGACCGGAGGTCATGTCCCCCTGGGTGACGTGGCCGACGTGACCATTGTTCCGGCCCCAAACACGATCAAGCGAGAACGGGCCTCTCGCCGAATCGATGTCACGTGCAACGTACGTGATCGCGACCTCGGACGTGTGGCCCGCGATATCGAATCAAACGTATCCGAGGTTTCCTTTGACTCGGGTTACCACCCCGAGTTTCTAGGCGAATACGCGGCCCAACAGCGGTCGCAACGACAATTGTTGATCGTGGGTTTGTTGTCGATGGCCGGAATCGTCGTGCTGCTTTATTCAGAATTTCGCACTTGGCGTCACGTCATGCTGGTGATGCTCAGTTTCGTGTTCGCCCTGGTGGGCGGTGTCATGGGAGTCTGGTTCGGCGGTGGAATATTGTCGCTCGGCTCGCTGGTCGGTTTCATCACGGTCGTCGGCATCGCCGTTCGAAACGGAATCATGATGATCAGCCACTATCGGCATTTAGAAACTCAAGAGAAGCTGTCGTTCGGCAGTGAACTGATACTGCGCGGGGCCGAAGAACGATTGGCACCGATCCTGATGACCGCCTTGACCGCCGCCCTGGCACTTCTGCCATTGATCGTCGCGGGCAACAAACCGGGTCACGAAATCGAATATCCCATGGCCCTTGTCATCGTCGGCGGTCTGCTGACGTCGACGCTGATGAACCTGTTTTTGATCCCGGCGTTCTACGGAGCGATCGGGCAGGTCCGATACAACGAAGAACCCTAGGCGGTCACGTTTATCGCGAGCGAGGTCCTAAGCGACCGAACATGCGATCGAGTTCATCGCGACTAAAGAAAAGCGCCGTCGGACGTCCGTGCGGACAGTGGTGGGTGTCGTTAAACAGATCTCGCTGCTCTAACAAGCTGACCACTTCTTCTCTTGAAAGCGGATCGCCCGCTTTGACAGCCGCCTTGCATGCGATTGTCGACAGCAGGTGGTTCAGAATCTCGATCGGCTCGGGCTGCTTTCCGGCGCCCATCAAGGTTTCCAATAACGTTCGCAACATGTCACTGGGCGACGCGTTTTTTAGCATGGCGGGATACGAGTGGATCAGAATCGTTTCGCCGCCAAAATCTTCGATTTCCATGCCGATACGTGACAAGGTTTCTTTCGCGTCCAGCGCCGCGGTTCGCTCCGATGGTGTCAGCGAGACCGGTTCGGGCACCAGCAAACGCTGCGATTCAAGACTTCCTTCGTCGCCCAGCACTTTGTCTTTCACGCGCTCGTACAACACCCGCTCGTGTAAGGCATGTTGATCGATCACGACCATGCCGGCTTCGTCTTGTGTAACCAAGTAGCGATGATGGACTTGGAAACCTAAGTAGCAAACGGTCGGTCCATCGGCCGAAGTAACCTCCGCCGTCGGCGGATCCCCTTGCTCCCATGGCGCAAGCTCGTCGGGTGTGGTCTTGGGCCCGCTAGACGGTCCGCCGGGGACGCCCGATGGCGAATCGAATGGTTTGAATCCCGGGACCGCGCCCGTGCTCATCGTTTGAACGCTGTTTCGGTTGGGATCATTGGCCGAGCTTGAATCGGTTTCACCTGTTCTGGCCCAATTGATCACGGCTTGACGGTGCTGTTGCTCGACACGAACGGGCATTCCCAATTCACTCTGCGGCGTACCGCGCAGCTCTTCGGGATCGGTCACCGGCGCGGGCGGACCGACGCGATGAGTCATGTCGGTCGTTAGAAAATGGTGCCGAAGTGTTTGTAGCAACCGACTGTAGACTCGCCCGCCATCGGTAAACCGGACTTCCAACTTGGTCGGATGCACATTGACATCGATCATCTCGGGTGGCATGTCCATTCGCAGAAAACAGACAGGTTGTCGACCAACCATCAGCAGTCCGCGATACGCTTCGCCGAGTGCATGCTGCAGCGACCGGTCACGAATGTGACGTCCGTTGAGAAACAAATACTGCATGCGATTGTTCCCGCGGCTGACCGAGGGATCGCACACATAGCCGCTGATTTTGACCTGCGAATCGTCACTATGGATGGGAATCAGTGCTTCCGCGATTTCGCCGCCAAAGAACGCTTCGATTCGATCGGACCACCGCGTGGTCGGCGGCAGGTCGTAGTTCTGTTTTCCACCGGTGGTGAGGACAAAGTGAATTTTAGGATTCGCGAGCGCCAAGCGTGTGAACGCTTCGACGATGTGACCTTTTTCGGTTTGTGCGGTTTTTAAGAACCGGTGCCGCACCGGCGTGTTGAAAAACAGATTGCGAATCTCCATCACCGTTCCAACCGGACACCCGCATGGCGAAGGTGATTCGACCACACCGCCGCGAACTTGAATCTCGCTGCCCACGTCATCGTCTTCGGTTCGGCTGCGGATCGTCAAATGAGAAACACTGCCGATCGACGCTAAAGCTTCGCCACGAAACCCAAGTGTGTTGACATGGAATAACGATTCGTCGTCGGGCAATTTGCTGGTCGCATGGCTGGCGACCGCCAACGGTAACTGCTCGGCCGTCATTCCGCATCCGTCATCGCTGATCCGAATCAGCTCGCTGCCGCCACCGGCGATGGTGACTTCGATGCGGTGGGCGCCTGCATCGATGCTGTTCTCCAGCAATTCCTTCACAACCGAGGCGGGACGTTCGATCACCTCACCGGCCGCAATTTGATTGATCAAATTGGTGGGAAGCTGACGAATCGTGGGCAATGTTTTGACAGTGGAATTCATAAAGACCGAATGTACAGGTCGATACGTCACCGACAACCGCACGCTCGCCAAATCAGCAAGAAAGCTATCTAAGTTCGTGCCGGATTTTCAATCTGGTTCACGCCCCGCGGGAATTCGGCATGTCCCATGACTACGGTGACAATGCGATATCGCGATAGCAACTCGCGGGGCAAGACCGCGTCGAAAGTGGTGGATTCACTCGTGATTGGGGCACACGTGACTAGCTGGCAAATTCCGAAATGGAAAATTAGGTAGCTTGAACATTCTTGCCTTACTCACAATTCGAAGTGGTGGTGTTCTGCTAAGCGGGGCCCAGCCCCATCGCTCTGCGCCACGCGCTCATTTGCCCGACATGCAACATGACGTGGCCGCCGACATAGAAAGCCATCATCGCGCCCTTGGTCGGAAATTTGCCTCGCATCGCTTCGTTGGGATTCGGTTCCATCAAGACCGCATCGTCAGCCGCGTCCAGGGCATCTGCGGCAGCTCGATACGATTCCAACATGGCGCTGACGACTTCGTCCATGGGCGGATAAATCGTGCCGTGGGGGTCATCGACGCATGTTGCATCCTTCGAGAATACCTTTTCAAACGCTTCGGAAGGCTCGTAAGCCGTTGCGTCTTGCCCGACTTGGTCGATGACACGACACGCGTACAGACTCAGATGTCCCAAAATGAATGCTGGGTGATTGGATTCGATCGTTGTGTCGCCCACTTTTGCGAGCCTGGCAAAGTTTTCCGGCGTGACGTCTTTTAGCAAGCGTTCGACATAGCCGATTCCAAGGCGAGCCGATGCGGAAATCATGGGGCCAATATTTGATGCCATCGTCGAAGTAGTCCTTGAATCTGTCATTGCGGAATGGGTCTCGTATTTATCAACTTTTCACCGGCCGTTGGCCAGATGACCATAGTGGCAACGTCTTGCTCTTATTGCCGAGTGCAGCACGGTGCCTGAGTCTTCCAATGTACAAGTGCACTCCTATCACGCCACCCGCGAGCAAAATAGTCTTTCGGCGCCAGCAGAAAACATCCTGACTAGCATTTTCGATGCAAAGCAAACGACTTGCCAAATCGGCCCACATCTAGGAATCCATCTTGCGAAGTCAATGCAACCCAAAGACCTTGTCACTTGTTTGTTCGGCTTGCTTCGCGGTTTCGATGCTGACCGTGCCAGCGCAAGGGGCAACGATGTCCGTCATCTTTAGCGAATCGTTTGATTCCCCAGCCAGCGCGGGCCAGTTTACCGAGCGAGCATTCGGGCCGGATAACTTTCGCAGCTATGGGTTTGATTACTCGGCAGGACCATCGTCGCGATTGACGTCGCCGATCGGGTCAGCACCGGGCGGCGGATCGATGACCGGGCTGTTGGTCGCTGCCAATCAAACGGGAATCTATACCGCTGCCGGACTGAACTTTTACCCAAACATACCGGCACAGAGCGGCTCGTACCGTTTGCAATTCGATGTCTATGCTGGAGTCAATAACGTCGCTGGCACCACAGAAATGATCTCCGCCGGCGCACAAGCCTCGGGCGATCGGGTCAACATCGACGCGGGCAACTTTCGCGACCGCGACGGCGATTGGTTTCAAACGTCGACCGACGGCGGCATCGGGAACGATTACATTACCTTCACGCGTCGAAGCGGAACACAAATCGCAGAAACGCAACTGAACAACACCGATCCGAATTTGCAACTTGCATTCCCGTCAACGACGTATCCGGTCGCGGGCTCACCCGGTGAAGGTTGGACCACGGTGACCGTTGACGCGGATTCGGAAACGACGACGTTCATGCTGAACGGAGTGACGATCTCGAGCATCTCGAATTCCGATTGGACCAGCGGCAAACCGTTTTTCGGGTACTCGGACTTGTTCCGATCGGTTGCCGGCGGTGAGACACCATCGGTTTGGAGCGGCATTGACTTTGACCCGTTTAACGCCAGCTATGCCATTTTCGACAATATCACCGTTTCGGTTCCCAGTGCCCCAGTTCCCGAACCGACTTCGGTGTTGATCGCGATCGGCTTGACAGGCCTGTCACTGATCCGCCGACGATCTCGTTAATCGATCGTCTCTGGCCAACTATCACCGACAACCATCAATCGGCAAACTTCGCTGGAGAGGCTTGTCGAAAAGCAGCCGATCATGACGGGATGCTTCTCGATGCGAAAATGCCGTTGAAGTTGTTCCACGACGTGGTCTTGGTTCGCCGCGGCCGAATCCACATCGTCGCCTCGTGCGGACAACCAAAACGGCTTCCGCAGGACGCGATAGGTATGGCTTGCCGGCTGGCGGCCAAACCAATCAAGCTCCGATTCACGGATCCAGACCCCTCGCGGGTGCCCCGGCGCAAGAATCGATGATGCGCCAGTCGATACCGGTTCACCGGGACGGTAAAAGATCATTCCGCGGACCCAGTTCGACTTCGTAATGGGTTCCAAAGCACCGGCGCCGATTCGGATTCGGGCCATCTCAAGATCGCTCAGCGGCAATTGGTGCTGGTGCAATCGCTGCGTCTTCCGCTCCAACGTATCGCGAGCATTGGGGCCGATGTAGTGACTGCCAATCACTCTCTGGCCGGCCACGTACAAGTAGAACTTGACGGCCGTTTCAAGATGCACATGTCGCGCATCAGCGTCACGGTAGACAAAGTCCAATTCGCCGATGGTTCGATTGCCATCGCGAATTTGCAGGCTGTGGCGAATGTCGCTGTAGTCAGCGTGGTGAACCAGGTAGTAATGGACCAAGTTTTCGAAATAGTGGCCGACACGTCGAGTCACCTTGTCCGATAAAAACGCGACCAAGCGTTCTTCGTTGACGAGTTCTCGCGACAAGGGGACGCTCGGTCGCCATGAATGTCGAATAAGCGGTGGGCTGTTAACGACCCACAACAGATCATCGACGAACCGTCTGTGTTGCATCTGCGACATCAAGCCGTCAATGGTTGCACAAGTTTACGATTGCCGTCTCGCTGAATGGTCAAGTGACATGCGCGGCTCGAATTCTGATGCTTCGGATGCAATTCGGTACATCTGTAGGTGAGCGTGTGCAGCTAGGATGCTCACAAAGCAAACGCCGCTTGGACAACTGCCTTTGACTTTCTTAAGCCTTCCGCCGCCACTTCATTCGCGTCACGCTTCCAGTATTCAGGGTTGAACAATTCCAATGAGAACGTACCTGCAAAGCCATTGTCGATTAGTTGCCGAATGATCTTTGGCAGCGGACAGATTCCGTCACCAGGAAACACCCGATGTTTGTCGCCGATTTCGGACAATGGAGGATCAGCCGGATAGTCGTTCATGTGAAAACAATGAATGCGTGACGCTTCGATCATGGCGAGTCCCGCGAAATCGTTGCCGCCTTTATAGATGTGATAAAAGTCCGGCAGCACACAGGCATCGGAATGACCGGCACCGGCGGCGACGTAGGCCAATTCGCTAAGCTTGCTGAGTGTCGCTGATGGCCCCCAAAGTTCTAGTTGAGGCACGACGCCTTCGTCGGCGCCAATTTCCAGCAGCTTTCGGTAGCGGTCGGCGATATCGGGTAGGGCGGGCTGAGGACTGGACGCCTTGTTCGCTCCCACCGGCGGCGCGGCGATCCGTGTGCCTCCGATCGCTTTGACCAGTTTCATGTCGGCGCGCGCCTGTTCAAGTCCGGCATTTCGCTCTGCATCATCGTCGACAATCCACTTGGCGAACCCGATCGCGCTGTCGACGGTCAGCCCGGCATCCTCGATCTGTTTTCGCAGATCGTCAAGTTTTCCGCCGTCGTTGACATAGCTTTCCAGATCGCGAATCCATGGTTCGATTCCGTCGTAACCGGCGTTGGCGGCGACCTCGATCTGCTTGTCGATGGGCAGTTCTTGGCCGCGAATGGTGCTCATATTTAGTGCGAATCGGACGGGCATTTCGGTAGATTCGTTGGAGGCTGGGGCTGCTTGCACTGACGAATTGGCAAGCGAGTAAGCGGCAGCGACACCGCTGGCTAAAAGAAAGTCTCGGCGATCAGTCATGGCGGGTCTCGGGTAGGTGGGTATTCACGAGTGCGAATATAGCGGAACCGCGCGGCCGGTTGGCCCAAGATCATGCACTTATTGCCAAGCGAGACCATCAATGATGATTGATCCATCAAGCCGCCGCGGTAAAGGCTACCGCCGCAGCGACGACATGCGTAATGCTTGATCCGCGGCGGAACCGAAGACACGTCGGAACTCCGTTGCCGCGAGATCGCTTAAGCGTGGCGACAACATCGCGATTGCGGTCTGGTAACCCCTGAACGATGCCGACCGATTGCCCTTTTGATACTGCATGCGTGCGTAGCGGACGATGGCCTTGCCGTCGCGATCGGGATCGGCCTTTCGGTTGACTTGCGCGCCACGGCGTGACTGCATGAACTGTTGCGGCGTTCCGCCCAAGATGGCTCGATCCATTTCATCCAAATCGATGATGGTCGCTTTGACGCTGGCCTGTGATACCGACTGGGACGAACCCAACTGATTGCCCAATCCTCCGTTGCGAGTGACACCAGAGGACGATGCGCGGTTGCCGCCTAAGAAAGCTGTTCCGCCATCGGGAACGACAACCGAGCCGGAATAAGAAAAAGTTGAGATCGACGGCAACTGAACCACTTGGCCTTGCTGGGCCTGCACCGAGACGACCGTGAGCATCCATCCGGTAATGACGAGCAGAGTTCGCATGAGATCGCCTTAAGGTTGAGTCTCTTTTAGCTTGTCACTGAATTCTTTTTGTGCCTTCAACACTTTGCCGCGGACGACGTATTGGCAGTACTGTGCATTCGGGTTCAAACGAAAATAGTCTTGGTGATATTCTTCGGCGGGATAAAATTCCGTCGCCCGTTCCAGCTTGGTGACGATCCGACTGCGGAACTTTCCAGATGCATCCAGTTTTCTGATGAATTTCTTGGCCGCAACTCGTTCTTCTTCCGAGTGGAAAAAAATGCTGCTGCGATACTGAGGTCCTTCATCGGCACCTTGTCGATTCAACGTCGTGGGATCATGCGTCTTGAAAAATATTTCCAGCAGTTCGTCGTAGCTGATTTTGTCAGGGTCGTAGTAAACTTCGACCGCTTCGGCATGCCCCGTCTTTTTGCCGCAGACTTGTTCATAAGTCGGGTTGGGGACGTGACCGCCGATGTAGCCCGAAACGACATCGTTGACACCCTTCATCCGTTCGAACACGGCTTCGGTACACCAAAAGCATCCGCCGGCCAGTGTCACGACAGATTCCTTGGGTTTATCCGAATCGCCCGTTGCCTGTGGTGATGAGGTTGCCTGGGTTGAGGACTTCGCCTGGCTTGAGGACTTCGCCGCTGCCTCAGGATCGTCAGCCATCGCGTGACCCGCATTCCACCAAGCAGTGAATGCCAGCAGGATCGCCGCGGTAAACAGGCGTCGGCCCATTCGATTTGCCGACAAAGTGCTGGGATGGGTCAGGATCGAGTTCATTTGCATAAACCTTTTGCGTGTGACGGCGGTTAATCAGTTCTGGTTCAGGGTATAGATTACGACGCCGCGGATGCCAGATTAGCAACAGCGGATGCTCTGTTTCTATCATAGGCCAGTCATCAACCGGCGACAGGATGCAATCGAGCGGTACACGACGACTGAAACGAAAAAATAGGATCGAAATGACGTTGTTTTATGACTTTCACCACACCGTGACCGACGACGAGATTGATTCGCAGGGGCACGTCGACAACCTGCAGTACCTACGCTGGACACTCGGCGCCGCCGCGGGCCACTCGGCCGCATGTGGGTGGGATAAAAAGTCGGCATTGGCCAGTGGATTTGGCTGGGTGGTCCGCAGCCACGAAGCGAAATACCGGGCCGCCGCGATGGCCGGCGATGCGATCATCGTCCGAACTTGGATCAGCGACGTTGGTCGTTACGCGTCGATGCGCAAATACGTTGTCTGCCGAATGAACGAGCCCGAAGTGTTGACACGCGTCCAGACCCGCTGGGTGTATGTCGACTTGCGAGTCCATCAAGTCGTCGCCGTTCCGCAGACCATCGTTGATGGAATGTCGGTCTGCAAGACTCAGCCGCCGCTGCCGTGGGAAGATGCCGGTTGAGAAAAGGCAACGTCAGTAAGTTTCACCGATTCAGAAGACGTCTTCGCAAGCGAATCTTGAATTCGGCCAGAGCGTGAAAACTTGCGCAGCCCCGCGCCGTTGGCCAACCCATTGATGCGATGGTGAGTTAAGCTTTTTGCGAACGGCACACAGAACAGGAAGCAATCGATGTCAGTGCAATCAACAAAGCAAAACCCGTTTCACGGCTGGCTAGTACTTTACTTGAATTTTATCGGGTACGTCTCGCTGTTGGCGTTTGGCGCCGCAGTGATGCCGTCGTCTTGGATGATCACGACTGCGGATGCGTTGGGTGTCGAACTTGCCGATCTGCCGCTTTCGTTCTACTTGGCCCGAAACTTATCGTTGCTGTACGGTTTCGTTGGTGCGACCTTGCTGGTCATCACCCATGATATGTCACGATACGGTTCGCTTGTTTGGTTTGTCGCTCGCGGCACGTTGTTGTTGGGTGTATTACAGTTGGTCGCCAATTCAATGTCGGGCCTACCGATCTGGTGGACACTGGGCGAATCCGTCTCGACATTCTGTGGCGGATTATTGATGTGGTGGCTTGATCGCCGTGCACATCAGGACGACTAACACGCCAAAACAAACCTGAAACGTTCTGCGCCCACCCACGCTTGGCAAAGGGAATACCGACCTCCCGGCCCCTAAGGTGAATCGTGATGCGGAATCTGTTTGATACCGATGCGTTCGCGGTCGCAGTGCTAATCATGTGTTTGTGCACATACCAATTAGCCACCGACCAGCAAGCACGACATGGACTGATCGACTTCGTCGCAGAATTAAAGGTGGCCCCAACGCTGCAATCGAAATCGGCGGATGAAACGACATTGCCCGGGACCGTCGCCCGTCCAACCACGCAGCTTAACCACGCCGGGGATGTTGCCTCGAACCCACGTGACACACCCACAACAAACGATGAGCAGCAGCACATCAAGTCGCACTCGGATTGGACAAATCAGGCGCGTATCAAGCCGGCCGAGATGTTAGTCGCACCGATTCGACCGACGGTTTATCCACGAGCAATTGCTACGGTCGAGTCATGTGGGAGAGCTGCACCCGATGCGATCGGGGCGCAGTTTGAACCCTGTCGTGAACCAGAGTGTCCTTGCCGGTTCGACTGCGGATTCCCGCATTGCGGGTCGTTTCAGATGAGGTAGAGAATGAAAGCGGATATTCTTAATGATCGGATCCGCTAGGCCGTGCAAACCTCCCCAGAAGAACTGCACGAGATGTCTTCCGACAGGTGTGCCATCTGTTTGACCAAGCTCAACCAAGCATGCACCGCTCGGCCCGTATTCGGTTTGCCTTGCAGCGTTTCCAGAACGTCACGGGCGAGAGCTCCCGAGTATTTTGTGCCAATCTCTGACCTTGCCACCAACGTTTTTCGTTCCGATTCACGTGCTTTGACAAGTTTCACCGCGAGTTGAAGTTCTTCGTCCAACATCGATTCTGACCTCTTTCGGTACGGGTTAATGATTAGTCGCGTGCCCTTATCGCATCCGTATTGACGAGAAAGGCTGACCGAGATGAGTGTCGCCAGAGAACGCCTGCCACGGGTGATTCCATTTGCATCAAATCGAACACGTTCTGCAGAGCGACGTAGATGAAGCACAGTTGGGGGTAAGAGATTACGCTGGAAAATTAAAAAAATGTGAAATCGCGTGAAGCCGCCATTCTTTCAACGCCGTCAGAGCCGCAAATTCGTCCACAATGTCTTGATTGTAAGGACGCTGTGGTGATTGATCAGACACGACTCAGCCTGCTGGAACGCGTCCGCGAAACATCAACGGGTGAGTCGTGGACAGAGTTTATCGAGGTCTATGGGCCGTTGATTCGCGGCTGGCTTGTGTCGCAGGGCGTTCAGCAACAGGATGCCGATGACGTACAACAAGAAGTCCTGACCATGCTGGCAGAAAAGATTTCGACTTTCCGTCACAACGGCCGACGGGGTGCGTTTCGTACTTGGCTGCGGCGTGTCACCGTCAATCGATTGCGGCAACACTGGCAAGCACGCCAACGGAACCCAGGTGCCCACGCCGGGCCTGATCTCAGCGAGTTGGCTCATGAATTGGCCGATGACACGAGTCGCATCACCCTGTTCTGGGACAAACAACATGATCGATTCGTGTTGGAACATCTACTGAAAACGCTCGAAAATCGGTTCCAGCAAAAATCGATGTCGGCGTTTCGTCAAATCGTCTTGCTGGAACGTCCCGCGCGTGAAGTTGCCCTGGAACTCGGCATGTCGCTGGGTTCGGTGCGTGTGGCACAACATCGCATCCTTCGCGCCTTGCAAGATTGCGGCCGCGGCATCCTGGATTAGTAGAATTGTGATGCCAAGACATCCGCGCACCGCAGAGTTTGACCCGCTGAACCATCCGACACCCGAACAACTGCGTTCGTGGATCGACGGCACGTTGTCCGTTGCGATCCGATCACAGCTCGAGAACCACTTAGAACAGTGCCAAGCCTGCGCCGAAACGCTGGAAACGCTGGAACCGGACGTTCACCCGATGGTCATTCGGCTGCGTGAAATGACCGAAGACCCGTCCAGTAGCGCTACTTATCACGAGCCGTTGACGACTTGCTGGGCTGAAGAGACGCATTCGGAACCAAGACGACTGAACCAGTCCGCCGATTCACCAAACCGATGGCGGTTACTGCGATTGCTTGCCAGCGGCGGAATTGGCGAAGTCTGGATCGCAGAAGACCAACTGCTGATGCGTAAAGCGGCTATCAAACGTTTGCGCCCCGAGACGGCTCACCTGCCTTCGGTGCAAGATCGCTTTCTGCGCGAAGCTCGCATCACGGCCCAACTGACGCATCCGTGTACGGTTTCGGTCATCGACTTGATCGAAGACGGCGCCGATAGTTACTACGCAATGACCTTGGTCGAAGGCGAAACGCTGCGAGAGCACGTGGCGCAGTTTCACCGAAAGATGCGGCACGACACGGACGCGGCCAGCAGCGAATTGTTCACGCTGCTGCGTCACTGGGTCGCCGTCGCCAGAACGATTGCCTACGCTCATTCCAGCGGATTTTTGCACCGCGATATCAAGAGCGAAAACGTAGTGGTGGGCGCCTACGGCCAGGTGACCGTCATTGATTGGGGACTGGCCAAACGAATCGAAGACACAGAGCCAAACGAATCGGTCGATCTGCAGACGGATCAGTTGTATCCAACCGCCACCCAAGCGACTCGCTCGGGATTACGTCTGGGAACGCCGCCATTCATGTCGCCCGAACAAGCACACGGTGATGTCGAAGCGGTCGATCGCCGAACCGATACCTACGCACTGTCAGGACTGCTGTACGAAATATTGACCGGTCAGCCTCCCTTTGTCGGTAATGACGCTGATGCCGTGATGGAAGCGGTTAAATCGCAACCGCCAGCGGATCCAAGAACCTTGAAACCTTTCTTGCCACTGCGGTTATGCCAGATTTGCCTGCAAGGTCTGGCCAAGGACAAGAACGATCGCCATCAATCCGCTGCGGTTCTTGCCGACGAGGTCGAGGATTGGATGGACAACGAATCCATCCGTCTGCAGGCGGACGAAATACGCCGAAAACTATTCGAACTCTCCGATGACATCATGCTGGTGTTCGACAACACGCCCACCGTGCTTTGGGCCAATTCCGCGTGGGAACGTGTCATGGGCTGGAAACCAGAAGAACTGATCGGCAAGGTGCCCAACGTGCTGGTACATCCCGACGACCAATCACGCGATGCCGAAGTCTTCGCAAGCGTGTCCCGCGGCGAGGTCGCAACGGGAATGGAGCGACGGATGCGGGCCAAAGACGGTAGCTATCGTTGGTATTCATGGACGGCGACGCCGATTCTGGACGAGGGTACCACTTGCGCCATCGGTCGTGACATCGACGACCGCGTCCGGCGCGAGAAAGAGTATTCCGCGGTGCTGGACGCGATGCCCGATGCGACCATCGTTTTAAATCGTGACCAGACTATTTTCATGGTCAACCAGCATGCGACGGAAATGTTTCATTACAGCAAGGATGAATTGGTTGGCCAGAAAATCGACATGCTGTTGTCGGATCGCTTTCGCCGTGTCTACAAACGAATTGGCGAATCGTACATGAAGAACGCGACCGGCGATCCGTTGACCGCTCGCAACTTGATCGCTCGCGATAAAAATGGCGATGAGTTCGAGGTTTCACTGCGGATTCGACCGGTCGAGCACGAATCAAACATGCGATACATCGGATCAATAAGACGGTACTCGCCCGCGTCCCACGTCTCGGCCGAACGCAGTCAGTCTGCTAAGCGTACTGAATCGTGATCCATTTCCACTGGGTCATGTCTTCGATGTCGGTATCAGTACTCTCGCGACCGAATCCACTCTCGCCGACGCCGCCAAAGGGAACATGTGCCTCTTCCTGGACCGTCGTGCCGTTGATGTGAACCATTCCAGCTTGTAAGTCTTCCGCAAATCGCATCGCATTTGCCAAATCCGCGGTATAGACAGAAGCGCTCAATCCGTATTCGCTGTCATTGGCCCGCCGCAGCGCTTCATCGGCAGATTCAACTCGATAGACCGCCGTCACCGGCCCAAACGTCTCGGCCTTGCAAAGGGTCATGCCATCGGTGACGTCCGTCAGCACGGTCGGCTGACAGCGATGATCTTGCCACTGTCCACCCGCCGCCACCTGAGCCCCTTTTTCGATCGCGTCATCGAGATGCGCTCGTACGCGTTGCCGTTGGCGATCATTGATGATGGGTCCAATCATCGTTTTCGGGTCACGCAAATCACCTTGTCCAAGCGCACTAGCCGCGGCAGCGAATCTTTCGACAAACTCGTCATAAACACGGTCGTGAACATAGATGCGGCTTGCAGCCATACAGATTTGTCCTTGGTAAAGGAACGAACCCACGACGCTGCCCATCACCGCCTTTGCGATGTTCGCGTCTTGCAGAACGATTAACGGGTTCTTGCCGCCCATTTCCAAGGTAACGCGTTTACCATGCAGTCCACAGAGAGAGCGAACATGCTTGCCCACGCGAGTCGATCCAGTAAAACCAACCATGCGTACGTCGCCGTGTGTCGTCAGCGCATCGCCGATTTCTGCCCCTCGGCCGGTCACGACATTGAAGACGCCATCGGGAATGCCGGCATCGGCAAACAGACGCGCCAGCCGAATGGCGATCACCGGTGAATCCTCCGACGGCAACAACACGAACGTGTTGCCAGTCGCCAGCGGCATTGCCGCATGTTTGACGCCTTTGATCAACGGCACGTTGAACGGGGTCACCCCCGCGATCACGCCTAACGGACGGCGAACACTTAGACTCATCCGGCCCGGAATATCCGTGGGCATGGTTTTGCCGGACAGTTTGCGAGTCGCACCAGCGGCGGCACGCAACAGTCCGGTCGCGGTTGCCACTTCTCGCTGCGCCTTGGTGATCGGGGATCCAATTTCATCGATCAGAATCTCGACAAATTCATCCGCCTGTTGTTGCAGCAGTTCCGCGGCGCGAATCAACCAAGCCTCTCGCTCTTTCGGCAGCGAATCGCGATACGTTGAAAACGCGTCGCCGGCCGTTTGTACCGCGTGCCGAATGTCATCAACCGAGCCCTTCGCCGCCCGCGCGTAAAGCGAGTCATCAAGCGGGTTCAAGACATCAAAGTACTCGCCGTCTTTCGGTCGGCAGGGGCCGCCGATCCAATGATCATGATTCGGTATCGCCATCGATCGCTTAAGGCACCTGGTTGTTGGTGCCATTCATTTCGTTCAACGCTCGGTTGGTGACCCGAATGATGTACTTGTTTGGTTGATCGTTGAGTGCTTGTTGCAGCGCCGCCTCGGCGGGTTTGGCTTGCTGGTCCATTTCATCCAGAACGATGGCAGCAGCAAGTCGTCCCCATTGGTGCTCGCTTTGCAATTCATTCTTGAGCACGTCGATCGCTGAATCCGTCTCGCCCAACTTGGCTGCCGCCCGTGCCGCCGCGATGCGGACGCTAGGTGACGTGTCACTTAAGGCCTGAAAAATCAATGGCTTGGCCGACATCGCCGGGCTTCCGATATTCCCGATTCCCGTCGCAGCCCAGTATCGTACCGACGCGTCGTCGTCGGACAGTCCGGACATCAGTTCCGTCAACGCAGATGGCCCATTGGACGCATTGGTCGCCATATCGACCAAGCGTCGCAACCTTTCCGGCGCGTCCGCCTGACCGTGCAAGATGGCGAACCGAGAACCGGCGACGTCTTCTTGAATGTCGATTTCGGCTTCCGGCATCAGGCCCACGTCACCGATATCGTTCTGCCATCGTTTCAACGCCGCTCGCATCGTCGCCAGGCGATCGGTGTGGGCGGGATCGCCGGCCAAGTTATGAATTTCGTGCGGATCGTTCTGCAAGTCGTACAGTTCTTCGACCGGTTTCGTTTTCGCCGTGAACAAGGCGACGTATGCTGGAACGTCAGGCGACGCTTCGACGCGCCGAATCTCCTGCATCGTCGCACCTTTTTCGGGTGTGTTCATGTACTGATAGTACGGCTTCAGCGGTTCAAAGTTGCGTATGTATCGATACCGCTTGTCGCGAACGGCGCGGATGATGTCGTATCTCTCATCCATACGATCCCTGGCGCCGTAAACATACTGCCGAGGCGCCGACAAATTTTCGCCCAGAAAAGCGCGTCCCTGGACATAGTCAGGGGTCGATAAGCCTGCCAGGTTTAGTACCGTCGGTCCGAAATCCGGCGAGTTAATCAGTTCGTCACTTACCGCCCCCGGCATCGCTTGGTGGTCGACGCGAAACGTTTCAGGCACTCGGACAATCAACGGAATCCGTGTGCCGGAATCGTAAAGCCAGCGTTTCGCTCGCGGCAAACCCACCCCGTGATCGGACCAGTAAAAGATGATCGTATTCTCGTACTGACCGGCCTTTTTCAGATCGTCGATCAGACCACCCGCCCAGGCATCCATGGCGGTGATCAGTTCGTAATTACGTTTCCAATCCTCGCGAACGATCGGTGTGTCGGGATAATACGGTGGCAAGGTCGACAATGCCGCGGCGTCCTGACGTTGTTCAACGGAAAGATTCTCGGTCACGCTTTGGTACTTGCTCTCGCTGGCGATGCCGCTTTCGTGGCAACCGGTAAAATTGAAAACCGCAAAGAAGGGCTGATCTTTGTTTTCGCGGTTTTTCCAATGCGCTTTACTACTTGATTCGTCCCAGATCTCTTTGGATGAAGGAATCTTGAATTGATAATCCGTTTTGCTGTTGTTCGTACAGTAGTATCCGGCGCTGCGCAGATACATCGGAAACGGTTTTAACCAGTCTGGCAACGTCGCGTCACATCGCATGTGATGCGTACCAATGCTGTTTTGATACATGCCAGTAATGATCGTCGATCGACATGGGGCACAAACGCCCGCCGCGGTGAACGCATTGGTGTACCGGACGCCTTCGGCCGCCAAGCGATCCAGATGCGGCGTGATCGCGTGAGGATCGCCATAGCAGCCTAAGTGCGGGCTGATGTCTTCACATGAAATCCAAACGATATTGGGTCGTTTCGCCTCGCAGATCGCTGGCACAAACAGCAAGCATGCGAGGACAAAGCAGGGTCGGTTCGTCATCCGTCGATTTTCTCTCATCGTTCCGCCGAGTCAGCAAAAGTTTCACTAAAAGAGTTGGGCATCAGCGTCAGCCATCACCAGGATGCCAATTGTAACCTGAGATCATTCTTAGCGCGAGACAGTCCGCCGCATCCGCCATCCAATCGCTTGCGCAATTTCAATTCGATCAACCAGTCGATTGATCGTAAACACGCTTGCGTAAGTCCTTGACTCTGACGACTTCACGAACCCTTGAACTTTTTTGGCAGGAAAGCGGCGGCGGCGAGTACCGAGAGTGCTGGTATGGCGGGCGCTCGCATCCGAATGTTGCTCCAGTAAACCCCATGCACAGCCGACAGCGCGATGACGAGTGTTATCGTTGGCCACCAGACGTGCCACTGCTTTCGCCGCCAAACTCTCCACGCGCCGATCGTGACCAGAGCGAACAATACCAGGTAATAGCAACCCACGATCGAGACGGCCAAGACCGAGCGACCGGACGAGCGATGGGGCAGGGGGCTCCATAGTCTTCCCATGCGAACCAAACACGACCACGCAAACATAGCCGGTTGTCGATCGATCGTCGCTCGCGCGGCTTCATAACTGCGGCGATCATCGTCGACTTCCGACGTGACCGGAAACGAATCCGCCGGGCTGACCCAATCGCGTTTCCAAAAAGCTTCGGTTTTCGGGTCGCCGTCGTAACGGTGCGTGTACGCAACCAAGAATGGATCGGCATCCCATGTCTTCCCCCATTTCCCCAATCGCAGGTAGTCGTAAAACGACGGGTTGTTCGCCAACAACAATGTGTAACCGCCGTGGGTGGTTGCCCAAACAGGATGCCCCAACATGCGTTGGTTCCGGGCGGTCCACCCCAGCACGATCGCAATCACGACAGCGAAAGAAATTCCCGCGCATGTGAATCGGCGCGACCATGATGAATTTGGCCAAAGCAACCATCCGAATGTCATTAAGGCTGCCCAAACCAGAAAGGTCGGACGACAGAGAAACGCCAAGCCCATGATCACACCAAAGATTGCCGCGTTGGAAACACGAGGAGGTTTCCCGCAAGCAAGTGCCCACCGGTAGATCAAGAGTGCGGCCAACGCTGCAGCCATCGTTTCGGTCATGACGAGCGTCGATTGTTGCAACAAAACAGGGTCGACCGCGACCAGCAGTGCGGCGATGCCAGCGACAAAGACGCAGCCTTTTTCACTCAAACGCGGTTCACCAAAGCACGGACCGGCAAAACAGCGCAGCGCCGTCAAGTAAACCAGCAACACCGTGACCGCTGCCAGCAACGTATGCAAACAACCAACCGCTACGCTTGACAGCTGTCCGTCGTGAACCATCCACGATAAGACATATGGGTACAACGGCGGCCGAAAAGCCGTCGGCTTGGCCGATCCGGCACGATCGTCGATACCGTACACTCCCGTACGCGATAGCGTTTCACTAATAATGCGATAAGCGTCCGGGTCGGCATCGAGCCGATGCAGAGTTGAGAAAACAACACCGCCTCGAAACAACAGGGCGAGTGCGAAAACCACGAGAATGGAGACGCGAGATGGCGACAAGGATCTGCGGTGAGTTGGGTGAAAAACAAAAGCGTGGGACCGAACAAGCCATGCGCATTGCTGGCCTGAAAATCCTCGGTCCACAAAGAGCTTACCCCAACCGCATCCGACACGGGAATGACGCGTGATCAAGCGCTTGCTGCAACGACGATGGGCGGCTGCGCTGATGGGCTTGGTCGTGTTCGCATGTGCTTACCCGATCGCTCGCGAATTGGAAATGGATCGCGACATCGCCACCATGTTCGATCCGTCCGATCCCGTGTTGATCGCCTACCAAGATCTGCAGGCAACCTTTGGCGGAAACGCGGTCACGATGATCGTTTATCGCGACGCCGAACTAATGTCACCCGCCGGAATCATCCGCAGCGATCGTTTGACCGAACAGGTTTTACGTGTCGAGGGCGTCCGCGACGCGCTGTCCCCATCTCGCATCAGCGGGCTGGTCGCGAAGATAAATCCAACGGCATTCTTGGCCAAACTTTCCTCCGAAACGCCAGCACTGCTGGATGCAGATGATCCTGTTGCAAGTGGAATGGATCGAGTGTTCTCGGGGTACACACATTCATCTGATCATCGATTCGCGGCCGTCGTTGCGATTCTGGATCCCGAACATTCCCAAGCCACCATCGAAACGCTACGTGATCTCGGTGCGAACTTTGCCAGCGATTTTGACGGCACCGTTGGCGAAGTTTCCCTTGTCGGCGAACCCGTTCTGATTCACGACGGATTCTCGCTAATCGAACGAGACGGCGCGAAGTTGGCGATTTGGACGAGTGCGCTGTTAGCGGCAGTCGTCCTGATTTCCATGTTTGATTTACGGTTCGTGCTGTTGATGTCTGTCGTGGTGTTTTGGTCTGTCACAATCACACGAGCGGCACTGGTGCTGCTTGCAATCAAGCTTTCACTGGTGTCAACGATTTTGACGGCGATCACCACCGTCGTTACCGTTGCAGCCGTTTTGCATCTGGGTGTTCGCTTTCGTCGATCCCGCCGCCACGGCCTTTCACCGCACGACGCGGCGGTTGATTCACTTTCAAATTTGATGCTGCCGATTTTTTGGACTTGCGCAACCGATTCGGTGGGCTTTGCTGCGCTCACGTGGTCAAAAATATTGCCCGTTCAGCAATTCGGCCAAATGATTGCGGTTGCTGCGATCGCCGTCTTCGTAGGCCTCGCCATGTTTGCACCGGCCGCAATGACGTTGCCCGGTACGGCGGTCGGGCGAAGCATTGATTCTGGCCAGCGTTGGTTTGCGATCAAGCTGCGGCGTCTATGTCGTCGGATCGCGGCAGTGTTTGTTTCGGCGCCACGACGGACGCTGATTTCTTCTGCTGTCGTCGCTGTTCTCGCCGTGATCATGCTCTCACGCAGTGAAACCGAAACCAGTTTCCTCAAGAACTTTCGCGATCGCAGCCCCGTGGTTGCCGCCTATCAAAGTGTCGAAACCAATTTCGGCGGCGCGGGCGTTTGGGACATCATCGTTACTGCCCCCGCCGACATCGACAACGCTTTCTTGCAACTTGTACGCCAGCTGCAGTCTGATTTGCGACGTATCGACGTCGATGGCGAAGGATTGACGAAAGTCCTTAGCGTCGCCGACATCGATTCGGTCGCTGCTGAATCCATGTTGTTGAAACTTGCACCGGTCGAAGCCCGTTTGGCCGGAATGCGTGTTGCCCTGCCAGTCTTTTCCGATGCTTTGCTTAGTCCGGCAAATTCGAGCGTTGAGGCACAAGATCGGCAGGGCGTCGGTGAAAAACAACCGCATCAAACGCGCAGACTACGGATCATGCTGCGCAGTCGCGAACACTTGGGGGCAGAACAGAAATCGAAATTGATCGATCGGGTCGAAGCCGTCGTACAAGAACACACGAACTCGATCGCATGGCAATCTGCGGTCAACGATGCGGGGAACGATCCCATTCCGGTCGACGGAAAAGTCACGGGATATTACGTGATAATGGCCGATCTGGTCAGCCAACTGGTCCGTGACCAGTGGCGATGTTTTCTGGCCTCGGGCATCATGGTTTGGCTATTACTTTTGACCGCGACACGTTCGATTCGTCTGGCAACCGCTGCGCTGCTGCCGAATCTGTTGCCGGTATTGATCGTGTTGGCGCTCGTGGCAATCTTTGGCGGAAAAATCAACATGGGTGCGGCGATGATCGCTGCCGTTTCGGTCGGCTTGTCGATCGACGGTTCGGTTCACTTCCTAGCGAATTATCAAAAGCACCGCCGACGTGGACACAACGCACGTCCATCGGCAATTCATGCTGCCAGCAACATCGGCGTACCGGTCATCTTGGCAACCATAGCGTTGGTCATCGGTTTCAGTGTCCTCGCGACCAGCGAATTTATCCCCACGGCGACCTTTGGCATTCTGGTCGCCGCCACCATGGCCGCTGGAACGGTCGTCAACCTCACGTTGCTGCCATCCCTGGTGTCATGGATCGACGGTTCATCCACCACCGCCCGGTCGGCGGGCAAATCGATTTAGGATCGGAACAAAACAGGCACCTCGAACCGGATGTCCCGTTTATCGCAGTCCGATTCATTTCAAGTCAGTTCAGGTCACTTGGCAGTGTTTTCAGACGGCGCAGTTCCGTGATTTCGCTGACGAACCATGGCTTGCCGGTTGCTTTGCGGTATCCGATGCATTTGGCGGGAAAGTTTGCGCCGTCCTGCGTTTGCCAGTCACTGAAACGGATCATGTCCTTGCGCCAGTCGATGCGCGCGACCTGCAATTTGGTTGTATCAAAGTAGATGTCCATCGCTGGCGAGATCGACTCGGTGACGCGAATGCCGACCAATGCCTGGCCATCGTCGTTGATTTCCGGCAACACTTTTAGTTTTGACTTTTCGTCGACGAGTGCCTGCAGCGTCCATGCCCATACCAGATTCGTCGCGGGTTCGTTTTCTTTTTTCTTCCACCCTCGCGTGCCCAAGCGAAACCACCAGTCTTCGTGCCCGTCAAACACGGACTCGCGAGGCCTGCCGGGCTTCTCCGGATCACTGCTGACATTCAATCGCTCGTGAATCGTAAAACGGCTCAGCAGTTTTGATTTGCCACCAGCCGCCTGAATGATTCGACGAACTAATTTTTGCGGATCCGGTGTAAATTCAACCGACTCAGGTTCGAAAGTCGCCAAGTCCGGCAGCTTTGTTTGGACTCCGCCGGCGGGAACCTGACGCTTCGCCGTCCATACGATTCCATTCAGGATGAACCGTCGCAAATCTTCCATGCCCCAGTTCTTATAGAAATGAGGCATCACGATTCCGAAACCGCGTCCGCGATCGGGTCGCTCGACACACCAAGCCACGGTCTCTTGGCGAGGCAACTCGGGTGGCAACATCGACGTTGCCAATGCCGTCACGTTCGTCGCCATGCGGTTCTCGTCGGATCCGAAATAGTTATTGATGTACGGTTCATCATGCAACGTGAAATCGTTCCAACCTTGAGAGATCGGATGCTGGGGCGAGGCCTGTGTGATCGTAGCAGCCGGATAGATTTTTGCGACGCTTTGATGATGGGGACATGACTTGTTTGCAAAGTAGCCACCCAGCCAGCCGAGCAGCGGATGTTCGCCCTCTTGTCCAACGTCGTGTCCCATCAGCCCCGTTGCGTAGTGCACGCAAACGATGCCACAACCGCGAGCCATTTGCGTATCGAGCTGCGCCAAAATCGTATCGGTTTCGGGCAAACGCTGCGGCGGAAACGTATCGCCGATGAACACAATCGTGCTGACCGAATTCAAACGTGACGATTCCTTAGGCCATTCGTACACAACCTCTGCCTTGACGTCGGAAACGTTCGACATGTTCTGTAGGCAGTGCTGCAACAGACGACCACCGGCAGCGACTTCGTGTGATCCAGGCGGATGGGTGCTGGGGCCAACCACAATCAGCACTTCACTCGGCTCGGCCGCGATGCAAAGCGATGCGGCAAACAGATTGACGAGCAAGCAAAACGCAGACGAACGATTCATCAGAAATTGACCTCGGTAGGCACGTAAAGCAACGCAATCGCACAGGATTTAAGCGAACTGGGTGGGACCGGCATTGTAACAGCCACACGCGCCGACCGCTGTTGACGAGTTCACTTGCGAAAGAGTCATGTAAGTGTCTTCGATCGTTCAGGAACAGGCGAAAGGATGCCACATACGTTGCCGCGTTATTGAACGAACTGTCAAAGCAAACGCCACATGACGCGTTACCGCGGTTTCACATCCGCCCAGTCGGCCAATTGAATGTGCTGACATTTCCCACACTTGACCCGGAGACCTAGCGAGTCAGGTTCGATCTTGACGTTCCGCTGGCATCCCTCGCACAGGATTCTTAATTGGTGCGGCGCGGAAACAAGTTCGTCCAGCTGGTCGTCGGAAATACCGGGAACGTAAATATCAGCCGGTGTCAGGCTGGTGAGCAACGTTTCGGTAAGGACGCTGACATCGGCGATACGATCGGCGAGCCTGCGCACGGTGTCTTCGAACGCGTTTCGCACAAGTCGCCCGTTGCCGAAATGCCGATCGCGTTTCTCGTAAAGCTGGTGGAAACCTAGCAACAAACGATATCGCGCGGCGCTTTGCAGTTGGTATTGATTCTGCTTGCACATCACTTCGAAAATTTTGCCCAGTTCGATCGGCGTGTAATCTTCGAACTGGATGCGCGTGTTGACTCGAGACGACAAACCCGGATTCGAGCGAATCATGCTGGTCATTTCATCGCTATAGCCCGCCAAAATCACGGCCAACCGCTCGCGGTCGTCTTCCATTCGCTTCAGCAACGTCTGAATCGCCTCACGTCCGTATGCGTCATCGCCCGACGCATCGATCAGACTGTATGCTTCGTCGATAAACAGAACGCCGCCCGATGCCGAGTCACAAAGCTTATTGGTTTTGGGCCCAGTCTGGCCTGCATACTCGGCAACCAAGCCGCTGCGGTCGGTTTCCACGACGTGTCCGCTTTCCAGCGTCCCAAGAGCGCCGAGTATTTGACCGACAATACGGGCGACCGTCGTCTTGCCTGTCCCAGGGTTACCCACAAACGTCATGTGCAAACTGATCGGCATCGTGCTGAGCCCGGTTGCGCGACGCGTTTGCTGTAGACGCAAGAAATTGGTGTAGCTGCGCACCCGCTGCTTGACCGATTCGAGACCGATCAACGCATCAAGTTCGGCCATCGCCCGCGCGAGCCGATCGGCTCGCTGTGCTTCGGTGTTTTCGGTCGCGGTGGTTCCGTTGGTCGATTCTTGTTGCCGATATTCTTTCGCCTGTGCGTGCGCCTTTCCGGAGGAACCGGACAAGTCCGCCAGCACTTTGGATGGATTCGCTGGATGCAGTGCCATGTCGATCTCTCGCTGCAGCGTGTGCAGGGCGATCGACTCTTCGGGCATCGTTTGGCCATCACACTTGGCAACCAAATTGGCCAGCCGCATCACGATCGTTTCAACCTGCACACGGCTATCAGCGAGTGGTTCATAGCGAACAAAAGGTGCGACCAATGCTTCCCATTGCAATTGATCGGCTTGCTGGAACAATCCGGTGGCGGCTTCACGAAGCTCTTGGCCACGCAGTTTCTGGTCCCACAAATGTTCGATCATCTCCGACGCGACCCGTTTCTCCGGTCCCGTCCAGCGGTCGTCGGCGCGGACAATGGTCACGTAGACCTTGATCAGTAATCCACGATGCAAATCGTCCATCAACCGGACAAAATCGCTCGAACGGCCTTCGATCAGATTCGGGTGCCGGCGTACCATCCAGTTGCCGCAGTGGTGGTAGAGCTTGCGGCAATCACGGATCACCCGACGCAACATGCCGATCATGCGAGAGTCTTGAACGTCGTTCATCAGCGGCAGAATTAGGCTCGGCGTGTCTTACGGAATGCTAGGCATAGTTTAACGGCACCAAGCAGACGGCGGCGAGGCGGACGAAATTGAACAATTCCCGCCACAGCGACACTTTTTTCAGAGATACAGTTGCAACGCAGGCGTGCTCCGTCGCAAAAACCTGGCGCCGAACCGATGAATTGATGGACCGCTGGAATTCGCAGAACGCTTGATCAACGTATGCCGTGCATCATCCGTTTGACGATCGGTGAAATGAGCAAAGCGATCGCCGCAAAGGTGAAGGATACGATCGCGATTTGCGCGAAGACGCTCGTGTAATTCATTAAGTTTGTTGCGCTATCGGACGCGTTTTCCGGCGCGACGGTACCGGTAATTTTCATGGCTAAGTTGCCCAACGCACCCGTACCACTTTCCGATTCGCCGCCCGTCGTCAACTTTGCGATCAATCCCGCGATGTAGTGAGCAAACGAAGACGACAAGAACCAAACCCCCATCATGAAGGAAACCAGTTTGGCTGGCGAAAGCTCCGTGACTTTAGAAAGCCCAATCGGTGAAAGGAATAGTTCGCCAGAAGTGATCAGTAGATAACCGACCAGCAAAAAGATCATTCCGACTTTGCCCTCAGCGTCCATGAATCTGGCACTCAGGGCGAAGACCATGAACCCGAGTCCTAACTGCAGGATGCCCAGGCCGAATTTGATCATCGTGTTGGGATTTCGTCCGGCGCTTTCTAATCGGTTCCACATCATCGAAAATGGAATCGCCAATGCGACAATATAGAACGGATTGATCGCGTTGGTCTGCGAAGCATTCAATCCAATCAAGCGGACTTGTTCTTCGGCGAACAACGTTAGCGAGCTGCCGGCCTGTTCAAAGAAGGCCCAGAACACCGTCACAAAAAACGTGAGAATGACCACGACCATCAAGCGTTCACGTGTAACTTTGTCGCTGTTCATGCACACGTAACAGATATAGACCAATACGATCGCAAGCAGCGAGATCAACAGGAACTGTAACAAGCCTGTGCTGCCGAAAACCGTGAATTCGCTTTGCTTGACCAGCACCGCAAACAAGGGAACCGATAAGAAAGACAACGCCCAAACGATGTGCCGGATGTTCAGCCCGCCGTAGGACTTGTTGACGTATTCGGCAGGCTGATGGCCCTGATCGCCATAAATTCCTTGCAGTCCGCCGTACCAAAAGACAATCATTCCAAAGAACATCCCGATGCCGGCCGCGCTGAATCCGTAATGCCAGCCGAAATTTTGGCCGAGGTATCCGCACACCAGTGGCGACAAGAACGCGCCCAAATTGATGCCAAGGTAAAAGATCGTGAAGCCACCGTCGCGGCGCACGTCGCCTTCTTCATAGAGCCCGCCGACCATGGTCGATATATTCGGCTTGAAAAAGCCGTTACCGATAATCAGCAGTCCTAGAGAGAGGTAAAAGATGGATTCATTTTCGAATGCCATCGTGAAGTGACCGATGCACATCAGCAACGCGCCGAGCATGATCGAGTTTTTGTGACCGATCAATCGGTCCGCGATCATGCCGCCGATCGCAGGCGTGAAGTAGACAAGAGATCCGTAGGCGGCATAGATTTCGTACGCGACGTCCTTGCCGTCTTGTAAATCCTTGAACAGTTCCGTCGCCAAGTACAACGTCAGCAGCGCGCGCATGCCATAGAAACTGAATCGTTCCCACAACTCGGCAAAAAAGAGATAGAACAAACCAACGGGGTGGCCAAACAATTCGCCGCGAGGCCCCTGCGGAATAGACATGGGTGTCGCCTGGTCGGTCACTTCCGGAGGTGGATCGAAGGGTTGATCAGTCATCGCGGGTCAAAGTCCTTATTCGTCACTGTGCTGGTTGGTCGCAGTGCTGGTTCGTCACTGTGCCGGTTTGATTGCTGTGCCGGTTTGATTGCTGTGCCGGTTTGATTAAGGCGCCGGTTTGATCACGGCGCCGGTCGATCACGATGCCTGATCGCCGCCGGCCGCACATCGAGACCGACGAATTTGATCGACGTATTTGCAGACACCATGAAACACCACGACCTTTTGTGATCACTTTTTCTTAGCGATTTCGGGGGCACCGTACAGCACAGGGCTTTTTCCGTCATGGTAGTACGTTCGGTTGCGCCCAATATTTTTTGCCGCGTACAGGGCTTCATCGGCGCGGCGCAAGACGGGACTGACGACCATGTCGTCACGAGGCTCGCTAAGCCCGATGCTGGTCGTGACTTGCAACTGCGTTGGCCCGGCATCCAGTCGCAGATTGGCGATGTTCTTGCGCAGCTCGTTCAGACGATCCGCGGCAACTCGCAGCGGTCCATCCAAGATCACTGCAAATTCCTCGCCGCCAAATCGGGCGACCATGATCGTGTTATCCAAGTTCACGCTTAAAGTCTTAGCGATTTGCTGTAGGACGTGGTCACCCGTTTGGTGTCCGTGTGTGTCGTTGATCGTTTTGAAGTGATCGATGTCGATCAGGGCCAACACAAAGGAGCGACCGCCTTTGCGAAACGCCGCGAACAGTTCGTCCAACTGTTGATCAAACGCCCTGCGGTTCATCAATCCGGTCAGCCCGTCGGTGCGAGCTTCAGTCAAATAACATTCGATTTGTTTGGTCTGACGTTCAAGCTGTTTCTCGGCGGCTTCCAAGCGTGTTTGCAGATCGTCATTGCTTTTCATGATCTGCTTGAGCAATAGGACGACTCGGTGGCCGGCATCCGAGGAAGAAGTCCCGAGATCGCTGTTGACGGCATCGTTGATTGCACCGATTTCGTCTTGATACCGCAAGACGCTGCCGGAATATTCGCTGGTCCATGTGCCCAAGTCCTCGAGCAACTGCAGCAAGCGGTTGCGGTCGGATTCGTCTAAGTCCGCGTCACCGCTTTCAAGTTCTTTCTTGGCAAGCCGGCGGCCTAGGAACATCCCCACGGCAATCAATGCCAATGCCAACAGCGATCCGATCGCGATGACAATGCCATTTCCCTGGAACATAGAATCTGCTTGTGGGTTGATCGTTAAAGGCTAAAAAATTGATCGAGGTGCAATCGGGCACCACGGTCTGCAAGTGCAACGGCCCAAGTACGTATCCCCCAAGGCGAAATCCCTGAGTGAATTTCCCGAATGAAATCTCAAGTGAAATCTTGATTGACTTTCGAGAGGGTTCACGGAGCGGAATCCTTGTGGAGGACTCCACTGCCAGGCATATCGTTTTGGTGACTTGGTACTTGGTGATTTACCGGCCCCGGTCTAACCGGTAGCGATTGGCTGGTGCGTCGGTTCGGACTGTAGCTGTTCACCTCGCGCGATCACAACAATCCCGCTGTCGGTAACGGTAAACCCGCGTGCGGCGTCGGCAGCGGGGTCATATCCGATACAGGTTTCGGGCGGGATTTCAACACCTTTGTCGATGATAGCTCGGCGGATCTTGCATCGACGGCCGACCTCAACGTCATCAAACAGGATGCTGTCTTCGATGTGGGCGTAGCTATTGATTCGTACGTTCGAACCCAGCACGCTTCTCGCGACGCTGCCGCCACTGATGATCGAACCTTGGCAAAGAATCGAATCGTGCGCCTCGCCGCGGCGCGACGTGTGGCCTTCGCTGCCGAAGACGAATTTCGGTGGCGGCAACATTGGCTGGTAAGCGCGGATCGGCCAATCGCGGTCGTACAAGTTCAGCTGTGGATCGACATCGATCAGGTCCATCGTCGCTTCGAAGTAAGCGTCCAACGTTCCGACATCGCGCCAGTACGCATCACGTTTTCGGTTTTCATCGAGAAACGGAAAAGCGAAGACGTTGTACTTGTCGATCGCGCCCGGAATGATGTCTTTGCCAAAGTCATGACTGCTGTCGGGTTTGGTCGCATCGTTGCACAACTGTTCGTACAAGAACCGAGCGTTAAAGACGTAGATCCCCATCGACGCCAAGCACACGTCGGGGTCTTCGGGGGTCCCGATCGGGTCGGCCGGTTTTTCTTGAAAGCCAACAATCCGATGATCCGGATCGGTTTGCATCACGCCAAACTGTTTAGCGTCTTGACGATCGACGCGCAGGGCGCCGACGGTGATATCGGCGCCGACCTTGCGATGGAACTCGACCATCGGCTTATAGTTCATCTTGTAGATGTGGTCGCCGGCCAGCACGACAACATCCTCGGGCTGTTCGCGCTCGATCGCATAAATATTTTGGTACACGGCGTCAGCGGTGCCTTGGTACCAATTGTCATCGATTCGTTGCTGGGGCGGGACGACGTCAATGAATTCGCCCAGCTCGCGACAGAAGTACCCGCTCCAGGCCAAGTGGATATGCCGGTCGAGCGACTGCGCCTTGTACTGGGTCAGCAACAACAGCCGACGCATGTCGCTGTTGAGACAATTGCTGAGCACAAAGTCGGTGATGCGGTAAATTCCGCCAAAGGGCACCGCCGGCTTGGCACGGTCTCGCGTCAAAGGTTCCAACCTGGACCCTCTGCCGCCGGCCAATATCACCGTCAATGTATCTCGCATGCGTTTCGTTGCTCCTTGCGCTGAAATATCCGTCGAATCATAGCAAAAAATACCCAGTGAATGCTATTTCACTTCTCATCGGGCTCTGATTGGCCTGAAGTTTGCAATTTAGTCGCGGATTACGAACCGGACTGCTGAAATGACAGAAACATAGGGGGTTACTGGATTTTGAATCACGGAATCGTGAACGAAATTGCCCATCGGTTTGTAAAGAATACAAATTCGCCAACGACTCACCGGAGTATTGCTATGTCACACCAATGGAAAAATCTGAGTTTTGCTCTCGCGGCGATGCTGGTCGGCGCACTTGTGACCGGAGTGGTGATGAGCCTGCCCCAGGGGATGCGCAACGACGCGTACGCGCAACAGCAGGGAGCGTCGATCGCCGCTCGGCAAAACCTGTCGACCGCTCAAAATCTGTCGACCTCGTTCCGCAACGTCGCCGAAGTCCTGAAACCCTCTGTCGTCAGCATTAGCACCAAACAAAAACTGATGATTCGCGGTCGGACTCGCAACACATTGCCGCCAAGTCTGCGCCGTCAATTGCCCCCAGGCTTTGAAGATCTGTTCGGTTTCGGCGAAGACGCCATGCCGCAGCGACAACCCGAGCGAGAGGGCATGGGCAGCGGGGTGATCGTCCGCAAAGACGGCTATATCTTGACGAATAATCATGTTGTCGAAGGTGCCGATGAGCTGTTGGTCGAACTGAGTGACGGTCGCAAGGTCGCCGGTGAAATTGTCGGAACTGACCCCGAAACGGATTTGGCCGTGGTCAAAATCGAGGCGAGCGGTCTGCAAGAGGCCGTCTTTGGAAGCTCCGACGAAATTCGCGTAGGTGACTGGGTGCTAGCAATCGGAAGTCCCTTTGGACTCGATCAAACCGTCACCGCGGGGATCATCAGCGGCAAGAACCGGGTCCAGGGAATCGTCGATGGTGGCAACGGATTCGAGGATTTCTTGCAAACCGATGCGGCCATCAATCCGGGCAATTCAGGCGGTCCGCTGGTGAACTTGCGAGGTGAGTTGGTCGGCATCAATACCGCGATCCTGTCACGCAGCGGCGCCAGTGCGGGTATCGGTTTCGCGATTCCCGTCTCACTTGCGCGTCCGGTTCTGCAGTCGATCATCGAAAGCGGCCAGGTGCGCCGCGGATTCCTCGGTGCGGCCGTGGACGACGTGGACCCTGCGCTCGTCGAAAAGTATGGCTTGAAAGTCACGCGAGGTGCATTCATCGGCAGCGTTCTGGAAGACCAACCGGCCGCCAAAGCTGGGCTGCAACCCGGTGATGTCGTCACCAAACTGGACGGCAGGGACTGCATCGGCGGACAACAGCTTCGTAACTACGTTGCCAGCCGCACACCGGGCAGCATCGTTGCGATGGACGTGAATCGAGATGGTGAATCGCTGAAAATCCAAGTCAAGCTGGACGAGCGAACCGATGAATCCATGTCAATGTTCAACCCCAGCACCAACGTGCTGGGCGCCGCCCTGGAACCGGTCACTCCCGCCACGGCAGAGAAGTTTGGTTACCGAGGATTGCAAAGCGGACTGATCGTGACCAGCGTTGAAGATGAAAGTTTGGCGGCGCAAGCGGGACTGCGTGCCGGCGACGTGATCGAATCAGCCGGCGGTGCTGAGCTGACTTCGGTCGAACAGCTGACCACGTTGATGCGTGAAGCCCAAAAGCGTGATCAAACGTTACGTCTGGTCATCCGTCGCGGGAACACACGAATGCTGCTGGGCGTGCGTTAAGCGAGTCGTTGCGGAGTGGGCGGGGCTGCCCTTGGCCCCAAACCCACGCCAACAAGATGCTTAATGCTGCCGGCGAGATGCCAAATGCCGCCGAAAGCCGTGTAAAACACGGAAAACGAGAGAGCTCGACATGGCGCCACGGCATGGCATGCGGGGGAACACGACATCGTCAAATTTTGCGTTAGGGCGGGGAGTCACGTATCATGGTGGCTTCCCGCCCTATCTCTTTTTGCGATGGACGTCTTGCCTTATGCGTCTGATTTGCGTTCTTGGTTGCTATGCCGGCGTGCTGTGCGGCATTTCCATTGGCAACTCATCTTTGTCCGCGGCGAATCATTCGGCATCTGGCACCGAGGCATCGCATCCAGCGCTGCGGCTTACCTTTGATCAGGCAGAGGCATATGTCGCCGCCGGTGACGCGATTATCAAATCGGTCGGCCCGACCTCTCGCGACTTTACTGGGATGCCCGATGATAACCCTGCGTTGGCACTTGACGGGAACGGTGACTATGTCCGCGTTGCCGATACCGATGATGGCCGGCTGGACTTTCGATCCGGCGAAGCGATCACGATCGAAGCGTGGGTTCGAATCGAATCCATCAAGTCAGGCCAGAACGTTTACATCGTCGGCAAAGGCCGCACCTTCCTGACTGACGAAAAGAACAATCAAAACTATGCGTTAAGGTTGCGCGGCGTTGGACAGACCGCTCGCGTCAGCTTTCTGTTTCGCAGTCAGGCTGACGATACGCATCCATCCGAATGGCATCGCTGGACCAGCCGAATTGGATTCGATCCTGACAACCAGTGGCATCATGTGGCCGTCCGTTACACGTTTGGTGATCCAGAAACGATTCGAGGCTATGTCGACGGGCAAGTCGTCGCGGGCAGTTGGGACATGGGCGGCGCGACCCGCCGCAGCCCGATCGTCGACGACGACGAGGTTTGGGTCGGATCGTCAATGGGCGGCAACGCGGGCAACTCATTGCGAGGTGCGATCGACGAAATCGCCATTCATCGGCGGCACGTCCCGGATGCAGACTTGATCCATCGCCGCCGGGTGATTGAACGGCCACCGATCCTGCCGATCGAATCGGTTTCAACCGAACATGTCACGGTCACAATTCATGAATCATTGGATTCTCATCGTGCGTGGCCCGCTCGCGTGGATTCTGCCGCGATGACGTACCAGCAGTCGGCTTTCGGCTTTTCGCGGATCCCAACGCCATACGGTCAAGGCGGCGTCCGTCGCGACTGGAATGGTACGGTGATGTTGACCGCCGCCGCGATGGTGTATTTGCCAGATAAGAATCTTCAGTGGATGTTGCGGGCAGGCGGATTATCCAGGCTGTGGATCGACGACGAAATCGTCTTGCGAACTGCGCCGCACGTGGCCAATACCAGCGGACACGGCGATGTCGTTGCGTATGCGCATGACGATCCTTGGCTGCGACCGCCACGGCCCGGACATCATGAACAGATCATCGATCACGTGCACCATCGTGACGGCCCGATCCGAGTGACGCTGCAAACTCTGATCGGCGGCAAAGACTTACGACACGACTGTGGTGAGATTGTTCTGGCATACCGAACGCATCGCTCGGAACCCTGGCAAGTGCTTGACCTGGATGCCCCATTCCCGCTGACCGATGCGGACTGGAATGGCTATCGCGACCGACTGGACGTGACGATCGATGTGGTTGATGACAAGCAGCGACGCGACGCGGCAAAGGATGAAGATTCGTACTGGAAACAACGGCATGATCGCGCCCGCGAATTTGCGGCAACGCTTCCATCGACGGCTCATGATTCGGTCGATGCGTTCATTGACGCCAAGCTGGCCGGTGCCAACGTTCTGCCCAGTGCCCTCGTCGACGACGATGCATTGATTCGCCGTTTATATCTTGATTGCGTTGGTGTGATCCCCACGACGAAGGAGATCGACGCGATCAAGCGTCGAGGTGGCGGGCGCGACGCGTGGGTAGATCATTTGTTACGCGACCCGCGCTGGGCCGACCGCTGGACGCCATATTGGATGGATGTCCTGGCCGAAAACCCGAATATTCTAAAAGCATCGTTGAACAATACGGGGCCGTTTCGATGGTTCCTGTACGATTCGATGCGGGATAACGTTGCCTTCGATCGGTGGGTCACCACCTTGGTTCGGATGGAGGGCAGTGCGCGTTACGGCGGCCCCGCTGGATTTGGCATCGCAACGGAAAACGATGTGCCGATGGCGGCCAAGGCGCACGTGATTACCAGCGCTTTCTTGGGGATCAACATGAAATGCGCGCGTTGCCATGACGCGCCGTACCACGACTGGACGCAAAGCGACCTATTTTCGCTCTCGGCAATGTTGGCCAACGAACCGATCGTGGTGCCCGATACCAGCAGCGTTCCGGATGAATTCTTTGGTTCCCAAAGCAGAGATGAATCGCTGATCACCGTCACGCTGAAACCCGGCGAAGCGGTCGATGCGGCGTGGTCACTGGGCGATCCGATCACCGATGGCCAATGGAGCGATCATCCTCTCGGGCGGGACGATCAACCTCGCCAACGACTGGCCTATCAGTTGACTCGGCCGGAAAATCAGCGATTCGCCGAAACAATCGTCAACCGACTTTGGCATCAATTTCTAGGCGAAGCGATTGTCGAACCGGTCGATGACTGGGAAGGTGCCTCGCCAAGTCATCCGGAACTGCTCGCGTTTTTAGCAGCTGAATTGACCTCGCATGATTACGACTTGAAACACGTCGCGCGATTGATCTTAAAATCGAACGCTTATCAACGGCAGTCGGTCGATCGGCCCGTCACACGTGACGAAGAAGTGCGATTTTTCGACGCGCCACGGCGACGACGGATGAGCGCCGAACAAGTCGTCGACTCGTTGCACGTTGCAGTCGGCCGCGCGATGGACAGCGATGAATTGACGTTCGATCCCGAAGCCCGCATGAAGCCATCGGCACTCAGCAGCCTGGGACGACCCAAGCGTGCATGGCAATTCGCTTCGCTTTCGAACGAGCGCGATCGACCCGCGCTCTCGCTGCCGCGAGCCGCCGCGGTGTGCGAATGTTTAAAAGCGTTCGGTTGGAAAGGTACGCGTCAGGAACCCGTCAACCACCGCGGCGACGAAGCCAACGTTCTGCAGCCTGCAATGCTTTCCTCGGGTTTGCTGAGCATTCAATTGACGCGTCTGACCGACAGCAGTGATCTGACAGCGGAATGTGTCGGTGCAAAGTCTCCCCGCGAATTGGTGGAACATCTATTCGCTCGGTTCCTTGGCCGAGCACCGACGAAATCCGAACGAGCGCAATTTGTGCCACTGATCCGCCAAGGTTTCTCGACTCGATTGCTTTCCAGCGAATCGCTGAGCGAAACGCCAGTCCGCGAACCGTTTGTTACCTGGGCCAATCACCTGAATCCAGAAGCGACGACCATCCGGTTGCGAGAGTTCGACCGGCTGCGAGGCGGTCCGCCGGCAACCACTCGGCTGACCACCGAGTGGCGAGAACGTGTCGAAGACGCCGTCTGGGCTTTGATCAACACACCCGAATTTCAGTTTATCCCCTGACATGAATTACATTTCACGACGACATCTGTTGCAACGTGCCGCCGGCGCTACGCTTCCTCTTGCTTCGGCGATCGGACCAGCGAATCACGTCGCCGCGTCAACCGCGACGACGGCATCACCGGGCAAGGCTGATCATTGCATCTTTGTTTGGCTTGGCGGAGGAATGTCGCAGATCGATACGTTCGACCCTAAACGTCGGGGCGACCCAAAAACGCGTCGGGCCGGCAGTGATTACGATGCAATCGACACTTGCGTCGACGGGGTCCAAGTGTGCCAGCATCTTCATCGCGTTGCCGATCGGATGGACCGCGTGACGGCGATTCGCACCATCCACCACGAAGTGATCAACGAACATGCCGCGGCAGTCAATCGTGTTCACACCGGTCGCCCGGTCAGCGGAACGGTGCTTTACCCATCGATCGGGTCCATCATCGCGAACCGCCGTGGGCCAGAAAACGATCGCGTGCCCGCCTATGTCTTGATCGGATATCCCAACGTGACTCGCGGACCGGGTTTCCTGGGTGCCAAAGACGGATACCTGTACCTGACCGACACCGAATCGGGTCCGGCCGGACTAACGCGACCGGGATTCTTGACAGACACACGCGAAACGCGTCGTGCAAATCTGCTAGACACGCTGCGGCAAACGGCTCGCGAGAGGTTTCCCGAATCGCCATCGCTGCAATCCTATGACGACGCGGTCAGCGAAAGTCGGCGTTTATCCGGCCCCGAGTTTATGGAAGTCTTTGACCTCGACAGCGAACCGGCCGACTTGCGCCAGCGATACGGCAGCGAGTTCGGACAGCGATGTCTATTGGCGCGTCGATTGACACAGCGGGGCGTGCGTTTCGTCGAAGTCGCACATAACTTGAATTTCGTCAACGGCACCGGATGGGATACACACCAGACCGGACAACTGAACCAACATGTGCTGATCGACCAACTCGATTCGGCGCTCGCTGCCATGATCGACGATTTGGAATCTTGCGGTCGCTTGGACCGGACGTTGATTGTCGTGGCAACTGAATTCGGACGACCACCGGGATTCGATACACGCGGCGGTCGCGGCCACCAGTCGGCAACATTTTCAATGGTGCTGGCCGGCGGCGGGTTAAGACATCACGGCGCGATCGGCGTCACTGATGAACTGTCGAAATCGATCGTCGATCGCCCCGTCAGCGTCGCGGATTTTCATGCGACGATTCATCACGCGATGCAAATCGATCCGTCGGAGTACTTATACGACGGCGATCGACCGGTTCCGATTACCGACGGCGGCCAAGTGGTCAGTGAATTGTTCAGCTAGCCTGTTCGGGCTCTCGCGAAGTCGCCGGCGATGATCCGCTGCCGATCATGAACGCGAGCAGCGCCGAAACAGCATTGGCAATCAAATGCATCATCGGTTGCTGGCTCCGTTGTGCGTTGGTCGTGTTCGAAACGTTGTTCGTCAGCGTTTCGCTGGGCATCTGGTAGGATGGCTCATCGGGGGCCATACCGTCCGCTGGATCGATTCCATCGTCGACTTGCCCCTCGTCGGCTGCGGCATCCGATGCTTCGGTGTCAGGCGAATCGGCGTCTTCGTCGGCACTGTCGGCTTCATCATCGGCTGTCGCATCGTCACTTGATTGACCCGCAGCGGGATCAGACTCTTCTCCGGTGCTTTCGGTCGTTTCTGATTCGCCATCCGGATCGCTCGCTTCGTCCGCAATGCTTGCTTCGATGTCACGAGAGACCGCGAGTGGCGCTTCCATGTCTTCACTGGACTGCATCGCGACGGCAGCCGACATGTAACTGATCACGGCCACGCCAAAAATTGCGGCAACGGCCGAAACAACTCCCGTCATAAAATTACGATTCGCACCACAGACAAGTCGGGCGCCCAGACCGGCGCCTAGCCCGGCAAGCAAGATCAACCATGGGCCAATTGCGCCTCGAATCGGTCCGATCATATCGGCGACATAAGCGCCCAGGCAACCTCCGATGAGAGCGCCCACTAGGGCTTTTACGATTGGCATTTTCTTGACCTTTCAACATTGATATTCGGCTGATGAATAGAACGCATTCATCGTGCGGCGACGAGAATTCTTATCATTAGAGTATCCTGCGTCTGTCAGTGCCACAATGTTCTCAACAAGAAAGGATCGACGCCCATGCCGTCGCCAATGATCAAAGTCATCGCCGGGATGATCAGGATTGTCATTCTTTTTGCCGGATCGACCTTGGCCCAGGGCGCGAAAACCGGCCACACCGATGGCTTTGATGGCCTTTGGGATACATCGTTTGGCATGATGCGATTGCACGTCGACGGAGAAGACGTGCATGGCAGTTACCGCTATCAAGACGGAGTTTCGGTAGTATCCGGACAGATCAAGGATGAACGATTTATCTTCCGCTACACCGAATCGAACGCCCAAGGGACCGGTTGGTTCACGCTATCGGATGACGGCGCTGCGATTCGTGGCAAGTGGCGAGCCGATGGCCAGGACGCTTGGCAGGATTGGACCGGACAACGTGCGACGCCACGACGCGATCGCGTTTGGTTGCTTATTTTTGAAGCCAACTGGGAACGCAACATCAGTGAGCCCGAGTATGCATTCGGCGAAATGTTGGCTAACTACTTCACCATGGCGACGGCGCGACATGTTCAAGTTCGCCACCGATTCTTTCATGACTCAACCGACTTGATGCGATTCTGTCGCGAAGTCCAATTCTTGGCCGAGCCAGTCGTGGTGTTGATTTCGACTCATGGAACCAGCGAGGGCATCACGGTCAATGGCGAAACGATTCAGGCCACGACGATCGCTAAAGGTTTATCGAACGCAGACAACTTGAAACTGTTGCACCTTTCCGGATGCGCGATGATGCAAGGCGACTTCGCCCAAAATATTCATTCCTCGATGGGCAAGGGTGCGACTTTCCCCATCTCTGGCTACCGAACGAATGTTGCATGGGACGCCAGTGCGATCGGTGACTTCACGTACTTGTCAATGTTGTTGATTCGCAGGATGTCACCGCAAAAGGCCGCTCGACAAGCGATCACCGCGTCGCCGTTTTTGGGAAACGACAAGATCCCCGGTACATCATTCAAGCCGCTCGGACTTACCGTCTTGCCGGCGCCAGCCGGCGTGAAATCTTTGCCCTCGACAAGCGACCCGATTGCGCCGGATTGATATGATGGGGGCTTCGCGTCATCGAACTGCCGTTACCGCAACCGCCACCAGGTGAATCATGTTTCGTCCAGTGTTTCTGTCCGCCTTGTTGATCATCTTGTCCAGTAACGCCCAGGCACAAAAAGATTTCGTCGCCAACTATGACGAAGCACGGATCTCTGAATTTCAGTTGCCCGATCCGCTAACCACCGATGCGGGCGAACCCGTCACCGACGCTAAAGCATGGACCCAGGTTCGTCGGCCAGAAATTTTGCGAGACTTTACGACGGAAGTTTTCGGACGAGGGCCGCAGCCGTGCGCCATCCGTCACGAAGTGGTCAACGAAAATCGCGAGGCGATCCATGGCAAAGCCATCCGCCGCGAAGTCGATGTCTTCTTTGGTGAATCCGATGACGCTCATTCAATGCGTCTGTTGATCTATACACCCAAAGCCGGCCAAAACGTCCCCGCATTTTTGGGTCTGAATTTCGGTGGCAACCATACCGTGGATCCCGATCCGACCATATCGTTAACCACTCGCTGGGTTCGTGACCGTAAGAACGAAACGACAAAGAAACATACGGCAACCGAAGCCGGCCGAGGCACGTCGGCGAGCCGGTGGCCGGTCGAGATGATTATCGACCGAGGTTACGCGTTGGTCACCATCTATTACGGCGACATTGATCCCGATTTTGACGATGGTTTCGAAAACGGGATTCACGGCGTATTTCGAACAGAAATGGAAACGATTCCACCGGGCCAGCGATGGGGAAGTATCGCCGCATGGTCGTATGGTCTTAGCCGAGCCTTGGATTATTTGCAGCAAGACGCGAGCATCGATGCGTCGCGAGTGGCGGTGATCGGTCATTCGCGATTGGGAAAAACTTCGCTGTGGGCCGGGGCGGCGGACGAACGTTTCAAAATGGTCGTCAGCAATAATTCCGGGTGCGGTGGCGCGGCACTCAGCCGGCGAGCGATCGGCGAAACGGTGGGCCGGATCAACACCAGTTTTCCGCATTGGTTTTGTGACAACTTTACAAAGTACAATTCCAACGAGAACGCTTGTCCGGTCGACCAGCATCAACTGCTCGCATTGATCGCGCCGCGGGCGCTGTATGTGGCCAGCGCCAGCGAAGATAAATGGGCCGATCCGAAAGGTGAATTCTTGTCCGCCGTTCACGCCGGTCCCGTGTATCGATTGCTCGGCACCAACGGATTGGGAGACAAGATAACGGCGGAAACGATGCCCGCACCGGACACGCCCATCAACGAAGGCAAAATCGGATACCATCTCCGCAACGGAAAGCATGATTTGACTGAATATGATTGGCGACAGTATTTAGATTTCGCCGATCGGCAGTTGTAATAGTCATGCCACCCATTCATTCAACTATGAAAAGGCTCGCCCCACCTTGATCCTGGCAGACCTCCGCGACCACGCCCGATATGAATCGCTGAATCCCTCTTTACGCAGCGGCTTTGAATTCCTTCATCGCTCGGACCTTGCAAAGCTTGCCGATGGTCGGCATGACATTGACGGCGACAATGTATTCGCCATCGTCGACCGCGGGATGGGCCGCGGCCAAGTCGATTCGCCACTCGAGTTTCATCGTCGTTACCTGGACATCCAGTACGTCGTGAAAGGCATCGATCTGATCGGTTGGTCACCGATCCAGGATTGTCGGCATCTGAAATCAGACTTCGACGCCGAACGCGATTTAGGCTTCTATGACGACCGCCCAGGGACTTGGTGCCGTGTTGCAGCTGGTTCATTCGCCATCTTTTTCCCCACCGACGCACACGCGCCCTTGGGCGGAACCGGCCCCATTCACAAGGTCGTCGTCAAAGTCCTCACGAATTAGTGTTGCAGTGGCTCAGTCGTCCGATGGTCCAGTGGTCCGGCGGTTCCGCATACGAACGAAGACGCCCGTGCTGCCTCATAATTTTGCAATTATTTTCTGAATACCCCACGAAGAAACCTGTTCCCGATGAAAACGATTCGATCCACGTCACGATTGACGTCAACGCCTCGCTTGAGATGCCCACTATTGGTTTTCTGTTTGGTTTCGCTGGGTTTCTATCACCCGGGTCGGGCCGAAGCCGCCGAGGCAAAACAGCCCAACTTTGTCTTTGTGTACACCGACAATCTTGGGTACGGCGATATTGCATGTTTCGGACATCCGACACACCGCACGCCGCACCTGGATCAGATGGCGGCCGAGGGCATGAAGCTGACTCACTTTTATTCCACATCGGGCGTCTGTACCCCTTCGCGCGCGAGCCTGATGACGGGCTGTTATCCGCGCCGCGTCGGCATGGATTTCCCAGAACCCGATGGCGCGGTGTTACGCCCGATGTCGCCCAACGGACTTCATCCGGACGAAGTTACGGTCGCCGAAGTGCTAAAGTCAGTCGGTTACGCGACGCACATGATCGGCAAATGGCATCTTGGGGATCAACCTGTTTTTCTTCCAACCCGACAAGGGTTTGATTCATGGCTGGGCATACCCTATTCGGACAACGCCCATCGACGAGAGAACCGACCGCATTGGCCTGAGTTGCCACTGATGCGAAATGAAAAGGTCATCGTCCAGCCGGTTGATCCTGATACGTTGACGAGTCGATACACCGACGACGCAATACGCTTCATTCGCGAACAAAAAGAGACGGGTACCCCCTTTTTTCTGTACATGCCACAAGCGATGCCGGGATCGACGACTTCTCCCGCGGCTGGCCCCATGTTCAAAGGCAGATCGAATAACGGCCCATGGTGCGACTCGATCGAAGAACTGGACTGGTCGATGGGAGAGATTCTGAAGACTCTTGACGAACTTGATCTCACCGAGAACACGCTTGTCATTTGGACGTCCGACAATGGCGCGCCACGCCGTACTCCGCCCCAAGGCAGAAACTTGCCGATGGGCGGCTGGGGATACACCACCGCAGAAGGCGGCCACCGCGTCCCTTGTATCGCGTACTGGCCCGAAAAAATCGCGGCGGGTACCGTTTGCGACGAACTCACATCGACGATCGACATTCTGCCGACCTTCGCAAAACTTGCGGGCGCGGAAGTTCCCACCGATCGTGTCATCGACGGAAAAGATATTTGGCCATTGTTGGCCGGACATCCCGGCGCGACGACTCCGCACGACGCGTTTTACTATTACTCACTGGATCAACTGCAGTGTGTTCGCTCGGGAAAATGGAAACTGCATCTTCCCCTGGAACACCGCTATACGAATCTGTCGGGCAAGGATGCAGGCCCCAGCGAGGGGAAGCTGTTTGACGTTGTCGCCGATCCGGGCGAGACACAAAATCATTACGCCGAACGCCCCGAGGTGGTTGCCGAGCTGATGGCGATCGCTGAGCGGGCGCGTGAAGACCTTGGTGACTGGGATCGTCCCGGCAAGCACGTTCGACCGGTCGGCCACATCGACACCGAGCCGAAACCTCAACTGATCGAATCAAACCAGTCGACCGAACCAGATCAGTCGACCGAACCCAAGCGGCCGATCCAAGCGACCCGGTGAGACCGATGGAACTGCCGGTCGCTGATTGTTTACCCGAGATCATTGCCGCAATCGCCGCCAACAAACCCGTTGTGTTAAAGGCGCCACCCGGCGCCGGCAAGACGACGGGCGTTCCGCCGGCATTACTTGCGCAGCAAAATTCCGGTGAATCGTTTTTGCGTTCCGGCTCTCTGGCGGGCGGACAAATCATCTTAGTTCAGCCACGCCGATTGGCGGCACGGTCAGCGGCGGCGCGACTGGCTACGCTGGTCGGTTGTGAACTTGGCGACCGGGTCGGATATCAGGTTCGCTTTGATCGCCGCGCCGGCAAGAACACTCAACTGCTGGTCGTAACGACGGGGATTCTGCTACGGCGTCTGCAAAACGACCCGCTATTAGAAGATGTCTCGTGTGTCATCTTGGATGAATTCCACGAACGAAATCTCGACGTCGACTTGGCCCTCGGCATGACTCAGCGGATTCGGACGACGCTGCGTCCGGAACTGAAATTGATCGTGATGTCCGCGACACTTGACCCGCAACCGATTGTCAATTTCCTGGGCGATGCGGTCGCCGTCGAAAGTGTGGGGCGAACCTTTCCGGTCGACATCCAGTATGCCAAACAACAGACGCGTGACCCTGTCGACCAACAGGTTGCGCGCATCTTGCCCGGCATCCTGCGACAAACCGCTGGGCATGTCTTGGTGTTCCTGGCCGGTGTCGGCGAGATTCGACGCACGGCGCAAACGCTGCGACAATCCGGACACGTCGACGACGCACTTGTGATGGAATTGTTCGGCGATCTATCGCCACAAGACCAAGACGCCGTTCTGGCACCTTCGGAAACACGAAAAATCATCCTGGCCACCAACGTTGCCGAAACGTCGATCACCATTCCGGGTGTGACAGCCGTGATCGATAGCGGCCAGGCTCGTGTGATGCGTTACGAAGCAAACGTGGGATTGTCGGCACTTCGACTGGAACAAATCTCGCAAGCCTCGGCAGACCAACGAGCCGGTCGTGCGGGCCGAACCGAACCGGGTATCTGCACACGCCTGTGGCCCGCCGCGACGCACCGGGCTCGCCGCGAACTTGATTCGCCGGAAATACTGCGGGCCGATTTTAGCAGTGCTGCGTTGATGTTGGCCGCTTGGGGCGAACGTGATGCCCAGGCGTTTCCTTGGCTGACCCCACCCCCGGACGCCGCGATCGAATCATCACGACAGCTACTTTTTAGGCTCGACGCGATCGATCCCGCTGGCGCGTTGACGGAAATGGGACGTCGCATGTTGGCACTGCCGCTGCATCCCAGAATTAGCCGATTCATGATCGACGCAAAAGTATCGGGTGTTGCCGATTCGGCTGCTTTGGCTGCCGCATTGTTAACCGAGCGTGACCCGTTTCGGAGCTCGCGGGGCAACCGAAGCGCGCCGGATGATCGTCACACGACGCACAGCGACAGTGACATCATCGATCGTGTTGACCAGCTGAACGCCCACTTCCAAGGCGATCTTCGTCGACCGTTGCATGGGCCGGCGGCAAAACAGATTCGCCGTGTCGCAAATCAATTGGTCAAGACGGTTGATGCTCTCTCGTTGGATTCCGTCGAAACGCCTAAGGAGAGCGAAACGGTTCGCGACAAACTGCGCCGCGCGTTGCTGGCCGCCTTTCCCGACCGTGTGACACGGCGCCGGCAACCCGGCAGCGATCGCGGCGTGATGGTCGGCGGGCGTGGTGTCAGAATTGATCGGCAATCCAGTGTCCGGTCTGCCGAATACTTTGTGTGCATCGACGTCGATGGCAAGGGATCCGAAGCGCTGGTACGAAGCGCATCGGCGATCGAAATCGAGTGGCTGGACGATTACCTAGGCGGACGACTGATTCGCGAAGTCGACGAGTCGTTTTTTGTCCCCAGCTCTCAGTCGGTCGTGTCACGTCGTCGCCGGTACTTCGATGATCTGCTGCTGAACGAATCGCCAATCGAATCGGAATCGGGCGGTGAAGTCGCCAACATTTTGCTGGAAAATGCAAAACGTGACATCGATCGGCTGTTTCCCAAAAAGGATCAAGAGCCCAAGAAGGATCAAGAGATTGGTCAATTTATCCAGCGGGTGCGATTCTTGGTCGATCAGATGCCGCAGCTTGATTTGCCTGACCTGGATGAAGCAGCGATCCATGACGTCTTGCGACAGTTGTGTCAGTCGCGCACGACGTTTCCCGAACTGCGCCGCGCGCCGTGGCTAGAGTACCTCAAGGGCCGATACAACTATGAACAGTTACAGTCGATCGACACGCACGCGCCGGCACGCATGCAGGTTCCCAGTGGCAACATGATCGCGATTCAGTATGCGAAAGATAAACCACCAATCATGCAGGTTCGTTTGCAGGAATTGTTCGGTTGGCCGACGACCCCCAGGATTGCCGGAGGCAAGGTTGCGTTGCAATTGCACTTGCTGGGGCCCAACCACCGGCCACAACAAATTACCGAGGACCTCGAAAATTTCTGGTCAACGACCTACGATCAGGTTCGCAAAGATCTTCGGCGGCGCTATCCCAAACATTACTGGCCCGACGATCCGACCACGGCTTCGGCGACGCGCAACGGCCTGAAGCCCCGAAAATAGATTCACTTACCCACGATCGGTTATTTTGCTCGAGCTTCGAAATGTGACACGGCACGTCGCTGGCCTGGACCGTCCCCTGTTGTCGGACATTTCGTTCCAGATCAGCCGTGGACAACGCGTCGGTTTGGTCGGCCCCAGCGGTTGCGGTAAATCCAGCTTACTGCGCGTGATGGCGATGCTGGATTCGATCACCCGCGGCGACCTCATTTTTCGCGGTCGACCGGTTCATTCGGTCGACGTCCCGACATATCGCCGACAAGTCATTTACTTATCACAACGGCCATCGCTCGCATCGGGAACGGTTCGGTCCAACCTGCAGTTACCGTTTCGTTTCCAGACGTCTACAGCCAAGTTTGATGAATCTCGGGTCGTGATGCACTTGAAACAATTGAACAAACCCACATCACTGCTCGAGCAAGCCGCCGACCAGCTCAGCGGCGGCGAGCAACAACTGATCGCGTTGATTCGTGCAATTCAGTTGGATCCGTGCATGCTGTTGCTGGATGAACCGACCGCGTCACTGGATGAAAGCTCGGTCAACCAAGTGGAGACATTGCTGGACCGATGGATATCGGAGGACCAAAGTCGCACCTACGTGTGGGTGAGCCACGATGGTTCACAAGTCGACCGCGTCACCGACTGCGTTTTCCGGATGGATTCCGGAAAGTTAGTGTGACGTTGGCGTTCGCAACCAACAGACCCACATGGCCATGAACCACGCGGGCAGAAAGATTGCTGCCGCATCGCTAAAGCGTCCGATCGGTGGACTTGTCAGAACGACGAAGCCGACTTTCATGATCAGGTACGTAAGCGTGACGATGGCCAGCGCCGTCATCGACGGCTGCGGAAATTCGACGGTTCCCAATACCGGCCCGGTTAGACAACGCAACAAGACAATCGCCATTGTCGACAAAATCACCAACAAAAATATTGGGTGCATCACGATATCGACCGCGATAGCCCAAGCACCGCGACGCACCGCCTTGGCAAGCCATAGGGCATAACGCATGGGCCACATGCGAATGATACGCTTGTTCAATCGGGCTATTTCGTTGTGCTGGGCAATGCGATCGGAAGGGACAAGTCTCTCGGCCGCGGGGATGACGACGAAATAGGTCATGTCGTCCCAGCGGGCGTCAATGGTCATGGTGGCTCCGGGCTCTCCGGCGGCAAAAGTGTGTCCGGTTTGAGCCAACCGAGTCTTTTCTCGAACGATCTCTTTTGCCAAATCAGAGGATTCACCTCGGATCGATTGCAGCTCATCATCAGTGACAAGCTGTACCAATACGCCGGCCAAATTTTGATGTCCGAACGGCAACATTCCGAAATCGCCAGTCACAGACAATCGCAGCAACATCCAACCGAGGATTGGCACAAGCGTTAGCCCAGCCAACACCAGCCCGCTGCGAATCATCGCCCCATGGTCGCTGAGCGTTCCGCCGTCCTTGCGTCGACCCTTTGAGTGGATCGCAGCGTGATCGCGACGGTGTTTCGCGGTGCGAATCACGACACTGGCTCGCAGCAACCAGCCGGCCACCACTAACCAAGGGATCAAAAACAAGTAAGCTGGCCTCACCATAATCGTGATCGCCGCAACGATGGCGACCAAGATCGAAAATCGAAACGGACCATCCAATCGCGACCAACGCAGCATTAGCGACACGGTGATCACGCCAAGCGATGCCGCGACCGCGTCGGTCGAAATCGTGCTGATGTGATCCATCGGCGTGCAGCCAATAGCTACGGCTGTCGCGATCGCGACCAGGGGCCACCAGGGCATCGACCAGCGGCGCAGTTCCGTGACCAGCAAGAACACCGCGGTCGCATGTAATACGACTTGGCAGGCCGGAACGAAACTTAGTCCGCCGAGACCTATGACCAGTCGCAACCAGATCGGATAGCCTGGCGTACGAATCGAACGGCAAGCCGCATCGAGCGAGTGGAACGGGAATTCCAAATAGCTGGCCGAATCCGGAACGAGATTCGGTTCAAGCCGTCCGGTCACCCACGCCAGCAACAGCCCGATCGTCACCAGCATCAGCCAGACAAAAACGCGATAACTTTTAGAATCATCGAAAGTCAATGAAGTGATCCATCCTGCAGTCCACATCCGGCCGGCGAAAGCGCCCACGACAAGAATCCGATGATACTCGAAAGCACCATCACCGCTCAGCCCGACAACATCCTATCGGGGACGGATGTGGCCATCGCATCGTCGCTGATTCTGATCAACGGTCTGATTTCATGGCGAATGAAACTGGGCCTGGAACGCCAAATCCTGTGGAGTTCGCTGCGCATGACGGTACAGCTGACACTGTTGGGATTGGTGTTGCGACAGATTTTTGAAATGTCTCATCCGCTGCCGGTACTCGCGCTGGCCGCCGTGATGACGGTGATCGCAGGCGTCTCGGCCGTTCACAGGATCAATCATCGGTTTCCTGGCATCTATGTGTCGGCGATCATTTCGGTGTGGGCCAGCAGCTGGCTGGTGACGGCCGTCGCAACCCTATTCGTCGTGCGCAGCGATCCTTGGTTCAGCCCTCAAGTCGTCATCCCGCTTGTCGGCATGGTGTTGGGCAATTCACTGACCGGAATCTCGCTGGGAATGGATCGCTTTCTCGATGAGTTGACTCGCAGGCGAGGCGAAGTCGAAATGATGTTGTCACTCGGTGCGACACGCTGGGAAGCGTGCCAGGACGTGTTTGCCAAGGCAGCGCGGATCGCAATGATTCCTATTCTCAATACGATGTCGGTCGCCGGAATCGTCAGCCTGCCGGGAATGATGACCGGACAACTGTTGGCGGGCGCTTCACCCACACAAGCCGTTCAGTATCAAATCGTCATCATGTTCGTCATCGCCGCTGCGATCGCGATGGGCGTGATCCTGTCACTCGGATTCGCGTTCATGCGCGTGACAAACAAGTCGCACCAGATCGATTGGACCAGTGTTCGCCCAACGGGATCGTAAGCGATCGAATCGTTCAAAGGTGAGCCGTCCGATAGAAGATCAAAACGTAGCCGCAGGACGCCCATGTGCCGTTAAGGCGAGAAATCGGTGCGCGAAAGTTCGATCCACTGGCTGCCCGATTTGATCAGCATGAATCGGTCGCCCTTATGATCCAACACCATCGGACGGGAAACCAGCATATCACCATCCGCTGCTGGAATCGTGACAGCGGACGACCCGTCGGCCAGTTCCAAGATCACCACGTCGCCTTCGTCACCGCCACGCAAACCGTCGAGTGTTGTCGGCGACGGACAGCGGATCGCGATTCGCGTTTGCGAGACTTCGATGATTCCCTCTCGCACGACCACCTCTTTGGCCGATCCGACGCTCAGCGACTTGGCCGTGATGGACGCGGATTGCAACGTGCCGTCGGGGCGCAGGGTCAAAGCGGCTCGATTGTTGTGCCTCAGCACCAGCGACTGATTGTCGGACACATCGGACCGAATCGTCCATCCATTGTTCAGCGATGAACTGTCGGTGGTCAATTGAATCAGCGGGTCGCCGCTGGCCGACGCGTGCAGTTTTACTGTTTGGCCACCCGATGCAACCGAAACACCATGGGTCGTTCCACCAACCACGGTGACGTTTCCATCGGTCATGGAATTCGCCAATTCGCGAAGGCCGATGTCGTGCATGCGACATCCGACCAGCGTAACATCGCGTGTGTTCTCGGTGCCAACGATCTTTCCAGTGGTGTCCGCGCCTTCGCTGCCGGCGCGGTCCCACGAAGGAACTTCGAAAACGACACTGTTGAAACAAACGTTCGACGCATGATCAAGTCTTACGGCGAGGTTGTTGTACGTGCGAATACAACCACCAAAAAAATAGTGGCCGTTGATGTCTGCACGTTTTCCCATTGTTTGACCGTCGATCAACAACGCCCCGGAACCCCACGGAGGACGCCGCGAATGATGGTCGGCTGAGAAAAGGTTGCACCCGTAAAACTGAGTGCCGCTTAAACCCTTACCCACCTTGTCGTCGGTGCCTAACAAAGCAACACCATACTGTCCCGAGAAATTGCATCCGTAGAATGTGTTGTAATCGGGGTTCGATCGGTGGCCTCTCGAGACAACGCACAGGCCTGCCTTGTTCCAATAGCCGAACACCGAAACGTCATCTAGGCGACCACCCGGACTGTCGTCCACGGCAAGTCCCACATCATAGTCCGCCCGACGGTCATGACCCGGAACGGTCATCTGGTTGGCCGCATCCAGGACGCGAACATCCAACACAATCGCCAGGCCGCGAATCTTGTAGGGCAAACCGGCGGCAGTCTTGACCGCGTAGCGATAGTTTGCAAATTCGTCCGCACGATCGGTCGTCGATGACCGAGTCCCTCGGCCGCGAAACAACAGCGTCGTACCGGGCAAATCAGCAAGTTTTTCGTCCGTAAGGAATCGCTTGTCGTCGTCCCTGAGCGGAAACGTTCCTAGAACCGGCGATCCGCTGCCGGTCAGTATCGCGGATTCCGGCAATTCAATGCCGTCAGTCAAGACATAGACGCCCGCGGGAAAGTGGACTTCATTGGACGCGGCCAGCGCCGCACGAATTGACTTGGTGTCATCGGTCACGCCGTCACCGACTGCCCCAAAACTCTTGACGTCGATCACCGCTGCCTCAAGCGGCGAAGAACAATGGCAACCGGCGCCACCGAACCAAAACGCAAACGAAGCAAACAGGTGGATCGACGCGCGGGCCGTCCTTGGCAATCGACGTGAGGGAAATGTCATGCTGTGGAGTCAGAATCGCTGCGTTATCGGTTCGTCAAATTCGTGAAAAATCCATTTGGATCATAACTGGCCGAGACGAAACTCGACATAGCGAAGCATATCATTTTGCAATGCCTGGCGATCCTCGGGCTCGGCCGACTGGCGATACAAGAGACGAGAGCGAACAAGGCTATAGTGCCGACGTGCCTTTTCTTCGTGACCGCGAATCACCGCCGCCTCGGCGAATTGAAATTGTCTAAGCAGCGATCCGTCCGACAGTGCCCCGTCACTTAAACCTTGTTGTACGATTTGTTGAAAACTGGGAACGTCTTGCGTCGCCTTGCCTTCTTTTCGCATTCGATCTCGGGCCAACAACAGGCCGCCCAACACAACGCAAACGATGATGACGGCGATCTGGGTTATCGTCGAATCCGATTTCTTTGGCGCCGCCCCTGCGACTTGCGACGATGCGACACTGGCTGCTTGAGCGAGGGCGTGGGTTGGTTGCGCGGCGGCGATTGGCTGCCGAACGTTTTCATCGTTGCGAGTTCCGGCGGCGGGTCGGGGTGACGGTGCGGCATCATCATCCAACTCAAGAGCCAACTGAACCGATCCAGCGATTTCTAACAAATCCGCGTCGGCCCATCGGCCCGATGCGTTTTGCGCAATGACGCTGCCACCCAAGTGAATCATTCCGGGCGAACGATTATGAACGTGGTATCCGCTATCGCGATACTCGAGGGTTAGTGCGTGCGGAGCGACTTGATCGGACGGGATGGTAATTTCCATTGCCGGATCGCTGCCGATGCGAACCACTTTGCGTTCGATCCAGTGGACCGATCCCGATGTGATTCCGGATTGCACCAAGACTCTTGCGCCCATATTTAATTCCTGCTTTCGATCAGGTTCATCACGGCCGGTAACAGAATCGGACCCAGGACGACGATCAAGCAAGCGATCATCACCAACATGCCGGGAAAGACGATCTGCACCTCTGCTTCGGCAGCGGCCTTTTCGCCCCATTGCGATCGTTTGACACGCATTTGATCGGCCTGTTCGGCCAAGATGGTGCTTAACGGTGTGCCCAGTTCTTCGCCCTTGATGATGCTGGAAATCAATTCGCCAATTTCCGGGTCAGGGATCCGTGATTTTAGATCCGATAGCGCATCGCGTCGGGTTCGGCCTCCCGACAAATCGCCCAGCACACGTCGAAGCTCTTCGGTCAACGGATGATCGGGATCCTCATCGGCGATCGACCGCAAGCTTTCATCAAAGTTCCCGCCTGCTTGCATCATCAACGCGATTTGATCGATTACGAACGGCCATCGCACGCGCTGTCGTCGCAATCGCTTTTCAAATTTCCCCAAAATCGATTGCTTGGCCATGAACGGGTAAGCAAGTACTAAACCGCCGCCAAGTAAAACGCCTAATTGCCAGAATCCCAATAGCGTGACGAAGCCAAAGATCGTGGCACCGACCAACAAGCCTTCCACCACTTTGGTTGCCATGTACTCGCCGACGGTCCAATCATGCGTGTCAGCGGTCGAACGCAGCGCAACAGCAAACCGTGATTCAGGATTCGAATCAAAGTTGATCGCCGCGGCAAGCGAGTTGATGTGGCTTTCGAAGAACCGAAACGCCCAGTGATGACTGCGCAGCCGACCGATCCGATCGGCTTCATAGACCAATTCTGGCACAGCGCGATGCGACGACGTCGAACGAAATAACCAAACCGTCAGACATGCCGTCGCAGCAGCAGACGAAAAGCAGGCCGCGGGCATCCACCAAGTCGGTATCGTCGATAGTTCATCTGCGAAAAGAGTCGCCATACTATCGGCCCGTCGCACTCGATCGGACAGGTGGTTCTTGGTCGGTTTCCAGTTCTTTGAACAATTGCAACTGCGAATTCGAATCAATTGCGAACTCATACGTCGATCCACCACGCAATCGATAACTCACATCGCGTCCCCCGCTGGAATAACGGATTCGCCACACGCGAGCTTCCACGATCGTGTGCATTTCACCGGGGTTCATCGTGAACGAATATGCCTTTCCGTTGCTGGACAGCTGGTAAGAGACCGACCGGCTGAGCGATTTCGGGCAACGAATCTTGAACTCGCGATTCGATACGGACGGCGAACTGACCCTCGGTGGATTCGACGTATAGCTGGGAACCGAATGCGACTCATAAGTTTGAGATGGATAGGTTTGCGACGGGTAAGTGTTTCCCGGGTAAGTGCTGCTGGGGTACGTTTGGCTGGGGTACGTCTGAGACGGATAGGTTTGTGACGGATACGTGGTGCCTGGATATGTGGTGCCCGGTTGCGGATAAATCACGCGAGGCGGCTGCGTGGTGCTCGGTCGTGGCTGAACGGTCTGCGGGGGCTGGGATGGGCTGGGGCCAAAGAAATCGTCCGGATTGAACTTGGGCCCACCTGTACTTTCGCGGCCGCTTTCACTCGGAATCGCGGCACCCATCGCGGCCGGCTGCTGATTATTGTTGTCGCCGCCGAAAGTGGGAGGGTTCGGGGATGGCCTGCTAATCGATGGCGAACGGCCGTTGATCACACGAGGGATTTCTCGTCGAATCTGCTCGCCGAGCTGTTTGCCCAGTTGATTCAGCAGACCTTGAGCCGACGCCGTAGGGCCCTGCATGCACCACGAACAACATACGATCAACAATGGCAGGCTGATGGATCGTAAATGCATGAGAAATCTCCGAGTCAATGGTGCGAGCGTTACTGGTTCTGCGATGTTGACCGCTAGGTGTCACCCAATGTCATGGTGTAACGGGATGCAGAGGGAAACGAGTGTTGGGAAAAAACGGTGAATTAAGGTGTGGCCTGAAAAACATTCACTTCGCGAATTCCGGTCGGGGTGAAGGCGATGGGATACAACTTGCCGCCGGACAATTCTTTTACTTTGGCCATCCAAGTTTTGGATGTTTCCTCACATGACAATAAACCGTCCGGTGGCGATGGCGTCACGTCCGACCTGGGGTCGCCGATCGTTCGCTTCAGTGCGGTGGTCAAGAATCCGGCCTCGCCAGGTTCATGCGAAGGCAGTCTTTGTTGTAGCGCGGTCGACGAAAAGAACACGGTGCCGAGTTCGGGTGCGGCCAGATCAACCAGGGGATTACGTAGTCCCGGTTCAATCGCCTGTTCGCTGGGATCAAGGTCGAGAAAAACAAGCCGTTTGCAAGCCGGCAAATCAGTCTGCAACGTGTTCACGAACTCACGCCAAGACACCGCGGTTGCGCGGGGGCGGTCCATGTCCACGTCATGGGCACCGATATAGAAATTCTTTGTCGAATCGATGAACGCTTCCGCAGCCAAGTAGATGGCAACCGTGTCGCCGGGTTCCGTCTGATCGACCATCCACTGAAACGCGTCCAAAATTTCTGACCGCGTGGCCTGACCTTGCAACAGTACTTTTGAGTAGACGTTTTCGTACAACCGATTGTTGCCTTGTTCGCGCATCGATTCGGCGAACTGTTGGGCATCCACGGGCGGTTGCGAAGCCGAAGCCAAGTCCGTTTCGCCGACTTTTTCGTTCACGCCGATTGCCAACACAACCAGATTTGACTTGTCGACCGCGGCGATCTCGGTGGCCTGTTCGGCGACATCAACCGTCGCCGATGCGAGTCCCCGTGACTCGGCGTTGGTCGCCACGACTTCGATCGAATTTTCACCCGGTTCTAGCTCGACCGGATAAGCAAGGCTCATTTCCGTTTCGGCCGGGGACTCGGGCTGAAACGTCTTCACCGTAATGCCGTTGACCAGCAAGGTCACTTCGCGAATCGGCAAGCCATTTGCGCTGGTGATGTCGACTTCGACGGTCACGCTGCCGTCTTGAAGCGTTTGATCGACTTGCGGCGAAAGCAATCTGACGTACGGCGGATGATGGACGGCCAGATCGGACGGACTGCGAAAATCAAGTGCCGCCTCTTCACGTTCCGCATTGGCATGAAAGACCGCGTCTTCGATGGCTTGGCCTTTCAACAGACGATCGATAATGTCCGGTCGATAGAGTTGATCGCGAAATTGTCCGACCTCAAAGTATGCCGCGCTCTTGTTCGGGCCGCGGTTGATGTGCCACCCGATCAAGTTTTCTGCGCCCGGCGATGCGTCGTAATAGCCTTGCGGCGTCCATGCGATCCAGCGATCTTGATCGCCGATGTAAACACTGAGGATCGGTTCAGAGAAATCGTAACCTTCGACCAGTTGCATCTCGAACTCGTAAGGATTTCCTTCACGAGTCATTTGCACCGGCACCGATTGACCGGGTCGATAATCAAATTCGCCAGTCAGCATCAGTTCGAACATTTCTTTGATCGATTTGCCGTCGATCGAAACAACGCGATCACCGACCTGGACACCAGCCCGTGCCGAGGATGTCCCTGGAACAACCTTGGTCACGGAAACGTTTTCAAACTTAAAATCGAAAATGCCTGTCGGTTCCGGATTCTCGAGGCTCCACAAGCGAATACTGCGGTCCGACGAACCGCTAAGCATGGTCCGTCCGTGCGGCGCGACGCTGATCGACGTCACCATTGCCTCGTGGCCGATGAAGGCTCGTTTTAATTGATCTGAATCGGAATTCCAAACCGCCAGCATCCCCTCGCTGTCGCCCAACAGGACGGGACTCTGCAGCCCTAGTGTCGGTTGCTGGATGATCGAAAACACCGTCGGGCTACGTCCGGTCGTCAATTGATACCGCGACGCTTGACGACCGTCGCGCATTTTGACCAGCGAAATACCTGGCTCATCATCGATTCGACGAACTTGCAATTGTTCGCGGTCGGTGTTGGGACGTTCTTGGATGGGCGATAGTTTTTGGTCATCGCCGGCTTGATAGATCGAACGTGTCGCCAAATCCAAAACTTGGTCGATGGCGCCATAGTTGTTTCGCGCCCAAATGTCCGGACGATAAGGTTTGGTGCCAAAACCGATTCGAGCCGAATCGCGATCGAAGACGGCCTCGTATATAGGCTTTCCTTCGCACCGAAGTCGATGCAGCGGCTTGCCATCGCGCATGTCCCACACGTGCACTTCGCCAAACATGTCACAACTGGCTGCCACGCCAATGCTTGGGGCCAAGCTGATCGCTCGTACTTTCCAGCGATGCCCCGTGTAAACCGTTTGCGGGTCGGGGACAGACGCCGTGTCTTTTTCGTGGGCCGGCCAGACACCGATCCAAAACTTGTTGCCGCCGTCCTGTTTTCCAACAGCCGCGGCCGCCCATACGTTGTCGTCCAGTCGCAAATCCAAGACACGAGGATCAACCTTGGTCTCGAACGGATATCGCAACTTGCTGGTCAACAAGTCAAACATCCAGGCGTACAAACGTGAGGGCAAATTGTCGGCGGCGGTTAGTTTGCGCAGCGTGTCGGCCTGCAACAGAAACGGGCCGGCGGTATCGATCCCCAACAAAACGTCTTCGCTGCCGGCAAACATCAACTCATCGACAATCGGCGCCTGCGGATCACGCGGAGGAATTTGATTGACAATCTTGCGAGCGTCCCAGTCCCAAACGGCAATATTGCCATCGGCGTCGGCGCTGGTCATCCAGTTTCCATCACGCGAAAAATTGATCTGTCGAACCGGCGATGTGTGCCCCGGCAATAGCGACTCGATTTGGTCCAGCGCGTCGGTACGGTACACACGAATGGCGCCGTGTGGTTGATAGTCACTCACGCCGACGACCAAGTACTCGCCGTCTGGCGAAAACGCCAACGTGTTGCAGTCACCGTAGGAGGTGCGCGACCGATCGCCTCGCAACGTCATCGCCAACCGACCGGTTTGTAAGTCCCACAATCGCACCACTTTGCCGCCCGTGGCGGCGACCCAGCGACCCTGAGGATCAATCGCGACGTCGGTTGACTCCGACAGAAAACCTCCGGCGTCGATGACAAGTTCAGGATTACCTTTGAACTCCGCGAGCAACTTTGCGGTGTCAACTTCCACCGGAGTGGAAATCAGGCTCAGAATTCCTTCCAAAGGATTCTCTTGCGGGACGACTTCTTCGGTGTGAACTTCCTCGGGTGCCACTTGTTCAATCGCTGCAACTTCATCGGCGGGCTGTTCATCGATAACAGGCGGCGCCAGTTCCATGGTTTCTTCCGATGAATCTGCTGCCGCTATTTTGTCGATCGGATCAGCGGTGGGTTCTTCTTCCGCTGGTTCGTTTACCTGTTCGACAAGTTGTTCCGGGATCGGATCGACCGGCGTTTCGGTGTTTTCTTCTGCTGCGATGATCTCTGCCGCTGGTTCGGTCGGCTTCGCTGGTTCGTCGACAATCTGGGGCGGGTTTTTGTCTTTGACGACTTCTTCGACTTTGGGAACGGGCGAAAGTTCTGCGAGCGTCGGGTCGGGCGATTTGTCCGCACGCAGGTACAAGCCAATGCCTAGCGCCCCGAACAACAAGAGCGCACACAGCGGGTACAAGACGTACGGTTTTTCGAGCGTTTGATTTAAACGATCGCGACCCGTCGCGGGGACGGCAACAACAGACGCGCCGGCGGGCTTGCGGTCTTTGTCGGTGGATCGTTTTGTTGCAACGCCCAACGGATCGATCTGTTTGACCGATGCAGGCATGATGCCCGCGGCTTCGACGGGTGCGGGTGAAGCCGGCTGGATGGCTTGCACCTGAACAATTGGCTGTTCATCAAGTCGCTTCAACGCATCGGCCGCCGTCGCGGGACGATCTGCGACATTCTTCTGTAACATCACATCCAGGGTGTTTGCTAAATCGCTGGGCACATTGCGAAGCAGATCGCTCGTTCTCGCAAGCGGCTCCTCGCCACTGTGGACGCGCAGCCAAGCGACGTTCGCATCGACAGCGGCGCCTTGCCCGGTCAACATTTTCGAATCGAATTTGGGACCGACCAATAGTTCGAGCGCCGTAAAGGCCAGGCAGTACAAATCAGATGCGGGTCCAAGCTGGCCGAACTCCGATCGAATCCATTCGGGGGCAAGGTACTTCTGGGTCGACGTGGGCGGCCGCAACTCGCCGTCCAAGTCCATCGGCTCGAAGTCACTTAGCCGGACAGTCCCTTTCGCGTCGATCAAGATGTTCGACGGGCGAATCGCGCCGTGCAACTTGCCAAGCCCATGTAAGAATTCCAGCGCGGACAGCAACTGGCGCAACACACTGCGAACGGTGTCCGGGGGCAGGGCCGCGTGTTGGATCTGCGAAGCCAAGCTGCCGCTCATCAGTTCCATCACAATCCAGCCGTTTTCTGGCACGACTGTGTGAATCCGCAAGACCCCGGGATGTTCATTTTGAGCCAAGAATTGAGCTTCTCGTAGCAAACGCTCTTGCCGCCTGGGATCCGCTTTTCCCTCGGCCGTCAGTTCTTTGATTGCGACGTCACGACCGAGCGTTAAATCGTGTGCGCGATAGACAACGGTCGCGTCACTACGTCCGATCTCTTCAAATAGCTCGAAATTGTTGTGGGAAGTCATGGTAAGGCTCGGGTGGTGAACACAACAAATTTGGTAAAACTATCTCACGACGATACTGATTCGCCTGACAAGCGACCTTGTTACAAAAAAATTTTGACGACCCGAACAGTCGCCCACAACGAGCGAATCAGAAGGCATGACGATTCACGATATCTATTCGCAAACGACACGTCGCTTTCTGCAACCGGTGGTGCATCTGCTGGATGATCCTGACGTCTCGGAAGTCTTGATCAACGGACCCGACACGGTGTACGCCGAACGCCGTGGGCGGCTTTCCCTGCAAAGCGACGTTCATTTCGAGGACGAAGCCGCCCTCATGGCCGCGGCCCGAAATATCGCCGAATTTGTCGGCCGCCCCATTCGCTCGGGAATCCACAGTGTCGACGCACGTCTGCCCGATGGATCACGTGTACATATCATAATGCCGCCCAGTAGCCGCATCGGAATTTGCCTATCAATTCGCAAATTTAATACGGCAAAGCTTAGCTTACGTCAGTTGGTCAAGCTGGGATCGCTGGACGCATCGATGGCCGAATATTTGATCAAATCGGTACAGAACCACGAAAACGTCATCGTCTCTGGCGGAACTGGCACCGGAAAGACATCGCTGTTGAATGCGTTATCGGCAGAGATCGACCCGCAGGAACGAATCGTCGTCATCGAAGACAGCTCAGAACTGCAACTGCAACTGCCCCACACGATCTATCTTGAAGCCCAGCCGCCGGACCGATCGGGCAAGGGTGCGGTCACGATTCGCGATCTTTTCGTCGACTCGTTGCGAATGCGCCCGGACCGAATCTTGGTCGGCGAAGTCCGCCGGGGTGAAGCATTGGACTTGATTCAATCGATGATATCCGGGCATCGCGGGGCAATGACGACCGTCCATGCTTCGACCCCGCGAGACGCGGCCGTCCGCTTAGAAACGCTGTCTCTGATGGGCGGAGTTTCCATTCCAGCGCATGTGGCACGCTCTCAGGTGGCATCAGCGATCGACGTGGTCGTGCAAATCTCTCGCAGCCCGGATGGGCGTCGTGGTGTCAACCGAATCACGCGTTGTCACGGTTTGACCGAATCTGCCGATGGAATCGCTGATTACCACCTTGAAGACGTCTATGTGCAAAAAATCTCATCAGAACTGTAACAAAGACTCGCCCGACGCGATCAAGATAGTGTTCGCCGGCGGTGATAACGTACCCTGGAGGTACGGCAAGGCACGGTGATTCGGCGAGGCCGAGCTGTCGCCGCGCGGGGCAGTGCCAACCAATCGACCCGTTCGACCAAAATCAACCCGACCAAGATCACCCCAACCAAGATCAAATGGTGCAATGCGATGCTACGCAAGAAAGTGAAAGAACAAATCGTCCGTTTCCACAACGACGAAGAGGGCCTGGAAGCGGTGCAAGTGGTGATGATCGTTGCCATCGCCGCTGTCATCCTGATCGCCGTCATGGTGCTCGGCCAAGAAGTGTTTGACTGGCTGAAAGAAGCCTGGAATTCCCTCCGCGGCAAAAAAATCAGCTAGCCGAGGCTGCAGCGATGTCGATCGATCCAATCACCGCCAGCGTGCCGCTGACCACCGCCGGCCTGACCACCGCCGGTTTGTTCGCCGCGGTGGTGCTCGGGATCGCATCGGTTACCGACATACGAAACCACAAAGTCCATAACTGGCTGACCTATCCCGCCGTGCTGATGGGTTTCGCGCTGGCGTGGTTACCGATCGGCAGCTTGACCCTGACACAAAGTCTGACCGGTTGCCTCGGTTGCGGCGCACTGATGCTGTTGCCCTACGTCTTGTCGGGTGGCGGCGCTGGTGACGTCAAACTCGCGATGGCCGTTGGCAGTTTGGTTGGATTCCAGGCGACACTGCAAGGATTCTGTGTCGGCTATTTCGTCGCTGCGGCATTCATCCTGCTGCGGTACGCGACCGCTTGGCTGGCCAGCATTTGGCAAACCCGTCGGTTTCAAAATCGTTGGTTTCAAAACCGTTCAACCACCCACGAGTCATCTCGAATCAGCCGTTTCGACGCGTCAGCTCCGATTCCGCTGTCTGGTTTCTTCGCTTGCGGCATGTTGAATGCTTACTTGCTGGGACCGTTATGGTGAGGAACGGTTTCATGCCCCTTCGACGAAAACGGAATTCCATTCGCCGGCGAGGCGCATCCAGCCTCGAACTGGTGATGGCAACAGCGGTCGTGTTACCGCTGGGCCTCATGGCATTCTTGCTGGGTGTCGAAATCTGTCAGTATGTGTTTCGTGGAATCGATGGGATGCTGACCCTGCCATGGCTGTAATCATCAAGTCAATCCGCAAGACAAGCGAAAGTCTGCGTCACCTCGCGCAAGACGAAGACGGCGCCGGATATACGCTCTCTTATGTCATGGCGATCCCGGTGTTGGTAATGTTGGTGGCGATGCTGGTCGAATCGGCCATCATGCTGACCGCAAAATTGGGGACGGTGCATGCCGCCTATGTCGCGGCGCGTGTCGCCAGCGTCCAGGCCACTGCTGGTGACTGGAACGCGGCACGAGACAAGATCGAGAAAGCGGGCCGCCAAGCGATGATCCCTTTCGCCAGCGGATCCCAACAAGGCAGCTCCTCATCACCTACAAACGATTCCGACTATCGCAAAGCGTATCGACAATGGGCCGATGATCCTGTCGCCGACTCCTATATCCAGTCAAAGCAGCGTGATGTTCGCGACGCCGTGGATGTCAACATCGATGGCCCTCCGGCAACCTGGCAAAGCGACCTGACCGTCGAGGTCACGTACGAATATCCGTTTCGCATTCCCGGGATCGGTTTGTTGATCGGCGATGCGTCTGGCGATGGTTATGTCTTTCCGCTGACCAGTCGTGTCACACTGGTCAACGATGGCCCGCAGAACGATTCACAAACGCTGGGGATCGGATATGGCTCGGACCAATAGACCCAACGCCAAGTTCAAAAGGCAACGACAAACCGGATCGAGCGGCCGCCGCGAAGGAAAAATCGTCCTGCTGGCGGCGATCGTGATCCTGCTGGTCGCCGTCCTGATGGCTTGGATCGGCAACACCGGGCACGCCGTCAAACAAAAGATGGAAGTGCAAAGCGCGGCCGATGCCACATCGTTTGCCGGATCGATGTGGATGGCTCGCGGAATGAACGCGATCACCCTCAGCAATCATTTGATCGGCGAAGCGACGGCGATGGGCGTGATCCACGACGCGATCGGCGGCCCGGAAATGCGGTTGGGATTGAAAACCAATACGCCAGAGAACCGCACACTGGATGCCATTATCCGGAACCTGACAAAGTTCGCACCGATCGGAAAACTGTATCCCAACAACTACGTGCCGTCACCCATCACAAACTTAGACGCGCGATTGTTGGAATTTGTCCAGCGGCGAACTTCACCCGATTCCAATCCCGACCTGACCGCGTTTGCGACCTTGTATGACGCCCGCATGACGTTGCAGCGATATTTTGCCGTCACGCTAGGCGCCAAAGCACTCGCAAACATCGTGCTAATGATCCCGCGTGAAACACTCGCGGTGCCTATCGTCGGCGCAATCGTCGCCGCAGCCGTCGTCGCGGCGATCGCGACACATGTGGCATCCTCGGCCGTTGTTGTCTCGATCGGCAAAGAATGGCTCTTGCTTGAAGCACTGGAAACCTATGCAAAGGCGGCCAATCCGGTTCAGGAAAAAGCGTTCTCACAGCTGCTGGTTCCCACGCTGGTTCAATTTCCCGCCGCGATTGCAGGCCTGGATCCCGAAGACCCCAACAGCGAACCCGACGGCGGATTTGCGGTCGAAAAAATTAAAAAAGTGATCAACGACGCCGGTGACCAACAGAATGTCCAAGCTCAAATGGTTCCGCTCGCAGACGACCGACGACTACCCGTGCGGTTCGAACCACCGCCGAATATGAACGGTCGCTCCGGCGGTTGGCCGCAAGGTTGGGGCAGCGACGAAGCCATCAATTTGCCTGACGCGTCGGCTGCACTGGAGTCGATGAAAGGAAAACTAGACGACATCGTTGAATCAATTTCTGATGCAACGAAAAACGGTGAAGACGCAATCGAAGACTTGGAAGACTCGCGAGATTCGATCCAAAAAAAGATTGATGACGGAGACTTGTCCGACGACGTCAAAGCAGAATACGAAGAAGAAATCGCTGCCATCGACGACACGATCGAAAGCATTCGTGCCGAATTAGAAAAACTTGAAGAACAAAAAAACGAACTCGAAGAACAACGCAAAACGATTCAAAACAATTTCCCACTGCCAAGCGGTCAGTCTCAGAACCTAAGTCTGCAGCATATCCCCGAACGGATGGATCCCCAGCAGGAAAGAACGACGCAGTGGGTTCGTGCCAGCATCCCAAACGTCGACGCTCTGCGAGCCCCGATCTTGGGACTGATGAAAGCACAGATGCCGATGAGCGGTGCGGCGAAACACTATGAAAAATGGACCAACCGCTACACCTTGATTCGGGCCTGGAAGTTCCGCAGCGGCATGCGGCTGGAAAAAACATCCAACGCGGCTGCCCAGTGGACCGGCAACAGCGCGGACCCGATGAGTATGGTCGTGATGGACGGTTCCTTTGAGCAGGAGACGTCCATCAAGGGCAAAGAAGTCTGGACACGCAGCGATGACGAAGGGAAACGGCTTGCCGAAGAACAATTCACCTTGCTGACCGCGGTGCATCGTGAATACGAATCGCTGATGGCCACCGATGTTCTGCGCAACGCTCAAAACGACGGTATGACCTCATTCGCACAATCCATCCTCTACAACGCCAACCCACAATCGGCTGAGTCCCAACCGCAGACGCGGCAGCCGCGCGTCGGTTGGGACACGTTGAACTGGAAACATGACGGCACGGTGATTCCCGAATGGGGATCCAAAGCGACCGTCCAACAGACGACTTGGCCATGGGAACTCTTGAACGGACTCGACAACGCGCCGGAAGTCAAACTCAATTGGCAACCGAAACTAATCCCGACAACGGCGGCTCGATTGGAATTGGCAGCGAAAGAGATGGAAGGCAAATTGCAACGAGCGATGGAGTTAGCGTCCGACCACGAAGGATTGGTATCTCATTGAACGTGCAAACCAATTCGGATCGCAAAAATCGCAGCAGCCGCCTGACCGGCAAACCAGGCCGTGCGGCGCGGTGCGCCGTTGCGACCTTAGAGTTGGTCCTGGCCCTACCTGTCTTGTTAGTGATGTTGGTCGCCATGGTTTGGCTCGGTTACGCCGTCATCGGACAAGCGGAAGTCACCGTTGAAGCAAGACAAGATGCATGGCAGCAGCGATTTGAACCATGGTCGCAAGCACCATTTACCTTTTCACAAAACCAGCAGGCCACCGGCGACGCAAGCACAACGGTCAACGTCTCGCCCCTGCTTGATGGACTGGGCGATCCAGAATCCGAGCATACGCTGGAACAAGCGAACTGGGATCATCGCAGCGTCGAATACAAAAGCTTGCCGAATTGGGATCTTTATGTCGACGTGTCCGTCGCGGCAAAACGTGAGGGATTGATGTCCTTGTACGAAGACGCGCGATCGCTGTTGCAGTCGGCTGGCGGTCAGGGTTCGTCCGCGCTGAATCTCGCGCAGCAATTCATCTCAGAGATGTTGCAATCGAGTCGCGATATCGGCTCCGGTGGAAATGCTGCCGAGCAACGAACCGACTTGGACAAACAGCTTGCCGAGCAAGACATTCGAGGTCGCATCGAAGACCTGAACAATCAAATCTCGCAACAGAAACGTCTTATCGATCAACTGCAAGACAGCGACGACGAAGATGCGGAAGATCGGCTATGGTTGGCGAAACAAAAACGAAAGCGGCTAGAGATTTCACTCAAATTGGTTAAATCATCATGAACGGCGTCCTGCAGTTAGCGCTAGCACTGGTCTTTGCGATTGTCGCGGCCGGACTGAACTGGGTCTATTTGGCCTCGCAAACGAATCCTACGACCTACGTCGCGATCGATTCCAGCGTCGAAAAAGGCGAAACGATTGAGGATTCTGACTTGGTCGCGATTCCGGTTCCCGGTCCGCCCGAACGATTGAAACAGGCGTTGATCCCTTACCAGAATCGCAGCATCTTGTTGGGCAACCCGGCGGCACGCGACTACGAAGCAGGCGACATGATCTTTGCTCGCGACCTGATGCCGCCAATCGACCAACAACAATGGGACGTGATTGGGCCGTTTGAACTGATCAGTGTCGCCGAGCAATTCAAACAACCGACCCAGCGCGTCGGCGCGGGTTCGACCTCGATCGGCCGCAACACGGTCACGATCGCGGTGGATGCCAACTTTGATCGAAACACGAGTCGTCTGTTGCAAGCGATCACGTCTGAACGGTCACGAGATTCCGATTCATCGCGTCTTGAGATTGTGGCGGTACAAGTCGTCCCTTCGCCAAAGTCCGTCACGACTGCGTCGTCGATTCCACAACTTGGATCGATTCCACGCGATGAAACCGTTTACCAAACGGTTTCACTGGACGGAATCGCCAATGTCCCCGAAGTCTTACTCGAAGGCGACTTTATCCGCTTTGTCGTTCCTCAAACGGCGGGGCAGTGACATGCGACTTTGGTACAACAACGTTGTCGATACACAACGGCGATTGGTCGAAATCGATGGCGATCGAGTCACAATCGGTCGCGATGAGAAGAACGACTTGGTTCTTGCCAGTCCGTACGTCGCACCGGAAGCCGTCACGTTGTATCGACGCGACACCGGCTGGGAAGTCGTCGTCATGGGCAGCAACGGGATTCGGATCGGTGATCGACAATATGGTGCCGGCGAGCACTGCGAAATTCAATCTCAGTCGACGATCGAATTGTTTCCTTTTACCGTGACCATCGACTTACCGACGCAACAATCGCATTCGCAACAGGCCCAGCGGCGGCGGCTTGACGATCAGATGTCGCGACTGATTGCCGATACGCACCGCGAACTGCTCGAACGGATGAACCTGAGACAGGGAATTGATCCGAACAAACAACAAGACGATGTGTATCTGCTAACACTCGAGCAGCACATCGAAACCATCGCTCGGACCAACCCGTTGTACACAGGTGACAGCGCTAAATCGTCCGACACATCGCTGTGCTCTCATTTAGCCGGTTCCGCTGTTCGCGACCGAATGTTGTCGGCAGTGTCCGAAGTCTCGTCCAGCGGTATTACGACGCGGCCGGATACCCCAACGCTTACCGATCCGCAAGCCAATCCTTGGAACCGGATGGTGACGGCCGTGCCCGAGCGAGAAAAAGAACTTGAATCGACGATCAACTATCTCAAAGGCATCTTGAATCCGTCCGGCGATTCGATGCTACGGGGCATGGAACAGATCCAACGCGATTTCTGGGAAGCCTGGAATCAAATACACGAAAGTATTCACGCCGAGTTTCAAGATTACTTGACGATGCGGCTTTTGAAGAAAGACATCAAAGACATTGTGTTCGGCTACGGTCCCTTGGAGGACCTGTTGAGGATGAGCCATGTTTCGGAAATCATGGTCGTCAATCGCGACCGCATCTTTGTCGAATCGGCGGGAACGATCGAAAACAGCGGTCGCCGATTCGTATCCGACCAAGTCGTCGAATCGGTCATCCAGCGAATCGTCGGAAAAGTGGGGCGTCGGATTGATCAATCGCAGCCGTTGGTCGACGCGCGCCTGCAAGACGGCAGTCGCGTCAACGCCGTCATCGCGCCGCTAGCGGTTAGCGGCCCGACGCTGACGATTCGTAAGTTTCCCGAGCGACGAATTTCGATTCACGACTTGGTTGCGCTGGGCACTTTGTCGACGGAATCGGCTGATTTTCTGCGGGCGTTGGTCCGTTCACGACGCAATCTGATCGTCTCGGGTGGAACCGGAACCGGAAAGACGACGTTATTGAATTGCCTGAGTGATTTTATTCCCGATGGCGAACGTATCGTCACGATCGAAGACACTGCCGAGTTGCAACTATCCAAAGATCACCTCGTTCGCATGGAAACCAAGAATGCGAATGTGGAAGGCGCTGGCGAATACACTATCCGCGATTTGGTTCGCAACGCGCTGCGGATGCGTCCGGATCGAATTGTGGTCGGCGAATGCCGCGGTGCAGAATCTCTGGACATGCTGCAGGCGATGAACACCGGCCACGACGGTTCGCTAACCACGATTCATGCCAATGACGCGCACGATGTTTCTTCGCGTTTAGAGGTGCTCGTACAGATGGCTGCCGACTTACCCGTCACCGCAATCCGAGAACAAATTGGCAGTGCGATCGACGTGATCATCCAGCTGCAACGGCATCGCGACGGACGTCGGTTGATAACACAGATCACCGAATGCGCCGGGGTGGATCCCGTCACCGGTCACTTGGAACTTCGAGATCTATTTGCCTGTCCGCCTGGCGGTGACAAATTGCGCGCCACCGGACAATTGCCGACGTTTATCGACGTGCTGTTGGATCAAGGGGATGTTGAACTGGAGGCGTTCTTTTGATGATTGTCATTTCTTGCCTGCTTTTCGGATTAGCCGCCTTTTTAGGTTCTCACGCCGCGCTGACGCGATCAGACCAGTTGTTCGGCAAATTGGTCCCGCAAACGTTGATGTCGCAGGCGCGAACCGAGCTAGACCCAAAACGACTGCAGTCCTGGCAAACAACCTGGATGATCATGCTCGTCCTTTTTGCGATCGCCGGATGGGGCCTGCGGATCATTCCTATCGCAGCGGTGGGTGCTTTGATTTGGCTGTTTGTCCCGCGTTGGTTGTTGGCCTGGCAAATTCATCGGCGACGAACCAAGCTGCGAGACCAACTGGTCGGGGCGATGCAATCGCTCGCCAACTCGGCGCGTGCGGGACAGTCGATTGCGCAGGCTTTGGATGCACTTTGCGACGAAACCGCTGAACCCCTTGCCGGTGAATTGAAACAGATGATGGCCGAATACCATCACGGCGTGCCACTGCCCGAAGCGATCTTGGACGCGAAGAGTCGCTTGAATCTTGACAGTTTTTCGATGTTCGCATCCACCATCGTGATCAGCTTGCAGCGAGGCGGTCGCGTCACCGAATCGCTGGAAAAAATCAGCCGCAGTTTGCGAGAGAACCAACGAGTCGAGAGAAAACTTGAAGCCGAGACCGCGGGCGGGTGGCGAGTGGTTTTGATCCTGACGCTATTTCCAATCTTGTTTCTCGCATTCTTTTACTTCTTGCATCCCGAAGGCACCCGGCTGATGTTCCAGTCGTTGATCGGACAATTGCTGGTCGTCATCATTTTGGCATTGACCGTCGCCAGCGTGTGGTGGAGCCGTAAGATTCTGAATATCGAACTATGATGGATTTGGCTCTGCAGAAAGCAGGCTCTTTCTTTGAGCCAACATGGATTGGCAGTAGTGCAATAACTGCAACTCAGCCAATTCCTGCTCGACGTCATCCAAGTCCGTCGTCGAAAGTGACTCGCTGACAGCGGCAATCAGATGGTTGGCAAATTTCTCTCGCGATCGGTGCAGCAAAACGCGGAGCCTTGTCGCAGTGACCGGCGCACCGATCAATTCCCCAAGCCGCTCGGCCAATTCTGTGCTGCGGAGCTGGGGCGATTCAACACGCAATCGAAGCACGGTCATCCAAGGTTTGCCGGTGCGCGTTTCCTCATCGGCCAGTCGCTGCCACGCTTTGGTTAGCAAATCGTCTCGCCAGACGACTTGAAAATCGAGTTCGCGTTGTTGTTCGTCTTTGTCGTCAGCGATCACGCACGATGTTTCCAAGGGCGATTCACGCCGCCGCGTTTGTTTTCGATAGTGGTCGGCAACCAGCCGCGACAACACCACTTTCAGAAAACCGCGAAAGCGACCCTTTTCGGGATTCGCACACCGATAGTCGCCCTGCAATAGCCGGATCGCAAACTCTTGAAACGTTTCTTCCGCCGCCACTTCGTCACGAAAAGCGCCTCGCAAATAACGCAGGATCGCATCACCATAGCGGGCCAGTATCTCATGCCGCGCCTCACGCGACGGCCCGTTTGGCTGTGATGCGTCGTGGGCATCCAACACCATCGTCCACACGGTTTCGATGTGGCTTAATCGTTGCAGCGTTGGCGGGGCAATTGCATTCACGGTAGCGATCAATCAAGTAGGCGTAACTGGAATTCGACTTCGAAACGATCGCAATGCATTGGCAAAGGCATTCGCGCCCGCGTAGCGTTCGTTAGGATCGGTTTGCGTCGCTTTGCGACAGATTTGGTCGAGAGTCAACAGAGCAAGTGAATCGATCGGGTACAGCGAAGTTAGATTTGAATGGTGTAAGTCGTTTGCCAGTGCGGCGGGCGGTTGCTGCCGGATCATTGCCAGCCGTTCATGCAACGACAGCCCACTGGATAATTGGTCAGCCAGCGGTGTTGTGCCCGTCAGCAATTCGTACAACAGAATCCCCAGCGAAAAAACATCGCTACGGACGCCAATGCGATCGCAACGCAGTGCCGCTTGTTCGGGACTCATGTAATGCGGAGTGCCGAGCAAATGCGTCGACCAGGAACTAGAGGCGGCGAGCGTTTCTTGGCCATCGCTTCGTTTGGCCAGTCCGAAGTCGATGATCTTGGGGCGGAAATTCTTGCCACGACGGTGAACCAAAATGTTGGCTGGCTTAAGATCGCGATGCAAAATCCCTTGACGATGTAAGGCCGCAACGCCATCGCAGACGTCGATCAACAGATCCAACATCGCGCCAAGCGACACAGCGTGATCTTGGCAATGGGAATCGATCGTTGTTCCCTGAACCCATTCCATCGCCAAGAACGGGACGTTGTCTTTAGTCGATCCGGCGTCAATGAATTTGACTAGACATCGATGCCGCGCCTGCCGTAGAAACTGTTGCTCTTTGCGAAAACGCGCTACAAATTTTGATTGGGGCAGGTCAGGCCGGATCACCTTTAGCGCGCAGTCTTTCGGCACCGACGACGCATGGTCTTTACTTGGGCCTTCTGAAAATCGGGCAGGATAGACGTTTCCCATACCGCCGCTGCCCAGCCGATCGACGATTCGATATCGACCGATTCGATCAGGCATCCGATGCGAGTCCGTCTGTCGTGGCAGCGGGATATCCCATAACCGCGCCGACGAATCCACCGATTTGCTTGCGTGAACAAGCTGGTTGATCTGTTCGCGACACTGCGGAAACCGCTTTAGCAATGATTGGGGGCTGGCGTCGGGATCGACAGCCAGCGACTCGGCAAACCCGTCCAACTGGGATTCAAACGATGAATCGGGCAGGATTGGGGAAGCGATTTTCATGGTGAATTGTCAGGCAAGAACTCAATCTTTGGTGCAATCAATCGAGCGTCATGATTGGAATCGTTAAGGGTTCCTGCGAAATGTGCCCGACAAACCGGAACGATTTATCCGCATTTTTTGAGAAAAAAAGACGGATGACTGCCGCAGACCAGACGCGGTCCTCAGAACTGAAAGTAGACAAAGGGCTGAAAACCTCGCGGCGAATACAGCACCAGTGCCCATAACATCACGGCCGTAGCGACGGGCGAGTACCAACGGTCGTGTGGCAATCGCATTGCGAATCGTAATCTTGTCCGCCACGCGGCGTGTTCGATGACCATCACGGCCAGCACGCCGATCACAAGGGGCGGGTACCAGCTGATCCCCGATGCCAACGTCGTCATCCGAGTCAAATACAGCAGAGCGGTCGCAAAGTCTTGGCTGCGGAACAGCACCCAGCCGACCAGCACAATCATCATCGTCAATAACCAACCGACGATCCCCAGCGGATACCGCGGGCGCACGCGATTGAGCACCAAAGCCAGTCCGTGCCAGATTCCCCAAACGACGAATGTCCAAGCGGCTCCGTGCCAAAGCCCGCCTAGCGTCATCGTGATCATCAAGTTGCGATAGGTCGTCGCATCGCTGCCCCGACTGCCACCAAGTCGAATGTAGAGATAGTCGCGCAGCCAACGTGAGAGTGTCATATGCCAACGATGCCAAAAATCGGCAATCGAGGTGGCCAAGTACGGGTGGCGAAAGTTCTTGGGGAATCGATAGCCCAACATTTTGGCCGCGCCGATCGCCATGTCGGTGTAGCCGGAAAAGTCATAGTAGATTTGCCCGGCGTACGCGAGCGCGGCGATCCACAACGTTAATCCGCTGTACAGATCCGAACCGGCAAAAACGACATCAACCATCTCGCCGAGCCGATCCGCCAACAAGACCTTCTTCACCGCGCCTCGCAACAGTTGCTGCGCTCCGCCGTACAGACGGCGGTTTGACCACGTCGGCGTCTCGGACAACTGTGGCAATAGTTCTCGCGCGCGAACGATTGGACCGGCGACCAGTTGAGGAAAGAACGCGACGTAGAGCGCAAAATCTAAAAAACTTGCGGTCGGCTGCAGCTTGCCTCGATAGACATCGATCGTATAGCTCAAGGTTTGAAACGTGAAGAACGATATCCCGACCGGCAGGATGATCGAAAGTGTTCCGGTCGCAAAACCGAACGACTGTAAAAGCGGAGAAGCGGATTCGATAAAGAAATTGAAATACTTAAAGAACCCCAAGACGCCCAAATTCGCCGCCAAACTGACCCACAACCATCGTCGGCCCGCCGCATCAGAATCGCTGGACTGAATCTTTCGTGCAACAAAAAAGTCGACGAACGTCGAAAACATCAACAGTCCGCAAAAGCGATAGTCCCAGTACGCGTAGAAGTAATAGCTCGCCACCAACAGAATAGCGTTGCGATGGGATCGCTTGCTTGAAACCCAGACAGCGACAAAGACGGCCGCTAAGAAAATCAAGAATTCCAGTTGCGTGAACAGCATGTTGACTAAGATTCCTCAACGTACTGGTCTTGCAACGCGTCGGCGATCTGCCGGGCGATGACTCGGTATCCCGTTTCGTTCAGATGGCCACTGCCGAAACGGCCGTTGTGAAATCCGTGTGGCCATTCGCCCTCCGCCGCGCTCCGTCGCAACGCATCGCGTGCATCAACCAAGATGATTCCGGAATCTGCTGTGGCGCGGGTCAACCGCAAATATCGCTGATCATCGCCGTCGACGGTTCGAACGATGCCATTGGTGATGTTGGGCAGCACCGGAGCGTAAACGATCATCACTGCCGCATCTTGAATTTGGCCAAGCTGCGCGGCAACATCATCCCATTCATGTTTGATGATCGCTGCGAATTCACCACGTTCTGCCGCCACGATCCCCGAGTTCCGATCCGAACGGTCGTTGGTCGCCTCGCGATCCTTACGTTCGATTCGTGGAACGACCACCGGCGATGGGTTGCGTTGAGGTCCGGGTGAAAATCTTAGCCGCCTTGGCTGACCATCGATGTCGGTAAGCAAACGACGCGCGGTTTCGATCAGAAAGGCGGGCAATGTGCTGGCGATTCCCGATGTGTTGGTTGCCCTCGATTCAACGGCCGCAGAATCCCGTCCCGCGACCAAATCGTCTAGTTCGGCAATCAGCAGGACATGCACATCAATCTTGAAGGCATCCTGAACCCGCGGCATCTGCGGCAGCCAATCGGCGGCATCGTCACCGCTGCGGGCCATTGGAAAGGCAACGATCGATTGGTCGATTCGGTTTGTGGCTCGTTCGATCTGCACGTGCAGCTTCGATGTGTCCGCGACACAGACGCCTTCGGCCTGTGAATCGCCCCAGATCGCGATTCGAAGCGTTTCGCCCTCAGCAGGCGGCAGATCGCGCCGACCCGGCATACCGTGGGGACCGATGAAGGTGTCCGCGTATCCTTCACTGCGCCAGCGATACGAATTGCCGGCCGGCATCACGGCGACTTGCCGCAGTGTGTCTAGGGACTGCGGCAGATAGCTTCGCACAAACAGAGGTGAAGAAGTCGCAATGATCAGTGTTCCCAACAAGGAACCCAACCACCATTGCCCAATCAATTTCCAGCGCGGAACCGTCACCCTTCACCTGTGACCTTTCACATCCCGAATCACTCTTCGGTGACGCGAACCGTTTTCATCTTATCACCCTGTTCAATCGCATCGACGATGTCTTGGCCTTCGATCACTTTGCCAAAAACACTGTGGCGATTATCCAAATGGGGTGTCGCCAAGTGCGTGATGAAGAACTGTGATCCGTTGGTATTCGGACCGGCGTTGGCCATCGACAAAACGCCCGGACCGTCATGCTTCAAGTCGGGATGAAACTCGTCTTCGAACTTATAGCCAGGGCCACCGGCGCCGGTACCATCGGGGCACCCACCCTGGATCATAAAGTCGGGGATGACGCGGTGAAACGTAAGTCCGTCGTAGTACTCTTTTCCGCACAGCGTTTCAAAGTTCTCGACGGTTTTGGGCGTCTTGTCGGCAAACAGTTCCACTCGGATAGTGCCTTTGTCGGTATCAAACGTAGCGACTTTCATCTTGTTCCTTGGATTACGGTGTGGGGCCGGGAATGATTTCCGGCACGATCAGGTTCACAAATCGCCGGACTGGTTCCGGCACATGCGGTTAACGAAAAGTGAGAAGACAGTTCTATCGCAACGAACGTCTATTGCAACGAACGAGTTTCCTGCATGAATGGGTTTGCTGGACGAACTGGCTTGCTAAATGAACTGGCTTGCTAGATGAACGGGCCAACTGAACCAGCGGCATTGAGATGATGAGGCTTGAGGACCGATCTCGTCGCTTGTCGGCGTTTCCCAATGACACCATGCTTAGAAATTTTCGGCGGGTTCGGCGTCAGGTTCACCCAGATCGATTTTGAAATCGTCATCGATGATTGCGGATCCACCATCGATCTCGATCGCATGACGACTTCCGTCTGACATGATCAATTCAGCGGAACCGATACCGGGCTGGCCGTCGGCGCCGGGTTGTTGTTTGATCAGCACGGTTCCGGAGCCCTTTGCACCGCTGATGTCGAATGCCAGCGATCCGGGCGATGATTCGGCATACTCGGACGTCTTTCCAAGGCTCATGCTCATCGAATCGATCGTTCCGATGTGTTCCTCGATCACCGGGTTGTCCGCCAGTTGCGATTTGAACGCTTCGGCCATCATTCCCGTGCCGGCTTTGTAGGCAAAGAATGTACCGCCACAGCAAACAAGTGCTCCTACCAATCCTAGCGCACCGAGGATGCCCAACACCCACAGCCAAGTATTACTTTTCTTTTGCGGAGGACCGCCTTGTGCGTAACCTTGATTGGGTTGATTGTCGTCGAACGGGTTGTTGGGATTGTTTGACATTGCTCAGACATCCTTCGAGGAACAAGTGGATTTGGTACCATTAGAACGAGCTTGCCGCGACCGGCATAGTCGACTCCATTCTTCCCCACTGCTCGATCAATCGAAATGCTCCAATCCCGCCATCCTGCCTTCGTTGTGACGATAGCGATACTGATCGTCGCTTGGTCCTGCTGTCAGCTAAAGACGATTGCAGAAAACGCACCGGTCAAAGCATTGGCCGGCAAGACCGTCGATCAATACGCGTCGGACATCAATGACGAAAATCGCACCGTGCGACTGCGAGCGGCAAAATCGCTATCGGCAATGGGGCAATCCGCCGGCAAGACGCTTCGCCGCGCACTCGGACACGATGACCCGGCGGTTCGGTACATTGCCGCGACCGGACTCGGACGAATCGGTGGCGATGCGTTGGCGGCCGCGCAATCGTCGCTGGAAAAACTCGCCGACGACGAACAATCGCACGCTGCACGAATGGCCGCTTGTTTCGCACTTTGCAAATTGGGAAAGACGTCCGATCATTTGGACGTTTTGATCAAAACCCTGACGCATCGCGAACGAGGAGTCGTCTGTGCCGCAGCAGAACTGCTGGGTGAAATTGGCCCACCTGCAAACCAGGCGATCGACGAACTTCAGTCGGTACATGCCAAGAACAAAGCGGGCGTCAAAGGCGGCGACTATCACATCGGCGGTGCGGCCATGAACGCGCTGCGAAAAATCGATCCGGAGAACTTTCAGTGATACGATTCTTACTATTGATTGTCAGCGGTGCGATCATCGGTCATACGATCATCGACGCTACTGTGTCTGCTTCGGCGGCGCAAGCCGGTGACCGGCCCAATATTTTGTGGATCAGTTGCGAAGACATCTCGCCCAACCTTGGTTGCTATGGCGACGCACACGCGATCACGCCTAACCTGGATCAATTGGCGCGGCAGGGCGCGCGCTTCGATCGCGCCTTTACGCCGGCGGGCGTTTGCGCGGTCGTGCGCAGCGGAGTCATCACGGGCATGTATCCTCCATCGATCGGTTCGCAGCACATGCGCAGCCGCATCGTTCCACCGGCTGACGTCAAAGCGTTCCCCGAACTGCTTCGTGCTGCCGGTTATTTCACGACCAATCGCAGCAAGACCGATTACCAATTTGAACCGACGCCCAGCATTTGGGATCGCCAAGGGAACAACCACGACGATTGGCGCGAACGAACCGATCCCTCGCAACCGTTCTTTTCGGTCGTCAACATCACCGTTTGTCACGAAAGCCAAATCCGACATGGCGAAGACAAGCACCGCGATGTGATTGCAAAGATTGGCGAGACAAACAAGCACGATCCCGACGCGGTCGCCGATTCGATGCCAAAGTATTTGCCCGACACACCGGCGACGCGCAAGAACTGGGCCTGGTATCACGACAACATCACGTTGATGGATCAGATGGCGGGCGACGTGCTGCGTCGACTGGACCAAGACGGTCTGACGGACGACACGCTGGTTGTGTTCTGGAGCGATCATGGCATGGGCATGCCACGCGGCAAACGATGGATTTACGACACCGGCACGCTGATCCCAATGATCATCCGTTGGCCGGGAAACGTCGACACAAACTCGGTACGAAAGGACTTGGTCAGCGTGTTGGACTTGCCGCCAACCATGCTGGCGATGGCGGGACTCGAGGTTCCACGCTATATGCACGGCCGCGTATTGTTAGGCGAACAAGAAGGTAAGGAACCAGCCTATTTATTCTTTCATCGCGACCGCATGGATGAAGTGGTCGAGTTACAGCGAGGTGCTCGCGATCGACGCTGGAAATACATTCGCAACTACGAACCACACAAAACGTACGCCCAGCGACTCGATTACATGGACGAAATGCCCGCGATGCGGGACTGGCGAAGGCTCGCGGCGGAAAAAAAATTGACCGGTGGCCAAAAAAATTGGTTCGCCGTTCCCAAGCCCATCGAAGAGCTATACGACACCGCAAACGATCCCTGGGAACTGACCAACTTGGCCGATCTGCCGCAGTACCAAGAACGGCTTGCCCGGATGCGAGCCGCCACGGAAACCTGGCAAGAAGACATCCGTGACACCGGGTTGATCCCCGAAGCGGTGTTGATGGAAGAGATGAAACCGGCCGATTCGGTACTGGTCACGGAACCCCCGACAATTGACGTCGACGGGGATTTCGTTTCCCTTCGCTGCAAGACCGAAGGCGCATCTATCGTCTATCAGGTGAAATCTGATGCCGCATGGGGCGATTGGCGGCTGTACACAAAATCGTTCTCGGCGCCGGATTCGCAGGTCCGCGCCCAAGCGTCTCGGCTGGGCTATCGCAACAGCGAGATCGTCAGCGGCCCCAGCGTCACGGCAAAATAAGGGGCACTTTTGGACGGATCCGACATCCCGATCGCGGCCCTCACAGACCGGCCGAACCTTGCCTGCAAACTCTCGCGAATCGAAAAGGTTTCACGCCGCAGCATCAGTGAGACTTTCGCCCGCTGTGAATTTGGTTATTTTAAGATTGTCCGAGCATGATTCCTCAATGCGAGGATCGTCATGCATTTCCGGCTCCACACGAGGTGGAACCCGCCGGAAATCTGGGTGTGGTAGGTAGATAAGTAGGAAGTACAGTCCACTCTTTTTTTTGATTCACCTAGGGGGAATCACGTACATGACCAAGTGCAAGTTGGAATACATCTGGCTCGACGGCTACCAGCCCACCCAGAGCCTACGCAGCAAAACGAAAATCATTGAAGACTTTAGCGGCAAAGTAGAGGACGCCCCGGTGTGGGCCTTCGACGGCTCGTCGACCGAGCAAGCGCCTGGCGGCAGCAGCGATTGTTTGCTGAAACCTGTTTTCGTTGTTCCCGATCCGGGTCGCATGGGAACCGGTTTCCTGGTGATGTGCGAAGTCCTTGATTCCGAAGGCAACCCGCATCGCACCAACGGACGTGCGACGATCACCGACGACGACAATGATTTCTGGTTCGGATTCGAGCAGGAGTACACGATTTGGGATCCGGAATCGAACAAGCCGATCGGTTTCCCGCAAGAAGGTTACCCCGGCCCACAAGGCCCGTACTACTGCAGCGTCGGTCACGGTAAAGCCGTCGGCCGTCATATCGTCGAAGAACACTTGGAAATGTGTTTGGAAGCCGGCCTGAACGTCGAAGGCATCAACGCCGAAGTCATGATGGGCCAATGGGAATTCCAAGTCTTCGCCAAAGGTGCCAAACAAGCTGGCGATGAAGTCTGGATCGCACGTTACTTGCTTGAACGAGTCGCCGAGCACTACGAAATGTCGATCAACTGGGCGCCCAAGCCGGTACCTGGTGACTGGAACGGCAGCGGCATGCACGCCAACTTCAGTAACTCGACCTTGCGTACCTGCGGCAGCAAGGAAACTTACGAAGCGATCTGCGAAGCATTCGAGCCTCGTATCAAACATCACATCGATGTGTACGGTGCCGACAATGATCAACGTTTGACCGGTTTGCATGAAACGCAATCGATCGACAAGTTCAGCTACGGTGTTTCTGACCGTGGCGCATCGATCCGAATTCCGATCGGTACGGTCGAAAACGGCTGGAAGGGCTGGCTGGAAGATCGCCGTCCCGCTTCCAACGCTGACCCGTACATGGTCGCCAGCGCGATCATCACGACGGTCAAGGGCGCTAAAATGCCCGCCGGCGCGTAACACAACGCGAACATTGACGGAATACACGAACCCGGCAGCCGAAACGGTTGCCGGGTTTTTTCTTTGTTCTCATTAGCCCCTACGCTGAGACGGGGACGCTGACACGAGGACGCTGATATCGGGACACTGATATCGATGCTCGGCAAGAGATGCCCCGCAAAAGATGCCCGGCAAGAACGGTTCGTTTCCCAGCCAACCATCAATCCTGCTCAACCCCTCAAAGTGTTGTCCCAGGTGGGCAAGGAAACACGGCTCCCCTGGGCCTACTCAACTTCTCCGCATCGTTACAATATTCAGCATGAGTAACGAATCTTCGATCATCCTGTCCGGCACGGATCCCGATCTGCCATCGCCGATCCCCGTCGGACTGAAACGATACAGTGGGTTTCGCGAAATCGCCAAAGGCGGCAGCGGTATTCTGCGCGCCTGCCTGGACACCGTGGTGGGACGCACCGTCGTGGTAAAATCCCTGCGCGAAGAGACCAAATTTGATCGACGCGAACGGCGACGATTGCTGCGGGAAGCCCGCGTCACCGCACAGCTGCAGCACCCCAACACTGTACCGGTCTATGACATCGGCGACGATGAAAAAGAGGGTGTTTATTTCGTCATGAAGCGGATCTCGGGCGAAAATCTGTTTGAAACCCTCAAACGGATCGCCCAAGGTGACCAAGCCACCATCGATGCGTTTCCATTGGCCCGCCGGCTAGAAATCGTCGCCGATGCCTGCCAGGCATTAGCCTATGCTCACGCGCGCGGGGTGATTCATCGCGACGTGAAACCTGAAAACATTTGGGTCGGTAATTTCGGCGAAGTCATTCTGTTGGACTGGGGCGTCGCCAAAGTTTGGGGACACGCCGATGACAACGAACCGATTCGTCAAAGTGTCTTAAAGAGCCGCGAAAACACCGAGGACGTCCAGCTGCGCACGCTGACCGGCGGCGGCCAGCGTCCCGGAACGCCGCTATACATGTCCCCCGAGCAAATCGAAGGCAAACGTGGCATCGATGAGCGAACCGATATCTTTAGCGCCGGCGTGACACTGTACGAAGCCCTCGCCATTCGCGAGCCGTTCCGCGGTGCCAACATCGACGAAACGTTTGACAACATCCAGAACAAACAAATCTCTCCGCCAAGTGAACGCGCACCCGAGCGAGAAATTCCCGTCGCAGCGGATGAGGTGGTCATGAAAGCGCTGAACAAGCGTCCCGGCGATCGCTTCCAAACCATGCGAGAAATGATTGCTGCTATCCGCAACGTGGTTCAACATCTGAACTGACATCACCCAAGGATGTGGCTTTCGTTGCCCCGCGCAACACATCGACCTGCGCAACACATCGCCCCGCGCAACGCATCGACCTGTCTTGCGAATTCTTGCCCGCCTTGGACGTCGCTGCACGCTTGTGAACCCAATTCGATTGGCAATCATTTTTTTGCAGATCGTCTGCCAGAACTCTTGCGCAATCAATCCTCGCGGTCATTGAAATCGCGATCTTTGACAATCGTTCGCCTCAGCCGTACATTTCGAGCCTAGGCAGAACCCAATCTCGTAGCGCGAGGCATACGTCATGCATTTGCAGCTTCTAAAGATGTCGATCTTCGTCATGGTCACGCTCCCGGCACTTGCCTTTGCTGATGATGGCTCGCCAGCGAACCAACAGAACTCGTCTCAGAACCTTTCCGGAGACTCCGCGAGTCAAGCAAGCAACACGCCGGCGACTGCACCGGAGCCGAAGAAACAGACCGCCGAAGACAAGGCTCGCCAAAAAGCATCTGAGATGCTGCACGATTATCTGATGAAGATGCAATCGATGGGCGATTACGCGTTTCTGCATGTCGGAGAATCAAGACAAGTCCTTAGCGAAGCAAGGTTTAGCGGGACGTTTCCGTTCACCGGATTTCAAGCGGTACGCTATCCGAAAAGCGACGGGCAGAAGAGGGAAAGGTTCTGGTTCATTTCCTCTCGCACGTTTATCCCGTCCCACATCACCGGTTTCGGGTATGACGAATTACTCATTGGCGACAAATGCTGGTTCACGCGTGCAGCCGGTCAGGTACGAAAGTACGAGCCGGATCCGAACCATCCGTTTCAGCAAAATGCAATGCACCTGGAACCTCGTGTCGCAGTCCTCTGCTTCTGCGGCGCAGTTGATAAAGGACTGTCTTCACAACCAAAATACCACCGTCACATCAGTCAAGAGAATCTCTTGAAGGCGAAGGAGACGCTGGCGGGAATCAAGGCAGTATTCGAAGACAAGTATTATTGGTATCACCTGCTCTTCGATCGATCACAGGGCAACATGCCAACACGATTCGCAGCGACGGAAATCGGTACCGAGCTCGATGAAAATCGATCGAACGCTGGCAAAGTCAACCGAATGCGATGGAAACGCATGAAAGATGATCTCTGGCTACCGGAATGCGGTGAGAACATTGATTATTACGACGGAACACTCGCAGCGTACGACCGAATCAAGCGACTGACCTACCGCATCGTTTGGATTCCGCCGGAGGAGTTGCCCGCAGAAATATTTACGAAGAACGATCTCTCGTCGCACCCTGCGATACGAAGAGCGGCGGCGGAAAAGTGGATCCAAGCGGCAAACGCCATCGAGCCGATCGACGAAGACAAACACGGTGCTCGTTAGCCGCTTGTACGAGAAATCTCGTCGACTCGTTGAAATCGATCGATCAGCGTTCTTGCTTGGGCCGTGAAACGGAATCGATCTTTCCAGATCGCGGCGTCGGCGAGTCTCCCGACTCAACGGAGGAATTTCGCCGACCGAAGCAAACAAGAACGCTATGCAAAGAGAACCGCATCGGATTTTGCGAGGTTAACGCTCGCGGCGATGCGTGCTGAACTAGCGGCGGCGCCGTCGTGCGGCCAAGACCGTGCCGCCAATGCACAAGACGGCAAAGCTGCTCGGTTCGGGGACAGCCGTTGCCGAGCCGACGACGAATCGAATGACGCCCATGTCGGTAACGGAACCTCCCGCAGCGAACTCGGCTTCGGCGGTCAAGCCAACATCGTAAATCCCTTCCGCGGTAAAACCGTAAAAGTAGTGATCATGACCCCCGATACCCACGGTCACCGCATCACTCGCATCGATGCCGTCATTGGTTCGCCAATACTCCGTTGTTCCGCCCAGTGCGCCAGGCTGCCACAAGGCAAACTCACCCGGACCGTTGAACGAAGTCATTTGGATCGTCGCATTGGAAAAAATCATCGAATCGAGTTCTTCCGCCGCGATTCCCAAGAACGGTAATCCCGGGGTATTGCCTTGTGTCAGACGCCAAATCGGATCACCCGTTCTCGTGCCCAGAAACGGCACGGGGTCGGTCGTCACGATACGAGCATCATCGGGGACCAAGACATGGGCTTCGTCGGGGGCGTACTCTAACCCCATTCCATCCATCGAAACCACGGGAACACCATCCAGGATCGCGCCGTCGCCGAAATGGTAATGCAACTCGAGTTCACCTCCCTCGTACGCCAGCCCAATATCAGCATGGCCGGCAGAATACTCGACCGTCGCGGCGCGAGCCGAGTTTGGGGTGCCGAGCAAGAGGCTGAGCGGAAGCAACAGTGTGCATAATCGTTTTTTCATATTTCTACTTTCAAAAGGTGGGTCGTCGGTAATCAAACGTAAAGTGGGTGAATGACCGCACAAAGAATTTGTGGGTCGGAATGATCGGTCGTGTTGTCAATCTTGCAGTTAGTCCTCGCTTACAACTTCACCTCCGTTTCGGCTGCCCAGTGCCCAATACAAATTGCGGTCGATCGATTCGCTCAAGAAACGAACGCTTCCATCCGCCATCGAACAATGAATTCCACCGGAATGGTGACTGCTGGGTGTGACCAAATTCATCCCGTCGTCTTCGCCGCCGTACACGTGACAATTCCGCTGATTGACGGGAATGACCGGAATGAAGTGATTCGCGGCAAATGTCCAACCTGACATCCACGCGTGGCCATGACTTTCGCTGTAGTTTGCGTCGGCTAGGGTGACGCCTTCGCAGTAGCGCACCCATCGATCCAAAGAACGGCCGGTCGATCCGCCGCCGCAAAACGATTGCATCGACAGGGGCGTCGTGGGCGTGATCCGCGACGAACCGAACGCATCCGACGCAACAAAGACCGTCGCGATGACTCGTTCGGCCACCGCCAGCGTGTTGGACAAACCGTCAGTGATGTCCGCGAATTTCACGCGAGGCTGTTGCCAGTTGTCCGCGGACGCGGGATTCGACAAGCCGATGACGCCGTTTTGTTTTTGCAGCGGCGACGTTCGGCCGGGCCCGGTCGACAACCGCGGCCAACCGATATTTCCCGCATAGCTGCCCGGCGCGGTCGCCGCGCCCAAACTGAACTGCAGCTTTGATTCCGGATCGCTTGGACACAAATACGTCGGTACCACCGCCGCGATCACGTCAGCATCGATGTGCGACGAATCGATTGAGTAGTCGGCGTAGTCGGAGTCAAAAGCGTAGTCGGTTCGGTCGGACAGCGGAGATTCAAAATGGACGCGATCGTACAGTGCCGACTGCTCGATGTACGGCAAGAGACGAACCATCCAGCTGTGAAAACCACTGCCGGCCGAACCGTCGGCGAACTGATCCGATCCGGTCATGCTGACCGGCATCGATCGATGGACGTCGTGATAATTGTGCAGCGCCAGCGTGATCTGCTTCAAATGATTTTGACATTTCAGCCGGCGCGAAGCTTCGCGTGCCGATTGAACCGCGGGAAGAAGCAGACCGACCAGAATTCCAATGATCGCAACAACCACCAACAACTCGATCAGCGTGAAAGCGCTGCGTGCTGACGCCGGGCCACGTTTCGCGAAACGTACCGGCAAACCGAACGCTTGCGTTGCTTGAGAGTTCATCGAGAAAACTTCTTATGCATCAGTAAAGACTTTGGAAAACGATTTTCTGGAAACCCCGTCGCGCACCGCGCCGGACATCCGAGCGGCTTTGGTCGGACCATTTCGGTGCCGACGCGAGCGCGCAGACGGAGCATCTCAGAAATGAAAGTTGACGCGTCGGCGAAAAACCAACGCTTCACGACATCGCGATACGGTCCAGGAAAGACGCGCCAGACCAATAGGAACGACGGTTGAGACCGATGACGAATGGACCATTGCCACCAACCGCAGCAATCAGCGCATTGTGGCGGGGAACAGCAGTTAAGACTGCTGCGCCCGGTTTACGGGACCAACACTACGCATTGCAGTGAATCGTCGCGGATGGGTCGGCGTATCAAACCGACGCTAGAACCAATGCTCGTGGTGGACCACGCGAAGGTGGCAAACAACGAACATCGATGGGACAGGCAGAAGATTTGCCAGGAAGATCGCCGATTGCGACCAGAGTCGTTGACGGAAGCGGCAACTCGGGGGAGTGAAACCCGGTCGGTGCCGCAAGAGACTGACAGACCACACAGTGATCCGATTCATGCGGTACCGAACCAGAACCGTGTGAATGGCAACATCCGGTAAACGCAATCACGACGCCATCAGAATGGGCGTCATCACATAATGCAGCGCTCTGATCGCTCTCGGTGAGAGCCTTGCCATCGCCATGGACACACCCGTGGGGGCAATGGGCATGCGACTGGGCAAGAACGTCCGAAATCAAGTCGCCGATGTGCATCCACCCGAACGAGGATGCATCGGCCGGAGCGTGAACCAGACCGCTATTGTCGACCGCCACGCGAGCATGGCTACCGCATTGACCGACATGCAGCCAAGCCGGTGCCTGACCAAAGGCCAGCACGATGCACAGCGAAATGACGAAGTGGGGTCGGAACACGAGGGTTACTGCTGTAGAAAATCCGTGTATCTGGGAAACACGGCCGTGTCGATGACACACCAAAGATGTTTCACACGCTGATAAACACCACAGCGTGGTTGGGAATCCCAACCAGATCTTAAATCACAGCGGTCCGACCAAAGACGCCGACCTATACGATGGTGATGCGGGCGCGGTTCGTCAAGTTCGAAAAAATAAGAAATTTCGGAGTGAACGTTACTCACCAGCGGCCGTTTGCCTGCGGTGCACAAGCGTACAATGCAGCTGAACTGACGTCATTTGCGGCGGCCACCAGGGACTCGTCGGTCCCAATCATTTGATAATCACGAATCCGCGATTCGGAGGTAGAGGTGTGTCCTTTCCTATCGTCGGACACACCATCTCAAGGAAACAACCAATGTGCGGGATAGCGGGTGGCATTTGGCGAGACCCAAGGCATGCGCTCGATACGCACACGCTTGGCCGCATGACCGAGGCGATTCGTCATCGGGGCCCCGACGATTCACAGCACTGGATCGACAATCATCATCACGACGCCTACGGCAACGACATCGGCGTTGCACTGGGGTTTCGACGGCTGAGCATTATCGATTTGGCGGGCGCTCGCCAACCGATGGCCAACGAAGACGACTCGATTCACATGGTCTTCAATGGCGAGATTTATAATTACAAAACGATCCGGCGGCGTTTGGAAGGCGCCGGACACCGATTCGCCACCAACGGCGACGGCGAATCCATTTTGCATTTATACGAAGACGTCGGCACTGATTGCTTTAGTCAGCTGAACGGTTTTTTCGCGGTTGCGATCTGGGACGCAAACCGAAACCGCATGGTGCTCGCTCGCGACCGGATTGGTCAGAAACCGCTGTACTATGCCGTCAAGGACGAACGACTCGTGTTCGGCAGCGAACTGAAATGTCTCGCAGCCGTCGACGGCATCTGCACCGAAATTGATCCGGGTGCGATTGACGAGTTCCTGACGTATCAATACATCCCGCATCCGGGAACGATTTGGAAAGGCGTCCGCAAACTCGCGCCGGGGCATTTCGCTGTTTTCGAAAACGGAAAAATCTCCATCCAGCGTTACTGGGATTTTGATCCGAGTAAAGAAACACCGATTGACGCCGTTTCGGCACAACAACGACTGCGAGAACTGTTAACCGATTCGGTCAAGCTGCGAATGCAAAGCGATGTACCGCTGGGTGCGTTCTTATCCGGAGGAATTGATTCGTCATTGATCACGGCGCTGGCCCAGTCGCAGTCGGCGGAACCAGTTCGGACATTTAGCATCGGTTTTTCGCTCGCCGATTTTGATGAAACGGCCTACGCCGCAGAAGTCGCCGCACACCTGGGAACCAATCATCAACGATTCGAGGTTACGCCAAGCGGTGTCGACGTGATCGACCAGCTGGTCTGGCACTATGACGAACCGTTCGGTGATTCATCGGCCGTGCCGACGTGGTACCTGTCGCAATTGACTCGCCAAGAAGTCACGGTTGCGTTGTCCGGCGATGGCGGCGACGAACTGTTTGCCGGGTACGAGCGTTATCAAGCGTTATGGTTAAGTAATCTGCTGCAAAAAATCTTTCCGGTTCATCGCATTCCTGGCATCGGTTTGGTTCAGCAGCTTCGTGATTCCAACAAACGACGTTCGGTGGTCAGACGAGCCAAACGGTTTCTCGAAGCGATCGGTGAACCGACCGCTCGGCGTTACCTGAATTGGCTTCAAATCTTTTCCGAACCGCGACGTGCGGAGCTGTACAACGATGACTTTCTGGCTCAGTTACCTGGTGACGATCCGTTTGATTTCTTGGACACCGCTTGGCAACGATCGGCCGGGCGCGATGTGGTGACGCGTGCGTCGATGGCTGACTTGCAGACTTATTTGCCGTGCGACATTTGCACCAAAGTCGACATCGCCTCGATGGCGCATGGTCTGGAAGTCCGCCAACCGATGTTGGACCATCGCGTGGTCGAGTTTGCCGCGTCGTTGCCGGTTCACCACAAGTTTCGCGGCCGCCAAGGCAAGCTAATACTCGAAGACACGTTCGGTTCGATGATTCCGCGTTCGATCTTTCGTCGCAAAAAGATGGGATTCGGTTTACCCGTGGGCGCTTGGTTTCGCAGCGAACTGAAACCGATGGTCCGCGACACGATCCTGGCCGACGACGCCCGGATCCACGCGTATTTCCGCCCCGAAGCGATCGCCAATGTCGTGCGCGTTCACGAAAACAGTCAAGAAAGCCACGGTTACCGACTGTGGAACCTTCTGATTTTGGAACTGTGGCTTCGAAGGTGGGCGAACTAGCAGAAACTGGCGGTTAGGGAAAACTAGCCGCCGAACCTGATAATCTTGCGTGATGGCGGTACCGACGGCGTCGTACGATCTCATATTCGATAGAATAGGGCGTTCTCAGAGGCGGACTGAGATCACCAAGACAGAACCGATACGTCGGTTCCGACGGAATCCTTGTCACGACGACTGAACCACGATCCGCCATTGAATATGAGTGATTCGATTCAAAACCAATCGCAAACTCAGCGAAGCGTGCTGCCGACGCTCGCCGAATATCAAACCGACAACTTTTTCGATGAACTTGTCGATCCGCAAAACGTAGCCCGGCCCGACACCGAGGCGCTTGTCGATCTGATCAACCAGTTACCGACCGGCGAATTACGTCGACATCAGGATGCGATCGAGCGTTCGCTGTACAAGATGGGGATCACCTTTACGGTTTACAGCGACAGCGCTGGGACCGAAAAGATCATGCCCTTTGATGTCGTACCGCGGATCGTGCCGACCATGTTGTGGCAACACGCCGAAGCGGGACTGCAGCAGCGGATCCGAGCGTTGAATCGTTTCTTGGGCGACATCTATGGCGAACAAGCGATCGTTCGCGACGGAATCATTCCACGCGAACTGATCGAATCGGCCAGCACGTTTCTGCCTCAATGTGTCGGACTTCGACCGCCACGTGACGTTTGGTGCCACATCACCGGCACGGATTTGGTCCGCAGCGACGACGGCACGATGTACGTTCTCGAAGACAACCTGCGATGTCCCTCAGGCGTCTCGTACGTGCTGCAGAATCGAATGGTGATGAAGAAAAATTTTCCTCAGGTTTTCGGCGCGTCAAGGATTCGCCCGGTTAGCGATTATCCATCGCACTTGTATCAAATGTTGCGCAACATGGCACGCGACGATCTGTCCGATCCGACAGTCGTGGTTTTGACGCCCGGTGTCTACAACAGCGCCTACTACGAACACTCTTATCTAGCGCAACAGATGGGTGTCGAATTGGTCGAGGGTCGCGATCTGATCGTCGAGAACGACAAGGTTTACATGCTGACGACCGACGGACTGCAACGGGTCGACGTCATTTATCGCCGCGTGGACGATACGTTTTTGGACCCCGAGGTATTCAATAAAAAGTCAGTGCTGGGCGTCAAAGGTCTCATGCGTGCCTATCGCGCCGGCAACGTCGCGTTGTGCAATGCGCCGGGAACGGGTATCGCAGACGACAAAGTGATCTATGCCTATGTGCCACAGATGATTCGGTACTACCTGGGCGAAGAACAGATTCTGGCCAATGTGCCGACCTATGTCTGTTTCCGCGATGATGATCGAGCATATGTTCTTGAGCATATGGATGAATTGGTCATCAAAGCGGCGAACGAGTCGGGCGGCTATGGCATCTTGATCGGACCGCATGCGACACAGGAAGAGCGTGATGAATACGCCGCCAAGATCATCGAAAATCCTAGAAACTTTGTCGCCCAACCGACGCTGCAATTGTCGCGGTGCCCGACGGTGATCGATGACGCATTGGAAGGCCGGCATGTTGACCTGAGACCCTACATTCTGTGTTCGGGATTGGATGATGTGTGGGTGATGCCAGGCGGATTGACCCGCGTCGCGCTGCGAAAAGGGTCACTGGTCGTCAACTCGTCACAGGGCGGCGGCAGCAAAGACACCTGGGTCGTTGCCACACCCGGCCAAGAAGTCGCGTCACTGTCCAAATAACAGGTCAGCGGACAGAACAAACTCATCGTCTCAGCCAAGGAATCACGATCCACCTCGCTTGCTGACCGGTCACGCCACTTGCTGGCCGGTCGCATCGCTCGCTAGCCGCAACGGCAACTACGCTCGTCATCGACGAACACGCATCCTGACTTCTTTTTTTATTTCGCCCAGTCGCCCTTCGCCCAAAACATGCTTTCACGCGTCGCCGAAACAATCTATTGGATGAGCCGCCAAGTCGAGCGTGCCGAAAACATCTCTCGCTTTCTCGAAGTGACATGGACCCTCACACTGGACCAGCCCGAGAATTTGATCGATCCCTGGGCTCCGTTGGTTCAAGTGACCGCCGACGACGAGTATTTCAAGGAGAAATACGGCGACGCTAACGCCAATACCGTCACCCAGTTCTTGGCTTTTGACGCTGAGTACCACAGTTCCATGCTGACAGTGCTTCGCGCGGCCCGCGAAAACGCGCGTGGTGTACGCGAAACGCTTTCCTCCGAAGCTTACGAGCAGTTAAACGATTTTTATCACTTCGTGAACAATGCGGCCGCGTCAAAGATCGATCCGACGCCCGAGTTCTTTGACACCGTTCGGCAAAAGGCATTGTTGTGGACCGGCATCGTCGATAGCACGATGTCACACGACATGTCGTGGCACTTTGCTAATGTCGGACGCATGATCGAACGAGCCGACAAGACGTCACGCATTTTGGACGTCAAGTACTTTAACTTGCTGCCGCGTGTGGATGACGTGGGTACCGCGATCGACGACCTGCAATGGTCGGCGCTGCTATTGGCGATCAGTGGGTTCGAAGCGTATCGCCGAAAACACCGGCTGATCGAACTCGAGAGTGTGATCGAGTTCTTTCTGTTCAACGAAGACTTTCCGCGGTCGGTTCGCTATAGCGTTGCCAGCGCCGATTGGTCGCTGCAACAGATCGAAAAAGAATCGTCGACACCCAGCGAAGGCCAAGAGGATTCGGCTATCGCGAAAGCACAAACAGCCGCGCTTCGGCATCGCTTGTCCAATACCAGCGTCAAGGAAGTGTTGGCGGGGGGCATGCACCAGTTCATCGATGCGGTGCAGATTGAATTGAACAATATTGGGACTTCACTGAATCATGACTACTTTCATGCTGCCATCCCTTCATGACCATTCGCGTCGCACTGCATCACAAGACCCAGTATCGCTACGAGCGGCCCATCTATCTTGGTCCGCAACTGGTTCGGCTGCGGCCCGCCTATCATGGCCGCACCAAGATTGATTCGTACAGCTTGATCGTCGAGCCGGACGATCACTTTGTGAACTGGCAACAAGACCCGTTCGCCAACCCGGTCGCACGATATGTTTTTGAAAAACCCGTCGACCATCTAAGTATTACGGTTGATTTGATCGCCGACATGACGGTGATCAATCCCTTTGACTTTTTTGTCGAAGACCACTGTGACGTGTTTCCGTTTCAATATGCCGACGACCTAAAGCGGCAACTTGCGCAGTACTTGATCAAGGGCGAGCGGACTGAAAAGCTAGGCAAGTGGATCGACACATTGCCGAAGTCGTCTGACCGGATCATTGATTGGTTGGTCGATGTCAACGGTCGCTTGCAAAAGAAGATCGATTACACGGTGCGGATGGAACCCGGCGTCCAGTCGCCCGAGGAAACACTCACACTTAACCGCGGATCGTGTCGTGACTCGGCATGGCTGTTGGTAGAAACGTTTCGCCAACTCGGCGTGGCGGCAAGATTCGTATCGGGTTACCTGATTCAATTGATGTCCGATGTTCCGTCGCTGGATGGCCCCTCGGGCCCGACCAACGACTTTTGTGACCTTCACGCCTGGACGGAAGTCTATTTGCCTGGCGCGGGCTGGGTCGGACTCGATCCGACCAGCGGTCTGTTCGCCAGTGAAGGGCACATCCCACTGGCTTGCACGCCGACGTTTACCGCGGCCGCGCCGATCACGGGAGGTCACGAGCCGACCGAGGTTGAATTTCATCACGAAATGTCCGTGACGCGGATTCACGAAGACCCACGCGTGACCAAGCCGTACACGGACGCCCAGTGGGAATCGATTATGCAGTGTGGTCGCGAAGTCGATCAACATCTGGTGGCCGGCGATGCTCGCTTGACGATGGGCGGAGAACCCACGTTTGTCTCGATCGACAATATGGATGACCCGCAGTGGAGCACCGAGGCGGTTGGTGAAGAAAAACGAGTGCTCAGCAACGTGCTGCTGTTAAAACTGCGCGACCAATTCGCACCCGGCGGAATGCTGCACTACGGCCAAGGAAAGTGGTATCCCGGCGAATCGTTGCCCAGGTGGGCCTTAACGTGCCTGTGGCGAAAAGACGGCGAAAGCCTCTGGAACGACCCGCAATGGATCGCCGATGAGGGAACCGACTACGGCCACACGTCGGATGACGCGAAGCGTTTCGTCTCTTTCCTTTCCCGCGAACTGGGCATCAGTTCGAAGATGACGTTTCCGGTGCACGAGGATGTATTTCATTACTTGTGGCGCGAACACCGATTGCCGGTCGACGTTGATCCAACCGACCCGAAACTGGATGACCCGAATGAACGATCGATGATGATGCGGACGTTCACGCACGGGCTTAGTAAACCGGTCGGTTATGTTTTGCCGCTGCGTCGCGCGTGGTGGCAGGCACGACCGGGTTGGATCAGTGGTCGATGGCCGGTTCGCGGCGAGCAACTGTATTTGATCCCAGGTGATTCGCCGATCGGGTTGCGTTTGCCGCTGGACACATTGCCGGCAAAAACACTTGTCGATCAAGCTTTTTACACGACGCCCCTGGACCCGATGGCGCCGCGGGCTGAACTATCGACGCTGCCACGAGGAAACGAACCGGACACGCGTGCGCAGGCCTCTTCCCCAGCGGGCTTTGCAGCGGATTCCATCAACCCGCAAAGATTGGATGTGGAAGACGAGGATGATCTTCCCACCAACGAGGACGTGATTTCGACCGCATTGTGCGTGGAGTGTCGCAACGGAAGGCTGCACATTTTCATGCCGCCGACACAACGACTGGAAGATTATCTCGATCTCGTCTCCGCCGTCGAAGCAACGTGCGCCGGACTCGAATTGCCGGTCATCATGGAAGGCTACTTGCCGCCGCCGGATGACCGTATCGAATACTTTAAGGTCACACCCGACCCCGGCGTCATCGAGGTCAATACCCAGCCATCGTCGTCCTGGGACCAGTTGGTCCACACGACCGAAACGTTGTACGAACAAGCACGTCAAAGCCGGCTGGGTACCGAAAAATTTGATTTGGATGGGTACCACACCGGCACCGGTGGTGGGAACCACATCGTGATGGGTGGACGATCACCGGGGGACAGCCCGTTCCTGAGACGACCAGATCTGTTGGGCAGCCTGATCAAATTCTGGAACAACCACCCGTCGCTATCGTATCTGTTTAGCGGCCGGTTCATCGGCCCGACCAGTCAGGCACCGCGGATGGATGAAGCCCGCCGTGATGCAGCGTATGAAATGGAGATCGCGCTGGAACAACTGCCGTCCCGGGATGTTTACACGCCGCCGTGGTTGGTCGACCGTTTGTTCCGAGACCTGTTGGTGGACTTAACCGGAAATACTCACCGAGCGGAAGTCTGCATCGACAAACTGTATTCGCCCGACAGCAGCACGGGCCGTCTGGGGCTGGTCGAACTTCGCGGATTCGAAATGCCGCCACACGCTCGAATGAGTTTGTCGCAGCAGTTACTGATTCGGTCCATCGTCGCCGCGTTTTGGGAAAAGCCATACGACGCACCGCTGACGCACTGGGGCGATGCGTTGCACGATCGGTTTTTGCTGCCTCATTTCGCCTGGCAAGATTTGTGTAGCGTGGTCAGTGATCTGAACGCCGCAGGCATGCCGATTGATCCACAGTGGTACGCACCTCATTTGGAATTCCGTTTCCCGGCTATCGGCGAGGTCTGTTACCAAGGCGTGTGGATGCGACTGCGCAGCGCGATCGAACCTTGGTACGTCATGGGCGAAGAGCAGGGGACGGCCGGAACGGCGAGGTTTGTCGATTCGTCTGTCGAACGATTACAGTTGCTGGTCGACGGAATGGATCCGCGACGGCATGCGGTCATGTGCAACGGCCGGGTCGTGCCACTGCATCCAACCGGTGTGTCGGCCCAATACGTCGCGGGAATCAAATACCGCGCGTGGCAACCGCCACGTTGTCTGCATCCAACGATCGGCATTCATACACCGCTGCAAATCGAACTGGTCGATCGACAAGCCAATCGTTCGATCGGCGGCTGTACCTACCATGCCGTTCATCCGGCGGGTGTCGGGCACGATATCTTTCCGATCAACGCTTTAGAAGCCGAATCACGTCGCTCCGCCAGATTCCGAAAGAGTGGTCATCGGGGCGGTCGAACCGTCATCGCGGATAGGCCACCGGATTCGTCGCCACGACCCTATCAAGTGACATTGGACCTGCGAAAAGGGTCTCAGCACAATGAATATGGACCGGTCGCATAGTGTCCCGTGGTCGATAAAATGATTGACAGACGGTCGTAGGACACGACCGCGCGATATTTCACCAGATGGCGGCTGGATTTGAACAAAACTCCGATAACGATTCGAACTTTGTCCGAATACTCTACGTCCGCACAGCGTTACGACGAATGCAAGACCGCGGACGGCAAGGTTCGCCCGAGTTGGCAAAAAGTGGTTGACGAGATCGATGCACTCGGTCCGTCTGGCCTGAACGAAAGATCGCAGCAGATCAATCAGTTGATTCGTGAAAACGGTGCCACGTTCAGCATCGACAGCCAATCGGCCAAGAAGAAACGACCTTGGAAATTGGCCACCATTCCGTTGGTGATCGATGAGGCGTCATGGCAACGACTGGACACGGGTTTGAAGCAGCGCGTGCGTTTGCTCGAGGCCGTCCTTGATGATCTGTTGGGTCCCCAGCGATTGCTTAGCGAAGGTGTCTTTCCGCCGGAACTGTTGTGGTCCAATCCGACCTTCGATCGTGTTTATCATCAAATGCCCGGCGCGGACGGACACCGCTTGCACGTCACGGCGACTGATTTGGCGCGAGACAATAGCGGCAACTGGTGGGTGACAAGTGACCGCACACGCGCCCCCAGCGGCCTCGGATACTTGCTGGAAAATCGGATCATATCTGGCCGCGTGTTTCCGCAAATGTTTCGCCGTTGCTTTGTTCGACGTGTGGCGGGATTCTTTCGCATCCTGCGAGACCAGATGTATTCGCTGGCGCCTCGCATGCGCGACAACCCACGGATCGCGTTGTTGACCCCAGGCCAAGACAGTTACCGCCATTTCGAAGACGCTTACTTGGCGCGTTATTTGGGTTACACACTTGTGCAAGGTCGTGATCTTGCGGTGCGCGGGAACCAATTGAATCTTAAAACGCTGGGCGGTTTGTTGCCGATCGATGTGCTGTGGCGACATGTGTCCGACCGCAAGTGCGATCCACTGGAACTGGAACCGAATTCGGTCGAAGGTGCGACGGGGCTGCTTAGAACGGTTCGCGAAGGCAATGTTGCGGTAACAAATTCGATCGGCAGCGTGATGGCGCAAGCACCTGCCTTCTTGCCGTTCTTGCCTTCGGCTTGCCGATTCTTGCTCAATGAAGATCTAAAACTGCCCAGCGTTGCGACTTATTGGTGCGGCGGAAAGAAAGAGCTTTCACACGTACTAAGCAACCTGGATACGCTGCTGATTCGACCCGCATTTGCCATCACCGGTAACGCACCGATCAACCCTGCGTCGATGACCGCCGCACAGCGAGACCATTTGATCGCACAACTGAAAACCCAGCCGCATCGCTACATCGCACAAGAGAGACTCTTGCACAGCACGACGCCTGTCTGGCACGAAGGAAAAATGCATTCGTGGCATTTGGCGCTCCGTTCGTTTCAAGTTCAAACCTCGGACGACGTCCACACATTGCCCGGCGGACTTTCGCGGGTCAGTGATGACGAAGACACGTTGGGGGAATCGCCACACGCGGCGCGCCTGTCCCAAGATTGTTGGATCAGTTGTGAACAACCCGCTGGTGATCTGCAAACGCTGTTGCCGCGGACCGGAGCGGCGATTCGAATCACTCGCAGTGGTGATGAATTGCCCAGTCGTGTTGCCGAGCACTTGTTTTGGTTGGGGCGTTACGCCGAGCGATGTGAATTGATCGCCCGGTTGCTGCGAACGGCTCTGACACGGCTTGTCGGCGAACAAGAAATTTCGGACTTGCCCGAGATGCCCGGCTTGGTGGCGGCTTTGGCGACGATCGGTCAAATCGAACCGGATTACGCGATCGATGGACTCGGATCGGCCATGCCGGACTTGGAATTGCATTTGCCCTCTAGCGTCTTTGACATGTCGCAACCTCGCGGTCTGCAGTCATCGATTCAGTCCATCCTTTACAACGCGGCCGCCGTCCGCGATCGAATCTCGATCGACGCCTACCGCATCATCAAACGTGTCGGCGACGATCTGGCGACGCCCGGTCCGGTTCAAACGGGCGACGTCGGTCCGGCGATCGAACGCTTGAATCGATTGGTCACCGATCTGTTGGCGTTTTCGGGACTGGCCAGTGAAAGTATCACGCGAACTCACGGTTGGCGGTTTCTGCAGTTGGGTCGACGGATCGAAAGGACCAATCAAACCGCCGAGTTATTGACGGCGACGTTGGTCCAGCCTGCTCGCAACGAATCAAGACTCAATGAAGCCGTTCTGGAAACAACCGACAGCCTGATGACATACCGTTCAAGGTATCTGGGTTTGTTGCAGCCCGAACCCGTACTCGATCTGCTGGTCACCGATGAGACAAATCCTCGGTCGATTTTATTTCAATTGGAAAGGATCGATTCGTTACTGCGGCAATTGCCATCAGACACAAACGAGGTCGGCTTGGGTCCGGATCAACGCATCGCAGAAGAACTGTTACACCCGGTACGGCTGTCCAATATCAAAACCCTCAGCCAACGCGAAGCACACGGGAAACCGCAGGAAAATGGCAAACGCGAAGCCCTCGAAGCGTTGATGATTTGGATCATCGATAAGGTTCCCGCGTTGTCCAATGCCATCGAAGCAAGATATCTGATTCATACCGGGGTGACACAGGTCATTACTGGTCAAGTTGCTCCCAGCGTCGACGATGAATTAACTCCTTAACCACGATCATCGAACGAGTACATGCGGTACAAAATCACTCATCAAACCGAGTACCGGTATTCCGACCCGGTGGCGATTTGTCAAAACCAGTTGCGGATGTTTCCGCGTTCCGATGCGCAGGTCGTCGTCAATGAATCGTCGTTATCGATCGATCCAGTACCCGATTCGATCGAACGGCATCGCGACTATTTCGGCAATCTGGTCGAAACGTTTGCGATCGAATCCTTGCATCATCGACTTGACGTATGCGTAACCAGTGACGTCACCATCAATCCGCCGCAAGACGCACAATCCGTTGCGCCGCAAAGCTGGGAAGAAATCGCATCGACCATTTCGACCTCTCGCGATGAAAAAACTCTTGCGGTTGGCGAATTCGCTTTTGATTCACCTCGGATCGGACGGTCCGAGGCATTTGCTGACTATGCCCGACGATCCTTTGCGTCAGGCCGTTCGATCATCGACGCATCCTTGGACCTGACCAAACGCATCTATAAGGACTTTCGTTACGACACGACCGCGACGCACGTCAACACACACGTTGAGGAAGCATTCACACTGCGGGCGGGCGTCTGTCAAGATTTCGCGCACATCGAACTCGGCTGTCTACGAAGCCTAGGGATCCCGGCGCGATACGTCAGTGGTTATCTGAGAACGGATCCGCCGCCGGGAAAACCTCGACTGGTCGGATCCGATGAATCCCACGCCTGGATCAGTGTTTATGCGGGTCACGATGTCGGTTGGATCGATATGGATCCGACCAATGCGTGCCTGGTCGGATTGGACCACATTCCGATTTGCGTCGGACGTGACTACGGCGACGTCACTCCGATGCGCGGAGTCGTTTTGGGTGGCGGCTTGACGACGCTGCAAGTGAAAGTGGACGTCGAACCGCTCTCCTGACTCGCATCTTCAATTACCGGTTCGGTGGCGCGACGTCGTGCAACGTAGCGCCCTCTTCTTCGCTCATGACCAGAATCGCGAATCGCTCGGCTCCCTTGGCATCGGCAGCGCTGACGCTGGCATAGTCGAATCGGCCTCTCGCATCGGTGTATCCGTCTTTATAAAACCGCACGTCTCCGCCGGGATACTTTGCATAGACTTTGACGTAAGCGGTGCTGATCGGTCGACTGGTCGCCACGTCGGTGGTTTGCAGTTGCCCAAAACTTTCAGACACGTACGTGGTGATGCGACCACCATAGAACAACGCGGTTGATCGCGACGCCCCGGCAACGACTTCGACCAATAGAGTTTGACGCTGCAAGTTTTCATTCAGTTCGTATCGACCGACGCCGGTTTCGTCATCAAAGGTAATCGTCTCGGATTGCATCGGCCGAACCATTGCCATCCGTTGCAAATCTTCGCGAACGAAGGGTGCTTTGCTGAATAGCAATTCCAGGTCGACGCCGTACAAGTTCATCGTGACGTCCTTTGCGTTTCGGTGGTCGATCCTCAGCGTGTTGCCCTCGACTCGGACGCCGACGTCCGGTTGCATTGTCGACGCGGTCTGTTGACGTCGATCGCGGTCCATCAGGGCCAAGTCACCGCTGCCCTGAATGATTCCATCCGTCGGTGCGGAATCATCTTCCGAGGTTGATTTATCCAGCGAAACAAGTTGCTCTCGGACCATCAAGTCTTTTTGTTGCTGCAAATGCAGACCCAGTTCACGGAACCTGGCTCGCCACCGTGGCACGGGATGGTCGGCGTGTTGGCGCGCGAGTTGTTGGGCAACCGCGACGTTGCCGCGATGCATCGCCAAATATGCCTTCATGTAGTCGTACTGAAGTTTTGCGGAGACGGCAACGGCATCAATCGCGTCGAACGTTTTGATCGCTTCGGTAATGCGATTCTGGATTAGCAAATAGTATGATAAGACGAGGGCTTCATCGCTTTCGACGTTCTGACGATGACTCAGCACACGCATGAATTCGCGATACTGGTTCAGGAAGGTCGGGTTCAGAATTTCGTTTTCTTCGCCCAAACGATGAATCCTCGCTCGTACCAGCGGGGCATACTCTAGCAATTCGTGTTTGCGTCGCGCGATCGGATCGACATTCAGTAACGGGCTGCGCAGTACCGGGCCGACACGGTCGATCAGGTCGTTTCGCATGGACAAATACTGTGACAAGGCCGACTCATCACGATGCTTGAGTGCATAGGCCCATAGCTCTGTGATAGGCAGGCTTGCGTCACCGAGCGTCCGAATAATTGTGCGATAGACATCTTGGTCATGCATGCGATGGGCCACCAGCGACCAATCCAGTTTGCGAAGGTTGGCGTCTTTAAGAAAATCGGCCAACTGGTCCGGCGTCCCCGTGCGAACCAGTTTCTGCCAAGTGATGGTGTCGTCTTCGGCAGGGACATCCACGACGCGAAACTGTTTCTCGGTGCCCCGGGCCAGCAACTTTCCTGCCGCCGAAACGGTCGCCGGATAATGTTCAAATTTGCCGGCTTTGGGGAAATAGAATTGATACTCGATCGCTTGGACCGCGAAGGGTTCCAATGAAAGGGTGCGGCTGTCAGTCGATTGACTGCCACCGAGCGGAACGCTGCCGGCCGGCAGCTGCCAGAACACATCAACGACTCGTCGTTGGGCGGTCGGGTTTGAAACCACCGTTTGACCAACGTAAGGTTCACCCGTCAAAAACTCGTTAGGATCCAAGTCCGCATCAGAATTTTCATTGCGTACGCTTGATGCGGTGAAGCGCTGCCCGATCAGGATGCTGGAATCTTTCTCGGACGGCTGCAAGGTCTGCAACCGCTTTGTCACCACCACCACTGGATGCGCGGGAGCGTAGGGATGCTGACGATCATCAGGCAAACCGATTTCACCCGCTTGCAACGGCAAACCACAAAACGCGAGTGCGACTAGAGCGGCGTGCCGATTGCCCACCGGATCAAGAATATGTTCAGACGCGCGAATCTCGGCTTCATCGCACAATGACAGATCGGCCCAAAACGCATCAATCGGGATCAGGCCTGCCGGGTCGGGGCCGCCTACCACGCGAATGCGATCGTAGTGACTTTCGGCCCACTGTTTGGTGCTGTCCAATTCTCGAAAGAACCCAAACGTACCACCGCCGCCCATGCCACCGCCGGACCGCCCGCGAAACGCTTGGCCGACCACGGCACCGCCCGCCAAAGCTTTGCCGAGTATTGGCATTTCGCGTTGCCCTCGCTTTAGCGCCCGAACGCCGCCGAAAGCCATTGCCTCGGTCTCGGCTCGGCCATTGCCGTCGTCATCTTTCAAGATGGCAAAGTTGTCGGTGTAATCGCGACCATCGGCGTATGCGTCTTCCTCAAAATCGGCAACTTCGTTCATGTAGTTCAGGCGCAGTGCACTTTCAATCTGACGTCGGACTTGTTCATTATTAACTCTCTGATTGGCGACGATCTCGCGCAGTTCGCGGCGGATCGATGGATTTGATTCCGGCAGACGAATCGCCAACAGCGCCCGTTCAGCCGCGTTCAATTGGTTGTATTGCCAAAGTTGCGTGTACGGCGTCAAATCATTTTCGAGCAACCATTCGTCGACAAATTGCTTGTCCTTTTTGTTAGCCAAGTAGGGTGCGACAACGTCGTCGAAGAATTTTCGGTCGTGCGACCAGAGAAAAAGATGTAGCTCGTGGCTGGCCAGCTGCGCATAGGTTCTGAGTTTCGTTTCGGAATCCAGCTGATGCCAATCGGCCAGTACGTCAAACTCGGCCAGTCGAGGATCATTGATCAGCGTTTGATACAGCTTCATCACACTGGAAACGTCGCCATAAATCTGCATTTGCGCCGTGCCCAGGCTTGCCAGGTCCAGCGGTTGTTCTTTGCTGACGATCGAAACGGCACGTTGAAACGACATCGCGCGGTCGGCCGATAAGGACTGAGCCAGCCGCAAATCCACCGTTTCGAAATCCTGCAGCGACGTCGAAATCGTCCGCTGAATCGTCGTCGTTGAATTGCTTACCACGACTTGCAAGATCGGCAGTCCCTCGATCGTTTCGCCGGGGATTTCGATCACCCCATTCTGATCGGCGGCCAAATTCGCGATCACGACCCCTGGGTCTGCGATGAAGTCAAAGTCCGACGACGCTGCTTGTGACGCTTGCTCTGCTGAGGCCCTTCGGCTCATTGAACCTGCAGAATTCGGCGCGGCGGCCGATGGCGACAGCGCATCACCGGCCGAAACGGCTTGGCTTTGGTTGGTCGTTTCTTCCGTTTCCCATGGATTTAAGATCACACCTGGCTGCGGCAACATCACGCCCGGATACTTTTCTGCGAATCGACGTCGCAGCACGTACTGGTACTCATCACCCAGTCGCAGATCGCTGATGTATCCACACCGTGACAGTGCGATCCCACGCCCGGAAAGACTCGGCAGCGAAACATGCAAAGCGTCCGCCGGTCGTACCGCATCGAGGTATCGCGATCCATACAGATGAACTCTGGCATGATCAGTGCTGCCAACCAATTGAATTGTTAAACCGCGGTCGCCGACGCTGATCGTTTTGATGCCCAATGGCTGGGTTGGATTCATCGATCGGTGGCGAACCAAGCCAACCGCGACACTATCCATCTGCGGCCCGGCGACCGAAGCGATGGTGGTGATCGCACCGGTTTGCCGATCGATCAGTTGGTAATCGCCCGCGGGCAAGGCTTCCAGCGTCAACATCCCACTGTCTGCTTGAACAAAACGCGACATGTCGGCATGAATCTGACCGCCCCGCCGCTCGACCAAGCGATATCGCTGGTTTGATGGCTCTTCGGATGCATCCAGCGGCAATTGAATATCGGAATCGGAGGTCGTGTGGATCACACTTGGCCAAGTCACGCGATCGAGTTGCAGATCGCGATGATGTTGCAGACCGCCGGCGACGCCATAACGAATTCCAGTGACATGTGAAAGCGGGGTGAGTTGAATTCGTCCCGAGTCGTCGGACTGGAGTGTTTGATCAACGGGGCGCCGTCGCATCGTGGTCTCGAGCGAGACCGTTACAGTGGCACCAGCGATCGGCTCACCGCTGCGTCCTCGGACTTCGATCACAAACTGCTCGCCGTCCTTGGTTAGAAAGGCATCTCGCGTGTGCTCGGTGCGACGGATGCCGGCAATATCCCAGTGGTGATCGGTCGTCAAGGTTTGCTGCTTTGTATCGGCCAACCCGGCAATCTTTCCACTCAGCGTGACATGCAGGTCAGCCAAACGGGCTGGGACACGGATTGGCACGACGAGTTCTTGATTCTGGTCCAGCTTGATGTCTTCGATGACTTTCGTGGTCGCGATGCCTTCCAGATCGGTCGCTTCGACCAGGACGGAAACATCGGTCAGCGAAACTGGATCGATGACCTGGCCCGACATTTTAAGTCGAGGACGAATGAGAACTTTTGCGACACCGCCGCTTTGCACCTGTGTACGATCCAAATGCATGCCTGCGGCCAAGTCATAGCTTTCGCGAAGGTGCGGGAAACGAACTGGTTTCGAAATCTGGCCATCACTGATGATCGCCATTCGATTGACTTGGTTAACGACGGGCGGCAAGACGATTCGTCCCTGGGCGTCCGCAGCAAACTCTTGTGAACCGACGATCATGGTTGCGCCGGCGACGGGCAATCGGTTTTCATCGACGATCGTGAAGACCATGCCGTCGGCTGACGTACTGTCGACATGGTGCAAATCACCACGACGGATCAATGCGCGAGCCCGCAGGCTTTTTCCGACGAGGTCCACAATCCAGACACCCCGCCCCGAGATTTCATCGATCTGAATCGCTTCGCGGTGACGCTCGACTGCCGGGTGATTGAATGCGATCGTTCTCTCGTGAGTCGCGACCAGACCGTCCAAGTCGATATCGGTATCGATTGGCTTGTCATGTGTGCGATAGTATGAATGCGAATTGATCTCATAGACTCGTACGACCAAATCTTTGATGTTCTTGATATCGACAATCAATTTGGCCGGTGCGTCATGCAAATGTGTTGGATTTTCAGCTGCCAAACGAAGCTGTACGGAATCTCGCAGCACTTTGCGTTGTGGCCCCGACAACATTCGGTACCATTGATCGGGATCGCCGACGCCGGCAAGTAACTTGGTTTCGGCAAACACTCGACGCAAGTATTCTGGCTGTAAAAAAGGTTCGAACGCGCTTGCGTCTTCGGCGTCTCGCAAAAAGTGTTCGAGGTAGGTACGAACCAGCGGCTGTTCGTCGCCAACGGGCGGCAACAACGCAACTTTCATAAAATCGTCGCCAAGCCGGGCGTGATTTCCTATCCGGCGAATCCACTGGGGATGAACAATCGGACTGGTTCGTGGCAATTGCAGGTATCGCATGAAGAGTTCGCGATCAAACCGGCCGACATTCAAGTTGGCTTCCAACAACCGATAAGTGGCTGCTGCCTTCAAAGAGTTGTAACTGGCCGGCAGCGTACGGACGTACAACTCGACTCGTGTGAGATAATCTAAACGCACGTTGATCTGTTGACTCGGATCGCTGTCGGCGCTGGGACGCAGTCGCACAAGCTTGGCGTCGACGAACGCGTTGTCATCGGCGACCGCCGGTACCTGCCGAGCGAGTTGGTCCAGTTCGTCGAGTGTCAACAAGCGATGCGCGGCCAAGTCACCGAACCGAACTTCCTTGGCCGGCCGGATTTTCAGTTCTTGGACGACCAAGTCACCGAGGTTTGACAGATAAGCACCGTCGACGCGTTTCAAAAAATCTTGCAACTGGATCGGTAACCCGGCGGTTTGATCACTGCGAAACTTTTCCGCCAGATGTCGCATCCCTGCGGGCTTTAACGGATCATTGCCGCGCAGCGCATCGATGACCAGTCGATCAAGCTGGATCACATCGGCCGATAGTTCGCTGGGGTAGCGTCGCTCGCCTTTGATCGCCGGCGGAGCGTGATTCAGTTTTACGCCGAGACGAGAAATCAGATAGTCGATCGTGCGCTGCGGCGACTCGCGATACGTCAACAGTCGCTGACGGTCCAGCATGCCACGGATGACCGGCGTCTCTTGTCCCTTGTGTTCGGCCAACCACGCTTTCAGGATTGCTTCGGACTGGTCCAGCTGGCCGGTCGTTTGATGGTGCAGACAGTGATAAAAGTAATAGTCCTCAGATCCGGGGATCAGCTCGTTCAGCACCGCTTCGCGATCTTGGGCAAGTGCGAATCGTTCGATCCATCCGATCGGTTCGGCCATGGCGGTACTGATACCCAAAGGGAGTAAAAACAGGCTGAAAAGGGCAAATTGCCGAACAGAAGTACACATCGAGGTTCGGTCCTGAAGAGAAGAGTATGGGGCGTCCGCCACGATCCGGGGACTCGCGACGTCGGTCTAACGAATCATAGTGCGTTTTCTTAGGCGAAAACCCTTAAAAAATTCGAAGACACTAGATGCGCACCTCCTCTCGCACGGCCCGCCGCGAAGGAAAAGACAACAATCACCTCAAAAAAGCGACTGTCGCGGACCGACTATTTATTCCCGTGCTTTGCCGCCATCAGGTCGTCGGGAATCTTTTCTGGCCAAGGTCCCGTTAGCCTCATGTTGCGAATGCGAGCCTTGCGATCTTTCTCCGCGAGTATCCCGAATTTCTCGTTCGGCGATGTTTCAACACGGCAAATCTGTTTTCCGTTGACCGTAATCCGCACGCCATTTTCGACTGCCGTCAACGTTACCTTGTTCCAATCTTGTGCGATCAGCGCGTAATCGTCCGCATCTGCCAAAACATGGACGGGCGAGATTTCATTGAGCGGGTCGATGTCATTGCTCTCTTGTGATCCTTCGACTTTTAACCAACGAAGTTTGACACCTTCATCACGAACCAACAGCGCGGTGCGGCCAACCGTCGGATGCACTTCGAACTTTTCCGGCTTGTAAAAGAATTCGTACTTGATCGATTCGCCGTCGCAGAGCGGACGTAGATACTGCACATGTTTCATCTCACCTTCGGCACCGATGGCGTCTCGATCACCGGTCAATAGTTCATCGTTTTCTACAAACCAAGTACATAACTCGCGTCGCCGCGCTGCGATGTCTTGACGTTGCTTTTGGATCACAGCAACATCGTCGCTAGGGGGTATTGGCAATTCAAACGCCGGCAGCACGCCGCCGTAGATTTGCATCGACCAACCGCGCATCTGCTCGTCGATCATGTTCACCTGTCTTGGAATCACCGGATTGCCGGTCAGCTTGATATCCGTGACCTCGCAGATCGCCGTACCTCTTTTCACTAATCCCAGGAAAGGCATCCCGTTTGTCGGTTCATCGGTAACCACTTCTTCGCCGTTGATCGTCGCGGTCACCTGGCCCTTCTTGCCGATCAGCCCAAGCATCAAGTCCTTTGCTTTGTCGTATCCGTTATGCGGAAACGCCGCGACTCCGCGCGAGATCTGTCCGCGAGTGGTGATCGTCATGTCTTTAGCCGTGTTGGCGTACATGATTCCGTCGTACGCAACACTGAATGTCCCTGCCCGACGCTGGATGTTGCGACTCGAAAACGAAAAGTCGCCTGTGACAGGAAACTTAAGCATCAATATATTCTTATCCGCGCCGCTGACGCTGGTAACACTTCCATTGTTGCGCATCGACAAAAACTCGCTGCTAACCGATTCGGGTCGACCGCGAAAAGGCAGTTGCGCCGCGACAAAATGGTCTAGTGGCGATTCTGCGGTCGCACCGGCGGCTAGGTTGCCGCCATTGAGGGCAAGACCACTCGCAAAGAACGTGACCGAGTAGGCCAACCGGCTACGTCGGACGTGGATATCGAATTTTTCGAGCGCCTTGACCGCAAGTTCCCGAAGATCTGGGATCGACAAACAGCGTGCGGCAAAGAATCCAGAAGTATAGGGTATGGGTTTCGTGGAATTAAGTTTGGGTGCGTTCTCCGTCAAATGGGTTCGGATGCGAGGAAGAAATTTGGCCGCTGCGCCACGGTCACCCGACGTTAGCAGGGCTAATCCGATCATCGCATCGACGCTGTCACCGGGCTCTTTGACAAGCGGTTTCAGTCGTTGCACCAGTTCGTCCGTTTTTCCACACTCTGCAGCCGCATGGCAAAGTAACAGTGACGCGCTGAGGACCGAAAAGTCGGGATGTGGAATAGGAAGATCGTGAATTTTCTTGAGCCTCGGCACGACCGACTGCAGCTCCGGCGGCGGGACCGCGTACAGGATGTAACTGGTCCAATCGGTCAGTTCGCTATCCGAATCGTCGCCGAACACGATTTTCGTAAGAAGCTGGTATTGTTGTTCAATCGGTGCATCGGAAAGCTGTATTGCGAAAGGCACGAGCGATTGCGGTTGCGAATGATTTTTTAGCCCATCAAGCTGTTCACCGCTGCCGGTAAACATTTCCCCCGCAAGAGCCCAGCGTCCAGCTTTGACTGCGACATTGCCTAGGTTCTTGCGTTCCATGCGAGCACGGTCAGCACCGTAGCTGCCGCTATAGTTCGAGTAGTGCAGTCGAACCGAATCGAGAAAATTTTCGGCGACGCGGCGACATGTCTTCTCGTCCGTATTCTCTGACTCGATGATTCGATGCGAGATACGTCGCCATAAATCATCATGCTCGGCAAGCGTTTTGTCACGAGTCGCCATTTGCAACAGTTGCTGCTCGATGGCATCGGTGATCGACAGTGATGAAATTACATCGGTAGGCTCAACCGCGTGCAGCAGTAAGTTGGCGGCTTCGACGGCATTACTGTCAAGATCACTCGTAGCAGCCACTTGATTTGCCGAGTTGCCGAACGGAATGCCAACTGTTTTTGCAAATGTCCGTAGGGCCTGTTCGATCTCAGCCGAGTCTCGTGATGCGACCGCAATCTGGGTCTTAATCAATGCAATCGCGAGTGCGTCGCCGCTCAGCTTTAGACGTTCATCTAGCTGGTTTCGCAACTCGGTCGTCTTACCAAGATCGGTCGCAAGTTCAGCCAGCTTTCGCGATATGCTTTCGCAATGGTACCGACCATCGCTATCGATACTTGTTGCCCCGTTGCCGACAATGCGAATCAGGTGCGGAAAGACTTCGTTCTTTCTCGATTCGGGCATGACGACAGTTCCCAGAGCTTGGTAAAGCAGGGCTTCGGTGTCATCCTTTTCAGCGAGTTTGGCCACCAGCTTGTTAACTCGCTGAACCAAACTTTCTAATTTTGCCGCCGCGGACAAATCATCCGAACTCGAACTGCTAGTCGATCGCTGCGAAATAATAAAGGCATTGGATCCGGCTCCAGTCTGCTGAAGCACTCGTAACGGTGGGCCTCCACCCAAAGCTCGCTTGATGGCTTCGATCGCCACCTTGCTGGCTCCGCTTTCTAGAGCCGATTCACCAATCTTTATGCACTCGTCCGCAACGGCCTGAGTGACGACTTTCGGTGGGTCGCTCGGCGCAGCGGTTGCATCCAACATGTCCATCAGTGACGACGCAAGCTGGGCCGGATCACTCGTTGCACTCGCTGTGTTGAGTTTCGCCAAGGTCAAAACACGGGCGATATCTCGTTGTTCGCGCTCTTGTGCCAACGAAGCGATTTTTTCCGTCAACCGTGTCGCCGCACTGAGGACGTCGGACTGATCACTTTGCAAAGCAAAGATCGCGAGAGAATAGAGTGACAAGATATCGCTGGTGGATGTTCCTTTTGTTGCAGTGTCACTATTTTCGCCATCGGCGGATGGTACTAGCGCGACGACCTTGGTCAGATCGTCTCTAGCGGCGTCGTGTTTCGATGCGACACTGATGATCGCTTGCATCGCGGCAACGGACCAATCAGTCGGAACTGTTTCGCTGAGCGTCGCGAGTTGATCATACGCAACCATCAATTGTTTTCGGCCTGCGTCTGTCTTTGCCAGCGTCGCCGCAACCATCACCGCGATCGAACTCTGATCTGGATCGATCTTCTCAGTCGCCGCGATTGCGGAAAGGTTGACTCGAGGTTTGGTTGGATCATCGGGCCGCGATTCATCGTCGATAAGTGACTTGAGGTATTTCTGGTAGTGCTCAGGCGCCATGCTGCTGATTGCCGCGTCGAGGGCTTTTCTAAACCGATCTTGGTAATTCGTTCGACCGGTGTAGCGTTTGGCGCGCGCGAACTTTTCAGGCTCGCTGAGCGTTTTGATATAGATTTGAACCGCTTCAAGCGGTGCATCAACCGAGACCAACTTATCCCCGATCTCTAGAAAGCTGCGGATCTCTTGGTAGTCGCCATAACCGGGATTGTATTGGTTGTCGCGAGAGTGGTCCGTTTCGCGATAGCCAATCAATAGTTGCTCTCTCGCTTTCTCACTTAAGCCTGCGTCGGAGTAGGCATCGGCCAATCGAGCACCGATTCCATACTGGTAACTTGATCCACTCGTGTTTGAGGTTTCGTGTTTTTGAACATGTTCAAAAATTGAAACCGCCAGCGATTTCAAATTTTTCTTTTCCGAGACCAATTGACCGATTTGCCACCACAAGTAGTAGTGCGTTTTCATCTCCTTTTGTTTTAAAAGTTTCCTGATCGTCTTGACGGTTTCGTTTCGTTTTGCAGTCGATAGATTGACAGTCGCGAGCACAGGTGCGGCGACAGGGTGAAAAGGTTCTTCGTCAAGCCGCGTTTGCAACAGAGCAACGACGTCGGCACGCAATTCTTCGTCCGCGTCGATCACGTCGAGACATCGTTCGAATGCGCCATTGGGAAGGCCACCACTACTACGGCTGATGGCTGTCCAAAATCTTGCATTCGGATCGTAGACTTCCTCCGATGCGAAAATTCGCCTCACGACATCCGAGACCTCGCCACCCTCGGCAAAATCCTTCATATCTCGCATATTCCGCATCACCTCCGCAATTGAGTTTGGACTTCCCTCGCTGAGCAGATTCCGGATGAATTTCGATACGGACGGTGACGGTTTGGCGTTAGACCGTCGATAGAGATTTGCGAGTCTGCCGAGCGTGTATTCATCCAATCTGGTGAGGTCCCATGCTAAGAATGCGTCGTAAGCATGATCAATTCGTTTCGCCGAAATCACGGCTCGTTCAAATTCGTAGTAATCGTTCCGTATTCGTTCGGGGTGTTTCTCGAACGCCGACAAATACATGTCGACCGCCTCGCTGTGCTTACCCGCACTGGAAAGCTTTTTCGCGGTCGCGAGCAGCGTCTGCGGATCATTCGGACGCTGCTCGGCGATCACCTGCAGGACACGGTCCGCGTCATCTTTGCGACCGGCGGCGGTGTATAATTCCGCTAACTCGGTTCTTAGTCGCATCGATTTTGGTGATGACTTCACTCGCTGTTCAGCTTGCTTCAGCAGTCCATCCAGTCGGCCTGCTTTGGTCAGCAACGTTACGGCTTGTCGTTGGTAATACGAATTGTTGCTGCTACTGCTGGTGTTAAGTTTGCGAAGGGCAGTGAAAGCAGCCTCGGCCGCCGCTTGATTTTCACCAATCCGCTGATACGAGTTCGCGATTTCGAGAATCTGTTGTGGTGACTGCCCACCACGTCGCTGAGTCCGCTGCAGCACGGCGGCTGCCATTTCTCGCATCCCCAATCGCCCGAGTTGATCGGAAAGTGCCAGCGACATTGATTGATCCAGCCGCATTCCGAAAAGCCGCGTGGCGGCTTCTTTGACACGATTGATTTCGCCCAACTGTGACGCCAGATTCATCGCCGCCATCTCACGAGTGCGAAGCACCGACTGGTCCAGCGGATTAATGGCATCGAGCGCCGCGAGTGCTTCCCGCGGGCGTTTCAGTTCGGCAGCGAGCCGCGCTCTTTCGATTCGCAAATCGTTGTCATTTGGAAACGCTTCGCTCATATTTGCGATCAATCGATATGCCGCATCCATGTCTCCGATCCACCACATGGAAAACGCGGACAAGACACCTCGCAATTTGCGTTCGGCGCTCGCTCGATCGGGATGATCTTCAAAAACAACTGAGTCTTTTTGCAGATGCTTGATTGCTATTTTTCGGCCCGGGGTATCTTCGTTGAATTTGAATGCTTGATAGAATCTTTGACTGAAATTGCTAGACATCAGCTGCGACGAAAACGGGATTTGGATCTCGTGACTGGCGTACGCCCCGCTGCTTAAAGCGACATGCGCGGAAACCGTACCCAGGGCAGCCGTTGAGGTATTGCGACGATAGCGATTCGATTCTTGCGATAGCACTTCGCCCGCGATCATCAGCTCAATCGTGCCGCGATAGGATTCTGTATTGGTGACCGAAGGAGCAGCGGCCGCCAACTGTAACAGTTCCGAAAGTTTCGACTTGTCGGCCAGATCAGCCCATTCGGTCAACTGCGAACGAATCTGTTCGAGGATGAGATTGATCTTTTCGCTGTCTTTCCGCTGGACGAAAAACTGCAGCGCTAAACTCGCGTCGCTCACCGATTCCACCTTCGTCGGAATCGATGACTCGATCTCGTTTGCTTGGGCTTCACGTCCGGCGGCAACAAGTTCTTCGTACAACCACGCGCGACTATACCGATGATAGTAGGACAAATAATTAGACGGCGCACTGGCGCCATCTTGTTGGGACAGAACGTAGCTCACCAGCTTGTCCAACTGGTCATCGGGCAGCGGTTCCGGCGGTTGCGCTGTCTGGCCACTGTAGGCCGATCTGCTCCGCTGCTGACCGCGCGCGGCTAGTTGCATCCACACAAAATACGATGCTTCCTGTGGGTCCAACTCCACCAAGTGCCACCCAATTTCTTGCAGTTGATTCGCGGAGGGTGAATTGGTTGTACTGGATGTGGGCTCAGGTCCGTACATCGTCGCGATGGCCAGCGCTTCGTATGCTTGCCACCATTGCTCGGCATCCGTTGATTTCTCTAACGCCGCCTGATCGGTCATGGACTTGATGACATCGTCAAGATTTCCCTGTTTCGCTGCGGCCGCTAACCTGATCGCCAATGCGGCAAATCGAGCCTTGCCAAACGACGTGACCGACAAGACGCTGGATTGGCGCTGGCTATAGCTTTGATTCGCATAACGACCGAGTTGGAATAGGGATGCGAAGTAATACGTTTGCTGGCTGGACTGAAAACGTGGCGTCTGTGACGCCGTTGGGTTCGACCCTGGCATCGCGCGACGTGGTACCGCCGGTTTGGATACTGGCCGAGTTTCATCGGAAATGGGTAGCGATCGGATGGTGTCGGCCAACTCAATCGCTTCGTCGTACTGCTGTTCCATTACCAGCAACGCCGCAAGACGTGTTTGCACTTCCCATAAATCACTGTTCTTTTGTAGCGCAGCACGACACATTCGCACTGCCGTTTTATGCTCCTGTTGATTGATCAATCGGTCGATCATTGAAACCATCGTCGCCGGATCGGTTGTACCCTCAAGTCGCGAAAGCGCTGCTTCGGCCTCGTCAAGTTGGCCGCTTTGGATCATCAACATCAGCATCGACCGTCGATGTTCCGGCGTATCGGCCAACGCGACGAGCTGTTTTTGATACTGCAGCGCCGTTTCAAAATCGTCTGCTTGACTGGAAAGCAGGACCACCTGTTGCAGCAATTCGGTGTCACGAGGGTTTTCGGCCAAAAGCGGTTCGAGCGTTTGACGCGCTGCGCCAAGATCGCTGATGGCACGCTGGGATTCGCTGATCAGCAAAGTAGCTGACCGTGTGTCCGAGGTTTCACGGCCGTGCTGTTCCAGTCGGCTGACCAATCGCGAGAAGTCGCCCTTACGCTCGTACAGCGGCGCCAGCCGGGTGACGATGACTTTCAAATCGCCAATATCATCAGTCGTCTCTGCCGATTGCCAATACAACTCGATCGCCTCATCGGTGTGGAAACGATCTGCGAGGGCTTGGGCCAAAGCGCCGCGGGATTCCTGGTCGCGAGGTGCCGCTCGCAACGCGCGCCGAAGCGTTTCAATGCCTTCTTCATCACGGCCGCTGCGAAAACATAAATCGGCATAGAAACGATAAGGTTCGGGGTTGCCGCTTTGAGCCGCGATCAATTCTCGTCCGGTCGCAAGTGCCTGTTCGACTTGCCCGAGTTGCATTTCAAGTCCGGCGATTCGTTGCAGGTAGTTCGACAAGAACCGCGAATCAATTTCCGCCAAACGGCGATAGATCGCTACGGCATCAGCGTAGCGAGACCCTTTGCGATACAGTTCCGCCGCGACTGAAAGCACTGACGCGTCTTTGGGCATCTTTTCGATTGCCTGAACAATCGCCTCGACTGCTTCACTGTTTCGTGACGCCGCGTCCAGCATCAATGCTAAGCTGCGATAACTTGCGACGCTGTCATCGCCTTCCGCGATCTGCTGACGGGCTTGCTCGATACGTTCATCAAGCTTTCCGCTTTCCGCGTAGACACCGATGCGGTCGCGTAGCACCTGCTCACGTTCCTCGGGTGTCTCGACAATCTCACGAGCCAAGTCCAGTTGAGCCAATGCGTCGTCGAACTTCTCGGCTCGCGAAAGCAATTCGGCATAGCGCAATCGCTGGGCAAACGTCGGATCCATCTCGGCCGCCTGTGCGAAAGTATCAAGTGCCTGTTCGGCAAAGCCAAACGTCGTGAGCACCTCGCCAAGTCGGATCAGTGAATCTCGATCGCGTCGATCGTCCTGTGCGAGAGATTCCCAAGTTGCTAATGCGTCATCTTTGCGGCCTAAGCGATGAAAGTATTCCCCCAGATATTCACGATACTGCGGTTGATCGGGAGCAAGCTCGATCGCTTTTCGATAAAGCTGGATCGCGTCTTCGGCACGCTCGATCCCGCGCAAACGGTCGGCGACCTGTGCGATGATGACGGGATCATCCTGGCGGACTTCGGCAAGTTGCTGCCACACTTTCGCCGCGGCCGCATGCCGAGTGTCTTTGTCTCCGCCATCACCCTCAATCAGCAGACCTCCCCATTGCATCAAATAGTCGGGATTTTCAGGATCAAGCTGTGAAAGCTTTTCAAGCTGTTTGGCGGCCTCATCGACTTTGCCTGAAACTTTGTAGACATCGACAAGCGCGAGCCGCACATCGACATTCTCTGGCGCGCGCTTGGCGACCGCTTGCAACGTTTCGCCTGCTTCGACAAGTCGCCCGGCCTTTGCCAGCGTTCGCCCAAACCGCAGCTGAGTGTCCACGTCGTCGGGATTGTCTTTCGCTTGCTGCGCGTAGTACTCAGCAAGAGCGGTATAGTCACCCGAACGCAGAAAGCCTGCTTCAATGCGGCGGCGAACATCGCTGTGCAGCCAGCTGCCTGGACGAAGGCGATCGAGAATTCGTTCCAGGTCCGACGTCGCATCGTCATGATTCCCCAATCGACGTTTCAGCTCGGCCGCTGCGATTTGGTAGCCGACTGAGCGAAAATCGCTAGAGGTGGTGGATTGCTGGGCTAGTTTTTCGTAACGCTGCAGTGCGGCTTCGGTTTGGCCCTCCTCTGCGAGTGCACGTGCGATTTGTTCGCCGACACGTGTGTCGCCCGGGAACATTTTTTCGAGCCCATTCCAGACGTCGAGCGCTTTTTCATTCTGTCCGCCACGCTGATAGATTCGTCCGAGCTCGGTAAAAACCGGCAGCGCCTCGTTGCGTACCGGCCCCCGTTCAATTGATCGCTCCAGAGCTTCGGCTGCCTGGTCGGCTTGACCGACCAACAACAACGCCTTTCCCAGGTAGTAGCTGACCATCGCGTCGTCCGCCAATAACGGTTCGGCTCGTTTCAGTGCAGCGACGGCGTCAGCATCGCGTCCGCGCTGCATGTGAATCAGTCCCAGCAACATTGATTTCGCACCGGAGCGATCGTCGTTCGATTCTGATTCGAGCCGATCAACAAGATCGTCAAGCGTGCCGGCCTGAATGTGATGCCCGTAGACCCGGTCGAGTGCCGTTCCGGGGCGCGGTCGCCGCAGCAGAACCTGCATGAACCGATCCGCGATCTGCTGTTGGCGAACCGCATCAGAACTTTCTTGCCCGCGCGTTTGCTCCGGCGCATTGAATAGGCTGCAACAGACTAGCAACAAAGAAAGACGCGTCTTCCACGACATAGCAGACAAGCTCCCCACAGGTTTGGCTTCGATAGCGAGGCGATTGAATCCGCGAATGTGTGCCCGCAAATTCATCTCGCTTTTGTTAACACAGCGACTCGACCACCCGTTAGCATTAGACCATGTATGACAAGTCGGTCTGTCAGATGCAACTCACTAAAGACCAAGCTTTGCAATGAATGACAACGAGCTGGATCAAGATTTTCGTGATCGCTTGAAGGGGTTTCGCGACGATTTCCGTAAGCTGCGCGAAGAAGTCTCTCGCGTGATTGTGGGACAACGCGAAATCATTGACGGTGTGATGATCGCGATGATCGCTGGTGGACATGTGTTACTCGAAGGCGTCCCCGGACTGGGCAAAACGATGTTGGTCCGCACGCTTGCCCAGACTATCGATGCCGATTTTTCTCGAATTCAGTTCACACCCGATCTAATGCCTGCAGATCTGATCGGCACCAATGTGATGATCGAGACAGATAGCGGAGGCAAAGCGTTCCAGTTTCAACGTGGACCGCTGTTTACCAACATCCTGTTGGCCGACGAGATCAATCGCGCGACACCCAAGACCCAATCCGCTTTGTTAGAAGCAATGCAGGAACACAGCGTCACGGTCGCCGGGACATCCCATGCCCTGCAAGGCATCTTTTTTGTCATGGCCACACAAAATCCACTGGAAATGGAAGGAACATATCCATTGCCGGAAGCCCAATTGGATCGCTTCCTTTTCAAGCTGCTGGTCCCTTATCCGAGTACTCGCGATATGGAATCGATTATGGACCGCACGACGAGCGTGGAGATTCCGCACGCATCGCCCCAGCTAAGTCGTGATCGAATCATGGAATTGAGTGCGTTGTCGCGACAAATCCGGATCGCCGACACGGTCCGTCGATACGCTATCGATCTGGTCATGGCAACGCACCCCGATCAGGAAAATGCAACGCCAATGGTCAAACAATTTGTTCGCTATGGGAGCAGTCCGCGAGGAGCCCAAGGTCTGATCTTGGCCGCCAAAATCCATGCGGTTCTGGATGATCGATTCCACGTCGCGACCGATGACATTCGTCAAGTCGCCAAGAACGTGCTGCGTCATCGCATTATGTTGAACTTCGAGGGACAGGCCGAGTCGATTCAAACGGACGAAGTGATCGATGACCTGTTGAGTCGTGTCGAATCAATGCAACCGGCTTAACTGATTAGACAAACATCGCTCTAGACAAACATCGTTTACTGGTTTCTTGACCCATTTGCGAGCAAGCTCGTGGGTTCAACCGCGAGAGAGGGCTGACCGTTGTTTGATTCAAATTTCATCAAACGCCTCGAGTATCTTTCGCTGCTGTCCAAACGTGTCTTCAAGGGCCAATTACTGGCACAACGTCGGACGAAACAAACCGGAGGCGGTATCGAGTTTGCCGATCACCGCGAGTATCTTCCCGGCGACGATTTGCGTTACCTCGATTGGAATGTGTATGCACGGCATGGTGATTTGCTGCTGAAACGTTTCCAAGAGGAAGAAGACCTGCACGTCTATGTGCTGCTTGATTGCAGCCACAGCATGGATGAAGCAGGCCATGTCGAACAAGGCGCTCAGACATCATTGCAGCGAGGAAACCAACGCAGAGCAGCGCAGAACAAGAGCCCACACGCCTTGGTTACCAAGTTTAGTTTTGCTCGGCAAATCGCAGCGGCGCTTTCCTATATTGCTCTGGCCGATTTAGACCGTGTCTCGGTACTGGCATACGACAATCAAATACGCGGAACAATGCCATTGATGCGGGGCAAAGACAATGTGTTGACGGTGTTACGCTTCTTGGAACGACTGCAGACCAGCGGCGAAACTACCGATCTGGCAAGCGTCGCAGACGATTTTGCCAGGCGGGCCCCACGGACGGGTCTCGTGTTGGTGATCAGCGATCTGTTCGATCATCACGGATTCCGCACCGGTATCGACGCGCTGCGACACCGTCAGTTCGAACCACATGTCATTCAGCTTCATACACCTGAGGAAGCCGCCCCAAATTTGCTGGGCGATATTCAGCTAGAAGACGTCGAGTCGGGACGTTCGGTCAAAGTCACGATCACCGAGCGAAAGCTGAAAGAATATCAACAAATGTTCGCTGACTTTACGGAACAGATTGATCGGTACTGTAAAACCTATGGACTTAGCTACACGCGGGCGACCAACGATGTCCCGTTCGATGAAGTCCTGCTGCGAATGATGCGAACCGCAGGAGCGATTGGCTGAGGAATGAACTTCGTATCCCCGGAACGATTCGTTTGGTTGTGGATCGCATTGCCGATCATAATTTTTTATCTGCTAAAGACGCGTCTGCGTCGCCAGCGGGTATCGACGCTGATGTTCTGGGATCAACTGTTTGATGAGAAACGGCAACGTTCATTACTGCAACGACTGCGGCACTGGTTGAGTCTGCTGTTGCAACTGGCTTTTTTATTGCTGGTCGTCTTCGCCCTTGTTGACCCTCTTTGGCAAGGCCAACAAGACGCGCGACAACAGATTGTCGTCGTGCTCGATAACTCCGCCAGCATGAATGCCATCGAATTCAACGGAAGATCAAGGATCGAAATTGCTCGCGAACACGCCGCAGGTGTCGCCGAGGCGCTTCGTGCCGGCGATGAAATCGCACTCATCACCGCCGGCAGTGTCGTGCGCGTGGTTGTGGGAATGTCGGATTTCGGCCCCGCCGTGAGAGATGCGGCAGAGGAGGTGATGCCAACGGACGGTCCGACACAAGTTGAACAAGCCATTCAAACGGCTCGTCGCTTGGCAAGCGATCCCGAACGTCGAAAGATCGTCGTCATCAGCGATTTAGCTTTCGAAACGGCGTCAGCATCAGGCGAACAAGACGACATCCGTGTCATCCGCGTCGGCCAGTCGCTTGATAACGTCGCGATCACGCGTTTGCAGGTACGTCGATCCTTAGTTGACCCAATCGGTTACGCCGGTTTGATTGAAGTCGAAAACTTCGGTGAACGCCCGGTTGATTGTCGACTTACCATCGAACTTGGCGACGAATTAGTTGACGTCATTCCCATCTCTCTTGAGCCGGATGAGCCGTTTCGACATACGATCTCTCAAGCGTCTGCCGATGGCGGCGTGCTTGTCGCGAGCATCGACGTTGATGATGCGTTGGTTGTCGATAACGTCGCTCGAGCCATACTGCCAGCACGCGAGCCGATACCAGTCACGTTGGTCGCTGCACGACCCAACCTCTATTTGGAAAGCGTGTTGAATGCGATCCCGTTGATCGAGCTGACGACGACCGATACGGTTCCCCAATCTTCTCCGGCCAACGGCTTGACCGTGTTGTATCAGACCGATGCGAAAACGTTGCCAACGGGTTCGGTCATGGTGATAGGTCCTGTCGGTGACAGTGAAGCCTGGCAATTAGGTGAAAAAGTTTCCGAAGCGATCGTTGCAAAACAGAATGCCGAATCGCCACTCTTACTGCATGTGCACCTGATGAATCTGGTGATGCCAGACGCTCGATCATTGCAAGTGCCCGACGAAGCAAACATCGTCCTCGAGTCGGCCAACGGCGGAACTCTAATGGCGTCCATGATTCGCCCTAAAGGTCGACTGGTCGTCTTATCGACCGACCTCGATGCGGGCGATTTGCCACTGCGCATTGCGTTTCCCGTGATGATGACCAACACCGTCAATTGGTTTCTCAGCAGCAACGGTGAATTGCAACCCGCACTAGCGACTGGTCAAGTTGCTGAGATGACGTGTACGGCGGGTCCGCAAGAAGACTGGGCTTGGGTCGACACCGATGGCGCGGTACGGCAAGCCTCTGTCGGTGAGCAAGTCGCATCGATCGGGCCGATCGACCGCGTCGGTATCGTCTCCCTTGGCCCACGCAAGGCGATCGCCGGTGAACGCGGAGAAGTTGACATCGTTGACAAGCGAGTTCAACAAGTCGCCATCAATTTGTCTAACCACCAAGAGAGCAATCTTCGACTTGCCAGCGGTGTGACTTCCACTCAAGCCGATTCCGTCGGACTTGGATCTTACAACGTTTGGTTCTACTTGGCTGCACTGGCACTGGCACTGTGCGCGACCGAATGGTTTCTCTACCAGCGAAGGATTGTCGGATGAGTGACATCATCGGTTGGGAATGGACGCGGCCATCGGCGCTGTGGCTGCTGGTGCCGGCAATCCCGTTTCTGCTGTGGTTGCATGTGCGAAGCTTGAGCGATTTTCCAAAGTGGCAGCGTTGGGCCAGCTTGCTACTTCGCACTTGTGTGGTGACATTGTTGATCCTTTCGCTAAGTGGATGGATCCTGCTGATGGCGACAAAACAGCGAATGCTGATCGTCGCCATCGACCGCAGTGAAAGTGTTGACACCGAAGCGGTCAAAGCGAGTGACAAGATTGCGAATGAAATCTTGCAGTCGGCCCGCGAACAAGACGCTTTGACGATACGATTCCTGCCCTTTGATAATAAGCCCGATGAGATCGTCGACACGTGGCCGCCCGGTACAAATGCCCCAGCCAATGCCAACGCGTTGGCGATTTCGAACAGCTCGGCAAATTCAACCGACTTAGCGGACTCAGACAACCTGGCGAATTCAAGCGACCTAATGGAACCGGATTCCGATCCGAACATGGGAACCGACATCGCGTCGGCGCTGCGCACCGCAATCGCGTCGGTCCCGCCCAGTTACGTACCTAAAATTGTCTTGATCAGCGACGGGAATGCGACCAGCGGTGACGCGATTGCCGCCGCAACGACGGCTGGGATTCCGATCGACACCGTTTCGTTGCCGGCGCGAGAGGAACCGGAAGTGCAGATCGCCAGTGTCACCGCTCCGGCACAAGTTCGCCAAGGCGAGCCGTTCTTTGTGGAAGTCGTTGTCAATTCCACGACCGATACCAGCGGCTATTTAGACTTTTACCGAGGCGACATTCGGATCGGCGAAGGCGAAGCGAAGAAAGTTGATTTGAAGTCCGGCGCGAACCGGTTCCGAATCCGTCAATCCGTCACCGGCCAGCGTCAAGTCACGTTCGCCGCTCGACTGCGCGGATGTGGCGATGCCGACACGTTCTTGGACAATAACGAATCATCCGCACTTGTGCGGGCAGTTGGTCGGCCACGCGTATTGCTGGTCGACCCCGATGTCGACCAAACCGATTCGCTGCGTTGGGCACTGGATGAACAGCGCATCGATGTCGAAGTGCGACCACCGGTTGGCGTACCACATGATTTAGCCGAACTACAAGGCTTCGAATGTTTGGTGCTTTCGAACGTTCCCGCTACGGCGATGTCGATCCGGCAGATGGACGTGATCCGTACTTATGTCGAAGACCTTGGCGGCGGGTTGGTGATGCTTGGCGGCGATCAATCGTTCGGGCTGGGCGGATACTACCGCACCCAGCTGGAAGAAATCCTGCCGGTAAGAAGTAACTTTGAGAAAGAACGCGAAAAACCAAGTCTAGCGATGGTATTGGTGATCGACAAAAGTGGTTCAATGGGCGGCGAAAAAATCGAACTGGCAAAAGACGCCGCCCGCGCCGCCGTCGAACTGCTGGGCCCTCGCGATTCGATCGGTGTGATTGCGTTTGATGGCAGCAGCTATTGGGTCAGCGAATTGCGTGGGGCGTCGGACAAGGGATATGTGATCGATCAAATCAGCACGATCGATGCGGGCGGCGGCACATCCATGTATCCCGCGATGAATGATGCATACGAATCATTAGGCGCAGCATCGGCCAAATTAAAGCACTGTATCTTGCTGACCGATGGAATTTCGTCACCGGGTGACTTCGAGGGATTGGCCAGCGAGATGGCGGCCAGCCGAATGACGGTCACGACCGTTGCGATGGGGCAGGGTGCCGATGAGACCCTGCTCGAAGAAATCTCGCGGCTCGGCGGCGGACGTTATTATTTTTGCAATGACCCGCAGTCGGTGCCTCAGGTATTTGCCAAGGAAACCGTCGAAGCAAGCAAGTCGGCGATCAACGAACTTCCGTTTCTGCCGCAGTTGGTTCGGCCCACTCAGGTGTTGGAAGGAATTGATCTGGATCTTGCTCCGCTGCTGTTGGGGTATGTCGTTACGCGTCCCAAACCGACGTGCGAATTTATCTTGGCCAGCGAAAACGGCGATCCTTTGCTGGCGTGGTGGCGTTACGGATTAGGGATGACGGTCGCATTTACCAGTGACGCGAAAGCCAGATGGGCATCGGAATGGTTGGCATGGCCGGACTTTGGAACGTTTTGGGCGCAGGTTATCCGCCACGCGATGCGAAAGAACGATACCCGTGGCGTGTTCGTCGAAATCAAACAACGCGACGGTAACGCCCATATCGTGATGGATTCCGTCGATCAGGCAGGACAATTCGTCAATCAGGCCGCGACGACGCTGACGGTGATCAATCCGCAACTGAAAACAGAAAAATTACCGATGCGGCAAACGGCACCGGGACGTTACGAAGCATCGATCGAAACAGGAAAACGTGGCGCCTACCAAATCGATCTGGCCCAACAGCGAGGCGCCGGAGAAGCGACCCGTCAGTCACGAGGCTTGATCGTCGGTTACCACGACGAGCTGCGGCTGCACCCGCCCGACACAGAAGCGTTGAAAAAAATTGCGGAATCGACCGGAGGAAACTTCGATCCCTCGGTCGACGAAATGCTTCGGCCCGATGCACGATCCGCGCGTTTGCCGCTGCCGATGTGGCCCTACTTGCTGATGACGGCGCTGGTGTTATTCGTGTTTGACGTCGCAGTACGTAGGGTGGATCTCGGGGGAACACGCTAAGACCCGCTAAAAACGACACCTTTCCGACCGGGCGTTCTCCGTTTCAATGCCTTGTCGATCCCGTTCAAATTTCCATTCCATTCGGGACATCCCTGGATGAACGCGAACAGAAAACTTGGACGAAACGAAATAATTGCGCTACTGCGCTGCTGTTAAGATTTCCTATACTGATTGAACTAGCGACGGTGGTACGTTTTCGAAGTTTGCTTGCCGCAAAGGAACATGCTCATGTCCGATCGAAATGCCGATTCAAACGTCCACCATATTCTCGAGAAGGTGCGTCGCCAGATCCGCCGACGAAACATTCTTCAAGGTGCAACGACCGGACTCGCCGTCGGCTGCGGCGTCTCAACGCTGTTTGCAATTGCTCACTTGGCCTTTCCGACCGTATCACCGGTATGGTCGGTTGTTTCCCTGATCATCGGCGCACCGATTGGCGCGCTGTGGGGATCTTTGATCGGTGTGCCGCTTGATGCGGCGGCGAAGACGGTTGATCAGTATTACGTCTTGAAAGATCGCGCGATCACGGCCCTGCAGTTTTCCGCTGCCGACGATGACGCCGTCAAACGATTGCAGATCACTGATGCCGCCAAGCATTTGCGGCAAGTCCGCGCCGATGACTGCGTGACGATTCAACCCCACCGCCGATCACTTGTAGCCGCGGGTGCAATGGCCATTGCCGCCATCGGTATCGTTCTGTTCGCAAGAACTCGCTCAAGTGATGCCGTTGCCGCAGCACCCATGCCGGTCGCTGTGGACCAAGCGGCACTGCTGCGAGAAACGATGCTTTCGGAAATGGAAGAACTCGTTAAAGATCAGCCCGATGCACCTGAACTGGAAGTGCTCGATGAAAAATTGGAAGAGTTGATCGAGCAGATGGAGCGAGAATCAATGGATGAACGTGATCTGTTGGCAACTCTGTCGGAAATGGAGCAAGCCATCTCGCAGGCTCGCGAGGCGATGCAATTGGACATGAGCGAGGCGCAGTTCAAGAATCTCGCGTCCGCGATGCAACCTTCGGATGTGATGAAAGCCGCAGCCGCAGCGATGGAAGAGGGCGACTACGACAAAGCTGCGAATGAACTAGAAAACGTCGACCCGTCAAAACTCGGGGACAAACAACGCCGTGCCGTAGCCGACAACTTGAAAAAATTCTTGTCGAAACTTTCGCCCGGTCAAAAGGGCAAGCTGTCTCAAGCAACTCAGCAATTGCAAGAGGGCCTTGAGAACAAGGATTCGTCTCAGTGCAAAGACGGAATGTGCAAACTGGCAAGCTTGTGTAAAAAACAAAGCAACTGCAACAAGATCGGCCAATGTATGCTGTGCCAGCTAAATCGTTTGTCGCAGTGCAAAAGTCAATGTCGAGGATCCTGCAACAATCCCCTTGGCACTGCTGCCAAAAAGGACAGTCCGTCACAGAGCTGGGGAACTTCCAGTACCGGTCAGCCCAATGATGGCGAATCGACGCGGCTCGCATCACAGCGTCGACAAGAACAACTCGATGGCCAACAAGGTGACGGTCCGAGCGAGTCAGAAATCCTCGAAGCGCCTGAGGGCGAACAATCAGCGGCACGCAGTTACGCTGCGAAATACCAGAAATTTCGGACTCAAGCAGAAGCCGTCCTCGACCAAGAGCCTTTGCCGCTCGGTCACCGCGAAACGGTCCGCCAGTACTTCGAGAGCGTTCGTCCCGACAACGAACCATAGCCAGCGGAAAATCCGTCGCGGGTCGATGTTGGTCGACAAAATGTCCCAGGCGCCACACGAACACGTCGCTTAGCTAAGATTAGCTTGACGCGATTTGACGGTCGTGTACAGATATTGCGCAAACTCCCTCCACATTCCCCACCCTTGGTGCTTCCAATGATACGTCGTTTCCTTCTATTGTTCGCGGTCGGATTGGTTTCACCCGCAGTCGTGCGGGCCGAACTTTCATTGCCCAATTTTTTTAGCGATTCGATGGTGTTGCAGCGCGATCGAGATGCGGCGATTTGGGGCACGGCGGAACCGGGGTCCAGCGTGACCGTTCAGTTCAAGGGTAAGACCGCCAACACGAAGGCCGATTCCGATGGCAAGTGGCGGGCTGAAATCGCCACCGGTTCCGCGGACGCAAACGGCGCGACTTTGACCGTCACCTCTGGCGGCGATACGAAAACGATCGACGACGTGTTGGTCGGGGAAGTCTGGTTTGCGTCGGGCCAATCCAACATGGTTTTTTCGATGAATCGTGTTCCCGCCTATGCCGACTTGCTGACCAAGGCTGACCATCCCCAGATCCGTATGTTCAATGCTCCGACGGTTACCTCGGTAAAACCACAAGACGACATCGACGGCGAGTGGACGCGGTGCAGTCCAAAAACAGCGCCAACGTACTCGGCGGTTGCTTTCTTTTTTGCACGCAAGTTGCACACCGAATTGGGTGTCCCCATTGGCGTGATCAAGTCCGCCTGGGGTGGCAAACCGGTCGAGACCTTTACCAGCCGCAAAGCTCTGAAAACACTGCCTGGTACCAAAGCGCTCGTCGACGCGGCTATGGAAGCGGACAAATCATACGATGATGACAAAGCACAAGTCGCCTTCCGTGCCCGCTTGGACCAATGGGAAGCGGACGCCGCCGAGCAAAAGAAAAAGCCGGTCGCCGACCGCAAAAAGATGGCCAAGAAACCTACCGCGCCAAAACGGCCACTTGATACCGAAGGCAAGCCCGGCGTGTTGTTCAATTCGATGATCAATCCGTTCGTCGGATACACCATGCGTGGCGCGATCTGGTACCAGGGCGAAGCTAATGCGAAACCGGGCGCGGTTCCCTATGACAAGACACTGCCATTGATGATCAATGATTGGCGCCAGCGCTGGAACGATGACTTCTCGTTCTATTTTGTCCAACTTGCCAACTACCGAGCCCCATCGACACAGCCGGGAACGCCGGATGATTGGGCACTGCTGCAAGACCGAATGCGTCGGATTCTTGAGACGACACCCAAAACCGGCATGGCGATTATCAATGATGTTGGCGAAGCCAACGACATCCACCCCAAGAACAAGAAAGATCCTGGCGAGCGTCTGGCACGTTGGGCCCTTGCCAAGGATTACGGCAAAGACATCACTTACTCAGGACCACTGTTCAAGTCCAGCAGCGTTGAAGGCGGAGCAATCCGAGTCACTTTCGACCAAGCAGGCGATGGACTGAAGGCGCGCAATGACGGCGCCCTGCAACGTTTCGAAATCGCCGGTAAAGACCGACAATGGCACTGGGCCAACGCAAAGGTTGACGGCACCGATGCGGTGTTGGTCAGCAGCCCCGATGTCCCCGCACCTGTAGCGGTACGCTACGCCTGGGCGTCGAACCCGGAAGGCGCTAACCTGGTTAACAGTGAAGGCTTGCCCGCGTCGGTTTTTCGAACCGACGACTGGAACGATGTTCAGGCGGCTGCAAGTCCGGCCAACAACGCGATCAGTGAACGACGCGCCCTGGCGGTGGAGATCAAAGCGTTAAAGGCAAAACGCGAGCAGCTTGAGCGAGGCAGCGAAGCATTCAAAAACGCTTCAAAGAAGCACCAAGAGCTGATGAAAAAATTCAGGGAAACGGCGCCGGCGAAATAACGCCACTTTCGCTGCAGCGATGTTCCACAGGTCCGATCCGTTGTCGACGGTACCCTTGGAAAAAATCCTTATCGCAACTGGCGTTTGATCTCTCGCGCCAGATTGCGCATCATCGCTTCGTCGTGTGCCGCTGATAGTGAAACCCGCAAACGTGCCGTTCCCTCGGGAACGGTCGGCGGGCGAATCGCGGGCACAAAGAATCCCGCGTCTGCCAACGCACGCGAGACGTTGATCGTTTCCCTGTCGCCACCGATCATCACAGGAATAATCGGTACCTGCGATTCGATCTCGCTGACACTCTCGATCGCAAGTTCACTGCGAAAAAGTCGTGATAGTTTCTGTACCTGTTCGCGGCTCGACGGGTCGGTGCGGATACGATCGACCGCGTCGATGCCCGTCGCGACCGCACTGGGTGTCAAAGCGGTGCTATAGATTAATGTTCGACATGTATTGATCAGATAATCGATCACAAGTTTGGGTCCCGCAGCGAAACCGCCTTGCCCACCGATGGCTTTGCTTAGCGTTCCGAGACGCACCAGTACGTCATCTTTCACCGCTAACGCTTCACAGACACCGCTTCCGTGTCCGCCCAACACGCCGGTCCCGTGAGCTTCGTCAACGACGAGTTGTGCGTCATAGCGGTTGGCGCACTTGGCAAGTTCTCTTAGCGGCGCGACGTGGCCGTCCATACTGAAGACGCCGTCGGTGACGATCCAAACGTGGTCATAGCTTGTTCGTTTCTCGCTGAGTTGCGACGCGACAAAATCGACATCGCGATGCGGATAGACGACGCATTCGGCGCGAGACAAACGGCATCCGTCGATCAGTGAGGCATGATTCAATTGATCGCTAAGAATCAGATCACCTTCGGCCGCCAACGCGGCCACCGTACCGCTGCAGGCGGCGAATCCGGTAGGAAAGAGACACACCGACTCGGTCGTTTCCAGTTCCGCCAACCGATCGACGAGACACTGATGTTGGTCAGACCAACCGCACACCAGCGCGCTGGCCATACTGCCAGTGGCGACTTGCGGCGATGACCGCTGTGCGGCGAAACCGAGGTAGTCGTTGGATCCGAAATTGATCAACCGGCGACCATCGGGCTGGACCAGATGGATTCCATCGACAACGCGCGGCACCAATTCACGGCGCCGGTTCATTTGCTCGAGCGACCGCAGATGTTTCGCGAATCGGTTCACCCGGGTGGCCACGTCATTTTGCGGCCTCCGAGCACATGGAAGTGCAGATGCGGAACTTCTTGCCCGCCATCATCTCGTGTGTTCGCGATCAAACGAAATCCGCCATCGAGTCCTTCATCGGCGGCAACCTTGGACGCAACCATCACGCATCGGCCTAGGATCGATTCATCCTCATCGGACAAATCCGCAAGCGACACGATTTCCTTTCGCGGAATCACCAAAAAGTGAGTTGGCGCTTGCGGATTGATATCCCTGAACGCCAGACAAACGTCATCTTCGTACAGGATATCGGCGGGAATCTCTTTGTCGATGATTTTGGTAAAGATCGAAGGCATCGTGATGGTTCCGCAGGTGTTCAGGTTCGACCCTGCCGCGATCGTCAGGGTCGATGTTTGCAGGTTCGATGGAAGCTAACTGCACATTACTCTTTGCCGGCTCGCCAGCGCAAGTACGCGTCGAAGAAACCTTGCAGCTCGCTGCCGTCCATGACGCTGTTGAAGTTGCCGACATAGTGTGCGGTGCGGGCGTCTTTGACACGCTGGTCCGGGTGCAAAAAGTAGTTGCGGATTTGGCTTCCAAAACCGCTCTTGGGCTGCGTGCCGTACTTCTTTGCTTCCTCGGCTTCTCGACGTTCTTCTTCGATCCGAGCCATTTTCGCGCGCAGCATTTTCCAAGCGGTCGCCTTGTTCTGGTGCTGGCTTCGCTCGCTTTGGCACTGGACCACGGTGTTGGTCGGCACGTGCGTCAAACGAATTGCGCTATCGGTCTTGTTGACGTGTTGGCCGCCGGCGCCGCTGGCGCGATAGGTGTCGATCCGCACGTCCTTGTCTTCGATTTCGATCTCGATCGAATCGTCGATTTCGGGTGAAACGCTGACGGCGGCAAAACTGGTTTGCCGTTTTCCTTCGCTGTTGAACGGGCTGATCCGAACCAACCGGTGCACGCCTTCTTCGCCTTTGAGGTATCCGTACGCCATCGACCCACGAATCGCGATCGAAGCATGGTTGATCCCGGCTTCTTCGTTCTCCTGGCGGTCCAGCAGCTGGATCGAAAAATCATGAGCGACGGCCCACGCGGAATACATCCGCAGCAGCATGTCGGCCCAGTCGTTCGCGTCGGTACCGCCGTCACGCGCGTTGATCGTCAGGATCGCACCGGCCGAGTCGTTGGGACCGCTGAGCAATGCCTTCAGTTCAAGATCGTCAAGAATTTTCTCCAGACGGCCGATTTCCGAGGCGACTTCGGCGGCGATCGAATCGTCCTCGTCCGCCATCTCGAAAAGCGCACTCATATCCTCGACGCTGCTGGTCAGCTCGTCCATCGGCGAGACAATGGCTTTCAGACCTTTCAGTTCGGCAACCGTCTTTTGAGCCGACTCGTTGTCATCCCAAAAGTTGGCTTCGCCCATTTCGGCTTCGATTGCCTTGATTCGTGCTCGTTTGCCAGCATGGTCAAAGAGAGTCTCCGAGTTGTTTCGTTCGCTGGCTGATCTTTTCGCTACGCTGAACCAGTTCGGCATCCATGGCTGTCTAGAACTCCGAGGGTATGATGTGTGTTGAGTCGTTGTGAGGGATCGACGTCGGATGGTTCCGATGCCGATCTCCGCCGCAACGGCGGCTGATCCTCACCCCGTGATCGACGGGGCATCAATCGGCGCCCCCGTGTTTGGCGGAGGCGACGAGACGTTTATTACTTGTTGGAAGTGAAAATATACATGGCACGCGTGGTTCTCGCGATGAGTGGCGGAGTCGATTCGAGTGTCGCTGCGCACCTATTATTAGAGGACGGCCACGACGTTGTTGGTGTCTTCATGCGGCACGGCGAAGAGTCAAGCGACGCATGCAAGGTGACCGATGGGTCCGCATTGCCGGTTTTGGGTGGGTTGTCACAGGGCCGCGCCGATCACAAACAAGGCTGCTGTACCGCATCGGATGCCGCCGACGCGCGGCGGGTCGCGTCCAAGATGGGAATCCCGTTTTACGCACTGGACCTGCAAGAGGATTTTCGCCGCATCGTGGACTACTTTGTGGACGATTATTTGAATGGTCGCACGCCCAACCCATGCGTCAAATGCAATCACTGGATCAAATTTGGCCGGCTGTTTGACTATGCCGACAGCGTGCAGGCGGATTTCGTCGCCACGGGCCACTACGCCCGAATGCAGGCCGGCCAGCTGCACCGAGGGCTCGATTCGAACAAAGACCAATCCTATGCGTTATTCGGAATTCGCCCGGATCGGCTGTCGCGGATGATGTTGCCCGTCGGTGACTTTGAAAAACCACGCATCCGCGAGATCGCCGAATCGATTGGGCTGGGCGTTGCCGGCAAAAAGGATAGCCAGGAAATTTGCTTCGTCACCCAAGGACACCACAGTGATTTTGTAAAGGCACGTCGTCCCGAAATGGTTGGTGAAACGGCGGGTGAAATCGTCACGATCGACGGGAAAGTCGTCGGCAACCACGATGGTTTCGAAGCGTTCACCGTCGGCCAACGCAAGGGACTGGGGGTCGCGATGGGCTCGCCCCATTTCGTCATCCGCATCGAACCGGAAACGAAAAATGTCGTCATCGGTCCCCAGGAGGCGCTTCGGCAAGAGGGCCTGCAAGCGGGCGAGGCCAATTGGTTGATCGATCCGGCCGAGATGCCCGATCACGTAAGTGTCCAGATTCGTTACAACGGATCACCCAAACCAGCAACCGTTTCGTTCGATCCGTCGGACCCGACGTTATTCCGCGTGCGCTTTGACCAACGAGAACTCGCCGTCGCACCGGGACAAGCGGCCGTCGTCTATGACGAAACGAGAGTACTGGGCGGCGGCTGGATTCGCTAATGCCGATGTTTACGGCCCAAGCGGCCCGTCGTCGATGGTGGGATCAAGCGGTGTCCGTTGCCGCGATGGATTGAACAGCGTCCCAAGCGGGTCATTGTGGATCGCTTGAGAGAGAGATGCCCAAACCGCCCAGACCGATCCTCGGTCCGTCCGCATCGCTTTTACGAGGCTTCCGCGGTACTTGTTCCTGTCTACAGTTGCTGATCGTAAATTGTTAGGATGACAACGGTCACGGCGATCCGTTTCGCCCACTTCAACTTTCAACCCACCGGTATCTATGGGTCTGTACGACCGCGACTACGGGCGATACGAATCGCAAACGCCATGGGACCGCGCACAGCGGCCGGCGCGCAGCATCACCATCACGCTGATCATTGTTACTGTCGCCATCTTTTTCTTGGACTGGATCACAGCGGACCGTAACGCTGTGGGCAGCGAGAGTGTATTGGTGCCCTGGCTAGCCGCCAGCGGCGAGACGCTTTCACGGCCGTGGTTGATTTGGCAAAGCCTGACGTACGGTTTTCTGCACGACACCGGTGGGATTCAGCACATCCTGTTCAACATGATCGGCCTGTTTTTCTTCGGACGAGCGGTTGAACAGAGAATCGGCGGTCAAGAGTTTCTCAAGTTCTATTTGGTCTCGATCGTCTTAGGCGGTCTGATCGCATCGGCGGTCTATCTGGCCACCGGTTCGGGCGGAACGGTCATCGGCGCCAGCGGTGCCGTGGTGGCAACAACCATCTTGTTTGCCTGCTATTATCCCAACCAAGAAGTCCTGTTGATGTTCGTGATTCCCGTCAAAGCGTGGGTCATCGCGGTCATCTTTGTGGTCGGTGATTTGGCCGGAGCCTTGGGAATGGTCGGCAGCGTGTTTGCTGGCAGCGGCAATACGGCTTTCGAGGTGCACTTGGCCGGGGCCGCCTTTGGCGCCCTGTATTACTTTCGTCACTGGAACCTGCAGTGGCTCGATCTTGGTTTCTTTTCCGAGTTGCCCCAACGTCTTGAGCAACGTTCGCGGCGGATGAAATTAAAAATTCATGACCCGGACAAGAAACTTGCCAAGGAAGCCGAAGAGGCCGACCGCATTTTGGAAAAAATCCACCAGTCGGGTGAATCAAGTCTGACCGCGGCGGAGCGAAAAACGTTGCAGCGCTACAGCCGCCGACAGCGGGACAAGCGAGGCCCATGATGGGCCTCACGGATGCTCGGGGCCAGGGTCTGTTTCAAAGTACTCAAGGAACGCCGCTTCTTCCTCGGACATTGGTTCGATCATAAACCAATTCGTGTCGCAGTAGCCGGCGTTAGGTGCCGGCTTGAAACAGTGACATTCTTCGATCGTCCGCGCGTTACATGCGGGACATACCCGATCGTGAAACGGATTTCTGCGAAACTCGTCCCAGTGCGTTGTGCACCCGGCGGTCAACATTGCGCAGACCAACAGACCGATTTTCAAGGTTGGCTGAGCGATGGCTGTCCTGGTACTGGGCGAGGATTTCATCAGCTATCTGCCCGTCGTCGTGATCGAATAGCGAGAGTTGTCGAGCACCTTGCCTGACAATCGCGACGCCGTTGCGGTTCCTAAAAGCGTGAATCCAAAGATACGTTCAAACGGCGACGTCAGCTTTGCAATGGCGGAATCCAGTGCCGCCAGTTTGCAGTGCGCTATGTACAATCGATCGCCCGGCATCATTTGATAGTTCGTTTCGACCTCGGCCCGTTGACTCATCCCTTCCCAGTCGACGGGAAGTATCTGACTTGTCTTTGAGTCACGATCCGGTCTGGCGATCCAGATGCGGCTGGACGAGACATAACTAAGACCGTTCACTTGGCTGAGTGCATCCATCACCGTTTCGCCGCCGGTATACGGCAATCGAACCAGCGAATCGCCCAGACCGCCGCCCTGCGTGACGATGTAATACACCTTGCTGTTAAAGGCGTACACCGACACGGAAACTTGAGGATTGGCAAAGACACCGGAAAGATGATTCGCGATGGCCGAACGGACTTCTTCTAGGGTCATACCGACGACTGAAATCGTACCGTGCTGTCCCAGCGTGATTGTCCCATCGGCACCAACGAGGTGCTCTCCGTAAATCGGTTGAACGTTCGAAGGGCTGCGAAGCGACAATGAGACTCGCGGATCGCGGAGTTGAGCGAGCAGTTGGCCTTCGATCAACGTGATGGCTTCATCGATCGTTCGTCCAGCGATTTCGAATGCGCCGTAGGAGTAACCCAAATCGACAAATCCGCCGGCATCGATCAGGTAGTCGCCCTCAATCGGTTCGTCGGGGAAAGTGCCTTTGACCGACAATGCAACCATTTCACCGACTTGCAGGCGATAGGTTGAATGCGTCACACCCGGAACGACGTCAATTGTCAAAACGTCTGGCGGAGCCACTCGGTAGATCGGAAGCGTGACCTTGTCCAGTTCTCTTGGTATCCACGCTTGATCACTCTCGTCGCAATTCGCAGACTGATCGCACACCAACTGCGAACTCGATGGAGTCTGCAGCGACTGACAGCCGCAACACAAGATCAAGCTTGTCAGCCCGATCCAATGTGCACTGTGTCGATAGGTGTTAACGAAATAACTCAAACGAATGGACTTCTACAAAGGTGAGCGTTTTTGGTGCTGAAAGCGATGACGCCGCAAGCCGATTGCGACGAAGTAACCGTTAGCGATTCGAGACGTTGCTTTGTGGAAAATAGTGCATGTAAGTCTGAAAGTATCCGCCCCGGCCGGTCGGTGTTCGATCGCCGCCTGGGATCTGGCCGGTATGATTCAACCGTCGCTGCAGCGATCGAATTTGATCGTTTTGTGCTTGCCGAGCCTGCTGTTGCTGACGTCGAGGAACAACGAACGAGTGATACGGGCTTAACACACTGTCGTCGTTGCGCAGCAAATTGAGATACGGTGACAATGTTGGTCGCGGTTCATATTGAATCGCTTTACCTCGTGTCACCGAGTGTTGCGAACCCGGATAGGTCGTTTGTGCCGATGCAGTGGTGCTAATCGCGAGCGTCGTTAGGGCCGCTGTCACGGACAGCTGAATCTTGCGGATCATCAAATCGTTCCATCGTTGATCGACCAAGCCCCCCATTCCTTATTGACACCGACTTATTCGGCGATCGTTTCGAACGCTACCAAAACTATTCAGCGCCAGAGAATAGATACTTGGCTCATTTCGGGCTTTTGCCACACTTTTTCTAAAGAAAGCTGATCGGCGTAACATCTTGGTGAACACAACGTTAGCAGTGACAAGGGCGGATCGCAGTTTCACGGTTTCTACCCCGGACGGTTGGTCGCCGAACCACTGAAGAAAACCGGAGTGATCCCGTCGATTGAACCGGAATTTGCCGCTGGAAAATCGCTGGAAAATTGCGGTTTTGTCAGAGAGTGGTCGAAACCATTGGCGACAAGTCGTGCCGCAGCGCGCGGCAAGTTAGATAGCGGCAAAGACTACCGCCGAACTTAACCTGGTGGGTCTGGATAAGAACGCAACTCAAGAGAACGGCGGAGCGCGTCAGGAAACTAGATCCGCGGTCAAGTTCGGTTGGACCCGGGAGTGGATATCGAACCGAGCGGCGCGATCGACCCTCTCGCTCTCCGCATGCAAGTTCACCTGCGCGACGACTTGAATCTCTTGCGTCGTTGGAAATGCTTGCTTTCTTTGCACCAAGTTACTGGCGACATAGGGAATCGTCGCCAGCAGAATGGATGCGTCCAGAATTGGATTTGATCTTTGAATGTAATCCAAGTCCAAGATAACCTTGCGCCGGACTCCGGCGACCGATTGATCGTATCCCAATTTTAGCTGAGCCGGTCCTGTGATTCCGGGCCGCACTCGAAGCCGTTCATGATATTGGGGCACATCCTTCATCAGTTCGCTGACGAATTCAGGACGCTCGGGGCGTGGACCAATCAGATTCATGTCCCCTTTCAACACATTGAAGAACTGGGGCAACTCATCCAGGTGTAAGCGTCGCAGCCAGTGCCCCAGTGCGGTGACTCGCGGGTCCGATTCACAGCTCCAAACCGCACCCGTCGATTTTTCCGCATTCGGACACATCGTACGGAATTTCAAGATTTGATAGTGCCGCCCGTTTCTTCCCACACGCGTTTGTCGGTAAAAAACCGGTCGCCCGTCTAGCACGAGAATTGCGAGTCCTACGAATGCCATCAGCGGCAGCGCCAATGTCATCAACACCAGCGTGAGCACTCGATCCAAGATTGACTTGACGCGAAAGTACGGCGCGCTGGTGACCGAGGCGTTTTCATTGGGATCGCAATGGCAGTTTTGCGATTCGCTGTCGGAGTGGTCGCAACACGGTTTGGTCAACTGGCCCAGTCCGCTGGTCTCGGTGTCGATTGGTGATGTGTCCACCGAAAGGTTGCGGACCACCGGCAACAGAAATTGTCGTCGATATTTGACAGGCGACAGGGGCAGCGCCGGCAATGCTGGGGCATTGAAATCATCGCTCATGACGTAATCTCATTGGAGGATTCTTGAACTTGTGCCGGCGACTTTGGGGATGAAGCCGCTTGTTTGATCTGTGCTTGCATCTGAGTCACTTCGTCTTGCAAGCTGATCTCGGGAAGGTCTGCCAGCTTGCTTGTCTGTCTTGTCGTCGCCGCGGGGGTGTCGAATCTCAAAGTCATCGGGTTCGCCGGTCGCACAGGCCGCAGCACGGTGCCGACCACGTTGATGCCAGATTTGATGGCTACCTGCTCGACTTCGGACAACTTGTCCCAGCGGCTGATGGCGGGAAACGCGGCAAACGCGACTTGACCGGACTTATACGCCAGCAACAGGCTTTCCGCGTGCGTCGACATCGCGGGCCCACTGATCACGATGGCTTGATAGACGGTTTTGAGTGAGTCCAACAACAGTTCGAAGCAATCGGGATCAATCCAAGGCGAAGGATCGTTGCTGATTCCCAAGGGCAAGAAATCCAACGCGTCGTCAGAAGTCCGCATGACGTATTGATTGAAGTTGTTGGAATGTTGGTCCAGTTGTAACACGCCAGGCAGATGCGAAGCATTCAGCGCCGCCGTCAATTTGCCATCCATGTCGCAATCGATCAGCAGCGTGCGCCGCCGCAAATGCATGAATCCGAATCCCAGATCCATCGCAACCAAATGCCTGGGCTCTTCGTCAAGTGCGCTGGTCACCATCACGCATGGGAACAGTTGCCGAGACTTTGTCGGCAACATCATTCGGGCCGCCAAATCAGACGATCCATTGTTGAATGTGTGGACCTTTTTGCTGCGGTCATTCGAGAGCGACCTGATGCCAAAGGCGGGCCGAACACAGTTGGCCAGAACATGTTCACCGTTGCGGATACGACAGCCTCTCCATTCGATAAATCCGACCCCTAGAATCGCAAGGCCTAAGCCGATGATTCCAGCCACGCCCGCCACCTTGATCTGTTCGAACTGGTTTGCCTTCACCGGCAACTCTGCAGGTTTCAACAGCGTGACCTTTGGCTGTGACCGAGATTCGATATTGAACTCTTCCAAAGATTGCCAAAGACTGTCGGCAAGTCGTGTTTGGCGATCCACGGCATGCCGGGCGATTTCAAGCTGCACGCCATTCTTTTCGGCGGTACGTACAACGGCGGACGACAGCTCTGCCATCCTGTTTTGCAGAAACTCAATTTCGCTTCGATTCAGTTCGCTTTGCTTTTGAATCTGCTGAACATTGCTTTCCAATTTCTCTTGGGCCGCCAATCGTGACTGCTCACGGACGTTTGACTCGACGCTGCGACGTGTTTGTTGAAGCTCGCTTTCGTAGTGCTGACGCTCTTTTATCAGTCGCACGATCCGAGGCGAATCGTCACTAGCGGCAATCACTCGCAGCTTTCGAAGTTCGCTGTCAAGGCTGGCAACTTTGTCTCGTAATTCGCGAATGCGAGGATGTTCGATGGCTAGTTCGGTCGTATCGACTTCGACCTCATCGACATGGTTGGCCAAATCATTTTTCGCCGCAGCGAGCTGAGCCTTCAGTTCGGTTGCGCGAACCTCGGCACTGCGTAACTTTTGTGAATACTCGCGATACGACTGCATCTTCAGTTCGTCTCGCATCGTTAACGACAGCGCATTGTCTGAACCGACTTGGCCGGCAACGGCGTTCAATTTTTTCCAGAGTTCGTCCAGCTCGCGGTCGGCATCGCTCGCCGCCTTTTCCAGTTCAACCCGGCGACGTGTCTGATCGGCCTCGATCCGGGCGCGAATCTCGAGAACATAGGCGTCCGCGACACAGTTACACAAAGTCTGAGCCAACTCGGGCTTGGTGTGACGTACAGAGATGCTCATCAGTTCCGCACCGCTATCGAAATCGGCCTTTAGCAGTCCCTTCAGCCAATTGTCGGCGTCCGATTCGGGAATCAATTGTGAAAAAGGGGCAAGCCGTTTGTCGTTCAAAGAAGCGGTCAGTACCTGAGGTGAGACAACCACTTTTTCTTGTGAGCGGACAAAAGCAATGTCATCCGCTCGCGACAGGTGCGAGGTAAAGACAACGACTTGATGAGGTTTCGCCTGCAGCACGCTTTCGGCGACGTAGGTCGCCTCGGTCAATCGCCACGCGACGGCAACAAGTGATGAACACAAGACAATCGCAACACAGAACGACAGCACAAGGCGGTGGCGACATGCCAACAGAAGTTCGCTGAACTCTGGGAATCCGCTGGCACCGGTTCCCGGGGCCGATCCATTTCGACGTAAGGTACCGGCTTGTAATGTACTCTCTGCCGTATCACTTCGTGACTTCGATTCGGAAGTCGACGATTGCGGCGCGCGTTGACGTGGCGATTCCATGCGCTAAAACTTCAGCGGATCTTAGGGGAGGTGGAAGGTTTGATCATGTGCACCGCAAAGATCCGAGTGCGGCGTACCCTGGATCCATCGACCATTAACCCCATCCGGGTGAGCGACGACTACTTTCGTACCCAGAATTGCGTCGATCACGACAACCCGGTGAACCCGAAATGCTTGCTTAAGAATCAGAACACGCGATCTGCGCTGTGACAGGGTGCAGAACCAGTACAATCTGAGACGAACCTGAGATGGCCAACGCGGTCTATTCGCGAAATTCGTATCGATCTGGTTATTCCGTTCTGGCCGAATCAATCGGTGACCTCTGCGGGAGTGCCACGGTAAGACGGCTCCGCTTTGTCCATCGATCTTGATGGCGGAAATGACATGCCGATGTGAATTGACGGTTCGGCGAAGCTTTCCGTCCACCATCAGAGCGCGGTCGCACCCAACGAATTTCCGTCCGTTTCTCGGTTTGATCGACCCAACCTTTCCACCCATGAGCTAACGATGAGACTTTCGACACTTTCCATGGCATTGGCGTGCTGTTGTGTATTTGCCAACTCGCCAGCCCTTGCCGCCGACGCCGCGACCAAGAATGAAAGACCCGCTGTGGGCGACAAGGCTCCCGATTTTGACCTACCGATCGTCGGCAGCGATGAAGACGAGTATTTGCAACTTCACAAAGAAGTCGAAAAGGGACCGGTCGTCGTGATCGTCCTGCGTGGTTACCCCGGATATCAGTGTCCGTTATGCAGCCGGCAAGTCGGTTCTCTAATCAACCGCGCCAAGGCTTTGTCCCAGGCCGCTCACCGCGTAGTGCTCGTTTATCCCGGCGAACCTGATTTGCTGCAGCGGCATGCGGATGAGTTCATCGGTTCGCGAGCAGTGCCCGATCCGATCGTGATGGTCCGTGACCCAGGCATGAAAATGGTCAACGAGTGGGGATTACGATGGAATGCACCGCGGGAAACCGCCTACCCGGCCACCTATGTGATCAAAAAGAACGGCCGCATCGCATGGGCCAAGATCAGCGACTCGCACGCTGGTCGATCGACAACGGATGAGATTGTCACCGAACTGCGGAAACTTTGATCTCCGATACCTCACCAAACATTGCTTTTTTTCAAGAGCCGGTAAGATCGATTGGGATATTCGCCGCCATTACCGACGAGGTCGCCAGTAATACGGGAAAGCGAATCGAATCGACATCGCGGCGCTAGCCGATGGCGTTTTGCTGCCGGGGCGCAAGTCGCGGCGTGTCGATTATGATGGTGGCCGCGACGATTCTGATCGTCGCCGGACCGTTTCGTCGGTCAATTCGCAGCCGACCGGTGCAACGGTCTGGCGATACGATTTCCCTCTTGAATGAATCAATATGCAGGTTCGAAAAGCGGTCATCACGGCAGCCGCGCCCGACCAAAACCGGTTGCCGTTGCAGCAATTGGTGAGCCGCGAAGGTGAAGACAAAACGGCGCTGCAACTAATCATCGAAGAAACGTTGTCTGCGGGCGTCGAACAGATATGCGTCGTCATTCAACCCGACGACCAACACAGTTACGAAAAGGCCGCGGGCAGTCACGTCGGATGTCTGCACTTTGTCCCACAGCCAGAACCGATGGGCTACGCCGATGCGCTGCACCGCGCAAAGGACTTCATCGATGGCGAGCCGTTTCTGCATCTGGTGGGCGATCATCTTTACCTCAGCAAGATTGCCCAGTCGTGTGCGAAACAGCTGGTCCAGATCGCCAGCGATTTTCAGTGCAGCGTTTCCGCGGTTCAGGCTACGCGAGAAAATAACTTGCCCTACTTTGGCATCGTTAGCGGTCCGCACGTCCCACGGCACGACGGTTTGTACGAGATCGAACGCGTCGTTGAAAAACCCACACCGACCTTTGCCGAACAAGAGTTGGTGACTCCCGGACTACGATCCGGACATTACCTTGGCTTTTTCGGAATGCACGTCCTGACCAGCGACGTGATGGAATTGATCGAAAAGCTGCTAAAGGATTCGCCGCACTCGAAGCCGTCACTATCAGATGCGGCAGCCTTGTTACCGGCGCGCGGCAAGTACCTGGCTTATGAGCTGCAAGGGACACGGTACAACCTGGGCATCAAATACGGACTGCTGATTGCTCAGCTTGCCATCGGCCTCTCCGGCCGCGACCGTGATCAAATCTTGACCGAGATGGTCGACCTGTTAGCACATCGGCCCGAGGTTTCGGTCTGACGATGAATGTGTCAACAAACCCCCTGATACGGATCATCACGTCCGATGATGACGACGTTCGCGATCAATCACTCGATTCGGTCTGCGATCGTGCGACGCTAGAGGATCTGTTATCGCACGCCGCCGTGCTCGATCAGTTTCGGCGGGACGAAGACAACCTTTACCATCGCGTTCGCGCGCTGTTTTTTCTTGCGGCCATCTATCGGTACCACATTCCACGTCGTTTGACGTCTTCACAGACCGGTCGAATCCCGTACGAAGGATACGAGCACTTGCTGGCCCGTCGTTTCTTAGAAGCGATCAACGACTTTCTGGATGCTCAAGCCGCCAGCGGCCCCAGCGAAGGTGTCTGCAGCGCTTTGGCACACGCATACCACCAACTCGGTTTTCAAACCCTGGCCGACCAAGTTCGTCGCAGCGTACGAACTGTACGCGGTAACCAGTGGATGTTCCGCATGGGACATCCCGACGATCATCCGCTGCGAATACGACAAGAACTTCTTTGCCGCGATCCCGATAGCGATACGATGCCGTTGCTGTGCGAAACAACGGCCGTCCGGATGGACTTTTCGCATAGTGCCTGGAGCGACATTTTCTTTCTGGGAATGGATTTTCCCGAAGGTGCCCGCGTGCTGAACGTGTCGGTCGACCTTGGTGTCCGCGGACGTGATGAATCGACAAAGCCGCCCATCGAAACCTACTTGCGCGTGATCGACGAACCCGTGTTCCGACTGGCCAGTGTCGATCTTGGCGCGACGACACAGGTGGATTCGATTTCGGAAATGTTTGACTTCGCACGCGATTACTTGGGACTGCTCAAGGCGGCCGTCATCGCATCGGGCATCGTGCCTCCGGGACTGGAAGGCTGTCGACAATCGATCGGCGAATTGCTGCAACCGCTGGTCGGCCCCGGCAAAGGTTTGGAACTGGTCAGCAAGATCAATGACATTCCCAAAGGTTCACGGTTAGCCGTGTCGACCAATTTGCTGGGTTCGTTGATTTCGATCTTGATGCGGGCGACCGGCCAAATTCAATCACTGTGTGGACCGTTAACCGAGGACGATCGCCGGTTGGTCGCTGCTCGGGCGATTCTGGGCGAATGGATCGGTGGCAGTGGCGGTGGCTGGCAAGATTCTGGTGGCGTTTGGCCGGGCATCAAACTCATTTGCGGTGCCAACGCCGAACCGGGTGATCCAGAGTACGGAATCAGTCGAGGTCGATTGATGCCCGTTCATCACGTTCTCGGTGAAAATGAAGCTTCCGAACAAACGCGTCAAAAAATTCAAAACAGTTTGGTGCTGGTCCACGGTGGCATGGCGCAAAATGTTGGGCCCATCTTGGAAATGGTGACCGAGCATTACTTGCTGCGCAGCGAAAAGGAATGGCAAGGCCGCAAGGAAGCGATGCAGATTTTGGATGAAGTCGTCGCGGCCATCGGCGAAGGAGACATCAAACGCATTGGCGAAGTCACGATGCGTAATTTCGAAGGGCCGCTGCAAACAATCATTCCGTGGGCCACCAACCGATTCACCGATCGGTTGATCGAAGAGTGCCGGCAACAGTACGGAGACCAGTTTTGGGGATTCTGGATGCTCGGCGGAATGGCGGGCGGCGGAATGGGATTCATCTTTGACCCGGACGTCAAATCCGAGGCGCAGGACTGGCTGGGCGAGACCATGGTCGCGGTGAAACGCGACATGCAAACATCGCTGCCTTTTGCGATGGACCCTGTCGTGTATGACTTTCGAATCAACGACGACGGATCGAGCGCGACGCTGCGGACCGGTGACCAAGCCGTCATGCCGGATCGATACTACGCGCTGGTGTTGCCTGACCTGTTGCGGACACCACTTCGCGATCTATCACGTGGCACGCGCAGCGAACTGGAACGGATCGGTCGACGTTGCCGTGCCGGCGATTCGGTCGACTCTCCCGCGTCCATGTTGCTGCAAAGTGTGCTTCCCCAGGCTGAGGAAGATGAGCACCACACCGCTTCGCTGAAACAGATTTTGGCCGACAGCGGTTTCGACCGCCAACAGCACGAACAAGTACGAATCGACCTGCGAAACGGTCGAATCGGTCTGTCCCAGAACAGGCTTTCATCGATCACCACCATCACCGATGTCGGCCCAGAACACATTCAAGACGTTCGCGCCGGCATCGATTCCAAGCGGATCGACCTGGGACGCGCAGCGATTCGCAGCGGAAAAGTTGCGGTTGTCACTCTTGCCGCCGGCGTGGGAAGTCGCTGGACACAGGGCGCCGGGGTCTGCAAAGCGCTGCATCCATTCAATCGTTTTGACGGACGCCATCGCAGTTTCTTGGAAGTCCACTTGGCCAAGAACCGCGCGACGACGATGCAGCACGGCGGATCGATACCGCACGTGTTCACAACCAGCTATCTGACCGACGGTGCGATTCGCGAACATCTGGATCGATGCCAAAATTACGGATTCGAAGGTCCGCTCTACATCTCTACCGGCAAGAGTGTCGGGCTGCGCATGATTCCAACCGTGCGAGACTTACGTTTCATGTGGGAAGAAACCGCGCAACAAGTTCTGGACGAACAACAACAAAAGGTTCGTGAAAGTCTGCGAGGTGCGCTGATCAACTGGGCACGGACCGTCGGCGAAGCATCGGATTACACCGACAATGTTCCCAGTCAATGCATGCATCCGGTAGGCCACTGGTACGAGATACCCAACCTGCTTCGCAATGGCGTGCTGGCGCGGATGTTGGCACAGCAACCCGAGCTTGAATATCTGTTACTTCACAACATCGACACGCTTGGTGCGAATGTCGATCCCGGTCTGCTGGGGACACATATCGCGGGTGGTTCGACGCTTAGTTTCGAAGTGATCGGGCGACGACTGGATGATCGCGGCGGCGGATTGGCACTGGTCAATGGTCGACCCCGGTTGGTCGAAGGGCTCGCGATGCCGGACGAACGAGCCGAATTCGGATTGACGTATTACAACTCGATGACAACCTGGATCGAAATTGACGGCCTGCTTGCGGTGTTTGGCCTAAGTCGGGCAGAACTGAATAACGTCGACCAAGTCAATGAAGCCGTTCGCTCGATGTCGACACGATTGCCCACCTACATCACGCTAAAGGATGTCAAAAAACGATGGGGCCACGGACAAGAAGACGTGTTCCCGGTGGCCCAGTTCGAGAAACTCTGGGGCGACATGACGGCGCTGCCAGAGGTTGACTGTCGCTACTTCGCCACCGAGATTCGCCGAGGCCAACAACTCAAATCGCAAGACCAACTCGACCCCTGGAAACGAGATGGATCCGCCGATTACATCGACTCACTCTGTCGATGGAGCTGAATTTTGAGCATGTGCATCATCGATCTCTATTTCGTTATCCGTTGAATAACGACATATTGTCCTGACTCTAGAACAAGCGCTAATCAAAGCCAACTTTTCTCATCAGGATGATCTTTACCGATGCCAGCTGCACCTCTTCCCAGTAATGAGACTGAACGGCTGGCAACGCTGCACAGCTATGAGATTCTAGACACGCTGCCGGAGCAGGAGTACGACGATATTGTCAAGATCGCCTCGCGTATCTGCGAGACTCCGATTGCATTGGTCAGTATCGTCGATGAGAACCGGCAATGGTTCAAAGCACGCGTCGGCGTCGACGTCAGCGAGACCGATCGCGACGCCGCGTTTTGCGCGCACGCCATCTTGAATCAAAACGAAGTGCTGAACATCCCCGACGCTACCAAAGACGCTCGCTTTGTCGATAACCCGCTGGTTACGGGTGACCCTCACATTCGATTCTATGCAGGATCGCCGCTCGTCACGCCTGAAGGTATCGCACTGGGAACCTTGTGCGTGATCGATTCAGAGCCTCACCAATTGACAAACGAACAACGTGAGTCGCTTCAAGCCCTTGGTCGACAAGTCACCGCGCTGTTGGAACTGCATCGCCGAACCAATCACTTGGAATTTTATCGAAAGGAACTCGAACGATCCAATCAAGACCTGCAAGAGTTCGCTTACGTGGCGTCGCACGATCTAAAAGAACCGCTACGGGGTATCAACAACCTGACAAATTTTTTGATCGACGATCATGGCGATGACCTGAACGAGGATGCCAGAGAACAGATTCGCCGGATGGGTCGATTGACCGAACGTATGCAAACACTGATCAACCGGTTGTTGCATTACGCACGCGTCGGCAGCGTCATTGAAAAACGCGAATCCATTGACGTGCATGACGCCGTCGACCAAGTCCGTGAATGTTTAGTATCACAAATCGAGTCACAGGACGTTTCGATTCAGGTGGACGAATTGCCACGAATCACAGGCGAGAAATTCTTAGTCGAAGAAGTCTTCCAGAACTTGATTTCCAACGGCATCAAATACAACACGAGCTCGTCAAAGGTGATCAAGATCGGTTCAAGAACGATCACCGAACCCGACAGCGGCGGGCCACTGACTGCCTTTTATGTTGCGGACAACGGTATCGGAATTCCAAACAAATTCCACAACGACGTCTTTACGATTTTTCGCCGATTGCACGCGCATGACGAATATGGCGGAGGGTCGGGTGCCGGGCTGACCATCGTTCGCAAGATCATCAACACGCACGGCGGCAACATCTGGATTGATCCGTCGTATGACGAAGGCACCCGATTTTGGTTTTCATTCGAACCGATCGATGGCTCGATACAGCCGAAATTTAGAGTCTGACCCAAATTCAGAATCGCAATCGAGTGATCAGGTCTAAGAAATGAACAGGTCTAAGACTCGAGTTCTTTCAAGCGTTTTTCCAAGTTGTCGATCCTCTCGGTAACCGTATCGAGCCGGCTGAGCAGTTGATCGACCAGATTCTTGGATTCCGGTGCCGGTGCGGTGCTGGCGGCTTGTTTGGCTACTTTCGCGTCCAGATATTGACGCTCATCCGGCGGATACAGCGTGTGGGCGAATGTTTGTCCTCGGCCGGGAGGGCTAAGTGCCTCGACGAGACCTTTTTCGATCAAAGCATTCAATACAGTCTGTGTTGCATTGAGGTCCGCGAACGGAGACATGCGCGACGCGCGCGTCCGGATTTCGCCGGCGGTTTGCGGACCACGCAGCAATAGTTCGGTCATGATTGCCGATTGCGGGCTATCGATATCCATCCACTCGTACGCGGTGTGACGGTATTTATTGGATCGGCCGCTGCCCTGAATTTCTCTCGCTGCGCCGACTTTTCGCAATTCATCCAGAGCTAACAACGCGTCGTCCTCATCCAAGTCCATCTTGGGCGCACGATTGGATTTTTGATTACTGCCGGCGATCACGCCTGCCAACGTCAACGGATAGTGATCAGGTGTCGTCTTTGCCTTTTCGACTAACACGCCTAGGACACGTCTTGCGGCGGGCGATAGCGGTACCGGAGACGGCTTTTCTTCGTTGGATTCATCGTTCATGGAGGATGTTCTGGGCGGTTACAATGTTGGTTCGAGAGAGGACTGTGTGACGCTTGCCTATGAAGGACAAGTCGGCACTTTCATATCGACAGCGGTTCGGTAATTGAACCTAACAAAAAGTGACACCATGAATTTTGTTCCGAAAGTCTATTTTTGCCTAGCGACCCTCTTGGGCTCGTTCATTGTACCGGCATTTGCAGCGGATCGACCCAACATCGTGATGGCGTTCGCCGATGACTGGGGTAAATACGCCAGCGCCTATGGCGCATTGGAACCCGGTGGGATCAATGATGTGATTTCCACTCCCAATTTTGATGCGTTGGCCGGCGACGGCATTCTGTTCACACGTGCCTACGTTAGTGCACCCTCATGCACGCCGTGTCGCAGTTCGTTGCTGTCGGGACAACACTTTTGGCGCTGTGACCGCGCATCAATTTTGCAGGGTGCGATTTGGGACTTTTCAATTCCATCGTATCCGCTGTTGTTGGAATCGGCGGGCTACCGAATCGGACATACCTATAAAGTTTGGAGCCCCGGAACACCTCGTGATGCACCGCACGGCGGGGCTGATCGAGCGTTCAACGATCACGGAACAAAGTTCAATACTTTCTCACAGCGGGCGATGAGTCACGCGGATCGTGAAGCGGGCAAAGCGGCATTGCTGGACGAAGTTCGCAAGAATGTCCGCTCTTTTCTGGACGGCAACGACGATGGCACGCTGGATGGTGATGATCCCTTTTGTTACTGGTTCGGACCGACAAATTGTCATCGAAAGTGGACCGCGGGAAGCGGAAAAGAGTTGTGGGGCATCAACCCCGACGACCTGAAAGGCAAGTTGCCGCCTTATCTTCCCGACGTCGAGATCGTTCGGCAAGATTTCGCGGATTATCTGGGCGAAGCACAAGCCTTTGATGCTGCGTTGAAAGTGATCGTTGACGAACTGAAACGCGTCGATGCGTTTAACAACACGGTACTGGTCATCAGCGGTGACCACGGCATCCCCGGAGTCACGCGTGGAAAATGCAATCTGTATGACCTCGGTACGAGTGTTCCGCTTGCGATTCATTGGCCCGACGGAATCGCCAAAAAGGGCAGGGTGGTTGATGACTTTGTTTCACTGCCGGATTTAGCGCCGACTTTCCTTGAACTTGGTGGTGCGCAGCGGCCCGAAAACATGACCGCGAAATCACTGGTGAACATCATAAAGAGCGATCAAGTCGGCCAGGTGGATGAGCAAAGAGATGCCGTTTTCACCGGTCGCGAACGCCACGTTGCGGACGCTCGAAGCGGATATAAACCTTACCCGCAACGCGCGATCCGTACGAATCGCTATTTGTTCATCATCAATTTCGAACCTGATCGTTGGCCGATGGGATCGGGTCCGGGATACGGTGCAGAAGGAGAAGCCCCGACATTCGAAGAACTCCGCGAGAACACTTTCGCCGCATTTGCTGATTTGGACGCCAGTCCGACGAAAGCTTGGATCGTCACCCACCGCGAAGACGACCAATCGTCATTCGATTACGCCGTCGCTCGTCGACCGATGTACGAATTGTACGATATCGAACGTGATCCGCACTGTCTGAACAATCTGGCGAATGAGTCCGAGCACGCTGACGTACGGAATTCGTTAAAGCATCGACTGATGAACGAGTTAAAGGAAACGGGCGATCCGCGCGTTTCCGACGACATCGTATTCGAACGCTCGCCTTTTACTGACGAATACAAACGACGTTAGGTGAACTTCAGCAAAGCATGATGAGGAAAGAAAGTGTAAGCCGGTTCGATCAGGTCCATCGCGATGTCGCGCCGGCTAGGTTTGGATGCGAAACCGCAGATCCGTGACCTGGCAATGTGGCATGTCCGATTGGATTCGCTTTAGAATCACGCGTTTTTGAAAATTCAGCTCTTGCAAAGTCACCGAATCGGTGGCGTAGATCTGCAAGACGCCGCTGCGCAGATTGCCGACCTGGACGGACGTTTTCAACTGCTCGTCGATGGCCGAGACAACGGCCCCCAGTAATTCGTCCGATGCCGTCGCGGACGCATATCCACGTCTGGACATCAACTGATTGATGATCGAGCCAATTCGCCGCACTTTCGGTTTTTCGTCTGGCGTCATGGTGCGTTGAAATATTCGTGCGGAGCCGTACCCGGTGTCATGCGAGGGATACGGCAGGTGAGGACCCGCATTATTGAGATCCACCCGACATAGACAACCGTCGACATAGCCGCTCAACTGAATGGTCCTCTGCCGGTAATCCTTCGTAACTGGCAGAAACGGCATCATTTTAACCGCAAGGGGAGCTTGGCAAGGTGTCTGCATCGCTCGGATCGACAGATGGTTCTGCACCGCTAGTCATCATCGGATGGCGAGAATGGGTCGCGTTACCGGAACTCCGTATAGGTCATATCAAAGCAAAGATTGACACCGGCGCACGGTCGTCAAGCTTGCATGCGTTTGAAATCGAGCCTTTCATTCGTGACGGCAAGTCGATGGTTCGCTTCGATGTCCATCCGGTTCAACGGCGCGACGACATTAGCATTCAATGTGAAGCCGAAGTCTATGATGTTCGCCGTATCCGAAGCTCTAGTGGCGACGTATCAAAGCGATACGTGATTCAAACACCCGTTCGGTGGATGGGCGAGAGCTGGCCGCTTGAACTGACACTTGCTAATCGATCCGAAATGGGGTTTCGAATGTTGATCGGACGTGAAGCGGTACGCGGTCGCATGTTGGTCGACCCGGGGCGATCTTATTTCGGCGGTCGACCCAAGCGTAAAAATCGCCGTCCGAAACTAAACCATTCGGAACCACGTGAGTCCGCTGCCGGCCAGGAAACGCCGGAATCTAATAAATCTGACAAGAAGACGTTGTAACGGCGTATCCGTTGCAAAGGCAATCTTCTTCTAATCCATTCATTACTTCTCGCTACTTCCGAGCAAGATTACCCGCCGAGACCATTATGAAACTCGCGATCCTTTCACGTAGCCAACAATGTTATAGCACGCAGCGACTACGTGAAGCCGCTCTGAAGCGAGGTCACAAGATCAAAGTGCTCGATACGCTCCGCTTCTCGATCGACCTCGAGAAGGGCGAGCCGGACTTGTACTTTCGATCAAAACAGTTGAGCCATTACGACGCGATTTTGCCACGAATCGGTTCGTCGATTACCTACTTTGGAACCGCGGTCGTCCGTCAATTCGAACAGATGGACGTCTTTACCGCGAATTCGTCCGCCGGGATCGCTAATTCTCGCGACAAGCTTCGCTGTTTACAAATTCTTAGCCGACATCAAATCGGTATTCCGCAAACGACGTTTGTGCGAGAGAAAAAGGACGTCTTGCCGGCCATCGAGCGAGTCGGCGGAACACCCATCATCATCAAACTGCTCGAGGGCACCCAAGGCGTCGGCGTTATCTTGGCCGAGTCAGTGAAAACGGCCGAGGCAATCATCGAAACGTTGCAGAGCACGCGGCAAAACGTGCTGGTTCAAAAGTTTGTCGCCGAAAGTAAGGGGCGCGACATTCGTGCGTTTGTCGTCGGTGACCGCGTCGTAGCGGCGATGCGGCGCGTCGCCCAGGGTGACGAATTTCGCAGTAACGTCCATCGCGGTGGAACCACCGAACGTGTCATCCTGGACGAAAAATATTGTGAGACCGCTGTCCGTTCGGCACAAATCATGGGGCTGCGCGTTGCCGGTGTGGATATGCTCGAAGGCAACGACGGACCGCAGGTGATGGAAGTCAACTCGTCCCCTGGACTCGAAGGGATCGAGACGTGCACGCAGCTGGACATTGCCGGTGCCATTGTCGACTACATCGCCGCCCAAGTTGATTTCCCAGAAATCGATCTGCGTCAACGATTGACGGTCAGCCGCGGGTACGGTGTGACGGAAATTCATATTCCCGATGGGTCCGATTTCATCGGCAAGACGATCGATGATTCGGGTCTTCCCGAACTGGACATCAACGTCTTGACCCTTTACCGCGACACCAGCGTGATCCCGAATCCTCGACTGAAACGGACACTTGAACCGGGCGACCGGCTACTTTGCTTTGGAAAACTTGAAGCGATGCGCAGCATGGTGCCCGAAAAAACGCGACGCAAACGCCGTCCGAAGGTCAAACAGCTATCAACCGAAATCCATTCCAGCGTGCCGGATTCACACGCCGCTGATCCAACACCCTAAGAACCTATGTCGTCTGATTTTCAAAAAGTATCGATCGATTCTTGGATGGGAACTCACATCCCACCCGGTTCCACAACGGATGTGACGTTACCGATCAGCGAAAGCTACAGCAGTATTTCGCTGCAAATCCCGATTCGTATTTTGCGAGCCGAAGAGGATGGTCCGACCGGATTCATCACCGCCGCGCTGCACGGCGACGAATTGAATGGCACCGGCGCGATTCGCAGTTTGATTTGCGACGAAGCGGTCGAGCTACGCCGTGGTGCGTTGATTCTTGTGCCGATCTTGAACTTATTAGGGTTCAACAACCACAGTCGCTATCTTCCCGACCGCCGAGACCTGAATCGATCGTTTCCCGGATCACCCAACGGCAGTTTGGCGGGGCGGATCGCGCACTTCATCTTCACCGAAATCGTTTCGCGTTGTGATTTTGGAATCGACTTGCACACTGCGTCAGTGCGGAGAACCAACTATCCCAACATTCGAGCCGACATGTTGCACAAGACCACTCGCAATATGGCCAAGACGTTCGGGACCGAAGTGATTTTGAACTCAAGCGGTCCCGAAGGAGCACTGCGTCGTGAGGCCTGCAAAGTCGGATGTCCGACGATCGTCCTGGAGGGCGGTGAAGTATGGAAAGTTGAACCCGCGATCGTGGCCACGGCGGTTCGTGGCATCAAGAACATCCTGCGGTCGTTCGACATGATCGACGGTGACGCCGTAAAACCGGAAAAACAGGTTGTGATCGAGCGAGCCAAATGGGTGCGCGCCGACAAAGGCGGCTTCCTTCAATTTCACGTTCACCCCGGTCAAGCCGTCGAACAGGATCAGCCGCTGGCAACCAACACTGATTTGATGGGACGCGAACAAGCGGTCCTGCGAGCCCCATTTGACGGTGTGATCATTGGCATGACCACGCTGCCTGCGATCAGTCCCGGTTCACCCGTGTGCCATGTGGGTCAATTGCCCAAGGGCACGCCACCGGAATCGATCAGCGATGCGCGTTCGGAAACACACGGACTGGAAGAACGGCTTGTCGAAGACCTGTCGTCCAACGTCATGATCGTTGAACGGGAATCACCCGATCGTTAGTCCCGGATGATCAATCGATATGCCGACGAAGCCATTGCGTTGAATTTCAATCGCACTGACAGATCTCGCTGAAATCAGATCGCGTTGGCTAGCGGTCGCGGGCCATCGGCATGATCACATAGCTGTAACCGTCATCGGTGTTAAAGACGGCCGGTGAGGATGACGATTCGATTTCCATGATGAAATTCATTTCGTTATCCAGCACTTTACAGAAATCGGCGACGTACCGGTGATCGACGGTCAAGGTGATCGGTTCACCGTCGTAGGCGATGGGCAGTTCGACTTGCGATTCACCGATCTCGGCGGTGCTTGCTTCCATCTTCAGTGTGCCGTCGGCAAAGGTAAAATCGATTCCTCGGCTTTCGTGGTCCGTCACGATGGCTGCCTGACGCAGCGCGGCGAACAAAGGACCGACCGTCATGTCCAGTTGCACCGCGTTCTCGCGGCTGGGAATGACCTGTCGCCAATTCGGATAGCGACCTTCGACCAATCGTGAATAGATCACCGCACGAGGCGTCCGCAACAACAGGTCGTTGTTACGAGCGGCAACGTCGACCGTTTCGTCTTGATCGTTCAGTGCTCGTTCCATCAGCTGGATCGCACGCGTGGGTACGATTGTGCTTGATCCGGTGGTCTGGTGGCCGCCGACCGCTTCCCCTTCGCCTTGCATGCGTGCCAGTCGGCGTCCATCGGTACCGACCGCGATGACGCTGTTGCCTTCTAATTCCAACAAGACTCCGCCGAGTGCGTAGCGACTGCTTTCGGCGTCGGTGGCAAAGACGGTGCGTTTGACCATGCCACGAAGCAAACGTGTGGGAATGGTGTGGTATTTGTCCTCATCGAAACTGCTAACGGAGGGAAACTCGTCCGGGTTGCTGCCGGGCAGTTTGAATTTACTGCGGCTGCCGCTGACCAGGATTCCAGAGTCGTTGGTCTCGATGGTAAGTGTTTCATCATTGCTTTCGCGCAGAATGGCCATCGTTCGCTGGACCGGCAACAGGGCGGTGCCTTCGGATTCGATCTCGACACCTTCCTCGAGTTCCAAACGAATCCCCACTTCCATGTCGGTTGCGGTCAGGGTGATGCGTCCGCCGGCTGCTGTCAGCTTGACGTTTTGCAGAATCTCTTTGGGCGATCGAGTCGGCGCGATGCTGGCAGCCAATCCGAATGCGCCCGTCAGTGCTTCACGTTGGCAGGTGATCTTCATAGAGAATTTGTTTCAGTCAGCAGTGATGAATTGAAGTCCTGCATGTTGTACAGGGCGAATTACTCGTTTGCTATGTCCCGATGGCAGCCAGCGGCAGGGGAAGCGTTGGACTTTGAATAGATAAGTAATAGTTATTTACCGTCGTCATCGTAATGTCCGAACCGAAAGTGTCACAAACCCCGATGTTCGATCAGCAACTCGTTATAAGCGAACGACTTGCGAGTTCTGAAGTGCCGTGGAAAACCTGTTCAGGTTTGGTGTGTCGTTGGTTGGCGAATGAGACATTCTTTGACAGTGGGCAACACCGCCTCGCAACGTGTCACAGACTGGCCTTGAGACGCACACGGAACCGTGACAGGGCAAAGACAAGTTATCCACGACAAAAAAGTTCACATTTTCCTGACGACAGCCCGGAAAATTGCTCCATTGAGATACTCGATCTCGGCCTCAGATTTCAGACTTCGCGAGCTGACGCCAAGTTCATCGATACAGCACGCATCGAATCGGCGCGGTGATAGGGATCGTAGCATCCGCGAGGAAAGTCACAAAGCTAACGAACAAGATAAGCACCGACGCGAGTTGCGTGGGGTGCATGCCGATGCTTGCCGACTGCATGGGTACGCTTACGCGGTCGTGATGTTTTCGGTCACTTCGGCCGCAGCGGCGCGTAGGTCCATGTCGTCATCGATCAATGATTCGGTCTTGCGAATCGCGTGCAAAACGGTCGAGTGATCACGACCGCCGAAATGGTCACCGATCTGATGCAGACTCTTGGAGGTCAATCGGCGGGCCAAGAACATCGCGAGCGATCGGGCACGAACGATCTGCTGTTTGCGAGAACTGCTGCGAAGATCGGATGCTTTTTGGCGAAAGCGTTTCGCGACAGCTGCGGTGATCTTTTGCAGCGATACTTCACCCGCACGACCCACCGTATCAATAACGGACGTGATCGCCGCGGCAGTGGGCGGCGTTTCATTCATGCGAGACCAAAGGTCCGTTTCCTTGATGGCCGCGTCCAGCGATCGGACGGTCAAGTTCGGATCGAGCCCGATCGACAGCATGTCCAGCAGTTCATCGCTGAGCTGCACCGAACGATAAATGGAAAGCTCGCGGAGTAACAAACGGCGAGCTTGTGGCCCCGGAGGTCGGATGGGGATCGTCAAACCTGGCAAGCATCGGCTGACCAACAGAGGACGCATCGAGCGAATTTCCGAAGGCAATCGCCGACAAGTCAGAATTGTGGGTTTGTTCGCAATGGTACGCGATTCAAGGCGGGACGCCAGTTCGTCTTGAGCGGCTGATTTGTCCGAGATAAGACTCAGATCATCGATCACAAGGATCGGTGCTTCGTCCAGTTCGTTGCGTAGTGGCGGCAGATCGTCTGCGCCAACCGCTTCGGCGTACTTTCGCGCGAAATCGATCGCCGGCAAATAAAGCACGCCGCCCACTTCGCCGGCAATGCCCATCGCAATGGCTTGTTTCGCCGCTAAATGCATGGCCACACAAGATTTTCCGACACCGCTGGGTCCGGTCAATAGAACCGGGTTGCCCATTTCAAACACGGTGGATTCGCTGCGACCAACGAACGAGACCAGTCGGTTTTCATCGCCGCAAATGAAATAAGGCAGCAGCGTTTCGAATCGATGCGGATCGCGACGACGAACTCTCAGCGTCGGCCGTTCCAATGGAAAGGTCGTGACGGCTTCATCGACAATCGGATGATCTAAAAGCGTGCTCATGATCAGTGATGTCGGTCGCAGAACCGATCCGACGGTTCACGCATGCGGGGCGGAAATTAACGGACGGACAAAGTCGGCTCGAATGGGTCGGCTCGAATGGGTGCCCCAAAGATGACTCGATCGACGACAACGGATGCGAAGTATAGGGGATCTTGTGGAAAAGTCGAGTGTATTCTCGATAGTTTTCCACATGCTATTTCTGACGTAAACGTTTATATATCAACGAGATACGTTCTGATGCGATATCTATTTCTTCCAATGTGGAAAAACGCGAGACTCCGAACCGCAGTGCCGAGGCGACTTCGGCTCGGTCGCAGCCCATCGCTTGCAGCACGTGACTGGGCGGGCTGCTGCCGCTGCTGCAAGCGGCACCACTGCTGCACGCGATTCCGTCCATGTCCGTCGCCATTAGCATCGACTGGCGATCGGCGCCGAGAAACGAAATGAACGACGTATTGGGTAATCGCAGGGCGTCTTGACCGTGGATCACGACTGAATCGTGTTGGCTCTGTATCGATTGTTCCAAGCGATCGCGAAGCATGCGCATCAGGTCTGCATGGCCCGCCAAGTTGTCGGTGGCGATGCGGATTGCTTCGGCCATGCCGGCAATCAATGCGACCGGCTCGGTGCCCGGGCGTGATTCGAGTTGTTGTTGTCCGCCGTGCATCGTGGGCGACAATTTGACGCCTGCGGCCAACCAAAGTGCACCGACGCCGACCGGCCCGTGCAACTTGTGAGCGGTAAACGTGATCGCGCTGCAGCCCAATTCGTCCAGTCGCACGGGGACTTTGCCGATCGATTGAGTCGCGTCGACGTGCAGCGGAACGTTCTGTTCGCGACACAAGCGGGCGACTTGTTCGATCGGCTGGATCACGCCGGTTTCGTTGTTGGCCGACATTAGGCTGACCAGTCCGGCTTTGCCGAAGCCGTCGTCGGTCGATTCACCCGAAATCAACTGCGGCAACGTTTCGGTCAGCACCGTGCCGTGACGGTCGACGGGTATCCAGCGAACGGGTCGACCGGCCGTGGATAACGACTCGGCCGTGGCCAACACGCTGGGGTGTTCGATCTTGCTCAGTACGATCGGGCCTTCGCATCGACCGCGATCGGGATGTTGAATCCCCGAGACGGCCAGGTGGTTGGATTCGGTGCCACCGCTGGTGAAAATCAAACGCGGTCCACCGGGAACCGAAAAATCTGTGCCCAGTGCACCGGCAATGGTCTCGAGCGACTGTTCCATCAATGCGGCCGCGGAACGTCCCGCGGCATGCTGGCTGGAGGCGTTTGCGGGGCCTTGGCGGTACACGGTCGCGATGACATCCGCGACATCGGGGTCGATCGCGGTGGTCGCATTATTATCGAGATAAATCACGGTTCGGCGGACGGATCGAGCAACGAATTGAATTTTTGATCGTCGGGGTAATCCGCTTGAGCCTCGGCGTACAACTGTTCGGCCAGATCGTCGCGACCGGCCGCCCGCATGTCTCGGATCATTTCGACGTAGTTTTGCCTCAGATCGGCTTCGATTTCCAAGGCAAGCTGCTGTGGCGTACCGGCTTGCTGGGCGATTTCGAACAGACGTGGCATTAGCACGTAAAGTTCGCGCTGGGCCAACCGCTGGATGACCGGCCAAAATCGTTTCGCGTGTTCGGGACGTTCGGTGCTCCAGGATCGCCAGTAGGGCTTGCCGTCTGTTTTGAGGTTCATTTGGTTGATCAGCATTTCAGCATCGGCGGGGACCTCGTCTGAATAACCTCGCGAGAGATGAACCAGATGCCACTGATCGGGGGCCCCGGTCGGCACGGGTTTGATTAGCGCATTTTGTCGCACGTACGTTGCCACAGCGGGCGTGGAACTGCTGCGACGGATCGGGGTCATTTGGACGTGCAGCAGCGGGATTTCATAAAAATGAAAATCACGCGCCTGAAAATGCGTGGGCGAAAACTCTTGGCCTTCGACGTATCCTTGCGTCCGAACGATCAGAAATGCGACAGCCGATATCGCCAAGGCGATCGCCACGACCATCCAAACCGGCATCCGATTTCCCCGAGACGACCTGCCTCGGGCTGTCCGGGACGATGGATCGGATTGAGAAGTAGAAACCGAGGTGGACACAATCAGTTCGTTGAGCGATGTTGCGCGTTCAAAGGACGGGTCGTTGAAGGGCGAGCCGCGAAGTGAAAACGATGAAGTCGAGACAAGACGAGCCGAAACGAATCGGACCCTACCAAGACGGGCCAAAGTATCACGGGCCAATCAACAGACCGGATGACCGAGATCAAGCCGACGTGATCTGTTAACCTCACCCGGCCCCCTACCCACCTAATGTACGCCATGAACCAACATTGGTCCTCCACTGACGCGATGTCGCCGGGCAATCTGTACGGATTGTCATTACGCGGCGGTGCGACAAGTTGGGGCCAGAGAATCACGCTGTCGGCTGCCGGCACGCTAAAAAGGCCGTATCAAGTCACGTTCCAATCCAGCGCGGCATCCACATCGGCCGGCGAAAATGGGACGATTGATCATGATTCGATGGTCGAGGATGACCCGCTGGTCAAACGCCAACGTGTCGAAGCCGTATTGTTGGTTTCCAAGACACCGGTCACCACGCGAAAACTCGCCCAGTTGGCGCACTTGGCGGACGGTACTGAGGCTCGTACACTTGTCCGCGATTTGAATCAAATCTACGACAAGCTGGGAAGAGCGCTGCGAATCGAATTGGTTGCGGGAGGATACCGGATGCTAACGCGGCCGGCGCTGGCACCATGGCTTGCCCGATTGGGGCACCTGCCACCGATGGTTCGACTATCCTCGCCGATGATGGAAACGCTCGCCGTGGTGGCCTATCGCCAGACCGTGTCGCGGGCCGACATCGAAGCGGTCCGGGGGGTCGCATGCGGTGAGTTACTGCGGCAATTGATGGAAAGAGACTTGATTCGAATTGCGGGGCGTAGCGAAGAACTTGGGCGTCCCTATCTTTACGGCACCACCAAACGTTTTTTACAACTCTTTGGATTACCGAATGTCAACGCTTTGCCGCCGATCCACTGGCAGGCGTTACAAGAGGATTCGTCCAGGGATGAAGCTAACGCCGATCCATCAACGAATGATCAATCCCCGGATAGTATTTCACTCGATGCTAAATCATCGTCCACAGATTCAACGACATCCCCGAAGGAGCCTGTCGTGAGCACCGTAGTCGCGCCGGTTTTGTCCGAAGCTAACTCGGCTTTGTCCGAAACTGATCTTGAACTGCAGCCGATCGTTATCACCGATCCCGATGCGATCAACCAAGTCGGCGCGCCAGCGTCTGACCGCGTTGACGATCCGCACGCGGTCATCGAGGACGAGGAGGATGATCTGTACGGCGACAATGACGACGATGAAGACATCGACGACATGGACGAAGACGACGACGACTGGGCCGAAGATGATGACCTGGACGACGACGACGACGATGAAGAAGAAGATCTGGACGACGACGACGACTGGGAAGAGGTCGACGACGAAGAACTAGATGAGGAAGATGAAGACGACCTGGACGACGACGAATGGGACGACGACGACGAGGAAGACGAAGATTGGGATGATGAAGACGACGAAGAGGAAGAAGAAGAGGAGTGGGGTTGATCCATTGCTCCGCGTCGACGTTAAGTCGACATGCCGATCCCGTTCCCCCTTGGCATCTCATTTCCAGCGTGCCAACTTAGTAGATCCGGTTTGCCGGATCAGTAAATCCGATTTGCCGGCTTAATTGACCTGCCGGATTATTCGTCGCCCAAGTTGAACATGTGGCGAATCGCCTCGAGTAACCCACGCGAGTGACCTTCGGCCGCGTCGTCTCGCAGTGAAGCCAAGGGCGGATGCAGCAGCTTGTTGATCAAGCGATCGAACGATTTTTCGATCTCGCCGGTAATGCTTGGATCGACCTCGGCTTGTTCCAGCTTGGCGATCAAACGCTGTAACTCATCACGCTTGAGTTCTTGGGCTTGGTCGCGCAGCCTTCTGACGACCGGTCCGGTCGCGCGGTGATTCAAGTCTTGCATGAACCGCTGCGTTTCTTCGATGATGATTTGTTCGGCTTTTGGCCATTCCTTCTGTCGTTTTTCGCGGTTGCGATCACAGACGGCTTGCAGATCGTCGATTTGGTACAGATACACGTTGGATGATTGGCCGATCGTCGGGTCGAAATCGCGTGGCACGGCCAAGTCGAGAATCAAAAGCACCCGGCCCTGGCGTTTGTTGTGAAGCGATTGAAAGTCGGTGGCCGACAAAATCGGCTCGGGCGACGAAGTCGTTCCGATCAACAAGTCGGCTTGAACCACATATTCGTGCAGCTTGTCCCAGGAATCGAATCGAGCCCCAAACTCATCCGCAAGCGTTTCCGCTCTCGTCGGACTCCGGTTCAACACGCAAATATCTTTCGCGCCGGCTTGGACCAGATAACGCAGCGTTTCCTCGCCCATCTCACCGGCACCGCATAGCACCACTCGCTTGTTTTTTAGCGAATCGAAGACCTCCGGGACGATTTCGCCGACCGCAACGCTGGGGACGCTAACACGACGGCGATGAATTTTTGTTTCGGTCTGAACGCGTTTGGCGGTACGGTTGGCGGCTTGGAACAAAACATGGGTCAGGGGGCCAGCCGAGCCGTTTTGGCACGCGAGTTCGTATGCTTGTTTGACTTGCGACAAAATTTGCGCCTCGCCGACGACCATGCTGTTCAGACTGGCAGCAACGGTAAACAAATGCTTGACCGCTTCGTCACCGGATCGATAAATCATCTGAGCGATGACGTCGTCGGCCGCCAATTCTTGTCGCTCGGCCAAAAAGCTGGCGACGTCGTGCGCGTCCAAATCCGTCTCGTCGTTGCAAGACGCGTAAAGTTCGACGCGGTTACAGGTACTCAGTAAAACCAGTTCTGCCGACGGAAACTCCGCGCGAAACGCGCTCAGCGTCTCACTGACCTGGTCGGCGGTGAACGATAGTCGTTCTCGGAACTCAACGGCCGTGTCATGGTGACTGCAGCCGATCATCTGCAATTTCATGACGTCGGATCGAGCGAGGATACTTCGGTGGCCGGTTGCATCGAGACTTCTTTCTCCGCTTGTCCATGCGAAGAACTAAGCAAACCGATCATGGCCAAAATCAAAAAACCGAGACTCGCAAGCGTCAAATACACCGCTTTACGTCCGCTGCTCTCGGGTGCGTAAAAGAACTCCACCGCGGTCGCCAACAACAACCAAATCAACAATGCACCGCTCAGCAGTACGCCGGTGTCGGTCCAACCGACTTGTCCCCAGCGATTCAGATTCATCACGACCCCGGCAATCAGGCCGATCGCGACAGCCGAGGTGCTGATCAAAAGGCAGCGTCGGTTCAGCCGGCCCAGCGATTCGAGCGTCGGCAAACGAAGCGCCGATCCGGCTCGCTTTCGTTTTAACAACGACGATTTGATCAGATACATGACGCCCGCTAAAAATCCGACCAACACGGCACCGGTGCCAATACCCATTCCCAAGCCGTGAATGCTTCGCCAGATTCCGACCGCTTCGGTGCGAGTGAACGGCTGCATGTCACTAACCGCGACAGCCAATCCGATCAGCGCCAGAATCATCGGCAAGAAGAAAAAACTGACGATCGTGTCGGGTCGCTGCAGGTAATAAATCAAAAAGCAAACGGCCAGTCCCAGCGATACCAGCAACGACCAATCGGTCCAGGTTGCCAACAGCCCGGTGTCGGCTGCCGCTTCTCCCGTCGTTGCTCGCAGGGCCAGGTACGTCACGTGGGTGAACAGGCCGATCGACATCATCCCAATCACCGCGAGTCCGCGACCGGGGACGCGGCCCCATATTCGCAGCAATTCCAGCACCAGCACAACCAGATAGCTGGCAAAGAAACACGTGATCGAAATCCCGCGAAGGATGGTTAGCATGAAGGTGGCAGGATGACGAGTGGACGGAGGGATGCGATGCGTCAACGAGCAAGCTGTGATCTATCCTAACTCGATGAGCCCGCTTGGCTAAGGCTGGTGGCCAGAATCAACGGGCCGACCACGGTGTTTCTTTCCAACTTTTCGTGTCGATCATGCCGGATGCATCGATTCGGATTCGAATTGCCCCCTGATTTGCCGTGACGTGGACTCCTGATCCTGCCGCCGAAAGCATCTGGCGCACTTCTGGGCGTTTGGCGCGTCGACCACCGCTAACAATGGTTTCGCGCGGTCGAGCCCACTGCAGAACGGATGCGGCATCCATCCGAAGACTGCCGTGATGCGGTGCCATCAAGACGCCACCGGGTGGTGGGCGATCTTGCCGAATCAGAGCCTCGGTGCCCGGCGGTTCCAGATCGCCAGGCAAAATCAAGGACTTGCCGCCGTGATCGATGCGTAAAACCAAACTGTTCGCGTTGTCGTTGCCTTCGACTCGCTGCGGCGGCGGATGCATGACCGACATGGGCCACAAGCCTGATGTGATCACGTCACCGGCGGAGACTTCGTTTACCGCAATTCGCTCTTTGATGATCGCGAGCCGCGCGTCACGTAATGCCGATTCCGCTTCGTTCAGCATTCCCGGTGGCGTGATCACGCGATCGACACCGAACCGCCGCACGACGCCGGGCAGCGCGTTGTAGTGGTCCGCATCGGCATGTGACAACACGATACCACTGAGTCGTGTCACCCCCATCGACCAAAGTGTCGCATCGATATCACGACTGCTGCCGGTGTCATTTCCAAGTCGGCCGCAATCATAAAGCCAAACGTCGTTTTCATCTAACCGCAACACGACCGATGTGCCGTGGCCGACATCGACAAAGGTGGCTTCGACCACTCCGTCGGGCAATGGGCTCGGCCGAGTTGCAACTAGCACGGCGACCAGCAACCAAGACGCGATCCATGCGAACCGCCATTTGCGTCCGGACTTCTGCGGTCGCCACCACAACAGTGCTAACAGGATCACATAGAACGTCACGACCCAAGCCGCCGGCGGTGAAGGCAACCAAAAGTGCCCCCAGGTGATGGACGTCGCCGTCTCGATAACCTTGCGCATGCCCAACACACTGACGTGACAGATCCAACCGGGCACAACGGCCAATGGATCGTACATCCATCCGAACAAAACGGTTGCCACGCCCGCCGCGAGTGACACGAACAGCAGCGGCCATAACACGACGTTGGTCACGACGCTGATCGGCGAGACGACATGAAATTGCATCCATACCAGCGGCAACGAGATCGCGGTCACGCACCCACTGAACCAAATCATTTGACCGGTGCCATGCGCGGCGATCCGCAATGCGCCAGACCAAACCGGTCTCGCTTCTTGGACCAATTCATCCAGCCGTTTTTCTTGTTCGGAGGCGCGCTGGGCTGTCGTTCCCGATTCGCGCCGTCCGCACAGTAACAACGTCGTCACGGCCAAGAACGAAAGTTGAACGCCGATACTGAACAGCAACTCGGGATTGAATAGCAACAACACGATGGCGGCCAAGGCCAGCGAATTCAGCGGCTGACTGGGACGACGAATCAACAGAGAAAATAAAAGGGCGACCACCAGGATGCACGCACGCATCACCGGCGGTCGGCCTCCCGTGATTGCCGTGTAAAGCACGCAGACCAACAACACCCAAACGATTCGCGGAAACACAGGCAGACGCAGCAGCGTCGCCGTGACGCTTGCCAAGATGACGATGATCGCCAAGTGCAACCCGCTGACTGACAACAAGTGCGCAGTACCGGTGACCAACAACGCATCTCGTGTTCGATGATCGACAAAGTCTCGTTGTCCGATAACCAGCGCGACTGCTAATGGGCCGCTGTTGGCATCGGTATGGCGCAGCAAGATGTCGCGACTGCGACGGGCCACCGCGGCGATGGGACGATACAAGGCCAAGGCCGGGTTCCACATCGACGTATCCGGGTTCTGATTGAGCCGAATGATTTGATCGACCGAGTCGACGTTGACACGAATGTGTAAGCCGCGCCGGCGATAGACGTCGCGCAAATCGCTGGCACCCGGATTGGTCGGCGCCATGAATCGATTTGCCCAGCCCAAGATGCGTACACGGTCACCGGGTAACAGTGGACCCAACCTGCCTTCGACGACCACCAAAGCACGACCGTCGAAGGGATGTTGTTGTTGGCCCACACGGGCGGAATCAATTCGTACTTCGGCCATCGTTTGCCACGGTGACTGATCGGTCCGGCTAATCGAATCCGCCAGTGGATGACGCCGCAAGACGATCGGACGATCAATGGTGCCCTCCAAGACCGCGGGTGCAGGCGTCTCTGACACGATCCTAAAAACCGATGCGCGATCGTACTGATCGGCAACCACGCGGTGACGGATCGCCGCGATCGGCATCACCAACAAACCGGTCACCAACCACCGGTGACGTTCCGGTATTTTCCAGACGGCCAAGGCGACGACCCCGAACACGCCCACCCAAATCATCAAACCGGTCAAGGTTTCGGCAGGAACAAGACACACGGCAAGAGTCTTATCAAGCAAGATCCCGATCGCCGCGGCGGCAGCGACCGCGATCAGCGGATGCCGATGAAACATCGTGCTCAATCGTGCATGCGTTGTTTGTTCGGCCCCGGACAACAAGTGCCCCTTTCCAACACGGGTGGTTTGACGTCAAACTCGACAATCCGTCAAAGTACTCGATGCCCCGAACCGCTCGGCGCGAACGTGCCGAGATCAATGGCAGGATTTCGAAACAATCCCGCGGCGCGATACCGACAAATGAGGTTGCTGGAATGAGGTTATACACTTTCATCATTGTCTCAGTCTTGGTCGCAGCTGATGGCGCGGCACAAGACATCAGTGATGCTGTCAATGAACAATCCGAACGATCACAGACCCCGCGTTCCCAAGTTTTCCGAATGAATTATCCCGACACCGCGAAAGTCGATGTGATCGATGAGTACCACGGTCATCGCATCGCGGATCCCTACCGCTGGCTCGAAGACACCGAAAGCGAAGATACGGCAGCATGGGTCGCAGCGCAAAATGAATTGACGCGCCGTTATCTGGACGCGCTGCCCGAGCGCGCGAGCATGCGTGATCGGCTTGAAAAGATTTGGAACTACGAACGATATGGTTTGCCACGCCGTCGTGGCGACACCTACCTGTATACACACAACGACGGTTTGCAGAACCAAAGCGTCTTGTACAAGGCGGATGACCTGGACGCGGCTCGAGTCGTTCTGATTGATCCGAACACGCTTAGCGAAGATGGCACCGTCGCGCTTTCCAGCAGTGTCGCGACCAAAGACGGCAGACTGTTGGCATACGCGCTCGCCGATGGTGGCAGTGATTGGCGGACGTGGAAAGTTCGTGATGTCCAAACCGGCCAAGATCTCAGCGACGTGATCCGCTGGGCCAAGTTCAGCGGTATCGCTTGGATGCCCGATGCCAGTGGTTTCTTTTATGCACGGTACGATGCGCCCGCCGAAGGCGAAGAACTGACCGGCACGAACGAGAATCAGAAACTGTTCTTTCACGCCTTGGGAACCGATCAAGCCGATGATGTGCTGATCTTCAAACGCGACGATGAACCGAAATGGGGTTTTTCGCCCGAAGTCACCGATGATGGCCGCTACTTGGTCATTCACAATTGGAAGGGCAGCGAACCGAAGTCCCAAATCTTTATCAAAGACCTGCGAAACGAAGACGCCCAGGTCAAACCATTGATCACCGGTTTCGATGCGGAATACGAATGGATCGGATCGATCGATTCGACGCTCTACTTCGTCACCGACAACGACGCGCCCCGTCGCAGGTTGATCGCGGTCGATGTGGACAATCCGGATCGCGACCGCTGGCAAACGGTCATTGCCGAAGCAGAGGACGTGATCGAATCGGTCAGCCTGTTCGACCAGACGTTTTACGTCGTCGCATTGCATGACGCACACAGCAAGGTGACGCGGCACGCAATCGATGGCGACTTGATCGACGAATTTCCTTTGCCGGGGGTCGGCAGCGTTGGTGGATTCGGTGGCCGGCAAGATGCCACCGAAACGTTCTTTAGCTTTACCAACTACGTCACGCCGACGTCGATCTATCGGGTCGATCTGTCCACCGGGAAAGCGTCCTTGTGGCGGCAACCCAAAGTGGAATTGAATGTTGACGAATTTGTAACCGAGCAATTGTTCTGTGTCAGCAAAGACGGCACCCGCGTGCCGATCATCGTGACACGCCGCAAGGATGTGAAGCTGGACGGGACGAATCGAACGCTGTTGTACGCTTACGGTGGGTTTAACATTTCGCTAACGCCCTCGTTTTCACCGGCGAGCGCCGCATGGGTCGATGCCGGTGGCGTGTACGCCGTGGCAAACCTTCGAGGTGGCGGTGAATACGGCCGACAATGGCACGAAGCCGGCATGCGGCTGAACAAGCAAAACGTTTTCGACGATTTCATTGCGGCGGCGGAACATTTGATTGACAAGGGGTACACGCGGCCCAGTCGGCTGGGAATCCGCGGCGGCAGCAACGGCGGATTGTTGGTCGGCGCGGTCATGACCCAGCGTCCCGATCTGTTCGGCGTCTGTTTGCCCGCGGTGGGCGTGATGGACATGCTGCGGTTTCACAAGTTCACGATCGGTTGGGCGTGGGTGACCGAGTACGGCAGTAGCGACGAAGCGGATCAAATCGAGAATCTGCTTTCGTACTCGCCACTGCACAACTTAAAATCAGGTACCTGTTACCCGGCGACGCTGGTAACCACGGCCGATCGCGACGATCGTGTTGTTCCCGGCCATAGTTTCAAGTTCGCTGCGGCACTGCAGGCGGCGCAGAGTTGTGATAACCCGACATTGATTCGGATCGAAACACGCGCCGGACACGGTGCCGGTACGCCGACCAGCAAGCGGATCGACGAGTATGCCGATCTGTGGGCATTCTTAATCGATAACCTCAAGGACTAAGCCGTTGTTACCTGGGGCGGTCGGGCTACGCGGTCGGACGCAACCACGACGTCCTCAGCACCGTGAGGTCCGACGTACCATGACACTCGACATACGATGACACTCGACTTACCAGCGCATCGGCGCATCGACGCACCCGCGCGTTGTCCAACAACCGCACTGTCTCACGGCCTGCGGTAACCACCGAAACGATCGTCAAGAAAAGATCCACCCACACATGCTTCTTCAAGAACCGCAAGAATCGCCCTACGACATCCGATTTAGTTTCTTCGGGTTTCCGGTCCGCGTCAGTTGGACCTTTTGGTTGGCCGCGATCGTGTTTGGGTACAACTTGGTCGACGGTTTTGATCGCGGACTCAATGTCGCCAGTCCTGGGCGAGCGCCGTTGATGTTGCTGTGGGGACTGTGCATGTTCATGTCGATCTTGATCCACGAATTAGGTCACGCGTTTGCTTTTCGTGCCTACGGGATTCACTCGTCGATCGTCCTGTACCACTTCGGCGGTCTTGCGATTCCCAGCAGCACTTCGATGCCGGGTCGATCGATCGGTCGCATGGGTCAACGCGCGGATTTGATGATCGCCCTGGCCGGGCCGGCGGCGCAACTCGCGTCGGCCGCACTGGTCGTCGCGCTGGTCAAAATGGCCGGCTATCAAGTGCTGATTTTTCGCCAATTCCCGGCCGGCTTGGATCGCATCCCCGGCGTGTTGGATGGTGACCCGATCGACAGCGCGGGGTTGTTGTCGATGGTTTCGTTCTACATTTATCCGTCGGTGCTATGGGCCCTGTTGAACCTGATTCCGGTATGGCCTCTCGACGGCGGACGGATCGCTCGGTCGTTGGTGATGATGGGCGGCGGAGACGCGAATCAATCGCTTTGGATCAGCCTGATTGCCGCCGGCGCGATGGCGGCGTACGGGTTCCAGAGTCACAACGTATTCTTGGGCATTTTGTTCCTCTCGCTTGCCGTTTCCAACTTTCAAATGTTGCAGCACACCGGTAGTGGATGGCGGTAGGGTGGCAAATAGCACTGCCTGTGTGAAAGGCGATCGCGGTTGCGAGTTTGCGCCGAAAAGCAGTGGACCGAAACAAAGCACGGTCGGTGTGAATCACACCCAACGGCGATCCAACCAAGTGAGCTTGGCGACAAGCAAGACAGGACAGCAAGCAAGACAATCAAACAAGCAAGACAGTGCAACTGAATGTCCAAACGCACCGGCGTAACTTCGCCGCGTCGGTGCAGCGCCGCGTTAAGTTATTCATCGCGATGTGAAACAGCGCGTGACGCGCATCGACACACAAAACGGACGCGCGAAGCGGTTTCAATGTGCGCATACGCTCATTGAAACCAAAATTTTTTGTGTTTGGCACCTCGGCGCCGATGAACACGTCATTGAATCAACAACGTTTCGCGCGAAGCCGTGCGAACAACGTTTCTATCTCGTTGTTTACGCAGTTTTGTTGCGCGTTCATCTTTGTTTTTTGAATGATCGTTGACTGTTGTTCGATGAAAACAAGGTTGCACGTATCAAAAAAACTTTTCTTTGCAAGCACTTTTTTTGCAAAAAGATGTTGCGGAATCTGCGGAAGCGCGTAAAGTTACGCGCAGTTTCTAAACGAGTGAAAGGATGAATGCGTACGATGTTGGACATCAACGCACTTTGAGATTCACTCACCAATGACGTTTGGCGGGCCGTGGCCGGTGGCTTACCTAGTAACGTTTTTAGGAACACAACGATGCGAACAGTCATGTTCGCAGCGGTGTTTTCTTAAGAACTCTGCTTGTTAAGTCACAAGGACTCGCCAATGTTTACTTTCTCGCGGAGGAAGAACGTGGCTAAAAAGAAAGCGAAGAAGAAGGCAACGAAGAAGCGCGCAACTAAGAAGCGTGCAACCAAGAAACGCGCAACTAAGAAGCGCGCAACCAAGAAGAAGGCTACTAAGAAGCGTTCGACTAAAAAGAAGGCTGCTAAGAAGAAAGCCACCAAGAAGAAGGCTACTAAGAAGCGCGCTACCAAAAAGAAGGCTACTAAGAAGAAAGCCACTAAAAAGCGTGCTACGAAGAAAAAAGCCGCTAAAAAGCGCCGCTAGTGCCTTCCAGCAAGCGTTATTCGCTGATTCAGCGGTAATCGCCTGCCAGACAACCAGGAAACCACGTCAGAGCATTGCTTTGACGTGGTTTTTATTTTCCCTAAACTGCCAAGCTTTCTAGTCTTCGCCAGATTCTGCATCCCCTGGGTTGGGACGGTCTTTGCCGGCGGGAATCTTACGTTTACAGCGTCGGCAGGCTGGGTTTCGGCGGTTCTTTCGCGGATTTTGCCGCCAGCGTCCTCACCAGGGCCTTCGTGACCGCTTCGAGCGGCTTTCTCGCCCGTTCGTCGTTGTCAATGACATCGGCCAAGCGGCCTGCGTCACCGGCCGTTCGCAGTGTGATGTCGATCGGCAGTCCGCCCAGGAACGCCACGCCGACTTCTTCGGCTTTCTCGCGAGCGCCACCACGTCCGAAAATGTCATAAGTCTTGCCGCAATCCGGGCAAGTGAAACCGCTCATGTTTTCGACCATGCCCAAGATCGGAATGTTCACCTTGCGAAACATGCTGATCGCCTTGATCGCGTCCAGCAGCGCGACTTCTTGCGGCGTGCACACGACGACGCTGCCGGCCAACGGGATCGCCTGGGACAGGGTCAGAGCGACGTCGCCCGTGCCCGGCGGCATGTCGATGATTAGGTAGTCCAGTTCGCCCCACTGCGTGTCGTTCAAGAATTGGTTGATTGATCCGTGCAACATCGGTCCGCGCCAGATCACCGCTTGATCCGGTTCGACCAGGAATCCCATCGACATGACGGGCATTGCCGAGATGCCATCGCCAACAGCGGGCAGTTGGATCGGTTCAATCTTTTTATCCGCGGTGATCGATGGACGCCCCGAGAGTCCGAGCAAATGCGGAATGCTGGGACCGTACACGTCGGCATCCATCAGGCCCACTTTCGACCCCAACCGCCGCAGTGTTAGCGCGATCGATGCGGCCACGGTGCTCTTTCCGACGCCGCCTTTGCCACTGCCCACGGCAATCACGCTTTTGACACGCATGCCGCTTTGTCCCAAGCGGGCAGGCGGACGTGGATGCGTGACGAACTTGAAATCGACTTCCGTTCCCGGCGCCGCGGCAACAATTTTGGCCTGCAGTGCATCTTGGACATCGTCGGTGATCGCCGCGGAATGCGACGACAGGGCGATCGTGACCTGGGCGCGAGAACCATCGACTTGGATATCCGAGATCTGTCCCATCTTGTCGATCGGCCGACCGGTTTCGGGATCGGGATAGTCGGCGATGGCGTTTCGGACGGTATCGGTGGTCAGCGTGCTCATAACGGTTCGGCAAGTCGGACTTGGAACGAGGGTGGCGATCGATCAGCGTCATCGGTTTCACAAGGCCCGATCAGGATTTCAGAATCCTATCGAGTCATCAAAGCTTGTGAAACGAACCGGATGGATCAGGTCATCATCCGCGATGTCGAAACAATCCCTATGCTGACGACTGACACGGTCAATGCGAAGTGGTCTCGATTCGGATTCGGCTGCGAAAGCGGCAATTATCGGTGCCGAGGCTGGTTTGCGTATTTCCGATCGATCGATGAATCCTGCTGCCGGCGACGTCCGGCGGATTACTTTCGGACCGCATAGTGAAGCCGAACCATCTTGCGCAGCATCGGCAATTGCTCCGGACGACGGATGAGCACGTTGACACCTAATTCTGACAAAGCCATCTGACCGGCGGTTGAGAGGTCACCGATGGCAGCGACATGGACGTCCGCCGATCGCAAGACACGCGACTGGGCGATCGCCGCGGCGGCATGGGGGGCATTGTCGCGGTGGACATGCCACAACACGATTCGCTGTGCCGCTGAATCGACGCTCGACTGCTTGATTCTTCGATGTAGATCGGCCGTGATCGGACCCATCGCCTTGATCGAAACGTGATCCTCGCCGGTCACGAACTCAGGTGCGAATCGCCTTACAAAACGAATCCAACGATCCGACGATTCGTACACGTGCCATTGGCGAACGGGTTGGCGATTGAACAAAGTCGCTTGTGTGTTCATTCGTCCGCCTGGTCGGTCGCGGCATCCTTGGACTCGGCGTCGGCCAGTCGCCGTATCAATCGAGCGCGACTGATTCCCAGTCGCCGAGCCGCTTCGGCACGATTGCCTTGGGTCAGGGCGAGTGCGTCATTGATCATTTGCAACTCAAAGCGGCGCATCGCTTCGTCCAGCGGAACACGCAGTGCCGCGTCACGATCGGGAATGCCTTCGCCGGTTCGAAACGAACGAATGACAAGCGGTAACTGTTCGACCGCGATCGAAGATTGATGTGAATGTCGCACCGCATGCCCGATCGCATCGATCAATTCGTCGACGTTTCCTGGCCAGGGATACAACACCAACGCGTCCAGCGCCGCGCGGCTCAATCGCTCGGCGGTGCCTTCACCAGCGGCCCGTCGCGCGTCCAGCGCCGCGGTGGCCAACAGCGGTATGTCCTCGACGCGCGAAGACAGCGGAGCGATACGAACCGACAAAGTGCTCAGGTATTCGATCAGCGAGGGCAACAGTCCATCACGTGGCTCATCCGTGATCACGGAATAGGACTCGTCACTGTCGGCTTCGTCCAGCGGTTCTCGCAACACACTGGGTTGTTGTCCGCACAGTGCCAACAGTCGTAATCGAGGCGAGAAATTTTTCAGTATGTCGACGAGACGATGCTGGGCTTCGGCCGGCATTTCGTCCAGACCGCGCAGCAGCGCCGTTGCTCTCGCTTGATCCGATTCGGCCAATCGATGGACCAGTGGTGCCAAAGTGACATCCAGCAGCTCGGCGTCCATCAGCGGACCCTCGACCGTGACGATCGGTTCGCGTGGTGAGGATTGATGGTGCACCATCATGGCGATCGATTCGGCACCGCAACCGTTTGGGCCAAAGAAGGCAACGTGCGTTCGTGTCGACCCGGCGACCTTCAATCGATGCTGCAATCGCCGAGCGGCACCTGAACATCCGGCGGTTGCAATTGCAGCCAGACCAGAGTGGCGTTTACGCCAGGCGTCGAGGTGTTGTCGCAGCGCCACCACGTCTTGCAATTCGTCATCGATCTTGGCGTCATCGAAAGTGCCTCCGATGGCCAACACCTGATACGGACGACTTGTTCGGTGTGGATGAGTTGCCGAATCGAATTCAGCCGCGATGTGATCGGTTGGCGGCGGACCGTCACCCACGCGGACAAAGCGAACGTCCATCGGCACCGGCGAATTTCCTTCGATCGGCGCAGGATCAATCTTCAGCGATGCCGTCCCCCGGGTCGCTAACCCGGGCGGCGGAGACAGCGAGGCCGCTAGAAAATCGAGCGGGTCATCCGAAATCGCAGACCCGGCAACGGATGTTCGGCCCAACAGCAATTGGGCGTCGATCCCCAGCCAGTCAGAGACTGCATCGGAAAAATAGGCTAACTGTCCATCGCCATCGATCAACCAAACTGCGGCACCCGCGGCACTGATTCGTTTGGCCAGTTCACGAGATGCCTTCGAAGACCGCGTGGGTTTTTTCGGGCGTTTCTCGTGATCGGTCATCAAACATCAGGTGCGGACGGGTCGCCGGTAAGTGTTCACAACAGCGGGTGTGACATGTGCACCGAGCGGACCGCTTCCCAGACGCCGTTTAAAACACGTCCAAGATGAAGTGGTGGCCCGAGTGGTAGCGGCGATTGCTGGGGTAGTAGTTGTGCCACTTTTTGTTGTAGACCGGGATTCGCATCTCCGGCACGTATCGATGGTACATACTGTCGCTACTGCGATAGTAGTCCTGACCCCAGAAGTTTTGTGGGTAATACACATAGGGGTAGTGATAAAAGCGGTTCCAGTCACGGGAACCGGCTGCACCGCCCCAGTTTTGACCGTACGCACGTTGGTCGGCCGAAGCCGTGCTGCTGACGGCCAGCCAGCTGCAGGAAATTACAGCGGCAATCAGTAAATGACGGAGCATTTCTGCTTCCCCCCTCGAAAGCATCCGACAAGTGTCCTGCCGAAGCGAAACGGCGGAAAACGTGTCTAGGTTGGTATTACAAACAGATGTACCGTCACTATCGGCACATTCCTGACTGTCGGTTGAGTCGTTCAGCACCGGAATTCTGGTGGAAAACCTTCAAAGCTCGCCAATCGCCTGCCAGGAAGACTTCTCAGGAGCAGCCAAACCCACGTATCATTAACAAACCGATCGCGTTCACAGCCCGGAACTGCCAACCCAATACCACTTTCCATCCAACACCGCTTTCGTCCAGTGCTTTGGCGTGCTCTGGCTGATGCTCGCCACCAACAGGCGTCAATGACACGGGGGCGATAGCAAGCCGAACGAGTCATCCGTACAGACAGTCGGCATCCCGTCGGCCAATCGGTACCCGATCGGCACCGAACAATTGGGATAATTGTTCTACAATAAAGTCATCTCCACTGATTTCCTCTCAAGAGTCCTTTCAATGCGTTCTCGTTTGACTCCGCTGACCCTGTTTGTTGCGGCAGCCTCAATCACGCTCTTGATCGGCGCCGGCCGAGCGATCGCTTGTCCGTTCTGCAGCGCCGTCTCACAGACCTTGCGGCAAGAAATGTCTGCGATGGATGCCGTCGTGTTTGCGTCGGCGATCCAAGGCGATTCCGATCGCAACAAAGATTCCGGCGAAGTCATGATGCGGATCGATCGCGTGCTCAAGGGCGGCGACTTGGTCAAAGAAGGGCAAGAGGTCCAAGCGATCTACTTTGGTGACGTCGCAGCGGGCCGACGATTCATGCTCTCGGGCGTCGACCCGCCGGACATGCAGTGGTCGTGTCTGCCCGTCTCGGCGCGTGCCGAAAAATACATCGGCCGCATCACCGAAATCGAAGATGATCCACTGGCCCGATTGCGGTTCTATCACAACTACTTGGCCGACGAAGAAACAATGTTGGCCCGTGACGCTTACGACGAGTTTGCCATCGCGCCGTATGAAGTCGTCAAAGCGTTGAAGCCCGAGATGGATCACGACCAGTTGGTTGAATGGATCAATGACACCGAAACATCGACCGATCGCAAACGACTGTACCTGACCATGCTGGGCGTGTGCGGCAACGAATCAGACTTGCCGATGTTAGAAGCGTTGCTGCGTAGTACTCAGAAAAGCAAACGAGCGGGATTGGATGCCCTGATCGCTTGCTACCTGACGCTGGCCGGCGAAAAAGGATTGCCGCTCGTCAACGAATTGTTTCTTGGCAACAAACAGGCCGCGTACGCCGACACGTACGCCGCGATCATGGCGCTGCGGTTCCACGGCACCGAGGGCGAGACGATTGCCCGCAGCGCATTGGTCGAATCACTGCACTTGGTGCTCGACCGAAAAGACTTGGCCGACTTGGTCATTCCCGATCTGGCGCGGTGGAACGACTGGACTCAAGTTGACCGATTGACCGAAATGTTTGTCCAAGCGGACCAGGACAACAACTGGATCCGCGTCCCGGTTGTCAATTACCTGCGAGCCTGCCCGTTACCCGAGGCCGAAAAGGCATTGGAGAAACTGGAGAAGATTGACCCCGAGTCGGTTCGCCGTGCCAATACGTTCTTTTCGATTCCGGTTCAAAAAGAGTCGACCGAATCGAAAAGCTCGGCGGTTGACCGCGACGACGACAAGACGCTAGCCGGACTGGTTTCGCCGCATTCGCCTCGATTCATCGCTTCGGACCGTTCGATTGTTCCCGTTGCAACTTGGCCGGCGAACCCTTGGCGACTGGTCAGCGTACTGGCGATGGCTACATCGACCATCATGATCGCGCACTTCCTTTTGCTGACTGGCGGTTCACAGCCGATCCCCGAATGACGGATCGTGTTGGTTGCCTTTGATCGCTGCGCGACCAAAGCGTTTTCACGGCACCGCGATGGACAACGCCGTCGGCGAGCCGCGAACCCAACAACAAATTTACGCATCCGAAACCCGTGAATTGAACCATGTCTGCTGAGCTTCCCATGTCTGCGTCGGATGACGCGGTTGATTTCCCCTATCGAGCACTGAGCCGCGGCGCCATCGCCTCGATTATCTTTGCCGTGTTGGCCCTGCCCGGATTGATTCCGACGTTCGAGCCTTTGATTGCGCTGTCGCTGATCGGCATCGCGGCATCGGCCTTCGCAATTCGCGGCATCATCCGGTATCCCGAAGAATTCAGCGGACTAGCGCTGGCAAAGTTCGGGCTGGTCGCCAACAGCGTGTTGCTGGTCGGTGGTATCGCATTGCATAGCTATATCTACATGACCGAGGTTCCCGACGGTTACGAGCGGGTTCAGTTTTATAAATTACAGACCCCTGAACCGGCGCCCGATGCGCCGTCTGAATTGGCCGCCCAGGTCGATGGCAAACAAGTGTTTATCAAAGGCTATGTGCACCCCTCCTCGGGCGGCGGACGACTCCGACAGTTCGTCATGGTGCCTGACTTGGGGACCTGTTGTTTTGGCGGACAACCGCGTAGTAGTGATATGATCGAAGTGACCCTGAGCGGTGGCCAGACGATCAAATCTGGTATGACTCGGCGGAAAGTTGCCGGCAAGTTTACGTTGAATCGACGGCCGCAATCACTCAGTGACTTTGACAACGTCGTGTTCTATCGACTAAGAGCAGATCAAGTGAAGTGATCTTTCTTAGCCGTTTTCCGTGACTCCCCACCGAGTCCAAACTCCATCGAGCCCACCGTGATCTCAACCAACAAGCGACGGTTCATCGCAGCGATCTTCGGAATCCTTTGCGCATTTGCGTTGCCGGATTTTGCACCGAAATCGCCAACTGCAACCGCGGACGATGCTGCGGTCGCCGAGAAAGAGGGATCGGGCACGACCGTACAGACTCGCGGGACGACCGACGAGGCTCGCGAGACAGTCGAGTCACGCAAAAGCAGCGACGCGGCTCGAGCGAAAGGAGAAATCAACTTCGATGACTTGAAGTTCGACATCGAAAAGGATCAAGCGTTCGATAAATCGCAACTGAACGAAGACGTCAAATCGCTGCACGGCAAGAAGGTAAAAATTCGCGGCTATATCCTGCCCACGACCTTGTTCAAAGAAAAAGGGATCAAGCAATTTGTCTTGGTGCGCGACAACCAGGAATGTTGCTTTGGCCCCGGCGCAGCCCTATTCGATTGCATCATGGTCGAAATGGTGCCCGGCAAGACGACCGATTTTGTTACCCGTCCGGTCACGGTCGAAGGCAAGTTCCAAATTGACACCGAGAGCTATAAGTATCCCGGCGGCAAAGGCCCCAAGGGCGCCAGCCACTTAGCCATCTTTAAAATCGCCGGCGACAAAGTGAAGTAGTGTCTGGGTCGGCGGGCAGGCTTTGATTCTCAAGCTGTAGGCTGGAACAAGCAACGCGCAGTTCCGGCAAGAAACGCCGTCCAACAACAGCTGTTAATCAACGAAACACATCGCATACCTACGCACCTGGTGTCCAACCTGGACGCGGTGTGGAATGAATTTGTGGATCGGGAATCTCTTGCAATGATTCGATCTTGGCCGACATCTCCTTGACGGCGGCTTCGTCGGTCAGCGGGTACAGACTCACCCGAAAGGAAACTGTTTCACCGGAGGGGACTTCGACGACGCGACCTTCTTTCTCTTCGTACGACCGGCCGTTGGGATAGTTCGTCGCGGGTTCCAGGCCCGTCACGTAGCCATCGCTCTCGGCACCCGTGTTCTTCCACAGGATGAACCGCGGCAAGCCATTGGTGTTGAATCGGACGCCGAGTCCGTTGGTGCCATCCGCGGACCGCAACATCGCAGTCGTCTCATTCGCGTCATCCGATTGCAGTCGGGCAAAATAGACGCGTTCGGCATAACCGCTCTCTGGCGCGCCGAACTGGTTCCATTGATCCATTTCACCGGCCGCCAAAGAGTCTTTGGGTGCGAGTTCTAGAATCGGTGCCTCCAGTGTCGCCCCGTCGCCCAACACAGGCGCTCCGACGTTGACGTGATACAGCATTTGAATCGTCGTCGTTGTCGACAAATCGTTTGTCACGTCATCAAGCAATTCGATCGCCGCCGAACCGGCATTCATACGGACGCGAGATCTCATGCGTAGTCGTTTAAAGAACAGACGTGCTTCAATCACTTCGCCGATCACCTCGACGCGCCCAGAAGCCTCGTTGATTTCGATCGACAACGAACTGGCCGGCAGATTGCCGATACGTCCGTGAAGCGGAAAAACCAGTTGCCCATTCTCGTCGTGCTCGGGGGCTCCGTTGCTTTCCAGCCCACAACGGACCACCAATTCGTCAAACCCCTCCAGCCAACCCAGACCGCTCGGGTCGTATAACGGGACGTGGGCAGGGTGGACCGGCCCGGCGACGGGCGAATCCCACCCAAAGCGAACGCCATCGCTTTCGACCTTCCAAATCGACATGCCTCGCGTCGGCAGGATCAGCACACGAGCCGGTCCGGTGTCGACCTCGATGACTTCCACCTGATCCGCGACGCCCCCAATAAATCGCCCGTGCCGCGTTCGGACTTCGCCCAGTCTCGTTTCGACCGTCTTGGAAAGCTGCGACTGATTGTCCCACGCGATACCGCTTTCGGGTCGTTGATGGGTGCGGTGGGTGATTGATTCGGTCATGATTGTGACTCGTGGGGGTAAAACAAACTTGCTGATCGCGGCATTGGAAGCGGTTTCGATTAAGGTAATAGCGAACCGATTTGAGATCGACGCCACATCTTCTTCCGCGCCGTCTTCTTGTACCTCGCCGGTGATGACAATAAAACATTTGGGTGCCATCGATGCCCAAACGCTCCGTTTTAAGCCAGATTATCCCACAACCCGATTAGCCGTAAATGAGCAAAGCGAAGTTGGACGAAGGTCTGGTCCGAGGCGACAGCGTCGCCGGCGAACAGCTTTTCAGTGCGAAAGAGCTGGCGGTGAAGCCGGGCGCAAAATGCACACTGAACGATCCGGGTGCCAGCCGCTGGATCACCGTCCAGGGTTGTCGCCGCATCGGAACGCTGGACCAGCAAACACCCGCCATGATTCGCTTCGGTGAAGACACGACCGATGCAGTCTTCATCTCGCACACCGCGACGACTGCGGGCGTGGAAATTGAAAACCTAAGCAGTGAGCCGCTCGTCGGTCTCCGTTACTTTGGCCCCAACACACTCTCCAACCTTCCCAAAGCAGGTAGCTGAATATGGCAGACCATCCGAATAACTATCCGAAACTTCACAACGCGGTCTGGCCGGGCGTGGTGGGCAAAGGCGGTGAAGACAACGATCCCTGTATCGAACTCGATACGATGCTGGACCTGACGGCCGCCGCAGAAGTGGACGGACGCAAGTTTGATGGCGTGGACATTTTTCTGTTCGATCCACACATCTCGATCGATGCAACCGATGCTGAACTCGAAGACGTCGCCGCCCGCGTGAAAAGCCGCGGGCTAGAAATCGGCTCGGTCGTCGCGCCGGTCTGGCCGCCCACCGGGGGCGGCAGCGCCGCCGGCGAACCGGAAGAGGTCGAAGCGTTTTTGACGCAAGTTCGCAAAGGTTGCACGATTGCCAAGAAATTTCGTGAGATCGGTATTCGCCCCAACGGTGTTGTGCGGATCGATACCGCAGCATCGGTAGAAGAATGGGTCAAGAATCCTGATGTCAGCCAATCGCGAATCGCCGACACGCTCAAGGCCGCCTGCGATATCGCCGAGGAATACGGTGAACGTCTCGCCGCCGAGGGTGAGATTTGCTGGGGTGGCATGCATAGCTGGCGAAAAATGGTCGATCTGCTCGAACGTGTCGGGCACCCCGAACGGCTCGGGTTTCAAGCCGACATGGCGCACACGCTGTTGTACATCTTGGGCTACAACGCGCCCGAAGACGCAATCGTGCCGCAGGACTTTGATTGGGACGTCGAAAAGAAAAACGCCGCACTCAAAGAACTCACTCACGCGCTGCGGCCTTGGACGATCGATTTCCATGTCGCGCAAAACGATGCGACCGTGCATGGAACCGGTTCGCATGACAAGACCGGGCGCCACTGCTTGCCCAACGATCCCAATGGAAAGTTGGACATCGCACACGACGCGGGGTACTGGCTGCGTGACGAACACGGTGACGTGCTGAAAGTTTGCCGACATATATGCTGGGACGGATGCATGTTCCCCAACGAAACGATGATGAAGCCGGATACCTGGAACGATATCTTGGCAGCCATGTTGTCGGTGCAAGACGCACACGGCTGGAAAGAGTAATTCATCCGCATGACGTTCAAGAAAACCATCGTCGTGTCGTTTCGGCTCTGCACGGGTGAGCGACAATGTTGCTCGCACGCACCCAAGTCCGCCTGACTGTCACGACGATGATTCGGCACAATAAAGCCATCTACGTATTCTTCTACTCTTACATCGCAACTAGAAAATGAAACCAATCAATATCGGTATGGTCGGCTATGGATTCATGGGCCGCACGCACAGCAACGGGTATGCCCAAGCGAATCATTTCTTTCCGCTGGAATACAAGCCCGTCTTGAAAGCCGTTTGTGCTCGCAACAAGGAAAAAGCACAGGCGTTTGCCGATAATTGGGGATATGAGTCGATCGAAACCGATTGGCGCGAACTGCTAAAGCGTGACGATATCGATGCCATCGATGTTTGCACGCCCAACAATTTGCACAAAGAGATATCGATCGCCGCGGCAGAAGCCGGCAAGATGGTGCTGTGCGAAAAACCGTTGGCGATGGACCAGGCTGGCGGCGAAGAGATGTGCCAAGCCGTTGAAAAAGCCGGCGTCAACAATATGGTTTGGTACAACTATCGCCGCGTCCCCGCGGTCACGTTGGCCAAGCAACTGATCGACGAAGGCCGACTCGGTCGCATCTTTCACTACCGCGCCAATTTCTTGCAAGACTGGACGATCAATGCGGACGTTCCCCAAGGCGGTGCGGCGACATGGCGACTGGACGCCGAAGCGGCCGGCAGCGGCGTCACCGGCGACCTGCTTGCACACTGCATTGACACCGCCATCTGGCTGAACGGCTCGATCAAAGACGTTTCCGCCATGACGGAAACCTTTGTGAAAGAACGCGTGCATGCCGAGACCGGTAAAAAGCAGGAGGTCAAGATCGACGATGCTTGCTTGTTCCACTGTCACTTTGACAATGGATCGCTGGGCTTGTTCGAGTCCACTCGCTATGCACGCGGGCACAAAGCGCTTTACACCTTCGAGATCAATGGCGAGCATGCATCGATCCGCTGGGACCTGCACGACCTGCACCGGCTTCAATATTTTGACCACAGCGATGATTCGCTGATCCGAGGCTGGCATGACGTCCACATCAGCGATGGTGACATGCCCTACATGGGAAACTGGTGGGTGCCCGGATTGAATATCGGATACGAACACACCTTCATTCACCAAGTTGCTGATTTCCTAAAGTCGCTAGAAACGGGCGAGCAAATGCACCCGAGTTTCCGCGACGCATTGGAAACGCAAAAAGTTTGCGATGCGGTCTTAGAAAGTGCCGCCGATCGAACTTGGAAAGACGTTTGAACCGGATCATCCGCTGAGCCAATAGCGTCAGCGGTCGATGTTACGATCGCGAGAAAAACCGCTGCCGTAACAAGCTCTGCCGTAACAAGCCCTGCCGGAACAAGCCCTGTGCTGTTCCGGCATGCTTGGCGTCATTTCGTCCCCTCATCGTCTCGCCGTGGATTCTTGTCCGGCTCGTTCTCTTCACGCCGAAAATTCATCACGTACGCGGCGAAATCGATCAAGCCGCGGAATCGATACGTGGTGTCGACGTAGTGCTCGATCACATAGAACGCAAAGTAGTACGCCCGGCAGCAGGCCCACACGCAAATGGCCAGCAACAGGGCCACGTCCCATTGCGGTGCCCGCAGCAGCAAAAGCGTTGCCGCAAATAGGCCCAGGAAGACCAGCAGCGCGGCCTTGAGATAAATCGCTCGGGAACTGCTAAGATCTCGGGATACCGTTTGCATTGTTTGCCCAGCTCTTCAAGAAACCAGTTGTTAAAGAAAATCAGGCATGAGCCACGAAGACTTAGCCAAAGCACTCCAAACCGTTCAGCAAGAACTCGATCAAGCGGATCATTTGGATGCGTCCGACGTTGAAAAACTGAAACGTACCATCGACGAGATCGAAACGACGATTGCGGCCAAAAGCGAACACGCCGTAACACTGAGCGAACGAATCAGCGAGTCGGCGAAAGAATTCGAAGCCTCGCATCCGGTTCTTACCATGAATTTGGGACGGATCGCAGATATCCTGCAGCGTATGGGTTTCTAGTCGGCCAGCATTTCAATTCATCATTCCAATCGATAAGCATGTTCAAATGTCAAATCTGAAATCGATCGCATTCGCACTTGCGGCTTTGTTGACTATCGAAGTCGCCGCCCAAGACAAGCTTAGCGTCTTGATCATCGATGGCCAAAACAATCACGTCGCGTGGCCAAAGACGACAGCCATGATGAAGTCATATCTCGAGGACTCCGATCGCTTTGCCGTCGACGTGCAGCGGACCAAATACACGTGGAAAGGCGGCGATTTGCTAGAGCAGTTTTCGCTGCAGGATGGTAAGGCGTACGAAGACCTCAAAGAGCCGAAAACCGATCCCAACTTCAAACCGACTTTCACTGACTACGACGTCGTCATCAGCAATTTCGGTTGGAAGGCTGCTCCTTGGCCTCAAGAAACTCAGCAGGCGCTCGAAGCGTACGTTCGTGGTGGTGGCGGGCTGGTGATCGTTCACGCCGCTGATAACTCATTTGGTGATTGGCCCGAGTTCAATCGAATGATCGGGCTGGGAGGCTGGGATGGGCGAACGGAAAAGTCGGGTCCGTACGTTTATCTGAACGACAAGGGCGAGGTCATTCGAGACGACACGCCGGGCAGTGGTGGATCGCATGGCCCGAAACATGAATACCAAATCGTCGTTCGCGATTCCGATCATCCGATCACCAAAGGCATGCCTCGGGCGTGGATGCATGTTCAAGACGAACTGTATCAAATGCTTCGCGGCCCGGCCGAAAATATGACGATCTTGGCGACCGCCTATGCGGATCCCAAATACAAGGGGACGGACCGACACGAGCCGATGATGATGACCATCGACTATGGGCAAGGACGCATTTTCCACACGCCGATGGGGCACGACGACAATGCATTCAGCTGTGTCGGTTTCATCACCACGTTACTTAGAGGAACCGAATGGGCGGCGACCGAGCAGGTCACGCTGACCAACATTCCTTCTGACTTTCCGAAACCACTTGAGTCAAGCAAACGAGAGTTTCAAGCCGCCGCGCAGTAAATTCTTGCTGTCCACTCTCGGACGGTGCAGCTGAGAATCGGGTTACGATCCGACGATCCAGTATTTTTGCAGCTCGCGATGAATTTCGCTGGCTCCGATCAGTCGACGTTCGTCACGCCGTCCCGTCCAACGATCACTCGGCCCACGAATGATCACTCGGATGGCGTCGCCAAGATCATGCTCCGTGGCGATCCGGTCGGCGACGGCCAATTGGAATCTTGCCTGCGGATAAATCGGGACCCCGATTCTGCTCAGCGACCAATCATCCAGCGCCAACTCGTGCCATCGTGATCCTGCGGGTGTGTCGCTGACGATTCCCCGCAGGTCCTCGGTCAGGTCTTTCATTCTTGATTCGTGCACCTCGACAAGTATTCGGCTGCTATGGGGTGAATACAACGCCCATGATGGCCAGTGATCCCAATAGCCGCCACGTTCACCCAGCGGCGCAAATAGCGCCACCATGACGCAAATCTTGGCGAGGATTGAACCTTGGCGGTACTCGCGTCGAGCTGTGTTGTCGTCGTCACTATCCCGGCTCAACCTCTTTTCTCGCGACCATGCTTCTTGGGCTTGGTCAGTTCGAACAAACAGGAAGTAAGCCTGCAGTACTAACAAGATGTTCCAAACCAGGACGCCCGTACTATGAGCTTGGCCCCAAGGACCCAAGGCCAGCAGCAATGACAAGTGCAACACCATTGCCAGGCAACCGGCGATCTTGCGACAGTGCGGAATCAATAAGCTGATTCCAATCATTAACTCGCCGGCCGGAAACAGCAACGCAAGTTGGCTGCGTGTCGTGTCGGACCAAGACTCGGGGATGCCACCGACGACACTCATCGCTGACGCTAAGAATGTTTGCCCGACCGTATGAGCGAATTGAAAGTCGAACTTACCGGCCGCACTATACAGATAGACGCTGGCCGCGAGAGGTCGCAGCCACCTCTTGGTGTTTGGAGAATTCATCGACGCAAAAACGACGGAATAGATCGCTGACTGGTACGCCCAGGGCTGCAGACGGTGCTGATTCATCAGAAATGCAGTCACCAGGCACGCCGCCACCATCCACCACAGCCACCGAGAAGCTCCGCCAAGTAGCGCAAGAGCTGCGACGATCAATCCTAGCGATGGCATCCACAGCGAGATTTCGGGCCACGACGCAAACGCGCCGGCCATCGGAATCTCGAATGCGTCCGCGCGATAAATCCACAGCCGCCAAGTGGATGCAACCAGACACAACAATCCGGCTGCCCAAACGCGATCCAGGTCAAGAATTTTTGAGCGCAACACGATTCCTCAGCGAATGCAGACAAAAGTGCACGCCACGTTCGCACTCGCACCAAAAGTGCCCAGGGCGGGACTTGAACCCGCATAGCCGTTACCAGCCGGGGGATTTTAAATCCCCTGTGTCTGCCAATTCCACCACCTGGGCAGGCCGTGATTTACGCTGTTTTCGTCGATTCAGGCTGATTCGCCAAGACCGTTGGTACCATATTTGTCACCATGGCCACAGCTCTCGGTTCAAGTGCCTATCAAAACGAGTCGCGTATTCTACAGACTATCGCCCGATTGGGAATGTTCGGCTAGGTTCGCTCACGCCCAGCAAATTGGTACTCGTGGCACGTCAGGATACGTTCTGTCCAGTGCCGCCGTCACCACAAATAAAAGTTCCGCGATGCGATACGCCAACCAAGTAATGGCGAACGACGCGGTGCAAGCACACATGGAAGAAGACTTGGTCTGATTGTTCCAAAACGCCTGTAGCGGCCACGCTGCCCGCGAGTTGTGGGCGAATCGGTTGTGGGCGAACGCAGACCGTCCCAGTCCGTTCCGGGATGGAAATCCCCACACGTGTTAGCGAGACACGAAGCCTGATGCAAATTCTCGCAATCGTTCTCTCGCGGTATGCTTCGCGTCGCTGTCAGTATCCACTGCATCGACTGACTGATCAAACGCATCAGGCCCGTTTCCCGGACATTTCGCAACACCGCTCGTTTCGCTCACCGGACGTTTCGCAATACCGGCCGTTCGGTTCACGCTCATTCAAGTGTTCTGAACCGGAGCGGCGGTCACATTCTCGAGCGGTTGACCACAGCATTCAAGCTTCGTCGTGCATTCTTTGCAGTCGCAACCGCTGGTCACGTGAATTTCAAATTTGCATTTCTTGCAGCGGTACATGTCGCCTGTCTTGGGGGCTTCTAATTGGTTAGCCATTGTTCAACCTTGATTTAAGAGTGAATCGTCGGTCAGCGTTTACAACCTCTCCACCCGCCGCAAACCGTGTTCCATCAACGACAATCTGGCACACCGATTGCTTCGAATGTACGGCTTGGGATGTGATGGGTTCACAGGTTTGATGTGCAAACCGACACGCGTGAACCATTCGTGACTAGCCAAATGGAGAAAGGCTTTTCACTGGCTGTGCGATGGGGACCCCTACGATCACTGGCCAATCGGCAATCACAGACAAATGCTCTGCAGGATTCACGGGAAGTCAAGGAATAAGGTGATCGATGCAAACAATCATCCGCAGTCTGATCGATCAAGTGCGTTTTGCAGACGTTTTAGACATCCTGATCGTCGCTGGGCTGTTGTACGTCGCTATCGTATGGCTAAAAAATCGAGCGTCGCGGTCGTTGGCGTTGGTCGCTGGCGGGCTGACATTGATCTTTGTACTCGCCCGATCGCTTAATCTGTATCTAACCGGGATGGCGTTCCATTATGGGTTGGTGGGAACCGTCTTGGCGATGGTTGTGGTCTTCCAACATGACATTCGGCACGGATTTGAGCGTCTCGCCTCCGCTCGCTGGTTTCGATCAACCCCAACCGATTCGCTAACCCGTCGCATCGTCGATACCATCACCGAAGCCGTCGACGAGATGGCTCAAAAGCGTATCGGAGCACTTATCGTTTTTGGCGGGAAGCAACCGCTCGACCGCCACATCCACGGCGGTGTTCAAGTGGATGCCAAAATTAGCCTCCCTTTGTTGCTGAGCATTTTTAACCCTGATTCACCGGGCCATGACGGTGCGGTACTGATCGAAAGGGATCGAATTGCTTTTCTTGGGGTGCACCTTCCATTAACAATACAGGTCGCCAAAGGTCATGCCCACGGTACGCGGCATGCAGCCGCGCTGGGATTATCCGAATGTTGCGATGCCATCATCGTCGCGGTCTCTGAGGAGCGTGGGACGATCACGGTCGCAGAAAATGGCGAGTTAACCGTCATCGAAGCAGCGGACTTGCCGGACCGATTGGCTCGCTATGTTGATCATCGTCATGATCAACTCGGTCGAACTCGCCAACACCGCGTTTCAGACGGTTTGTCTGGGATCGCCGCTTTCGCGGTTGCGATCGTGCTCTGGTTCACATTTGCTTATCACACCGATGTGGTGCAGCGTACTTTTCTGGTACCGATTGAATACCGCAACCTTTCGAATGATCTTGAGTTCGCTGAGCCAAAGCCGTCCTACGTCGAGGTGACTCTTTCCGGCCCCGAACAAGCATTCGTGTTACTGGATCTTAATTCCGTCTCCGTTTCGTTTGATCTGAAAAAATCCGCGGAACAACGAATCTATCGTTTACAGACTGCGTCAAATTTGACCAATATCCCAGATGAGTTAATGGTGGTGGCGACCGCTCCGTCCGAGGTGCTTGCGATCACGCGTCAGAAGCTGAAGGTCGACTAAGTCAGCCGGAAATTCCAACCACCTCTCTTCCGTCGCGTGCACGCAGTAACTCTCGAGTGCACGCAGTAATTCTTTGGCCAAGTCAAACTCGACTTTGAAACTCTAATGATTTCTGCAGTGGAAGCTTGGATAGAAGTGATCGAATAGCGACCACGTTGTCTCATGCCGAAACGACGATAACGGTCTGCAAGCTCGGTGAACTGCCGTTCTTGATGCTGCGCGAGTCGTCATGGTTATGGTCCGGGAAATGCATGTTCGGCCTACGAACCCTGCGCTCAGACATCGTACCTCTATCCAAAATTCCCGATATGGCAATGGTGGCAAGACATATGCATCCATTCATCAGCTGTCATTTCTGCCCACGCGTTGTCGATCTTGGTTACCCAAACTGAGAAGGCGGCCTATCAGGTCCCACCCTGTATTAATCGCTAGCCATAGCGATGCTGCTTTTAGTTGCTGGGTCGATGCCTACAGCAATTCCTCTAACGATTTGTTGCTTGATTTATTCAAGAAGAGATCCATTACCAAGGAACGAACATCATGCCTCACGCCAAACCACTCACAATAGATGAAGCTCCCAAGGACTCAAAACCCCTGCTTGAAGCCATTGAAGAAAAGTTTGGACAGTCGCTCAATTTATTCAGCACACTCGCTCATCAACCAGACGTGCTGGGAGGCGTAACGCAGATCAATGACGGTTTGCAGAACGATCTACCAGCCAAGTACCGGGAACTCGCGTATTACAAAGCATCGCAAATGAATCAGTGCGACTATTGCTCGCACTATCATCGACAGGCAGCTAAGAAAGCGGGTCTAAGCGACGCGCAGCTCGATTCAATGAATGCGGACGCGGCTGAGCTTTTCGATGAAAAAGAGCGCAGCGTTTTACGCTATGCCCCGCAACTGACGGAAAAGTCTGATGTGGACACAGCGGTTGTCGACGAAGTGAAAACGTTTCTCGACGATCGGCAACTCGTCACGCTTGCTGCCGCAGTCGCGTTGGCAAATTTTACCAATCGAGTCAATCATGGTCTTGGTATCGAACTGCCATGAGTGATCGCCACTTTGATTTGATCGTACTCGGTACTGGACCATCCGGTGGCACAGTGGCCACGAATGTCGCGAGGGCGGGGCATCGTGTTGCTATTGTCGAGTCCCGTCAATTTGGTGGGGTTTGCGCATTGCGCGGATGCAATCCGAAGAAGGTTTACACCAACGCCGCCGAACTAGTCGATCGTGTCCGCCGCAGCGATGAACAATTGATTCATGACGGTGGTGTCTCGATCGATTGGGCGCGATTGCACGCTTTCAAGAACGAGTTCACCGATCCGGTCGCTAGGAAGAGCGAAAAGTCGTTCCAAGATGACGGAATCACCACCTTGCTTAGCGATGCACGTTTCACCGGTCGCAATCAGATCGAAATCAACGGCGAAACACTGTCCGCAGATTTTTTCTGCATAGCGACCGGAGCGAAGCCAATCCCGCTGCCGATTGAAGGTGCCGAACATGTGACCCACAGCGATGAATTCTTCGATCTCGCCTCGATGCCAAATCGAATCCTGTTCATCGGCGGCGGTTACATCTCGATGGAGTTTGCTCACGTGGTGGCACGCTGTGGCAAACAGGTTGCGGTTGTGGAAAAGAGGGATCGAGTGCTCGCTGGTTTCGATCCTGACCTTGTCGAGCTGTTGGTAAAGTATTCCCGCGACATCGGCATTGATTTTCGATTGGGGCGAGAGGTTACGTCGGTTCAAAAAGACAGTGCTTTGACGGTCAAGCTCGACGACGGTTCGACCATTGAGTGTGATTTGGTTGTTCACGGGGCCGGGCGCGTTCCTAACCTCGACGGCTTGAATCTTGACGCGGCAGGAATCGAACATGGGAAGAAGGGAATTCGCGTTGAACAATCTTTGCGAAGTGTATCCAACGACGCTATCTTTGCGACCGGTGATTGTGCCGACAGCGGAAAGCCCCGACTGACACCTGTTGCCAACGAACAAGCTCGCATGGTCGCTAAGAATCTGTTTGCCAAAAATCCCGTGCTCGCACCAGATTATGGCGTCATTCCCAAGGTCGCGTTCACGACTCCGGCAATTGCATCCGTCGGATTGTCTGAATCGCACATTGAGAATTCGGACCGAACGGTCGATGTGCGATTCGGCGAAACGTCCGATCGGGGCAGTGTTCGCAAGACGGGTCAAATAGTCGCGGGCTACAAGATCATCGTCGATGGCAAAACCGATGCGATCCTCGGGGCACATCTTCTCGGCCCAGCCGCGGAGGAAACGATCAACTTGTTCGCACTCGCGATGAAGCACGATCTTACCGCCACCGATATAAAGTCGACGCTATTCGCGTTCCCGACGTTTGCGTCGGATATTCGCCAGATGGTGTAACACATCTCGATCGCACGATCCAAGCATTCGAAGCGGACACGGTTTAGCTGTCCCGATTCGCATACACCAGCAGTCGTCGTGAGACCTATCGCGTCCTCTGCATCGGCAGTCATAGTCATCCTGCCTGCGAGACCTTGATCTAAGGTTCGCGACGCCGCTGGCTTTCGCGGATTCATGTTCAGAGTGAGATGCCCATCGATCTCATGCGCTAAAGTCCAAAACCGCTCAGTGGTACATCGGTCCGTCGCAAAACGCGTGCGACGTGGTTAACCCCACAGTGGTTAATGATCAATCACTGGCATCAGCCGCGGCAACTCAGTTTGCTGGATTTTCGTTGACGAGATTGAGTTTCGATGAGCGTGCGCGGTCCGCCGATCGATCCGATTCCCTATCAATCAGCTCGTCTTGGCCGATACGCGCCGGTCCAACGAATGGATAAGAGATACCGTGGTTGGTTTGGATCAGGGTTGGTGGATGAGAGGTCGATCCGTCAGTCGGTGAGGTCATCATTTGCTCCGGCAGAAGTGTGAGAAACGTATTGAATACCGGAAAAGACGCCGCAAAAGGTGTGCCTAATTCGGGCACACTATTTGCAAATGTATTTGCAAACGAATGAAATTACTCTTCGCAGCTGATGCCGTTTAAGTTAACCACGACCCACACAATCTCATGAACTTCTTAAAGAAAACGTTCGCCGATTTCTCCAAAGACCGCTGCACCACGCTGGCGGCAGCGCTGGCTTATTACACCGCCTTTGCGCTCCCGCCGCTGCTGTACTTGTTACTGACAATTCTGACTTTCGGATTGTCGGTCATGTACGAAGGAGACGCTGCCCAGGCGAAAGCAGAGAGCGTTCTCAAGAGCCAAGCGGCGCAAATGATCGGTAACCCAGCTGCAACCGAAGAGATCACGACAATCTTAGAAAACAATCAAAACGCGGGCGGAAAGTGGTGGAAAACCTTGCTCAGTTTTGCAGGGATCGTTATCGGTGCAACAGGAGTCGTCGCAGCGCTGCAAGCGGCATTGAATCAAGTTTGGGAAGTGAAGCCAGACCCGGAACAGACTGGTTGGATCGACATGGTGGGCAAACGCCTGGTGTCTTTTGGGATGATTTTAGGATTGGGATTCCTATTGCTGGTGTCATTGATTGTGTCGTCAGTGTTGCAAGGTGTCAGCGAAATGATTGGCGTGTCCGGAACACTTGGCGAAACGATTAACTTTGGTGTCCAAGCCTTGGTCGTGTTGGTGATGTTCGCAACCATCTTTAAGTACATGCCCGATGCAATTGTCCAATGGAAAGATGTTCTTGTCGGCGCGACAATGACCACGGTGCTTTTTTTGCTCGGTCGGTATGCGTTGCAGTTCTATTTTGAATATAGCGAACCAGGTGCACAACTTGGCGCTGCCGCTGCCTCATTAGCCGTGCTGCTGGTGTGGGTGTACTACACCGCCATCATCGTGCTGTTGGGCGCAGAGGCGACACAGGCCTACGCCGTTCTGCACGGCAGTGGTATCCGTCCGGAACACGGGGCGGTACGGGTCGTTGAACAGTTGAAACGCCCATCCGAAGCCATTAGCTGATCGAGAGACAATCATGGGTTTTGCAATTCAGCGACCGCGGTCGCCTTCCTATTTCCGGCGAACGTGCTTGGTCCTGAAAGCTTGGATTCAACAACCGTTTCAGGTCGCCAGTGTTTGCCCCAGTTCGACCTACCTGACCGAAGCGATTGCTGACCGCCACTGTATTCGATCGGCAAACGTGGTGGTCGAACTTGGTCCCGGTGCCGGCGACACCACACTTGCCCTGCTGAAACGGATGGGCCCCAACAGCCGATTGCTGGCGATCGAGAAATCACCAGAACTTGCCGAGGCGACCCGCGAGATCGACGATCCGAGACTTACCACGGTCCACGGGGATGCGTCCGAATTAATCGACATTCTTGCGCAACAAAATATTTCCTGTGTCGATGTCGTCGTATCCGGCATACCGTTTAGCGCCTTACCCACCGGAACGGCCAAGCGAATCACCCGATCGATTCATCACGTATTGTCCCCCGGCGGTACATTCATCGCCTATCAGCTTCGCGAAGATATTCGCAGTTTTGCGCGGCCGCTGTTCGGACCGGCGAAGACTCAATCGGTCGCCTTCAACCTGCCACCGCTACAGGTCTACTCGTGGACAAAGATCATCAATGACCAAGCCGAGACGGCTTCGATCGCCATCAATACATGACGGTCACCTGACCACTCCGTGGCCGTCAACCAACATCCCTCGGATGTCGGAGGAAACTGCGTTGGCACGGGATGTGCCAAGTATGCCCTCGAACCAAACTGGCTAAATAGTCTTTTGAGAGATCAACAAAATGAGTGGTCGGAACAAGGTCGTGGCCGAACTGATGCGAGGGTTACGACACGAGCGAGATGAACTGAATCTGCAAATGCATTTAGCAGGAAAAGAGGTTCAGGATCAATGGAATCAGCTGAATGATCGGTTTATCCAGTTGAATGACGACTACGAACCGCTGAAGGATGCCGTGAAAGAAACGTCCGACGACGTATGGGATTCGTTAAAGTTGGTTGGCGAGGAACTGCGCGAAGGCTTTCATCGAATCCGTCAATCTTTGTAACCCGATCACATCCGCACGGCAGATGTGACACAACGCGCACTGTCCTAAGCATATGTAGCGGGCGTTTCCATTACGTGGGCGTTTCCACTACGTGGGTGTTCCATGCCGCTATTTCGACTTGATCGTGAGAGTGCTTCGGGGTGCTCTTTCGAGACCTGTCCGTATCAGAACCACAACGGACCTTGCGCTGACATCGTAGGTCACCGACTGAAGGGGTGCGACGTCCGGGTCGCAAAAGTCGTCCGGGCTGGCCAATGATGTGTCCAGCACGCGCTTCCATTGCCCCATCGTCCCTTCGTGAATGCCGAACCGAACTGCTTCTGATGACACATTAATCATGACATAGATGTCCGAGTCGTTTTGTGATTCACCGTGTAAGCAAAATGCAAGTTGCTGAGAAGCATGCGACATGTCGACCAGATGATCGGCACCGTACCACTTAACGTCATCCCGCCAAAATCGTGATCGGCTGATGGAAGGATGCGATTTTCGAAACTCGATCAGCAGCTTAAAGAATCGAAAGACATCTTTGTTTCTTTCCAACCGTCGCCAATCCAACCAGCTTGTTTCATTGTCTTGGTTGTACGGATTATTGTTGCCGCCCTGTGTCTGCAGGAATTCGTCACCCATGCGAAACATGGGGGTTCCGTTGGAAAGCATCAATAGCGTGACGAAATTCTTGACTTGTTGCTTTCGCAGCGCGATGATCTCCGCTGGAACTTCCTCGTCTCCTTCCCAGCCGCAATTCCAGCTCGATTCATTCGAACCGTCGGCATTGTCGTGCCCATTTGCCCAATTACGCTTTTGGTTGTAGGCGACCAAGTCGTACAGGGTGAACCCGTCGTGTGAAGTGATATAGTTGACGCTGAGTCTGGGTTGATACGCATGCATACGATCATCGGGAAACAGATCATCGCTTCCGTACAGCCGCAGCATCAATTCGCCGACGAGGCCTTTGTCGCCTCGAACGAATCTCTGTAGCGTGTCGCGATAGTGCGCGTTCCATTGCATCCATCGTTCGCCGGGGAATTTCTGGCCCAGCTGAAACTGATCATCCGCGTCCCATGGTTCGGCGATCAGTCGATTGTTGGCAAGTTCTGCGTTGGTTCCGATCTCGCTGATAATGGGCGGGTCCGTAAGATTGATCGATCCATCGGAATTGCGTGTGAAGACCGATGCCAAATCAAAACGAAAGCCGTCGATTCTCATCTCCGAGTCCCAGAAGTGCAGACTATCGACGATGTGTCGTCTTACGGCGCGATTAGCGGTATGCAGCGTATTGCCGGTCCCGCTGTGATTGGCAAATGGCGCTCGCGGATTTCCCGTGGTCATGTAATACGTGCTGTTGTCGATCCCTTTAAAACTATAGACCGGCCCACGATGATCGCCTTCACCGGTGTGGTTATAGACGACGTCCAAGATGACTTCGATGTCGGCCGCGTGTAGCTGACGAACCATCGTTCGGAACTCGTGCTGTTGTTGACATTCGCCCCGGCGCGTCGAATACGCGTGGTGAGGCGAATAAAAGTTGATCGGCATGTATCCCCAATAGTCATTCGCATCGGGATCGAACTGAAAGACCGGCATCAGTTCGACAGCCGTGATGCCGAGCTCGACCAGGTATGGAATCTTGTCAACGATGCCTAAGAACGTGCCACGATGCGATTCGCTAACACGGGAACTAGGGTGTTCGGTGAACCCTTTGACGTGCATTTCATAGATAACAAGATCGCTATCGTGATGGGGTTGGATATCATCCTGCCACTGAAATTCGCATAAGCTTGTCGGCAAAACGCCCAAAGCGGCTTGGCCGGCGTTCGATCCAGGTCGCCGTGCCGCCTCTCGAGAGAAATCGTCAGGGAAAAAGACACTGCGGGCGCAGGGATCGAGCAAAATCTTCTCAAAATCGAAACAGTGCCAGTTGTAACCTTGCTGAGGTGCTGGCCCATCAACGCGGTATCCGTAGTAGACCACGTTCGCCAAGTCACGAGCATAAAGACGACAATGCCAAACGGGTCCAGATTTATTCTTTCGATAGTCCAGCACATACGTAAACGCGGGACTTACCAAGTCATCGGCTGTGTACAACTGCAGCTGAACGGTTTCCGCGTGTTTGGAATAGAGCGAAAAGTTATAAGCTTGATCTTCCTCAATCCACGTCGCTCCTAGTGGAAAGGGCGCGCCTTCGGTTTTTTCCCACTGATGCATGACCACGTTGTCCTATCCGACGACAAAATTTCAATCTCGGCTTCGTCGGATGCAGCCGAGATGATTCAAGGACGGCACACAGATTTGTGTGAATTCGAATTGACAGAAATACAAGTTTGATGCCAAAGCTCTGGTGCACTCAGGTCAGGCGTTTTTGAAATCTTATGACGCTGAGCAACAACACGATCATTCCGCAGATGGTTAGTCCGATGACGGACGGTGTCAGGTCCGCCAAGTCAGCGCCGCGCAGGACAATGCCCCGCAGTATTTCGATGTAATAGGTAACCGGGATTGCAAATGTCGCCCAATAGATGAGCGTCGGCATCTCGCTGCGAGGAAAAACGAACCCAGATAGCAACACCGATGGAAGCATGATGACGAACGCGAATTGAATCGCTTCCAATTGTGTTTTGGCAAGTGTCGAGACCAGCAATCCGAGCGCGAGCGAACAGATCATGAACAACATCGAAAGTCCGAGCAGCAATGTGATGCTGCCGTGAATCCTAACGCCGAAGACATAGATCATGACGACCAACACCGTCAGCAACGATACAAATCCGACCAAGGCGTAGGGCAGCAGTTTGCCAAGCAACAAGCCGGCGCGGCCCACGGGAGTCACGAAAAGTTGTTCAAGTGTGCCGAGTTCGCGTTCTCGGACGACAGCGAATGACGTGAGAAACAGCGTGACCAATTGCAATATGATTCCGACCAATCCCGGTACGAAAAAGTGGGAACTTTGCAGATCCGGGTTGTACAACATTCTCGTTCGCACTTCGATTGGAAGTGCGCCTTCGCCCGAAGCAAGACGGGCGGGCGCCAATTGCAATGCTTCGCCTTTGACCCGAGCCATCTGGATCGAGAGATTCGTTCCAAGCAGTTGCGCCGTGCTTTGTGCCGTGGTCGCGACTTGCGAATCGCTTCCGTCGATTAAGACTTGAATCCGAGCTTGTTCGCCTCGCAATAATTGGTCGACGTATGCGGGCGGAATGCGGATTCCGACCTTTGCCCGCCCCGATGTCAGCGCTCGCTGAAACGATTCTTCGTCCCATACATGATCGATGATTCGAAACCGACGCGTGTTTTCAAACGCGGCGGTCAATTCCCGCGACATTTGACGACCGTCCATGTTGAATACGATCGACGGTATGTTTTCGATTTGAGTGTCAATCGCATAACCAAAAATAATGGTTTGCATCGTGGGCACGACCAACATGAAAAACATCGTGCTGGGTTGTCGACGGATGTGAATCAGTTCCTTGATCAAGACGGCCCAGAGACCTGCCCAGGTTGTGCGATGCCCCGCTGGTACGCCATCACGGCGATCGCTGATCCGGTCACCAGCCAGATCCGTTCTGCTTTCATCTACGTCGACGTGCACGTGACCGGTTGAAAAGACGTTCGGCGGACTTGCAATCGGATGGTCGGCTAAGTCGTCTTTGTCGTGAACTGGCGTTGGCAGTTTTCGTTGCTCGGCGTTGCTGGTCAGCGTCACAAAGACGTCTTCCAAGCTTGGTGCGATCTCTCGCATATCGCTTGGCGTCGGTAGCCCCAGTTCATCAAGTGCGGCCTGCGGCGAACGTGATTGATCGATCAACAAGTGAATGCTTTCGCCGAATAAAGTGGCATCGCGGACCTCTGGCAACCGGCGCAGACCGGCCAAGTGCTGCGCAGGACTGGGCAGACGGATTTCGTACCGCCTGGTTCCCGGCGGATTCACTTCCGGCAACTGTTTCAATTGATGTGGTTTACCGAGTACCAATAATTGAGATTGATAGATGTAGCCGACTTCCGTGCAACGCTCTGCTTCGTCCATGTAGTGCGTCGTGACGAATAACGTTACGCCTCGTCCAGAAAGATCGAACAACAAATCCCACAAATGACGCCTGGCGACGGGATCGATACCGGCGGTTGGTTCATCCAGAAACAGAACGTCGGGTTCGTGCATCAAAGAGCAGGCCAGGGCGAGACGTTGCTTCCAGCCACCAGAAAGAGTCGCAGCCAGTTGCGGTAATCGGTCGGCAATGCCCGTCAGGGCAAGAACTTCGTCGCGACGGCGGGAAACTTGTTCGCGGTCCAAGCCATAAATACGTCCATAGAAATCCAAGTTCTCTTGCACAGACAAGTCGCCATAAAGACTGAATTGCTGTGACATGTATCCGACGCGAGGCTTGATTCGCTCGGCATTGTTGCGCACATCCAGTCCGAACACGCTGGCATCGCCGCTGCTGGGCGGAAGGATTCCCAGTAACATGCGGATGATTGTCGACTTGCCGCTGCCGTTGGGTCCCAATAACCCGAAAATCGAACCGCGATGCACTGTAAAACTGACGTCCTGAACGGCGACCAGCGAACCGAAAGAACGAGATAGCGAGCGAACATCAATGACGGGTGCATTCATTCTTTTACGCTCACGCTATCCAGCCATACATCGGCCATCATGCCAGGTCGCAATTGGTCGCGATCATGCTCGATCGTTACTTTGATTCGAAACACCTGCTTCGAACGTTCCTCAACCGTCTGGACGTTGCTGGGGGTGAACTCGGCTTGCCTCGCGACATAAGAAATCTCGCCGGTAAAGGGTTGATCGGGATAGCTGTCGACGGTCACGCGGACGCGTTGACCGACTTGAATGCCGACTCGGTTTTGCGGTACGTAAGCCCGTACCCACAGTTCACTCTTGTCCAGCATTGCCAACACCGGTGCGCCGGCTGCAACCATGTCGCCCGGTTGCAGATCGATCGCTTCGACGATCCCATCGATAGGACTCTTGATACTGAGTTCCTCTTTTTGTTTTCGTATCGCGTCCAACGCGGCTTGTGCCGCGTCCCGGGCGGCTTTGGCCTGTTCAATTTCCTCGGGACGATAACCCCTTAAGATCAGTTGCCATGCCTGACGAGCCTCTTCGACGCGGGCCGCGGCTTCCTGCAACTCTTCCGGTCGTGTGCCGGCTTCCAGCAAATTCAGTTCTTGCTGCCGCACGTCGACATTGGCGGATGCGGCTTCGAGGGCCTCGCGAGCGTTGTCGACCTCCTGTTTCGAAACCGCGTTTTCACGAACGAGACGTGATAATCGTGTTGACGTCTGCTCGGCGAGTCTTTTTTCGACCTGAGCGGCTACAAGTCGACCGCGTGCCGCTTCGATTTCCTCCTTGCGCGGACCCGACTGCAAGAGTTCCAACCGAGCTTGCAATTGATCCACTTTCGCTTTGGCTTGCAATTTTTCTTCGTCGCGGAATCCTGCAGAGAGGCGTTTGTATTCCGCCTCGGCTGCCACGAGGGAATATTCCAGCTGCGCTTCTCTTTCCAGCAGATCAAATGGTTCAAGTTCGACAAGCACGTCGCCGTGATCGACGGTTTGGCCTTCACGGACATAGACTCGCGCGACACGTCCCCCGACGCGTGACCCGAGGCGAATTTCATCGGCTTCGATAAAGCCCGAGACGCGCTGAGGGGCGGTGTACCAACTGCTGTAAAAAATCGACGTTAGAAGTGCGGCGACTATTAAAGACATCAAAACGAAACGCATTGTCATGTCACTGCCTTACCCAACCGAGCCCACTAACCGCAGACATTCTAACCGTTTGATCCAGTGACTCGGCGTTTGGTCTTCATCCTGCAACTGAGAGGTGATACGTGTTGCGGCGCAAGAATCGTTTGGAACTTGCCATCACGGCTAAGACAACGTCGGCGCTCGTGGGGATTTGGGGCCATCGACGCGAGCGGTTCGGGTGATTGGGTTGCCGATCGAGTAGGACTTGACCATGTACTCGTGCACCATGCGTTGCGTATTAAAGAATGATCCGTTCAACGCGATCGAATGACGCATCACGTCGATGAATCGTTCGCGATCGTTATAGAACATCGGAACCACGGATTCTTCCAGCGAATCGTACAATGCGTTGGCATTCGCACCGTGAACCTGGCTGTTGCGGTGACCGATTGCCCAGCCAGTGACCCCTTCGATGCATCCCTCGATCCACCATCCGTCCAAGACGCTCAGCGAAGGCACGCCATTGAGCGCAGCCTTCATTCCGCTGGTCCCCGATGCCTCATTGGGCGGTTCGGGGGTGTTCAGCCAAACGTCGACACCCGCCGTCATCAATCCGCCAAGTCGCATGTCATAGTTGGGTAAATATGCCACAGGGACGTCGGTGCCAAGTTCGTGCCCATATTGAATGATTTGCTTGATCAGTTCTTTGCCTTGTTCGTCACTGGGGTGAGCTTTGCCCGCATAAATGATCTGCAGTCGACCGACGTCGCGACTGATACGCCGCAATCGATCGATATCTTCCATTAGCAAGGCGGGCCGCTTGTAGCTTGCCGCGCGGCGGCCGAATCCCAACGTCAACACGTCGACGTCAAAGCCCGTGTTCGTTTGACGATTGACGCGTCCGAGTAATTCACGTTTGGCCAGTTGGTGCGCAAGCCAGATCTCATTATCGGGAATCGACAATGCGTAACGCAGACTGAAATTGTCTCGTCGCCAATTGGTGATGTATTTGTCAAATAAACCGGCAAACGATGGCGACACCCAGGTCGCCGCATGCACGCCGTTGGTGATGGAGTCGATGTCGTATTCGGCGAACATCAACTGGGATACTTCGCTGTGTTTCTTTGCCACGCCGTTGACATAATGGCTCAAGGCAAGCGCCACGTAGGTCATATTCAGTTGGCCGGCGTGACAGATGGCATCGGAGATCCCGCAGAGCTCTCTTTTGCCCAGGACTTGCTCGACCAAGTCGATGTTGAATCGGTCATGACCAGCGGGAACCGGGGTGTGTGTCGTAAAAACGCACTGACGCCGCACGGCCGCATAGTCTTCGGTTATCAATTCGTTCCGCCCCGCCGCCACGCGATGTTCCCGCAGCAATTCGATCGTCAGCAGCGCTGCGTGCCCTTCGTTCATGTGAAACCGTTCCAGGTTCAGATGCCCAAACGAACGCAACATGCGGACTCCGCCGATCCCCAGCAGGACCTCCTGGCAAAGCCGGTATCGATGATCGCCGCCGTACAACTGGTCCGTCAGGATGCGGTCTGCATCAGAGTTTTCTGGTAGATCGGCATCTAGAAAATAGACCGGTACCCGATACCCATCGTCCGCGGTCACGTCATAGCGCCATGCTTTCAGACGCACGTCGCGACCCTCGATTGTGACAGTTGCATAAATTCCCGTGTCCGTTAGGAAATCAGCAATCGACCAGTGCACCGGTTCTTCTGTTTGATGCCCGGTCGCGTCCAACCGTTGAAAAAAATATCCGCGTCGGTCTAGCAGAGTGACCGCAACCATTGGCAGATGCAAATCCGCCGCCGCTCGAATCGTATCGCCAGCTAAAACGCCAAGGCCGCCGGAATAAGTTGGAACATCCGGATCGACAGCGATTTCCATCGAAAAATAAGCAATGCGGGGTTCATCATCCATCGATCCAAAACTTCTTTCTATCATCTCGCGATGTTCATTCTTAGAGCGAGCGTTCGCTTTGATATGGGTTGGTCAAGCGTCGGAGATTCGCACGCCGACCCAATATCGTTTGCAAACGCAACTGTGATGCCAAAGTCAGGACGCTGAATCTATGGCCGATTACGACTGTGCTTGCATCGGACACCGGCATGATGTTAGCCGCTACGTCCCAACGCAGAGTGTGCGATTGAACCACCATTTGTGCGATCGGCGTGCATCTGGAATCGTGGAGTGTTCCTATTCGCACATACGCATCATGCAGAGAAGTTCGTTCCGATATGTCGCAACTCGGCAGCTTGCCTCGCGCGGGATAGCTTATCGAATCGACGAAGACACCCATTGAACAATCTGATCAGCGTCCAATGCGCCGGATTGCCGAGACAACTCTCGCCCGTTCCGAAACAGGATCATGGTCGGAATGCCAGAGATTGCGAAACGAGAAGACGTCAGTGGGCTATTTTCGGTGTTCAATTTTGCCAAAACAACTTGCGACGCAAGCTGTGACGCCGCTTGCGCAAACGCGGGCGCCATCATGCGGCAGGGACCACACCAGGGTGCCCAGAAATCCACGACCACGGGAACTTCCGTTTTCGAGACGAATTTGGTGAATGTGTCGTCCGTAAGGTCGATCGGATGCGAAGGCAGCAGCGTCTGTTTGCACTTACCACAAACTGGGGAGTCAAACTTTCTGGACACCGGCACGCGATTGACGGATAGACAATGCGAACACACAAGTTTTAGCGACGTTGGATTCTTTTGCATCGGTTTAGTGGCAAGAGGATTTTCGACGACATCTTAGCGTGCAACCGGAGTGCCAAAACCGAGCCGATGTAAAGGAGAGACGTTCGACACCGAGTACCGAGAGCCACGGTCGCACGGACTTTTGGCCGCTTTTCGCGACATCACTCTGCGACCTTGCCGCCGGATTCTTGCGGGCAAAATTGCCGCAGGCACGCTCTTTGCATCTACGCCGTGATTCAAGTTCGATGATGAGCGTGGCATCACGGCTACCTGCCGAACCAACTGGAACCTCTCGCAGCGGAATGAACTCTCTCATGATACACAAGAACGCCGCACTCACCGTTGCCGACGTGATGCGAACCGATGTCAAGACGGTCCGATCGACCATGACTCTGCCTGAATTGGAAGCGGAGTTGTTACGTGCCCATGTCAGTGGATGCCCGGTCGTCGATGACAACCAGTTGGTCGGTGTGGTTTCTCGATCCGATATCGTTCGCCAATTGTGCGCCGAACGAGAAGTCGCCGAGGTCACATCGGACTTTCACTTTGACGAACGGAATTTTTACGAGATCGAGATGGCGTCGCTGAAGGATATCGCTGATCGCGTTGGTGAGCGAATTGAAAGTTTGTGCGTTAAGGATGTGATGGTCACAAATCCCTTCACCGCCCGCATCGATCAACCCATCGCCGATGTCGCGAAGCGTTTGGTCGATCACGAAATCCACCGCATGCCGGTCACCGACAAAGGCATCCTGGTCGGAATCATCACGACGACCGATCTGGTGCGCATGATCGCCGATGAACGACTGGTCGATGCGCGCCGACACATTCGGGATTGACCTTGCCGACCTTGATCCATCACCCCACAGTGTTGCCGCCGATAGTGTGACGTTGATTTCGCACATATCGCATGTGTTTGCGAGGCGTTGTTTCAGAGCGTCTCGTGGCTTCTAGCGGATCGATCGGGCTTAGTAATACGGCATGTACGGAGTCGGGTGATAGGCTCTGACTTCGTAATGAGATTCCAAAAAAGTGACCAAGTCTGACAATTGGGTGATTGTCATTTCATCGTTATACAGTCGCATCTTCGAAACGCCGTCGGATTTGATTTCTTCATCGGTGTATCCGGCGGCGAAGCGGTGCGAAGGATTGATAATCGATGTGACCAGATCGCCATAAGTGGTCACGTAGGGTTTTTCGCCTCCGAGAGCGATCATTTTCTGGTTGGGCGTCTCCGAATCCGACAGTTCTGATTCTTCAAATTCGATGCCCCTGATGGTATGGCAGGCTTGGCATTTCAGTTGAGTGAAAGTTAAACGACCTTGGTCCGGATCGCCTTCGGGCAAAGTAAATCCGTCGCCCGACTTTGGATCAGGAGCACAGCCGAGCTGTACACAGAACAGCAGGGCCAGAATGGGAAGAGAGATCTTCATAATATTGTCCATCGGTGACGAATTGAATTGTCATCTAAGAGCGCCTGATCGATGACAGACGCGTCGATAGGCTTGAATTCCCATGCAAGCGAACCCGAATGGCACGCTCGCTTGGTTTACATTTGCGATTCGAATGCAGACTTCAGGATGGCGACTTGTGCCATCGAGGTGTGGTGTTGTTTCTTGACGCGTTCGTGGATTTCCCGCTGCTGCGCGATCGAGGAAACTTGCTCTTCATGACGTTCCGTTAGCGCGTCGTCCAGATAAGGATCGGAGCCACCTCGCAGACTTTCGGCCATCACTTTTTCATGTTCGTCTAAGGTCTTTTCGATGACTTGTATTTTGTGTTCGTGCGCATTGATCGTGTTTTCGTGATCGGCAATCATGTCGGATATTTGTTTCAGCGACTGTTGAGCGGTTGCGTGCTGGGATCGCCATTGCTGAAGGTCATCACGCCACATCGCTAGCTCATTTTTCCAGTGGCGATGATCGGTGTGCATTTCCGACAGAGATTCTGTTTCCTGGCTCATTTTGTGCTCCTCATGGCTTTTGTTTGATCGGTTCGGTTGGCGACAACCAACCGATTGACTGGACCATGCAAGAGTTGTGCCGACCGGCAGTCGTGTGAACTCAAAGCCGCAGAAACGTTGAGTGCCACGCCGTGACAGCGAGTCCCGATTCGATGTTGGACGCGTTTTCGGCGAGCCTAAGGTCCGCTGTGATGGACGTCTGTCGTTTCGACTTTCGTGACCTTAGCGATCCGTCCGCCACACCGCCGACGAGCTGTTCGAGCTGTTTGAGCGGATCGAGCTGTTCGTTTGGTCGCTGCGTCCCGTCGTTCCGCTTTCGGCTTTTGCCCTACAGTTCCGTTCGGGCGCGCTTAGGATGCCGATGTGTGACAGGATGCCCACATTGGCAGAAGCGTTCTCTGGCAGCGTCCTGAACGACCCGCAATGAATCGACGGTATATGATTTGCGTTTTATGATTTGGGTTCAGGGATTTGGGTTCAGGGATTTGGATTCAGGCATTCACCATTTACCCCAATCACCGGTACATGCAGACACTCGTCCCGGCGAACGTCAAAGGCTAGAAATGCCATAAAAACGGGACGCTAAAACTTAGGAATAAACCTAGGAACATTGGTACATCGCGAAAAAGAGCAGTGGTACACTGCGCACGCAGGGCGATTGATGCTTTGAGTCATTGGTTCGTTATTTCTTGAGATGGGAGACATTCGAGATGAAATCACAGACACGTCGAATCGAAGTTAATTCACGTACCCGTAGCCAAGGCCGCCCGCGACCGGCACATCGTCGTTTGCGAATGGAACGACTAAGCGATCGTTACTTGTTGGCCGGTGATTTGACCAATGAAACGAACCCGCTAGACGTCAATGGGGACGATTTGGTTTCGGCCAGTGATGCGTTGGCGGTGATCAACTATCTCAATCGTTCAACCCTTGCGTCCGAAGGCGAGGCCGCCCCCAGCGTGATGTATATGGACGTCAACGGCGATGAAAAGGTTACCTCTGGTGATGCACTGATGGTGGTCAATGGGCTCTCGCGTCAAGTGGTTACGCCTTTGCCTGCAGAAACGGATGATTCGGATGACGGCGAGACTGACACAGAATCTCACAACGGAAATGTTGCCGTTAAAGTCCGCGGCAAGGATGTATTTGTCGATTTCACCGGAACCGAAGACACACTGGTGATCTGGAGCCCGCAACCAGGTTTACTGAGGCTGGAATACGGTTACGAAGGTGTTCACGAAGTCCCGATCGGCGATGACCTGTTTATCGATATTGCAGGTGCCGATTTGTCGGTCGTGTTGGGTAAGGTCGTTGACGTCTACAACGATGGCCCCATCGCCGCGGAGGCAGAAGACTATGAAGGTCCCGGCGGGATGTACTACGAAGAAATCGTCGGCGCGATCATACCGGACGACTTGTTCGTGGATGTTTCGGGCGACGCGAATCTCTTTGCGATGCGAGCCTCCTATGTCGGGGACGATCTGATCTACCGTGGAACCGACGGACGCGATTATGTCGAGATCGGCGCAGGAAGCGTGATCAATGACTTGGCCAGCGTGATCACGAAATCAGGTGATGATCGTGTTTCACTGGGAAGCGGAGACGAGCGGGCGACTGCCGGGACCGACGGAGTCCCGTTGGCGGGCGCAAGAGTCGGTGGCGACTTCATCGCAGATTTGGGCAAAGGAAACGATTGGATGTTGTTTGACTATGCCGAGATCGGTGATGATGCAAAAGTCATCGCGGGTGACGGAAACGATCAAATCTTGCACGAGTACCTTCGCGTTCGCGACGACTACTTCGCCTACGGCCATGACGGATCGGACTATGTACGAGTCAGAAACGTGGAGGTCGGTGATGACGCACATTTGTACTTAGGTGACGACAACGACACCGCAGAAGTCTCCTTCGTCCGAGTCGGTGATGTCGGCGAAATCCACGGCGGTGGCGATCACGATATTCTGCGTTCGGACGAAAGTACGATCGAAGTGAAAACTTTGAAGATTCGCAAATTTGAAGAAATCTATCCCCTCGATTCGTATGACGAATGATTAGCCGAAACGTGCGCAAAAGACAAAGCGGTGTCGCAGTCCAGGGCACCGCGTTTTGTCTTTGTGTGGGATGAAAACTTGACAACCGATATGATTTCGGACTCTCGTCGATCCGTTGTTTTAAGCTGGCGTATCGACTTGCCGACCTTCCACCTCCAGCACGTGGATCGTTGTTTTCAACAACGCGTCGGGTGTCAATGAAATACTGTCGATGCCTTGCTGTACCAAGAACTCGGCGAAGTCCGGATAGTCACTGGGGGCTTGTCCGCAAATGCCAATCTTGGCGCCGTTTGACTTGGCGGCTTGGATGACCGATGCGATCGATCGCTTGACCGCCTCATTTCGTTCATCAAACACGTCGGCAACGATTTCTGAATCGCGATCGACGCCCAGGGTCAATTGTGTCAAATCGTTGGAACCGATTGAAAACCCGTCAAAGATTTCTGCGAATTGATCGGCCAAGATGACGTTACTGGGAATTTCGCACATGACGTAAATTTCCAGTCCGTCTTGGCCACGGACCAAGCCGTATTTCGCCATTTCCTGTTGTACTTTGTGACCTTCTTCAATAGTTCTGCAAAAAGGAATCATCAGTTTTAGATTGCAAAGCCCCATTTCCTGACGGACTTTTTGGATGGCTTTGCATTCCAGACCGAACGCTTCCTGAAAGCGGGGATTGTAGTAACGCGAGGCGCCACGGAATCCGATCATCGGGTTTTCTTCTTTAGGTTCGTATGCGCCGCCTCCGATCAGGTTCGAGTATTCATTTGTTTTAAAGTCGCTGAGCCGCAGAATGACGTCTTTGGGGTAAAACGCTGCAGCGATCATCGCGATTCCCTCGGACAAACGGTCGATGTAATACTGTGGTTTGTCGTCATACGCCGCGGTCAACTCTTCGATCTTTGCGCGGGTCTGGGGGTCGAGTTGGTCGAATTCTAACAATGCCTGAGGGTGAATTTTGACATGCGTACTGATGATGAATTCTTCTCGGGCGAGTCCAACACCATCATTCGGTAGCGCCGCCAATGTGAAGACTTCATCGGGCGAGCCGACGTTCATCATGATCTTCGTTTTTGGGCGACGTAATTGCGTCAGGTCCGTCGTTTCGACGTCGTAGGCAATCTCGCCTTCGTAGACATGTCCGGTGTCGCCTTCGGCGCAACTGATCGTCACATATTGGCCGTCATGCAACAGTTCGGTGGCATTCAGGGTGCCCACGATCGCGGGCAGACCAAGTTCGCGGCTAACGATCGCAGCATGACAAGTACGTCCGCCACGATTGGTGACGATCCCGGCGGCATGCTTCATGACCGGTTCCCAATCGGGATCGGTTTTGTCGGTAACCAAGATTTCTCCCTCACGGAAATCGGCTAATGCATGAACACTTTGGACGACGCGGACGGGGCCAGATGCAATCTTTTCACCGACCGAACGCCCCGTCAGCAGCGCCGTCGGCTTTTCCTTCAGATGGTACCGCTCAAGGGTCGACGTTTCGCGCCTCGACTGGACGGTTTCGGGGCGGGCCTGGACGATGAAAAGTTCTCCGGTCCGCCCGTCTTTCGCCCATTCCATATCCATGGGACACAGACTGCCACGTCGCTGGCTGTAGTGGGTTTCGATTTCGCAGGCCCAACGTGCAAGCTGCAAGATGTCGTCGTCCTGGACAGCGAATCTGCCGGACAGTTCGGGCCCGACCGGAACGTTTTTGGTCATCTTGCTGCCACCAACGTCGTACACCAACTTCATCGCCTTTGAACCCAAAGACTTCTTGATGATTGGGCGAAACCCGGTCATCAGCGTCGGCTTAAAGACATAGTACTCGTCAGGATTCACCGAACCCTGCACGACGTTTTCACCCAGACCGTAGGCGGCGTTGATCAAAACGGCATCACGGAACCCGCTCTCGGTATCAATGGAAAACATGACACCCGACGTCGCCAGATCAGAGCGAACCATCTGCTGCACGCCGATCGAAAGCGCAACTTGCATATGGTCGTACCCGCGTTGTGTTCGATACGAGATTGCTCGGTCGGTGAACAGCGACGCATAGCATCGCCGGCACGCATCCAGCAGGGACGCCTGGCCTCGCACGTTCAAGTATGTCTCTTGTTGACCGGCAAAACTGGCGTCCGGTAAGTCCTCGGCCGTCGCGCTGCTGCGGACGGCAACATCGGCCAGTTCGCCGCGTTCGGCACAGAGGTGATGGTACGCCTCGACGATCGGATGTGTCAGCGAATCCGGCAGCGGTGATTCCAAAATGAGATGTCGAATGATCACCCCGTGGTGCTGCAAGCTGCCGACATCGCTCGCGTTCATCCCGCTAAGAATTTGTGGGATCTTTTGGTCAAGACCCGACTCATACAAGAAAGCACGGTACGCGTCCGCGGTTGTCGCAAAACCGTTGGGGACTCGAATGCCGCGGGGTGTCAGTTCACGGTACATCTCGCCCAGTGACGCATTCTTTCCGCCGACGATGCCGACGTCTTCCATTCCGATCTGATCGAACCAGCGAATGAAGTCCGTTGATGTGGCAAGTGTCGAGCTCATGAGTTCTCTCGCAAATGAATTTGGGATGCTTCGGTTCGACGCCACGGTCGTACGGGATTTCCAGTCGGCGTCTCGGATTACCGATCCAGGTTGCAACGATCATGCCAGCCTCATCGATCGACAGCCAAAGCGGTGGCGGTTTGACAAACGGCGTATGGGAATCGATTTCTGCGATGAATACGAAAGAAACGCAGTCCCGAGACGCAAATTCATGGTCGAGCGAATACGCGCGCTTGTGCCAAGGTGACGCATGAGATCGTCCTTTCGATCGTTGCGAGCCGATGGCATCGAATCTGCAAGGAAGGAACTGGCACCTTGAAATGCACATGGATTTGCACTGCGACGATGAAAAAATCAACACAAGCTTTACCGTCGATCGTCTTGCTTAGCGGTGGCACCGGGCGAACCGCCGAACAAGTGATGACGTCTGCACTGGCACAATTTCATGGCGTCGACATCGAACTAAAGCGACATACGAAAATTCGCAGCAAGGCCAAGGCCGTCGGGATCGTTCGCGATGCGGCGGCCGAAGGGTCTTTGATCTGTCATTCGTTGGTCGAACCGAAAATTCGTCAAGCCGTTCAAACCGAAGTTCGCAAGTTAGGCGTACCATGCATCGACGCGCTTGGTCCTTCACTGGCACTGCTGAGCGACCATCTGCAAAGAATGCCTCGCGGAAAAGCGGGTTTACTTTACGACGTGCATCGTGAACAAATCGATCGGATGGACGCGATGGATTTCACGTTGGCTCATGACGATGGCGCGCGGATAACCGGATTGAAGGATGCGGATGTCGTCTTGGTCGGTGCATCGCGAACGTCCAAGAGTGTGACGTGTTTCTACCTTGCCTTCCGTGGTTTGCGCGCCGGAAATGTGCCCATGATTCCTGATCAACCGCTGCCGGTCGAACTGACTCGGTTAAATCCACGTCGGGTGATCGGATTGACCATGAACGCCGCTCATCTGGAATATATCCGTCAACACCGGTTGGATCGAATCAGCAAACTTCCGGTCGCTCGCTATGCGAATCTCCGTGATATTCAATCCGAGCTAAGACAGATCCGAGAGCGCATGGCAAAGCATCACTGGGAATGCATTGACGTGTCCTACAAAGCAACCGAAGAAGTCGCCGACCGAATCGTGGAAATGTTACCCAGAAGAAGGGCTCGGGCGATGTGAACCGGCAAGAATTTTTGTATCCATCGAATCATCGTCTCACGGCCACATCTCGCGCAGCGTCTCTGGTAAACACGCTTTAACGTCTTTCACTTCGCCCGGCGAAACGTGTTTGTCGACAACGCGAAAAACGGCTCGAGTGATGGCGTAGGGATCAACGGTTAGATTACCGGGAAAGGTCAGGGCGACACGAGCGGCAAAGGCTTCCGCGTTCCAGTGCTCCGTGTCTTTCTTGGGGCTCCAGTTTTCGTAATAGCAGCCCCGAATCAGCATCGGCAACTGTCCTGCCAATTGCGCGGACTCGTCCAGAGGCAATCGATCTCGCAGGGTTTGCAAGACACCCCTCAGTGCTTGAAAAACCATATCGGGTTCATCCCAGTCCAACTCGTGGGCGAGTTCCTTTAGCCAGACTTGGGTCTTTTCGTTCGTCCTATTGAGTGCGGCAACGACCATGACAGTGCTCTCTTTTTAGATGGGATACGGACGAGATCAGCGAGTGGATTCCGTTGACGAAATCTTGTCTCACCGGGGATACCGCATTACGTGTGCCAAGTGTGACCTCATGCGACCGCTTCCAGGTCTGTCGGCCGCCGTCGTGGGCGCGACGCTTTGAAGGTTCCATCACGCACAGGTGCGTGCTTGACCGCCGAGCATTTCCGCACACAAAGTGTGTCGCGCTGTATGGCTTTTTCTGACCAAATCGCCGCTGGTGATCATGGCACGGGATCGCACGCACTGAATCGTTCAACCATGCCCGGGTTCCAGCAATCAATCAATTTGCTCGATGACGGCACGCGGATTGCGATAGCAGGAACAATGGCACTTGAAAGGTGTTCTCGATCAGTCAAACGGGCGAGGTAAAGAGGATGGTCGCAATCGAATCGAATCAACCGAATGAAATACTCGACAAAATCGAGTCGGTGGCGGAATCGAAGCGAGCAACCGGTAGAGCACGCGCATCCGAGAACGAAGAGATCGCAGAATTGCTGGGCGAGATTGCAAAGATTTTGTCAGAACAAGGAGCCAGCGAATTTCGAGTTCAGGCGTACCAAAACGCCAGGAATATGCTTAGCAGTCTGCCGACTCCGGTGCGTGCTGTTTTCGACCACGAGGGGCTGACCGGTCTGATCGAACTGCCGACGATTGGCCATTCAATTGCAAACTTGATCGAGCAGTATTTGCGTTCGGGACGTATTCCGCTTCTGGATCGACTGCGCGGCGAAGAAACGGCGGAACGCATTTTTTGCACGCTACCGAATATTGGACCCGAACTTTCACATCGCATCCACGAGCATCTGCAGATTGAATCGCTTCCCGAATTGTACGCGGCGGCTCGAGATGGACGATTGGCAAAGGTCCCCGGCATAGGACGCAAACGAATCCGAGCAATCCGAGAATGTTTGGCGGAACGACTGCGCCCACGTACGTCGCCGACCGAGACAGCCGGGAACGCGCAGGGTACTTGTGTTGAAAGCTCCATCGGTGAGGAATCGATTCGTGAAGGTTTGACGCGCGCCCAGTGGGATCATTCTGTACCGGTCAATGAACTATTGGATGTCGATGCGGAGTATCGTCGACTGGCCGCCGCGGGCAAGCTGCCGCAGATCGCGCCACACCGTTTCAACCCAGGTGCAGTCGCTTGGTTGCCGATCCTGCACACCCAATATGAAGATCGGCACTACACAGCGATGTATTCCAATACGGCGCGTGCTCATGAACTGAACACGACAAGGGATTGGGTCATCATCTATCGTGATGATCCCAACTCACACGGACGCTGGACCGTGATCACTTCACAATTCGGTCAACTGCGCGGATGTCGTATTGTTCGAGGCCGTGAGGAAGAATGTCTGGCGCACTATCGACAGGGTGTCGAGGACGGTCGGACGAGATAGGGATGATTCCATTGTGAAAGCGATGATCTTGGAAGCGACCGGCTCGCTGAAGCACGTCGATCGTCCACTTCGTTTGGCCGAGGTGCCCGTGCCGGTGCCACGATCCGATGAGCTGTTGGTGGAAGTCGCGGCTTGCGGTGTCTGTCACACCGAGTTGGACGAAATCGAAGGTCGATTACAACCGGCACGCTTGCCAATCATTCTTGGCCATGAAGTCATCGGTCGCGTCGCCCAATGCGGAAGCGATGTGTCGAATTTCCAACTCGGTAATCGGGTCGGCGTCGGCTGGATTCATCAATCTAACGGGACCTGCCAGGAGAATTTAGCTCCCGAATTTGTCGCGACCGGATGCGACGTCGACGGTGGGTATGCGGAGTACATGACCGTACCGGCCGGATATGCAGTGCCCATTCCCGACGATCTCAAGGATGCCGAGGCTGCCCCGCTGATGTGCGCCGGCGCAATCGGTTACCGAGCGCTCCGGCTTTGCGAACTCACCGATGGGCAACCGTTAGGGCTGATGGGTTTCGGGGGATCGGCGCACCTGGTGCTGCAGCTTGCCAAACACATTTACCCAAATTCGCCCGTCTTTGTCTTCACACGTGACTCCTCAATTCAGCATTTTGCTCGGGATTTGGGCGCCGATTGGAGCGGCGCGATCGACGCCCAGCCGCCCGAGAAAGTTCGTTCGATCATCGACACAACACCTGCTTGGTGGCCGGTGGTGCAATCGTTACGCAAGATCAAACCAGGCGGGCGTCTCGTTATCAATGCGATTCGTAAAGAAGACAATGACAAAGAGGCTCTTCAAGACCTGAGCTACCACGAACACCTCTGGATGGAGCGAGAAATCAAGTCGGTCGCCAATCTCACGTTTCGCGACATTGCAGAATTCATACCGCTTGCCGCCATCATTCCGATTCGCCCGGAGGTGACGACGTATCCACTCGAACAAGCAAACGAAGCGCTGCAAGACTTGCGACAGGGAACGGTCAAAGGCGCCAAAGTATTGATGATCGAATCGAAAGCCAGATAGTCGTATTACGAAAGCCCATCAAACATCCATCGCAATCGCGGATTCAGATATCCAATCGGCAGATTCTGGCTACCTGTGATCCTCGCGTTGTTGGCTCCGTGTCTCGTGAAGTCTCTGTTGTTTTACGAAAACGTATTTCGCCAAGAAGATAACGAGTCCCAAGTGTCCACATGCTTGTCGGGAGTGAGGTGATTTGAAAACGGCTTTTTCCAGCCGCTCGAATTCATTTGATGATTCGATTCACAATGATTCGCAACTGTATTCGGTCTGAGACGAATCACTGTCTCCAAACCGCGATGAACAATCGGACGTGGTTGGATCAGCGGTGAAATCTAACGCATCGTTGCCCCTGATTTACGATGTTCAGTTTGGGTCAGTTTCACACGGCATGGGGCGAGCGTGACGAAGCTTCGTTCAATTCACATTCGCGGCGCGCGATGCGGTTGACTTGATTCATTTAGCAGGTCGAAAACTCATAGTGAGCATTCATGCCGCTTCGTGTGTAATCGATGAGATACATGCGTCGGTGTATTCGAAAATCCAGCCCGCGAAACGCTATTTACTCCAATAAATTACGTCGATAGGATCACGTGATGTTAACTTGTCCAGATGGGCAACGCGTTGTGTAGGGAGATTGACGTGAGCACCGAAGAAAGAGTTGAACCAAAGGCACGGATCGAAATGAACATCATGCGACTACTCCTTGCAGTACCCATTGCGGCATTTGCGATGACCACCGCAAATGCAGCAACCATGTTGTATGAGCAAGATTTTGAGAATCCGACGGGCTTCGGAAATACGACCGACGATGTCAGTCAAAACTCAGTCAATTCGCACTACGGCGGTCAGCCTGCAGGATTCACGTTCGCGCAGGAATTCACCGCAGAGACACTGTTGATTACAGGAACCGAGGCATTCGGAACGGGATACAGTGACCCGAGCGGTATCGGCGGAAACTACGCTCTCGGAATGCTGTCGGACAGGCAAGACGACAAGTTAGGACTTGCCTTCAATGTGGGTACAAATGACTTCTTGAATCTGACGGTTGATCTTTCAAGTATTGACTTGAGCGATCTAGGTGGACCGTTCATCGCACCCGGTGGTGAAGCCCCGGAATTCGAGTTCACTCTTTATGACAATCCATCCGGAGTCAATGGAACGAGCACGGGTACGATTCTCGCAAGGCAAACCGTGACTGCGACGGCATCCGCACCAGATACGTTTGACTGGACAAGAGCAACCGTTCCACTCGACGCGATGGGCGCCACCAACGGCAATGTGATCTTGGGAATCGATTTGCTCAGTGGCGGATACGCTGCACTCGATAACTTTCAAATTGAGGCTTCCAATACTCCCGTCGCACCGGCCGTCCCTGAACCGACAGCAATCGCAATCTGGTCGCTTGGGATCGTTGGCCTAACGTTTGGACGACGTCGCCGCGTCTAGCGATGCAACCAATCGACAGAACGGCATTGCGCACAATGAACCGCTCGGCAACGATCAGTGGCCGAGCGGTTTTTTCGTGAACTCTTCATGGTGCATGTGGCGAGCCGCGGGGGCTATCCCCAGTTTCGCCAGCATCGATCTGCTTGATGATTGCGGGATACAGGCCGCATACTTACGGACTTACTTTCTTCTCTGCTTTTTTAAATCCCTTTGCAAAAGCTTTGTCGTCAAAAACAAGTTTCAATTTTGCGGCGTCGTCTTTACCGCTTGCAACTTTCCCCTTGCAACCGTCGCAGCAAAATCCAACTTTCGTGCCGGCAATCGTAAGGTGAATATCTGGATTCACGTCGCGTCCACTAAAGGGGCAAGCGACTTGTTCGTACTGCTTGGTTGCGACCAACTGGTGATTGGCTTTTACAGCATACTTGGCCTGGTTTTTGGCGAATCCAGAAGCGCACCCACCACAGCAAAAGTACACTTTCGCATCTTTGTACTCTGACGATGTCTCGGCCGATACTTCTTTTCCCGACATCACGCACCCAATGCCTTTCAGATCGATTTCAGATGCGTTCACGCTGGCGAATCCAAGCAACAGCACAGACAACGCTGTAGTGATTGTTCGCATAGGTTTGGTCATGGTTTGGTTCCTTGCCGTTTGTTTTCGATTTCAGATCGTTAGTGGTGAACCTTATTATTGCACTTGAACCAGCCTCCAATGCAACCTGATTTGAGCGTATTTCGTCGCTTGAAGTGTTCGGTCCAGGTATCCTAGTCGCGAGACGGTGCCAAAGTGCGTCAGGCCGCAAGCAGCTTTCCGTGTGCGTGTTCGTACAGCCAGCTTCCCCTGTTTCGGGTGTGCCGCGATACGTGAACGGGTGCTAAAATCAGGGTTTTGCGGGACTGATCAATCCGCCGACAAGCACCGATCGGATTCCATCTTGCAATTTTCAGGTCCTCAATCAACATCGCGATGGCCTGACAGGGGTATCCGCGGGCGATTTTGTTTGCCCACTTTTGTTGGTTTTCAACGTAATTCAGGATGGACCATCAACCTACGGATTCTGCCGTCTTCGATTTGCATTTGAAAATTCTGAACGGTTTCCGGTCCCGGTTTCGCGATCGGCGAATCGTCGCTTCCAAGCGCGACACGTACCGGACACTTACCACCGTTATCTTGGTACTGCTGCCGATGATTGCCGCCTGGGATTACGGTGGCGTGTTGCCGTATACGCAGTGGTATCTCGGGGTATCGGTCTTAGGCGTGCTGCTTTTCGGTGTTCTGATTTGGATCGAAGCGGTACTTAGGATCCACAGGAAGTCACCCGCGCGTTTTCACCGTCAGTATTGGATTCCAGCGCTGGTCGTCGTGTTGCTTGGGATGATGTGGGTTCAAACGTTGACGGTTCCAGCGACCGCTGTGAAGTGGCTGTCACCGGGAACACATCAGGCATACACCGAATGGCTTCCCGCTTCGCTGTCACAAGAAATCAGCGTAAAGCAAGGCGAAAGTTTCAATCCGATTCAGCCTTTCGTCGATTCAAGCGTCGATGCCCAGCGACGTCACGCGTCCTGGTTTGATTCCATCGATCCGACCATTGCCACGCACGCTTTGTCGACCGCACGTTCGATGTCCGAGGCGCATCCATTAAGCGTGGCGCCTTGGGCGACTCGCAGAGCGATGTATGGGTTGTCGATGTTTGGTCTTACGGTCTTTCTCGGGACAATCCTATTTCGCAGCCCCAACCGAACCAAGCTTTTCTTGGCGATGACCGGCGTCTTTGGTGCAGGGCTCGGTTTTTTGGCGATAGCCGATGCGGTGACCAACAATGCCGGCGAGCAATGGGTGACCGTTTCGGAATTGTCGTCGGCCCCCTTCGCATCGTTCGTCAATCGCAACAACGCTGGCGGTTATTTGAATCTGACACTCGCATGTGCCCTTGGATTCCTTATTTGGCAACATACGAACATGTTGGCGACGACACGGCAACAACGCGGATATCGCCGAACCTATGACACCGGTTCGCAGGGACGCGCCGAAAAAGCGATAAGAAACGCAGTCACCGCGGCGGAGAACGCGCCGATTGCACTGATGTGTGTTCTGGTTACAGTCGTCGCGATCATTTTGTCAGGATCGCGCGGGGCCGTCCTTGGAACCTTTGCGGGACTGTTCAGCATCATCTTGCTGCGGACGACCAATTCATCGGTGAAAACGATTGCGGGAATTTCAGTCGCTGCCTTTGTCGCGGTTGTGACCGGAGTCCTGAGTATGACGGATTCGGCGGGGAATCGTCTTGCGTCCTTGTGGCAGGCTGATTTTTCTAATGATGGTCGTTTGGACCATTGGACCGACGCGTTGCAGGCGACTGCAGGTTACTTGCCGATGGGGTCGGGCTTGGGTACTTACAGGTACGCCTATCTGCCCTATCAAAAGCACAGTTCGCAGTCTTGGTTTCACAACGCCGATTGCGTCCCGCTGGAATGGTTGCTCGAAGGCGGCATCTGGTTTCTGCCCATTGCGGTAATTGGCATGCTGGTTGTCGCTCGCATGCTCTTGCAAATTTCGGGATCGAATCGAACGCCGCATGGGCACGCCATTGCGATTTGCGGCATTTTCATGGTGAGCTCACAGTTGGTTTCGCAGCTATTTGATTTCGGAATTCTGTTGCCCGCCAACCTGATGACGTGCGCACTGATTGTCGGCGCGATTGTTGCAGCATGCGCAGCGCATCAGAACACGAAAACAGGGTTGCCCCTCAATGCGACAGGGGATGCAATCAATGGCGATCAATCACCGACGGGATCGCGCATCGCATCGCGTTGTCGGAAATTCGCGAACGGGTGTTCGCCCTTACTCTTTTTGCTCCTCGTCATCGCGGTGATTGTTGTCTGCCAAGACGCAAAAATGGACGCATTGACTGATTATCAATCGCGACAAATTGCCGGCATCGATCTGGAAGGGTTGCTAGATCAGGCGATCAGCGCCGATCGCGGAGAAGCGAATGCCGAGATTCTTTTTCAACGCTCGCGAGCATGGCATCCGCTCGATTCGCGTGCGGCGTTGACCTACGCGACGGCGCTGGTTCTCGAGGACCAAGTGGCGGCAGCGCTTGCCATCGTCGACGTTGATCGTTCGCAGGCGAATGAGACTTTACGACAGTCTGCACCTGAATCGCGCCGCGCCTTGTTCCATCTAAGAGGAATCACCGGCATCGATCCTCCGCGACGAGGATTGCTGCCCGGCCAATCTGGGGACCGTCTCGTTCGAGCAAGAGAGCTTGCGATTCAAGCTTTGTTGGCGTGTCCCCTAAGCGATGAAGCAAGATGGCGAATCATGACACTCGACTTCTTGGACGACTCGTTCGTATCGTCGACGGACAAGCTGGTTCGTGACTCGGCCCGGCTTCGCAACAATGCTCCTGGCGTTCTCTTGCCGATTGCGGAATTGGCGTCTGCCTATCCCGGCATCGAAACCGCTGCACCCATTTGGAAACGACTTGTTGAGATTCGTCCTGATCGAGTGGATGAGGTTTGGAAGTGGCTGAGCCTGATCGACCAGACGGACCGACTATTGGATTGCGTCCCCGGGAATTTGTCCGTTTACGCCGATGTGATCGAACGATTGCCGCTATCGCGAGAACAAGCCAGAGAACTGCAATCGCGAGCGCGTCAAATTGCCGGTGACTTGGGCGACAATGCGCTCGACCAGCATCGAGCATCGGATTGGTTTGCGATGGGACGGCTGGCCATGTCCGAAGACAACGCATCGTTGGCTCAACGCTACCTTCGCCGTGCCGTGGATCTAAACCCCACCACACCCCATTGGCGATATCGACTTGTGTTGGCGGCCGAAGCGAACGAGGATTGGACAACGGCCGTAGCAGAAATCGATCGATGCTTGTTGCAACAACCCGACAACCGACGATTTCGAGACAAGGCGAAAGCGTTGAATGGCCCTCGACGTGGCAAGTGATCTTTGCAGCAAGATTGGCCGATGGGTGCATTTTAGCCGATCGGTTTGACTGCGCTGGCCGCGCCGAATCGATGTCCAACGCGACAATGCGAGGTTGTGTCAATTGGGTTGAGAATTATCGATCGGCCAGTCAGGATGATAGCCTGCAAGTCTCTCGAATTCACAGGGTTTGCCGGTCTTGGGGTTAGAGCAATCGGCATCCGATGTCGACCCGCGCATCGGTGGCGAGTGTCACCGACGTGGACGAAGTCCGCGCGGACAAAACTGGTTTTCTCGACGAGACGTTACTCGCGTCCAAAATTCATCCGATCGCATATCGTTCCCTTTAATCAATGAATGTCTTAGTCACTGGCGGTTGTGGATTCATCGGGTCGAACTTGGTTCGACAGTTGCTTTTATCCGGCCATTCGGTTCACAACATTGACAAGTTGACCTATGCGGGAAATCTTGAGTCGTTGGCTGACGTCTCGCAGCACCCGGCGTATCGGTTCTCTCAGATCGATATCGCTAGTGTCGAGGAAGTGAACCGCGTTGTCCGAGATGCCCAACCCGATTGGATATTGCATCTAGCCGCTGAGTCGCATGTCGATCGTTCGATCGATGGACCGCAAGACTTTGTGATGACGAATCTGGTCGGCACCTTTTCAATGTTACAGGCTGCGAAGTCACACTATGAGAAACTGGATGAATCGGGTCGAGCGAGATTTCGCTTCATTCACGTTTCAACCGATGAAGTATTCGGTTCGCTTGGATCAACCGGGTCGTTCCGAGAAGCCACACCCTATGATCCACGGTCGCCCTACTCGGCTTGCAAAGCGGGTTCAGACCATTTAGCCCGCGCTTGGTCTCACACGTACGGGCTGCCAGTGATCGTTACAAATTGCAGCAATAACTACGGCCCGTATCAATTTCCTGAAAAGTTGATCCCGGTCGTGATCCTGAAATGTTTGCGTGGTGAGCCGATTCCGGTCTATGGATCAGGCGAAAACATCCGAGATTGGTTGTACGTCAAGGATCATTGTCATGCACTGCAGTTGGTTGCTGAAAAGGGCAGGCCTGGCGAGACCTACAATATCGGTGGTAACAACGAAATGCGCAATATCGATCTGGTTCGCCTGCTTTGCGCAATCATGGATGAAAAGGTCGACAGGATGCCAGGCAGCGTCAGACCGGCAGGAAGCTCGGCCGGCGACTCAAGCACAAACGCTCGCTATTCGGACCTGATTACTTTTGTCACGGATCGGCCAGGACATGACGCTCGCTATGCGATCGACGCAAGCAAAATTCGCAACGAACTAAGCTGGCAGCCAAATTCAGATCACGCTCGGCTGTTTCGTGATACGGTTCAATGGTATTTGGACAACGAAGCCTGGTGGCAAAGGATTCTAAGCGGCGACTATAAACTTGATCGACAAGGGATCCAGTCGACTTGATGGCCACTCATGTGGTCTTCGATACGCTGTCGGATACACCGCTTAGCTCAAATTGCTTCAAACTGACGGAACATCAACCATTACTGCCGCACGTACCGCACTGATTACCGGCATCACGGGCCAAGACGGCTCGTACATGACCGAGTTGCTCTTGTCCAAAGGTTATACCGTTCACGGACTGGTGCGTCGGACCAGCAGTACGGTTCGAACCCGTCTAGACCCTCTCTTTTATGACAAAGAGGTTTATAACCACCGACTCTTTCTTCACTACGCTGACTTGAATGACTCAACAACGATCCGACGGGTGTTAGCGAAAACGCTGCCGGACGAGCTGTATCACTTGGCAGGCCAGAGTCATGTCGGCGCGAGTTTCGAGATACCTGAGTCGACGTGTGAGTTCACCGCAATGGGAACACTCAAGTTGCTCGAGATCATTCGTGATCTGGAAAAGAAGCCTCGCTTCTTGCACGTCAGCAGTAGTGAGATTTTTGGAAGCCCCGATCACACGCCGCAAAATGAACAAACGCCGATGCGTCCAATCACGCCATACGGCGTCGCAAAAGCATTCGCGACTCAGATGGTTTCGGTGTACCGAGATTCGTTCGGTTTGTTTGCCTGTAACGCAATCTGTTACAACCACGAATCACCTCGCCGTGGCGAGTCGTTTGTCACGCGCAAGATCACGAAAGCCGCCGCCGCGATCTCGATGGGCCTGCAAGACAAATTAGTACTTGGATCGCTCGATGCGCAGCGCGATTGGGGGTATGCCCCCGAATACGTCGACGCCATGTGGCGAATGCTGCAGCAGTCCACCGCCGATGACTTTGTCGTCGCTACCGGCCAAAGTCATTCGATCGAAGACTTCCTGGTTGCGGCGTTCCGCAGCATTAGCCTCGATTGGCAAGACTACGTTCAATATGATGCAAAATACTCGAGGCCAGCCGAAGTGAAACGGTTGGCCGGTGATGCGAGCCGAGCACGCGAGTGTCTGAATTGGCAGGCAGAAACGACCTTGCCGCAGCTCGCGCAACTGATGGTGGACGCAGATCGAAAGTCTGCTGAGCGGGATCAAGGCGGTCCGTCGTAAATCGATGCGTCAAACGAACCCGATGTGATTCTAAACCGCGTGAATCCGCTGAAACCGTCTGGTGAATTTTCGGCGAACCGTATTGCATTGGTTCGCTTGGGGATAAGCACGTGGAATGTCGTTAACGGGATGGATAGGCATTCGTCCTCGCCGCTGTTTCCTGCATTCTGACTTCACGCCGTCAAGCATCAGACTGGGCTGGGTGACCGTAGATGCCTTCCGCAGAAGGTTAGTTTTCTGTTTTGTCACACTCTGACGAGTGCCATGACGCCAACGTAACGCAGTCTTGCTGGACTTTTTCGCTTTCGGCACAGACGGCATTGCCAAGATACCAATGACTTTCCCAATCTCACCTTGTCCGCAACCAGACGAAAACCAACGTGGGTCCGCTGAATTGACCACGATCCCATTCAACAAGCCATTCGTGGCAGGCAAAGAGCTGTATTACATTGCCCAAGCTGTCACGATGGGGAACCTCGGTGGCGATGGCCACTTCACACAGTCGTGCTGTCGACTGATGGAAGATCGGTTTGAAGTCTCGAAAGTCTTGCTGACGCCATCTTGCACCGCATCATTAGAGATGGCAGCGAGCCTGTGCCAGTTGCAAGCGGACGACGAAGTGATCATGCCCTCGTACACGTTCGTATCGACAGCGTCCGCATTTGTACGAGAAGGAGCAAAGCCCGTTTTTGTCGACATCCGTCGTGACACATTGAACATCGATGAATCGTTGGTGGAACAAGCAATCACACCGCGGACGAAAGCGATATGCGTGGTGCATTACGCTGGGGTCGCCTGCGAAATGGATGCGATCATGGGTATCGCAAAACGCCACAAATTGATCGTGGTCGAAGACGCCGCGCAAGGCGTCAATGCTTACTACAAGGGGCGGGCACTAGGATCGATCGGTGATCTCGGTTGTTATAGCTTTCACGAAACCAAAAACTACATCTGTGGTGAAGGCGGTGCCTTGTGCGTGAACAATCCCGAGTTAATAGAACGCGCTGAAATCATTCGCGACAAGGGAACCAACCGACAAGCATTCTTTCGCGGCCAAGTCGACAAATATACGTGGGTCGATGTCGGATCGTCTTACGTGCCGAGCGAAATTTGCGCTGCCTTCCTGTATGGTCAACTAGAAGAGATGGATCGGATTTCTCAACGCCGAAAAGAGATCTATCAACGGTATCGCGACGGTTTGACAAATCTGATGAATTACGGCGTCCAGTTTCCTGTCATTCCGGGCAACTGCGGCAGCAATTACCACATGTTCTATGTGCGAATGCCAACACCGCATGCCAGGCAATTAACCCTCGAGGCGCTCAATGGCGATGGAATCGGCGCAGTGTTTCACTACGTGCCTCTGCATGGTTCCCCAATGGGACGCAAGCTTTGCGGTGCGACGAGCTTGCCGGTTTCCGAACATGTTAGCGATCGACTCATACGGCTGCCTTTTTTCTTTGAGCTGAGTATTGATCAGCAATGCCGCGTGATGTCTCGACTAAACCACCACGTAAGCGCGAATCTGAAAGAGATTCGTGAGACGCATTGACCTTTACTGCAAGTCGCGCTGACGGAATTTGGATTCACAGGTTTCAATTCTGCAGCCCCTGTGTTCACGCAAAGTGATCCAACACGTGCCATGGGATTCTGACCACTTTGGAATACAAGTAGGTCGATTGGTCAATGAACAATCGGATTTCGAAGTGTTCGACGCGCTAAAGGACGCAAAGAAAGATGGGTATCAGCTGATCTACTTGGCGGCGTCGCAACGGCATGCCTTGCCGCTCGCTGCAGCCAGAAACGAACTGCAATCCTTTCATATTGTTGACCAGGTTCATTGGTCAAAAAACGGTATCAAGCGGCAGTCCTGCGTTAAGCTGCCTGATGGTTATGAAATATCTAAATACGCGGATCGCGTCCCCGACAGCGAACTGTTCGCCTTGGCAAAACAAGCTGGTCATTCGTCCCGGTTTCGTCTTGACTCGCATTTCGGCGAAATGGCATTCGAACAGCTGTATCGTACGTGGATCGAACGTAGTTGCTCGGGAGACTTTGCGGATGTGGTTCACGTGGTTCGCGATGGCCATCAGAAAGCCGTTGCATTGATAACCCTGGGGCAGGACCACAGAAGGTGCTCCATCGGGTTGATCGCAGTCTCTCAGGAACATCGACGACGGGGACTTGCTAACGCGTTATTAGAATCAGCCCAGAATTGGGCATTTTCACAGCACTGCGAGACGCTTTCAGTGGTCACACAATCAAGCAATGAGACAGCAATGAAGCTGTACGATAGGTTTGGCTTTGAAATCAACGAGACGGTGTCGATCTACCATTTCTGGTTGGATGAAATCGAATTCTAGGCAAGCGTAAGTTTGTCCATTTTCGCGATGCAACCACTCTTGAAGAGTCAGTCAGTTCAATCCACATGCGATGGATGCAGATCGCCAAGCAACGCACAGCGTCATTAATGATGTTTCGATCAAACGGTTTGGGTGACTCATCCCAGCAATGACAAAGACATCTGACTCAGACAGCTTATCATTCGCTGATGATCATGATCGACTAACTGATGTCAATCGGAAATCTATACGTGGGGGAGCAATCACTGTCGTATCGCAGTCGGTTTCGTTGGCGGTGCATTTCGCCTCGACGATTATTCTCGCGCGGATGCTGACGCCGGAAGACTATGGCTTGGTCGCGATGGTTGCTTCGCTGACGGCACTCGCCGGTCTGTTCAGCAACCTTGGTTTGTCGGCGGCATCGATACAGAATCACGACTTGACCGACGGACAGCTGACGAACCTGTTCTGGATGAACGTTGGCCTTGGTGTGATTTTGACGGGAATCGTGGCCGGTTTGGCCCCGGTCGTAGCATGGTTCTACTCCGATTCGAGGCTGATTCCGATCACACTAGTGATGTCGATTAGTTTTTTGATCCGCAGTTTCGGCACCCAGCATACGGCGATGCTTGTCCGCGAGATGCAATTCGGACGAAATGCGATCGCCGCGATCATTGCGGCCATTGGTGGATTTATTGCTGCCGTCGTGCTAGCGAGCTATGGCTATGATTATTGGTCACTGATCATCAGTTCGATCGTCGGTGCGTGCCTATCGACAGTCGCCCTTTCGATCATGTCGCCATTTTCTCCTGGGCTTCCAAGTCGTAGTCATGACGTGCGGGAAATGGTCAGATTCGGAGTCCATGTGACCGCAACAGACATGGTGAACTACTTTCACCGCAATCTCGACAATATCTTGATCGGGAAGTTTTGCGGCGATGCAGCACTGGGATTTTACACACGCGCGTATTCACTTTTGTTGTTTCCGATCAACCGTATTCGAGCCCCGATCAACGCGGTCGTTTATCCCGGCTTGTGTGCATTACAAGATCGTCCTGCTGATGTGCGTGATTATTTCTTTCGTGCCATGCAAGTGACAGCTAGCCTTACGATTCCGATTTCGGTTTTTGCGTTTGCGTTTTCCGACACGATTATTTCGGTGACACTCGGAGAACAGTGGCTGCCGGCGTCGGGTATTTTCTCGTATCTCGCCTTTGCCGGTGTCTTTCAAGCGACGATCGGTTTGGTCGCTTCTTTATTGAATGCTCTCGGACTTGTGCGAAAATTGTTTTATTGTTCCTTAGCAGTTTCAACCTTTTACGTTGCCGCTTTTTTTATCGGGATTCCCGGAGGTGCGGAGGGCGTTGCAGCATCTTATATGGTTGCGAATCTAGTGGTGCTAATCCCCTATCTGTACATCGTCTTACCCGGAACACCCGTCAAGCCTGTCGACTTTTTCAAGGCGGTTGGTTCGCCGATGCTGATGAGCGTCGCGGCATGCTTGATTGTCGTGTTCGTTTTTCGCACGAGCGTTTACCGCGGAGTGCCTTTGCTGTTGTCTGAAGGCATGCTTTTCTTGCTGATCTACGCAGCCGCAATGTCAATCATTCTGGCGCCCCTGTGGATACATCGATGGACCCGGATCGCACCAACGTCATGAATAGCAGTGGTTTGACCGGGCCTTTAAATCAGTGTTCATGAGTCGCTGTTCATGAGCCAACTCGTCCATTTGGTCCTTGGTGACAATAAGTTCCTTGGCTATATCGTTGACTACTTCGAAACGGTTCGACCCAAACAAAACAAGGTCGTGGTCTTCGGCGAAAGAACGAACTTGCTTGAGGCTGCGAATCTGCAGTACGCGGATGAAACAGATTGGGACAGGCTATTCGCAGAAGCGACCGGCTGCGTGACACATTGTTTGTTGCCTGAGCAAGCGGAGGTGATCAAACGGATTCCGAAAGAACTCCCGTTAGCGTGGATTTGGTTTGGTGCGGAATACCATAATTTTTTGCCTGAGTTTCGTCACGATTTGTTTGACCCCGAAACCGCTCGCATCGTGGTTGGCCTGGACCGCGCAAGAAAGCGTGCACACTCGCGATTTGGGGACCTCTTCCTTCGCACTCTCGGAAACGTGAGTCGCCCTTGGCGAATGCATGGCCGTAACCAACTGCTACGACGGGCGATGAGACGATCGGATTTGATGGGCATTCTGTTCGATGAAGAGTTCAAACTTGTTCAAAATCGAATCAAGACGACTGGCCTGCAAAGTCCTGTCACCTACTACAACATTGATGAAACCGTTTGCCGCGATGGCGGCCAAGTTACGCAACTCGAAAAGCTTGGAACCAACATCTTGCTGGGGAATTCAGGGACTCCCGCCAACAATCATGCGGAAATGATGCGGTTCCTTGCTGGCTGCAAAGCTGATTTTGGAAAAGTGGTTGTCCCACTCAGTTATGGCGACGTTCGATATCGCGACCATGTTCTCGACCTAGGACAACAGATTCTTGGTGAATCGTTCGCTCCAATGACGACTTTTATGCGGCGCGAAGAGTACAACGCCAAACTGAGTTCTTGCGGAATTGTGATTATGAATCACAGACGACAGCAAGCCGTCGGTAATATCGTCACCGCGCTTTGGCAGGGAGCAAAGGTTTTTTTAAGACCCGAAAGTACGGTCTATCAGTTTCTAACACGCATCGGCATCACAGTCTTTTCTGTCGAACGAGATTTGCTGAGTTCCGGCTCGCCAAAGGATGCGCTGACAGCACTAAGCGATGATTTAGTGGCGGAAAATCGAAGTCGTTTAAGCATGTTGTTCGGTAAGGATCAAGTCGTCAACAGATTCCGCGAGATGGCGGACCAATTGGATCGCCTTCACGAGATTAGGACTCAGGACGTTAAGTGAGGTTCAAAAGCTTGATCCGGGAAAAGATGAAGCACTCATCAGGCACGAGGTACTGCGATGCCTGCTGAACTCGTCAGTGTTATCGTCCCTACGTTCAACCGATTGGGTACGCTTCCTGAAACAATTACGTCTGTTTTTTCGCAAACCCATCGCCCAATCCAGCTTATCGTTGTTGATGATGGATCGACCGATGGCACGCGAGAGTATCTCAACTCGATCGTGCCGGAATCTGGTTGTGATCTAATTGTCCAGTGTCAGCAGCAGGCGGGAGCCCAGGTTGCGCGGAACCAAGGATTCAGGCGATCTTCGGGAAGCTATATCCAGTTTTTGGATTCTGACGATGTCTTGGGTGATACCAAGCTTGCCAGACAGATTGAGGTGATGAAGCAGAGTCACGCCGAGCTTTGTTTTTGCAAATCGGGCATTATCAGAAACAACGAGATCGATTTTGAGACGTCTTACTTTCCGACACCATCAGGGATTTCTCACGTACGTGACTTGCTGGTCAACATTACCTTCAACACCGTTTGCGGGCTATACACACGATCGGTGATTGATCGAAGCGGATTGTGGGATGAGAGGTTAGAAGTTTGGCAGGACCTTGAATTCAATCTAAAAATTTTGTTGAACGCTCACAACGTCCAATATTTGAATGAATTTTTGTGTGCCTATCGAATTGATTCCGCCGATTCGGTCAGCAAATCAGGTGCAAGTCTCGAGGGATCGAAACGGAGACTTCGGACCGTCGCAAAGATCGAACAACTGCTGATGCAAAACACCGTATTCGGGGTCGAAGAGAGAGAGTGGCTCGCCAGTCGGTATCGAGGGTTGGCTGAGCATGCGCTTCGCAGCGGTGACAATGAAGTGGCGATTGAAAGTTTTCGTCGAGCCGGAGACTTTTCGTCATCGGTCTGGAAGCAATGGTTTTGTCGTATCGGTGCTTACCACCCAAAACTCGCTTGCAAAGTCCGCACTCTCATCGGATCGGGCGTGTCGCTGAAATGAAGATCCTGTTGGTAGGGTATCTGTACGGGCGTGGCGGCATTCAAAATCATACGCATTGGCTAGCCACGGGATTGTCCGAGCGCGGACACGATGTGTCGGTTTTAACCCCCGAGCCGCTTCGCGGTCGATCGACTGACTTAGAATGTGACGTTAAATATTCCAGAATGACGTATCGCAACAATGGGCGACGAAACACGATTCATTCGTTGATGCGTTTCGTCCGATGCGGCGCTTTCGATGTTTCGATCGTTTGTGGAACAGGATGGATGGCGATGCTTGCGGTGATCTTGAATCGACGCATTCGCAAGCGAGTATTTTTTGAAGTCATGAGCGGTGATCGAAACGGTCGAATCGATCCTCGTTCAATTGCGCATTGCGGTTTTGATGCCGTCGTGGGTCAAGCACCAACCGTGGAACAACGATTCTGCGAGGAATTCAATTGGAAAGGTACGCGGACAAGCATCCCTGCGTTGCCCGATCCACTTGAGCGAATGTCCGAGCTTAAGACCCCTCAACCGGATTATTCTTCGGGGATACAAGCGGCATACTTTGGGCGTTTGGCTCATCACAAAGGCGTCGGTTTCCTTATCGAGCATTGGAATCGAATTTCAAATAGTGTCGTTTCTCTCGATATCTACGGTACCGGTCCAGAAGAGGCTAACCTTGCGGCCGCGGTCGAACGTTTAGGTTTACAGGATCAAATCCGCTTTCACGGCGAATATCCTTCGGGGATTGAATATGTCGAGTTGATACAGCGACACCATTTGGTCTTGCTGCCCACGACGGGAAAAGAGGGGGCGCCTCTGGTTCTACTCGAATCGATGGCCTGCGGGGTTCCATTTATTGCGAATGGTGTTGGTGGAATTCCAAACTATTCCAACTCAGACGCTGGCATCACGTCCGGCGATATCGATGAGTTTATTCCGCTCGTCGAATCATTCTGTCAACAAATGATTCGCGGCGAAGTCTCGCCCGCTCGGTTGCAACGTCATTACACCCGTCACTTTTCGTTCAGCGCATTGTCAGAAAAGTGGGAAAGTTTCTGCGATTCGCTCGTTCGCCAGCCGAATTCCCCGCAATAAGCGAAATCGGTCCGTCTAAACGTGTTGTTTATGTGTCCTTTTGATCAAGAAATGCAGCATTGATTGACGTCGCGTTCTATTGCTTTCTGGTCGTCTTGGGCTGCATTACGCTGTGGGCTCTCCAGGAGCCTCGTCGCCTATTGTCTGCGCCGTTTCAGATGGCCGGGACATGCTTGTTTTTTGTCGCTCCGCAATTGTACGTGTTGCGAGAGCATCCGTATTTGGTCCCGAAAGACGGGATGGTGCATTACACCTTTTTTGCGATCGGTTGCATCATCGCTTGCGTTCTTGGATATAGCCGCGAACCAGAATTCCACGATTCGCCGCGCTCGACATCGTCCATTGATATTGAGAAAGTCGGGTGGATCGCGATCGCGACCTCGATGCTGGGTTTAGCCGGCATGGTGGCGCTGAGCATCTATATCCAAGTCATCGGTGTTCGAGGATTGTGGACCGGTTGGCCTGTCTACCTTTACACGCTTTCGAAATTTGTCTTTCCGGGACTCATACTCGTAAGGATGCTCTACTTTGTGACTTTCGATTTTAAGTATCGGATCTGGAGCTTTGTGCTTGTTGCACCCATCTTGATACAGGCCTTTCAAAATGGTCGGCGATCGTGGACCTTTTTATTGTTGTTTGCCTGGTTCCTGCCTGCCGTGATGGCGGGACGAGTTAGATTGCGACCTGTTTATGGTGTCCTTGCATTGGTAGGGGCTTTCTTTGTTGTGACGCTCTTTCCAGCGTACAGAGATTATGCCCGGAAAGAGGGCTACGCGGTCATGTGGCAGCATGTAAAAGAACGTCCGCCATCTGAAGTTCTCGACCACTACTTTTCCGGCAAGCAGACACTCGAAATTCGCGATGCGGTTGTTTTGACAAGCATTGTCCGAGAGAACCAACTGTATTCCTATGGCGTTCGTATGCTAAACGGCATGATCCAAAATTACGTCCCAGGTTCGTTGATCGGCCACGACGCTAAAGACGGTCTAAAGTTCTCGGCACCGAAATACGAAGCGTTCGAAAATGACATCCAGGTCACGGACGGTTTTCAAGGAGGTTCGGTGAAGTTCTACACCGCGAAGACGGGGTTCTTCGATAGCTATGCCGAGTTCTCTTATTTCGGTGTTTTGCTCTATTTCGCGTTGGGATACTGGTTTCGGCGAGTCGAAGATCTGTGCTTCGTCAAGAAGGATCTCAGAGGCGTTTTGTTTATGTGCTTCCTGGGATTCCTGCCCGCGGCAGTTGTGTATGACGAGTGGAAAAACGTCTTGTCACTGTATTTGCCGACCACGTTCATTTTGTTCTTATGTATCTATTTTGGTACATCGGAAGAATCAATGGCGGCCGATCAGGGAGACTCAACCATGAAAGACCGGACTCGTGGCGCGCCTGAGGCCTCACGCGGTAGCGAATTCAAACCGCTTCCCCGAGCAAGTGGTGAATAGAACCGGCAAAGACGTTCGGCACCGAGTGTTTGCGATGCAAATCGGTGCGCGACATCGCTATGCGATACCCAAGGCGTTGCATCGCCACCAGATACTCACGAGGTTTCTTACGGACTTTGTGATTAGCGAACAGGCACTAGCCTACGTCGATCGTTGGTTGCCTCGCGGTGTTCGAAAACGCCTTCGTTCGCGCGCGATTCCGGCAGACTTGGCTAGGCTGACCGAGACCTCGATGCACATCCTGTGGCAAGGACGTAATCAGTCGGCGCAAAAATTGGGCCGCGAGAGTTGGGACCAAACCATGGTGCGCGAATCGATTCGTGCCTGTCCGGCGGACACCACAATCATGGTCGGACTCTATCTCGAAGCAATCGCGGCGTTCGAAGAAATGAAATCGCGAGGGATCCAGACCGTGATGGAAGTTTACATCGCGCCCCATAGTGCATTGATCGTTCGCGATGAAAACAAGAAATATCCCCAGATTGCGAGTCGTCGCTACGACGCGATGTGCGAAACGGCTGACCAGACGTGGGGCCGCGCCATTGCGGCAACCGACCACTACATTGCTCCATCGCAGTTTGTGGTGGAAGGGCTAAACTATTTTGGTGTCGATACGAGTTGTGTCCGCGTTGTTCCATATGGTGTACCCGACGAGTTTTTTTGCGTCGAAAACAAGCCAATTCCGAAACGCGTTTTGTTTGTGGGTACCGCCGATATTCGCAAAGGGATTCATTACTTTGCCGAAGCATCATCGCGGTTGCACCATGCCGGTTATGAATTCCATGTCGTCGGTGGCGCGTGCGACCGGGTGCAGAAACTCTTACGCGAAAACCATGTCGTGTATCACGGACGCATCCCGCGTCATCAGACACTGGCCGAGTATGAAAAAGCTGATCTATTCGTGTTGCCATCTCTGGCGGAAGGGTCGGCAACGGTTGCCTATGAGTCCATGGCTGCCGGCGTTCCCGTAATCACGACACCCAATGCGGGTTCCGTCATTACTAATGAAATCGATGGAATCATCGTTCCGGTTTGTGATGCCAATGAGTTGACGAAACAAATCGATCGCATCGCCAGCAATCGGAATCTTCGTGACGAATTGGCTGGCGAGGCGAGAACGACCGCCGCACGGTATCGTTTGGATGCCTATGGCGATCGATTTGTCGAAGCACTACTTGAGTTGACGGGATCCGGTGTGCCTAAGAATCAGCATCCAGAGGGCAATACTGCGCCATGAGTCAATCGTTGTCATCAATGGTGAAAGATTCTGTTCGATCTTTAATTCCCTATGGTTTTATAGAAAGACACCGTCGCCAATTTCGTCTCACACGTCTCGGGCTTCCGCCCACTCCCCGACATCTCGAAGCGATCGAGGCTTGTCGATACGAACTATGGCCGAAGTTTTTGCGCGACAAATCTCGGCCATGGTCGTTGGTAGATGTCGGCGCCAACGAAGGCGATTTCGTCGAAGCGGTGACGACGCTCGCAAACGTGCCAGTCGCTTACGCCATCGAACCACAGCCGGCATGCCACGAGCGGCTTCGTTCAAGGCTTGATAACGTCGCACAAGGCACTCTCGTTCCTAAAGCTGTGGGCGACCACAACGGAGTGATCCCATTCAATATCACTCGCCACAGCAAAATGGCCAGCGTTTTACGACCGGCTCCGGAAGTACGGACGGATTATCAAGAAGGCGCGTTTGATATTACCGAGCAAGTGGACGTTCCGATCGTGACGTTGGATCATGAACTGAACGAACTTCGCGACGTTGGTCTGCTAAAACTGGACGTCCAAGGTTTCGAACGCGAGGTGCTTGCGGGGGCAACGAGCTTATTGCAGCGGACGAAAGCCGTTCTGATGGAAGTCAATTACGTGCCTCACTATGAAGCAGGGGCGACGTTTGATGAAGTCTACATGATGCTTCGAGACAGTGGATTCGTACTGTCCGGCGTTTCAGCTCCGTACGGCTCCTGCCAGGACGGCCCGCTGTGGGCCGATGCGATGTTTGTTCAAACGTCATGTGCGTCGCGTCAATCGGTATCAAAGTCCTGACAGCTTTCGAATCGCACATCTTGTTTCCAGGACGCCAAGTTAGCATCAGTGCTCAGTCTCGACAGCCAACGCGACTTGTGGCGTTCGTGACGTCATTAGGCGAGTATCCGTGCGTTCAAATGACAAGTGAGCCGAGTCGTTGAGACTCAGGACGGAATTCGTTTTTCGTGTTGTTCTATTAGAGCTGTGTTGTGGCGATCGCCGTTTTTGACACCAATACGATTTGGCGTAAGAAGCCGTTTCAGGCGCTCGCACGTCTTCAGGATGTCGTATTGCTGGAACCCGCCGATCCGATCGTGGCATGGCGTCGTCGATCACGAAACGTCACAGAGAAAGGCACACCTGTAACATCAGGTCTTCCCGTTTTGATGCCTCCCGGATGGGCCACCCGATGGAACAAGATGGCTTGCCGGCGGCTATTTGATGTCGCATCAAGAGCAGCCAAGCAGCGAAAGATTAGAATCGATCAGGTCGTGGTGACTTCACCTCATTATCATCCCATGGTCCGAATTTGCCAACGATTAAGTCTTCCGTTGTTTTATTACGGTTCGGACGACTATGGGCTGTATGAAGGGTGGGGCGGCACTTCGATTCTCCGTCATGAAGCCGAGATTGTCGGTGCATCCCAACACAGTTTCTTTGTCTCTGATCCGCTAAGGCAGCGAGCGATTGAACAATATGGCGTCAACGATGATCGCGTCTCGCTCTCTGCGAATGCGACCTCCGATGAATTTATTCGCGCTGAAAGTCCGTCCGCAATTTCGGAATTGTTCTCTCGCGTTCCTGACCTCAAACGACCTGTCGTTGGCGTTGTCGGTGAAATTAACGAACGAATCGATTTCTCGTTGTTGCAGCGATGTCTGGACCTGGACGTGGTAGGTTCGCTCCTCGTCGTCGGCCCCGTGAAATCGAGATGGCAGCACCAAGGATGGGACAAGGTGCGTCGTAATCCCAAGTGTATTTATGTGGGCAGACAACCGCACCAATCACTTCCTGTCTGGATGCAAATGCTGGATGTCGCAATCGTTCCTTATGTGAAATCTCAGTTCAATCGATCGTGTTCTCCTATGCGTTTGTATGATCATCTGGCATCGGGTAAACCAATCGTTGCGACATCGGCCTGTCCCCAATCCCGCAATGTAAGTCCTTTCGCCAAAGTCGAATCCTCTCATGCGGACTTCGCGACGACGGTGGCCGATTTGATCGTGAATCGAGCAAATTGGGAAAGCGGACGGCAGCGAGATTTTGCGAGAAAGTCACACACCTGGGAAAGTCGTGCCATCGAACTGTCAAGAAAGATGGCTGACCGACCAAGTTAGTGAAGCGCTTCGTTCGCAACATTGTCAAATTGTCCATTCGGATCGATAAGATGATGTCTGCTTTGACGAACAACGGCGCAGTCGAGCACCGCCAAATATGGCGCAGTCAAACGATGGCACAAGAGTCAGTAGTAGAAACGTTAGATGCATTCGCAGCGAAGAACCATATTGACCGCCATAAAATGCTAAGAGCGGACGTCGAAAACCACGAAGCGGCAGTCTTTCAAACCGCGTCGATCATGGTGGGGAATCAGCGCATTGAATTCGTCTTCATCGAATATTGTCCCGTGCAGAAGGTTGCTGCGAGCTCCTCTATGGGAAACGCGTTGCAGTTTCATGTATCAAGCGACTATGAAGTCAACGCGATCGATCCGGACGGCTGTCTTATCCCTCTTGATCGGGCCGCCGGGGACGATAAGTGTATGACGATCCTCGCGGAAAAAACGTGCCCGACACCAGCATGCCCAGAACGTTGAAGGTCTTACATCTATGCCAACGCGATGATCCTAGTACCGGCGGCGCCGTTCAAGTCGCTGGCAGTTTGGTAAAGCAATTCACTCATCTGGATGATGTCGATGCAAGGCTTTTATTTCTCTATGGCGAACCGGGTGCGTTTTATGATCGGTTAGGCGAACGATGCGAATATCTGAAATTGCGAAGCAGTCGTGACGTACCGCTTTACGGCGTTCGTTTGATTCGCCGGTTAAGTTCTGTCGATATTGTGCACCACCACGACATGTTGGCATGGTCCAACCTGGCATCTTTAGTGGTTCCGGGATTGAAACGGATCATGCACGGGCATGTCGCCGCCGGTGTTCGTAATTTTGGTTGGCGTACCAAAATTGCGAATCGTATTCAAACGACACATCTTGATCGATTCATCGCGATCACACGCGATGTGGCAAACAGTTGGGCGGATGATGGTGTCTCACCAAGTTTGATCACTGTTGTAAACAACGGGATTGATATGGACCAGTTTTCGGCCGACGAAGCCGCTCGCATCGCACTGCGTCGGGAATTCGGTTTCGGCGATTCCGATATCGTCATGGGTTTTGTTGGCCGTCTGCATAACGCCATGAAGGGCGTAGATGATTTTATTAAGACGCTGTCATATTGCCACCAACGGTACAAAGCGATCATTGTCGGTGAAGGCCCGGATCGAACGTCGCTCACACAGCTTGCCGCAAAGCTTGGCGTTGAAACACGTGTTCGGTTTGCCGGTGGCGTGATTGACCCTCATCGATATTATTCGGCGATGGATATGTTTCTCTTTACGTCCAGGTTCGAGCATTTCGGGCTTGCTCCGTTGGAGGCGATCGCTGCGGGGGTCCCGGTGTTTTCCTTTCAGTGTGCCGGTGGATTCAACGAGTGGGCCAGTGACGACTTGATGTATCGTTTAGATAGTCGCGATTGCGCGCAAATGGCGCGGTTGATTGAAGAGACGACGCAGTCCGGTACAGCTCGCCAGACGTCGATACGAGCCCAGTCGTACGTACGAGCACGATTTGACGTGTCGCGTATGGCAGATCAGGTGGCCGACGTGTACCGTCAACTCACTTGCGGCGATCAACCCGCCGCGCCAAAAGAGTAGTTATCTAGAAATCGAGTCATATGATTTTCGTCGATTTAAAAGATTTGCAAAAGCATGCGAAAGGCGGTTCGTCTAAGTGGTGAAGGGCGATTCTGCCGATCAAACAAAGCGACTTGCGATCGTCGTTCATCGGTTCGGGCCGTATCATCGAGTCCGGATTGAAGCCGCGTTGGCCTTTTTTGATGTGGTCGGGGTCGAACTGTCAAAGCAAACCTCGCATTACGCTTGGGAACCCGTATCGCTAAGCGAGAATATTCGCCACTGTGTTGTCTGCGAAGACGTGGACAGTCGAGCGCTTTCGCACAAAGCGTTGTATCAGCGAATCGATCGTACGCTGCAGTCGATAAATCCGGATGCGGTGGCGATCAATGGTTGGTCCGATAACGGCGCGTTCACCACACTGCGCTGGTGTCAGCGAAATCAAGTCCCGGCGATTGTCATGAGCGAATCAAATCGGGACGATTCCAAAAGAAATCCGCTGCGAGAATTCGTGAAGCGTCGTCTCGTCAGTTGTTTTGCGGCCGGGTTGGTCGGGGGTACGCGTGCTCGCGAGTATCTTGTCGATCTAGGGATGTGCCAGGATCGCATCTATGACGGCTACGATGCGATTGACAACAACCATTTTTCGCGCCGAACGGATATCTGCAGCAGTGCGATCCGCGCGCAGCTGGGTTATCCCCGTGAATATTTTCTAGCTTCGAATCGGTTTATCGAAAAAAAGAATTTGCCGCGATTGATTGATGCTTACTCGGGATATCGAAAGGAAGCTGCAAGTTGGCACGCAGTCGCTGGCCGACAGCAGGCAGAGCCTGAAACGTGGGATTTGGTGTTGCTTGGCGATGGGCCGCAAAAAGATTCGCTAATGCGGCAAGTTGCGACCCTTGGGCTGAATGACTTTGTGCATTTCCCAGGTTTCCGACAGTATCAAGAGTTGCCGACGTACTACTGGGGCGCTGGCGCATTCGTTCATGCAAGTACGGTCGAACAATGGGGATTGGTGATCAATGAAGCGATGGCAGCAGGACTCCCTGTGATTGCTTCGAACCGCTGTGGCAGTGTGACCGACTTGGTTGTCGATGGCGAAACCGGTTTTGTTTTCGAGCCGCTGGATAAGCGGGAATTGACCGAAAAAATGTTGCAAATTTCCGGCGATCATTTGCTTCGGCAGCGAATGTCATCTGCCGCGAGAGAGCGTATCGAAAAGTGGGGTCCAGACCGTTTCGCTTGCGGGATGAAACTGGCGTTTGACGCCGCAGTGTCTGCCCCAACAACCGCCACTTTGCTTGATCGACTGGTTCTACGCTTGTCATGTCGATGAAAACCGAGCCCCCGATCGATGTCGTACTATTGCCCGGTTCCGTCTCGCGCCGCGCCGGTGGTTTGTACACCAGCGTACGTCGGTTGTCCGAATCGCTGGACGATCAAGGAAACGTTTGTCCGCACGTGGTCGGAAACCGTGATGAGAATACCGAACAAGATCTATCGCAGTGGCGGAAAAAGCCCATCTTGCTGAATGCCATGAACCGTAGTGCATTGGCGACCGAATTGTATCGTTGGCTGCAAGTGCACGACCCCGATCTCGTTCATCCACAGTTTCTTTGGTCGTATAGTTCGATGGCGACGCTGCGATGGCGCCAGCAAGATTCTCGTCGCCGGCATCTGGTTTCGCCACGAGGAATGTTGGACCCTTGGGCGATCCGACATTCTCGTTGGAAAAAGCGAATTGCGGGGCTGCTGTTTGAGACAAAACATCTCCGAAAAGCCGCTTGCATTCATGCGCTCTGCGAAAACGAGGCTCAGTCCATTCGAAAGCTCGGACTGAACAATCCGATATGCGTCATTCCCAATGGGATTGATGTACCCAGTAATGAGGAACTGGATCGATTGAAGTTCGTTCCGCTTGAGGATGGTGAATCGTCGCCATGCATCAATTCCCCATCCAATGACTCAGTTCTAACCAAAGCTGCTGCAACTGAATTGCGATCGCGGGGCCGCAAAGAGATCGATGGGCGTCGGACGTTGCTGTACGTGGGACGTATTCACCCGAAAAAAGGACTGCTGCACGTAATCCAGGCTTGGAAGCAAGCACAACAAGATTTGGTGAACTGCCGGTTGGTGATCGCGGGTTGGGATGATGGAGACTATCAACAAACGTTGTCGCAAGCCATCGACGAATTGATGTTGAAAGAATCCATCACGTTGGTCGGTTCGATTTACGGCCAACCGAAGGCGATTGCATTGGCGCGTGCTGATACCTTTATTTTGCCAAGCTTAAGTGAAGGCCTGCCGATGGCGGTCCTCGAGGCCTGGGCCTACCGTCTGCCAGTGCTCATGACCCCGCAATGTAATCTCGCGATCGGCTTTCAAAGCAAGAGCGCCATGCGAATCGAAACCGACGTTAGAACTCTTGCGGATGGCCTCCGAGAATGGGCAAACACATCTGACGCGATGTTAGATGAAATGGGAAACAACGGCCGGCGATTGGTACAGTCTCAATTTCAGTGGAACCACATCGCTTTGCAGATGACGCAAGTTTATCATTGGATTTTAGGACAGGGCGATAAGCCATCATGTGTCATTCCATCGCCGACGTGATCGGCCGGAAACGTGATTTGAAATCGCCAAAGTGTCTTAAATCGCGAGCCTATCGAATGAACAGGTGGATTTTCGATTCAAGTGCGATCATCTCTTGTCAGCAGTCGTGATTCAGCATTGTGCTGTTGGTCACGACGACGTTTCGACGAGATGGTCTCGGTCCTGATGCTGTGATGCGGATCATAAAATCTTAGAAGTGTTGGCTTGGCTCCGATAAGGGGGGGCATGGGCAGAAAAGGCAGGGCTTGAAACCGGTTGTCGCTGAATCAATTTGAATCATGAATCCGGCGGACCGCTTTTTGATTGGTGTTGTTGTACAACGGCCATGCAAATCAAAAATCTTTCTTAGGGATTTGCAAATCAGAAGGCGCTGCATTTCAAGTTTCAACGCGTTATCAAATGGTTGCCATCTCGTGCGTGCCCCACGCACTATTAGAAGAAGTGAATATGCGGAGCGAACAAGGATGTTTCAAAGCGATGGACCTGCCGAGTGCGTTGATAGACTTGCCGGTCGTGAATCGCCACGATCAACCATTTCAATGATGAGCATTTGGTCAGTGCACATTCGTTGTTGGCAAGGTGGGCCTAATCCAAAGGAACAATAGTGGTAAACTTTCGGGTATTGCTTCGCGTCTCTTGCCACCAGTCGAAACGGAACGACGCCCAACGGCGGTGGACCTACCTATGAACTCTCTAACTCATGTCCATGGCGATAACCGTGTTGAGGCCGCGGCGGTCGAAACGCACCGCCAGCGACGATTTGACCTGGGCACGCACGATGGATTGAACCTGGCCGCGATCACGCCATTGATTCTGACTTTTGATGAGGCACCGAATATTCGGGCCACGGTCGAAGCGCTTGATTGGGCAGAGCAGGTCGTCGTCATCGACAGTGGAAGCACGGATGAGACGCTTGAGATCCTTGATGGATTTCCGAACGTTGTGGTGATTTCTCGTGCCTTTGACAATCATACGAATCAATGGAATTTTGGACTTAAACAGGTTGACACGGAGTGGGTGTTAACGCTGGACGCTGACTACTATTGCCCGCCTGAATTTCGCGACGAAATATCTATGTTGGACGGAGCGTTTGACGTTTACCGAGCCAATTTTCAATACAACGTCCTTGGGCGGCCGTTACGTGCGACGCTTTACCCACCGCGTGCCGTGCTATTTCGGACCGATCAATTCCGCTGTCGTCCTGATGGTCATACCCAGCGTCTTGATACCAGAGATGTCGATTTAGGAATGTTGTCGACTCGAATCATTCACGATGATCGAAAGCCGTTGACGGCTTGGTTAAAGGCACAAGTAAATTATGCGTTCTTAGAAGCAGAAAAACTTGGTGCATCTAACAAGAGCAGCCTCAGCTGGAAAGATTCGATACGTAGAAAGATTTTCCTTGCGGCTCCGCTGACGCTGGTCTACTGCTTGATTTACCGCCGGCTGATCTTTGACGGATGGCGTGGAGTTTATTATTCACTCCAACGGACTTATGCAGAACTTCTGCTGTCATTGGTGCTTGTTGATGAATGGATTCGTGCTCAGTTCGCCCCTAAAGATTGATGCGAATGGCGATCCACAAGAATAGATGCGCCACCGTTGAATTAACGAATTTCTCGGTCCCATTGTGCCGTGGCTTATTCGTCTTTCTGTTTTCGCAAGGAACCTGTGCCGGCGCCGTACATCTCAGACTGATCGAACGATTTAGACCAGCTAATCGATCGGTTTGGGCAGTTCGGGGGCGAGACAACAGCCATCCAAGCGAGTCTGGCCCTGGGTGGCCGACGCCCAGCAAGTCCGACCGAGACTTTATTATCGAACCAATCAAGAAAGCGATCTGCGATCATGGCGGCATGATTTCGATTTATCGCCCCGCCTTTTACGTCGGAAGGTAACGATTGTCGGGCCGGGGCGGATGTTCGGCCCAGCGTTTGGCCGTGATCGCCGACTTCATTGCTTGTCCACCCATGAGAGCTAGCTGATAATGATGTCTCGATCGATCGACGAAATTTTGATGCAGAAGAAGGCCGGTATCAATAGTGATTGCGACAGGCTTTGTCCCAAAATGATATTTGGATTGTCCGTCCTTTGTTGTGATGGGTGCATCGGTGCGGCTACGAACTAATCTTATCTTTAAGTTGCCTTGAATTAGATGGATATGCACGACTCAGTGTCACCACCACCGCTGCCATCGCGTGCGCGAAAGCGTCGGATTGAAATCACCGAACTCGCATGGTCTCGAAAAGGCTTGCTGCTGTTAACGAGTTTGCTTGGGCTTGCGGCTGGGTATTTACACTATCGGTCAAAGGATCCGGTCTATCGATCACAGGCAACGGTTCAGATCGTCGAGCCATATATCCAGAATCTTCCTCTCAACGGCATCGAAACGGCTCCAGAGAAGAGCTCGTTAGAAAATGAAATCGTTGTGATGCGTAGCGAGCGGGTGCTAGATCATGCCACTCGGCTCGGCAAACTTTCGGAACTGCCACAGTTCGCGTCGTACCCCAACGAGTCGATCGCGTCATACCTTTCTACGTCCGCGGGGCTGACCGTTCGACCTGCCATGGCAGGTCCCGGCGCCAACGTTTTTAACGTTTCTTATCAGTCCACTGATCCTGCGGGATGTCGGCGCGTCGTACAGTCGGTCATCGATGCCTATGGTCGCTATCTAAACGAGCATCAGACCAACGTGGGCGAAGAGACGTTGGCATTGATTCAACAGGCTCGTGGCGAAGTCTTGTCGCGGCTAGAGGATCTCGAGTCGCAATACGATCACATCAAACAGTCCAGTTCGCTTATTTTCCGCGACGGACAAATCACGAGTATTCATCGTGGCAACGCAGAAAAGTTCTTGTTGGAGAAACAATCGTTATCCGTTCAACGCAATCGCATCGAAAGCAAATACGAAACTGCGGTTCTCGGTTATAAAGATGGCGTTCCGATTGAATCGTTACTGCTAGCCCTTGGGAACTCGCGAGATACGGTTGAGAATGTCGAAGTCGCAGAAAAGACCGTTGTAAGTTCGGGACAAGTTTTGCAGCGTCTGCGTCAAGAGAACAGCAGTCGCGCGGATCAGCTGCGTGAATCACTGTTAATGCCTTTGGAACTCGAAGCAAAACAGTTTGCAGAGGAGTTTGGCCCCGGGCACCCGTCGGTACGTTCGATCGAGATTAGGATCGCATCGGTCAAAGAGCTGATCGAAAAGACCGCTGAAAACGAGGAAGAGCTGCGGCGACTTGCCGACGTCGAGGTTGCATTGGCGGAAGCCGAAGCCGGGATCAAGCCTGACGAAGACGTCGATGATTCGGTCAACGGAAAACGCGAATCTCGATTGAAACGCCAATTGCAGCTTGTTTTGCAAGCGATGCAGCAAGAATTAAAGTCGCTCGACAATCAACTTCAAATTGTCAGCGATGCGTACGGTCGTGAAATCCAAGAGTCACGCGATGAAGGCGCCGCAGAAGCGAAGTTGTATCGATTACAGCGCGACATCGATCGTCAACAGGCTCTGTACGACAGAATCGTTGCTCGCCTGGACGAAGTAAACATCATGTCGGGCTCGCAAGGCCTTCATCTGGTCGTGTTAAACACGCCCAAGTTGGGCGATAAGATTGCACCCTCGATGTCTCGGTCGCTAATCCTTTACGGGTTGCTGGGGGCTTTGGCGGGTTTCTCACTGGCGTATGTATTGGAAATGACCGACCACGCCTATCACAGTGCCGAGCAAGTGTCCGAACATTTGAGCGTCCCGGTGATTGGTCACTTGTCGATCTGTCGGAAACGCAAACGTGACGCATCGCTTAACGATGTCTGTTTTTCGGATGAATTGCACACGTTCTTTCATCCGAAAACGTCGTGGTCAGAGTCGTTTCGAGCGATAAGGACGGCATTGTTTTTCAGCAATCAACGCCTGGACAGTAAAGTCATGCAGGTGACCAGTTCGGTGCCCGGCGAAGGGAAATCGATGATCGCCTGCAATCTTGCTGTTTCGATTGCGCAGTCGGGTAAGAGTGTGTTATTGGTCGATGCGGACCTGCGGCGTCCACGCGTTGATCAGGTCGTTGGCATCGATAGTGAACGAGGACTCGCGTGGTTGCTTGACGAGATGAAGGATCGTGAAATCACCGCGTCGGAAGAAGTGGCCGATCTCTTGGGTGAAGTTGTGCATGAGACGCCAACGGAAAATCTTTCAGTGATTGTTGCCGGGGACCGCCCGCATGATCCCGCCGAAATGCTCGCGTCCTCGCGGCTGGATAGGTTCTTGGACTGCGTACGCGATCGATTCGACCTGATCATTATCGACACACCGCCATTACTAGCGGTCACCGATCCAAGTAACGTCGCCCCACGTGTGGATACCGTGTTGATGGTGATTCGTTTGAACAAAGGCGCACGACCCAATGCAGCTCGAGCAATTCGGATGCTGGAAACACTCGAGGCGAACGTCGCGGGCGTGATCGTCAATGGTGTCGGCAGTCGGCGTGCCGGTCGCTATGGAGCACATGACGGAAGAGACGGGTACTACAACGGTGGCTACTACAAATACGCGGCGGGATACTCTTACGGAAGCGATGGTAGTGGCCGATTCTCGGAGTACTACGAAGATCAGGTTCCGGGAGCGACCATCCGCAAAATAAAGCGACCCAGAGGTGCGAAAGCAAACGGCAAGACCAACAACCCGACATCCATCAAGACATCATCCGACGAGACTTAGGTACCGTCTCGTTGGTGTGATCCGCAAAACATATGCGGCGGGGCATGTTGGCATGCTTGGTGACTACGTTGCAAGGCTCACGGAAATTCGACGTTTGGGAATCGATTCTTAAGACGATTGGCCTTCTCGGCGAACCAGCAAGAGTCTCAGATAACTGCGTGGTTCGCTGTTTTCGAGTTTTAACTTCTTAGCCAAGTCGGTCACTCGCGTTCTTGCCGTTTCGACTTGCGTATCGTCTTCGGCGATCACCTCGACTTCGGCAAAGGTTCCCAACTGTTCGACTCGGTCGATCGTCACCGATATTGGTCCCGATTCGTCTTCAATGACGTAACTTTCTCGGCATTTGTGAACGTTGGCAACTTCTCGGAATCCGAGCAGGGTCAGCAGTTCCTGCATGTTCGATCCGTTGTTTGGTCTTTCGTTACCATCGGATTCGCCAAGTGACCATTCCAGTTCCCGCCGTGCTTTCACTTCGCCGGGCAGTTTCGCACCTTTGTAAGTCACATATGGCAATCCATCGATCTTGCGAATTCGAAGTGCTTCGCTCGTTTCTGCAAAATCGCGGCAAGGGTGATTGAAGTAAGTGTCGACGTGGTTTTCGGTTGACGCCTTTCGTCCACCAAGCTGATCAAGCTGCTCTCGTAAGGTTTGCGCGTCGGTGACGGGGAATTTCAATTCGACTTCAATCATGCGTGAATCTCACAGGCCGGCGGTGTTTTGTTTGCGAACGCAGGTCGCATCAAGGTTTCGAATTGTGTTGCGTCTGAATCAACCTGCCAAAGGGGGTTGGTGAACCTTCGCTGGTCAGCCAGACGTTTTGTGCTTCATCGAGCCCTAGTGCTTCGATCTGTTTCCATTTTGGCGCAGCAAGACTCACCGGAATCGCCGCCATTTGCTTTCCGACGGGATCGGTTTTCCGTTCTTTTGGGAACCGGAAGCACTGGAAATAATTGACCACCCATATTTCGCCGGTATGCGGATCGATATCCATCGCTGAAACCATGGGCAGCGCGAGCGTGCCGATGCGTTTAGCCGTGACGTGTCGGGCGAGGGAGGTGGCACCACGGATTTGATTGCGACGTGGCAGATCAATGCCGTAGATACCCGCAAACGGAAAGGCCGTCTTGGCAACCATGATGATTTGTCGGCGTGCGGCATCGACGGCGACTGCTTCGCAGTCTTGCGGACCATCGGAATACGTCACGTGTATCGTTTCATATTCGTGGATGTTCGTGACTTGGTCGGGGTCGGGTTCGTCGAATACGTAAAGCGTAATATTGCTGCGTCTGCGTTCATTGTCACCGCAATCGGCGACCAGAATTCGAGCCGTTTCGTCACGAAAACAGGCCATGTCTTCCCAGTCGACTGCGCTGGCACCGACTAACTTGCAGCGGCCGGTGGATCGACCCGAGGTGTCGAATGCGAACAACTGTGGTTGGCCGCCAGAGTCATTGTGCGACCAGAAACGATCGGACATGCGGCGTGACGAGCCCAGACCACTGCTTTCCCTCAAAGAGGGTTCGTCGATAAAGGTCGTGATTTGTGGTGGCGGTGAAATCGGTTCATCCGCGGCGGGTTGAATGGCAAATTTGGTCATTAACATGGTGACCAATGCGAAACCGACGATTCGCCGGCAAGTTGTCCCGCCTGTGCCGAAATCGTGTCGGCGTCCAATACCCGCCAATCGTTTACTCAACATTCGGATCTTCACCGATCATTCGATTTCTTGATCAACTCACTATGCCGTTCCATTTTAAAGCCCAGCCGACGACGACCAGATGGACGGGGCTGACACTGATTGTGATGATTTCTGTTGCCGCGGTCAGCGCCGGCTTGCTGATCAAAGCGACACCTTGGTCGAATCATCCGGCGAGCCCCGCTATTGGCAAACCGGCACCAAGAATCGATTTGGTGCGTTTGTCCGACGAAGGGACGTATGAAGAAATCGACTCTCGGGGCGAGGGGAAGGTCGTTTTGCTGCATTGCTTTGGTACATGGTGCGGCCCCTGCCGCGCGGAGTTTCCACACTTGTCCAAGCTGATTGCGACGGTTGCCAAGCAAGAGCAAGTCGAATTTCTGCCGATATCGTCGGAACGGATGGGCACAGAAACATTTGAAAGTCTCTGGGCCGAAACAAAGAAATTCTTTGACGAGCACCAAATTCGCGGGATCGCGTACGCGGACCCCCGCGGTATCACTCGGCGAAGTATGGCCGAAAGGTTGCAGCGTAAATCGCTCTATTTTCCGACGTCGATTTTGATCGACCGTGATGGAAAGATTGCGGGCGTCTGGGAAGGATACAACGACGACACGCTGGAGCAGATACGATCCGCGATTCGTGATGTGGTGTCTCGGTCAAGCTGAACCATCGTCACGGTCGGCGACGTTTGTCGGTTGAGACAATCCTTTGTGATCAGAGACGGCTTATCTTTCGAGATGCGTTCTTAATTGCGCGATCACTTTGGCCGGATTTTCTGCATCGCGAATTGCGCCGGTCACCGCGATTCGTGTGAATCCTGCATCGGCGACTTTTGCAACATTCGAGGTGTCGATTCCGCCGATCGCAAACGCCGGTAAATCGATTTCACCGGCGACCTGTTTCAGCAGTGCGGGACCGACATACGAATCGAATGCTTTTGTGCGCCCTGGAAATACCGGACCGCAACCGATGTAGTCCGCTCCGTCGGCCACCGCGTCGCGGGCCTGTGAGATCGAATGGGTGGAAACGCCGACGAGTCGATGTCCTCCGACGATTCGCCGCGCGGCGGCGACGGGAATTTCCTCTTGTCCCACGTGAACGCCATCGGCTTCTGCTGCCGCAGCGATATCGGGACGATCGTTGACGATAAAAATCGTGGACGAATGGTCAAGCAGTTTGGATACGGCGCATGCGCGATCATAAAGGGTGCGGTCATCAATGTTCGGATCACGCAGCTGCAACACATCGATCCCGGCGTCATCAAGTGACCGAACGGTCGCGGCCAACTGATCAACGGACGGGCCTGCATCGATCAAGACGTAGATACTTGCACCGCCGATTCGCTCGCGCCGAGAGTGTACGATCTGTTGCAATTCCAAGGTCGCCATTAGCGAATAAGATCGGTATCGCAATTGTTCGATTTGCACGGCGATGTTCGGATCGATCGTTTTGCTATACTCCTCCAGGCATCGCAGCGATTGCTGAGTCCTAGCAGCGGCGGCGGCCACCACATCTTCGGCCGATTCCCGTTGACGCTCGGAACTGAGTGTGATCGCGGTTCCGACGTCTCCCGGCGTGTCTCGGGCGTTTAACAGCCGTTCGCGAGCGATCGGCGCCAGCGTGGCGGTCAACCCATGTCGCAAACGCTTCAATTGCTCGGTCAAGTTTGCGTCGTCTAGGCCAAAGCGGGCGTATTCTTCAAGCGTACGCAGCCCTTCACCCGCTCGATTCGCCGCAGCATCCAGAATACGATAGTAGGCTCTTGCCGGGTCTTCACTCATTGTTTTCGTTCACACCAGCAACTGGGTCAGCCATGAAACGTTTTCGTCAGCGATTTTGTCGTCGTTCTGGATTGGTTTGTATCGTATCGCTTTGCACATCGATGCTTGTCTTACCAGCGTATCTGAACGCACAGGAAGCGAAACCGGCAGCAAAGAAGCCTGCCAAGAAAAAGAATCCTGCATTTACCTTGCCGACCATCACCGATGGCTTACCGAACGTGTTGTTGATCGGCGATTCGATTTCGATCGGCTACACAATGATGGTACGCGAAGGTCTGTCAGGGGAAGCCAACGTGTTCCGACCGCTGGTCAATTGTGGGCCAACGACCACCGGCGTGAAATCCATCGACCAATGGATTGGTGATCGTAAATGGGACGTGATTCACTTCAATTTCGGTTTGCACGATCTGAAGTACATGGGACCCAATGGAGAAAATCTTGCCGATCCCAAAGCCGAGACCAGCCACCCGCAGGTTCCGATCGATGAGTATGTCGCCAACCTACGCGAAATCGCCAAACGGCTGAAAAAGACAGGCGCGACCGTGATTTGGCGTGAGACAACGCCGGTTCCCGAAGGTGCCAAAGGCCGCATCGTTGGTGATTCGAAAAAGTACAACGCGGCAGCCGCGAAAGTCATGCAGGAGCTGGGTGGAATTGAGACCGACCCGATGTTTCAGTACGCTTTGGACGAAGCGGAGCAATTGCCGGCCAACGTTCATTACACCAAAGAGGGAAGTCAGACGTTGGCCAACCATGTCATCGTCGCCATCCGAAAAGCGTTAAAGACAAAGTAGCTTTCGACGTCCGGTGCAGACGTCAAGTGACCATTCGAAAGCCAATCGGCCACACGATCATTGCTTGATCGGTTGCCGTTCACCAACCCGATCGCCCCCGTAGCTCAGTGGATAGAGCACTGCTTTCCTAAAGCAGGTGTCGCAGGTTCGATCCCTGCCGGGGGTGCTTCGATGAGGGCATGAAACATGAGTGATCAGCGACGCGAGAAACTGAAACACGTCCTCGGGCCGCTGATCAAACTGGCCGAGTTTTCAGGCGTCGAAGCAAAGTTGCAGTGCGAAGAATCGAGTCCCGGCTATGTGACCCGCACGTTGAATGAGTTGGTTCGTGATGGGTTGCTTCAGCAAGTGTTGGGTGCCGAGGATACTCGGTTCCGGTGGGCAACACCCGATCCAGAATCCGCCGTGACGCATTGGATGGAGCGTCAAATTCATGGCGATCAAGTCAAGGAGCTTCCAGAATTCGAACGGCCTCGTGAACGCTTGTTGCGCGACGGAACCGCGTTACTTAGCAACGCCGACCTGCTTGCGATTCTGATACGTGTCGGAGTGCGAAACGAATCTGCACTAACGGGCGGGCGCAAACTCGCCAACCGTTTCGCTGATCGGTTGGAAGATATCCGCCACTGCAGCCAGATTGACTTGAAAGCCATCACACCGGCTGCGACGAAATCCAGCTATACGCAAATCATGGCCGGCATCGAACTTGGTCGACGGATCGCCAAGTCCGAACTGGCTCGGCAACCGACGCTAGTGAAAATCACCAGCACGCGAGAAGCGATCCAGTACTGCCAAACGGAATTTGCATACTTGGCCGGCGAGGCGGTGCAGGAAGAGTTTCACATTGTCACACTGGATACCAAACATAAACCGATCCGAACGCATCGCATCACCGTCGGAACTTTGGACGCAAGTCTGGTGCATCCACGCGAGGTGTTTCGGCCGGCAATTCGAGACGCCGCATCGGCCGTGATTCTGGTTCACAACCACCCCTCGGGCGATCCCACGCCCAGTCGGGAAGATCACCAAGTCACCAACCAGTTGACCGAAGCCGGCAAGCTAATCGGGATCACCGTGCTTGACCACATCATCGTGGCCAAAGAAAACGGCGTAAGTATTCGTGAATCCTAGGCAGATCGACGTGATCGCGGGCCTCATCGCAGACACGGCGTCGATCAAGCGAGTTTGCTAAATCAGAGACGCTCTCTAACGCGGGCGCACCAGCTTTTCGAGATAGTCGTCCGCTTCTTGCGCGACCCATTTGTCGTGATCCTCGGGCAGACGATCGGAATCATGTTGTGTGGTTTCTAGCAGCGTGATGCCGCTGGCCTTCCATGCCAACACCCAGCGTCCGACGACCGCGATACAGACCGGCGGAACCGCAGCGACAAAACCGGTGACGATGGGGATCAAGTTCATTTGCAACAGGAAACCAGGCTCGATTGTCGCCCCGTCGTTTTCATTCAGTTGCAAGCCGATGGACGAAATCATATCCAGGAAAGTTAACATCAGACCCGCCGCTGCGGGCAGGATCGTTAAGGGCAGGAACGCTGCTAACAATCCTTCTTGTTTGGCACCGAAGACCAGAAAGAACGCGATCAGTGATAGCGATAGCGACAAGATGACCAAAAGAATCAATAGCGGGTAGCCGCACAACTGAACGAGAAGTGAGAAATTCATCGCTGGCTTGGATCGAAAAAGAGAATCAGGGACGAGAATCGGTCCGTGGTCGGCACCGGCCAGTGCGTTGTATCGACGGAGGCGTCCATCGTGTCCAGGTAAGCACTGGCCGAGGGAGACCAGAAAAAGGAAAACTTCACACTTTCGCATCAAATCAGGCGGTTTGCGATGCCCTTTTGGTCATCAATCCGTAACCAAAACGGCTGGGGCTCGTGGCATCTTCGTTCGCGAAGGTCATAATGAATGGAACAACGGGATTGATGCCCGCTGGCGTACGCCCGACCCGGCACCGCATCGCCTGGCACCGACCCGGTGGACAGGAGGCCTGGTGGACAGGAGGCCTGCCGTGTTTAGCCGCATTCGGCCCGCTGTGGTGGTTCGCTCCACGCGGGCTTGCGTTTGTGGGCATCCGTTTGCGGGCGTGTCCGTTTGTTTTCGTGCCCGTCGTTGGCGAGTGCTTGTGGCGGTCGACGACTGTGAAAATCCAACCCAACTGAATTTATGTACATAAGACTGGCGAAACGATTCATCACCGAAACGGACAAGCGATTGCTTTGGAAGGCGGCTTGGACGTTGGGCGTTCGCGGATTGCTAAGCGTTCACAAGCACAAGAAACGACTCAAGCGAGGCGAGTTCTTTCCGCCATTTTTGTACATGTCGGTAATCAACAGCTGCAATTTGCGTTGCCAAGGTTGCTGGGTCGACGTTGCCGCGAAACAGCACCGCATCGAAGTCGACGCCGCGAACAAGACGATCGCCGAAGCGAAAGCGATGGGCAACAGCTTCTTTGGCATCTTGGGCGGCGAGCCATTTATGCACAAGGATCTGATGAAGATCTTTGAGGCCAATCGTGATGTTTACTTTCAAGTCTTTACCAACGGCCACTTCATAACCGACGAGGTGGCAGCGCGTCTGCGAGAACTCGGCAATGTCACGCCGCTGATCAGCGTCGAAGGTTCGGAAATCATTAGCGACACTCGCCGAGGTCGCGAAGGTGTCTTGAACCAAACGATGGAAGGACTAAAAGCGGCGCTGCGCAATAAGCTGCTCGTGGGTGTTTGTACCAGCGTTTGTAAATCGAATATCGACGACCTGGTAAGCAATCGATGGGTTGATCGATTGATCGATATGGGGGTCATGTATTGCTGGTACCACATCTATCGCCCGGTCGGTCCCGAAGCGAATCCGCAGCTGTCGCTGACCAGCGATCAGCAACGACGCGTTCGCCAATTCGTCGTCGACACTCGCGCGACCAAGCCGATCATCGTGATCGATGCGTACCACGATGATGCGGGCAACGCACTTTGTCCCGCCGCAACCGGATTCACCCACCATGTGGGTCCCTGGGGCGATTTGGAACCCTGTCCGGTGATTCAGTTGGCGACTGAATCCATTCACGACGACCGTCCGCTGGCGGAAACTTTTAATCAATCCGAGTTCCTGCGGGACTTTCGTGAATTGACCGCACAGAACACTCGTGGTTGTGTGATCATGGAGCGTCCGGACCTGTTGGTCGATTTAGCCCAGAAGCACGGCGCTCGCGACACCACGGTGCGCGGTACGGTGATCGACGAGTTGAATCAGGTGTCGCCACGGCGCAGCCAGTATCAACCGGGCGATGAGATTCCGGAGCGTAGTCTGGTCTATCGCTGGGCCAAGAAGTACGCGTTCAATGACTTCGGCGCCTATTCCAAGCACTTCGATATCGGCAACTATCGCGATCCCGACGAAGGGGAAAGCGAAAAAGACGAACGTTCGTTGCCCGTGCTGACGCAGTAATACTCGTGCTGACGCAGAAGTGCCCGTGTTGGCGCTGCCGTCCATTTCTGTCGGGTTCTCGCTCGCATGGAATACTTGCTCGTGACGAGGCCTCGATCGGCAACGCACGAGCAAGTCATCGCGGCGAGAAGTCCCAGCCGCGAGGGGTTTGCGAAGCCCGGCCCAAAAACCGTGCTTTGCCGGAACCGGACGCGATCCGGATGGATGTGCTTGATTTTGCTTAGGCGTTTAGTTTGACTTCGGCGCTATCGGCGACGTTCACCCACACGTGCACATGTGGCGCCCCGCGATAGTGCCAGACGAACGACGGGCCTTCTAATCGCCAGTTGTCCCAGACCTGATCTTTGCCCAAGTCTTTGTCGGTATAGAACGACAAGTGACACGCATCCAAGCCGCCTTGTTTTTTCAAGCATTGCATTGCTTCGTCCTGGTCGCTTTGCCGATACATTTCGGTCAGAGTCCCCAAGACTTTTTGCAGATGCTCGCGTTGGTCCGATGACATGTCCGTGACCGGCAATCCACCGAATCGGCCGCCTTCGCCGCGGAATGCGACCGCTTGTTCTCGTGGAGTCTTCGCGACGAGTGCCTGTTTTTGCTGACGGCCGTCGAGCACTTTGTACAAGTCGTTTGCCGCGATGGCTTGATGCCAAAAAACGTTGTCGATGTGAGTGGGGCCTTCGTCGAACTCAGGTGCGTGCCCGTAAAAAATGGGGCCGCCAAACGCGACATGATCGGCCGAGTTGCCGTCGCAACGGATCGTCATATGGCGGCCAGTGATGACCATTTCGAACTTGTCGCTGCCATCTTTGCCGCCGGTGGGATTGCCAAAGATTGCGATGGATTGTTCGTTGCCAAAGCCGCCGGCGTCATCGTCCAACTGTTGATCGTATCGCGCGTGCCAATCAGGGTGAATGATTGCTTCGAACACGCTGCGGATCATGTCACGCTGTTGGTCGTTATAGAAATCGCTGTTGATTTCGTGTGGCGTGATATTCCAATTATTGGCGACAAAGGTGCGAAGCAGTCCGCGCTTCTTGTCATGATGATTCCAGTCAAAACAAATTTGTTTTTTCTGGTCATCGCTCAAGGTTTGATACAGTTGCCCGACCAATGTTTCAGCCGTGACGGCGGACGATTCCGATGCCCAGGCCGCGGGCGGAACCAATGAGGATGACCCGACTGCGGCACTGACCGCTGCGGTGGTTTCCAGAAATCGACGTCGATTGAGTTTCGCTGATTCGCTCACGGATATGCCTCGGGACCGTTGGAAGGAATGGGGGGCGGTATCGTTTCAAGGATTCCGATTTCTTTGCGTCGCACACATCAGCCGACGGTGGACGCAAGACAGCCGCGAACCGAAACCTGCATCGTTTCTAAAGACGTTCGAGCGATACCAATACACGGCGACACCACTGAATCGCACCTCGTTCAATTGTACGGACTTCATTGTACGAAAGTTTGGCGTGTCGATAGCGAATAAACCCCGCAAAGCGGACAGGGTCTCGATGCGTCTTTAGCGACTGATCAACAAAATCGCCGTATCGGCGTTCAGATTCGGATCGTCAGAGGGGGCAATCGTTTTGGCGGATGTTGAATCGATATAGACGGCTTGATGGATCGTGACGCCCTTGATTTGGCAGAGTTCCGTGACGTCGGCGATACTGGGAAAGCGGCGATTGGGCGTGTTGTACCAATCAAAATCGAAAGCACCGGGGGCACGTGGCGAGCGGCCGCGGGCGACGTAGTCTTCTCGTAATGCTTTGTAAGCAAAATTGGGAAAGCTAATGATCACGCGTTTTCCGACCCGCAGCATTTCATCCAGGATTTCTTCCACATTGGAGACGGCCTGCAGCGTGGCTGAAAAAACAACCACGTCGAACTGGTTGTCGATAAAAGCCGGCAAGCCCTCGTTCAGGTCATAGTCGATCACGTCGAGGCCACGCGCCGCTGCGGCCAGAATTTTTTCCTGTGCGACTTCGCCGCCAACCAGTCGATGATGCCCCCTGGCGCGAAGCGCCGCCAGCAACCGCCCGCTGCCGCAGCCGAGATCAAGGACGGACGCCCCAGGAGGGATCAGTTGCAGGATTTGTTCTTCGGCAGATTTGATTTCAGGCTGGCTATCATCGACGTCACCCAGTCGCGCTTTGACCAAAGGGCCGTACTGAGAAATCTCTTGGTCCAACAAGAATGCATCGTGTCCGGCCGGTGAAGTGATTTCGGCATACGTGACCGATTTGTCAAGCGCGGATAGTGCATTGACGATGTCTCGCGACTGTTGGGGCGTGAATAGCCAATCGCTGCTGAAACTGACCAACAAGAACTGGCAATCCGATTCGTCAAACGTTTCCATCAATGCCAGTCGATTGGACCCGAGATCAACCAGGTCCATTGCCATCGATAATGTGACGTAGCTATTCGCGTCAAAACGCGTTGTGAATTTTTGACCTTGGTGGGCGAGGTAGGATCCAACGCTGAATCGTTGTTCGAACGCCGAAGCGATTTGCCGGGGGTCGTGTCGATCGGGATCAAATTTTTCATCCATCGCTTCACTGGACAAATACGTGATGTGTCCCAGCATTCGTGCGATCGCCAGTCCCGTGTCCGGCCGGTTCGGCTGGTCGTAATATTGGCCGCCGGCAAAGTGGGGGTCCGTTTGAATCGCATTCCTTGCGATCACGTCGAACCCCAGTGCCTGTGATGTCAGTCGCGGTGAAGTGGCGATAGCGACGCAGGTTTCGGTTGATTCTGGATAGCGAGACACCCAGGTCAACGCTTGGTGTCCGCCCAGCGAACCGCCCACGATCGCTCGCCATCGCTGAATTCCCAAATGTTGCGCAAGTCTTCGTTGGACGTCGACCATATCGCCGACGGTGATGCGAGGAAACTCGGCGCCGTAGGGCCGCGACCGGCCCGGTTGCATGCTGGATGGCCCCGTCGTGCCACGGCATCCGCCCAGCACGTTTGGGCACACCACAAAGAACCGATCGGTGTCGATCCACTTGCCCGGACCGATCAACGATTCCCACCAACCCGGGTCGTCATCGGAGTCGTGCCGAGCCGCGTGCGAGTCACCTGAAATTGCGTGACACACCAGCACCGCGTTCGATGCGTCTTCGTTGAGCCGGCCCCATGTTTCAAATGCGCATGTGACATCGGGCAGTTGACCGCCGAGTTCTAACGGAACGGGTTCCGCAAACGTGACGTACTGTGCATGTTTCAGCGGCGCGTCGGTGCGCCGGTCATCGGTGCTAGAAAAGGAATGGGTCATGACAAACGTGCGACACCGGTTAGGAAATCGATTCATGGGCAATCGATCCAACATGGTGCCGCATCTGCGGGGCACCATGACACCGATTCAGGGATCACAACATCGGGTGCGCCATTAGACGGTCGCGGCTGCCAATGCTTGTTTCAAGTCATCAATGATATCGTCGGCATCTTCAATGCCGACGGACACACGAATGTACTCGGGCACGACGCCGGCCTTTTGTTGTTCCTCAGCCGTCAATTGTTGATGGGTCGTGCTGGCGGGGTGAATCACCAGCGTTTTCGCATCACCGATGTTGGCCAGGTGAGAACAAAGCTGGCACGCATTGATGAACTTTTTGCCGGCTTCCATACCGCCCTTGATGCCAAAGCCTAAGATTGCGCCTTGTCCGTCGGGCAGGTACTGCATCGCGCGGGCATGATCTTTGTGCGACGGCAATCCCGGATAGTTGACCCACTGAACGGCATCGTGGCTTTCAAGAAACTGAGCGACCGTGAGGGCGTTTTCACAGTGACGCGGCATACGCAGGTGCAACGTCTCTAGTCCTTGCAGCAACAGGAATGCGGCGAACGGATTCATCGCCGCGCCGGTGTCTCGCAACCAGTGCGTGCGAACGTGAATCAAGTAAGAGATGTTACCCATGCCGCGCAGGTGTTCCTCAAAGACGGCCCCGTGGTACGACGGCGAGGGACCGCATAGTTCGGGCCACTTATCGGGATTGTCGGCCCATTTGAAATTGCCGCTGTCGACGATCGCACCGCCGATCGTGGTACCGTGTCCGCCGATAAACTTCGTTGCGCTATACACCGCGATATCGATGCCATGCTCGAAGGGCCGCAACAGCATTGACGTCATCGTGGTGTTATCACACAGCACGGGTATCGCACCGTGAGGTGCCGAATGAGCCGCGTCGGCGATGGCTTTGAAATCCGGAACATCATTCTTTGGATTGCCGATGCTTTCCATATAGACCAGCCGAGTGTTCTCATCGACCAGACCGTGAATGCTGTCTGGTTCATCGGGATCAAAGAATCGAACTTCGATCCCCAGGTTCTTGAACGTCTGAGTGAATAGGGTCCATGTTCCTCCGTACAGCGACGTGCTGCTGATGATGTTTTGACCGCTGTGCGCGATCGACAGGATGGCGGCGGTGATGGCTGCCTGCCCGGATGCGAAACACAAACCGGTGACGCCACCGTCGAGTGCTGCTAAGCGTTTTTCTAATACATCAACGGTCGGATTCATCAACCGGCTGTAAATGTTGCCGAACTCGGCCAGTCCGAACAACGCGGCTGCATGATCGGTGTCATTGAACGTGTAGCTGGTCGTTGCATAGATCGGCACGGCGCGGCTGTTCGTTGCCGAATCGGGTTCTTGGCCGGCATGCAGTGCCATCGTGCCGCGGCGATGCGAGGGGGAATCAGACATGGCGGTTTACCTTGGATTACGTTGAGGGAGAAAGTCGATGTGGTGAATTTTCGGTGCTGTTTCGGCTGGTGCAATCGGGCAATCGAAAGGCCTCAGACCAGCTGGCTCTGCCGATTGCGGCCGGCGCTGGTGCCCGGGGGCAAAGCATAAAAGAAAAAACGCCACTTTGCGATTCGTCGCAAAATGGCGTTTTGGTAAGTCGACGGTCGGGCTTAATCAGCCGACGGTGGCACCCATTTCGATTTCATAGCCTTCGCGGTAGGGCCGCGAGAGGAAGGAATTGGCTTCCTCGTCGCCCACGATTTGCTCGTTCTGGTCGTCCCACTTGAGGCTGCGGCCCAAACGCGCTGAAATGCCGGCCAAGTGACAGACGTTCAACATTTCCATGTGGGTGTGAACATCGGAGATCGGGTTGATGCGATCTTTTGTGCATCTGAGGAAGTTTGCCCAGTGGGCTTTCCGCTCGTTCTCTTCCATCGGCATGCCGCGGTAGACTTTCGATATCGCGTCTTCCGGCAACGGGTTGTCGGCCAAATCTTCGACGGGCTTACCGACCAATTTCTTGCGGTTGACAAAAATTCGGCCTTTGTCGCCGGTGATCAAGACGCCGTTATCGGTGTCGTCGCGAATGATCATCTCGGTACCGCCGGGGTACGCGACTTTGAAGTTAAAACTGGTCGCGGTGTTGTATCGATCGTTTTCGACCGGGAATCCGTTTTCAAACTTGACCGGGTGTGTTGAGTCGCCGCCGATCGAAATGGGCCCCGCCGTTTGACCGTTCAGCTTGAGCGCCCAGTTGCAAATGTCGACATGGTGGGCACCCCAGTCGGTTAACTTGCCGCCGCTGTATTCGTACCACCAGCGGAACTCGTAATGACCATTCGTGTTGCCACGGCCCTTGTTGTCACTGCTGGCCCGATAGCGATAGTCGACCTTCGGGACCGGGCCGAGCCAACGGTCCCAGTTCAATTCGTTGGGAACCTCTGCGACAGGGATAGGACCGCAAGAAGGCGCCGAACCGATCGCGGCTTGAACTTGTTTGATCTTACCGAGTCGTCCTTCCGCAACGATCGCTAACGCTTTAACGAACAGATGAAACGTGCTTCGCTGTTGAGTGCCGACTTGTACGATACGTCCGGTTTGTTTTTGAACGTCACGGATCAGCTTGCCCTCGTCGATCGTCAACGTCATCGGTTTTTCGCAGTAGACGTCTTTGCCAGCCAGCATCGCTTCGACGAGCGGCTTGGTGTGCCAGTGGTCCGGCGTCGCGATATGAATCAGGTCAATGTCGTCGCGGTCGAGGATGCGTCGATAGTCTTCGTATGTATCCGCTTTTCCGTCGGACATCGTTTGATTGGACTTTTCAGCACGCTTGGAATCGACGTCGGCGATGGCAACGACATCCAGCCATTGTTTTGCCGCTTTCATGTTCCCGTTTGCCATCCCGCCGGCTCCGATGACGCCGATCGACGGGCGATCATTCTTGCTGGTCGTTTCGTCGGCCAACGTCTTGCCAGATGAGAAGAAGTAGGGGACCGACGCAGCGGCGGCCGATGCGGCAGCCGTGGTTTTCAAAAACTCGCGGCGACCCTTAGCGGTTCGGCCGGATTGATTCAGGTTTTTCACGGAAATCCTCGATCTGATTGTCTTAGGGGGGAGGGGTAGGTGTGGGCGGCGCCTTTAGTTTAACTGCTAGTGTTGCCCGCATTCGAGTTACAAAATGGACGATTTGATTCAGAAAACACGGGAAATTTCTCATGTGTCCGAGCAATTTCACCGCGCCCCGTTTTGACTCGATTCGGGCCCTTTCTGTTCGGCGACTCAGCGAACCCGGCGACGGACGAAAAGGCTCGGACAAATCGAATTCCCAAATGCACCAAACGCACGACCAATCATCCGCAACGATCGGTCGAACTTGCGACCGTTCTCCTTTGTCGTGCAATTCCTATCATGGTATTTCCTGTCACGATTGAACGAATCGAAAGGACCAAAATGAAATTCAGTTGTCCACAATGCGGCAAGCAATATCAAAACTCGCCCAAGATCGCCGGGCGACGCGTCAGTTGTCAGGCGTGCGGTGGAACGTTCCAAGCGCCCGCGATGGTTTCGGAAAGCCCCGTCGCCGCGCAGGTGGTCCAGCGGCCACCGGTCGGCACCGGCGGTTCGGGCAATTCAACCCTGGACGGCGACGACGAGTTCATGGCAGGCAATGTCGAAATTCAATCAGCACCGGTCACACTTAGCGGTGGTCAGTCCAATGACGGGCGATCACGTTTGGCCGACGAAATTGATTACGAGATCTTTGGCCATGAAGCCCAATACGTCGAAATCACACTGGACCCCGGCGAGCAAACGATCGCCGAAGCGGGCGCGCTGATGTATATGACTGACGGTGTGCAAATGGAAACCGTGTTCGGTGATCCGTCGCAACAAGACAAGGGGCTGCTCGGCAAAGCACTTTCGGCAGGCAAACGTGTGATGACCGGCGAGTCGCTGTTCATGACCACCTTTACCAATCATGGGCGCGGTCAAGCCAAAGTGGCATTCGGTTCGCCTTATCCCGGTCGCATGATCCCGATGCACCTGGACCAGCTTGGCGGTGAACTGATTTGCCAAAAAGATGCGTTTCTGTGCGGGGCCCGTGGGATCGTGGTCGACATCGCGTTCCAAAAGAAAATCGGGGCGGGCCTGTTCGGCGGTGAAGGTTTCATCATGCAGCGGCTCAAGGGCGACGGAATCGCAGTCGTCCATGCCGGCGGCACGATGATGTATCAAGAGTTGGCGGTAGGCGAACGGTTGCGCGTGGATACCGGCTGCCTGATGGCGATGGGACCCAGTGTGAATTACGACATCCAGTTCGTGGGCGGAATGAAGAACGCGTTTTTCGGCGGTGAAGGCTTGTTTCTTGCCACGCTGACCGGCCCCGGACCGGTGTGGCTGCAATCGCTGCCGTTTTCGCGACTTGCCGGACGCGTCGCCAGCGCGATGCCGGGCGTCGGGGGCAGCAGCAAGGGCGAGGGATCCTTGCTGGGCGGGTTCGGCGACATGCTGATGGGCGATTGAGCCATCGAGCCCTGTGAGCCGCTGAGCGATTGAGCCCTGTGAGCCGCTGAGCGATTGAGCCACTGAGCGATTGAGTCTGTGAGCCGATCAGTAGTGATCAAATCGATCCCGGGGAGTGTTCGTTCACTCCTGGGTTGGCTCGGCGCTCGACTTGGGGGCTGCCAGCCGCTTAAGAAATTCGCCAGACCGCGATTCCGCATATTCGCTTCCGAGTTGGAACATGCTACCGTGTGGGTTTGACACCCACCGCAAGCCAGCTCGCCTGCCTAGGTTAAACGCTGCCGCTTGCCTGCCTAGGTTGAAATCGCAGTGACCATGCTGCTGGCGAGAAACTCGGGTGTGCGAACGAGAATTGAGGACACAGGCATGGGAGACGAATCTCCAGAAACAACGAACACAGAATCTGACGATATCGTGTCGAATATCGTCGCGGCAATCGAAGCGACGGATTCGCAGAAACTACTGCAACTGATCGTGGATCAGCAATTCGTGCTCATCAGTGTTTCCACCGACGAAGAAACCGATAATGATGACGAAGCGATGGGCGCCATCACGGCGGAAGTCGACGACTATGAGGTCTTGGTCGCGTTTACCAGTGAACCACTGGCCGGTCAGTTCGTCGATGCGATGGGCGATATGTTTGACAACGAAGACCAAGTTCAAGGCTTTATTGTCGACGGCGAAGCGCTGCTGGATTATTTGCCCGACGATTACGGTCTGCTGTTAAATCCCGAGACCGAACACACCGCTTTGATCAAGCCAGATTTGGCCCAACAAGTGATCACGGCATCGGACACCGAGTGAAGATAGTTTCACCCACGAGTGACAGCTCGTGATTCGTATCGTTTGCGACTCGCCGTTCAGCTGGTCGAGTCATCGCTAAGTTGATGATACAACTTTGCTCGCGCCAGTCGCCAGTCTCGTTCGACGGTCCCTTCGCTGACTTCCAATACCTCGGCGACTTCGGCAATCGAGAGACCTGAAAAGAATCTCAGTTCAACGACTTCGCGTTGCCGCGGTGATTCTTGTTCTAGCTTTTCTAAGGACGATTCCAGGTCGGCGAATTGGCATCCGCTGCTCGCTTCGAAATTCTCGAGCACGATATCAAGTGAACCACGTTGATAATCGCCGCCTCGTTTCGTGGCCGAACGTTTACGCGCATGGTCGACCAGAATCTGACGCATCGCACGGTTGGCCATACCAAAGAAGTAGCGGCGATTGGTCGCGTTTTTCATTGCATCGCTGTCAAGCAACTTGACACAGGCTTCGTTGACCAAGGCGGTCGCTTGCAACGTATGATCGGGGCGTTCGCGTCGCATCAGCCCGCCAGCCATGTCTCGCAGTTCGCTTTGCAGTTCGATGAACAATCGTTCGCGGGCGGATTCATCGCCGTCCTTGACCTGCTGTAACAGCATCGAGACTTCGTATTGCGGTTGGCTCATGCTTGTGGCCTTTGGATGACAATGCCTGCGGATGACAAGATTGTTGGGAAGGACTTGAGACCGGCTTGCAGCCCACGGCTAACATTTGCGTGCACCACGGATCGTATGACTGATTAGTATCACCGAAAAACGGGGTGTCGCCAGCACGGATGCTGTTAGCCGTGGGTGTTTTCGCGTGTATCCGACGTTGTGTAACGGTCGCTCGGCTGGAAACGAGAATATCGCCGATCAGGCTGCTGCGGATCGAGGCCGCGGCGGTGATCAGAGGTGATGTCGTGCTGTGGGGAATATGCCATGCTGTGGGGATAAACTGACGGAAACCGGACAAAGCATGCGTCTCGATGGCGTTCTGCGGGCTTCAAACCGCTGATTTCACACCGAGGTGGGTGAAGCTTGAATCACGATCGTTTCCCGGCCCCCCGCCGACCTGCCGACCAGAAATTTCAAAACCAAGTGCACGGATCGAACACGTTGAGGCGCTTCCTGATTCTGTTGTTGTTCGCCCTGACCGCGGCGAAAATCGGCGCAATCCTGGCGCGCGGTCCCGTTTCCATTGAGAATGACGCGTACGGGTATTGGCGGCTCAGTTCGCTGGTTTTGAGCGGTGATCCGTTTTTGCTAGGCGAACCGATTGCTTACCGGACGCCGATATACCCCTGGTTCGTCGCGCTGATTCGCAAGCTCAGTGATGCGCCGTTGCTGACGATCGTGATCGTTCAGGGCGTTCTAGCATTGGCCAGCATCGCGATCGCCGCCCTGATCGCGGGACGTGCAACGAACCAGCCGCGCGCAGTACTGCTCACCTGGGCGACCGCGTTGCCAGCGTTTTCGGCGTTTGTGTTTTCGGCCGCCGTTCTGTCGGAAACCTTGTTCATCTTCCTTGTCATGCTGAACCTTCTAGCGGTGTCGAATTATGCGAAACAGGAAACCATCGGGAGGGCAATATGTGTGGGAATCAGCTTTGCGCTTGCGTTACTCACCAAGCCCATCGTGTTGCTATTGTGGATCCCGCATCTTGTCTTTCTGATTCACAGCTATGTTCGAAAACGAAAACGATTCGGCAGACGTGTGGTGCGTAAGACAAAGCTGCGACATTGCCTGGGCCATCTTGGAATTGCCTTTGTAGCGGTGATGCTGATTGTCTCGCCCTGGTTGTTACGCAACCAATCTCTTTTTGGTCACCCTTTCATTACGGAATTTCTGGGGCGCAACATTTGGATCGTTACATTTCAAGACGGATCGGGTGCGGGCCTGATGATGCCCGACAACCAAGACGCCCAGGAACTCAAGCGACGACTCGCCAATGTGGGCGCATCGGAGGATTGGCAATCGACATGGAAGGTTTCTCGAGCGCTTGTTGCATCGGGCTTGAGTGATGCACAGGCAGATCGTTTGATGAAACGTGTCGCTTTTAGCGCCGACGCGGCTGATCTATCGAAATCGAACTACAAACGTGTTCGCCGCATCGCCAATTTTTGGCGCTGCGCCGCGACCGACATCCCGATCCAGGGCGGAGCAGGGAATTACCGCGGACAACAAATCTGGAAGATCAACGTGCCCTTCATCGACTGGGTGATCGAGCATCGATGGAGTCAATCGGTATGGTTAAATACCTTGCTGGCTTTGGTAACCGGGTTGGCGACTTTGTACCTGATGATCGAGGCAACAACGCGACCTTTCGGAATTTGGATCGCGCTCATCTTTGGCTACTTTACCGTGGTGACCGGCGTATTGGAAATTCCCGATTATCGTTACCGTATCGTCGTTGAACCAATTGCGGCGATGACCATCGGATCAGCGATCGCGATGATGTTCGCGAAACGACGGTCCGAGACAAGGTTACCGAAGACGACAACGAGGCAGGCGAAGCCGGTGGCGATTCTATGAGCGACGAAATCGAATTGTCCGTCGTGATGCCTTGTTTGGATGAAGCGGACACGGTTGGCGTCTGTGTCGAAAAGGCTTTTCGTGCAATGCGCGAGGCAAATATCAACGGCGAAGTCGTCTTGGCCGACAACGGAAGCACCGACGACTCGAAAGAAATCGCCGAGTCGCTTGGCGCTCGAACGATTGACGTCGCCGAGCGTGGGTATGGTGCCGCTTTGATGCACGGGATCGAGGCGGCTCGCGGACGGTACGTGATCATGGGCGATGCCGACAACAGTTATGATTTCTTGGAAATTCCAGCCTTTGTCGACCAGCTGCGTGATGGTTTTGACTTGGTCCAAGGGTGTCGGCTGCCTCGCGGGGGCGGACAAGTTTTGCCCGGTGCGATGCCTTTTTTGCATCGCTGGTTCGGCAACCCCGTCTTGTCCTGGCTGGTCCGGCGGATGTTTCGCATTCAGATCGACGATGTCTACTGTGGTATGCGTGGCTTTACCCGAGAACACTTTGATCGGTTGGACCTGCGCTCGCCGGGCATGGAATTCGCCACCGAAATGATCATCAAAAGTGGGTTGCACGGTGCGTCGATGAGCCAAGTGCCGATCACGCTGCATCCCGACGGTCGCCAAGAACACGGACCCCACCTGCGAACATTTCGTGACGGATGGCGGACACTGCGCTTGTTCCTGGTCTTCAGTCCGGAATGGACTTTTTTTCGTCCAGGTTTGCTGTTGGTTCTTGTCGCAATGGTCGGATACGTCCTGGCGATCCCACAGTTCCGGGTGTTCGGGGCCGCCCTTGATGTTCACACGCTGTTGATTTCCAGCTTGGTCGGCTTGTTGGGATGGCAATGTATTTTGTTGGCAACCTTGGCCCGGATCTTTGCCGGCCGCGAAGGCATGATGCCTGTGGATGAACGGCTGGAAACCTTGACGGTCGAACGAGGCATCCTGTTTGGAACCATCGCCGCCGCAGTAGGGATCGCCTTGATTGGCGTCGTCGTGTTTCAGTGGTGGCAGTCGGACTTTGGCCAGTTGGATTATCCCGTCACCATGCGTTTGGTGGTTCCGGGTGTGACAATGGTCGCGGCAGCATTTCAAACCGTAATGACATCCCTGATGTCAGGCGTGTTGAAGATGCAACCAAGACGCGATGACGCACGCGGGAGGCCAGTCAGATGAGTTCGCCGAATTCAAAATCCGCCCACATCATTCGTCATGTGGCGACGGGGCAAGAGTGTTGTGATCCTAAGTGGGAAGCCGCTTACGAGAGGTTCGAGACACCTGAGCAAGAGATCGCAAAGTTCACGCGCCGGTTGCGCCGGTTCGGGTTTGAACGACTGCCCAAAGACCTCCGCATCGCCGAGATGTTTTGCGGCCGAGGAAACGGCTTGGTCGCGTTGGATCGCCTGGGCTTTGCCAACGTGGATGGAATCGACTTGTCGGCCACGCTGCTGGAAAAATATCGAGGGCCCGCCACATTGCACTTGGCGGACTGTATGGATTTGCCGATGGAAACCGGTTCGTATGATGTCGTGATCGTCCAAGGTGGTTTGCATCATCTCTTGAATTTGCCCGGCGATCTGGACGCCACACTCGCCGGCATCAAACGAATTCTTCAGCCCAGCGGAACGCTTTATGTCGTCGAACCTTGGCGAACTCCATTCTTGACCTTTGCGCATTTCGTCGTCGAACAGCCGTGGATGCGCCGGATATACGCCAAGGGCGACGCGCTGGCCGAGATGACCGACCACGAACGCCCGACCTATGAACAATGGCTGGCACAGCCGCAATCAATCTTGGAAGTGTTTCAAAAGTACTTCACGACCAAGGACTGCCGGATCGCGTGGGGAAAGATCGCGTACACGGGAAAGCCGCATCGCTAGACGCCGCGAAAATGGCGAAGCCGCGACGCGTTGGCTGATGTTTGATTACCGCTGGCCAAGCGTCTGAACGTTACCGCAGCCGATTCGGTGCGGCTAACTGAATCATCCAGTGGCCTACTGACCCAGCGGCTTATTGACCCAGCGGCCTATTGACCCAGTGCCCTGCGGATTTTCTGCTGCATCGCCGGTGAAAGTTGTTGAGCATGCATTTGTTGCTCCACTTGAGACATTGTCCCGTGCAAGCGAATCGGGGCGCTTCCGTCGGCAGACGATATTTCGATGGAAATTTGGTCGCCGGCACGGCTGACCGACATCGATTCGTTGCCGCTGGCAGAGCTGGACGCGTACACGCCGCTGTGAGCTGGCGTTCCGGTTCCGCTCGGTGCTGTCCACGCCGGTGCAGCCCAAGACGGAGGCATTGCGATGGCCGGTTGATTGCGTGATTGCTGAATCATCCGCTCGACGAACTGTTGAACTTCGTCGCCGGGCATCTTGGGCATCGACGGTGCACCCAGCGGCACTGGGCCAAACGGTGCCGGACCGAACGAAGCCGCCGCGGTCGACTGGACCTGTCCGTGCCGAAGCAAAAGGATATTCAGGGCTGTTGCCGGTGCATTTGTCGGATCGGGAAGGTCCGCGATGTTGTGAACCCGTTTGCCCTGGATTTCCAATAGCACGTCGCCCGCCCGCAGTCCCATGCGATCTGCGGGGCTATCCGCAACGACGCTGGCGACCAAGATTCCCACATTGCCTCGTAACACGGTGCAGTGCATTCGCAAGATGTCCGGTATCTCAGTGACATCCATTCCCCACACGGGAACCGATGCAGGGGGCGTTTCGACGTGAACGTGCCCGTCGGTGTCCGGGTTGTTCGTCGGCGGTGCGGCGACGACCGCTGCGGACAACAATAGCGAAGCGGCAACCGAAAATATCAGTGAACGTTTCATGGTTGGGTTCCTTCGGAAGTGAGCGTTGAATGCAAAAAATCGGCCTTCGCCAGACAAGGCGAAGGCCGCAGTTGGCGTCGATTCAACCGACTAGTTGAATCGAACGTTGCGGAACACCCGTCGTACGGGCGAGTTGATTCGCGATGACGAGTTGAATGGTTGTGCAGAGTTATATTGAGCAGGGTTGTATTGAGCAGGGTTGTATTGAGCGGGGTTGTATTGAGCAGGAGCGCCCATTTGCACCGGCGACCCGTACGAGTTGCCCCAGTTGTTGGTATGGCTCTTTGACCAAGCGTTGGTGTTGTTGCCGAATCCGGTCGATTGGCTGCCGCCGTAAACCTGACCATTGCGTGTGCCGGTTTGACCGCCGGAAATGACTCGTCGATTACCGCCTTGGGTGACTACGCCACCTTGGCTGACATGTGTTCCGTTGGGGCCGATGTTGAGTTGTACGTTGTGAGCGACACCCAGCGGGCCGCTGCCGGCGCCGATGGTATTGGAGACGGCGATTCCGTTCGGACCGGCTCCTACCGCAAATCCGTGTCCAAAGTCCACGCCGTTCTTCGAACTGCTTTTGGACGTGGCATGTTGGAACAGGCCCTCGGCCGTTGCGCCGGCACCGGCTCGCCCGTTGGCGATGTCGATCCATGATCCGGCTCGCTGAGCCGAAGCGGTGTTGGCGGTCATCGCCAGGGCGGCGAGTGAGAGACAGGCGGTGAAACGAACGACGATAGTTTTGATCGAGCAAGGCATGGGATTTCTCAAATATGCGGGGTCTTGGATGTTGGTTTGCGACGCTCAGCCGCCTCACCCATACGTGCGGGAATCCAATCCGAACCCCTTAAGAGAAATCCAAATTTTCCGAACCGAGCCTTTCCGGCGGAATTGCCAGAGCGTGCCGACCCGCTGGGCCGCGTCTTTCCCGGGTCAGAGTTGCTCGGTTCAGGCTCTACTGCGGCGTGATCCGCTGGATCCGAAGATCGTCAATCCACGCGTGTCCCGAGCCCGTGGAAACGATTTCCAGTCGGCAATTAACGACATTTCCGGCGTCTTCGTCCTCGGTGACCGGTATCTGGAACTCGCCCACGAACCGGGTCCAATCGTAGGTTCCGCCCAAGATTTTGATCCCTGTTTGCTGTGGAGATGCCATCAGCCATAACGCCCCGTTGCTAAGATTTTTGCTGCGAACCCAGGCCGAAATGCGATAGCGGTGTCCGGTCTGAGCAGGAAAGTCTTGGCCGGTTCGACCGTGCGGGTGCACGAGCCCTGGCGTTGTTTCAGCCTCCCGGAGATCGGATTCTGTATCACCGGCAATATGCAGCGAGTATTGTCCGGAATGGGCGCGTTCGGTGGTCACTTCGCCGATCGATCGGTCACCGCCCGCGTTGAACCAGCTCGCGCCAGACGGATGCGACCAATAGGCTGCCATCCCCAGTTCGAAGCCTTCGTTCAGCAGCGCCAATTCGAACTCGCCGTCCTGTTCGTCCCGTACGAAGTCCAGCGTCGATGCGCGAGGCAACTTGCCAATCCAGCGTATCAACGATTCGATGGAGTCCAGTTGTGATTCATCGACACCCTTTCGCTTTTGTTGGCGGTAATGATCCACCAACGGCTTGGCGACCAACAATAAATCGCATGCGGGTTCGAACTGCCGCGCTTGTAAAACGGCATCCTTTGCTTTGTCGAAACGGCCCGCGAGGGCGAGTGTTCGGCCGCGCGAGAGCGAACACGTCGCGAAGTGCAGGTCATTGATACAGGTCGTTTGCGCTCGTTCGTATTGTTGAAGTGCCGATTCAAGTTGTTGCTTTCGTTCGGCACATGTCGCGATCCCGAATTGCAGCCAAGTCGCGATGCCCGAGGGATCATCGGTCGCAATCGCAGCGATCGATTCCGCTGCCGCGAAACTGGACTCGGCTTCCGACCAGTTCTCGCGCCGCAGTTCGATCATGCCGTTGACGACGTGAGCGGTGGCTGTCCAGCGATCATCCACAGGTGGCTTCTCAGTGGCTTGCGCGATCGCAGCGGCCGCATCATCGACACGACCCTGGTTCAAGCGAATGGCTGCCAGCGTGGTCGCAATTTGTGCGTCGGATTCCGACGGCTTTGAAAGTTGCGACAGTGCGTCGGCCGATTCTTCTCGCCCATGCAGATCATCAAAATGGATCAACACGTTGTTGTCGGTTTGCGACAGGGCATAGCCTTCGGTCGCTGCTCGCAAAAAGCTCTCGATCGCCTGATCGTGTTGATCGACGGCCAGCAAAGACAAACCGTGGTGCCAATGGATCCAATGTTGATCGGTGTTCATCTGCACGGCGCGTTCGATATCGGACAAACTTAGCCGCAGCAGTTCGGTTTCCAGTCGACGTCGCTGTTGCTGGTCCAACGCGGTGTCGTCTTTGACCGCATCGGCTTGCAGTCGATAAACCGCCGAACGATCCGCATAGGCAAAGGCATTGTTGGGGTCCAGTGCGATGCAGCGTCCCAGCGTTTGAATTGCCGACGCATAGCGGTTGCGCGCCAGCCTGTTCGATGTCTCGGCATCTCGCTGTGCCAGCAGTGCTTGACTATGGGCCAGCGCTAATAGTGTCCAGTATTGATCGGGTCTCAGCGAGCTGCTGCGCGCGAACAGATCATGAGCGACCTGCAGGTCATCTTCGTCTTGGTACCCGCCATAAAAAAATCGAAAGCTCTCGTCCAGCGACGCAATCAGGCTTAGCACGCCCAGGCTATGGGCGTCGGCAGCGTTTCGTGAAGGACCCAATTCGGTTGCCTTGGCCCGTTTACCGTCACCGAGTCGAAAACGTGCCATGCCGGTGAACCATCGTTCGCATTCGGCGGGCCGGAAATTGCGAATCCGCTTTCCGACCAACATTGCGGCGCGCGCCTCGTCTTTGCCCGCGTCGGTGCGAATGAACCGACGCAACATCGTCAAAAAGCTGGACGCGCTTCGCATTTGCCGATCGCCCGACAGACGAGTACCGATCGACTTGATCAGGATTCCATCGAGCGAAAGCAGTTGTTGATAAATGCTTTCTCGCAGATGTTCTTTTTGCACGGCGCTGAGATCTTCGTCCGGCAAATGTGCCCACCAATCGACGTGATCCCAAACGCCGGCCGCGTCCAACGCCGCTTTGCAAGCCATCATGCCGCTGGCATCGCGGCTGAGGTAGTTCTGTTGGTGCGCGTAGTCCGCCTGGTCATAGAACTGGACGAGCCGTTCGATCCGTTCCGACCTGGCCCGGACTCGTTCACGGTCCGAGGCCATTGTTGGTTCGTCACCGATTGCATCGAGTGCGCTGCGCAAGAAACTGAGCGCCGATGAAAATCGGTCAACGCGGATTTCAGCGTCGGCAAACGATTCGGCAATACGGGCAGCCGCGGCGCGCTCTGCAAACCGCTGTTGACGTTCGTTTTGAAGTTCCGCTTCCTTGAGGTTTCGCTCTCGCTGGATTTCGAATTGGCGGGTCCGCTGTGTGTTCCAGACGAGTGATCCGACGATGGTTCCGACCGTCACCAGGATCGCCGCGACGGCGCCGGAGACGACTAGCGTTCGGTGTCGGCGTCCCCATCGGCTGGCGCGAACGGTCCATTCATCCTGATAAACCGAGACGGGTTCATCCGCCATCCACCGTTCCAGGTCCGCGGCCATCTCGGCGGCTGAACGGTAACGTTTTGACACCCCTGCGTTCATCGCTTTGCAACAGATCGCATCGAGCGGTTTGGCGACGTCGGCGTCGATCATCCGAGGCGGCGTGAACTCACCCTTGGAAACTTTCGACAACAATGCGATTAACGATTCTTCGCTGTGCGGTGGCTGACCGGTCAAGATTTGGTACAAGATGCCGCCGAGCAGGTAAATGTCGGTGCAGCGGCCCACTTCATCGGTGCGACCACCGGCTTGTTCGGGACTCATGTACTGCGGCGTGCCAACGGCGCCTCCGACCTGGGTTGGCGTCGAACCGGTCCCGCCGCCACGTTCACGCATGAACGCGGCCGTTACCGATTCGTCTTCGGGGACATCCATCTGTTTGGCCAATCCCCAGTCGACGATCAGCGTCTCGCCGTACGGGCCCACCATGACGTTGGATGGTTTCAAGTCGCGATGCAGAATCCGGCGACTATGCGCATAGTTCATCGTGTTGCAGACATCGACCAGTGCCCCCAGCAGCTGACGAAATTGCAACTGGCTGCTGTCGACCTCGTCGGAATTTTTGCGAGCGGAATGATAACTTGCGATTTTCTGTTTAAGTGTTTCGCCTTCGATGAACCGCATGGCGTAATACTGTCGCCCGTCGTCCCACGATCCCATTGCGTAAACCGGCACCACGCCTGGGTGTTCCAAACGGCCGGTGACTTCGGCTTCTTGCAAGAAACGCTGTCTGGCTTCCTCGTGATCGCGCCACTTTGGTTTGATTTGTTTGATCGCGACTTCGCGTCCCAGTTGGTGATCAAACGCGATCAATACTTCACCGAGCCCACCCTGCTCGTGCGTTCGCAAAATCTGAAAACGCGCCGTTTCCGAAGGCATGTCGATCGGTGTCGAGCCGGGATCGGAAGACGAATCGGGTTCGGGCGACTTGTCGCCGAACAGGGCAGATTCCAAGAAGTCTTTGCCTTGGGCTGCGGCATCGGCGGCGAGCAGTTCCTCTAGAGTGTTGCGCAGTCGCGAGTCGTCGCCACAGTGTCGGTCCAAGAAAGCGGCGACTTCCGATGGCGGCAGTTCGGCCGCCTCGAGGAACAGGTCGTCGAGAGTTCGTTTCTTGGGATCGTTCAAGATTTCTCAGGGTCGTTCAAGGCAGATCGCAACGCGAAAGAGAGGCCGTTAAGACTTGGCCCGCGGTTTGACGAGGCAATGGAATCCAACGCAGGGCTCTTCCTCTTCGCGTTCCAGTTCCGCTTGTTGCAGTATCTCTTGCACTTGTTTCATCCTCTCGGGACTCAGTGAAGCGGAAATCACACGTTGTTGTCCGTCGGCTCCCATCGCGACGGTCGTCAAGACGGCGACTGTGTCGTCATGTTGCAGTGCCGCGATGATATGCTCGCCGACTTGTTGTTCCGCGTTCTTGATCGTGGTGATGAATTGCGCAATCTGTTTCTTTTCCGACTTACTCTCGGTCACTTGAATATGACCTTGGCCGGGCGATGCGTTTGGGGCTGCCTCGTTTGGGTCCGCGTTTTCGTCGCCGGTTGGTTCCGATGTGCTCATCTTGTCTCTGTGGATTTAGCCTGTGGCAATGTGAAGCCCTAAGATAGACAACATTGCGGCAGGTTTGTCAAAGCGGAACCGCATTGTTGATCCTGGGTGAATTCGGTGAATTCCCAGATATCTGGCAAGACTGAATGGTGCATCATGATGACAACCGTTCCGCAAGCGGCCCAACGCGAGCCGATTTCTCGTGATGGCATCGTGATTTGCTCGGCATCAAACGGCACGAGTCGTTCAGAATTGGTCTAGCTGAAGTGTTTCGATGCGTCCGAAACCGGCAACCAGATGTCCTTGTTCGACCTGAAAACGAAAGAACGCAAAGTCTTCAAAGTCGGCGTACATACCGGCGGACGGATGTCGGTCTAAGAATACGGCTCGTTCGGTCGCATCGTCGCCACGCGGTAACCGGGTCGCGTGACCGATGACGCTGACCCTCGCCCCGGCCAGCGGATCGGTCGATTCGCTTTGGGGATCGGTAACCAACAAGCAGCACCGACCGTCGTTCATCAGGTACTGCGTATGCTTGGCCAAACCGCTTAACAGCATCACCAATGTTGTGGGGCTCGATGCCGCGATCGTCACCAGCGAGACAAAAGGATGCCCGCTTTGAGAAATCGTGCCCAGGCTTGCTGTTCCTGCCGATTGAATGATCGAACGTGCGGTTTCGTTGGTGGTCATTATCAAACTTTCGTTGTCATCGCTGCGTGTAATCGTCAGTGCTCATTGCGCTATCGAATCGTTTGTTGCGCTATCGGATCATAACGCGGATCATCCCCGCGTCGGGCAAACGAAACGTAGTCCTGCCAGACGCAGCAGCCATGTTGCGACCAATGTCGGCGCTAAGCTGATCAGGATGCGAAAGACAGACGACCATGTGAGCAGGTCCGACCGGATTCCGCCAAAGTAAGTGTCGATGACAATCGCATTGACCCACGCCACTGCCATTGCCAACGTCGCGTACACGACAATGACCAGCGGAAGCCACCTCCAACGCTGTGTCCAGTGTAAGTATGCCAGTGAGACAACCAGGAATCCCCATGACGGCAAGTGCGAGACTAAAAAATAGATTGGATACCACCACGGTAGTTGATTCGATGCGGCATACTGCAGCGACTGGAACCACTGTGTGACGTGGTGAATGAACGCGAATGCCAGTGCGATCACGAATGTCCAGAGCATTAGCTCGCGAATCGACAGGGGTAAACTCGCGCGGTCACACTCGCTGCTTGGTCGAACCAATCGGATCCCCAACGCGCGACGGGCAATCACCAGCGACAGAACGCCGATCAAAAATGGCACACACCGCTGATACACCAGCGAGGCCACCAGCACTCTGGGCGGCAGCGAGCCGAACGCCGTTGTTCGCATGGGATACCACTCAATGAGCGTTGCCATTGCCAGCAAGCCGATGATGAAAATCAAGCCGCGAACCACATGGCCGCCCAATGGCGGCGATCGCCAGGCCACCCAGATCATTAACATCTCGATCACCGTTCGGCTAACCCAAGTGATCGCACTCTGGGACAACCCGGCCAACGCCGATGAGACATCGTCATAGCCTCGCCCGCGCAGGTACGCGCCGATCACCAGCAAGATCGGACCGGCGATAGCACCGATGATGATCAACCGCTCGATGTTGCGTTGGCGATGGTTGTCGCTGCTTTCAGTCTCGTCGTCGTTCAAAAATCACGCTCCGTTTCTCGAGACGCGTAAGCGAATCTCGACACAGAAAATCTTATCGAACCGCAAATGCTAGCCTTATTCGTCTTGACGCAGACGTCGTTGGGGCTGCAAAACGGAATTTTGAACGCCAAAAAGATGTATCGCTCGATCGGTCGTCGAATTTTGGCTGCGAAGGACCGGTGACTGGACCCGACGCTGCGAGATGATGACAGAGTTCTCTGAGATGACCGAAACAGAGCGGCCTGACCACGCCAATCGGACGCCGGATTCAGTTCGGGTGCTGCGCGTGCTCGGCAACGGTCGCGCCGCTCGAGCCCAATTGGTCGAGGCCACTTTTCGCGATGGTCGCACCGCGATGTGTGTCGAAAAAGTGTTCGCGCCCGGTTTGTTGACACGATTAATTTATCGGATTGGATTTCAGTCGCCGTTTGCCTACCAAACGAATCGTGACGCAATCGCGGCAAGCTTTTATCGTCGTCGTGTGGCAGCCGCGGCACTTGAGTTGACCGACTTGGACGCTGATGTCGCGATGCCGATCTACGTTCGCTATGACGTCGATGCGTCGGCCTGGGTCTTGGCGGCGCAGTGGATTGATGGTCGCGGCATCCGGCCCGAGCCGCCAGATGATCGAAGAATCCGTCGAGCGATCGGCCGAAAAGTCGCTGCGAAAAAATCATCGCGCCAGTCGCGCGACGAAGGGGATCTGGTCAACAACGATTCGAAAGCCCGCCAAAGCGAAATCAGTCAGCTGGTTCGCTTGATGCGAGGATTAGAAGACACGTTCGATGATTGCGGACTTGTCGGATCGGGTTGGCAAGTGTCGCCGACGGCTCTCGTGTCGACCGCAAACCTGCTGCGCAACAAAGTTGGTTGCGGCAGCGGTGGCAAAGCAACCAAGTCATACACCGTCGTTGATTTGGAATCGGGCATTCCGGCCGTGCTGGTACCGCGGTACGTCATGGCGGGTGTCCGTCGTGGGATATTACCGATGTTCGAAGATGTCGATGCATCGCGGTTGCGCCGTTGGCTAGTCGAATCGTTGCCACTGTTGACGTTTCGCGTCGGACCTGACGCCGCGCGACAACTGCAAAGCGACGTGGATCGATTGATCTGGCACACGCGGCGCTGGAAGGATTCGGAACTCGCGGTCACTCGGCGGCCCTGGCGGTTGCTGACCACTCGAGGCGTCCACTCGTATCAGCAAGAGACTTTTCGACGATGGCGACAACGGGACATTGTCGATGCACAAACGCGAAAGCGGCTCGATCAGCGTCCGTTTTTTGCCGCCATTTTATGGTGGCTTGGTTGCATTCCGACTTCACTAGGGCGGCGTTTACAACGTCTCGTCGGCAACCATATCGTGAGGCACCGAGCGAAACGATGGCTGCGAGATGGCCAAGAACGTCACCGCCGGTGGCAAGAATACTCACAACGATGTCAAGTGAGATGGCAAGCGTCACAGCGAATCGTCCACCGCGAACCGCTCAGCGTCACGGCGGTCATCGGGCATCGGATCTTGCAGAGCACGACGCCTGCGAGTTGGCACCGCTGGATGGCCGATGCCAATTATCGACGTTTGCGGCGCCGACAAACGCTGTTAGCTCTGTTCAGCCCACGTTATCAATCGTGGATGGGCAAACAGCATATCGAAGCATCGATCGAGAAGTGGCGTTGCCGTGAACGATTCAGCGCCGATGAAGCGAACCGGCTGCGGCAAGGCGTCTCGGGTGAACACGTCTCCATCTATGCGCGCGGATTCGGAATGCATCTGGGACTGAAAGCCATCGCACCGCTGCTTGCGCCGGCGAAGGTCGGCGGGGTAGCCGCGTATGCCTCCGGTGCGAGTGTTTGGGTGTTGCTTGTTCCGTTTGCATTAACGCCGCTGCTGAGAACATTGGTGACCGCCGCGAGTATGTGGAACGCTCGAGGCAAACAGATTCGTCATTTCGAAGCATTGGTCGCAGGGTTGATGCCGACGATTGGCAGTCTGGCGTTCCCGATCCAAATGTTCTCGTCCAGGCGTGACCTATCAGTGTTCTTGATTCGTGACGCGGCCTCGCGGGCCGGCCGTCATTTGCCGATCTACGGCGGGCCTGACTCTCGCACCGAAATGGCGCTGATCCGGTCGTCGGATTTTCTGGTCGAAGCAATGTCGATCATCGCGGACCTGCTGGGGCGGATGCAACGAGTCGGGGGCGGTTCGGCTTGGAAACAGAGGACCGCGGGCGGAAGCTCGGATCGATCCGTCGAGGCCGCCGGTGGGGGCGAAATGCCGCAGCCGACGGCAATCTTGGCGGGGCCACGAACCGGCTTGGGCCGGCGGATTGACAAAATGGCCATCCGCCAGATCGCCGAAACGAATCGCCGGCGGGCCGGCAAACAGGCGGTCGACGCGGACGACTTGGCCCGTCATGCCGTCGCCAATCCATCGGACACCCCTGTTTCTGGTGCCGCTGATTCGGGCGCCAGTCCCGCCGTCAATGCGTCAGGCACAGCGCGGCGAATGGGGCGACGCGCCGCATAGGGCCGGATCCAATGGCCTCGACGATCTTGGCCAACAACTGCTACATTGCGGGACTTGACCTCTCTAGGCGTTTAGCCCTCAAAAACCAGAACTCGTTCCGCCGTCGACTGCCGTGATTCTGATCCTCGAAAGTAGCGCTACTGACGATCAGGTCCAACACGTTGTGGACCGAGTCGAGGTATTAGGATTCAAGGCCCATCTTAGTCGCGGCACTTTTCGCACGATCATCGGGATCATTGGCGATGAGCAGAAACTCTCGGCCGAACCACTGAGTGCGATCCCGGGCGTTGCGAGTGTCGTTCCGGTCTTGCCGCCGTACAAACTTGCCTCGCGAGATGCGCACCCCGAACCCAGCATCGTCGATGTCTCGGGTGTCAAAATCGGTGGCGGTCATCTCGGCATGATCGCAGGACCGTGCAGCGTCGAAGACTCGGATCGGATGTACCGCATCGCCGAAAAAGTACGAGCCTCCGGTGCTAATCTGTTTCGAGGCGGCGCGTACAAACCTCGCACCAGTCCGTATGCCTTTCAAGGCATGGGTGAAGACGGTTTGAAGCTGCTTCGCGATGTCGGTGAAAAATTCGGCATGCCAGTTGTCACCGAAGTCACCGATCCTCGGTTGGTCGGGTTGGTCGGTGAGTATGCGGACATGTTGCAGGTCGGCGCTCGCAATATGCAAAACTTTGCGTTGTTGACGGAGGTCGGAAAGTCGCAGCGGCCCGTCCTGCTGAAGCGCGGAATGAGTGCGACGATCACCGATCTGTTGATGTGCGCCGAATACATTCTCTCACAAGGCAACATGAACGTGGTGCTGTGCGAACGCGGCATCAAAAGCTTTGACCCGGCGACTCGCAACCTGTTTGACGTGGCGGCCGTTCCGCTGGTGCATCAACTTTCCCACTTGCCGATCATCGTCGACCCTTCGCATGCGACCGGTCGGCCCGATTTGATTCCCGCATGTGCGATGGCAGGTTTGGCGGCAGGTGCTGATGGCGTTCATGTCGAAGTCCACGACTGCCCCGAAGAAGCCAAGAGCGATGGCCCGCAGGCCTTGCTGCCAGAACAGTACGACGAACTGGCATCACAGTTAAAGCAGCTAGCTGCTGTCTTGAATAAAACCATATCACCTCTCCCGGAGACACTCGCTTGAGTCGACGTTACATAATTGCCGGCAACTGGAAGATGAACATGCGACGCGAATCGGCGGCGTCGCTGGCCAAGGGAGTCGTCACAGCCGTTGGCAGTGATCCGACCGCCGAAGTCGTCTTGTGCCCACCGTCGGTTTACCTGGACGTGGTCGCCGATGGCGTGGCCGGAACTCCCGTGGAACTTGGCGCACAGAACTTGTATGCGGCCGATGATGGTGCGTTCACGGGGGAAGTCAACGCGGCGATGCTGACAGACGTCGGGTGCCGATACGTCATCCTGGGACACAGCGAACGTCGCGCCTTGATGGGCGAAACCGATCAGCAAGTCAGCGAGAAAATGCACGCCGCGCTTGCCGGAAATCTGGTCCCAATCGTGTGCGTCGGCGAGACGCTGGAAGATCGTGAAGCGGAACAGACCGAAAAGGTCGTCGAAACGCAAATCCGCGGCTCGCTGGAAGGACTCGACGAAGTCCGAGCGGCCGGAATCGTGATCGCATACGAACCCGTATGGGCGATCGGCACCGGCAAAACCGCTAGCCCCGAGCAGGCAGAAGAAGTTCACGCATTTATCCGCAAGTTGTTGGGCGAATTATTCACGGATGATGTGGCCGCGCAGATCAGGATCCAATACGGTGGCAGCGTGAAACCGGGGAACGCCAAGGAATTGCTCGGCCAGCCGAATATCGACGGGGCATTGGTCGGCGGTGCCAGTTTGAAATCAGAGGACTTTGCCGGGATCATTTCGGCCGTCCAGTAACATCATCTGGCGGTCCCAAAGCGATGCTCGGGCGATCCATCGGCTCCATTGGCGGTCAATTGCCATTGAATCGACGAAGCGGTGAATCGCAAAGACAAGAGACAGGTAAGTCAACGATTGAAAATTGATACCGATTGCCTTTGCACGGACGTCAAGTCGCGTCCAGGCTCCGTTTGGGGCGGGCAATGCAATCAAACAAGCAATGCGATCGAAAATGACGAGTACAAAAGACGAGTAAAACGGCGTCTGTTCCGATAAGCAGGAAACCGTCCGTCACACATCCCACGTAAGTTACAGAAAAAGCAAGTTCAATGAGTATCTTCATCGTCGGCGCCCTCGCGGGAGCCCTCCTCGGCTGGTTGATGGCGTTCCTTTCCGTGTTCTTGGTGCTGTTGGTTTTGGTCCAGCGTGGCAAAGGCGGCGGGCTGACCGGTGCACTTGGCGGCCCTGGTGGTCAAAGTGCATTCGGCAGCAAAGCGGGTGACACCTTCACGGTCATCACCGTCATTGTTGCCAGCATTTGGGGATTCACTTGTGCATTCACGATGTGGTTGCTGGGAACCCATACGCCAAGCGTCGCACTGAACGACACGAATATCTCCGCCGGACCCGGCGACGAATTCGATGCGACCAACAACATTGTGATCCCAGCGATGGGCGGCGACGTCGATGGCGATTCGATCGGTGCGGCGTCAAGCAATACCACTGACAGCGACGTCGACAGCGAAACGCCGTCGATGGAGCTCACGCCCGCCGAAACCCCCGAGTCCTCTGACGCTGATTCGTCCGGCGGTGATAGCCCGGAAACGGATTCCGCCACGAGCGAGTCGTCCGAAGATAACGCTGCGGAAGACAGCGCGGCCGACGAGACGACGGCTGAATCGACCGAGCCCGAAGCTGCCGAAACCGAGTCGGTAGACGCTGAAAGCACCGAAACAGCGGACGAATCGGCTAGCGACGATAAGTAGCTGCAATTTTTAGCTTCGAGCCCCGGCAGTTCGGTTCCCCGGTTTCTAATGACCGGCGGTTTGAACGTCGACTTTCATCGCAACCTGCATGATTTCTACTGCATGACCTCATCGAACAACCCTAGCGTTCGCAGCATGACGGGCCAGGGATACGCTTCGACGAAGGGTGACCTCGGGCAAGTGTCTGTCGAGGTGCGCACCGTCAACCATCGCGGTTTCAAGTGTTCACCGCGGGTCAGCGATTCGCTTTCATCGCTGGAAAGCAAGATCGAAGCCCTTGCCCGATCGTTGATTCACCGCGGCAGCATTCACTTGAATGTTTCGTATCGGCCTCCCTCAGAGAAGGCTTTGCCCAAGATCGACGGCGACGTCTTGCAGGCCTATTACCACGAACTGAATCGTGCCCGCGAAGCGGTCGGTGGCGGTGTCGAAATCGACTTGGCATCCCTGATGAGTCTGCCCGGTGTGATCCGCCCGGCTCGGGAAGACCGCCGCGACGACACCCAATTATGGGACTTTGTCCGCGAAGGGATCGTTGACGCCTTTGAAAATTTGAACCAGATGCGGTCTGTTGAAGGCGCGAATATGGCCGAAACGCTGGAGGCTGATTGCGACCTGGTTCGTTCACACGTCCAGCGAATTGCCGAACTGGCACCGCGCGCCGTGGACACGTATCGCGCACGGCTGCAGGCCAAAATCGAGCGGATCCTCGCCGAAAACAATCTTGAATCACAGCCGGTTGACCTGTTGCGAGAAGTCCAGGTCTACGCAGATCGAATCGATGTCAGCGAAGAAATCACTCGGCTCGACAGTCATCTGAAAATGTTTTCCAGCGTGCTCGCCGGCGACGGTCACGGCTTAGCCGCGATCGGCAAATCGGGAAAATCCGGTTCGCAGAAAACGTCCTCGCAAAATGGGCGTGAACCGACCGGCCGCAAACTGGATTTTATCATCCAAGAGATGTTCCGCGAAACGAACACGATCGGCAGCAAATCGGCCGATGCCGAGGTCTCCGCCCATGTGGTCGAGGTCAAATGTGCGATCGAACGAATGCGTGAATTGGTTCAAAATCTGGAGTAACCATTGGGATCGATTGCGAGTATCCTGAGGCACAAGAGTCATGATGAGACGGCACCGAGATGGAATGTGACAATTCAAGTCGATTGATCATCGTTTCCGGCCCCAGTGGCGCGGGAAAGTCGACGGTGGTCCGGCGGCTGCTCGAGCGGTGCGAATTGCCGATGGTTCAAAGCATCTCGGCGACGACCCGAGCCCCACGCGATGCCGAAGTCGACGGCCGGGATTACTATTTTTTGACCGACGCCGAGTTCGAGCAGCGGAAACGGAACGGGGACTTCTTGGAATGCAAAGAGGTTTTCGGCCGCGGACACTGGTACGGAACCTTGCGTGAGGAGGTTGCCTCTGGCCTAAAACAGGGCAAATGGGTTATTTTGGAGATCGATGTTCAGGGTGCCCTTACCGTTATCGAGAATGAAAAGTTCGACCCCATCACGCTGTTCATCCATCCCGGCGGAATGGAAGAACTCGAGCGGCGCCTGAGAGACCGGGGAACCGAAACCGAAGAGGCCATCACCGCGAGGTTAGAGACGGCCTATAGCGAGATGCGGCACATGCATCACTACCAATACGAAATCATCAACACGTCGGTCGAAACGGCAGTCAACGAAATCTGCCAAATCCTCCGAGACCAAAAGGAAAAGAGCACATGCTCGAAGAGTTAAAAGAAGAAGAAATTGTCAACAAGGTCGGCGGACGTTTCAAGCTAAGCACGTTGATTCAGAAACGACTTGTGCAACTGAATCAAGGCAGCCGTGCGTTGGTCAATTCCGATACCCATGACAAAATGACCATCGTTTTGCAGGAAATCATGCAAGACAAGATCGTCCTGAACATGGACAACGAAGTCCAAACGGTGGAAGAGTTGGACCTTGACGCGACGATTGCTGCTGCGGAAACCCCCGACATCGAAGCCAGCGATCTGTAAGCCACCCGTTCTGCTTTGATGACCAAATCGCCCTCCGACCCGGCACCACGACGCATCCTTTTGGCTGTCGGTGGAGGTATCGCGGCCTATAAATCAGCGATCGTATGCAGCCGATTGGTCCAAAGCGGATATGACGTGCGTGTCGCCATGACCGATTCGGCAAAGAACTTCATCGGCGCCGCGACAATGTCAGCGCTATCGGGTAAATCCGCTGTCAGTGATTCGTTCGATACCGATCGTTTTCCGCTCGGTGCGCATATCGAATTAGCGCGCGACGTGGATTTGATGGTGGTCGCGCCGGCCACGGCCAATTTATTGGGCAAGTTCGCGCACGGGATCGCCGATGATTTGGTCAGCACGCTCTACTTGCAAGTCGATTGTCCGGTACTGCTGGCCCCGGCGATGAGCGACCCGATGTGGAACAAGCCGTCGGTCCGTCGAAACGTGGAAACGTTGCGCGGCGATGGCGTTCAGTTTGTCGGCCCCGAAAGTGGTTGGCTCAGTTGTCGAGTACGCGGCGAAGGGCGGATGAGTGAACCCGACTCGATTGTTAATGCCATCGAGCAATATTTCATTGATCACGCTTCCTGAACCTCTCCGATAGAGTCGATTCCATGTCGCTTTTTGTCTTCGGCCATCGCAATCCTGATACCGATGCGATTTGCAGTGCGATCGCGTATGCCGAGTATCTGCAACAGACCACTCGGCCCGACGCGATTGCCGCGTGTTGTGGTCCGCCCAATCAACGCACCGAGTTCGCGCTGCGCAAAGCGGGTCTGCAACCGCCGCGGATCATCATGGACCTGCAGCCGGAAATCGAAGACGTCTGTGAACGAGACGTACAGACGGCGAATATCCAAGACGTGTTCTACGAGGTCTATCAAAAGATGGACGTCCACGGATTGCGATCGATTCCGGTTCTCGATGACGATGGCGCCGTGCTCGGACTGGTCACCTTGCTGGACCTGCTTGAACTGGTGTTTCAAGGCGGCGTCGATCCGGTTCGCTCTCGCGAGATTCGCAGCAACCTTAGCAAGATCCTTTCCATTCTGGGCGGAACATTCCAGCATGTCGTCGAACCCGATCGCAACGACGACTTTCTGGTTACCGTGGGTGCGATGAGCGCTGGCGGTTTTACCGAGCGGATGAAGCAGTTCGCGCCCGAACGATTGCTCGTCGTCAGCGGTGATCGACCGACCATTCAGTTACCGGCACTGGAAATGGGCGTGCGAGCCTTGGTCGTGACCGGCGGCTACGAACTATCCAGCGGATTGATGCAACTTGCCGAAGCTCGCGGCGTGTCGGTGATCAACAGTCCGTTCGACACGGCGACGACCACGATGCGGATCAAGGCCGCGCGGCGAATCGACGAAGTCATCCATCGGGACTTTGTATCGTTATCGCCAAAGATGCCCATCGATGCGGCCCGACAACACATCTTTCGATCGCCCCAAGCCGTCTTTCCGGTCCTTGATGATGGAAAATTGTTTGGCGTGTTGAGCAAGAGTGACTTGGTCGCGCCGCCACAGCATGAAGTCGTTTTGGTGGATCACAACGAAATGGCCCAGGCGGTCGCCGGTGCGGAAAACGCCGACATCATCGAAGTGATCGACCATCACCGACTTGGCGGATCACTCAAATCATCGCATCCGATCCGGTTTCAGATGGAACCGGTTGGATCGACATGCACACTGATCGCTAAGAAATTTTACGAATCGGGAATCAAGCCACGTCCGGCAATCGCATTGTGTATGGCATCGGGCATGATCAGTGACACGTTGTTTTTGCGATCACCGACCGCAACGGATGTCGACAAAAAAATGCTGTCCTGGTTGCAAGAACACTGTGATGTCGATCTACAGGAATTTGCCAACGAGTTCTTTAAGGTCGGTTCCGCTTTGCGAAACTGTACGCCCGAACAAACCGTTCGCGAAGACAGCAAGATGTTCGAAGAGAACGGACGGAAATTCTCGATTTCGCAAATCGAAGAGATCGGATTCGATTTGTTCTGGCAACGTAAAGAAAGCCTTGCCAGTGCGTTGGAAGGTCTCGCGGCGGAAAATCATTTGGACTTTTCCGCTTTGTTGGTCACCGATATCGCCAGCAACGGTAGTCTATTGTTGATGAGTCGCGAGCCCGAGGGATGGGAAGACATTAACTATCCACAGCTCGAAGACAATCTGTACGAGCTAAAAGAAGTTGTCAGCCGCAAGAAGCAACTACTTCCGCTGATCATTAGCCTGCTAGATAGCGTGCCTGCACCGGCAAGGTAGCACGGTTAATCCCTCCGCGGACTCGGTCTACGGAGGTCAGGTGTGGACAACCAGCATCGCCCAACCGATCAAGACTCGATCCCTGACGATGCACCGTCGACGGGCGAACCGCCGCGGTCGGCTGATGCACCGGCGAGGGACTGGTTCGCCAAGCTCTGTGCCTGCGTCTGGACCTCTACCTGGACCCGCACCTCAACCTGGGCAGCACGTTTACAAAGTGCCTCGACGGTTCGATTTGGCGACGATGCTTGTTGTCACATTCGCGTTCGCACTGTTTCTAGCGGCGCTCAACCAGATGGGGACACCGGTCAGCCTTCAGGTCACGTTGTCAGCGCTGTTGTGGTCGGTCGGTGCGGTGCAAATGGTCGTTCCGGTGCGCCACGTGCGGTCGGCCGCCATGATCAGCGGCTGCGTCGTCTGTTTTGCCGCCTTCATGTATGCGCAGATGCAAAGCCGAGGTCGGATCGACCCCGGATCCACTTTTGCCGCCATGGTCTGCGGAGTCTTTTGGGCGTCGTTCTTGGGATACATTGCCGGCGTTGTTGTTGCCGGCATCTTTTTGGTGGCCGATCAAATCCGCAACGGAGCGATCCGAAGACTCGGCCGCGAAGACGAATGAGCAACGCTCGCCGCCAGGACAACGATCCAAACGCGGCGGTTAGTGCTTGGCCAAATCCACTGCGACGATTTCTTTGTCATTGCGAATGTAGGCGGTTCGGTCGGCATAAGCCGGATGGCTCCAGACGACATCGCGTCCGAAACATTCACCGGTCGGATCGACGGCGTGAAAGCGTCCTTTTTCTTGGTACCCGGACGCGGTCAGGTTGGCCAGAATCAGGTCACCTGTTTCGCTCATTAACAGATAGTCATTGGTGTCACCGATCTGAGTGATGAACGCCGTCCCATGTTTGATAAAACGTTTTTCATCAGGTTTGGTCGCGGCAAACGTTTCCCACAAACGGTCACCGTTCTTGCCGTCCACCGCGATCAGGGCGCCGGTAATGCAATCGGTTCCATAGATCGTGCCGTCGACAAAGGCCGGGGTACTGTTAGAACAGTGAACGGCGTTCTTTGGTTCGCCGCGCCAAACTTCTTTGGCCGTTGGTGAGTCTTGATCAAGCTCGATCATCAACGCTTCAGTTTGAATCGCGCTGACGTACATCATGTTGCCACTGACGACCGGACGCGTGACGGACATGTCATAGGCAGGCGTCATCGAAATGCTCCAGTAACTTGAACCATCATCCGGATTCAAGCTTTCAACCGCCGTCGGATGAAACACAATCAATTGGCGAGCACCGCCGGCTTGGATGATCGCCGGTGGGCAGTAACCCGTGCTGCAATCGAGCGTTTTCCATTTCGTCTCGCCGGTTTGTTTGTCAAACGCCACGATACCCTGGCCAGGGCCACCGACCATTGTGTAGATCATGTCGCCATCAACCAGCGGATGTGACGCGAAACCCCAGATGGGAACTTCGGCGGCGAAATCTGTTTGCAGGTTTCGTTTCCAGATCAGGTCACCCGAATCAACGCTTAAGCACCGAAAGTCGCCTTCGCTGCCTAGCAGGTACACGCGATCACCATCGACCGTGGGCGTGCAACGCGGCCCGGCCGGGTACGAGATGCTGTAATTGCAATCGTACTCGTGTTTCCACAATTCCTTGCCTGTTTCTGCGTCCAAGGCGATCAGTCGTTCTTTGCCCTTCAATTCCGCCCGCTTGCCGGGGTCGTTGAAGGACTCGCCGCCTTCCTTGGTGTAGTCAAATACGAAGACGCGACCGTCTGCCGCTGCCGGGCCTGCATAGCCGCCAGCGATGGGAACACGCCATTTGACTTTTAGTCCATCCGCAGGGACCTCGTCGATGATTCCCGTTTCGCGGTAAACTCCGTCTCGCGAATTCCCCATCCATCCTGGCCAGTCTTCGCCCATTCCCTGACTGACATCCAAGAAAAACACGGTGGCACAGCAAATTGCGATGCCCAAACGCGTCCGAATACACGATTGATAGAAACAACGAGTCATATTTCACCTGTCGCGTCGACTGGAGGATTTTGGAGTTGGCTTGGCTTTCACTGTAGCGATTTGACAATCAAATGACCATTGACGCGCATGGACCGACAATGCAACCGACCGTCATCAAACGGCGTCTCGTTTTGATGCGCCACGCCAAGAGCGACTGGGAGGACCCTTCGCTGTCCGATCATGATCGTCCGCTAAATAAACGAGGCAGACGGGCGGCGCCGGCCATGGCCGAGTGGTTGGCCGAAGTCGATTCGGTGCCTGATCTGGTTTTGTCGTCGACATCCCTACGCACGTGTGAAACACTCGATTTGATGTTGCCCGAGTGGCCATCGGAGCCCGAGACTCGGTATCTGAAATCACTTTACTTGGCACCGGCGGAATCGATTCTGCAGGCCATTAGGGATGATGGTAATGACGCCAAGACAATCTTGGTGTTGGCGCATAACCCAGGCATGGCACACTTGGTGTCATGTCTGACGGACAAATACATGGATATGCCAACCGCCGCCGCCGCCGTGTTTCGCGTCGACATCGATGACTGGCAAACGCCACTGGATCCCGACAATGTGAAGCTCGTCCAGTTCATGCGACCAAAGGCGCTTCACTAGTATGGTTTGGCAATGGATCGGCGCGGCGGCGCTCATAGGTCACTTTGGACTGCATCTGGCAATCTATAACCGCTTGAATTCCTGTGGTTTGCGCCGGCGCACGATCAAACAGATCGAGATGGTCTTTGTCCTAACCACTGTCCTGATCCCGATCATTTTTTTGTGGCTGTACACAGACGAATGCTTGGACATCGCGACCGGACGTGTTGGCCAATTGCCGATACCCGCTTCGATGGCCAGTTACGGAATCGTTTGTCTGCTCGCGTGGCTGGTGTTTGGAATTCCGTGGCTGTTGTGGCGTCCGATTCTTCGACTCGAATGGGCCGACGCGCCTCGTAAGGTAGAAGTCGTGCACGTGGACCAAGTGGTCGGCAAACCGCTGGCGCGGACGTCGAAATGCAAATGGGAATCGCGACTGCCCCTAAATCAGTTGTTTGATCTTGCCATTGAACAGGTGGAATTGCCTGTGCTGAATTTGCCAAAGTCACTCGATGGATACCGCATCGCCCAAATTTCCGATGTGCATCTGACCGGACATATCGAACCCGATTACATCCGCTATGCAGTCGAGCGTGCAACAGCGTGGGGGCCGGAACTTTTTACGCTGACCGGTGACATCATCGATAAACAAATGTGCGTGGATTGGCTGTTTGATATTTTCTCGCCCGCCGACGCACGAGATGGTCGGTATTTTATCTTGGGCAACCACGATACGCGCATTGTTGACCCCAGCGAAACACGAGACGCGATGCATCGTGCGGGATGGAACGATTTAGGACCGAGAGTCCATCGATGCCAATTGCGAGGCGTGCCCACGGCATTGATCGGCAACGAATATCCCTGGTTCGGACGCCCCGAAATGAGCGGGGTGCAGGACGGTGACTTTCGGCTGTTATTGAGCCACAGCCCAGACCAGATCACCTGGGCCAGGAAACATCAAGTGCATCTGATGTTGGCCGGACATACACATGGCGGCCAAGGGCGGTTGCCATTGATCGGACCGGTGTTGAGCCCTAGTTTTCATGGCAGTCGGTTCGCTTCGGGCGACTTTGTTAAGCCGCCCACGACGATGCACGTGACGCGAGGCTTGGGCGGCGTTCATTTGATGCGAATCAATTGCCGCCCCGAACTGTCACTGATCACGCTGAGACAACATCAATCGACTAGATGATGCACAACTTGCGAAGTCGCGGCGAATCAGACGTAAGCCGCTGGGGTCGGCCGTCTGAAATGAGTCGTCGGATTATTCGGCCCGTTTGGCCGCTGATGTATCGATAAACTTTGCCGCCGCTTGGCCGGCTGCGCGACCGGTCGCCAGCGCGGCAGTGATCAGATATCCGCCCGTGGGTGCTTCCCAGTCGATCATTTCACCGGCACAAAAGACGCCCGGTTTCGCTCTCAGCATTAGCGTTTCATCGAGAACATCTTTGGCAATCCCGCCTGCGGTCGAGATGGCTTCGTCGATCGGTCTTGGTCCGGCATGGTCGATGGTGAGTGCTTTGACAGCTCGCGCCAGTTCCTTGACGGGGACTGCTCGGGCGAATTCGTTGATGAGCGCCGATTTGGCGGGCCCAAACCCAAACGCTTTCCGCAGAACCGAGCTGCGTGATGCTTTTCCCGATAACTTTGCCATCCGTTTGTCCAGCGTCTCGGCGCTCACATCGGGGATCAAATCCAAGACCAGCGGCGCCCCTTCACGCATCGCGCGACTCACCGCATAGACGCCACCGCCTTCGATTCCTCGCTGCGAAATGATCATTTCGCCCATCACCGACGTGTCACCGGCCGTTAGCCGTAACGGTTTAATGGCGGCGCCGAAGTGTGGTCGCATATAGTCAGACCACTCGACGACAAATCCCATATTGGCCGGCTGAAAAGGTACGATCGAGACACCTGCTGCGCTTAACGGCGCCGTCCACTTTCCATCCGATCCAAGCCGTGACCAGCTTGATCCGCCTAGCGCCAATACAGTCGCTGTGGCTGTTACGGTATGGCGGCCTTGGGGCGTTTCAAACACCAGCGTCTCGGGCACAACGGTATCGGACAGAATTGTGTCCGTCTGGGTTCTTGCCTTTTCCCATCCTTGCCAACGCCACCGCGTTTTTAGCTGAACGTTTTTGTCCGCCAGTCGCCGGAGCCAAGCTCGTAGCAGAGGTGAGGATTTCATCGTCGTTGGAAATACTCGGCCGGACGAACCCGTGAACACGTCCTGTCCTAAGTCTTGTGCCCATTGCTTGACCGCGTCGCTGCCGAAATCGGCAAGCAGCGGAGCGATCCAGGCGGCATCGGGACCGTAGGCGGCAAGTAAATCTGTGTCACTGGTGTCCTTGGTGATATTCAAACCCGATTTGCCCGCCATCAGAAACTTGCGTCCCGCGGTCGGCTTAGCATCGGCGACGATCACCTGATGACCGCAGTCGGCCAACGCTTCGGCGGCCATCAATCCGGCAGGGCCGGCGCCAATCACGATGGCTTGCACGTCGGTGTGGCAATCAGGCAAATCATTCATGGTGTATCTATTGAAGCGGAACGCGACTGCCGGTTTCAATCCACTTTGGGGATCGATTTATGGTCCGGGGTCGGCGCGGATGGGTCGACGCGGCGACCGAGGACCATCGATCAATTGATCGACCTGGCTTTTCGTCGTTGTTGGTATTGGTAGCCGGGCACAAAGAAGCAAGCCGCCGCGACAACGCCAAAGATCAAATGCGCGGCTTGCGGCCAAACTGCCATCGCAACCGAAGTGGCAAGCAGCGCGGCTGCCTGTGCATAGAATGCACCGGTAAACATACTCGCTTTTACGACAAACACCATTGCGCTGATCACGCCCAGCAAAGGCGAGAGTTTTAGCACGGGCAGGTTCAGCAACGCTTCGAGTGGGAACATCATCGCGATCGCGATCATACTTGCGCCCCAGACATGTGCGACTTGGCGTTCGACGAATGTGACCGGGCCCATGCGTTGACGCATCTTCCAAAACACCGCGGCCCAAGCGCCCAGTCCGATCGTCCAAACGGCGGCATAGACCATGCGTTGGCGGATTTCGAGAAAGTCGAGCAGCCAGGTCAGCACGCACGCGACCAGCAAGACCAGCGAATGCCACATCCACAGCTTGCCCCAGTTTTCCAGTTTGGCGGCGTGGTGTGTTTCGCGGAACGTCCGCGCGATCACTTGTCCAAATCGTCCATCGCTGGCCGAGACATGTTCATCGGCCAGGTAGGCTTCCAGGTCGGACGCTAATGCGTCGGCCGAATCGTATCGCAGGTCGATGGGCTTTTGCAAACATCGAATGACAATCATTTCTAAATCGCGGTCCAGGCCTGGACGCAGCGCCCGCGGCGGACTGGGATCCTGTTCGATGACCAACATCACTAATTCCATCGGCGTTTCAGCAACCAACGGAGACCGACCCGTCAGCGCGAAATACAGCACGCAACCGAGGCTGTAGATGTCGCTGGCTGGACCGACGGCGGCATTGTTGCCGCCGGCTTGTTCAGGTGACATATAGGCCGGTGTGCCGACCAGCATTCCGCTGCGCGTCAGATCAATTTCGCTGCCGGCTTGTTTGGCCAGTCCGAAATCGGTGATCAACGGCTTGGCGTCTTTGTTCAGCATGATATTGCTGGGTTTCAGATCGCGGTGCAGCACGCCTTGTCGATGGGCGAATCCGACCGCGCGGGCAACCTCGGCAACGATGCGCGCCGCTTCGCGTTGCGGCAGCGGCCCATCCGCGATACGACGCGCCAGTGTCGCACCTTCGACATACTGCATCGAAAAAAACGGTCGCCCGTCGACATCACCGACTTCATAGACCGGCACAATGTTGGGATGTTCCAGCCGTGCTGTTGCTGCGGCTTCGGCCAAAAAACGTTGCAAATCGACGTCGCTGGCTAAACGGCCTCGCAAAATCATCTTTACGGCGACTTCGCGATCAAGGCTCACCTGTACGGCGCGAAAAACCACGCCCATTCCGCCGCGACCGACTTCTTCCAACAATTGATAGTCGCCAAAAGTCGCTGGCAATTGGATGCGCCGCAGACTTTCGCTGCTGTCGTCGTTCGGCGTGTTGGGAGCCTGCGAAAACGCGGTGCCGGCCGTATCGGTGACCAAGATCGCACCCCATAGATTCTTCAGATCATCGGCCAGATCGGGATGTTCACGGTAAACACTTTCTAGATCGACGGGCTCGCCGCGGCAAATCGAATCGGTCAGTTCGGCCAACAGGTTGGCAAGTCGTTGATCTCGATCCGGGGGCGACGGTTCCGTCAAATCGTTCACCCGTCGTGCTCGTCCGCAGAAGCATCCGTGCCGGATAATAGTTCACGCAAGCGTCGAACGGCCCGCAGGTATCGCATGCTCGCGGCTGCGTCATTCAAATCCAATGCTGCGGCAATTTCTTGGTTCGAGAGATGTTCGTAATGGCGCATCAAGATCACTTCGCGATCCGCGTCGGGCAATCGCTCAATCGCGTCCTCGACTTGCAACGCGATTTCTCGCTGAGTTGCTTTCGCGGCAGGCGTTAATCCGGGATCGCATAACTGGACGGCCAACATCATCGACGACTGATCCGGACCGCCGGGTGCCGTGATGGGCTGTTCGCGATCCATGTTTCGTTTCGCACTGACGCGGTGACGTCGGTACGTGTCGATGATTCGGTCCCATGCGATCTGTCGAAGCCACAGGTGGAACGCCAAGCCGGGATCGTTCAGATACTTATCCAGTCGCCCGCTTGCTTCGATCATGACATCCTGCACGACGTCGCTAACATCGACGCGTTGGCGGACTTTGCGATCAAGACGCATTTCGACCAATCGTCGCACCGACACCCGATGTCGTTCGAGCAATCGGTTGACCGCGTCGGAGTCGCCGTTTCGCGCGGCCGACAATAAGGTCTCCGTTTGGTCATCGGCAGGCCAGATCGATTTTTCCATGAACCGTTACTTTAGCTCGCGAAGCGTGATGTTCTTGAATCGGACGGTCATTGCCGGTCCCTTATGGATTTGCAGCGCGATCACGCCGTCGGTGGCCGCTTTTTCAGATTGCTCATCGATCACTTCAACGGTCATTGCTTCGTTGATGAAGTGTTGCAAGTGATTCCCGTTGGCGACGACGCGAAAATCGTTCCATTTGCCTGGATGGATTGCGTTCGCCATCGCCTGTTCGTCACCGAATCGCTTGCGAATCTTGTCTCCATCGGCGTCGATGGTGACACTTTCGCCACGTTTGGCCAAAATGCCGCGGCCTTTTTCTTCGTACAGGATGCCCGCAAATTTATTGGAAAAATCAATGTCTGCTTGATATCCGCCCACGATGGACTTTTGCTCGTCCAAGACTTTGCTGCGGTACTGGATTCCTGAATTGCCGCTTTCGATCTTGAATTGCAGCGTCAATTCAAAATTTTCGGGCACATCGCCCTGATAGATCAGGAACGTGTTGGCGTCGATCGGGTCCGCGTCGGAAGTTCGGCCGACGATCTGACCGTCTTCATGCGACCACAAGTCATCTCGCCCGGACCAGTGAGACATGTCGCTGCCGTCAAACAGGACGGTCGTGTCACCGACGGTTGCCGGTTGGTCAGCGTTACTGGTGCTGGTCAAACTCGAGCAAACTAAAATGGCGATCGACAAGAATGCGTAAGTGGATTTCATCGCGGTCTCAGCAGTATTGGTGAAGTCGAAAGGGGGCAGGGCAGAATCAGCAGGGAACGATATTGTATTCCGGCAATGCGTCGGGCTGTACCGAGCGGTCTTGGGATAGGCGAGTTTTCGTCATGGAATGTCACTCGATCGAACAGGTTGTCAGATCAAAGGTTTCACACCGATTTTGACTCCCAGGTGCCGATCCCGTCCGGTGTATTCCAAAAGCCTCCGCGGGAATGATCAAACCGAAGCTGGTTGCCTCGGAATGCTTCGTCGAATCCAGCGTCTCGTTGCCAAACGCGATGGCCGCCTACCCATGTTGCGACGGGCCACCCCGTCAGTCGTTCACCGTGCCAGGGACTCCATTTCGATTTCGTCTGCTGGTCTTCATCACGGATCGTGCGGGATTCGTTCAGATCGACCAGGACGAGGTCAGCGTCGTAACCGGACTCGATGCGGCCTTTGCCGACCATGCCCCAGATACGCGCCGGCGCGTCACTCATCCAAGACGTGACTTGTGAAAGGGTGCAGCGATCATGGGTCACTTGATCAAGCAACAGCGCCAAACTGTTTTCGACCGCCGGTAATCCGGACGGGCTTTCGGGGTATGGCTTCTGTTTTTCTTCCAGTGTGTGTGGCGCGTGATCGGTGGCAATGACTTGGATTTCACCATTCAACAATGCCTGCCACAAACCACGGTTGTCGGCGGCCGACTTGATCGACGGATTCATCTGAATCCGACTGCCCAGCCGCGCGTAGTCGTCAACGTTGAAGAACAAGTGATGCGGGCAAACCTCGGCGGTGATGTAAGGTTTCGCCGCAGCGACCAACGGCACCTCGGCGGCGGTTGAGACGTGAAGTACATGAAATCGATGCCGGTGCCGCGTGGACAGATCGATTGCCCGCTTGGTTGCGATCAAGGCAGCGTTTTCGTCTCGAATATTCGAGTGATCGCGAATGTCTTTGGTGCCGGCCAGTCGCTTTGCGTTCTCGCGGACGGTCCACTCGTCTTCGCAGTGAGCACAAATGGGTAGCGTGGTTTCGGCAAAGATTCTTTCTAACGCCGCTTGCTGGTCGACCAGGAGATTGCCGGTGCTGCTGCCGATAAAAATCTTGATTCCGGGCACGTCAACGGCATGTGCTAGTTCCTGAACGTTATCGGGCGTCGCGCCGATATAGAATCCGTAATTCACGCAGGACTTTTCCGATGCGATCCGATGTTTTTCGCGAATTCCATCCATCGAAATCGCTGGCGGCTTGGTGTTAGGCATTTCCAAGAATGACGTGACACCACCAACGGCGCATGCGCGCGATGCGGTGAACAGGTCTTCCTTGTGAGTCAAACCGGGGTCGCGAAAGTGAACTTGGTCGTCAATCACGCCTGCCATCAAATGTTTGCCCGAACAATCGATGATTTCATCGGTGGCGACGTTCGTCCCGGCATCGACATCAAGAATGATGCCGTTATCGGTTAGCACCGATCCTGTGCGAACCGAATCGGACAGGACGATGTTTGCATTGCGAAAAAGTGTGCGTGACATGTGCAGCAGCGACGTTGGGGGAGCGGTGTTTCATTCGCGATGCGAGTGGCGCGAACGACGATCAGCCTAAAGTTTGTTCGTCCTTGCGGCTACCGCCGCAGATCACGTGTGCGGCCCTTGCGCAAAAGAAACGTGCAGACCACGGTTGATTTCAGCCGTTCGCGATCGCGAAACTCCCTCGCCGCTATTGCTGCTGGCCGATGGCACGTCGGAATGCGTCGAATGCGTCTCGATGGGCTGCCGGCGGTGGTTTGCGATTGCCGGCGTCGCGCAGAGAGCGAAGCGTATCGGCGGAATCGCGACCGCTTTGCGACTGAGCCTCGGGGCGGCGGATTCCCAAACTCTTGAGGGTTTCTTGCCACTCGGACATCGGATCGGCACCCGCGTCGTTTGATTGCTGCAAATCGCGGGCGCGCTGCCAGCGATCGGCAAACCGGCGCATGTCGTCTTCGGTCCAGTTCAGTTTGTCCATCAACTCTTGATCCGGCGCGTCGCGTGTCTGGTTCAGATAGTCCAAAACCATATCAGTTGCCTTCTTTGCGTACTCGACGTCGGCTTCCGAAGGTGGAATCGGCGGTGCTTCATCGCCGACGTTTCCGTTAGCCGCATCACTGGCCGAGCTGGAACTCGATCCGGTCGGGTTGGAACTGGAATCGCCGCCAGGTTTCCCTGCCGATGTCGAGGGTGCGCCGGAATCAGACCCCGATGAATCCCGTGAGGCGTTGTCATCGTCGCGGCCCGACTGGGAACCGGACGACTTGTCAGCATCGCTTGGCTGTCCAGAACTCTTTGAATCTGATTGCGAGTCGGACTTCGATGACGAGTCCTGCGAATCGTTCGATGCGTCGGATCGCGATGAGGAGTCACGGGATGCGGCTTGATCACCCTGTGAATCGGTCCCGGCCGACCCCGAGTCGTCGTCGGTTCCCTTAGAAGGATCGTCGCCCGATGATTCGGATGTGGATTCGGATGACTGGGATTCAGGCGATGGTTGACCAGAGGATGGATTTTCCGATGGATCATTGCCAGATGATTCCGCATCAGATGACTGTGCATCGGGTGATTGTGCGTCCGGTGACTGTGCGTCCGGTGACTGCGCGTCCGATTTCTCGGACGCAGCCGATCCCTGGTCCGCGGGGTCAGATTCCGTTGCATCAGAATCCGACGCGGCGCCCTGTGGTTCGCTCGCCGATTCGCTTTTTGATGGATCGGGTTTTTGCGATGCGTTGTCCGCCATGTCTCGGGGTGCATCCCCTCGTTCGCTTTCGGGTGACCGATTCGACTTGCCACCGGGTTCGCCCGAACTTGGCTGGTTGTTTGACTCGTTTGATCCTTGGTTGGATTTCGAGCCGCTGCTCTCGTCACCACTGCTGGCTTGGTCGGCGTCTGACTTGGACGCCGAGCGATCTGCGGAATCGGATTCTTCCGGGCGTTGACGACTCGCGTCGTCCGACGCACCGCCGTCATTGGTTTGCTGCGATGAGCTGCCGCCGGATGGATTGTTTGATTGGCTTTGTTGTTCTCGCTGTTTTTGTTCGATGTGCTCGCGAATTCGTTCAAAGGCCTCACCGTCATGTTGCGGCGGTCCGCTGTCGTCGCCTGCGTTATCATCGCCGGATTTCGGGGACTCGGAGGATCCCGAATCGGATCCACGTTGGCCGCTGCCGTTTTCACCGGTCGCGCCCTCACCGGAAGCCGCACCTTGGCCCGGTCCAGAGTTTGACGGGTCTGCGTTTGCCGGATCTGCGCTGTCGGGATTGGGGCTGTCCGAAGGAGTGCCCTGGGAGCCTGCGTCTGTCGACTCGTTTGACATCGGGCCATCTGACTCGCTATCGCCCGCGTTTTGGTTCGGATCGGTCGTTTCGGATCCGGTTGATGACTGGCCGGGTTCGCGCGCAGAGTTGGATGGATTCGAAGGATCGTCCGAAGCGCCGGAGGAGTCGTGGCTATCTGCATCGGACGCTCCGCCGCCAGACGATTCGCCGCCGCCGGATGATTCACCCGATCCGGATTGCTGATCATCCGAGGATGGCTGGCCGTCACCGCCTGACTGCTGGCCGCTTCCCGACTGCTGGCCCCCGCCGGACTGATCGCCGCCTGAGGACTGTTCGCCCCCTGAGGACTGTTCGCCGCCGGGGGAAGCCTGACCACCGCCAGACTGATCGCCGGATTCGGATTGTTCGCCCGGTTGCGATGGCACATCGGTGGCCGGACGATTGTCGGGTTCGGTCAAGCCGTCGGCAGTTTGCGGATCATTGTCCAGCGGCTCACTGGCGATGATTCTTAATTCGATTGCATCGGTGACCGTTTCATTGGGCTCGATTCTTGTGTCACCTTCGACCGATCGGTTGTCGACCGCCGCCGCGCGAACCAGGACGACGTCGCCAATCCGTAATCCATACCGAGACGGTCGAAAGCGAAATTCACTGACATGGTTTCCGCGAGCCCCCTGCGGATCGCTCCAAAGCAGTGGTTCGGAAATCAAATCAATGCCACGCCGAACTCGCAGCGTTACCGTCCGCAAACCGAAGTCGGGATCCGACGCGTGGACTTCGATCACTTGTTGCGCGTTGATCGGGACATCTTTGGGCGATTTTTGGGGCATCACGATCGCGACTTCCGGTGCGAAGTCTGGAATGACACGCACCGGATAAATGATCGGATCGGTGTTGTCTTGACCCGAGTCATCCCAGACACGGATGCGATAGCTGTCCAGTTGAACTTCGGCGGCACGTCCGATGGCGCTCCGCAGCGGAAATGTGATGGACTGTTGCCGGCCGCTTTCGTCGATCAACATCTCGGTCGCGCCAGCGGTGGCCTGGATCGATTGGCCGATCGGTCGCGGATTGAACTCGATGGTGGCGCGGGCAATTTTTCGATTGGTGACCGTTTTGACGGTCACACGCGTGCCATCGACCGCACTGATCGATGCGCTTTGACTGGTGTGTGGTGGCGTGCCGGTATACTTCGGTGGCGAGTAATCAATTGCATCAACCGCAACGACGGGCACATCGTCAACGGCCAAACGGAAAGGTCCGGCGGTCGCGTCGCCCGCCGAGATCGTGTAGCTGACTTCGCCGGCCGCCGCGTGTGAAAGCGAGATCTCGCCGAGATGCCGCCGCGTGCTCGAGTCGAACGTCAATTCAGACTCGATGTATTGGCCCTCGGATGCCCAGCGGCAAAAAACTTGCTCGTCTGCGGTCAGTCCATCGACGCGAGCGGAAACATCGATGTTGCGGCCCGCGATCGCTTCGGCGTCACCCGGCGTGACTTCCGTGATCGATACCCGACGTGCCGGAGAAATGTTTGCCAAAGGTGCGACTAATCGTCCCGCCGAACGAATTGGATTTTTGGGCGTGACGGCAGAATAGATAATTAAAACAGCTAATGCAGCTGCCGCCGCTATCCAAAGTCGCAACGTTCCGGTGGCTTCATCGGGCAGCGCGTCGTGCGACTTCAAACGAGTGGCCGCTTGGGCCCCCATCGAGCGAACCACCCGGCCGGCCAATCCCGTTTGACGTTGCTCATCCGTTTCCGGGTGCAACGTGACGTAGCTGGTCAGCTGTTGCCGCAGCTCGGGCAGGTCACGTTCGATCGATCGAGCGGCGTATTCAGGGCGAATGGAATTGCCGATCAACGGTCGCACGAACCGCCATAAATACCAGACACTGAGGCAGAAAAGGCCGCTGGCGACGATGGATCGCATCACCATCCCGCCGGAGTAAACCCATTGGTCGACCACGATCCAACCCAGCAGCACTAGTATCGACGTGATCACCCACCGCAGCATCGCGCGAACGAGTTCGGCCATCCACAATGCTTTGCGAGCTTCCGCGATTCGCTGGCGGATCAGCGTCTCGGCCTTGTCAGGGCCCCCAGAACTATGGTCGGATTGAGATCGAGCGGATGGGTCACCCGAGGCGCGATTTAAGGTGGTTGCGGATGCGGGCGGCATTGCTTAACACAATCGACAAGGACAAAAGACAAGCTATTTCATTATAGACCATGGTCGACACGACCTATGTACTTTTCCTGCTTGCTACAATGGCGGCCACCACCTTTCTGCTACTCCAACCCAGAAACTGATAACTGATGAGATATGCATTCCGTTTGGCGGAATTATTGGGGCACACTCCCGATCGCCGTAAACGCCCCGGCACCATCAAGTCGATCGTCGAGCATACCGGTTTGGACCGACACCAAGTCGCCTCATTGCTGAAAAACGAGGCGAAATACATCCCGTTAGAAGCTTTATCACGGCTGTGCGATTATTTGATCGATCACGGCTATGCCACGGCGGACCAATTGCCGGGCGCCTTGTTCGCGGTCAACGCCGAAAATTTCTGGGAACTGTTGGCTCGTCGCGGCGATATCGAAATCGTGCTCGGTGTTCGCCACGCCGACAACGAGGCCAAAGCCGATAGCGCAACGGTGGTGGCCAGCGACGCCGTCCTGTTCGGCGAATTGCTTAATGGCGTTTCCACGCTCGGCGGATCCGCAAAGCACCAAGGCACGATGCTCGAAGGCGACGAGGGAGTGACGCAAACGGTGCCGATGCCTGATCGATTGCAGCAGACGTTGATCTGGAGCCCCGGTCAGGTTCCGCAAGAGGATGTTCGCGCCCGTGCCAACGAAGTCTTCAACAGTTTTGTCGAAGGTACCGGCGATCGCGGCATGGTCTGTATCGGAAGTGTGAAAAGCAATCCGGTGGTCGAGCTGTTGTTCTCCGACGTGTTCGGATGCACGCCTTTTGTCACCGAAGATGACGTTGACGATGTCTCGGCACGATCATGTCCGTTTTTCTTGCGTTACCGCGATTCCGATCCCCATCCGGATGCCGCATCCGCCGGCACCCGGCTGAGCAAGAACGAAGACGCTCCGAAGCCCGGGTTCTACTACGAAAAGGATGACGGGACTTGGGCCTACGCCGGTGGCGAAGACAAAGACACCGCACTTGTGTTCTACCTGTTCCGCGAAGCCCTTGGGCGCCTGGACATGGTCTTGAGTGGTTTCTCAGGGCGGGCGACTCGATTGCTCGCCAAGACACTTGCCATTCGTGGCGAAGAGTTCTGGCCACCCGTCTATGAAGAGGATGGTACGCAGATCGGCGCCTACTTGGTGCAGTACGACAACACCGATACGAAACCGTCGCGCGATGACTTGCTTTATAACCCAGGCGGAGCCGCAGAGATCATGCCGTTATCGCGCGAAGCGATCGCGAAACGCATGGCGAGACGATAACCGCCAAAATGGCAAAACGTAAAAAAAGCGGCCAGACCATGGCCGACAAGGCGGACAAGTTCAAGTGTTATCAAAAGTCGGTTCAAACGCCTGAGCACGAAGTCGAGTTCTTTGAACAGGCGTATCGTGATTTCTATCGGCGAAAACCGAATTCGCTGCGCGAAGACTTTTGCGGAACATTCGCGGTTTGCTGCGAGTGGGTGAAATCCAGTGCCCGCCGTACCGCGCTGGGTGTTGATCTCTGTGACGAAACGTTGCAGTGGGGGCGTGATCACAATCTGTCAAAGCTGTCCGATGCACAACAAAAGCGAGTGCGTTTGTTGTTGCAGGATGTTCGTAAACGCAATCGGCCCCAAGTCGATGTGTTGGCGGCACAGAACTTTTCGTTCTGGATCTTTAAGACCCGACCCGAAGTGATCGAATACTTCAAGACGGCCCGAGCCAATTTGAACGCCGAAGGCATCATGGTGCTGGATATGATGGGTGGCGGCGAGTGCTATGAAGAAGATTTGGTCGATCGACGTACCATCGTCAAGGGAAAGAAGGGATTCAAGTACGAGTGGAAACAAGCCAGTTTCAATCCAATCACCGCCGAAGCGAAATTTGATATCAGCTTTAAGTTCAGCGACGGCAGTAAGCTGAAGAAAGCTTTTCAATACGATTGGCGTTTCTGGACGATTCCCGAAGTGCGAGAAATGTTGAGCGAAGCCGGGTTCAGCGAAAGTCATGTCTACTGGGAAATCGAAGACGAAGACGACCCAGAGGACGATGGAACCTGGGAACGCAGCGACGAAGCGCCAAGTGATCCCAGTTGGGTTTGCTACATCGTCGCTGCCAAATAGCCTCTTTCCGCTAGCCTGCATGAATTACATGAACGCAATCGCAGCGATGGTCATGCGTTTCGCCGGCCGTGTTTAATTGTTCGGTGCGACCGGAAGTTGCCAGCGTTCGTCAAAGAATCCTTTGTCGATGACATTGCCGGCAAAGATGGCATCGTCCATCTCGTCGCTGACTTCCAGCACCGCCCAATCCGGCAGCATCGCGATTTGACGTGAGTTGCTGGTGTTGGAAAACTCTCGAAATGTCATTCCGCTGTTGACGACCACGTATCGATCCGGATTGCGGGGATTGGGATAACAGAACACCGGCGCGTGTGTACTCGGATCAAACTGCCGATCGCCCACTCGTATTTCATCCCGTGTCCACTGGATCGGCAACTGGGGTGCGATGTCTCGCAAGAACTGGTTGCTGCTGAAATCGCCAAAGCAAATCAGATTGCATGTTTCGATTTGTTCTTCGGTCAATTCCGCATCGGTAACGATGCGGACGTCGCCGCGCATCAGGCGCTGCCAACGACTTTTAGCGTACGCGATTTCTCGATCGATCCACCGCTGGACAACGCCGTGCACCGCGGGACGACTGGGGACAACGAATATGAACCGGTCACAGAATGCGTCGTCGATGGGGCCCTGCATTCCCGGTCGTTTGCGCAATTCGGTTTGTTCGCCTGACAGCTGGTACCACTGTCCGTCGTCGGGATTGTCTCGAATCAACCGGCACTGCAGCCCGGCGGCTTCATCTTCGTCTTCGATGATCAAACGTTCGCGGTCGATGATTAACTTGATTTCATCCGAACCCTCTGGCCAGCCACTTTGACGAAAGTCCAATGCGATTTGACTGACACCTTCGGTGCGGATTTCCATCATTTCATCGGAAAGGATGTTGGCCTTCACTCGGCCGGCGTTCCAGTGCTCGGCAAGTCCGGTAACCGACAACCAGTCAGCCTGGTGATACCGCAGGGTGTGGGTCACAAACTCGATCGCTTTCCGCGGATGTTCCACCGGACTCGCAGCCCACTGAGCGATCGTGGCATCGATCGATTTTGCCGATACAGGATCGATCTTGTGTGCCATCCCCGCACCGATCACGTACGGCCAGTCGAACCCGGCTGATTTGGACGCTTCGAAGACCCGATCGGCTGCCTGTTTTTGTTTGTCGATTTCGCCGCTGTAAGCCACCACTTGTGTGTTCTTTAGGTTCGTGACCCAGGGCAACACGTCGTACCACCGAAGCAATTTTTGCTGAACCGGATCAAGGGGAAAGGGAGGATCGTCGTGCCACTTTTGATAGACCAGCGTATCGACAAAACCTGCCCCCGGATTCACGGCGAACCACATCGCCGGATCATGAACGGCGAGGTGCCAGCACCCGGCCCCGCCCATTGAAAATCCTCGAATGGCAACGCGATCGTCGTCGATCGCGATCAAGCGCTTGACGTGGTCGATGGATTCATAGACGTCACGCTCGCCGGCAAACTTAAACGCGTTGCAGTGCCGACCGAATGGGTGCAGTACGATCGTGCTTTCGGGAGCGTAATGTCCGACCTTGGTCATCCGCTCGCGCAGAAACGGAATCTCTGTTTTCGTGTCACCGCGTCCATGCAGCCAAACATCCATACGAGAGGTCGGGGTGGCCGCTGCATCAAAGTTCGGCGGAATGACGAGGCCGTACGGTTGGACCGAATCGTCCAGATGCGAGACGAACCCGCCGACCAAGAGTTGCGGTTCCTGCAGCGGTTGATCGGCCAGTCCAATCAGTTTCAAGCCACGCTGTCCATTGACCGCGGCGGACAAGCGGCGATCCGCTTCATCGAGCAACAAGCCCGCGTCTTTCACTTGCTCTTTCTTGAAGAACAGCTCTTGATCTAACGCTAGCCGCACGGCGCGGACGAGCACTTGCACGTCGGGGCTCCATTTTGCCGCGTCGTCCGATCGCGACGCAGCTTCGTCAAGCTTGCTTTGAATTTGTTTGACACGGACTCGCAGCGATTTCCCGGCGGCCGCATCGATTTTGATTCCGGCGGGAGGAAGCCGTTTATAGGTTTCGGCGCGTAACCGCGTCGTCGCAAGTGGCGTTGCGATCAATAACAGACAGCACCATCGGGCGAACCCGAGTGACATAGCCGTTTGGGACATCGGAACGCGCAACATGGAATTCACCTCTAGACCAACTCACCCGCGATTAGACCAACTCACCCGCGATGCGTAACACGTCTTCTAGTTTCATCGCACCGTCATACAACGAACGACCCACGATCGCCGCGGGCATTTGCATTTCAACCAGTTTTTGAACATCCTGCAGCGTTGACACTCCGCCACTGGCGACCAGAGGGATATCGGTGGCGTCTGCCATTTGTTTCAATCCGTCGAAATTGGGACCCTGCATCATGCCATCACGAGCGATGTCGGTGTAAATGATCGCGGCGATGTTGGCGGAACGTTGACGCAGGTCTTTCGCTAAATCGATCGCGGGCGTTTGACTCGTTTCCAACCATCCGTCGGTTGCGACCATCCCATCGCGGGCATCGATACCGGCGGCAAGTTTTCCGGCGTACTTGTCTGCCATCTCGGCAAACCATGCCGGTTGCTTTAGCGCTGCCGACCCGACCACCAATCGATGCAAGCCGACATCCAATAGCGAGGCGATTGCATCTTCGTCACGAACCCCACCGCCCAACTGGCACGGCAATCCGGTCGCTTTGACGATCTTGGCGACGGCGGCGCGATTGGCCGCGGAATCGTCGCCCTTGGCGGCATCCAGGTCAACCAAGTGCAGCCACCTCGCACCGGCATCTTTCCAGCGCTGTGCGAACTCGACCGGGTCGTCACCAAAGACGGTTTGTCGTTCGTAATCGCCTTGCTTGAGCCGTACCGGCTTGCCGTGACGAAGATCGATTGCGGGCCAAATTTCCAAAGCGTGTTTCTCCAGTGGTGTCGGCGTTTGCCGCGGGTTTGCCATTGGTTTGTCGTGGCGGTCGAAGCAATCGAACGCGACGACGTGGATTTTTTAAGGTGAGACCACAATCAGTTTATCCGCCACCTGCTCACTTAGCACGGTCGTGCGTTTGCTGACGCGAACCGTCGTCGTCGCCGCTTGTGGGGTATGGTCGATGACATCGCCGATCGACGAAAGTTCCAGTCCGGCGTCGGTCAGAAATCGCAAGAAATCGCTGTCTTGGTCCAACACGCGGACGATGCGAAACGACTCGCCGGCGGGCCACTGAGTCAAGGTTGTTCCTTCGGCGTCGTCAACGGTGCCGTCGCTGCGCGGTATCGGGTCGCCGTGGGGATCGGACTGCGGGTGTCCGAGATACGCGTCGATGCGATCGATCAATCGATCACTCACGGCGTGTTCCATGTGCTCGGCTTCCTCGTGAACTTCGTCCCACGAGAGGTCAAGCGTTTGTGATAAGAAAAGTTCAATCAAGCGATGGCGGCGGACCACTCGCAGCGCCAATCTTTCACCACTGGTTGTCAGCCGCACACCTTCGTACCGTTCGTACTGAACCAATTCGGCATCACGCAGCGTTTTTAGCATCGCCGTCACGCTGCCCGGTGAAACACATAAGTGCTGGGCAACGGCGCCGGTTGCGACCGGCGCATTTTCGGCGCGCGAGGAGAGTTGGTAAATCGCTTTGACGTAATTCTCTGTCGTCAAACTTGGCATGCAAACGTCCGCCGGTACGTTGAAATGGTTGGCGCTGAATTTCTGAGAACCGAATCAATCCTAGGATGCGAAACCGGCAAGTTCTGCCGCCCGGCGAACACGCGTGATGCCGATGATGTACGCGGCCGTTCGCAGGGAGACTTCGTTTTGCTGAGCCGTCTGCCAGACGTTCTCGAACGCGTCGTTCATGGTCCGGTCCAGTTCCTGTCGAACGCGGTCCAAGGTCCAACGATAATGTTGGCGATTTTGGACCCATTCAAAATAGCTCACCGTGACGCCGCCGGCGTTGGCCAAGATGTCTGGCAAGATGATCACGCCTCGCTGGTGCAGTTTCTCATCGGCACCGGGATGAATCGGGCCGTTGGCCGCCTCGACAATAATTGACGCGCTGATTTTGTCGACGTTTTCATCGTGGATCACGCCGCCCAGTGCGGCCGGTATCAACACGTCGATGTCGCCCAAGGACAACAGGTCGTTCACGTCCAACCGTTCACAGTCTTCATAACCGCTTAACGATCGCGCCGGATGGTTCAGCGTATGCCTCAGCATCTCGGGAATGTTCAGACCGTCAGGATTGTAATACGTGCCCGTCACATCGCTGACGGCGATGATCGGGAACTTTGACTCATACAGAAACTTGGCGGCGTGCGATCCGACGTTACCGAACCCTTGAATCGCGACGCGAGTTTTGTCGGCGAGTCGCCCCAGTCGATTGGTCAGTTTTACCGTCAGCGCACCGACGCCGCGCCCGGTCGCCTCTTCACGACCCTTGGCACCGTATTCTTCGACCGGCTTGCCCGTGATCACGGCTGGATTGAAGCCGTGGTATTTTTCCCACTGATTTCGGAACCATGCCATCACGCGGTGGTCGGTTCCCATGTCGGGTGCTGGGATATCGGTATCGGGACCGACGATGTCATGAATCTGGTCGACGAAGGCACGGGTCAGTCGCTCTAATTCGCGGCTAGAGAGTTCGCGTGGGTCGACACCGATGCCACCTTTCGCGCCGCCATAGGGCAAGTCAACCACGGCGGTTTTCCAAGTCATTAAACTGGCGAGCGCGCGAGTCTCGTCAAGATCGACTTCGGGGTGATAACGCAATCCACCCTTCATGGGGCCGCGATAGTTGTCATGCTGGACGCGGAAGCCGACAAAGTTTGCCAAGTGTCCGTCGTCCCGTTCGATCGTCACCTGCACTTGAATTTCGCGGTGCGGCATCAGCAACGCATCCCGCAACTCCGGTGCGATTTTTAGGTGCTCCGCTGCTACATCAAAGTAGCATTGCATGGCTTCGAAGGCTCGCATCGGTACGACATCACATTGGTAAGCCCACGTGCCGTGCGCGGGTCAGGAGGGGGGAGTAGAGAGCTTGCCGGATACCCGCAGACGGCGATGCGAGTGAAAGTGCCAACCGAATGCCAGGCAGGGACTGGCGCTCATCCATGGCACCCTACAACGATAACACGCCGAGCGGCCGTTGCTAAGTCGCGGTCCCGGGCACTCGTCGCCCCGATTTGGTGCGAAATCCGCGTCGAAGGTGTGTCGGTTGCAAGTGATCGCGGTCCGGCTAGGCGGCGCGGCGGTCGGGACTATCGGATTGACGATCCACCTCGGTCGGAAACGGCAGCGTTGCGCTGCGAACTCGATCGCGATTCTGACGGTAAAGCATTTCGTCGGCATAGACCTGCGCGACTCGGTGCATGACGTCGACTTCCGCTGGCAGGTGTTTTTTCAGAGTCCCACGAACTCGGTACTCGTTGATCAGTTGGTCGACCTCGATCACATCGAGATGAGATTTCAAGCGGCGGATCCATGTTTGCAGGGGAATGCCAAGCAGGGCGGTGGCACATGGTACGGCCAGTTTGTGATTCGGCAGCGGTTTGCGACGCAACGTTTCGGCGTCCGATGCGGCGCGCTCGAGTACACGTGCCCAGCCGGTGATCGATAGCCCGAATAGTCCCGCCAAGGTCATCCGAATTCGATCATTCAGACCCGCCGGCGGATCGATTGCCGCCGCCTTCAAGTCGTACTCGGTGACCAGTTGGCTGTATTGTCGATTCGCATAACGGGCGGCATGCAGAATGGCTTCGCCCAACCATCCGGGGCCGCGAGTCAATTGCACGACCGCGCGCAAATCGTTTTCGATCCAAGTGCGCACGATGTCGTCGTAGGCCTCGGAAACACTCCATTCCAACGGTCGATGGATGATGCGCCCGCGAGCGCACTGCATCGTGTGCAGCGGCTGGATCGGGTCAACGAAATAATGGCTCAACACGCCTGCCGCATGTGCGGCATCGCTATAACGCTGGTCACGTAAACTATCTTGCAGACGGTCGTACCAGTGATGTGCCACACGCGGTGCGCCGCCCCAATAGCCTTGCGTGACATGAATGACGTGATTCTGGTAATCGCGAAACCGCACATCGGGATCGATCGTCCCCATCAAGTACCGGTCGTAGTGACGCAACAGCAACGATACCAGTCGATGACCGGATTGCGTTTGAACCAGTGGCAATGCATCGATCGCAAACCAATGATGGGTACACCGACAATGCCATCGTCGCAGCGTACGAAATAAGCAATCACGCAGCGTGTAAGGCGCGCTCATGCTGTTGATACAGGCGGCGGATGGTGGCGTCGCGGACATGTGCGGAGTGTCGCGATTTCGACTCTTGCGAGGCAAGATGAATTGTCGCCGCTGCGGAATCAGAAATGCATCGTAAAAGAAGACGTGAAAGAAGAAAAGCATCGCGAAATGGCCACACGTGCCCCGCGAAATGTACCGGCAGACGCGACCATCGCGAGCGTTGGCGACGCGGATTCTGTCCCACCGTTCCTGACGGCAATCGATCCCTGGCTGCAATGAAAGGCGCAGAGATTGCCGTTACGTTTCCTGCTGGGATTCTGTATATCCGCCTAGCACGAGCCGCAGGACGAACACGGCTCCGTTCTTGACGCATTCGCAAAGGATAGCATTGTGGCTGATGGCATCGAAATTCCGACAGAAACCGCTCCGATCGTGACCGCCGGCCTGGGTGAAAACGCGGGAATAACCGAACCCGCTGCGACTTCACCGGGAACCATGGAAGGATTGGGTGACGCGACAAATATGGCCATGTCAAAACTGCAAGAAGGCGACTTGAACTATCTGGTCGACTACGCAACCACACACTTGTTGCCCGCGGTTTTATACGCGGCAGCAGGTTTGGGCGTCATCTTTCTTGGCTACCTAGTCGCCAGCTATCTGTCACGCGTCATCAGCAAACCGGTTTGTCGCCGCGTCGATGAAACACTCGGACGTTTCGTCGGCAAGATTGTTTTCTACTGCGTCATGTTTGGCGTCGTGGGAGGTGTCTTGTCCAAGATGGGCGCACCGCTGGGTGGTCTTGCTGCGATGCTAGCTGCGGCCGGTTTTGCCGTGGGGCTCGCATTCCAAGGAACACTCAGTAATTTTGCGTCCGGCGTTTTGATGCTCGTGTTTCGTCCGTTCAAAGTCGGTGACGTTGTCAACGCCGGAGGCGTGATGGGCAAGGTGAACGAAATTGATTTGTTCACAACCACACTGGATACACCTGACAATCGTCGCATCATTGTGCCCAACAGTGCGATTGCCGGGGGGACAATCGAAAACGTCAGCTACCATCCGCATCGACGCGTCGAAGTGGTTGTGGGTGTCGACTACAGTGCCGATTTGCAAACCACGCGCGAAGCACTCACTCGCGCCACGGCGCAGTTCGCAGCGAACACGGTTCAAGGTGAAGGCAGAGGATCGCAGGTCGTGCTCAGCAATCTGGGTGACAGTGCCGTCGAGTGGAAAGTACGAATGTGGGTTGTCTCGTCAGACTTCTTCCCAATGACCGAAGCGTTAACCGGCGAAGTCAAATCACAGCTGGATGCCGTCAACATCGGAATTCCTTATCCGCAACTGGATGTACACCTCAGTCGCGTCGATGGGCCCGAAGAGACGGCCAGCGGCGACGAAACGCGACGTCGGGGACGTGTACGGCCGATGCGACGTGAAAACGACGTTGTTGGCGGTGATTCCTATTCGGCCTATGCGTCTTAATCCTTCACTGCAAACGACTTAGAAACGGTCACGGGAAAACGATTTCCAGATCGCGCAGAATTCATCCTTTCGGATTGTCGCGCTGCCTTCGGAAGCGACTATGATGTCGGCGACTTTATCAGTTGCCGGCATTTTTTTGACACGGTACGACAGCCGGCGCGAAACACGGGAGGGGAGTTCGCCTGATTATGTGGCATACGAGTCGAGGGGACCGCACACTGGCGGGTGCGGAAGGAATATTGATCGGTCACGCGATCGAAACGCTGATCGATAGTCTGATGGTGCACTATGACGAGGATATCGATGACGAGTCCGCGTTCCAGTGTGAATCGGGAATCGCGGTCTTTGATTCGCTGTCCACGTCTCAGCGGTTGGCGCTGTTGCACGATGTCGCAAGGCATCTGCTGACACCAACCGAGTCGGCACTGCCATTGTCGGCGACAGCAGAAGCAGCCGTCGCGGCGGTCTTTGTGGAAATCCGAGATCAAGTCGCCATCGAAATCGGGCTGATGGGGGCCAGCCCAACGAGGTCGGCCGATCAATCACATGGCACGCTATGGCGAAAACTGGTGCTCGAAGCGCACTACTCAATTTTCGGTGAACTCTCAGCGACGGACTTAGAGCCGGAGTACGACGACGGAACCATTTATCGTCCCGCGGTTGATTCACGTGATATGAACACTTGGGAAGACATCATCGAACATCTGACCGACGCAGTGCTGTGGGATCGCGACTTTGAAATGGCCGACAGCTTTTTGGATGTCGATCCTGGCGTTTCTCAGCAGCGCCGCCGATTGCTGGGAATCGATGATGACTACTTCACTCGCGTGGCGCCGGATCCCCGTCCCAATGAAGTGTTTGATCTGGTTTCGCGAACCCGTGACATCGTCCGCCGAAAGCCAAGATAGCCCGCGGGCTGCCGGCGTGATGTTCGGTGTTGTGTCTGGCGTGATGTTCGGTGTTGTGTCTGGCGTGATGTTCGGTGTTGTGTTCGCTGGGCAATGGGACCATGCACCCGGATGATCTTGCGACTGTGGCCAATTCCCCTAAGCTGCAGCTTTACATCAACAACACCTTGTCGTCTTTTGGCTTCTTTGGATTCGGCTGGTGTGCACCCGTTGGAACGACAGTGTGGATGACCGGCAAATCGCTGTTGCCGCTGTTCGATTTCAAATACACGAACAAGTGGATGCAATCAAAGTGCGTGACGCCTTGTTTAGAGTGCAATAATCCACGACCAATCGATTGATTGAAATTGACATGAAACGTGACTTTGGCACAGTCGTCGTTGCCTTTTCCGTCAAGCTCTCTTAACAGCGGCTGCGTGTTGTCATGATTCAGGACTTTGTGCAGCCCCCGCGCTATGTCCACGCTGGCCATCGTGCTGTGCTTGGTCGCTTCGGTGCGGACCTTGAACTTGCCGTTGACCAGCTCCGTCGTGCGGTTTAGCACCCGTGCATGTTGAAACATCTCATTGCTAGCCAACTCGCCACTGACCGCGTGGATTTTCGAGTGCGCGTGGGGACCCTTGTCAGCATCGACGGGGTTCTCCAGCAGCCGGGTGATTTCGTCCTCGGTCCAGTTCTGGCGCGCGTATGGCATTAGATCGTTTCCGGCGAATGAAGAGGCGGTGATGTCTCGGCATCATCGTCTCTGTATCGGCATCAACGGTCGGCGGCTTCATGAATTTTGTTGTGCGTTGTCACTTGGCAGCACCAGAGGCCATGCTGCAAGCGGCCAGGCAGGCCGCCATGCGACAGCGGACAGGCTGGCCGCAGCGGCTACTTCGCCGTTTCGTCGTCGGGCAGTGGTTCGGTTTCACCCAACGCTTCGGCTTCTTGCTGCTGTGCTTCCAGTTCTGCCTCTTCGCGTGCTTCTGCTTCGAGGGCGGCCTGTTCTTGTTTCCGTTGCAGTTCTTTGTTGACCTCGCTCAAGCCGCCCACGATTTGTTCGTCGGTCAAATTGGCTTCGGCGTATCGCATCAATTGGCCCATCGGTTCTCGGTCGTATTTAAAGTCATCCATCACAAACTTTTTCGACCGGCCATTCTCGTCGTAGTAAATCGTTGCGATTCCTTTTTCGTCCCACTTGCGTTTGTTGATCTTGGTGATGTTTTCGATCGCAAGCTCTTTGCCCTTACTGTTGCGGATCCGTGTTTCGTCGCCTTCGACCCAGGTACCTTTGGCACGGAACCATTTCCACAGCGCGGGCAACCCGATCAGCGCGCAAAGACCGGCCATGAACCATTGCTGGCCGATACCGTGAATGATGTCTTCGGGCTCTTTGGGAGTTTCCAAGGGCCAGCCGTTGGCTTTTGCTTTCGCCCGCCACAGCTCCGTTCGGTTCTCTTCCGGCATCTCGTAGTATGCTTTGGAGATCACCAGCTTGTGCGGATAGCCGATGAAGCCGTCGTACAGGCAATACATCGCGAATGCAAAGCAGCCGATGAAGACAAACAGAAAACGGCGAAAATAGCCGGGGACGAAATTAGCTCGGAGCATGGGAAGCGTCGGTTGAGGGGGCGATTCGGGAAACCGATGCCGCCTATGTTAACCCGCGATCTCGATTCTTGCGTCCACCCTTTGCGGCCCGCCTCCGTTGATCCCAGACGATGGCCGGAATAACCGTTTACCGCGACATAAACAGACGTTTGTGCAGCAATCGTGGCGCCCTGACGATCAGCTCGGCTTGGTCGTCCTCGGTATCGATCCCGTTGTCAGGCGTGCTGTCGATGTCGAACTGGTCGGTCGCGGTCACTTGAATCGGAATCTGTTTGAATCCTCGGGTGTCAACGCGAGCGTTCAGGGTCAACTGAGTGCCAGCGCCGGCGGCGAGGCTGCCGACGTCCCAATCACCACTCACGCTGTCATAGGCGCCCGTCTGTGGCTGGCTGGTGATCAGCGTTAAACCGTCCGGCAACAACGTGTTCAGTCGGACGCCCGACGCGTCGTCAGGACCTGCGTTGTTGACTCGGAAGACGATTTGAACGGTCTCGCCTTCCAACGGTGTTTCATTATCGACCATGGTTTCGACAGAGATGTCGACGACACGCGGCACGACAGCCACTTCGGATCGGTCGTCTTCGTCGATCGCGTTGTTACCCGGCGTACTATCGGGATCGAATTGTTTCGCGGCTGAGATTTCGGTGACGTTCGTGATTGGGGCGACGGACGTGACTGCGGTAACAATCTGTAACGTCGTGATCGTACCGACCGGCACGTTTGCCACTGACCATAGGCCCGTCGTGGCATCATAGGTGCCAACGCTCGGCGATGCCGATACGAAACGCAGTCCGGCAGGGATTGGATCGCTGATCTGAACGTCGCTTGCCGCGTCGGGTCCGTCATTGGTTAGCGTTAAAGTGAACGTAACGTTGTCGGACCGGTTGGGCGTTGCGTTGTCGACCGTCTTGTTCAGCGACAAGTCCGACACCAGCGTGTTAAAGGTCACCTCTGCGATATCATCTTCGCCCGCCACGCCGTTGCCAGGCGTGCTGTCGACATCCGGTTGATCAGCCGCCGTGATTTCCGCCGAGTTGGTTTCGCTGCGAACGTCGTTGACCACCGCGACCAAGGTTAGGGTTGGTGTCTCGCCGACCGGCACATCCCCGACCGACCATACGCCGGTGTTGGGATTGTACGTTCCGCGGCTTGGTGTTGCCTGGGTAAAGGAAACGCCACCGGCAAGAGGATCGGTGACGGCCACGCCCGTCGCCGTCGAGGGCCCGTCGTTGCTTAGCGTTAAGACGTACTGGATCGTATCGCCGACATTCGGTGTCAAGTCGCTCACGGATTTTGACAACGCCAGGTCAACCAATTCCGGTGACAAGACCGCTGACGCTTGGTCGTCTTCGTCGGGGTTGCCGTTGGCGGGCGTGCTGTCGGGATCGAACTGGCTGCTAGCCGTGATTTCGGCGGTATTGGTTTTGTCACCAATCGTATCGACACGAGCGACCAGCTGCAGCGTCACGCTGGTACCACTGCTGATTGCCGGGACGTTCCACTGTCCCGTGCCCGAATCGTAAGTACCCATCGATGGGTTCGACGATACGAATGTCATTCCGGCGGGCAGTGAATATTGGATCAAGACGTCGCCGGCGTCGTCGGGTCCGGCATTGCTGGCCGTCAGCGTAAAGGTGACTTCGTCGCCCACGTTGGGTGACGCGTCATTGATGGTCTTGGTTAGCGACAAGTCGGCGCTGGCAGGAATCGCTTGCACGCTCGCCTGGTCATCCTCACTCTCGATGCTGTTGCCGGGCGTGCTGTCGATGTCAAACTCATTGGCCGCCGTGATTTGTGCCGTGTTGTTTTTAACGTCGGCAGTGTTGACCGTCGCAACGACTTGCAGCGTCGCGTTGTCTCCACTTGCGATCGATCCCACGGTCCAGCGTCCCGTTGCCGCGTCGTAACTGCCCACCGAAGGATCGCTTTCGACAAAGCTGAGTCCGGCCGGCAACACGTCGACAATTTCGACGCCGGTCGCGGTTTGTGGTCCGGCGTTCGTCACGGTCAATGTATAGGTCAAGTCTTGGCCGACCGAGGGCCGATCGGGTGATGCTGTCTTGGTCAGGGACAAGTCGATCACCGGAGGTGTGATGTCGACCGAGGATTGGTCGTCTTCGGCCTCGACATTGTTACCTGGCGTGCTGTCGGGATCGGCCTGATCGACCGCGACCACACGGGCGGTGTTGGTTTGTGTTCCTTGGGAATCGACGCGTGCCAAAACCGTCAAGGTTGCCGATGTTGACGGTGCAAGCGAATCGATGGCCCACACGCCGGTCGACGAATCGAAGGTACCGGTGCTCAGCGTATTCGAGATGAATGACAAACCGTTTGGCAATGCGTCCGCGATTTGAACGTTGGTTGCGGTGTCCGGTCCCGCATTGCTGACCATGACCTGGAACGAAACCTGATCGCCCAGATTCGGCGCGTCATTGCTGGCTGTTTTTTGCAGCGAAAGGTCCGCGACCTGCGCGGTGAATGTCGCGGAGTCTTGGTCGTCTTCGGTCGCATTGGAGTTGCCCGGTACCGAATCGACGTCGTCCTGGTCCGCGGATAAGATTTCTGCCGAATTTGTGCCGCTGCCGATCGAGTCGACTCGGGTGGTCAGTGTCAGCGTCGCTTGCCCGCCTTGTGAAATCGAACCAACCGTCCATACACCTGTGCTGGTGTTGAAACTGCCTTGGCTTGGCAGACTGCTTTGCAGCGTCACGCCAGCCGGCAACGACTCACTGACGCTGACTCCGGTCGCATTGCTTGGTCCATTGTTGCCGACCGTGATGACAAAGCTAACACTCTCGCCGACATTTGGACTTGAGTTGCTGACGGTTTTGTTCAGGAATAAGTCGATTTGCTGAGGTTGAACTTCCGCGGTGTCCTGATCGTCTTCGGCGGGAACGTTATTGCCCGGTGTCGAATCGGGGTCGCTTTGGTCCGCCGAGACGACTTCTGCCGTATTGACGGCTAGCCCGCTGGACTGCGCCGTTGCAATAAGGGTTAAGGTCGCCGAGCCGCTGACACCGATCGTACCCACACTCCACAGACCCGTACTGGGTTCGTAGTTGCCTTGCGTCGGTGATGCGGAAACAAAGCTTGTGCCGGCGGGCAAGACGTCGCGGACCGAAACATTGGTTGCCGAGTCCGGACCGGCATTGGTCACGGTGATCGTAAAGTTGACGTTTTGGCCCACGTTGGGTGACGCGATATCGACGGTCTTACTAAGCGATAAATCCGCCGATGCAGGTGATAGCGAGACCGAGTCTTGATCGTCTTCGCCGGGGACACTGTTGGCCGGAATGCTATCCGGATCGAATTGGTCGGCCGAAACCACTTCGGCAGTGTTCGTGATCGACGTTGCCGAATCGACGCGAGCAATGATCGACAATGTCGCCTGCGAGCCACTTCCTACGGTGCCGACGTTCCACATGCCGGTGCCGTTGTCGTAGGTGCCGCTGGCCGTGGTCGCATTCAGAAACGTCAGTCCCGGCGGGATCATGTCCCGTACCGAAACTCCGGTCGCAATGCCTGGTCCGGCATTGGAAAGAACGACGGTGTAAGTCACGTTGTCGCCGATGTTCGGACGTGCGTTATCGATTTGTTTGTCCAACGACAAGTCGATGGTCGGCGGTGTGACGGTCGCGCTGTCTTGGTCGTCTTCGCCGGGGATGTTATTGCCCGGCGTGCTCTCGGGGTCGGACTGATCGGCAGTGGTGATTTGCGCGGAATTGACTTTCGCGCCCGCCGAGTCCACGCGAGCGGTCAATGTCAACGTGGGATTCACGCCCACACCAACGGAACCCACGTCCCAGACACCCGTCGCGGGAACATAGGTGCCTTGGCTGGACGACTGGCCCAGTAACGTCAATCCTGCGGGCAGGATGTCGGTGACCGTGACACCGCTGGCCGCGTTCGGGCCGGCATTGGCAAGGCTGACGGTAAAGACAACCGATTCGCCCACGTTGGCCGACGGCGAATTGACTGTTTTGCTGAGCGACAGATCGGCAATTGGGGTCGAAAAGTCGGCAGAGTCTTGGTCGTTTTCGCCCGGCGTATTGTTACCCGGCGTGCTGTTGATGTCGGTCTGATCGGCCGAGAATACTTCGGCCACGTTGGTCCGAGAACCTTCCGCCACGACGGTTGCGGTGATCGTCAATGTCGCGCTGTTGGACGGATTGATGTTGCCCACCGTCCAGATCCCGTTGCCAGGGTTATAGCTGCCTTGGCTTGGCGAAGACGTGCTGAACGTCAAACCGGCCGGCAAAACGTCGCGTACCGAGACGTTGGTCGCGACACTCGGGCCAGCGTTGCTGGTCGTGATGGTGAAAATAACGCTGTCGCCGACGTTCGGCGCAGAATTATTGACGGTCTTACTTAGTGATAGGTCGATCGACTGCGGCGTCACGGTCGCCGAGTCTTGGTCGTCCTCGGATTCCACATTGTTAGCGGGTGAACTGTCCGGATCGGCTTGGTCAACCCGCGTGACGCGTGCCGTGTTTGTCTTTGGGCCGATCGTCGTGACGGTTCCGATCAGTGAAAGCGTTGCACCGGATCCACTGGCCACGCTGCCGACGTCCCAAATGCCTGTCCCGGACGAATAAATTCCTTGCGAAGCTGTCGCGTTGACAAAGCTGATCCCCGTCGGCAAAACATCCGTCACCTGTACGCTGGTCGCCGTATTCGGACCGGCGTTGTTGAGCGCGATGGTGAACGTGACGGTTTGATTTAATGTGGGCGAGGCGTTGTCGACCGATTTGGTCAGACTCAAATCGGCGGATTGAAAGTTCGCAAAATCTTGTGTCACAAACGTTTGGCCGATCGTGCCAATCAGGCTGACGGTGCCGTCGACGTCGGGATCACCGGTGAATTCCAGTTCGATCGCTCCGACATCGGTTGTCACGGCACCACCCCCAGAGGTCGCGGCCAGTGATGTGAACGGTATGAACTCTTGCACCTGCGTTCCGCTTGCGGCGTTTTGAATCGGGATCGATCCGGTGCTGAAACGATTCGTCGTCCCCGCCACTCCATCATCGCTGTACAAACGCACGACGGCGTTGCCAATTCCCGAGTCAGATCGAATCAGCAGGCTGAACCCCAACGCATCACCAGCGCTAGTCAAGTCGCGATCCCCGGCCGGCAAGCCATTGTCTGCGATGGTTGTCGCGTCATTGTCGGGGCCGTCCCAGCTGATGCGTTGGATGCCGTCACCGCCAAGCAATTCATTGAAAGACAATCGATTCGGCTGCAACGGGTTGTTCGCGCTCAGCTGGACCTCGCCGTCGTCGCTGGTCTTGCTGACGAACAGATCTCGCTCGCCGCCAATCGCTTCGATCGCCGCCATCGCCAGCGTGACGGGGACACCGTCGTTGGTTGTGTCGGAGACCGTTTGTGTGGTCTGGTCAAAGCTATCGATCGTGCGTACCGGGCGTCCTTGGACATCGACGGCGCTGATTGTGATGAGCGACGATTCGCTTCGTGGCAGCGACACACCGGATGCAGTTTGGGCGCGCTGTAGCACAAAGTAACTGCCCGCGGTCAGCCGATCGAACGAGTATCGTCCGTCCACACCGGTCATCGTTGTGCGGAACACCGGATCATCGCCACCGCCCGGTTCGAACACGCCATTGCTATTGGCATCGCGATACAGATCCAGCGCGACATTGGCGACTTCTTCGCCCGCGTTATATCCGTTGCCGGTCGTGTCGTTGAAAACCAATCCGGTGATGGCGGCCAAGTCGGTTGCTGCCAGCAAGCGACGATCCTCGAGCCGTTCCAGACGAGGCCGCGTGCGGCGCGGCGCCGAAAGCGGATCACGACCGATTCCGCTAGCATTGATCAAACGGATCAAACGCTCACGAAGTCCTGGTTGTCCTCGATGTTCGCAGCGTCCACGTGTTTGCCGAGCACGTCTCTTCATCGCAATCACATTCATCAATGCGGAAGGAAGTTTGTTGTTTCCAACGCCTCACCTGCGAAAACAGGAAAGATGCGAGGAATATACAAAGCCACTAGGCCGCAAAGTCAGCCTAGACGTAAATGTCATCGGCTTTTCACAGGTGCACGATTCATAGAATCGCGGAATTACTGCGAGGGCATAGAATCGCGGAATTACTGCGAGGGCAGAGGATCACGGAATTACTGCGAGGGCAGAGGATCGTGCCGTGCCATCGTCGCCAGCGCGTGCACGCCGGTCCCGTGCGTGCCTCGGCGATGATTGACCGCATTTAGAACCTTAGTTCGCCGCCCAGGCTGATGCCGTGGGCAAGATAGTCGCTTTCGATATAGCGAAAGCGCGGACGCAGCGCGCCGGTGAGGGGAACGACTTCGGGTGGAATCAAATTTGGGTTGATGTCGGTATCAATCTGGTCACCGGCGCGCAGCACGCTGGGAAAGTACAGCACCGAATAGCCAACGGTCACAAAGGCCCGATCGGTCAGCCGGACGCCCAGTTTCAAACCGATCTCAGGAATCAACGTGAAGTGTTCTCGTTGATAGCTGCCGATGTTGGTCCGCTGTGCATACAAGCCGCCATCAAACGTATCAGTGATGCCCGCTTCGGTGATCGCAGTGCTGCCGTGGATGCGCACGGTTTGGGTGTTGTTGCCCAACGCGATGCGCAATTTCGATTCCAACCAAGCGCGGCGAAGCTGTGTGATGTTGACCACGCCCAATTGCAATCCGTTGAACTCGTTTTCGGTATGGAAACCTTCGTTCAGCACGATCGTGCCGGGTGCGTTGGTTAGTTCTGACGTCAAGGTTTCGTGAAAACTCAGGCTGTCTTCTAGCACCAACCGTCGATAGCCGACAATCCAGTCCGTTCGGTCTTGCGGTCCACAGCTGTTGCAGCCCGCCCCGTGCGTCGGACAAAGCGCGACACGCCCGTTGATCAAGAACGAACGCAAATCGGTTTCGCTGCCGATCGATACCGATCCCGAAACCAAGCCGGGGTAAGAGATCAATTGAGCCGTTTCCTGGCCCGTGACAATATTGAAATAAGGCCGACCGAGGATGGGCGATCCTTCTCCACTGGCAAAGTATCCGTCGTTTTGTTCGGCAAGTTGAAAGTATTCCGACTCGACCGCAAAGGTACGTTGAGGCGTAATCCAAAAACCGCCCGAGAACCGAAATCCGCCCGAGGATCCTTCGTTCAGTTCGCTATTGCCCAGCAGAACCGACGTGCCGTCTTCACCCAGCACGGCGGCTGTATCCTGTGCGTTGCCATCGGGACTGGTCGTGACCAGTGCCGGAATTTTCATCCCGTCGGTCCACCAGTTCAAGTATTCCGCCCGCATCCAAAGCCGACCCACGGCGGGATCCGCGTTGCCGACTAAGGGGACCGCACCCACGATCGGTGCTGCTAAGACGCCAGGTGCCGTGCCGCCAGCGGAACCGGCGCCGTAGGACCATCCGCCACCGAAAAGGGGGCCGTTTCCCAGCCACTGCATCGGTGATTGCAGAGCGACCGTGGCGTATGGATCGCCCGCCCCGGAATAACTATTCGTCGACGGGATCGGGACAACGGCACCGGCGAACTGCGGCGCGACAGCGAATTGCTGCGCATGCGACAATTCGGCGCCGATGCCGATCGAGCCTAAAAAGGCTAGCAATATCAAACGGTGAAACAACCGAATCTCCTGAGAATGCTCGGATTCCAGCGAGTTTTTCTAAAGTCCAAGGGCTTGTGTGCCGGGAACGTCCGAAATCTGGTCGCGCCGCGTCAAGACGAAAGCCGTTTTTGCATTCAACAGGTCTTGTTGCACAGCTAAACTGAACCGAAGCTGAATAGCTCACTCCCTCCATCTCATTTAAGGTGACTCCAATGCGAATCATGGCTTACGCCGTCGCAGCACTCGCGGCCGTTGGCATCGCGATCATGATTGTTTCGATGCCCGATGTGCCCGAGGAAGTCGTTGCCAAGCAAGCTGCGGCCAAGGCGAAATCGGATGCACGCGTGATGTCGGAATCCGGCGAATTGACCCTCAGCGTGCCAGACATGCATTGCCCGTTTGCGTGTTATCCCGCCATCAAAGAGACGCTGGAGAAAACCGATACGGTTGAATCGGTCGAATTGGCAAAGCAAAAAGAAGAAGGCGTGATCGACAACCGCCAAGTGATTGTGCACTACAAAAGCGGTTTTAACCTGGACGACGCGATCAAACTGCTAGACGACCGAGGCTTCAGCGATTCTGACATCGTCCAATAAGTCCGCGACTGCTCGGTCCCGCAGCGAATCGATGCCCGCGGCCTCTGGCCAGGCGCCCGAGGCCGGCATCATGTTGGTCGGACATGGGACGCGGGACGATCGGGGAACACGGCAATTCTTTCAGTTGGGACAACAACTTGCCCAACGTGTCGCCCCCGTTCCGGTACAGCCTTGTTTGCTGGAATTTCAGCAGCCCACGATCCCACAAGCTTGGTCCACGCTTGTTCAGGCGGGCGTCCGACACATCCACGTCGCGCCGTTGTTGTTGTTTGCTGCTGGTCACGCCAAGACCGATATTCCCGATCTGGTCAAGAACTGTCAAAACGCCACGCCAGGAATCTCTTTCGATCAATCGCGCCCCCTTGCTCGGCACCCCGCGATCGTGGAATTGGCCTGCAAGCGATTCGCAGAATCCATCCCGCCGACTTCGGTGCCCCCGGCACGAACGGCGCTGGTGATGGTCGGTCGCGGCAGTCACGACCCGTGTGCCCAGGCCGATATGCGCGTTTTGACCGAAGTCGTTCGGCATCGGATCCCCGTCGCTGCCGCGTTCACGTCGTTTTACGCAATGGCCCAGCCACGTTTGCCCGACGTGATTGACGCGGTTGCGGCGAGCGGTCGTTATGACGCAATCGTGGTTCAGCCGCATTTGCTGTTTGATGGACGGTTGTTCCAGGCGATCGCCGGCCAGACCCAGCAGGCCCGACTGCGACATCCCAGTGTGCTGTTTTGCTTGTCATCGTACTTAGGCCCTGAATTGCAGGTTGCCAGGGCGATCGCCAACCGCGTCGGTTGCGACGATTCTGTCGTTTGAACGGCCGCAGACGCGACCGGGTGCCGCATGTGAAGATATGCCGGTTGCGTGGTTTGGGATTGTGAGCAAAAATCCCTTTGAATACTGGTTACCCTCCTATGATATTGCGAGAAAAAAATGAACCAACTACGAAGCCTGCTGCTTGGATGTACGTTCGCTGCTTTGACTTTCGCCGTTGCTGCTCCTGCCAATGCAGGACTGCTCGGTTGCTTGAAGCCAGCGGATTGCTGTGAGCCAGCCCCCTGCTGCGAGCCAGCACCAGCACCCGTTTGCTGCCCACCTGCACCTGTGAAAGTGACTTGGTGCGTGACCGACCCATCGACTTGCTGCAAGTACCAAGTTTCGGCTTGCGTGCCTGCTTGCTGTGAAGGCGTCACCCCTTGCCTGGTTGGCTGCAAAAAGGGCTTTCTCGGCCGCAAGATTTTGACCTACAAGTTCGAATGCTGTGGTCATTGCGTCGACGTGGTCGTGACCAAGCACGGTCGCACCATCGTTCGCGACTGAGTTGTGATGTAAATCACCGAAAACAAGAAATGCCCGGCGCCAACGCTGGGCATTTTTTTTTGCGCCGCGACCCGGCCACTCACGAGAACGTCCAGCTTAGCAAACTACCATTTTGCGACGTTTATTTGGGATTGGCGTAGGCTGGAACAAGCCGTGCGCAGTTCCGGCATGGATGACCATTTGATTGCGCTCTGCCGGAACTGCGCACCGCTTGTTCCAGCCTACAAAAAACCAAACGCTAAGCCGGACGCTCTCTCACGCGTCGCGGGTCATGATGACGAGACCATGCCTACTGTGAGTGCTCGATCACAATCGCGGCGTCGGCGACCAGGCGATCGGAGTACTGCGTGAGGGTTCCTTCGGCGCCGCGGAACCACTTCATGATCGGGGCAACATAGTTCGGCGGTGCCTGCAGTGGTGTATCGTCGGCACCCCATGCGGTGCTCGTCCAGCGGCCCACACGATCGGAATATTCGTAGCGGCCGCCCAGCGGATCGACCAAGTGGTTCCCGAGAACCGAATACACCGCATCGGGCACATCGTCCGGATCGATCTGCAGCTGGCGGGACAGCATGCTTAGGAAGTTTGCGCCGGCGCGGCTGCTTTCTGCTGCACGCTGGTACAACTGTTCGTTGACCCAGCCTTCGAGTTGACTGCCCGCCAGGTTTCCGATTCGGAAACGGACTTGTGCGGTATCGTCGACTTCGATGGCGTTGATATGTGGCAAGCTGGCTTGCAGGATCTCTGGCTGAAATGACAAAACGCTGTAACCGCCATCGGTGTATCGATACAGGCCACCGATCAGACGGTTCATTCCCGGTCCGACGGGTGTTCCACGTCCTAAGCCCAGCGGCAAACGATCCAGGGTGCCCGGCTGCGGCCATGCGCCCAGGTATCCGGGCAATTGTTTCAGTGATCGATAGCTTCCCAGGATTCCGTCAAAGTCATCCAGCTGTGGGGGATGACTGTCTTTGATGCCGGCGAACAGGTGCGTCGGCGGCCCGATCTTTTCACTCGCCACATGTGCCTGGACGGCAACAATGTCATCGGGCGCAAACTGTATCGCGACTTTCGTGGGCGGTCCGAGTTGTTGGGCGTACTTGCCATACTTTTCAGGCACCATCGGGGCGATCTCTGCGTGAACGATCAACCGTTCGCGATTGGATTGATCGGGAATGGCTTCCCGCTGGACCCCGATCATGATCGGATCGATTTGCGGAAAGCGATCGCTGTACTCTCGTGCAATCGAGATGTACCAATCCGCTTCTTCTTGTGTTACCGATTCGATCATCACATCTGCGATCGGCAAGAACGTGCCTCGCGAGCCTCGCGCCGTGTCGACCACGCGATCGCCCACCGTGATGATTCCGCTGCCATCGCCGCGCTGACCAAAGACTTTCGGCAAAAAACCGATGTCGACCAGCCCGTCGATGCCCGCGGCAGAATTCGTTTCGGCTTTCGCGGCGAGACGTGCCAAGCTGATCATCGAAATATCGGCACTGGCGTGCAGTCGTCGTCGCAATTCGATCAGGTATTGTGGATCAACAAGTCCTTGCAGCATTTGCGGCGAAAAATACGTAAAGATCGTATCGTTACGTTCGATCGGCATCAGTTGACGCGCCAAGCGAAACGATTCGGTTGCCGCCAGCGACTTTCCACTTTGGCCGACTTCGAGAAATCGGCGTACCAGAGTTTCGCTATTCGCGACGAACAAGTACTCGCCGTCTTCGGCCAGGAACGAACGCACACGGTGATCGCTGGAACTAAGCAGTGATACTTGCTTGCCCGCGATTGTGATGTCCACCAAGTTGACGCTCGGATCGTCATTGGCAAGTTTGGTACGGTCGTTGACCAGTGAGCTTCTTAGCAGAAACGCATTTTTTGCTTTGAACATCACTCCGATCGTTGCACCGTCGCTTAAGAACAAATCTCGACCGACCAATGCCTGATCCTCGATCACCGTCGGGCCCAACATCCGACTCAACTGAGTGGTCTTGAGGTTCAGTTGTCGTTCCACGCGAGCGGCGTTTTCGTTTTTGAATCCGTGCAAAGTGATCATGCGCGAAAGATCACCGCCGTATTCATCCGACAAGTCACGGAACCACAAGTAGTTTTCGAACGAGCCATAGCGGATGTAAAAACATTCCGGCGGTACATGCTCGGCAAGCGGTTCGACGTTCGCCGTGACCGGCACGGCGGGTAAGCGAGGCGGGTTCCAAGCCGGCGCCGCGGGCAAGGGCAGGGTCGTGGGGGTTGGCGAGGTCGTTCCTCCGGCGGCGCGGCGGAACATTTGTTGGTCGGTGCCCGATGCGCCGGCCAACAACTTCATCGTGTCCGTCAATGGATCATCGTCGTTGATTTGCGCAACGTACCAATCCGGCAGTGGCATCCCTAGACGGCCCGACAACATTGCGACCAAATAGTTTTCGACCCAGGGCGGGTAATCCGCGGCATCGATTTGACGTTTGGCGGCTTGATGAAAGCCGTCCCACCATTGCCCGAGCAACTGTGTGCGAGTGATGGGATCCACCGCCGGCACAACTTCATAAGAACCGACCTCACGTCCCGATTCGCTGACCGTGATCGTCAGTGGGGACGATCCACGAAACAAAAACGAGACGCGCCGCGCGACGGTTTGTTCAAGATCGGGTTGATCACCGGTCAGCTCGCGAACCAAGTTGCCGATCCGTCCGAGCAATCGTCCGCGACCAGGCGGTGGCACCGGTTGGTCAGACGGGCGAGGAATCTTGACGCGAATGTCGTTGGCGATTGGATACAGAATTCGACCATCCGCATCGCGGACTTCCAACGGAGGCAGTGGTCCGCCGACAATCGGCGCTGCGATAGGAATTTCGACCGTCGCCACACCATAGGGAGTGCCCGATGCCGCGTTGGCAAGAATATCGACCGCCGAGGCAGCCGAAACCAGGCAACAAGAAACCAGGCAACAAGAAATTGCCAGAGCGGTAATGATGGACTTCGAATGCATGAGCAGCTTTTTGTTGCCCCCTGCATCCCGCGAGTGAGCGAACACGAAATGCGGGTCGCTCGCGGGGGAAAGGGCTGGGGTGAGGGGGTAGCCGGGTCGTCAGGCGAACTTGGCTGACCATAATGGCGTCGAGCCATTATTCAGCACTTCGTACGATTCGGATAGTCAAAAGTGGAAAGCCCATCACGCAGCGGCGTTTTTCAAGCCAGTACCGACGAACGGTTGGAACAGTACGCCGAGAGCATCAGTTTCGATCGACGCTTGTATCGACAAGATATTCGCGGCTCGATCGCGCATGCAGAAATGCTGCAAAACGTCGGCTTGATCGATTCCAGCGAACTGGACCAGATCCGAGACACTTTGAAAGTGATTGAAAAGGAGCTGGACAGCGATCAGCTTCCGATGCGGATCGAGTTGGAAGACATCCACATGCATGTCGAGCAAGCTCTGATTGAACGCATCGGTGACGTGGGCCGAAAACTTCACACCGCCCGCAGTCGTAACGACCAGGTCAGCACCGATGTCCGCATGTGGATTCGCGAAGCGCTCGACGAGGTGGATTCGCGATTGCTCGATCTGCAGCGTGCATTCTTGGGACGTTGCGATGCCGACTTTGATGTCATTTTGCCGGCCTACACACACCTGCAACGTGCCCAGCCTGTGCTTGCGCCACACTATTGGTTGGCCTACGTCGAAAAGTTCGCGCGCGATCGCCAACGGATTTCCGATTGTCGCGGCCGTGTCAATCAGTGCAGCCTGGGTGTCGCCGCCGTGGCGGGAACCACGTTGCCGATCGATCGCCAACAAACCGCCAAGCAATTGGACTTCGACGGTGTCACCGCCAACAGTTTGGACACCAGCAGCGACCGTGACTTTGTTTTGGAATCTGCGTTTGTCCTGTCGATGGTCGCGTCGCACCTAAGCGGTTGGGCCGAGGAATGGATTTTGTGGAGCACCGTTGAGTTCAATTTCATCAAGATGCCGCACGCGTTCTGCACCGGCAGCAGCATCATGCCGCAAAAGGTGAATCCCGACACACTGGAACTGACGCGTGGCAAGTCGGCACGTGTGATGGGCAATCTGAATACGTTGATGTTGCTGGTCAAGAATTTGCCGTTGGCGTACAACCGAGACTTGCAAGAAGACAAGCCACCACTGTTCGATTCATTCGACACCGTGATCGCCATGTTAGAACTGGCCACACCGATCGTCGAAGGCAGCGTGTTGCAGCGCGAGTCGATCAGCAGTCGATTAGAGAAAGGTTATTTGGACGCGACGACTTTGATGGAGTGGATGATCGCAAAAGGAATTCCACAAAGAACGGCGCATCACTTGGTCGGGGCGATCGTCGGCGAAGCCATGCAGCGCGACTTGCCACTCAGCGAGTTGCCCCTGGACGTGATGCAAAGTCACAGTGCTGAGATTGACGAATCGGTATTCGATTGTCTCGGTTGCCAAAACGCCGTCAACGCGTTTGTCAGTTACGGTTCAACCGCACCTGATCAAGTGCGGTCGCAAATCGAAAGTTGGAAAAAGCAAATCGGTTGATCCATGCAAGGTTCGGCCGTCGCTGCCGCTTACGTCTTTTTCTGCGTTTGGGTTTCTAAGTCGTCAGGAAGTCAAGCATGGCGTCGACCAAGCAGTTTTCTCCCGCATCGTCAAAGCGGACGAACATGGGAAACGAGTTGATTTCTAAAAAGACGGGATCGACAAAACTCTCTTTGCAGCGGAAGTCGAGCGCGCAATAGTCAAAGCCGATTCGTTCGACCAATTCCCGCGTCGGGTCGATCAGTGCAGGTGGCACCGGCATCAGCTTGACGTCCACGCCGGCATCTTCGCGATAGTCCAAGGCGTCGGATTCCAAATGAAAGCAGAACTGGTTTCCACCGATCGAAAAAATACGCAGGTTCTCACCGCTGAGACGACTCTGCACGAATTGTGGACCAAGCATCGCAAGTTGCTGGGGGTCGTTGGCAATCTTGTCGACCGATTGTGTGTGGGCGCCGCCGCCCAGCGGTTTGATAATCCGGGACTGTGGGTCCGGCATCGTCGCCAGCGGCGATAAGTTACCCATGACCAGTGTGTCAGGAATTTCGAATCCGACATCGATGGCCAATCGCAAGTTCTTGGATTTGTTATTCAAATCCGTCGTCGTCCGGCGATTCAATAGATTGATGTCGGGCCAGGCGAGTGAGAACGACTGGACGACATCGAACGCGGCCAGATTTGTCGCCGGAACTCCAGCAAAAACGTTGTAGCGCAGGAACACCGCCGTTGGCCGAACCGTGGTTTGGCTGAGGGTCAGTTCGGGTTTTTCAAAGTCCCATGCGATCCGATGGGAATCGGGTTCGTCGGTGTTTAGAAAGTAATAGGCGAGATCGCGGATGTGTGCCTGGTCGACGACGCGTTGGGTGTTCGGGTCCGACTCGCCGCCGACAATCAATAACATCGCGTGTATTCCCTACCAGCGTTTGAAGTTCCGCCACACGTTGGGCAGCCTTGGAATGATAGACGGGCGTCCTTGTTGACGCGACGGTGAACCGTTTTCTTCGCCCATCGCACGAGTCGTCACGTTGGACTCTTCGCCATGTGCGGTGGTGGTCGCGGGCGGATTCACGACGGGTGGCGGGTTACCCTCTTCGCCCAGTGCATGCGTGGTGTGAATGTTTTCTTCGCCATAAGCGGTCGTGATCGCGTTGGACTCTTCGCCATAAGCGGTCGTCGTTGCTGCAGGCGGCTTCACGCACTTTGGTTGTTCTTCTTCACCCACAGCATACGTGGTCGGCGGAGTCGTGGATTCTTCGCCCACGGCGAATGTTGTTGCGGGCGGTCCGGTCGATTCTTCGCCGACGGCATACGTGGTCGGACTCGGTGGCGGATTGGATTCTTCGCCCATGGCATAGGTCGTGTGAGTCGGTGGCGTTGTGGACTCTTCGCCTTGGCTCCAGGTGGTGGCGGTCGGCGGTCGCTCTTCCTCGCCCAGGGCTCGCGTTGTCGCGGGGGGCCCCGATTCCTCGCCAATGGCCTTGGTGGTCATTGTCGGCGGGCCGGACGAGGGAGGGCCGGGTGAGGGCGACGTGTGGCCTTCTTCGCCGATGGCATACGTCGTGATCGGTGAGGTTCGCGGCTGGCCTTCTTCGCCAACCGCCTGGGTCGAAAACGTCTGGGCCGAAGCCGTCTGAGTCGAGCTTAGCAGCGTATAGGCGGTCGCTGACGAAACACCCATCGCCACAACTTGTCGAAGGAAGTCGCGTCGATCGAGACCGCCGCTGCGAAATCGCGATACCAGTTCAGCAACATCGTTGTTGCAGGGGTGTACATTTGTCATAAAAGTGTTCCGAGGTTGGGTCAGAATCCCGTGCATGGGAAGTCTAGGTTTGTCAGCAAACCGATGAAGCGACAATCGTTGGATTTCGCCTCGAATTACCCTGCGTGGTTCCCCGTCGTGACCCTTAACGATTTCCCCGAATTCTTATCCCCGCCCTCGTTCCAGCAAAACCAGCATCAGCAACGACATCAAAGACCGCAGCTCGTCGTCCTCGGGCATCTCATTGAGTTTCTGTAGCTCGAACTTGCCCTCTAGAAAAGCCGGTCGTTTGATCAATCGCAGCAGCGGTGTTCCATCGGGCCGACGCACGATGTAGCTGGGGTTCAGCAAGTAGATGGCGATCAGCCCGACGATCGGAATCTCTCCCAGCAGTCCCTCGAGGATCTTCTTCATCGGGCTTTCCTCTTCGATCGTCATGTCGATTTGCCCATCTTGGATGACGTCGTAATGGGCCGACCACAATGATTTCATGCCCTTGCGACGAACGGCGCCCCAGTCATTGCCCTCCGCATCGGTAAAGTGATAGTTCGCCGACCAATCGATCATCCGATCCGCTTCGATACGGAACATCAAATTCGATTGACTCTCGTCGCCATAGATCTCCACTTTCTCCTTCAGCTTGAACATCTTTTGCTTGATGAACATCAGCATGTTGCCCGACGCATCGGTCACGGTGATTCGCTGGCCAAAGGTGAGCAGCTTGAATCGAAGCTCGAGTGGGTATTGCATGTTGAGTACCTGAATCGCCGGCGCAAGAAAAAACCGCGACATGCTTTCATGTCGCGGTCTGTGAATGTATCGCATCGATCGTTAATCAGTGGCCCAGTGTGACGTGGCCCAGTGTGACGTGACCCAGTGTGACGTGGCCTGAACTGTTAACACTCGACACAAGATCGAAAGCTGGGGTTTCCCAACGCTAGCTCTTTTTTGCAGGTGCAGCGGCTGGTGCCGGTGCGGGTGCAGGAGCGGCTTGCGTTTGCTGAGTCAAACCGGGACGCACTCGTTTGTTGATGTCTGTTTCCAAGACACCGAAGACCGATTCGTGACGAGCCACTGACATTTGCAGTGCAGCCAGCAATCGTTTCGCGGTGAAGAAGTTGACGATGATGCGCTGTTTGACCTGAATCGGATCCTTCGGCACACCGACAGGCTGTGGGTTCAGGCCGAAATCGATGATCAATTCTTCGGGCGATCCGGTCACGCGACAGAAGTTTGCGTAGGTTGCCAATGCGCCTTGGTCTTCGACCTGTACTTGAACAGGTTGTTGAGCCTGAGTTTGCGCTTCAGCTGCTGCGGGCTTGTTCTCGTCTTTTTTGGCGTCTGCCATCGGTGTCGATCTCCAGGATTAAGTGGTAATGGATTGGGCGATGTAAAATCGTCTCGGCAGCGCTGCCCGATTCGCAAGCGTTTCACACCGATCTGCCCGTATCCTAGCGGACCGGACATGCCGTGCAACGTGAGACGACGATGTTCCAATGGATTTGATTGGCTTGAGTTGGTGGATAAAACGGTTGTGCTGGTTTGCGCAGTGTGCGCATTTTAAAGTTCAAAGTTGAATGTCTTCGCGATCACTCGCCATAGGCGCTCACCCAGCGACATGGGATCGACGTGAATTTTGGCCGAGCCCCGGTATCCGGGTCGCAGCGGCAAGTCGGCCGGTTCCAGCGGCACACGTGCTTGATAGGAAACGCTCCGCGGCTTGATCATGCCTGTTGTTGGGTCGATCTCGGTCTGCAAGTCACCGCCGGTCTGGCTGGACAGAGCTGTCGATGCGCGGTCAAGCTCCTTGTTCGATTTTTCGGCGATGATCCCGCTAAACGTATCGATGCGTCGCGAATCAAGTTTCATATCGACCGCTTGGCCTTCTCGCACCAGTTGTACATCGCCTTGATCGATTACCAGTACGGCTTCACATGCTTCGGGCGATCCGATGTCGCATAGATGGTCGTCGGCAGTCAGCATCGCGCCGCGGTTCTTTTCATCCAGCGGGGATCCCGTCCATCCGGGCAATCGTCCATCACCGGTATCACGTGGCGCACGCAGCGGCGGCGGCAGAACGTATCCGTCACGTTTGGCGCGAACGGTCAGTCGATCGAGTTCTTCTTGTGTTTTCGCTCGTAACGACTGGATCGATTGAATCAGTTCGGCCTGTGTTTCGATCTGTGCTTTCACGACCGGGTCGTAACCGCTGCGCAGCTTAAGGTTACGAAGTTGAAGCGAGGCGATTTTCTCTTCGCCGTCCAAGTCGGCCAAGCGAATTTCTAAGTCGGGATTCTTAAGCTTGGCGATTGGGTCGCCTTCATGAACAAGCGTTCCGGGTTTGACCGTTTCAACAATCTGGCCCGGTGTTCCCGCGTAGACGGCGCCGGCCTCGCTGGGTTGAATTTCAAATGCACAATCAATGTGGTGCGGCAGCGGGATGTAACAAACCGCCGCGATGATCGCACCCACGACAACCAGGGTGATCAACAGAGGCGTACGTTTCACTTTCGAGAGTCTCCCAGGAGTCCGGACGAATTTCCAAGTTTGGATGAACGGTTGCGCGACGAGTCCAAAGAATCCGATGACCGCGACCATTCGGCCAATCGATTGCAACCCGTAAGGTTCCAGCACCTTGATCACAAACCAACAAATCGAGAACACCACGACCCAGCGATAGATCACACTGGCGATCGTGAACAAGCCGAACATGAACTTGCCACGCTGTGGCAAGAACGGGTCGTCTTGCAATTCCAGCCCCAAGCAAGTTTCTTGAAACCACCGCTTGAGGACTTCGGTACTCTTTTGCCGCAGATTCGGGATCTCAAGTGTGTCCATCAGAATGTAGTAACCGTCAAACCGCAGCAGCGGATTTCCATTGACGAGCACGGTGCTAACCACATTCAAGAACATCATGTTCAGACACAAGTCATTGATCGTTGTGCCTTGTTCACTGAACCACCACACATAGGCGGCAATCGAAGCGAGGATCATTTCGACATAGATGCCGGCAGCGCCGATCCAAACTCTTTTCCATTTGTTCGGCAGCATCCACGAGTCGGACACGTTGCAGTACAGACACGGCGTGAAGACCAGCAGCATGAATCCGATTTCATGACACTCGCCCCCGAACTTTTTGCAGCTCAAACCGTGTCCAAATTCGTGCAGCACTTTCACGATCGCCATCGTCAGCGCCAGGATCAGCCATCGATCGGCCGCAAAGAATTGTTGAAACGTCGGCAGTTTGGCATAAACCGTTTCGTATTGGCTGGCCAGCAACAGAGACGACGAAATCAGCAGTCCGACGAAGAACAACAAGGCAGGAACGGTGAAAATCCAGCCAAACCAAGGCAGGATCGCGTTCAAAATGCGTTCGGGGTCAAAGCCTCGGAATCGCAATGCGAACACGTTGGCCATCTTGCCAAGGTTTTCTTTGTTCTTTTTGGTGCGTCCCCGCTCGCGCAGCGCCTTGCCTTGTCCCGGCGAATTGCTGATCACCAAGCCGCTCCGGTGCAGCATGCCGATGAACTGTTGCAAGTCACCAAACGTGATTTTTTGTGGCGCGAAACGCTGTTCGAACCCGTCCTTGATTTGCTGCAGGCTGACGTGCCCGTCCAGCATGTTCAGGATGTAGAACTCTTCGTCATGAAAGCGAAAGTACTGAAGTCCGACCGGTTCTTTGACCACCCAGTATCCGGTGCCCTGATACATGTGCCGGCTGTGCGACAGGTCGGGGCGCTTGCGCACCGTCAGCGGCCTGGATGAGCTGCTAACGAGGGATTCGGCAAGCGTGGTCATGAGGAGAGTTGAAAGGTAAAGGGGTTGGGAGGTGAGAGGTAGAAGGTTTCAGGTTTCAGGTGACAGGTGACAGGTAGTGGGTGGCAGTACTGATTCCTGTCACCTTTTACCTCCCACCTCTTACCTCACAACAATGTCGGCTTTCATTCCGGGTTTGATCAACCATGTTTCTCCGTCGCGGCGGTTGTCGACGTCGACCCAGATTCGGACACGGTCACGCATGTCGATTTCGCTGCTGACGAAGCCAATCTTTCCGCTTAACGAAACCGGTTTTCCGTCCGGCGATCCGTTGTAGACCAGCACATCAACGGGAGCTCCTTTGTAGATTCGGTTGCGGTAACGAAGCGCGTCCATGACGCCTTCGACACGCAGACGATCCAGCATCACCATGGTTGCGATGGGGCTGCCCGGTTGGACCCATTCGCCCAGCTGCGCGTTCCGTGTTTCGATGTACCCGCCGTATTCCGCTTTGATCTGGTGCTTGGAAAGTTGATGCTCGGTCATTTCCCGCTCATTTTCTTTCGCCTTGTACTGGACCTTGGCGATCTGCATTTGCATTTCGGCAAGTTCGATCCGCAGCGTTGCCCGCACAGCTTCCAGACGCTTTTTCAGGTACTCGTAATAGGGGATCGCGTTTTGTTGATGCAATTCTTTGAACGATTCGGCTTCTGCTTCCGCAAGCGCCTCGCTGTTGCGCGCGTCTTTCAAGTTCACTTCGTTCGTCGCGTTCAGCAACGCCTCTTTCTCTTCGGCTTGTTTCAGCTCGAGTGCTAGTTTCGCTTGAGTGTCATCGATGATCGCAATCACCTGGCCGGCTTGAATGTCGTCGCCTTCTTCGATCAAAAGTTCAGTCAGTTTGCCTTCGACCTCGGCCGGAATACTGGACTGGCGAATGAACTTGACCACGCAGTTTTCGGCGGGGACTTCGTTGGCCACCGCGGCGCCAACGGGCAAGGGGTTGTTGCCGTCGAAGCCGACTTGCGCATATCCGCACGGTGCGGCGGCGAATCCGCAAACGAGAATCATCAGTAGGTTGGTCTTGGGTCGCATCGGAAGGACTCCGAGAATGGTTCGAGAAAAGAGAGTAGCGACGGTTGGGTTGGTTCGAGTTGGCTAGAAGAAGAACTTACAACACCATTCGTAGATTTCATGAAAGAAAACGAAACCGCTGGCACGACGTCCGCAGTAAACCTTGCCAATCACTTTGGCACCCGGCAGCGGTTTAAGTTGACGCAGCGAATCCTGTTCGGGGTCGGCACGCATTTTGATGATCGCACCGTGTTCTTCGTTCGCCTCGGCTCGCAACGAAACGCTGGATAGGTCCAATCGCGCGTTTAGCTTTTCATCAGGGTTGGTTGCCAGAATGTAGGTCACATCTAGCGAATCGGTCTCGGGACTCAAGCCTTGCTTGAACACATAGTCGTCCAAGTGGCCTTCGCGTTTCTCGGGCAGGTCAAGTTCCAGGTACATCGGTTGGGTCAGGTCGGCGACTTCTAGCAAGACCTGGCCGGTCGAGATGGGCCGGCTGCGAAGCATTTTTTCGACGTCCCAAGAGATGACGATGCCGTCGATGGGCGAGCGGACGATCAATTGATCGGCACGCGCCGTTTGCATGCGAATCTTCTCTTCGATGATTTGCTTTTTCGTTGCAAGCTCAAGCTCTTCCGTTTCCAAAGCCCGCTTTTCGGCGGGTTCCAGATCGCGGTACTGGCTCAGGCGACCTAGCACGCTGGCGCGTTCCTTGAGCGTCGTTTGCAGTTGGCCTTCCAGATCGGTGATCTGGATCTCGATATCGCGGTTTCGTAGCCGTACCAATTCTTGGCCGGCTTTGACCTGGTCACGGTGATCGACCAAAACGTCCACGACTTCGCCATCGATTGCGGCAAAAATCTGTCGCCGTTCTTCGGGAATCAACGTCCCTTCGGCTTCCAGGTTGAAATCCTTGGGAATGAAAATCAGCCCCAGTATGACACCGATGATGAGCGCCATGATGCCCAGCGTCTTTGGCAATGTTCGTGCTCGCAGCACCCAACTGGCACGACCAAGTGTTCGCCACAGCGGCATCAGGAATAGATTGGTATGGGCCCGCGAGTTGGCGATGGCGCGTGTGCCGTGTTCGTAGACCAAGTCGACGCGAGAGTGGAAAATTTCAGGCGGCAAATCGCTCTCGATCTGTTCGACGATTAACGCGCCGATGACTTCACCTCGGTGAGCATTGTCGCGATCGATCTCGCCGGCAGCGCCACCCTCGGTATCTTTTCCGAGTGTTCGTTCCGGTTCGCGCAGTGGCAGAACCGCGATGTTGCGGCCGTACGACTGGTCGACGTAATCTTCCAGGGCTTCTTCGATTTGCGGCGGTAAGTCTTCGGTCGATCCGTCATGCCACAGCGGTTCACCGGCGGCGACCACACGTGTTGCCAGGTTGTTCAGTGCCGCGACGATGTTGGATCGGTTTTCGATTGTGTCTTGGCCGCTGATCGCTTGGACTTTGCACTTGCGGCCTTTCTTAATCGCAACGCTGACGCGGTCACATCCGATCAACCGGCGGCCTTCATTGGCGACGATATAGGCGGTTTCCTTCAGGTCCAGCGATTCGTGCGAGGCACGCGCGAATGAGTCGGCTTGTTGCCACAGCGTTTGCCGGTCCCCGAGCTTTTGCAGTTTTTGGCTTCGCAGCCAATCGGTCGCCAGTTCGCACATCTGCTGCAAGAAACGCAGATAGCCTCGTTGAGTGTCTGGGGCGGTATCGGGGCGCTGAAAGATTTCGATCAGTCCGTCGTTCTGACCTTCGTGCTTGAGCGCACCGAGCACCAACAGGTATCGCGTCGGGTTGCCTTCGGCGTCTCCGTCAGTTGTGCCACTGTAGGGCGGAACGAGCAACGACTGGCCGGCGTTGGCCGCACGGCTGATCAAGCGACGGTGTCGTACCGCGTCATCGGTGTCGTCGGCCAAGATCGATGGCTCGGCGTTGATTTGGTACTGCAGCTTGAGCTGGCGGTCCTCGTCCAGTAACCAAACCGCACCGCCGGCCGCGGCCAGTGCCGTGATGATTCGGCCCAGCAGTTCAGGATAGAACTCTTCGGCCGGGGATCCGCTCTTGGCCAACGAAGCGATCTCGTTGACCAGCCCGCGGATCTGAGCTTTCGTTTCTTCAACGGTTTGTTGATTGACCGACATGGCTTGCTGCGAGAGTGCGAACGAATGGGTTTACGGAATGGGTATCGAGCCGAAACTAGTGAAATACCGAGCCTTTCGCCATGTTGACCCGGTCAGGAAAGCGGGATTTTGTTGCTTGATCCGCTGACCGTAGTGGTTCTGGCGGATGGGGAGTTTTGGGCGATTAACCGAACTGTGTCTTTGGATCACTGGACAACTTATACAATTTGTATAAACTCGTCCAGAGCACCGAGCCGATTTCCTTCATTCATTCGCCTCATCCAGCGTCGGGGCTCGCGTCAGGTCCGGCCGATCGACGAGCGTTCGATGAGGTGCTGTTTTGTATCCCCGCCCAATTCTCGGCCTCGCCCCTGGTTCTGGATGTCTGCTGATTCAACGATCGAGCCTGTCGACGAACCACCGGCAGCGTCACAATCCGGCCAGGATCCGCTGCCCCACGAAGTGGCCGCCGCGACGCTGGAGCAGTTGCAACAAGAACTCAATCGGCTGCAGCGAACGATTCGTTTGGCAATTCAAGCGAAACTGGCACAGCTGGCCGGGCGATCGATGGGCAGTCTGCAGCAAAACCGCGAGCTGGCGAAATCGCTCCACGAATTGCTCGACGGACACGGGTTGAGGGTGATGTGCAGCGAGTGTGGCTGCCCGGCAATCTTGAGAGTTTCACCGCGCCGGGGTTCGGCCGATGGCGTCTTTGTGTTTGACCACACCATTGATGGCCGTAGAACCTTCCACGGCGGCCGATCGACAATGCCGGAACTGCACTTGATCGCCAAGCCGCTACGGCAGACCCGCCGAGCAGCTGGGTAGTCGAGCAGCAGACCCGCCGAGCAGCTGGATAGTCGAGCAGCCGGGTCGCCGAGCAGTTGGGTCGCCGAGCAGTTGGGTAGTCGAGCAGCCGGATCGGTTGGCGGCCAAAGTTTGTTATCATCCCGGCTATGACAAACGACACCCAAACCAATCAAGCTGCCTCCACGGCGTTACCGTCGATCCGTGAAGCCTCGGTCATGATGCGCGGAGCGCTGGGCCAAATTCGATTCGCCCGCGACTACACATTGCAATTGCTTGAGGCGACCCCCAAGGATCGATGGTTTGAAATCCCCGACGGTCACTGCACTCACATCGCTTGGCAAGTCGGTCATCTAACGGTCAGCCAATATGGACTGTTGATGTTCCGTGTCCGTGGCCGCCAACCCGAGGATCTGCAGCTGATTCCCGGCAAGTTCCGCAAGGCTTACGGACGCCAGTCGTCGCCGGTTGCCGATGCCGCATGTCAGCCGAGTGCGGACGAGTTGTTGCAGCGGATGACGACCGTTTACGACCGGGCGCTGGGTGAGCTGGAATCGATCGACCCAGCGGCACTGAACGACCCAATCGATATGCCGTACGCGGCGTACCCGACGAAGTTAGGAGCAATCCTTTTTTGTCCGATGCACGAGACGATTCATGCAGGCCAAATCGGGTTGCTTCGCCGCGGTCTGGGACTGGAGCCCGTGCGCTAGTTAGCCCGTGCGATTTTTAGGTGCCCTAATAGACCCTAATAGATTTGTGCGCCAGTGCAGGCGACCTTCTGTCAAACAACCCGGCATCAAGCGGCGTGGAATGACAAGACTGGTGATGACCGGGCCGCGAATGACAGGCTCGGCATCGAACGCTTGTCAGAATCAAGTCCGGCAGCGACCATCGTGCCGGTCGCCCAAGACCAACCGTTGCCGATCACATACCGGAGACTTCTCTCATCGAGACCCTGAACGAATCGATTTACGATCATCCCAAGTATTACGACTTGGTTTTTGGTGCCGACTGTGCGGCCGAAGTGAAATTCATCCGCGCTTGTGGCGAGGCTTATGGCTGTGGAAAATCTGACGTTGCGCAAGCCCGCCTGTTCGAGCCTGCATGCGGGACGGGGCGTTTGCTCTTTGCGCTTGCCAAGCGAGGCTATTCGGTCGCCGGGTTGGATTTGAATGAAAAGGCGATCGAGTTTTGCAATGCGAGATTTCGTCGGCACTCGATGGCGGAGACTGCGTTTGTTGCGGACATGTCCGACTTTCGCGTTCGCCGACGGTATGACATCGCGTTCAATACGATCAACAGTTTTCGGCATCTCGACAGCGAAGCGGCGGCGCTCGGGCATATGCAGTGCATGGGCCAAGCGGTTCGGGTTGGCGGCTTGTATCTGTTGGGCGTGCACCTGACGCCGACCAAGGTGCCGCCGAGCGAAACCGAATCCTGGTCGGCACGTCGTGGTCACCTTGCCATCAACACGCACATGTGGACGCTGGCCCGGGACAAGCGGCGCCGGGTGGAACGATTCGGTATTCGATTTGACGTCCACAGTCCGCGCCGCAGTTTTCGGATCGAAGACGAACTGGTGCTGCGCAGCTATACGCCCCAGCAGATGGAAAAGCTGATCGAAAAGAGTGGCTGCTGGACGATCGTCGCCACACATGACTTTGCTTATCGGATTGATGAGCCGATTGAGGTCGACGCAACGACCGAGGACGTTGTCTACGTGTTGAAGCGGAAACGCGGATGATCAGGCCCGATCGAGGTCAACGTTGGGTGATCGAGGTCAACGCTGGCAGGTCGATTCTCGCGGTGGTTGGCCCCGCTTTTGCACTGTGGTTTAACTGCGGCTAGACGTTCCAATCAAGCTGACGCGATCCGTATGTCAGACCTGTCAATGCAGGGGCTCTGATGCGTACGCCTTACTGCACGCCTGACCAAGTGTCCGGCGTTCGCTGCACGTCGGGTTGCCTAAACACCTCTCTGTTTTCGTCCCGACATTGATAGCAGGACTGCGGCGACCAGGGCGGCCAAGCCTAGGCCGCCGGCGACCAGGGCGTTGCGTCCCCAAGTGCGCTTGGTCAATTCCAGTGTCTTGTAGTTGTACATCGCGGGCATTTCCAGGCCGCGTTCTTCCATTTCTTCAAACTCGCCAATCAGTGCTGCCGGCGCTGCGGTCTTGTAAGCCTCGGCGTATTCGGCAATATGCTGTTCTGTGGTGACCGGAACCTCCACTAACGACCAGCGAACGGCACAGAAACTGGCGATCAGCAGACAGGCGGTTGCCAGAAAAGCGGCCACAATGAAACCGATCCGCGATCCGCCGGCGGCATCATGTTCCGATGCGATGGACGATCCATGAGTGGACGTGTCGGCCGACGGCAGTTTTCGCAGCTCTCCCAGTTTGGGGACAGCAACCGTTTCGCCACATTGGACACATGTGACGCTGTCCCCCGCCTGCGAGGGCGAAACGAGAATGGGTGAGGAGCAATTCTGGCAGGGTAGCTGAAACATAAGCGTCAAATGAAGAAGATTTGAAGATCAACCGACTGGACCGGCGAACCTGTGTGACTAGAATCCTATTGAGCAGAAGGCACCACCGCCCGAAAAGCCGTTCCCGCAGCCTTTTTTGAATTGTGCCGGTTTTAACGAAATCGACCTGACAATTTGGCAGCCGGACATCACTGATGACCCGCGGCACCCAATAGCGAACTGTTTTGTTCGTCATCGCGACCCGAAGGAACGGTTTCGCATCTCAGAGTGGTCGAAATTGCTGGATGCTGCTAGGAGGGCTAGCGAACCTCATGGATAGGTTTTTTTGGGGTTCGTCAAACGGTTTTGAAGACTTAAAAGCGGATTGGAACGGGGAGCATATCGGACGGGGATAAACGACGGGGGAGTTTCTTAGTTACGCCACCTTTGCAGTGAATGTTCGTTGGGGAAAACACCTCAGCATCGTTGGAACGCACTTGATCGGTTTGAACCAGTTCTGGTTCGCACCATCGGGCCGAACCAGCCAAGCCAACACACCTTGCGGGTCCACCAGGCGTCAACAGATTCTCAGCCAATCATTCTGCTTTGACCAGTCGACGGCATGTCAGTCATTCCGTTTCCTGACGCAGTTCCATCCCTCCCGCTGGCGAAATTTCGCTGTGACATCCCACCAACCAAGTCGTCTTGCAAGTCCGTCAATCCGATTTGGGTGCGACTGCTGCGGGTGATTTTTTAGCAAAGAGAGACATCGTCGGTCGCGTTATGGGGCGTGCGCCGGTCAAACGTTACTGATCAAGCTGCGCCGTGAGTCAAGCCAAGCGGGGCCGGTCAGGTCGCATGTGAAGCGGATGATTGATCCAAACAGAAAGTTTTTCCAATTCGCAGCTGTCCGCAGGAGTCACATTGTTCGAGTGGTAGAGTTTCTAACCGAGTCACCAATAGCTCGGGCGAAAAGATACGATCGTCCAATGCGGGCAAGCGCGTTCCCATTTTGATTTTGACGACTAAGACTACAAACGCACACATTTATTTATAAGTTTCCGCAAGGAGTTACTGTCTTGTTTGATACCCTACTGGACGAATTCGAATCCGTCGCCGACCAGACACCCGAAGATGTTACGGGCGGATTTCGAAAATTGCCTGATGACAGCGATGACGACGATACCGCAGCGGCGGTAGCGTCCGAAGTCGTCGAAGGCGAAGTGCAGCTGGATAGTCCCGACGAGTTATTGTCGATCGACGACAGCGAATCTTGGTCGGACGATCCGGTACGTATGTACCTAACCCAGATGGGTGAAATTCCGCTGCTGACGCGACGCCAAGAAATCGAATTGGCTAAACGTATCGAAGAAACGCGTCGCCGGTTCCGCACCAAGCTGCTGGAAAACCACTACGTCCTCGTTGAAGCTTACAAGACGCTTAAAAAAGTCTATCGCGGACAGCTGCCTTTTGACCGTACCGTTCAGGTGTCGGTGACCGATCGGCTGGAAAAAGAACAAATCATCGGGCGTTTGCCGCACAACTTGCGGACGCTGCAGACCTTGTTGAAACGAAATCGACACGATTGGAAAGTCTCCCTTAGCAAAAGTGCTTCCCAGCGTCGTCGCGCCGAAGCATGGCGTTCACTTGCACGTCGTCGACGCCGCAGCGTTCGTTTGATCGAAGAACTGGGGCTGCGGACGCCCAAGATCGAATCTCGAATCGAATTGCTGCGTCGATTCAGCTTTCGATTGGACGAAATCGAAAAGGAAATCTCTGACCAGCGACGCACCAAACACGGTCGCGAAGTCAAAGAACGATTGCTGCACGAACGACGCCAGATTTTGACCGCTTGTCAAGAAACGCCTCAGTCGTTGAAGCGTCGCGTGGCAATGTTGACCAAGGTCTACGGTGAGTACCAACAAGCCAAGCGAGAACTCAGCGAAGGAAACTTGCGGCTGGTCGTGTCGATCGCCAAGAAATACCGCAATCGCGGGTTGTCGTTCTTGGATTTGATTCAAGAAGGCAACGCGGGCTTGATGCGTGCGGTGGACAAGTTTGAATACCGCCGCGGATTCAAATTCTGTACGTATGCGACTTGGTGGATTCGCCAAGCAATCACGCGTGCCGTTGCCGATCAAAGTCGTACCATTCGAATTCCGGTTCACATGGTCGAAACGATGAGCCGCGTCCGCAACGTCGCCCGACAATTGTTGCAAGAGCTCGGTCGTGAACCAACGATCGAAGAAACCGCTCGACGCGCCGATGTCACCGTCGAAGAAGCACGCCGCGTGCTGACGATGAGTCGTTTCCCGATTTCCCTGGACCGACCGGTCGGTAATAGCGAAGACAGCCAGTTCGGTGATTTGTTGCCCGACGGTACCGCCGAAAGCCCTCAGATCGGCGCGACGCAAGAGATGCTGCGTGACCGAATCGGAAACGTGTTGAAGTCTCTTTCCTACCGTGAACGCGAAATCATCAAACTGCGTTACGGTCTGGGTGATGGATACAGCTATACGCTGGAAGAAGTCGGGCACATCTTCAAGGTGACCCGCGAGCGTATCCGTCAAATCGAAGCCAAAGCGGTTCGCAAGCTGCAACAACCAAGTCGCAGCCAGGATCTTGTCGGCTTTCTCGATTAGACCCCCATGGCGTCGTGTGTCTTTGTAGGTCGGAATAAGCCTGGCGCTGTTCCGACACACGTCACGTGTGATGCTGATTGCCGGAATATTCAACGGCTTGGCATCGCACGGCTTGTTTCGGTGCACCACTGAGCCATGCCGACCATCGAAGAAGTCTTGCAGCAAGGTTGGCGGCTCCACCAGGCCGGACGTGTCGACGATGCGGCCGCCATCTATCGCCACGTGCTCGACCAGGCACCCCGTTCGGCCGAGGCCCACGTCTATCTGGGAATCGCTCAGTTCGACCAACGTGACTTTCGGCAATCTGCCGCCTCGTATCGCGAGGCAATTCGCCTTCGCGATTCGTTTCCCGTCGCATGGAACAATCTCGGCAACTCGCTGCGCATGTCGGGTGACGTCGACGAGGCCGAGTCTTGTTTCGTCAAAGCGCTGCAGCAACAACCCGGTTATCTGTCGGCGCTAAAGAATCGCGGCACGCTGTGGGTTTGGGCCGGCGAAATCGAACGCGGATTGCATTGGTACCAAGAAGCGTTGAAGGTCAAACCGGACGATCCCGAGCTGCATCGAAACCTTGGCGTGATCAACTTGCTGCTAGGCGAATTTGAAATCGGTTGGCCCGAGTATCGCTGGCGATGGCGCATGCCAGGGATGCGGCGACCACAGACCAACGCGCCGTTCTGGCAAGGTGAGCAGCTTGATGGAAAAACCGTTCTGTTGTATCCCGAGCAAGGACGCGGCGACACGATTCAGTTCATTCGCATGGCCACCGAGCTGCACGACGCCGGGGCACGCGTGTTCATCGAGTGTCCGCAAGAGCTGATTCCGCTGCTGCAGTCGGTTCGCGGTGTCGACATGTTCTTGCCCGAGGGCGCCGTGATTCCGCCGGTTGATTACCACCTGTCGCTGATCGATGCGGTCGACGTGTGGTATTGTTCCAAAGGTGAATTGCCGCTCAGTACCGACACTCGTCATGGCTATTTAAACGTTCCCGAAGCAAAGGCACTGCAGTGGCGTCGGTGGCTTGATCAAACGATGCCGCAAAGCGTTGGCAAGCCGATGCACGGCAGGCTGACGCACGGCAAACCGGTTCACGGCAAATCAATACGCGACAGACCGATGCGTGTGGGGATCAATTGGCAAGGCAGTCCCGATCATCATGCCGACGTTTATCGCAGCGTTCCGCTGGATTGCTTGGCGGTACTGGCCAATCGTGCTGACATTCAGTTAGTCAGTTTACAGTTTGGCCACGGTGCCGATGACTTGGATGCATGCGACTTCGCAGACTCGGTGGTGAAGGTTCCCGCTGGCGTTGACACGTCCGAGGGCGCCTTTGTCGACACGGCGGCCATCGTAAAGGGGTTGGATGTCGTGGTGACCAGTGACACCGCGATCGCGCACCTGGCCGGCGCGCTGGGCGTGCCTGTGCAGTTGATGCTGGGCAAGGTTCCGGACTGGCGATGGCGTTTGGATGGCGACACCACGGTGTGGTACGACACCTTCACGTTGGTGCGGCAGCAGCACATTGGCGATTGGAACAGCGTCGCTGCGTCGATCGCGTCGAAATTTTAGGCCGACGCCTCGGGCTATTTCTTGATCTTGTTGAGCCAATAGTCGGGCCAAATGATTCGGCCGGCTTCGTACCGCTCATGTTTCCAAGCGGGCCATCGCGGCGTTTCTGACTGAACTTGGCGATAGATTTCCAGCAGTTCTGTCTTCAGCGACTGAAACACATCGGGATGCGAAGCGGACAATTCAGTGGTTTCGCCGATGTCCGTTTTCAGGTTGTATAGCTCGAATCCCGTCAGCCCGGCGGTCTTCATCACGTGTGTTTTCTCGTCGGTGATGTCGGGCGTCTTGGGTGCCTCGGCGTCCAACGCCGCAAGCAGTTTCCAGTCGCCGCGTCGAACCGCAACTTTCGGCGCCGTACGCGTGTAGTTGTATTGCCAATACAGCGGCTTGTCTCGCTGGATGTCCCGCCCGCCAAAGATCGGAACTACACTCGACCCATCAAGCGTACGATCCGCTGGTGGGGCGGTGCCAGTGATTTCGCACAGGCTTGGCAACAGATCGACACCACTGACCGGTTGATCGGATTCGGATCCGGCTGGAACATGCTCGGGCCAACGCACAATGCCGGGGACGCGGATGCCGCCGTCATACAAATCCCCTTTTTTGCCACGCAGCGGTCCGGCCGATCCGTGCGGATGCATTGCCGTCACAGCGGGGCCATTGTCGCTTGTGAAGAGGACGCAGGTGTTCTCACGCAGATTGAACTGGTCAAGTTTTTGCATCAGTCGACCGAACGCGTTGTCCATCTGTGCGATATTTCCGTGATACGCTGAAAAGCTTGGGTCGTCCGATGGATATTGCTGGGCGAACTTTGGATCGGTGGCGATCGGTTCGTGGGGTTCGTGAAAACAAACGTACAAGAAGAACGGTTTCGTTTTGTCGCGACTTTCGTCCAGCCAGCGAATCGCTTCGTCGGCGACGATATTGGCGGCGTAGTCATTGATCTTGCCAACCGGTTGGCCGTTGCGGACAAAATTGTCGGGATGTTTGTGGTTGGGCAGGGCGTTGTTCTGGGTCGAAAACCAATCGTCAAAACCGTGATCGTTCGGTTGTGGCTGCTCGGGCGAATTGAATTTGCCGTTCAGGTGCCATTTGCCAACATGACAAGTCGTGTAACCTGTCTGCTGCAACAGTGTCGCAATCGTGATTTCACTCTCACGCACATGTGTCGGCGAGTTGAAGGGAATCGCGCCATGGACGCCAACACGGTACGGCGTTCGTCCGGTCATCAACCCGGTTCGCGAGGGTGAACAGTTTGATGCGGCTGAATAACAACTCGTCAGCTTCATCCCTTCTCGCGCGAACTGGTCCAAGTGGGGCGTTTTGACGATTTCGCTGCCGAAGCACGCCAGGTCGCCATAGCCCAGGTCATCGGCGACGACCACGACGATGTTCGGTCGCGATGCGGCGATACAAACGGTTGCTCCTGTCGTTAGCAGGAATAAGGTCGCTGCGACTCTCAAGACGCTGAACATGTTTGATTCTCTTTGATATTCAAGTTGCATGGTCAAGTTGTTATTCCGCGGCAGGCCAATCCAAGTGGCGATGCAAAAAGTCAAATGTGCCTTTGCCATGGATCGTATGCGGTCCGTTGAAAAATTCGATTTCGGTTCGATCGCCGATGCCCAATTCGTCGTAGTGTCGCCTGACTTTAGCGTATTCCCAGGCGACCCATTCATCCGGCGCGACGCCATCGCGGTGGCCTCGTTCGACCATAAAGGGGCGCGGTGTCATTAGGCTGGCCAGTTCCGCATAGTTCGCGACGTGAGCCATGTTCCATTCCCAAATCTCGTACTCGGGCGCGAACACATAACTTGTTGGGTGCGTCACGCTGGTTGTTTTCACAATCCATTCATTGAAATCAGCCGAGCAGATTGAAAGTGCGTATTCCCTTAGCATGGTCGGAACTCGCATTGCGGTTTTTCCACCGTACGAAATCCCATAGAACGCGATCCGGTCCGCATCGACATGGGGAAGCGTCGATAGCCACTGCAGGGTGCGGCGGTGTTGCGGGATGATGTAACTGAATAGCGACCGCTGCAACGGATTCGATTTTCGTTGGATCTGGCGGAAATCGTCTCCGCCGCGATAGGGGTTTTGTGGTGCGTAGACGATGAATCCACGCTGGGCCAATTCTGCCGCGAATCCGCGGTCATGAAATCCGCCTTTGTGTGGCTGCAGCGTCCACTGGGGTGTTCCTTCTAGCCCGTGTTGGCAAACAACCACTGGGCGTTTTTCGCCATCTTTTAGGTTGGACGGCAGCAGCAGAAGTCCACCCGCGACGACGTCGGGGTAGACGTCCAGTGCAACTTCATAGGTGTCAAACGCGGCTTCGCTGGCTACCCGTCGCGACCGAGGGTTTAACGGAATTGTCGGATCCGGAATCCGGCCGATGACTTGATTGTAAAAAGCTTCGCGATGCACCTGAGTCGATTGTGTCCACGCATCGATGGATGACCGGTCGGCTTTTCGCCAGTGCAAGTCGCGCAGGCGGGCACTGCGGCGTACAAGCGATTGTGAGTAATCGACAAGTTCCGCCACTTGCTGTTTTTGCCGTTCGAGATGATTCGGCAGCAAATGAGCTGAGTGTAGCGTTAGTGAATCGCCAGTGGTGGCGTCCACGGCGATGTCGAGTCCATCAAGGAAATTGGATATCGCGGCATCACTTCCCGGGCTCCCTTGGCCGTCGTCGCTAACGACGAAATGAATGTCTTCACTGCGCCCAAGAACATCGTAGTGCTGTCGGGCGATTTCAAATTCACTCCTTGCGCGCTTGACCGGTGGCGTTCGTATCGTTCCGGGTGCGGCGGAGGCTCGTTGTTCGCTCGTCGCCTTTGGCGGTCCGTCGATTTCGGGGGCTCGGCACGCTTCGATCGTCAGGTTGCGTGGCGCGATCAGTCCGGCAATTTCCGCATCGCCGAACTCGGTCAATAGCCCCCACACATTGCGATAGATCGGTTCGGCCCAAATGTCGTCTCGGCGATCAAAGTATCCGCAGACCAGCGTTGATTCGATTCGTGGGTCGATCGCCGCGCTGTACATTGCAAGCAGTCCACCTTCGCCGATGCCCATCACTCCAATCCGGCGATTTTCGGAACTTGTGTCACGATGGGCGAATTGGTCGATTGCGCCGAGCACCTTTTGGACTTCGTATCCAATGATATGTCGGCCGACCTGGAATGAAGTTCGATAGACGAACTCGCGATGCGGTTGGTTTGTGAAACGAACATCGGGGTGACCCGAAAAATCGGCTTCCCGATTGATCAATCGTGGGACCAGGACTTCACAACCTAGCCGGACGAGATGCAAAAGGACTTGCGAGTTTTTATCCTGTTCGCGATCACCGGTCAGGCCGACAAACGTTTCAGGCGACCATGCCGCATCGGGAATCGCGATAACGTGAGCAACCGTTTCTCGGTCAAGCGGACGCAGCAAAATGCCTTCGCCGGTGACCCCGCCCAGCACGGGCCACTGAACACAAAAGGCTTCGCACGTTTTCGACTTGGCAATGGATCGACCATGCGAGTCGCCCTGGGCGAGACTGATTTGTAAGTGGAATCCGTCTGCCGTTTCGCGGGGATCGCTCACACCGATGATCCGAGAAAATCTCTGTCGGCTGGGCTCGATTTGTTTTTGGTAGGCGGCGACCGATGAGTAGTCTCGCTGCCGTTTCTGTCGACGCGAGGCCGCCAGTTCGATTTCTCTTGTCGCAAATTGGTTGATCCCACGAACCATCCACTCGTCCATTGGTTCATTCAAAACCAGCGGCTTTGTACCGGCGATGGCTTGAACGGGCTGCGCGTTCGCGGCGGCGCAACAGGCGACAATCAGGGTGAATGAGAAGATTGATTTGACGGGAAAGCTCATCCGATTTCCGCGATCTGGACTAAGAATTCAAATCAGGTGTTGTGCAATCGCTCTGTTGCGCGTGCAATCGTATTCTCGTCAAATGTTAGCAGGGGCTGATCGTGATATCAGCTGACTTGGTGGGAATGTCTGGCGAACGGCGCTACGGTCTCAGCCATCTTCGGCCATATCTCTCGCATGGTAACTGCTGCGAACAAAAGGTCCGCTGGCGACTTTCTTGAAACCCATATCCTTCGCGATATCTGCCAGTTCATCGAATTCTTCTGGCGGAACATAGCGGACGACCGGCAGGTACTTCTCACCCGGTTGCAGGTATTGGCCCAAGGTCAGAAAGTCGACATCGTACTCTCGCAGGTCTGCGAGCGCTTCCAGCAATTCACCGCGTTGTTCGCCCAGCCCCAGCATCAGTCCGCTTTTGGTTTTAACGCGAGGGTCGTATTCCTTTACTTTCTTCATCATGCGCAGTGTCCAGCGGTAATCGCTTTTCGGCCCACGCACGCGTCGGTACAGTCGCGGAACGGTTTCCATATTGTGATTGAAAACGTTCGGAAAAGCCTCGATCACGCGTGCCAGTGAGTCTTTGCAGTGGACGAAATCGGGGGTCAAGACTTCCGTGCTGGCACCGGTTTTCTCGCGTACCGCGACCACGCACCGATAGAAGTGATCCGCCCCGCCGTCGGCCAGATCGTCGCGGGTCACGCTGGTGATGACCACATGTTTCAGTCCCAGCCGTTCCGCGGCCTCGGCAACCCGTTCGGGCTCGTCGCTTTCGGGCAGTTCCGGCGGTCGTCCGCGATGCACAGCACAAAATCCGCAGGGCCGCGTGCAGACGTTACCCAGGATCATGAATGTTGCCGTTTGCTGGCTGTAACATTCCATGCGGTTGGGGCACTTTGCATTTTCGCAAACCGTTTCCAGACGCAACTCGTCCAACAGCACATCGGTCATGTGGTTGGCGTTGCTCTTTGGGATCGGGCGTTTCAACCAACGCGGCAATCGTCCGCTGCCACTGACAGCGGCTCCGGCGGGGATTTCGGGATCAGCGACGACGGGCAGACGGAATGCCATGGACGAAAATTCTCACGAGATTTCAGCGAACCAAAACGGGGTCAACCACGCATTGTAGTGGACCACCAATTCTGGACCACTCCGGCTGCGCGTTTCGGCCCCGTCCGGGTACAATCCGAACCCTTATGGGAAAAAAGAAAAACAGCAGTTCTGGCGGCAAGAAAGCGACCGGCGGCAAAAAGGCCTCCAGTGGCCTGACGATGGTCAGCGAAAACCGCAAGGCAAAACACCGATACGAGATCCTGGACAGCGTCGAATGCGGCATGATGCTGATGGGCAGCGAAGTGAAATCGATGCGTGACGGCAAGCTGTCACTCGATGAGGCCCATATTCGCGTCAAAAACAACGAGCTGTGGCTGTTCGGCGCAGATATTGGTCATTACGCCAATGCCGGGATGTGGAACCACGATCCACGTCGTCCTCGCAAATTGCTGGTGCACGCGCGCGAGTTCGAAAAATTCGCCGGGCGGGCACACGAACGAGGCCTCACGTTGATCCCGCTGCGGGTCTATTTCAATGATCGGGGGATCGCCAAGTGTGTGATGGGACTGGTCAAAGGTAAGAAGCTGCACGACAAGCGCGAGTCGATCAAGAAACGTGACACCGACCGTGGTTTGCAACGAGCGATGAGACGAAGGTAAAGAAACAAGAATGACGTTAGTAATTCAAGATCTAGTCAAATCGTTTGATCAACCCGGCGGTGGCAAACTGACCGTGCTGGATATACCACGGTTCGAAATCGGCGAGTCAGAACAGGTCGCATTGATCGGTCAAAGCGGCGGCGGCAAAACAACATTGTTGCATTTGATCGCCGGACTGCTGACCCCCGATTCGGGATCGATTCGGGTCGCGGGAACGGAATTGACGCGGCTAAGCGAACAGGGCCGCGATCGGTTTCGTGCGTCGGCCGTTGGGTATGTTTTTCAAACGTTCAATCTGTTGCCAGCGTTCACGGCTTTAGAAAACGTTCGGTTGGGAATGACATTTGGACACGGGCGACATGACCCCGTTCGCGCCAAGGAATTGCTCGGACGCGTCGGGTTAGCCGATCGCGCCAACTACCGTCCGGCCCAGCTGTCGGTCGGACAACAACAGCGTGTCGCGATCGCCCGCGCGCTGGCCGGCAAACCCAAGTTGCTGCTTGCCGACGAACCAACCGCAAACGTTGACCCGGTTAGCGCCGAAAGCGTCCTTGACCTGATACTTGATTCTTGTCGCGATGAAGGGATCGCCTTGTTGATGGTCACGCACAGCATGGAAATCGCGGACAAGTTCGCTCGCGTGGATCGTCTTGACGAGATCAATCGCGCGTTCAGTGGTACGGCAGCGTCTTCCTAACCGGATGCTGCTTTTATTCGTTGTTGCTTTCTACCTGTAACCTTTCACACCGCCGACTATGTCATTACTGCAAATCGCTTGGCGAAACTTTTGTCATCGTTCGCTTTCCAGCGCGCTGACGACGTTTTCGCTTGCACTCGGCGTCGCATTGGTCGTGCTGGTCTTGTCGATCTTTGGCATCATCAGCGAAGCGTTTTCGAGCAACGCGCAAGTCGGGTACAACCTGGTCGTCGGTCCAAAAGGCAGCGCGCTGCAGTTAACCCTGAACAGCGTTTATTATCTGAGCCAACCGATCGAGAATTTGCCTTATACGGAATACATGGAATTCTTCGACGCCGAACAACGTGCCGAGATGGTCGCGCGGTATGGCGGTGATCCCGCACTGGGCAAAGAAGATGGCAAGTACGCGGCGTTTGTCACCGGCGGATACGCAATTCCGTTGGCGCTGGGGGACTACTTCGGCGAGTTTCGCGTCGTGGGGACCACACCCGATTTTTTCGAGAAACTACGTCATGGTCCCGATCTGGATAGGCCTTTTGATTTCGAAGACGGTCGTGCCTTTCACGAATACAGTGACGAGAACCAATTCTTCGAAGCCGTGCTTGGCTCGCGAGTGGCCAAGCATAATCAATTGTCCGTTGGCGACGAGTTCTTTCCGACCCACGGCGATCCGGAAGGCAAAGGACACGGTCAAGGCTTTCGAGTGGTCGGCATCATGGAGCCTACCGGAACACCGAACGATCGAGCCGCGTTCGTCAACCTGGAAGGTTTCTATTTGCTAGAAAACCATGCCAAACCATTGGTCGGTGACGAAGTGATCCAGCCGCCAACCGAGAGTGTGTCGGGTGATTCAGGTATCCAGCCGCTTTCGATTCCGCAGCGTGAAGTCACGTCGATTCTGGTCCGCAACGGATCGCCGTTCATGGCGATTCCGATGGAGAATATGGTCAACGAGAGTTTACGTGCGCAAGCTGCCGCGCCGGTTGGCGAGATATCGCGCTTGATGGACGCCATTGTTGGCCCACTGATGCAAGCGTTGTTGATCATCACGCTGATCACGTGTGTCGTGGCCGCCGTCGGGATTCTGGTTGCGATCTATAATTCGATGAATGATCGTCGCCGCGACATCGCGGTCATGCGAGCGTTGGGCGCCCGGCGGGAAACGGTCACGATGGTGATTTTGGGTGAGAGCCTGTTGATCGCGATCATTGGCGGATTGCTAGGTTGGTTCTTAGCACATGCCGCCATTTGGGCCTACAGCGGACGAATCGAAGACCAAACTGGTGTGCAGGTCGGGATTCTGACAACCAGTGCGTACGAAATCTATATCTTGCCATTGGTGCTGTCGTTGGCACTGTTAGCCGGATTTCTTCCTGCGGCTTCGGCGTATCGCACCGATGTTGGTTCGAACTTAGCGGCATAGCATGAAAAAGTTTACCGCTGCTGTTGTCGGAACTGGATTCATCGGTCCCGTTCATGTCGAAGGGCTCAGACGCGCCGGTGTCAACGTCAGTGGCATCCTCGGTTCCTCGCCTGAGAAATCCACGGCATCGGCGGAATCGCTGGACCTGCCCACCGGTTACGCGTCACTAGACGATTTGCTGCGTGATCGCGATGTCGATGTGGTGCATATCACTTCGCCGAATCGATTTCATTTCGATCAAGTTTGCCAGGTGATTGCGGCGGGCAAGCACGTGTTATGTGAAAAGCCGCTTGCGATGAATGCCACGCAGTCCCGTGAATTGGTTCGCCTAGCCACGACCGCCGGTGTCGCGGCAGCAGTCAATTACAACATCCGCTATTACCCGTTGTGCATCGAAGCGGCTAGCCGAGTTCGCAGCGGCACCGTCGGTGATTTGTTTCACGTCACCGGCAGCTATTCCCAGGATTGGTTGTTTCATCCGACCGATTTCAACTGGCGCGTCGTGGCCGATGACGGCGGCGAACTGCGCGCGGTCGCGGATATTGGCACGCACTGGCTAGACCTTGTTCAACATGTCACCTCTCGGAAAGTCAGTGCAGTGTGTGCGGACCTGTCGACCGTGTATCCGCAACGGCATCGGCCCGTCGGCGGCGCGCAGACTTACAGTGGCCATCGGAATGAGTCGCGGGACTCCGAATCGATTGATGTCACAACAGAAGACTATGGCTGCGTGATGCTGCGGTTCGATGACGGATCGCGAGGCGTGATGTGGGTATCTCAAGTCACGGCCGGTCGAAAGAACTGTTTGCGTTTCGAATTGGCTGGATCCGCAGAATCCCTTTCCTGGAATAGCGAGTCGCCCAATGAATTGTGGGTCGGCCACCGTGATAAACCTAATGAGACCTTGATTCGCGATCCCGGATTGATTGATCCGCTTGCCGCCGCATTCACCAGCTATCCGGGTGGTCACAACGAAGGTTTCGGTGACACATTCAAGCAACTGTTTCGCGACTTCTATGGCTCGATCGAGGACGGCGGTTTTAGGACCAAGCCGAGCTATCCTACTTTTCATGACGGGCATCACGAGATTTTGGTGTGCGAAGCGATTCTAGAAAGTCATCGCACGCAGCGTTGGGTCTCGGTCGCGCTATAGTACCGAAAGTCGTATTGTCGGGCCGGCGCGTCGAGTTTGACCATACCACGATCTCTTGGAATAGTACCACCAAGTAGAACGCCAGGTGGGTGGCGATCAGCCAGCCGTATTGTTCTCGCATCGAGGGGACCAGCGACATCGACGCGATGCCGAGCAGCGCGCCCAGAATCATCGGGTGCGGGATCATGTTGTACGGCCAACGCGTCGCGCGCTGGGGTGTGTCGAATCCCAGTTCCGTTGAAAAGTACGTGCGGTTCACTCCCAAGACCGACGTCGCGTAAGTTGCCAACGCAAACCCCGTCACGACGCAGGCAAGGGACAGCCATTGTCCGCCAAAGTTGGCCGCATAGATGCCGAATAATGACGTCATTGAAACGGCTTTGAAAAACACAGCGTCGCGCCGAAAGGTTCCAAAAGATACTTGAGTCGGTTCGCGAATGGTTCCGAGATAGATCAGGTAGTGAACAAAGCTGGTTGCCAGCAAGAACCAAGTCAGGCTTTGCAGAGCCATTCCGATGGTGGCCATCGATGCAACGTAAGCCAAGTTGGTCCATCCAACGTAGTGGACGGCCGATTCGAAAATCTTGGTCCAGCCCAACACCCAGCCAGCTTTCAGTCTTGCAAGGCGACTGTCCGGAGCGATGGTATTTAGAAAAAGATTGCGGGCACGAATGTCATAGTTGGTCGTCCAGTCGGCCAGCATTTTTCCATAGAAGGGCAGGGCGGTCGGATACGCGACGAAGTGCAGCTTTAAATTCACTCGCGGTTCTTGCTGAGCCGCAAAGACGTCTCGCGTGATGTAGTGCAGTTCACGATTGAAATCGAATGCGACCGCATCGCCGTCTTCCAAGCGAAAACCGTGTGGTTTCTCGTAATCGGTTCCCATCATAGGGAAATGTGTGGTCACTTCAGCGTTGGGGCTGGCCGCCAACATGCATCGATAAAGACGAGCGCCGGGAAAGACGGCCCACGGACCGTCGACATGCCCCCTATAGAAAACCGTGTCGGAACTGCGCTGTTTGGGAGGCCCCGTCACATAAAGTTCATTCATGCCCAGAACAGGTTCGACTGTGTATCCCGTCCCGTGAAAACGGCGAATCATTGAAATTAACGTCGGGTCATGGCTAAGCCGCTCGAATGCATCGCCCGCAGCGTCGTCCAGATCCGATTGCCACCAATGCGTGCTTTGCTCGACGGTCGGATGCTTTTCACGGACCCAGTCGCGAATCGACTTCAGGTCTTGTTTCGGATCCGGCGCGGTCAGCTTGGTTGCCAGGACCGCATCCCGAGCGACGAACAAACGCAGCGGTGATTGCTTTGGTCGACTAGCGATGACCAGCAATACGGGAAGTAACAGCAATGTGTGTTCGGCAAACCGTTTGAATCGTTGATCGGTTTGAATGTAAGTGCTTTGCAGAGTGGCTTCGCCGGCGACAAGATGAGCGGTTTCTTGCCCGACATAGCCAAGTACCAGGGTGACCAATGCAATCCACCAAACGGGATTCCAAATCATCACACCCGCGACCATGGCTGCGACCACGATTGTCGTCACGAACCAGACTCGTTTGGGAACCAACGGCCACAGTGCAGCCATATAGATCGCGGCAACGGCGGTCATCGCCAACGGATTGATCCGTCCTAGCAGGCCCAGAAATCCGACCAATCCCATCGGAGTCGTGATCACGTGCAACGCCACGTTGATCGGCCGGCGATGACATTTCAGAAAGTCACGGCACGTTCGAACCCACATCGAATGACGCATTTTTGCGCGTCCCATCTCTGACGCGCGTTCCATCCCTGATGCGCGTCCCATCCCTGAGGCTCGGGGCATCGATGCCGTCGAAGCAGAAGGGCGTAGCACGTCGGCGGATGTGCTTAGATCAGTGGCCATGCGAACTGTCTTCGTGGGAACCATGATCGCCGGCGAGTTTGCGTCCAACAAACGAATAGTACGGCGCTTTGATCAGCGGCATGTAGGGAACCTTTCCAAGTCGTTCCTGAAAGTGGATCGGCTGAAATCGTCGATGCAACAGGCTGGCGTGATCACCGCTTAAATAAACATTGTCCGCGGCGAACCAGTGAGACCAAAACGCGCGCCGTAACCAGCCATGTTGCCGATGGCCCTCGGCCGCATACTTTCGTGAGACGTAAAAATCCGTGACGGCGATGATCCCGCCGGGTTTAAGCATTTGTTCTGCGCGCCGAATCGCTTCGAACCAGTCCGGAATCATCGTTAGCGAATACGAGAACGTGACGACGTCCGCGGTGCCGTTTCCCGTTGTGAATTGTGTCGCGTCGGCCAAGTGGGTTTGCACATTGTCCATTCCCATCGCTTGTGTGCGGTCGTTTGCAACGGACAACAGCGATGGCGAGAGATCGACCAGATGAATTTCGCCAAGTTCCGCAGCACGCTCGCTCGCGTGTTTTACGTTTTCGCCTGTGCCTGCACCCATATCGACCCAAACATCGCCACTTTGAAACTCTAGCGACTGAATCAATTCGCGACGCCCGTGCAACATCCGCGCGCGGAACGCTTCGTAGTCGTCAGCTTGCGCCCCATAAAAACTCTCTAGTCGTTCTTGGTGGGTGTTGCCTCGAACAGGGTGTGCAAGCAAGTGCCATAAGACGCGCAAGTCACTGCGCCATGAACTCGCCGCGGCCGTCGATGGATCGATCGCCTTACTCATGCAGCCACGTCCGCCACATCCGCGATATAGAAACTGCCGTAGGTGTGGACACGGTCGCGCGCGTGTAACTCTTCGGCCAGTGCCTTGTCATAACTTAGCAGGTCGCCAACTTGTACCATCTTGCCGCCTGCGTTGACTCTCAGTGGGTCGACAAAGTCAACGTCCAGTGCGGCACTGCGCCAAAGGACCCGCGATTGCGGTGCGGCGCGGTCGACAATACTTTGCCATTCCGCGGCCAGCAAGTGTGGAAACTGATCGTACAACCAATCCATGTGGTCGAGCAGAACGAATCGTGAAACCATTCCTTCGTGGCGACGAAGAAAACCTTGGACCGTTTCGGTGTGTGTACTGACTCGTTGGACCAGACCGGACTTCAGTGATTCGAACGCCTGCGGTTTCAAATATTCAGGACAGCACTGCGGCGTGTACTTTCCGGTCAGATAAACCCGCCAAAAGTAGTTGTCTTTTAGCGGCAGATGCTTAAAGACCGCTTCGATACGATCTTGGATAAAGCGTCCGATCCCGCCCGGGTATCCACGATCGATCTGTTGTCGCTGGCTTTTGGGAACACCCAACAGCGATAGCGTTGTATCGCGGCGAAGTACCCAGCGCAGCGACTTGCTCCACAGCAGTTCGTTGACGCCGCGATCGTGATAAATTTCTTGCTGTTGCTCGACCGATTCAGCATTCAAGATGTCGTGGACGGCTTCGCGAAGTCCTTTCGGCCGATTCAGATATCCGTTGATCAGCCACGCGAATAGTCCTGAAGTGCCGCGGAAGTAAAAACTTTTGCGGCGCCCTGTTCCGTTAAAAAAGTCGGCACGCCGATCCCATATCTCGCGGTATTTGAGTGGTAGTTCCTTGCGCACCGTATCGCGGTACAGGGAATCCCAGTTGGGGTGATAGCCTTCGCCAAAGACACGGAAGAAATCGTCATGCCTCAGCGATTTGATGCCGGCAATTTTGAGTTCAAGCAGTGCATTCTGCAGTCGGTTCATGTCGACGGCGTAAACTTGCCGTGGCGATTGCAGGGCATAATCCAGTGCGTTGCAGCCTGCCGACGTGATGACCAAGACGGTGTCGTCGGATCCCAGTTTCAGCGCCTCTTTGTCCAGTCGTGGGTCTTCCCAGCAAGTGTTGTAGACGAGGTTCTTTTGATGGACGGCCGAGAAAGCTTTTTGTCCAAGCCATTTCGTAACCATGCTATTTATCCTTGATGTGATGGAGACACATGATCACGCCGCGACTTCTTCTGCCTTTCGGCAGTCTTCGGACGGTTCGCTCTCGGGCGATTCGTCTTCGGTCGAATCATCGTCGGTGTCATCTTGAAATGCTTCGGTATCGACCCGCATTGGCAGGTCCAAGTGTTGGTCTTCGCCGTATAACGAAACCAGGCTGATCGTTCCGTCGACGTGTTCAACCAAGCCTGTGCAGTTTTCAACCCAATCGCCCGTATTGCAGTACAGAATCGACGAGTCGTTAATGATGTCGGGCGTGTGGATGTGCCCGCAAATCACGCCTTCGCATTTGCGGCTGCGTGCATGCTGCATGATTTTCGTTTCGAAATTACTGACGAAACGAACTCCGCGTTTTACCCGGTCCTTTAATACGGCGCATCCGCCGTACGGATTCTGTTTAGAATCAAGAAAGGTTTGCGAGAGATAACGGTTCAGGCTGAGACAAGTGTCGTAAAAGAACGTCGACGCTTTCGAGATCCATTGCATCTTGGTTTCAAAGACGTCGAAGAAATCGCCGTGCGTGACCAAGAAATCCCAGCCGCGATGTGACTTGAATACGAACTCGTCGGCGACATCGATTTGCAATAACTCCGCCGGCAACATCGCTCGGAATGCGGGGTTTCTCAGGAAGGAGTCGTGGTTACCCGGCACGTAAAAGATTCGTGTGTTTCGTTGGGTCAGCTCAATCAGATGGTCCACAACTTCGTCGCATTCTTCGGACCAATGCCACCCTGCGTTGATTTTCCAAGCGTCAATAAAATCACCGACCAGGTAGATGTTGTCGGGGCGAAACCGCTTCAAGAAACGCAAGAACTCGGCGGCCCGCGCGTGTTTGCAGCCAAGATGGACATCGCTGACAAGCAACGTGCGTACGTCGATCATTTCGGCTTCTTCCATGCCAATGAATCTCCACGCGAAAGGATCAATCGGGATGGATACCGATCATCCAGCTGCGAGTCAGTGAGCCAGGTTTGAATCGTTTCAACCAATTCGATGCTGCAGTTTGTTGCCGCATCAGGTCATGGCAGAACAATAGCACTGGCTGATGTCGATTCCGTTAACGCATAGAGGAAGTTACGCAAAACATTGCACGCTTTGCGCGTATCGCGTTAAGGAGATGAAGATAGGCCGAAGAAACGTTTGGTGTTAGATGATGCTGACGGGTTGGCTGGATCGCCGCTGTCGCAGTTTTCCGTGGAGCGATGCGGGTCACGTCGAGGGATCGCTTGCCTGATAGGACTGGGGGATGCATCGGAGTTTCCTCGCTCGGTACTCGCGTACAGAATCCAATGCGTCTGTATCTAAAATGCCTTTACTTAATGCGACTTCATTTAAATCGCCTTCACTTAAAACGCCTGTTCATTGCGATAAGACGTCGATCGGAGATTATGGTCCAGGGTGGTGGCGTTGCGTTCACCTTTCGCCCGTGGCGGCCGGCGTTCGCCGACATAAGTGGCCACGTGCGGCTGTGTTCGATAACCGCCTAAGGTATTTGGGAAACTTATCCACGTTCCCTCTTTACACTGCAATCTCCCCAAAAGAGACTGTTGTCGATTTGTATGAACGCGCGGGTGTTATTAGTACAGCGGCGCGGGTGTTTTTTTCAGACGGTCGATGTACAAGCAACTTAGGTGACGGTGAGATGATAAGAGCGATCAAACTAACGGTAGCTTGCTTGGGAATGCTGGTACTTACAGCGACACAGGCACATGCAGGAGTCATGTTTAGCTTTACCGAGTCGGGCGGAAGCGTTTTGATGATGTCGTCCGGAACACTGAATACAGGAAATTTGGTTTCTGTTTCGGCGGATGGTTGGGGATTGGCCGGTATTGAAACGAATTCACCACCGGAATCCGACATTATGGGAGATACCATCTCCGGCCCGGTCGATACCGCTTTTGCGTTTCATGCTGGTACAGATCTAACGCCTTGGATCGGCGATATGTTTGTCAGTGACAATTTCGGTTGGTCGACATCCGGTACGACGCAGTTCACGACGTACTACGTAGATGCTTTTCAGCGAACACCCGGAATCGGTATCGCCGCGGAAGACTTGGTTGGAAACTTCTGGACACCAAATATCTCGTGGACACAGCCGGGGACATTCGCCAGTTTGGGGCTAACCGAAGGCAACTACACAATCACGGATGCTGTTACCGCGGAATCAATCTCAATCCAGATTGGCGGTCAACTCACTGTTCCGGAACCGACATCGTTCGTCTTGTACGGATTCGGTTTATGTGTTGCCGGCTTTGGTTCCTCCCGCCGTCGCCGTCACGAAAAGAGCTAGGAAGGCTCGCGCCATCTTTTCGGGAATGGAATGCGTCGCTCGTCACCGCGTCTTGCGGTGAATGCCATGGCGTGTACCGAGTAACATCTCGCTCTGTTACTTCAGGCTCTGCAAGCCGTCGGGCAGGGTTCCGTCGGCGACTTCGTCGTCCCATTGGTCCATCAGTGGCCAGCTGTCCGCTAGCGTTCCGAAGTCGGCCATCTTCAAGTAACCGCGGACTCGGTCGATCGTCTTATTCATGAAATCTTTGTCATTGGCAAAGATCGGACCGTGACTGGGGGCTAACCATTTCACATCGCTGTCACGAATTCGCTCGAGTGATTTGACGAAGGCGTTAATGTCGCTGCCGTGATGGGCGTCGATCGCGCCGATGCACCCGTCACGATAGATGTTGTCTCCACTTAGCAAGACGTCGCCCATTCGAAACGCGAGTTGGCTGTCAGTGTGCCCGGGCGTGTGCCAGACTTCCAATTCCAGTGCACCGACGCGCAGGATGTCGCCGTCAACCACTTGGTTTTCGATCTCGACCGGCGGCATGGGCATCGAGAGGTTCTGTGCTTCGATCTCTGCCAGCGTCAACAGCTTATCACCACTTTCCAGCGGTTTGACGGCTTTAGGGTGCGCGGTGACGGTCGTCTTTAAAATCTGTTTCGCTTTGGCCAATCCTTGAATGTGATCGACGTCGGCGTGAGTCGCCACGATCGTCTTGCAGCGTGAAAGTGGAAAGTCCAGCTTGCGAATCAGCTCGATGATATCGTCCACGGCTTCTTCGTAACCAATGTCAATCAGGATCCACTCGTCGGCATCAAAGACAAGATAGACGTTGCACCCGAATACTTCACCGGCCTGAAAATTCAGCTCGATGACGCCAGGAAAGATCGTTTTGCGATTCAGCATATTTGGTCATGGGTCGATAAGAAAAAAGGACGCGGTTATTCTAAGTTCCAAGCGGCAGATGGCAAAACCCGGCTGTTTTCTGAGCCCTAAACGGATCGCTTGGGAATCGGCACCACCGATCTCTAGCCGCGCAGCACGTCGGCGAGTCCTTCGCGATAGCTCGGGTACTTTAGGCGAGTGACCAGATCCCGCTTCATTCGTCGGTTCCAGATGCGTTTGTTGCTTTCGGTTCGCATCGAAACAGGTGAATCTGGTGCCGGCGGTTCGAATTGAGGTTCCGCCGCGCCGGTCTGTCTGGCGATCTCGCGATAAAATTCGCCACGCACCACCGGCTGGTCATCGGCCACGACATAGAGCGACGAAACGTGCTCTGAACGACTGGCTCGAGCCCAAACGGCCATCACCGCCGAGGCGGCATCATCGACATGAATCAGATTCAAATAGCCCGATTCGGGTGACCGGATCGGGCGGCCCGCGATGACGTCGGCGACGCGTGGAACGCGGCCGGGACCATAGATTCCGGCCAGCCGCAAGATGTTGCCGGGCGGTCCATTCTGGTTTCGCTGCAGCAACGTCTCTGCCTGCAAATGGACACGTCCGCCTTCGCGGCGTGCGTGTGTGGGCGACGTTTCGTCGACCCATTGCCCATCGGTTTGGTGATAGACGCCGGTCGTGCTGATATAGCAGAGGTGTCCATGGTCGGCTTGGTGATTTTCGATTGCCTTGAGGAACCGCTGCAGCCCGCCGACTTGCGCGTCATAGCGGCTAAGGCAACTTTGTCGATCATAGCTGACCGCGACCAGGATTCGATCCATCGGTGGCAAATCGGAGGCTGAAAATACGTCCAGCATCCGCCGATCGGTCCAATCGGCGATGATCGGGTGAAATCCTTGTCTGGCAAGCTTACCGGCCCGCTCTGGCCTGCGAGTTGTGGCGTAAACTTCGTGGCCAGCTTTTTTTGCTTTGAGACCGACGCGGTGGCCCAGATATCCGCAACCCATGACGAGGGTGCGAACGGGGGAACCGGCGTCTGCAGCTTGATTTTCCATGTTCGATTGGGTGTTGACGATGTTTCGGCTTGTTTTATGCGTGGGATTGCTCATTTTCAGCCAAGTTTTCTCCTTGGCCGGGCGGTGTCTACAATAGGAAGTCCATTCCGAAGCAGGCAGGCGGTTGGTTCCTCGCTCGACAATTCATTGGTTCCGACGCAGGTTGATCGATCGGGTGCCCTCGGTGTGGGCTCGACTTGCTGAGTTCGACTTGCTGGGGCTCTGCAAATGCGACCTGCGAATGGGCTCTGCGAATGGGCTCTAACTGGGGCCGACAAATATAGGCCTGACAGATTCAGGCCCGACAAATCCGTTTTTCCTTTCCGAGACTTTTCGTTGTTTGGATATCGATCTTTCGTGCGATTTTCACGCGGGTGTTTTTTTACCATCGCAGCGATGGCGGTCATTCCCGCGGTTTCCGCTGAGGCACAAGACTTTCCGCCCTCAGTGTTTCCACAGACGTTGCCTCCGGCAAGCGGATTCGAACCGGCCGGCGGGCTGCAAACGGTTTCGCCCAGCCGAATCGATCAGACGGTCTCGGTCCGGCCGACCGGCGGTACAGAAGTTCCGATGATCCCTCAGCTGACTCGGTTACTGGCCGAGGGCGGCGTCCCCAAATCGCTGGAAGAGTTCCGGCAACTGGAGCGACAGCAAAAGCGTGTTTCGGACGCGGCCGTCAAGTGCACCGTCAGCGTGACGATCGGACAAGCGCAAGGCTGCGGTGTGATCATCACGGGCACGGGATACGTCTTGACGGCCGCTCATGTCGCAATGCGTCCCAACAAACCTGCGATCGTAACGCTGTCCAACGGCCGGCATGTTTCCGCAACCACGTTGGGAATGAACAAAGGCGTCGACGCCGGTTTGATCCGTATCGATCCTGGGCAGAACGGCAACCGTCCCTGGGATCACGCCACCCTGGGAACCAGTTCGAACTTAGTCCCCGGCATGTGGTGTGTTGCGACCGGGCATCCCGGCGGCTATGACCCCGACCGTGGTCCCGTCACGCGGGTCGGACGCATCTTGGCCGTCAAGCCAGATTCCCTCTATACCGACTGTGCACTGATCGGTGGCGACAGTGGTGGCCCACTTTTTGACATCGCCGGTCGATTGATTGCGGTACACAGCCGGATCGGAAACGCCGTCGCCGATAATCTGCATGTACCGATCGATCACTACGATAAGGAGTGGGATCGCATGGCTCGTGCCGAATCCTGGGGGTACTTGGAAGGCTTTAAGCCGGTCTTGGGTGTTCGCGGCCGCGGCAATCCTGCGCGAATTGATGTTGTCAAACCCGGATCACCGGCCGAAGCGGCCGAGTTCAAGCAGGGTGACATCGTCATTCAGTTCGGCGACGTCAGAGTCACTGACTTTCAATCACTCGTGAATGCGGTTTCCGATACGATGCCCGGTGAACGCGTCGATGTGTGGGTCGACCGTCAAGGTAAGAAATACAGACTGGATGTCGAAATCGGGCGGGAAGATGATACTTAGCCAGCCAGCCAGCCACGACGCGATGAACCCTTCGCATTTCGCGTATGTTTTGCACTTGGCTTGAACCCTGTTACGAATCCGTTATGAACATGTGCGACTCCGTTGAATGCTTGTTCCAAGAAGAGACTTCCATGAATCAACGACAGCTGACTAAGTCGTATCGCGGTTTGACGATGCTATTGCTGATCGTCATCGGATCGGCCGACATCGTGTCCGCGCAGCAACTGCGCAGCCCGGAATGGATTCGTCAACGCTACGGCATGCGAGTTCATCCCAGTCGGGATAACAGTGACATGATCCGATTGGTGCGCCCGCTGTCGGAATCGGTCAAAGCGTCCGTCGTGCAAGTCTTAAGCGGCACGCGACCGGTGGCGCTGGGGACCGTCGTCAGCGTCGACGGGCATGTGCTAACCAAACGCAGTGAATTGACCGGCGATCCGGTACGCGTACGTTTGGCCGATGGACAACTATTGCCGGCTCGTGTTGCGGCGGTTCGTCGCCGACATGATTTGGCACTGTTGAAAGTCGACACGGCCAGCGACATGACTCCGATTGCGTTTGTGGACGCGCCTGTCAGTGTCAGCAACTTTTTGATCAGCCCCGGTCGCGGCGGTCGACCAATCGGTATCGGCGTGGTCGGCGTATCCGAAGTCAGTGTCGAGCACTACGGTCGCTTGGGCGTCAAATTGAGAAGTAACCAGGAAGGCCGCGCGCAAGTCAGAGAAGTGGTGCCAGGTAGCGGCGCGTCGCAAGCCGGATTGCAGGAAGGTGACTTGATCGTGGCGATCAATGGTCGCGAAGAGAAAACGACGACGAAAGTTGTCGAAACGCTTGGCGGAATGTATTCAGGCGAAAGTGTACGATTGACAATCGTTCGCAAAGGGAACCGAATCGAAGTGGATGCCGGGATTCGAGACATGAACGTCGTCTTGGAATCGGAAAACGATTCAAAGGTGAATGGGCCACGCAGCGAACGCCTCAGCGGATTCGACCGAGTGATCCAGCACGACACGGTGCTGGATCCCGATGAATGCGGCGGACCGATCTTGAATTCGTCGGGACAAGCGATCGGATTGAACATCGCACGGGCCGGCCGAGTGGTCAGCTATGCTTTGCCGGTGTCGCTGGTCATTCCCGAAATGGTCAGCATGCTGCAAGAGGCTCGCGAAGTCGCGCCGTAGTTCGCTGCCACGTCGATGCAAGCGTTCGCGCTTGCATCGGGCACACACGGCGGGATTGTCCATTACTGGTCATGATCGGTGATCGATGACCTTTTGCATGATCGTCACGTCGATCCAGTCGCCGGTCATGTTGCCGATTTCTCGCTGGATTCCCACGGTTTCGAATCCGTGACGTCGGTGAAACGCGATGCTGCGATGATTGTCGGTGACAATTTTGGCCATCACGTGATGAATGCCCGATTCGCCGCAGTGCTTGTCTAATTGTCGTTGCAAGGCGTCGCCTACGCCGGCGCCAAACGTGTCTGGCCGAAGATAGATCGCCGATTCAAGGCTGAACCGATAACCATGACGATGACTGAATCGATGCAGTGCGGCCCAGCCCAATACGTCGTCGTCTTGGTCGCCGACGGCCACGAACCAGGCATCCGGTGCCGGAATCTTTAATTGCTTGCGGACATAGGCGGGTTCCCAGTGCAATGCGTCAAATGTTGATCCGCCCGCATCGACATACAGATTGTAAATGTCGGCGATGGATTCCGCGTCGGCTGCAGTTGCGATGCGGACGTGAACCGGAGACATCGATTCTTTCGGCGTCATGATCGCACTCGGCCCGTAACCTCGGACGTGTTCCACAGCCAAAGCAAGGCGTCTCGGATTTCTGACTCGTGTGTTTCATCATGAAGACAATCGTGTTCGAGTCCCCCCAGCGTGACGACTCGTTTTTGTCCTGCGTAAGCGTCGACGATGTTCTGTTGCATTCTCGGCGGAACGAGTGAATCAAGTTCGGATTGCAGGAACACGGCCGGCAGATTCACTTGGCCCGCGGTCACGGTGGCGTTCATCCGCGGATCAAGGGTCTCGGCGACCGGATCTATCAACCGGCCCAGCGGGTAACGATGTGCGATACGTTTAACGACGGGAATCAGCGGCGGCGGGTTGCGCAGGATCACGCCGGTGCGATTGGTGTCGGGTTGAATCGTTGCGGCCACATGCAGCGCCGTGACGCAGCCCAAGCTGTTTCCACACAACCAGACTCGTGTGGCGGGGTCGGGATATTGCCGGGTGACTTGTTGCCAGAAATCGATCGAAGCGGTCATCACGCTCGCCAAGGTGGCGCGGCCCTCGCTGCGTCCGTATCCCGGCGGGTTCCAAGTCCAAACGTCGGCGACCACGGGCTGGCTTGAGACGGCGGTAAGCATATCCGCGGGAAACCGACTCGATCGCTCGGCGCGTCCCGCGGTGCCAGGAAATTTCAGCACCACCAAATTTTTTGACGTCGGCGATGAATCCGGCTTCGCGGTCGAACGATGGACCAGACACTCAATTTTGCCAGTCGACGCGTCCAGCATCACTCGCTGTTGCGTCGCGATGGGAATCTCATGACGACTGGGGCGCAGGACCAAGTGATCCAGCACCTTTCGTCGTAGCGACTCGATCGGTCTACGCAACATCAACGACTTGTCCAGAAATGATCAGCCTGCAACGCGTGATTCAGTGAACACGTTGTCCGGGCTGGGCCCCTTCGTCAACACCAAGAATAAACACGTCGGCTCCGCCGGGGCCGGACGCGGTCACCATGCCTTCGCTAAGTCCGAACCGCATTTTACGTGGTTGCAAATTCGCGACCATCACGACCAATCGACCGACAAGTGATTCTGGCTCATAGGCCGCCTTGATTCCCGCAAAGACTTGGCGTCGTTCGCTGCCGCCCAGGCTGAGCGTCAATTTTAAGAGCTTGTTGGCGTCGGGAACGTGTTCAGCACTGATGACACGGGCAACACGCAAGTCGACCTTGGCGAAGTCATCGATCGTGATTTCGTCGGCCAGGGGCTCGTCTTTCAACGGCTGGTCGCTGTCGTTGTATTGAGCTCCGGCATCTGCAACGACTTCTTCTGCGTCGCTTTCCGTTTTTCCGTCTTCGATCATCTTTTCAAGGTCCTCCAGTTGGACTCGGTTCATCATTCGTTGAAATTTATTGACAGGCTGGCCGACGATGGGCGTTTGGCTTTGATCCCACGACTTGATCGGATCGCCGAGCAGTTTGCCGCAGTCGTCAGCAAGTTTTGGCAGCACCGGCGCAAGATAAATCGCCAACTGACGAAACAAGTTCAGCGCAACGGTGCAAACGTCTCGCAGTTCGTCTTGACGTTCGGCATCCTTTTTCATTTCCCAAGGCTTGGCGTGTTCGACGAAAGGATTTGCGGCGTCCGCCAGTTCCATGATCAAACGCATCGCCCTGGCATAGTCACATGACTCATAGGCTTCGGCGATTTCATCACCTTTGGCCGCTCCGGCTGCAAACAACCCGCCGTCATCGGGATACTGAGGGCTCAGTCCAGTCGTCGATGCAAACTTGCCGACACGGCTGGCGAGGTTGACCACTTTTCCGACCAAATCCGAATTGACCTTTTCGACGAATTCTTCCAGACCTAGATCGATGTCTTCGACGCGCGGAGACAGCTTGGTGGCATAGAAATATCGCAGAAAACTCGGGTCGGCATATTTCAAGTATGTTTCGGCCGAGATCAGCGTCCCGACCGACTTGCTCATTTTCAATCCGCCGCCAACGGTCAAAAAACCATGGATGTGAACTTTGGTCGGCAGCGAATAGCCGGCTGTTTGAAGCATGCCCGGCCAAAACAAGGTGTGGAAATACGTGATGTCTTTGCCAATGAAGTGGTGGACTTCGCAGTCCTTGTTCTGCCACCAGTCGGATAACTCTTCGTCATGGATGTCACACCACTGTTTTGTGCTGGCGATGTATCCGATCGGAGCATCGAACCACACGTACCAATAATTGCCGGGCGAATCAGGAATCTCGAAACCGAAATACGGAGCCGGTCGGCTGATATCCCAGTCACGCAGTTCGTCCGACAAGAACTGGCCCTTCAAATAGTTGGCCGTTTCCGGTTGCAGCGCGCCGCTTTGGTCAACCCACTGGGCCAAGAATTCGTGCAGCTGTTCCAGTTGAACGAACAAATGCAAAGCATCTTTCAGGATCGGCGTCGCGCCGCTGAGCGTGCTCTTGGGATCGATCAGCTCGGTGGGGCTGTACGTGTGACCGTTGTCGCAGTTGTCGCCGGCTTGGTTTTCAAGCTTGCAGTGCGGGCAGGTGCCTCGGACGAATCGGTCGGCCAAGAACGTTTCGGCTTCGGGGTCATATAGTTGTTCGATGGATCGTTCGACGACTAGGCCGGCCGCCCGCAAGGCTTTCCAGAAATCGGTGCACACTTCGCGGTTTTCTTCACTATTGGTGCTGCCGTAGTGATCGAACTGGACGCCAAAACCAGCGAAATCGCGTTGATGCTCTTCGCTCATCGCCGCGATCAATTCCTCTTCGCTGCGTCCTTCCTTTTTCGCGCGAATCATGATCGCGGTGCCGTGCGTGTCGTCGGCACAGATATAGATGCATCGGTTGCCGCGCAGCTTTTGAAATCGCACCCAGATGTCGGTTTGCACGTATTCGACAAGGTGCCCGATGTGAATCGGGCCGTTGGCGTACGGCAGGGCGCTGGTGACCAGGATTTGTCGTGTCATCAGTGGTTATTCGCGTAAATCGTAAAAGACAGAATCGGGATTGTAGCTGCGGAATCGAAAATCGACGACGTGTGATGATTCCCAATTAATCTGCGGATTCTCTCCGTGAAACTGGAAAAAGACTCAAGTTTCCTGGTGGATGTCTTTCATTGACCTTGCCCTCGGGCACCACGATGGCAGACCATCCTGCGACGACTGCTATCGGCGGGAAGGATTCTGCCGAATAACGAAATGCCACTTCGTCCATGGAGGGACAAGCGTGGATCGATTGATGTTCACTCTCGGTCGCAGCCTAGCGATTGCCGTCTTGCTGACCGCGGGAATGACCCTATCGCTGGTCGCGTGTCCGAGTCATGCCGCCGCAGCCGACGCCGTTCTGATCGACTTTTCATCACCGCAGTGCGGGCCCTGTGTTGCGATGCAGCCGGTGATCGGCCAGCTGGAACGCAGCGGCGTTCCCGTTCGCCACGTCAACGTGATGTCCGAACCGCATTTGGCCAAACGCTTTGGCATCCGCAGCACACCCACATACGTCGTCTTGGTCGCTGGCAAAGAAGTCACGCGACTGTCGGGCACGCAGACCCTGGCCGAGCTCCGCGAGGCACTCGCGGTCAGCCCCTCGGGTCCACTGATCCAAACCGGTTCGGACTGGAAACCTCAGCGGCCGGAAACCAGCACGGCTGCCACCGCTGCCCAGCCGCAAACGCAATTGGCGATGCTGACCAATCTGTCCAACCATCCTGCGGCCGCCAACGCGCCGACCGGACTGGGACAATCGGGCAGTGAACCGATGCCCAGCACGACGATGGCCGATGCCGTCCAGCGTGCCGAAGCCGCCACCGTTCGGCTGCGCGTTTTCGACGGCACCGGATTTGGCGCCGGCACGGGAACGATCGTTGACACACACGGTGACGAAGCACTTGTGCTGACGTGCGGACACCTATTTCGTGAAACCAAAGGCGACGGACGTATCGAAGTTGACTTGTTCGTTGCCGGTGAAGTGGAGACGGTTCAAGGCCAATTGATCGACTATGACGCGGAAGACCGTGACATCGCACTGGTCGCGATCCGTCCCGGGTTTCCCGTACAGCCGGTCCCGATGATCCAAGCCGGTCAAAAGGTTCGCACTGGACAAGTCGCGTTCAGCTTTGGGTGCGACCGAGGCGATCCGCCGACGCGCCGCGACACGCGAGTGACCGGAGTCGACAAGTACAACCAACACCTTGGTGTTTCCAACATTGAAATCTCAGGCGCGCCGATCGATGGACGCAGCGGCGGCGGACTGTTTGACGATCAGGGCCGTTTGATCGGAGTCTGCAACGCGGCTGACTACAAAGAAGACCTCGGGATTTATGCCGGACCAGGGTCAGTTCACTGGCAACTTGAAAAGGTAAACCTGACACACTTGATCGATCGCGCACCCGCACCTGCCGAAACCCCACGACTCGCCTCGTTGCCGACCGAACCCAATCCGGTCGTGCAGGCATCCGTTTCGCAACCGACCTCGGCCGTCTCGCCTTCCAGCATGGGCTCGCCCGCTAGCGCGGTGGGCGGAAACGCTTTCGGAGGCAAAGAAGTGATTGTGATCATCCGAGATCGTGACAATCCTAACGGACCAGCTCAGGTTCGAACGATCACTCAGCCGTCCGCCGCCTTCATCAACATGATCGGCCGGCAAGGCACCTGAATCGCCTGGCCGCTTTGCTTGTCGTTTCGACCGTCGACTGTGAATCGTCGACTGTGGATCATGGAATGTGAATCGTCGATTGTCGCCGGACTTCTCCGTCAGGGTGTTTGAGCCGCATCGGCTAGCTTGCCGTTGACGTACTTCTTCACTTTTCGTCCGGCCTGTTTCACGCGCGGCAGGCCAGAAATCATGGCGTCTCTCTCGCAGACGAAACATCAGCTGGCGACATGGGCTGCGATCTCATTCGCTTTGATAGCCTTCTTTCACTCGCGCTTTCGGCGTGTTCTTCCTCGAGGCTGCGAGTTTGTTGCTCTTAACGATTGTTCGAGCGACTCGTCGTATCATTCCCATTTTCACGCTTGAAAGCGAATTGGCGAATGATTTGCTTCCGATGAATCAAACGGTTGTCTAGCCGATTCGCGGTGACTGCATCTTTGGTGCGGTCCGGTGCCGTTGAGTTTTTCGGCTGGGCAGTCTGTTTTGATTCTTTGGCTTGAACCATCCGGTTGCTGCATGACATTGTCTATTCGCAAGCCGACATCTGATGCGTTGACCCGCCCGCATCGAACCCGGTCGCGTTGCGGCAAGCTGATAGGTCCGTTGTTCGTTTGCCTGTTGGGAATGATTGTCGCTGGCGGATGGTTTGTCCGCAGCGTGCTCTCGTTGCCAACGCGCACGCCAATTCTGACATTGACCGGGGTGTATGGACCCGAATGGGACCTGAACGGTTGGGTCGCCGAAGATTTGCACTCGATCAAATCACTTTCGCGAGGAACCTATTCGATTCATCCGCTGCCAAGCGTTGATCATCTGGCGGGTGGTTCATGGGATGAAGCCGATCAGGCCATTCGCACCGCAATCGAATCGTGCGCGGACGGCGTCCCGTTGTTGGTCTACGTCAATTTGCACGGGGCGGTCAACGACGACGGGGTCGCGTGCTTGATTCCGAAAGGTGCAAGTGTCAGCGATGCGTCGACTTGGTTTCCGATTCATCGATTGTTGAAACGGATCGAGCAGGTCAAGCCTGATGAGGCCCGACATCCAATCGTATTGTTGCTCGAATGTGGCAAGCTGCGCTCACACTGGCCTGCCGGAATCAGGAACAACGACTTTGTCGATCGGCTGGAAGACCTGGTCGCAGAACATCACCAAAATCACCCCGAATCACAAATCACTGTCATCGCTGCCGCGGCGAAAGGTCAACGCAGTTTCGCGTCGGTCAAAGGTCATGGAAATCGGTTCACCCGCGCGATCGCGGAAGGTTTAGCGGGTCAAGCCGATGGGAAAGGTCGGCAACCAATTGCCAACGGAATCGTCGATACCGACGAATTGTTTCGATTTGTCAGCCAGCGTGTAGCCGGGACGGTCACCGAAAATCAGGAGCCATCGCAAACTCCGATCATTGTTCACGGAGGCCGCGACGTTCCGATCCCGCTGGCGCGAACGATGAGACGCGATCCGCTCAAGTCAATTCCACGAACTCCGCCTGCCTCGACCGCCGAGACCGAGCGGCTTCACACCGCGCTGGAAGCGGTCGCGGAAATTGGCAAGCGAAACCCGATCGCGGTGAACCCGCAAGCTTGGGCACAAGTGCAACGCACTTCGCACGCACTTGCACAATCGGTCTCTGGCGGATTGGCGGTCCGAGCGACCAGCGAGCGTTGGTACAGTCGTCTTGCGAGACAAGTTCAAAGTTTGCGTCAGCAGATCGAGGACCATTCCAGCGAATCATCCATGTTGGCTGACTTGCAAGCCGATCGCAATGCGCGAGTGATTTGGCGAGCTGTCGAAAAGCAGCCTTCGCGAGAAACGGCGACGGCGGCGATCCGCGATGTCGATTCGCAAAAGGCCATGCCGGTGCCGATGTTACACGCGCTGCTAGACCGTCCTGAATTGTCGCTATGGCATTCACGCGATCGGATTCAGCGCGTGGCGAAAGCTCAAATCCAATGGCTGGAAACGACATCGCGTTTGCCCGACGGTATGTTTCCCGCAATTGATTCGATTTGTGACGACGTCCACAACGCGCGGCGTCATCTGGCCGACGTCATGCTTGCTGATAAGGACGACGAGACGATCGAGACCGCTCTGGTGCGTTTTGAAACGGCGGTGTCCGGTCGATGTGATCAACTCATCACGCTTCGCGGCGCATGGCAGCTTCGCGATCGTGTCTTCGTAGAACTTCCATTCCTGGTTCAGTGGTTGGATGAGTCATCTCGCAGCATCGACAGCGATCACACTTCCGTCGATGGAAGCATCGCCGATGTGATCTCCCTGGACACATTGTTGACCAAGTTCTTTGAAACTTCGCCAGAGAGCAAGTCAAAGCCGGACTCGCGCCCCACCGCAGATGAGATTGCAGTTGCATCAAAGCGAGCCGCCGCGTTTCTCGGCAAGCTGACCCGGCAACGCGAAGCAGCATTTCATCAGCACCACTCACCGCACCAGGGCGCCAGCGCCGACGGCACGCCAACGGAGTCCACCGAAACGTGTACCGAACTTTGTCGCTTGATTGCCGCCGAAGTGTCGACGCCGGCGACGTCCGACGACGCATCACATGCGACCAAATACGACGCCGCTTGTGCCAGCTATTTGTCGGTGCTGTTGGGGAAGAGTTCTGGCGATGTCACGGCGAAACGCCTGCGCGCCGCTTTGCGATCGATGTCGGAAATGAACGAGGCGGCAGCCGATCTGGACGGGCGATGGCGCCGAGTGGTCTCTCTGGTCGTGGACGATGACTTCGCCGAAGTCATCGACCGTTCACAGAAGGCCTCGCGGCAACAGCGATTGGCTAGCCGCGCGAATGAGGTGTTGGATGATTTTTGGTACGCACCCGCCAATCAAGACGTGCCGTACTTCGCCGTAACCGCAGACGCTTTGATCGGACTGGCAGAATCCACCGCCGACGAAAACCCGCTGTGGCGAGAACGCAAACGATCTCTGACGACAAAGCTGGCGGCGCGGCGATCCGCGGCGACCGAGGGGCTGGTCATCAAAGCGACTTCGCAACCATCGTATGCCAGCGATGGTGCACAACTGGTCTCGATACAACTCGATCATGGGAACGTGCAGGCCGATGTGCCCAGCGGGACAGCGAACCTAGTGCTGCGACAGAAAAACGATTCGAACTATTCTGCCGAGCGGCCTATCGAAATCAGCGATGACGCCTCGAAGCCGGTGCATGTCGAAGTTCCTCTGCAGGCAAACCGCAACCAACAATCGTTCGCCGAGCTGCATTTTCGCGGCAACACTTATCAATCAGACGTCATGGTCTCGGATTCAGCCTTTGGCGTCAGCGTCGACGGCCAGCCTGCGACCAATCGTGCCACCATAACGATCAGCGATGCCATGGATTCGCGCCGGGCGATTTGTTTTGTGCTGGACTGTTCGGCATCGATGAATGATCCGGTCGAGATCGAAGTCGCTCGGGAGGAATCGGCGACCCTTGCGGCGAACAAGTTTGACGCTGCACGATCGGCGCTCTTTGAAATGCTGCGGCGACTTGAACCGGAGGACAGCGAAGTGGGACTTGTGCTGTACGGACATCGCATGGCCGTGGGCGGGAAAGAACCAAAGAACCTTCTGCAAAAACGATACTTCAAGCAGTTTCCGTTTCCGCAAACGGTCCAGCCTTACGAAGACGTCGCGGTGGTGTTGCCCACCGGACGATTCGACACCGTGCAATTGCAAATCGCTCGACAGCACTTTGATGCGGCCGCTCCCTGGGGCCAAACCCCATTGTATCTAGCCATCGACAAAGCCATCGATGATATCGCACGCTCTGGTGACGGGGCATCCAAGAATGTCGTGGTGATTTCGGATGGCCGCAATTATCAATTCAACCCGACGCCAGATGCGATGGTCTCAATGGACGCCGTCATTCAAAAGGCAACTCAAAACAATGTTCGCGTTCATGTGATTGGGTTCGGCTTGCCGCAAAAAGATTTGCAAGCCGCTGCCGCAGAATTCTCGCTGTTGGCAAAGAATACCGGCGGCGAATCCGTTGCCGATGTGCGTGAATCAACGGACTTGTTGCGCCGTTTGGAACAATTCACTGCCGCTGATCAGTTCTCGCTGAAATTGGCCAATGGAACGAGTGTCCAAGGAGAATTCGGCAAGACGGTATCGCTGGATCACATCGCGTCAGTCAATACGCCGGTCACCGCAACCGTCAACGACGTCGATGCCACGATCTATGTTTCGCCGGGTGACCAGCTGCGGTTGATCGCGAACCGAATGCGTCACTCGCTCAGCACGCCGGCTTACTTGCAAGGCAGTCCGCGATTTGTCGATTTTGCGGCGCCTGGCGGAAACGTCATTCCGGCAAAACTGGGAGTTCAGGTGCCCGTGCTCAGGGGACAGGATTGTCGCTTCCTCGCTTCGATCCAAGACAGTCATCAACAGATCGCACAACGGCCAACGGAGGTTTGGTTCGAAGTCCGCGCGACCGAAATCGGCGACACTGACCCGATCGTCAGCAAACAATCCAGGGATCGTACCGGGCACGTGTATCGAACCAGCCAAGTGCAATGGTTGCCAGGAATGTCGTGCCCCGTCGCAGAGTTTAAGTGTATGGATTGGCCAGTGGATGCGACCGGCTATGAAATGCACGCTTGGATCGCCAGCGCTCCGGCCGAAAGGCGAACCATTTCGTTGACTGATCAAGATAGGCCGTCGAATGCATCAAGCGACTTTCAACCCGTGCCGGGCTGCAACGGGATCCGTTACCGTGTCGCACGAACCGGTCGCGAAGTTCAGGTTGCGTTTGAGTACGATCACCCGGGAGATCCCGATTCGATGCTGATGGTCGAACTTGGCGGCGTCGAATTGGATTCGACTCAGCACTGGTATGACGAAACGCGTATGCGAAGCTTTCACCGTTTCACTCTGGTCGCGGCAACGACGCTCGGGCTGGATGCACCCAGTTCCGGCACCACCCCAGAGGACATCATCCTGCATGTCAACACAATTGCGGAAATGAAATCCCATGCGTTCCGTACCGTAACGCCCGTTCGAGGTGACATGTATCCCGCGATCGCGACATTGCCAGCGACGCGTTACTAAAACATTTTTTGAAAACGGACCCTTTCCAGTGACCATGGACACTGCGGTTTGACAATGTTCGCGAGGCGTGGTTCACGGTCAGCGACGCAGACGAAGGTGACTGCGAAAGAGCCAGAATGTATTCGGGAAACGTCTTGGTGTGCGTTTTCTTGTCCGTACTTATGAATCGCAACCATGATTGACCAGTCCTACGATCCGGCGACAAAACCGTATACCAACGATGATCGGATGGTTGATACGGCGACGCGGCACGCGGCACAGGCTCAAGCGCTTCCGCAGGCTGCCCCTTCCAAGCTGACGCCACGCTCGTACGGCAAGGCGATAGGTAAAATAGCCAACGGTGCGGAGCGTGTTTCCAATATTTCGCAGCTCGGTGCAATCGCGACAGCCGCCGCAGGTGTAGGAGCGGTGTCGGGTTACGGGCTTGTGCTGGGCCTATCGACGAAGCAAGTGGTCGATATCGTTTCCGACGTTAGGGCATCGATAAAATCCGCGAACCACGCCAGTCAGCTGAAACGCATTCAGCACCAGGCAAAATTGCCACCAAAGTGGTGCGGAAGCCGCGAGCAGCACGCCGTCGTTGCATATCAAGTTTTGCCGTACATCATCAATCAAAAGAAAGAGAAGGGCGGTCGCCGTCTCGTTCACGCCATGCCCGGCTTGGGATTCGGCGAATCGCTTTATGCCGCTTGGCGGAAAGGATACAAGACGCTCAAAGGTACGCTCGGGACTCAACGTGAAAAAATGGCTACCGAATTGGCAACGCACCTGATCGCCGATAACTGCGAGCTCGCGGAATCGATCGTCAGCGAGCTGTTTGATGAATCGTCGATGCTGTGGTTAAAGCATCGCTGCACCATCCAGCCCGCCGCCGCGATCCTTGCCCAACGCATGAAATCACGTTGATCCAAGAATGCGGCAATTCCTATCGCAACGATGTCGAATTTTGTTGATGGAAAAAGAAGTCGACTGATCCTGTTCTGGGACAGGGCGTTTTCATCGACGCGGCGACGTTGCAATCGATCAAGGCGCGGATCGAATTTGTGAACGCATCAAGTCTCGAGTCATTTGCCTTGCCTCGGTCCAGCCACCCGATTTCGCTTCGTTGATGATTTCCTGCAAACCATTGCTCTCGGCTTGGGAAAACGCTGAGTGAGCTTCGATCATTCTTTCGATCTGCGCAAGTCGGTCCGATTGTTGCCTCGCACAGGTTGAATCGAGCGCAAGCAGAATCTGGTAGCCGTCGTCGGATACGTCGATGTTCTTTGCAGACAACCATCGATATGCCATGACAGAACAGAGGATCAGGCAAGCCGCTAAGGCAAGATTTCGGTAGTGTTTCACGGTGGGCTTTCGATCAATTCGTGTTCGGCCATGCTGGACATTTCCGCGAATGTGATTTGATCGACGAATTCGTTGATGAAGCGGACTGAACCGTCACCAAAGCCAATGTTTCCTCCACTGGGATGCGTCGAATACATTTGGCCGACGTGATACGTCGGAAAGTCCACCGGGTGAATGATCGGAAAACCCGTGATGTCCAATTCGCCACCGGATGGACCCGAGTGAACGAGCGTCAAAGTGGCTGCGGCATCTGGACCGTTTTCGGGAGACTGAAAACGCGGATGCGTGAACGCGCCGGGAATCACGCCGACCCAAGTTTTTTCGCTTAGATCGGAAGCGTGTTCCCCGATAAAGATTGTGTTCGATGTGCCGTCGAGAACGTCGCGGAATCGCGTTCGTGAATTGCGAAAGAATGGACCGTCGGCGACACGACTGGCATCGCCGTCGATGGCAATGATTGCGGTTTCGATGGTATAGATGTTCGTAAACACCTCACCGGTTGCCGCGCTGCCGCACTCGCCCCAGCAAGATTCTTGCCCATGGCTGGCAACGTAATGGGATCGGCCCAAGCGAACTTCATTACCGTCGATGCGAAGGGGCACGCCGGTCTCGCCGCGAACGATCAATGGTTCGTCACCACCGGTCGATGATGGACAACGATAGCTGGGAACACTTGATCCGACGGCGGTCGCGTTGGACGGATCCCAAATGGGTCGGTCCCCGCGAATCTGTTCGGTGAGTGCGGATTGTTCCATGTAAGGAAGAATCGCGGATGCCCAACCCCATCCCGGACCAGCATCCCAAGTGTTCGGATCGATCCGTGCGCCCGTTGGTCCGGATCCATCTCGAGTGACAAGGCTGACATAACCGGCGGGAAATTGACGATGCGCCGCGTGATAGTTGTGTAGTGCCAGTCCGATTTGCTTCAAGCGATTGCTGCACTGCATCCGGCGAGCGGCCTCGCGGACGTTCTGGACCGCCGGTAACAACAAGCCGATCAGCGCACCGATGATCGCAATGACGACCAACAGTTCCACCAGCGTGAATGCGGCTGGGAACCGGCGTCCGCGAAAAAACTTAGGAAAATGCAGCATCCAACATACCTCTTGAAAAGTTTGAGTGCCCAAAATGTAGAGTTTGGCAAGCCAAAAACAAGAGGGTGGCAGGAAAAAGGCTGTGTTTGGTTCATCCCTGCTCACAAGGCCAATGGGTTGGCGTGAGAGAAGACTCGATCGCAGTTGGTGTCCCGCCTTCAGGCGGAATCGTTTCTCAGGCGCGTCGCCGCCTAAAGGCGGTACACCAACGAGAGGATTGGTGGGAATCGATTGGTGTACTGTGATCTTTTCGTCAGGGCCGACAGCGCGCTGACTCGATCGTCACGAACTTGAATTACCCCATCGTTGGTGTCCCGCCTTTAGGCGGAATCGTTTCTCAGGCGCGTCGCCGCCTAAAGGCGGTACACCAACGGGGAGGATTGGTGGGAATTAGTTGGTGTACTGTGATCTTTTCGTCAGGGCCGAATGCGTGCTGACTCGCTCGTCACGAACCTGGATTACCCCATCGTTGGTGTCCCGCCTTCAGGCGGAATCGTTTCGCAGTCGCTGCGCCGCCTAAAGGCGGTACACCAACGGGCGGATTCGTGAGAATCAGTTGGTGTACCGTGATCTTTTCGTCAGGACAGGAAGCGTGCTGACTCGTTCGTCACGAACCTGGATTACCCAATCGTTGGTGTCCCGCCTTCAGGCGGAATTGCTTCGCAGTCGCGTCGCCGCCTAAAGGCGGTACACCAACGGGCGGATTCGTGAGAATCAGTTGGTGTACCGTGATCTTTTCGTCAGGACAGGAAGCGTGCTGACTCGTTCGTCACGAACCTGGATTACCCCATCGTTGGTGTCCCGCCTTCAGGCGGAATTGCTTCTCAGGCGCTGCGCCGCCTAAAGGCGGTACACCAACGGGCGGTTTGGTGGGAATCGATTGGTGTACTGTCTTCTTTTCGTCAGGACCGACAGTGCGCTTACTTGATCGTCACGAACTTGGCGTGACTCATCGTTGGTGTCCCGCCTTCAGGCGGAATCGTTTCTCAGCCGCTGCGCCGCCTAAAGGCGGTACACCAACGGGCGGATTCGTGGGAATCGGTTCGGGCCTGACGATTGCTTCGACGTCAGGGCGTTGACCAAATTTCTTCGATGATTTCGATTGGTGGCGATTCGATCGGGATGAGTTCATCGATGCCGCCGCATTGGCAATCGTCATAGGGCAGGGGACCGCCGCAGCCGTCGACCGCAAGTCGGGCGAGTCTTCTGGCTTTCGAGTTGGGTTCGAACCAGCAACACGGGCCGGTCTTTTCCAACGCGATCTTGCTTAGCTTTTTGCGAATCAAATCACTGCAACAGCCGCCACAGCCAATATCACAACCTTTCTGTGATCGAATCACCGCTTCGATGGCCGCAATCCTGACTTCCGCTTCGACATCATCCAGTGCCGCCAAGATTCCTTCCTCAACGTGAGGGTTAGTCGAGCAGTCTTCGCCGGCCAGTACCGCGACGGCTTTCACCTTGGCTGCCTTGGCCACCTTTGCTTTTTTCGTTTTATGCGCAGCGGCGACCGCGGGCGACGGCGAGTCGGCGTTAGCCGGGTGCGAGACGGGTAACGCCAGCGGTTTTGGTTCAAGTGCGGGGACGAACGTTGCCGCTTTTTCGCGGGTGACCTGACCTAACAGAACAGTACGGCGGCACACGACGTCCAGTCCCAAGAATCGAGGCAGGGTCATTGGTACGGGATGAGCCGACTCGACGACTCCGTGCGGCAAATGACCGCCGGCCTGACGATCAAGAGCCGCCAAGCTTGCGCACCCCGATCCGATCGACAGACAACCCTGCATTAACAGGATCATCGTCCACGTTCGACGTTTGCGTTTCACGGGCGCTTCCGGATTCATCGTGACGTGTCGCTGGTGGTTAATCGATGCGGATGGTGGGAACGGTGGCAGGTTCGGGCGGTTTGACGGCGATGTCGATTTGTTTGCGATAATTGGTCCCGCGGTACAGACCTTCGACGCTTAGCAAATAGTCACCTGCGGTAACTCCCGAAAACTCAAAGCCGCCGTCCTGGTTGGTTTGAACCTCATTTTCAAATTTCGACGCTTGGTCATCCGCAGCTGGCTCCTTTTCTGCGGAATCAGCGTCTTTTTCTTTCGGTTTTGGTTTCAAAGCAACCTTCAAACCGGCAACGGGAATCGTCACATAAGTAATTTTTCCGTGCACGACGGTGGCCTGATCTTCTTTCGCGGCCAGTAATTCGGCTGCGGTTCGCACTGGGACCGAAATGGCTTTGACTTGGCTGAGGTTCCCGGCCCGGTCGGTGGCTTGGATCAACATTTGGTGAACGCCCGAGGCCAGCTTGTCCGTCGGCAGTGTGATCGCCCAGCGGCCGTCCCCCAATTTTGTCGCGGGTACCGGTTTGACGGCGGCGGTGAACTCTTGGCCTCCGTCGATCGACCAGCCGCCTTGAACCGATGCGGCACCGCTCAGTCCGGCATCGTCGATGCTGACGCGCACGTCGGCGGGAGCGCCCAAGACGGCAGGCAGCGGTGATGCGAAATCGACGTCTTTGACTTCCGGCGGTTTGGCGTCGAACACCACTGGCAGGGGACGGCTCCACGTCACTGTGTCGCCACGTTGAAGTTTCGCCGCCAGTGCGACACGTCGATTCTTGACGATCCCGACAGGTACGGTCAGCCGGTGCGGCGCCACGCGACTGCGGATTCCGATGTGTCCCTTGTCATCGACACCGGACCAACTGAATTGCACTCCGACGGGAAGCGTAACGCTGGCATGCGGATCATCATGCAAAAATCGGTCATTATTCAAGTCCAGCCCCAACGTGACCGTATCAGAGCCGTATCGGAAAACGCTGTCGCTGACGTCGACCCAAACGTCGGCCTTGACCTCGGACGACGATGGATCCATGACAATTTCGCTCGTCGGCTGAACGATTTCGATTGCCGCGCGATGATCGGAAACTGCAAGTTCACTGTGGCTGCGATCGGTATCGAACTCATAGACAAACGCGCTGGGCCACTCATCGACCGTTAGCCGCAGACGCACGGGATGGCCCACCGCGCCGGCGGCACTAAGAGTCTTTTGGATCGTCTGTTCGGGACCGACCACCGCATCACCGCTGGCGATGACCTGATCGGTCACCGTATCGATGGCGGCGACACGTACGTGCGTATCGCCATGACCAAGCTGTGGTGATGCGCCGCGCAACGTGAACGAAATCAGTTGGCTGGCATGATCGTATGAAACGAGCGGCTGGATAAGCGATCCGGGACGATAGACGTTCGGGCTGACGTCGATCATTTGCACGATTTCACGCTGGGTGTCGGTCACTTCGCACCACAACGAACCAATCAGCGCGGGTGCCGACGCAGGATCAAGCTTTTGCGGCGGAAATAGGATAGGCACTTGCGAACCATTGCCGAGTTTCAGCCCCGGATGACTTGCAAGCACCGTCGGCGCGGCGTGCTCTGACAACCATTGATCCGCGTCGCTCTTGTTCATCGGAGGAGGCGTTACGAGGTTTGGTTCTTGCCAGCCAAGCAGACGCAGCGTCACACTTTTTGTCGCTGGATCGATTGGTGCAATGCTCAGGTACCGATGCTCGATGCGGTTGGCGTGCATGGTCCAACGCGGTGGGTGGTCAACGATGCCAGAAGGCGTGGATTGGTTCGCCAAGAAACCAAGTTTTGCGATCGGGGGCAGAGGTAAATCGAATGGGATGCAAGCCCGATAGATGTTGTCTTTGGTGATCCAGCGAAGATTGATGGCCGTCCGCTGTGGCTGGAATCCGTCGCCCGGGATGATAAGACGACGCAGCATGATTTCTGCGGACAACTCGGAGTCTTTTCTGCGCTTTGACAAGTGTTTTGTGTATCGCTGCGTAGCGGTCGTGCGGTAGTCTCGGTCGCCAATCGGATGTAATTCCACCGATGCGGCGGTCTTTGTTTCCTCGGAAAGACTGAGTGCAACCGTCTGGTCATCAAATTCGATTTCCAATCTTCCGGCGTCCGATGATTCCGACGTCGGTTGCACCGCGAACCGGATCGATGCTTGGTCTGAAACGGCCAGCGATCCAGCCGTCATGACTTTGAATCGAAAATCGTTCGCAACCCGATTGTTTGTACTTTGTCCCAATGCCAAGGCGATTCTAGCGCATCGACTGTTGATTTGATCGAGTGCCTGTCGTTCGTCGCTGGTCGCGTCCGAGGCAAATTGCCTGGTGTCATCTGCCAGTGAAGCAACAATGGTTGCCCAGCGATCCGTTTGTCGTTGCGCTTCATCAATTTCAGTCGATGAATCATGAGTGACGGCCAGACGTTGGGCTTCCAGTTGAAACGCCATGGCCGCGACGACGATCTCGTCCTGCGACGACGAACTATTATTCAAGACGTTGATTGCATGCTCGGTGGCGCTGTTGAGTCTTTCAAGACTCGAATCGGGATCGCGATGTCGGATTAGCCGGATTGCGAGCGAAGAACGCGAGATACGTACGCGTGAGGTCTCAAGAAATCGATCGCTCGAACCATTCACTGAACCTTCCGTTTGCGCCAAACCGCGGCCCTCAATCGCCCTCTGGCGAGCCGTGATGGATTCGATCAGCCGTTTGCAGTCGTGAATCGCATCGCCCTGTCCGCGGTCGAGCCAGGCTTGCAATTCGATCGTTTCTCGCAGCAGTTGACAGATGACATCGTCATTGGGCGTTCTCGCGAGAACAGGTTCGGCGATGCGTTGGTTGATATTCAAGCGAATGGTTCGGCATAGCTGCACGGCTCGATCGATCGTTTGTGCGCTATCGCTAAGGAAGTCGTAGAGTCGAATTGCCTCATCCGCCTTGCCGCGGATATAAGCGTGATCGTCGTGCCGTACGGGGCTGACAAGCGTCCGTTCGGCGTCCAAGCGTTTCCACTGAGCGTTCGTCCAGACATCCGCAAACCACTGGCGAACCGTAGGCTGAATCGCGACTTGATTCGCTTTGACACGGCAGTGGATCAACTGCTTTTTTAAGGGCCAGGGAACCTGCTGTTTGATGACGGTTCGCATCCACAGGATCTCGTCCCAGGGTGCCGACTGGACCTTCGCCGTGGCCAGCCAGGCGACGGCGTCGTCTTCCAGCGAATCCACGTACAACAGTTCCGTCAGCTTTTGGTTGGCTTCGGCGGCGAAGTCGATCTGGCTGGTTTGGAGCCCCGAATCGTACATGCCAATCGCAAGTGGCAATGTCGGCGCCGTGATTGCCAGTTCCTGGACTGATCTAGTATCCGTCGGTGATTCTGACGCAACGTCGGCGGTTTTCTGATCCGGATTTTTTGGTGCCGTTTCGCTACGGTCCGCTTCCGCTGCGGTTGTCTCTGAACTGGCTGCCTCTGGACTGTGCATACTTTCAAGCGTCGGCAAACCCACCGTCGGCACCAACGCGACTTGGTTCCAACTTGATCGAGTCGTATTGGTGAACACGCGTGGGGCACGCTGATTGTGTTGCGCTTGGTCGATCGCTGTGATGGCCTCAAGCAATTCGGCCGCGGAAATGGTTCCGTCTTGGTTGGTGTCATTGTCGTCTTGGAAAGCTTCCATAAAACGGCGCGTCAAGCCGGATACCGTCTCGGCGCTGTCTTCGTCTGACAATGCAACTTGCGATTGCTGAAGGAGAACAGCGAAGCGACTTTCGCTCATCTTTGTCATTTGCTGATCAAGACAGCGTGCAAATCGCCACGCGTTCAATTCCGGCAAGGCACCAATTTTTCGATTGTCATCATCGATGACATCCAGCAGGACGATCGCGTTTGAACGAGATCCCTCAAGCTGCTGCAGCATAGACGCGACATCCAACAAACCTGATGCAGATTGTGCATCGTTTTGCGGTGGGATCATCACGGCCCGTCCGTCTTTGACCGTTGCCGATCCCACCACATGAATCACCAACGGCTGGTGAGGGGACTCGTCGAGGTCAAGCGAGTCTTCCGGATCCGAAAAATCGCGAACGTTTCCGCTGTTCGCTGTCGGAAGCGTCTGGGCAAATTCGCGAAGGCGCGTCAATGTTCTGTGGGCAACTTGGATGGCTAGCGGATCCGATGCTTCTGCAGCAGTGCCCGGTCCAACCGAAATAAATTCTAGTCGTGTGGATGATAGCGGTCGCAGCGCAACAAACGTGAAAAGAATAAGCGCCGACACGGTCGCAACCAACACGATGGCACGAGCGCGCAGCGTCAATCGCCGCGCATCGGTCGCACGCCGCCAATCCATCAGACGCGTTTCGCGCAAAGGCAAATCGTTGGTGTTGGTTGTTGTCGACATCCCTTCCTTTATTTATCCGCCGATCAGTACGGTCGGTTCGCCAGCCGTCACCGATCCGCCGTGCTCGGTGGGGTCGCCCAGCCGAACTGCGGGCATGCCGCCAATCAAAACGGTAGCCGATCCTTGAATCAGAGCGTCGGGCGGGCCGTTGCACGTCGCCATATCGCCGACGATCGCGGCCGGCAAACCACCGATCAACACCGTCGGCGCGCCGGGACCATCGATCGGACCGCCGACGTGTGGCACAACGCCGGTTACGGAACTGCAGCTGTGTGGGTCAGTTAATCTCGCGGCGGGCGGCATTGTCCGTTTCCTCCGGGTGCTTAGTGGTGCTGTGCTCGGTCGTGCTGCTTTGCGAAAGCGTCTCAGCGGCAAGCTGGATCCAGCGACCGACCGCAGCGGATCGGTCCGGCTGTTTTGCGACTGCCCAGCGGTGGGCCGTCAGGACAGCGATTCCGCATAAATGGCTTGGTGGACGGATGACCTGTTGGTCGCTGGGGGCAAGGCTGCCATCGGTATAGACAATTGCTTGCCCGATCCATTTCGCAACGTTTGTCGGCTGTGCGCCGGCCAACATGTTTCGGATTTCGCATCGCCACTTTTCAGACTCCGCCGCATTGCCGCACGATTCGATCCAGTTGCCGATCATTTGGACCAACGGCATGGGCGTTTCCCCTTCGAGTGATCCTGTTCGGACGGCCCAGGCGACGGCATCGCTGGGTGACAGAAAGCCAGCGGCAAAGCGAATGGCATCATCGAAGTATTCGGCAGACACCAATCGGTCGAAATATTCGTCGGCTCGATCCGGTTGTGACTGGATGGCCACCGCTTCGGGCGACAACGACATCGCGTTGCCAACCGCAGCGATCCGCGGGGATTCGTCGATAACCGTTTCCGCCGGTGGGTTGCCCAGTGATTCGGTCGTGCGCGCCGATGGCAGAAAATCAGGTGACCAACGAATCGAAAATTCCGTGCTGCCGGCAACAAATCGCGTCAGCGTGTCGGTGTCGCGTGATAACGCCAGTCGCTGGCAGACATCATCGGCGACTTTCAATGCGGGCTTCTCTCCGAGTACTTCGACCGTTGCGTCGCTCTGGCATCGAACGACAAAGTGCTCTTCAGCCAGATCATCGTCCTCAGGCAAACTGAGTTCAACCCATTCGCTGCTGCCCACGCGCGCTTCCTGGCCTAGACGTAGCGTCAAGCGACGAACGTCGGCGTCGGCGATGCGAGCGGTCAGTAACAGAGGCATGGGAACGATCAATCCAAAGAGGATGGGTGTAATTGCAGGGCGGTCGGTCAATTGATTTGAACAACCGCGCCTTGAACCGTTAGTTGTCCGTCACTGGTCAGCGCAGCGGTCGCACCACCACTGATCGCAAGTGATGCGTCGGCGGATGCGTTAACCTCGGGTGCGGCGATATTGGCTTGTGCATCGGCGTTGATATCGATTTGCGTCGATTGAATCGTGATACCGGTGGGGGTGATTTGAATGCTCGAGTCGCCACACTGCAGGGTGATCGACGTCGCCGCTTGGATCGAAATGGCGCCGCTCTCGGCGTTCACATTTTGATCACCTTGTTTGATGGTCAGCGTGTCGTCACCGGCATCGATCGTGGTGGTTCGGTCTTGCCCGATTTCGATGGTTTGGCTGCCGCTGCCACTGCCGACGCCGACAATCAAGCTTTGGTCGTTATAGATTTCGATCGCTTGGTCGCCACTGTCTTGCTTTTCAAAACCAACCATCAACGAGTCGTTGTTTTCGACCACGCGTTGAAAGTCACGTTCGCTGTGCAAGTAAATCAGTTCAGCGTCTTTGGTATCGTCGAAGGTCAATTCATGGAAGCATTCCACGTCGCCCTCTTTCGTGCTTCTTGTGCGAAAGACGGTCTTTGCTTGTCCGTCGGCCAAGGCTTCGGGCGGCATGCGATCGGCGTTGAAGACTCGGCCGGTCACGATCGGGCGATCCACATCGCCATCGAGAAAGGCAACGATGACTTCTTCACCGACGCGAGGGATCGAAACGGCGCCCCATCCTTTTCCCGTCCAAGGTTGGGTGACGCGAATCCAGCACGAACTGGTGTCGTCGCCGGTTCCCATCATGTCCCAGGCGAATTGGACTTTGATGCGTCCATACGAATCGGTCCAGATCTCTTCACCGTCCGGCCCCACGACGGTAGCGATTTGGGGGCCCGGCATCACCGGACGCGACGTTTGGTGACTGGCACGAAAGGGGATCGATGAGGGTTGGATTTGCAACTGTCCGACGAATCCGAATCCACCACCGCCGCCTGACCCGGCGGTGATATCGGGCGCGGTTGCTTGAATTTGTGTGGCGGTGATCAGGTACTCTTGATTGAGCGCGTCTCGCGGGTGTGACTCAATTGTCAACAGGTTTCCGCTTTGCAAACCGTGAGTGGCGACTTCGACGCTGGCGGACTGTTGACCGGCGCTCGCGGCCTCGGTCAGCACTCGTGCGTAATGTTCACCGTCGGCGGTCTCAAAGTACCGCCCAGGAAACTCGTACCACTGCCATTCACTTGCGGTATCCGACGCGTTTTGACGGACTGTCATTTCGGCGCGCGGCTTTTGGAAGTCGTAATCCTTCAAGACGTAAGAGGCCGTGTTGAATTGTCGGCGATCCGTCCACTTTGATACACAGGCCTCGCTGCCGTCGTCTTCGATGCCGTGATAGGGCAACGAAGCCATGTCTGGATTCGCGTTGTGCGCACTGACGTCATCGCACAACACCATCGTGTGAGTCTCGTCGGTGTACTCGAACGAATAATAGATGCCCTCTTCTTCGAACAGCCGACTGAGGAACTGAAAGTCCGATTCGCCGTACTGCACACAATACGCACGCTCGCGATAGGTTTGTGTCAAACGGTCTTCAAGCTGGCCACTGAATCCGCGGGTTTCGATCACGGCTTTGGCAATATCAACGGCGGATTGTTGTTGAAAAATTTGTGATCCACCGACATGTTTCAGCAATCCGAACCAGGGCACGACGGTGGCGTGGTAATCGTACAGTCCGCGGTTAAATCCCGTTTGACCTATCGCCGAGATGAAGCCGTGCAAGTAGCTGGGCGAGCCATCGTCGCTTGGATCGCCAACGCGGATCGAAACCGGCTGCTTCAATAGGTCAAGTGGATCAATATCGCCTTGCTCGCTGACCAAATCCAGTTCGCCTTGGAACGGACGGCCGAGCTGTTCGGACCAATTGACGCGCAGCAAGACCAACGCGTTGTCGCCAAGTGGCGTTGCGATTGATAGTGGTCGGGTGTCTTGCGTGATGCTCATCGGATCGCCAATGCCAACTTATAAGAGGAACTGACAGTCGCCGGCATCTTGACCGGGCGGCCGGCTGTGAAGCCAAGCGTTTCGGCCCAGTGTGCCAATTTGCCCCAACGTCATGCGCGGAACCTTACGTTGATCAAGAATCAACCGGACTCGGCATTCGATCGACGGATCGACATAACCTCGGACAAGACGCCTTAGCGAATTGTGAAGCTCTCCGCCCGGCAGAAGGCTTTGGAATCGTCGCAAGTCGATCGGTCCGATATCCAGTCCGACCATCGAGCGACGATCGGGGACACTGCGGCCCAAGACAACGCTCTGGCCAAGCCGACCGCCGCGGCCTTCCGCGGTGGGCGTCACCGAAAGCAATGTGCGATCTTCGTTCTCTAGCCTTAAGTGGCGAAGCAAAAACGATCTCACTCGCACGCCCGCTCGCAGAGTCGTTGCGACCACGGCGCCGAGGCCCTCGGCATTGCGATGCGCCGAGGCAAAACGGCCGGTAAAATGAATCCGCGTTTCGTCAGATTCAAGCTGTCGATCACCTGCATCATCGGCGCCGGGGGTAGGTTCACCCAAGACACCCGACAACGCACTCAGAAATGCGCTGAACCGGTCTTCGTCGGGCCGATCTCGCTGGACGGCGCCGCGACTGCTGCTCCAGGCGCGATAGAACAGGGTCGCCATGCGATGGTGAAAGATATTCAGGAACGACTCCATCGTCGCATCGCCGTTGTGTCGCGACTCGTGCCGAACCTGTTCCGTCATCGACAACGGCAGTGGCCCGCCCGGGCCCAATAGACCAAAGAACCGCTGACTCAAGTTTGCTCGGCCGTCGTGTGCCGAATCGATTCGGTCGACCGTCGCGGCGGCAAAATCAAGTTCGACCGTCTGGCGAATGCGCAGCGGGTCCTGGTCGACTTGCTGGGCGTGACCGACACGAGGAAACTCGCGAGCATGCTCTTCGATACGCCGGATCGCTTGAAAGAATCCAACTTGGTGGACGGACTGATCCAGCGGGCCGGTGATCAGCTGATTCCAGTCCTTAGGCTGTTCGGTGCTTGATTTCGTATGCGTCATGGATGCACCTTAGACCAGCGAGACCGATCCGACTCGCACGGGCCAACGATGAACTGGTCCTCGCGTCGGTGTGCGGATCGACGTTTGCGTGAACCCGTTGATTGAAACAAATCTTGCCGCGAACTGTTCGATCACGCTGGCCAACAAGAATGCGCCGCTGCCTTCGAATGCGGCTTCGTCCATCTCCAGGTCCAAGTGGACGCCCCGGCCGTGTACGATCGGGCCTGCGAATGGCAATTGTCGCGTGACGGCGGAATGTCGAACTCCAAGAATGCCATCGACTTGACGTTTCGCGGCCGGCAAATCCTCGGGGCAATACAAGTACAGCATCTGACGCAACAGTGCCGCGGCAGCTTGGTCGACGTGAGCGTTGCCGCTGTCCACCGCGTTGAGGCTTTGATGATCGGACAATGCCAAGAAGTTTGACGTCAGATGATTCACCAGACGCCAGCAGGTTTCGCCGTCCTCGGTTGTCAAAGGCGATCGTGGCGGAGTCGGTCCGGTCAAACACGTGATCGACGCAACCGGACCTGCGCCGTCGAGCGTGAAAGCATCGCGCCAACCCGCCGGCGGTTTCAGCAGCGCCAAGTCGCGATTGGTGCAGTAAACCGACGACGAAAGTTGCCGAATCATTTGTCGTGAGGGTCGTTGATTCGAATCCGTCAGCGTCACAAACACTTCCGTACCCAAGTAAGGCGACCGGTGACCGTACTCGCGCTGATTGGTCGACGGATGTCGCGGTCGTCGATCGATCGTGTAATAGGTGGCGTGCTGGCGGCGCGCCGCCATGGCGGTGGGCGGCGCGTAAAGTGGCAAGAATTCGACTTCTTGTTGTGGAGTCTTCCCGTGGCCAAAGAGTTGTTCGATCGACCAGATTTCAAAATCCATGGGACGACTGCGATCGACCAACAGTTGGTGTTCGCTCTTGGCATCAGAAATCTGAATGCGATCGGCGCGGCGTTTGAACAGATTGATTGCCGGAACACAATGCATGGCGATGTGTTCACGGCCGACGCGACCGGCCAACTCACGATTGTTGGTGTCGAATCCGATCACGATTTCAAGTTGCTTTCCGGTCGCTCCGGCGATCGCTCGCTGCAGTCCTTCAATCGTGACGAACAAGAACTTTTCGGGTAATAGAAAATACTCTTGCAGCAAACGGTATCCACTGAACGAACGTGGTTCATCGGGCAACAACGATTCCTCGGCCGCGAAACCGCCCGCCGAAATCGATGAGGGGGCCAGGCGGTGCCAACGATCTGCATCCGCGTCGCCGGCATCGATGGAGATGCTATGAGCGATCAATAACTCGAGCAATTGATGCGCGATCTCGCCGCCTCGCAAGTGAATCGGCAATCGATCCAGCTTGACCGACGACATCGGCAGGCCACCCGTCGTTTCCAGTGTGATTCGCAGTCCGGATCGGACCGACGGTCCACTCATCGATGACGGCAGTGGTCGGTCGTGCGCCGAACCACGCTGAATCAACGAGACATCGGTGACACGAATCGGCCACAGGTCTAAATCTTGAGTCGTTTCGAAACGACAAGGTGTCGGCTGATGCGCACTGCTGGGACCCTGCAAGCGTGTTCCGCGAGGCAATCGATATCCATCGACCAGCGAACCCTCGTCCGGATCCGGTTGCACCGAAACCATCGCCGCGGCGGGAATCGGACGGGTGTAGTGCGGATAGATCGATTCCAGCAATCCACGTGTGAATTGCGGGAATTCCGCATCGATTCGCCGATGGACACGGGCCGCGAGAAACGCGAAACCTTCTAACAGCCGTTCGACAAACGGGTCGCTGCAGGAAAACTCGTCCATTCCCAAGCGACCGGCCACCGCAGGGTACTCTTGCGCAAACTCGCCTCCGAGTTCGCGAAGGTAGCCGAGTTCGCGGTTGTAATGGTCAAGGAATTGCGCTTCCATGCGTTCCGTTTCTCGGTTGTGTTTCCGGCAAACAATTCCACGACAAGATCCCACTGAGCAGTGTTCTCAAGTCTGTTTTCACGTCTTGATTCAGTGTCGACCGGGACTTCGGTTTCGAAGTTAAATTCGCGTGAGACCGGCTAAGCAGCTTGCCTTGCCGGGATTTTCCGGCACTGGCCCGATCCCAAACAAATCGAAAGCCCCAGTGCGAACGATTCCAACGCATCGGCCGGTCCGAACATTGCTTCGATTTGCACCAATACGCCTTCGTTTGTGTGTTCTCGCACTTGGCAGGTGACTGTCAACGTTTCCGGTTTCAAACGGGGTTCGTAGCACTTGATCGCATCGACGAGTTCTCGTTGTAGGCGTCGCGTATCGATGCTGCTGCCGGTCGAGCCCGACAGGTCGGGAATTCCATAGTTCAAGACGCTGCGTCTGACCATCGGCCACGCGTTCAGGTCAGTGTCGCATGACATCCGCCGTGTGCCGAACAATGCCATCAGGTCTTGTTCGATCTGCCAACGCAGGGTCGACATCAACTTGGCGTGCTGGCGACGAGTGGTTCGGATGCTTTGCGATGCGCCACCGGTTCGCGCCACCGTCGCCGGCACGACCGCGGTCGTGACAGGCTCGGTGTCGTCGCCGCTGATCAAGCGATACAGCAGCGATGACGACGGGCGATCCGGATTGGTGTTGGCGTGCATCAAAGGACCCATGGATAGTTGGCCGGGACAACGTGAACGCCGTTCCGGCATGAACCATCACCTGACGGCACCTCGCCGAACCTGCCAGCGGCAAGATCCGGTCGAGTGCGATCTGAACCAGTCGCCTAAGCGTTAGGCGGCCGACGCGGTCAGCAGATTCCAACCCTTTGGCGAAGCCTTGGTCGCCTTTTCACCCGTGTACTGAGTGTAAGCCAAAGCGATCTTGGTAAAGTTCAGCGAGAAACTTTCGCCGGGTTTGTCGCCCATCGATCCGCTGTGCGAATAACTCGTCACGATCGGATCGGTTAGCGTCACCACCAAATAGACTTGCGGGTTACCTTCGCTGTCGGTCTGCAAGTAAGTCAGCGAAGCCTCCTCGAGGCTTGCACCGGAGACACTTTGCATGAACAGTTCGGTCGATGCGATGTCGAAATCTTTCGCACATTGCACTTCAGAGAAAACCGGTGTTCCCGTTTCACGAGCCGAACTGCCCGAGGGAACCGAAACCATCCGCGAGGCGCTGAACGAGGTCGAGATCAGCTTGATCTGATCTTCGAAGCCGGCCGAAGTCGCATCGCCTTTGATTTCCTTTTTGAATTTCAACAGAATCATATTATTCTCCCTGCTTATTTTGTTTTGGAATCAATTGAGTCGTGGTCGGGTTGTTAAGCAGCCTTGGCCGAAGGCAACTTGCTAACCAAACGTAGCGAAACCGTCAAACCTTCCAGTTGATAGTGCGGTCGCAGGAAGAACTTCGCGTTGTAGTAACCCGGGTTGCCTTCGATTTCTTCGACGACAACTTCGGCACCCGCCAACGGGCGTCGTGCCTTGTCCAGTTCCGACGCGGTTGCCGGGTTGGTGTCGACATACTGGCTGATCCAGTTGTTCAACCAGATTTGCATGTCGCTTCGCTCTTTGAACGATCCAACTTTGTCACGAACGATACACTTCAGGTAGTGTGCAAAACGGCATACCGCGAACAAGTATGGCAGCCGACCCGAAAGCCGTGCATTTGCAGTCGCGTCGTCGTCTTCAAACAACGTAGGATTGTTCAGCGATTGTGCGCCGATGAAGGCCGCCAAGTCGCTGTTCTTGCGGAACACCAGTGGCATCAAGCCGTTCTTTGCCAATTCGGCTTCACGACGGTCACTGATCGCGATTTCGGTCGGGCATTTCATGTCGATCCCGCCGTCGTCGGTGGGGAACACATGAACGGGCAGTTTTTCGACCGACCCGCCGGATTCGATCCCGCGAATTCGCGAGCACCAACCGTGCATCTTGAATGAACGATTGATGTTGACCGCGAAAGCGTACGCACTGTTGCTCCAGACATACCGGCTGTGGTCGGGACCTGCGGTGTCCTCTTCGAACGCAAACTCTTCGACGGGATTGCTGGCCGCGCCGTAAGGTTGTCGGGCAAGGAAACGAGGCATGGTCAAACCGACGTACCGCGAATCTTCGTCGTCGCGAAGCGAACGCCAAGATGCGTATTCGACGGTCTGAAAGATCTTGGTCAAATCGCGTGGATTGCTCAGTTCTTGCCAGGATGACATATGCATCAGCGATGGGCTGGCACCGGTGATGAACGGCGCGTGGGCGGCTGCGGCAAGCTTGGCAATCTCGCCCAGCAATTCCACGTCAACCGGCGTATGATCAAAGTGGTAATCGCCGATCAAAGCGCCGTAGGGTTCGCCGCCGAACTGACCGTACTCTTCTTCGTACAGTTTCTTGAAGATCGGGCTTTGATCCCAAGCAGTGCCTTTGAATTTCTTTAAGGTCTTATGCAAGTCCTTTTTGGAGATGTTCATGACGCGAATTTTTAGCATCTCGTCGGTCTCGGTGTTATTGACCAAGTACGAGAAGCCACGCCAAGCACCTTCCAATGTCTGGAAGTCGTCGTGATGAAGAATCTCGTTCATTTGCTCGGCGATCTTGCGATCGATTTCGGCGACGAGAGCTTCGATCGTTTTCGTGGCGTCTTCGCCCACGATCATTTCGTTGGTGACCAACTGTTGTGCGAGCGTATTGACTGCTTCGACAACCGCGGTGCCCGCTTCGCTGCTGCGCGGGCGAAACTCGGCATCCAGCAATTCGCTTAGCGTGTCCAACGTGATTGTGTCCACGGCGTCTGCTTCGGCCGACTTTGCGTCTTTGGTTTCACTCATCCTTGAATTCCCATTGATTTAGGCGTGTTCGGCAGTTCGCCGTCGTTAGATTGGATCGTTAAGTAAACAGTTTTATGCCGCGTCGGATTCCGGCGCGTCGGTTTCTACCGTCATCGGTTTTTCGGCAAGCTCTTTCAGCAACTCGGGATCGTTGATCAAACGAGCGACCAATTCTTCGGCGCCCGTCTTGCCGTCCATGTACGTCGCTAGCTGCGTCAGTTGCGTACGAGCGTTCAGCAATTTGTCGAGTGGTTCGACACGTTCGGCAACGCGTCCAGGTGAAAAGTCGTCCATTGATTCAAACGTCAAATCGACATTCAAATTGCCTTCGCCCGTCAAAGTGTTTTTCACTTGGAACGCGGCGCGCGGCTTCATCGATTTCAGGCGTTCGTCGAAATTGTCGATGTCGGTTTCCAAGAACTTGCGTTCCGCGACGTCGCCAAGTGGCTCGGAAGGATTGCCCGACAGGTCCGCGAACACGCCCATCACGAATGGCAGTTGAACTGACTTTTCACTGCCGTATGTTTCCACGTCGTATTCGATCTGCACACGTGGCGGCCGATTTCGCGAGATAAATTTTTGACTGCTTTCGGACATCAGGTCACCTTTTCGATTCGTACGACAACAGGTTTAAGTGAGAAAAAATAGTTTAGGCGATCGATTATTCGTCTAAATCGCCGGTCAACGTTTTGGCTTGTTCCAGTGCCCCGGGTGCCAGGTCACGCAGGATGTCAACAAAATCTTGATTGATCATCCGCTTGGCCCGCCTCAGTAACAGCGGTACAGGGCTAGATGGTTCGTAGCGTTCAAAGTACTGGGTTGCAGCCTCGATAACTTGCTCGGCTTCGTCGCGCGAGTCGACGCGAATGCGGCTAAGGCTGGTGATCGATTGGTCAATGCTGTGCGGACCCCAGTTGGAATCGTGTCCGTCGTCATGACGCAATTTGTTGGCGGCCGAAACATCCGCAACGACCGCATCGGATGCCGAGAGCCTGAGCCGCAATTGTTGTTTCAGCAAATCCGTGCACGCATTGATCTTGCCGATCAAGGCCGTCGCGTCCCAAACGCCTTTGCCGCAGGTTTGTTCCAGGAAATCGATGGTCGCGACCAACGCGTTTTCAGCCCGTAAACAGGTTTCGTATCGGTGCCGCAGTTCGCCCAGTGGCAGGGCCAAGAACGCCGCTTCGATTTCCATGGGCGTGGCGCGATCGCTGGCGGTGCTGGGTTGGCCCGATGTGTTTCCGTTGGCCCAGCGCACGTCACTTAGGGTGACCAACATGTGCGGCGGTGCTTCGACCAGCGGGATCTTGTTGATCAGACTCAGCAATCGCTCGCTGTCACAGAGTCGACCGAGTGTATTGATGCGGACGAATGGGTCGCGACCGTCGGTTTCGTCTAATTGTGGGTGGATGTCGTTCCAGAACCCGCAGATCCAATGCTGCAGCAGTTCAAAGCCTTCCGCCAATCCGTCAATGCCGTCGGTGTGCGCGAGTCCTTCGATGATCATGACTGCAACTCGCAGGTCGCGAGTCTCACCGGCCAATTCGTCTGCAATTTGCAGCGCGCCGCGCCAATCAGGCGGATGAGCGGCAATGATCGTATTGCCGTATTGCTGTTCGCGTGTGCCTTCAGCCAGCCGTGACATTTCCATGAATCGGGCGTCGTATTCCAGATTCGAACCGACCGGTGAATCTGGAGTAACAGGCTGTCTTAATTGCTGAGGGTCAGCGGCCAACATTAGCTGATCAGATGCGTAAGTTTCATAACGCGCCCTCAGCGACATGCTGTCAGGCTTTAACGGTTAGATCGACCCTTGTGCCGTGGCGTCTGAGTCACTTTGACCGAAAAACTCAATTTTTTCTGTTCAGCTATCTCGACATTGAAATCCATAGTTGAAGCGCGAAAGCGATTGCCAAGACTAAAGTCAACATACGGAGCAGATTGACAGTCCACTGGTGCTTTGCGCCACGTTGTCGTTCTTTGCTCGTCCACGCCAGATGATTCTGCTGGTCCACCATGCGGTCCAGTACCGCTCGGATGAATCCAGCGGTCAACATCGACGATTTCTGAGATGATGCCGCGTGTGAGGATTTACCTGCCGGTGCAATATACAAACCGCTGACGATGGGCGCATCGCTAGCGGATTCATGACTTGTTTCGGCCGATGCACAACTTTCCACCATCAACGCACGCAGCGCGTCGGACCATCGGCGACATTGGATTAGAACGCGAACCAGTCGATGGTTCTGTGGCTGTGCCAGAGAGCGTGGCGTGTGAAAAATTTGATGAATCCGATGCTGTATTTGTCTGACCGAATCGCCCGCCAATTGGTTCATTGCGGCAACCGTCGGGAGCTCGGCCGATTCGAATTCTTTTCCTAAGGCGATATCCTGGTCTTGGCCAATGATGCGTAGACGACGTCCCAGTTCGGCGAAGTCATCAGCGTGTTCTTTTTCGGCCACCAACATCGTGACGGGACTGCTAACACCCAGTTCGACTCGCAATTGATCCAAGTCACTGCGAATGGCTCGACCCACCGTACGCGCCGATTGATTGCTTGCCGCCACCACGGCCGCATCAACCACGACGAGCGCGCCGTTGATCGCACTATGCGGAAATCGCGAGGCGCGCAGTCGCGTACAGAATTGTGAAAGCAGAGCTTGAGATTCCGTCGCTTGAATTGAAGTGATCGATGGGGTTTCGACCACCTCCTCGCTAATCAGGGGCGTGGCATCGATCGCCTGTGGATCGGCAACCAATGCGTCCCGAACCAATGCGTTGGCTCGATCCAAGCTCGTCAGAGCGCTGGTGATCGTCTCCGCACGTGCCGCGACGTCAGTACCCGTTCCGGAAGACTTCACCACCGGGTCGGCCGTCAAGGTCGGCGCGGATGCAGACGAATTCGTATCGGACAACTCGGGCGACAATGTCGATTCATCAGATGATTCGGGATCATCGTCCGACTGCGTATCGGCTGCATTTGCATGGGAGGAAGCATCCTGATTGGCTTGCTGGTCGATATCGGATTCCGTATTGGCGTCGTCGCTTGCAGCGTTTTTTTCGGCATCCTTTGTATCGGCATCGGTGGCGATGCTCGCTTCGCGGCGTGGCGTGGCCGTTTGCGTTGTCGTGGATGAACCCGCGGTGGCAAACGTTTCGGATGCATCAAAGTTTTGCATCAAGCTTCCGTAGACGCCAATGTCTCGGCAGAAAATCATGATGCGTTCATCACTCAAATGCCAATCGATCGCGGGCAGACCTGCGGACGATTGATGGATCGTCCCGTGACCGTCAGCACCGACCAGTAAGTCTTGTTCGTGTCGGTTCGTACACCCGAACACGACAAAGCATGGCAGATCGGCCAAGGCGACACCGTGTTTGGAAAGCAACTTCATGCCCGCTTTCCAGCCTTCGCGAATGCGACGGTCGCCCACGGGGACATCACTCATCCAAACGCGAACCGAAAAATACGTCGTCGCAACCGACAGAACCCAGAGGCCGACAAGACCGACAATGCGTGGGGTCGTCATATAGTCGCCCCAAGCGATTCGCGTTGCGTCGAGTGAATAGATCAGCCACGCGATGCCGGCAAGCGCCAATAAGATAACGCCGACGACCAGCGAAACCAGCGCAGCAAGCGATAGATCAAAATACGACTTGATCTTTTGCATGGCGGTCGGCTTTGCTTCATCGGACATGGTGGATGGTTCTCGTCAAGCTTGAGAGCTTAAGTGTGTAATAACAAGCTGAACGCGGCGATATTGGCGACCAGCATGGTTCCGGCCGCGACGGACCACCAAACGATTTTGTGGCGGCTAGACTGTGGCGCCGCACCGACCAGTTGACGGTGGAAGGGTTCCGCGTGCTCGCTGCGGGGGTCTTCGCCCAGTCGCTGCTGCGTCTGCATCAACCACATGTCCAGCGTTGGCGGAATCCCCAGTTCACGCGTCACCGATTCGCCGAGTTCGGTGATCGCATAAATGCCTCGAAACCCGAGCAAGACGCAGTCATGAAAGACGCGTAAGACTCCGCTGGATGGATCGCGAGCGGCTTTGCGTGCGAGCACAAAAAATTGATCGCTGCAGCGGCGGGTTCCAAACAAGTGGACTTCGAAAACATGATCGTTCCACCATGTTCGGCCGGGCCAAGGTGTTTCAAGCATCAATTCATCGGATAATGCGGCCAATGCATAGACGGCCGGTTTCCACCGTTGGTCGCCTTGATGTTTCTCTCGCCACTGCTGCAGATGACTTAGCAAATCCTTGTGAACGAGCGATGCATCGGTGGCATCGTCTCGCTCGATGTGTTCCACCCACGCCAGCAATCGTTCAAAATAGTCGTCGACAAATCGGTCCAGTGCATCGTTGGTCATGCGGCACCTGATCCATTGATCGCAAAGATCGCGAACTGCAACGACGCGCGACGGTCATTCATTCGCACGTGAAGCGTTTGGTTGCCCGGCAATTCGCGTGGATTGTCGATCAACTGTTCACGCAAACGAATCGCGATGGTCCCCGTGTCCAAGACATCCGTCCATGCCGCACCGTGACCGCTCAATTCAAAAAAGCTCCAATCGGCCTGGGATGGCAAGATGCGGGGTACGTCGCGCATCGGTGTCAGGTCCAATCCCGGTGCCCGCTTGGTGTAAAGCATTTCGACTTGGCGGGCGCTGCCGATTTTCCAGTCTAAGAATCCCGGCGACAGGATTGTGTCGAGCCCCTTGGACGTCAGTTTTCCGCGCCGCACGCCTAAGACAAATTTCCAATCGCGAGTCAACCACTGCGGGTCCAGACCGACATGCATCCCCAAGCCCGTGCCGGTGAAGTAACGCTGTTGGTATGCGTTTTGACCGACGGATGCGAGGCGAGACTCGATGCGCGCTTTTAAACCATGAAACAAGGGTCCGATCGAATCGTGGTCGTAAGCGTCGATCACCTGAGCGGATTTAGATTCGCTGAATAGATCCAACGCTCCCGCGATTCGGCTCAGTTCGACGTAAGCGTTCCACGGGTGAACGCCGCCGGATTGATTCAACACGCCCAACACCGCAGCGGCTTGGTTGAGAGTCTGCAGCATCAGGATCCGTTGCAGGTCGCCAGGCTGTTCGGCATCCATCCGGACACTGTGTTCATTGACCAACTTGGCCAATAACTCACTTTTCAGCATCACCATGTCGTGGATCGGCCGTAACGTTTTTTGCCTCAGCAATGACCATGCGGCGCAATCCAGCAGTGGTGGAACGTATCGATCGTCCAGTTCCGCGATCGCTCCGCCCACCGTTCCACGGCTGACTTTGGCGATTCGCAGCACGTCGTAACCCGTCAAATCGTCGGTCGACAAACGCAGCGACGCGTTGACGCGGCGAAAAACAACCGGTTCGACGCTCGCACCGTCTGCCTCGTCGGGGACATGTAACTGAAGCTGGTGGAAACGCGAGCCTTCGCGCCGGTCACCTTCGGCAACATTGGGCGATCCGAGTTGTAACCGTGGTACCGCCAAGAAAACGTCAACAGAATTGCCCGCGTCGATCGCGATGGACCCTTCGGCCGTTCCCGTGCCGGCAAAACTGGGGCGTAAGTCAACGCGCTCGGTTGATTCACCCGCGGTCAGCTCGACCAGAGTCCCCTCGGGCATCTTGGCGCGAATGGAATCGATTTGAAAGAACCCGGATGCCAGGGCATCCGAGTTAACGGTCATGCTCGCCAGTCCATAACTATATGGATTCTGCCAACGCTGCGACGCAGTATTGCTCTCATGCCAATGTCGATCCCAGGCTTGCAGGTGATGTGGACGGAGAAACAGTCCTTCATGCCAATGGACCGCAAGGTTTTGCATCGGATTCCTTTCCGAATGAAATTGGGACAGCAACGCGTCGATGGTTTCGACGTACGTGGCTCGTTGCGCGGAGATTAGCTAATTCGGGCGAACACTTCCAGACGATAAAACCGTTAGTCTTTGTAAATCGTCGGTTTCACGAAAACCGGTTTCACGCGACCGGTTCTGGTCGTTTGAAATTCATTCATACAAGCATCCATGTCAACGTGCGTGCACGTTGCGGACACATTGCTGTGACCGCGCAACCGCCAACTTAGACGTACTGCTCTGATTCTTACTCGCCTGATGAACAACCAAGGGGTTCCGTTACCGGTGTGATTAATCGTGTATTTATCACGCTGATTTTCATTCAATCCGCATGGATCGGAGTCGCGCTGGCGCAATCGCCGGTCGGACTCGACGACGCGGTGGGGCTGCCCCTGCGCGCCGAAACGGATTTTTTGACCTTCGACGACGGCATGATCGATAGCCAGGCGGCACCCGAGTTGTTTACATCCGCCGCGCCAATCCTTAGTTGTGACGCGGTGCCCGATTTGTGCGACGCGGTGCCGGGATCGTGCAACTCGTGTGAAACAGGATGTTCGGGGTGCGTTTCATGCGAGGCAGGCTGCAGTGATCCGCTCGCCAGTCGCTGGACGCCGTTAAGTTCGTTGCACTCTCGCGTGAACACGAGTTTCAGCAAGCTGGATCTGTCATGGCTGGACATCGGAGCGAATTTCCGGGATCAACGCACCCGAGATCGCGGCATCGGGTACGAACGCGTCATGTACGCACCGAATGTCTTGGACACCGCGATCCAAGTCCCACATGTTGGCTTTCGATACCAGTTGAATTACGGGCTGAACGTGCCCGACCGGGCCGAATACTTCTGGGGCGCGGGAACGACAAACAACGCCGAAACAGGGGTCGATGCGCAAGACCTGAGCGTAAGATTGGCCATCGGAAACGAAAAAGCGATGGCGCTAACCCAGTACACGCTTCGATCGCTGGATCCCGAAGCGATGCCCAACACGACGGGGATGTCGGACATGATTGTCGGGGCACAAGCCATGCTCGTCGACGGAAAAAGTACCAAGCTGGCAACGATCCTGCGGACCTACATCGCGACGGGCTCGTCGTCAAAAGGTTTGGGGACCGGACATACGTCGTTGGAATACGGTCTGATTGCGCGCCAATGTGTTTCGCCCGAGACATTTTTGTTTGGCGAATTGAAATATTGGATGCCGATTGGCGGGACCAGCGATATCAGCGGCGATGTGCTGTCGACCGGTTTGGGCATCAGTACGATTGCATCAGAGAGTGATGTCTTTGCGTTTCTGCCGACGCTGGAAATTCGCACATTGTCGTTCCTGTTCGGCGGTCAGACGCCTGCCGGGTCGACAACCTCGCAACGAATTGACGGAATCACGGCCGTGGAACTTTATCCCGGTGGCCGTTTCGTCTTTGACCGTCACAGCGATCTTGGACTCGTCGAGTTCGGATTTTCAGCCGGGATTACCGTCGCCGACGACGAGTGGTTTGACACGCGTTGGATCTTTGATCTGCGGTTCTCGCGATGACAAACAATCGGCATCCGGCGTCGCTTGATCGCCATTGATGATTTCCCGCGGTCCCCGCGCGATCTGATAAACCGCTCGCGATGCTTCGCCGGCTAACTCACCGGCGGCCCACGCGGTTCCGGCCACGATGACCCCGACGGGGCCGCCCAAAGCGCCGACGCCCAGCGAGGTGATGCCGCCAACGGCGCGGCCGGCATGCTTGCGAGTCTTCGGGTCGACCAATCCGACATGATGGCCGCCAGCTTCGGTCGCCCACTGAGCCGCATCGGCGACAACCATCCACGGGCTTGCCACACGCGACAAGCGTTTGGCCGCCAAACGTGAAGCGGTACGAACGGTGACCGCCGCGATGGCTTTGACGCTGGCTGCACTGATTCGTTCGTGCGCGATTGCGACTTGTCGGCTTTCCTCTCGATCGATCACACACCAACACGCGAAGTGTTCACAATTGTCGAAAATCAGATGATAACCTTTGCGCCCGACTTGGCTGAGCGCGCGCTCGATGATCGCGTCATCGTCCAGTTTGTTTCGGTGGCCGACCACGTGCATGCGGTCTTGGCCGTTACGGGTGACAACTTCGATCCGCGTTTGCTGCACCACAAAGTTTTCGACCGAGCCGCCCGGACCGGCCACGGAGTCGGCGCCGTCGGTGAAATGCACGACTGTGCCATCGCCCACGTCGATCACATGGTGCTGATAGGGAACGCCTCGATGACGACGCCAAACAAAGAAGTGATCCGCTTTAGCCATTCATGTCTCGATTCGTTGCACGCGGGTGCGGGAGATGCGCAAACAATGCAACGCACGCCAGCCCATTATACACCTAGCCTTCGCGAGGCAAATCGGGACGCCGCGTCAGTTGTCCGAAAACGCCTGCAAGCGGGAAAAATGCAACCGCAACGACAAATCCGACACCAGAGAGGATATTCAGGACAAACAGTACTTTGGCCTGATCAAGACTAAGCGAGAATGTTTGGGCCTGGATCCAACTCAGTGCCGCAGCGCCTATCGCCACCAGCAAACAAATCGATACCAGCCGCATGTATCGGTAACGCTGTTTGCCCGCCGCACCGGAATGCGCGACCAGCATTGCCATCAACGGAAAGTACAGGCTGATCACGACCGCGGTTGGCCAATAATCCTGTAACGCGAAAGGTGGTAAATAGTGCCGAGCCAATCCCATCAACACACCATAAGCGAGCGTGACCATCATGACGTCCAGGATGCGAAATTGGGTGGTCGCACCGGACTCGGCCGATTCGTTCATGGGCGACCCGGTATTCCATTGCCAGTGTGGCACCTTGAAAACATGAAACAGAACACTCTGCGTCACAATCATTCCGCCCAGCTGCGTGGCATATCGCAACCAATCATGTTCGTCTCTCGATGATTCGCTTAACAGCAACGCGAACGTACAAGCGATCAACGTCAGGGTGCCGAAACGTGCCCACCGATTCCTGATGATCGATGACACCCAGCACCAGCCCAAAGCGATTCCATAGACGCCGCCGTCGCCGATCGACGAAATGCCCGAGAATTTGGGGTCGTTCAAGCCTCGAAGGTAAGCGAACAATACCGTTGCGGCGATTAGCAAAGCCAAAGCGGGGAAATTCAATCGAGGTCGCAAGACTGGGAAGCTCTCATGCGGAAGCCCGATGCACGGTGATGCCGGTCGGGCAGAAAAGGGAACGGCTTGACGATACGGGGTTATCGATCCATGTTGAACCATCAGCCTGAGTTCAATTTAGTCGCTATTTCGCCTCGCAGTTTCTCACATGGATGGTACCACCGAACCGGTCGTCGCGGTGATCGGGCATCCCATCGCAGGCAATCCGTCGCAGTTCGCCATTGAACGTGCGCTGCTGTCGATGGACTTGCCGTGGCGCGTCATGTCCTTTGACGTACAGCCCGAACAAGTTGCGACAGCGTTAAACGGTTTGGAAACGCTGGCATTTCGTGGCGTGCTGATCGACGAATCTTTGGCCGATCCGGCCACGCGATGGTACAGCGATCGTGACCCGTCCAATGCCCCCAGCACGCCGCTTGGCTGCTTGTACCGCAGCCCGGATGACTTTACAAATTTTTGTGGCGACTCGCCGACTTCCAGTTGGCTGAAAGAACGGATCGAGAAACACTTTTCCGATCGCGGCAAGGCGATCGAAAACGCGATCTGGTTGGGGACCAAGGATCCGTTGTTTCCGCCTGGGGTCGTTACTTTTTCGGCGGAATCATCACGCAGAAAAGTTTCCAATCCCGAAGCCGTTGCCGCGTGTGATCTGGTTGTGATTTCCGATCGAGACGGGAAACCGATTCATTTGGGCGTTGCGGATTGGCCGCGCAACGACGCATCGACCTTGGTCATTGATCTGACCCAAGGACATCCCGACCAAGCACAGATTGCCGAGCTGGGATACAGTTTGATTTCTGCCGACGCGATTCGAGTCGGCACAATCCGCCAAGCGATGCAAGACTGGACCGGTGACGTGCCACCGGATGACGTTCTGCAGGAAGCGATCGAAGAATATCTGGCGGTTTAGGGTGAGGCACAATCGTGCCGGTCGGTGAAGTTCGGGGTTTTCAAAACGGTGTCGCAATTGACCTCGAAAACAAATTTGAATTCGAATCAAGGCAACAAAGCCCTCGTGCTGCGCGATGTCGAAATCATCGAGACGGTGGCTAAACTGCAGCAACGTATCGGGGAAAGATTTCCAGAGTCGGGGCTCGCCGGATTGTGTGGTCAATTGCTGGACGTTTCAAATCATGCCGCACAGCGCACTGCCGTTATCGCCAAGCCGATTCTTTGGATCCGCGGATTCGGCTACGCGCTGGCATTGGCCCTGTTGGCGATCCTCGTCACGTTGTTGGTGTTGGGAATTCAAACCTTTGGGTTGAAAAAGAATGATCTAGATGTTGCCGACTTCATTCAGACCTTTGATGCCGCTGCGAGCGGGTGCATTTTTGTCAGCGCCGCGATTTACTTTTTGATCAGTCTGGAAAAGCGTATCAAACGCCGACGCGCACTCGCCGCGGTTCATGAGCTGCGTTCGATCGCGCATATCATTGATATGCACCAACTGACCAAGGATCCCGAACGGATGCTGCGTAATTGGCAAGCCACCGAAAACTCGCCACGTCAAACGATGACGCCGTTCTTGCTAAGTCGGTACCTGGACTACTGCACCGAAATGCTTTCGCTTACCGGGAAAATTGCCGCACTGTACGTCGAAAGGTTTGACGACGATGTGGCCGTCGACGCTGTTCGTGAAGTCGAGCAGTTGACGACGGGACTGAGCCGCAAGATTTGGCAAAAAATTATTATCCTGAACCAACGCCGCCATGATGTGAACGCTCCCGACGCGCTTGCCGTGGTTCCGTCTGGCGATCACAAGAACATGACGTCTGATCAAAAAACCGAATGACGACTCACGCAAGCACCATCACCGAAGGGCTGGTCAAAGCCGCTTCGCGTTTATCAAGCAAGGTCGACAAACTGCGCTTCGCCGAGCCGGTCACGCATGTCTACAACCCGCTTCGATACGCCTGGCGAGCACATGAAGCGTATGTCATGCGAGCGAAAATCAAGCCGGGCAAAGGTGTCGTCTTTTTGGGAATGAATCCCGGCCCCTGGGGGATGGCGCAAACGGGAGTCCCGTTTGGCGAGATTGCGGCCGCTCGCGATTGGATCGGAATCAACGTTCCAGTCAAGCGTCCAAAGAACGAGCATCCTAAGCGTCCGGTGCAGGGATTCGATTGTCAGCGCAGCGAAGTTAGCGGGCGACGGCTTTGGGGATTGTTTCAAGAAAAGTATAAAACGCCTGGTCGCTTCTTCGCAAAACATTTTGTGACGAACTATTGCCCGCTTGTCTTTATGGAACAGTCAGCGAGGAATCGAACGCCGGACAAATTGCCCGCCCAGGAACGTGAGCCGTTGGACGCGGTGTGTGACGAACACTTGAAAACCGTGTTGACGCTGCTGCAGCCTGCACACGTTGTCGGCGTCGGCGCGTATGCAGAAAAGTGTCTTAAACGGGTGATGGAAAGTGGTTGCTGTGACGCAAAAGTCTCTCGCATCCTGCACCCCAGCCCTGCGTCTCCGGCCGCAAACAAAGATTGGGCCGGCAAGGCAACCGAACAATTGCTCGCTGCAAAAATCTGGTGAAATGTTGTCTGCCGAGCGGATTTTATGTCTGGAAACTGTGCATGAAAATCTGTTGGCGAACGTTGCGATCTGTGATCATTGCCCCGTTGATCTTGATTGAATGCGTGATCATCTTTCATTGACGTTAATACTCACCCGTCCCAATTAGTGAATCAGGTGTTTCGCAATGACTGACCCGAATCGAACCCAAGCGTTTGAAAATTTTGATCAGGTGATCGAACAAGTCCAGCAGCGGCTTAACGACGGCTACACGCAAATGGGAAAGTGGAACTTGGCTCAGTGTTGCGAACATCTGAGCGAGTGGATGCGATACGCGATGGAAGGGTACCCAAAATCGCCGTTGCCCATTCGAGTCATGGTGGGATTGCTAAAGGCCACCATGGGGCGCCGATTGTTGGCGAACGCACTCAAGGATGGATTCAAAGATGGGTTGCCGACGATTCCACAGTCGGTTGCCGCGCCGGATAAGTCGACCGATGCCGATGCCGTCCGTCGATTGGCCGATATGATCGAGCGGCTAAAAAGTTATCGCGGGCCGATTCAGCCATCACCGTTGTATGGACCGCTGGAACACGACGAATTGATGCAATTGCATTTGGTGCACTGCGCGCACCATTTGAAATTCCTGAAACCAAAATCGGCATGATGAGTCGATGAAAATGCCAGTCCAACGCGCCGCTTGACCGAGTGGCTGATGCGCGGATTCAGATTTGCCGGACGCAGATTTTCGGATCGCCGCGTTAGACACGCTCACGCGATGGCGAACCGCAACGCTCCAGAGAACGTCCGGCTTAGCAAACTACCATTTTGCGATGTTTATTTGGGATTGGCGTAGGCTGGAACAAGCCGTGCGCAGTTCCGGCATGGATGACCATTTGATTGCGCTCTGCCGGAACTGCGCACCGCTTGTTCCAGCCTACAAAAAACCAAACGCTAAGCCGGACGTTCTCTTACGCGGCCGGGCACTCCGCGCTGCCCGGCGCCTTACGGTTCGCCAGAATACGATGTGAAGGCGGTTGCGATTCGGTGCTTAGAAAGGCGCTTCGTCGTCGCTGCCGGCTTCGCTAAACGCGTCGTTGGCCGATTCGGTGACTTTCTCGGTCATCGTGTCGCCGCTGCTGCCGACGATGCGAAAATTCATCGCTTCGGCGCTCAGAAAATATTTGACTTCGCTTTGCTGGTCACGCTGCCAACGTCGTCCGGTGAGTCGATAAGTCACTTCGACTTCATCACCGACATTCATTTCATCAACGGCGTCGCACGAATCCTTGATGAACTCGATCGGAATGTAGTTGGTAAAGCTCCCCTTGTCTTGTTCCAACACCACCAAACGCTTGCGAAAACCTTTTTGGCCGTACGTTTTGGTTTCTTCAATCAAGTGGACGATGCCGTTAACTTTTGCGTCACTCATGATGACCATTTCTCAAAATCGGGGAGCTCGTTATCAACACGGCATTATTGACTTTTTATTGCGTGGCTGACAACCACGGACGCGGATCGCAATGTTCCACGTCGAACCGGCTCAAGCCAAGACGTCATGGACGACGTGACCATGGACATCAGTCAGCCGGAACTGTCGACCCTGATATTTGAACGTTAATCGTTCGTGGTCCACGCCCAGTAAGTGCAGGATTGTTGCCTGCAGATCATGCACATGAACTGGTTTTTCCACGATGTTGTATCCGTACGGATCCGTTTGCCCATAAACCATTCCGCCTTGGACACCTGCGCCGGCCATCCAAATCGAGAAACATCGTGGGTGATGATCGCGACCAAAACTCTTCGCGGTCAATTTGCCTTGGCAATAGTTTGTGCGACCGAATTCGCCGCCCCAAATCACCAACGTATCCTCTAACAGCCCGGTTCGTTTCAGGTCTGCGATCAGGGCGGCGGATGCCTGGTCCGTTTCACGACATTGCCGCGGCAAACCGGTTGGCAATCCGCCGTGTTGATCCCACCCGGGGTGATACAGCTGGATGAAACGCACGCCACGCTCGGCCAATCGTCTCGCCAGCAGACAATTCGCCGCGAACGATCCCGGTTGCTTTGCGTCGGGACCATATTCCTCGAACACTCGTGCCGGTTCGTCCGAAAAATCGGTAGCGTCCGGGATCGATGATTGCATGCGAAACGCGAGTTCATACTGCGCGATGCGATTTTGCAAATGTGGGTCAGCGGTCTGTTGGAATCGTCGCTGATGTAATTGGCTGAGCGCGTCCATGGTCGCGCGTCGGCTATCTTCGTTGATGCCATCCGGATTGCTCAGATACAGCACCGGGTCTTTTCCACTGCGAAATCGCACGCCTTGATGACGGCTGGGCAAGAATCCGCTGCCCCACAATCGCGAGACCAACGGTTGCCCGTGTTTGTTTTTGGTGACCATGACCACGAACGACGGCAAATCTTCGTTCTCGCTGCCTAATCCATAGTCCAGCCACGCACCCAAGCTCGGGCGACCGGGAAACATGCTGCCGGTCTGCAGGAACGTCACGCCCGGTCCGTGATTGATCGCTTCGGTGTGCATCGACCGGATGACGCACAAATCGTCCGCAACACCGGCTGTGTGCGGTAACAGCTCGCTGAATGATCCCCCACTTTCGCCATGACGGGCAAACTTGAACGGTGATCCGGCAAGCGGCAAGCTGGATTGGTTGCCGCTCATGCCCGTCAAACGTTGTCCGCCCCGAACTTCGTCCGGCAATTCGGTGCCGTGTTTTTCGTTCAACAGCGGCTTATGATCGAACAAATCAAGCTGAGACGGCGCGCCGGACTGAAACAAGTAGATCACTCGTTTGGCTTTCGCCACGTGGTGCAATGCCGAGAGCGACCCGGTGCTGCTGGCTTGCGATTCCTGTTGCATCAGGTGCGCCGCAGCGATCGAACCGAATCCCAAAGCCGATTGGCCAAGAAACGTTCGCCGTGAATGAGCGGTTTGGATGTTTGAATGTTCGATCATCGTTTCATCATGCTTTCGTCAAAGTTCATGATTGTGTTAATCACCACCGCGGTTGCCGCCAATTGCGGACGATCCACGGCCGTCGATGGTGCGGAATCGCCGATACCAAGATACGACTGGGCACTTTGCGAGTTCGTGCGAAAATACTCGAGCTGTTTTTCGTACAAGTTCTGCAGTGTGGTCGTTTCAATGTCGTCCGGCTCGCGTCCGGTCAAGTACCGAAATGATTTGGCAATGACCCGTGCTGGGTCGCCGTCTTCGCGCTGGATCAGTACTTCGGCCAGTCCGCGAGCGGCTTCGACAAACTGCGGACCATTCAACAACACCAACGCTTGCAGCGGGGAAGAGGTGCGTTCTCGTTGGACGCGGCAAACGTCGCGTTTGGATGCGTCCAGCGTCATCATGACGGGTGCCGGGCCAGTTCGTTTCCAGTACGTGTACAGACTGCGTCGATACAGTCCTTCGCCTTCATCGGGCTCTGACGGCTTGAACGAGGTTTCCAGTTCGTAAGGCTTCACCGGTGGGCCGCCGATTCGTGTGGAGAGCCGACCGCTGATTGCGAGCGCGTTGTCACGAAGCATTTCAGCTTGCAGGCGATACGCCGGGAATCGCGCGAGCCACTCGTTGGCCGGGTCGCGACGAATCACGTCGTCGTGGGACGCGATGCTGCTTTGGCGATACGTTGCGGACATCATGATTCGCTTAAGCATACGCTTCACGTCCCAGCCCTCTTCGATGAACGTTACCGCCAACCAATCCATTAACTCAGGATGAGTCGGCGGTTTTCCTTGGCTGCCAAAGTCTTCGGGTGTCCGCACAAGCCCTTGACCAAAACATTGCTGCCAAAGTCGATTGATCGCAACCCGACTCGTCAGCGGATGATTCGGGTCGGTCAGCCACCGCGCCAACCCAAGTCGGTTGCGCGGCGCGTCGTCGGGAAAGGGAGGAAGCGCGGCCGGTGTTTGGGGATGGACTTGTTCCTGGCGAGCGTCGTAGGCACCTCGGTCCAGCCGATAACTCGGGCGAGATTGTTCCAGTTCTCGCATCACCATGATTTCGTCAAGTGTATCTTGAAGCTGGAATAATGATTTGCGTTTGTCGGCAAGTGCCGTTTTTGCTCGTCGCACGTCAAGAACATGTCGATGGACAACGTGCTGGTGCACCAGAGCGGCCGGGGCACGCGATGAACTTGCGATGTCGGACTTGAGCGTGGAAAGATCAGTGCTCTCCGCTAACCAGCGAACCTCAAGACCGGTCAATTCACGGTCGTACAATCGGTACTGGTCAACGCTGCCGCCTTTGAATCCTTTGTCTCGAAAGCGTTCACCAATTGCGATCGTGTCACCGCCTCCGCCCGTGATGGTCTTACTCAGGCCATCGCGAACCGTCTCCAGTTCGACTGCTTCACCATCAAGATAGATGCGAAGCCCGTCGGCGCGGCTGGACCCGTCGTAGCTAACCGTGACGTGCATCCACTTGTCCAGCGGAATGGTCTGCCGCGTGCGTACGCTGATCGCATTGCCCGGCCAAAAATGAATCAGCGACCAGCGAAGTCGTCCTTCGTCAATCAGTAATTCGTATCCGCGACTTGCCGCATCCGTCCAAGCGCGTGAACGATGGAAAACAACCGCGCGTTCCTTCTTATCCGGCGTCTTGATCCATAACGAAACCGAAAACGATTGCCAGCGATCAAAATTGCCTTGCAGTGTCGTGATCGCATCATCACCGGTCAAACGCACCGCGTTGCCCGCGACGCCCGTGACCGATTGGTTAGGTGATTTGACGTCAATTTCAAAATTCAGCGTGTCGATCGGCTCCAGTACAGCATGCGGGTTGGTGATGCCGTCTTCGAATGTGTCTTTGTCAGAAAATCGGTGCTCATCGATCGAGGCAAGCAGCGCGTTCTCCGCCAAGCGTACTTCTCGTAACCGTTTCGCTAGTTCGCGTTCTTGCTCTGACGTTGGCAGCGTCAAAGTCGGCGTTGGGATCGCGGGTGTGAAGTAAGAATACAAACCCGCCTCGTCGATGTTGTCAAAAAACGCCGACAGTTGGTAATACTCTTGGTGCCGGATCGGGTCGTATTTGTGACTGTGGCAGCGACAACATTCCAGCGTGAGACCCATGAATGCCGTTCCGAATGTTTGCGTGCGGTCGGCGATATACTCGATGCGAAACTCTTCGGGAACACTGCCGCCTTCCACCTTTTGGGGATGAAGCCGGTTGAAGGTCGTTGCGAGGATCTGATTGCGGGTGTCCCGCGCCGTTGCGGCATCGGGCAATAGGTCACCGGCAAGCTGTTGAGTGATGAAATGATCGTACGGAGTGTTTTGATTGAATGCTTCGATCACCCAATCTCGCCAGGGCCACACGAATCGATCACGGTCGACCTGGAATCCATAGGTGTCGCTGTACCGTGCAGCGTCCAGCCAATCCGCGGCCATGCGTTCGCCGAATGCATGTCGTTGCAGCAATCCGTCGATCAATCGTTCATAGGCGTTGGCTGAGTTATCCGCCATGAACGCGTCGATTTCTTCCAGCGTGGGCGGCAGTCCGGTCAGATCAAACGTCGCACGTCGGATCAGTGTTGATTTGGATGCTGGCTCGGCGGGCGATACTTTCTCTGTTTCAATTTTTGCCAACACAAAACGATCGATCGCGTTTTGAACCCATGCGGGATGAGCGACCTCGGGCGGAATCGGTTTGGTCGGCTTCACAAACGACCAGTGGCCTTCGTATGGTGCGCCTTGATCGATCCATTGCTTGATCGTTTCGATTTGTTCGGTCGTCAATGCCCTTTCGGAATCCGGCGGCGGCATCAACGTATCGGGATCTTCGTCGATGATTCGCGCGAACAGTTCGCTGGCGTCAACGTCGCCGGGTACGACGGCGTATTCCTTTGCGGCGTCTTCTTGGTCCAGTCGTAAGTCCGCTTCGCGCGCTGCCTCGTCAGGGCCGTGGCAGTGGAAACAGTTTTCCGAAAGGATGGGGCGAATGTCTCGATTGAACGAGATGTCCGCTGCCGTTGTGAAGCCCGCGCCGATCCATGCGACCAGAATCGCGGAAACGCATCGCGGCAAAGAATCAAGTTTCATGAATATTCGCAGTCGAAAAGTGTCCGCACTAGCAAAACATCGCGGGTGATGGTTCGGCACGATCCGCGTTGCCTCGGTCCACCCCAAGCCGAGGCGTCGGTGCCGCCAGCGAGGAAACCACCAAGGAAATCTGTGTCATAAACAGAAATCCTTACCGGCAAACCAAATCACTACAGCAACCTTGGTACCGTCACCGCGGGCCAGGGCACCGCCGATCGCCCAGCCTGACATTGTATCACCAATGAACGACTATTCACTGGGAATAAGCTCCGCGACGGGGGGCAGCCCATTGGCGTACCCGGCCTTGGTGCGGCGGAGTTCCTCGACGGTGGCTTTGCGCATCTGAACCACGCGATCGTGATAGGTGGCCTGCAACGCCAGATTGGACAGTTCTTCGGGATCGTTATCCAAATCGTACAATTCCTCAATTTCACCGGGAATCAACGTGCGGATGTATTTATAACGCCCGTCGTGCAGCGAGACGTACCACGGAACGTTGCCGGCCTGACGCTGTTCACTGGGGTCCTCGGGAACCGTATTTGTGTCATCCCCATAACGGTATCCGGTCAGCGTTGTCAGCAGCGGTCGATCCCATGCCTGCTCGGGATGCTGCAGTAGTGGTTTGATCGATCGCCCATGCATCGTCCAGGGCAGGTCGAGACCCGCAAAATCGAAAAACGTCGGTGCCAGATCGGTGCCGCCGACCGGTGCGTCGCACACCTTTCCCGAGGGCAACTTGGACGGCATCGACACGATCAAGGGGCTGCGAATGTTCGCATCGTATGGTGCAACTTTGATACGGTAACCATGTTGACCGAATGCAATGCCTTGATCGGATGTAAAGACGATCAGCGTATTGTCGTACTGTCCGGTTCGTTTCAAAGTCGCAACCAATTGTCCGACCGCTTCGTCCAGCGCCAACACGCCCTGATGATATTGACGCACCCAGTCGTTTAACGAACTGCCGTGGACGCCTTTGCTCGGGCTCGTCTCACCCGTCACTCGTCGTTTGCTAACAAAATGAGGTTGTCCGTCCTCGCCGGGATACCACTGCTCGACCTCCTGCATGTAGGCCGGCTTGCCCGGTCGCGGCGGATAAATGTCCTGCGGTACAGGCACGTCGACGTCCGGATACGAATCCAGATGCCGATCGGCCGGAGTGAACGGCGCGTGAACGGCGGAATAGCACAGCCATAAATACCAAGGTTTGTCTTCGTCGCGACCTTCGCCTTTCAAATAATCCAGCGCCCAACGCGTGTAGTTGTCGGTGCTATATCCCTTGGTCAATGTTCCCGGACCACCTTGGAACTCAATCAACTGATCCTTGTAATAATTGCCTGCGTTGGACGGATAGCGAGGCCGGTTCCAAACAATCTGGTAGTCCCAGTCACGCCCGTATCCGGTGTCGGTGCCGGTGTGCCACTTACCGATTTGGGCTGTCTGATAACCTTGTTGTCGAAACACTCGCGGCCAAAACGGGCACTGCTGTGGATCATATTCGCTGCCGGGATACTTGCCTTCCATCCGCATCGACTTCACACCGTGTTGGTAGTGACCGGTCAGGATGCTGGCACGCGACGGCATGCACCAGGTGCCGATGTAAGCGTATTTGAATCGGACGCCATCGGCGGCCAGTTGATCGATGTGTGGCGTCTCAACGAACGGATACGACTCGGGATAGCATCCCACCGTTCGGTGTGAATGGTCATCGGTATAGATGAACAAGATGTTGGGGCGATTGTCGTCGGCTGCGCCGCATGATTTCGGGATGCAAACCGATACCAGGGTTACGATCAGTAAAAGACGCAGCAATACGTTGACGCAGTTCATGGTTGTTTCAACTCAGATGGTTCTTGATTCGTTTGGCATCGGGCAACAAACGGCGAAACGTCAATGTCCGACGCCGTACAGTGTAAACGGAGCCCACAGGCGCGGCTCGGTGAATCGCTGGCGATTGATCAATGTGGCCTGACGCAGGGCTGCCGCTTTGCTTAACCCCTTTTTCATGCCATCGTAAAAGTTGACCATCAGCACGGCGGTGGCGCGATCCGATACCGGCCACAGAGACACGATCACGGTCGGCACTCCGGCGGACAGGTACGCGCGAGATAGTCCGACGACGCCTTCGCCGGTGATTTTGCCTCGCCCTGTGTCGCAGGCGCTCAGTACGGCCAAGTCCGCGTTCAACTTCATTTCCATGATCTCTCGGACCGTCAAAAAACCATTCTCGTTTTCGTCCGGTGATAGCGCGATGGCCGACAAATAGCTTTGGCTGAAAACATTGTCCGATTCCAATAGGCCGTGTGTTGCCAAGTGAATCACCGGCGCGTCGTGCATGGCCTGTTGGACCGTCGCTTCCGACGCCGCATCGCCGATCAGCGGCTGGATGCCCAACAACTTGGCGATGGCCTCGGCTTCCGCTTCGGCCCCCGGCAGCGGATCCAAAGGCGACGCAGGCTTATCGGGCCGAAAGCGATACGCAGGCATCTTTGGATTACCGACGACCAAGATGTCTTGGTACTTCAGTGCTTTTGCCGCACCACGACGCTTCGCCGACAGTCCGTACAATTCGATCGAACCGGACGAACTGAGCACATGTTTTTCGATCAGCGGTTTGTCATTTGCATCCACCAACGCGGCAAAGGGGACCGCATAAAGTTCGCCGTGAGGAATGATCACGACTTCGGCATCGACATCGGTCGGCAGAAACGCCTCGATGGGATCGATCAAGATTTCCGCCATGTGTCGCAGCGGATTCGATGCCTCCTTGGCGGGTGCGTTGCTCGATTCAGCAGGCTTATCGGCTTCATCGGCCTCGTCGCTAGATTTCGCGTCTTCAGGTTTTTCTAGAATCGAGTTGCGAACCGCATCGACCAAGTCCGTAACGGGTTGATCAAGCTGGGTCGCGCGGAACGACAGTCGGCCAGATGGATCGAGCACCCAGACATAGATCTCAGACTGGTTTGCGATGTCGACGGTCGGCCCCAGCGTCGCCCGTGAGACCGCATCCATCGCGTGCACCACTGAGTATTCCACAAACGTGACTTTTTCATTGCTGGCGATCTCGCGCAGGTCGTCAAGGGTCAGCTCGGTCTTTGCAGTGTTGTCGTTTTCGGCGCCGAAATTTCTCTTCATCGCTTCGGCTTGCGCCTGCCCGCGGCCACGTTCGGCTTCCAACAGGCTGGCTGCATGGTCGCCACGTCTAGCGTCTACGATTTGGCGAATGTTACTGATGTCGGCGGCAATCGGTGATAGTGCCGTGCGGCTTGAATCAAGTGACACCGCACCTTGCGCCGCGAGCGTTTCGAATTGTTTCAGCATGGATTGATAAGCGGCGTCGGCGCGACCGGCCGCGGCAGTCGCTTCATCGAAATCGCCATCCAGCAGTGCCAAGTGTGCCAGTGACAACTCATCCGTCATCACGGTCTGTGGGCCGACTTGATTGCGTACAAACACCGGCAACATCGACAGCTTGGAATCGATCGCCTGACGCGACAGTGTGATCGCTGTGGATATGTCGCCTTTCGCCGCTGCGATCATCGCGGCGTAGCCCTGCATCATGCCTCGCTGCATGCCGTTGCCCTCGGCGACCACGGAATTGATCTTTTGTTCCGCCTTGTCGTACTCTTTCAGTCCGATCATGGCGTTGACCAGCCCCACGTTTGCCGCGTCGATCGCTGGCGTCTCGTTCAACTGACGAGCGATCTCATGCTGGTTGCTAAAAAACTCGACCGCCGTTTCAAACTCTCGGGAACGCAAGCACGCGTTTCCGATTGCACCATCACATTGCGAAGCCAGCGTTTTGTCACCTGCTTTGATGGCCAAGGTTCGCGCCTGTTTTAATGCAGGAACACCCAGGTCATACATTTTTCCCAGCATGCATGCCTGGCCGAATTGCCATTTCGCCCAAGCCAATTCAGTATCCCCGCCCGCATCGCTTTCGAGTGTGTCGACGAAGTCGTGGAACACTTGAATCGCGAGCACCAGATCACCGGATTGCAGCAGGTGCTGACCGAGTTGCTTCATGATTTGTGATTCGATTTTCGCATTGCCCGACGATTCTGAGAGCAACGATGTCAAGAACTCTTTCGGCGCGTTGCCATCCAACGTGCCAAGAATCTGCGTCGCCACCATCAACGGTGTCGACAACATTGATGCGTCATTCGTTTCGCGGCACAATGCGATCGCTTCGTCGACACGGTCGGCAGCCAACTGTCCGCGACCGGCTTGCATGTGCTGCATGGCCGCACCAGACAACGCTCCGATCAAAGCGCGTTGATCGCCCGATTGTCGAATCATTGGAATGGCCGCATCCAGCGTGCTGTCTTGCGCGCATAGTTGCCTGTGCGTGGAACCGACGCCGAGTGCAAACAAGCACATCACCAACATTGATCGTCGAACCCATGGAAACATCGTTTGTCCAACAACACTCATCATGACGCCTACCGTGGTCCGCAATCTCTCAAAGTTCGAATCGGAGTATCCAAATTCGCCGTTTTAATGTCGGCCGAATTTCGCTCGCTTTGCACAGTCAAATCAACGTTCCCGCGATTCGCGATGAATCAGCGATTGGCCTAACAAATCGTGTTTAGCTGCCTGCTTGGAACGTGACTTCTTCGTACGGCTGGATCACGACGAAGCCATTGCCAGAGAACTCGGTTTGAATGGATTCACCGCTTCCGCGACCGACGAATGTCTTCAGTGAAACGTCGGTCTTTACTTTCGGCGTCAGCGTGCCCGACCAAGCGACGGTCGCGTTAGGGTCAGTCGTTACGGGGCTGTCGGGTGTGACCATCAACGTCAGTGGGTCGTAGTGAGTGGTAAACGCGACCATTCCCGTGCCTTCCAAACGAATGTTGAATAAGCCACCGGCCAGCATGGCGGACATTTTTTTCATCATCTTGATTTCGAACTTAATGGATGGTTCGAACGCGAGTAGATCGCTGCCGTTAACGATGATCGATTCGCCATTTAGGCTCAAGATTGTGATCTTTTTTCCAGCGTCAGCCAAATAAACCTTGCCAGTTCCTTCGGCCTTGGTCAGCCGAGCGCCTTCACCGGAGACGGCTTTCTTAAGCAGGTTGGTGATTCCCTGTTCCAAGACGCCTTCGCGCGTGAATTTAACATTGCCGCGATAGGACACCATCGAACCCATCTTGGTCCAAACCGTGCCATTGAGGTTCAGCTCTAACATCCGTGGCGTTTCCAGTTCGAACAGCCCCTGTCCGAGTTCTTTTTGTTTTGTCTGCTGAACGAACTCTTCGATGGTGTATCGGCTCATGACGTTTCCTTTATTCGTGATGTGCGGCGGGCAGAAAGACGGCACCCGCGAGGATTTTAGCGTTCGATCTGGCCAGGGTGTTCCAATCCTTTCGTTTTCTATCGGTTCCGCGTCGCTTTGGCAGGCATGAAAGGAAACAATTGACGCACTTCTTCGTCTTTAGGCTGTCGGCCATACTCGCAAATCTCGAACGCTTCGGCATATTGAACCTGGCTTGCGTGATCTTCGCCGTACCAACGGTTCAGGGTATCGCGATAGCGTCTCGCTTCGCCGGATTGGCGTTTGATCCATTTTTCCTTTAGCCATTCTTCGCGCAGTTCCGGCTGGGATTCGGGTGGTGCCTCTGCCATCTTGTCGGCACTGCCAAGCGCTCCGCCTTCGAATGTCTGTGATGCCAGTGCCGCCAACGCGTGAACTTTTTGTTCAAAAACCGAGTCGACATCGACCGCGATATCGGCTTCGAACGGATAGGGTTTTTGGAATCGATCGCTTGAGTACAGAAAGATCGGATTTTTTTTCAATGCCGGTATCGACGGCAGAAAGTGTGGCACCGTCACCATGAACGCGGCGTCTTGTACCAAGACCCCGACGTACCGATGATCGGGATGGTAGTCCCAGGGGCGGTGTGAAATCACAACATCGGCATCCCACTCGCGAATCAAACGCGTGATGGTTCGCCGGTTCTCCAGCGTCGGCATCAATTCGCCATCATGGATATCCAGCACTTCCGAATGCACACCCAATCGTTTTGCCACTTCGGCTGATTCGGCCGTTCGTCGCCTCGCAAGCGGTCCGCCAGCCATTCCCCAGTGACCGATGTCGCCATTGGTTACCGAAACAAGTTTCACCGAGTGCCCGGCCTTGGCCCATAGCGCGGCCGTCCCACCACTTTTGTATTCGGCGTCGTCCGGATGCGCGCCAAAACAAATGATCCGCAATTGTGAGCTGTCGCCGGATTCCTGAGCGGCAGCGTCCAGGGCGTCCGCAACGGACAAGCAAAACGTTAAAGCCGAAAATGCCAAAACCGCAGATGATCGCAACATAACAGAGGGTCTCTCGAATAACGGTAAAGTCTTTCGCCATGGAACGATCCAAAGATCGAACCACACAAGAGAAACATTATGGCCACCCGCCGACGTGCCCGAGCGTGATAGGCCCGCCGCCAACAAAGAACTTTCCAGAATAAAAGTCTCAACAGAAACCGTCGCCGGTACAGAAGAGGACTCGACAACCGTCCACAAGCCAAAGCAAACGAAAAAAGTAGGGCTGGCGGGCTTGGATCACTGAAAGGAAACGTGGCGTTTTCCGTGGTCAACGATAACAGTGCCGTCCAGTGTTTCCAGCAGTGGTTCCCATCCGGCCCGTTTCGTCCGAGTTGGCTGCCGAGTTGATGTCTCAATCGTAGGCGTCATGGGTCCTACTTTTCGACCAACGGCCATCGACGGTAATGGGAACAATCGGTCTGCACGACTTCTTAGATACCTATTCTTAGATACCTAGGCCGTGACGGTGTCTATATGGAGCTACGAACATCACGTACATTCCAACTTACGAAGGTTTCACTTACCTATGCGCATTCGTTGACCTGCATTCTCGCAAGATTATCGGCTGGAAAACGAGCCGGAACATTGATTCGGAATTGGTGATCGGGGCATTCGATCAAGCGTTCACGTTTCGCGATCCCAGCGCGGGTCTGATCGTTCACAGCGATCGTGGCTCCCAATTCGCAAGCGAGCATTTCCGCAGACGCTTGGCAGCCAGTGGGCTTGTTCAAAGCATGAGTCGTCGCGGGAACTGTTACGACAACGCACCGATGGAGTCGTTCTTCAAAAGCTACAAGACCGAGGAAGCACAGCAGATTTACGACACGCACGAACACGCCACACGCGGCGTGTCTGACTACATCGAACGATTTTACAACCCTCATCGCTTGCACTCGTCGCTGGACTACCTCAGTCCAATCGACTTCGAGCAAGCGATCAAAGAACCGTCACTCGCCGGTGAATCCTGATCCGCAGGACTTGCCATTTACCTTCCCCTCAAGATCGGTCCACTGTCAACTTTTCGTGGGCAATTCCACAGGTTGACGCGTGAAGTCAAAGCCTTAGTGAGTATCTGTCTCACAAAACGTCGTCTCCGATCGATGAATCGGTGGCTTCTTAGATCGTGCGTTGTACCGGACTGCCAACTTCAAGGTCACCAATTTGTGCGTCTCCTTGCCTGTCGCTGTCGTCGAACTGGCATATTTGCGCGCCCGTAAGTTTGGGAACGTGAGCCTGCTACCGGTGCCTGCACGATTCATCGACCAACCGGACAAAACAAATCTAAGCCCGCCATGACCACTACATGCCCGCGATGCAGACAGACGTTGCCGAGCGAAACCGGATTCTGCGTTGGGTGTGGTTTCACTTGCACGGATGTCGATTCGCGAAGGTTCAGAGCAGAACAGGATGCTCGAAGCCGAACAGAGCGAGCAAGGCTTTTCGGAAGACTATTCCGATTCCTACGTTGGATAAGATGGGTCCGCTGAGCAGTTAGTTGCAACCATCTTTTTGGCTTCCAGACACTCCGCTCCCGTTCCAGCCACGATATCCGGTCGATGAAACCGGGTGCAACTAGGCGTGTCTCGAGAGAACGTCCGGCGTCGGCCACCGGAGCGCCGAAATGGCCGACGAGAACCGCATCGGTTGATTAGACCGATGAAAGTCGAGATTGCCCATCAACCAAGCCTTCATGCTCTTCCCGCCGATTTCATCAATAAAACGTGTGGGGTCGGATCGTGTCGTCTTCGTCTGCAATCAAAAACACGAGTACCTGCCGTGTGCTGGGCACGACAATCAGTTGCTCTGCGAATACAAAACTCAAATCCGCATTTGGAATCCAATGGGAAGCGATGCTCTGTCCATTTCCTTCGCGGTAGGCTGTGAGACTGGCGTCCTGTTGAATAAAATCTGCGGCCGAGCGTGACGTGACCGGCTTTGCACGTTTGATTCCGTAGCCGCCCGCTTGCTTCAGTCCGGGTGAACAAAATCCCCATTCGATCGTGTTGTCGCGAATCGACGCGATTGCACACGGAAAGTCACAGAGTTGCACCCAGCGGACAAGCATACTCGTCAATGAAACTTGAAATTGATCGCGAGCGTGCTTTACGCGGTCTAAGGTGGGTGCGGCCCGATTGACAATCTTTCCCAGCAAGAACCTCGGCATCAGCAATCCTGACGCAAAGCAATCGGCCTCTCGCTCGACGACTCGGTTCGATTCAAATTGCGTTTCAGAACCGTGGGCACCGCCACCACTCAACAGATAGTTGCGGTGGGGATCGAGGAAATAGTGTCCCAGTTCATGACCGATGGTGAAGGTAACTTTCGGATGCAGCAGTCCATCATGCGCCCATTGATTATATTTCGTGTTGTAGAACAGAAGGAATCGAGGTTTTTGAAATTCAAGACGACCATCAAAGTCGCTGCCGAAATCATCACCAAATGCCTTCAATCGGCCCCGCTCTTTCTTGATGACTTTGAAAGGGTCAATCGGCGCTTCTGAGAAACCTGATTCCGAAGCAATCTGCTCTCCCAACGCGGTTGCCCTTTTCAGCTTCGCCTGCTCGAGTTTCCATTCAAGCGTCATCGTCGCCTGCATCCTCATCACTCTCGTCATCTTCATTGGCTTGCTGCCGATACCGCTCTAGCTTCTCGCGAACGTCCTCTGATTCGACATCGCCTTCGGAACGATGCAGTGCCAATAAATCATTTGATTCCGCATTGTTCTCAGTTGGAACTGGAATGAATTCTCGCGATTCATAACCGAGCGGAACGTCGCCCTTCGATTTAGCCAGAATCCGCTGGACCGTCTGGAAGTCCATCGGTCCCTCGTCCATCGCGTCGAGGGCACGCTCAATCTCGTCGTCGGAAGTTGGCCGAAATCCCGGAGGAACAATCCTCCGATGCAAGTAGTCTTTCATGTCATTATCGTTTGCCATCAGTCTCTCCCCCTGTTGGCAACTTGTGTCCAAGTTCAGTCATCTTGGTGCGTATCGTTTTCCACGCTCGGCTGCGATACCCACGAACTGATCCGACCGCTATCCCCAATTCGTCAGACAACGTTGTTGCATCGGTCACGCGGTCTTTGGCATAGGCGTCTGATATCACGATCGCACGCTCCTTATCTGGAAGTCCATCCAACACAGCCATAAGATCGGCATATTCCTTTTGACGTCGCTTCTCCCAGTCTTTTCGTTTTCGCTTCGATTCGTTTTCATCAGGTTTGTCCTCAGGGATCAATTCGATTGCGTTCTCTAGGCCGAAGTCGACGGGCAGCCGCCTTGCCTTGTCCCATCCACATTTGAAGATGTCTTTGGCAGTGTTGTCGGCAATCTTGTAAAAATAGGCTCGCAGCGGGCCGTCATTCTCGTCGTACTGCTGGCGGCGATCCCAGAGTTTTGCGATCGCGATGCTGAGTACGTCCTCCGCATCTTCTACGTTGAACGTTTTGTACGTCGCCAAGATCATTCTGATGATCGCAGAGCCATAGAGTTCCAAAATCTCGGCCAGCGCAGATTCATCATCTTCCATCAGCCGAAAGGCCAATGTCAGTTGAGTATCTGCGATGGAATCGGATGTCGAATTCGTCAAATGGTTTGCCTCCCTTTAAGGAGATCTACGAGCGAGCGCTACAACGAGGATGGCACGGTCCGCCCCGCCCTAAAAGCTGGGGAACGGCTGTGTACGCGGCCGATTGACGACCCCAAGTCCGTTGTAACGCCTAGTCGTAGTGATTGGTAGAGGCAGATGCCTCTGGCTGTTTTGGCCGTTTTTACCACTCATGGAGGAGTTCGACGATGAAGGACCAAGTCCCAGCCTCAATCAAGTGGAAGGTGATGCTGCTCGCGGCAAGACCGATCGCGATGTGCAGTATTGCTACCGCCTTGTTTGGTGTTTTCGCAGCACCCGAGCACGGTGACGCTTTGCTGGGCCTGGGAGTTTGTCTCTACGTCGTCGCATTCATCGCTGGTTGGACGGGAAAACTCGTCAACAAACTTTTTTATGAATAGATTCAACATCGGAGGTGCGAAATGCACAAACTGACTTTTTATCCGCTTGGCTCGAAGAAGAACGCGGACACGACACAGATTGACTTGAACAACGGCAAAAAACTGTTGTTCGATTTTGCGGCAGTCGCAAATGTGCGCGATGCCGACGAGAAAGGCATCGACCTTCCCAAGACGCTGTCAGAAGACTTAGACGATAATGGAAAGCAAGGTTACGATATCACCGCATTTACGCATTTGGATGATGACCACACCCGCGGTGCCGATGCGTTCTTCTACTTTGAACACAGCAAGAGTCATCAAACCAAAGATCGGTATCATTTTGGCACGCTTTGGGTTCCCGCAAACGTAATCACGGAAAGCCGCAATGACTTGACGCCCAGCTCGAAGCTCATTCAGGCGGAGGCCCGCTATCGGTTGGAGAACGATGGTGATGTCCGTGTCTTCTCGCGTCCGAAGAAGTTGAAAGATTGGCTTGAGTCGAAAGGTTTGACCGTGGAGTCGCGAAAACACCGAATCACTGACGCTGGGCAACTTGCTCCCGAGTTGACACTAGGCCAAGACGGGGTTGAGTTCTTCGTTCACGCCCCGTTCGCGTGGCGGCAAGACGAAAACACGCTGTTTGATCGCAACGGTGATTCGCTTGTGTTACAGGCGACCTTCTCGTTCAATTCGGAGCTGACGCGATTTTTCATTGGGTCCGATGTTGCTCATGGGGCGTTGTCAGAAATCGTTCAGATTTCAAAGGGACGCAAGAACGAGGTTCGCCTCCTTTGGGACGTTATGGGGCTGCCCCATCATTGCAGCTATCTGACACTTGGGCCTGATCGCGGCATCGACAAGACCGAGCCGGTGGAGGACGTGAAGTGGTTGTTTGAAACGCAAGGTCAAGATGGATGTATCATCGTATCAAGTAGCAAGTCGATTCCCGCCAAGGGAACGAATGCCGATAAGGAGTCTCAGCCGCCTCATCGGCAAGCAGCGAACTATTACCGTGAGGTTGCTGACGATAAGGACGGGGAGTTTGTGGTCACGATGGAGCATCCGAAACCGTCTTCTCCCAAGCCGATCGTGATCGAGATTTCGGGCCTCGGTGCGAAATTGAAGAAGACTCAGGTCGTTGGCTCCGCAGCAGTCACGGCGTCAGCAGCGCCCCGAGCCGGTTCACGAGCGGGTTGAAAATGTCTGAAACAACTAATGACATAAGCTACTGCGATGTCGAAGGGCTTATCGCTCCATCGACGTCACTCACGCTCTCGCGCAGTCGATCTTTGGTCGAAGCAATCGAATCACAGCGTTTATCGTTTGTGCGATTGATTGAGTGTAGGCGACGTTCGGACGAGGACGGAAAAGTCGAGGAAGTTGTGGTATTCGATGCCGAGATCGAGCGGCCACAGCGATGCGTGTACGCCATTCGCAAAGTTGAGCGGCTTGCGATTGTGTTTGCCGAAGACGACGGTTGGTATCCGGAAGTTTTGGCACTGCGAAAAAACTTTCCGGAAGTCCCGCATCTGAATCTTAGAGCGAGCGAACTGCCACGAAGTTTGTGCCTTTACGATGTTTCGTGGTCAGAAGTTGCGTTGCGATGGACACCGGCTCGATTTGTTGAGCGAATACGGCATTGGCTTGCAGAAACAGCGACTGGAGTGCTGCACCAACAGGATCAACCGCTCGAACCGGTCCTGCTTGGAAATGGTTTGAACATCATCTTGCCGCCTGACCTTTTTCGAGACTGGATGGATTCCGAACCGAAAAGCCTGCAGATTGGACCGGCATTTCCGGGGAAAGGGTGTCGAACGTTTGCAACGAACACCGATCGTGATGCCGGTGGAACCTCGATGTTGGCGGTTTGCATCAAGACCGATCCACGTCAGCGGACAGCCATCAACCGGCAGCCTCGTAACCTCTTCGAGCTGGATGAGTTGCTCGCTTCAGCGGGGTGCAACCTTCGAGAGAAATTGTCCAAAGCTTTGGATACCGTCGCGGACAAGGACCGTTGGAACAGAAGGCTGTTGATCGTCGTCGGATTCCCGCTGATCCGGAACGCGAAAGAGACAGTTGAGATTACTGACGCATGGGCTTTCCTTACGCCAAAGTCGGTCGCGGAAGTTGGAATTGCGATCGGACTGTGGATCAAGATGCCAGGAGGAAACTCACTCGGTTTGGCGATTAGCGGGCTGTCCGAGGCCGACGAAGTAGCGGTCCCGATCGAGGTCATCTCTCCTCAGTTTGGACTTTCGCGGGAGTCTTCCGCTGTGGCATCTGGTGTTGAACCTGATCCGCGAAAGACCATTGCGATCGGCGCGGGAGCACTTGGGTCGCAGGTCACCCAGCTTCTGGCGAAGTCGGGTTTTGGTGACTGGACTATTATCGACAGCGATTATCTGGCTCCGCATAACGTTGCTCGACACGGTTTGTCGCCCACGTGGATTGGCTGGCCCAAAGCGCGAGCGATGGCGATCGAGTTGTCGTCACTCTATGACACTGACCCCAACCCCCAGTTTTACGAGGGGGAATTTGTTCAAGAATCAACGCACAACGCGGATTTTCAGGGGTGCGTCGATTCGGCGGACCTAATTTTGGACATGTCCGCTTCGGTTCCCGTTGCCCGCCATCTAGCAAACGACGTTCAAACTTCCGCTCGGCGGGGATCAATCTTTCTGAATCCCAGTGGAAACGATCTGGTGATGCTATTCGAGGATGACGACCGACAAATTACGCTTGACTGCATCGAAATGCAATACTATCGAGCCATCGCGTTTGAAGAGGGCTACGAAGACCATCTCAAACGTCCGGTCGGGCGAGTTCGATATGCCCGTTCATGCCGCGATGTTTCGTCAAGCATCCCGACAAACTTGGTCGCACTACACGCGGCAATTGCGGCAAGCGAGGTGCGCTCGCGTATCGAGTCGCCTTCCGCGTCAGCCTGTTTGTGGCGGACTGCTTTGTCACCAATGAACGTGACCGCATTCTCAATGGAGTTGTCTCCTGTCGAATGCCAACGAATCGGTGATTGGACACTGATTGTCTCGCATCACATTGTCGAGCGACTGCAGAGACAGCGTTCGTGCAAACTTTCTAATGAGACCGGTGGTGTCCTGGTGGGCAGCTACGATTTGCATCGCAAGATTCTCTACGTGGTGGAAACCATTCCTTCGCCACCGGATAGCAGCGAGTGGCCGACGTTGTATATCCGAGGAAGCAAAGGTCTGGCGACGGAGGTTGAGCGAGTTGGCAGGGTGACGGACGGACAGCTCGAATATGTGGGCGAGTGGCATTCGCACCCGGATGGTTGCCCATGTCGCCCGAGTCAAAATGACTTGAAAGTGTTCGCCTGGCTAACTGAAAACATGAGCGACGTGGGGCTCCCATCGCTCATGGCCATCGCGGGCCAGCGACATACTGAGTGGTACGTGGGTGAAATGTTGAAGTCCGGTGGCTGGGAGACTGCGAATCGTGAATGACAACGTTGAAGAAGTTCAAAACGAGATTCAAAGCCCTCTCAATCGTCCAGTTGGGTTGTGCCTATCGGGCGGAGGTTCCAGAGCGATCGCGTTCCACCTGGGCTGTCTCCGAGCATTGAAGGCGCGAGGCATATTATCCAAAGTTGATGTGATGTCCACTGTCTCCGGCGGATCAGTGATTGGCGCAATGTATGCGTACAGCGACGATTCCTTCGATGACTTTGATCTGCGGGTACAAGATGTATTGCGGCGTGGATTCGTCAAGAGTATCGCCCGGCAAATGTTTCTTTCACCAATCGGACTAAAAATCGCGGCTACAAAACTGATCGCCGGTTCAATGGCAACGGCAACTTCGATGTTGCGGACCAGTGTTGGTGTTGTCGAACGGTTAATTCCGCGAACGACACGCGCCTATGTTCGATATTCCGACAAAATCCAGCCACCACTGCGTCGATGGGCGAGTCGCACAACCGCGTTTGAAGCCGCATTGGCTTCAAGGCTGTTCGGTGACCAACAGATTTCGTCAACCCGCCGGGGAAATATCAATACCGTTATCAACGCTTGTGAATTGCGAACAGGGACCGCCTTTCGATTCGGAAGTCGCGAATCTGGCACTTGGCGTTTTGGAACTTTGGAAACGAACGATGTATCCGTGGCGTTGACCGTTGCAGCGTCGGCTGCGTATCCGGCGCTACTTCCAGCAATTGACCGATTTTTCGCTTTCAATCCGATTGGTGGCGACAAGACTCACAATCATCGTGTCATCCTGACCGATGGCGGAGTCTACGACAATCTTGGAGTCACCTGCATGGAGCCAGGGAAAGACGCAAGGTATTCGACAAACGTGTACGCTCCTGATTACATCATTTGCTGCGATGCGGGACCGGGACAGTTTGATGACACGCCACACCCCTACGGTTGGGGCACCCGCATGAAAAGAGCTTTTGGAGCGACCTTCAGGCAAGTGCAAACTAGCACTCAGTCACGACTTCACCAATGGCGTGAGCATGAACGAATCAAGGGCTTCGTCTACGCTTATTTGGGTCAGCAAGACAGACGACTGCCGCGTACACCAGAAGACTTTGTTCCAAGAGAACGGGTCGTGAACTATCCGACCGATTTCTCGCCCATGCCCGATGCGGATATCGCCGCCTTGTCCAAACGCGGCGAGCAACTCACGAACTTGTTGGTGGAGCTCCATTGCTCAGATCTCTGAACCCCGCAAAAAACGGATTTCGCGAATCACAGTCCAGACAAAGAAATAGAATAGATGAAGTGCAACGTCCCTTAGAAGCGGGATGCCACCATCCAGTAGGACGAAATGACCATTCTGCGTGGGGCCGTCAACTAGGATGCCGATACGAGATACCGGCACGATCAAATTGGCCGACTCCATCTCACGACTGGCGACGGAAACTACACGGACTCTTTGTTAGTCGCCTGGACGCTCCGGCGGCCGACGCCGGTAGGTTTGGGCGGGCCTGTTGCGCGCTCCGGCGACGCACACTGGATGTGTAGTTGCGAGAAGATGCCGCACACTCTCGGTCGCCGACACCGGTGATTCGAACTCTGCCTATCGACCTACTTTGGTCCGACGAAGCTATTTGCTCCGCGAGACGCGAATCGCTTGTTCATCAACCCTCTCATAGGGTAACAGTCGATGTTCTTGCCTCATGCAGTGGATGCGATTGCCTGGATACCTGTCACCGACGCGATTTCCTGCACGACCGAAAACGCCACGATCGGTAGTCGTCAATCAACAATTCCAACGTCGCTTAGATGTTTGAACTGATCTTTGCTGACGCACTTCTTTACATCGTCGTCTTCGTCGTAGTCACCGGTGGCGTCAGTCGCGCAGACCACAAAACCGGGAGCTAATTTCGAATTTATCGCGTCCAAGTCCGCGTTCAGCTGCTGGCAAGCCGCATGTAATGCATTTCTCAGTCCATCCGCTGTGTAATAGTCTGAATTCAACTCTTCTTCGTAGTCACATCGCTGGAGCAACCGAACCGACGCCAGGTCGAGTGCAGTTCGATGTTCCCTATCTGGGGCGACTTCGATCCCGCTCCTCCAACAGTTGTAGCTAAGGTTCATTTTGTCCGTCATCAAACGACTAAGCGCTGATTCACAGAGATAATGGAAGTCGCTTGGGAATCCGATTGAGATGTCTTCACCGCAATACGTAATCCAAAGAAGGCTGAGAGGATCATCCTGTTTGTATTGCCGGATGATGTCTTTGAATGCGTCAACAAGTGCTTCCTGGAAACCAAGAGATGCGGACGCGACATCTTCTCCTCGAGGTCGAACGAACCACGGGCTTGAGAAAAAGACTCCGTCTTCTCTCAGATCCTGACGTAGAACATGATCCAGTAAACCGCTTTCGTCGTATTTGTACTCATACCAGACGAGCGACGAATCCACAGACCAAGTTCCATCTCTATGCTCAGGGCTTCGTTTGATCGAATACGTCAGTTTGTTGTCGACCTGGACATGCTCGGTGAGCGTGTAATACCCCTTAAGAATCTGATGGCTGGACCTCGCGACTCCATTCTCGTCCAGTTCGTAGCGAGTCAGCATGACACCTTCGTAATGGTTCCAGTGCAGTTCGTCGATCCAACCATCGCCGTAGACCAAGAGTGTCCCATCAAGCGTTCGCAGTACAGATTGGTGATCAAATCCATGTTCGAGCAAATCGTCCTCTAAACTGCCTTCATCTAACCAGTTTCGTTTTACAAACCGCCAAGGTTCCTGGTCCCGGTCCAGTTCCGCGAACAGCGGCTCCGGCGATATCATCCGAGTCTTGCTGAATCGACGCTCGGTAACAGCGCCCTTTGCTGAAGCGGACACTTTCTTCCAGTTTTTCGCATAATGCTCCCGCAAGTCGTGAAGTTCAGTTAGCAGTCGTTGGTCCAATTCGCGAACCGGCGGAATAACGAGGTCCGACGGAGCTTTCGGTGGTCGAAGCCTACGTCCCTCGCGGCGCTCATTCTCCAAGCGAACAGCGAGGTCGATGGACCAACTCGGTTCGCTGCATTCCGGGCAACATTCAGGTACAGATTCAGCAGTTACTCGGTAGCCGCAGGCACACACGAAAAGGTCAAAGCTTTCCGACACGGTATTCCCCCGAGAGCCTAAATGATCAAGACGACAATTAGCAGAAACGATGAGTTCGTCCGATATCATAACGAGTCGCAGGCCGTTCCGGCGTCTTGTATATAGCCAGCGAATTTTCATCTGCGTTCCTGGCTATACCTAGGAGATCAATGCCGCCGAGCTAGCTGCCGACCGGAATCGCTCGTTTGTGGATGATGCTCATGCTGGTGATCACAGGTTCCTTTTCCGGTACGAGCAAGGCTGTTGCTTGGTCGGCTTCGGCTATGAAAACGACGCGTTGCACAGCCAGTTTCTGGTAGCCTTCACGTAGCCCTCGTCCGCGTATCGTTATCACATGCTCCGTAAACTCTAGCGTGATGCCTTCGCGCCGTCTGCTTGGTCCGATTTCGACATGGGTTAGGTTCTTCTGAGTCGCCCAGAATGAGCCACCGCACTGTCCGGGAAAACGCGAGCACCTCCGATGCTTCTCGACGGCCACGCAACGGTCTGCTCCGAAAGGGGCGGCAGGATGTACTGCGCGGTCGATCACAACAAATTTCTTCGACCAGGTGGCGGTTCGGTCAGGCGTGTTGCGAGCCAGTGGTAGTAACAACCACGGGAAAGACACAACAAACGTTCTTTCCAAAGCTCCACCTCATTTCTTGAGGACTTTAGCGATGAAGATGCGAACAATGACAGCCTTGGTCGTGATGACACTGACAATGGTCGCCATGGCCTCCATGGCTTCCGCCCAGACCATCATTCGAGATAGCGGCAACGGCACGGGCAACGCCATCAACGCCGGCGGCGGATTCGGTTCCACGGAAATCCGCAACAGCGCCACTTGGCGAAAACAACACGATTAACGTTCAGCCAAACTATCGCCATGCCGTGACGCCACAAAGACATTACCGTTCGGTGACGGTTCTCCGCACAGACCTTCATCCGGAACAGCGGCAATGGAACCGTCAACACCATCAACCTCGGTGGTGGTGGATTCAGTGGCGGTGGGTTCGGTCGAACAGAAATCCACAACAGCGGCAACGGCACTCGTAACACGATCAATGTGGGTGGAGGATTCCGTCAACCGCTGCCTCAGCACCGCAGCGGATTCCAGTCGTCTCACTTCGGCGGCGGTTCCTACCATCAAGAGAGCTGGTTCTCTGGCCCGGCAACCACTCAGGCCTGCTCGCACTCGGTCCGATCTAGCGGCTACGCCCAGCGATCGGCTGTCGGACAGCCGCTGTTTCAATCTCGTCGTCAAAGTTCACCCCGACTTTCGCTCGCAGGTCTTCCGCCGATCAACGTCAACGTGGTCAAGAACAGCGGAAACGGAACCGGCAACACGATCAACCTTCCGGGCGGCGGTGGCGGAAGCCAAAGTGGTTTGAATTTGAACCTGATCTCCGGCAGTGCCAACGGCAATGGCAATTCGATCAACCTCGGTCACGGTTTTTCCCCCTAGTTCGCTTGCCGAACAACGTTGCACCAAACATCGCTAAGAAGGCCACTCACCAAAGCATTGGAGAGTGGCCTTTCGCTGTTTCTCGAAGAGATGCATCCGGACGATGTGGCTGGGGCTCGAATCGATGGGGAGTTTAGTCGCCGATTCCCAAGTGTTTTCGGTCTTGTTTGCAATAGCGGAATTAGGTTTGCAGACTGCTGCTGGCATCGTTGGATGCTTTCGTCCTCGATTATTTCGAGCTCGGTCTGGATCGTTCCAGAGCAAGATTCCAAAAATGCGTTGTCATCGCAATTGTTGGCTCGATTCGATGCTTTGCTTCATCGACGCTCCACGAAGCATTTGACGAAAAGATTTCCCGGCATACTGACCATCACGGTCGCTATGGTGGACCACGCTTTGGCTTGGCGTGCGTGTTTGGAGCCTCCGAACCGCTTCTTCGGTTTCATTTGCCGCACCTTTTTTCAACAAAACTTCCGTTTCGACAACGGGTTCAACAGGTGTCCGACCTCTTGTCTTAATACAGGTAGGCGTACATTCCGCCTCTTTGGACATTTACTCCAAAGACTCAAACCTTCCCTTTCAGTAAGGACAATCCATGAAAAACCGTTATGCCACGTACGCGCTACTACTGCTTTTTGCAGCCGTCACCTTTTCGTCAACCGCGCAGGCACAGCGGCGGCGTCAGGCAGCGCCAGGTAAAGAGCCACCGCATCCACCGAAGGTCGGTGACGTTGCGCCGGATTTTGAGCTGATGGATCTGAAAGGAGAGAAGGTCTCTCTGACGGAACTGACGAAGAAGTCGCCCGTCGTCATGCTCGTTCTTCGCGGGTGGTCCGGAAAACAGTGTCCAATTTGTAGCCGCCAAGTTGGCGAATTCTTGAGTAAGAGCACAGAGCTGTCCGAAGCCCAAGTGGTAATGATTTATCCAGGAGAGGCGGACCAGCTTGATGAGTATGCAAAGCAATTTATCGGGAGCAAGTCATTTCCGGACAACTACCATTTCGTCCTCGATCCGGACTTTAAATTCACCAATGCATGGGGGCTTCGCTGGGAAGCTCCTCGTGAGACAGCCTATCCGTCCACCTTCGTGGTCGACCAAGAACAGAAGCTCGTTTTTGGTAAAACGGTGGTCTCGCATGGGGATCGTGTCGACGTGGCTACCGTGGTGTCCGAATTGCCTTAGACTTCCTGCGTCTCGGACACCGCTCGGGTAAGGATTGCGATGGGTCGGTTTGTATCGTAGTTCGACCGATACGACATTGTGGTTGGCTATGTATGCGTGTTCAAGAAAAATGACACGGCCGCTTGAAATCGCAGGATCGAGGTACTGTTGTGATGTTCACTCGACATTGATTGGCCGAACAGGAAACAGTTGCGGGAATCAAAATTCGAGTCGCGTGTGCAACCGGATGTTCTGATTGCGGAGTCCATCAGTGCGCAGTCCGACGATGACGACGGCGGCTTCGCCGTTCGAGATGGCGACGCCGGTTACATCGACTCCGCGTTTTTTTTGGCAACCAAGTACGGCTGCGGTTCGACGCAGCGTACGATTCTAATCGTCCCAACCGCGCGGAATTCTTTTACGCCCGTGCTCAGCCCTCGGGTCCAGGACTTCCTCGTTCTGAAGTCGCGGTCGACGATCAGCTGTGGTCGCTGTACACCGAATACAAGAAGAGCGAAATGCTCTCTCTGTTTGTCGAACTAGGTGTCGTCGCGTTGGACCCGATCGTCAACGAGAACACGGCGGGACTTGGTGACATGAACGTCGGCTGCAAAGTCTGTTTACTCGAAACGAATGACTTTCTGGCCACGGCACAGCTACGCGTCTACGAGCAAACATCGTTTGGCCGGAGACGATGGCTGGAGGAAGAACAGTGCCGACGTACAACGCGAGAACCAGGCCGCGGCAATGCGATGAGTTTCGAAAACGAGTCGTTTTCAACACCCCGGAAAACACAGACAAAAAGTAGGGCTGGCAGGACTTGAACCCGCGACCTAGGGATTATGAGTCCCCAGCTCTAACCAACTGAGCTACAGCCCCCACACGTTTTTCGGATGCTTGTTGCAACCGGGGTGAAACCCGTGCGAATTTGAGCATCGAAACGGCTTGCGTGACGCGATAAGGCCACGCCAAGCATTGGCGATGACCCGAGTATTCTATCGAAAAGACACCAAACGTCGAAGCCGTCCAAGTCAGAAAAGCCGTCACTCGAATACCGCTCCGCAACGTACTGCCGCTCCGCAACGTACTGGTTGTGTACGCAGTACAAAAACAAGAGGCAGGTTCTAATACTTCGGCTCGCCGAACGGCCCTTCACAGCGCCCGAATCAAAAGACTGTTTTTCGCGTGATTCTTGCCGAAATGAGATTTCCTTGGGAGGACGTTTTCGGGTTTGCGAGGTGGATTTGGGCGGTGCGCCGCCCTCAGCGATATTATGTAGGCATGAACCCTTACAATCCTCCCCGTCGCTTGGTTGAGAGATCGACGGACGGTCCACAGCATTGCTCGGCGGTACGAACATCGACAGCGGCGCCACACTGGCTGTCGTGCGTTGCCCGCTTGGCGTTCTGCTATCCGTGCCTGTTGATCGGTGCGTTTTATGGAACTTGGGGTTTGGCTTGGTTGGTCTTGGGGCATCGACCGCGTCCCTCACTGGATGATCCGACGGAGATCGCCCACGTCGTCTCCATCATTTATTTCATCACCGGTGGGCTGTTGGTTACGTTTCCGGGCGTGGGAATTCTCGGAGTGGTTGCTTATCTGTTAGCGCCGGCAACATCGCCAGCGCGTCGAGTCACCAGATCGGTCACAATGATCGTGTGGTATGCGGCCACGATCATGTTCTTGCGATGGGACCCGTTGGTCGTGAGCAAGTGGTTCTTGGACTAAGAAGGCGACTGGCCATGATGACGAATCCCTATCAGCCGCCGAAGATTCCGGATGAGACTTCGGCGCACCGCATCGGGCCCTTACCGTACCGACGTTTTCTTGCGGCTGCCGTTTTGCTGTTCGTAATGGGACTGGCCAGTTGGACGCAAGGGATGACAACGGTAACGGCGTTTTTGTTCGGACTCGCTGCGGTCGCGATCGTGATTGATGTTTGGCAGGCCGCCGCGTAGTAAGATCGGTGATTCTGTGATCCGATTCTTGTATGCATGGGTGACGCGATGTCGAGCTTTAGAAGACGTGTCGGTTGGATGCTATGTTTGCTGGTGGGGTTCGCCCGGCTTGGGGTCGCGCAAGAATCCGATTTCGTATCACTCTTCGATGGCGAGACACTGAAGGATTGGGATGGTGACCCGCAGTTTTGGCGAGTCGATGACGGCGTGATCGTGGGCGAGACGACTGCCGATCATCCCGCCACGCAAAACACGTTCTTGATCTATCGCGGCGGAGAGTTCGCTGATTTTGAGTTGCGGTTTTCTTATCGCGTCGATGGATATAACTCGGGCGTACAGTACCGCAGCGTTGATCGTGGCAATTGGAGCGTTGCCGGTTATCAGTGCGACTTTGAGGATCGATGGCACCGACCCAAAGGAGACCCTGATGCCGCTGTAACGGATGATTTTTCCGGAATGTTGTTTGACGAACAGGGGCGATCATTCTTAGGCCATCGCGGCGAGTTCGTCATCGCGCGGGCCCACCCGATGGATGCTAAGAAATCGCTCATCGAAAACGTTGCTTCCGTCGGTGACGCCCGTGAGCTGGAGTCCCACATTCGTCGCGACGATTGGAATGAACTAATCGTCATTGCACGCGGATTCCAGTTCACTCACATCATCAATGGCCATGTAATGGCGGTCGGGATCGACGAAGACGAATCGAAACGCAAAGCCTCTGGCATCTTCGCATTTCAGCTGCATCGCGGTCCGCCGATGAAGATTCAGTTGAAAGACATTCGTGTTCGTTCACTTGGCGCTTCTTTAAAAGAGACAACAAAGGTCGACCCGCGGTCGTACCAACAATTCGCGCTGCGTCACGCTGGCAATCCGGCGAACGGAAAACAACTGTTTGCCGATGCGGATCGGACCAAGTGCGTGGTTTGCCACAAGGTCGCGGGGCAGGGTGGTGATGTGGGTGTCGATCTGTCGGCCATCGGCAGCAAGTTTGATCGTCCGCACTTGATCGAATCGTTACTCGAGCCGTCCCGTCAAATCGTCGAAGGGTATCGCACCGCCAACGTTCTCTTAAACGATGGAAACGTCATCAGCGGAATCGTCAAAAAGCAAACCGAAGGAACGATCGAGTTGGCCGACGCAAGCGGCAGGATGCACCGTGTCTTGCGAGATGAAATCGATGGATTGACCCAGAGCGATGTCTCGATTATGCCGACCGGGCTAGCCAACGAGTTGTCGATCCATGAATTCACGGACCTGATTGCCTACCTCGAGACTTTGCGTGGAAACGGAAAGCGAAAGCCGGGTGGAACGGTTTCCGGCCCCATCGAATTGCCTGATGAGTTTGAGGTGCAAACCGTCGTGACAGGAATCGATGGCGCGACGGCTCTAGATGTCTTGCCCGATGGCCGCGTCTTGGTCTGTGAACAGACCGGATGTGTTCGTGTGATCGAGAACGGCAAATTGATCGACGAGCCCGTCGTGACATTGCCGGTGGATTCGCATTGGGAACGAGGGGTGATCGGTGTGACCCACGATCCTGGATTTCCAACCAGACCCTTTGTCTATGTGTGTTGGGTGGGCAGGCAACCGTACCCGCATCATCGGATCAGCCGCTTTAGGATGGAAGGGAATGTCGCCGTGCCAGCCAGCGAAAAGGTGTTGTTGGTGGGCGACGATCAAACCAAGCTTGGAGGCAAGGTTCCGGCGGGGCATCAAGGCGGTGCGTTGCACTTCGGCAACGACGCGAAATTGTATGTCGGCATCGGTGAACAGACCGCCGGCGAACCCTCGCAACGTCTCGACACGTTGCAGGGAAAAATTCTACGTATCAACGCCGATGGGTCGATTCCCGCCGACAATCCGTTCGTGAACCAAACCAAAGGAAAATACCAATCGATCTGGGCACGTGGCGCACGAAACCCGTTTACCTTTGCCATTCGAAATTCTGATGGCTTGATGTTGATCAACGACGTCGGCGGTGAGCAGGAGGAGATTAATGTCGGGCGCGCCGGTGCGAACTATGGTTGGCCCACCGTCGAGCATGGTGATTTGCCAGAGTATCGAAAGCCAGATTTTGACGGGCCGATTCACTGGTACAAACAGGCGTCCATCAACGGCGGCGATTTCTGTTCGCAGGATTCGGCATGGCCCCAGCCATGGCGCGGCCGATACTTTTTTGCAGACTACGTCAATGGCTGGATCCACACGTTGAATCCGGATGATGCGAGCGATGTCACTACATTCGCCAACGGCATCCGTAGACCTGTCGACTTGCGGTTTGCGCCGGACGGAACGCTATACGTTTTGCTGCGAAATGCCTGGGTGATCGACGACAAGTTTCAAGGTGGCACAGGATCCTTGCTCCGCATCCGACCTCGCAAATCGCCGCCGTCGCCGTCTGAGCGGATTGAGGTCGCGGTAACGAGCAACAGGCCATCGGCTGCGGCGCGTCCGGGTGAATTGTATCGAGAGTACGCGATCCACAATGGCGGAAATTTTGATTGGCGCGTCACCGATCCGCGAGCCAGTGCCGAAGGCGCAAAGAAGTTTCTGCCCAACCCTGTGCTTCGTTTGCGCGTGGACGATTTGCGACATGCCGTGCGAGCCGAAGCGGTGCTCGATCGATGGGGTGGCCATGCAGGCACGAAGCATAAATTGATTCGGTTCAATGGCCAGGAACCGATTCGATTGCCGGAACTGACCACAACACCGTCTGGTTCAATTCCCGAACGTTTCTATTCACAAGACAATCCGATCGTCAACGTGCCTCTTGAAGACTTGCGCGAGGGTGAGAACATCATCGAAGGGATGATCGGTCCGGAGAACGAAATCGATTGGGGGCAGTGGGGGCTCTATTCGTTGATCTTACGCGTCTATTACGACCCTGCCGTTAAGAAGCACGCGGCTGGAAAGATTGTTTCACCCCGTCCCGGCGATAGCTTGCCGGAGAACCCGACGATTCAATTCAAGTGCGAACCAGAGGCAACGCAAGTGGATGTGATGGCTTGGTACGACGGGTATGACGAAGATGGAAACGGAATCTTTGCCGAATGGCACGCAGCACGGTTCCAGCCCAGTCGAGGCGAGGCAGCCGAACTGAGAGACCACGTCGGAACGGTGATGTCGGCCAAAGGAGAATTGACTTGGCAAACGAAGTGGATTCCGGATCAGTCGCCAGAATCGGTCAAGCTGGTCGCTCACATTCACGATGCAGATGGATTCGTTTATGTCACTGACATTGTCGATCGGCTGAGTTTGACGAGAGATGGTTGGTCCGTCACACAATATCGGGCGATCGATGTGCCAGAACAGTTCGGCGTGCGCGTCGGACAGAAAAAGTCATGTCGTATCCGGATCAACCAGTCGCACGACTTGGCGAGGGCGACCGAGGCGATCTTGCACTATCGAACTTGGGAAGCCAGTGACAAACATCACGAACCATTCCTGCTGAATGGAAATCCGCATCTCAATGAAGGCAACAACCACCACTACGACTATGACCAGATACCGATCCCCGTTCGCGAACTAACGTCCGGTGACAATACCTTTTCGATTCATTCCAAAACCGAGCATCACATGTTAGAAGTCCTGTGGCCGGGTCCAGCGCTAACGGTTCGGTACCAAACCGAGTAGAATGTCGACTTCCAACGGGACGGCGGCACAATTTTGTGGTGTGGGTTTTCCGTCACAGTCGTCTCACAATCAGCTGGGATCCCCCGGTCGCTAAAACGTGGCGACATCGTCAAGCAGTTTTGCTGTCTCGCAGGTGTGTTTCGCTGAAATAAAAGATATCTCCTTGAAAGGTGCGTCATGAAATTAACAGGTGTTAACTGGTTGCTCGTTGCATTGATGGTTTCTCTTGGGTGTGTGTCAGCGACGGCTGAGAAACCTAGCTCGACCGGCGACACGCAAGTCTTGTTCGACGGATCATCGATGCAAAATTTTCGTTGTTTCAAAAGCAAGTCAATCGATCCAGGCTGGAAGATCATCGACGGTGCGATCACTCGAACGGTTGATCCGTCCGCCGAGAAAAAGAGTCGAATCGGCGATCTGATGACGAAAGAAAAGTTCGGCGCGTTTGATCTGGAACTTGAGTTCAAGATTTCGCCCGGTGGGAATAGCGGCATCATCTATCATGTCACCGAAGACAATGCGAAGGCGTGGCACAGCGGACCCGAAATTCAGATCATCGACAATCAGGCCGGTGCAGATGCGCAGAAATCGGGCTGGCTGTATCAACTGTATTCCACCGACACCGATGCAACCAAACCGGCTGGCCAATGGAATTCGCTGCGAGTCTTGATCACGCCTGACAAGTGCGAGCACTACGTCAACGGCGTTAAGTACGTCGAATACGTCAAAGGCAGTGATGATTGGAATCAGCGTGTCGCCGCGAGCAAGTTTTCCAAGCAGCCGAACTTTGGCTTGGCCAAGTCCGGTCACATCTGCCTGCAAGACCACGGCAACGAAGTCGCATTTCGCAACATCCGAATCACACGATTGGACTGAACGCACCATCGTCGGATGCACCGTTCGTACCGGAGCAAATGCCGCAGCCAGTGGGATAGATGATGCGGTCCACCATCATCCGCTTGGCGTGATGCTTTACACGCGTTCACCATGGCCCATCGATCTGGCTGCTTGATCTGATTTCACTGCAAAAACCGATGCTTGTAACCCTAGCATTAAGGGGAACAACGCAAACAGCAAACGTGATGCGTGACATCGAAGAGGCACCAACGCCTCTTGTGAAGTCATTGGCAAGTTGCCGCCTCATTGCTTCGTGCCTGTGGAAAGGCTTGCTGCGGGGCGTGCTGGCAAAAAGTTCAAAACCAATCGGTACAGGTTCAGCACTCCTCCGGAGAGGTGGAGGTGCAAAGACGTTGGTTCCATTCTAGAGCTTTGAGATTTTCGAATCGGAAATTCGAAGCGAATCTGATTAGGTTCGTCTATTCACATGCCCCGTGGTTCACTTCCGCAAAAGTTTTTCCACTCGAACAACGTCTCGCATGAATGCATTCGTTGTGCTTAAACGACTCTGCGAGCGGGAAGCAAGCAAGGAAATGCGCTTTCCCATTTTGATAATGACGAATGCGATAGGGTGCCAACTGTTTGTTGCACGAGTTAGTTGCTGTTTGTAAGTCGCGATAAATCGTTTCAACAAGAACCGAGCAATGCATGGAAGTGCAACATACAGCTTGTAGTTCGGTCAGTTAGGCGATGTTACCGATGCATACAAAAAAAATCGGCGCGTCGGCAGGCTATCTTCCCTTGTGGTTCTCGACTATCGGGTTGAAGGACCTCGGCTGACTTCTTCCAGACAAAGACTTGAACGACTTCGTTTAGAGCATAACCTAAAGCCGCTGTCACGAACCGAATTGAGTTTGCAGTGGACGATGCGTTCCATCTCTATTGATCGGTTTGTGAAGTAACGATGCCAACCGCATTGTTACTTTGCGTTGCTCCCTGGCAACGATGCAGATCGCGAGGATGCGATTGTGGTGGGCCACCACCAATATTAGGCGCGGCAAATCAATGGCGGCTTCTTCATGCGACCTACGCATCGAAGTTGGCTAAATGAATTGAACCAGCGTTTTCTCGTGGCAAAAGAAATTGATGTCACCCAGCGGGACGAAGTCCGCGCCAAACAAGCGTTTTCCTACTGAGCTTGTTCATGGTTTGACGCTTTTTCGGGATGCAAAGATGTCCGACTTTAGCTTGGCTAGGAATCACTAAGGAAAGTTGATGTTCCTGATACCCGTGATCACCGCCTTGTTGGTTACGATGGCGACGGTGCCCGTATCCATTTGGGCGGCCCGCAAGCTTGATACCCTTGATCGGCCGGACGCGAGAAAGATCCACTTCGAACCGACGCCGCGACTCGGTGGCATCGCGATCTTTCTTGGACTTGTGACCGGAGTTTTCGGATCGTTGCTCTGGCTATACGGGTCGGGGAAAGCGATCGAAGCCGAAGGGTATACCAAGCTTGCTGCGATCGGTGGCGCGAGTGCATTCATCTTCTTGGTGGGATTGGTCGACGATATACGAAGCGTTTCATCTCGATTCAAGCTGATCGCTTTGATTGGCGGTGCGACAATGGTTTGTGGTTCGGGAGTCGTTCTGGCGGACCTTCTGTTTGGTGGTCAAGCGTTGATTGAGTTCCGTTGGGTCTCGTGGGCCGTCACGATGCTTTGGATCATTGCAGTCGCGGTCGCGATCAACTTTATCGACGGACTCGATGGTTTGGCGGGTGGTCTGACGTTGATGTCGGCTGCGGTGCTGTCGTTCTTTGCGGTTTCAGCCGGGAAAGTCGAACTCGCAATTCTGCCGTTGGCCTTGGTTGGTGCTCTGTCAGGTTTCTTGGTCTTCAATTGGCATCCGGCAAAGACTTTCATGGGCGATGGCGGCAGTATGTTGATCGGATTCGTGTTGGCATCTTCGGTCGTCTTTGCAAATCAAGAACTGGGGACGATGCGAGGTTTGATGTTGCCGATGCTTGCGATCAGTGTTCCGCTCGCCGATACGGCACTCACGGTTTTTCGGCGTCACTATTTGCAGCGGCGTTCGTTGTTTGCGGCAGAGCGAGGGCATATTCATCATCGATTGCTCGATCGTGGATTGCCCCACAAGCATGCGGTTTTGGTGATCTATCTTGTGTCGGCCTTGGCTGTCGGGATTGGATTGATCTCGCTGGTGTTCGAAGGTTGGGCGACCTTGGGTGGGCTTGCGCTTTTGGTTCCATTGCTTTGGGGTACGTTCCGGTTAGCCGGTTCGGTGCGCACAACCGAAATGGTTGACGCGTTGCGAGGGAAACGGGCTCTGGATCGAGCGTCGCGGCAGTATCGAAATAAGTTTGAAGAACTGCAGTTGGAATTTCATCATGTTCGAAATTTCGCACAGTGGTGGGAAGGGATGTGTCGCGCTGCGGATCGACTTGACTTTGTGAAATTGACGCTAAAGTTGCCGGTGACGGACAAATCTGATCGCAGCCGCGAGATGGCTTGGCGGTCGGAAAACAAAGATTTGGTGTTGGGTGATTGCATCCAGGCGGCGATCCCGATCGCGACGTCGCATCCGCTCAATCCCAGTGCGCAGGTCTCGGTGGAGATCGCAGCGAGTCGATCGCTCGAATCGGCAAGCGAACGCTTGGCGTTGTTTGCAAGGCTCATGACCGAAAACAGTCTGGCCAAGATCAGTGAGCGTGAACGACAGGACCGGCTGCACCAGCGACCGGCGACGCACCGTATCGGACAAAAGAGAAGCAGTGCGAGGAAATCGTCGTTAGCGTCACTTGATCGATCGATCGACGAACAGCTCGGTCCCCAACGTGATGACGACGGTGATTTCGCACACCTTCGCGTCGCCATCGTCCACGATTTTATGTACACGTATGCCGGTGCCGAACGGGTTGTCGAACAACTGATTCATGTGTTTCCTCACGGCGATTTGTTCGCGCTGTTCGATTTCTTACCTGAAACAGAACGAGGATTCCTGCAAGGCAAACCGGTCACGACGACGTTCCTGCAAAACATGCCGTTTGCCAAAACCAAGCATCGTTCGTATCTGCCGCTGATGCCCATCGCGGTCGAGCAGCTGGACGTATCCGATTACGACTTGGTCATCACCAGCAGCTATTTGGCAGCGAAGGGAGTCATCACGGGTCCGGATCAATTGCACATTTGTTACTGCCACAGTCCCGTCCGATATGCATGGGATCTGCATCACCAATATCTTAGCGATTCGGGACTGGGTTACGGTCCCAAGGGTTTACTCGCACGAGCGATCTTGCACTACATTCGCAGTTGGGACGTACGCAGTTCGCTTGGAGTCGACCACTTCATAGCAAATAGCCAATTCGTCGCACGGCGTATTAAGAAGGTGTATCGTCGCACCGCGGCGGTGATTCACCCACCGGTCGATACCAAGCAATTCGAACTAAGTACGACCGCTCGTGATGACTTCTACTTAGTTGTTGGCCGGATGGTGCCGTACAAACGCACGGACATGATTGTCAACGCGTTCGGAGAGATGCCCGACCGCAAGCTGGTCGTCATCGGCGAAGGCCCTGGCTTCGAAAAGGTGAAATCGTTGGCCGGTGACAACGTGACGCTGATGGGTTTTCAGGACGGCGACGTCTTGGTCGATCACATGCAACGAGCCAAAGCATTGATCTTTGTCGCCGAAGAGGACTTCGGCATCGTCCCGGTCGAAGCGCTAGCCTGCGGCACACCCGTCATCGCCTACGGCAAAGGCGGGGTCACCGAATCGGTCGTCGACGGAGAGCACGGAGTCTTATTCGAAGAACAAACCGAGGACTCGCTGATCGACGCACTCGACCGTTTCGAATCACAAAACGAATTCTCAAATTTTGATCCGCAAACACTGCATATCCGCAGCGAGGAATTTTCCGAAGAGACGTTTTCAAATCGAATCAAAGCGAGGCTGACGGAGTGGACAAGTCAAAGAAGCCTCGGTCGCGGCGGAGCGCGCGGAAGTGTAAATTCGCAAGGTTTCAGCGCGGCGCGGCTGGCAGAGCTAAGTCTTATTAGTGCGAAATCCTCGAAACACGCCGAAACCATTGGGCCCCTCAAGCGTAATTGAGTGCAGCGATCACTGGCCCGGATGTTTGAGAATGCCTTTATAACGACGAGCCGGTGCAGTAGAGAGAGAAATCGCTCGATGAAAGTTGGTCGATAGCACACGATGGATTGTCATCCGCTAGGTTTCTTGCAAAAACGCCCCGGCCCCGTTTCGGACGGCTCACGCTCCAATCAAGGCCGTCAACAGAATTTGTCGACCACTGGTCGTGGAAACGACGTCGGCACGGGCACAACGAATGTAGTGGCCTCGTAATCGGAGTCACGGTCATATTCGTGGTACGGACAGCGATAGTCACGGTGGAGATAGCAACCATGATGGCCATAAAGACTATTGCCGAATCTCAGATGCGTCATCTCAGAGGTGATCGCACTTACTAATGTTAAAGAAGTGGATGAGGTTTGGTCGAGCGACGGAAAATGCGATTCGAAGTTACCAAGCATGGCTATCACAATAAACGATCTAAACGGCTTCGAAGTCGCGATAAACGACAGTTCAAATGGCAAGTACCCGGACGTTGTCAGCCAGGCATGTTCATTGAAAAAGATGACTCGTTGGCAAATTGGTGGTCCAGCCGATCTCGTCGTGAAGCCCCGCTCCCATGAGCAAGTCCGCGACACAATCAGGAGTCTTGCGTCATCGGGAGTCCCCTGGTTAGCAATGGGATATGCTTCGAATTTGCTGATTGATGATGGAGGAGTTCGAGGAGCCGTGGTGTTGCTGACCAAAAATTTGGCATTCTTTCAATCTGAAGGCGTTCGTGTCCGCGTCGGTGGCGGGGCTTGGGTCCCTGGGTTTGCCAATCGCGTCAGTCGCTTAGGTCTCCACGGGGCAGAGCACATCGTTGGTATTCCAGGAACAATCGGCGGACTGATTTGTATGAACGGTGGCAGCAATCGTAAAAGCATCGGCGACAATGTCGTCGAAGTTCGGTGTCTCGATCGGAACGCAAACGAAATCCGGCTAACTCAGTCGCAATGCTGTTTTGGCCGTCGCAGTTCTCTCATTCAAAGAGAAGGATGGATCGTCACCGAGGCAACGCTCGAATTCAAACGCGCTGCGGTTCGAAAGATCCGGCGTGAAATGAAAGATATTCTCGCGTGCCGGCGGAGAAAGTTTCCGCTCAAGTCGCCCAACTGCGGTTCAGTGTTTGTAAGCGACCCCAAAAACTTTTTGAAACATGGTCCTCCGGGAGAGATGATCGAGCGTTGTGGTCTTAAAGGCTTACGTTTCGGAGACGCTCAGGTATCCCCGCAGCACGCAAATTTTATCGTCAATCTTGGGCATGCAACCTCTTCAGATGTACTGCGTTTGATCAAGGCCATTCGCGATGAAGCAGTTCGTCAGTTTAACTGTCACCTCGAGTGTGAAGTTCGTTACGTTAGTTCCGACTGTCAAGTCCGTCCGGCTCACCTCGTCCTGGCTGACACGTCATCATTAGGAAGATAGTTGTGTCGGGGAACCCGTGCGCAGAAGTCAGCGGAACCTTATGCGGATGGCAATCTTATTTGCTGCCTCATCGCATGAAAAATCAATGTTGAATACTGTTGCCACATTGCCGCACCGATTGGGTGGATTGACATATGACATTTAGGGCGCATTCCGTTGTCGAAGACCATGATGCGACGATCGCGTCAGATAATGCGGATGTGCTTACGGTGTTTCCATCGCGATTGTATGGCGAGGTCACCGTGAGCGGTGCAAAAAACTCAGCACTTCGGTTGCTTGCAGCGAGTTTATTGACAAGCGAAGAAGTAAAATTAACAAACTATCCCAACAAGCTACTCGATGCTCAATTGCACGTCGAAATGCTGGAGCAACTCGGTAAGACTTGCCGAGTCGAGTCTAATGAAATCGTTATCTCCGAAGACCGTCCTCCCGAGCCAATCTTAGCGTGGGAAAAGCGGTCGATCCGTAACACATTGTTAATCTTGGGAGCGCTAACGGCGCGAGTTGGCCATGGCGAAGTGCCACTCCCAGGCGGTTGCCAAATCGGTGGATGCAATGGCAATCGGGCCTACGACATTCACGTGGATATCCTTGAATCTTTGGGAGCTCATGTTAGCGAGCGTGAGCATCTGTTAGTTGCTGATGCGCCCGGGGGCTTAGTCGGTGCGGATATCCGACTTCGCGTACGTTCGACGGGTGCAACTGAAAACGCGTTGCTAGCGGGTTCGCTGGCCCGTGGAACGACTCGAATCTGGAATCCACACGTTCGGCCAGAGATTTTGGATCTGATCGAACTGTTGCAAACAATGGGGTCAGAGATTCGTGTCTTTGGTCAAGAGCGAATTGAAATCGAAGGTCGTGAGACCCTTAGCGGTGGAAAACATCGGGTAATCCCTGATAACGTCGAGGCTTTAACTTGGGCCATCGCCGCAATCCTCACAGACGGTGAAATCGAGATTCACAACTTTCCGTTTGAGCACCTCGAAGTACCCCTGATCTATTTGCGCGAGAGCGGTGCAAGACTGTTTCGGGGGGGCAACTCGATCGTGGTTCGTGGCGGAAATTGCTATCCGTTGGAGCTGAGCACGGGGCCCTATCCGGGGATCAATTCGGATATGCAGCCAATCCTCGCAGTCTATGGCCTCAAAGCGAATGGGGAATCGCGGTTTGTTGATCTTAGATTTCCCGGCCGCTATGGGTACGCAGAGGAACTGCAGAAACTTGGAGGGCAATGCAAGGTGGAAGGCAACGTACTCAGGATTCATGGTGGGCGACCGTTAGTGGGTTCCGCAGTTCGTGCTTTAGATCTTCGCGCCGGAGCCGCTTTGGCGTTGGCCGGTTTAATCGCCCGTGGCCCCACGCACATTCACGACAGCTGGCAAATACTTCGCGGGTATTCAAGCTTTGTTGATAAAGCAAGGGCTTTGGGTATCCGGTTGCAACACTCCTATTAGACCAACCCACCAAACCAGCTTAGCAATTTTTTGTGCAAAGCCGATTAGTGTATAAAAACCTGACGCGCGAGCCATGCACACGACACCGCTGAATTGCGAATCCGTGCCAGTTGTGAATGTTGCCGCGCAAGAGAGCTCGAAAACACCGAATGCTCCAACCGACCGATCGTCCCGATTCTTTAAAAGCGACCATCTCAAAAGGGACCTGCAGGGACGAACGCACCGAAGTGGTGCAATCACCGTCGCTTCGCAAGGATTTTTGTTCGCATTGAACATGGGCACAACGATGGTTTTGGCGCGACAACTGGTACCCGAAGACTTCGGATTGATCGCGATGGTTCAGGTCGTCACGGGATTCCTTCAAGTATTTCGTGACGGAGGGCTCTCAATGGCAACCATTCAACAACCCGAAATCACCCATGAACAAGTGTCCGTCCTGTTTTGGCTCAATTTGGGCCTCAGCGGATTACTTGCATTGGTTGCAATCGCAATTGCGCCAGCCGTTGCCTGGATATATTCCGAGCCACGATTGACGATGATCACTGCCACCATGGGGCTGAGCTACTTGATTTCCGGTTCCGTCGTTCAGCATCGCGCTTTGATGGCTCGACAGATGCAGTTTGGACGTCTAGCGATGATAGCGACATGCGCCACTATCACGGGTTCCGCGACTGCCATCGTGATGGCTTGGTCGACGAGAAGCTACTGGGCGTTGGTTGCAATCCCGATCGTGACAGCGTCGACGGAATTGATCTTAATTTGGTACTGTTGCAGATGGATGCCCTCTCGTCCTCGTCGTGGAACCGGAGCTAACGTAATGGTCCGCTTCGGCGGTAATTATATGGCTGCTCAAGCAATTAATTATGTGAGTCGTAGTTCTGACAATTTTATCATCGGAATTACGAGCGGTTCGTCAGTACTAGGCGTTTACGCGAAAGCCTACGGGCTACTGCTCTTGCCACTCCGTCAGTTTCTCGTTCCGATCAGCTCTGTCACCGTGCCTGCATTAAGCCGGCTGACGAATGACCCGACTGCTTTTCGCAAGTTCTTCTTGCGACAAGGCGCCTTCGTTGTAACAACGGCGGGCATGGTCGTTTTCTATTGTGCAGCGGCAGCCCCTGAACTTGTTTGCATCGTGTTGGGTGATCAATGGTCTGAGGCGGTGCCGATTTTTTGGTGCCTCGCTCCGGGAGCTTTTCTCTCTACCACCAATATATGCGGGACATGGGTTTGCGCGACTCATGGTCTTGCAAGTCGACAGCGAAACGTGGCCCTATTTGCGGCGCCAACGTACTTGATTGCCTTCTTGATCGGAAGCCATTGGGGAGGTATTGGGGTCGCTGCGGGATATAGCATCGCTTGCGGTCTAATTCGACATCCAGTTTTCACTTATTGCCTTCGGGATCTACCGATTCTCGCCAAGGATATTTGGGGGTTGACCGTGCGACCGATGATATTCGGGACATTATTTCTACTCGCAAGCGGCGCGGTTGCTGTGTGGTTGCCATCCGACGTTTTTCTGTTGCTTGCAGTAAAGTCGGCAATGTTCCTGGCAACGTTAGCAATGATGGTGCAAATTGGTTGGCTTCCCGGTTGGCACGGGCTTCTCCTTAGTTTTCGTGTCGTGCAGCCAAATCGAATTTCTGAGCCAGCATAGATGTCGCCGCATCAATTGATTAGCTACGTGTTTGATTCAAAACGTCACCTAAAAGCAAACTACCGACGTTGTAAGACGTGCCATCACAGTTCTTTCCGAGTGATTCGCTGGCTAGAACCTATTCCAAGGTGGTTGATGCAGATTCAGAATGCTTGTGCGTTTTCGGCGTTGAGTGAATGGCACCCTTCGACGGAATTCCCTCATCCCATTGGGATTGTGATAGGTGACGGCGTCGTCGTCGAAGAGGGTTGCACGATCTGGCAAAACGTCACCTTGGGAAGTCACGGGAAGATCGGGGAAGTCATGGCATATCCTCGAGTCGGTCGCAACGTCCGTATTTACTGCAATGCAACTATCATTGGCGGAATTAGCGTCGGTGAGAATTCTGTTGTAGGCGCGAACTCGGTTGTCACCACATCGGTTCCTGCCAATTCCGTGGTCGTCGGTTCACCAGCACGCGTGGTTCGAACGTTGGATGTCGATCAAACCGTCGGATGTCAGGCATGACGCAAAACACTGTCGCTTCGGCTAAATGCTGATGATGGGCTGCATTTCATTAAGCGAGGTAGAATTGCTGTGAAGGTTGCTGTGATCAGCGTTTTCTATAACCGTGAAAGCGTGGTGGCGCGATCGGCGGAAAGTCTGCTCAGTCAGACTTGCAACGACTATAAGATTTGCTTGGTCGATGATGGATCTACCGATGGTACCTTTGACGAGCTAAAGAAATTCGAGTCACCAATTTGCGAGGTTCGGTCTTCGCAGAATCTCGGCTTTACGAAACAATTGATTCACACGATTAACAACATTGATAGCGAATACATCGCTATTCATGGCTCGGGAGATATCTCTTATCCGGAACGCTTGGCCGAGCAAATGAAAATGCTTGACAATGACCCCGAGATCGGTGTCGTCGGTTGCAACATTGTCGAAGATCGTGGTCCGGAATTGCCTCGCATGGAGCACCTTCGTCATGTTGATCGAGATTCGTCAGATCGTCTCCTGCACGAGAATTTCTTAATTCACGGAGAGGCGATGATTCGCCGATCGACCTATGACCAAGTGGGTGGTTATCGGCCGTTTTTTGCTTTTGCGCAGGATCGCGATCTTTGGTGCCGGATCAGTCGAGTCTCGCAATTTGGCAATTGTGAGCAAGTCTTGTATGAAAGAACCTTTCAGGATGACGGCGTTGCGGTAAAACCGAAATCACGTCTCGCTCAATTCGCCTTTTCTGACTTTGCGATTTACTGCCACAAAGAGTGTCTCGCCGGTCGCGATGACCCATTGGATCGGTTGGGGCCTGCAGCAATGCTTCTACGTGCTCCGTCGGCGCGTTTAACGGAGAAAGTCATCCATCAATCACTTCGACTTCTCAATCAGGACCAAGATGGATTGGCTCATGCACTTGCTCGCGCGGGTCACGTGTATCGCCCTTCCATGCGCACGAGAATCGGCTTGTTCGCCTTGAAGTACCCGTTTCTTTGGGCTTGGCTGCGACGTATCCGTCACACGAATAGATAATTGCGATGCCACCGGAACCACACGAATGTTCTTGCAAGAACCTGGATTGCGATGCAATTCTTGCAGAACTTGCCTGCCGATGAATAGTTCACTCGTTAGCGTTATTATCCCTTGCTACAACGCCGCAAGCACAATCGGTGAGACCATCGAAAGCGTTTTGGCTCAATCACATACCGCCGTAGAAATCATCGTTGTTGACGACGGTTCCACCGATAATTCTCTACAGGTATTGGCAGGCTATCGAGATCGCATTCGGTTGGTTTCGGGACCCAATCGAGGTGGGTGTGCGGCGCGTAATACAGGATTCGATCTTTCTGCAGGAGAATATATTCAATTCTTAGATGCCGATGACTTAATTCACCCAGAGAAACTGCGGATTCAAATCGAACAAATTAATGAGCGTAGAGATGCCGCCGCAATGGCTTGTCGATGGCATTTCATGGGAGACGCGAAACGCTTCGATTGTTTAGGACAAGAGGCAAGAAATGAAGTCACCATTGAGATGCCGGGACGTGAGTTTCTTGCTCAACACATTCTTGGAAACATCAAGCGGATCCTGAATCCACGCGGTCGTGTGGAGATCGGCTACCTCAGTACTTCGTGTTGGCTCATCCCTCGGACTTTGTTCCTGTCGACGGGCGGTTGGAATGAGGGCCTCCGCATGTGCCAGGATAGCGAGTTTGTCGATCGCCTATGCGTTGTGTCATCGCGAGTTGTGTCGACCAACATGTTTGCAGTACAGTTTCGGGCCGACAGTAAGAACAGCGTGAGTAAAGGCAAGTCTAGAAGACACGCTGAATCCTATCTGGAATACTGCCGACTCCGCCATGAACTGTTCACGAAAGCGCAGATTGAGTTCGCTGATTCGGCAGTTGAATTAAGCTATCTTAACTTTCTAAAAAGATTCGAAGGCCGTTATCGTGATCTCGATCGAATCGCCCTCAACAACATTCGGGGGCACAAAGACTCTCTCAGCGATGCCGTGCTCGGGCTAGGGAAATCCGTTCTTTTTCGCATCTTGGGGACGCGAAATGCCGCAAGGGTATGTCTGCGCGTGATGCGGTCTCGGCTCAAACGTTTGGAGTCGCAGGTGAGGGTTCCTCAGAATTGTCCACATAGACCTTAATGTGATCAATTTCAAGTCGCTCAAATTTGATGTGTTGCTCTATGTATGCAATCGCATCGTGAACCACCTTCCATTTCACTTGGTTCGCGAGTTGTTCTATCGCCGCGTGATGGGTTTTGAAATCGGCCGGACCTCGGCAATCTTGATGGGGAGCTGGTTCGATGGACGCAACAATCTGACAATCGGAAATCATGTCGTAATCAACCAGAATTGCAGGATAGACAACCGAGGAGGAATATCGATTGGCGAAAACGTTTCCATATCACCGGAAGTTCATCTGCTAACGGCCGATCACATTATCAATAGTCCCACATTTGAAGGCCGGACTCGGCCAATTGTCATTGAGGATTTTGTCTTCATTGGCTCACGTGCCACTGTTTTGCCAGGAGTTACGCTTGGACGTGGTGCGGTTGTCGCCGCTTGCGCCGTAGTGACGAAAGATGTTGCGCCATACTCGATCGTCGCGGGAGTCCCTGCCGAACCCATTGGTGCAAGGACTGAGTCGCTGCACTACACATTAGAGTATCGCCGTTTTCTCTTTTGACTTATGCGATCTAAAACTCATCCAATTCCGAGTCGTTCAAGATCGATCGTCATGAACCGAGTCGCTCTGATCACGGCGAAAGTCCCACCCGCTCGCGATGGGATAGGTGACTACGCCAGCCGGCTCGCGGAGGGCTTCGTCGCTTGTGGCAAAGAAGTTTTGTTGCTGACTTCACTCAATGAGGAACTGCCAACGCAAATCGACGGAGTTATCACGGAGTCACCTTTTAAATTAGATCGACGTGATGGCGTTTGGGGGCTGGTCGCCGCGATGGAGTCGCTCGACATCAAAGGTCAGCTTCCTGATGCGATCATTCTTCAATTTAACCAATTCTCGTGGGGCAACTGGGGGCTCAATCTTGCGTTGCCAAACGTTATGTTGGCTATTAAGCAGCGTTGGCCAAGTGTTCAGCTCGGCGTCATGTTCCACGAAAAAGCCGTGCCGCCAACCAACTTTAAGTTTCGTGTCATGCGACTGTGGCAGACGCGGCAGTATCGCGCGCTCGCGAATGTTGCGGACGTTCGCTTCTTTTCTATTCAGCGTTGGGCGGATGAAGAGGCCTTACGGTCGCCGCACAAGCCTGCGATCCACTTACCCGTCGGCTCGAACCTCTCCCGCGTTAGCGATTCGCGGGATGCGATCCGAACTCGATTGTTGATCTCGCCGGATGACATCGTGCTGGGAGTGTTCGGGGGCACACACGCATCGCGGCTGGTCGGGCACATCGCAGCGGCAGTGCGTTCGGCCTCTCAGCACAACGTGAAAACGAAAGTCTTAGTCGTCGGCTCAGCTGGACCAGCACTGCGAACAATGCTCACAGAAGTGAGCTGTAATGTTGATTTGATTGATCTTGGCTACCAACCAACAAAATTGGCGAGCGAAGCCGTAGCAGCGATGGACGTAATGTTGGCGCCATTTACTGACGGCCTATCAACGCGCCGAGGCTCGGCCATCGCAGCATTGCAACAAGGTGTCGCGCTGTTGAGTACTGATGGCTCATTGACCGATGACTTGTTACGCAATCACAACGGGCGATCATTTGTTTTGACACCCGTCCGAAGCATCGATGCCTATGCGATGGCGGCGGTCCAAATGGTCGACGACAATCAACGCAGGAATCAGATAGCAAAATCAGGGGCAGTGTTGTATCGCCAATGTTTTGATTGGAAAGTGATCACTAAAAGGATCATTGACCAATTGACAATGTTGCCTGTTGTTAAAAAGCCTTCGCAGGATATTCTGGCGTGATCGCAATCCACCGACAAATCAAGCCGTTCGCTAGGTCCCTCGTTCTGAAACTCCCGAAGCCGCTTAGCGAACCCTTTTTCAGATGGACGCACCGTAGGCACATTCGACATCTACTTGAGCAAACAGGGGTTGCGCGGATTCAGCGATGGTTTGTCGATCATCATCCATTGTGTGTTCACAAAGGTCCCTTTCGTGGAATGCAATATATCGGATCCAGCGCCGGCAGCACTTTAGTCCCGAAGTTAGTCGGGTGTTACGAGCAAGAGTTACACGAGGCCCTGCTTGAATCGCTTTCGTCCTCGCCGCCGGTGATCATTGACATTGGCTGTGCCGAGGGATACTACGCCGTCGGGTGCGCGCTAAAGGTTCCTGCCAGCCGGACGCTCGCCTTCGATATTGACCCGGTTGCGCGGCGAAGCACAAGCGAACTCGCGGATCTCAATGACGTAACAGATCGAGTGGAGATTCGTTCTTGCTGCACCATCGAGGTTCTCAAGCAAGCGGCCATTCCTGGGGCACTCGTAATTTGTGACTGCGAAGGGGGCGAATGGGAGCTCTTAAGACCCGATATTGCAACGAGTTTGTCTGATGCTCGTATCATTGTCGAGCTGCACGCGGATGATATGGAAGAAGCAGCGCGCGAAATGTCCCAGCGTTTCGATACCACACATGAATGTAAACGTATTGCGGTTACATCAAGGAGTATCGATCTATGTGGCTCCGTTCTCCATGAACTGAGTCCAGAGGATAAGAAGATCGCTATCTCAGAGATGAGAAGGTCTGACCAATTGTGGCTCTATCTCACGCCGATTCAGAATGGCTAGTCCAAACACATTGGTTGTCATGCCCCTTGCCGAGCAGCGCGGTGGCGCTGAATTGGCCTTGATGCACTTGCTCGCGCAATCGTCGCTTCCGTCTCGAACCAAATGGGCAATCGCTTTTCTTGAGGAAGGACCGATGGTCGAACAAGCACACCGGCTCGGCGCCGCAGTGCGGGTAATCCGATCCGGACGACTTCGTCAAGTAAATTCCTACATCGACTGCGTACATTCGATCGCACGATGGGCAGTCGAGATCAACGCTTCCACCATTATAGGTTGGATGTCCAAGGCACAGTTGTATGGCGGACCGGCGGGGATGCTGGCGCGTAAACCCGCGGTGTGGTTCCAGCATGGGATTCCCGGAGGAGCGATCGACTGGATCGCATCTGCGATCCCTGCTAAAGGTGTCTTGTGTTGTTCAGAGCAGGTTGCTGCGATGCAGCGACGGTCGTTTCCTCGTCATGATATTCGTGTCGTGTATCCCGGCGTTGAACTTGAGCGATTCGATTCGGACTCACTGCCTAGCCCTGCCCAGGCTCGGCAGGAACTTGCTATCCCGGCGGACGGTCCACTCGTTGGGATTGTCGCTCGATTGCAGCGATGGAAGGGAGTGCACGTTGTGCTGGAGGCCATGGAACACTTATGGGAATCGTTCCCCAATGCACGTTGTGTCGTGGTCGGCGGCGAGCATTCGCTGGAGCGTGCGTATGCAACCAAAATTACAGAATTTGCTTCAAAGGTTTCAAGACCCGATCGACTGCATCTAGTCGGCCAACAGTCGGACGCGCCTATCTGGATGCAGGCGATGGATGTCGTTGTCCATGCATCACGAAAAGAGCCTTTTGGCATGGTGGTAATCGAGGCGATGTCGCTCGGAAAGCCTGTGGTCGCTTCCATACCCGGCGGACCGGCGGAGGTGATCACCAATGGCGTGGATGGGCTGCTGGTCAATTTTGGAGATGCCCGTCAGCTTGGTCAGGCTATTGGGTTCTTTCTGAATGATCCGAACTTAATGGAACGTTGCGGTCGCGCCGCAAAAATTCGAGCAGCCGATTTTTCAGCGATCCATTTTTCCGGAAATGTTTCTGACGCAGTGTCGTCATTGCTCGCCGTTTCAAATCCTCATCGAGAGCAAACCGTTGATTGACACCCGACATGATTCACGGGTACGTAAGTCGTGAATCGCTCCGACCAGCATTTCGTCACGTTTCCATGGTCGATTTCGCACTTGGGATCGGCAGTCATGCTGACGGGGATATTTTTTGGATTGACATTCTTGCTTACCGAGTTGGCTTTAGGAGGAAAGGCTCGCTATGTCGTTGCCGGCTTGTTGGGCGGGTTCATGTCAGTGCTTGCGGTTCATCAGCCAAAGCAAGCGGTCATCGCACTTCTGTGTTTTTTGACGTTCTTCGCTGAACTTCGCAGAGTTCTTCTGTATGTGGCTGATTGGTCGGGAGCCGATCCCTTTCTCCTGATTGGCCCTGGGGTCGCCGTTTTGCTTGTGTCCCGGCTTGTATTCGGTCAAGCCTCTCTTCCCCAGACTCGACTGAGTCAATCCATCTTCTATTTAATTCTGTACATGGGGCTACAAATACTGAATCCTTTGCAGGGTGGATTACTTGTTGGGGTCGCCGGTTCGATGTTCTATGTGGTGCCCTTGCTTTGGTTTTGGATTGGGCGCGAAATCGCGGACAGAGATCTCGTTTGTACGATTTTGTTGAAAGTAATCGTTCCGATTGCTTTGCTAACGGCCGCAATGGGTATTTATCAATCATTTTTCGGCTTTTTGCCTCATCAACAGACTTGGATCGACAACCACTCTTATGCGGCGATCATGCTGGCGTTTGACACGGCTCGTCCGTTCTCTACGTTCACATCGGGACAAGAATTCGCCGCCTATATGGGAATCGGCGCTGCGGTGGCAACATCCTACGCTCTGGCGGCGGGCAAGAAACAGTTCTTACTATTGCTGCCCATGTTCTTGCTAGCCATTTTTGTCCAAGGCAGTCGCGGGCCGATTCTCGGTTTCGCCGGAGTGATCGCTTTGTTGTGGGCGTTTCAAGGCGCGAACCCACAACTTTGGTTCCCGCGATTCGCAGTTGCAATCAGCTTGGGGATAGCGATCGGCTACCTCTCACTTGGCTCGATCGGCCGGATCAACGGTAGCCACACTTTCGATGCGGCAGCCCGTCACCAAATTGAAGGGTTGACCAATCCGCTAAACGAAGAAAAGAGTACAGCGAAAGGCCATGCATCGATGAAGGTCAATGGTGTGATACAAGGGTTCCTCCAGCCATATGGAATGGGGCTGGGTTATACCACGATGGCCGCGAGCAAGTTCGGCAGTGGCGGTGTGGGAACTGAGGTTGATCTGTCGAACATGTTTGTATCGCTTGGTGCTCCGGGTGGTCTGTTGTATCTGTTTGTCGTGGTTCAAATTGTTCGATTGGCCATATCGCAATGGGCGCGGACGCGAAGCGCCACGAGCCTGGCGACTGGTGCCGTTTTGGTGGCATGCTTCGGACAGTGGCTGAGTGGCTCGATGTACTCGATAACTCCGGTTGTTTGGATCTTGGTCGGACATATGGATGCCGAACAATGGTGGTTCGACCGCGGCGATTTGATTCTCGAAACAGGATCGTTGAGAGACGAATCATGAACCTGCGAGAATGTTGCCGATGTTGGCCGCTGACCATGAGTTCGCGACCGTGGCGGCGGTTAACCCAAGTCAAGTACGCTAACGGCATCCTGTTTCCAGCAATCCTAATTGCGGAAGCTGCGGTTGCGGTAATTACGTTCCGTTTAGAGCAGATGAGTCATTCCGCTTGAAGATTCAGCTCTGTAATCACACATTCGAAAATTCTGATGGACAGGGTGGAGTCAATCAGCGGGTTGCAGACGCACTTTCGATCAATCACTGGGTCATTAGAGTGGCATCGGACAGTACTGGCGACAAACGGTTGTCGGTTCGGCCATGGCTTCCGACGCCGATCCGACACCAGTGTTTTGCTTTAAAACTTTGCGTTTACCTTTTTCCTGCTGGGGACGAGCTGCTGATTTGCAATGGTGCGATGACGTACGTGTCCACTGACATCAATATTTCGCACTTTGTCCACAGTGCTTGGATGCACGCAGATGGACACGATTGGAACCAACGCAAGTCACTAAGATCTGGCTATCAGTGGCTGGTTACTCGGCTAAATTCCGTGCTGGAAAAATGTGCGTATCGTACAGCAAGACATGTCGTCGCTGTAAGTCACTCTGTTCGCGATGACTTGATCAAATTTGCTGGCGTTGACGCGCAAAAGATCACCGTCATTCCAAATGGTTTGGACACAAGGCGATTCACGAAGACAACTTCGTCACCATCTTGGCGGACCGATCTTCCATACGGTTCCTTGATCATTGGGTTCTGTGGCGGATTGAAGACACGACGAAAGAATCTCGACGTATTGATTGATGTCATGAAATCGCTCCCTAGCAACATTCATCTTGCCGTGGCCGGAGCCTACGAGGGAGGGCCGTACTCTGAGGAGATCCGTTCCGGCGGTTTTGCGGACCGCATTCACCTGCTCGGACCTGTTGACGATATGCCAGCTTTCTACAAGGGCTGCGACCTTTTCGTCTGCGTATCGCACTACGAGCCATGGGGGCAAGTCGTTACCGAAGCGATGGCGTCCGGATTACCAGTCATTGTATCTCGCAACGTCGGGGCTTCATCTGCCATAAAACACGGTGAAAATGGTTTGCTCATCGATTCGCCTCGAGACGCTCTTGGATTATCCGTCGCGATCCGCGAGCTGACGATTGACTCGTGCAAGCGAGATGTACTTGGAAGTGCGGCGAGCAAGTCTGCCCTAGCTTTCGATTGGGAAAGAGTCGGAGAACGATATCTCGAATTGGTCAATGGCATGATTCCGCATGCAGGGATTGGTCGAAGCGTTGCCGATTCTGACGGCGAATCGTGCGAAGCCTTATCAGAACGTCAAGCCGCGATAGAGGCTGTTGAATGAGCTCAATGCTCGACGAACGTAGAAACAGCTTGGCCTCCTCAATGTCGCTCGCACAGCTGGGAATGGGTTGGTTGTCGGACCAAGCTGGAGGACTAAATCGCTATTTCTATGACTTTCTGCACGAGTTGCAGAAACGTGAAATTGACGCAGAGAGCTGGGTCGCTGGCCCAATTGACCTGCAGACCGACGTTGGTGTTCACCCTTTTGCTCGGCGCGACGCCTCGTTACTGAGTCGACTATGTGCGGCGCGACGCCTACTGAAGAGGATTGCCGAAAACCCCCCAGACGTTCTAGCGAGCCACTTCGCACTCTACATGGCCCCAGGGTTCGATTATCTGCGAGACATCCCCATCGTCTGTCACTTTCATGGGCCCTGGGCCGATGAAGCAGAATGCGAAGGTGACCGTGGACTCTCCAATCGCTTTAAACGCTTAATCGAACAAACGACTTATCATCGTGCGGATCGTTTGATCACGCTCTCGCAGGCGTTCGCCGATGTTCTTGTCAATCGATACGGCGTTGACTCCCATCGTATTCGTGTGATCCCCGGCGGAGTTGACCTCGATCGATTCAATGTGATTTCGTCACGCTGTCAAGCAAGACAGCGACTCAGTTGGGATGTCGACGGGCCCATACTCTTATGCGTTCGCCGACTCGTGCCACGCATGGGGATTGAGCGGCTCATAGACGCGATGGCCGACGTCGTGAAAGCAAGTCCAAATGTCCGGCTGATGATCGGGGGTCGAGGGCCATTGGCCGAATCGCTGCAATCATATATCGAATCTAGAGATCTTGCCCAGCATGTTTGCCTGCTGGGTTTTATCGACGATGACCTGCTTCCGACAGCCTATCGCGCTGCTGATTTTTCTGTTGTTCCTACGGTCGCTTTAGAAGGGTTCGGATTAACCGTCGCCGAATCACTGGCATCGGGCACACCCTGCTTAGTCACGCCCGTCGGTGGGCTACCTGAAGTGGTGAACGCGTTGTCGCAGGCTTTGATTTTCAGATCGACTTCGGTCGAAGATATTGCGACGGGCATCAACGCGGCGCTAGCGAATCCGTCGTCGTTTCCGGATGCGCTCACATGCCGCGCTTATGCGGAAACTCATTTTGACTGGAGCCGGATCGTCGAACAGGTTCTCGAGGTCTATCAGGAAGCGATTGCAAGCAGAATCGATATTTCGCGGCCAAGCACAGTGAGTGATGTGAATGCAAATGCCGCATTCTAAATTTCAAGATCGGATCGTCTCGTGACACGCGTCGCTTTCGTTGATCAAACATCCAAGATGGGCGGCGCGGAATGGAGTCTGTTGGACATCGTTACCGAGCGACGAAAATCATTTGACGATCGAGTTGTCTTATTCGAGGATGGCGATTTTGCGGATCGATTGCGTGATCAATCGATTGACGTGCGAATCTGTTCTTTACTCGGTCCATCCAGAAGTGTGAAGCGCGAATCTGGTTGGTGGCGACAGCTTGGATCAATGACTTCCGTTTGGCGGCAAGCCTCCGACTTGGCAGAAGCCGCAGTTGACATGGACATCCTGTACGCCAACACGATGAAAGCTTTTGTCGTCTCGGCAGTCGCATCGCGCCGAACGGGGATACCGTTGATTTTTCATCTGCGTGATATTCTTTCGCCGGCCCACTTCAGCCGGATTAATCGTCGGATCGTGCAGGCAATTTGCCGTTTCGTGAATGTTACGGTGATCGCAAATTCAGAAGCGACCGCGGCTGAATTCCGGAGGCTGGTCGGTGACAAAGTGGATACGCAAGTCGTATACAACGGAATTAGTTCAGAGCCATTCGATCGGGCCGTCGCCAATAGCGCCACGCTTGCGACGAAGTTAAGGCAATCGCTGGGGATCGATCACGGTGTGAAAGTGATTGGCGTCTTCGGTCGCTTGGCCCGTTGGAAAGGACAGCACGTCGCGATCGAGGCAATGGTCGATCGTCCCGATTGGCATCTGCTGATCGTTGGCAAGGCATTGTTTGGCGAAGACGAATACGCGGATCAATTGCGACGTTTGGTCAAGAAGAAGCGGATCGAACACCGTATCCATTTTTTGGGTTTTCGGTCCGACATTCCTGAGGTTATGCAAGGCTGTGATCTCGTTTTACACACATCCATCGACCCCGAGCCGTTCGGTCGCGTCATTGCCGAGGCGATGCTGGCGAGTCGTCCCGTTGTTGCCGCAAATGCGGGAGGCGTAACAGAAATTATTGATCACGGTTCCACCGGCTGGTTGGCGCCCCCGGGCGATGCCAATGCGACGCGCGATGCGAGCGAAATAGCGATTTTGAAATCGGATTCATCGATGATTAGCCGCGCGCGGGATTTCGCTCGATCGCAGTTCGATTTGTTTGATCGAGCCGAGGAATTGAGTCGCGTGATCGATAGAGTGTCAACAATCTCGGGAAAGTCATGAGGACGCAATCGAGGCGAAACGAATCTGGTTCGAAATCAACTTGGGGCTGCTCTGGGTTTGGGTCCGAACGTTGGTCCCGATTGGTGCGCTGGTAAATCCACTGTCTCGAGCTTCAGGATTTTCGTTGGTTCTTTCGTCGCTGAGAGAACGAATAGATGAGTGCATTTCAAGGGAACTTCCGTCAAGAACGAAGATTGGCGTTCGAGCGACGTGGCTAAACGCTTGATGGATCGATGCAGCGTCGCATCTAAGCTCTTGCAATTCTGCTCGCAAGCCTTTCGCGATGATTCGCCTGATGGACTTGTCCCGCAGGCAATATCGGAGAGAACAACAGCGCGCACCGAGCATCTATCGGGAAAGCATTTTCACTGATTGATCTGTCTTCAGCCGGTATCAACCAACATTGCTCGCCAACCGATTTTTTATCGTCGCTTTTTCGTCAGGCGCCGTTCGTTCGACAATTCAGACACAGAAGGATGTAGTCTCGTGCATATGAATCAACCCGCCGCTTCGGCGGTTCGCACGGAAGTTCAGATTCAGTCTCGTTCCGCGGCAGTTCCGACGTCCTCAATCATTCAACTTGACTTTTTCAAGATCGCTTGGAGCGCAAAGTGGTTGCTCCTCTTAGGAACAACCATTGGCCTTGGGGCTGGCTATTTTGCGTACACCAAGAGTACGCCGATGTATCGATCGGCGGCAAAAATTCAGATCATCGATTCGGCTGTGAAACAGATGCCTGTTGACCAATTGGATTCAGGGATCGCGGCTCGCAATTTAAATGATGAGATGCTTGTACTTCGCAGCGAACACTTGCTTCTTCGGGCGGCTGAGATCGGCGAGCTAAAGACCAGCGATGAATTCGGTGAATTGAGTCTTCCTTCGATCGCTACCTTGTTATCGGCATCTGAACATCTGGTCGTTGGCCCCGCAACCGATGCGAAAGGTACAAGCATTTTTTCGATCCAATTTGACAGTCCATCGCCGGAAACCAGCCAACGCGTAACCCAAGCGATTGTTGACGCGTATGAGGCTCACCTGCGCCAGGAGTATCGCAACGTGGGTCAGGAAGCAATCGACCTGATTCAGGCGGCTCGTATCGAAGTCGCTAAGAAACTGGAAGAGCTTGAAGCGGAATTTGCGAACTTTCGAAGCACTTCCGAGTTGGTTTATCGTGGTGATGAAGTGACAAGTGTGCATCGCGACAACGCTGATAAGTTCTTGATGCAAACACAGTCGTTACTGATCCGCCGCGCGAACCTGGCGGCTGTCATTAGTTCTTCTAAACGTGCAATCCATTCGGGTATGTCCAAAGAATCCGTGCTGATTGCACTGCGGCAAAGCACAAATGCCGCTAACAATGGCTCCATTGAAGACGTTCGCAAGAGCTGGGAGATTGAAAAGTTGCGAACGGCCCCGGTCGTCTCGGTTGCTGATCAAATGCGTCAAGAAGCCCTGCTGCCACTCGAGCTAGAAAGGCAGACCCTTGTAAGCACGGTGGGGTTGCAACACCCGGCGATTGATACGATTGACAGACGGATCGAGGTCATCCGTAGAACGATTCAGGAGGTTGCGAAAACGGAAAGTGAACGTCGCGATGAGCTTGATCAAGCGATGACGGCAGCTGAAGAAATGCAAGGGATCGACCATGACCGAGAAGTGCAACTAAAAACCGCGATTCAACACGCCGTCGCCGCCATTCAACAACAAATGTCTGCGGTTGACGATGAACTAAGGACCGTCACGAAAGCCAGCGACGCCGAACTTGCCGCGGCAAAACGAGAGAGTGCCGCCGAGTTGAAATCCGCTCAGATGATGCGTGAAATCGAGCGGCAACAACAATTGTATGACCGGATTATGGCGAGGTTAGACGAAGTGAATTTGATGTCCGGTGGTAATGGATTGAAGCTGTTTCCGTTGAACAATGCGAAGCTTGGATATCAAGTAGAACCATCGTTGGCCAAGTGCTTGTTGATGGGCGGATTTGCCGGATGGATGCTAGCCGCCGGATTGGCGTTGCTCTGTGAGTTGTCCGATCGTTCCTACCGCAGTGCCGGGGAAATCGTGCGGCACACACGCGTCCCTGTCATCGGTCACGTCCCCGTACTTAAAGCCGCCACGTCATCCAATACAGTGAAAGACCTGGGATTAGATCCTTTGCTGTGTACGTTCTTTGACACCAAGAGCCCACGCGCCGAGGCTTTTCGCTCGCTTCGAACGGCTGTTTACTTTAGTAACCAGTCGGACAGTGGTCACCAAGTGCTGCAGGTAACCAGTGCCGCACCTTCGGAAGGCAAGACCACCGTTGCGTGTAACCTGGCGATAGCGATGGCGCAATCCGGTCGTAGCGTGTTGTTACTAGATGCCGACATGCGTCGACCTAGGGTCGGCAAAGTCATGAACCTTCATGATGAAACAGGTACGTCTTGGGCGCTCGAACAAGCGACCGACGATCGTCACGACCTGGATCTGACTGTTTGCGAAGCGATCCATGATTCCGAGATTGACAACCTTTCGGTAATGCCCGCCGGTGCTCGTCCGGACAACCCGGCAGAATTGCTCTCGTCGCGAAATTTTGATCGTTTGCTGTCGTCACTTCGCAAAAAATTTGATTTGATCATCATCGATAGCCCACCTTTGTTGGTCGTTAGCGATCCAGCGAATATCGCACCTCGCGTCGACGGCGTATTGCTAGTGGTCCGTCTGCGAAAAAATATCAAGCCAGCTATCGCCCAAGCAACACGAATGCTCGAGACATTGCAGGCTAACGTGCTTGGAGTGATCGTTAACGGGGTGGGAAGTCGTGCGGCACGCGGATACGGAAAATCGAGTGGCGAAGACGGCCATCTGAATGACAATTCGTTCAAAGGTGGATACGGCTACGCCTACGGAAACAGCATTTCCGTTTCGGGCAAGAAAGAGTACGACGAGTACCACGAGGATCAGAGTGCGGATTTAACACGCATGAAGACCAATGGGCAAGTGACGGGTTGAAGGATCAGGAAAACGCGGTGCCATTGCGTTACCAAATCGGGGAATTGGTGACAGCGCATGGGGCACCAATGGGCAATCGCGGGTTCCATCAACGCTGTCACAGCAACTCGAATCGGTCGTTCAAGCGACACGCAGCAATGGCGATTTCAAAGTCTTGTTGAGACACGCCCCTTATTTGACTCACAGCAGCGAACCACATTCCCTGACACGGTAAATTTTCGATATGTCCACTTTGTCTAATAATACAAGCGTCGCTGCGCGGCCCGGAATGTATCCCGTGAAGGCCTCTGATGTGGCTCCAGTGCAATTGTGGGCCACTGTTGCGGTCGGCTTGGTGATTGCATTGTTGCCGCTTTGGTACACCTATGCAGCTTGGTCGTGGAAGGACGGCCACTATCAATATTTCCCATTGTTGCTTGGATTTGTCGGATTGTTGTATTGGCAGCGTTTTGCCGAATGCGAACTCCGTCGAACCGCCCCCAGCGTTTTTTTAGTACTGTTGGGACTTGTGTTGGTAATCACCATGATCGCCGCTGGACTGTTACTTTTCAGCGGCTTTATCGGAATCATAGCTACCATTTTTGCAGCGTGCGTAGGCACGTACATTGCGATCGGTCGTGGTGGAATTGTTGCAATGTCGCCGGTGCTGGCGCTTTTGGTGTTGGCCATCCCGCTGCCGATGGACTTAGACAAGAGTCTGATTTTTCAAATGCAAATTTTGGCCAGCCGCTTAGCGACTTGGTTGCTGGATGGGGCCGGCGTGATGCACGTTCGCCAAGGTGTGATCCTGATCACCGAGCAGTCGCAGTTTATGACCGAAGAAGCGTGCAGTGGGGTGCGTTCGCTGTTCTCATCGCTCGCCGTTGTCGCAGTCTACTCGGTGGCCACGAGGCATTGGTGGCCGCGTGTGTTTGTTAATTTGATTCAAGCAATCATGTGGGTGGTGTTGGGAAACGCGATTCGTGTCGCTGCAACGGTCTTTCTAGCGGATAACGTTTCGGATTGGTTTGCCAATGGAATCGGACATGAATTGTTAAGTTTGCTCATCTTCGCATTCATTCTCGCAATGGTCGCTAGCACCGACCAGATAATCTCTTGGTTCTGTTCTTCGCAGCTGAATGTCGACTGGACGCAGCAAGATGATCAGCAGGATCGTTTCTCCGGTCGAACGGGTCGAGGTCAGAGTAGTCCAGCGAAGCATTTAACTAACATTGGTGAGTCGTCATTGTTGGCGAGCTTTCCGCCATTGTCCCGTTCAGCTCGATTGAGCATTTTTTCATTGCTCTTTATTGTGATGCTGCTGGGGTTCCGCGTCGCTTGGGTCCAAGCTGGATCGGGCGCCGGGTGGATCGCATCTCTTCCAAGGCTACCCGCATCCACCGAGAATGATTTACCGTTGGTTTTGGGTGACTGGAGGCGCGTTTCGTTTGAGCACGTCCAGCGAGAACGGTCTTCTCTGTTTGCATCCGACTCCTACACCTGGCATTTTCGAAATGGGCAGCAATTTGCAGTGTTGTCGGCCGACTGCCCTTGGGCCGAATGGCACAACTTGGCAGCTTGTTATACGGCGGTAGGTTGGGACACATCGATCCAGACTCTTTTGCCGGCGCCGGCCGGGACGACCGATCCCATGCTAACTCATTCTGAAATCGAATTGTCAAAACTGGGGAGGAGGCGTGGACTTGTGATCTTTAATGCCGTGGACGCCAACGGTAAGGACGTCCGCCCGCCTTGGCGCGCGCGTATGAGTGATGCGGAGGGACTTTTGACTTCATTGGTCAGTGAGTCAGCAGCGTCGTTAGGTTTGGGAGCCGAGAAAGAATTCGCGATCGAAGGCAACGCATTGCCGGCCACAACAATCCAGCTGTATTCCGAGAAGACCGGGGATTACACCGGCGCGGAGCGTCAATCGCTTCGTGAACTCTTCGTTGCTGCACGTGGCGCGTTGTTAGAAAGCCCGCGATGGCAGAGTGGGCCGCAATAATTGCAATTCAGTGATTTCATCATGGCCGAACTATTCGACACTGGGCGTTTGCCGATCGCTCGTCGACCACAGAGCGTCTCGCCGCATTTGTAAGCAGCCCTCTGGCGGGATCAATTCTGCGATGTCCGATTTGAAAGACCAATGGCATCGCCGATTGAGTAGCTGAATTCGATGTTAGCTGCATGTATGTCGTGCGACGTTAAGCGTTGGACACGCAAGCAGGAATCGTTCTAGCTAGATGAAATGGAAAAGTAGTTCTGAGCAGCCATCAAATGAAGTCCTCACGACGTGCAATGGTCAGGAGTCGTCGTTTCCTTGCGATGAATAGATCAAGTCGGTCCGCTCGAAATCAACCCGCTAAAGCGTCGTCAATCTAAGCTTCATCGTTTGTTAAGAAGCAAGATTAATTTTGCCGCACCAATATGATCCGATGTTTAGATCTTGGCCCTTAGCCAGAGCCAGCGCCGGATGGCAGAGCCGAAGGCGAATGTGAATTCGCAAGGGTCTTGGCGTATCGCGTTAGGCCAGGATTTTTTGATTGAATCAGGATCAATCATCGTTACTATCTCTATATCGATCAGTGGGGGCTCGATCGATTACCAATGGCGGAGAGGTATCACAAGTGAGCCCCAATAACTATTTCTCCGAGGTTTAAAATGTTGGTAAGAAGAGTTTTGATGATCGGCCTGTTGGTCGGTCTGGCAGGGTCAACCGCGAAAGCGGATTTGATCATCACAGGGGTGGTGGATGGGCCACTTTCGGGAGGTGTTCCGAAGGCGATTGAATTTTATGCGACGTCGGACATTCCTGATTTATCGCTGTACGGATTCGGTTCGGCGAACAACGGAGGAGGTTCTGATGGGCAGGAGTTTACTTTCGCTGGTTCGGCCTCCGCAGGCGACTTCCTGTACTTGGCGTCAGAGTCAACGGGCTTTCAGAACTTCTTTGGATTCTCGCCTACGTTCACTTCCGGTGCGGCGGGAATTAATGGCGACGACGCACTGGAGTTGTTCATGAACGATTCAGTCATCGATGTGTTCGGTGACATCAATACCGACGGCTCCGGCGAGGCATGGGAATATACCGATGGTTGGGCGTACCGGTTAAGTGAAACAGGGCCTGATGGAACGTTGTTTGCGGTCGGCAATTGGACGTTGTCAGGTCCAGACGCTCTAGATGGTGAGTCGTCGAACGCAACAGCAGCTTCGCCAGTTCCGTTCGGAACCTTTACGACGACCCCTGTACCCGATCCTTCGTCGCTCGCTCTAGCTATATTCGGCGCGACGGGCGGAGTGTCGCGATATCGTCGCCGCAAAGCCAAGGCTGCTGCCTAAAGTTTTCGCTTGTTTGGATCGAAGCACGTCGGGGTTTCCTCCCGACGTGCTTTTTATTCATTGTATCGGAGGGTTTCTCTCGTGAAGTTTGATTCCGAACTCGTGCGACGAATGATCGTGTGTATGCCGGCGGTCTTTGCGCTATTGATCTTCGGTGGACTGATCGGGCGAGGCATTTCGCAGGGTCGTGAGATCACGAACGGGTATCGTGTTGCGGCACGGGAGGCCATCGCTCGAAAAGATCTCGAGAAAGCGAAATTCTATTATTCGCGTTTGGTTAGCACCGGTAACCGGGGATCCGAGCAAGATCAGTTTAATATGGTCTCCGTCCTAGACGCATCTGGTGATGGCCAGGCCGCCAGCGAATTGCTCGACCAGCTTGCGCCCGACGATGAAGTTGGTTATGCGCAGGCACATAAACAAAAGGCAGCGATGATCTATCAATTCATCGCCAAGAATGGGCCAAGCAAAGCAGCCCTCGAAAGACTCCACTGGCATTTGCGTCACGGTGCTCGTGATCCGTCGGTAGAATCGGATCTGTTGTGGGCGAATTACTACCTCGCCATCGAACAAATCGATAACGCCATCGGTCGGCTTAGCTCTGCTGCGAACCGCAATCCGGATCTATGGTTCGAAATCGCTGGCCTGTATCGCAAGATTGATCGCCCTGATGACGCAAAGCGGGCCACCAATCGGGCTGAGGCGGTGGCAGTACAGAAGTTGGATGGAAACCCGCTAGACGTCATGCAACGTCTTCGCTTGGCGGACATCATGATGGCTAAAGGCAATCAAGACGACGCGCAAGAGATCTTGTCCGAAGGGCTGAGGCTGACCGGCAATGATCCAGCGATCCGCCGAGCGGCATCCAATTTTGCGCTCGTAAAACTGAAAAGCATCGCAAACGATTCTGGCGATGCCGCCCAGCGACAGCGATTCGTGTTGCTTAACAAAGCGATCGAGTTGGACCCCGAAAACCAAGCGGTCTACGAGACACTTTCCACATTCTATGTGAGTGTTGAATCGGAGACTGCTCGTGACGTCTATCGTAAGCAGCTGGAAAAATGGATCACGCAAGGCGTGTCAGTCGCCTATGCGCACTTCACCCTCGGCAATCTGCTCTGGTTGGAAAAGGACCAAGAGAATGCGATTTTTCATATGGAAAAAGCATTCGAAATGGAACCGTCGCTAACGAAAGTCGCAAACAATCTTGCGTGGTTACTTGTGCATTCCGAAACGCCCGATCTTCAGCGAGCTGAAGATCTTGTTCGACTGGCAATCGAGAAAGATGCTGGTCATATCCGTTACGCCGATACTTTAGCCGCCGTTCTTTTCGCACAGCGACGATATGCCGATGCGCTGGTTCAATACGAGAAGGTGTTGCCGCAAACCCAGGGCCAAAAAAGACGGGAGACGCATGAGCGACTCGCCGAAATCTATGACAAACTTGGGCAAAACGAAATTGCTAAATCGCATCGGGATCGAATCGCGGAGATGTCTGATGCGAAGTCTTAGTTCAATCCTTGGCTGTGCGTCATGCGCGCGCCGTTTCTATCCATACATTTCGAAGGCAGTCCTATGATAAGAATTGCAGTGGCCACGGTAATTCTTGCGTGCACCGTGATTCCGGTTCGTGCTGAATTGTTGATCGATGGGATGGATGGCACAAGTAATGTCGCTATTTCCGATCGGAATTTTAACGGCGTGCATAATCAGCCGTTCGAATCCGGTGGTCTATTGATCGGTATTTCAAGTTTGGTCACGGGAATCACATACGAGTTCGACGGTGTCGTCGATCTCTCATTGATGCCCGCGATAAAACTGAAAGGCTTGACTTCCACCGAGGACTTGACCGTTTCGCTTGGCATCAACGATCAGAGCACGTTGACACAAGTGTTTACTTCGTCAGCCACTCCCGCGGATATGTTATTCGATATTTCAGGATTCAGCGGGATTTCGGATGTCGATTCGCTACGAGTCACGCTTTTCAGTCAAGCGAGCGGCTGGGAGGGTGCTGACTTCAGTCTCGATGCCATCACGGCGGTACCGGAGCCTTCGTCGCTAACGCTGGTGAGTTCGGCGCTGTTGGGATGCGCCTTCGGATTGCGACGAAAGAAATCACGTCTCTGCTGAACCGTTGCGCCGGTCGAGAGCCGATTGAAGGAATCCGTCTTGTGATGCATGACCAGCAGTGTAAAGCGGCTAAGACACACCGTACTGCAATCGGCAATCGTGCAACGCTCCGCCGCAGTGGGAATTCACGACGTTGCAACCTATGCATCGCACTGGAAAAAAATTCGGTGCAACGCGATCACCTTGTCGCAATCGACTCAAGACGTGGCGCTACGGCTGAGTGCCATGTTCGCTTGATGTTCAGTGCCCTCTTGTTTAGTGGACACCTTGTGGCCAGTTCATGGTCCGACGCTTCAATTAGTTTGGCGCATGTCCAAAACAAAAATATTGAAACTTATCGTAAGGCATTGTCCTATTGCCGGGCTTAAGTTGCCGTCAAGCCATCATTGCGGAAGGCTATCGGCCACTATTTCGGCGAACCGTGATTTCAATAGAACGGCTGGTTTTTGCGTTCGAAAATAAGCTTGATCGACTGCGCGAGTCCGGTATGATCCCCCTTGAACAGGTAGGCGGGGAAACCTAACAAATGGTCGATTCACCACGAACTAGCGAGAATTGCTATGTTACGAATTGCTCTTGCCGCCCTACTTGGCGTAATGGTGTTGCTTCCCGCAAACGCGGAATTGATTGTCGATGGTTTCGATGACACGGCGGGTCCATCGCAATCGGCCTTTATGACCGCAGAACGCGGTTTCGCAAGCTTTCCGTCCCCACCGGTGATCAATAGCGGAAAGTTGATGGGAACGGGGTTGTTTATCGCGGCGATCAATTACACCTTCCCGGGTGCGGTTGATTTATCGGAGACACCGACCGTTAATCTTATCGGCATGGAACTATCGGAGAGTATTTCTGCTCAAGTCAGTGTGAACGGATTCACAACGGACTCTCAGGCATTGACTAGCGGAATTGGTACTTACGCTTTCGATGTCAGCGGTTTAACCGACTTGTCGAGTGTTAATTCGCTTAGTGTCGCTTTCAGTTGGGCGCCACCCAATGCGTTTGACTTCACCCTCGATAAGATCACAGTATCTGGCTCTTTGCCTACACCCGTACCCGAAACGACTTCGCTAGCTCTTGTTGGTTTGGCTTCGGCAGGCGGGATGTTGTTCCGTCGACGGAAGTAGATCGCTTGAGCGTCTAATCAACCGCCTAATCGCTGTCGCGAAAACCCCTCGGAAACGAGGGGTTTTTTTGTTTGCATCGATCGACAGCAATAGGTGACGGATAATCTAATGGCCAAGATGCACTCAAGGAGGCGCATAAAGATATAACTAGGACGAATCAACAGGTAGACCGCACCCCGCAGAGGCTTACGATTGTCTGAGACGCGCAGACCACTTGATTTGATTTCGGCGACGACGGTGGTCGCGGCTAGCATGATCGGGGTGGGCGTTTATACGACCAGCGGGTTTGCGATTGCAGCGCTCGGTTCGCCTGCTCGGGTTGTCGGTGCTTGGGTGATTGGTGGCGTGATCGCGATTTGTGGCGCGATCGGGTATGCGTCGTTGGCGTCGCGGTTCGTCGAATCGGGCGGCGAGTACCTGTTCTTGGCGAGATCACTGCACCCGGTCGCTGGCATGATGGCCGGTTGGGTTTCGTTGCTCGCCGGATTCACCGGCGCGATCGCCGCTGCGGCCATCGGGTTGGAGGAATACCTGCGGCCGTTATTCGCGAGCGAATTGTCTTGGCTGATGCCCAAGAGCATTGCCATCGTTGCCGTGATCGGCGCGGCCACGATCCACGCGGTTGGCGTCCGCCAGGCGGCACGCACCCAAGACGTGATCGTCTTGCTGAAAATTGTGTTGATCGCGGGCTTTATCATTTATGCCGCGACAAGTTTCGCTGACCGCATTCCCGGTTCAGCACCGACGCCGCAGGTCCAAGAGGATCCGGCGTCGTCACCACTGAGCGTCTTGGCGCTGGCAAATCAGTTGGTTTGGATCTCTTTGAGTTATGCCGGATTCAATGCGGCCGTCTATCTTTCTAGCGAAATCCAAGACGCTCGGCGGAACGTGCCTCGTGCGATGATCGGCGGCACGGTGTTGGTCACGATCATCTATGTCATCTTGAACGCAATTTTTGTCTATGCGACGCCGTCTGCGGACATCGCGGGTCAGCCTCAAGTGGCAACCCTGGCGGCCGAATCGATTGGCGGATCGATATTTGCAAAGTTCGTCGGTGGCGTGATTGTGCTTTCTCTGATGACGTCCGTGTCAGCGCTCGTGATGACCGGCCCTCGGGTGTACGCAAAAATGGCTGACGACGGGTTGCTGCCCGCATGGTTTCGGTTTGCAGGCAGGCCACCGACGCAAGCGATTTTCTTTCAAGCAGCGTTCGCAATCCTGGTGATTCTTGCATCATCGCTAAAAGAGTTGATCGGATATCTCGGATTAACGCTGTCGGTATGTTCGGCCTTGACGGTGGCAATGGTGTTCGTGTTGCGATGGCGAGGCGATTTGACTCGGTTGCCCCTCGGAGGAATTCCGGCGCTAGCGTATGTCGCCGCAACCATGTTGATCGCCGTCTTGTCGGCGATTCAGCAACCCGTCCAGGCCATGACGGCCGGAGCCACGTTGGCGTTGGGGTTTCTCATGTTTCCGTTGATGCGTCGACGATATGCCAGAACCGCTCGAAGCTCATCGGACTTTGAAGCGGACGATCACCGAGCCAACACGATTCGATAGTATCGGATCGACCGCTGGCGAGGACTGCTGAAAGATGATTGGCCGAAAATGTTTGGCGTGCTGGAAGATGCATCGAGAAGCGGGCTGCGATCAAGGACCGTACATCCCTGGGACATCGATTCCGTTTAGACGCAGATAAACACAGAGGAAGGCTCGGTGATGGATGATGTGGTTCAGGATAAAGCTGCGAACGATGGCGACGCGAGGCATCGTCATTAGTGCCTGGCCACCTTGCAGCAGCGACCAATCTTTCATGTAAGTCTCGTCACTGGCTGATGCGATCAATTCGCGGCCCGTCGACACGTGCTGGTCAAACGCCGTCAGCATTGCCGAAACGGATTCAAGCATTGGCGTCGTATGCGGAGGCCCGTCCGGGGGTGCGATGTCGAAAGAATCGGCGTTGATGGTCACATCGATCCAGCTGGGAATGTCGACCAAGTGCGAGGCGACCCAGCGGATACTGTTTAGGTTTTCGCCGGCTTTCCAGTCCAGCAAATCGTCGTTGACATGTTCAAGAACGATTCGAGTATTTGCCATTTCATGGTCAAACTCGGTGATGAAAGACGTGCCGATATTCACGGTGAAGCTCCCGAGATGCTTGGGCTGGCTCAGTCGGATGGGGATCGCAATTTGAATGCATTCCGCAGTGCAGCGACAAAGCTTGGGAATCGCACTTTCGATACATTCATATCGCAATACTAGCACATCGCAATACGAATCCGATCGTTGTCGAGGTCGTTACTAATCCGGCGGCCAAATCGAACCGTCAATCAATGGTCTTGGCGCCTGTTGCTTTTGCGATTGGGAAAGAGCGGCAGGGCTTGGCCAGAAGAATTCTTCCGCGCTTACTCGGCGTTCTTGGGTGGCTCGATTGGCCCGGACGATGCCTCGCCGCGATCGTGTTGTCCACGCAATCGGCAGATTAGCCATGGCAGCGGATCTTCGCGCCGAATGACGGTCGGCAAATCGCTGATCGGATCCAGCGGTGCTGATGGTGATTGATTCACAGGGCAGGGCGGTGTCGGCAACGTCGACGACGGGTTTGTGGGGGGCAGTTTCGTCATTTCCGACTCGCATCGGTTGAGAATAAGGCAGCATATGATGCTGATACAAATCTGGTGGTTCCGCATCAATGCCAATCACAGATTTCACGGCATTCGATCTTGATTTGCCGCTACTTTAAGACGCGACGATGTGGCCTCAATTCCGCATCCGATCGATAACGTCATCGGTGTCTTCGACACTGTGGTTTTGATCACTGCCGGCGTCAATAACGTTGGAATACGTTATCGGTTGATTGGTTCCGCAGGAACTTCTTATTTGCGGCAAACCGAGAAAGATTAGTCTTTGCCAAGGGAAGACGATCTCGCTCGTATTGCGTGCGTGATTGCAATCAAGGCGAGTGCGGTGCAAAGGATCGGATCGTCTTCTTTCATCAACGCGCATCTGTCGTTTCGGAAACTGCCGTCGCTGTTTTGCAGTTTTGAAAGACGTGACACGAGCAATTCCGGCCAGTCGCCATCGATGCCCAGTCGCTCATGGGCTTCGGCACGGACCGCTTGGTGATAAAAGAAGACTGCGTCGCCCCAGGGTTCGGGATGGTCGGCCGGGATGCCTGCGGGGTAATCCCAGCCCGGATAGCGTGTTAGCCAGTTCTTGGCGCTGTCCACTCGCGGCTCGTCTTCAGACGCTCCCGAAGCCAACAACGCGAGCACTCCGTCGCAGGTTGCCGTTGCGTAACTGCGAAAATAGGCGCAGTCGCCTTCGCGGTGAACACGACCCTTGTTTGCGGCCAACACGATGGGTGAGAAGTAAAACCCGCCGTCGAAACGCGGATGCGACGTGAAGCCACTTTCCCCGAGCGGCTGCACGCGGTCTTCGTCAGGGCTTTTCTGGACCAGTCTTAGGAAGTGCTGCGCGTGGGCACGATAAACAGCATCATCATTGCGAGCATTTTGTGTTTCCTTCAGTGCCGACAAGGCCCACCGAACGTGCGACAAATCCATGTGCCCCGTTTGGCCGGCAGGATGATCGCCACCGAATCCCCAGCCGCCGAATGCGAGGTGATTCGGATCGAACCCGCGGCGTTCTGAATACTGTTGGTCGACCAGGAATTGTCGCATGGAATCAATCGTCACGCGATCGCCGTGGTCTTGCATGCGGTGAATGCATCGAGCAGCGAATGCGGTCGCAAAAACGGGATACTCGAGCAAGTCGCGATCCGCGTATCCCAGCGTTCCGTTCCGCAATCGACTGCGAATCCAACGTCGTGCTCGTTGTGCCCCGTCGCTGCGACGGAAATCGGGATCGGATTGCAGCAGCGCGAACAAGATAAACGGCGTCAGCGCTTGCCCGCTCCGCAGTACCGCATAAGTCGAACTGGCCCACCGTCCGTCGGACTGTTGATTCTGGCAAAGGAAGTCGCGCATGCGATCGGCGATGATCGCGGCAGAGGATTTCGGTAGATCGCCCGCACGGCCTCGCCGGCGACCCATCATCCCTGCAGACGTGATACCGCCAACCAGCAAGCAACGACGATTGATCTGCGGCGGAAACATGATAAATCCTCACAAGAACCATAGGGATACACGAAAGTAGGCTGGCAGCAGCCGAACAAATTTCCGGCACGACTTGCCTTGCGAAACTTCGCACAATTCAACTGGCAGCCGCGCCCACCCGAATGCGACTCATGCTCTGGCGGGGGCGGCGACGTCAACGGGCTGGACACGTCTAATTCTTTACCGCGGCGACCTTCTTTAGCAGTTCGATGTCGCGTTCGGTCGTGATGACTTGCAGAGCGGCGGCGGTGCAGAACACGGGGCTCGTGATACAGTGATGTCCGCTCCAACTGCCGTCCGGATTTTGCACCTTGCCCAGTCGATCTTTCATTTTCTCGTCCCACGTTTTCCAGTTCTTTCCGCCGGCGATGACCAGCGATTCGCTAGTCATCAAATAGCTCAGGAATTCTTCACCGCCGTTGTTGCCGAATCCCTGCAGCAATTGTTCGTCGTTCAAGCGTCGCAGTTGTGAACTGTTCTGCACGACGGCATCGTTTAATTCTTTTGCTTCTTCTTCGCTTTGCCCCGCGGCTTGCAGGTTGGCTTCACTGATTTCCGCGTCGGCGGCAAGCTTGCCTTCGCGTTTGGCACTTGCGATGACTTGCTGTGCTTGAGACGCATCCGCCGCGTTCCCTCGCAGGCTGCCCGAGAACGCGTACAGTTCGACCCCCGCGGCCGCGGATGACTTTGCGCCTCCGGTCGCCTTGTTGACGTTGTTCTTTTGATAATTCTTCGCAAGCTTCAGTTTGTCAGAGTCGACGTCACGCCCGACCGCTTTGGCCAGTTCTAGCGAGTTGCAATTCCATGCCGACTGCAACACGGGTGCCCAGCCGCCGCCTTTGTTCCAGCTGCCATCATCCGCTTGCGTGCGTTCCATACGAGCAAGGCATTCGCTGAGAGCCTTGTCGACGCGGTCGTACCAAGGGTCCGTTTTCGGAAGCGTCTCGCTGACGCGGGTCAGGAATTGCGCGGTCATGGCCGTGTCAATCAGCCCGCCGAGCTTGCTCTGTGGTTGCGTTCCCGTCAGAGTCGTGATCTTGTCAGATTTTGGTTCGGCCTTTTCAACGGCTTTGACCAAGTATTGCATCGCGCGGATGACGACGTCACGATGTTCGCCCTGAGTTGGCGTATGCCCGGCTCGCATCAATGCTGTCGCGGTGAATGCCGTTGTCGCGGGGTCAGTTGGAACGGCGGATGGGTCTCGGATGTTTTGCTTGGCATGGCTGCCGCCACCCCAACCGCCGTCGGACTGTTGGGCTTCGACCAGCCAGTGGATGCCACGGTTGACCATCTTCTTGACGGTTTTTGGTTTTACCAGCGGCTTGTCTTGCTTTTTCTTGCCCGCCGATTTTGTTACCGGCGATGCCTCCTGATTGGTCGGTTCGGCTGATTCTGCCTGCACGCTACCTTTTGCCTGCGCGCCGGATCGCGGTTGCTCAAAAGGATCGTCGCCGAATACGACCGGCGACACCTTTGGCTTTGGCTGGGCCGCACTGGCAGGCTGCGGATCGACTTGCCGATTAGGGATTGCGATCCAGGTCGCACCGGTCACGGAGACGCCGATCATCATTGCGGCAAACCATCGCCACTTTGCCGATGACGTTTTCGCCGGTTGGCTTTGATCGGAATTGCGGTGTACGGATGAAGCACGCATCGTTTTACCTCGTCATCGAAAGAGAAAAGTGGTTCACGCGACTGGAATTTAAACGTGCACCGCCGCCGTTTATTAGGAAAAATGTTCCTTTGACGGGCTTCTTACAAAGCCCTGAGATTTACGCCCGAGGACGCCAATTTGTCTACAATGGCCGCTGCTCACCCTACGATCCCTCCCCCTTTCCGCCCTTTGCTTGTGCCTGCCATGCCGAACATTTGCAGCTTTCGCTCCTTCCGCTATGCCCTCGCCAGTTGTCTTGTCCTGCTGACGGCCTCGTCGGTCTCGCTTGCCCAAGACGCAACGACGCCGGTTGCCCGAAGCAAAGCGACTTCGTCATTGCCGTTTAATCCACAAGACGGCGAAACCGTTGTGTTTCTGGGCGATTCGATCACGCACCAGTGCATGTACACGCAGTACATCGAAGACTTTTTCTACACCCGGTATCCCGATCGTCGGATCAAGTTTCATAACGCGGGGGTGTCGGGCGACAAAGCGTCGGATGCGTTGGTGCGTTTTGATGAAGACGTCGCGGCGTACCATCCCGATTACGTCACCATCTTGCTGGGGATGAACGACGGGAAGTATGAAGACTTTAGCGCCGAGACGTTTGCCGAATACGAAACGGGAATGCTGCAGTTGATCGAACGCATTGAAGCGATCGGGGCGAAACCAATTGTGCTCTCGCCAACGATGTTCGACCACGGCCAAGTCAAACGTCGCCAAGATGACGAGACGTGGCGTTTCGGATCACGCAGTTTCTCACCACATTACAACGCCTTGATGGCTTTCTATGGCGGTTGGCTGTTGGAACAATCTGCGAACCGAAATATCCCTTTCGTCAATTTGTGGGGACCGCTGAACGAACACACGATCGCGCAGCGGCGCATCGATCCTGATTTCACGTTGGTCGCTGACGCGATCCACCCACAGGGCGCTGGCCAGATGGTGATGGCATTTGAGTTGTTGTCGCAATTGGGTGTTGAAAAATCATCGACGTCATCGATCGTGATTTCCATCCGTGGCAATCAACCGACCAGTCGTGCCGTCGATCAACTGGCGTTTGATGCCGATACCCAAACGTTGTCATTCACGCACACGGCGACGTCGCTGCCGTGGGTCGTCCCCGAGGAAGTCGCGTCAAAGCCGTTGAAGTGGGATCTGCCCACCGATGCACGGCTTGGTTACGCGATCACCAAGGCCGGGCACAAACTGAGCGCGGACCGTTTGAAAGTGGTGGGTTTGCCGCCGGGACAGTACGAGGTCTCAATTGACGATGTTCCCATCGGCGTGTGGACCAACGTTGCGCTAGGAACCAAAATCGAAGTACAACAGAACGCCAAAACGCCACAGTACCAGCAAGCACTCGCCATCGCAGAGCTAAATCGTCAACGAAACGACGAAGCGATTCGCCCGATGCGCGACAAGTGGAGCACGATCAAGGGGCTACGCAAACGATACGCCGACAAGCCGGAATCGTTGGCAACCAATCTGGCCAAAGCGCGTGCGGCGATCGCAGAACTGAAAAGCACCGCCGAACAGTTCGACCAAGAAATTCACGACGCGTCACAACCGGTATCACACCGCTGGACCATTCGTCCCGTCGCAGCAAAAACAACACGAAAGAAGTAGCAATGACCCGTCAAGGAAATTTGAAGCAATTTGCCGGTTCCCTGTGGCATGTCAAACGCGCCACAGCAGTGATGGTCGGTGTACGGTCGCACCGGGAACCAATATTGGGCTTTGCGATCGCATGCTTAGCCACCTTTGCGTTTGCCAACGTCACGTCTGCGGCCAAGAAAACGTCTGCGGATCGACCCAATATTCTGTTCATCTTTCTGGATGATTTCGGTTGGCGTGACACCGGATACATGGGTAGCGATTTTTACGAGACACCCAACCTGGACAAGCTGGCTGCCGAAGGCATGATCTTTACCAACGCGTACTCTAGCGCCGCCAACTGCGCACCCGCGCGAGCCTGTTTGTTGTCGGGCCAGTACACGCCACGTCATGAAGTCTATAACGTCGGTACCGAAGCACGCGGAAAAGCCGCGCATCGAAAACTGCTGCATATTCCTGGCACCAAAACCTTGGACCCGTCCATCCAAACGTGGGCACATCGCTTGCAGTCCGCAGGATACAAAACCGCAACGATGGGAAAGTGGCACCTTAGCGATGATCCAGTTCCGTACGGTTTCGACGTGAACATTGGCGGAACGCACTCGGGCGGACCGCCCAAGGGATACTACCCTCCGCACGGAAAAGTTCCTGGATTAGAAAATGCACCCAAGGATGAATACGTTACCGATCGGCTGAGTTCCGAAGCCGTCAAGTTTATCGAATCGAATCAAGATCAAACCTGGGCTTTGTATCTGACGCACTTTGCTGTTCACACGCCGCTGGATGCAAAGAAAGAATTGGTTGCCAAGTATGAGGCCAAATCTCCCGGAAAGCTTCATCAGCACGTGGCGATGGCAACCATGATTCAGTCGGTCGATGACGGTGTGGGCCGGATTCAAGCCGAGCTGGACGAACTCGGATTGACCGACAACACGGTCATCCTGTTCTTTTCGGACAACGGCGGCTATGGGCCAGCGACGGATATGGATCCGCTGAAAGGTTACAAAGGTACGTATTACGAAGGCGGCATCCGCGAACCGTTCTTCGTCAAGTGGCCGGGCGTTGTCAAAGCCGGTTCTCAATCGGACGAACCGATCATCGGCGTCGACCTTTACCCGACGCTATGCGACATTGCCGGCGCGGACTTGCCGGCTGATCAACCGGTCGATGGAACGAGCTTGCGACCAATCCTCAGTGGCCAGCAAACGACCTATGGCGATCGGCCACTGTTCTGGCACTTTCCCGCATACTTACAGTCGTATCAGGTGTGGGACGAACAGCGTGACCCGCTGTTTCGGTCGCGGCCGTGCAGTGTTATTCGTGTTGGCGATTGGAAACTGCATCAGTATTTTGAAGACAACGGTTTGGAACTTTACAACCTGCGAGATGATGTTGGTGAAACAACAAATCTGGCGCAATCAAACCCAGCGAAGACGCAAGAACTGTTGACGCGACTGCAGCAGTGGCGCGACTCGACCAACGCGCCCGTGCCATCACAGCCCAATCCCGAATACGACGCCGATGCAGAAGCCAAGGCGATCGGCGCGATTGGACAAAAGGCAAAGAAGGGAAAGAAACGTCGCAAGGCGGGGTGACCGGATCGCCTTCGCTTGACGGCGAGCAAGTGTTGTTGGTGAGCGAAGTCAGAGCCTGCTGTTTTCGCTCGCGGGAACGTCTTTGATCGTAAATCCTAGCAGGGCACTCCGTAGAGGCTATCACGGACCCTCGCATGGGAAGGGTGCAGGCCGATCCCGATGGGTTGCTTCCGTAGTCGAGCCTTTGAGGGTGCTGGTTTACCGCCATTAGGTGTCAATCTGCACGCGAAATCACCCGTTTATATCGTGCCGGGTGATCGGTTTCCGTCGCCAAAAAAACTTTGTCCAGAATGGCAAGTTAAGGGCGATACCTGGCTTCAAATTGAGTGTTTACCAATACGGCGAACCGTCGAGCGCTTACGGATTCGTCTTACTATTCCGTTGTCCCTCCATGATTCGTCTCCTTGATGCACTCCCCTTCCAGCAATCCTCCGGCTGTGATTTCAGCCGTGACCATTCCATTGCGCCAAAGCTTGCCACCGAGCACGTGCTACCAGCCCCCTTTGGTGGTACTCGATGAACCACAGTCGCAGACCGATCCGTTGGTGGATCGCTTGGTCCTCTTCTTTGGCGGGACCGCCTTTGGTTTCGCGTGTGGTATCAACGCTGCCATTCTTGTGTTTGCTGCCGTGTCCAAACAGCAGAACGCATTGGCGTGGACATTCGGGATCGCGCTATCAGCCGTGATCGCGGTTAACCTGTGGTTCCGCTGGCAAAAGCAGCACAGGTAATCGCGAATCGGTCGACTGCCAAGGTACAGCCAAGCACCGTGCTGAGATTGCGAAGGACAACTGCGTCTAAGATGCAGCAAACAGCAGCATGGTCAGGTCGTCCGGCTTACCGGTGACAACCTCGTCGCTTCCGTGCATCCGGTCGGTCGCCAGTTGCGCCAATGCGCTCATGCGTTTTTCCAGTTGGCCGCACCGACTCAAGTCAACCACTTCGTTGATGTGAGCGTTATCGAACAGGCCGTCACTGGCAACGACAATCGTGTCGCGCGCGGCCAGCGGAATTGTGGGACCGACTTCGATGTGCATGGTCGGTGATCCGACCAAGTTCGACACAATGTGTCGCTCGTCGTGCGACATCGCTTCGCTTTCGTCCATCAATCCCGATTCGACGGCGTAACCGACCGGTGAATGGGGTGTCGATTTCCACTTCAGCGCGCCGCGTTGTCCCACGACCATCGTCATACAGTCGCCCACGTTATAAACGCGAGCGCGTCGCGATCCGGTCTGGCTTTCGCGGCTGATTTCGACGACCGAAATGGTGGTGGCTGCGCCGATACCCAAATCCAATATCTCTCGGTTTGCACTTTCGATCGCATCCAAGATGGCCGGCCGCAAATCGGTGCCCGGTTCCGCCGCATCAACAAACTCCGCAACCGAATGCACCGCGATCGACGATGCCTTGTACCCGAGGGGACATCCACCCACGCCGTCAGCGACGACCAAGACGATGGATTCATCCGCCGATTCGATCACGGCGGCGCTATCATCGTTCGGTTCAATCTTGCCAGGACAGCGCCGGCACATCGCCATCACACTACCGATCGCCGCGTCGAATCGTTTCGCCGACTCGGTATCGCTTTCGACGAATACTTCACGCAGTCGTGTGGTTGTGTTTGACATGGATGCGAATGGATGCGGAAGCTAGACAGGCGTATCGGTCCAGCAAACGTGACCGAAACCGCCATGATCATTCTAGCTTTGGAATTACTTACGGCGAGCGAAGCGAATTGCCTTCAGCCGAGACTTTTCCCAGTCTTTTTGCATGACTGTCGCGTCTCGGTACCGCTGCATCGGTTTGAATGCAACGGATTTTTGGATCACAGCGATTAAATCGGGGTGAGCGCGACGTCTCAGCTTCGCCGCACCAGGAAAAGGCCAATCAAACGGATACTCGGGCCATTGGCCAGCAAACATCCGAAATGCGAGCAATCCAATCGAAAATACATCACTTCGGGTGGACGGTTGACCCATCGCTTGTTCTGGCGCCATGTACCCGACCGTGCCGGTGCCGCTGCTGCTGATCGTTTTCTGAACGGCTTTGGCGATTCCGAAATCCGCAAGGCGTACTTGGTTGTCTTCGAACAGCAGAATGTTTTCTGGCTTGATGTCACAGTGGATTACGCCGGCGTCATGCGCGTAGGCAACCGCGTCCAACAATTGGCTCAGTATCTCAAACGCATTTTCAAAGCCGATCCGTTTTTTCAGCCGATCATCAAGCGTCCGCTTTCCCAGCGGTGAGATAATCACAAAATGATCGTCGATAAACGTTGCGTCACGAATCGGCAGGATGTTCGGATGGTCAAGTTCCATCGTCAGGCGCGCTTCTCGCCGAAACTCTTCGATCAAATCGGCCGAGACCAGTTCGGGGGAAGGCAACTTGAGGGCGACCCGAACACCCAACAGTGTGTCGACGGCGGAGTAGACAGTTGCGAATGCACCGCTGCCTAATCGTTTTTGCAGTCGATATTTTCCCAGTCGGGACCCGACGCGCAGCGCGCCATTGGATTTCGCAGCGCTCAATTCAGCAAGTTCCGTAACAAGGATTCAAGCAAGGCCGTTTGACCCGCTAAGTATGTGTCGATTCCGGCCATGACGCGTTCTTCGCTTTGCACAAATTCTCCTTCGCGTCGTCGCAGTGGCGAGACTCGGTTAAACGTTTGGACCGTGTGCTCGGTCGCTTCCAGATGGAATTGTAGCGCGAAAATTCGATTGCCAATCGCAAATCCCTGATTCTCGCATGCGACCGACCGAAACAGATGTGTCGCTCCGGCAGGGATCGCGAAGGTGTCCTGATGCCAATGCAGCACCATGGTGGAATCCGCCAGCCAATCGAAATCGGCCTGGGCAGCTTCCGTTCTTGTGATCGCGTGCCAACCGAGTTCGACGTGCTCGTTGCGGCGAACCGTCTCGCCCAAGGCCGCCGCGATCATTTGCCCGCCTAAGCATACGCCAAGAATTCGTCGGTCGGCGTCAATGTACTTACGCATTAACGTTTGTTCCTCGGCAACCCAGTCGGGAAATCGGTCACCCGACAGCGACACGCCGCCGCCAAAACTCATCAGCATGTCCGCATCCACCGTTTTGGGAATCGCATCGCCGCGATCCATCCGAATCACTCTCAATTCGTGACCCAGCCGCTGAACGATCTCGCCCGCCGCTGCCGGCGGGTCTGCCGCATCGTGTTGAATCGCAAGTACTTTCATTGAATCAATTCTTGTGTTTCCGTTCTCGGATCGCTCAGCAGCAATCCTTTTTCAGCGGATGATTTAGAGCAGAAGTCAGAGGATTTAGGGCAGAGGACTGGGGCAGTGAGGACTGGGGCAGTGAGGACTGGGGCAGTGAGGACAGGGGCAGTGAGGACAGGGGCAGGGGGGACAGGCGGAAGTTGACGGAAGGCTTGGCAGTGCGGGGGCTTGGCAGTGCGGGGGCTGGGCAGTGCGGGGGCTGGGCAATGCAAATCGGTGATGGCCGGGGGCGGGCCTGCGCGACGCAGTTAATTTGCCAAGTAGTCTCGACGGACATCGGCTGGCAGTTTTTCGATCGCGTACCGTAGCATGGTTCGAGGCATCTTGGCGGTATGGCGATCGAGAAATCGGATCAATTCGCCTTCGTCCATTTTGCCCATCTCCCGAAGCATCCAGCCGACGGCCTTGTGTATCAGATCATGTTCATGCGTCAGAAACTGTTTCGCAAGCCGTTTGATCTCTTTGTACTCGCCTTGCTTGATCAGCGTCAGGCAGGCGATCACCGACACCCGTTGTCGCCACAAGTGCCCTGAATCGGCCAAGGTGAACAGGATCGTCCGCGGCTTGTCCAGCAACCAGTCACCCAGAATTTTGTGGGCCGATGAGTCAACGAGGTCCCAATTATTGACATGGTCCAAATTCGCCAAGTAGAAATCGACCAGCACCTGACGACATCGATCTTCCGCACGTTCGTACCGAGCAACCAGCACAAACAGCCCGGTCAATCGGCATTCGTGGTAGGGATCCGTTAGCAATTTGTTGATCTGATCCAGCGGAAGCTCTCGATACTTTTTTGCGACCCGACGCTGATCCGGCACCACCACGCCCAGAAACTTATCGCCCTCGGCATACTCGCCCTTTCCCGACTTGAAAAACCGAGGAAAGAACGCAGCTTTTTCCTCGTTGCAATGTAACCGCAAATCACGTTTGACCGCGGCTGCCGTCAGCGACTTGTTCCCCATCGGTTCCTTTCTTTTTCTTCAACGATTGCCCTCGCGATGTGGCAACGAATCTTAAACCGACGCCATTTCGCGAGGGAGAGGGTACACTCATCCGGCTATCCCGGCGGCTAGTGTTAACCCTTTCACTGAAATCGTTCCCACGTTAATGGCGGCGCTACAATGACGCTAAACAAAATCACGCAATATGCTTCGACGCTAACACTGACTCTTGGTTGGTTGTGCATCATGTCTGGCCGATGCGGTCCCGCTTGGGCGGCATCCAATGACACGGCACAGAAACCCAATATCGTCTTTATCTACGCCGACGATCTCGGCTGGGGCGACCTCGGTTGTCACGGGCATCCAGAAATCAAGACGCCGCATCTGGATCAGCTGGCGGCCGATGGAACCGATTTTCAGCGATTCACGGTCTGTAACCCCGTTTGTTCCCCCAGCCGTGTCGCCATCCTGACCGGACATTTCCCGGCTCGCTACAACGTGCATCAGCACTACGCGTCACATGCCCAGAACGTCGCGCGGGGGATGCCCGATTGGCTGGACCCCAACGTGCCGCTGCTTCCCAAGACCTTCAAAGCCGCCGGCTATCGAACGGCCCATTACGGCAAGTGGCACCTTTCCGGCGGCGACGTCACCGAACCGCCGCCGACCACGGCATACGGGTACGATGATTCCGCTGTGTACGTCGGCCCCGGGCCGCACGTCTTCGACGGCACACGGTACGGCAAACTGGTGCAAGAGTCTTCTGCACACGACCAGCATGCCGCGTCGTATCTTTCCGTCGCCGCCACCGATCACACACTGGATTTCATCAGGCAGTCCGGCGACACGCCTTTCTATCTCAATCTGTGGCTGCACGAAACACATCACTTGGTTTCGGCGACCGAGGAAGACAAGCGAGCGTATCCCAACACTCCCGAACCGCAGCGAACTTATTACTCCGCCGTCACACGCGCCGATCGTCAAGTCGGCCGCGTTCTCAGCCTGCTCGATGAGCTGGGTAAACGCGAGAATACGATCGTCATTTTTTCCAGCGACAATGGGCCCGAAAACACACATCCCAATCCTGGCGACAAGTTCTACTACAGCGTCGGTACCACCGGTGGACTGAGAGGCCGCAAACGCAGTCTGTATCGCGGCGGCGTCGGTACGCCTTTGATCGTACGTTGGCCCGGTCACGTTCCCGCCGGACGTGTCGATACCACAAGCATGATTTCCGGAGTCGACTTTTTTCCGACGTTGTTGGCGGCCACCGGCATTGACCTGCCCAACGGGTATCGGCCCGACGGTGAAAACGTATTGGATGTCTTTCGCGGTGCCCAATGGAAGCGAACCAAACCAATGTTCTGGCAATGGCGAGGCAATCACGCCCAAGCGGCGAATTGGCCGATGCGCGCGATGCAGCAGGATTCCTGGGTATTGATGGTCGATGAAGATAAAAAGCGAATGGAGTTGTACGACGTTGCCAAAGATGTCCGGCAACTCAATAACGTTGTCGATCAGCATCCCCAACGAGTCGCCGAGATGCTGAGGCAAATTGAGCAGTGGGAATCAACGTTGCCTGAGCCACCACCGGTGACGGCCGCACCGCAACCCGCCGCCAAGAAACCGCAAAGTTTCGACCGAACGGCCGCGTTCAACCGTAAGGACCGCAACGGCGACGACGCTTTGACGCTGGAAGAGTACCTCGACCGCTTTCCCGACCCAACCGAAGGACGCCGCCGGTTCCCCAAATTCGACAAAGACGGAAACGGCAAATTGACCCGAGAGGAATTCATCGGACCCAGCGGCCGTTAGCGCAGATATGCGACTTGTCCCGGCCAGTAAGAAAACACTCGAGTAAGAAAACACTCGAGCCGCCGCGACACACCCGGACCACCCAGGGTTGCTCGGCGGATCACCATTGGTCGTGCCCGCGAGGGTCAAGCCGCACTGACTACCGATCAACTGGCTTCCAGCGGCTCCGATTGCGAGGCCCCCGTTTTGCGGACCTGGTGACCGGATGTGGGATTTGGGGATTGGGATTTTGATAAGTCATTTGCAGGGGCCCGGCGATCCAGGCCGAACTTCGGTGCAGAATTGACCGTCTAAGACGGGAAAAGACCAACGCTTGCGAGAAACGGCCTTCTCTGGCAATAATACCCATCATCAGGCGGCCCACCCCGCCATCAAAAGCACCCGTGGCACAATTGGATAGCGCATCGGTCTTCGGAACCGAGGGTTGCAGGTTCGAATCCTGCCGGGTGTACTCTTTTCAATCTGCGAACCAAGGCGACCACGCCGGTTCTTTCAGAGTGCCCAAGCTGGCGGCGTAACTTTCGCCGGGAAAAACGCACGTCTTTTGCCGTGTTTCCGCAGTCGAGAGAGTCTCAACTCTCTATGACCAGCCAGCATGGCTAAGCCCTGGCGACCCAAAATGGGCGATTCTCTGCCGAGACTATCGCGCTCTCGCCTATCAGCCGCGCTCTAAGTTCATTCGCCGTTTGCTTCGGCTCCTGCGGACCGGACGATGAACGAACATGTTCGGGTTAACAGGGTGGAGCATCTTTTGGCGACTTGATGCTTTCGACCAAGTCAGGCGGAATCGAAAGCATCAACGATCGGCCATTGTCCCATTCGACGTCAACCTGCAACCAATCGCTTTGCGGATCGACGCCGGCGACCGTTCCGGTGGTGCCGGCGGGAATCGGGTCGGGATCGTTGGTCATCGAGATCAGCCGAATTCGATCGCCTGACTTGAGTGGTGTCGTCATGGCTGAGCTCCTCGTTGGTGGCTTGTTAGGTCTGAATAAAGACCTAGCCCGCTGTCGGCCAGTGCGGTGCGTCTGGCGCGGCTTTGCAGCCGTTTCCGCACTCACGACAAAACGCCCGCACGTTACCAACGTCGGACGTTTTCGGCGGCGTTTGGGTTAGAACCCGAGCGGTACCAAAACGTCGGCGTCCATGCCGGCGTTTCGGCTTTCGTTCAAACCACCGCGCCCAGTTCGCTCTTTCGCAGGAGGTCGTACATTTGGATGGCCGCACAGCAGATGTCAGGGCGGCCATCTTGGTTGATGTCACCCATCCCGGTGTAGTGTGAACCACCGGGGGCGTCGCGATCAGCAAAGACATGCCGAACCCAGCTCACTGACGCATGAGGGTTTTGTGGGACTTCAAGCCACGTTAGCGAATCCGGTATCCCCGTTTTCCCCTCGGGACGACCCGAGTTTGCGATCAGATCGAAGCGGCCGTCCCGGTTGACATCGCCTGTAATCAGACAATGCGTACCTAGGATTTCATCATCAACGGTGCGATATTTACACGGGTTGTTGGCGAACGGATCACTTGAACACTCAAGCCAGAACACGGTGTTATTGGAACCGCAAAAATCGAGGTCACCGTCGCCGTCAACATCCATCAAGCAACTGTGAATGCAGTTGGTTCGCGGCTTGTTCCGTGAACGACCCTCGCCAAAAACATGAATGGTGTGCGGATTCCAGTCTGGCCCTTTCAGTAAGACGACCCGTCCGTCATAGGACGAGAGAATGTCGATCCATCATTGTCGAAGTCATTAGAAACTGCCGAGTTGATCATGCTTGTCGCATCCGAAACTGCGATATGCTTCCTTCACTCAGCGGACGAACTCACGCCAGATTTGTTCTGATTCCGCGACTGCGAAAACAGCCATGTCATAAAGTCCGGCTCTTTGTCACAGCGCTGGCTGCTCAAGTGAGTCACTCCATTTTCATCGCCAATGATCATTTTGCCCGATACACCATGATTGTCACCCTTCCAAATGGTGAGCTTCATGTTGCCGCCCAGACGTTTCATTTCGTCGAATACTTTCTGGTCTTTCTCGATGGGGCAAACACCATCTTTGTCCCCATGGAACGCCCAGATCGGCACGTTCTTGATCTTCATCGGATCGATGAACTCTTCCGTTCTTTTAAGACCACTGCCGGCTGATGGTGCGGCTGCCGCGAAGTAGTCAGGATCGAGTTGAATGAAGATGTACGTTCCGTGCCCGCCCATCGAATGCCCCATCACATAGATCCGATTTATGTCAACTGATGGCAGTTGCGCGATGAATGCCTTGACGTTCTTCAGGTCGTCGGAATCCCACAGTTCAGCAGCCTGTGGTGCTACGACGTAGCAGGGAAAGTCTTTTCTTCGCTGCGGTTCAGCCAGTTGCCGATTCCAGTCCTTGAGCTGCTTTTGGTTGTCCGAGCCTTTGCCGCCTGCGCCATGCAGCGAAACGATGACCGGATACTTCTCGTTTGCATCGAAGCCAAGCGGCTTCATCGCTCGAACAGGCATCCCCTCGAACACTTTTGGCTCGTAAAGATCAAACAGTTGCCGCTGGGCGCGAGCTGAACTCGCACCAAACAGAAGCATGATCACGATCGATCGACAAAGCATATCAACACACATTCTTTTGCCAGGGTAATTCACTGGTACATCTTCGGACGTTCCCAATCGATGCTGATCTTGGTTTCCGATTTGGCTGGTTTGGCAACAGTGACAATCTCAGCTTCCGGATCAAAGAGCGGCCAATCGTCGGTGCGGAATGGCGAGGCAGGGAGGCCTTCACGGTTATAAAGGAGGTTCCGCTGCGACGGATTCATACCCCATGCGTAACGCACGGCGACGGGATCACTCACCTCTGCAGATGAAACGACGACTGTGTTGCCCTTGACCACCGCATCGGCCCATTGCCAAACTTGATTGCTACCCGAGATGGCGAATGCATCGAGCTTGCCGGGCCGGGCGGGCATCATCCCGCTGCCGACCGAATCGAATTGTAGGACGACCTTGTTGCCTTGAATTGTCTGTTGCCTGTAACGTGGTCCCGAGTCAACAAAGTCTTTTCCGTACGTCCGTTTGAGCGCGAGGTATGCGTGGCGAATCCCAATCGGCTTCTTGTTTTTTGGGTGCAGCGCAACGCGATCGCCCGTGTCGATCGAAACCGCCATTGCCGTGTTTGGAACATCTTGTGTCACTAGACGCATCATTTCTCGATTGACGGCCCACGGTGCCTCGACACCTTCGACCGGTTTCGTTTGTTCCGGTGTCCAGCTTGGCAACTGCGTGAATTGGAATGGGAACTCTGCCGACACGCCACCCTTGGAAAGTTCGTGCCAAGATGATCGATAGTATCGAATCAGCTGCGCAAGTTGGCTGCGATAATGGGCTGCTTGGGGGACGTCCTTCGAATTGCGCTCACCCTGATACCAGATCATGCCGCGAATCCCGTACGGTCGAATGGGATAAATCATCGCGTTAAATTGGTGGCCTGGGTATTGATGCCCCAGGTCAGCTGGCTTGGTGATGATCGGAGGTGAATGTGGTTTCACACTATTCTTCATCGTCTGGCCGGCATCGATCAAGGCGTTGTACTCCGTTAGTTCTCGATGAAAGTCGGTCAGCGATTGTTCGCGTGAACCTCTCCTTGCGGCTGTGTCGTCCAAAGAAGATTTGAAGGCGATCGTTCTGGCGTCCTCGCGCTGAATCTCCCACGGAATCCATCCTTCTATCGGTGTACCGGCATAAGCCTGTTGGATGATGCCCACAGGAACACCGAGTTCCCGATGGAGTTTCTTACCGAAGTAATACGAGACCGCAGAGGTTTCTGCCGCGGAGTTGGGATCGCACGGCTTCCAATGCGAAAGCCGATCGCGTTGCACTTCTAACGGTTCGTGCCAGTGTTCACGCGCTGACTTGAAGATGCGAAAGTTTGGCAGATTCACATCAGCTTCATGTTCGGCCTCGAAGGAATTACCCATGGACCAGCCCATGTTCGATTGCCCCGCACACAACCATACTTCGCCAATTGCGACTTGCTTGATTTCGATCGCGTCCGTGTCTCCTTTGATGGTTAGGTAGTGACCTGTCCCAGCCTTTGGAGTCGGCAGAAACAGCTTCCAGCGACCGTCTTGATCGGATTCTGCCGAGATGTTGGCTCCCCAGCTACTTATTACCGTCACCGTTTCGCCTGACTTCGCCCAGCCCCAGACGGTATTCTTGGTTTGCTGTTGCAGGATCATGTTGTCGCAAAACAGACGAGGCAATCGCAATGAGTCTGTGATGACCTCTGGAGGCCCGATCGCCTGGGGGCGTTTCGCCGGTAAGTTTCGCGTCTTGGGCTTTGAATAACCGACCTTTGGTTCGCTCGCTGGCTTTGGGACGACGACGACTTTGGGCTCCGCCAAGTCCGCAGCATTCACCGGTACATCAATCGAGACGACGATCTTTCTCGCTCGATTATTTCTGGCAGCCTCACTCTTGACCGTCAAACGGTCGCCTTGATTGTCCGTCATGAAGGAGGCGGCTCGGTTGTTTCCGTCGACCGAAACAAACTTGGCCTTGATCGGCACCAACTTTCCGTTTCCAAATCTCATGGCAGCTGACGTGATCTGGAAAGACAAAGAGAATCCCGCATCCAAACGATATCCTTGGGCGAGTCGCGCCAGTTCACCGCCTGCGACTGATACGGCCATCGTGACTTGGACGGTATCGTCGTGATTACCGATCCCATCCAAATCGAGACCCCCGATGATGATCTGTGGCGATGCAATGTCACCACTCTGCTTTGCATTGCCAGTCAAATCGTGCTTGGCATAGCTGGCAGCCAGATCGGATACAGCACCGAATGTAACCCTAAGCTCTTCGGCGCGAGTCGCTGTGCTCATCAAAGCAGCAGCCAACAGCATCGTTGTTAGTCGCAGGTGATACATTGTCTATTGCTCGTGCTTACTCGTGATCTCTTATCGGCGACGGAAGATTTGTGGGCCGATCGTGTTCGCAGTGGGTTATTAGCGCTGACGAAACGTCTCACTTGTTGCGACGCCAATGATGAGGTCACGCAAACCGCACCCGGTCTGCGCAGCACTCATTGCGATTCGCTTGATCTCGGCCTGATCTCGAAAGGTCATCCTACGCCCCGTCGCATAGGTCAGTAGCTTCTCGGTCAACGTTTCGGTGAACCGGTCTTTTCGTGCAACCAACAGTTTCTTCAGTCCACGCTCGTCTTCAAATGACTCTCCGCTCGGAAGCTGACCGGCGCCGTTGACCTCTGGTCCTCGGTTTCCGCGAGCGGGATAGTGGGTTCGGTGCCCGCCGATAGGATCGAAAAACTCCAGCGCAAATCCGGCAGGATCGATGCGGCGATGGCACTCAGAACATGTCGCGACACTCCGATGTTTATCGAGTTGTTCGCGAATCGTTGTCGTTCCTCTCGTGTCCGGTTCTAGTGGTTCGACGTCTGGTGGCGGTGGTGGCGGAGGCGTACCGAGGATGTTTTCCAGCACCCAAATGCCTCGAACGACAGGCGAAGTCTCGATGCCATTGGCAGTCAGTGTGAGCACACTGCCTTGCCCCAGCAATCCACCGCGATGATCTTCCGGCTCCAACGCGACTCTGCGAAATCCCTCACCATGGATTCCTTGGATGCCATACTGAGCGGCGAGTGGTCCGTTCAGAAACGTATAGTCGCTCTCCAGAAAATTCACGATGGACCCGTTGCTCACCAGCAAGTCACGAAAGAACAGACGAGTCTCCGTCTTGTAGCATTCCTGCAGTCGGTCTTTGTAGTATTGCTCAAACGCTTTTGGGTCGGGTGGCATCGAGCCAAGTGTATTGATTCTTAGCCACGTGTCGGTAAAGTGTTCGACGAAAGCCTGGGATCTTTCATCTACGAGCATGCGCTGAACCTGTCTGGTGAGCTCCGCTGGATTCAACAGTCGCCCTGACGCCGCCGACGCGCGTAGTTCTTCGTCCGGCATCGTGCTCCAAAGGAAGTACGACAGCCTCGATGCAAGTTCGTGTGGTGCCAATTCGGCGCCAACTTCATCGTTGCCTTCGTCAAGATACAGAAAACGAGGCGAAGTCAATATCGCTGCCATTCCCTGCTTGATTGCACGGCCGCGAGGCTCACCGTCGCGAATTCTCGCCTGAATGAACGCAACGTAGTGTCCGACTTCATCAGGCGCGACCGGTTGGCGAAACGCGCGGCTGGCGAAGTGACGCACGGCTTGATCCAGATCGATCTTTTCCGCATCGGTTTCATCACCAAACAGCAACTGATGACTGACCGGTGGCCACTCGGGAAACTCTGGACCTTCGATATCCATTGTCCAAACTCGTATGCGCGGGCCGTGATAGACCTCCGAGAGCAACTTGTTGTTGCTGTTTTTATCGAGTTTAGCGACCAATGATTTCGCCTCCTGATTTCCCAGTTTGGCGGCGTCGCGTTGTGTCTTGGTGACCCGGATAACCTCTGAATGGTGCTTTTCGGCGACGCGGCGAATGTTGCCTTTGGAGCTCACACCATTGGTCCAACTGACAAAGGGAATTGCACCTTTGTCGAGCCAGATTCGCCGAGTGAACACCTCGGGTTTGCCGTCCGGCAAGTCCCAGACTTTCACGAGCTGTCGTTGGTCAGCCGCGTTCTTAGCCAACAGTCCTTCATTGGGAGCGATCCAGAGAGCCATCTTCAACGGTTCAGATTTGTACCGGTCAAACTCTGCATGATCGTACCCATGGTCAAGACGATTTGCTGCTGCCGCCCTTACAGAAATCGTGTACCAACCATCCTCTGGGACGCCGCCGCGGCGAACAAACTCTTTGACAAAGTTTGCGTGACGCTCGCTCGGTTGGCCGTGGCCAATTTCCAAGTACTCATTATTGACGATCAGTCGCCAGGTGACAGGAGCACGCTCGTACGATTCGACTCCGTTAAAGTCCTTGGCGGTGTACTGCCAGCGCTGAAGAGTAGGACGCTGGACATCAAAGAAACATGCTGCGCCGAGCGACGCTTCGGCTACTTCGAGATAACGCCGCAACTGGTGGTCAGACAACGTGAGCGATTCTCCATTGTTGTCAAAACCGTGCTCGATCGCATCGGCCGGAAAGTCGGATGTGAATGAGAAGAACTCCTTGCGCAATCCAAGTAGATCACTCATCGTGTTGACGTACTCAAACCGATTGAGGCGCCGCAGCATTGTCGTCCTCTCGGAGTCTGAATTGGACAAACTCGACAGGTAGTCCGTGATCGCCTTGACCACTCGACGCGTCTCGGCGTCGCTCGGCTGCTTGACTCCCTTTTTCGTCGGCGGCATGTCGCCCCGATTGATCGCGTCGAGGGCTTCTTCCAGTAATTCCGCCGCATCGCTATCGGCTTGCATCGAATCGGGAAACTCGTCGAGACGGCGGTCACCCTTTTGTGTCGAATCCCCGTGGCACCGGTAACAATAGGCCTTGAAATACGCGTTTACCGACGAAGCGAGTTGATCGCTCGGTCTTTCGGCGGCGATCGCGCTGGTCGCACAGGTCAACAACGAAATGATCGTGAGCGATAAGAAGCTTACCGTTAGTCTATTCCGCCTTCTTCGATCCCCGACGCCCCCGCGGCTAGCGCCTCGCAACTCACTTTCACAACGCTCGCTCACGACTGCACCTCTAACCCACTTAGCGTGCCGCCTGAGAGACCAAACTGATCGATCTCCATGCCGAATCGTTGCAGCATCGACACGAACAGGTTGGCCGCAGGAGTCGCGACCTTCTTAGCTGAGTCCTTGAAATAGGACTTGTGTTCGCCGTGACGGAAGCCGCCACCGGCCAGCATCAAGGGCAGGTTCTTATTGGAATGAGAACTGGCATTCCCCATCCCCGATCCGAACAGAACCATGCAGTTATCCAAGAGCGTTTTTCCGTTGGGCTCTTCCACTGACCTGAGCTGCTTTAGAAAGCGAGCGAGCTGCTCCATGTGAAATTGTTCAATAATTGACAGTTCTGTGATGTATTCGGGGACCTTTCCGTGGTGGGTGAGTTGGTGGTAACCGCGAGTGATGGCGAAGCCTCCGTAGTTCACACCGATATCAGCCAGCGCGAGCGTGATCACGCGAGTTGAATCCGTCTCGAGGGCGAGTCTCATCAAGTCATAGTACAGGGGAACTCGGTCGACGAAATCCAGGGTGTTTGCATCGGCCGGGAGGCGGTAATCAGTTGGCGGCTTGGGCTTGTCCAACCACTCTCGCGACTGAACCAATTGCTTCTCAACCGATCGAACGGTATCGAAATACCGATCCAATTTCTGGCGATCTCGCGCGCCGACTTTCCGTTTCAAAAAGTCGGCATCCGTTTTGACCAGATCAAGAATGCTTGACCTGACCGCGAGTTCTTTGAGCGTCCTGTCTCGCAAGCTTGGATCGACCCTCTGAAAAAGCGAATCGTAGATGACTTGCACATCGCCAACCCTAGGGATCGCCACTCCCGATGCGCTCCACGACAGCATATTGTTGACGTCCCCTTTTCCGCTGGCCAACTCCAGCGACGGATAACGTGTCTTCGCGCCAACAAACTGAGCAGCCTTTTGGTCGATGGAGATATTGGCCTCAGGCATCCCGGACGAGTTCTTCGACAACACCCCCGATAAATAGGCATGCACCCCACCGTGGCCGCCTTGTGCGTTCACACCATGATCGAGTCCAGAGAACACCGTGAAATCATCACGAAACTCTTTCAGTGGCTGCAATCGATCGGTGAGCACGTAATCCTTTCCCGTTTGCTCGGGAAAGAATAGCTGCGGCACGAGCCCGAAGTTCAAGCCAATGCAGGCGATTCGCATGGGCACTTCGGACACCACTGTCGGGGCGGCCATTGCTTCGAGATACGGCAAAGCGAGCAGCGCCCCGCCGGTTCCACGTAGCATTGTGCGTCGATCAAGTCTTCTTGTCATTCGAAAGCCTCTTACTTTCCAGCGATGAGCAGAACGTGGGGCCGTTCCTGTGCATTGACCGGGCTCAGAAGAAACGGAGTGAAAGGAAATTTCATCGGATCATTGATTCGAGATTCTCTGATTGTTTGGTTTGGCTTCTTCGCGAGCCTTTCTACGCGCTTCGCGTTCCGCTTTTTTTTTCGCTTTGTCGTCCGGAGTTGGTTCATCCGTAACTCCCAGATTTTTCTTCAACTCTTCTGGCACCATTACCGTTTTGCCCCGGATTTCGAGTCGTTTAACAATTTCGATCTGTTTGTCGATCTGGCCTGGTTCAGCGGCGTTCCCTCCCGGAATGAACTCTCCAAAAGGACGACCAATGACTTCAAGGTCCTGCTGCATTAGATAACGCATCTCTTCGATGCGAGTGGTCTGATCCTTATTGTAAGCCAGGTTCTTCATTTCCTTCGGGTCCCTCTTCAGGTGGTAGAGCTGATCTTCGTCAAAGAAACCGGGGCGATCTGCCCCTCTAACTCCGATTCCCAAACGCCCGATGTAGGACATGGCCTTCGGTAAGTTCTGCGGCGAGGTTTTCTTGATCGCAGCGATCTGTTCTTTGGTGTGGCGAACGGCAATGTAGGACCAATCTTTCGTGACCGTTGCCCGGGCAGTTCCCATTTCGAGGTAAAGATGACTCCGCCAATCTTTGGCTTTTCCGTTCACGAAAAGCGGGGTGAGGCTCTGTCCATCGACCCGGTAAGATTCCGGTTTCTCCGCTTTACCCAGTTCGAAGAAAGTGGGGACGAGGTCGATATTCTGGACGAGTTCTTCACATACCTGACCCCCGGCGATTCCGTTTGGCCAACGCATGATCATGGGCACTTGACAACCACCGTGTGAAAAGACGGATGCTTTGCCATCGCGACCGTGATCGGGCGCGAAGATCACTAGCGTGTTGTCATCGATTCCCAGTTCCTTCAGCTTCCGGAGAATTGCCCCGAGTGAATCGTCGATCCACGCTTCACCAGCCACATGGCTGTCGGGATCAAAGCCTTTTTCAGCGATCGTTTTAAGAAGGTCTTCGCGCGGTGTCATGACTTCTGGGAGCCTTTCAACCTCCCCCACGCCGGTGACGAGCGGGTGATCCATGGATCTTCGCCAGGACCGATCCGGCCCGTGTAGCAGGGTGCTGCAAAGATGAAGATAAAAAGGGCCGTCCTTGTTCTCTTCAATGAATTCCAAAGCTGCCACCGTCGTCCACTCTGGATTGTGCATCGAGTAGGGCGAATGCACGTTTTCCGGGTAGACGTTCTTCGCCCAGGAAAATCCAAGCGTCTTGAGATACCGACGCATCCAGCGTTCGTTGTGTTGGAACTGAGCCGCGGTTTTCGGTCCAGGTCTGGCGTCTCTGGGAATATCAATCCACCCGTCTTTGCCCTTGTAGAACTCTGGAAAATCCAGCTTGGAACCAAGATGGAACTTCCCAACAAATCCGGTGGTATAACCGGCTTCACGGAGAACGTTTCCAACGTTCATCTTGTCGCGTTCTAGTGCGACATTGAAATTAGGAAGCCCCTGATTCTCTTTGCCGCCGACCGCATCGAGATAGAGTTTACTGTACGAGTTACCGGCGAACCGACCGGTCAGGAAGCTGTATCGAGAAGGAGTGCAAACCGAGCTGCTGACGTAGGCTCGAGTGAACTTCATTCCTTCCTCCGCCATGCGGTCGAGATTGGGAGTGTAGGTGTCGCCCCCAAACGCGGCGACGCTCGATGGGTTCTGATCGTCGATCAGAAACATGATGATGTTCGGACGCTCCGCCTGAGCAACGGTGGCAAGCATCGCCGACAAACAAAAGATCGAAAATGAAATCAAGAGTCTCATGGTGAGATTTTTGGAAAACAGGATGTGTGGTGGACCGCGTTTCCTACAGGGCGGGTCATTTGGGTGAGTCTGGAGGTCGGCTGTTCTGCTTTGCTTCGCGTGCTTTGATGCGTTCGGCTTTCGCTTTTTCGCGTGCTGCCTTCTTTTCTTCTTTCGACATCTTTTTGGCTGGCGCATTTTTAATTTTAACTGGTGCACCGACATTCGGGGTCCAGCGTTTGCTCTGCTTGCTTACCGGGGCCGCCATTTCGTCGAGCCATGCGTCGTATTTGCCCGTGAGTTCGGAAACCACGTTCGGGTGTTTTTCAGCGAGGTCTGTCGTTTCGCTGAGATCCTTTTCAAGATTGAAGAGTTCAATGCGATTTTTCTCGGTGACCAGCTTCCAATTCCCGCTGCGAATGGCCCACTTTCCATTGGCGCCCCCAGAACTCCAGTACAGTTCGTCGTGGAGTTCGTCGGTTTCACCCTTGAGGGCGGGCAGGATGCTCTTGCCGTCCAGAGGCTTTTCATTTTCCTTTGGCATGGGAAGCCCAGCCGCGTCGAGAGCCGTCGCAAATAGATCGATCGACCACATGGGAACGTCGCACTTTTTCCCGCCTTCCAGTTGAGCCGGCCAGGACACAATGAACGGGACATGAATGCCGCCTTCGTAGTCCATCTGCTTGAAGCCGCGAAGCGGTGCATTGTTGGCATGCATGGCGCCGCTGCCGCCATTGTCCGTCAGAAAGATCAGCAGAGTATTGTCAAAGATGTCGTGTTTCTTCAGCGAACTGACAATCTCCCCGACTCCCATATCGAGGTGCTTGATCATTGCCATCAGGATGTCGCGTGTTTCGTCCCCAGTCACTTTCTTAATATCTTCTTCCGGTGCCTCCGGTGGTGCATGCACTGCGTTGTAAGCGACATAGAGAAAGAAAGGCTTCTCCTTGTGACGGTTGATAAAGTCGACCGCTTCCTCCGTGATTCGAGTAGTGAGGTAGCCTTCTTCTTTGATGGGCTGGAGGCCACGATAGATGGGGTGATCCATATCGGAGTGATCAAAGTAGGGATGTGCCCCACGTCCCATGAAGCCATAGAACTCGTCAAACCCTCGATTCATGGCGTGGTATTCCTCCGTGAGTCCGAGATGCCACTTGCCCAATGCACCCGAGACGTAACCGGCTGGCCTGAGTCGCTGAGGAATGAACACTTCATCAAGCGGAACGCCTGAGCCTCCCTCGCCGGCTGTGTAGATTCCAAATCGTTGCTGATAGCGACCTGTCATGAGTCCTGCACGAGTCGGCGAACACACATGCCCACTGGTATAGCCTTGAGTACAGATGACGGACGAATGCGCAAGCGCATCGATATTCGGTGTGCTGACTTCTGGCGGGGAGTGCGGGTTGTAGCTGACATCGGCATAGCCCTGGTCATCGGTGAGAATGATAACAATGTTCGGTTTCTCGTCCGCCAAGGCGATGGAGGACAGTCCGACCAAACTGAGGGTCAGTGTTTTCAGTGAGTGTCGAAGTCTCATGGTTACCATTCAGGTCTGTTCAAGGTTTAGATGGATGGGGTGAGTTGAAACAGGTTTTCAATCTGATCGCTGGTCAGAGCTGATCCGAAGAAGGCAAGTTCGTCGATCCGTCCGTGCCAGAAGCCCGATCTATGACGTCGTTTCGTGACGTCGGACTCTTTCGGGATTCCTCCAATGCTGAGAGGTTTGTGCGGTTGTGCTTGAAACCCATTGAAAGGCTCTGAGGAAACGAGGGCTCCGTTTCTGTAGAGCCGCAACTCTTCCGTTGTCTTGACGACGGCAACATGCGTCCAGTCTTCGAGAGGCAAAGGTGACGAATCCACGATCTGTAGAGTGCGCATTCCATTGGCGAGGGTGAGGCCCAGATGCCCATGATCGGAAACAAGCCCAAAGCGAAAGGTTTCGTCGCCCGAGAGGTTCGTGTCGGAGACGAGAATCGCGTTCCTTGGCAATGTCTGGGCGCGGATCCAAGCCATGATGGTGAACTCGCTTGCTGGGAGTTCGAGGGCAGAGGAGATCTGTGCATACCCTCCCGCCTTAGGCCCACCCAGACGAAGCGATGAACCGATACGGCCCGGAGCGAATGGTTGGCGCCGCGTATCACCTTTCACGACGGAGGCCGTTTTTCCATGACCTCTGGCAGCATCCTTCAGGGTATGCCCGTCGTCCATGACCCCCATGCGATAGTAAGCGAGCGGCAGGAGTTCACGAACCTTTCCACTATAGGTTGGCTCCGGCTCATCGAGACTCCTGAGGAATCTGTGATCGTCGACGGAGATGCCGAGAGGGATGAGAGTCGAGTGATCGATGCGAGTCGCCTGATTCGTGACCAGACGAACGGGAGCGATCGCGGTGTCCTGCTGTTTGGGTTGGACTTCCACTTCCCCTTTGAATACGTGGACTTCACTGCTGCGCTGGCCCACGACTTCGATGGCGAATTCTGTGCCGTAATCAACCACTTCAGCATCGGGCGTTTCCACGGTAAAGCCGACACCCTCCGGAGTTACGTTGGCCGCCAGACGTCCTTCATTCAAGATCACGAGCTCAGGGCCATGAATCTCGAAAGAAGCCGGTGCTTCGATGACCACTTCGACACCTGATTCAAAGGTGATTTGCACAATGCCTTCGTCGAGTTGGTAACTTCCGGTTCGTAAGGCGCTGCCGTTGTTGAAGTCAGACGAAGCGCCGAACAGTTCCAGTCTGGCGGCCACGCTACGCGTCAAAGAAGCGACCGTTTCGCCTGGTTTCATTTCTGATGGTGCGTCCCATGGTGACCACAGGATCACTCCGGCCAGCACCACCGCGGCGGCCATGGCCAATGGTTTCCAAAAGCCGAAGGAAGCTGAGAGAGGTGCGGGTGTGTCGGAAAGATCGCGCAACTGCAGATCCCCCAACACACCGTGTTCCCATGCCAGCATGGTGTGAATCTGGCAGTATTCGAGGTACTGCTGTTTCGCCGCCGGGTGCTGGCGAATCACCTCCGCCAAACGACGACTTTGTTCCGGCGAAAGCTCACTCTCCGTAATTTCCATGAGGAGAGACTCCAGTTCTTTATTCTCTTCCTCTGTCATACAGCTTCCTCCGGGCGTTGACCTTTGACGCACTCGATTAAAGCGGCGCGCGCTCTGTAAAGGGCCTGCTTGATTGAGTTCTCTGACTGACCGCTTTGAGCGGCTATGGATTTCAGAGTGGCACCTTCGGTGTATCGACGGCGGATGAGCTCCTGATACCGTTCGGCTAGTTTTTCGATGCAGTCGCCCAGACGTCGTTGTTTTTCTCCCTGCCATTCGCACTGCTGCTCCGCCTCTTCAGCGATGTCTTGAAGGAAGTCATCGTCGAAGACAAGGCGATCCCGGGTGAGTTTGCGGCGGTGAGCCATGACCTGGAAGTAGGCAACTTTGAGCATCCAGGCACCGAAGTTAGTGCCGGGTTTGAAGTCATGCGCTTTACGCCAGAGAACGGCATTGGTCTCCTGCACGACATCCTCCGCCTGACTGCGGTCGCCAAGAAGCGACAGTACATAGGCGTATAGTCGGCTCTGATGGCTGGTCAGAAGCTGAACGAATTCGAAGGATGGTTCTGGTCGTTTTCCGAGCATGTATTTCCGTTCGTTTTCCGGGCATCAATACCGGCTGGTCAGGAAGGATATAGCGCGGGAGTATGGATTGGTTACGGTCGAGAGCAAAAAAGAAGGCCGGAAAGTATTACGACCCCATTCTGCAGAAGGCTGAGGCGGTTTGAGCCGCAGCTCGGCTATTGTGCTGCGGATCCAGCCACACACCCTCACACTCCTGATTTGTCCAACCACGAATTCCAGGTGCTTCCAAGTACGCGTCGTTGGACCATCGCGTTTCGCGGCGACTGGGCGATCACCGACACGAGGTTGATGGTGGACTCGGCGAGCCAGGTTGCGCGACGCTTCCCCTCTTCGCGCTCCCCGCGGACCTTCACCCGGCCCGTCAGCTCGCGCACAACGGCGAGACTGCGAAAGAATCCGCTTTGAATTCTTCAGCGATAAAGGGAAAAGCCGCTCTCAGATCGTCAAGCCATAACGGGATTTGCTGTGCTGAAGTCAGAGAGTCTTCACGAAAACCGTTGCTTCCGCTGTATTTTGCAGGTCCGCTGTGACCATTAGCAGCCATCAAAGCCTCAGTTTCGTGGGGCTTTTTTCGTAGCGTGATTTCTTGGGGTGGTTCCTGATCCGCTAGGGATGTGCCTACCAATGTGCCTACGGCGCGGGCGTAATCCTCATCGGTCACCCGGTCGTAGTATTTCTCGGCGGTCGTAGCGTCGTGTCCAAGCCATGCCGTTACCGCAGCCGGGTCGATGTCACGTTCTACGCAAAGCTGTTTCACGTCGCGCCGCGCCGATGCCCGGAGGTTTGGAAACGGTTTTGGCATTGCTTCAACTCCCGCACGTACGCAGATCGCATTAAACCGAGTGCTTAGGCTGGTCGCGGAATCGCGATAACGGGTGATGACGTATTGCGATTTCGCACCGTTGACTTCCAGCAGGTCGGCAAGCTCGCGGCGGACGTCGTCAAACAACGGGACCACTCGGTTCGCTTTGCCGTACCGCTTCGTTTTTGGCGACGTGACCGTAACCGAATTGGTGGGTTAGGTGTTTTGCATGGCGATCGGATTCGCTTTTTGGGGCGTCCTCGGGGACGCATCGTCATCTCCAGGTTGTATCGCCGTGCGACGGATTCGCTCCAGGTGTCGTCACCAAAGGGTGCCCCAGGCTGGATCGACCCTTGCAGACGCTTGATCTCGCGATCTGAAAGGGCCAGCGCGATCCAGCGGCACCACTCACTTCGGCGACGGATTGGCCAAGTCGCACGCAAGGAATACTCCTTGGCACTGCCTTGCTTGCAGCGGTGCAGGCTGTCCCAACGCCATGATTCTGGATGGTCGCAGAGCTCCGCGGTGAAGGCGTTGCGTTGAACATAGCGGCAGACCTTCAGGAAATGTTTGTCGTCCGGGATCTCGGAAAACTCTTGTAGCGTCCTTGATGCAAGTGTCCTTGCCCGGTGGTCTGGTAGTGGGCGTTGTTGCGTTGGGTCTGAGTCAGCGTCAGCCACTGGCAAAAGCGTGACATCCCGCGATCGACCATCGGTCGTAAAACCAAATGTCAGTGATTGGGCATCAGGCAGTAAGCGAACAATTCAACATCAAATCCATCGACCGCTTCGGTGAGGATGCTTTGAAAGGCTTCGTAGTCTCCATCTTTTTCGAAGACGGTTGCCCGACGATTGGCTCGATTGATCACATGGTAGAGATGCCCAGCGACATCAACGCGAGGAGCACGCCCCATGGAAACACATCGATACGAGGAAACGAAGTAACTCAGTTGCAGGCTGCCGCGAGAGAATTCCCTCGTCAATCATCTCGGTACCGGGCCCCTTTTCTCGCCCGCTTAATTGCGTTGTGTAGTCTTGGCGTCGACTGTGTCTTGTCGTTCGGAGGTCTTCGTTGGGCCTAACGACTCTGCGGACTGACGGTTCCACCACTCGCTTGCTTGTTGGTCGGTCCATTGATTGCCGCACTCGCAACTCTCAATCGCACTGGCCAGTTCCATCACGTTAGCGAAACGCTCGCTTCGATTTTTACTTAGGCATCGAAGCACCGTGCGTTCAAGGTCGGCTGGGATTTCGTGATCGTCTTGCGATAGTGGTGGCACTGGATCGTTCGCGTGTTTTGCGATAATCGCCATCACGCTGGAACCTGCAAACGGGGGCGCACCGGTTAATGCAAAATACGCCACACAGCCCAGCGAATAGATATCGCTTCGTCCATCGACCTCGTCGTACGCAGTCGCTTGCTCAGGAGACATATACGACGGCGTGCCACTGAAACCACGATGTTGCCCAGTAGGAACATTACGTTCTTTGACGAGCCCGAAGTCCAATAGTTTGGCAACGTCGTACTTTCGGCCACGACGGGAAACAAAGATGTTTGCCGGCTTGAGATCGCGGTGAATCAGCCCCATCGAATGCGCTTCGTCCAACGCATCACAGATTTGTCGCAGTAAGTACGCCACGCGCGCCGGGGCGAGTTTTCCGTGCTTATTGACCAATTCCTCCAGGCTCATTCCCGGCAATAGTTCCATCACATAGTAAAATGTGCCATCATCGGTGTGGCCATAATCAAAAATCTCGACCGTGTTCCAGTGTGTCAATTTTGCGGTCGCCTTGACCTCTTTCTCGAAGCTCGCGATCGCTCGTCCGTCGGCCTCGCTTTCTGGCTTGATTAACTTAATCGCACAAGGTCGTTTTAGAAGCACATGTTCGGCTTCGTGGACGACGCCCATCCCGCCACTTCCCAGTCGTGTGCCTAATTTGTATTGCCCAAACTGCCGAGCCTTGAATGCTTCACGACGCACCGAATTGATGACATGAGATCCATAGGTACCAACGGCCGCTGCAACCAACGTCAGCGGCAAAGGGCTGGTGAATTCAATTGATCTGATCATCTCATCCACGTCCCGCGATAACCAACGCAGAGACAACAGTACCAAGTAAGGAACGCACGCCATCGGAATCATGACGATGGCCCCTCGTTGCCAGCGATTGGGCACAAAGATCCCATAGGTCAACACCAGGATGCTCCAAGCGGCAAGGTAAGCGTGTTGGACCGCGGCGATACTCGTTGCGTTTGCAACAGCCGCAAAGAATGACAGGCGAGTCACCATCATCAAAATCAGTTGTACTGAAATCGCACCGAATACCGTCGCTTCAAAAATCCGAAGTTGACCGATCGTAAATTCTGTCGTGCTCCGCAGTGCAAACGCAACGCCGACCAGTACCGCGACAATCATCGCTCGAAACCAAATCAGGTCGGTCGACATAGCAAGTAGGTTGCCGACGAACGCAGTGCCCAGCAAAACGGATGTGATGATCGCCGCAGCCAGCAACCGACCACGAAGCAGGTCGCTGGTTTCGTCAGCAAATCTTGGCTTGGTTCCTTCAATGAACCCGACTTGTGGACGCGAGACGTCAAGCGAGCTCGGTGTGACGCTCTCGACCGAGGCTTGCGATTGGTAAGTGATCGTCGGTTCGAAATTGTTGATCAGTTGTGCCTCAAGAGGGACGGTCGGGTTGATTGACGCAACGGGATGCACATCAGTCACACACTCTGGTTAGTTCGCTATCGGTTCGCAGAGGTTCAATGTCTTGAAATCGAATCAGTAGCTCTGCCACGGAGCAACTTTCATGAGCCAAACACGCAGGAAATACATTTCAGAATGGGCTAACGTAATTCATCCAAGCCTTCATTCGCAGCATGACTCGTCGGATGAGGTGGGTCGCTTGTGCCTGATTGGTGTAGACCGCACCGGAACCAATCGCACCTCCGGGTAGGCGTGTCAGGTCAATGTTTTCGTTGTTGTCCATCTTAAGGACAACGCCGAACGGCATGGCTAATTGGGACTCGACCGGCGCGCCGGGGACGTTGCCGCCGGGGGCCATCTGACCGAGAGGCGTTAGCCAAGCAATTTTCTCGACTTCGCCTGTAAAGATTTGACCTGGATAGAGTTTAAGCGTGACCTCGACTGGCTGACCTGGTTCCACATGTCGCATCGCGTATTGACTGACGCCGACAACGAGTCTTGTTTGTTTCGCATCGACGAAAGTCATTGCAGCGCGAAGGGGAAGATTGCTGACTCGTTGACCAGGGCGCAGAGTGACCCCCATCGCCCAGCCGTCCGATGGTGCTCTCACGGTCGTTTTCTGTAGATCAAACAGAGCTTTGTGAAGCTGAGATTTCGCAACTGCGACGCTCGTATGTTCATCGCCGATCATCGAGTTCGCCGCCAGTTCCGCATCCCTCAATTCAGCTTGAACGCGCGGGATTTCGGTTTCTATCAGCTGTTTCAAAAGCAAATCTGCAGCGCGAACGCTCGCCTTGGCGGCAGAGACTTTTGATTCCGCGGCAGCCACACCGTCATCAGCGCTAGTGATGGATAGCTTTGCGGCATCACGCTGCGAAGTCAGGCTTGTGTATTGGACTTCGAGCCGATCAACATCCGATGCGGAACCGGCCCCCGTGCTTTCCAATTCCTTCATTCGTTCGAATTCACGGCTGGCCGCGGCAACTTGGACCTGAAGGTCAGCCAATTGATTCGTCGCTCGCTCTCGTTCCGTTTTTGCTTGCCGCAAAGCCGCTTCGGAGCCCGTGAGTGCCGCAGTCGCAGATACCTGCTGCGTTTTTGCGATGTCGATCTGCTGTTGCGTTTTCGCGAGATGTGTCTTGGCCAGGGTAACGGAATTCTTCAGACGCTCGACGTTGTGCTTTGCGTCTTCCAGCGTTGCGGTAAGTTGGTCGACAACGGCTTGGTAAGGCTCCGGATCAATCTTGAATAATACGTCGTCTTTCTTCAGCGGAGTCAGACCCTCGACCGGCACTTCGATGACTTCACCAGTGACGTTTGGGACGATTTCAATGACATATTGATAAACATTCACGTCTCCCGTCGGAGCGCCCCATTGCATCGGAACGAACAGGGTGACGAGAAGAATCAGCATCCATAAAATCGGCGACAGTTTCCAGAACAGGTTGAGTCGGACGACACCCCGGTTTACCAGCAGTGCCAAAGCGGCGACGTAGAGAAGCGTTAGGAAAACAATCATTTCATTGTTCCTGCATTCTCGTCGGGCGAACGGGTGTATGCCCAGATGTAGGCCAGTGGCAGAAGCACTCCCATCGTGAGCAGTCCCATCCATCCGCAAACGGTGATGGCGTCGGCTTGCGGATGTTTTCGTTCTCTGGCGATGCGGCCTGGCATGATTGCAATCAGCCCCGCCGCGACCAAAGCTGTCAGCGTGAGCACAATCAAAATGAGAAGTGCGAACCCGTCAAGCATTGAATTTGTTCCTGGATATGAGGCTTAAAGGACTTAAGTGTTTCCAACGAAAACGACCTTCCTCAGAGCGAGAATACGTCCATGAGGTGTGATTGGATGACCGCGGTGCATGATGTTGTCTCATTGCATGTGTGAACTCATCAGTCCAGTGCTGTCGCGGTAAAGCATTTCATCGCTACGCTTGGCGCAGCGTGAATGTGTGGCGAGATCTGCATGTCATTGGCTATCTCATGGCGGCAGCGATGTTGGTTGTCGAATCAGTCCGTTAACGTGATCGTCACTCGGTCAAGTTCGCCCGTAAAAGGGAACGGGCTTCCCTCATAATTCGGATCGACCTGAGTTCCATAGTCGATGCCAATGTCGAAAGTTTCGGCAAGTGAATAGGTGCTGATGTGCATGCGTGGCATGTCGATCGTATCGACCCGTACATCATTGACGTACAATTCTCCAGTGCCACCAAAGGGCTTGGTCAACTGAAAGTCAAACTTCAGGTCGGTCTTGCCTTTGGGCAAAGCTTTTGATGTCAAGTGATAATGCACACCGTCAAGGAAGTTGTAATCAAAATGCAGCTTGCCATCTTTGAGATACATCGAATAGCCGCCGGTCATTCCACCGCAAGAAACAATGACTCCCTCTTCGTCGCCATTTAGATCAATGGTCGTTTCGATCTTGTGCGAACGATTCTTAACGGGCGCGGACGCTTTCTCGGCGATGCGGATGGCACCGGGCGCGTAGTAGACGAATTCCTTTTGATCGCCGAACAGGATCGTGTTGATGTTGGCCATCCTGGTGATCATATCGTCATACAGCGGGTAGACGTTGTTCTTGAACGCCTCTTCGTCGAACAGTTTCTTTAACTCGTCAAGCTTATCGGGATACTTGTCAGCCAGATTGCTGCTCTCGGAAAAGTCTTCGGCGACGTGATAGAGTTCCCATTCATCTTGGTCGAATGGAAAGGTTGCGTTGACCACCCAAGGCATCCGTTTGCCGTGCAGCGTGACCGCCTTCCAGCCGTCGGACCAGATCGCGCGATTGCCGAACATTTCATAGTACTGGACCTGTTTCGCATTCGGTGCACTGGCGTCGTCGAATGAGTAGTTCATTGGGATTCCCGTGAAATCCTGCTGTGCGATCCCATGGTACGTCTTAGGCATCTCGATGCCAGCGGCCGCCATGATCGTGGGGGCGATGTCGCTGATGTGGTGATATTGTTTGCGGATTTCGCCTTTGGCTTTGATCCCCTTGGGCCAATGAACGACAAGAGCATCCGCCTGTCCGCCGCGATGTTCGCTCTGCTTGAAATACTTGAATGGAGTGTTACCGGCCATGGCCCACCCGGCGTGATAGTGGGGATACGTGTCCGCTTGCCCCCAATGGTCCAGGTGACGCAGGTTGGCGTCGAAGGGAGTCTGCATGCCGTTAAGCACGTAGGTTTCGTTAAAGGTGCCCGCCAGACCACCTTCGCCGCTAGCACCGTTGTCGGATGTGACGAAGATCAATGTATTGTCGAGTTCACCAATGCGTTTCAGTGTTTCGATCACGGTACCGATCTGGGCATCACAATACTCAAGTTGTGCTGCAAAAACTTCCATCTGACGAGCGTACAGTTTTTTGTGGTCGGAATCGAGCGAATCCCATGCAGGGATCTCTTTGATTCGACTCGTCAGTTTGGTGTTTGCGGGGACAATCCCAATTCGCTTTTGATTCGCCAAGATCGTCTCGCGAGTCGCATCCCAGCCCTGATCGAATTTGCCTTTGTACTTATTGATGTAGTTGTCGGGAGCATGGTGCGGCGAGTGCATCGAACCTGACGCCCACAGCATCATGAACGGCAAGTCCTTGTCGAGCGACTTGTGACCGGTGATCCACAGATTGGCTCGGTCAGCCAAGTCTTTGTCCAGATGTTCGGCGGTGCGACGATATGGTTCGGGGTGATGATCGTCCCACATCACCGGGATGAACTGGTGGACATCGGCGGCCATGAAACAGTACGAGTGAGCGAAACCTTCATGGCTTGGCCAGCGATCAAAGGGCCCCAGCTGTGAAACCTCGTACAGCGGCGTGTGGTCCCATTTGCCGATCGCATAATTCACGTAGCCTTCCGCTTCCAGATAGTTTGCCACTGACTTGGCCGTTGGCGGAACGATCGCGTTGTAACCCGGAAACCCCATGGCGGTCAGCGCGTGGGAGCCAAGTCCAATCGTATGCGGATTGCGTCCCGCCATTAGCGTAGCGCGCGAAGGTGAACAAAGCGCGGTGGTATGGAAATTATTGTAGCGCAAACCGCCGGCGGCCAGTTTGTCGATATTCGGCGTCTGGACGAGACCGCCAAAGGATCCGATCTGTGCAAAACCAGTATCGTCTAGAAGGAAAATGATGACGTTTGGGGCATCTTTGGGTGGACGCTTCTTAGGCTCCCAGTACTCGCGAGATTCTTCGTAGCTCTTTGCGATCTTTCCTTTCCACTGTGGCACATTCTCCTGAGCAAGAGCGAAACTCGAGAGCGTCGAAACCGTCGCGCAAAATAGCAATGACAAGAGTGTCAGTCTCATGGTGAGTCCCTGTGAAAAATTAGGTCACGAAAGTGAAGGGCCGTTAAAGATGCCTCGATAAACCAAAGAGCAGTGCAGTTAAAGCAATGCAGTTTCGGGCCACATCGCCCACCTTATCGTACAATCGCCGAAGTCCTGAATGCAAAGTTTGCACGAATGACTGGGCATTAAAAATGAACTCGGTTGCCGATCGGCTTTCGTGGGATCGTTCGCATGCGTCTTGTCTTTGGAACTTGACGCGAGCAACGTTGAGACGCCGGGTTTGTGTGCGACTTGCAACCGAATGGCTCAGGTTGAGCGGCTTCGTTCTGTACGGAGCTTGGTTGCGGACTCCATGAAGCTGTTGCTAGATCTTGCCGATTCGCCTGCAGGCAACTCGCGCACGGTGAGGTCGCTGAATAACTGAGAAACGGAACCGTCGGTCCTTTCACGCAGTCGCCACGCAAGTTCTCATCGCAATGAAAATCTCAGAAAACACTCCATCGTCTCAAAGCGTGCGCGGATCCGCCGATCCGGAGTGTCGATCTAGCAGATGCATCGGGAATCTTTGTGCACGCATTTCGAAACGTGTTCGTCGGCTACTTCGGTATCGGCCCGGCACGTGTGTCCAAGAATGCTGGGGCAAGTGCCGAGTCCAACACAGCAAGCGGAGCCGGGCGTTGTTTCCGACGTCGAACGTCGTCTAACGAATTGCCAACTGAGTTGTTGATTCGAGCAGCCGGATCCGACCAGCCAGCAAACGATTGCGTTGCCGTACTCGCGAAATTCGCAGAGAGCCAACAAGTGATCGACAGCGCCCACTATCATGAGGAAACGAGAACTGACGTAGCGCCCGCGAGCCGTTTCCAGCATCTGGTTCTTCGGCTCGCCCAGCCGCTCACGCGTTGCTTCATCACGGTGATGGAATTCGGAACGACGTTAACCCGCGAGATAAGAAGTGGATCATTCGTGCTACTTTTCGAAATCGAAGGTTCTCGTCCCGTTCGACTTTTCAGAATTCTCGAGGAATGCGGTTGAGATCGCGTGCAGCGTCGCGAGCCGCAACGAACAATTGACGGTACTGCATGTCATCAACCCGGCTCAGCTATATGGCTTTGATGACAACGGTGGCTACGAAATCGGTGGCGGAATGAGTATCGCGATGTCGAACGTCGAAGGGGCCCAAGAAATCGAACAAGCGAATGAGCAGCATGCGCTTGATGCGATGCGGGCAATGTTTGCCGATTCCAAGTATGCGGGCCTTCGATTCGCGACAATGGTTGCCGACCCGAAACGTGGAATTGTTGAATTCGCTTCGCGAAATGATTTCGAGTTGATCGTCATACCATCTCATGGGCGTACCGGCACCAAGCGTTTACTCATTGGTTCCGTTGCCGAGCAAGTCACCCGTATGTCGCCTTGTCCGTTACTCGTGCTGCGTGCAACGAACGAACGCGGCTGACCCACGCCTGCCGTTCGGCTGAGCACACTTGAGACACGGCTGGACGCAAGTATCCGTTACGAACTAGCACTCCGATCTTTTGGAAGTTTTCGCTAAGGTCATTAGGTCTGTCGTCCAGATCAAGTGTGCCTATGTTCGGTGGCCAGTTGCGACGTCTCATCCGACGCGGCAAGTTCCTTGTAGTGTGTGCATATACGTCCAACCGGGGCCCGTGATTTCGAAAGTCGATACGGGTTGATGAAATGCAAATGAAAAGTGCCAGCGATCCGTATGCCAAGCCTTATGATGTTGCGCATGTTGCGTCTTATCCAATCGCGAAGATTGCCTTGTCGTTGGCACAGTGATTGCGTTTGACGCCATTGCATTTGAGTTGATTCTTCAAAATTGGTGGAAGTGCGTAGCCTGAAGGAGCCAATCCATGACACACCAAGACAGCCCGAGCAGAGAGGGCTTGGCCAGGTATTTGCAGCTGCAGACGATGCGAGGACTAAGCTTGCGACCGAGGAGTTTGGTTGTTTCGTGTTGCGATTTCTGGGGCGATCCTCATCTTTTATCGGGAACACGGCCAGGTGAGATGCTGCAGATCAAGACGCCGGGCAATATTGTTCCGCCGCTGGGAATTTCTCCGAACGCCGAATCTGCCACCATCGAAATGGCAATCAATGAATTTCAAGTCTCGGACATCATCGTGCTTGGGCATACGCCCTGTCGTTGCATTGCCAATTTGATGTCGCCAGAGAGCCTGCACACGATGCCCCGCGTTGGCGAATGGCTTCAGTATGCCGATGCGACGCGGCAGATCGTTCAGAGCAAGCACGCCGATCGGACGGCCTATGCGCAAATCGATGCAGCCACCGAAGAGAACGTCTTGGTACAACTCAATCACTTGAAAACGCATCCTTCGGTATCGACCGCAATCGCGATGGATAGGGTCGCTCTGCATGGATGGTTGTTTCGAGCCGAGTCCGGTGAATTAGAGACGTATGTGCCGAAGATGCGGCGTTTCGTATCGGTCACTGCGGACGCGAATCCGAACCGTTCAGCTGCTGACTGCGTGGTTGCGTGAACACCTGCGCGGGCTCGCCAGGTCTCACCATGGAACCCCCGTCGATGCTCCTCCTTTTGCTTTCCATTGTTTGCTTTCTCGCAGCGTCCGGATTGATGGCAGCGGTGGATGCGGCAATCCTCAGTGTGACTCATCCTGAAATTGACGTTTTGGTTCAGGATGCCCGCTGGGGCGCGCGACGTCTGAGCCGAGTCAAGCAGGAACTGTCGCAATCGGTCGTGGTGATCGTGATCCTAAGCAATACGATCAACATTTTGGGACCGGTTCTCGTCAGCCTGCAGGCTTTCCGCTTGTTTGGCACCGAAGGCGTTGCTGTGATCACGGCCGTCCTGACTCTGGGGACGATTTTGTTTTCAGAAATCGTTCCGAAGTCGATCGGGGCGCACTACGCACCGCTGATCTCGCGGGTTTCTGCGCCCGCAATCCTGGCATGCCGATATCTCTTGTACCCATTTGTAATCGCCTTTGCATGGATATCGAATCAGTTCACTCGAGGCGACCGGCATGTGGGAACCGAAGAACAAGTTCGCTCGCTCGTTCGCATCGGCCAGCGGGCCGGGTATATCGAAAGAGATGAGAGCGAGATGATTCATCGCGTTTTTATTCTCAACGACAAGAGCGCTGCAGAGATCATGACACCGCTTGACCGAGTGAAGGCTCTGAGCACCGCGTTGACGCTTCAACAGGCATCAGCGCAGGTCCTGCATGGGCAGTATTCTCGGTATCCCGTGTTTGGCCAAACAACCAACGCGGTCAAAGGCGTCGTGCTGGCACGGGAAGTCCTGCGGGACTCACAATCGGAACCGCAGAAGCTCATTTCGTCGATCACGCGTCCTGCATTGATCGTTGACGCAAAGACCAAGTCGGACGAGCTGATTGGGTTGTTCCGCCAGCGACGCTCGCAGATGGCGATCGTCCAAGACTTGGGGAAGACCGTTGGGCTGGTCACCCTCGACGATGCACTGAACCAGCTGATTCCAGAGACCGGCATTTCCGCTGGATCGAAGTAAGCCGCTTCGCTTGAAATTGCCAACACTTTGAATAGCGAGCACTTCCGCACTCGCCGGGCAACCTTGCCGGACGACTGTGTGCGGTTACGCACGCGGATGTTCTTCAGTACTGGGGTTTGATGTGCACTGGCAGCCCTGTTAGCGCGATTTCGGCCCAACGGTACGCGACGTGCGAACCAGGACACTTCAGCCCGTCTGCGCGGCATCGCACCGATGGGAACCCCAACATGGCCGTCGGGCCAGCAACGTCATTGCGTGAAACCTGGCCGGCGGATCATCTGCAAGCAAACACAACCACTGAGCCACATGCCATTTCAAACGCAACCACTTCTTGCCTGGCACTCGATCGATGTGCGAGAAGCATCTCAGCAACTTGACGCGACCAAACATGGGCTAAGTCAATCCGAGGCGGAAGTTCGCCTCCGCAAGTTTGGCCCTAATCACTTGCCACAAAAACCACCGACGCGACTTTGGATGATCGTGCTGCGCCAGTTTCGCAGCCCGCTGATCTATATTTTGGCGTTTGCAGCGATCGTGTCCGCCGCGATGGGTGACGTGAAGGACGCTGGATTCATTGCCGGCGTGCTTGCACTCAATGCCCTGATCGGTGCCTACCAAGAATGGAAAGCAGAACAGAGCAGTCACGCTTTGAAAAAGTTGTTGCAGATTCGCGCGACGGTCGTTCGCAGCGGCGAAGTGCGAGACGTCGACGCGGAAGAGATCGTACCGGGCGACATCGTATGGCTCGAATCGGGCAATCGCGTGCCTGCCGATATACGTCTGTTGTCGACTCATGGATTAGAGTCCGATGAATCGTTGTTGACCGGCGAGTCGTTGCCGGTTTTGAAAGATTCGACTTGGTCGGGCCCCGCTGAGGTTCCGGTATCCGATCGGTTGAACATGGTCTACGCCGGTTCGATCGTGACGCGAGGGCGCGGGAAAGGATTGGTCGTTGCCAGCGGCACGGCAACCAGTGTGGGGCAATTGGCACTGGACGTGTTGGGTGACTCGGGCGGCAATCCGCCCTTGTTGGTGCGGATGGAACGGTTTACGCGCGTCATCGCGGTCGCTGTCTTGGTCGCGGCCTCGGTCATTGGCGTCGCAGGCGTCACGGTAGGCGATTATACATCCGCCGCGATGTTTATGTTTGCGGTCGCCTTGGCGGTCTCTGCCATCCCCGAAGGCTTACCCGTGGCAATGACCGTCGCGCTTGCGATCGCAACGACTCGCATGGCCAAGCGAGGTTTAATCGTGCGCCGATTGACGGCTGTCGAGGGCCTGGGCAGCTGCACGATGATTGCCACCGACAAAACTGGCACGCTGACATGCAACGAGCTGACCGTTCGCGAGGTCTGGCTACCAAACGGCGACACGTACCAAGTCACCGGCGAAGGATTTATCCCCACTGGAAACGTCTTGTTTGAAAACCAGACCATCGACCCCGGTAGTCACGATCCGTTGGAATGGCTGACGCAGGCAGGTGTTCTTTGCAACGAAGCGGACCTGCACTCACACAACGGATCATGGGTTTGGCATGGCGATACCGTCGACGTCGCATTACTTTCGTTCGGCCGAAAACTCAGTTGGAATCGCGAAGCCGCTTTGGACCACCATCGACAAGTGAACCAAATTCCCTTCGAGCCGGAATACCAATTCGCCGCTTCGTTCAATGAAGTTGACGGCGGTGTTTCGGTCTTCATCAAGGGAGCGCCTGAAAAGGTGTTGGCGATGTGCACCGAATCGAGTGACAGTTGTGATGACGGCCAGCATCGCGAGTTCAACTCCGCACACTATGAGCAAGTTGCGTCCGGCATGGCGGCACAAGGCTTTCGAGTATTGGCGTTCGCCGATGCGAAACTGTCACAGCCGGTCTCTTCCAGCGATGTCCCGCCGGCACCCAGAAACCTTCGATTCCTCGGTTTCGTGGGGATGATCGATCCGCTGCGACCCGGCGTGAAAGATGCCGTGAAGGCATGCGGTGAAGCAGGTGTGACGGTGTCAATGATTACCGGCGACCACCGCGTGACCGCGCTGGCGATCGCTCGCGACTTGGGGATGGCTAACAGCGAAACTCAAGTCATGACGGGTGGCGAAATCCGAGGCAAGACAACCGAAGAGTTGGCCGAAATCATCGGTCGCATTCGCGTGTTTGCGCGAGTGGCGCCGCGTCAGAAATTGGAGATCGTTGACGCAGCGAGAAGTGCTGGCCATTTCGTAGCGGTCACCGGCGATGGGGTGAACGATGCTCCGGCGCTACGGGCGTCCAACATTGGCGTTGCGATGGGCAAAAGCGGTACCGATGTCGCTCGCGAAGCAGGCGAATTGGTCATCAGCGACGACAATTTTGCAACGATCGTCGCCGGCGTCGAAGAGGGCCGCGTGGCCTATGACAATATTCGCAAAGTGATCTATTTGCTGATATCGACCGGAGCAGCGGAATTGGTCTTGATGGCGTTGGCTGTCGGGACAGGAACCCCGTACTTGCCGCTGCTGCCGGTCCAGATTTTGTGGCTGAACTTGGTGACCAACGGAATTCAGGATGTGGCACTGGCATTCGAGCCCAACGAAGGCGGGGTGTTGAAACGCAAGCCCCGTCCGCCGAAGGAACGAATCTTCAATCAATTGATGATCGAACGGACCGTGATTGCGGCACTTGTCATGGGCATCGTCGGATTCTTGACGTTCCGTTGGTTCCTGCCGGCGGGGGCCACGGACGCACAAGTCGCCTCCGCGAGAAACTCGTTACTATTGTTGATGGTGCTATTTGAAAATATCCATATCGGCAACTGCCGCTCAGAAACAAAATCAGCCCTCGTGATGTCACCGCTGCGAAGTCCCATCCTATTAGCTGGTGCGGTCACAGCGTTTGCAATCCACTTTGCCGCCATGCATACGTCCTTCGGCCAGTCGCTACTGGGGGCCGAGCCGGTCGCAATCAAGCAGTGGGGCATTCTGTTTCTCTTGTCGCTGACGATTTTGCCAGTAATGGAATTGCACAAATGGACATGGAAACGACGCTACCAGGACCCATCGGGCAACAATTCTGCTTGATGCCGTCTGCTCTGAAACGATCCGTACCCTATGAATAGACCTTCGCTGTTCAGCGGATCGACCAATTACATCAAATTCTAAGAACAGGAACCCATCCATGACCAAGACGGAAAAAAGTGCCAGCGTCAACAAGCTGATCCACGATCTGAAACAGGAGCGTGACGAGATCAAACTCCAACTTCGTCTGGGTTCCATGGAACTCAAGGAAGAATGGCAAACTCTCAGCGACAAGCTCAATGCATTGAGTCATGAGTACGATCCGCTGAAGGACGCTGTGGAAACATCCGCCGAAGAGGTGTGGGATTCCATGAAACTGGTCGGCAGCGAAATTTGGGATGGTTTCAAACGCATTCGCAAATCACTCTAAACATGGCTCATTCGATACCACACTGGAAAACGTACGGAAACGCAACTTACGGGAACGCACAGTGAAGATTCTTTTTGCAACCGATGGGTCAGGCAACGCACGAGCAGCTGCAGGTTTTTTACGAGAGTTCATGCGTGAACGCGAAATCGAGTTGGTGTTATTGACCGTATCGTCACCTCCAGACTTGAGCATTCACGGCAACGTGCAGAACCCAGATTGGGAAGCAAGCCAGCGAAATTTCATCATCGACCTGCATGATGAATTGGAGGATCAATTCTCTGGGCTCGGCAGTGAACATCTATCAAAGTTGCACAAAACAGGAAGTGCCGCGGCTGAAATTTTGAAAGTCGCGACGAGCATTCAGCCTGACTTGATTGTGCTGGGCGCTGTCGGGCACTCGATGGTTCATCGCATGTTGCTCGGCAGTGTCTCTGATAACGTCGCGACTCATGCGAAATGCTCCGTTCTAATCGTACGGCCACAAGGAGAAAGTGAATCGCCCTCGATGGCTGCACCGAAAAGGATCGCGATTGCCTACGACGGATCGGCCGCGTCAAGCGAAGCGGTCAACGAAATGATGGCTGCGCAATGGCATCCGGATGTCGTCGTCGATGTTGTTACCGTTGTGCCGATCTATGACGTTTGGATGGGTGAGGGGATAAGTGTTTCTGCGATTAAGAATGAAGAAGAAGTTTTCGAGCGAATGCGAAAGAGGGGAGATGAAGTTTCGGCGACGGTTGCGAAGGAAATCCCCAACTCGCACAGCCATATTCTACGAGGCCAACACGTAGGTGAAGCGATCGTCGACTTCTGTGACAGCAACGACACGGATTTGGTATTCGTTGGTGATACAGGACATGGCCAGCTGCACGATTGGCTGATTGGCAGCACAACAAAGTATGTTCTACGCCACGCACCGTGCAGTGTCTGGGTTTCGAGGCATGACGCCAGCAAGAACTAATCGACCAGTTCACAGAAAAAGCGTTTGCAGAAAAAAGGGATTTCCATCGATCCGTATCCGTCGGTCGTCGCTGAGTCACACAGTTCGGTTTCCATTCTTCACATGGATTCGTTTCACCGAGGACGGCTGTGCGATCGGTCAAAAGGCTGCGAACGGTTCGATTCGGACTCACCGTCACTTCATGATCGTATCAACATGACGCTTGAGCGAATCATCGACACGTATTGCACGGTCATCGAACTCCACTGACTCTCTGATAACGCGGGGATTCGCGTTCAGGAGGTTGCTCGGCTCGAAAAAGATCGATGGACCAGGACGCACTTGAGAATATTTCGAAGGAATAGGCAGAGGTTGTGAAAGTCCAGCTGGATTAAGTGTTGTAAGAGGGGAGGGCTCGTCAACGACGACGAAGAGAACGAGAGTCTTATTTGAGTTTTCTCCAAATCCCCGTTTGTGGTTCATCAAGGAATCTTGCGAGCGTGTTTGGAGTCTTCGGGGTTTCCCCTGTTCTGAGTGCGGGCGAATTGAAAAGTTTGCCCGCACGGCGGCGGCTAGTTATTGCAGGCGTATCCCGCTCTGCCCAAGACGACAACCTCTGGGCGGCAGCTTGATTGCTGAATCTATCGCAAGTGATAGTATGCTGGTTTCAAACGCGGTCAGGAGTTGTGTCGTGGAAGCTATTTCGTCCAATGAAGATGACCGCATAGAAAGCAAGCACTCACTGAATACTTGGACGCGAGTTTACTTGCACGGTTTCATCGCGTTCGTGGTCATTGCCGTGATTGCATACGCCGTCATGCTGCTGGTTCCGGTTTTCGACTTCACCGGCAGCGTGCCTGTGGCGATTGCGCTATCGATGGTCGCGATACTTGTGGGGCCGCCACTGGTGGGCAGCCTCATCCTGTTCGGACTCTTTCCGCTGCTGGGGACGAAGGAAGCGTGGCGAGGGTGGCTAGCGTGGGACGATCGCTTGCTGGCCGAGGTCTCAACCGCGAAAGAGAAAGCCAGAGTCGTGATTATCAATTGGCCCAGCAACCATGTGCGGACCATCGGTGTTTTGACCAGTACCATCGCGTCTTCCGAATCCGGTAAACAGCTGGCGGCTGTGTATGTTCCTACCGCTCCGCAGACCAAACTTGGCTACATTCGAATCGTCGAATTTGATGATGTCGAATTCACCGATTGGACACTCGAGCAATGGCAGCTGTATCAGTTCACATTCGGAGCGGCGAGTCCCGGCCGCGTTCATGATTTGACCGGAGCGGCTCTCAATCACGAGCAGGGTTTGTCAACCTAGCCACGGTACGAACCTTGGTCCTTCCAACCCATTTCAATCAAATCATTTCCCGCCAGGGATTCTGCGATCACGCGCACTGTGCCTCGAAACCTTGTCGCGACGATTGTCACTTCGTTACCGACGGTGACTGCGAGGAAAGAAGCCCAGGCACAGTGTCCTGCAGAAACCGTTGCTGTCCTGCACAAACCGTTGCTGTCCGGCACAAACCGTTGGCGCCAATCGCGTACCGACGCTTACTCTTCCAGTCCGATTGCACTGCCTATTTTGCTTTCCAGGTGACCACCGATCGCTCCGCCGATCGAACGCAGCGGATGCTGGATCTTGTCGCGAATCATATCGGCTTCGTGTTCGATTTGGCGAACGATCGTTTCGGCTTCACCCTTGATCTGTTCGACTTCGCCTTGGATTCGCTGGGCTTCGTTGCCGATTTGCCAAACGACGAGAACCAAGATCACTAGCGACGTGGCCATCACGGTCGCAATTCCCACGATGCACCACTTGATCACTTCGATTGATTGAGTCAGCTGGGCGATACTCTCTTGCGTCTGTTCGCGGCGACGGCGAACGCGGCGGCGCGTCTTGCGACGCTCCTGTGCAACCCGAATCTCTTCGCGTTCAAGTAGAAGGCTGACCGCTGAAGTCAGTTCCTTGGTCGACATCGGCTTGGTTTCATTTTCCATGATGACGATCTCGATTCTGTTCAAGCGGTGGCTGGGAATGTGTGATTGATAGTCACATCCAGTCTAGTTTGCGTTCAACACCATCACAGCTAAATCTCGTCGCATCGGTTGGGTGCAAATCCCGCCACCTATCCAGGCTTTTCGGGGTGAGCGCTCGCGCAGCGGTAAAACACCACGAGGTGCTTCGGGTATCGCGGGCGTGCCAGGCCGCTCAGGCGACGCGGCTTACCGCAACGAGACAGTACCTCGTTTTGTTTCGATTCTTTAAGCGATTTCTTTGTCCAGGCATGCAGCGGACCGTCGCGAAACGAGGGGAGCATCCGGTGGCAGGACGAACCGGATTGCTTCGCGGAGGATGCCGAACTCGAAAACGTTGGACCTAAACGGTTCGCCGTCGAGGTTGACCTGCAGGGGAACGTCGCACTCAATCCGCAAGGATGGCAATTGGGTGTACGACACAAATTCATTGGTCTCGTCGCCGAGCGTTAGGATTTCATTGAGTACTTGGCCGAAGGATTGAATGTCGACGTCATGCACGATTGTGAAGTCGAGCAATCCATCGTTCAATCGCGCGCGTGGCGCGACTTGTTGGCCGCCGCCGCATTGGCGGCCATTGGCTGCGGTCATCACCAAGATGTCGCCCGAACGTGATGTGCCGTCGGGAAACGTGACCCGGCTGTGGTACGGTGAGGCCTTGGCCGCCGTCACAACGCCCATCAGCGAATAAGCTGCTCCGCCGAGTGCCTTTTTTAATTCAGGTGGAGTGTTCGCGGTCACTTGCGCCCCAAAACCTCCACTGGCGACGTTCACAAAGTAGCGGTCATTGGCCTGCCCGATATCGATCGCGAAAGTGTTCCCCATTGCCGCTAAGGTCAGAGCTGCAAATGGATCCCCGATTGGGATTCCGCACCCCGCGGCAAAATCATTCGCGGTTCCATACGGCAGCACAGCGACGGCGGTCTTGTTGGGTTGCTCGGTCGAAAGGAGACCGCCGACGACTTCATTCACGGTGCCGTCACCACCGCCTGCGATCACAACGTCCACCTCCGATTGAGATGCCTCGGCCGCGTATCGCGCCGCGTCGCCGGCTTCCCAGGTGACGCGCACATCGATGTGGTTGCCTGCGTCGCGAAGCTGCCCGATGGCGGACCGGAGCCCCGGATCTCCGGCTGACTTTCCATTGATAATCAGCCGCATCAATCTGTTTGACAGGACCATTGAATAACTCTTTACTGGTTGGACGCGAAGGCGTTCAAGGAACGCCGACTCCGGAAACCATCTTCGTGACGATGCTTACGCGAGGCTATTGTCCTTTGGTGCAATAGGAAGCGGAGCCTCGAGCTTCTCGCTATAGTTCTGTAAACGCGTCGCCGGAACGAGCACCCTCGTGGCTTGTCACATCAATCATTTCAGCCGCACGACGCGAATTCCCGGAGGGGATTTGTTTTTTGGGAGCTGTTTTTTCAGAGGACCGAATTGGCCCGAGGCGTTCATCAGTCGTTTTGGCCACGTTTTCTGTGAGTGTTGGTTACAACGGGGGCGAGCGCCGAATGGCGAGAACTAAAAACCTTTAAGTGCGACTGAACGTGTGCGATTTTTTACCCTGCCACTTCGTTCCGCGAGCAATCTTGGCGTGCTTGCTTATTTTGTTCTCGTCGGTGTTCGTCGAAGCCGATGGCGGTAACTTAAATCACAGGGACTGCTTTCGACGCGTCGGATTCGCCGGTGGCTTTCTTCAGCCTCAGGTCGACGTCATCCTCTCTCGCACCGAAGTTTTCAATGGGAATGGCCGCGAGAACCAAGGGGACGCCTCGCTGGCAATCACGGTTTTGCCGAGATGGTGGGCCACTTGGTGGTTTCACGGAGGCACAATTGTGGTGCTGATTGTCATGGTCTGTGGTTTGTTCCGATTTCGGGAGGGTGCCCGACGCAAAAGGATCATGCACCTTGAATCCGAGGCGAAAAATCGCGACGAACTGAACCGCAAGCTCGCGTTGAGTGAGCAACGATTCCTGAGCTTCATTACTAACAGTAGCGAGCAAATGTGGTGCGTTGAGTTCGACGAACCCATTCCACTTGATCTTCCCGAAGAGGAACAAGTCGAGCGCATTCTGAGTCATGGCTACTACGTCGAAGCAAACGAAGCCTTCGCCGCGACCTACGGAGCCAGCGTCAACGAGGTGATTGGTTGGAAGTTGGAACGCACGCTTCCTCGGTCTTTACCTGCCACTTATTCCTTTCTATACGAAGCGGTCGGCGCGCGTTTTCGAATGATCGACGCGGAGTCTCATGAGATCGCCAAGGACGGATCGGAACGCTTCATTCTCAACAGCATGATTCCTGCGATCGAGGATAACAGGGTGCTGCGGGTCTGGGGGACAGCCCGGGATATCTCTGTTCGCAAGCAGATTACCGAAGAGCTGCGGGTTGCGTCGGAGTTCAATAATGTGGTCCTCGACTCCATGGATGCTCAGATCGTGATCCTCGATCGGGCGGGAATAATTATTGACCAGAACAGTGCCTGGGAAGAATTCGCCGACGCAAACGGTGGAATCGCTTCGGAAACCTGTCTTGGCACCAACTATCTGGAAACGTGTCAGCTTGCTGTTTCCGCGGGAGACGCGACGGCACGCAAGGCACTTCAGGGCCTCCGCAGGGTATTGGAAGGCACGATCGAGTCCTTCGAATTGGAATATCCTTGTGACTCACCGACTGAACGCCGGTGGTTCGTTCTGCGTGCCGTACCGTTAAAAACGTCTGATGGCGGTTTGGTGGTGTCTCACATGAACATCACCGAACTCAAGCAGGCAGAACAAGAACTCTCGCAACAACGTGACCAATTGGAACATGTTTCGCGAGCGGCAACGCTGGTCGAAATCGGTGCGGCGCTGGCTCACGAATTGAATCAGCCGCTGGCAGCGATACTTCGCAATGCACAAGCTGCCCGTAGGTTCGTTGACGCCGAAACGCCCGATCTTGCGGAGATACGTGAAACTCTTGACGACATCGTCAAAGACAATCGGCGGGCCGGAAAGGTGCTTGACCGCATTCGCGAACAGCTTAGCAGAAACATCAGTGAACGGATGAGCGTTTGTCTCAATGATGTTATCGGCGATGCTTTAGCTCTCTTGCATAGCGACCTGATTATCAGAAAAGCGTTGATCGACTTGCAGTTGTCGCCAAAGCTGCCGCCCGTTTTCGCCGACCCGGTACAACTGCAACAGGTCATTCTGAATCTTGTGATCAATGCCGAGGATGCAATGGAGGGTATGCCGGCGAGTGAATCGAGGATCGTGATTTCGACCACTTGTGATCAGAATCGGGTGAAGGTCTCGGTTAGCGACTCGGGAAAGGGAATTCCCAAACGCCAGCTCGAGAAGGTGTTCGAGCCATTCCACACGACGAAAGAAGGCGGTATGGGCGTAGGCCTGGCGATCAATCGAACCATCATCGAGTCACATGATGGTAGGATGTGGGCGGAAAACCTCTCACAAGGTGGCGCGAGATTGGTCTTTTCACTTCCGGTACTCACCGAACAGGATGAACAAGACGATGAGCTCGAGCAAATCGATTAGCACAGCCACGATCTTTGTTGTCGATGACGACGATGACGCTCGCGTCGGAGTCGAGCGACTGCTGAAATCTTACGGTTATCAGACCGAAATGTTTTCTTCGGCGAAATCGTTTCTCGATCGTTTGCCGATCGAGGGTGAGGGTTGTCTGCTGTTGGATCACCAGATGCCAGAGATGACGGGTATGGAATTGCTGGACAGACTTGCCGGCACCGACTGCACGTTGCCCATCGTTTTTCTGACCGCATTTGGCGATATCCCAACCAGCGTTAAAGCGATCAAGCGAGGCGCCGAAGATTTTCTTCCCAAGTTGTCCGATGAAAGTGAGCTGATTGACGCAATCGAGCGGTCGTTGAATCGATCTCACGAGCTCAACGAGGAAGTGGCGTCGAGCAAGCATCTATGCGCATGCGAGCAAAGTCTTACCGTTCGTGAACGAGAGGTGTGTGGGTATGTCGTTACTGGTTGGACCAACGGCCAGATCGCAATGAAGCTTGCGATCGCTGAACGCACCGTCAAGGCACATCGGGCCAAGGTGATGGAAAAGTTCGAAGTCCATACGTTAGCCGATCTCGTCAGGCAATCCATGGCAGCCGGAGTTGAGTTGCCAGAGTGATCACGGTATCGACGCATTCGCCTCATCCAATGATCAGTCGCAATCGCTAGACGCAGGTTCTCTTTAAACAATCTCAAACTTGCGCGAACCCTGGCCAGCGATCAACGGGCCATGGAGGTTGCGGTAACCGGGGCGAACGCCCTGCGGCTGATTTATAAACTTGTACCAAGGGACAATAGGCGAACGTTGCTCACGTTTCTAACATTCGTTTTCGTAGTTGATTGTCAACGAGTCGAGCGAGTTAGCAAACAGCGAGTTAGCAAACATGGATCGCAGCAGTGGGAACGTCGCGTTCATTCATGAAGATGCTTCAGGCGGAACATCTCTTGTCCGCCTTGCCAAATCTGCTTGTTTGCAGGCTCAGCTGTACCGATCGATTGAATCGTTTCTAGAAGTTGACCATGTCGCTGACTTTGGGTGTGCGGTTTTGCACGAGACGGTCCCGAACGACAAAGCGTTCCAAATGCTCCGCGAATGCAGGGGTGCTTTCTGCGAAACCCTTCCCATCATCTTGCTCTCGCCCACCGATAACGCGGAATCCCGATCGCGAGCGAGAGACCTCGGTGCCGCCGGTTTCTTCAAGGAGCCGGTCGACGGCGAAGCGCTGCTGGATGCCATTCGGTGGCTGTTCTGTATCACAAAGAACCCGGGCGCGCTTGGTCCCGATTCGGCGCGTATCAGCCCCGGAAAAGGGGGACGCCATTGATTGCCGATCGCCCGAACAAAGTGCGAGCAAACACAGCTTCATGGCAGGCGTCATGTCAACGGCGAATCAGCCGGCAAGCGGCGCATTGGTCCGGTCGAACGAGCGACGCCAATTGGATCGAGAGCGAGCCAAGCAATAACTGGAAAAGTGATCGCGAATTCGTTAACCGCACGGTCGCGGTTGTTTTATAGAACCGGGGATATCGCCCCGCGGCTAACTTTGACCCCCTTATATCGCAAGCTGGAGAAGAGAGATGAGCAAGTTCGTCGTTACCGTATTCGACAATGAGAAAACCGCCTTCGAAGGTTCCAAAGCCATGCTGGAATTGGACCGTAATGGGAGCATCGCGCTGTACGCGGGTGCTGTGATCACCAAGAGTGATGACGGAATCGTTCAGGTCAAAGACGCGGCTGACGAGGGTCCAATCGGCACCGCAACGGGGATGTTGCTAGGCAGTCTTGTCGGCGCACTTGGTGGACCGGCCGGCATGGTCGCTGGAGCCGCCGCAGGCTCGCTGACCGGTTGGATGGTCGACATGTACAACGTCGGGGTTGATGTCGAGTTTCTAGATGACATCGGAAGTCTGATGACGGCTGGTAAAAGTGCTGTGGTTGCAGAGGTTACTGAGGGGTGGACGGTACCATTGGACACCCGCATGGAAGAACTTGGTGGGACCATCTTTCGTCGCTACCGCATTGATGTCGAGGACGATCAGATCGCGCGTGATATCGAAGCCACCAATCGTGAACTAGCGGAACTTGATGCGGAATGGAACCAATCGGTTGGTGAAACCAAAGCGAAACTGCAAGCCAAACGCGATGCCGCGAAAGCAAAGCTGCAATCACTGAAAGATAAAGCCGACAACAAAGTGGCTTCGCTAAAAGAAGAGGCCGACGCCAAGTTCCAAAAACTCAGCGATCAGATCGCCAAAGCTGAAGACGATGCAAAAGCAAAGTTCGAGCAACGTAAAGAAGAACTCAAGTCAGAATTCGACAAGCGGATTGCGAAGCTTAAAGATGCCGGCCAACAGACAAGAGAATCGCTCACCATCTGAGCGAATGAGTGATTAGCCGCTCGGCGCTTGCGGCTGACTAGCAGTGATTACCAACCAGAACTCTTTTTAGAAACCAGCATCATGACAAGAATCTGCACAGTCGCATGGGCGGCAATTACCTTTATTTTTTCTTGCACAGCGACGCCCTCGCTTGCTCAGGATAAACCGAACATCCTGGTCATCTGGGGCGACGACATCGGTCAGTCCAACATCAGCGCCTATACGCGCGGCATGATGGGATACCGAACCCCAAACATCGACCGAATAGCCAAAGAAGGGATCATTTTTACCGACTACTACGGGGAACAATCTTGTACCGCCGGTCGCGCGTCATTCATGCTCGGCCAAAGTGTGTATCGCAGCGGCCTCTCAAAAGTTGGTTTGCCAGGTGCCAAAGAGGGCATTAATACGCTTGACCCCACCATCGCCGTCCTGTTGAAAGAGCAGGGATACGTGACCGGACAATTTGGCAAGAACCATTTTGGGGATCGCGACGAACACCTGCCGACCAACCACGGATTCGACGAATTCCTAGGCAACCTGTATCACCTCAACGCGGAAGAAGAGCCGGAAGTGGAAGACTATCCACAGGATCCGGAATTCCGCAAACGGTTCGGTCCGCGCGGCGTCATCAAGTCTTTTGCTGGCGGGGAAATTACGGACACTGGTCCGTTGTCAAAGAAACGGATGGAAACAGTCGATGACGAAACGGTTGCCGCGGCAGTGGACTTTATCCAGCGATCGCACAAATCAGGCAAGCCGTGGTTCTGTTGGTGGAATGGTACTCGGATGCACTTCCGCACGCACGTGAGCAGAGAGAATCGCGACAAAGCCAACCAAATGTATGGCAAAGTTCTCGACGAGTATCAGGCCGGGATGGTCGAGCACGACATTCACATCGGGATTTTTCTGAAACTACTCGATGATTTGGGAATTGCTGATAACACGATCGTGCATTACTCGACCGACAACGGTCCCCATTACAACACGTGGCCGGACGCCGCGGCGACTCCGTTCCAGGGCGAAAAAAATTCCAACTGGGAAGGCGGCTGGCGCGTGCCGTGTGCGATGCGTTGGCCAGGCGTGATCAAAGCCGGTTCCGAATCCAATGGTATCGTGCATCACATGGATATGATGCCCACCTTCCTCGCCGCGGCCGGAAAGAAGGACCTCAAAACGGACTTGCTCGATGGATACGCATCAAAGGCACTGAATCGCAACTACAAGATTCATCTCGATGGATACGATGTCACCGAGCACCTGAAAGACCCCCAGAACGTCCAGAGTCCACGCAACGAAGTTTTCTATTTTTCTGATACGGGTGACCTGACGGCGCTTCGTTATCAGGACTGGAAAATCATCTTCCTGCAACAAAAAACGATGGGGACTCTACGTGTCTGGATGGATCCCTGGGTCGAGCTTCGTACACCAATGATCTTCAACTTGCGTCGTGACCCCTACGAGCGGGCGTTGTTTACGTCGAACACCTACTACGACTGGATGATCGACCGCGCTTTCATGCTTGTTCCCGCACAAGCCTACGTGGCCGACTTTCTGAAGACGTTTCAGGAGTACCCGCCACGGATGGAGCCGGGAAGTTTCTCGCTTTCCAAGGTAATGGAGAAGATGAAAAACTCTAGCGGATCGAAGTAACCCGATCCCTGGCCTGCGGGGCAACAGGCTGCTGGCGAGGTCGCTATTTCATCACATTGGATGGCTCGCTCTGCGCCCCGTTTCAGGGTTCGCTGGCCGGGCAAATATGATATCGCGTGCATAGTGCTCTGTGCCGCGGCAATGACTTATGCCACGGTTGCCGCGATCGATTTCGCCGCATCCTGCTTCGCGGAAGCCGAACTGGCCACGCTCGAAGCGATCGCAGCCCGAATGGAAGCCGAGGACGTTAGAGTCGAATCAGGAACATAGACGACTTGATTGAAACGTTCCGTTGCATCTGTTGCGTTGCAAGTCCGGAACCGAGTTACCACAGCCACGATAGGGACAAGAGCTATGCATCATCGATTCGACGGTCACTGCGTTCTGGCGACATTGGGCGTTTACGCTCTTTTGCAACTGCCTGTTCAGGGGCAAGATCCGTTGCCATCATGGAACGATGGGCCAACGAAGTCCGCGATTGTTGGCTTCGTCAACGACGTGACGACGACCGAAAGCCCAGGCTTTGTTCCGATCGAAGAAAGAATTGCGACCTTTGACAACGATGGCTGTCTTTGGTCAGAGAAGCCGTTCTATTTTCAACTCGCCTTTGCCATCGACCGCGTGAACAAGCTCGCGACGCAACATCCCGAATGGAAGTCTGAGCAGCCGTTCAAGGCCGTCCTTGAGGGAGACCTCGAAACCGTGGCAAAATCGGGTAAAGAAGGACTGCTTAAGCTGGTGATGGCATCGCATGCGGGTATGACGACCGATGAATTCGCGGCGATCGTAAAAGACTGGCTAAACACAGCACAGCATCCGCGATTTGATCGGCGATACGACGAGCTGGTCTACCAACCGATGTTGGAACTGTTGGGCTATCTGCGGGCCAACGGATTCAAAACCTACATCACATCCGGCGGTGGAATTGAGTTTCTGCGCGTGTTTGCCGAGGAGGTCTACGGTATTCCCCCTGAGCAAGTGATTGGTAGCAGCGTTAAGACAAAGTTTGAACTGCGCGACGGCAAACCTGTCATTGTGCGCCTGCCTGAGTTCGACTTCATCGACGACAAGGCCGGCAAACCAGTGGGCATTCACAGCCACATTGGCCGTCGCCCGATCGCTTCTTTCGGCAACTCCGATGGTGACTTGCAGATGCTGCAGTGGACCGCGGCGGGTGACGGGCTCCGATTTTGTCTGCTGGTTCATCATACCGATGAGAGTCGTGAATGGGCGTATGATCGTGATTCCCACGTCGGTCGGCTCGACAAGGCGCTCGAGGCAGCCAAGCAGAATGGTTGGAACGTGGTCGATATGAAACGTGACTGGAAGGTGATCTATCCGTTTCAGCGCAACGATCACTATTACTTCCGCAAGAGCCAACAGGAACACGACGCTAATTGGGGATACTCGGGAAAGATCGGCCCAGAATACTGGGGTGATCTTGATCCCTCGTACGTTCTGGCCAAACGTGGGCGGCAACAATCGCCCATCGATATTCGCGAAACCTTGGCGCGTGACGATCTGCCCGACATCGAATTCAATTACAAGCCATCACGCATCCGTTTCATTTATAACGGGCACACGGTCCAGGAAAATCAAGATGCCGGGGGTTTTGGGAAAGGGCCACGGGGCAGGTCATTTCAGCTTGAACAATTCCATTTTCATTCACCCAGCGAACATACGGTGGGTGGCCACCAATTCCCGATGGAAATGCATCTGGTGCACAAGGCGAGCGATGGGACGGTTGGTGTTCTGGCCGTTCTGTTTGAGGTCGGCGAGCATAACTGGGCATTGGATCCGCTCTGGCAAAACCTGCCAGGACCCGATGCGCCTCGCCGAGAGGCGGACAACGTAATGGTCAACGCGGGTGACCTGCTGCCCGCGCAGCATGACTATTACTTCTATCATGGCTCGTTCACGACTCCACCCTGCACCGAACATGTCGAGTGGGTGGTGTTAAAACGAACCGTCAATATTTCACGGCAGCAGTTGGAACAGCTTCGCAAGATCGTCAACGGCAACAATCGGCCAGTGCAGAAATTGAACGGACGCGTCGTGTCATTGTCGAATTAGGGTCATTGCCGCATCAAATCAGTCTCGAGTCGCCATCAAGACAAGGCAATCCAGTCACATTGCTTCTTGTTTCACGGTGCGGCTTGCACGCATGTTTGCCGACATGTTCTGCCGTCATTAGATTTTTTTGCGGATTCTCAGCAAAGTGTTCAGCCACAGGTCAGCCATCGTCGATAAAGCCCGAAGATGCTGCCCTGTCGACATAATCGGCAATCGCGACCACGGTTCCCGGTGCCGTGTTCGATTGATCAGCCTTGAGTGGACCGTGGCTCGTCGTCTATGCCGCAACCTGTGATCACCAGCCAAAGCGGCTTGATGTGGAAGCGATTGATCTATTCGATAGCATGCTTATTGCTGGCGACGCCAGCAACGGTGGTGGCACAGCCTTTCGGCTCTGAGGAATCCGAGGCATTGTCTTCCGAGGATGCTCCGGCCATTGCTGGTCAAGGAAGATTCGTTTCGCAATCAACCAAGCCGTCTGTCTTGCCAAGTCTCCCAGAAATCGAGACAGGGTTCGCGTCAACAGAGCTGGCGCTGGAATGTGAATTCTCGGAGATCGACGACGAGCCATTGTGCCCGGAGTTTGCTTATGCAGCCTGGCTTGATGGCATTTCTGAATCTCCGCGACCCCCGGTAAAGCAAGTTGCGATGTTGCAGGCTGTATCAGCGATGCCGCGGTTCGATCTTAGTACTCGGGACATTGACGCGAGCGGGTTTTCCGGTACCTTCGCGTCCCGTCCCGGCCGGTTTGACGTCGGCCTGGACCTCTATTCGGCGCCCGAATTCAAAGACGGGCTCATTGTCTTTGGCCGCAACGTGGCGATGAAATTCGGCGGGTATGCAAAAGCGGATTTCATTTATGACTTCGATCCGATTGACTCGACCGACTCATTTGTCACGACTAGTATCCCCGTTGGCGCTCCCGGTCGAACGAACTTTCGCGCCCATGCGAGGCAGACGCGTCTGAGCTTTGACACTCGCTGGAAAACTGAAGGGCGTATCGTACAGATCTTCGTTGAAGGCGATTTCTTTGACGATGGAAACCAATTCCGATTGCGACATGCCTATGGTGAAGTGGGATCGATGTTGGTCGGGCGAACGTGGACCACGTTCACCGACGTCACGGCCGCGCCGGCAACGCTCGACTTTGAGGGGTCGGTTTCGAGTGTGAATCGACGACAGGCACAAGCTCGCTGGACTCAGCCGATCCTTGGCGATGATCTCACTTTGTCCCTGGCGATCGAAGATACTCGATTCATTGTTGTACCGCCGCCATCGCTGCCGGGCGAGGCTCGCTCGACTTCGCCGGACCTGATCGCGCGACTCAGGCTGGAAAAAGAGTGGGGCAAATTCCAATTCGCGTACCTTTACCGCAACGGTGGCTTTCAGCCAACCGGCGGCGAAGTGATCACAGGTAATGCTTGGGGTTTCAACTTTACAGGTGTGACGTTGCTGACCGAATCCACCAAGGCTTACTATCAGGTTCTGTTTGGAGAAGGAATCGGCAGCTATCGCGGACTTCCGGATGCCGCGCCCTCCTCGGCGACGACCGCTGACATTCTGCCCCTATTCGCATGGATGGTCGGAGTCACTCACGACTGGAATGATCGTTTCAGTTCCAATTTCACCTACGCTGCCAACAACCTTGAAAACGCGCCGCTTCAGTCGGCGGGCGATCTCCGTGAAACCTCTTACCTTGCCGCCAACTTGATTTGGAGTCCACTCGAACGAGTGAAAGTGGGCGTGGAATACCTTTATGGCACGCGCGAGAATTTCGATCGAGCCTCGGCTAGCGCACACCGTGTTCAGACGGCATTCATTTTCGATTTGCCGTGACGCAACGGTGCACTGTCTAGCGACCGAGCGAATGCCGCGTCGATCGAGTGAACCTAGGCATTGCGCAGATACTCATCACTGGTGGGGCCCTGGAAAGCTTTTAATCCGAATTCTGGCATGATCGCCAACACATGGTCAAAGATGTCGGCTTGGATTCGTTCGTACTCTCTCCAATCCTGTTTCGATGAGAATGCGTAGAGTTGGATCGGGAAACCCTCAGGGCCGGGCGGGAGTTGTCGGACGATCAAGGTCATGTCGTCACGTATGTCAGGGTGCTGCCTTAGATACTGTTCCAAATAAACACGAAACGCGCCGATGTTGGTCAGACCGCGGGCATTCGGAGGACGACGCGTCTCTTTGCTGAATTGCTTGTTATGCAATTCGATGTCCGCCAATTTTCGGTCAAAATATCCTCGCAGTAACTCGATTTCACGAAGCCGCTCGATCATTTCGTCCGTCAGGAAACTGATCCTGTCCATGTCGGCAGAGACCGCGCGCATGATCCGTCGCGCGCCAGATTCCTGCATGCCCCGCCAATTGCGGAAACTTTCGCTGACCAACGCGTAGGTCGGGACAGTGGAAATCGTCCTATCAAAATTTTGAACCTTGACCGTGGTCAAACCAATGTCGGTGACGATTCCATCAGCCCCATACTGGGGCACTTCGATCCAGTCGTTGATCCGCAGCATGTCGTTGCCCGCTAGTTGAATCCCAGCAACGAATCCGAGGATTGAGTCCCTGAAGACCAGCAACATGACCGCGGTCATGCCCGCCATCCCGCTTAGTAAAATCGTTACGGACGTGTCGAACACCACCGACACGCCCAGAATGATTCCCACCACCCAGACAACGATTTGCGCTCCTTGCGTTGCGAACCGAAGGGAAACGCCAGAGGGAAGATTCTCGTCCACCAGCACATCGCCACTGGCACGCAATATCGAATTGATGGCCACGATGATGATAACGACGACATAGCCTTCGATCAGGTTGCGGACGACGGCGAGAAGTTCGGGGAAACCATCCAGGGCCAGTGGGACCAACCAGTAGAAAGTCAGCACAGCGAGAATGTGCGCGCTTCGTCGCGCTACGAAACGGTCACGCAACGCCTCTAACCATTCCGTATCTCTCGTCAAACCGAGTCTTCGCACGATCGACGGCACGAGCGATCGAATGATCCATCCGGCAAACCGGTCAATGGCCAGTGCGCAAAGAATCAAAACGGCACAGCTGGCGATCGCGACACCGATGGCTGAAACGTTCTCAGGCAAACCGACCGATTGCTCGAACCAATTGCCAATATGCGTTTGCAACTTTCTGGCGTTTTCTTGCATTGTCACGAATTCGAATCAATCCAAAAGTGCTAGTCGCGGCTCCGATGTCGATGATAGTTCTGCAGAGTCGAGATTTTTGACGGCTTCGCCCGATACGGAGGCCGTCATCGATCTAGGAGAATGCAGTCGCCACGAAACGGCCGATCATTCGAATTGCCGAAACCTTTCGTGCGACAATCATACCCGGTCGCCCGGTTTGGCTCTCTTGTACCAAAGGGTAAGTTTGCGAACTTAATAGAGATTCTCTGATCGCGTTTCCCGAATACCTCGATCATCTTTGAGTCACCTCCGACAGAATATTCTCCATCCCAGTCGTCGCTCTCGATAATTTCGCTTTTGATAATTTCACGCTCGCTGACTGAATGCTTCGGAGCAAGGAATTAAAGCAAGTGCCGCGATTGTCGAGAATATTGGACCTGTCGGTGAGACGCCCCGACGGTCTTGGTCCGTCCAAAGAGAGATCTAGGAATCCGCATAACGGATCGCATTACCGTGTGAGAGTGGCCAGGAAAGGTATTGCCTCCGCTGTGCCCAAGATTTACAAGCCAGGAAATGGTGTTGATGTTGGTGCGTTATCTGAACGGCGCGATCGGTGGTGCGACCGATGAGTTCGACTTCGTTGCCCCAGAGAGCCCTATTTCCTTGCGTGAACCTCTGCGTCACGATCTTTCCGCAGTTAAGCTTGAACCACGAGCGGTTGACGTACTGCGATGCGCGGCCCGCGACTAAACTTTGACGAACCACTCGAGGCAAGTCGTCGGCGACTTCGGTGCCAAACGCAATCCACTGACGTGTGAAAAGACTGGCGTCCAATCTTGATTCACGTCTGCTCTGACAATTAATTTACCCATCACCAATCTCAATGGATTTAGCGGTGCGAAACGTCTTGTTATTGTCGATCCCCCTCTTGGTTGTAACGTGCTCGATGACCGCAGATGCCCAGCTGATCGTCGCCCATCGAGGAGCGTCCCACGACGCTCCGGAAAACACGCTCGCAGCGTTTTCGCTGGCTTGGCAGCAAAATGCTGATGCCGTCGAAGGAGATTTCTACCTTACGAAGGATCAGCAGATTGTTTGCATTCACGACAAGACGACCAAACGCGTCGCTCCACAACAAAAAGAATTAGTCATTGCGGAATCGACTCTTAAAGAGCTTCAGCAACTTGATGTTGGCAGTTGGAAACATGCTCGATACGCGGGTGAACGCATTCCCACATTAGAGGATGTACTAGCAACGGTGCCCGACGGTAAGCAGGTTTTTATCGAGATCAAGTGCGGTCCGGAAATCCTGCCGCTGTTGCAGCCTCAATTAAGATCGTCCGGGTTGAAGCCTGAACAGATCGTGATCATTTCTTTCAACAAGGACGTGGTGACGCAGACGCGAAAGCTAATGCCGCAATACAAAGCGAATTGGCTCACCAGTTACAAACAGGAAAGCGAAGCAAGCCAATGGAACCCGTCTCGAGAAATGGTGTTGGCGACGCTTGATCGTACCAATGCGACTGGGCTGGGAACGAAGGGAAATTTGAGCGTTATCGATCAGGCGTTTGCGGATGCGATTCGCAGCGCCGGGTTTCAGCTTCACGTGTGGACAGTCAACGACGTTGCAGCGGCGCTCAAGTTCGCTGCTCTCAGAGCAGCCTCAATTACGACGGACCGTCCGGAATTCATACGAAACGCAATTCGTCAACACTCAGCGTCAGAACGCTGAGGGTTCGTGCATCACCAAGTTCCGTTCCCCCAATACGCATGGTTGGCGTGCCGGTTTCAAGAAATCCGTTGCGATACAGGCTTCTAGCAAACCCGTTACGTCAAGAGACCCTCAATCAATCCTAACACGGCCACCAGAAACGCCGCGGTCGAAATCACGACCGTCGTTGAATTTGCTGGTATCCAGTCGTGCAGCGTTCGTCTGCCGAGGTCGCCGATCGGGTTGATATGTTTGCCGATCCAACCGGATGCTTCGGCGAACAGATAAGAGCCCGCAATCATCCCGACGATCATCGCAATGGCGTCGTAGTTGCCTTGCCCAAGCGCCGCCGCCCCCGTTCCAGGGCAATATGCCGACAAGGCGAATCCGGCGCCAAAGATCAATCCGCCGATCACGTTGGCAGCAACGCGTGTTGGTTTGATGTGCAGGTCCACAAACCCCAAGCGGTGCATCGTATGAATACCGATGGACCCAACAATCACGGCCGACAACATCACTTTCACAACCGTAAAGTCTTCCAGCAAAAGCTGACCGATCAACACGTGGAACTTGGCTACACCGCCTTTTTGAAGTAGGAATCCGAAAGCGATTCCAAAGACCAACCCAAGTATCAACTGGCGAGCGGGCGCGGCGGTCGGCGCAACATCCTCTTGGGACGGAGGCGTTTCGTGTTTCAGTGTTGACGGTTCATCAATGGTTGTTGCCATGACCTAAACTCCATACATCAACATGGCAGTGACGATACCACCGATGAAAAAACAAATTGCCGATATCCAAGAACCCACCGCTAGCTGCAACGTGCCACTGATACCGTGACCACTTGTGCAGCCGCCGGCCATTCTGGCACCGAAAGCCATCGCGATTCCGCCTGCCAATGCAGTAATGATTCGCAATGCGTCGCTCTGTGGCCCAAAACGATCCTGCCACATTTCGGGCAACAAGCGTCCCGTCCACTCACCGCCGGTCCAAGCGGAGATGAACGCTCCGATCACGACACCGCCGACCAGCATCAGTTCCCAGCCCACCTTGGGTGGATTGTCCTTAAAGTATTTCAGGGACGACGTATGCTTGGGTGCGGCTTGCAAACCGATCTGTCCCGCGATTCGAGCGTAGGCCGTCGAGGCACCCAGCGGCTTATTGGAAAGATAAAAGGTGAACATCGACAGTACGCCGATCAGACCGCCAACGACGTACGGCGACCAAGCTGCTCCCTCGTATTGCTGTGGATCGACGTCAGCTAATAGCATGGTCGTTAAGTCAAGAAGTCTCATGCATTCGCCTCCTGAAGGTGAGCGACTTCATATCCCGCCGCTGTCCAGGCGTGCCAACTGCCTGGCACATTCGCAACGTTCTTGAATCCTCGTGACTGCATCAAGCTCGACGCGATGCTGGCGCGATACCCACTTGCACAATAGGTGGCATAACGGGCCTCTTTATCTAAACCGTTGATCCGGTCCCGCATGTCCGCGATGAAGTGGTGTTCGGCCCCGGGGATGTGTCCGGATTCCCATTCGTCGGGTGATCGCACATCAAGAATGTTCAAGTCCGGATCGCTGATTTGTTGTTCTCGTAATTCGTGGACGGTCATTTGAGCCAATCGTTGCAGCGGTAGTCCCGCCATCTGCCACGCCTTCATGCCGCCGGAAAGATAACCTGCAAATCGTGAGTGACCGGTCCGTACGATCAGTCGCTCGATCACGTCGAGGTCCGTCTCGTCGTCAACGATCAGTAGTAGCCGTTGATCCAAGTCAAACATTTGCCCGACCCATGCGGACATCTCGGGGCGGTCGCCGATATTGATCGATCCCGGAATGTGCCCGCCACCGAAAGCCAACATGGAACGAGTGTCGATCACAGTCACGCCGGGTTCGCGCGAGGTGATGCGAAACTTGTCAGGCGGTAACGCCGGAATCGTAGGCAAACGGTGCATCACGTCCGGTCCAGATGCGTTCACTTTTTTTAGTTCCGGATAGTGCCACGGGGCCGGCGGCGCGTCATCGACCACAAACGATCGAAAGGCATCGAAGTTGGGAAAACGCAGGAATTTGTTCGTCCTACGTTCATACCCAATGGTGCTATTGAGTCGATCACCGATGTCGGCACCACACGCCGAACCCGCACCGTGCCCGGGATAGACGGTGACGAAATCGTCGAGTTTTAAGTAGTACTCGTACAGGGTTTGGTAGAGTTGCTTCGCAAGCCCCTCCGTTTCTTCGGCACCGAGCAAATCAGGACGGCCAGCAGAACCCACGAACAGCGAATCGCCAGTGAAGACGGCCCATGGAGTGCCAGCATTCTTTGATTCGCAGAGTTCATAAGAAAGATGTTCCGGCGTATGCCCCGGCGTATGGCGGGCGACCAATCGGAACGATCCAAAGTCGAACACTTGTCCATCCGAAACCGCCATGGCGTCGAACTGATAGTCCGCTTGCACATCGCTTAAGTATATCTTCGCCGTGCCAACTCGATCGGCTAGCGAACGACTGCCAGAGACAAAGTCGGCGTGGATATGAGTTTCAAAAATGTGGGTGATGGCAAGTCCGTGCTTGCGAGCGAGCGATTCGTAGACTTCCACGTCGGTTCGCGGGTCGATCACCGCGGCATGGCCGGTCGACGTATCGCCCACCAGGTACGAAAGCTGTGCAATTCCGTCAGTTAGAATATTCTCGAGAATGAACATGATGGATGATCCTTATTGTCTGGTTTAGCGGGACGCAAGCGAATCACTGCTCGATTGATCTTCCAAGTCAGCAATCAGCCGTTTCATTTGATCGATCTCTTTCCGTTGTGCTTCGATGATGTCGTCGGCGAGTGCGCGAACACGCGGATCCGAAATTTCGGCTCGTTCACTCGTTAGAATTGCGATCGAGTGATGCGGAATCATCGCCTTCATCCACGACACGTCTTGAACCGTCTCTTGGCTGCGGACCAAGTACAGCGAACCGGCAAAGATGCTCGCGCTGACGGCCAAAATCGCGATGTTTGCTTTGACGTTTTTGTGCATGCTCCACATGAACATCAGCATCACGATCGACATCGTCGCGCCCATCAGCAAAGCCATATAGAACCGCGTTTCGCTCCAGAAGACGTGATCCAGCGCGTACGTGTTCAGGAACATCAACAGCAACATGACGGATGTGGATGTGGCGATCATGGCTCCGAATCGAGCGTAGTTTGATTTAAACATGATGGGTCTCGTCAGCTTTCTAATTGTCCAGGTTTTTGGCGTTGTTGGATTCACCAAAATTGATGTCGGTTGAAGGATTTGGGTTGAGTCCCACGATTTACCGAGGCAAATCATGTGCCGGTGCCTGTTTCACCCGCTTAGAATGACCTGGCAAACGGGCGCCGCGACAACACGGCGTATTCTTGTTCTTGCGATGGCGCGAAGTTTGGTCGGTTTAAGACCACGGCAGACTGTTATCGACCGGCATGACTGACACTATTGCTTCGCAAGACATCCCTTTGAAACGATATCTCCGCTCAAAAAATCACGTTGCCAAGCAACAGAAGTAAGAACGCTGATTCCACCCCACGATTTACCGCTGCAAGGACAGAGAGACTCCATGAAACGAATGATGCAATGCTGCCGTTTTGCAATGGTGGTTTTCGGACTGCTATTCCCCGTTTCCGCCATCGATGCGCAGACCTCAAGTCGGAACAACTTGTCATCGGACGCTCATAACCTGGTTGGGTCGCGGCCAAACATTGTGTTTGTGTTGACTGATGACCAGGGCATGGGGGATTTGTCTTGCATGGGCAACAAAGTTTTGAAGACGCCGCATATCGATGACCTTTACGCTCATTCGATTCGTCTCACGGATTTCCATGTGAGTCCAACTTGTGCGCCCACACGTTCCGCTTTGATGAGTGGCCGCCCGCCGTTCAAAGTGGGTGTGACTCACACCATCCGCCAGCGAGAACGCATGGCTTTGGATGTATTTACCATGCCACAGATGCTGAAGTCGGCTGGATATACGACGGGACTATTCGGTAAATGGCACCTGGGTGACGAACAGGAGTACTTGCCGCAGAGTCGTGGGTTCGATGAGGTGTTGATGCACGGTGCAGGCGGAATTGGCCAGACCCGCCACGGTGACTTTGCCGCAAATGAGGAAAATCTGTACTTCGATAACGTGCTTTTGCACAACGACACCGTCGTGCGGACAAGAGGGTTTTGCACCGATCTGTTTTTTCAGGCCGCACTGAATTGGATCAAGAAACAGAACGAGTCGAGCAGCCCTTACTTTGCATACATCGCACTGAACGCTCCGCATGCCCCGTTGGTTGCGCCGAAAAAGTATACCCAGCGATTCATTGATCTCGGCTACGACCAGGGAACCGCCGGTCGCTACGGAATGATTGAGAATATTGATGACAACGTTGGTCTGCTGATGCAAAAACTTGCCGATTGGAATGCATTGGATGACACGTTAGTGATTTTCATGACCGATAATGGCGCCACGCATTTGAGTGGATCACTGAATGGCAAAAAGGTCTCGCACTTTAATTTCAACATGCGAGGAAGTAAGAACTCGCCGCATGAGGGCGGGACACATGTGCCAGCGTTCTTTCGATGGAAAGGCGTGCTGGGTGAAGGTGTGGACGTTGACGCGTTGACGGACCACGTTGATGTTTACCCCACATTTGCAGAACTGGCTGGTGCTGTGTTGCCCAATGACATGCAGACGTTGGAGGGTCGCTCGCTGTTGCCGCTGCTAATAGACAATGAATCTGATTGGCCGGACCGTGAGTTGTTCATCCATTGCGGTCGCTGGAACGAGGGGCAACGTGCTGCAGCGAAGTACACAAAAAGCGGAGTTCGCACCGAACGCTGGCGACTGATTGACCATGCACAGCTTTACGACATAGCCGCTGATCCAGGCGAGTCAAAGAATGTTGCCGCGTCGAATCCGCAGGTCATTAAGCGATTGCAGGATGCATTTGACCAGTGGTGGGAATCGACGTTGCCTTTGATGGTCAACGAGGGACTTCCCGCGATTGGTCCGCACGAGCAACCTTTCGCTCGACGCTACGAACAACAAATGAAAGAGCAGGGAATTCCAGATTGGGCGCCCGCCGAAGCATTCACGCTAAGATCGACCCCGTAGTGCTGCATCGTCGATGCATTCATGTTCACTAATGGGCCGGTAAAGACTGCTGCAAGGATTCTCTATTTCGACGGCTCCGTCAGCAGCCATATCTACCGATGCAGTGCACCCGCCCCAGCAAGCTCGTGCAACGATTTACCAGATTCCTGGCCGTACCGATGGACTGTCTTTCTCGTGTCCCATCTATAATCGTGGGAAAATGAGTGTCTGACGCTGGTTGCGCTGCTTGGTGCCGTTGGCAACAACTCGAATGAGAAATCGAATTCATGAAAAGAGAAACAGCGGCGGCAAGTTTTTCTTGTACCGTTCTCAGCGGCTTGTTCCACCATCGCTTGGCGCTAGCCTTGACTGCGCTCTTGTTGCCGCTTGCCATGATGCCGGAATCGGACGTCTTAGCCGATGAGGCGATGGGAAAAGAACGGTCGCTGTCTCGCCCGGACAAGCCGCACTTGGCAGCATTTGCCAACGGCATAGCGAAGATCATTGAACAAAACTGCAGTGGCTGCCATGGCGAGAGCAATCAGGAAGCCGAGCTCCGTTTTGACGAGCTCGATCCCGCGATGTCGTCCGACCACGACGTGTCGGTTTGGTCGTCGGTTCGCGATGCACTGAATTCACATCAGATGCCACCACCAGATGAGGAGCGTCAACCCAGTGAGCAAGAGCGACAGCAAATCATCGACTGGATTGATACGTCGTTTGAGCGTGTTGCCCAGCGGCGCCGCGCAACGCGACCTTCACCGATGCGACGTCTGACGGTTGCTGAATATGAGAACACACTGCAAGAACTGTTCGGCGTGAATGTTCCATTCGCGCAGAATCTGCCAGCGGCGCCTTTGTCTGAGTATGGGTACTCGCGTGACGCCGCGTTGTTAGGCGTATCCGCGCTCGAGCTTGAATACTTTCTGAGTATCGCCCGTCAAAGCGTAGATGACTATGTGATATTCGCCGAGCAAATCCCCGATCGCGAGCACTATTTGATTGAATTTGAAGACGTTGAGTATCGCCCAGGCGTCTCCGGTGGATACTCCGTCGACAATCCTTTGACAGAACAGGAATTGGTGGCCAAGCGACGGGCGAGGGAAGTGGGGCCGGTCACCTACGCCGACAGAACTTTATTCCCGTTGCCCGATGGGCCACTTGATCTGCACTCGGAAGAATTAAATCGGTCGGATCGGCAGAAATTCCACCAACAATTCGCCAAGTTTAAAAGTCACCATCTCTATAAAGCTGGTGAATTGGTTGCCCGAGTACATGTTGCTGCAAAATTAGGTGACGACGGCTCGGCACCTCGACTTCGGTTCAGGGTTGGCAGCACTTCGAGCACGGAATTCACGGTACCCGTTGACTGCGAATGCGATGTCACGGCGTCCATCGAGAATCCGCAAGTGTGTACGTTTCGGATTCCGTTCCGACGTATTCCAAACGCAAAGACTGATGATGAGGACGAAAAGGAAACGAGTCTAACGCTCTTTGTGTCCAATGAGTCACATGATGCCGATGCGATCTACAACGTTGTTCCCGAGGGTTACAACTTCGCTCCGAATAAGGCCGGGCTTATGTCGCGATACCGAAAAACGCTTGCGGATTCGATCGTTCAGAAAGCATCGATGCGCGGCGCGGGCGTGAACGAGCTTTACTTGGATGCCGTCGAAATCGACATCGTACCGTTTGGTCTGGATGTGAACGCGAATCTATGGCGAATCGACGCACAGCGTGCCAATCTGAATGCGGGGGTCGCCTCACGGACTGTTGCAATGGAGTCGCTGCACGCGTTTATGCAGCGTGCTTATCGCCGTTCCATCTCGCCCACAGAATTGGACTCGATGATGTCAATGTATGATCGATTCACGAGCGAAGGTGATAGCTTTGAGGAAGCTCTGAAAGAAGCGTTCAGCACCGTTCTCATCTCGAATCCATTCTTGTACGTGGCCGCGCCGATTGCTGAAGAAGATCATCCGTTCATTTCCGAGGAAGAACGCAGCCAGATCGCGTCCCGATTGTCTTACTTTCTTTGGAGCGGCCCGCCTGATGATCGTCTGCTGGAACTGGCGTCTCGAAATCAACTTAGCGATCCTGCCACGCTTGCGGCGGAAGTGAATCGTATGCTTGATGACGGACGCGCTCGCCGTTTCAGTGAACAATTCGCTCGTGAATGGTTGCGTCTGGACAAGTTTGATCTTGTCGCCGTCAATCCGGAATTCTATCCCCATTATGATGAAGACCTCGGCGACGACATGGTCGCCGAGACCATCACCACGTTTCAGGAAATCTTTCATGGTGACAAAGACGCACGTGAGCTGATTTCATCCGAGACGGTTTACGTCAATCAACGCTTGGCTCGCCATTACAGATTGCCACCCGTAACCGGCGGCAAATTTCGAGCGGTGACCGTGCCGGATTACCGGACGCGCGGCGGCTTGCTTCACCAAGGGGCCGTCTTGACCATGACGGCCGACGGCGCGGAATCGAATCCGATCTATCGTGGCGTTTGGATTTTGGAACGTCTGTTACACGACCCTCCTCCGCCACCGCCTCCATCAGTACCAACGTTAGAGGCGTCCTCGGCTGATTTTGCGGGCCTGACGCTAAAGGAAAAAATCGAGCTGCATCGTAAACCGAGTGCCTGTCAGTCCTGTCATGCCAGGATCGACCCGTGGGGGCTGGCGCTTGAAAATTTCGACGCGATTGGGGCGTGGCGTCAAGAGGCCTTGGTGATCAACCCGGACACCGCGGCTCAGTCGTTTGCGCCCATCGATAGCAGTTCGGTCCTGCCCACCGGTGAGGAGATTGAAGATTCCCGAGACCTCGCTTCCTACCTGTCAGACGAACGCGACGAAGAGTTCACGCGCGCTCTAACGTGGCACATGATGACCTACGCACTCGGTCGCGCGCCCAATCTTGGCGATGAATCCGAACTCAAAGCGATTCATCGTTACTTCCGAACGTCCGGATACAAATTGTCGGCTCTTGTCCTCGCCATTGTGCAAAGTGAAGTTTTTCAGACGATGCCCGATGGACCCGGTAAGAATGCCACAGAAGCTGTGCAGGCAAGCGTATCACCCTCAATCGCAACACCGAATGGAAAGCAGAAATGAGTCGTTCACTTCGCCACACCCGCCGCAAGATGTTGCAACTTGGATTGACTGGCATGGCGCTGCCACCGCTGGCTTCTTGGGTCGGGGCGTCCGGCGTCGCCCGCGCATCCACAAAGGACAAGCCACCCGCTCGATTGGTCACGATCTTTTTCCCTAATGGTGTTTCGCTGCCGCCCGAAGGGCACAATAGCTTCAGAGATTGGAATTGGTTCCCGCATCATCCGGGTTCCGATTATGTGATGACCAATACGCTTCGGCCGCTCGCCGATCTTCGCAGCGACATGTCGATTCTGTCCGGATTTTCTCACCCCAATCTCCGCACGAATATCACGCACTCATGCAGCGCGCAGTTCCTGACGGGCGAAGACCAATCGAAGGGCTACAAGAACTCGATTAGCTATGACCAGCTTTTCGCCGAAGAAATTGATGGCGCGACACGATTCTCTTCCATCGCATTGTCCACGTCCGGAGGGACGGGTAGCCCAGGCCGTCCGGCGACCCTTTCCGTTAATCGCGACGGCGCACTTGTTCCGGCCATGTCCGATCCGCAAGCGATCTTTAACCGGCTGTTCGTTTTGGACTCTCGAGGTGTGAAGGCAAGATCGCGGGCAATTGCTCGTGACCGCAGCATTCTGGATCAAGTCAGTTCAAGATTGCATGGCTTGAATGCCGAACTTGGGGCCGAGGATCGGAGCCACCTTGATTCGTATCTGACGGCCACTCGAACACTAGAAAGGCAGCTTGAGCGCGCCAACGATTGGTTGAACATTCCGAAACCCGAGGTGGATCGGTAGTGTCCGTCAAGTTGCGCACATTTGATTTCCAGCCTGACTCTGGAAATTT
>CAXBGS010000002.1:0-979609 GCA_963975425.1 uncultured Pirellulaceae bacterium
AGGCCTCACGGCCAACCGCTCACCGCCGGAACAAAACAACGTGAGCCGCGACGCGTCAGCGGCCGGGCCCTACTTAATCCCAAACTCATAACACCAGCAAGCACAACATGCCCGAGGCCTCACGGCCAGCGGCTCACCACCGGAACAAAACAACGTGAGCCGCGACGCGTGAGCGGCCGGGCCCTACACAATCCCGGTTACCCAACACAAGCCAGCACAACATACCCGAGGCCTCACGGCCAACCGCTCACCGCCGGAACAAAACAACGTGAGCCGCGACGCGTCAGCGGCCGGGCCCTACTTAATCCCAAACTCATAACACCAGCAAGCACAACATGCCCGAGGCCTCACGGCCAGCGGCTCACCACCGGAACAAAACAACGTGAGCCGCGACGCGTGAGCGGCCGGGCCCTACATGATCCCGGTCACCCAACACAAGCCAGCACGAAACGCCCGAGGCCTCACGGCCAGCGGCTCACCAGCGCGGTGAACGAGGCACTACCCCACTCGCGACTCATCACGGGAAACTACGAATCATGCGTCTCCATCAACATTTCCTCCACGCCGCCGCTGGCTTTGCTCTTTTCAGTTGCTTATCCATCTCTACAACCCAAGCTGATGATGGCCTGATCGGTGACTGGTCCCTTCAACTCGACTCTGGTACGCCAGCGTGGATGAGCGTCGAACAACTTGGTGACGAACCCAAGGTCACTCTGAGACTACACGTCGGCCCCGACGGCCCACACGAAGACATCAAACTTGTCGACGACCGACTGAACTTCACGCTACGCCAGGGTAAGAAAGCTACCGATGTGAAAACGGTGACTGTTGGTATCAAGGACGGAAAACTAGACGGTGTCGTTACCTCCACTCAGCAAGACGGGAGTGTCAAACACGATAAATTCACCGGCAAGCAGATTCCCCCCGTTCCGTCGACGCCTCCTGATCTATCAAAAGTTCGATTCGGCCATCCAGTCTCGCTTTTCAACGGAACAGACCTGACGGGATGGCGAGCCCACGAAGCAGAGAAGATCATGGGGTGGAGCGTGAAAGACGGCTTGCTGATCAATACCACGCCCAAAACCGACTTTAGCGCGACTGGGGCCTATGCCAACCTGCGTACCGAGGCAGTGTTTGAAGACTTCTGGCTGCACATCGAATTCAATATTGGGGAAGCGCGGAACAGTGGCGTTTACCTTCGCGGGATGTACGAGGCACAGGTCGTCGACAAAGACAGCTGGATGCAGGGCAAGCAGGGCGTTGGTGCCATCTTCGGACGAATCGAACCCTCGAAGATGGCCGGTAAGAAAGGAGGCGAGTGGCAGACCTACGATCTGACTCTCGTCGATCGGCACGTTACCGTCGTCCTTAATGGCGAGAAAGTGATCGACAACCAACCGGTTGCCGGCCCCACGGGCGGAGCCGTCTTCACCGATCCAACGCAGCCCGGCCCAATTCACCTGCAAGGCGATCACACGAGCGTTATGTATCGAGACATCTACTTGGCACCCGTGGTGAAGGAATAACGTCGATGAAACGCTTTGCAATTCTGATCGCAATCGTCTGGGCGACTCCTGCGGCCGCACAGCCGACACCACCAGATGGCCATCGCTGGGACGTCATCGAGGGCCTGTCCGATGAGTTCGACGGCACGCAGCTTAACGAAGACAAGTGGCACGACCACAACCCCGACTGGGGCGGCCGGATACCAGGAAAGTTCATGCCTTCCTCGGTCAGCGTGAGAAACGGCCACCTCCACATTCAGCTTAAGCCTCTGATTCCTGCCGATGGAGAGTTCACGATTGCTGCCGGCACCATTCAGTCGAAGAAGAAGGCTCTTTACGGCTACTACGAGTGCCGGATGAAGGCGTCGCGTCTAACCGCGTCATCGAATTTCTGGTTTGTCAGTGACGACATCAAACTTCCCGTAGGCACCATGAAACAAGAATTGATTGTGCAATTCACGATCGGCAAATCCGATCAGCACAAGGACTTCATGAAGTCCAATGCAATGATCGCATTCAAAGCAAAGGGAGCCAAGGCAGAACGCGAAAAAGCGAAGAAGACCGATCGTGTGAAGCTCGCGTCGTCCGTCTCGGATGAATTTCACACGTACGGGCTTTGGTGGGTCGACGCAAACACCCTGAGGTTCTACGTCGATGGAAAATACGCTTACACGATCCATCCATCAACGAAGTTCCACGATCACCCGTTTCAATTTCCGCATTCTATCAACGTGATCTGCGAAACCTTTGACTGGCAACCACTCCCGACTCGCGAGGAGCTGAACGACGAATCGAAGAACACCGCAATGATCGATTACGTTCGATCCTATCGACTGGTTAAAGACGACACTTGAGACGTGGGAATCTCTGACAGAAGCAAGCGACAAGATGCATTCGCAAAAGGGTAAATATTTTTACCTCCACGTGCTTGTCGACCAGCTTCTGGCCACGGCCGCCGAGACGGCCCGTCCCCGGGCATCCAATAAAACCCCTTTCCCTTTTTTCATGCTCAGGTATCGAATACAACCCCTTTGGTATCGAATACAACCCCTTTCCCCTTTTTTATGCTTTGTTTTCGCGTAGCTTTCCGAGTAATTCGTTGCGGATGAAATCACGTATCTCGTCACGCACGCGGCGGTAGCAGGCGAGGGCGGCGTCTTCGCTCGCCGCTTCTTTTGCGAGTTTGGGTGGGTCGTCGAAGCCAACGTGGATAACCTTTGCTTTGGTGAGAAAGGCCGGGCAGTTCTCGTCGGCGTGACCGCAAACGGTAACGACCAAGTCCAAAGGAACATCGGTTAACGAACTTGCCAGCTTTGAGGACTGACCGGAAATATCAACCCCCGCTTCCTTCATCACATGCATTGCAGAAGGATTCATCCCGTGAGCTTCGATGCCTGCTGAATAGGCTTCGATCGTTTCGCCGTGAAAGTGGCGTGCCCAGCCTTCGGCCATTTGGCTGCGACAGGAATTACCTGTGCAGAGAAAAAGAATGTTCTTCTTGTTCATTAAAAATTTCCTTTGAGGGTTAATCATCGCCCGTGGCATAAAGCGACAAGCACAACGAAAGATGATCACGAAACGATCATTGCTGATGCCACCGGTAACTCGCAAAATCGAGACGACGGCTCGCTGCAATCGAACGCCAAACCATCGAGTGTGCAACTCGCCTTGTTCTCAATATTGTTGTTCTCGATATTTTTGTTCTCGCTAATATTGCTCTTGGTGATATTGCTCTCGGTGATCCTGCCCGGCTTCGAAACTCGGAACTTCCGCTTCAGATTCTTGTGGAGCCTACCTGGGCTCATGCACTGTGATCGATGCCGCTCGTCGACTCATTTTCCAAGCGGACTCGCTGAAACGGTCGCCCCTGTTTCCGCCGGTTCGTCAAGACCGTCATGCGGAAACCAGTTTTGCGTGCGAACACAAAACTTGACCAGCATTAGCATAAGCGGAACTTCGATCAAGACACCGACCACCGTGGCGAGTGCGGCTCCGGAGGACAAACCGTAAAGCATCGTGGCTGTAGCAATCGCAACTTCGAAATGGTTGGAGGCGCCGATCATTGCGGTGGGAGCCGCACTTTCATAAGTCAGCCCGAACGCTTTGGACAGCCCATAACCCAGAGCAAAAATCAAAACCGTCTGAATGAACAAAGGGACGGCGATCCACAAAATGGTCAGCGGATTTTGAACAATCGTCTCGCCCTTGAACGAGAACAACAGGACCAAGGTCACCAACAACGCAGTGATCGTTACCGGCGTCAGAAAGTGCAGAAAACGCTCTTTGAACCAGGCTTCGCCCTTTGCGGCGATCAACCATTTCCGCGAGAAAAATCCGGCGACCAACGGTAGCGCGACATAGATTCCGATCGAGAGCAGCAAGGCTTGCCATGGCACTGGCAGTTTTCCCACACCCAACAAAAAACCACCCAGAATGCCGTAGAGAACCAACATGGTCAGCGAGTTGATCGCGACCATCACGAGCGTATGCCCGTCGTTTCCCTTGGCCAGAAACCCCCAGACAAGCACCATCGCCGTGCACGGCGCGATACCCAGCAAAATGCAACCGGCAAGGTAGCTTCGCCACAACGGGACCTCCATCATTTTTACGCCGTCGATCATGACGACTTTGCCAACACCATAAACGGCATCGACTTCAAGATTGCTTCCCAGCGGAGGCTTCACGTAGTCGACGGCATCGGGACCGATCAACCCAAGAAAGACTGTGCCGAGAAAAAAACTGGCGATCGCATACATCGTAAACGGTTTGATAGCCCAGTTAATCAACAGCGTCAAAGCGACGGGGCGAAGAGACCTTCCCGCTTTCAGGACTTCGCCAAAATCGATTTTCACCATGATCGGATACATCATGAAAAAAAGACACAAGGCGATCGGAATCGAGATCACGGGGGCTTCGTCAACATAGACGGCCATTCCATCGAGTTGCCGAGCGAAACCGGGAGCGATTTTGCCTAACACGATCCCGGCGACGATACACAGCCCGACCCAGACGGTCAGATATCGCTCAAAGAAGCCCATCCCTTTTGTCGTCTGTTCCTTGGTCGCGGCCATCACGAACTCCCTTGCGTCAATGATTTTGTTGCGGTTTCGGCCAGTCGACTGAGCCCTTCGCGTCCGGTTGGAGGTTCGGCCTGCCACGGGATAATCGCCGCGCGAGCCGCATGCTGCTGGATGACTTCGTCGATGAAAGGAATTTCATGCTGGCGCCGCGACTGTAAACCCGGATCGGTCACCGTCAATGGTGCAAGACTCTGGTTGATAATCCAAGCGAAAGGTTCGATTTCCGCACGGCGTAAGTCCTGCTGCAACTTGGCAGCCTCATGCACCGGAGTCGCTTCGGGAAGCGTAACGATCAGCACTCGCGTGAAGTCTGGATCACGCAATCGAGGAAGCAAGTTTTCGACGGACTCGGGAATCTCACTCGCTTGGCGGGAGACTTCTCGGTGATACGCCAGCGCCGAATCGAGCAACAAAATCGTGTGGCCGGTGGGAGCCGTGTCGAGCACAACGAAACCATCAGAACCGTCGGCAACGGCCTTCGCGAAGGCGCGGAAGACAGCGATTTCTTCCGTACATGGCGAACGCAAATCTTCTTCCAACAGTGCCTTGCCTTCTGGATCCAGATCACGTCCGGCGGTCCTCATCACTTCGCGTCTGTAGTCGGCCGTTTCCTGCGCTGGGTCGATTCGGCCTACCGTCAATCCGCCAATCTCATCCGCCGCGACCGTGGCCGCGACATGTGCGGCCGGATCCGTCGTGGAGAGGTGCACGTTGAGGCCCCGCTCAGCCAAGGCGACCGCAACAGCCGCCGCCACCGTCGTTTTACCGACACCACCCTTACCCATCGCCAGGATCACACCGTGCCCCCCCTCCGCAAGTTCGTCGACCAGTGAACCTAGTCCGCCGGGCAGTAAGCCCATTTCAATCCTATCGACACGAGCTTCGATTCTCTCGATCGACGACTGGCCCACGTGGCGCAGTGATTCGACACCCATCAACGCTGCGTTTGCCAGCGGGATGGTGGTTCGCGGCAGTTGTTTGATCGCTTCGGGCATTGCAGCGATAGCACTGTCGGCCCGCTGATGCATGGCGACTGCGACTGGATCCGAAGGCGTTTGGCGTTTGAAAACGCCATTGACGATCAGATGCTGATTGCAGACCCCCAGCGTTTGCAGTTCTTCGCTCGTTCGAGCCGCTTCGCGGAATGCGGACGGCTCCGGACGCGTCACCAAGATCAACGTCGTCGTCGCAGCATCGCCGAGGGCGTTGACGGTCTGTTTATAGATTGCTTGTTGTGCCTGCAAACCGGCCAGTGGCCCCAAACACGATGTGCCCGAGGTGTTCGTTTCCATAAAGCCCGACCATGCCGACGGCAGGGTCAGCAAACGCAGTGTATGACCGGTGGGTGCGGTGTCAAAAACCACATGGTCGAATCGGCTTGTCGCGTCTTCGTCGCCCAGCAAGTTAGCGAATTCATCAAACGCCGCGATCTCTAAAGTACAAGAACCCGACAATTGCTCTTCCATACTGGCGACAGCCGCATCCGGAAGCACCCCACGATACGGGCCGACCATTCGTTCGCGGTACTCACGCGCGGCTTCTTCTGGATCGATATTCATCGCGAACAATCCGGGTACGGAATCCACCGAGGTCGGTTCGCTTGTCAACTGCGACGAAAGAACTTCGTCAAGGTTGGACGCCGGATCCGTGGAAACCAAAAGCACTCGCAGACCGCGATCGGCCAATTGAACGGCGGTCGCGCAAGCCATCGAAGTTTTCCCCACACCGCCCTTGCCTGTGAAGAACAGGTTGCGTGTCGGAGAATTTATGAATTGCATGATTGTCCTTTCAAAGCTGGAACTCGAATTCACTTAGCACCAGCTGGTGTGTCACTTAACCTGTCTCTCTCTCGCACAGCGGCCATCTGTTGACTAGCAACAACCGGTATCACCGCAACATCCGCCAGCACCTGCTTGTGGCAACATGGCTTTCGGCGCGACTTTCGTGCCCGTCCACAATGCGAGGTTTTCGCGTGAGGGATATTCGCTGCGGCTGACCACACGACCGTCCACGATCACCAACGGCAGGCAGTCGACACCCTCGTCGGCAAGCATGGTCTTGACGACTTCGTTGCTCGCGAACTCGGCTGGGTCTTGCGACAGGTTGAATCGAGCCACCGCATGTCCCTGCGACTGCAACCAATCCAGATCGGCTGCAAATCGGGGCAACACCGGATCAACCTGCGGCCCGCAAACTCCGGTCGAACAGCACATCGCTCTGTCGTAAACTTGAACTTTGCTCATTGTCACGTTCCTCTGAATGTGGATTCTTTCATACGAAATCGTCTATCGACGAATAACGATTAATTGGGTCAAAAAAATACGCCGCTACAAATCTGCCACCAACTTTTTCAGCTGCTCGAGCCGTTGTTGATTGATGCAATAACAGACCTTTGGTCCATCGACTTCTCCCTGAATCAAACCCGACTCCTTGAGAATTTTCAGGTGTTGAGACACCGTCGACTGAGCCAATGGCAAACAGTCGACAATCTCGCCACAAACGCAGGCTTCACGGTTGATCAATAGCCGAACGATCTGCACGCGGGCCGGATGGGCGACGGCCCACGCCAGCCTGGCGAATTCGTCGGCCGTCGGGTCAGCTTTCAGCTTCACCGGCGTCGAATCACAGGGTTTTCCCGATTTGGATCGCTTTGTCATCTGACCTCTTTATCGTGCATCTACGATAAACGATACCATCGGCCCGCTCGCCCGTCAACTTGACCCCAACTTTCATTGAAGGCCCCGTCACGACGAATCCGCATTCCTGCGTGCAAATATCCCCCAGGTACAATAACGTCGGATCGAAACCATTCTCTGCCGCCGGCATGCAGCGTCTAAATGTCCGCCTCTCTTGCGAGAGAAACGGTCAAAGGTCGAATGTGCCTGCCTTGGTTACCTCCTGAGGCAGGCATGCGGATCATTCAGGGCCTATCTGACCGCTTCAGCCGGCCAGCGTTCGACTTTGATAAACTTGGTCGCCAACTTAATGAACGAGCCGACCGGCCTGGCCTCTGACCAACACTCGACTCCATGACGGCGACGTGATGGCGAAAAAAATCGTCGATCGTGGCTGTCCGATCAACCCGCAATCGAGCGGCTCATTTCGAACCCTGTTCCAAGGAACGATACGAGTGTCTCGCGAGCCCGCAGAACTCGCGACTCGCGCCTTTAAACACTTCTGTTATCATCGATGAGAACGACCGAGTGTTCGAAACGGAACACCCGCGAGCTGGAGTACTCCTGCGAAAAGCTTTGCCATTGATCATGGAGCCTATCCCTTTCGGGACTAAGCTCGACTTGCTGCGAAAGGGATGGGGCCAGTGGATCCCGACTTCTTCTCAACACAGACCTCTGAGTCCAGGCGATTTTATCTCAACTTGAACCCGCCACCGAGCGCTCCGTTGACCGTTGTGTGCGGCGGCGTTGAAAGAACACAAGTCGATTATGTCGTCCAGCGTTCAGACTTCCCTTACTACGGTGTCGAACTGGTCACCGAAGGATTGGGCGAGCTAGACTTAGGTTCTGCGAGACATCGTCTCTCGCACGGATCGGTATTCGCTTACGGTCCCGGCGTTCCACATCGCATTGCGAATGTCCCGCCGGGTGGGATGAAAAAGTACTTTCTTGATCTTGTCGGAACGGAAGCCGAACAATTGTTTCGCGAGGCTGGCTTGTTAAACGGAACCATGATTCATACCGAGCGCGTCTTTGAACTGACAGATCTTTGGGACTCAATCGACCGCGAAGCACGCGACAACAGTCCGATTTCTCATCGCATTTGCGAACTGCTTTCTCGAACGCTGCTGCTGAAGCTAAAGCAGCGCCAAATCACATCCGACCAAAGGACGTCGACAGCCTATCAGACATTTGAATCGATCCGAACTTACATCGAAGACAACTTCCTTGAGGTCAAGACAATCGAAGACGTTGCCGAGGCCTGCGGCGTGACGTCAGCGTATGTCTCGCGGTTATTCAAGAAATACAATTCGGTCGGAGCGTATCGATTGTTAATGCGATTGCGAATGAACCATGCTGCCGACTTGCTGATCCACAACAAGTTGCTGGTCTCGGAAGTCGCGCAGGCAATGAATTTCTCGGATCAATTTCAATTCACTCGCGCGTTCAAACGGGAATACGGTGTACCGCCCAGCGAACTGACCGGACGAGGCTAAGAGACCCGAGTGGCGCAGCACTAGGTTTGTCTCGTGTCCTCTACTTGCTTGTCGCAATTTTCGGAAAACCGCATTCACGCATACGATGCAATTTTTCAAGGGCAAACCGGTTCGTTCTGGACTGAAACGTATTGCATGGCGAGGCTGGTCCGCGGCTCAACATAGCTCGCATCAAGCTCCTGTGCGGTTGGCCAAACCGTTGATTGACTCGACGAATCCCGGCATTAACCAGTCATCTGACACGCCCGGCACGGCTGAGCGATCGAGGATGGAACCACGCGCAAGCCCCTGGTAAACCGCCACCCCTCATCGAAGGCAAGGTCAACAATAGCTATGCCCGGGAATTTGAGCTATGGGATAGCGGAGCTCGCTTTGTCAATATTGGCGCCTTAGGGCGCCACGTCCCCCGTTCACTGCATTGGTTTCTGGTTCATCCGTTCCAGCATCATGGACGGGAAAGCGAGCGTGGCATTTTTCTTTTTGTTGTTCAATTTTTGCGGAGCATACCATGAATCTCAAATCCCGGGATCGACTCGGATTTACGCTGGTCGAGTTGCTGGTGGTCATCGCCATCATCGGGGTCCTTGTGGGACTACTATTACCGGCCGTTCAAGCGGCGCGCGAGGCAGCGCGGCGCATGAGCTGCTCGAATAATTTCAAGCAGATCGGTCTTGCGATGCATAACTACCATGCCGCGTACGATCAACTTCCGATGCACGGCGGTGGTACGACCGATGTTGCCACGGCGAACATCTGGCGACCCTCACAGATTTCTAACAATGGTCAGCTGAGCATTTTCGTTGGACTGTTGCCGTTCATGGAACAAACCGCGATTTGGGAACAGATCGCAAATCCGAACAACATTGACACGCTTGGCAACACTCCGCCCGCAACGCCGCCAACGGGTGGCGTCAGTGGTGGCGCCGAGCTTCCCACGGGACAGCCCTTCCCAGCGATGGGTCCGTCGCCTCGCTATATCGAATATCGTCCTTGGGCGACAGAAATCCCAACACTACGTTGTCCGAGCGATCCGGGACGCGGTCTGCCGGCGCTTGGCCGTACGAATTACGCCGCATGTCTGGGTGATTCACCCGAGCGAGCTCACCAGGGTGCTTGGAACGGCAACAACATGAATGGGCCGATGGGGACAATCAACCCAACGCTTGCTCAAGAAATCCGAGCATCGGGTCGCGGCGTGTACACGGTTCACGAAAAGCGGCGTTTTCGTGACATCTTGGACGGCTTGTCCAATTCCGTTGCGGCAGGTGAAATCGCCACGGACCTCGGCGACCGCGACAATCGAACCATCGCGACGCGAAGGGCCTGGACCTGGGCTCGGGTTTACAATGCGTCGGAGTGCAGCCCTTGGGTCGATCCATTGCGCCCACAATTTTGGCTTGATGACGCTGGTTTGTCGGGTGCCGGAGCCATGGGAATTGTTGGTGCGGTCGACGGCCGCGGATACCGCTGGGCTTCCCACAAGCCCAACTTTAGCGGTTTTTTCACCATCGGGCCGCCGAACAGCTTTATCTGCACCGAGCAGAACGCTGGTAACTCAGGTTATTACCATGCATCGAGCCGTCACCAAGGTGGTGCACACATCCTGATGGCGGACGGAGCGGTCAAGTTCATCACCGACTCGATCGACTCAGGCGATTGGCTGAATCGCAACGGACCCGATAATTATGGTGGCGGTGCTTCGCCAGAGGGCGCCACCAACTATCAAGTCTCCGGTGCCCAGAGTCCGTACGGCCTATGGGGTTCGCTCGGCACGCGGGCAGCCAAGGAGATCATTGACGAAGAGTTCTGAGCAAAAAATGCGTGAGACAATTCACGTTTTGCCGCCCGCTTTCACCTTTGGGGGGAAGCGGGCGGCATTCCTCATTCCTAACACACCACCAACGCAAAAGCAGTAATCGATGAAACCAATCTTCTTCTCGCTGTTGGTTCTGTGCCTTTCCGTTTCGATCTCGGGCTGTTCAGAACAGGGTCCCGAAATCATCGACGGCGTCACGGAATCAGAGATCGAAAAATACAACCGCATGGTCGCTGAATCGGATGCGGACATGATGGAAGGCGAAAAAGCCAAAGCAGCCGCGGGCGTTCAATAGCGCAAGTCGCTTCGAATCCCATTCATCCGGCAATCGATACCGGCGACTTGGTCGTTGTATCGCTTGCCGGATTCTTGTTTTCTGGCATCGCGGCCGCCTTGGCCGAGCGTTTTATCCACACCGCGGCCATTCGTTAACGGATTCACCGCTTTCCGATCCACCGCTCACCGAAAACCAACCGGTACGGCGGTCTCTGCTTGTGACTTACTGCAGCTTGCTCGGATCGATTGCCAGGTGTTTGATTTCACGGCGGTTGAAAGTGTACGTCGCGTGGACGATTCCATCATCGGCCTGAATCATCGCCGGATAGCTAAACTCGCCGCGTTCTTCTTTTTCTACATCGGCAACCTTGGTCCATTGCCGACCGTCGGTGGATATCGCCAGGCTAAGGATTGATCGCTTTCCCCAACCGTCGGACTTGCCGGCGACCGGGTTGTACAACAGCAAATGCCGGCCGTCCTTCAGTGTCACGGATTCGATCCCTGAGTTCGGGTTCGGCAGATTGGTCGCCTCTAGCGGTGACCAAGTCAAACCGTCGTCAGACGAAACCGTTGCGGCAATCACACCTTCCTTGGTTCGGCACAGTGCCTGCAACTGACCATCATCCAGTCGGTTGAATGTCGGCTGAATCGCGTTGAACCGGCTCGCGTCATTAATCGGACCGATGCGTGTCCACGTGTCGGTGGGCATTCCGTCAATTAATTTGACCGATTCGAAATGCACTCGCCATCCGTCATATTCCGTGGACGAACCACATAACAACGTCTGTCCGTCGGATTGTAGGATCGGTTTACAGCGAACCGGTCCGTCGATTCCTTCGGGCAAACGTCTGCGATCGACAAAGGTTCGGCCCCGATCGTAGCTGACCATCAGTTCGCCCCACCATTCCCTGGGATTCGGCCCCGTCTTGAAAAACAACAGCGTCGGCGCGTCACCAGGAGGCTGAAACAGCACGGGGTTCCAACACGGATAACGAAGCCCTGAATGCTGGACACCGTCGGCAACCAGATTGGGCCCGTTCCACTTTTGGCCATCGTAATAGCTGGACCAAATGCCGACATCGTCGTTACCTTCGCGTGTGCCGCCGAACCAAGCTGCGACGAGCCCCCGCGTCGTTTGGCAAATCGTCGATGCGTGACACTGCTCAAACGGTGCCTTGCTAAACACCATTTCCTCAAGGATTAACCCTGGAAACTTTGGCGGATCGCTTTCGCTCGGCTTGGTCGCATTCATCTCTTCGGCGGTAAATTGAACGCAGTCTGCGTGGGCGATGTGATAGATACGACCATTCTCGCTGCCGATCAGCAAGTCCGGTGCATCGTCTTGGTCAAAGTCACAAATCGCGGGGCTGGATGTATGCCCGGCAACATTCCGAACGGCGAGGTTACCAACTTTCTTGAGCACGACTTTGTCGCCGCGCGTTTCGCAGTTGCGATACCACGTCGCATTTTCGGAATTCACCAATAGATCCACTCGGGAGTCTCCGTCCCAATCGGCCATTGCCAATTTGATGCGACCGGATCGACCACAAGTACCTGAATTCAGCCGCAGCAAATCACCCGACTCATCGATGAAAATTCGTTCCGCCTGACGTCCGCCACGTCGCAGCGTCAAATACCCCTCTTGGTCCAGCAGGACGAGATCCAGTGTATCGTCGCCATCAAAATCGATGACCAAGGGTGTTGTTCGCCACTGTGTCAGCGCCGTGCTTGACGGCGTTTGCCACCAGTACCAGGCCGGTGGCGTTTCTTTCATCCCCGAGTCGAATGGCTGCTGCGAAACGATCCCGGCATCGTTGGTGAGCATCCCCAGCTGCGCGAGGATCGAGTTGTAAATGATGTCGCCATCACCGTCGCCGTCCCAATCGGCCACCGACAAGGTTGTGTATCCCCATTTCGCTTCACAGGGGCCTTGGATCGAACCGCTCGGTCCCGCCATGACGCGAAAAGGTTCCACTTGACCGTCGAGTGACTGGACGTTCAACAGTTTCGGTGCGTCCCACTTGGGCAAACCGTTATCGCTCTGGCCTAGATTCTGAAAATAGCCAATCGAGCCCGCGGAATTGCCGCACAAAATGTCTTCGTCGCCGTCTTGATCCCAATCATACGCGTACGGAGTCGCGAGAGCGCCAAACTTTAGCGTGTCCGCTTCTTGGGCAAAGTATTTCGGTGGATCAAAAACCGGTATACCGTCCCGCAGGTTGCCCGTGTTCTGGACAAACGCAACCCGCCCGTCTTCGTCGCCAACGATCAAATCAAGGTCGCCATCCGCATCCCAATCGATCGCCGTTGGCGTGATCATTTGCAGATGCATCACTAACGGTTCGCCATTGGACCCCGTTAATTTGATTCCGGCGGCGTACTCTGGCTCCGTTCGCGATCCGGTGTTTTGAAAGTAAGTGAATCCGTCGATGAATTCGCCGCACAACAGATCAAGATCGCCGTCCCCATCGAAGTCTGCGAAATTCGGCGAAGGCCAACCATAGACATCAACATCACCACCACCAGCGGAAAGCCGAAACGGGCTGTCGGTGTATTGCGGATTCTCATCCGAACCTTCGTTCGTGAATAAATACACGTACCCATGCAGCGGACCATTGCGCCACTGGCCGCGATTGTCGTACGCGTGATCCCAACCCAAATCGGACCAGTCTCCGATTCCGGCGGCGATGTCGTGGTCGCCATCACCGTCGAAATCGACGTAACGCCACATATTGCCGCGAGTGCGCCGGCCCGGCGCCGCATGCGGATTACTCTTCGCAGCGATCTTGTCCGGCTTACTGAAATCGAATTTGCCGGACTGCTTATTTCGACGAAACACTTTTGCCGGTGTCATGACGACGGGTTCGTCATTGAAGTGACTCAGCATCATGTAGTGGTACCCGTTGCCGATACGCACCGCGGGCTTGAAGACCGGCATCGTTACGCTGGCATCTTGCGACGGATTCTCGAAATAGTAGGTTCCCTGCGATGGCTTGTCCGGGCAACCGACCAGCAAGTCCATGTCGCCGTCGCCGTCATAGTCCATCGGCAACGGATAGGCCCAAAGGCCGACGCCCAAATCAACCTGCAGCCCAGGATGGTTGTATTTCAGCGGTTGCAGTTTCCAATCCGATTGATCGGCCACACACATCGGAGACGTATACAACGGGACCGCACAGAACACGCAAACGCATGCGAGGAATTCTTTTAGTCGCATCAATTAACTCACTCGTAACTTGGAAGGGGGACTGCTTGTCTGGCGCTGACGGAACGCAATTTTTCCTTCAGCGATGCACGTAGCGATTCGGCAACCGCGGGCAGTGTTTCGCTGAGTTCATTTTGTTCACCGATGTCCTTAGAAAGATCGAAAAGCTCAACGCGATCATCTTCGGCGAAATGAATCAGTTTGTAAGAACCATGGCGGATAGCCGATTGCGGCCGAGTCCTACTAACGACAAAGTCGCTGATACCAATCTGATCAATCGCTTTGGCAAACCCGCGCTCAGGATGGTAATAGGGAAAGTGCCAAATCAAGCTGCGATCAGGCTGCCAAGCCGTATCGGTGAACAGGCCGCAAACGCTGATGCCATCAACTCCTTCACCATCAACTTGGTCGCCTTCACCGCCAGCCACATCCACGAACGTGGGTAACAAGTCGTAACCGATCACCGGCGCGCTTGATGTTGTTCCCGCGATGATCTTCTGAGGCCAGCGTGCGATCATCGGCACACGTATCCCGCCCTCGTACAAATTCCACTTCGAACCTCGCAGTGGAGCATTCGCGCAGTACTCGGGATGCCCACCGTTGTCCGACATGAACATCACCAACGTGTTGTCTCGTTGGCCCGTTTCATCGATGGCCTGAAGGATCTCGCCGACGTGATGGTCAAGTGTCTCGACGAACGCAGCATATTCCAGCCTTTTCGATCGATTGACGCTGTCCGCCGCGATACGGCTTTCATACTGGTCCACTAACCAGCGACATCGATTTTTGACGGGTGTGTGGACGTGATAGGTCGACACCATCAGGAAATACGGCGTTTCACTTTCGCCCTTGCCACGCACGAATTTTGCAGCGGAATCGATCAGCGTATCGAAAGGATATTCGCCTTCGGGCGCGTCGGCCGGTTGTGTTGATTTTTTCCACGCGTAAGGGTGATCCCCGAAATCTTCTCTGGCGAAATCGAACCCTTGTTGTCGGGGGCCAAACTCTGGATGCCATGCGAGATATCTGCCTTGGTAATGGCGACTCACATGCCACTTTCCGAAAAAGGCGGTGTCGTATCCAAGTCCGGAAAGCCGTTCGGCCACCGTTCGCTCGGCCAACGGTAAATCAAGCTTGAATGCAGGCGTTCTTAGTGGCACGTCGCCATTGATCTCCTGGTGACCGGGTTCGTTCTTGGTCACAAATTCGAATCCGAGCTTGGCGACACTCTTGCCGGTCAGAATACTGGCTCGCGACGCGGAACAAATCGGCGCGGACGAATAACCTTGCGTCAGTCGAAGGCCCTCGGTTGCCAGTCGGTCACAGTTGGGTGTTCGGTGATAGGGATGACCGTAACAGGCTAGATCCGACCACCCGAGATCATCCACCAAAATGAAAACGATATTCGGCCGCCGTACATCACCCGCCGCAGCACAGACCGCCAAGCAGGAAACAAAAACCAACACCAACGCGGCAAAGCTCGCGAACAGCGCGGCGGGAAACAGTCGTCGCCTGACCATGAGATTCATTGTTCGCGTCCTGTGTTGCCGGTGCGCGATCGATCACGTTCGATGCTGTCTGACCACTGCCGCAAACTCTCGCTCATCGATTGAGTCAAATCGGGATGCTCATCGGCGATATCCGTCGTTTCCTGCGCATCCTTCGCCAAGTCATACAGCACCGGCGGCAGCGATGAATCTTTTACATCCAGGTTACGCGTGACAAATGGAAGAACCAATTTGTACTGGCCATTTCGGATCGCTGCATTATGGGTGTAATTGGGTGTTCCCCGGTTCCATTGCCAGTACTGCGCCCGCGAAAAAGGCGCCGAAGCGTCGCGCAGCACCGATGCGAAACTTTGCCCATCGATTGGATTCACGCTTTTCGTCTGGATTCCACACAGGTCAAGTATGGTCGGCAGAAAATCCACGAAATGGACAAGCTGATCCCTCTGGCCAGGCTGCAATTGGCTCGGCCAGCGAACAAACAGTGGAACTTGAATCCCGCCTTCATAGACTTGATACTTTGTCCCGCGTCGCTCGCCGTTATAACGTCGACCGGTAACCGGATCCGGCCCATTATCGCTGGCAAAGATCACGATGGTGTTCTCTGCCAAGCCGATCTCGCTTAGCGCATCGAGCAGACGGCCAATGCCCCGATCCATGACCTCGATCATCGCGTAAATCGTCGCGTTGGACTTCCCAAATCCCTGCCGACGATATTTACCGACAATTTCCTCAGGTGCTTCGAGTGGTCGATGCGGTGCGTAGTGCGCCAGGTGCAAAAAGAATGGATGGTCTCGGTGTCGCTTTACAAACTGGATGGCTCGGTCCGACAAATCATCCGTCAAATACTTGTCGTTGACTTTTTTGGGTTCGCCATTGATGTCCAGTTGGTAATCGAAATACGAAAGTACTTGCGAACCGTCGAAGCCTTCGAATTCCTTGAACCCACGGTCATTCGGATTGTATCCGTTGCCGCGTCCGACGTGCCATTTCCCAATCAGTCCTGTGGCATATCCGGCATCACTCATCAGATCGGCAATCGTTTGCTCATCACGTTTTAGCCGAGTCATTTCGGGAAACGTATTCATATTCAACGTCACCACACCGGTGCGGTGAGGGTACCGCCCGGTCAACAAAGCAGCTCGAGCGGGCGCGCAAACACAAGATGCGCTATAAGCCTGAGTGAATTGAACACTTTGCTCGGCAAACCGGTCAAGATTGGGTGTCCGCGTTGGATACCCATCCCCGCCCGCTAAATCGCCTAGCGCGAAATCGTCAGCCAAGATCAAAATCACATTGGGCCGCGCACTTGAATCCACCGTGCCTTGTGCTTGCACGGAAACCGTGCCTTGTGCTTGCACGGAAATGGACGACCACAACATCACGGCGACGATCGCGGTCACCTGATTGGATCGATGCCTTTGAGTTCGCTTAAGTTGCATCCGATGTCTCCTGACGATTTCCGATCAACCATCCGACCATGATCATCACGAGCGGACCGATCACGATGACCAAGAACGGATGAAAAGGACTAGCCAAACCATCCAGAGAGCTTGGCCAATACGGACTGTTCGAAAGTGCCATCCACGCAATGACAGCCATCCCGCATCCCAACACGACCACTGACCGCCCGGATCGGATGGTCGGAACCAACAGTCCCAACAAAAACAATCCGACGATCGCGGCACCTAAGACTCCCGATAGCAGCCACCAAATATCCAACACGCTCTCGGTTAGCCGCACCAAGGCTAGCGCCATCACGGTCCCCATTGCCCCCCAAGCGATCGTCGATCCCCGCAACACCTTGACCTTTTGACGGTCGGTACAGTCGGGACGGATCAATCGTTGATAGAAATCACTCATCACCAATGTGGCGGAGGAGTTCAAGGAAGTCGAAACCGTGCTCATGGCAGCCGCGAACACCGCAGCGATCAGCAATCCACGCGCGCCCGTGGGAAGATGCGATGCAATGAAATGCGGAAAAACTCGATCGCCAATATCCTTTTCCGTCAGCTCACTGGACGCCTGCTGCAATTGAACCGAGTACGTCGGATCCTCGACCGAAATTCCGGCTTGCATCAACCTCTGCTCCGCAACAATCAGACGGACTTCTTCCACGTCCGATGGGTGCGTTTCATAGTAGGCATACAGCGACGAACCGATGAACAGGAACAGCGCGCTCACGGGAACGTAAAGCAAAGCCCCCAGCCATACGCTCTTGGCCGCTTCACGATCGCTGCTCGATGCGATGTATCGCTGAACGTAACTTTGATCGATGCCAAAATTTCGCAAATTATCGAACAGTCCAAACGCCAACACGACCCAAATCGTGGGCTGCGAGATGTCGGTCAGCGATGCGCTGCCGAGCGAGAACTTTCCTTCGGAATTGGCGACATCAATCACGCCGGAAACTCCATCAGGCATACCCGACATCAGGATACCCAGCGCAAGAATTGCGCCCGCAAGCAGCACGATCGCTTGAATCGCGTCTGCCCAGATCACTGCCACAATGCCGCCGACAAACGAATACAGCGTGACGATGACGCCGGTGACGACGATCACGGTGCGGATGTCCCAACCAAAGAGCACGGCCATCGGCAGGGCCATCAGATACATCACCACGCCGATCCGCGCAATTTGAAACAGTAAGTAAAAGCAACTTGCATAGATTCTTGCCCAAAGGCCGAACCGAGTCTCCAGTAGCGAGTACGCCGAAACTTCGTTCGAGTGACGGTACAGCGGAACGAAGTACTTCACTGCGATCAGCGCGGCAAAGGGCAGCGCCAACGAGAACATGAATGCGTTCCAGTTGTCGACAAACGCTTTTCCTGGCAGCGCTAGATAGCTGATACTGCTTAGATAGGTCGCAAAAATAGAAAGGCCGCAAAGCCACCCCGGCAGCGACCTGCCACCGGCGGTGAATTGGTCAGCCGAGTTATTTCTTCGCCAGAAGAAAAAGCCCAGCCCCATGATGCCGACGAAATAACCGATCAGGACCGACCAGTCGAATCCGCTAAAGAAGACCGCCGCGATCATAGAACGCCGATCTCCCGCAAAATGGATTCGACTTGAGCCCGCTGGGGTGGCAAGAATCGGTGAAAGGGGTCCGCCGGCAAATCACTGCAAATCCCCAACAGCGATAACGCAGATTTCGTCGCCTTGATGTGACGCGACGCGTACTTGCCGACGTCATAGATTTTTTGAAAACCATTGATCCGCTGCATGGCGGTATTCACGGCATCTTTGTCGCCCGTGATCAAGCCGTTGTAACAGTCGACAAACAAACGTGGCGCGACGTTTGCGCCCCCGCACACGCCACCGTCGCCGCCGCACTGGTGTGCTTCCGGCAGCTTCGCTTCGGGCCCGATCAAGATACTCCAATCCGGTCGCCGTGATTTTAGTTTGCAAAGCTTGGCAAAATAGTCCAAGTCGCCGCTGCTATCTTTGACGCCGACGATCGAATCGATGCGCGACAAAATTTCCAACGTTTCGATATCGAACCACACCTTGGTCAAACCGGGCATGTTGTACAGCATCAATGGCAAGGGAATCAGCGGTGCGATGTTTTCCACATACGCCGTCAGTTCGGTTTGCCCAGCGGGAAAATAGTACGGTGTCGTTAGGACCGATGCGTCGGCGCCACAGTCCGCCGCATGTTTGGCCAAGTCAACCGATTCGACAAAGGCTGTATCGGTCACACCGACCAAAACGGGGACACGTCCGGACACGATGCGTGTCGTTTCGGCGATCATTTCTCGTCGCAGCCGATAACTCAAACTCGGCGCTTCACCCGTCGTTCCAAGAATGAAGACTCCCGACACGCCACCTTCGATCACGTGGTCGAGCAACCGATGAAGCCCGTCGATGTCAGTCGTATCGCGCGAAGACAAGGGTGTGACCAGCGGAGGCACGATGCCGGTGAAACGTGGCTCGGCGACCTTTGCCGGGTTTTCTGGCGCTGAATCGCTCGTCGCGCTCGTATTTTCGTTCGGCTGTGACACTGCCGTCTCTTTCAATAGGCGTTTCTCGCAGACACGCGACACATTTGCCACCATCGACGCCCTGACAATTGCCGGTTCGCACTTGTCGGTTCGCCGCCGCCTGCTAATCTATAGACTTTGCTAAACACTAATCTATAGACTTTTCGCTTGCAAGCATGAGCAATGAAACCCACGCCGCCCGCGCTTATCAACACCTGCGCGAGAAACTGATATCAGGCGACTTCGCCCCGGGAACCCGCTTGCTGTACGGCCCCATCGGCAAAGAAATCGGAGTCAGCGCAACGCCCGTTCGCGAAGCCGCCGGCCAGCTTGCCAACGAGGGGCTCGTCGAGTTGGTTCCGCAATTGGGGGCGGTTGTTCGACGGATCGATCGCGACGAATTGCTCGAGATTTATGAAGTCCGGCTGGCGATCGAACCCTACGCAGCACGACTGGCGGCTCAGCGGGCCGACGAAACGCAGCGATCCGAATTAAAAGCATCGCTGCAGCGAATGGTCGATCTGACCCAGCGGCATGCCGATTCGGGAAAAGAGTTCGCGGACAAACGAATCTCATCACAATTTGATAAGGCCGACTTTCAGTTCCACATGCAAGTGATCGAGGCGACCGGAAACCGGGCCATGATTCGCACCGCCGGCCAATCACATATTTTGACCAGGGTGTTTGGTGTTCGACGCCACCGATATGACGAATCATCAATGCGGGCAACGTGCCTCGAGCACGCCGCCATTTTGAAAGCGATCACAGAGGGCGGCGCTCGTGCCGCATCGGCCGCCGCCGCTCGCCACATCAAGAACGGACTGGAGAAATCACTGCGAGCCGTCACCGAATCACAAGGCTAACGTTCGCCCAATACCGCACTCAGCGATAGCGATGCGGTGACGCTGCAAACCGGTCCGAACCCTTGCAATCGCCCCGAATGGTTCCGTCGAGGATGGCTGGCGGTAACGAGAGGCACAACGCGTGATCCGGGAAGCATCTCGATTGTTCAGCCATCTTTCGATGCCGCACACACAGCGATTCGATTTGCATGCACCTAACGAGGGGCTGCAAATTGAAAATAGGTTTTCCCGTGGCATTCAAGATCGGCTATAACGCATTATCCGCGTCACCTCTGACTCTTCACGACGCGGTTTCGCAAAGGCAGACCAATGGCGTGGTTATCCAACCGAAAATTCAAAGCGCTCACCGACCGAGCGGAAAAACGTTTTGCGGCTGAGCTTGAGGATGAAGCAAAATCAAAGACTCTCGCCCTCGCGCTCGGTCACGCTTGTTACCGCAGCGGTACCTATGGCGACCGTGGCACCATGGATTCGATGCTGCAGACCATTCGCAGCGTCGCGACTACGCCGTGCGATCCATCCACGGCCCTGATGCTCGTCAAGCAATGGGAATCCGGTACGCTAGACGCCAATGAGATCATCGGGCGCGTCTGGGGAATGGAAATCGACCCCTTTGTGGCAAGAATCGTCAAACGTATCAAAGTTGGATGACGTCACGCCGTGCCTCGGTGAATGTGAACACAATTACACCCGAGACACATCATGACCGACAAAAACCTTGATCGTCGCGACATTTTTAAAGCGGTTGCCGCAACGGGGATGGCAGCAACGGCCCTCGGTGCCGACTCGCCGCCCAACGCCATCGAAACCGAAAACGCTCGTCCCGGTTCGACCGACTGGCAACTCACTCGCGTCCAAATCAACCACGGCAATTTTCGCACAAAGCTGATCGAAGGCTACTGCTCGCATCAATCGATTCGAGCGGGCGAACAAATGTCGGTTTACGTTAGCACGGATCCGGTCAGCCGCTTCCGATTGGAAGTGTTTCGAATGGGATATTACGGCGGCGCGGGAGCGAGACGGGTTGCCGAATTCGGGCCCCTTGAGGGCAAGACTCAGCCGGTCCCCGAGATCGGTGAACGTCGGTTGCGAGAGTGCAGCTGGGACGCCTCGGTATCCTTCACCGTTGCCGATGATTGGCCAAGCGGCGTCTATTTAGGTCGCCTGACGACGGTGCCCGACGGCGACCATCCGTACTGGCAAAGTTACGTCATTTTCCTTGTGCGCGACGACAGGCCGGCCGATGTGATCTTTCAATGTTCTGACAACACTTGGCAGGCGTACAATCGATGGCCCGAAAACGAATCGCTGTACACGCATCCCGGCGGAGCCCACAACCCCGGCGTCGCCGTCAGCTTTGATCGGCCTTATGGCAAGTACGTGCAAAACATTGATCAGCCGCAAAGCGTCGGTTCTGGCGAATTCTTGCTGTGGGAATATCCGCTGTGCTATTGGCTAGAACAACAAGGTTACGACGTTACCTATTGCAGTAACGCGGACGTCAAACGTGCCGAGGATATCACTCGCAGCCGCCTCTTTTTGAGCGTTGGTCACGATGAGTACTGGGACGTGCGTCAGTACAAAGCGATGCAGTCGGCGATCGAACAAGGCTTGAACGTCGCTTGGTTGAGCGCCAACAGCGTCTATATGGTCAGTCCGTTTGAACGCTCGTCCACTGGCAATCCCGATCGCATCATTTCCCGAGCAGGTTGCTACGGCGATCTTCGGACCGAAGAAACGGATGCCTACGCAAGACTTTTTGGACCGCTGCAATCTGCTGGGCCTGACGAACGCAAGATTATCGGAGCCCGCAGCGTGGTGCCGTTTAACGGCGGAGGCGATTGGATTTGCACCCGCCCGGATCACTGGTTATTCGATGGCACGAAAATGAAAAAGGGAGACGCGATCCCTGGGCTGGTCGGCTGGGAATATCACGGCGATGCCGACATCGATCGCGCCGGTCTGAAAATTTTGGCCGAAGGAACCGTGTGGGCCGGCGGTCGCCGACCCGGGCACTGGCAATCGACCATCTTTCCCGGCCCCAAAAACAATTTTGTCTTCAACGCCTCAACGATTTTCTGGTCTCAGGGCCTGTCGTCGCCGCCGGGGCACATGATCCCGACGGCGCACTTCACAAGACCTCACGGCCCCGATGCTCGAGTGCAACAGATGACCACCAACTTGATTCGTCGCGGCATTTCCATGCGATCATAGTACCGAGAGCACCAATTGGCCGGACAAGGGGTTCGCCGTTTCACTTTGCCGGACGTCGTTCCTCAAGCCAGTCCATTTTGGGCACGCTGTCGGGATTCGCTTTCGCCCAGTCGGGCACCGGGAACCAACGCAGTCGGCTGTAGCGTGGATACGTTTCGAAAATATCGCCTCCGTCAGAAGCAACCACGCGTGGGTCTTCCGTCTTGATCAAATAGTCGGTCAACCGCTTTGCAAGTTCGTCTTTGACTTTCCGATGCGCATCGTCATCGGCCAAGTTATGTAAGCAGCCAGGATCGTTTTTGATGTTGTACAATTCTTCGCCAGCCCGCCGATCGACGGCCCACGCTAAGTATTTTCCCAGTTGAGGATCCTTGGCATTGGCAACCAGAAAGTCCAAGGAAGGGCACGGGTCGATATCGGCATAACCGCCGTGCATCGGACCGAGGACCGATTGTTGCACTTCCGAATCCGTTGGATACTTGCCGGCGCCTAGCTTTCGAGGGGCGCCCGCGGGCCAACGCTCAGGTTTGAAGTTGCGAATGTACAGGTAATCTGTTGTACGGATGACCCGCTGCGGATAACCAAGCGTGTTGTACCGAGATGACGAATGCCGTTCACGCCCCGAGTACGTGGCGTCGCGCTGCGGATCGACCATACCGTTTTCGTTCGATGCCAATACGTTGCGCAGCGATCGCCCCGCCAGCGGTGTTGCACTTGGCGGCGGGACATTGGTCACGTCATAGATCGTCGCTGTGACATCGATCAGGCTAACCACGTCATCCACGCTTCGACCGGCAGGAAATTTGGCAGGCCAGGCAACCGCCAGTGGCATGTGAATCCCATACTCAAAGCAATTCGCTTTCGCCCGTGGAAAAGCCATGCCATTATCACTGGTAACCACCACCAACGTATTTTCTAGCTCGCCGGCGGCTTCCAGTGCGTCGAGCATTTCACCCAGGTGGCGATCGAACCACTGAATTTCAAAACAATAGTCCAGAATATCGCTGCGGATCTCGGGGGTGTCGGGCAAGAACGGCGGCACCACAACCTTATCCGCATCCAAGCCATGCTCGGCTCCCAAGCCTTTGCCAAAACTGCGATGCGGTTCAGTCGCACCGTACCAAAAACTAAAAGGCTGATCTTTCGGGCGTGCTTTTAGAAAGTCGCCAAAATTTGCCGCATAGTCCGTTTTCGAAATTCCTTCGGGCGGATCCAACTTTTGCTTACCAAACTCAGGCCCGGCTGGGTTTCGTGTCCGACCGCTCTCTTTGAAATTGCCCGGTGCCCACGGTTTACCGGTGTATCCGACAAAGTACCCGGCATCCTCGAGCCGTTTTTGATAGGAATCGTACTTGATCGGAAACGAACTGGCATGCGTGCCGGCGTGTTCGATCTGCCAAATCTGTCGACCGGTCAAGAACGCCGCACGCATGGGGCTGCAACCAGGCGCAGGTGTGAATGCGTTATTGAACAACACGCCTGACTTTGCGACGCGGTCGAACGCGGGCGTCGAAATCGCTTGGTAACCGTACGCAGAACAATGCGGATAGCTCTGGTCATCAGCAATGGCGACAAGAATGTTCGGACGCTCGCTTGCCCAAGCAACCATCGAAGTGACGGGCATTACAAACAGAAACGTGGCGACAGCAAACAATGATTTCATCAAAAGACCTTTCCCTGGGGAAACGAGACGTCGTGGGCCTAAATGATAACAACGTCCGATTCAGCTTGCCGCAAGGACAACGGTAATTGAGTCGACGGCGTTTTGCTGATCAAGGATCCACTAACTCGGCCCGCTCGTCAGCATAAAGCTCGAGCAGACGATCGATCGTTTCTGAAATCGCCGGCTGATCGCCAACGACTAGCCAATATCGATATCGATAGATGGAACGGGGCCCCAGCATGACGCGGTCGATCGGTGCGACATGCATACAAGGCCCGTCGGTTGGTTTGCCGCTGCCCCCGCGTCCATGCGGACCAAAGTTCCAATGTTGTGTCGCCGATGGGCTGAACACAGCGACACCCTGCCCGTCTTTTTCAAACAACGCCATCACGTTCAGCGGAGGCGTTGCTTTTCCCCAGGGAGGACCGGGAGGTTGCGATTCGTCACGCCATTTTCCGTCGCCCAAATAACTCTTTACCCATTGAAAATTTCGCGTGAAGTAACACGCAGGAACTTCCTGTGGATTCAATCGGACCTCTCCCCAACGATCATTTTCGCCGCGTTGCGCAACGAATTCGCACTTCACCTGCACCGCGTTGGGTATCGACGGCATCAACGAAGTCCACTGTCGCATCCGTGCAGCAGCTTCCTCATCGGGCATGTCCCACAGTTTGGGAATGGTCTCGGCAAACAAGGACTGATCGTCGCGGCGAAACTCGGTCACGCGTGCCCAAGAACCAACCCCGCCACCTTGGATCGGATTCCACGACCATGGGCTCCACGACGCGTGTTGGCCATCAGCCGTTCGGTCCAGACGCCGACCGGCATAGTACGATTGCTGGATCAAACGCCCTGGGTCGGCAATATTGACCATGTTGTCGGGATAGTCAGCCCAAGACAGCCAAGTGATCGCCGCTCCCTTGTCCAGATCGATGCCGACACGAACGGTATCGTTGTCGAGTCGATGAAGATCCTCGGCGGCAACGGGAATCGGGCTCGCAAGCTGAGTGATGACGACGATAAGTGCGAACGTGCCAGATCGCATCTTCCGAAAAGTTTGGTGCATGGTCATTGGTTTGTTGAATGTTAACGTCAGCGATTCTCAATCGCTGCAGAACTGCTCCGACAAGGCGCGGTTACCAAAGTGAAACGTTTTCGCCGGTCGCCGACCTCAAGTCGAACTGCCTCACTAACGTCGATCCGGCAGGTGCGATCAGACGAACATGAATGAGTTGCCCCTTCGCTGGAATTTCAACCTGGACGGTTTGCCATGCATCGGTATCATCCAGATCGAAAGCGACTTTGGCGTTGGGTAAAAAATCTTTCTCGTCGGATGTCCGCCAAGCGATCGAAGCTTTGCCGCCGCCCTGCGATTTCAACTTTAAGGTTGCCATGACGGGGCCAGTCAATTTCATCCCAGTCTTTGCCAGAAACGGCGTCTTGCTTTTGCGTCCAGAATTGATCGCTAAATCAGCACCCTCAACCTTGAGCAAAGTTCCGCGTGCGACCCACCCTTTCAAAGATTTCGTCGATGGATCGGGTGAAGCAAATTTCCCGCGAAGTGGCTGCGCTGGTTTGCCATCCAAGTAGTAATCGAAATAGCCATTCCACACGGTCGACATTGGCGATGTTGTCAGTCCAGGAGGGCTCAGTGTGTTCGACCATTCGACAAGTTTTCCGCGAAGCCTCTCGGCGACGTCCGGATGCGTCGACGCGAGGTTGTGCTTTTCCTCGATGTCAGCATTGAGATCGTAAAGGTATTCGCGATCCCCGCCACGCAGCAATTTCCACTTGCCTTCGCGAATGGCCGCTTGAGATACCCACCGCCACATCAACGCATCGTGCGGTGCCGACCGGATCTCACCGGTCAGAAATGGGATCAAATTCACACCGTCCAGATCGTCGGTTCCCGTTTCGATGTTAGCGATAGCCGTGGCGGTCGCGGCAACATCCAATGCGCTAATCGGATGATCATAGACTTGTCCGCCGGGGATCTTTGTCGGCCAAGAGATGACGAACGGCACGTGCATGCCGCCTTCGGCCAGCATTCCTTTCTCGCCATTGAGCGGATCGTTCAGCGAACCATCCCAACCGGGACCACCGCCCGGCACGTCCGCTTTGTGGATCTTTAAAGGAGCGCCGTTGTCACCGATATAGAAAACCAGTGTCTTTTCTCGCAGCCCATGTTTTTGCAGCGTGTCTAGTACCAATCCGACTCCGTCATCCACCGCGGACAGCATCGCCAACGCTTGGCGTCGACGCTCAGGCATTTCACCTGGAAAGCGATCCAAATATTTCTTTGTCGCATCGAGCGGAACATGCGGTGCCCGGTACGCCACGTACAGAAAGAACGGGTCGTCTTTGTAACGTTCGATCACCGACGCGGCAGCGCGGCTGCAGCCATCGACGTGATACATTTCGGGATCCAGACTCGACATGGGTCGATCCTTGCCCGAGAGCGTGATGTTCGACGCGAATGGCCGCTGAGCATTCTGGTTAAAGACGTGCTTGAATCCGTGCTCTGTGATCTGGGGGCCGGTCCCTAGATGCCACTTTCCGAACTGTGCTGTGACGTACCCGGCCGCCTGCAGACGCTCGGCAATCGTCAATTCGGCATTGAATCCGTCCAATGACTCGCCATTGGATTCCACGCCGAATTTGGATTGAAACTTTCCGATCAACAAACCCGCACGTGATGGAACGCACTGTGGCGCGGTGCTATAGCCGTGTCGGGCCAACACACCGCTGCGAGCCAACGCATCAACATTGGGCGTCCTGATGTCGTCCAAAACCTGCTGGCACGATAAATCTGCATGCCCGTGATCATCGGTATAGAACACGATGATGTTGGGCTTCGTTTGATCGGCTTTCGCATTCGCGCCAAACAAGACTGCCAGCGTCACCGAAGCAAAACAAAACGATTTCACGGAACTTGACATTGGATCGCTAGTGGTTGAGGTCAAAAAAATCGCTATCTCGATTAACAAAACGGCTTTCGAGAATCACCTACACGCTAACCTTAGCGAACGCGAAGCCTCCTGACCTTCACGATTGTGTTCCCGGTTAGCATGAAAGTGCCAAGACGCTAAAAATCAGTCGGAAATGTGCGAGTTATTCGCGGCACGGTTTCGTCGTCACCTTAGCGGCGTATTTCGATCAGCCGATGGGCGTAAGGCAGTGGGATGTGCCCGGCCGCGTCAGTGATGCGGCTCGCAATGACGAGACAACCGTGTCGCCGTTCAGGTGTGCCAGTCGAGTGCGACGTTGGTTGGCATTGACTGTGGCGGTCGAATCGCCCGACTCCTTTGCAACGGTCGCAGCGGCTGACGCGACTCTCGTTGCGCGAAGCCACGAACTCGAATCATTGCGTCCGCGTCACTTTTTCGCACTCGCGTTATTTTTGCGCATTCGACTTGGTCAATTTCGATTTTGCTGCCGATTTCGATTTTGCTTTGTTTTTCTTTTTGGCAGGAGGCTTCGGCAGCACGTTGGCCTGCTCTGCCCAGCTGCGCCATTGCTTTCTCAACGTCACCACCTCGTCAGGGCTTTGTGCGGCAAGGTTATTTTGTTCGGTTCGGTCGTCCTTGAGATCAAACAGTTCCCACTTGCCCTTCACCCCTTGCCGTACAAGCTTGCGGTCACCGACACGGATCGCAGCGTTCCCCTCGTGTTCCCAGTACAACGGCCGCTCCGCCATCTCGCCTTGGCCGGTCAGCAATGGCTTTAGGCTCTGTCCCTGCATTGGCACGATCCGATTTCCGTTGACCCCGGATGGATAATCTGCTGCACCCAGATCGACGCAAGTCGCCATGATGTCGATCAAGTGTGTTGGTGTTGTGATCCAACCGCCCTTATTCGTTGTCGGCTTGATGGCCGCCGGCCAGTGCGCAATCAGAGGCGTCGCGATGCCGCCTTCGTGGTTATAGTGTTTGTACTTGCGAAACGGAGTGTTATTCAAATGGGCCCAGCACTTGCCGATGAACACGTTGGAGTGTGGGTCACCGGGGTGGTCGCCATCGTATTTGCCACTCACACCGGCTTCTGCGTTTCCGCCGTTGTCCGAGAGAAACAGAATCAGCGTATTGTCGAGTTGGTTTCGCTGGCGCAGGGCATCGACCAGCTTGCCCATGTTCTTGTCGATCTCTTCGATCATCGCTGCATAGATCGCCATCATGTCGTCATAGCGCGTTTGCTGTTCTGGCGACAGTGAATCCCAAGCCGGGACATCATCGGGGCGCGGTTCCAATTTCCAATTCTCGTCGATCAACCCCGATTCGATTTGTCGGGCATAGCGTTCCTCGCGCAGCCGATCCCACCCTTTCATGTATTTCCCGCGATATTTGGCAATCGTCCCTTCGGGCGCCATGCACGGAAAGTGCGGTGCGACATGAGCCAGATACCAGAAAAACGGTTTCTTCTGTGCAATCGCTTCGTCGACAAATTTGATCCCTTGCTCAGTCCACAAGTCGCTGCCATACCACGGCGGATCGAACCGGTCGTCATCCTTTGCGATTTCGTTGCCGTTCAAGAACAGCTTCGAACCGCCTTTCGAACCGGTCTGATTAGAAAAATGCAAGCCACCGGCGGGCAAATTCAAGCTGCGATCAAACCCTCGTCCCCACGGAGTCACGCCGTGGCCGAAACCGACGTGCCACTTACCCGTCATCGCGGTGAAGTAGCCATCATCCTGCAGCACTTCGGCGATCGTCACGCATTGCTCATTCAAGCGTCCGGCATATCCCGGCTTGCCTTGGTCCGTCGTCATCCACCCGATACCGGCTTGATGCGAATACAGTCCCGTTAATAGCGAAGCACGCGTCGGACAGCACCGTCCGGTATTGTAAAACTGAGAAAAGCGAACGCCATTGCTCGCCAGAGCATCCAGGTGTGGCGTTGGTATCTCGCTTCCGTAGGGACCGATATCGGAAAATCCCATATCGTCGACCATGACCACGACCACGTTGGGCCGCGCCGCGTCGCACGAGGTGTCGATACTGCACAGGAAGACTGCCAGAAGTGCTGTGACAACTCGCGCCGCAAGGATTCGTTGCCGTGAATTCATCGTACCTGGCTTGGGTGAGAGGATTTGTCTTGAGGGAGGGTTCGTTTTCGATGCGAACCGGAGAACAGACTCGACTTAAAACGCTTGTGCTTCATCGGGGCCTGGCGTGGCATAGTCCGGGTCTTTGGCCCGAATAAAGACTTCGCCATTTTCTAGCATGCGGACGTCCAGCGGAACGATCGTGACGCCCTGCTCGTTGATCGTTTTTGCGTTGTCACCGATATCCGTTTGCTGTATCCCGTCGCGAGCCAGCGGCGGGACGTTGGCGTTAAAGAATGCCGTGCACCACCACTTGCCATCTTTGTCTTGAAACGGAGTCCCGTGCCCCAAGAAACGACCGGCAAATTTTCGTGGCCCGTACGGACCGGTGATTTTATCCGCAACGCTATAGTAGAGATTGTAGCTGCCCTTGCGTCCTTGATCGGTCGACCACGCTGTTCCTAAGTGGACGTATTTACCGCCCACTTTAATCATCGTGGCGCCTTCGTGACCAATGCGACTGATCGGTTTTCCGTCGGGCCCCGGACGTGTTCCCGCCGGATCGATGCGGACCGCTTCGGCGGTATATTTCGTCAGACCTTTGTCCAATGGTGCAACTTGCGTGTTGCCCCACAACATCCACACGGTCCCGTCATCGTCGGTGAACAAAGATGGGTCATGTCGCCGCCCCATCGCCCCGTCCATTGGATGCGTCCATGGTCCGGTGAGCTCTTTGCCGGCGGAAAGTGCAAGACTGGAATGCACCTTGGGGCAATGCACCAACGCCCAGCGTCCACCGGTTCCCAGATGTGGCATCCAATGAACTTCGGGGGCCCAGATCAATCGTTTGTCAATCTTCTTTCCGCTCTGTGCCTTCATCGTGTCATCGACGGAGAAGATGGGCCCCAGCGATTCCCACTCGATCAGGTCCTTGCTTCGATACACACGCACTTGATCGCCAACGATGCTCTGGTCGCCCAGCCCGAGGTTGTAAGGATTTTCGATCTCTCGCGGATCGCCTTCGGTTGGCTGGGTACCGGTCAGGTAGTACATCTCGTCAGGCCCCAACGTGATGTAGGGATCGCGGATCCAGCCAGACTTGATATATAGCGCGCGATCATGCGACTTCAGTCCGGCCCGAATCGTCTCGGCGTCCATCACGGGCGCGGGCTTACGATCCGTCTTTTGCTCGATAAACGCGGATTTTGGGAATTGTGCTGCGTTCGATGTTTCGATTGCCGTGAACAACATTTTGTGCAGCTGGGCAAGCTCCGCAGCCGGAAGCTTGATGACCTTACGGTCATACGTCATCAGGCCGTTGATTTCGCCTTCGACATCGGTGGTCTGCGTGTAAACGCCCGCGGCAATTCCTTGACGCCGCAGCTGGTCCAGCATCTCAATCGATGTGACGTAGCGTTCTTTGTATTCCGCCTCATTCTTGGGGATGTCACCGTAGCCCCAGTTGCGACGCCCCGCGTCCCAAAGGTGTCCATCGACGGGCAAGCCGTGGCCGCCGAACTCACCCATGACTTTGATAAACGGATCAAAACGCCCGCCCTGACCATCGGTAAACGGAAACTCAGGGTGCGGATAATGATGCGCATCGACGACGTCACCAACCGGCCAAAAGTTTCCGCCACTGGCGATATTGATAATCCGAGACGGGTCTCGTTCGGCCGTCCACTTTCCGACCTCCATCGTTTTGTGCTGACCCCAACGTTCGTTGAAGGGAACCCAACTGACAATCGAAGGATGACTCTCTAGCGCGGCAATCATTCGCTCGAGTTCCAGCATGTACTGCTTGTGCTGTTTCGCCGGCCATTCCGCGTCCACGGGTTCAGGTTTTAGCCGCGTCCAAGCCGGCCAAGCTTGACCGACACCGCCGCTGACTTGGTCTTGCCAAACCATCATACCCAAACGATCGCAGTGGTAATAATAGCGTCGTGGTTCGACCTTGATGTGCTTACGGATCATGTTGAATCCGGCGTCTTTGAGCCACTGGATATCGAACAACATCGCTTCGTCCGATGGCGGCGTCAACAAACCGTCCGGCCACCAGCCTTGATCGAGCGGTCCCCAGTGAAAAATCGCGTCGCCGTTCAGAGTGAATCGCCAGTGGCCGTCAGCGTCTTTGACTTTGCCAACGTCACGTATACCGGCGTAAGAATCGACGCGATCCACTTCCTTGCCGGATGCATCGAGCAGACTGACTTCCAGATCGTAGAGCGTCGGTGAGGAAGGCGACCAAAGTTTTGGCTCCGCAATCGTCAGGGTAATCGCGCCCGAACCCGATGCTTGCGCAACCGTCGTCCCACCCTGCTTTACGACAACTCTCGCATTCGCGTTCTGTGATGCGATCGGTGTGACGGTGATCGTACCCGACTCTGCATTGGTCGAAACCTTAACGTCACGAAGATAGTTTGCGGGAACCGACTCCATCCATACCGTTTGCCAAATACCGGACACCTGCGTGTACCAAATTCCGCGTGGATTGATCACCTGCTTTCCACGAAGCTGATATTCCTCGGTCGCGTCTTCGACACGAACGATCAACTCGTTTTCTCCCGTCGTGACCGAATCGGTGACGTCAAACGAAAACGGATCGTTCCCGCCAACGTGTGAGCCAACACGATTTCCATTGACAAACACTTCGCAACGGTAGTCGACCGCTTCGAAATTCAACAGCAATCGCTGACCGTCCACGCGTTCGGCGTCAAAGGTACGGCGATACCAAAGTGCCTCGGTCGCGTCCAGCAAACGCTGAGCGCCACCAAGTTTTGATTCAAGACAGTACGGAACGAGAATCTTGTCTTGCCAAGCTGTTGGCGTCTTAGCCTCATCGATGGGCGTAATCGCATAGTCCCAGTACCCGTTCAGATTGGTCCAGTCCTCTCGCCTGATCTGTGGACGAGGGTATTCGGTCCACGCGTTTTCCGCGGTGACATCGCTGCCCCAGCGGGTAATCAAATCCGACTGAAATGGCGAAGTATCGCGTTTGGGTTCGGGCAAGTTGGGAACGTTGCCGGCATCAATCAGGTGCACATCGATGAATTGACCGCCCGTTTTCTGACCGCAGCGGACTGCCATCAGATTCTTTCCGGCATGGATGGCTGATCGTTTATCCGCAGGGATCCGTACGACCTTGTAATCGGTTGTGAATCCTTTCAACGTTGCGATCTTGGTTCCATTGATGAAAACCTCTGCATCCTCATCGTGATGAATCAACAATGCAGGTTCCGCGGGAACCTTGGCAAGCGGAATTTGTTTCCGCAACCAAATGGTGTTGGTCGCCCAAATCGTACCCACGCGTGATCCGGGCGTATCAATCACCCCGAAACCACCCAATCCCTCTTTCCAATCCGCATCATCAAAATTAACTTGTCGCCAATCGCTGGCGGGGCGCCGCAGTGTGTATCGCCACTGATCGACAACTTCCTGTGCACCGATGTTGCAAAGTGTTGAAAAAACTAGTGGAATCAAAAATGCGATTCGTCGTTTCATTTCGATGGGTTCCCTGAGGATTGGTAGCACAGGCAAGCGTGCCTGAATCGATCGATCATTGTGTTGTTAAAGCCGTTCTGGCGGCACCAGCTTGAAGTCGGCTCGCCCGCCATATCGTTATTTCCCTGTCGATGACGTCAGCACCGAGAAGTCCGCGAACGCCACATAAATCGTAAAGACGATGACGATCAGCGTGATACCGGCGGGACGTGCATAACGCCACGGTGTCATGTCGACAGCACCGACATCTTGTTGTTCGAACTCGGTATCGCGCGGCTTGATTTCGCCAATGACTAACATCAACACCAACAGCCAGCTGAATACGAGCCCCAGAAAGTGGAACTCATGCATGGATGCAACAATTTTGTCCAGCGGTGGAACAAAGTATCCAGCGGCGATCACGGCGAATCCCGCGACAAGCCCTATCTTTGCCGCAATCGGTGGCACTCGCTTGGTCAGCATCCCGATCAAGACAACGGCAAAAATCGGGATGAAGTACATCCCGTTCATCTTTTGTAAATAGTCGAAAATACCGCGATCCTTGATAGCCGGATGATCCAGCAGTGGCGCGATGACCATGGCGCTGACTGCAATCATCCATCCGAAAATCTTTCCCGATCGTACAACCTGTTCGTCACTCGCGTTTTTCTTCAATACGCTCTTGTAAAGCCCGATGCTGAAAAGCGTGCACGAACTGTTGAGCGCCGAATTAAAACTTGAAAGAATGGCTCCGATCATCGCGGCTGCGAAAAAACCGGTCAGCGGCGCGGGCAAGACCTTGTTCACCAGCATGCCGTACGCTTTGTCTTTGTCGATTCCCTGATCGGCGAACATGGAAAACGCAATCATGCCGGGAATCACCAGATAGATCGGACCGAGCAATTTCAATGCTCCGGTCAACAGAACGCCTTTCTGGCCTTCCGCCAAACTGCTGGCCCCAAACGTTCGCTGGATGATTTGCTGATTCGTGGTCCAGTAGAACAGGTTCAGCAGAAAGATTCCTGAAAAGATCGTCCCAAACGGCACCGATGACTCTGGGCCTCCGACCGAATTGAATCGCTCTTGTTGTTGGTCCAGCAAGAGCTTTGTGCCCTCGGCAATTCCACCCTCGCCGCCAAGTTGCGACAAAGCGAATCCTGCGATCATGAAACCACCGACGAACAGTCCGATACCGTTCAGTGTGTCCGAGACGGCAACGGTTCGCAGCCCACCGAACAACGCATACACAGAGCCGATCAAGCCGACCAACCAAACGATTAGCCACAGTGCACAGTTGTAAGGCTGCATCCCGACGGTTTCAGGCAATGATCCTAGCATCGATGGGACATCCAAGATCCCGATCATGCCGGTCGCTCCCGTATAGAGAATGATCGGCAGCAGAATTCCGACATACGCCACCAAGAAGATGATGTTGGTGATGACCTGTGTCTGGTCGTCAAATCGAATTTGCAAATACTGTGGAACCGTCGATACGCCGCTGCGAAGAAATTTTGGCAGAAAGAACCACGCCATGAAAACAAGGGCGACGACGCAGACGACTTCCCAAACCATCACACACAAACCATCGCTGAAAGCGGCTCCATTCAATCCGACCATTTGTTCGGTCGAAAGGTTTGTCAGTAACAGCGATCCGGCAATCAACGGAAACGTCAGTGATCGACCGGCCAGGAAATAGCCGCCCGTGCTACCGTGATCATCATTGCGCGTGATTCGCCATGTGAGAAATGCGACGAGTCCCGTAAAGAACAGGAACGAGGTGAGGGTGATTGTCAGATCCACGTATGCCTTTCGGTGCGTGCTTGCCTATTCTTGCGGCGCCGATCGCTACCCCATGGTGCAGACGGCTCGACCCGCAAACCGATCAACAAAAACCATCGACGTCCGGCAAGACGGCAACGCGATGCTCAAACCATTTCGGCCCCTAAGCACCGCGACAGGAATCAACGCAACGCGTCGACCGAACAATCATCCGACCGAACGATAAGCCGAGAACACATGCACAGGGTGGGAGCCCAAGAGAATGACCAATCTAGACGGGTGCCCGGCTGCGAACAATGAGATGACTCGTCCACGTTCTTAGATATCTTGTCACCCGAAAGCACGGGAACAACGCGGAAATTCGCCCCTTTGTCGGCGGCAAATCCAGCCTGAACAAGGACCAAAAACGGAAAACCCCATGGTCACACCCAAATAGAGCCAAGCCGGCCGAGCATCAGCAAGCGTCGATGCACGCAATCGCCGATTGATTTTTCTTGTCACAGCATTCGCGACGTCGCTCATATCACACGCTGTGGTCAAGTCTCGCCCGGCGACTTGGCGCGAGACTTCAACACTGGACGCACTCAACTGAGCACTACGGTGTCGATGGCTGCGAACCCTTGGTTGATTCAACCGGCCGCTGGACGGTGACGGCTAACACGAGCGGCGCCGCGCTGTGTTGTGGTTTCACAAACTCGATTCGGTCGATCACGGAACCACGTTTAGGAGCGATCGATAGATAACGCACTTGGCCACCATCCTGGGCCGCGATCGCGAATTTGGATTCCGGCACATCCTGACGCCGAATGTAATCGGCAATGTGCCTGCCGCTGTGAAGCGGATGGTCTTCGATGCTTCCGTCTTCGTAATGCAGGCGGATAATAAGCGAAGTCAGTTTCTTGCCCGGCCAACCCGCGACGCCGCCGAGTAGATGGATGCGCTCTACCGCAACCTTGCACCTGATGCTAGCCGACTTTGGCAAGTCTGGAGCAAACTTTCCCTTGGGACCGTGAAGCATAAGCGCATTGCGGACGGCCGCCCCATCCGGATCGATCAACTGAAATGGGACATCCTCGACTTCAATCGCTCCGTACTTTGGCAGAATCAGTCGCTCGCGATGATTGCTGCGACTGGTAAACATGCCTTCGGTCGTCACGACGTTCGCGACACTTTCCAAACCCAGCGGGATGTAGGTTTCCGCTTGCGTCAGGTATTCCAACAAATCGACGAGGCCTTCATCGTTGATCGACTGCTCAAAACCCTCCGGCATCGCCGACTTTTGCGATGCCACCAATTGTTCAATTTCGTCTCGGAGAATGGTGTGCCGTTTGCCTTGTGCGTCGACCATTTCGATTGACGTCAACGTTTCGCCGCTCAGCAAACCGCTAATGACCACTCCGTCGGCGGTCAGCACGTTGTACAGCCGATAATTGGCTTCGACGCTCCGATTGGGATCGAGAATGTGCGTCAACAGTTCCAGCTTGGGATGAGCCGACATGCCATTCAGGTTCGGACCAACGACATTGCCTTCTCCCTTGAACACATGACAAGTCGCGCAGTTCTTTGTAAAGATCGCCTTGCCACTATCAACATTCCCGGCCAGCTTGGCGAGCGGTTCTTTCAGAGCGACTAACTGTTGACGATTACTATTGCCACCGATTCCAACTTCCGCCATCAAACGCTTGGCCCGTCGGCGAATCGCCAGCGTCGGATGATTCTGAAGCGAAGACCTCTGCCCAGCCGACAGATCCGAAAAGCTAAGCTTTCCCGCCGAAATTGCCCCCAACAGGTTTCCGGTCAGATCAGCCCGCGACAACATAAGCTGCATCACGGCGTCTCGAATCGCAGGCGTTCCCGTGCGGGCGATCGAGACCAACTTCACATCCAGGCTAGGATCGGAAGACTTACCGAGTGCGTTGACCAACCCCGTCGACAGCGATGCCGGTGACTGTGGACCGATCAAGCCTGTGATCGCGGCGGTGGACTCGGCGCGAGCCGGCGCCAACTCAATCACGCGATTCGCGGCATCGACCCGGGCTTTGACATCGGCGTTGCGATCGTTGATCTTTTTGATCATCGAGTCGATCAACGGCTGAATCGCGTCGTCCAGCGCGGCGCTGGACAACGCCGGCGCGAGCTGAGCCAACATGCCTTTCGCCAGCGGCGAGGAAGCGTCAAAGAATTTTGCCAGCTGCGCATCATACTGGGCACTCAATTCAATCTGATGGTCACTGGGCCAACCTCGACTGAGGCCGACAATGATCGAATCGTTCGCGTTGCAGGTTGTCGTCGCCATTGCAGAGAGCAATGCCTCCGTCATCTGCGCATCGGGACGAAGCCGAGCGAAGTGTTCGCTGACTCGAGTGACGCAGGCAAGACTGCCCACACCAAGTGGTTCACGATTCTGGAGCAGCGCGGCCAAGAATCCGGTCGCGTGCATCGCTCCGGCACTGACCAAAGCATCACAAAGCCAGCGATCACCGCTGACCATCGGATTTGCCGCGGCTTTGGCGACGAGTGCACCCGCATCCGCACCATTAACGTCGGACAATTTCAGCAACGTCGCGAGGACGACCTGATGATCGTTGTCGGCGATCAAATTCGCTGCGGCAATCGCGTCGACCGTTTGCTGCGTTTCTGGCAGCACGCCAACAGCATTGAGGCGAACACCGGCCGAAGGATGCGAGATCGCTCGCGTGACCGCATTCAGCGCGGGCCCGTCGGATTCCAAACGGCCAAGACCGCCGAGTACATGCAAAGCATGAATCGCGGCGACATTCAGACCGATCGCGTCGGTCGATGGGTCGTCGACCATGCGAATCAAATCCGGCTCGACATTCGATGCACCGCGTTCAACCAACAATCGCTGCGCGTGCAACCGGACTCGCATCGTGGGCGAACGCAAAGCGGCGACGAGTTCGGCGTCGGAGGCATCGTGGGCTATTGACTCGCTGCGGAAGGACGACGAATCATCAGGAACGATCCGGTAAATACGACCATACTTTTTGTCACGCAGATCGGTTTCGTAGGCGCGGCCTTTGCCAGTCTCGAATCCCTGTGGCGTCGGATTGTGCTGGACGATGTAGTTGTACCAATCCAACACCCATACGTTTCCGTCCGGACCGACTTCCGCCATGATGGGTGCGGTCCACTCGTCATCACTGGCGATCAAATTCAGCGGCGAGTGCGATTTCATCCCAGCGCCGTCTCGCTCGATCACAAATGTTCCAACCAGTTTGCCGGTAGGACCGCAAACAAATGCCGTTCGGTTCCAGTACGCTTGTGGATAGCTTCTTGCGGTGTACAAAGCATGCCCGGCTGCCGCGGTATATCCGCCGTGATGATCCACTTGGCGAACCTTATCGGTGATCGGATCGAACAGATGCGTTGGGCAAATCATCGAGAGTGTGTCCGGTGCCCAGCCGTTGACTCGCTCGTAGTACCGGTTTGCGATCGGCATGAAAAAACTTGGTTGTCGATTCGCGGTCGAGCCGAATACCAGGCCTTCTTCGCTGATCCCCAGTCCCCACGTGTTGTTGGTCGTCGACCGCAAAAACTCAAGTTCCTCCACGACTGGATCGTCGTCCTGCGAAAGCTTGAATCGAAAGAATCCCATACGAAATGTCGAAATCTTTCGCCCGTTGATGATTGGCGCCGAATCGTTGTAGCCCTGCATCGCCCAAATCCAATTGTCCAGACCAAGCCTGAAATTACTGACTCCGCCATGGGTATCGCCCAGTGTCCAGTTCGAAATCAGAACCTTGCGCACATCGGCTCGGCCGTCACCATCGGTGTCTTTCAAGTACAGCGTTTCAATTCCGTTTTGAACCACAGCACCCCCGCGGTGAAACGTGATCGCGGTCGGGATGCTTAGGCCTTCGGCAAAGACCGTTGACTTGTCGGCCTGTCCATCGCCGTCGGTGTCCGAGAGAACGCGGACACGATCACGGCCCTGCCCCGGCTCTTGCAATTCATTGGGATAGTCGACCGTTTCGCACACCCATAAATTCCCCTGAGCGTCCCAGTTCATCGCAATCGGCTTGCCGCCGAACATCTTGCCGCCCAACATCGATTCGTCGGCGAACAGTTCAACGTGGAGACCTTTCGGCGTCACGAGGTGCTTCATCGACTCATTCGCAGAGGCCGGTTGCTGCATCAGGTTCAGCGTTTCACCTCGCCCTGCCGCATAGTTTGGAATTTTCGGCCCGACATCGATGTAATCGAAGGGTTTTAAATCGGTTGGCAACGACTTCATCTGGGGCAACTCTTTGTCGGCTTGCTCTGTCGAGACATCAACGCTTGTCAGATGTGCGGTTCTCGCAACTCCTGCGTCGCCTTCGCCGCAAGCCCAACGGATCCCGCGATTCAACAAGTCATGAAAACGCGATTGGCTCCAGGTCCGTTCGTCATGCCCCCACGCGGTATAGAAAACTCGCCCATCGCCATGCGTACGGATCCAGGTCCACGGCTCACGTGTGTTCCCATCGGCCTGGACATCACCGGTGCGGTATTCCAGCACGACTCGGTTGTCCGTGTTGTGCCGGTGATGAACGTAGGTCTCATCCCAACTCGTGAACGTTTCATACCCATCAAGAATCGGGTGTTTGACTCCGGATGATTGCGTCGTCATCTCCCCGCGACCGTGCTTGTTGAATTGCGCCCCCATCAGCGCGACGATTTCGGGTGAGTTGCGGAAACAGAATGTTGCACAGTGAATCGGGATGAATCCGTTTCCCGATGCGACATAGTCCAGCAGCGCCGTCGCCTGATCGGGCGAGATACTGTTGATATTCGCATACAGCACTAACCCATCGTACTGATTCAAGGTGGATCGATTTAGCGCCGTGACGTCTTCGGTGTACGTCAGATCGATGCCACGCGCCTGCATGATCGGATGAATCATCTTGAACCGGCTTTCCGGCTTGTGATTCCGTTGATCGCCGAGAAACAGTAACTTCAACCGGGTTTCGCCCGCGAACGAACCTCCGCCGGCAACGAAAGATGCAAGCAGCAACAGTGCAATACGAAACATACGAGTTAGCCATAAGGGATGGAAGATTAACGGTGTAGCCAAAGCGCCCGTGCCTTGCATTTTACGCGCTGGCGACGCCACAGCGGCCAGCTTGACAGAACGCCCCGGGGATAAGGTGACCTAGAAATCAGGCAGCTGAACCACCTCGCCGTCCTTGAGTGCGGACTCGTGGGCACAGATTCCCGTGCAAGTCCAATTCGCACCGGTGACTGCGTTGTGCCACGGGTCGCGATCTTCTTTCAATGCCGAAATAAATTCATGCATGAGATGCGGATGCGAACCGCCATGCCCACCGCCTTGTAAGAACGACAGGTGTTCGGCGTCATGAATCTCCGCCGGCATCGTGAATTTCCGAATCTTTTCGGGCAACAAATGCGCAAAGTCGGGAGCGTCCACTTTCTCGGGAATCTCGTGCTCGGGCTTCTTGGCGGTATGGATCACATGCGGTTCATTTTCGACGAGCGTCCATTCGAAGCTCTTCTTGGTTCCGTAGACATCAAAGCTTTCGCGATACTGACGGGCAACGTCGTATAGCGACCTCGATACGTGCGCCGTCACGTCGCTGTCTTTCAATTTGATATGGCAACTTTCCACGGCAAAACCGCACCCCGACTTTTTCGCGATATCGTCACGCACCCGACCGGAGCCAAAACAACTAACCGATTCCGCAAGTGAATCCATCAATCCAAGACACGGGCTAACGACGTGGGTCGCATAGTGCATCGGAATCATTTCTTCCCAGTAGCTAGGTCAACCGTCCATGTCTTGCGGATGCGACGCCGCGAGATGCTGAATATGCCCCAACTCGCCCTCCAAGTAGAGAGCCTTGACGAACGAAAATTCACGGCTTTACACCACCGTTTCGGCCATCATGTATTTCAAACCCGTCGCACGCACTTTATTGACGATTTGTTGACATTCCGCGATGGTTGTTGCCATTGGATCCGATACCGGCGCGATCACGCTACGGAACCAAGATAGACACCCGCTTCAGATTCGACTTCACCCGACAACGGGAACGATAAGAAGCGGTTCGAGCAGAAGCAGTTCGATAAAACGCCGTCAGCTAGGCCGATCGCCGGCGATTCTGATAGGCGTCGCCGCCAGATGCACGGTTTGCCGAACGATCATCCAGACCCGGTTGAGGTGGCTGATCGGCGGCCAACAGCTTCTTATCTTTCAGGTAATTCTTGACCGTTTTCAATAACGCGTCACGAAACCTTGCTGCGTCTTGGCCTGCTTCGATCCACGCCCGGACTTCGATCCGTTGTGATCGGTGCCCGACGCAAACGAGTGTGGCTTGTGGCGCGGGCGTCAACAACACATCGTCTTGATCAATCACCAGTTCTTGCAGTGTGCGGCACACGTCGGCCGACCGTTCGTCACGCTTCACGGCGACCTCGATCGGAATCACCGACAAACGACCGGCTCCGCGCCAGTTCACGACATCTTCGCTAACAAATTTCTTGTTGGGCACGATGACTTCGCGACCTTCGTCGTCGGACAAGACCGTCGTGCGAAATTTTTGGGTCGCCACCCGTCCAGTAACGCGTCCGACGGTGATCAGATCGCCCAGCTTTGCCGGCTTTTCAAACAAAACAATGAAGCCGCCGAACAGATTGCGTACCATATCCTGCAGCCCGAAACCCAGCCCGATCGTCAAACCGACCGCCAGCCATTGAATCGTTTGCCAGCGCATGCCGACCAACTTGCACGCGATGAGACACCCGACACCGAACAGGAGGACGCGACCCAGGACCAACGAAAAATGTTCCATGCCTTCGTCGAACGACACTCGCTGCAGCACCAGAGCGTCGAACATCGCCGGCAGCAATTTGGCAAGTTGGAATGCGACGAAAAGCGTTCCCGCTGCGAGCAGTAAATGCAGCGCGGTCACCGGAGTTGTTTGAACCACCGAACGTGTGACCTCTTGACCCGCGGCGTCTAAGGTTGCCTCGCTCACGGTGTCCTGCACATTCCAGACCACGGGATTGCCCATCCGTACGCCCGGGAACACATCGATCCACAGCCAACCAAAGCCGACCACAGCGCCGACGACCAGCGCACACTGACAAAGAAACGCCAGGTGATGTTTCAGTTCAAGCGAATGCTCGGCTAGCGTTCCAGTAACCGTTTCGGCATCAGTTTCGATCTCGCCATATTCGTCGAATTGACGCGGCGGCGGAGCTGAACCAGTCAAGCGTTGCCAGGCACCGCCGGACAAAATCTTCACGCCGGCCCACAAGGTTGCGGCAATCATCAAGCTGACCAAAGTCACGATCGCACGCATGATCAGCTGGTTAGCGGTAAACCCATAGCCAAGCGCCGACAGTGCGATCATGGCCAAGGGAAACCCTAGACCGATTGCATACAACACCCAGCGGACGCGATGAATCACGTTGCCGCCGAATTTCGCGATGAATGGCTCGACGTAACCGCCACTTGGCCGCAAAGCGAGATGCGACAAGAAGGCGGTCATTAGCATGGCCGACATAAATCCGAATCGAGCCATCGAGCCACGCCACATGCCGTGATCCACCGATCCCATCACCGTCACGGCGTAAGCTGCGACGACCAGCGCGAATCCGAACAACGTTAAATACTTGGATGCCCGTTCGCGATGCGGGACGACGATATCCACGTGCTTTTCGACGTACCCTTGGTTGCGGAAAAGTTGGCGTGGGATTTCCACCATGCAGGCCACCAAAGCCGCGGCCGCGAAACCGCTGGACGCATACAAGGTCGACTCCGACACAATGCCTACGCCAAGCCAACGGGCAACCAAATACAAGATCGCCGGCAGAGAGACGGCCACCACCATCGTCAACCAACCCGCCACGACTTTGCGGGCCGCCGCCGACGACTCTCTCATCCGTTTTCGACTGCCGATCCCGACCAACCACGATTTTGCTCGCCACCGAATCACCAGGATCGTGATGCAGCTAAACACCAATGCAAATCCGGACGCCGGATCCAAATCTAGTTTGCGTTGGACCGTGGGACCGAAGTCTTCGCTGCGACGCGAATCAAACAATGCGGCGAAGCCGCCACGCAGCCGAGACACGTCGGCGATGCGAATCGGCTCGCCACTGCGAATCCAGATGATATGGCGACGGATCAGCTGTCGATAGTCGCTGGCAAGTTTCGCCGAGGCGGTCGTGGCGGAATCTAACTGGCCGAGCTTACCGTGATAGTCCTCATAGACGCGCCGCAGCGACGCGAGCCATTGTTGACGCTCGCGAAGCAATCGCTGGACCTGCGAAGCCAACGCGATGACATCCGGGTTACGTTCATCGTACCCGGCCTGTGACAAAATTTCGGACGCTTCGCTGACCGGATCGATGCCTTCAAAGCGAACCATCTCAAGTTCTAATTGGCGACGACGCAGATTCGAAATTTCTTCGCTCGTTAACACGGCCTGCGAGTCCTGGATTTGCCAGGTATCGAGCTGCTCTTTTTTGTGACGCAGCAACAATCCCACTGTCGGTGTTAAACCATCATTGGACAGCTTGAACTTTACATCTTCGTAATCAAACTTGGTCGTCGCCAATTTATCAGTTGCGGTTTTAACGCGATCGAAAAGCACATTGTAGGTTTGCGCGACATCGGCCCACTGATCGGCGAAAGTCGCGTTTTCGATCGCCATCGTGGCCGCGAGTTCGGGAGCCGACTGAGCGATCAAGCGGAACTGCGACGCAGTGTGTCGAGCCGACTCGATCATGGACAGTCGATATCGAGATTCCTCTGGCTGAAAAGAAGTCATCGATCCAGCTTCGCCACCGCGGTCATAACTGGATGTCGTTCGATGACCTCTCATGCTCGCAAGATGGGTGACGTCGCCAAGCTTTGCACTCGCCGTTGACTTAGTGTTCTCAGCGGAATCGGATCGAGCCCAGGGGTTCGATTCGTTTTGCGTGTTGAATGCATTTCGACGGCTGACATCGTTTCGCGTGTTGGCTTCCTGTCGCGATGTCGATGCGTCCGGCGCTGGAGGTCTGGCACTCGCTTGAGTTCTCGTTTGCGTGTCCGCGGTGCTGCTGATCACGCGTTCGCTGATGATCGTTTCGGCATACGGAATCCCCACGTTGCTGTATCGCGGCGTCGCTGTGGGATAACCCGAAATGGTGGAATGGTGAATCACGGACGGCTGCGAAACGCCATACGATCCCGACTGGTACTGGTGGCCGGACGACGGATACGCAGAAGAAGTCACGGGCTGCGAATAGATAATATTTTGCGATCTGGCACTGTTGCCACACCATGCTGCAAAGATGATGATCGCGAACAGTCCCCGCCCGATGCGTGAGATGATTTCAGATCGCCAGCAACCGCTCGACGGATAAAAGCTTGAACTTGCTGGATAGGTCATCATCGACCACTGCCTGATGGGGTGACGTCAATAAATACGCGGGGCTTCACTCTTTGCCTCGACTGCGCAACGATGCAATGGTGGAAATACGCAAATTGCTTATTCGGCACCACACCGATCGTGTTTCACGCGCATGAAACGCGAAAAATTCCCGCCCCGGCGTTTCGATTCGCAAGCTCCGCCTGAATTTTGCATTGCGACAGGTTGCGATTGGCGGACGGGTCTGCCCGTAATCGCCGTGCCGATGTGAATAAGATCCGTTTCTCAACTCGCCATCACTCATCACATGCTTACGATTTCAAACCAGTCGGCCCGGCATTTGATCTTGCGACTGCAGGGTCTGGCCGCACCGCCGAACCGAAAATTGACGAGCGATCAGCTTCACGAACTGGTATGCCAATTAGGGTTCGTGCAAGTCGACTCGATCCGTTGGGTTGAACGTGCCCAGCACATGATCCTGTTTGCTCGCAGCCAACACTATCGACCGGAACACCTGCGAAAAGAAATCGAGCATCACCAACGACTCTTTGAAAACTACACCCACGACGCCTCGGTGATTCCATCGCAGTTCTTCCGGTTTTGGCGGCATCGATTCGCCCGCGATAAAGACCGATTGCGAAAAGGGCTGACACGCTGGCAAGGCGATGGATTTGAAAAACACTGTGGTTCGCTGCAACGCCGAATACGCAAACATGGACCGGTCCGCTCACGTGACCTCAAGCACACCAGCGGCAAAAACACATCCGAAATGTGGCAATGGCATGACGGAAAAACTGCGTTGGAGTTCCTATGGCGAACGGGCAAGTTGGGGATTGAGTCTCGTGACGGATTCCAAAAGGTCTACAACCTGTCCGAGCGAGTCGTCGGCACCGATGATTACGAGGCGCGTTGCACACGAACGGAGTATATCGATTGGTCTTGCCGCAGCGCGATCGATCGACTGGGGTTTGCGACCCCAGCGGAAATTGCGGGATTTTGGAACCACGTCACGCCAGCGGAGGTGAACCGCTGGTTATCACGCCAGAGCGAGGACGTCGTCCAGCGAGTCGCCGTACAAAATGCAGACGGATCGGCGACGCAAGGACTATTCGCACGATCAGACATCGAACATCTCGTTGCTGAGACAACGGTCATGCCAAATCGCGTGCGCGTTCTCTCGCCTTTCGACCCGGTTATCCGCGACCGAAAACGTCTCGAACGCTTATTCAATTTCCAGTACCGAATCGAAATCTATGTCCCCGAGGCGAAACGGAAATTCGGTTACTATGTTTTTCCGCTGCTGGAAGGCGATACGCTGATAGGGCGAATTGACATGCGAGCCGATCGGGTGAACCGCACGTTAGAAATCAAGCGACTGTGGACCGAAAACGGTCAATCGATCAACAAAACTCGGCAACAGCGTTTGGAGCAAGAACTTTCTCGCGTCGCACGTTTTGCCGGTCTCGAGAATGTGCGATGGTTATCACCACCCTGAGTCCGCCTATGGGTGACGGTCCCCAAATGTGAAGCCCCGAATATGACACCCCACACGCGATACGCTGCACTTTGAATTTTTCGCGTACGACGGAGCTTCGGAAGCGGCGTGCGCCGGATAGACCGCAAACTCATTCGTCAAGATTCCTGATCATCCAGATGCAGCTGGAACGTCTTTTCCGCGACAAGCTGATCGTCCATCTCTAAGGTCAGGCGCCAATCGCCCAGTTTGTCGTCGACCGGTTCCCAGATCGTATCGCCGAGATAGAACTTCCAGTCGTTGGTCTTCACGTAGACCATTCCGTCGAAAGGAGGCCTTTTTTTGCCATCGGCATCCAGAATCCCAGGATGATCGATGCAATAATGAAGCTGTCGATTCTTGCAGTTTTTCACGTCGACGACGAAACCGAATTCGACGCCGATTTTGGCGCGAACCCGCGTGGTCGACCGAGTGAAGCGAGGCAGTTCCTTCGAGTCACCATCCCATTTTGAATAGATTCCGAAAGTTCGCATCTTGATTTCGGGTTTCCGCTTTGCCATCTGTTCCGCAATGATGCTGTCGTGAATCGGTCGTTCCGGGGGTAGTTGTATCCCGATTCGGCAAAGTCGGTAAAGATCATGCCGATGCAAGAAAACCGCACTTTTTTTGCTCCCGATCCGTAACAATGAACGACCACCGATTGATCTTTCCTGCTCATCAACGATAGTCGATATATTCCAACTCTTACTGCTGCCCCTAAAGCCCTCACTGCTGCCCATAAAGCCGACGGATGACCGAAAAAACTCAAACGCCATCGACCGACGACCTGCGTATCGGCGCGATGAAAAAACTGATGCCGCCAAATGAATTGATGGCAGAAATCCCAACGACCCCGGATGTGGCGGAAACGGTCGCCCTGTGCCGCCGTGGAATTCAACGGGTCTTGCGCGAGGAGGACGACCGCTTGGTCGTGGTCATCGGACCCTGCTCGATTCATGACCCCGATGCAGCCTTGGAATACGCCCGTCTGCTTTCGGCCGAGCAGCAAAAGCACCAAGACAACCTGCTGATCGTCATGCGTGTCTATTTCGAAAAGCCGCGAACGACCGTTGGCTGGAAGGGACTGATCAACGATCCCGGCCTGGACAATAGTTTCGAGATCAATCGTGGTCTGCGTACCGCCCGTGGCCTTCTGCGTGACATCAACGCCATGGGACTGCCAACGGGGACCGAGTTTCTGGATCTGATTAGCCCGCAATACGTCGCCGACTTGGTCGGATGGGGCGCGATCGGCGCCAGAACAACCGAGAGCCAAGGCCACCGCGAGCTGGCGTCGGGTCTGTCATGCCCGGTCGGTTTCAAGAACGGCACCAGCGGAAATGTGCAAATCGCCGTCGACGCCATTTGCTCCGCGACTCGTCCCCACCATTTCTTGTCAGTCACCAAGGAAGGCACCTCGGCAATCTTTGCGACCACGGGAAACAGTGATTGCCATGTGATCATGCGAGGCGGCATCCACACCAACTATGACGCGGCCAGCATTGACTCGGCCAGCGAGTTGCTAGAAAAAGCCGGTCTGACACCGCGAATCATGATCGACACCAGCCACGCCAACAGCCGCAAGAAGCACAGACGTCAAAGGTACGTGTGCCGCGATGTCTGCAGCCAAGTTGCCGATGGGGATACTCGCATCATGGGTGTGATGATCGAAAGCAATCTGGTCGAGGGCAACCAAAAACTTAGCGATGGCGATTTGGTTCGCGGCAAAAGCGTGACCGACGCATGTATCGGTTGGGACGAAACCGTATTGATCTTGCAGGACTTGAGCGACGCGGTCGTTGCCCGGCGAGATTAACGATCGCTCCAACCCTGTAGCCGACTTGGTCGTACAAACGTTCGATCGACCAAACGACGAATCCATCACTGGCGGAATCTCATTCATTTCCGTCATTGGAAACAAGAGACATGTGCAAGCGTGTCCGTGCGTCGGCTGGAATATCCAGCGCCCCACGAAATGGACTTTAAATCGCACACAAAAAGGATTGTACGAATGATTTGGCGATTCGATTGGTTGCCGCTGCTCGCGTTCGTCTTTTCGATTTTCAATTCGCTCGGTCAAGCCGATGCGCAGGATCCATCGCAGAGCGAAACCGGTCGCAACCGGAGCTTTGCCGTGGTCGAACTCTTCACTTCTCAGGGATGCAGCAGTTGTCCGCCGGCCGATGCGACGCTTGCGGAAATCGACAAACTGGCCAGTGAGAGTGGGCTGAATGTGTATTGCCTCTCGTTCCATGTCGATTACTGGAATCGTCTCGGATGGAACGACCCGTACAGCGACAGACAACATTCCGATCGTCAGCGTTCTTACGCTTCGGCCGCCGGCAGCAGCCGAGTCTATACGCCACAGATGGTGGTCAACGGGACCACTGAATTCGTCGGTTCGCACCAATTGAAAGCGCAATCGGCGATCCGTGACGCGTTGCAGCAAAAGCCCAAAGCGAACATCGAGTTGGCGGTCAATCCAACCGCCGATGCGACCGCGATAACCGTCGGGTACGTGGTCACGGGAACCACCGATGACCACGTCCTGAACGTCGCATTAACGAATCGTCCTGAACCGAATGTCGTTGACCGAGGCGAAAACGCCGGCCGTGAGCTCAAGCACGTCGGTGTCGTCCACGAACTGAGGACCGTTCCGCTGAGCAAACGTCGCGGAGAGGTTCGCATTGCGATCCCCGAGACCTTTCAATTCAACGCGGCCCAAGTCTGCGTCTTTCTTCAGCACGAACAGAGCAAAGCAATCTCAGCTGCCGCCCGTGCTGCGATCGATGCAGGCGACACTGACCTTAACTCGGGTTCGTAACCGAAAACCAGTGCCGCGTTTGAATTTTCTCTAACGGATCGCAGAGGTGCGTTGCTCGTCTGCGACACTTTTTATCGCGGGACCTGTTCAAGGGGCTTGGAACAGCTCGTCGATGACTCCGGTCGCATCACCGAAAGAGTCCGTTTGAACGCCACTGCCCCGCAGAATACTTAACCAGAGATTGCAAAGCGGAGTTTTCTTTTCCATCACGAGATGGCGCCCATGATGGAAACCGGCACCACCGCCGGTGACAAGCGTTGGACAGTTATCCAAGCTATGAACCGTTCTTAGATTGCTGCCCAATGTGACGGTCACTTGGTCGTACAGTGACGAACCATCGGGTTCTTTCGATGCCTTTAGTTTGTCAATGAACCCCGCCAGCAACTCAGCATTCTTTTGATCGCGCAAAATCGAATCTCGCGTCCGTTCTGGTGAGCCCGGATGGTGACTCAGGTTATGCACGCTATAGTTCGAACCAAGGCTGCTGACGAAACTGTCGCCCGGTAATCGATAGGTAAAGACCCGTGACGCATCGACCTGCATCGCAGCAATCATCAAGTCGTAGGCCATTTCCACCTCGGGAATTCCTTCCAGCGAGCTAGCCGGTTCCTGAACGGGATTTGCCGGCGTACGCTTCGGCACATTCAACCACTTTTCGTCTTTGGCGATTCGGACCTCGATCTCTCGAATCGATTGGAAGTACTCATTCACCTTGTCCTTGTCGGTTTTGGTAAGGCCCTTGGTGATGGATCGGGCGTCCGAAAGCACGGTGTCCAAGGCGGAACGGTCGTCGGCCAACAACGCCTGTCTCTCGGCCAACGGCATCGTGTCGGAAGAAAACAGCTTGTGATACATCGCAACAGGATGAGGCATTCCACCGATCGGCTTACCTTGACGGTTCCACGACAGCGACCCGGGGCCATGCCCGTTGTCGTCGCCGCCGTTCAAATGCAATGAGGTGTAGCGAGTTTCATTGCCGAACTGAGCAGCCGCCACTTGGTCTGCCGAAATGGTGTTGTGAAAACTCTGCCCGGGAATCGCATAGCGGTCCGCTCCGGTCAGCCAAAACGTGGATCCGGAATGCCCATCCCTCGAATTGGCATGTTCCAAATTCTGAAAGACCGTGAAGTCTTGCTTGTGCTTCGCCAGCGGCCGAAGCGATTCGGGGATTTCATAATCAACGCCCGGCGTGTTGGCATCCGGATACCACGCCTCGGTCGTGACGCCGTACCCCATGCCGAGAAATATCATGCGTTTCGGAGACGCAGACACCGCCGAAGCCGCCGATGAGAACCGTCGATAACCAAACGATTCCAGAAATGGTAACGCAATGAACGCAATGCTGCTGCCGAGAAATGCGCGACGATTTGGTTGATACATGTGCGAATTACTTTGTATGGAAAGTTTCGGATTGAACAAGTGCGTGAATAAAAGCATCGATGCGATTGCCGCTCTCGGAGGCTTGCTGCGTGATATCCGAGGCGAGGTTGTGGTCTGAGATCGCGTAGGGACGTCCGAGAGCGTAGGCAATCAGATGCTCGGTAAAGCCACGAGCAAACGCATCGTCGTATCCGGCGATTGCATCGCGGAGTTCGTAGTAGTTTTCGAAAGCCTCACCCCGAGGCAGCGTGCCGGAAGGATCAATGTCGAATACGTGCGATTCGGGAAGATTCGATTTCTTCGTTCCGGATGAGTCGACATAAACCGTATCCTTGTCCCTCCAACGCCCCGCGGCCGAAAAGTTCTCGAGGCCGAAACCGATCGGGTCGATCCTGCGGTGACACTGGGCACACTGCGGTTCCTCTTGGTGAATCGATTGCAGATCACGTCCCCTGAGAGCCTCGCCCGAAAAACGACTCAGCTGAGGAATGTTGGCCGGTGGTGGTGGAGGTGGATCATGCAGCAAATGCGTCAACACCCAGGCACCACGAACCGCGGGCACGGATCGACTTCCGTCCGACCCGATCACATGAACTGCGGCGGTCCCGAGCAGCCCGCCGCGCGGCGATCCGGCGGGAACAGACACTCGTCGGAAGTGGTCGCCCTCAACACCCGGCATTCCGTAAAAGTCTGCAAGAACGTCGTTGATCATCACAAAATCGGTCTTCAAAAGCGTCCCGAGCGAAAGTTTCTCATCCATGATATGACGGATCGTCGCGTAGACCTCTTGCCGTGCGCTAGCTCGAACGGCCGAGTCGAATTCGGGATGCAAGCGGGCATCAAAATCGAACATGTCTAGCCGAACCATGTCCAGCCACTGGTGCGCGAAACTGCTGATGAAAGAATCCGATCGAGGGTCACTCAACAGGCGCGCCGTCTGAGCACGCAATACCTCGGGCTGCGATAGTGTTCCCGAGCTCGCGACGGCGTCAAGTTCGTCATCCGGAGGAGCGTTCCAGAGGAAGTAAGCCAATCGGACCGCTAATTCTTGATCACTAAGGCGTTTGGGGTGCTCACTGCCGCGCGGCTCGAGCATGTAGAGAAAGCTGGGTGCGGACAAAATCAACGCATAGCTATCGATGATCGATTCGACGTGCCCCTTGCCGCTCTTGCGACGGTCCTGATACCGCGTGAGCAATCGGTCGATGAACTCGCTGGACGGTGGCCGACCTCGAAAGGCTCGCTTGGCAAACGATTCAATGAGCCGTTGGGCGTACGCCGTGGAGTCTTCGTCGGCCCGCTTGGGCGGAAGCAGCTTTGCCTTTGCCGGATTCGGCCACTGGTCAAAGTACGGTCCTTCAACCTCCACCCAGTCGACCCACACAACCGGCAACTGGCCGATACCATTTTCCGCTTTCAAGATCTGACTTGTGATAAAACGAGATGACTGTTCTTGGTAATCTCGCCAGCGAAACTGAAACGCGCCGGATGAACCAGGTTGCAGCTCAACGGGGACCTCGACAACATAGGGTTCCGCCACGGTACCCTTCAGCTTGACCCGTCCCAGAACGGTGTATTCTTTTCTTCCACCAACCCCATATTCCAGATAGCGCTGTCGTTGGGGTGACCCCTCGTAGGCACCTGCGCGGATTCGCAGGACATAGCGGCCACCGGTCGCCCCCGTTTCGGGCCCACTAATCGTCTGGCGTTTGTGTCCCGCAAAGCGAATCAAAAAAGCGCCATCGGCGGCCTCGGGTCGCCGGGTGTAATCACGAACTTGCTTCAAGTGAATCTTTCCTCGCGATGCTTGTTTCGTTGCGTGCGCGACATCGCGAAAGCCAAAGTCCTGTGGTGGTTTCTCGCTCTGTGCAAGAAAGGCTTCGGCGCGGCTGATGTTGTCCATCAACGCCTTCTCTTGCTCAAAGAACTCAGCCGAGATCGTTTGCTCGGGTTCAACACGATGCACTTGGGGTTGCGGCTTTTTCCTGTCGGACAAAGCTATCTTGAGAGCTGTGGTCGCCGTCGCGCGATACTGTTCGAACTGATCAGCAGAAAAGAAAAGAGATGCCCCCGCGGTATCAAACCCGCCCGTTCCATCATCAGCCGGCAATCGTGATACATCGGGACGGAAACCCAATAACGAATTCAGAGTGTTCTGATACTCTCGCCGATTCAGACGTCGGACCGTAATCTCACCGCCGCTATCACTGAGGATGTTGCGAGCCTTGACCATCTGGACGGACAGGTCCGCAAGGAAATCAGCCTTTTGCTGATCGGCAATCGGCTCGGCATCCATCGGCGGCATCTCGCCGGCATTGATTGCGGCCAACACCTTCGACCACCATTCCGCCGTCGGAATATCCTGACTGATTTGCATCGACAGGTCCTCAAGATTCAGATTCCCTTCGGCCGATGCCGCGTCGTGGCAATCGAAGCAGTACTGGCGAAGCACTGCCGCGTGCTTTTCCGGCATGATCGCCTGGGATGACGTATGCGTCTGCTGACCCGATACGCTGTTGCACCCGATGGCAACACATGCCAGGGCAATCATTGAAATGGTCGACCGTATCATAACTTTCAGTGCTCTCCGTTGGGCTTATCATCATTCGAGATCAAGCCGATTCGATCTAATTTTCAGCTACCCGCCGCGACCTTGACATCATCGATCACGAGTGACCGCCCCACTTCGATGCGGAAATTGTCCTTGGTCGGGTGGCTAATCCCTTTTGATGACAGCGACGCGATTTCTTTACCATCGATCATCACCGTTAGATCATCGCCATCAACGTCGATCTTGAAATCGTGCCATGTGCCGACACTTATATCGACCGGTGCAGTCTTGGTCACTTTATCGAGTTCGATTTGTTGTTGCGGTGACGGGTTCGCGGCTTTACGCGACTTCATGTCTTGCTTGATGTCATACGCGACGATCGCATCTTGTAGTTCCAGCATTCCGTCGCCCATTCGAATATTGAATAACATCCCTTGTTTGACTCGAGTGAACGCAGAATCCCGGACTTGAACTCGGAACGAATCATCGTTGTTCACGAGTTTGAATCGCAGGCTCAACGCACCGTTTCGAAAAGCGGCTTTGTGAAGCAAATTTGCGTAGTGCTTAGCGTCTGTATTGCGAGTGACATGCAGCTCGCCGTCCTCGATGACGAATTGATGATCTTCCTTGGTATTCAGTTTCCAATCGTTACCGACGTCATGCTTACGGTCAAACCGGTCTTCAAAAACGATCGTCGAACTCGTTTGCTGGCCGACGGCCGTCGTACTCAAGAACGCACCGATGACCGAAGACAAACAAAGTACCTCGATGAATGACATCAGGGTGCGTGACATAGGTTGTACTCGTAAGGAAAGGAAAGGGAGGGATTAAATCAATTCAAACGGGAAGACGAATCATTCGATCAACGATCGCATCTCACTTTTCGCCAAGACGAAATTCGAGCATCGGCCCGACGGCTTCGGGATGAAAATCGCTCGCGAACAGGTGGGTCAAACCGGGCCCCATGCCTTCGATTTGCGTCGTTTCGCGAACCAAGATAAACGTGACCGATCGGTCGCGGTTCTCCTGCAAGAACGTCAACAACCGCTCGTTCTGAATTCCAAAGGTTCCACGTACGGCACTGCGTGGGACCTCGAATGTGCCCAAAAGAACACCGTCCTCGGGTCCCGGCGATTCGTCCCAAAGACCACCGAACCGCCAGTCGTCTTTCTCGCGATTGGTAAGTCCATAGATTCCGAACCGATTGATTTTCGGCAAGCGAGATGCGAGTCCGCGTGTCGACGGCACCAGATTCAATCGCAACCGCGCAGACAACACGTCGTCGAGGTCGACCGTGCTGATGTCGAACGCGAAGAACGATTTGTGGTCCCACTTTTCTTGGTCGGTATGCTTGACCGATAAAAGTTCACGCTGGATAAATTTGTGTCGCTTTTGATCGCGACGCATCGCCGAACCTGTTCGGCCACGCGTGCCAAGACGAACGACATTCTCCGGCGACTGAGAAATCCCCTCTTGTGTCTCGGCGTCGATCACGTCAATCGAACGCTCGGTCACATTCACGGATTTTCCTTCGCCGGTCAGCCGGACTTCTTCGCCGGTGATCGCGTGGTGCACCGCGATCTCACCTTCGATCACTTCAAAATTGGATTGCTTTGCATGTTCGCCGACCCGCACGGCAAAACGAGTCCCATAGTCCACCGCGTAACCATCAGGAGTCTCCACGACAAACCCGATCGCTGATTCGGGCACATCGATCACCGCCGCTCCGCTGATCAGCTTGGCACGCATCGAGGAAACCAGTTCCAATTCCGCAGGCGCCTCGACGACCACTTCCGCGCCCGAATGAAACCGGATTGTGGCGACACCCGATCGCAAACTCAGCACCCCGGCGGTGAGTTCCGAACCAGCAGTCGTCGGCAATCGACTTTCCCAAGCGGCGTTCTCGCTAGAGGCAAGGGTTGCGACTGTGGGGTCCGCCGACGCCTTGTTCCACCACTGAATCCCCAGCGCCACGATCAATCCCGCCGCGATCGCAGAGATGAACATCAACATTGCCAACCGCGATTTATCGCGCAACAGACGGCTGCCGTCTTGCAGCGTCACCGCGGGCAGGTCGGCGAAGCGTTCAACTGCGTCTTCCGCAGCGGCCGCATGCAGCAGACCATGCAACTGAGCCTCGTCCGAAAACGCTTGGCGAGCAGTTGCCGATTCCCGCAGGATTTCGTTCAATTCAACGACTTGGGATTCTGACAATGCATCGTCGCGCCAAGCGTCAATCAACTGATTCAAGCGATCTTGATTCATAGCCCCATCCTTTCGGAACGCCCGAGACATTCTCGCAGCATTGTGCGGGCCCTCGTCAATGCGACCCGAACCGAGTTGACCGTCCAGTCGATCTCCGCGGCGATTTGTTCTGGCATTTGGCCGGCATGGTATCGCAGATTGATCAACTCTCGCGACTTCGGCGCGAGTTCTTTCAAGCATCGGCGCAGTGCCATTACCCGACCTTGGAAAACCGAGAAATCCTCTTCGGCATGCTCCGCAAGCAGTTCGACGACATCCTTGGCCAGTCGGCCGTTCTGGCGACCTCGGTCTCGCTGGAAGCTGAGCGTTTGAAAGCGCGCGATGGCGCAGGCCCAGGCAAAAAAGTTCGTCCCCGCCGTCCAGGTCGACGCCTTGCGACTGGCGGTCACGAAGGTTTCTTGCACAATTTCTTCGGCGTCATGAATCGCCGGTTCCAGCGAAAGCACGAATGCCAACACGGCCTGCTGATGCTGTACAAACAGCGTCTGCACCTGCAGCGTGTGGTGATCGAATTGGATTAAGTCATCGCTCATTAACTATTTATTCCCATGGGCTGCACGGAATTAGCAAGCTTTCTGCTTTTTTTCTCGGACTAATGCGCGATTGACGACCCGCTGAGTACCGAGTCGTTGCCCTCGATCCATTTTATCCGCGACCGTGTGCTGCCAGAGCACTCGCGAATCAGAAGACGATCTCAAGGATCACGAGGCGGCATGCGAGACGTGGCAGTCGGTTCGGTGCAGACAACTCGGCCATTCCCGGCGTGCAACCTGACGAGTCACATATCACGATGAGCGATCAGGATTGCCGAACGGATTGATTTCGCTCGTGTTCGGAACGTCTTGCCCTGGAATGCGCTGCGGCCGAAATGCGCTGCGGCCGAAATGCGCTGCGGCCTGGGTGGCTGACGCTCGATGCGAGGACTTGCGGCAAAACGTCGTGGGCCCCGAGACGGCTGTCGCCTATCCATGGCCCCGCGCAACGGCAACGACATCGAAACGTCTACAGCGACACTTCGGCACACGTTTCTTCGCTTTCCCACAAGCGAACTTTGAACGCAGTTGCCCCGGTGCCTTCGAGAATTTTGGGGCAAACTTCCTTCAATAGATACGTCGCCATGTTCTCGGCGGTCGGATTCGAATCCAGCTCAAAAATTCGATGGGGCTGGGATTGGCGAATGGCGGCCAATCCGTTCTCGTCTTCTTTCCACAGGACGAAGGTATGGTCCCAATTTTCGTCCAGCCACTCCTTGCAGCGTGATTTCAGCAACTTGAAATCCAGGATGCGGCCGATCGCGTCTTGCTGTTGGCCGGTGACATAAATTTCGGCAACGTAATTGTGACCGTGCAGATTCTGGCATTTGCCCTCGTGCCCCACCAAACGGTGGCCGGCACAAAAAGTGAATCGCCTCATGATGCTAAGTGTCACGTCGTTGTTTTTCCTTCGATAGGATGCCGCAAGCCGTCCGAGATGCCCTCGCCGTAGCGATTCAGCAAAGGGCATGTGATCGTCCGTTGCCGGCGACATGAAATTTGTTTGCCAAAACCAATCGCAACCGTTCATCGACCGGATCGCGCGATTGGGGCACATTAACGTCCGTGCAAATTGTAGACTAGACGCCAACCCAAGCGATTGCGTGACCGACGTTGTTGACGGTCAAGTGCAGAGACGATTCAGGATGAAAAGAAAGGCAGATCGAGATGAGCGAGACGAATCCCTACGCCCCCACTGAATCTGGGGGATTCCCGGTCGATTCAGGCCCCATCCGCAAAGTCGAAATCCGACCGATCGAGTTGTTCAAGCGAGCCTACCAGATGATGGGCGATCAATATTGGTTGTTCTTGGGAATCACGTTTGTCGGCATTCTGATCGGTTCGCTCGTCCCGTTGGGTATTTTGATGGGTCCGATCATGGTCGGAATCTACCTCTGCTTTCTGGATCGTGAATCCGGCCGCCAAGTGGAATTCGGCACGCTGTTCAAGGGGTTCGACCAATTCAAAGAAGCCTTTATCGCGTTCCTCGTCATGCTGGCACTCTCGTTCGCGGTGGTGGTCGTCTTTGGAATTCTGTTTGCCATCGTGATGGCCATCCTGATGTCTGGCGGCAACGGTGAAGCGCCCTCTGCGGTGGGTATCGTCCTGATGTTGATGATGTATGCGTTGCTAATTTTCGCCTGTGTGGCCGTCTATATCCCTTTCATATTCTCGTTTCAGCTGATCGCCGATCGCAAGATCTCGGGCATGGACTCGGTAAAGCTCAGCTGGCAGGGGGTCAAAAAAAACATGGGCGGTGTGATCGTGTTTATGATTGTGAATATGATTATCTCGATGGTGCTCACGTTGATGTGCTACGTGCCCGTCTTTTTGTTCATGCCGATTTCGTTAGGTGCCTTATTCTTGATGTACCGTGACATTTTCGGTCCCACTCACCACGTCGATCCGATGGCCGCAACTGCGCCGATGGTGTAAGTCCACGGTTGGTCTCGGCAAAATCCCCTTCCTAAATTACCCCACCTTAGAGTTACTACTGCAATGCGATTGAACTGTTTCCGTCACTCGACTCGAATCCTAGCGGTTGTGTTTGCGTGTCTTACCGCTTGTTGCTCGCAGGTCTTTGCCGCAGACCATCCGAATGTCGTCTTGATCATTTCGGATGACCAGGCATGGACCGATTACGGATTCATGGGCCACCCAACCATCGAGACGCCCAACCTGGACAAACTTGCGTCCGAGAGCGCCGTTTTTCGGCGCGGCTATGTGCCGACTGCGTTATGTCGACCGTCGCTGATGACAATGTTGACCGGTCACTATGCATCGACCCATGGCGTTACGGGTAACGATCCGTCACCAAAATACGCTGAACGGGATTCCGAACTATCGAACCAACGACGCGCCCAGCTGATTTCTTATCTGGACAAGTTTGAAACCATTCCCGAAGCACTTGGCAAATTAGGCTACCTGAGCCACCAGAGCGGTAAGCTGTGGGAAGGCAGCTACAAGAATGCCGGATTCACTCATGGCATGACGCGTGGATTCCCCAATCCCGGTGGCCGGCACGGGGATGACGGACTGAAGATCGGTCGCGAAGGCATGGAACCGATCGCCGAATTTGTTGACATGTCGGTCAAGCAAGACAAGCCATTCTTTCTGTGGTACGCGCCGTTCTTGCCGCACACGCCTCACAATCCGCCGCAACGATTGCTCGACAAGTATTCCGATGGACGGCCAGAAACGATCGCCAAATACTACGCCATGTGTGATTGGTTTGATGAAACGTGCGGACAGTTGATGAACATTTTGGAAAAGCAGGGTGCCGACGAGAACACACTGGTGATCTATGCCTGCGATAATGGATGGATCCAAGATCCAAAGTCAAAAAAATACGCACCTCGATCCAAGCAAACGCCTTACGAAGGCGGCATTCGAACGCCGCTGATGTACCGCTGGCTCGGAAAGATTCCAGCCGGTGATCGCCCCGAACTTGCCAGCACGATTGACATCTTGCCAACGATCTTTGGCGCTGTTGGTGCTCCAATCCCAGCAGATCTGCCGGGATTGAACCTGATGCCGAATCTGAAATCAAATGAGCCGATCGAACGAGATACGATCTATGGCGAGAGCTTTGCTCACGATATCGCTGACATCGAGAACCCACAGGCATCTCTGTTGTTTCGTTGGGCGATCGAAGGCAAGTGGAAACTGTTGCTGACGTACGATGGCGAAGTCAACCGATACAAGTCGACTCACCCGAGAACGGAAAAGCGTCCTCAGTTGTTCGACCTGCAAGCCGACCCGCACGAAAAGACCAACGTCGCGGGCGAGCATCCCGATGTGGTGGCACGGCTGGCCAAGAAGATCGCTGACTGGTACCCGGCAGATCAACGCAAGACGTTGACCGTATTCGAGTAGGCGGCGGACCGCCGGAGGTCCGGCTCTAAGTTTGCAAGCGTGCAGCGTAGGGCCGTGCGTTCCAGGCCCGTACGATCCAGTCCCGCACGTTCGAGGCCCGCACGTTCTAAACCCGTCCGATCAAGGCCGAACATTGAATTTAGGTTCGCGACTGCGGATCAGTTCACTTTCGTAAGCTCGCCGAGCCGTCACTTTCGCGGCCGGCGAGTCTTTGGGAAAGATGTGCAGCTCGACCGAAATTTCGTCGCCGCCGTGCTGGCCCAAGTAATCGGCAAGCGAAGCGCGGTCACTGCCCTTGACGTGCTGGCTAAGTCTGGCGGCCAAGTTGTCAGCTTCGCCAACGTAGAGGTACCCGGAAACATCGCGGAACAAATAGATTCCGGGGCCCTTCGAAATCGCATCGGCCCGCAATCGTTCTTTGAGTTCGGCGATCTGCATGGACTGAACCTGGCGAGACCAATCGACGGCCTTGAGGACAAGTTCGGGTTTCAGTTGCCGGCGTTTTCTCAGCGACAAAACAGCCTTTCGAACTTGGTACAGATCGACACCGGGATCGATCCGCTCGGCTTCCGATTTCAGTTCGGCTCGCAGTTCGGGATCCGCCAAAATCGTATCACTTGTCACACGATGGCGATCCATCACCGCTCGCGACGCAATCTCGGCGACGGCAAACACCGAATCGTCGCTCGGACGCGAACGGCGAGTGGCCGGATGATTCAATTTGCCTGCCTTGCGCAAGCCCAACAGCTTTAACAAGGCCGATCGCTGCTGGCCGCCGTCGAGTGGGTGGCCGAGCCGCCGCGACACTTCTTGCAGAAACGCATCTCGCAGAGGATCCTGCAGCAACAGCTCGTCGCTGCTGAACCCATCGCTTGTTGCGACAAATGATTCGCGGATGATCGCGGGATCGATTCCAGCCGGTCGTTTGTCGGCGAACACGAATCCAGCGAGACATAGGTAAACCGCCCCCGCAAGCAGGCATCGGGGCGGTACCGCAGGTCCAGACGATAAGGACTTCGCGATCAAGCGGTTGCCGGTTACAGTTTCCAACGTGCGTTTTCCTTTTCCGATGCGAATTCATTATTTTAACCACAAACCACTTTCATGCGTATCGTTCTGTGCTATCCGGTTCAACAGCGGCATATCGACCAGATTCAAGCGGCGGCCGGCGATGCCGAGGTTGTCGATGCCGGACAAGAACGAATCGATGAACTGTTGCCGACAGCAGACATTTTTGTTGGCCACGCGAAAGTTCCTGTGGACTGGGATCGTGTGTTGAGGGCAAATCGACTGCGCTGGATTCAGTCATCCGCGGCAGGCCTAGATCACTGTTTGGTACCGGGTGTGATCGATTCGGACATCCCCGTCAGCAGCGCGTCGGGATTGTTCGCCCCACAGGTCGCCGAGCAAACATTCGCGCTGACGTTCGGCCTGATCCGTAGCATGCCGCAGTTCTTTCGTGCCGAAGCGAAACGCGAATTCATCCGCTTGCCGACCGACGATTTGCGCGGAAAGACGATTGGGATCGTCGGACTCGGCGGAAACGGACGGATGATCGCTCGCGTGCTTTCCCCATGGGACGTCCGTATCATCGCGACCGATTACTATCCCACCGATCGGCCCGAGGAGGTCGAGTCGCTGTGGGCACCCGATCAGCTGGACCGACTCTTGAGCGAAAGCGACATCGTCATCTTGGCCTGCCCGCTGAACGCCAGCACCGAGGGCATGTTCGATGACAAGACCATCGCAAAAATGCGCAAGGGCAGCTACTTGATCAACGTCGCTCGTGGCGCGGTCGTTGTCGAATCCGCACTCGTCGGTGCCTTGCAGTCCGGTCATCTGGCCGGTGCCGGGCTTGATGTCACCGAAGTCGAACCGCTGGCAGCGAGCAGCCTGTTGTGGGATGACCCTAAGGTCATGATCTCGCCACATGTCGGGGCTCAGTCTGCACGGCGCGTTGACGACACGACGGACCTTGTCTGCGTGAATTTGAAACGTTTTTTCGATGGCAAGTCGCCATACAACTTGGTCGACAAACAGTTGGGATTCCCGCACCCGTCGGTCGTGTGGCGGGGCGAAGACTCGTGACGAGCAGCAGCCCGCGTGCGGCCCCCGAGTTCGAAGCGGTGTTGGTCGTCGATCGAAACGTGACGGGACCGGTGATGTTGCCGGAGAAAGATCCTGAGGCTTTTGTTGATCAGTTCAACACGATCTACCGATCCGTCGGCATGAGCATCCAACCGACATGTCATCCCGCCGGGCCTGATGACGACGGCCATACGCAGTCGTAGTGCGATCGACGGTCGCAAGCTTGTTAGCGGATCTGCATCGCGATTCCAACGAAAAAATCCCCGGTGACTCTTGCGAGTGACCGAGGACTTTGAGTGGTTTACCGTCAGCGAATCAGTTCAACCGAGAGTTATCTGGCAAAGCTTGGCGGAGAGACGAATAACGCGTTGGCTTTGCCTTGCTCGACAGCTCGTGGCTGTGTTGAATCCGATCATTTGCTGTTGGTAATACTTTTTTATCTAGACAGAAGATTCGGATTAGAATCCGCATCCGCAGCTTGGCTCGCAACCGCAAGTTGGCTCAGCTGCACATCCGCAAGGAGCAGCAACTTCGCAACCGCAAGTCGGTGCAGCACAGCAGCTGTCGCAACCGCCACCGCAACCGAGGTTGCCGAACAGTTTCGAAAGCAGACCACGCTTTGGTGCGCCGCATCCGCTGTCGCATCCGCAAGGAGCAGCAACTTCGCAACCGCAAGCAGGCTCAGCTGCACAGCCGCAAGGAGCGGCTACTTCGCAGCCACAAGTTGGTGCAGCACAACCGCTGTCGCATCCGCAACTGCTACGTCCGCCGAACAATTTGCCCAGCAGGCCACATTTCTTAGGTGCACAGCCGCTGTCGCAGCCGCAAGGTGCAGCGATTTCGCAGCCGCAAGTCGGTGCGGCACAGCCGCCACAAGGTGCTTCGCAACCGCAAGTGGGTTCGGCTGCACATCCGCAAGGAGCGGCTACTTCGCAGCCACAACCTGGATCGACTGCACATCCGGTGTCACAACCGCTGCTACAGAGTTTGTCAAATAGGCCAAACGCTTGAACGTTAGCCGAGCTACAAGCAACCAGTGCGATTGCCAATAAAGCTGGTACGAATACACGACGCATCGTGGTGTCTCCATGGACGAAAGTATGGGAAGGTTCTTGCCAGCGCCCTGCTGCGATACATCCGAGCGGTTTTACCTCTCGAAGCCTCACCTGATCAGACCACCCGATACCCTTGAATGGATCTGGTAACCGATCGGTGCATCACAGTGCGAGCACGACACCTGATTGCAGGTGTACTGAGCGTATCGACGACAAATGCGAGCAGCCCGAAGATTTAACGCTTGAAAATCGCGTTGGGCGGCGAAAGGCAGGTCGGTCGCGAGCCATTTCCCGGCTGGACCGATCGTAACGGTCATGCCGAGATACGGTCGTGCGGATTATGCATCGCACGGCCGGCTCAGCCGCGCCAACCCGCTTCTTGCAGCATTCGACGGTCCGACGAGACGCGCATGCGATACAGAACGGGCTTGATGGGCCAGAGTTCTCGCCACGTCATCAGATATGCCCCTTTGAAGGTTGCCGAGTAATACTCACCACCCTGATGGGACAAAGGCTGATACGGATTTATCTCCGGCGTCAGACCAGGTTTTGCGCCGTGATAAGAAAGATATCCCATCTGCCGAGCGTTTTCGTATTCCCGTTCAATGTCCTCTCGCAAGGCGTCACTGGCGTCAACGTCAGCACCCTCGGCAATACACATCACAGGCCGTCGACCTCGGCCATGCTGCGATACCATCAATAGATGAGCTTGTTCCAGCGTGGCAACATCGTCGAGGTCGGGAAAGATCGTTTGCAGATTTTCCTGCCTGACAGGAAACGAACCGTTGCGATTCTGGTTACCCGTTGAGATCGACGATTCGTCTTGAAAGTAAGTCGCAAATTCAATGTACTTCGCCTGCAGTGACCACTTTCCATTGACGTTTGCGTAAAACACGCACGCGACTGCGGCGCACAACTTCTGATGATTGACGAAAAGGGCCAACATGGCGGTCACATTTGGCGTCGGCGAAGGAAGCAGATAGGTGCCTTGGTTCATGTAGTCGATTGCGTGCATCGATTCATGCGAGTCGTAAAAATACGACTGCACGTCCGTGGGAAGCGGCACCGTTTCATCGGCCTTTTCAATATTGGGATGCGCCTCCAATCGAAAAGTCAGCCAGATCAACAATGGTGTGGCCAGGAAGTAGGCGACAGGGATCAGCCAAATCCACCATTTCCCAAGAAAAGAAAAAGCATCCAGCACGTCCATCGGCCTACTTCTTGCGTAAGGGGATCATCGATTAGGCAACGCGTTTGGAGTACACCCACCATTCCGTTGCCAGCAGACCTAGCATTGCGACCAATAACCATCGCCAATACTCGTGCCGATCCTCGATGCCGGATAGGGTCGCCGTGACTTCTTCGTATCCCATTTCGACTGCGGGTGCGACGGACAATTCACTTTCACGAGCGTCGAACAGATTGATCGCGAACAGATCGACCAATCGATCGTTGTTTTCCACTTGGTAGTTTCCGGTTTCGTCGGTTGAAACGATTTCAATGATTCCAGACGGTCCGGCGACTTGCGTTTCCGTGTTGCCGCTAATGCGTTTTACCTCGACTTGATCGATCGCACTTTCCAATCGCAGGCGGACCGTTTCACCCGGTCGATACGACGGTGCACCGCTCGCCTCGGCGGCTCCGGCGAGATGGCGCAGGACGTTCAGGATGAATACCGGCCATGAGCGTTCGGCATACCAGTTCGTATTTGTTTGCGAATTGCCATCCTCATCACTCGAGATGACTTCGAACCCGAGCACCAAATCTTGATAGCCGTCGCGCGGGGCGATTGACAGCACCGATCCGATGTCGGCGCCGGCCAACTCTGTTGTTCCCGGCGGCCCCTCGACCGCACGTCCGCTAAAGATCAACAGTGAAAAGAGTTCCAAGTACCTCATGATCGGGTGCGTTCGGTCCAAGTCGATCAAAACAACCTGGCCCGGATCGGTTGCCCATTTCCACCCTTGCGTTGGCAAGTCGCCGATAAAGAACGTATTGGTGGGCGGCATTTCTTTCGGCGAACATCGATCGAAAATCATCAAATCATCAACCGCCGCGGCGGACCGCTTGCGGTACTCGTCCGATTCCAAATAGCTGGGCGACACGAACTCGGCGATACAGATTTTGGCAGCCTTTTCTGTGGTTAGCCCCAATTCCAGCGGCGCGTTGCCGGGCGTCACCACCAAGACCGACACGGTTCGCAGAGGAGTCAGTCCGGCAAAGGCGACGTTGTCCAGAGCCAAGTCGTCGTCGATATCTAACATCAGACGCAAAGAAACGGCGTCTTCAGCATCAAGAGTGAAAGACAGCCCGGTTTGTTCCCCCGGCTCCAGAGTCACTGCTGAGGCATCGATCAATTCATCGCCTAGAAAAAGCGACGCGGTGGCCTCGACCATGGTCGCGCCGGTGTTCACGACGGTCGCAAACGCCTGAACCTCGCTCGGTTGTTCGACATTCCGCTCGGCAGAAAACGCAGTGATCCCTACGTTGCTGGGCTGATCCGAACCGATCGCAAAGTACTGCGGAATCAAATTCCCTAAGTTGAACTCGGTGACCGTTTGAAACCCACCATCACTGTACAGCATTAGATCGGCGGGCATCGCATCAGCAACTTGGACATCGTTGACGTCGCCGACTTGGCTGCTGCGACGCGGATTCGCCAGACCATCGGCGGCTCGCAACGCGCCCAGCACGTCGGTGGACCGGTTTGTGACTTGTGCGCGACCGAGAGCGTCACGCAGTCGGCGTCGATCCGAGGTAAATGACTGCAGGACTTCGGCGCGGTCGCTAAAGGTCACCAGCATTGCCGTATCGGAATCGGTCATCGCATCGATTTGATCTCCGATCAATCGCCGCGCCTTTTCAAAACGGTTGGAATCATCATCCACATCCGTCGCTTGCATGCTGGCCGATGTGTCCAACAAGAACACCATTCGACCTTGCCCCGATGATTCACCGCGTATTCCCGGACGCAACAACGCAAGTGCGGCCATCACGACCGCCAACAATTGCAGAAACAACAACAAGCTGCGCCGCAACCGCTGCAGCAGACTATTGACGTGCAAATCCTCGATCGTCCGCATCCACAAGTACGTACTGGGAACCTCAACGGGCTCGCGGCGCAGTTTCAAGAAATACAGCAGGATAATGCCCAGCGGCACCGATCCCATGACTGCCCATTGCCACGGCGATAACGCGGACACCCAACTCATCGGACCACCCCACGCTGACGCAGGTATTTCGTGACGATCGTCTCGACCGGCGTGTCGGTCCGCACGGGAATGTAAACGATGCTGCGTTTACTGCAGAAATGTTTGACCGATCCGATGAACGATTGGACGGTCTCTTTGTACTTGTCCAAAACGTAGTTGTTGATGGTAATTTCCGCGGCGTCGCCGTCTTCGATATCGATCAACTTTCGGTCACCTCGCAGCGGAGGGTCGATTTCTTCCGGTGACAGCACATGCATGATAAAAACGTCCATCCGGCGACCGATCAGCATCCGCAGCGCCGATTCGTAACCCTGCTTGTCCATCATGTCGGTCAACAGCACGACAATTCCGGTGCCTGAATTGCGAACGGCAAAATCTTTGACGCCTTCATATAGCGAAATGTTGTGCCCACTCTCGACACTGTCCAAATACGCCAGCATCTTCCATAGGCTCGCGCGGCCACGTAGCACCGGTGCCCTCCGCCCTTCGGCCCCCAGAGCGGCGACGCTGACACGGTCGGCGCGACACAATCCGACATAGCCAAGCGCCGCGGCCAACTGTTTGGCCACGTGCAACTTGGTCGGATCGCCAAAATTCATTGATTCGCTGGCGTCGACCAATGCATAGAAGTGCAAATCCTCTTCTTCTTGAAAGAGTTTCAAGAACAGATGGTCCAGGCGAGCGTACAAATTCCAGTCAATCAGCCGCAAATCATCGCCGGGCACGTAGGAGCGAAAGTCGGCGAATTCAACGCTTTGCCCCTTGCGCCGACTTCGCCGTTCACCCTTGATTTGACCGCGAAAGACTTTTCGCGAAACCAATTCCAAACGTTCCAGCCGCGCGAGCAACTCTGGTGGCAGCAACGACGTGGCAGCAGATGTCGGCATGAACGAAATTACCTGGGGATGAACGCCGTCGATGTCAGCTCGATGGACCGATGTCAGCTCTGGGAACCAGTGTAGCGGAGTCGGTCGGGGTGCGAAACGAAAGGAGACCCCACGAAAAAATCTGTGGTTTTGCAAAATTCTTGAACGGACGCTCAGGTCGCTTGCCACTATTACTGTAAACACTGGACGCGATCGCAATCGAACCAGGGTCATCCGCCGGTCACGTCGGAATCGACCAATACTGGATTGACCAATGCTGGCCATGCCACATCGCTGCGGCGATCGCTGACGATTTGAATCACTTGAGAACAAAATCATGCGTTTAACACTTCGCACGCTGCTGGCGTACCTTGACAACACGCTTGAACCGCAAGACGCCGAGGTTTTGCGAGCCAAATTGACCGAAAGCGGATTTGCGACGCAATTGGTCCAGCGGATTCGTGCGTCACTGGTCAATCCCAACCTGGCGGCGCCCGACCCGAGTGCGGCGGCGCCGATCGAAGATGCCAACGCTATGTGCGAATACTTGGACAGCACGTTAAGCGCTGAACAGGTCGCGGAAATCGAACGCGCCTGTTTGGAATCGGAAACGCACCTGGCCGAAGTCGCGGCGTGCCACCAGATCTTAACAATGGTGCTGGGACAGCCGGCCGAAGTCTCCCAGCAATTGCGGCGACGAGTTTATGAACTTCCCGATCGCGAATTGAAAGACATTCCAACATCGGGCAGCTTTTCATCGTTGGCGATTCCCGGAGATCAGTCCAACGCATTCGGCAGCGATTTACCGACCGCCGATGCGCCGATCACCGGCAACGACGATATTCCGACGCTCGATCAGCCGCTGACCGCAGCCGGTGAGACCGTCCACCCAGGTGAACCGGTGACGCCGGTCGGCCCCGCAGATTCGGGTGTCTCCGACGCGCCAACGCGTTTGCGGCAAGCCGGCTCGATTTCCGGCAGCGACCCCGCCATCGCTGGCGAGCGATCCGCAGGAACGATTGGCCGATCGGACATGTACGGCGGATCAATTCGCCCGTCGCGAATCACGCCATGGCTCGTGTCGTTGGCACTAGCCGCTGTGTTGCTGTTCGCACTTGCTCAGATTTTCTCGCCGTTGCTTCGAAATCGCACAGCAAAGCTGGATAGCGACGCGATCACCACCGACGAAATTGTCGTTGCACCTGAGAACGCACCGCCGATGGTCGTTGTCGAAACGGTCCCCTCCGATGCCGACAGTGCGACGACCGTCGAATCGTTGCCGCCGCCTGATGCAGCTTTGATCGAGACCGCCGAACCGGATCCAGCGAGCCCGCCTGCCGAATCATCGGTCGCCGCGAAATCAGCCCCCGAAACGTCCGAGCCTGGTGATGGCGATGCGACGGACTCCGTCGATATGTCGCCCGCGGCCACGGAGACGGTCGATAGCCTCGCGCCACCGATTCCAGCGGGTCTGGCGTCGGAAATCGGCGGGGCGAACGATCCGGTCATGAAACCTCTGCCGGCAAACGATGGCAACGACGCGATGCCCGTCCCCAGCGAATCCGATCTCGGTGATGCTCCGCCGGTTCCCGGATCCGCAGACGCCGAAACGCCCAGCCCTGACATCGATACGGCGCCGGCTGCGGACCCCAAAGCCAAGCGTAAGGTCGCGAAAGTACTAAGCGAATCGACGTTGATGGTCGGTCGATTCAAAGACGGCGATTGGGTTCGCCTGAAACAGAACGATACCGTGGGGGCAGGCGTTTCGATCGCCTGTGCGCCACTATTTCAAGGCCACATGACTTCAGAAGCGGGTGTGGACATCATGCTGGTGGGAGCCACCAATGTCGCCTGGGAAACCGGAAGTTTGGATGCAACGTTGTCCATCGAAAACGGACGCGTCTTGATCGGGTCACTCGAACCGGATGTGGCGATCGGGCTCCGCCTGGGCGACGCCAACCTGGAACTGAGGTTTGCCGATCCGGAAGCGGTTATCGCGATCATACGTTCGCATTTCCGCGCTCCTGGTTTTGATCCACTTCGTGACGAGAATCATCTGCCAACATCGACCATTCTGGCAGTGCAAGGAGACACAGAATTAGTCCTTGATGGTGCGGCAACCACGCTTTCTACGGGCGACCAATGGACGATGCGAGGCGCGGGCCCTGCCGCTGTCGAAGCCTCGGAAGAACCACCGGCATGGATCGAGAATCCCGACGCCGAGCAGGAAGAGGTCTACACACTCGCCCGTGACACCTTGCTGGAACTGATCGACAGCGACCAGCCGATCGTTACCTCGCTTCATGAGGCAACGATGTTTCGACGCAGCGAGGTCGCTGCCCTGGCGGGTCGGTCGCTGCTGACCATGGGCATCGGCGACGTATACTTCGGTGGAGACGGATTGCTAAGCCAAGTCAACCAACGGAATTACTGGCCCGATCACTATCGAGCACTGATGCAAGCGGTCAATCGAGGTGCCGAAGGGGCGAGCAAATTGTTTGCCGACGTCCAAGCCATGGAATCGGCGGACGCAGACGTCATCATCCGGTTGCTGGTCGGATACTCACAGAAACAACTTGTCGAAGGCAGCGACGAACAGTTGGTCAAGTTTCTCGATTCGAACTCAATGGCAGTACGGGTTCTGGCCCGCGAGAATTTGCGCACCATCACGGGACTCTCTTTGAATTTCAAGGCCGAACAAAATAACCCCGTTCGACGTGCCCCAGAAATTAAAAAGTGGGCAGTCCGCTTGCGTAAAGGCGATATTCGCTGGCAACCGCAATCATAGCGGTCGACTGAATCGCCATAGCGTTAATCCTCTGGCGCGAATCCCCTCGCCCGCTGGCAGCCATTTCCGTAAGCTACTCGCATCATTAACCCTACGCGAGTGAGACGTTTCATGGCTGATTCCATCGTGATCTTTGGTGCTTCGGGCGACCTGACCAGCCGCAAGCTGATCCCGGCACTCTATATCTTGTTCAAGAAAGGTCGCTTGGACGAAGGAACACGCGTCGTGGGCGTCTCTCGCAGCCGATTCGAGAACGAACAGTGGCGAAGCTCTCTGCGAGAGACGACGTCAAAATTCGCGGGCGATGACTTCGATGCCGAAACGTGGGATGCGTTCAGCGCCAACGTCTATTACCACGCCGGCGACATCAAGAATCCTGACGATTTCAAAGAACTCGCCGATGCGCTGACCAAAATCGAAGGTTCCAGCCCAGGCGGACGCGTCTATTATCTGTCCACGATGCCGCAGTTATACGAAGAGGCGATCAAGCAACTCGGCGCCGCGGGACTGGCCGACGACCGCGATGGGTTTCGACGTGTCATCATTGAGAAACCTTTTGGTACCGACCTGAAAACAGCGCAAGCGCTGAACCACTCGATTCATGGCGTGTTTCGCGAAGATCAGATCTATCGTATCGACCACTATCTTGGCAAAGAAACGGTCCAAAACATCTTTGCGTTGCGTTTTGCCAACAGCATTTTCGAGCCGATCTGGAACCGCAACTTCGTCGATCATGTTCAAATCACGGTGGCGGAAGAAGTTGTCATTGGCCGCCGTGCCGGTTACTACGACACGTCGGGCATCTTGCGAGACATGTTTCAAAACCACATCTTGCAGCTGATGATGATCACAGCCATGGAACCACCGGCTCGATACGATTCATCCCTGGTGCGTGACGAAAAGGTCAAAGTCCTGCATAGCGTCCGAAAAATGACCGGCGGCGACTTTGCGGCCAACACGGTCCGTGGTCAATACAAAGGCTATCTTGACGAAGAAGGTGTCCCACCGGACAGCCAAACCGAAACCTACGCGGTGCTGAAACTGTACTGCGATAACTGGCGATGGAAAGGCGTGCCATTCTATCTTCGAAGCGGCAAAGGCATGTCTTGTCGAACGACACAAATCGTGATCCAGTTCAAACAGGTGCCGCACATTCTGTTCGGCGAAAAGATGCGGGAACCACTGGGCAACCGCCTGGTGATTCAAGTGCAACCGGCCGAAGGCATCCAATTGCATTTCGAAACCAAGGTGCCTGATTCAGAAATGAAGACACGCACGAGCACGCTGGATTTTGATTTCCGTCAAGCTTCGGGCGGGTCGATGCCGGACGCCTACCAACGCCTATTGCTTGATTCGATCACGGGCGACGCAAGTTTGTTTGCGCGCAGCGATGAGGTCGAACTGGCGTGGAGCATCATCGATCCCATCATCGCGGCTTGGCGAAGCCCCGCGGCGCCATCGTTGTACCCTTACGAATCTGGATTCTGGGGGCCAACCGAAGCGTCCGAGTGGATGGGCAAACAGAAACGCGAATGGTTTGATGTGTGCCCGGTGTTGAGCAAATAAAGACATCATGCCGAGCGTTTTTTCGCACCGCGATCAGCTGAGTACTTGTCCAGTCGCGGTGACGCGGTCCCTGGGCCGCTCGTCGTTGATGGCAATTGCCGTGATTCGCCGCGTTGGATTGAACGTGATTCGTCGCGTTGGATTGAAATCGCGTCGATCGATTCGCGCCCGCGCCTGATCTTTTGCCGGGACTTCCGAAACGAGACTCAGTAGAATATCTGCAGCTCAGTTATTCTAATGAACAGAGTGTTTTTCGACTCGCCGGCCGCCTGAACCGAATCGGCGGGCCGGACGCCTACCATCGCAAGAATATCAATTGCCCATGCGAAACGCATCGCGAAACGCATTCACTCTCGTCGAACTGCTGGTCGTTATTGCGATCATCGGCGTGCTGGTTGGACTTCTGTTGCCGGCCGTCCAAGCGGCTCGTGAAGCAGCGCGACGGATGAGTTGCAGCAACAATTTCAAGCAAATCGGTCTGGCGATTCACAATTATCACTCGGCATACCGACAGCTTCCCGTCCACATGGGCGGAACAGGTTGGGCCGACCGAACGGGCAGCCCCTACATCGCATCCGCTGGGCCCTACCGAGGCGACTTCGTTGCGCCCACGGCTCACAACCGTCTTGAACTTAGTATGTTCGTGGGCCTAACACCGTTCATGGAACAACAAGCTCTGTGGCAGCAGATCAGCAACCCACTCGATCCACCGGATCCGGCAACAGGCATTGCGGACGGTCTGCCACCGTTTATCCAAGCGATGGGCCCGAATCCGCAAATGGGTCTCAGCGAGCACTCGATGGCCGGTCGCTATGATCCCTGGCTCACGCAAATCCCGACCCTTCGCTGCCCCAGTGACCCGGGCACCGGATTACCCGCGCAAGGGCGAACCAACTACGCCGCCTGCCTTGGCGATGCGATCGATCAAACGCACAGCGGACTGGGTGCGGACGATGGATCGCGCGATACCAATGGCGGGCGTTCGCAAAAAGTTCAAGCGAGTTGTCGCGGAGTTTTTGTGGCTCGAAAATCTCAGGCGTTCCGCGACATTCTCGACGGACTATCCAATACCATCATCGCTGGCGAAATCGCGACGGACCTGGGCGACTTTGACACGCGAACCATTCCATTGCCGGTACGCGACGTGCATTCGGCCGACGTCCGAGACAACCCGTCGATGGGCATTCTATCAGTTGACCCGCTGCGTCCTCGGTTCTGGGATCCTTCCGTGACCGCAGCAATCGGATTGCGTGCGGGTCCCGAGGATCGGCGTGGCTATAAATGGGCCCATGGACGACCTTTGTTCACAGGTTTCCAAACCATCCTTCCACCGAATTCGGTGACACAGATTAATAATCGCGCCATCAGTTTCGGCGTCTTCTCAACATCCAGCCGACATGCCGGCGGCGCACACGTCTTGATGGCCGATGGAGCAGTCAAGTTCGTGACGGACTCCATTGAGTCAGGCAACGGTCAATTTCCAACCGTGTACATCAACGTATCGATGATGAACAGCAGTGATCTTGAACCGTCCAGCATCCCCGGCATGCAAAGCCCCTATGGTTTGTGGGGCGCCCTGGGCACACGGGCATCGAAAGAAACGATTGATCGAGACCTCTGAAAACGATCCGTCCCGTTTTCCGCAGAACTCCCGTTTCCCGAGCGAACTCTGTTCCGGTGCACCTCCGCGCGACCAGATGGCCGATCTCTTCGTTGATATCTCGATTCACTTCGCATTCGATCGGCCGGGCCGCTAGCTTGATCCCATGCGGTCGTTTTCATGGATGCATCCATGCGAGTTCGCCGACCATCGCGTGACGGCATCAACTTATGTTCAGTACGTGTTTGACAGGATTGCTGTTTTGAAATGACACACGTGCAAGTTCTGGCACACAATTCATAAAAAGCTAGATCCGTCCACCATCCGTAGCGAATCTGCGAATCAACCAATCGATCGTCGCCGCGGCGGCACAGGACTGGTCAACAACACGCTCACAATCTCTAAAAGCAACGCACTCAACGCTCGCAATGAGCACAGCACGCTCGCAACGAGCACGCCTCGCCCGCGTTTAGTTGCAGAAAGTTGCTCGAACGCTGATCAAAGAACGACGAGCGCTGGATCCGTTTCCAGAGCTCCAGCAAGGCTTTGCACCGGATTTTCTGCATCAGCAACCGGCTCTGAATTGCGACAATGCGACGTTCCCAACGTTTTGGTGATTGAAAAGCGCGCCCAAATTTCATTGAGCATCAAATCAAAACTTAACACGTCTTCGTAAATAAAAACTTTGCAATCATCACGCAAGAATGTTCCAATCGAGAGAGCGTTGTGCTTTGACGACGAACAATGAGCGTGGGGATCTGGCATAGGCCAAAGCAAATTGCTCGACTCGGATCGCCGTCGAACAATGGTTTTTTCGTGCCTTCATCCTTAGGTTCCGCTATGCGCACTTCCTTCTTTACCGCCTCGTTATTGACGGCACTGTTTGCGACGATCGGATGCAGCGATGCGTCGCCTGATCCGCAAACGACGGAACTTAGTGAGATCGACCAATACTTGGCCGACAATCCTGATCACGCCGCAAAGCAACTAGCAGCCGACGAAGCGGCAGAAGCCGAAGAGGATGCAGACGGAGTTGCCAATGAGTGATTCGGAATTTGACTTTCTTATCTTGTCTTTGGTTTTTATCCCTAGATATCGATGGAGTTTACGATGCGAATTGAAACATCAAGGCGAAGAGGTTTTACTCTCGTCGAATTGCTGGTGGTGATCGCGATCATTGGCGTACTTGTTGGACTTTTATTGCCGGCAGTCCAAGCCGCTCGCGAAGCCGCACGACGCATGAGTTGTAGTAACAACTTTAAGCAGATCGGATTAGCGCTTCACAACTACCATGCCGCTTACAATCAACTGCCAATGCATATGGGTGGCACGGGATGGATTGATCGCACCGGAGATCCATACAACGCCATGCGATCGAGTGTTGCGCCTGCAACAGCCCACAACCGACTGGAACTAAGTGTGTTGGTCGGCTTGCTGCCGTTCATGGAACAGCAAGCGCTTTGGGAACAGATCAGTAACCCTTTCGCTGTCGTTGACGCGATGGGAATGATCACCGCCACGTATCCCGCGATGGGGCCGGATCCAAGAATCACCCTGAACGAACATTCCATGAACGGCCAATACGATCCGTGGGTGACGGAAATCCCAACGCTTCGCTGTCCAAGTGATCCAGGCCGCGGGCTGCCGGCGCAGGGACGCACGAACTATGCCGCGAATCTTGGGGACGCGTTGCGAAGATCACAAAACGGTCTCGGCGCCAACAACGGAAGCCGCCCCGGAAACGGTCGAGCTCGGCACGTTCGCGCGTCGTGTCGCGGTTTCTTTGTGCCGAGGCAAGATGCGAAATTTCGTGACGTGCTTGACGGACTTGCCAACACGATTGCCATGGGCGAAATCGCGTCTGACTTGGGCGATTTCGATGTCAGGACGGCTTCGTTGCCCGTTGGAGATGTTGTCAGCAATCACATTCTCTATGACAACCCTTCGGCGCACCTACCATTTGTCGATCCTCTTCGTCCAACGTTTTGGGACCCGGCGCAGTACGCAGCCATCAACATGCGAACCGGTCCGGAAGATCGCCGCGGCTACAAATGGGCGATTGGTCGTCCCATCCACACCGCGATCTATACCATCTTGGGGCCAAACTCTCCGATGGCTTCCAATATGACCAACCTCAATTACGGGATCTTCCCACCGTCGAGTCGGCATCAAGGTGGCGCTCACGTTCTGATGGGCGATGGAGCAGTCAAGTTCATTACCGATTCGATTGAGGCTGGTAATTCAATGCAGCCTCCCGTCGATCGTGACGGAGGTCCGACGGGTACACGCCCTCAAAACTTGCCTCCCGGTTCGATGAGCCCCTATGGTTTGTGGGGCGCCCTGGGCACACGGGCATCGAAAGAAACGATTGACGACGAGTTCTAGTTCGATTCGTCGGGGTGGTCCAGTGCAAACTTAAAAGCCTCGACCATCGCTGTAGCCGCGATTTGGGACATTGTGATCTCACTCGCGGCGAGGTGCCAAGAGTGATCCGGTGCGTCATCAACGAGCATGTCAATATTCAGTTGATCTCAAAGACGCACGGATTGCGACTGCTGGAAAAAGTTCGCGCAATAAACTTTCGAGCAGACCACCCAGTCGCGCAGAAAATGTTTCGCGAAAAACCGAGACGGTATGTTACCCGTGAGATTTCGTCGCGATCAACACTTCCCGTTTTCCGCCTGGTGGACCAGCCACTCGCTCGACGATGAAGCCTGACTGTTGCATCAGATCCCGAACCGCGCGGCTGCAGCAATAGGTCACCAATCGCCCGGTTGGCGCCAACACCTGGCACATCTTTTTGAGCACCGATGACGTCCACACATCCGCATTCGATGCGGGCGCGAATGGGTCGAAATAGATGGCGTCGTAGGAGTTCGATTCGGCAAATGGATGCGACCGAACATCGGCGACGTAGATATCAACGATGACTTCGAATGCATCGTCACAGGGCAAATCATCCCAGCGATAGACACCATCCGCGATATCCGACGCCAACGAACTGCGAAACGCAACAAACCGCTCGGCTAGCTTGGCATCGTCAATCCCCACACCGAGATGTAAATCGCGAAGCACACTGGCGGGCACCCAGTCAATTTCGAAAGCGTCGTATCGCAGTGATGTACTGGATTTCGTCGCCGCGTCCACCGTCAGCAACAATCCCATGCCGGTTCCCAGGCCGATTTCCAATACCGACGTCGGTTTCCCTCGCTGCAATCGCGCCGAGACGCCGCTATTGTCAAGATAGACATGTTTGGTTTCCGCCAAAGCGCCGCAACCGCTGTGATACGCGTCACCTGAATCTTCTCTGACCAGTGTCCGGCTTCCGTCGTCGGTCAGCTGGATTGACAGACCCGATACGTCCGTCGGAATCGTCTTTCGAATTGGTATGGGCATGCGTTACGCCATGAGAATCGATGGTGGCGTGAAGTCGCAAACGCGAGCGACCTCGCCGCGTCAAAGATTGACGCTTGCAAGTGTTACGCGATCGTATCGCCCTTTGCGACTTCGTTCACGTCGGTTCCCATGTTGGGCAAGCTGAGCCGAAAGCAACAACCGACGCCGGATTCTGTATCCAGGATATCGATATCCCCGCCGTGTTCACGCATGATCTTTGCGCTCACCGGCAGCCCCAACCCGGTTCCGCGGGCCCCTTTTTTGGATTCAAACAACGAGAATATTTTCTCACGATCTTCTTCGCCGACGCCTGGTCCGTTATCGATCACATCAATATGCCATCCGTCGGCGGGATCGTACTCGGTCGTCACAAATACACGAGGCTCGGTGGTTGCGGTCGGCACATCCTGTTCGGTTTCGAAATCAGTTTCGTCATCGGATGTAAGATTGCCGGACGCCGCGTCGATCGCGTTGGTGACAAGATTCAAAATCGCTCGGTGCATGGCCTCGGGATCAAAGTAAGCCATCGGCAGCGACGCATCAAAATCGCTTTCCAGCACCACATTCATGTCGCCGGCACGCGTTTGCATCAGTTCCACCACGTCACGAACGGTTTCGTTCAAATCTGCTTCCACGCGATCGGGCTCACGTTCTTTCGAGAACGTCAACATATCCATCACGAGATTCGAGATGCGTTCCTGATTCCGATCGACGATGGTCCAGCCACGCCGAACCGCCGACGTGTCGTTGCGTTCCAAACCGGCTTCGATCAGATAGCTGCCGCCACGTATGCCTTGCAGAATATTCTTGACGTGATGCGAAAGCGTTGCAATCGTTTGCCCCATTGCCGCAAGCCGTTCGCTTTGCACCAGCGCCGAGTAATAAAACGTATCCTCGATCGCGAGAGCCGCTTGATGACCGATTGCCGTAATCAAGCGCAAATGGTCGTCCGTAAACCGCTGCGCGACCTCTCGTGACATCAGCTGTCCGGGAGTGGTAAACGTATCGATATACAGAGCCCCCACGATGTCATAGCGACCTTGCAGCGGAACGCATAACGCTTCGCGTACGCCGCCTTGCACGATCGATGCCGCCGCATCGAAACGCTCGTCATCGCCCGCATCGCTGGTCCGAACACCTTCTTTTTTCTGCAGCACATAGTCCAGGATCGTATGGCTGATCGAAATCGGCTGGGCCGCGCTGCTGCTGGTTTCCGATCCGGCACGATCACACCGGGCGGCCGGCCGCAACTGATTGGTATCGCTGTCCCGCAGCATGATACAACCGCGGTCGGCTTCGACCCAGTCAAACACCAACGTCAAAATACGGTTCAGCAAATCATCCAAGTCATCGGTTCGGCCGACCGCAATTGCGGTCAGGTACATCACTTCTAACGAGCGATCCGCGTCAGTGGATGAAGCCGTGTCTGATTCGCCCTTTTTGCGTGGCGCGATGACGTTGGACATCGACGACACGATGCGGCTGGCCTGATTTTCACTGGCTTGCATGACGATATCGACGCCGTGCGCTGCTTCCATCGCGGCCGGCTGATTCGTACCGGTAAAGATCAGCATTGTACCGCCGATCTCGATTCGGTCGCCGCTGGAGAGGTGTCCTCGGGAGACACGCGTGCCGTTGATCCGGGTGCCGTTGCTGCTGCCCAGGTCAATCAGTTCAAAATCTTTGCCGTCACGGACACGGATCTCTGCGTGACTGCGAGACGCCTCGGAATCATAAAGCTGAATATCGCTCGTCGCTTCGCGGCCGATCCGTGTTGCCACACCAGAAAGCTGGTAGTGCTTTCCTTGATCACGGCCTCGGACGACGAACAACGATGCCATTAGTGAAAAGGTGAATGGGTTCAAGGCGACAGGCAACAGTTCACGGCACGATAGCATAGGGGGATGTGTTGGGATCAGCTAGCCGAGATGCCAGACCGAACCGCCCCCCTGTGAACGCTATCGTTGCGTCGCCCGCTTGTTCGGCGATGGCCTGTTCGGCGATGGCTTCTTCGCCTTCCTTTTATTCGGCCGCGGCTTGTCGGCGCCGATCGATTCCAGATAGTTAACCAAACTGCCCTGCAGTTTCTTTGCTTTGCCCGGATCGACCGCGGCGCGATCGTTGCCTTCTTCAACCGGCGATGCTTTCATGTCAAACAGTTCATGTCGGTCGACTTCGCCATTGCGCTTCCAGAACAACATCAATTTTTGATCCGGCGTTCGGATGGCCGAAAACAGTCTGTCGGGACGATGAAAATAGATCGCATCGTGCAGCCGATTCAACGAGCCGTCCGATGGATCAGACAGCAATGCGGCAAAACTAACGCCGTCCACTTCGTCCGTCAGCTTGGCCGAATCACCACCGGCCAAGTCATGGAATGTGGGCAGAAAGTCGTAACCAACAACCGGCGTTCGACAAATGCTGCCCGCTTCGATCCCGGGACCAGCCGCAATAAAGGGAACGCGAATCCCACCCTCATAAAGGCTGTGCTTTGCGCCGGTCAGTGGCACGTTGGTCGGAGCCCGATCCTCACCGCCCGCCGGGACCGTCCCACGTCCGCCGTTATCAGCGGTCAAGAAGACGTAGGTGTTCTCATCGATTTGCAACTGATCGATCGTGTCGACCAACCGTCCGATCCCTTGATCGAGTTCTTCCATCATTGCAGCCCATGCCGGCGTGTAGCGTCGATCCGGCGTTCCCTTGGACTGATACTTCGACAACATCTTGTCGCTGGTGACGATCGATAAATGCTGTGCGTAGTAACTGACCTGCACATAGAAAGGGTTTCCGCTCTCGGACTGCTGTTTCATGAATTCAATGGCACTATCGGTCACCGAAGTCGTTCGTTTCGGATCCTTGTTATCGATAAAGTACGGTGGCCCGTCGTCGTGGCTGCCTTTTACACCTAGGGACGACGGCATGCCGCCGGTGATATTGCCCGTCATGCCATCGCTCGCGTCGTATCCGCATTCTTCCGGCGTGGAAATCATTTGCTCGCCCCACTTCCCGAAATGAGCACAGCGGTACTGCGGATTCACCGATTTCAGAGCGACCGGAATCGTCAGATGATCCTTGGGAACCCATTCGCTCTTGAACTCGGGACCACTGCGAGCGGCCGATGTGCCACACAAAATGCTGCGGCGAGTCGGCGTACACAACGGCGCGGGGGAGTAACCGCTGGTGAAACGTATGCCTCGCGAGGCCAACTCGGACATCTTGGGTGTTTCAAGATACGACGACGCGGCATCGGGCAACTCCGGATCCATCGCCACGTCCAACTGGCTCCAGCCTTGGTCGTCCGTCAAGATCAACACAATATTCGGCGGGGCTGCATCGAGGGCACCCACGTGACTCAGCAGGAAGGCGGCGGAGACACACGCATAAACAAACTTCATGTCCGGCTCATCGAGAGGAAGGAGACTTGGATATCCGCAGAGCAACCAAGTCGTATCAAAAGCAGATACAATTGAGACAGTTTGTATCCATCAAACGGCCCATTATATCGCGAAGCAATTTGGAATGCCGAGACTCATTCGCTGATTTTTTGAATTCGTCTGATTCGCCAAGCCTGGCACCTCGCAAACGATCGAGTCCAAATCAATTCACGTACTGCAACCCACTGAACTGGTTGATCTTTCGCCCGCTGAATTTCCAGCCGCTAATTTTTGTGACCACTTTACCCACCAACCGTTTCGAGGTCTTTGTGTCTGCTCGACTGATCACTGTCTTTCTTACTTGCGTGTCTGCGATCTCTGTCGTGGTCGGTACCCCGCCTGCCGACGCGGACCTTCCCAACATCATTTTCATACTCGCCGACGACCAGGGCTTCGGCGACGTCTCAGCACTCAACCCCGATTCAAAGATCCCCACGCCTAATATCGATCGAATCGCACAAGAAGGCATGATATTCGAGGACGGCCATTCGTCGTCATCGGTTTGCACACCCACCCGATATTCGATCTTAACGGGGCGTTACCATTGGCGGACCCATCTACAAAAAGGTGTGCTGGGCGGATTCTCGCGGCCGCTCATCTCGCCAGGACGGATGACCGTCGCATCAATGTTAAAGGACCACGGCTATCGCACGGCCTGCATCGGAAAGTGGCATCTTGGAATGGATTGGCCACTGAAAGACGGTGGTATCGCGAATGACCAGGGCGATTTCTCGGGCAAATACAAGGATGGCTGGAACGTCGATTATGCGGCCGACATCAAGAACGGCCCCTGCGACCTGGGATTCGACTACTTCTTTGGCATCAGCGCCTCACTAGACATGCCGCCCTACGTCTTTGTGAAAAACCGCAGACCGACCGAGATCGCTACCGTAGAAAAAGCATTCCACCGCAAAGGCCCCGCCGGCAAGGACTTCGAAGCGGTTGACGTGTTGCCAACGATCACGGACGAGACTGTGAAGTTCATTGAACGAAACGCCAACGGCGAGTCGCCTTTCTTTATCTATTTCCCGTTGAATGCGCCCCATACGCCCATCGTGCCCAGCGGCGAATGGGAAGGTAAAAGCGGTGTCAATAAATATGGCGACTTCACCATGCAGGTCGACTGGACCGTCGGACAAGTGTTGGACGCCATTGAATCCAACAAAATCGCCGACAACACGCTGGTCATTTTCACCACCGACAACGGCTGTTCGCCCGCGGCAAAGATTGATGAACTGGAAGCCGCGGGGCACGATCAAAACTATATCTATCGCGGACACAAAGCGGACATTTTCGAGGGCGGACACCGGGTCCCGTTCCTCGCCCGATGGCCGCGAACGGTCACAGCCGGTTCGCGAACCAAACAGACCGTCGGTCAGTTTGATCTCTTGGCGACGGCAGCAGAAATCGTCGGCGCCGACATTCCAGCCGATGCGGCGGAAGACAGCGTGTCGTTTCTCAGTGTCTTGAACGGCACCGCAGACGCACCGGTTCGCAGCTCGATTGTTTCGCAGTCGATCGGTGGCCAATTCGCGATCCGTGACGGGGATTGGAAACTTTGCCTGTGCCCCGGTTCAGGCGGTTGGAGCGATCCGCGACCCGGCCGCGCCGATTTGTCCGCGTTGCCGCCAATGCAACTGTTCGACCTTTCCAACGATCCCGGCGAACAAAACAATGTGCTCAGCGAACATCCCGATCGCGTGGAAAAAATGCAGCAAGCACTACGCCAGATCATTGACAACGGACGTTCAACGCCCGGAAACCCACTCGCCAACGATGTCGACGTCGTGATGATCAAGCCTATCGCGCAGCCAAAGAAAAAAGGCAAATAGGCAGCAAATGGGCAAGCGCACGGCTGCGACTTTTCCGGTATCGGATCGTTGTGTGTGTTTGGGGGTCGGTTAAGTCAACCGATGTAAGAGCGTGAGCGAGGCAGAAACGCTTGCCTTGCTCACGCGTCGGTTGTCCGTGATGAGGTGGTCACGCCGTTTGGGTTAGTTGCCGATGCAAATCAGCTCGCCAATCGTGTGCGCATAGGCGTGATTGCCAGCGAACGACAAACTGGCCCGAGTCCATGACTTACCGGCCGGTCCCAAGTCGTTGATGGCGACGACCGCATGTTCATCCAGCGATTCAGCGTCCCATTTCACGACGTAGACGGTGCCGTTCATCACGGGGACGTACAAGTGTGGGCCGGCGACCGTGATGATCGGCGCCGCGATGTGCCCCCATCCATTACCCGTGGATCGTTTGTCACCCATGACCACGAACCCGCGTGAGTTCTTGACTTCGTTTGTGACGATCGCTTGGTCTTTCATCGCCGGCACGCCATTGGGATCCTGCTTTTTCTGGCTTGCCGGCGGCGGGTCGTACCAAAGCAACTGGTCGTCACCGCCGCGCGTTCGCGCGAGCTGCAGCGGCAGCTCTAGATACTCGACGCTGCCATCATCCACGTTGACGCGGCCCAAGTAAGGATGCGTGTAGCTGCGAAAATAATGATAGGGTCCCACCAATAGATTCGACCCTTGCGTGATCATCCGCCCTTTCTTGCTGTCGGCAAGCGTCTCGCGATGGGTCGACCGGGTTCCGGCGGTGAAACGCCGCACGGGTACGTCGTCAACGATGGAGACTCGGCTCAAAATCTGGCCCTTTTTTTCGTCGACCGAAAGATGCTCGGTGCCATGAAACAAATGAGCCTTGCCCGCGCGAATACTGATAGTCATCGTGCTCATGAAACCGTCCAGAGGCAGCGTCCAAAGCGTCGTCCCGTCATCGACATCGATCAAAGAAATGCCATCCGGTTTTTCCGGTGGCCCATGGCCGCCCCCGCGGCCAACGACCATGACCCGATTCCCGTCGGCTAGTGTTTGTAGCATCGGTGTACAACCCATATTGACGCCGCACGTCGTATTCCAAACCGGAGCGCCCGATTCCATATCCAAGGCCTGAAGCTGGGTCCAAAGCTCCGGTGGCGAATCGGCGTACTTGTGAGGGAACACGCCGGTGGGCTCGGGCGGATAGGTCTGCCGGGTAAAGATAAGCTTTCCATCATGAACCACGGGCACGGTGCGTCCGGCCGGCATGATGTCTTGATGCCAAATTGGCTCGCCTTGCAAGTCAAAACAAGCGATGGATCCCGACGCGTTCAAAAACACGACACGTTCGCCATCACAGACCGGTGCGGGCGAACTGCTATCGCTGAAGCAGCCCGATAGCCGCAGCGGATACTTACCGGCGAGATGCCGTTTCCACTTCACGTCGCCGGTTTTTGCGTTGCAGCACCATGCAACGACTTCGCTGCCAAGTTCGGCGTCCCCGTCGACCGGAGCCATCGTGGTAAAGAACAGATTTTCTCCGCATACCACTGGCGTGCTTTGCCCAGTTTCGGGCAGCGTCATTTTCCAAGCAATGTTCTCATCTCGCACCACGCTCCACTTTACTGGCGCGGCGGCGCCGACTTGAAAATCAGCATTGGGCCCGGCCCCTTGAGGCCAATCGGCGTGCGTCGGAATCAGCCAAAGCCCCGACACCACGACGAAAAAAAATCGTTGCAGCAGACAAACCGGCATCTCAATCAAGTTCCTTAAATTGAATATTGCGGAAGAACATTTTTTGATGCACACCACCGTGCAACTGCAAACCGATTGGCCCCTTTTCGGGCATTGTTACGGTTTCGTAATCGACGAAAAGTTCGCCGTTGAGGTACGTCTTGATTCGTTTGCCTTGTGCGACAATCTTCAGCCGGTTCCACTCATTCAGCTTGTGAACGTCCTTGATCTTGTCCGACACCGCTGGGTATTTCCCTTGTTTGTCTTTGGGTGCGTAAATACAAGCGGTGAGGTCCTCTTTCAATGATCTTGAGATGCCAATTTGAATCTGGTGCGAGGGGCCTCGAGCGTAAACACCGGAGTCATAATCGGGCGACGGCGTCATGTATTCCAATTCAAGTTCATAGTCGCCAAAATCTCGCTTGGTCCACAAATTGGAACCGACCTTGTCGACGTTGTCGCCGATGATCATGCCATCAGAGACCGTCCAGTGGTCCGCGGCTTCTTCTTTGTCGACCTTCCAATTATCGAGATCGCTTCCGTTGAACAGCAGCGGTTTATCGGCGTGTCCCCTAGCAGCGGGCAACAGTGCGACAGCCAATAGCGAAAACAAAGCAACAGCGCGATTGAATCGTGACATCTGACTTCCTGCGGGCTTTGGAGTGACTTTTAAGAGAGGGACACACGGTCAAGCTACTTTCGCTTGAACGCGGGCTTGGGATCGGTCGGCAACCATTCTCGCAAACGCATCTTCACCGATGCGTACTCGGGTTGCGCCTCGACGTTTTTCCATTCGTATGGGTCCGTTTTTTCGTCGTAGAGTTCTTCTTGACCGTCTGCGTACCGGATGTACCGCCACGACTCGGTGCGGACGGCGTGGTTTTCGAACCCATGAGTTGTGATCGCAGGCACTTCCCAAGGCGCCGACGGATCCTTTAGCAAAGTGGCGATGCTTTTGCCTTCGACATGTGAGGGTCTTTCGAGTCCGGCCAGTTCGCACAGCGTCGGATAAACGTGCATCAAATCAACCGTGCGACTGCAAACGCTGCCCTGCGGTGTTGTTCCCGGCACGACCCAAATCAGCGGCATGCGAGTGGGTTCTTCCCATAACGCAAATTTGCGCCAGTGCTGCTTTTCGCCAAATGACCAACCATGATCGCCCCATAAAACGATGATCGTATTGTCCTTCTTTGGACTCGCATCGAGTGCGTCTAGCAAACGTCCAACATTCATGTCCGTATAGGCGCATGTCGCCAAATAAGACTGGATCGCCGCTTTCCAACGACCGGATTTCAGAAACTTGGCATGGTCACCATTGGGACCGGCCATCTTCACGCCTGACGGCGGCACGTCGTCGAGGTCGGTTTCGAGATACGGCGGCAACTGGATCGATTCCAGCGGAAACATGTTGTAATATTTTCGTGGAACCGCGAAGGGAAGATGCGGCTTGTATAGTCCGCAAGCGACAAAGAATGGCTTACCCGTGTCCGCATTGATTTGGTCGATGCAATAGTTCACGGTGTGATAGTCGGTCAGATCATCATCTTTCAGATCATGATTCATCGGATCATGATAGCCGTCCATCTTTTGGACGTTCGGACCGTTGGAACTAAGGCCTTCGCGGGACATATAGTCTGTCCATTCCGATTCGTGATACGCCATCGAGTGATAGATTTTTCCCGCGCCCGTGACGTGGTAACCTGCGTTCAAGAACTGTGCACTCAACCCTTCGCCGGGCTTCTGAAATTTCTTCCAGGGGTCTCCGTTGCGATAGCACCCGCTGGTCCAGGGGCGGCGACCGCTCATCAATGCACATCGCGATGGCTCGCAAGCCGGCACAGCACAATATGAGTGTTCAAACGTGACCCCCATCTTTGCCAATCGATCGATATTAGGCGTCTTGGCCTGCGGGTTACGTCCTAAATGTGTGACCCAGTGGTTCAAATCATCGATCGCGATGAACAGCACATTGGGCTTGCCAACATCCGCCTGGTCAGCGGCGTCGACGTGGGGTGGGTTTGCGAGCGACGCGTATCCGCCAAGCACCGCCAGAAACGCGCACACGAGATTGCGAAATTGCCTATTCATCGAATTACATCCCAAAGGTTCGTGAACCAACGATCGCCGCGGCACTACCGCGAGAAGTGCGGTGAAGCTACGCCAGCGTCGCCAATTCTAGTTTGCTGAGCGGGGGTTGTGTTGAACTTCGTTTTAACGCACGTGCCAATCGTGGCCGTCGGCCATCACGCTTTGATTGATCTCGAGCAACTTTGCACGCATCCGCTTAAGAACCTCGGGATGCTGGTCAGCGATGTTGGTCGTCTGGCTGGGATCGGACTTCAGGTCAAACAATTGAAAATTCTGGTAGCCGCCATTCTTGATCGACGGGATCCATGATTCCTCGAACATATTGCTGGTCGAAAGTTCGTAATCGGGGTCCGCGACCAGTGAGTAATCTCCGTCACGCATCGCGACGACCGGTCTCGATTTCTGCAGATGCCAGAACAGCGGCTGATGCCGACGAAACTCGTCCGTCCTGCCACGCAAAATCGGCGACAAATCGGACCCGTCCAAGTGCACGCCGGCTGGCTTGTCGATCCCCAGCAATCCGCAAACGGTCGGCAGCACATCGACCAATCCTGCGGGCTGCTTGGCCACTTGCCCCTCACCGATTTGTCCCGGCCAACAGAAAATTCCCGGCACGCGAATCCCCCCGTCCCAGTTCATTCCTTTGCGACCGCGCAATCCGCCGGTACGGTCATCACGATAGCTGCCGTTGTCCGACGCATAGATGATTAGCGTATTGTCGTCGGCGCCCATCGAACGCAACTTCTGCAGCAGGCGTGCGATCGCACGATCCGTATTGTCGATCGTTCCAGAGTACACGGCGGCCTTGTCTTTCAACTTGCCGTATTGCGTCACAATCTCGTCCGGTGCATCGATCGGTGCGTGTGGTTCGTGAAACCAAACGTTCAAAAAGAAAGGTGCATCCGGATCGCGATGGTTCGTCAGCCACTCAATGGCCTCGTCGGCAACGATCTGGCACGAGAAGCCTTCGATTTTGCCGACGGCTTTACCGTTGCGGACAAAGTTATCGGGGTTTTCATGACTGGGGGAAGCATTGTTGCCGGTCGCGAACCAATAGTCGAATCCGTGCTGATCAGGCGTCGGTTTATCGCGTTCGGGCGTGGGCAGGCCAAGATGCCATTTTCCCACATGCGCGGTCGCGTATCCTGATTGTTTCAGAACTTCGGCAAGGGTGACCTCGCGGCGCAACAAGTGTGAGTCTTGACTCTCATCGTGAACCCAACTGTAAATGCCTGCGCGGATATGGTGACGCCCGGTCAACAGCGTCGCGCGAGAAGGCGAACAAACGGCGCATCCGGAATAGAAATCCGTAAACCGCACGCCCTTGGCCGCAAGCGAATCGATCGCCGGCGTCGTCACCGGCCCTTGATAACATCCGACGTCTTGAAAGCCAAGATCGTCGGCCAGCAACATAATGACGTTCGGCCGCGCGGCATTTACGGGCGCCGCCAACGCGCCGAGCGCGGACGCGAAAAACAGAACCGCCAACCGTTTCATGAATAGAAGGTTTGAAACGTGTCTCAGAAAACAGAAAGGCATGACTTGACCGCTGAGCAGGGAGGGTAGGATTTAGGGGGCGGGTGATAGGTGTTGCAGAAAAGCCTTTGAGCTTTCGCCGTACTTTTCGAGCATCTGCGAATATAACTCAGATGTATGCTGTGTGATTTTCTCTGTAAGTTTTGCGTCATCGGCGTAGCCGGCCTGAACGATTTCTCGGATCGAGTGGCATTCCGCCTCGGCGAACGGGCGAAACGCAGCAGCGTAATCGTGCCAAGCCTCGATCGCGAACGGCTCGTCGTACAGGTCCATCGCAAACTCGCGTTGGCGTTCAAACTTTGCCGCGGCACGGTACGTCGCCAACATGGGTTCCCACAGCTGACGTCGGGAATCGGATTTTTGCTGGAATGCGCGCGCATCGACGGGCGGTCCCAACGCGCGTCGGACCTGTTTGTCCGCTGAAAAAAGCCGACCGTGGCCGACGTTCTTCTTGACGAGATGGTCCCACTGGCCCGATACAATTTTGGCGCGTTGTGACTCATCGAACGTGTCCCACATCGCTCGCTGAAAACGTTCGCGGGCCACGAATTCTTGAAACATGTAAGCGATTCTGAGATCGGTCCACTCGTTCCACCGATCCAAGTGTTGTGCGGCCTCGGTCGCATTGCTTGATGCGGCGTAGTTCCACATCTGAATCTGAGCATGCACGCGCACGATGTTGCGGACATCGTGCCAATTCACTGCGGCCCTACGGTCGGCGATGATCTTTTCTGTTTGCAACCGCTGCGATGGATCAAGTTGTGCGCTATGTCGACCGGCCAAGGCAAACAAAAAGACATGCAGTTTTGTTTCCGGGTCTCGCGACGCGGCGATTCGTTTGCGGATCACATCGCCGCCGACCGATCTTGATTCCGCATCATCGACCAAGCGATTCTGATCCAAAAAAAGCTTCGCATGGTTCAGTGGGTTGTCTGCATTCACCGAAGTCGCAAAGACTGCCAGCAGACAGATCAAAGAAGTGATTCGCATGGGCACCGAAAGACTCTGAAAACAAGATTGAAAGAATGCACGCCGGCCGGACTCTCGCCGCGCCGCGTAAATGCGCATCCAAAGCGACAGCACCGACCGAGCCGTAAGAGATCGACCTTTAAGTTCTGACAAAAGAAAAACCCCGCGATGATATCGCAGGGCTAAGCTTGTCGCATTGTCCAACAAGGCGAATTCGCATAAAGCGGCGACGATTCGATTCGGCCTATCTTACCGAATCTGCAAAGCGTCGAGGGACGCAGTCTGGCAGGCAGCACGAATTCTCTCGTGCCGCCTGAGATCGCCTGGCCACTGTGAAGACATACGAACAGGTGCTAACCGGCCGGTGAAAGCTCTTTTCTTTTGTCTGCGATTAACGCGATGAGCGACCTTTGTGGCTTGACGAATTTATCGATCCCTTCGGCCATCAGAAAATCGTGCATGTCCTGCACATCTAATTTCTCATCGATTTCTTTTGCAATCGACGCGTCCGGCATTTGATCGACGGTCCGGGTGAATGACACATCGCTTTCGGCAACGGCCTCATTGGTCGCCGGCGGGTTGGTTTGGATATCACTGCCGGCAAGTGCCTGTACGTATTTCCACGGCGCGTCTTCTGGTTTTTTGGTTCCGGTGCTGGCGAAGATCAACTCTTGTTCGAGTGGACAGTTCTTGTCGGCCCAAAACTCTTGATTCATCTTCCAGATGCGTTTCGCGTTCAGGATGCCCACCAAGCCCTGCGCGTCATCGGACAACTCGGAAACATGTTTCTCGGTGTAGACGTCGATTCGCGAGATAAAGATGCTGTAGACGCTTTTGAATTGATCCAACCCGTCAGTGCGTCGCTGCGCGCCCCGCCAAATGGCATCGCGGGCCGCCAGGTATTGGTCCGCCGTGAACATCAAAGTGACATTCAGCGTAATGCTGGCTGCGGCGAGTTCTTCCAGCGCCGCAAGACCTGCCTTGGATGCCGGAACTTTGATCATTCGGTTGGGATGACCCTTGGCCCATTTTTTGCCCAGTTCGATATACTGCTCCGTTCGCTGGGCGTCGGACATAGCCGCGTCGGGGTCTTCCAACAATGGGTCCAATTCGAAACTGACCCATCCGGTATTCCCGCCGCTGGACTTGAATGTGGGCATCAACTTTTGCTCAGCAGCACTTACCAACCGATCGGTCAATTCCCACGCGACGTCTTCGTCGGATAAACCGTCACCCAACAAGGACTCGATATCGGAATCCAGCGATCCTTCCGCCACGATGCCGGAGATAATGGCGGGGTTGCTGGTAGCACCAACGGCACCCCAGGACAGGTTTTTGTCCAGTTCGGACGGCTCGACCGAGTCCAGGTAAAGTTTTGTGCCGGTATCGATCAGCGATTGGATCGGATTGGACATTGCCATACTGCCTTTGTTGAAAGATTTACTTGGTTGAATGATTTACGCGATGTATCGGTCGCCCGCACAGAATACCCTGTTTGGGGACGAAACATCAAAGGCAACCTGACCGCTAATACCAGACCACTGCCGCAACGTTCCGCCCCGAGCGACTCGCGGTATCATCGTTTGAAGTAGACCGAATTCACAAGCTGCGGTAATTTAAGCCACTGTTTTTCGCCGAAATCTAATTGTGGCGGCAGCCTGTCGTCTCACCAGACCTCGCCGCTTCTCGACCCTCAATTTTCGCACCATATGACGCGTCCCCTGCTCGAGCGACGAAGCCCCGTGGGGATTTCTTATGCGCTGTTGGTGCTGACAGTCTTTTTCTTTGTCATGCCGAGTGCGTTTCGCGCAGCGCGGTTGAGTTTGAGTCAAAAAGAGAACAACGTTAAGGATTGGTTGCCCAGCGATTTTCCAGAGACGGCGGAACTGGAATGGTTTGGCGATCACTTTGCCGGCGAAAGTTTTGTGCTGGCGACTTGGCCGGGATGCACGTCCGACGACCAGCGGTTGAACCTCTTTCGCCGCAAACTTGTGCATGAATCGGACACCTACGACCCTAGCACCGATTTTTCGCCGGAATTGGCCGAACAGTTCGAGCGAGCCAGGAAAATCGGCCGCGAATTGAGTCTGTTGCCGTCGGGATCAAGGTTCAACAATTGGGGCGGCCAACAAGAGAAATGGCTCGGCACGCCCAGCGGTGCCTGGTATTACATCACGCCTGATGGGCGACTTTATCGCTGGGAAGAAGCCGTCAACGGCCCAGCGGCTGGCATTCGTTCGATCTCCCGTGCTCTGGGCAAGCACGAGCTTCAAGGACAATTCGTCACTGCGTTCGGTTCCCCGTCAACGCCCGACAAAGCGAATCCGTTCTATAACGACACTTCGCTGTTGTGTGCCCCGCTTTTCCACACCGTGCAAACGGGCGATTCGATCGTTGCCGAACTCGCCCGCGAAGGCGGCGCGTTGTGGCCGGTTGATTTGACCGACGAAAATCGTCGCAGCGAAGTCGCCCGTCGACGAGCGGTTGATCGTTTGACCGGAACCCTATTTGCGCCCGCGATGCCGCATGACTTTGGCTGGACGGCCGCCGCGTTTCGCGAAGCCGTTCCACCGGAGGAACGTTCGGATCTGCCAGAAGACTTTGACGCGAAAGTTGCCGAGACGCTTGAGTTGATCGCGGCCGAACAATTTGATGGTTCGGCCGAAGCGATCCGGCACGCCGACACAGCGCAGCGCACCGCGGTTTGGTACCAGGTCTTCGACGCGGTTGGCGTCGAGCCACCGCCGCGATTGACTTGCGTCCTGGTCACACTGACCGAAACGGGCAAGAACAACCTGCCGTATGCGATCGGACGCGGTGTCATGGGCGGCCCGCGCGGACGTCTCTTACAGTTGGCCGAAGAATGCGGCATCGAAGCCGCGCCGGCGCCTTCGATGGCTCCGCCGCCGTTTAACACACCGCACGTCGAAGCATCCTCGGGTCGACCGCCGCTGCGATTGGGTGGTCCTCCGGTGGACAATCTAGCGATCGATGAAGAAGGCTCGATCACGCTGGTTCGCTTGGTCGGCTATAGCATCTTGGTCGGTGTCGTGCTGTCGTATCTTTGTTTCGGCAGCCTAAAGATTACGACCATGGTCTTCATCGTCGGCGGCTCGGCAGCGATGCTAAGCATGTCGTTCGTTTGGTGGACCAACGGACGAGTCGACGCGATCCTGATGAGTATGCCGTCGTTGGTTTACGTGCTGGGGATCTCAGGTGCCATTCATGTCATCAACTATTATCGCGACGAAGTACGGTCTGGCGGAAAGAGCGGCGCGCCGGGCCGTGCGCTGCGCCACGCGCTGCTGCCCTGCTCGCTGGCTTCGGTAACCACCGCCATCGGACTGGCATCGCTGTCGACCAGCAACCTGGCGCCGATCAGCAATTTCGGTATGTACTCGGCGATCGGCGTGATTGCAACACTAGCCGTCCTGTTCACTTACTTGCCAGCAGCCCTGCAAACATTCGCTCCGAATTTCTCCGTTGCCAAAACAGACGATCTGAAATCGCAGTCCTCGCCTGCGCACGCGGCACAGCCACACGCACCGATAAGCGTCGAACCGGAGCCACCGCAAGAAAGCCGGTTGTCGGAAATGTGGGCCGGCGTGGGACGCTGGATCACGTCGCACCATGTGCCGGTGACCGCCGTTTGCTTGATCGCGTTGGTCGCAGCGTCGTTTGGGCTGACCAAGATCCACACGTCGGTACAGTTGCTCAAGCTGTTCGATCCCGATTCACGAATCATCCGCGACTACGCTTGGCTGGAAGACAATTTCGGCAAACTGGTCCCCATGGAACTGATCGTTCGCGTTCCACCCAGCAGTCAATCCGAACAGCTGCAAACGCGGGGTGATGCGGCGAGCGATCCTGTCGCGGTCGCGACATCCTTATCGATGCTCGAGCGAGTGGAAGCTGTCTCACGCATCGAAAAAGTCGTGCGGCGGACGCTGGGTGAAACGGGACTGGGCGTCGTTGGCCAATCGATGAGCGCTGACACGTTCCTGCCGCCCTTGCCGGCGCCACGCAACGGTTACTGGCCCACGCGAACGCTGTTCAACAAGGAATTACTCGACGGGCGCGCCGAGTTGCTCAACAGCGATTACTTGAGGGTCGAGAAATCGGGGCCGTATGCCAACAGCGAACTTTGGCGAATCAGCCTGCGGGTTGGTGCCTTGTCGGATGTTGACTACGGACAATTCATCTCGACGCTTCGCACCGCGGTTGAACCGGCGCTACGCGCCTATGACACCCGCGATGAACTCATGCGCCAGCTCGCGCTGAATGATGATGGTCAACCTGAGGCCGTCTCGGTCAAAGATCAAATCATCGTGGTTGGTTCCGCGCGGCCTCGCACACTGGATGAGATCGCGGTCATGACCGACGCCGCAGCAGATGAGGATGCACACAGCTTGGAACCGTCAGATTCCGCCGATCGAATCAAGACTCGAGAAATCTATCTCTCGACCCTCGGTGAATTGTTGTCCGGTGAAGCGATCAAGACGCCCGCCTGGGTCGATCCACAGGTCAACAATAAATGGCGTGACCACATCGCCAAGGTCGAAGCAGTCGTCTGGCTGGGCGGGGACGGCCTGACCAAAGACGACTTTGCAGGCGCAAAGCGATTGATCGACGCGAGAGCGATCTATGAGACGACGGCCCAACCGACGTTAACCAGTGACCGTATCCCCGATGTCTCCGGCAGCGGTGCAATTCAAGTCGTTTATACCGGTGTCGTTCCGGTCGTCTATAAAGCACAACGCACGTTGCTGGCCAGCCTGGTGCAATCGATCGGCATGGCATTCGTGATGATCGCCCTGGTGATGATCGTATTGCTCAACCCCGGGCGATTCCCCGGTTCATGGCTGTTGCCGGGCCACTTTGGCAATGGCTTGATGGCCGGTGCGATTTCGATGATTCCCAACGTGTTTCCCGTCCTGCTAATCTTTGGAATGATGGGGCACCGTGGCGTGCTGGTTGATATCGGAACGATGATGACGGCGTCCGTGGCGATGGGTGTGGCTGTTGACGATACGATTCACTTTCTGTCTTGGTTTCGATCGTACCTGGACAAGGGCCTAGACCGGACCGCTGCGGTGATCGAAACGTATCGCCGCGTCGGTCCGGCAATGACACAAACCACGATCGTTGGCGGACTGGGGCTGTTCGTGTTTGCCCTTTCGACTTTCACGCCCACACAACGCTTTGGCACCATGATGTTGGTGATGCTGTCTGCGGCGCTTGTCGGCGACCTGGTATTACTGCCAGCCCTATTGGCGGGCCCGGCGGGTCGTTGGTTCAAACCTCGAGTGGATGCGCCCACGTCTAGCGGAGAACCAGAATTGCAGGCAACTCCGTCGCTCAACGATGAGCCGAGCGACACCGCTAGCACGGCGGCCGATGCGAAGGATCCAAGCGACCTGCACGTTCACTTCAAGGCGCAGCGTACCGATCAGCCGCATCGAGTGAGACGCAAATAAGTCGAGTGCGAATCAAGTCACTCGCCAGTCGTCACGTTCGGCCAATCAGGGTGGGTGCCACATCAATTGGCCTGAGCGGATCGCTCGCACAAGCCAACTGCCGGCGGAACAATCATCGCCGTCTCGTGCGTGCAACCGGCGAGTCGGTACCCGACGCGCGGCCTAAGACGCGCGCCGTTGGCGCACCGCGAGAGGTGGTTCGGGAACGTGACTAACGCTGCATCGGTTCGCCACGCGGCGTCCACTTGGCGGTTGCGACGGATTGATCAACACGCAGTCGACCTTCGCACCGCATTTCTTCTTCACCCGCTACCAGCCGGACATGCACGATCACTTCATCGCCGAGCGGCTGCGTATCTTGCCACTGCAACGCGATGTGCAACCCGCTGACCGGGTGCGAACGCACGAGCTTGGCGACTTGTTCAGACGTAAAATCCCAACGACCGATCTTTGCTTCGCTGGGCGGTAATGCGGGATCGAGCACAACCAACGAAAGATCGGCGTCCACGTCAAACGACGAAAGGTCAACCATCCGCCCGTTGCGATCCAAGGCGTTGACCACGACAAACAAGCCATCGACTTCGTCATCCTGATCGAACTGATGCCCACCGGAAATCCCGGGATGAATCTTCAATTCTTGCGGTGGTTCTGTCGCCGGTGCAAGCTGCTTTTTCTTTGCCTGCAGCGACTCAGGCAGTTCGACTTGACCGGGCGGCTTCTCCGGTTCATCTCCCTGTTGCGGTGGCGGCAGGATCTCGCCAGGCACGATTGGCGGCAGCAACAAATCATCGGGCCCCGGCGGTTCAGGCAAACCCGGAGCCGGGGGCAATTCGAATTTCGGTACCGAATCACGGTCGCTTTGCTTGGTTTGATCGGTTCCCGCCCCGGTGTCGGCGGCGTCCGTGTCCGGGTCAGGCGTGGGAATCGCAATCGGTCCCGCTGGATCCCTCAGCGGTGATCGATCCGACGGATCCCTTGGCGTCGGTGGATCAGACGACGCAGAAGACTCGTCACCAAATTCAGGGAATGTCGTTCCGGATTCAAGCTCGCCAGGATCGACTCGCTGACCTTCATCGATGTAACTTTCAATCGGATCACTGCCGGCTGGATCGCTGTCGACTGGATCACCGTAATCTGGGTCGCCGTAATCTGAGTCGCCGTAATCTGGGCCGCCGTAGGCGGGATCGGAAATCGGCGCGGGATCGACCGGCGGACCATACGATTGATGGACGCGATCGTTCATACGCTCGGGAGTCGATCGCGACCGGATCGCACGTTCCTGCTCGAGCTTATCGCGAAGCACTCGGTTTTGATAATCAGCGTCGTATAGCTGGTCTTCGAGGACACGAATCTCGCTGGCCATCTTCTGGTGATAAACATCGCGGTGGGCGCGGCTGCGACAGCCACCGAAACTTGCGACCAGGGCGAGTCCCAGCGCCGCGCATGAGCCAACGGACAGGCGGATTGGCCGGTCGTCAGACGCTTGCGGATCGAAAGTTCGACGGAAAGGCACAGCTGCGACGGGTGTCTCGTGCGGAATTTTTTGGGGCCCAATGAGCTCGCTTCAGCAGCAATCGGTTCAAATTGACGCAAATTGCCGACTCACGAACCCTGCGATTAGCAACCCGGCCCCCACCGGGTCAACTGCGGATGAGCGGCTTGGCAAAATAGGTAACCTGCAGGCATCTAGAATGCGTTCGACTTATCGCCAAGATGCGTCCACGGATGCAGGTAGTGAGCTCAGCCAGTCGGTTCAGGGCTACAACGCGAACATCGCCCGATGATCTCTGCTGGCGATCTTTGCTGGCAATCCGTGATTCGCTAGGCAGCGATTCGCCACGTCGTTATTTTCCCAGCAGTTCAGCTGCTTGCCGTTGTGCCGATCGGCGATCCTGGTCGCTTCCGAATCCCAGGCTATGATCACGAAACAAGAGCAATGGATCGGCCTGCAGTTCCGTGAAACCGGCGCGACGTGGATCGATCCCTTTCCGCTGCAGCGCGAGTGCCAACGCGACGTCGCGGACCTCGGTGCGAATTTTGGTACGGCGTGACGCGATCAGCTGCCAAACATGAGCGGTTCGATCGTCATCCATGCGTCGCAACAACTCTTTCGCTAGCCCATCACGCTGCAAGACGTTGGCGGCTAGCATCGCAGTGACCAATGACGAGGGTGTCGCATTCGCATCTGTAAACACGCGATCACAAATCGATCCGGCGTGTTCACGACAATCGTATCGCATCGCCACCAACAGTTGCTCACGAGGCGTACCGACATGGCCACGCGTGACCAGCCAGTGATTGACCAAACGACCGACGACACTTCGTTCGTTCGCCGACGTCGGTTGCGGCCCAAGCCCAGAGTTGCACAATGCGTTGACCACTCGACGCGAAAGATCGTTCACGTCAGTTCTGGGAAACGAGCCCGACGCTGTGCCTGCGACGGGCAGATCGGCGATTAGGATCACAGCCCACCGAATCGAGTCACCTTTCGCGGCACGGTAGGGATCAAACGATTGGCCAAAACCATTGGCATAGGTGTTTTGATCGATGGCGTGCAGCGCCGCGCCATGTTTGTGAACGACTTGGTCAAAAAAATCGCGGGCCGCCTGATCGCTGCCGACCGCAGTGAAATATCGGCGCCAACCGGGCAAGTCGATTTGTTCCGGCGGGCAAGCCGAATCGTGCAACCGCGAAAGCTGTTCGTCGAACCGTTCGAGCTGGAATCGCTGCAAAATCGAAAGCGATTGATGACGAATTTCTAGTGACGGGTGCCGCAAAGCATCAATCAACAATTCGTTCACCTGGACACTGTCGCGATGAACCGACAACTTCCGTTGTGCCCCGGTACGAACCTGATACGAATCGTCGCCAAGGTCGGCGATCCACTGGGCCGCGCTCGATGGCTGGGCTGCGCTCGATGGCTGCGTCGTGCTGGATGGCTGCGTCGCGCTCGACGATTCGAGGGTTACCGGATCGCCGCCCAGTGCCCGCAGAATCATGAGTGAACTTACAATCGCGGCTGCCCAAAAAGCGCGTACGACCGTCGGCCCGTCGTGCTTTGCCAAAGCGATGAAATATGGAAAGGTGTGGCGCATACAGGACGGACGACGCGCACGGCTCGATTAGAACAGCCGTGCTGGAATGGAATCAGGCTACTTTCGACATTCCCCCAGAAACAGCTTAGTTGCCCAAATAGCCGCACCACGGACACTAGCCGCCGGATCGAGTCGTCAAGGCCTCAAGACGTCGACGCTGATTCGGTTAAACTGCGTTATCGATACAACCGAACGTCCTTTCGTCCGGTCTCTTTCGTCACCGGTTTTCCGCACCGACAACTCCCTCTTCCCGATACCGCAAAGTTCTCATGCAAATCATTTGCTTCGAAGACGACCTCGTTGACCAGCTTCGACCGATCACGTTAGCGCGTCCCGCGTATGCCATCTCTTGCGCGAGTATCCGGCTGATCGAATTGTTGCAGCGTATGCCCGGCAATGTGTTCGTATCGGTGCGAGAACACTTGCGAGAGCTCGAAAAGAGCGATCGAGGCGTCGAAGCGGTCGGCGAAATTGATGATTCCGACGGCGTTCTATTGGTCAACGCGAGGCTGGTCCCACGCGTTTCGATCGAAGCGAAACTCAAAACACTCGCGGCATCCACCCAAAGCGCTGCGGTGCTGGATCGAGAATCAGGCGCGGTACTGGCGGCACGACTGACGGCGAAGGACCTTGCCAACCGCCGCGCCGAATTGGCCGAGTCCAAAGATGTCGCCAAGACACTGGCATCGATCGCAGGGAGTCAAGTCGCATCGGATATCAAACTGGATTGCTTCGTTTGGCCTCACGACGTTGTGCAATGTCACATGAACGAGATGCGTGACGCGATGGAATGGAGAGTTGCCAGTGGCGAATACCAACAAACCACCGACGGCGTCTTCTGTGGTGAAGGCGTCGAAATCGGCGAGTATGCGTCAATCGATACATCCAGTGGCCCCATTGTCCTGGATGACGATGTCCGCGTCGGACCGTTTAGTTTTCTATCAGGCCCGGTCTATGCGGGGAAATCAGCACGCGTGATTGAACACGCCGCGTTGAAAGACGGTGTCGCACTGGGGCACACGGTCAAGATTGGCGGTGAAGTCGAAGCTTCCGTGATCGAGTCCTATACCAATAAACAGCACCACGGATTTCTCGGTCACAGCTACCTGGGAAGCTGGATTAACTTGGGTGCCGGCACATGCAACAGTGACCTGAAGAACACTTACGGAAAGATCAACATCCAATACGGTGAACGAAAGTTGGCCACGGGAATGCAATTCCTCGGATGCATCATGGGCGACTACTCCAAGACGGCGATCAACACCAGCATCTTTACTGGGAAAGTGATTGGCGTCTGCAGCATGCTGTACGGATTTGCAACGTCCAATGTTCCAAGTTTTGTGAACTACGCCACGCTGTTCGGCCAGTCGTCGTTGCTGCCCGCGGAAGTCATGATCAGCACACAAGCACGCATGTTCGCGCGTCGAAATGTGGCACAGCGAGAATGCGACAAGCAATTGATCCATCAAATGTATCGATTGACCGAACCCGAGCGAGAAGCGTCTGACCAATACCTGATGTAGCGGGGCGTCCGCGAGGCGACAAGCAAGCAAGATGGACTGACGCACGCGATGAACTGACGCACGAGATAGACTGACGCAGGACAAGCGACCGTCCCTTCGGCGATCGCCCTCATCCATCGTTTGCCATTCTTGACCGATCGGAGCCCCGGAAGACACGTCAAACATTGCGGTGCTTTGCTCGACACTTTTCGCATCCTACCCTCGCGATCCAGGGTGACAAGAAATCGGCCAGATGCTAGGCTGATCGCTGATACCTGTACCCTCTTCCCTATCACTTGATACCTTCCCATGTTCTACGCCCTGGTACTGCTGGTTGCCGCGAGCCGATTTTTGCCGCATCCGCCAAATGTTGCGTGTGTCTGTGCACTTAGTTTGTTCGCAGGGTGCTACTTGCAGGGCCGAAAAGCCTACTTGGTACCACTAAGCGTGTTGCTGTTGAGCGACATGATTGGCCAACTGATGGGGATTCCCGGAAAAGGGTTCTACACTGCAGCGCCGATGATCGCGGTTTACGGCGGCGCACTTGCTGCTATCCCGCTGGGCCGTCTGCTCCGCTCGGACAAGAAATGGTGGAAGGTACCTGCCGCTTCCGTCACCGCATCCACCGCGTTCTTTCTGATCAGCAATTTTGGCGTTTGGCTTGGGCCCTGGTACCCGACCACCGGTGCGGGCTTGGTCGCTTGCTATGCCAACGCAATCCCCTTCTATGGCTACACACTAGCCGGCGATTTGGTGTACACCACGCTGCTGTTTGGTGCTTGGCAATTCGGTCCTGCCGCCCTCCGAATGCCCGCGCCATCCTTGGCCCGATCTTAGGTCACCGGCTTAGGTCACGGAACAAGCTCACCGGCCGCGTCGCCTCGACAATTTGCCGCACACCCGGCAGGCGGCGACTGCGATACTCGTTGCGTTCATACGCCGGGGTGCTTGACGGGTTCGCAGGTCGGCTGGCCTGATAATTTGCGTAGCGCAGCGAAAACCGTGACAATGATGTGACGCTCCTCTCACATCCCCTCGACTTCTCACGGAATGCCTGCGATGCGACAGCGCAATCGAGGATTCACCAAGATCGAATTAGCCGTTGTGATTGCGTGCCTTTTGATCCTGACGTGGATCGTTATTCCAAGCTTCAACCATCGTCCTCCACATCGTCGATCTCAATGCACAAATAACCTCAAGAATCTCGCTCTCGCCACGATTCAGTTGGACGCTACGCACGGGCACCTGCCGGGATTCGTCAATGACTTCGGCTATTTTCCCGGAGGTGCAGATCCGTCGGACGCGGACAACTTTGGCGGGTCCGTTCCCAGTCATCGGAAGATTGGCCCCTGGGGTGTGGCATTGCTGCCCTGGCTCGATGCCCTGCCAACCTACGAGCACTGGACGGAAGATCGATATCCGATCATGCACAACGGCAACGGCGATCTTGATGCGTCCGAGGGAGTCGCCGGGATTGGATTCCACCCGCTGTCGGCGCCTCGCCTTGCGATTTTCATCTGTCCGTCCGCTTCGACCAACGCCGACGGGTTGGGTCACAATCACTATGTCGCCAACAACGGCATGTGTCACCGGGGTCCTGAGGGCGCAAACTTCTGGGCGATCCAGCGCGGCAACGAAACGAACCCGATGGACTTTGCCGGTTCAATGAAGCGTGCCAACGGAGCATTCAACAACCAAGTGAATGCCACCGATCATGCCGGTAATCAGGTTCCGGCCGGCCCTAAAGTCAAGCTGTCCGACTTCCGGGACGGGCAGAGCCACACGCTGCTATTTAGCGAGAACCTGCAGGCGCTTCCGTGGCACCGGGCAGGATTTGTCGACGCCGATCGGTTTGTCGCGTCGGATGCATCGCAAACGTTCCTGTACGATCCGACGAGCCGATATGTGCACGGTGTCGTCTGGCATTTCGAGGACAAACATCACGCCGCGAATGCTCCGGATGTCAATCCGCTGCATCGCATCAATGGCACTTACCGGGGTATCGAATTGACGCGGGTCAGCATGTCGCTCGCGAACGCCCATCATTTGGCGCGTCCGTCATCGGCGCACGTCGGTGGCGTGAATGCGGCGATGGCAGACGGTGCCACCCGATTCATCTCCGACTCGATTGATTACCGAGTCTACCAAGCACTGCTGACCTTGCACGGCAAAGCCAGCGATGTGCCGGAGCCAAAATTCGTGGTGACCGATGAGCACTTTTAGAATACTACTTTAACTTGTAGCACATCAGCTTGCCCTGCTCGCGCAAGTACAGTTTGCCGTCAGCGATCACCGGGTGCGCCCACGTCTTGCCCTCTTGGTAAGCGGGCTTGAACGTGCTGACGACTTCCATCGATTGTGGCGTCGCTTTCGTCAAAAGAACGGTACCGTCCTCGCGTCGAAAGATGATATGCCCGTCGGCGTAAACCAAACTTGTTTCGCCTTTTCCGTCGGCACGTTCGGGTCCCCAAGCGATTTCGCCCGTTTGAAAATTCACACAGATCGGCAGCCCCGTACCGTTCCCGTGGCCACAATAAATGTGTCCGTCAACCAAGGTCATGCCGCCGTGCTTGTTTTGCAGCTGCTTACTTTCCAACCAATACACTTCTTTCGCCTCGACACCCTCGCCCTCGGCCACCAGTTTCAACAGAGCCGAACCGGTGTTGTATCCGGTGCTGGTGAAGACATGATCGCCGTCGACCAGCGCGGTGGGAATGTTGGCCGTACCGTTGGCGACGCGGTCATACATCCACAGCAGTTCACCGTCATCAGCGCGTACGCCGATCAAGCCGCGTCCGACCAATTGAATGTACTGCTTGGTTCCACCACCGTTGGAAATGATCGGTGAGGAGTAACCAGCGCCGTCTTTGAGCGGTTTTCCGTTGAGACCTTCTTTTTCCTCGAACTGGGGCAATTTCGTCGCCCAAATTTCGTCGCCGGTCATCTTGTCCAGCGCGACGATCATCCCGTCGGGTCCACCGGGTGTGCACACGACTTGGTTGCCATCGACCAGCGGCGACTCGCTGAACCCCCAACCGCTCATCATGGTCCCCCCCCAATCCTTAAAGTCGCGACTCCATCGAATGGTTCCATCGTCCGCGTTCAAGCAAGCGATTTTTCCATCACTGGCGACGGCGTACAATCGATCGCCATCAATCGTTGGCGTCGTTCGGCTGCCATCGTAACGGTGATCCGGCGGCCCGTCGGTGATTGCCTGTTTCCAGACCAATTGTCCGGTGCCGGTATCGATGGCGACCACAGATTGGTTGTCTTCGAAATTGCCGCTCGTGTAGGCTCGATCGCCGGACACCGAAACGCTCGCATATCCCGAACCAATCCCTTCGGCCATCCAAGCGAGTTCAGGCCCGTCGGGTCCCCAGGATTCGAACAGACCGGATTCGTTGGACCGGTTGGCCCGATCGGCGCCCCGCCACTGAGTCCAATCTTCGGCGAACACCGACGTACCAATCGTAAACAGCAGCAATGCAGAAAGAGGGCGAAACATCGAGGTATCTCCGATGCAAGGAAAGGTGGGAAACGAAGTCGCATCGGTGGAATCCGGCGAGGCGACGGGTATGTGAATTTACACGCTGAGAGCCCCGTTGTCGCGAAGGGACCGCGGTGAAAGCCAACTTAGGGCCGCACACCTGATCACCGACATCTGATCGCCGACGCCCGATCGCCGACATCTGTCGACAGGCCCGTCAGGATACCCCGTCCATCAGGATACCCCGCCGCCACCGCGTCAGGGATCGACCGAATCACCACGCCCACGTTTGATCGAAGATTGCCATCCTTCGGTGAACGTCCGCCATTTTCTTCCTTGCCCATGCAACGTGCCATTCGGTAGGATCTGATCCGAATGATCACGCGAGTTCCGCTCCGCATGATCGGCCCCTTTTCCACCGCGGACGCCGTTTCGTTGATGCCGTTTTTTAAGAACCCGCATCGCAACCTCGTATCGACGCGTCATGTTTCTAAAACGGATTTATCAAAGAATAACGGTCGCCCGGCCCACGGCGGACCGATGCGGTCTTGGCCGGGCGCGACGGCCGAGTCACTCGCCCGCCGCAAAACGTTTGTGTCGAATCGAGAACCTGGAAACCAGGCGTTTGCTTGTTGCCGAAGGTGCAGCCTTTGATATTTCTCAGGCCTTCGACACGACCGGTCTGGTTGGCTCATTCACCTCGACCATCGATTGGGGCGACGGGACCACATCTCAAGGTTCGGTGACAGGCCATCAGGCAACCGGCCCGTTAACCGTACGATTCGTCTACGCCAACAACGATACGTTCTTCAGCGGTGCCAATTCGGGTCGTCGAGCCATCTTGCAAGCAGCCGCAGATTCGATCATCGAACGTTTCACCGACGACCTGGCCGCAATCCGGCCCACCGGATTGCTGCAGTGGACCGCAACGACGATTGATCCCAATACGGGCCAGACCCAAAGGACGGCTAACCTTTCCGTTGCCGCAAATGAATTGGTCATCTATGTCGGCGCCCGCAACTTTTCCGGCAACAAAATTGGCGAGGGTGCGCCGGGCACCTATGAGTTTGCGGCGGTCAACAATTTGACACAACAACAGTTAGATCAAATCATCGCGTTTCGAAACACCGTGATCACGCGAGGTGAAAGTGGAACCACCGGCAATTCACCGACCGACTTTGCAACCTGGGGCGGCACCCTGGCATTCGACACGGATACCAATTTTTATTACGGACTGGATGTCGATGGGCTCGGCGAAAACCAAGTTGACTTCTATAGCGTCGCCGCTCATGAATTGCTTCATGTGATGGGCTTCGGCGTGCGATACACCGGCGCAACCAGCTCGTGGGAATACCTGACGCGCAACGGGACTTACCTGGGGGCTAAAGGTAACGCTGCGTATCCCGGCGGAAACATACCGCTGGACCCGGACGTGCAACACTTTTCCGAAACGGCGTTGTACCAAGGTCAGCCGCTGTTAACGAATCCAGAAATCAGCCGCGGCGTACGTTATCAATTGACGCCGGTCGACCTGGCCGTGATGGATGACCTTGGTTGGTCCGCCAACACCGCCACCGCCTCCGTCGCCGCGTCTCACGTCTATGCCGACGACGGCAACTATCCGGTTCAGATCGTTTTATCGGGCAGCCGAATCGGCGACGTGACACGAACTCAGACCGCCAACGTGACCAACGTTTCACCGACCCTCACCGCGGGATCGGCATCGGCTGTCTTCGCCGGTGAAACACTCTCGATCACAAATATCGGCAACATCTCGGATCCCGGTTTCCGTAACACGAGCAGTGATCCTCCCACGGCAGAAACATTCAGCTATACGATCAACTGGGGCGACGGCACTGCCCCCGATCGCGGCACCGCAACCATCGATCGACATGGAACGTCGAAACCTAGTGTCACCACGCTTGCATCTTTTGACGGTTCCCACGTGTACGAATCCTCGGGCACCTACACGGTGGGGTTGCAGGTCGTCGACGATGACGGCGGTACTCGATCGACGTCTTTTGACGTCACCGTTTTGCAGCAACCTCAGCTTTCACTTCGCCTTGAAAGCGAGACGATCCGAGAATCCGATGGCGCCCAGGCAACTCGTCTGATCGTCCAGCGCAGCGGTCCGGCGCTCGCCAGCGATCAAAACGTTATTTTAGCATCAAGCGATACCAGCGAAGCGATCATCCCGGGCTCGGTCGTCATTCGCGCCGGCGACACGTCGGCCAGCGTTTTTGTCGACGCGGTGGACGACACGTTGCTGGACGGTCTGCAGCAAGTCGCGTTTGCGGCCAGCGGGACAGCGTTGCTGCCGGCCCAAGTCACACTGAACGTCGCCGATCATGAAACGATTTCGGCGAGCGTTTCGGGAAATCAGATTGCCGAAAATCGGCCCGGTTCGATTCAGTTGACCGTCCGCCGCAGTAACACGGATCTTGCCGCCCCGCTGACCATTGCGATCGGTGGCCGACAATCCGAAGTCGACATCGATGCCGAAATCACCATTGCGGCACAGATGCAAGAACTAACGATCCCTATCTCGCCCATTGACGATGACGAGCCTGAACCGACCAGCCATTTGACATACACGTTCACCGCGGCCGGATACGTTTCTGGCGAAGTCGAGTTTTCGATTCTCGATGACGAGCCGCCATTGTTTCAAAACGCCGCCAATCGATACGACATCGATGGCAACGGAGAAGTATTGGTGGCGGACGCACTGCGAGCCGTTAACGAATTGAGCCGCCGCCAGGGACAATCGAGTTTCTTGGATCCGCAGACCCAGCAACCCAACGGCGTTTTCTTTGATGTCAACGGTGACTATCAATTCACGGCACTCGATGCGTTGATTGTGATCAACGAGTTAAGCCGCCAGAGGTCTTCGTTGGCAGAAACCGAATCCACTATCGAATCAATCGCCATGTCGTCATCGGCCGCACTGGTCAACCTGTCGCCGGACAGTGACGACGAACGAGAAAACTCGCGTGTCGCCTTTTTCGCTGAACATGGTTCGCTTATCAAAGGCTGGCATCGAAAGTTTTGACCGACCACGATCTGGCTGCTTCGATCGGCCCTACATCGACAGCACGTTCATCAAGACTTCTTCTTTTTCTCTGTGACCTTGTCTTTCCAGACTCCCGTTTCCTTGGCCCACTTGGTCCAATCTGTTTTTAACTTTTCTGCCAAGGCGGGTTCACTTTCGGTACGATCCACCGTTTCTGTTCGGTCGACGGCGATATCGTACAGCGACCATTCCTTTGTCAATTTGTCATAGACCAACTTGTCGTTGCCGCGGCGAATCGCACGATTGCCGCTCCATTCCCAGTACAGGGTCTGATGCCGGTCCGCATTGTCGCCAGCAAAGACGGGCAGCAATGATTTGCCTTCGACCGGGCCGACCCGATTTCCGTTGTAACTTTCGGGCCAACCAACTTGTCCCACGTCGGCGCAAGTAGCCGCCAAGTCGATCACGTGACCCACGGCATCTGATTTCGTGCCGGGTGAAATCTTGGCAGGCCAATGCACGATCATGGGCGTGCTAATCCCTCCTTCGTGGACAAATTGTTTGTATCGTTTGAACGGCGTGTTCTGTGCCCAACCCCATGACGGCCCCACCGCCGTATAGAAATCTTTCGGCCCGGGAATCCGACTGGTGTCTCGGCCGCCGGGCTCTTCTGCACACCCGCCGTTGTCGGCAAAGAACATGAACAACGTGTTGTCCAGCTCACCGGTGGTTTCTAGTGCTTGGACCAAACGCCCAATCTGTTGATCAATTTCATCGATCATCGCCGCGTAGGTCGCCATCCGCAAATCTTCCCAACGCTGGTCAGCCGTGTCCCAGTCGTATGCCTTGCTGTCGGTCGGCGATAGTGTCAATCCGGGCTTGAATAAACCTAATTCCTGTTGTCGTTTCCAGCGAGAATTCCGCAGTTCATGCCAGCCACCCATGTACTTGCCGCGATACTTTGCGATCGTCTCTGGTGGTGCGTGCAAGGGATAGTGCGGCGCGGTGTACGTCACGTGCAAAAAGAATGGTGTTTCACCTGGCGCGAACGCTTCGATACTCTCAATCGCGTGGTCGGTAAACGCCGTCGTCGTGTAGTAACCCTTTGGAAACTCGGTAATCAGCTGATCGTCTTGGCCGAAAACTCGCACCCGACTGCCTTTGAATGGCGGGTCAGGGATCGACGGATCGAAAAAGTTACAGCAACCGTCCAGCAGTCCGTAAAAGCGATCAAACCCGCGTTGATACGGATGCTGATCATCGCCATGACCGAGATGCCATTTGCCACTCAAACTGGTCGCATAGCCAGCCGTTTTCATCAATTCACCGATGGTCAGATCGGTCCGGTCTAGCAAACCATCCTTGGGACGGGGATAGCGGCCGGTCACTAGCGCCGCACGAGTCGTCGTGCACTTTGCGCAGTTATAAAACTGAGTCATCTGCATGCCGTCTCGGGCGAGCTGATCAAGATTCGGCGTCGAAATTTCGCCGCCATAGCAGCCAATATCAGAATAACCCAGATCGTCCGCCATGATCATGACGATGTTGGGACGTTCATCTGCTTGCGCTTTCGATTCCTCGAACACCATCGCCAACACGCCAAGCGTCGCGATCATGAACGTGTTTCCAAATGTCACGCCGACGAGGCCAATCTGACTTCTTCGCCACGCGTTCGAAACCGCTCTTTTGCTGTATGCAGAAACCATGAACAAACCTGTACCTATTTACATCGGAACCCAAACGAGCACCCGACTCGATTGAACAGTGAATTGACCGCCGCACCACGCACCGATCATGCTCGAAACATCTAATATTGTCTGCCGTCGATGTTGACTCAGACTTTGCAGTTTGTGCGGTTGAGTTGCCCGCGTCAAACGCGCCTCGCAAAACGGTGCATGACGCCCCATGGAGTGAATCGATACGCACATGTCCCGTGCGGCGCAGCACGGCACGATTGTTCCACTGCGGGCTTAAGACTCTCAATGCGGTGGAATCTTTTCCGCTGTCACGATTCCCGCAGCGGCTGGCCCCATTGGCACTCCAGCTGCTCGGTGCCCATGTCTATCTCGACCGTTTCCATCCCAAACCCGTTCGCTGCCCGCCGACGATCAAAGTCTGACAGCGGCAACACTCGGGATGAAAGGAACGCGTCATCCGCAAAGCCAATCAACCATTTCGTTAGACAAACGCGATCCATGTCCCATAGTGCGCTTTCGGCAATCTTGATCAATCTTTCGATCCTATTCTTTGCGACGTACGCGTTGTCGGCGGTGCTGCATCGATTCCATATTCCACCAATCCTCGGCGCGCTCTTTGCCGCGATCGCGGCCCATTACACTCCGATTAGCACCCAGTTGATGTCGGGCGAGCTCTATCCTGCCTTTAGTTTCGTCGCCGAATTGGGTGCATTGTTTCTGCTGTTCTTTATCGGACTCGAGATCGACATCAAAGAAATGATGTCTCGCGGGCGCGACATACTCTTACTGACCGCACTGGGTGCGATGTTGCCCTTTCTCTTCGGTTTCGGAACGATGCTTTTCCTAGGTTACGGCGGCCTTGTCGCGGCGATCGTTGGGCTGACTCGCATTCCCACCGCGGAGGCCGTGATTGTTCCGATCCTTGATGATTACGGACTGCTAAAAACGAAAGTCGGGCAATTTATCGTCGGTGTCGGCACGCTGGATGACTTTTTCGAAGTCATCTTGGTCGGCATTGTTTCGGTATGGATTGGAACAAACGCAACAGGCTATACCGGGACACCGATATCAGCCGTGTTTTGGCTCGTCGCTTATGCCATCTTGTTCCTTCTGCTTTGCGTGTTCCTGTACCACCGCGGTCTGCGGTGGTTGAACCAGATCGCGAAACCCGATACACGCCAGCGCGTACTACTGTCGATGGTCGTGCTGATCGGATTCGCAGGAATTTGCGAAGCGACGAATTTGGGAATGGTCGTCGGAGCCATCAGCGCGGGTGTCGTCATGGCGCCGATTTTGAAAGGTGACTCGTTCGGCGAACACGCGATTCACGTGTTTCGCAGTATCAGTTACGGATTCTTTGGCATCGTCTTTTTTCTCTGGATCGGACTCAGTATCGACCTAGATGGTTTGGTCGCGAGCCCGACACTCGCAATCCTGTTGTTTCTCGCCGCGTCGTTAGGAAAATTGGGGGCGACGTTCCTAATGGTTCCCTTAGGTCGACTTGACTGGCGAGAATCGTTAACGATCGGAATCGGGCTCGATGCAAGATTAACCACTGAAATTGTCGTTGCGCGATTGCTGTTTGATGCGAACCTGATTGACCTTCCGCTATTCACAGCACTTGTCGCGGCAGCATCGATTTCTGCCGTCACAGTCCCAATCGGCTTTGCGGTGATCGTCGGCAAGTGGAGCAAAACGTTGGGGTGCGCTCCGTCGGCTTCGCAAGCAGGTCGCCACCTTTGACAGCGGTATTCGCTTGGGTTGTGACCTCGTCCGCCGGCAGTTGTGAATCAAATCGCACCTTTGAGTCGAAACGCCCGAACGCGTCGCAATTGGATTCGGATGGACAACGATTCGCGGTCGTCATGAGAATGAGTTTGGATCATTTGGCAAGGAATGATCGAAGCCAATTCGCGGCTTCGCTGAGCCAAGAGCGCCCCAGTTGTCAGATATTCCAACAAGAGGCCGGTTGGCCGAACACCGATGGCGTCTCACGCACACTCTAGTGAGTTGCCGCAATCGATCGGCGAAAGATCGCCAAGCTGGCCAAGAAAAAGACCAACCCCAAACCGGCAGTCGCGGCGAACTGTGGCCATACATCTGACAGTCCCGCACCGCGAAAGATTATCGATTGAGAAAAACTGACAAAGTGGCGTGAGGGAAACAAGTTCGTGATCGGACCGAGCCACTCGGGCTGGCTTTCGATGGGTGTGATTGCCCCCGACAACATCTGCATCGGCAGCACGGTTAGCAATACCAACAGAGCAAACTGTGCCATGGATCGAGCGACGGTGCCCAGAAAGATGCCCATCGCCGTCGCAAAAAACAAGTACAAACAAATTCCGCCAAACAGTAACCAAACCGATCCAGCGATTGGCACCTCAAGGATTCGCTGGACGACGATCGACAACGACATCATCACGGCGACTAAGATCACCAAACCGTTTGCGCAAACTTTCGACACGGCAATGTCAAACGACGTCAACGGCATGACCAGCAAGTGCTCGATCGTTCCGTGTTCGCGTTCGCGAATCAAGGCCGCACCGGTCAACACGATGGTCAGCAATGTGATTTGGTCGATCAGCGCCGTGATGGCGGCGAACCAGGAAGAATCGCCGTTGGGGTTGAATGCCCGTCGCGTCACAATCTGGGCGGCCATGATGGCGGATTCGTCGGCACCGGTGACGAACCGGTTCAACTCGTTATTGATAATGTTTTGGATATATGACGATCCGATACTAGCCTGCATCACAGCCGTCGCGTCGATATTGACTTGCAGTTCTGGATGGCGACTCGCGACCAAGTCTGCCTCGAAATCCGAGGGGATGTTGACCACAAACATATAGTCGCCTGCGTCCATGCCTGGTTCTACTTCGTTCGCAGCGATTTCGATCGGTGTCTTGAAATAGGGCGGATAAAATGCGGATGCGATTCGTCGAGACAACGTCGAGTGATCTTCGTCAACGATCGCGATCGACGCATGGTGGACTTCCGCCGATATGCCTGTGGCTTGTGAATAAACACTGAACGTAAATGCAAAGGCCAACAGTGCCAGCAACATCTTGTCGTGTCGCAAGCTACGAAGTTCCTTGATGCTTAGCCAAAAAATATTTCGAACGCTTGCCATCTTTATCGCTCCTGCTTTTTCAAGAGCATTGCGCTAACCACCAAGAACACGGGTGAAAACGCCATCAGTGCCCACAGGTCGCGTGACAAACCATCGAAACCAAGCCCCTTGGTGAACGCACCTACGCTCATGTGCATAAAATAGGTCGTCGGCCATAACAAGCCGATCGTCTGTGCGGTACCACTGAGTGTCGACACCGGCTGCATCATGCCAGAAAACTGCACCGTTGGCATCATCGCGACAATCGCCGTCGCGAATACGGCAGCCACCTGACTAGACGTAAAACAGGACATCAACAATCCCAATCCGGTTGTTGCTAAGACATACAACAACGCTCCGATGGTTAGGACCGCAACACTGCCTTTCAGCGGAACACCGAAGACAAAGACCGCCATCGCTGTTAGCAAGGTGAAATTGATCATGGCAATACCGACGTATGGAAGTTGCTTTCCGATCAAGAATTCATATTGCGTGGTCGGCGTTACATAAAAATTTGTAATCGACCCGAGTTCCTTTTCTTTCGCGACGCTGACCGCCATCAAAATCGCCGGAATCAAAATCAGCAACATCGCCGGCACGCTGGGTGCCATTGCATTGATACTCTTAAAGCTAGGGTTGTACTGGTAACGCAGCTCAATATCGGCGGCTGTCAAATCACCTGAACTTCCGTAGTGACGCCGTGCCAATTCTTGCAAGTACGTTAAGTGCACACCGTTGGCGTAGCCCACGATCGTTTCGGCCCGAAACGGCATCGCACCGTCAACCCACGCACTGACCTCAGGTGAGCGTCCTTGTTTCAGATGTCTCCCGAACTGCGGCGGAACTTCTAGTACAAGCGCGACATCATTACTAACCAGTCGTTGCTGTAACTGACCAGGATCGGCAATGGGATCCTGCTGTTGAAAATAGCGAGAGCCAGCAAACGCTTGCGTGTATTGACGACTTTCAGGCGATTGATCTTGGTCGAAAACGGCGTACCTTAGATTTTCGACATCGGTGGTGATCCCGAACCCCAACACCAACATCAGCAACAGCGATCCGATCAGCGCGAAACCGAGCCGAACCGGGTCACGAATCACTTCCAAAGTTTCGCGGTACGAATAGGCGAACAACCGTTGTGGGCTGACACGAGATTGCCGACGCGACACGGTCGCGACCGACGACCCTGCGTACGGCTTAGGCAGGTCATCGGATCGCGGTCCCGCCGTTGCCGTGCGGTCGATCGCATCTTGGATGTATCCGACAAACGCTTCGTCAAGCGACGATGCCCCCCGTGATTCGATTAATTTCCGCGGTTCGTCATAGGCTAGAACCTTTCCGGCATGCATCAGTGAAATGCGATCGCACCGGAGTGCTTCGTTCATGAAGTGTGTCGAGATAAATATCGTGACTTGATCACGACGTGACAGATCCACGAGCAGTTTCCAAAACTCGTCGCGTGCGACCGGATCCACACCCGAGGTCGGCTCGTCCAGAATCAACATTTCTGGCTTGTGCAAAATCGCCACCGCCAGTGACAGTCGTTGCCGAACGCCCAGCGGCAGCTGTTGCGCCAAGTCATCCAGGTGCGAATTCAAGTCGAATCGATCGGCAAGTTCTCGCACACGTTCGCTCTTGCTGGGCACGTTGAACAGGCGAGCATGCAACGTCAAATTTTGCCGTACGGTTAATTCTTCGTACAACGAGAATGCTTGCGACATGTATCCGACGCGTCGGCGAGTATTCATGCCATGCGAATCGACCGGTTTACCGAACAACATCGCCTCGCCTGCAGAAGCGGGCAATAGTCCGGTCAGCATTTTCATGGTGGTCGTTTTGCCACAGCCATTGGATCCCAGAAAGCCGAAAATTTCACCACGCGCAATTTTAAAGCTGACGTTGTCGACCGCGGTGAACTTGCCGAATCGCCGTGTCAGGCCCTTCGCGACAATCGCCGGCTGGGTATCCGATGCGGCCAACGGTGGAATTTCTAACGCGTGTCGCCCTGAATCCGCGCCGGGCAACAGTGCAACGAAAGCTTGTTCGAGCGTTTCTGTTTTCGTGTCCCGTTTTAGGTCGGAGGCAGTGCCTTGGGCCAGAATTTTCCCAGCGTTCATGGCTACCAGCCAATCGAAACGCTCAGCTTCTTCCATATAGGCCGTCGAGACACAGACGCTCATGTCCGAACGTTCATGCCGAATCGCATCGATCAACGTCCAAAATTGTTCGCGAGACAAAGGGTCCACGCCGGTCGTCGGTTCATCCAAAATCAGCAAATCAGGATCATGGATTAGTGCGCAACAGAGCCCGAGCTTTTGCTTCATCCCGCCGGACAATTTTCCGGCGGGGCGATCTTTGAAAGGCGCGAGTCCCGTCGCGTCGACGAGCCGTGAAATACGTTCGTTTCTTTCCGATCGCGCCTGTCCGAACAACCGGCCAAAAAAATGAAGGTTTTCCGATACGCTTAGCTCGGCGTATAGGTTCTTGCCGAGACCTTGCGGCATATAAGCAATGCGACTGCAAATATTGCGGCGATGACTCGCGTCCCGCATCGATCCGCCCAGCACGACGACCTGGCCGTCTTGCACTTTCTTTGCGCCCGCGATCAAGCCGATCAGTGTCGACTTTCCCACCCCGTCGGGACCAATCAGCCCGATCATCTGTCCGACCGGCAATTCAATACTGACATCCACCAAGGCTTGGCTTGACGCATAGGCGTGATTCACCGAACGGACCGATGCGATTCTGACGGGCCCGCCATCGGGATGATCGCGATTGAGCGACTGACCCACGATTTCATTCATGGCGCTAGCGATGTTTGGTCGGTGCTGGCCGCATCGGCGATCGGATTGATCGGCTGCTGCGAAGCAGCAACCAATGCCTCGGGGAAACGTTGATTCAGTCTTTCCGGCCACGCCACGTTTTCGTCGATTCTCACGTAGGCGATTCCGCGAACGCCAGTTTTGACTTTTCGAATATGCGGGCGCACCAATTCGGATGGAATTTGCACTTTGACTCGAAACATTAGCTTGTCGCGTTCTTTCAGAGTCTCAACTTGCTTGGGCGTAAACTGCGCTTCCGGCGAGACAAAGGTCACGCGTGCGGGGGTCGTATACTGCGGCGCGAAATCTAGTGCGATACGTGCCTCGGATCCGATCGCCAGCTGTGTCGCGACCTCCGATGGAACGTAGATTTCCATATAAATGTCGCTCAAGTCCAAAACGGTGAGCACCTTGCCGCCGGCCGCAAGTACTTCCCCCGTCTCAACAAGCCGGTACAACACACGACCTTTTACTGTCGATGTCAGCGTGAAGTCGTCAATTTGCGTTTGAATGCGATCGATCTCCGCTTGTACCGCCTCGATCGCACGTTGTGCCGTTCGCCGATGAGCCTCGGCAACCTTTAACACCGATTCCGCCGATTCCATTTGCGTCTTGCGGGTTTCGTGTTGTTCAACAGAAATCGCGTTTTGTTGGACAAGCTTCGCTGACCGCTCAAAGTTTTTCTCTGCCAGCGCCAGTTCGCTTTGACAACGAACGATTTCGGCATCAGTCTCGGCCAACGACTCTTCCGCTTCTGCTTTCTGCGCGAGCGCTTTTTGCATCTGCTTTTGAAGTTCCATCGTGTCCAATTGAGCAAGCAATTGACCGGGCTCGACCAGATCGCCTTCGTTGACCGTGATTTCCGTCACTCGTCCGGCATACTTAGACGATACGTCCACCTGGACCGCTTCGATCCGGCCGTTACCGGCAACGATCTCCGGCGGCAACGCGTTCTCCGCCAAGCGGTTCTGTTCCGTTTGCCACCAATACCAGCCTCCCGCGGCGGCGAGGACTACAAAGAGACTGATGACCACGCGTCTGAACATTAAAGTTCGTCCTTAAAGCGAATGAACGCCGGAACATCCAACGCGACAGTCGCATGACGTTCCGCTCGATCGGCAAGGCTGTTGTCAAGCAAGGTGCATGCCGAATCACGATCGTCCACGCTGTCTGCGTGTGATGACCAACATGACGCCCCTAACGATCGTGACTTACCAGAGACAAGAGATTACTGCGAATTCCCGTCGTGCGGATATGCACGCAAAACAAGAGTTGCACACATTGCTGCGCACTTCAGCAGACAGGCACCACGTCTTGCGAAGAGTTAGGACGTTCGCATTCTCGCGCTAGTGAAGAGACCAACCCCTCACTAGTTGTCTGAAAGATTGATCGACTCGATCGCTTCGCAAATGATTTGCGCACTGGATTTCAGTGCCGCAAGCTCGCCTGCATCGAGATCAAGTCTTATCGGGGCGATCACGCCATCGCCGCCCAACAAGTGAGGCATCGAAATCGTCACGTCGGGAACACCATCCATGTCCTTGATGCGTGAACAGATCGTCAATACGGATCGCTGATCGTGCAAAATGACATCGACGATTCGAGCCAACGCACTGCCGATTCCATAGTAGGTGGCGCCTTTTCCCTCGATGATGCGATACGCGGCCCGTCGTACATCGTCGTCGATTCTGGCGCGTGTCGCATCGTCCAGTATCACGCCGCGCACGTCGCTGAATTCTTCCAGTGACAGACCGGCAATTGTCGCGAGTGACCAAGAAAGCACTTCGGAATCACCATGCTCGCCGATGACGTAACCATGAACATGTTGAGCGTCGACGCCAAAATGTTGACCGATCAGGGTCCGAAAACGAGCGGTGTCGAGCATGGTTCCCGAACCTATCACCCGTTCGGGCGACACGCCGCACGCTGTGGCGAACTCGCCAGCGAGGTGTGTCATGATGTCAACCGGGTTGGTCGCGATCAGCAAAATCGCCCCCGGAGCGTGTTGGACGATCTGTGGAATCACTTCTCGAAAAACGTCGGCATTTCGCTGCAGTAGTTCCAGTCGTGTTTCGCCAGGCCGTTGATTCGTCCCTGCTGCAACAATCACGACACGACTGCCAACCAAGTCCGCATAGTCGCCCGCCCGAATGGTTAACGGATTGGCGAAGGGAACGGCATGAAAAATATCATCCGCCTCCGCTTTCGCCCGTTCGTGACGAAGATCCACCATTACGATTTCGCGACCGATTCCCTGCATGACCAACGCGTACGCGGCCGTGGAACCAACGAAACCACTTCCTACAATCCCAACTTTCAAGAGTCTGTCCCAATGGTTTGAATCTAGACACTGCTTGGTAATCGCCGTACGTCGCGGCGCAGCAAGCTTCGGACCGACGAGTAGCGCGACGCGTCAGTCCGCCTACACATCCTGCCCCTATGATGACGCGATAACGCTGAGTCGCCGTTTGTGCAAACGATCGCCGTACTCAGTGCTCCGCACACCGTAGGGCTGGCTCTGCATAACCCAAAGCTGGCTCCGCACGCCCCATTTCTAGCTCCGCACGACCTAGGCGTGTGCGTGGGTGAACGATGGCGGATCGCTCGCCGGAAAACTCTCGTCCAACGTCTCGTCGATCATCTCTTCTTCGTGAACGATATCCGCATGCCGTGTTTCTTGCCAGCTGACAGCTAATCTTGCAGCGGCAGCGGTTAGATTTAACAGGTCACGGTAGCGCTGGGGCGCGTCTTGCTCGGCAAACGCACGTTGTTGCTCTTGGAACTTTTCGAATTCGTCTTCATCTCGAGCGATCCCCTTGGCGCATTGACGCAGACGATCGCAAAGCAGCCCCCACTCCGACTGAACAAATGGGTCATTCATCGATATTTCCTCGCAATGACACGGCACTGTGCACGAAACGGCTTGGCGCGGTTTCAACAACCAAACGCAACAGAGTTTGCAGCAAGTTCGGTACCGCAAACCAAAGATGTTGATCGCCGACGCCAAAGACGCGCGATTGAAACTCCTGTATGTGCTGATATGCGCACAAAGTACTGCGGGACTCACATAAGAGTCCGGCCTTGCGGCGAAGCCAATCTGCTGACGATCGATGCATGGGCGTGACCGCACAAGTCAGCGTCAGCGACATACATTTGCCAATTCGAGCTGTCGATCACGCGCAACGGCGAGGATCGGTTCGTGCCAGCGATTGCGTCGACTCGAAACAGCCCTCCCCCATCGGCCCACTCGAACCCACATCATCCGCCGATTGGCACGTCGGTTGCGTTGTTGCTCCGCCTCACCCATTCAATGATGCCCAGCTTCCGCACGACTTCATGGCGTCAGGATGGCAGAGCGGTTCCAAAACGTCCCCGATTCGCGCTACCGGCGAAACGGTTGACGCTTTTCAACAGGCGAATAAATGGACAGCGACAAATCGACCCCATCGAAAAACGACGATCCTAAGTCCGAGAAAGAATCTCTGGGTGATACGACAACCGATTGGCGATCGATCACGTGGATGATGCTGATGGCGTTGATCGCCGTGTGGCTGTGGCAAAACGTTATTCAATCGAGCGACGTTCGTACGATTCCGTACAGTCAGTTCAAGACCTACGTTGCCAATGAAGCGGTCAAGCAATGTGAAATCGGCAAAACCGAGATCACGGGCACCATCGACGCGGCACTCGCATCGGCGACCGACGGTAAAAAAGCGGAACCACCCAGCGGAACGCCCGCCGTTTTGGATCGCGAGACCGAGTCGGCGACCGATACCGAACCGCCCGGCTCGAAATCTTCCAGTGCCGAAGCGACCCACCAATCGCCGGCGGAGCAACCTCCAGAAGAATCGACCACGACTTATGCGTTTCGGACCGTTCGTGTTGAGGACCCTGAACTGATCGAAGACCTGCAATCCGCTGGCGTCGAATTCACCGGACTCCGGCCAAACGTTGTCTCCACCGTCTTACTCACTTGGATCATTCCACTGGCACTTCTATTTCTGCTGTGGTCATTCTTCGCAAGAAGGATGGCATCGGTCGGTCAAGGCGTGATGGGATTTGGCAAGAGCCGAGCAAAGATCGTCGCCAATGCTGATACGGGTGTGACGTTCAGCGACGTTGCCGGTTGCGACGAGGCAAAATACGAGTTGCAGGAAGTGGTGGATTTTTTGCAGCACCCAGACAAATACGCAAAGCTGGGTGCAAAAATTCCCAAGGGCGTCTTGTTGGTGGGACCGCCAGGCACCGGCAAGACGCTGCTGGCACGCGCGGTGGCGGGCGAAGCGGGCGTGCCATTCTTTTCACTCAGTGGCAGCGATTTCGTGGAGATGTTTGTCGGTGTCGGCGCCTCCCGGGTGCGCGATCTTTTTGATCAAGCAACCAAAACCGCACCATGCATCGTCTTCTTAGACGAGCTTGACGCGATCGGCCGTCAGCGTGGCGTGCACATCGGGGCGGCCAACGATGAACGTGAACAAACGCTGAATCAGTTGCTCGTGGAAATGGACGGATTCGAAGCCAACGTCGGCGTCATCCTGCTTGCCGCGACCAATCGCCCCGACGTCTTGGACACAGCACTGCTAAGACCAGGACGATTCGATCGTCAGGTCGTGTTGGATGCACCGGACATTCGAGGCAGACAAGCAATTTTGAATGTTCACTCTAAAAACAAACCGCTTGGCGAAGACGTCGACTTGGAAACGATCGCGCAAGAAACGCCGGGATTTTCTGGTGCCGATTTAGCGAACGTCATGAACGAGGGCGCCCTGCTAAGTGCGCGACGGCAATCAGGAACCATCTCGCAATCGGATCTGGAAGAAGCGGTAGAGAAAGTCGTCGCCGGTCCGGAACGTAAAAGTCGGCGACTGGAACCGGATGAAAAGCGGCGAGTTGCCTACCACGAAACGGGTCACGCCATCGTCAGCGCATTTTGCCAAACGTCAGATCCTGTCCACAAAATCAGCATCGTTCCACGCGGTAAGGCTGCGCTCGGTTACACCATGCAGCTTCCGGTCGGTGAACGTTTTATCATGACGAAAACCGAATTGCTGGATCGGCTTCGAGGATTACTTGGCGGACGCGCCGCCGAAGACATTCAGTATGGCGAAATCAGTACCGGAGCCGAAAACGACCTGGAAACGGCAACCGCAATGGCCAGACAGATGGTCTGCATGTACGGCATGAGCGAGAAGGTTGGGCTGACGCACTGCGCCCGCCGTGAAAACGAATACCTGCCGGATTCACCTTACGCCGGCACGCTTGATTGCAGCCCCGACACCGCCCATGAAATTGATCAGGAAGTCAGACAATTGCTCGACAACGCGTATCGAGATGCCAAACGAATCCTCAATACCCATCGTGATGTGTTCGAACGAGTTGCCCAGGCATTGTTTACTGCCGAGACATTGGATGAAATGGCATTCAGTGCACTGCTGAACCAAGAATCGCATCCGCAAGCAGAGCGGACCGCCGAAGGCGTGACACAACCGACTTAGTTTTCACAACAGATCCGTCTGTCGATCGGCTTGCTCATCCGTTCACCCATCTCTGCCGTTCGCTGTAACCTTGACTTGTTGTATCGACCGTCCGCCGTGACCACCGCTCACTGCGACCACCGCTCACTGCGACCACCGTTCACTGTGACCACTGCCCACTGTGACCACCGCTCACTGTAACGTTCGCTCGATCAAGTTACACTGTGCCGCTTGCCGCGTGCTAAGAAAGGCAATCGCAACCAACAAGGGTGGCTGAACCAGTGAATCAAAGAAGTTCGAACACGACGTGTATCCGATTCCCGAGTCCGAAGTATCTGTCACTCGCCAAAGTGGTGTTGGTCGCGTTTGCGCTGGCGGCCGACCTTCCACTGGTGCATGCAGATGACCCGACACGCGATCGACCCAACGTGCTGTTTATCGTCGCCGATGATTTGAATTGCGCGATCGAGCCTTACGGCGACCCGATCGCGCGCACACCAAATCTTTCACGGCTGGCTGACGGCGGTGTGACGTTCCTGCGCACGTATTGCCAACAAGCGGTTTGCAATCCTTCTCGTTCATCGTTTCTGACCGGACTGCGTCCGAACACCGTTGGTGTCGATGACCTGCAAGCCTATTTCCGAGACACCGCGGCCGATGGCGATCAGTTAGTTACGCTGCCAGAACACTTCAAGAATCACGGATACTTTTGCCAGGACATCGGCAAGATGTTTCACAACACTGGTGAAACACAAGACCGCCGCTCGTGGTCGATTGACGAAGTCTTTTATCGCGGCACACACGCCAATGACACTGTCTTTGGCAATCAGCCATACGGTGCCGGCAAACCGCCGTACAAGTCGCCTGTGACGGAGTCCCTTGACGTACCCGACACGGTTTATCGCGACGGACAAATCGCCAACTTGGCCGCAGCAGCCATTCGTGATCACGACAGCCCACAGCCTTTTTTTCTGGCCGTGGGTTTTTGGCGTCCGCATCTACCCTTTGTCGCGCCCAAAAAGTATTGGGACATGTACGATCCCGACAACATTGCGCCACCTGATCCGGCTGAACCGCCCAGCAACGTTCCGGCAATTGCGATGCACGCGTCAAAGGAGATCCGAGGTTACGGGGACCGGCCGCGCGACCGCGAGCTGACCGACGATGAGGTGCGACACTATCGGCACGGTTATTACGCATCGATCAGTTTCATGGACGCGCAAATCGGCGAGATTCTTGACGCGCTGCGGCACAGTCGACATGCCGAGAACACCATTGTCATCTTTACATCCGATCACGGGTTTCATATCGGCGAACACACGTTGTGGGCTAAGACGACCAATTTTGAACTTGACGCCCGCGTGCCACTGATCATCGCGGATCCGCGTCGGCCATCCACCCACGGCGCCCGTGCGATAACGCCATCGGAACTGATCGACCTGTACCCAACGATGGCACACATGTCCCACATCGACGACGACCTGAGCGAGCGACTCGAAGGTGCGGATTTGACGCCAGCCTTGGCCGATCCATCGGCGATCATCAAACCCGCCGCATTCACCCAACACCAACATCCGTTCTATGGGAACCGCAAGAACTGGAAAGCGTGGGGCTATTCCATCCGCACGCAAGATTGGCGGTACACCGAGTGGCGTTCGATCACGGACGATCAAGTCATCGCTCGCGAGTTGTACGATCACCAAACCGACAACAAGGAAACGATGAACGTCGCCGCCGAACAATCGCATCGCGGAATCATCAAGCGACTGAGCGAACGATTATCGGAAACTTTTCCTGTCGCCGTAAAACAGTAAAGCGGTTGTGCAGGCGTGAAATTCCGACCGGCTTAGTCTTTCAACTTCTCGCCAAACTTTTGGTTCATCTTGTCTACTTTGGGACGGATCACCGCACGACAATAACCCTGGTTCGGGTTCAGGGTGTAATAGTTATGGTGGTCCGACTCTGCCAAATAGAACGTTTCCAGAGGAGTAATTTCTGTCACGATCGGTGCATCAAAAACACCTGACTCGTCGAGTTGTTGCTTGTACTGCGTCGCCTGGTCGCGCTGCTGGTCGTCGTGATAAAAGATTGCCGAGCGATACTGGGTTCCCACATCGGCCCCTTGACGATTCAGCGTGGTCGGGTCATGGGTGTTAAAGAACACTTCCAACAGTTCGGCAAAGCTGATCACTTCGGGGCGAAACGAAATCTGAATCACTTCGGCATGTCCGGTCGTCCCGGTACAGACTTGTCGATAAGTTGGATTCGGGGTCGAGCCACCGGCGTATCCGGGAACAACCTTGTCGACGCCGTGCAACATTTGAAACACGGCCTCGGTGCACCAAAAACAACCGTTACCAAAGGTCGCAAGTTGCGTTTGTTGATCGGACTGCGTCATGACGTCGAACCTTGAATGCGAAATGGTTTCTAAGTTGTCCGTTATGATCTAAGAATAAGCAATCACCAACAAGGCCCGCCAACGGATCAGGCGGTCGCGGCGATCGCGACACGATGCGTTTCAGTAAAGTCATTTGAACCAGCATTCACACCGACGGGAATCACCAATGTCGAATCCATACAATCCACTGAGCGAAGAAGAGAAACACGTCATCCTTCGTAAGGGCACCGAGCGGCCGGGTACGGGAGAACTGAACGATAACGATCGGGCCGGTACCTATTTGTGTCGGCAATGCAATGCGCCTCTCTATCGATCCGAAGATAAGTTCAAATCGGGTTGTGGTTGGCCCAGCTTTGACGACGAAATCGAAGGGGCGGTGCGACACGAAACGGATGCCGATGGCCGCCGCGTCGAAATTCTGTGCCAGAACTGTGGCGGTCATCTCGGTCACGTCTTTGAGGGCGAACGATTCACCCCCAAAAACACACGCCACTGTGTCAATTCAATTTCGATGCGATTTGTGCTCCGAGGAGAAGAACTACCTCCGACGATTTCAGCTGAATCCTGAGACAGAGCGGCGACGCGATGTTGCCGGCGGAGGCATCACTAGCCACCATTGCTGGCCCAGATTTTCGGCCAGCATCGCTTATTCACTCAGTCCTAACATCGAGCAAACGTGCGGATCATCCGTTGCCGACCTGCGGTCTATTCTTGGCCATGTCGCAAATTGGACGACATTCCAAGGGATTTTGCGTCGGTTTGAAGTCATAATACAGACTTGGTTTTGTCACGCGAGATCTTTCCTAAGTCGCCGGCGCGTTAGGATCCATGGAATCCTTTTCGCTGTGAGCGCGTCTTAGGGGGCAGGCGACTGCGGTGCCCATCGCCACCACGCGACTTGGACATGCCGACGTCGTTGAATCAAAAGCCTCGGACGACGACAGATAGACACGTCTCGCCGCAACCTCATCCCCATTATCCCCGTTTTCAAATACCCAATGAAACTCGTGACTGCTTTCCGTCGCCACACGATGCGGCCTGGATTTCGATCTGGTGCCCGTCGCGCCGCAGAGGTCCGGCGCGAAGCAGAAAACCGGCGCGGCGGAGAAACACGTCGGCGGCGACTAAGCGTCCAGCAGCTCGAGAATCGACGTGTCTTGGCTGCCTATGTCGTCAACACGGCGGTCGATGTCGTTGACGAAGGCGACAACGTGATCAGCTTGCGTGAAGCCATCGCATTGGCGAACGAATCCGCCGCCGCCGATACGATCACATTCGATGAAACCGTTTTTGCATCGCCGACCGAAATCGATTTGTTGTTTGGCGAGCTCTCGATTTCGAATCCACTGGAACTGGTCGGCCCCGGCCCTGGCCAACTGACGATCGATGCCCAGAACGCGTCACGCGTCGTCAATATCGTTGCCTTATCTGGGGACGTGACAATCAAAGGATTAACGCTGACTGGAGGACGCACGAGCGATGACAACGTCGAATCCGAGGGCGTAACCGAGACGACTTATAGTGGCGCCGGAGTGCGGTTCGTCACCGATGGGACGTTGACGATGATGGACACCGTCATCACGGGCAACGAAACCACGGGTGTTTCAGCGACTGGCGGTGGGTTGTTCGCCGACCGCGGAACGGTCAACGTGATCGACTCGGTCATCTCGATGAATCGCACCCGAGGCTTGTCGGCGTTTGGCGGTGGTGTTTCGACTTCGGGTGCCGTGGTCACGCTGTCGGGCTCGCAAGTCGTTGACAACGTCACCAGCGGCGTCTTTGCCGATGGCGGCGGCGTGCACATGCGACTTGGCACCGTCACGATCGAAGAAAGTCTGGTCAGTGGAAATCTGACGTCGAGCGCACAGGCTTACGGAGGCGGTCTTTATCTTGATGGCGGTGCAACGACCATCCGGCGCAGCACAATCACAGACAACAGCGCTAATGGAATCGGTTCGATTGGTGGCGGGATTGCAATCAATGGTGATCTGGAATTAATCAATAGCACAATCCACAACAACTCGGCCGACGGTAGCACCGGCATGGGCGGCGGCATCGCAGCCATCCAGGGCGACTTGCATGTTGTTCACTCAACGATCACCGGTAATTCAGCGGCGCTTGGGATTGGTGGCGGGATTGCCGTCGTCGAAGACTCGATGGCCAGCCTTTCGCTGCTCAATTCAATCGTGGCAGAGAACACCGACGACGGCACGGCGCCGGATTTTTCGCCGCCTTCCGATGCGGGGCTTTTCACCATTGCAGGAACCTTGGTTGGCGATGCCACGGGCACGCCCCTCACCGAATCTCAAACCGCCGACGCGATGGGAAACATCGTGGGTGCCCCCGCGCCAGGCGGCGGATTGCTTGATCCCATGCTCGGCAACTTGGCGGACAATGGCGGTCCCACCCCCACGCGTCTGCCGCTTGCTGGCAGCCTCGCAATCGATTCGGGACGGAATGACCTGTCTGTGGATTCCGATGCGAATGCTTTGTTGAATGACCAGCGAGGCGCACTCTTTCATCGCAATTCGAATTCCATAGGCGAGGCAGGAATCGTCGACAGGGGCGCGGTCGAAGTTCAGCCACCACCGACGGTGCCGATCCATTGGAATGCACCTGGACCTATCCTGATCGGCAGCGAATTGACGACCACGCAGCTTGATGCGACCGCACCCGTCGACGGCACGTTCGTGTATACGCCGCCGTTGGGAACGGTGCTGGATGAAGGCGACGGCCAAACATTGAACGTTCAATTCACGCCCGATGACAACGTTAACTATTCCATTAGTAACGCCAGCGTCACAATCGACGTCGTCCCGCCGCTCGATTTCGGCGACGCGCCAGATACCTATGGAACCACTCGGGGTGGCGACGGAGCGAGGCACGCCGACGGAACTCTGCGACTTGGCGCAACGATTGTCTTGGAAGCCGACGGGCAACCATCCGAAACTGCTGATGCAGACTCCGGCGACGACGGCGTCATCCAAATAGCCCCCATGATCGCGAACCCACTGACCGCAACGACGACCGGGTTCCTGGTCAATGTTTCAGCAGCCAGCAAGCTAGACGGCTGGATTGATTTCAATCGCGACGGGACATTCGATCACCCCAGCGAGCACATTGGTGGTGGGACAAGTTTAGATCTGGTCATTCGTGACAACGTTATCTCCGTTTCCGTACCGGTCGGTTCCGAAGCCGGTGAAACCTACGCCAGATTCCGCGTCAGCACCACTGGCGGATTGCTGCCGACCGGTTTGGCTAGTGATGGGGAAGTCGAAGACTTTGTCATACAAATCGTTGATGGCGACAGTCCACAGGATGTCGCCATTACATTGCCATCAGGCACCGCGACACTGGCAGCCGACGGAAACCAATTGGCGATCCGTCTAGGCGAAACGGAAGTGTTCCGTGCGCCCGTTGCATCGATTTCCCGCTACGACATCACTGGCGCTGATTCAAGCGACGTGCTGGTAATCGATCACACGGCAGGCGATCCGCTGCCTGCCGGCGGGATGCGATACGACGGAGGAGATCGAGTCAACACGGTCCGCCTGGTTGGTGATTCGGTCAAGCTGGACGTCAGTACTGACGGCAATGTCGAGCTGGAAAACATCGATGTCGTGGACCTCGGCATTGATAACGAACTAGGCCTGGTGATCGATCGCCCGTCCCTTGACGCCATCGATCCGGACGGCGGTGGCTTGGTGGTCACTGGCGGAACCGGTGATCGAATCGATTTGCTCGATGCCGAACTGTGGCGGATGGGTGAACCGCTGGTCGTTGCCGGATTCTTCTTCACGCGCATCGAAACGGGCCTGAAGTTTATCCAAACGGATTTGCCGACCGCATGGCACAACTATGTTCGGCCAAGCGACGTCAATGGCGATGGTGAAGTCAGCGTCGGTGATGCTCTGCGTGTGATCAATGAATTAAAACTGCGCCGCTTTTCGGATCCCGATACCGATCTGATGGACGATCCCGCAAGCTTTGACCCATTTCCCGGAGTGTACCCGGACCATAATGCCGACGGCCGCACTTCACCACTCGACGCGCTGCGCGTGATTAACGAGTTATCGCGACAGGGCACCGGTGAAGGAGAGGACGCGGCAAAACCAGCCGTCGATACGCTGGACCGGCGCTCGGTCGGTTATCTCGATCCGACTTTGCCCGATTCCACTGGATCCAACGATCGGGATTCTGCATTGTTAGCCGATCGGACGCTGCGACGCAGAGCGGATCAACGCACCGGCGATCCCTCCGACTTTTCATCCACGGCATCTAAGCCCACTGGCGCGTTGTTGCACGACGCGATTGAGCTGGACACCGATGAAAATACCGGTGCACACAGCGACGTCGCACACAACATCGCGATCGACCATTCGCTACTGCAACTGATGTTTGATCCATCGTAGCGAAAAAACCACTTTCTGCCGTTTTTTTACGGTGTCGGACATTGCTCGCCATGGCTCAGGCGCGCCCGAATGTTGTTGTTCTCGTGCCTCTCGGGTTAGGGTATCCTTGGCGGAAAATCTGCGGATACGAGAGGGAGGGACACGGTGCATTCAAGAAGGCTGGACGTTCGACAACGAATTGCGGCGCGAACAGCGCCGGCGATGTTCTGGTTGTCGCTAGCCTTCCTGGTTTGCTTGGCCATTCTGATCGTCCTGTGGGTCGATGTGCCCAACCTGCGAGAGAGTGCAAACGCTTTCGCCAAGTCGCGTGCCCCTGGCGGTACGCACGCGACGACTTCGGATATGGGTGTCGTTGCCTCGCATGACTTCTTTTCACTCTCATCGCCGGCGAAGCAGATTGAGTTTCTCGCGATCATCGTGATGCTCGCCATCTGGCCGATTGTGATCGTTGAATCGATCGTGCACTGGATCACCCGACCATACAATCGCGACACCATGAAGACGCATGGATTCGGAATCCTGTTCTGTCTTTGCCCCGCACTGCGGATGTGTGCGCGCAGCCCCGAAATGCACGACCGCTTGTGGTTGCCGGGACTGGGGTGGCGGAGAGCGGATAGTCGACTGAGGCGTCGTCTGCAGCGACAATTCAGTGTGCCGATGATCATGATCGCCCTGTTAATCATGCCGGTGCTGATCGTCGAATTTTTCTTAAAAGAACAAGTTGCTGAACATCTTTGGCTGCGAGTATTGCTGCACATCGGCACCGGCGTGATCTGGTTTGCGTTTGCGGCCGAGTTCATTCTGATGGTGTCGGTCGCGGACCGAAAACTGGAATACTGTAAGAAACATTGGCTCGATCTGGCGATCATTTTGTTGCCGCTGATTTCGTTCCTGCGATCCCTGCAGACGATGCGGGCGACGCGATTGGCCAAGCTGATGAAGATTCAGCAACTGAGTCAAATCGCGCGCGTTTATCGGTTGCGAGCGACCGCGATGAAAATGATGCGTGCGCTGGTCGTCATCGAGTTTTTTCGGCGGGCGTTGAAGTTGAGCCCTGAGCGTTCGATTGCGAAATTGAAACGCCAGCTCGCTGATGTCGAATCGGAAGCCAAACAATTGCGCCGAAAGATTGCCCGGCTTGAACGTGATCGACGCTCAATCGAGTCCGCACGCGCCAAAGTCTCTTCCACCGATCCAGTCGCGCCGGAACAACTTGTCACCGCGAGCGAGGGTAAGGCAAGCGGTTTGTAACGTTGGCGAGCCGGCCGCGATTCTTTTCACATGCCGACATCAGCACGGTTCGCTACGTATGCCTACGTCTGCATGTTTACTCAGCACGCGTTCACTTCAACGCTTTCATGCGTTTGGCGTGTTCCTTGCTGTAACGTCTTAGCGTATTTCGAAACGCGATCAGCAATTTGCTCTGAAAACGGTACGGGTTCCAGCAAGCGGCGATCGTCCGAGTCGGTTTAACACCGGCCAAGGATCGATAGTGGCGTCGTTTACTTTCGTCCAGCGCCTTTGCCATCTCAGGCACCAGCGAAACACCGTGGTCCAACGCAACAAGTTCTTGCACGGTTGCAAGCTGGCTGGTGTGTTCCATGGCCACTGGCTGAAAAGATCGCTGTCGGCAAAATGTGTTGATGTTGTCGGACAAACAGTGCGCTTCGTCCAGCATTACAAAGGGCAACGATTCGATATCGGTGACTCGAATCTGCTTTTTATCGCGCAGTGGGTGGTCCTTGGACAAAATCAGCAAGAGCTCTTCGTCGAACAATGGTTCAATATCGACATACTTGGCATTGATCGGCAGTGCAAACAGACCTAGATCGATCTCACCTTGGGTCACGCGTTTGATCAGGTGATCGGTCGTATCCTCCTGTACCGTGACATGCGCATCGGGAAATTCTCGTGCGAACATTTGCAGCAACCCCGGCAGGAAGTACGGCGCGATCGTTGGGATGGCTCCCAATCGGATGCGGCCGGACTGTCCATCGTCCGAAATCTCTAAGCGAGTATCCTCGACGATTCGCAGCACCTGACGTGCTCGGGCCTGCAGCAATTCACCGGCGTCGGTCAACGTGACCTGTCGAGCTTTCCGCTCGAAAAGCGGCTGACCGATCTCCTCTTCCAAACGCTGCACCGAACGACTGATGGCCGGTTGGGACAACCCTCGCTCTTCCGCCGCACGAGTAAAATTCCCCAGCTCGGCGACCTTCAGAAAGTTTTCAAGCTGATCCAGTTCCATCGACACGCTTTGTGAACGAAGCAAATAACACATGCACACCACGCATACATCTATCATACACGATGCGTTTTGGTCATGATGAAGCAATCATTCGCTGGCCGTGATTTGCCGAGATAGAGCTGCGAGAGAGCGACGACTTATCCGCGGACCTTGACATAACCCGAGATACACACGACCACGGCGGCTAAGAACAGCAGAACCTTCAACCACTTGCCGCGGTTGGCTCGAATGCCTTGCAGTGCAGGACTGCGCCCGACCAGCGCAGCGGCCAAGAAGAAAATGCCCAGTGCCAGCAACATTTTGGTACCGACCAGACCGTGGTACAAACCATCACCTTTGTGTTTTTCAATGGCGCGGACATAGTTGTACAAACCACTTAGCAGGAACAACGCGATTCCGCCATGTACAAAACGTTTCCAACGCCCCATCACCGCCACCGATAATTTATCGCTGGCGTCTTCGGCCAACTCTCGTGTCGAAGGCATTAGAATGAGCAGGATAAACGCGCTCCCACCCACCAGCGTGATCGCGGTTCCGATGTGTACGATCCGCGAAACGATGTCAAGCCATTGCATGACTGGATTTCCTTAGTTCTTAATTCACGACAGCGACAACCTCACGCTAAGCCATGACGGTTGGACGCGATAGGATACACATGATCCATCCCACCTCCAATTACGCCTTCTCCGTAGTTTTCGTCACGGCAATCTCGCTGTTGCCTGCCGCACGAATCCATGCCGAAACCCGCCAAACGCGGCCCAACATCGTCATGATTCTTTCGGACGATCAAACGTATACCGACTTTGGATTCATGGGAAACGAGCGAGTCCATACACCGCATCTTGATCAACTTGCTCGCGCGTCCGCCCGTTTCACACACGGTTATGTCCCTGCGAGTGTTTGCCGCCCCTCGCTGGTGACTCTGTTGACCGGACTTTACCCTCATCAGCACGGAGTCCACTTCAATCATCCACCCCCGGGTTTTGCAACGCTGCTGAAATCCGAAGAGATTGGCAAGGCACAATTCGACGCATTTCGGTCGGCGGGCGCAGCGTTGATCCGCACGCGACCAAGTTTGCCGCGTCTGCTTGCCGAATCGGGCTATCAGTGTTTGCAAACTGGCAAATTCTGGGAGGGACATTACCGCAACGCTGGGTTTACTCATGGCATGACGACGGCCCAGCCGTCCGGTGGCCCCAACGGAGATATCACACTGGCCAACGGTGATGTCGTCGCCCACGGCAACGGCGATCATGGGTTGGCGATCGGTCGTGAAACGATGCAACCGATCGAAGATTTCCTTGATGAGACCCAAGGACAGCCGTTCTTTGTATGGTATGCGCCGTTTCTGCCGCATACGCCGCACGATTCGCCGCAACGATACCGCGACCTGTACAACGACAGGAACGACATCGCCGAACATGAACTGCCGTACTTCGCCGCAATCGCGCAGTTTGACGATACCGTTGGCCAGCTCGTTCATTCCATCGAAAAACGCGGATTGACCGACAACACCCTATTTGTGTTTGCCGTTGATAATGGCTGGGAACCCGATGTCGACCGATACATCGAACGACGCGGTGAATGGGACCACACGAAAAAGAGTAAACGCGCGCCGTTCGATGCCGGTTTGCGAACGCCGATCTTGTTCCGCTGGGACGGTCATACGCAGGCGAGAACGATCACTCGGCCGGTCAGTTCCGTTGAAATCGTGCCTACCATCCTCACCGCGGCGGGAATCGACATCGAATCGCTGGGCTTGCCTGCCGATGGTTTGTTGGGCGAGGCGATCGGTGAGGCCGATGGCGATCCAAACGAAGCCGTGTTCGGCGCAATCTATCCTGGTGATGCGTCTGTGATCGGTGATCCCGGACGCGACGTCGCGTACCGATGGGTTAGAAAGCAGCAATACAAGCTGATCGTTCCCGTCAAACGCAACAAAAAGCAACCGTGGAATCGGTACTTGGACGAACCGGCGCTGTACGATGTTGTTTCCGACCCGGCCGAAACAGACAACTTGATTGACCGCGACGAACTGTTCAAAACCGTAACGGAACTGCAAGGACTGCTCGATCACTGGTGGAAACCATAGTCAAACTTAAGACGGGAGTTGTCAGCGATGTTTCGCAATGTGTTGTGCGGCCTGGTGCTCGTTTGTGCAACGGTTTTCGGTATCGCGAATCGCGCGGCCGGTGAAGACCTATCCATCGTGGTCGGTGTCGAGCGGCAACCTTTGTTTGCAGCGACCGATCGATTGGTCGAGGCGTTGGACTTTGCTGGAACGCCTTTGGATTCGGCAGTGGTCGAGTCACTGCAAGCCGCCAAGAAAATCGAAAAAGACTCCGATGCCGTCCGGCGTTTGCAATCGATTCTTGATCCGCTTTGCATTGCCGAAGTCCACATCAATGCCGAAAGTCGCGTCAAAGTCAAAGAGGGCGAAGGGCCCAAAGATCTCGTCCAGCAAGGTTGGCGAACCAAACTGATCAAGATTCACAACGAAGCGGGCATCAATCCCGCGTTGATGGTCGAAAGTCCCAATGCGGGCCCAGTGTACGAAAAAGGCAGCATGCCCAGGCAACGGCCTCGAACCGATCAAGACTTGGTCGATCCCGAAGACGTCGTCGATCTTTGGCTTGACGTCGCGATGCTAAATCGTCAGCCAATGAAACCGCGACTCAGTGGCCTGCTGGTTGAATATCGAGTCATCCTGATGTTCAGCCGCGATGCGGGAAAACGCGAAGCTTCGTTGGCTTTCAATGTCGGCCAGGGAACCCAAGACTTGGGCTTTCGCAACACGGTTCCGATCTTGTTCGATTGCCAAGAATCGGTCGAAGTCATGTTGTCGGTCCGCGACGAAGACGACCGGCCAACAACCGCCGCCTTTGTGATCACTGACGCAGAAGGCCGCATCTATCCGAATCCGGCGAAACGATTGGCGCCCGACTTCTTTTTCCACCAACAGGTTTATCGAACTGACGGGGAATCGGTGCGTTTGCCGCCTGGAGATTACACGATCAACGTGACCCGTGGTCCCGAGTACGTGCCGGTGCGATTACAGGTCAACATTCCGGACGTTCGCCGTCACCAAGTCGCCGTTAAGCTTCGCCGCTGGATCCATCTTGCCAAACAAGGTTGGTACTCGGGAGACCATCATGTTCACGCGGCCGGGTGCGCGCATTACGACAGTCCGACCGAGGGCGTCGGACCGGAAGACATGATGCGTCATCTGCTGGGCGAAGACTTGAACGTCGGTTGCGTCCTGAGCTGGGGGCCTTGTTGGTACACTCAAAAGACATTTTTCGAAGGGCGCGCATCCGCACTGTCCACTGACGAATACTTGATGCGATATGACGTCGAAGTCAGCGGCTTTCCATCGTCCCATGCCGGGCACCTGTGCTTACTGAAACTGACCGAGGATGACTATCCAGGCACGGAAGTCCTGGAAGATTGGCCCAGCTGGACGATACCGGTTTTGCAGTGGGGCCAGCAACAGGGAGGCGTCGTTGGCTACAGTCACAGTGGCTGGGGGTTAGAGCTGCCGGATCATATGCCCGACGGAACTCGCAAGTTCGCGCGCGCCCGCCGCGGACCGCCACGCGAATGGACTGGCAAACCGGTCAGCAAGATTCCTGACTACGCGATGCCACCGTTCGATAGTATTGGTGCGAACGAGTACATCGTCGCTACCGCCTTGGGCGCTTGCGACTTTATCTCGACGGTCGACACGCCTTCGTTGTGGGAATTGAATATTTGGTATCACACGCTTAACTGTGGCATGACGTCTCGCATCAGCGGTGAAACCGATTTCCCGTGTATCTATGGCGACCGTGTAGGGCTAGGCCGGATTTATGTGCAGCTGGATGACGACGAACCGCTGAACTACGACCGGTGGGTTGCGGGATTGAAAGACGGTCGCAGTTATTGCGGCGATGGATTGAGCCACGTGATTGACTTCCAAGTCGACGGCCTGGGCGTCGGCACCCGCAAGAGTGCCGATGCAGCGGCCAGCCGGCTGGATATCAACGAGCCGACGACCGTCCAAGTCACTTTCGATGCGGCGGCGTTGTTGGAACCGCAACCGACGCCAAAGACGGAGGACATCCGCAACCGACGACTCGACCAGAAACCGTTCTGGCACATCGAACGTTGCCGAATCGCAGACACGCGGGATGTCCCAGTTGAAGTGATCGTTAACGGTGAGGTTGCTGCCACACGAACGCTCACCGCTGACGGCTCAATCCAATCGTTCGACATCCCGGTTCCGATCGATCAGTCCTCATGGGTTGCCGTCCGCATTTTACCCTCGGTTCATACCAACCCGGTATTCATCCACGTTGACGATCAACCCATCCGGGCAAACAAGAAAAGTGCAAAATGGTGTACCGACGCCGTTCGGCAGTGCTGGGCGTCAAAGCAACCAATGATTCGCGAAGAAGAACGCAAAGCGGCAAAGGAGGCGTATGACCGCGCCGAATCGATTTACCAAGCGATTTTTGAATCGCTATAGATCGTCCACGAAACTATTGCGAAACAGGAGGGTTCAAGCTCGTAAGGGTCCCACCGACCCTTTCACCGCTATCGTTGACGCCCAAAAAGCTTGTCTGGCGTCGACGACGGAAAAAAGCGGGCCGCTTTGCACGACTAATCGAGAGACGGATGCGAATTTTGATTTCACTCGTTTGTGCCGCCATGCTGATGGCGAACGAGCGCAACTCGGCTCTGGCGCAACAATCGCCGCCGGCAGGATCGAATCGCGTGACGGAACCGGGCGCAGGGGTGTCGAACGATCCAGAACAGCCGACGCACGCCGAAGTCACGCCGATCAAAATCCCTCTTGGCAACGAAGGTCGACTAGAAACCATCGCGATGAACCGCGATGGCGAATTGATCGCCGCCGTGACGTGGCTGCAGAAGAAACCCGACGCGACGGGCGCTGCGCCCAGTGCAAACTCGGATCGGTTCTGGGATTATTGGGATGAACATCGCGAACTGAAAGTCCTCGACGGCGCCGGACAGGTCCTTCGTTCCATCCAGCTTGACGGTGTCGTGCCGCTGCAGATGTGTGACGCCGACGATGGCGCCATCTTTGTCGGCGGCGAGCACCGCATCGCGCGGATCGACGCCGGCGGCCAAATCACGCACCAACGCAAAGTCGCCGAACTGATCGAAAATCTTGCGCCCGATTCGCATGTCAGCGGCATGACCACCAGCGACGAATTCGTTTTCGTTGCCGTTGGCAGCGGTCGCAGCATGCGGGCCACCGAAGATATCGTCCGCATGAAGCATGATTTGACCGACGCCAAAATCATCATTGAGCAACAATTCGGGTGTTGCAGCCATATCGACTTGGATGTGGATGGCGAGACGTTGTTGGTCGCCGAAAACAGCCGGCATCGCGTCAATCGGTTTTCGTTTGACGGTGAACTGCAAAACCGCTGGGGTCAGCGGGACCGAACCGGGATCGAGGGCTTTGCGGCGTGTTGCAATCCGGTCAACTTTGACATGTCGAAGGGAAAGTTGATCACGGCCGAGTCGGGTATCGGTCGCGTGAAATCGTTCGATCCGGACGGGACGTTCCGCCAGTTGGTCGGATATGTCGACACGACAAAATTTGATCGTGGCAGCCGGTTGGCATCCATGTCGTGCTATATCCCCGTCGAAGTGGCGCCGGATGGGAAACGTATCTATGTCATGGACGTTCGTGCGGGAATGATTCGTGTACTGGAGCAACAATGATCGATCGCTACGCTCGAATCGGTCTCCTGCTGCTGCTCGCATTCCTCGGCGGCCCGGTGCAGTCGGCGTCACCGCTCACGATGCTGGTGATGGACCCCCGGGCTCTGCCCTTGTCATGTGCGTGCGTGGACGGCATCGGACAACGTCGATACGAGACATTCGCCGATCGGCTTTCGCAGGAACTTAACCGCGAAATCAAATTGGTTTACGAAGAGAGCCTGCACTTGGCACTTCGCCGTGTCGATCACATCGACATGGTGATCGGCAAACGCTCGACCGTGGTGCATGATGCCCAGGACACGGGACTCACGTTTCATCCAGTCGCATCCTTGACCGACCAAGACGGCAGCTGCACCGTTGGTGGCGTCGTGCTCGCTCGACCGAATGCGTCCATCACTTCGATAGGCGATTTGCAGGGAAAACGGGTCGCAATTGGGCCTGCCGAACATGCCGAATGTCACGCCGCCGCGAAAGACGTTTTGCGTTCGATCGAACTCGAATCATTAACGACTTATGACAGTATCGAATCGTCGATCTATGCGTTTGACGACGGTGAAGTCGATGCCGTGGTGGTCTCCGATTTCTTGCCGCCACTGCTGGTCGGCTGTGGCAAACTGGGCCACGATTCCTTCCGCAAAATCGGCGTGACGAACGACACGCGGTTCGTGCAAGCTTTCGTGTCCGACAACATGGGCGCAGCCGATCGTCAACGAATCGCGTCAACCATGATCCGTGTCTCACGCGACCCTGACGTTCGCCGCTTGATCGAATCAGAGTCTGGATTCGTCAACAACGGTTGGACAGACTGGCGAGGCAAGAACCGAGATGGCCAGTGCGAGAATTTGCCAAAGTCTCTATCGGCCAGTCCGCAGGTCTTATGGCGGGCGACAGTGACCGGTCCCGCAATGGCGGGAATCAGCGCCACCGAAAGCGTCGTCGTCGTGGCCGACAAAGACGCAGAGGCGACCGAGGATATCTTCAGGGCGTTCGACGCGATGACCGGCCAGCCGCTGTGGACGATACAGTATGCGGCAAAGGGCAAAATGGATTACACCGATTCGCCTCGGGCAACCCCCGTCATCGTCGATAATCACGTGATCTTGCAAGGCGCGATGGGCGACCTCATCTGCGCGACGGTTGATCAAGGCACGATCCTTTGGCGAAAACACATGTTGAAAGACTTTGGCGGCGAGCTGCCGTCTTGGGGTTACTGTGTTCCGCCCTTGGTGATCGATGATAAAGTGATCATCGCTCCGGGCGGAAAACAGAACTCCGTCATGGCGATCGACTTAGTGTCGGGCGAAACGATCTGGACCGCGGCCGGGCACGCGGCTGCTTACGCGCCGATGATCCACGCAAAGATCGGTGCGACAACACAAATCATTGGCTATGACTCGGCCCGCTTGTTTGGATTCGATGCCGAAACAGGTCGACAGTTGTGGGAATTGATCCCACCGGATAACACCGACTTTCACGTGGGAACTCCAGTACTGGTCAACGAAGTGTTGATTCTTGCGACTGAAAACAACGCAACGCGAGTCTACGAATTTGACGAAACTGGGGCGTTGGTCGCCGACCCGATCAACACGAATCAGGACTGTGCGCCCGACACTTGCACACCGGTGGTCCATCACGAGCGTGTCTTCTGCAGCGCCTATGGCGAACTGTTTTGCTTAGACGCATCGAAAGGCTACGAAACGCTGTGGAGCCAAGCGGACGAACGGTTTTATGACCACACAAACTTGATCGCTGGCAACGGCCGAGTGCTGTTGTGGAGTTCTGGGTGCGACCTGATGTTGCTGGACGCCGAGGCGGATGAGTTCAGCGTCTTGGCCAGCATCCGACCGATCAACCACAACAAAGCGGAAAGCATGTCACACCCGGCAATCGTCGACGACCGAATCTACCTGCGCAGTCAGCACGAGCTGATTTGCCTGCGACTGCACATCGAACCGTAATCCACGATTTAACGCAATCAACCTCATCCACCTGCGGAATTGAAAAGATGAACCTATCCAATCAGTCCACCCGATCGACTCGTCGCGGATTTATGGGGGCAACGGCGGGGGCAGTCGCAGCAAGCTCGGCTATGACGTCGCACGCATCAACGGACTCACTTAGTCCGCAAGATAAGATTTTCACCCGAGACGTCGCCATCGACGTTCCACAACCGGGGCTGCGACGGGCAGTGGTCGATCCCGACGACAACGTCTTGGTTGCGGCCGGCAAATCGCTGTTGATCTATTCGCCACAGGGAACACTGACTCAACGTGTCGACTTTGATCGTCCCGTGAGATGTCTTGCGGCAGGCGACGAGCACATCACCGTCGGTATTCGCGATCATGTCCGCGTTCTCGATCGATCCGGGCGTTTAAAAACGTGGTTACCGACGATCGGACGCGGGCACTTGATTGGTGATCTGATCCAAAACGACGGCGGTGTCATGGTGACCGACATCACAGCCGGTAACCTGGCAAGGTTCACTGACCGTGGCCGGTGGGAAACGATCGCGAGTCGCAAGAACGGATTTGACCTGCCCGCGGGCGGGCGATTTTCCTGGCAAACACCAGGACGATTGTTGGTCACCAATCCAAGTCGCCATCGCATCGAATACCGCAGCGAACGTGGCCAGATGGTTTCGACCTGGGGGAAGCGTTCTCGTGAAGTCATCGGTTTTCAAGGTTGCTGCAATCCGCTGGCGGCGGCGACACTGGACGACGGCAGTATCGTCACCGCCGAAGCGGGCCAGACACGCATCAAGCGGTTTGATGCCAACGGCAATTTCTTGCAACAGGTCGCCGGTCCCGACGATTTTTTCAAGCTGGCGACGGAGACGGATACGCACGTAGAGCAGGCCCACAATTCGTTAATGTGCGCCGCCGGAGGAATTGATTTGGCCACCAACGGCGGAAACACGCTTTGGATGCTACACTCGGCGGAAAAGCAATTGATCCGCTGGAGAATCTCAGAGCGTGCGTGAGCATTCCGTTGAGTTACGTGTCCGATATGACGAAGTTGACCCGATGGGCTTCGTTCATCACTCGAATTACTTGCGATATTTTGAAATTGGTCGCACCGAGTTGCTGCGAGCCTCGGGCGGGTGCTATCGCGAGATGGAGCAAGCCGGACAACTGGTCGTGGTGGTCCGCGTCGATTGCCGCTATCGATCACCAGCCAAGTACGACGACTTGATCAAGATTCATACGAGAATCGCAAGCGTGACGGCTGCCAAAATCATTCACGAGTACACGATCCAGCGCGACACCGAGACGCTGGTACAGGCGACCGTCACGCTGTGCGTGATCGACCGAGACGGGCAAGTTCAGCGAGTCCCAGATGCCCTGCTGGCACAGTACGGCGACGTTTGATCGATTCCCCAGCACATCTATCAGGGTGTTTGGAACGGCCAATCGGACGACTATTTTCATTTGCTTTTTTTTGACACCGATCGCCAAGATACTGATGCGGCAGACGAATCGGCACACAGATTCCGTCCCTTGATCCGCTATCCGAGCACGACGAATGTCGAAAACAAAGAAATTTCTGATTGGGTCCGCCCTGATGACATCCCTCGCCGCAATCAGTCTGCCGGCGGTGGGCCAATTGCGTGACCGTCGCAGCGCGCGTGGTGCGACGGGAGAACGTCAATCGTTTGAATTCCAGGGGCAAACAAGGGCCTATCGGATTCACGTTCCGGACAGTTATGACCCCACGAACAAAGTTCCATTGGTCCTGACGTTACACGGCGGTGGCGGCGACGCGCAGGTCGGATCCAAAATCGGCATGACCCCACTTGCCGATCAGCACGGTTTCATCGCCGTTTATCCGGAAGGCATCAATCGCCATTGGAATGACGGCCGCAACTCGGAATACTTTTCCGAACACGACAAGAAAATCGACGATGTCGCGTTCATCACCGAGTTGGTCAAACGACTGAAGAGCAAATATTCGATCGATCCCAATCGAGTCTTTTGCTTGGGAGCATCGAACGGCGGATTCATGACGCAGCGCCTGGCCATCGAACGGTCCGAAACGTTTTCGGCAGTCGCCATCTTGATCGCTTCAATGGCCGAACCGCTGAAGGAATCATTCGATCCCAAGCGCCCGGTTTCCGTAATGTTCATGAACGGGACGAAAGACCCCTTGGTTCCCTACGACGGCGGTGAAGTGAAAGTGAATCTGTTTCCAAGGCTAGCTCGCTTTCAGCAGAACAAGCCGAGTCGCGGGAACTGTGTTGCGACAGACGACGCCGTCGAACTTTGGCGTAAACGAAATCAACTCGACGGCAAAGAATCACAAACAACGGACCTGCCCGACTCCGATCCCACCGACGGGTCGACCGTTCACCTCAAGCTGTGGTCGGGCGGAAGCCAAGGAACCGCGGTGGCACTTTATCGTGTCGAAGGAGGCGGCCACACGCTGCCTGGCGCGGCGCAGTACATGCCAGAATCAGTAGTCGGCACGACAAACCGAGACATCAATGCGATGGAAACGGTCTGGAAGTTCTTTATCGAGTACAATCGCGAACCGGGCGGTTGAAAAGATACCGCGATGATTTCCTTTTTCGATAAAGAGCAAAGCGGTCTGTGACCGGACGAACGCAGCGATCCGGAGACGCATCTGAGCAAAACGACGCGTCTGACATCAGTGATGCTGGCTGTTTCGCGTCGGACCAGGAGAACGTGCGCCTGGCATTGATCGATTTGCACGGGCGTGACGGCTTCGATGGCAGCGACGGCCAATCTTTTTTTCAACCTCCCGCCGGATATGGCGAGCGAGGACGTGACGGTGGCGATGCAACGCGTCCGACCCGCGGCAAAGACGCCACCGACGCCAGCCTGATGATTGATTATGCCAATCGCAATCGGTCCCAAGTGATCGTCACTGGCGACGTCAACAGCTCGCCATCGATCGCGATCGGCGACGACGGGTACATTTTCATTCAAGCCCACGGCGGCAAAGGCGGTAACGGTGGCCGAGGCGGCGACGGCGGGCCAGGCAGCCGCGGTTATCGTGGGCGCAATGCCACGCGTTTTTCCCGCGGCGGAAACGGCGGCCCCGGGGGCGACGGCGGCAATGCGGGTCAGCCGACCGACGGTGCCAACGGCGGCGACGGTGGCGAGATCTCGCTAACGGTCGACGCGGCAAACACGGGCCTGTTGATGTTGGCCAAAGGGAACTTGGCTGCGGGTGATTTGGGCTTTGCCGGCGAACGAGGCCGCGGCGGCAAGGGCGGCCCCGGCGGGCCTGGCGGCAGCAGCTATCACTGGACCGAAACGCGCCACTACACGGACTCAAAAGGCAATCGTCGAAGCCGCACGATTCATCGCAGCAATCCGGGCGGACACAGCGGCCGCGATGGTCGTGACGGAATGGATTCACATTACCGCGCGCGCGATGCTCAACCAGGAAACGTCGGGCGTCTTACGATCATTGTGCGCAGCGGTGACGGATCAACGCAACTCTATCGATCGCCCTATGATCTGCAACTCGTCTCATTCGATGTTGCGTCGGAATATTCGGTTTTGGAACCCGACAGCATCGTCTCGATCGACCGCATTGTCATCCGCAATTGTGGCGGTATGCCGACGCCATACAACTATGACGTCAAGGTGCACTTGCCATCAGACGATTGGATTCTCCGCGAGGGCGACGATCTGATTCTGAAACGGCCGCTTGACCCAGGCGAGACGCATACGTTCGAACAGGATGGATTGCGATTTCGGCTTGGTGACTATGTTGTCGACGATCCGCGGCGCCGGCCGTTCACATTGCGACATCGGGTCAGTCCCCTGGCGTCACTGGAATCGGGCATCCATCGCCCTTTTCGTCAATTCGAAAATGGCGAAAATCTGCACGTCCATTTCCCTGTACAACTGCGGGCGATCACGTCACTGAATTCTCTGGCACCCGGCGAATCAACTCGCGTCATCTGGGCTGTGACCAATGTTGGCGACGAACCGTTTGATCATGAGTATTTGCGCCGGGCCGTCAATAGTCACGTACGCTTGATCGGCGGCGACATTGATCGCAAGCATCTGCTGTTCTTTGACACCGACGACAATCCGCATGACCTCGTCAAAACAGAACTGACGCTTGCGGTGCGTGATTTGGATCCCGGCGAAACGAGAATCTTTGAAACGCGAATCGGCGTCAAGGACCAACCCGAAGTGGTCCCCTATCATGGTTTCGCCGTCGGAGTCGACTTGTATTTACAGCGGCCTGGCACGAGTGATCGGCGTGAACAGTTTCGACGCGTCGACTATCGGAAAACGTTCATTCGCGTTTCCGAACGCTACCGAAAGGACACGGGTTCACGATTCTTGTTGGTGGCGAATCATCGAACCGATGTGAACGACATCAACAAGTGGACTCAAATGGCGGATTACTTCGGCAGCAGTCTCGACGTCTGGGATGTCTCCTATTACGGATTCTTTGATCTCGTGCGAGACGTATCCAAAGATCAATCGTTGCTCGAGCAATGGCGGGGGATGACAATCATCATCCCAAACAATTACTACGAAACGCCTGGCGGGCGGACCGTCGCATTCGACCAGCTTGCAAAGAAACAATTTTTGCAAGCCGCCGCAAATTACGACATCAATTTCTACATCGTCGGTGACTCACGAACCGGCGGCGCTGAGATGCTGCAAAATTCGCTGATTCCGGTCGGCGGTGATGAGTCGCCAAGCCGACTCGAATCGCGAAAGGATTTTTTGCGGCAAATCAAACGATGGAACAAGTACGTCGCCCGGACGGGCGACGTTGTGGGCGGACACACAAAAACAGCAGCCGGTCTTGCAGACACCGAATTGGGCGCATTGCATGAATTCGACATCCAGAAACGCACGATCCTGTTTCAACCCAAAGCGGATTGGTTGCAAGACCAAGCCGACGCCTTGCAACGCAGATTGAAAAAGATCGACCCGCTGCATCGATGGGTAATCGTGCACCGATATGACACGGGCGATACCGACACGTCATGGGGATTTTTCAAGAAACGCAAAGTCGGCAAACTCGAGGCCCGACGCACGCTCGATTCATCAAAGGGTTCCGCGGTGCTGTACGAGGTCGACGCGATTGATATGGTCGATGACGATTTCATTCTCAGTGAAGCAAACAAACACGGAATGTTCTTGGCCCTGAAATTCGAGGACAAAGTAGATCGGTTCATCCGGCTGGTCAGCGAACGCACGTTCCCTCGCTTTTCTGAAAATTACATCCACCGTCCGTTGACCGATCAAGAAATCTTACAGATCGGCGGCGAACTTGCGGACTCGATCCTGGTCGACATTTTCAACGAACAACAGGTCGCGCGGAATAGTCGCACTTGGGGGCGATGGAGTATCAAGTCTTTGATGCCAAAGTTGAATTACCTGGCCGAGCGATCATTGAACTACGGAGTCAGTTATACGCAAATGACGGAAAACACGGCGGGAATGGACCTGCTGTACGATATGATCGCAAATCTGCAATACATGGCCGCTAAGACAATGACGGTATGGGATCACGCATTGATCCCAACCTCGTTCTTCAAGAGAGGGCGGGCTGTTTCGAAACATATGCAAGAGCGAATCGACCAGATCGTTGTCAACATTTTCGGCAACGAACCGAGCTGGTGGGACCGTGTCACCAATCCGGACGATGATTTCGACGCTGCCGGACGCCCAAAGTCAGCCAAATTTGACGGCATGGAAAGAACGATTGCTGACAGGCATATCGAAAGCCGACTGGTCAAACTCGATACCGAACGCCCGTCGGTCGAGCGTTTTACCGAGCCCCAGCATCGCAAAGGCTTGACGTACGATCCGGAATTGCTGCCTGTCTCGGCGCGCGTGATGCCGGGGCATGTTTACGATCAACTGGCCCGTGCCGAGTCGCTGCGTGCACAGATGCGAAAAGAGACCGAACTTGCGAGTCGTCGTCAGCGTTCGGACTTGTTGGTCCCGCTTGAAATCGCGACCACCATCGCTTCACAGACCGTTACCGTTACGGCTCAGCCCAGCGAATGATGCAAGCAGGATGATTGTTACTTTGCGAAAGGATTCGTTTGCAGTCCGCCGCCACCGTCGGTGACATATCGGATTTCTTGCGATTCCGAGAGACGAGATCCCCAACTCGATTCGCTCGAACTCGTTTCGGTCCAATTTTGCCCCACCCAGTTTTCCCCCACCCAGTTTTCGTTGGCCGTCCCTGTCATCGCGGGTGCATTGCTTGGCAGTTTCACCACATTCGTGGCCGACATGACCAGTAACAGCAACACGCCGACAATGGTGACCCCAAACATCATCATCGATCCGATCACCATGTTGCAAAGGTAAACCAGAAAGGCTTTGAAGGGATTGCATTGAACCATCAACGCCAGCACCGCAATCGACGCCACCGCTGAATACGCCACCAGCACGAACTGGTTCTGCGTTCCGGTCGCCAGGGCCAATCCGACGGTGGTTATCCCACCGGCAACCGAGGCGATGATAGAAGTCATCAATGCATAGAGAAAACCGATTCTGCCCGCATCGACCAGACCGACGGACCACTTCATCGAGTAGCCCGCGACGGCCAAACACGCGACAAACATCATGGCGAAAAGGGCAATCGCCGCCGGCATCATCATCAGATCGCCGTATTCACCTAGTTCCGGATTCATCGTCTTGCCGTCTTCGCACCTAGAGTCCCAAACACCCCGCCGTTGTTGATGCGAGGTTTCACTCGGATCTAGCTTGCTGCGGATGCGAGGGCTACGGCGTGTCGCTTTTTAGATTCTGGCCCCTGAAAAAATCACGGATTCAATCCGCTCGACAATCGCAACCCTCAAATCCGGCACAATGAACGACCGGCCCGAGCGGCGATCTTGCGGGCGTTATGGTTCGAAGCGATAGCCCGCGCCGTAGACGGTTTGGATGATGGTCGGACATTTCGGATCCGGTTCGATCCGTTTTCTCAGCTGACTGATCGTTTGATCTAAGGTGCGGCTGTTCGGCACATGATCTTCTTCCCAGCCGACGCGAAACATTTCGTTCCGATCGACGACTTCGCCGGGCTTGCTTGCCAACAACTGCAGCAAACGCATTTCTCGCGGTGACAGTTCGATCGTTTCATCACCGCGGCGAGCCCGCAACTGTTTCGGAACGACTTGCAATTCATGCATCCCGAACGGTTCGTTTGAAAACTCGCCCTCATTTGCACTCGGCAAAGTTTCCTGCAAGCAGCGACGTGCCACGGCGCGAATCCGAGCCAACACCTCTTTCGCACCGAATGGCTTGGCGATGTAGTCGTCGGCGCCGAGTTCAAGACCGACAACCTTGTCAATTTCTTCTGCCTTGGCGGTGATAAACAGAATCGGCATGCGCGGCTGCGTGAGACGGAAATGTCGACACAAATCGTATCCGCTCAACCCTGGCATCATCACGTCCAAGCAGGCGATGTCTGGCGTTTGCGCATCGAACAAACTCTTGGCCTGCATGCCATCGGCGGCCTCGGCCACTTGATATGACTCCGCACGTAAGATCTCGACCAGTGCGGCCCGTGTGTTCGGATCGTCTTCGGCGACCAGTATTTTCCAGTTCATCAATCTATCGCTTTACAGGGATTCGCAGCTGAAAACACGATCCGGACGGACTTGGTATCAATCGCAGATCGCCACCGTGCCGTGCGGCCGCGCGGCGGGCGATTGCCAATCCGATACCGGTCCCGCTGGGCGCGCTGATCGAGTCATCCAAACGCGAAAAAGGTCGAAAAATTCGCCGATGGTGACGGCGTGCAATTCCGGGTCCGCGGTCTGCAACGCGAACGACGAGTTCCTTTGCGGTCAATTCCGAGACGACATCAACGCGTTTACCTTCGGCGGCGTACTTCAGAACATTGCTTAGCAAATTGATCAGAACCATCTCGAGAATGTCCGGATCGAAACCAACTTCCAGCGGTGCGTTGGCGACTCGCACCAATTGTATCTCGGCCTTTTCAAAACTCGGCTCGAACTGGCTTAGCGTGCGATCAATCCACTCATCCGGAATCGCCGAGACGATCCGGGGGCCTCGTTGCTTTCGATCATCACGGATCATTTCCAAGACGCCTGAAACCAATCGTCCCAACCGCTGCGATTCGGCATCAATCACATCCAGGCGCTTGGCCAGTTGTGAGCGTGTTTCGGTTTCCGGCAGCGCGGCCAAGTCGGATTCGGCCAATTCAGCATATAGCTGGATATTGGTCAGCGGCGTGCGCAGTTCGTGTGATACCTGTCCGGCAAAGGTGACGCGACTGCGCGCCGTTTTCATTTGCCGCTGCACGCTAGTTAATACGTACCCGCCAAGGCCGATCAGTGCGGCGGCAAGGCCAGCGAGCGACGCATACAGCGAGGTCGGGTCTGCTTTGGGCAACAGCGTTTCGTCGGCATGGTATTCGAGCTGCCAACTCGATAGCGGCGATGACAGTGACACAACCGCTAACGGATTTTCGCAACGTTGGCCCTCATCACCCCAGCGATAAATCACCTGCTTGGACTCATCGACCAAAGCCGTAAACCCCGGCGTGCGAAGATGCTGCGAAGATCGATCCCCAGGCAAGCTTGATGAGTCCGGCACAACGACCGATGAAACGGTATCCGGCAGCGCAGCGGTCAGATCCGAGATCCACCGGGCGCGCTCGAACATGACGCCCACGTCGGATCCATTTAACAAGGGAAACCAGAGCACCAATTGACTGCCCTCGTCCAAATACCATACCTGCCATCGAGGCGTGCCAACGACCTGAGCCGGTGTACTGCGAGCAGACGTGCTGCGAGCCGGCGTGCTGCGAGCCGATCCACTGCGAGCCGGCGCGTTCTGGGGCGATAAGTCTTGGGGTGATGCGTTCTGATTCACTTGCGCCAGCGCGGCTTGCATCGATCGCGTTCGGTTCTCGGCTTGGTTTATCTCGCGACTCGGGGTGCGTGCCCCGCGATTGGGACTGGGGACAACCCGCTGCTGTATCATCGGTTCGGCTTGTTGGATCGACAAATTTTCCGCGACATTGCTCATTTGAAACGGATCATCCGAGTCGTTGCCCTGCTCTTGGGGACGTCCGTCGATCATTGCAGGCAACGACGCATAAATGGCAAGCTCATCAGAGGAACCTTGATTGGGCCGGGGCGGATGAACCAGCGTTCCGGCCGAATCGACATAGATCCCTTGCCGGACCACCGGATCGGTCAACTCCAGCTTTCGAAGTGTCGCCGCAACATTGCTGGGCCCGTCGAGCTGCTCGCTGACGCGGCGTACGTGCTGATCGAGTACGCCTGAGAGTGTCCGGTCGAGTTCGACCAACCGCGCCCGCAGCACCGAACTCAACTGGTCTCGCGCCAGTTCGCTCTGCTGACGCATCGACGTTGAGGACACCCAGCCCAACAGCGCCAGGGGCGCCGCAACGAGAATAAGCAGGGCAATGAGCAGTCGAAACGGCATGCGTTTTTTCGAACCAGGGATGACGTCGTGATTACGGCTTTACACTGTAATCGTAACCGCGTGAGGACTGTTGAGCGGCGTTCGCGTTTTGTTCCGCCTTCATCGCCTTACGCGTACGACTCCAGTTGCTGGCGTCTTCTAAGGACACCGCCTGACTCTGATTCAGCACTGCGTTTCGCTGCAACTCTGGAACGATTTCACTCAGATTATTGTCGACGCACTTCAACGCCAATCGTTTCAGCTCTTCGGCGTTCTCGCCAAGCAATTCCTTCGCTTCGCCGATACGTCCGGCATCGCGCAATAGCGTTGCACGTCCATTCTTGTCATTTGCGATTTGAATCGCGCAGTACGCATAGGTTTCCAGGTCAACATCATCTTTGACTTGCGCGACCTCGTCCGAGAATTTAACCATCACGCTGCTGCTTAACTTGTCGGTCGTCTCGGATACCAAGTTCATGTACTGTACCGAAACATCGACAAGCGGTCGGCTGGTGCCTGCTTCACCGGCATCCACCTCGACCTCTAAGACAAAGTAACGCTCTTGACGGGCGTAGAGCTGCGTCAATGGAATTGAAACGTTCGATCCGTCGATATCCGCTTTTGTCCCCAACACTCGCACCGGGCGGACTCCGGGACCGACTTTTGCCAAGATCTTAAACTCACCCGCCACAACACTCATCAGATCGTTGAACTCGTTGTTAAACACCGCCACCAAATCGTCCGCTTCCTCGACAAATAAGTGATTGCCGCTTCCGGCCGACGCCAGCCCGCTCATCAAATCTTCGTTGTACTGCAGCCCCAGCCCGAGTGTGCTGACACTGATGCCTTCTTTGACAAACGAGGCCCCTAGTCGTTCCAGCTCGCGGGGACTCTTGGGTCCAACGTTGGCTTTACCGTCGGAGAGCAAAATCACGCGATTGACCGATTCGCTGTCGAGAAACTTTCGAATTTCCGCGGCGCCTTTGCTGACACCGGCAAACAAGGCGGTGCTGCCATTTGCCCGAATACCGCGAATTTGCCGGATGATCGCATCGCGGTCCGTCGCTTTGGTGGCGGGAACCAACACTTGTACCGATGAATGATACAAGACGACCGATACGATATCGTTGTCCCTGAGTCGACGCACCGCTGCGATCGCAGCATCGCGTGCCTGAGCGATCTTCTGTCCATTCATCGACCCGCTGGTGTCGATCACCAGCGCCACATTGACGGGCGGACGGGACTGTTGCTCCGCCAAGTCAAAACCCTCTAGCGAAATCCGAATGTAGTTGGTTTCTTTCTGATCGGCCAACATGGTCGGATTCGTCGCGCCCACATCCAGCCGAACCTGTGCCGAGTAACTTGGGCGATCGCCGATAAGCAATAACGAACAGATGGCGGGGACAAATACCGATCCCAGAAGCTTTTGACGCATGACAAGATTCCTGTGCGAGTGAAACGAATGGCCGCGCCGTAAGCGGCGACGATGGCATGCGTCTATCAAATCAGGTCACCGGACCTGAATGGTCGGCTACGCCTGAGAAGAATGTAAAAACAACGTAAAACAGTTGAGGACGATTGATGAAAAACGAAGAAGTGATTTGGGATGCCGAGTTCAACCCCGCCGTAAAGCAGTACTGGTTGCTGACCGGAGGCATCGTCTTGCTGGCGACTGTCATTGGGATTGTGTTGATTCCGTTCTGGTTCCTGTTCGGCTCCATCGTGACCGGACGCTACCTCAAAAGTCACCGCTGCACGCTGACGAATCGGAACTTAAAGGTAGCCAAAGGCGTCCTGACGCGAACCGAGAAAACGGTGCCGCTGGATCGGATCACCGACGTCGGGCTCACGCAAGGTCCGATCATGCGAATGATGGGAATTGAAGTGCTGACGGTCGAAACGGCCGGGCAATCCTCAGCGGGCGCGCTCGTCGGTCTCGCCGGAATCAAACAGGGACGCGAGTTTCGAGATGCCGTGCTGAAGCAGCGGGACTTGGCGGCGGGAACCTACGGCAGCGACGACGATCGCGCCGCCCCAGACCAGGGCGCGTCCAACGATCACGCGGCGTTGCTTGAAACGATCAGCAATACGCTGTTGCGAATTGAAAAACAACTCAACCGCGACGCCCCGTAAATGTCTTCGCTTACGGATTGACGGGCTGATTCAACAGCCGGTTCACTCGCCGAAGTGATGACCGACTGGCTCGCGGGCTCAGCGACCGCCTAGGTAACCAACTTGATAGTTTAACCCGGATGTTTGAACGGACTCACGTAGCCGGGTGTATCGCCAAAGCAAATTCCCATCGCTCGTGCGGATGTAACGGCGGATCCATTCGGGTCAACCGTTCGGATCGCGTCGACGGCGTCAGCAATGGGCACGCTGCGGATATCCGGCGGGTCACTGCACACCATTTCGCCGAATTTCTTTTCCACGATCAAGCGAACCGCATGGGCGCCGTATTCGCTTGCGAGCACTCGATCGAACGTCGTCGGCCCACCACCACGCTGCAGGTGACCCAACACGACACAGCGGGTTTCCTGTTTGATCCGCTTGTCCAATTCGTCCGTGACGACCTGTCCGATGCCGCCAAGCTTGACCTGCAGGTTTGTCTGCTTGGACTTGTCCATGACCAGTGCACCGTCGGGCAGCGTGGCACCCTCGGCAACAACGATCAGTGTAAAGTTCTTTCCCATTCGACTGCGTTCTTCGATTTTCGCAATGACATTCTCGAACGTCCATTCGATTTCGGGCAGCAGAATCACGTCGCCTCCGCCCGCGATTCCGCCATGCAGGGCAATCCATCCGGTGTGGCGTCCCATCACTTCCAGCACCATCACACGACCGTGACTTGCCGCCGTGGTGTGCAGACGATCCAGAGCATCGGCACAACACAACACCGCGCTGTTGAATCCGAATGTGTACGCAGTGCATTTCAAGTCATTGTCGATCGTTTTGGGCACGCCGACGACAGGCAGTCCGGCTTCATGAAACTGAAGCGCCGTCGACAATGAGCCGTCACCCCCGACCACGATCAGGCCCTGCAGTTTCAGCTGATCAAACGTCTCGGCGACCTTTGCGACCAGGGAAGCGTCGATTTCTGCGCGTCCGCTCACTCCGACTCGCGTGCCGAATCGACCTTTGTTGGTCGAACCCAAGATGGTTCCACCCTGCACCAGAATGCCGGCCACGTCTTGCGGCGTAAGGACTTGGTAACAAATCGGTGCAGCCAAGCCTTCGAAACCTCCGTTGAAACCGATCACTTCATAGCCCAACCAACACGCCGTTTTGGTCACCGCACGGATGACAGCATTCAGCCCTGGACAATCACCACCAGATGTCAGGATGCCGATGCGGGGACGAGTCAATTGCCGTGACGATTTCGCTGCGCCGTCTTGCGAGACTACCATGGTCGCCGATTCCAAATTCGTAAGAAGTCGTCTGTTTCCATTACATGCGACTATTACAACATGTCGGAGTCAACCGCGAACAGAGGACAACCAATCGTGATTCGCCCCATTGCGGCGCTATTGCCACAATGGAGGATCGGTTTCGTCCATCGTCTAATGTTATGTCCGAAACAGAAAGCGATGATCGGCGGATCAGCGAGCCATTGGATTCGACACCCTAGTTCGTCTCGACGCGTTCGCCCGCCTCAGGTGCGTTCGGGTCCAGCGTGATCACCAGCGTGCGTGTGACCGGTGGTTGGTCCTCGGTCGTCTTAAACGTCAGCGTCAGTTGATAATCGCCCGCTTCCAGCACCGTATCGGGGATAAATGCCAACTCGCGGGTTTCGCCGGGTTTTAACCAACGCCCATATCCATCGGCCAACTCATAGGCCCGACCCTGTGTATCGGCGACTTGCAGGTCCGCGTGAACCGGCACGAAACCGTCACCCTGATTGGTCACGGGCAGACGGAACGAAGTCACGCCGCTTTGCTGCAGCGATTGCAAGTCGCCTAGCTCGACGCGAGGTTCCGGACGTTCGCCGTTGATGACAGCCAACGGTAAGGCGTCAGCGACGGATTCTCCCTCGACCGACAAATGGATTTGTCCAAACCGGACTCGATGATCACCTCGCTGTGCACGTATGGTCGCGCGAATCGTCTTGCTGCGCCCCGGTTTCACTTCGAACGAATCACTCGACAGCCGGATGCCGTCAAGCGGTTCTCCTGACAAGTCTCGGACCTGCATCGCCACGCTCTGCGGTTGGTCTGATGTATTGACGAATCGCAAATTGCAACTGCGATTGGATCCGGCGGCTTGTCCGACCTGAATCTGGGCCGGCTGAACTGACAGATGGTCGCTTAAATAGGCAAGCTGCGTTTCGAGCGCCGGGAAATCACCACCGCGAACGTGCAGCGGAAAACTTTTTTCGACGACCGACCTGCGACCGTTGGTCACCGAAACGTGCATCTGTTGTTTGCCAGGAAACAGCAAGCTATCGACGGGCGATTCCAAACGGATACGGGACCGAGGCATCAATCGTACCAGATATTTCTCATCGGTTTTCAAGGTCGAACGCGAAGGCATCGAAAAATGAAACGGCTTTGGCTTGGATCCATTTTCCGAATCGATCTCACCGCGAACACCAAACTCAAACGCATAGTCGGTCGGGTTCGTCAAATAGGTTCGCGCGATGGGCAAACCTTTGTCGCGATAGATCCCGCCATCTTCGAAAACAAGATGGTTTAATTCACTCAGATCCTTGACCCCCGTTTCGATATCGATGCGCAAGACATACTGCGTGACAAATCGCACCGTCGCGGATGTCTTTGACGGATCGGACTTGTCGATTTCTTCGCCGCTGACCATCCCGTTGTCACGAACGAGAACGCCGTAGGAAAGGAAATTGGTTTTCGCCAACGGGACCGTCACGGTGCCTTCGATGACATGAGATTCGCCCGGAGCCAACGCAAACTCGATCGGTGAAGTGAAACGGACGGCGTCGGAGGGTGCCCCCTCGCCGTCATGCATCACCAGGCCGGTCTCTTGCTGGCGCAGACTAACCGCCGCAACGGAAACGTCCATCGATTTTCCGGTCGACTTGATCAAGAACTGAAAGGGAATCACCGCGCCACGCTTGGCCTCAAATCGCTGCACGATCGGTTCGATGTGAAACGACGGTTCGACACTGCGGGTCAATGTCACACGTTTGCCGGCGGCGGCTGGCCCGGAAGGTGACTTTTCTGATTCCGCGTCAGCAACACTTGCGAAAATCAATCCGCTAGTTACAAAAATCAGCGCCGACAGCACAAAATTCAGCGGTCGTGGTAAAGCGTCAGCATTTCGATTCGTCACAGTCATTTCAATCAAGCCAATACAATGATCGAGACGACGGCGAAGCGGATCACGCGGATGATTTACTGAGTCGAGAAGTATGTTTCCTCGACGATCGGTATTTCATCTGCCGAGCCAAATGCATCAAAGCAGGGCGGCGTCACGATACGGGGCGAAATAAAGATCACGACTTCTGCTTCCCGCGTCTGTCGTTGAGTTGTTTCAAAAAGGTAGCCCACCCCTGGCAACCTGCTGAGCCCCGGAACGCGATTGACTCGATCAACCGTTTCGCGTTGCACCAACCCACCGATCACGATGGTTTTACCGTCTTTGACGTGCACGGTTGTCGACACGCTGCGCCGGTTGATGATCGGAAACGGATTAACGGCTAACTCGGCATTCGCGTTGCGGATATCTTCGCTCACTTCTGCTTTGTCGATATTGATGGTGACGACGTCGCCGCGGATCACAGGTGTGATGTCTAACGTGATTCCTGATTCAACCGTTTGAATATCTTGCTGAAAGAAAAATGCGCTGTTATCGCCACTGGTACCCGGCGGTGTCACACTAAAGAACGTTTCGCGGTTGATCGCGATGTTTGCTTTCTTGCCGTCTTCGGCCATCACATGCGGCGTTGCTCGAATCGTCAAATAGCCATGTTCGGATAGTAGCTTGACGAAAGCCGATGTCTGGGCAAAGTCGTCGAAGATCGCGTTGCCTCCGGCGCGACTGTAATTGGTCGACAAAGCAAGCCCGGCGGCGCCCAATTTGAATGCATTCGCGCCGTTGAGTTCCACCGCGTGTTGCCAATCCAGACCAAATTGAAAACCGGAATCCGGTGACACGACGCAGATGATCGCTTCGAGCACAACCTGTGGCACCGGTTGATCGATGCTGGCGAATCGCTCGGTGATTTCTTTTGCGATCCCCGCGGGTGCCTCCACGATGATTAGGTTCTTGCCGTCGATGGTTTGCACAAACGGCTTGGACCGATCGGGGACCGTCGATGCCAAGGTCTTGGCGTCCATGTGAAACGGACGATACTCCACACGGCGTGCAATGTATGGGAAAAGCGGCGAATCCGGATCGGTGGTCGAGACAATGTATTGACCGCCGTTCTTGCCATACACAAACCCCAGCGGCATCAACAATTTCTCGATCGCCCGATCGACCGGCAACTGATCGATTCGCGTGTTGATAATTCCCAGCACGTTGTCGTCCATCACGATGTCGACACCGGCTTCCTCGGCGACCAACAACAGGGCTTCGCGAATATCTGTTTCAACAAATTCTTCGTCGATCAAGATCGCATCGGGATCGACGCCATGAAATTCTTCGCCGATCGGAGCCAAAGCACCAAGGCTCGTCATCGCCGGTTCGGTCGTGCACTGGCACGGAGAACACAGACAATTGCCACATGAGGGATCCGGATCCGCAATCTCCATCGTGGCCAGCGACTGCGAAAAGGAATCACGGATTAGCTCATCGACCGATGGTCGGGGCGGCAATGGACGCGTAACGCAACCCGATAAGCACAGCAGGATCCATGCAAACACGTTTGGCAATAGAGTCCGTCGACCAACCGCAATCCATGGGGCAGCAACGTTGTCCGTCAATGGCGTCATGGCCGTGAGCAAAAAGGTTGCCTTTTAGTGTGAGGTCAGAGTAAGCGTGACGTCCGCACAATGTCTGCCCGCAACCGCGTGCCGATCGTCCATTCCAATTCTCATCCGCACATCGACGCTGCCCGGTCTGCGTAAACCCATTGCAACCGATGCACTATCGTCGCCATCGGCGACATTAGTTCGGTCGCGGCTTCGCGAGGGCGACGCTTGGATGCGTCCCCACGTATCGGTCACCGCCACCGCGATGACGGCGTCGGTTTTAATTTCGTCATTTTCCAAGTGGATGAACGGAGTCGTTTGCCAATGCAAAACGACTTGATTCACCGCGGACCGGATGACCCAATCCGACTCGACGACCGGTACGTTGCCCGATGGCGTTTCGCCGGGTGTCATGGTCACCACGACTCCATTGTTGCTAACACGCAGTCCGTCGCGCGCACCGACTCGCCCTGCCGTCGTGACTAAAGTCAGCGAGACAAATGCGGTAATCGCAAGCCGTTGATTGATGGAGATCATGTGTCTGTCAACGCCATTACCGCCTTGACCGCAAATTAGCGATCAAGACGGCGGCTGGAAGTCAATCGTTTCAGTTTCTTAGTTGGCGGTTACCGTACCAGTGACCGTCGTATCGTATTCGCCGGAGGCAAACGATCCGAATCCGTCCGTGATGAATGCGACAGTGATGTCAACATTCGCTCGACCGAAACCGTTCGAAGAAATCGCGACCGTCGCAACGCCGTCGTTATTGGCGTAGTCGGTCGTGTCGGTCGGTTGAGTGACGGTCCAAGCCGCAGCACCCACCGATGAATTGATCGCGACGCCCAATTGAGCATTACGCTTGGATGTCGGATCGGTCGTATGTGTGAAAGCTTGGTTGGTGGAAAACGATGCCGCGACGCCCGCCAGTGAGTTGCCTTTGACGACCCACTGCTGAGCTTGAAACGGTTGGTCGTTTTCTGATTCGTCGTGAATGATCGAAACGTTCGCCGGTGCAATGATCGCGATCGCCGACGGTACCGTTACCGTGAACTTTTGCGACGCCGTCGTTTGTGCCATAGCGGTGCTGCTAGTGCCGGCGATCAATAATGCGACTGCTGCGAATGTGTGCTTGATGTTCATCTTGGTGTTCTCTGTGAAAAGGCGTCTGGAAAAGCATTTACATGGTCGAATTTCCTGGTTGAACTCCCTTGACATCCTTCGCCGGCGCACCTTTGTTCACGCCTGTAAAGCGGACCTTAGGAAGACTTGGCGATTGAAATCAAGGGAGTCCCACGCGGAAACCGATTTGCTAGCAACGCACGTTGTGAGTTTGCGACCGTTGCGACAAAGTCTCGTCGGTCGTTTCGTCACCTGCGTGTCCCCCGTTCGCTGCTGACGACTGAAACCTATGCCGGTTTGGAACCGGTGCAAACGATTTGATTCAGAAGTCATAGTCGCCCTGACAAATATTGACCAAACACCATTGTTTGCCCCACAGATCCGTCAACAGTGAGAGGTTTTACCCGAAGCGCGTCCTGAGTTGCCTGACTGAAAAGTGAAGCCTGATGCCTCGATCGTGAATGTGTTTGAAACTGTCTGTCGCATGTCGTCGGCCCCCTCGTGAACCGCTCGCGTGTCAGAACAATGGTCATGCCGCAAGAACGCGTCATCACTTGCCACAATTGGCAACCGCAGAATCCCACTTGTTGATCGTTGCCGCTCGGCCGCGAACCTGCGCCGCGGCAGCCACGATTGGTTCGCCGTTTTGGATATCGGTGTAACGCTCGTGACGCAGCGGTGCGACTTGACAAACCGCGAGCGTTGACAAACCGCGAGCATTGACAGACGGTGCGGACCGGTTGCCCGCCAACGGCCTCAACGTTCCACCTGGACCGAATCGTCGCTCATCGATGACCTGGCAAAGCGGACCAGTTCGCTTCGATCACATAAATCGAATTTTTTCATGATTCGCGCGCGATAGGTTTCGATCGTTTTGACGCTAAGGAACAGGCGTTCGGCAACCTGGCGGTTGGTCATCCCTTCGCCCAGAAAGCCAAGCACTTCGACTTCGCGCTGTGACAACCCAGCCGCTTTCTTGTTCGGCTTCGGTGAACCACTTTGGTGTGCGGTGTCGTGCTTGGCGGCCAAAAGGTTTTGACTGCTGTCTGGTGTTTGCGAATCGCGATGGGTGTTTGGCGATGCATTGGTGGCGACCAAGTCCGACGCCATGCTGGCGACCACCGATACCAGCTTGTTTGAATTCGACGTCTCGGTCGCTTCATCCGAGCGTTTGGCCGTCGAGTAGCTGACAAAGGTTCGGCCCGCGTGGACACAGCGAATCGCCGCAGCAATCTCGTCGAGCCCAGCGATCTTGGTCAGGAAACCGGACGCGCCTGCGGCCATGACTCGCGACGCGGCCTCCGCGGAATCGGCGGAGGTAAATACGACAATAGCGGTTTGTGGAAACTCATCCGTTAACACTTTGACTAGGTGACAATCGCTGCTCTGACAATTCGCCAGATCCAAGAGGATCACATCGGGTCGATGTTTTGCGACAAGCGGTCGTCCCGCTACGATGTCATCAGCCTCAGCGACGATCTCGAGCGAGTCTTTCGATTCGCAGGCGAGTCGGATGCCGGCCCGCACCAATTCGTGCGGATCGATAATGAGGATTCGTGTCGGGGCTTTCATGATTTCATCGAAAGGCCGGATCACGATTGCCCCAATCGTGATCCGCGGTTGTGTCTTCAGCACATGTTGCTAAACCGTCGAGAAACCGTTTAGGTCGATCGACGCTTCTGTACATGTGTCACGGACCAATTGAAGGTTGCTGGTTGGTGATTGCGTTGCAGCGACGCTCATCATTCGCACCCAACGTGTTTACTTAAACCCAAACCCGTACCACCGAATTGGGTTGTGCCGGTTAGGATGGCTCACAGACGATCACTAAAATTGACCGGCCAAACGGCGACCTTCGTTTCACCAGTCCTTTTCCATTAGGCCCATCTCGCGAAAGCCTTGCGAATCACCTTGCCCAACTCACCAATCCCATCGCTCGACGACCCGCGTCTATTTCCCTATGCGAATCTTCGTCATGCCACGGACACTCACCCGCGATCCGAATTCATTGCCGAAGGCCGTTGGGTGGTTGAGCGACTGGCCGAGAGTCGACACGAAATCGAGTCAGTCTTGGTACAAGAAGGTCGAGAAAGCCTGCTGCCGAGTCATCTGCCGACGAGTGTTCCGATCTTTCGCTTACCGAAATCCACAATCAGGTCGCTGGCGGGATTCGACTTTCATCGCGGCATCCTGGCCTGTGGCGTTCGCGAGCGGCGGCGGAGCATCGATGACTTGATCACCCACGTCACCGCTTTACCGCCCCAGACCATCGTACCGATGGCATCGGTGCGCCCGGTCGTGCTGGCTTTGATGAATGTGACATGCCCGGAAAATCTTGGCAGCCTGTTTCGCACTGCCGCAGCCCTCGGGATCGAACGAGTGATCATCGGTCCCGGCACGCTGGATCATCTCTCGCGCCGCGTCATTCGAGTCAGCATGGGCGCGGCATTTCACCATCATTTTTACCAATTCGATGATGTCGCCAGCGATCTGACTCGGCTGCGCGATGAACACGATTTTGAAATCATCGCAACCACATTGCGTGACGGAGCCGTTCCCTTGGATCAATGGAATCCCAGCCGTCACGACAGGCCTGATCACGACAGGCTTGATCACGACGCCTATGATCGTAAGTCGCTGGATCGTGAACGCGAATATCGCCCCACCGTTTTAATGCTGGGCAACGAAGCGGCAGGACTCGAGCCGTCAATCGAAAATTTGGCGACTCGCCGAGTCACGATACCCATGCACGAAACCGCCGACAGTCTGAACGTTGCGGTCGCCGGGGCGATCTTTATGCATGAACTGACGCGCCGGCGCGATCATTAAAAACAGTTAAAAGTGTTCGCGGCCCTCGCAACATCGAGTCGTCGTCACCCTCAGGAGTCACGCGGTTGAATAACGAAGATAGCGGCCAATCAAATCATGAGCCTTCGGGTTCCGACAAAGACAGCCAGACATCCCCGGTGACACGTTCCTTGCCTCGTCGCGAAATCAATTTTCGGTTCAGCAGCCGCTTCGTTCCGATTTTGAATCAAACGCGATGTGCGTTGTTGGCGTCAACGTATGCGGCTGGGAAAGTTGCGGCGATCGGAACGGGGCCCGACGGATTGCGGTTGAGCTTTTCAAACTTTCAACAAGCCATGGGAATCGCTGCCGGCCCTCGCGGGCTGGCGATCGGAGGCCCGAATTTGATTTGGTTCCTGCGCGATGCCGGATCACTTGCGACGCGGATCGAACCAATCGGACCCGATGGAGTTGGCCCATTCGATCGCGGCTATCTGACGCGAGAGTCCTTTGTGACCGGCAACATTCAAATTCACGAAATGGGATGGGGATCGCAAGGCGAACTATGGGTCGTCAACACCCTGTTCTCTTGTTTGTGTACGCTGCACGAAGACTACAGTTTTGTACCGCGGTGGCAGCCTAGCTTTATCACCGAATTGGCGCCGGAAGATCGTTGCCATTTGAACGGGATGGCGATGGTCGACGGGAAACCGAAATACGTCACCGCGCTCGGCACGTCCAATGCCAAACGGGGATGGCGCGACAACAAGTCATCCGGCGGCGTCTTGATCGATGTCGATAGCGGCGAAACGATTGCGGCAGGTTTTTGCATGCCGCATTCGCCGGAAGTGCACCAAGGCAAAATCTTTTTGCTCGACAGCGGTCATGGACAACTCGTGAAGGTCGACCCGGTCTCCGGTGACGTCGAAACCATCACCCGCTATCCGGGTTACGGACGAGGCATGAGCATCCATGGCCAGTTCGCATTCATTGGGATGAGCAAGGCTAGAGAAACATCCGTCTTCGGTGGCGTTCCCATTTGTGAGGACCGCTCGGCAATGCGCTGTGGCATTGTCGTCGTCGACCTGCTGGCCGGTGAGTGTGTCGCCTACCTCGAGTTTCAAACCGGAGTCGAAGAACTATTCGACGTGCAAGTTCTGCCACAAACGTACAGCCCCGTCCTGTGCGGGCCATACCCGGTGGAAGACCAGCAATCACCCACATGGGTCATACCCAACTCTGAATTGGTGCCCGGACTCGTCTCGGACAACGGCTCCAACGGCGCGGTGAAGCGATCCGATCGCGACTGAGTCACTTTGATGTCACCGGGGTTCGCCATTGGCTTCACAAGTCAATTTTTCTCCACGTTTTATCCCGCTCCAAGACAGCGACGGATAGAACCTTGCCGCAGCTCAAACGAGCGGCCCGGACCGCGATTTCGGCAGAGAAGCCCCATGGGCAAACACCCCCTCTGCAGGACCGGCCAGCTCGCTGCTAATCATGGAGCCCCGCTGAAGGTGTGAAAAAAGCCGCCTTGGCGGCCACATTGTTGGGTTCTCCCATTAGACTAGGACCGTTAGTTTACGCGTTAACCTAACAGAACGCCCAATCGGACCCCATTAACGCCGACTGGCTGCCGATCGCCTGGCGCACTGCCGCCCGGCGCATTGCCGATTGTTCGGTACGTCTGATTCACACTCATTTCGATCGGACTCCGTCACGTCGTGGCGTGTTCTGATTGCATTTGGAGCGCATCAACCACGCTCGCTATTTCGCCTAATTTAGCAATTCGTTCCTTTTCTTATCCTGGGATTTTTATGTCCGCGAAACGCTCTAGCTTGGTGAACAAGCTCCGGAATAAGGCGGGTCGATCCGCCAAGCTTGCTCGCAACGACCGTCGTAACCAGCGTCGAAAGATCGGCGGTGCGTTGGAGAATCTCGAGAGCCGTTTGCTACTTGCTTTTTCTGCCGATGTGTTCGCGGACATCAACCAATTCGGCGTTTCGTCAAATATCGACTCCATGGTCGAGTTCGACGGTCGCGCTTTCTTCGCAGCCGACGATGGTCAGACCGGTTCCGAGTTGTGGGCCAGTGACGGCACCCCGGGTGGCACGGCGCGGTTCGCCGACTTGTTGCCCGGCACCGATGGATCGCAACCGTCGAATCTGACCGTTGTGGGCAGCCACTTATTCTTTACCGCCGCCGACCAGAGCGGCGAGTTCGATCTGTGGAAAACCGATGGAACCGAAAGCGGAACGGAACTTGTTTACGATGCCAACGAAGCCGGTGTCTATGGGCTGGAACGACTAACAGCCTCGGGCGGAAAATTGTTCTTTACCGCTTACCAAATCGATACCGACCCCGGTCCGGGCGACAACGCAACGGGCCAAGAGTTATGGGTCAGCGACGGTTCTTCGGCCGGAACGATGATGGTCGCCGATTTGAATCCCGACCAAGCGGCCTACGGGGCAGAGGGACCTCAAGAACTGACCGACCACAACGGAACATTATTCTTTACCAGCTATGATGCCAGCTTCAATCGAGACATCTGGAGCAGCGACGGAACGGCAGGTAATACGATCAAGGTCGCTGACCTGAATGATCTGAATACCAGCGAGCTGACCAGTGTCGGCACGAACCTCTTCTTTGCCGCCGAAGACGCCGGGACTGGCTTGGAACTGTATGTCTACGATGGCGCCAGCACGACTTTGCTGGAAATCAATCCAGGATTCGCCGGATCAAACCCGACCGATATTGTCGAGTTCGACGGCGAAGCATACTTCAGTGCCGACAATGGTTCCGCAACGCGGTTGCTTTTTCATTCCGATGGAACATCTGTCAGCCTCGCGGGTGACGGCAGCAATGTGGTGACCGATCCCGCGGATTTGACGGTCGTTGGCAGTCGACTGTTCTTTGCTGCGGCCGGTGGCAACGTGGTCAGTGACAACTCACCGTCCATCAACGCAAACAATACGTTGTACGCGCCCACAGGAACGCCCGATGGTCTGGCTGGGATCGTTGATTCGATCACGGCTCCCAATCAAGGCGGGCTCACCGTGGGTGGATCAAGCGGCAATGCGTTTACCGCCAATCCCATGAACGCCGTCAATGACGGACCGGGCTGGGTTTCCGGCGGTGCGATTGGCGATCCCGGGGTTGGACTAACGACGATGGCCGTCGGTGACCTGTACCTGGAAGACGTCAGCGGGTCCGACCTGGCTTCTTACCAGTGGGACTGGAATGTCAGTGCATTGCCGGGAGAATCGCTCAGCAGTATTGAGTTCCACGGCTTTGCATCTGGAAACCAGTTCGACAACGGCACCGCGGGCCAGGAAGACGAAGGACTGAACTTTACATTGATTCTGAATACCGGCACGGCAACTCAGATCGAGGTGCAAGGCGACGATCTGGACAACTGGTTCGCCGGTCGTGACGCGAACAACATTAATCTTGTCCATCCCGGCGGAGCCGCGGTCACCTCGGCCACGGTACGCATGACGTTTAACGGCTTGCAATTAAACGGAGGCGAAGAGGCCGTCTTGGTCAATGCCGAGCTGACGGCGATCTCAGGTGAAGTCGGGCGCGAATTGTGGCGCACCAATGGCTCCACAAACGTGCTGGTCGAAGACATTGTCGCCGGTGGAAGCTCCAATCCGTCGCAACTGACCGAAGCCGGTGGTCGCCTCTACTTCTCGGCGGATGAGCCGACCGGCGTCGGGCGCGAACTGTGGCGCAGCCAAGGCGCCTTCGACGCACCGGGCACCGCGCGTCTAATCGACTCGTTTACAGGTAACGGGGAAGACGGTTCTCCCAACGATGGCACCCCCGAAGATTTAGTCGAAGTCAACAACCAGCTGTTCTTCACCACGCTGGACAATTCCGGTGACCGAGAACTCTGGACAAGCCAAGGCACGACCGCCAGCACCGATCCCGTGCTGAACATCAATCCGTCCACGAAAAGCGCCGACGTTGAACAAGTCGTCGTCAACGGCACCGATATCTTCTTTGTCGCCAACGACGGGATCAATGGCGATGCCGTTTGGGTTGCCGATACGTTGAACCCTGGTTCGGTAACGATGATCGACATGACGCCGGGCACGAGCGCCGAAACTATCAGTGGTCTATCCATTCAAGATGGATCGGTTTGGTTCTGGAACAACCTTGCCGGCACAAATGCCGACGGTGCCATCTATCGCACTGATGGAACAACAACACTCCTGGTCGGCGAGCAATCGCCCATCCCGCTTAGCTCCGATCCGAACGACTTGTTCACTACGTTCAACGGACGGGTATACTTTTCGGCCCGAGACAATCAGGGGGTTGAACTCTGGCGTTCCAACGGTGCAGGAACATCGATCGCTCGATTCGTCGATATCTATACTGGCACAAACAACAACGGTGGGGCCAACAGCAGTGATCCCGAATACCTAACCGTATTCGATGGCAAGTTGTACTTTGCTGCCACTGAAATCACACCTGCCGCAGGCTTTGACGGATTCGGTCGAGAGCTTTGGGAATCCGACGGCACGGTCGGGGGAACTGTTCAAACGCAAGACATCTATGTGGATGATGTTGCAGGTAACGGCACCGTTCGCAGTTCGAACCCAGGCGACCTGATCGTTAGCGGATCGAACTTGTTCTTCACTGCGAATAACGGATTGGCCGGTGGTGTTGAACTGTTTGTCTTGCCGACGGGCGGATCACCAACGCTGATTGAAATTGACCCCGGCAATGGCGGCTCGACGCCGATCAACCTGACCGATGTCAACGGCGTCCTGTATTTTGGGGCCGATGCCGGTAACGATGAAGATGACGAGCCTTACAAGTCCGATGGAATCAACACGACCCTGATTCAGAACATTAATACGACGGGCAACCAAGGATCAAAGCCATCGGGATTTGTCGAACTTGGCGGACAAGTTTACTTTGCCGCAACAAGTACAAATAACGGTCGCGAGTTATGGCGAACCACGACGACCGCTGCCGAACTTGTCAGCGATGTTGCTGGCAGTGCTTCGCCGACCGAACTGGCGGTTGCCAACGGACGGGTCTTTTATTCGGCCGTGGACGAAAACGAATCAGACCGCGAACTTTGGACTTCAGGCGGACCACTCGCGACCGGTTCGGCACAAGTGCTTGACCTGTTTCCAGGTGTTTTCCGAGGCGGCCAGCCCGCAGACATCGTCGAAGTCGGCGGTACGATCTACTTTGTCGGCGAAGACGAGAACAGCGGCCGAGAACTGTTTGTGCTCAACGAAGTCACTCCGCAAGTTGAGAGCGTCGTGATCAACGACGGGTCAGCACAACGTTCACAGATCACTTCCGTCACGGTGACATTCGATAGCGTGGTCGACGCGACTGCGGCCGCTTTCGAATTGACCAACATTGATACAAGTACGACGGTAACCAACGTTCAGGTCGAACTATCCGAGCAAGACTTTAAAACGGTCGCGGTGCTAACGTTCGCCGATGGCGGTGCATCCGTTGTCGATCGTCTGGGTGCGACCGGCACGGACCTAGGAAACTCGCTTGCCAATGGAAACTATCGGCTCGACGTCATCGGATCGCTGCTGACCGACCCCGCCGGCGGCGGGACCATTGCCGACTACCAGTTCGGGGGGCAGACCAGTGGTGAAGCGAACAACGACGATTTCTTCCGCCATTACGGGGATGTGACCGGCGACGGCAGTACCGATTTCACCGACTTCTCCAATGGATTCCTGCCTTCGTTCGCTCAAAGCGAAGGCTCTGATGCGTTTGAACCGTCACTAGACGTCGACGGAGACGGATCGGTCAATTTCACCGACTTTTCCAACGGATTTTTGCCCGCGTTCGCTACCAGTCGACAATGAAAATTGAAGCCCTCTAAATGCTAGTTTAGTCGTTGCTCAGCGACCTTCGTGGTGTTAATTTGGGTTCTCAAGGCTTTCTACTTTATCGTCATATCTACTCCAAAGACCTAGTTAGGACATCTTGTCATGCTTCGCATCTTACCGATCTTAGGGTTATTGGCAGCGTTTACCGTGGGAACGGCAAACGCCCAATTCGATTTCGAAACGTTCCTTCGTATCGACGGGCAAGACTCGATTAGCGATACCGGCATGGACCAGGTCATCACCCTCGATTCTGGCACTTATACTGCCGAGCTGTTTTTGCGGGACGACGGTGACAGCTTGTTGCGGGACGCGTTTGACAACGGTGTCAACAACAATGACATCCTGGACCCTCAACAGGCGAGCGGATTGGTCGGCGTGAATATGACGATTGATCTGTCAGGCCCGCTCACCGGATTGACCAACAACGGCTCTTCGCAAAGCACCGACGGAAGCGCTGGAAACGCGTTTTTGGGTTTCTCAGTCTTCGGACCTGATGTGGCCCAACGAGGCGACGGTGGATTCGAGACGTTGGTCGGTTCCTTCGATTTCACCTTCGACGGGATCGGACCTGGAGTGATCACGACTGCTAACGGTCCTCCAAACGGTGCAGCGATTGTTAATTCGATTCAAGGCGAACGCGGCGGAAATTCCATTGCCGTTGATTCGTTGATCGATTTCCGATCGGCGACCATTGTCGGCACGACTGCCGTTCCAGAACCAGGAAGCTTTCTTGTGTTAAGTATCGGACTTGCCGGAGCCGCAACACGCCGGCGACGCCGTTAAACTCTGCACGCCTATATCAAACATCGAGGCGACATGCGTTCGGCATGTCGCCTTTTTTCGTGCGCCGCGCTCTTCACACCTGCACCGGTCCCACCGAATTTAACGATCAAATCGGTGGGAAATCGCATCGCCACTCGCGACTCGCTTCGTAATGCCATAACTGGAATGTATTGTTCCCTGTAGGCAACCATTTATCACCATGGGAATTCTCCGCCTCCGTTTTCGGCGGCCCCGACGCTGGCGATCTCAGCGTGAAAATCCAGCGAGACAAAACCGTGATCACACTGGGACGAACCGACGATCTCAATGCCGATGCCGACAAGCTTCGTCGATGGCGGTGTGGCCGTATCGTGATGCAGAATGGACGACTGGTTGAGGTTCAACACCGCCTGCTTTGCGGAAACGTATCGGTCGCTCAAGTCTGGTGGCAAGCCAGTTACGGACGCAGTGACGAAAGCGTGTGCTGGCTAGACTATCACCAACCGCTCGGGATGCCTGCTTTTCTGACGCTTGACTACATCCGTTCGGGCAAACAAGCGGGTTACAAGACGTTCATCGGTGCCGTCAAAGTACTCGAACAGATTGCGAAAATCCGCCAATCAGTCGCGATCGTCGCTCACGTGACCAATGGAAACATCAGTGACCGATTCTTAAGTCGTATCGGCTGGCAACAGCACATGCCGAACTGGAAAGGCCGTCACTGGATTCGCAGGTTCTATGACGGCTACCCCGATGACCATTTGCATCGGTACGCCTAGACAAAATCGAGTTCAGTCGCCAAATGCGCGTCCGCCGCTGACCAAGGTAAGGGACCGAACAGGCGACCAGCCATCAAAGACCAACATCCATCTCACCGATGGGCGTCTGAATTGCACCCTGCAACTCGCACCCTGCAACTCGCACTCTGCAACTCGCACTCTGCAACTTGCACTCTGCAACTCGCACCCTGCAACTCGCATGATCCCAGGCAAGGTTCTTTAACGTTGCAACCGAACCAAGACGCCGATCACTTACTTTTCTATTTCCACACGATAGCCGCCGGTGTTATCGGACATCGCATCGACTCCATCGTTGACACGCAGTAACAACCAAGCATGTTCATCAAATGTGATCTCTTTGCCTTCTCCGATTGCAATGGCTGACAATACCGGTTCGGTTTCGCTCGTTCCTGGTGCGTTGCCGACGACGCATGCGATCAATTTCCCCAGCGGAATGCCATCGTTGTACTGGATCGTGATTCCGTCAGGCTCGCTGACCCAAGGCGCGGTCGTCTGCGCCAACGTGCATCTGCCTGTTGCGGCGATGCGGATTCGCGTACCGGGTGGAAATCGAACGCCCACCGATTGCCATCCCCGATTAGCGCTGACGACCATGTCCAGCGATTGACCCTGCCACAATGGATCGCGGGTACTGAGCGCGACGCGTTCTCGTTGCCAATCGAAACCGTAGTTCAAATCACGACACATCAACCGCCACCGCGCCGCAAGCACGGGCCACTGTGATGCAAGTCGCCGGCGGATGACTTCATTGAATTCGTTGCCAGCCTGATGACCGTTCCGCGCCGCCGCTTGAAACGCGTCACGGTATTCCGGGTAAGCATACAAGAGCATTGTTGCCGCCCAGCTCCAAGCATACGATTCCACGTCACCGTCCAGATCCAAAGGCAGCCCCATCACGCCGCCGATCGAGGGTATCGTTTGTGTTTCTCGTCGCAGCCGGATCGCTTTAAAACGTCCCCAGTACGGAACTTCGTCCCGGCTCTTGGGAATGTGATTGATCATGACTTCGCGGCCGGTTCCCTGATGGGTCGACAACATTTCAGCCGTGCCTTCCATGTACCACGCCGGTCCGGCACCGCCGAATTGTTGACCGGCCAGCGCATGAGCCCCTTCGTGCAACAACAGGTGCCGCGTGTAATACTGGCTGGGTTGAGAAACAACCCAGACGGTTTTGCCCATCGCATAGCCAAAGCGAAAATCAGGGACTCGTTCGGGGATCAAGTCGCGGCGACGAAAGTCTTCACGCTCACGCATCACATAGGCATCCACTTTCCATGAATCCAGCGTTCCCGGTGAAAGCATCCAGAATCTCTCCCACTGCGGAACCGCGGCGTCAAAGGCAGCGACGAATTCATCGGCTTGTCGCTGTGTGTGACTGTCGGTTACCAACTCAGTATGGCGACCCGACGATCGAATCAGGTCGGCATTGCTAACTTTGCCCACACCCGACTCGTTCGACACCTGCGCAAGTAACGATCCCGTTCCCAGCAGCGAAATGCCCAGCGACATTGCTGTCACCACACACGAACCTACCAATATCTGAAATGCATTCCATGTCCGAATCATCATCGCATCATAACGCGATCCCGCGCCGAAACGAATGCCGTCTTCCGAACACGTCACATCCAACACCCGTCGATTTGCCAGTTGCCCGCTCGGTAAAAATGGTCACGCTAAATACGGTCAAGTTCAGATCGATCCCGTCGACATCGATGAAATCGGCTTGCTTGGTTTTCGCCAGCATTATGATCACAGGCTGTGTCCCGCGCGCCGAAAACGATGTTGTGGTCTACGCCGCGCTCGACCAAGAATTCTCCGATCCGATTCTTGCGGCGTTCGAAAGATCCACCGACCACGAAACCGGTGTCGTTGCCAAATTCGATGTTGAATCGACCAAGACCGTCGGCTTGGTCAACGAAATCATTGCGGAACAGAACAGCCCGGTTTGTGACGTGTTCTGGAACAACGAAATTCTCCACACCGTCCGGCTTCAAAAACTCGGTCTGCTGCAGGCGAGGAAATGGGACGTCGAACCCGGTTGGCCCACCGACATGATCGCGACCGATGGCACATGGTGCGGTTTTGCCGCCCGCGCCCGCGTTTTGCTGGTCAACACCCAGTTGGTCGATGACACCAACGACTATCCGCAATCGATTGATGATCTGACCGATCCCAAATGGTCCCAAAGATGCGCAATGGCGCGACCCTTGTTCGGGACAACCGCGACGCATTTTGCCGTGCTGCGAGAACGAAACGGACGCGACACCGTGCTGCAACAACTCGAATCGATCCGTGATAACGCGGTGATACTTTCGGGCAACAAGCAAGTCGCCCTGGCGGTCTCGGCCGGCACAGTGGCGTGGGGATTGACCGATACCGATGACGCGATCATTGAAAAAGATTTGGGCCGCCCCGTGGCCATCGTGTTTCCTGACCAAGCCTCGGACAAGCCGGGCACGATGCGGATCCCCAACACCGTCGCCGTCCTAAAGGATGCGCCGCACCCAGTCGCCGCCGGTTTGCTGGTGGATTACTTGATCCAGCCCGAGACGGAAGATCGCTTGGCAATGGGTGATAGCAGCCAGTTACCGCTCAGTCGAACCGCAAAATTTCCACCCCGAGTCTTACCACCGCAGCCGGTTCGCTGGATGCAAGTCGATTTTGAGGCTGCTGCGAGCGATTGGACTGCCTGGGCCCAAGAGCTGCAACAAATCTTTCAGCCGTGACCATTCCGCGATCACAGGCAACTCGTGATGAACATCAGCTGGGCTGCTTGAACGCACATCAGCTGCGCTGAATGGTCGCGCGTCGCAGCGTTTCAGCCGATAGGTGGTACTGATGGCCGTGAGGCCCGGCTAGTCGCTGCAAATGCGGACGGCGAATCATTTGCAAGCAGGACTTTTCGATCGATCCGGTTTTCACAAACTGGCGATCCGCATCCGTTCCCCAAGCACGCAGTCGGCGGATCAATTCGCCGGCAATCGGACGCGGACGACTTTCCGTTCGCGCCGCAACGATTGACTCATCCTTACTCATGCCGATCAATGTGCGAAGGTCCTCGAAGCGAAGGTCCGTATCGGATTCCTGCACAAAGACGAGGGTTCCGGTCGAACGTTCTAATCCGGTTTGCCCTGCTGCTTCCATGCCCCGCGGACGACTATGACGGGCAACGCGAATCCTGTCGCTGTGCGACGCGATCACTTGCAATAGGTCTGCCGTCGCATCGCGGCTTCCGTCGTCGACGATGACCAATTCCCAGCTGCGGACTCGCAGCGCGTCGAGTGCGGCAACGATATCCGACACGCGAGCGGCGATCCGATCCTGTCCGTCGCGAACGGGAATCACGATCGAAACTTTTTCGGGGCGGGCGGCGGTCGAGTGATTGATTGCTGCGGGCCTCAGGTGCGGTCTCGTCTCAGATTCGATCATCGGGCTATCTCCTCAAGTCCGCCTGAGTTGTCTTGCGATCGGCACATCACTTGCCACCGTCGCCACATCATGGGTTATCGGAATCAAGCTCGACAAAACCGCAACTTCGCTGCTTGGCGACACGTCGTGCGCGTCGCACCGCCGTTAACGTGCCCCGGGCATGACGATTGATCCGGTCGTATCAAAAATGTCCGAATTGCGGCGGCGAACATGTCGTGCGAGAACGCCTGACGCACGAAAACAAATGAGCCGCGAAAACAGCAATCAATGATCGTGTGAAAGATGTTGTGCTTACAAACTTCATCATGTGCACTTTGACAAACATCGCGTTTTCGACTCTTGAGGATTCCCGGTACCAGTTTCTGCGTTGACTTAGCCAAGGTCGGTGCCATCCTCACTGGCGATGCCGCGGTTGATTTGACGCCGTGAGCGGTAGCCCGTGGATCCAGAGGGCTTGCGGATCCGGAGGGCTTGCGGATTCAGCGAGTTCGATCGCTGCGTGCACTCATCACGAACGCTTGCGGCAGCTTGTCACACGCCTCTGGACGTACGGCAAAGAAAGTGCGATGCGAATTACGAAGTCCCCACAGCGGTGCATACGCGTCTGGCTCAGCAACCGATGTGATAAGAAACGGAGTAAGTTTTGTGGGTTGCGGATAACAATTGATCGCGAAAACCCGCGACTCGAGCCGATTGACGATTGCGAATCTTTCGTGGTTGCAGTACGGTGTAATCGTCAAATCGCCTTTGTACTTACCCCGCCAAACCTCCCTTCATGAGTGGCATGCCAGACATTGTGGTCAAAGAAAGCGGATCCGAGCGCGTGATCTGCGTCTTAGCCGATCATCTGAACCACTCGGATTCGATCGACTCGCTGTCACGGTTACTGGGCGCTCTCTTCAACACGTTTGAGTCCTCGTCCGATTCTGACGACGAATGCGTCGCGCTCTGCGAAGAGTATTTCGGCGAAACGGATGGTTCCGAAATTGACAAGCTGACGTTGGACTTCCGGCAAGTCGGTTGGCTTAGCAGCGATGGACTGAACGAACTGATTTCGATCAACCGTCAAGCGAGAACACGAGGTCTTCGTCTGGTCTTGTCCAACGTGCAAGAGCCCGTTCGCGAAGTGTTCGCGTTGACGCGTCTGGAACGGATGTTCGAATTGGCCGAACCGCAAGCGAAGTGATCGACGCCAGCGGCAGCGAAGTGTTGGATGCTCACGGCAGCGACGCGTTGGAAGCCCACGGCAGCGACGCGTTGGAAGCCCAGTGAAGCGAGATCACGGCCGGGGGTCACATTCGGCGCCGACAAGCCTCGCGGCAGATATCCTGTCCCCCGGAATGGACAATTCTCTGAGGAACATCATTCTCTAAGTAACGTCTCTGTGTGGAGTCTCCCAGCGCGGAACGTCTCTGTGTGGAACCTCCCAGCTCGGAACGTCGCTGTGTGGCATAACTCTGTGTGGAACGTCGCCGGCGAGTGCGAAGCCCGACCGACCGGATCGGCACGCCAGAGCGGTCAAGAGCCATCATTTCGCAGAAAATAATCCAGCCGAACCCACCGGACGACCGAAGTGTCAAAAGGCGTGGAAAAAGAGGCCTCAAACGCACCTTGCGACCAAGAACAAGCTAAAGTAAATTCCGTGCCTGCGAATCGAACAGTAAGTTCGCTCCGCATCAATCTAATCCCCTGTAGCTCAGTTGGTAGAGCAGGCGGCTGTTAACCGCCTTGTCACAGGTTCGAGTCCTGTCGGGGGAGCTTTTTAGAACGGTTCGCCATTTTTGGCGTAACCGAAGAGTGTTAACCAGGCCGAGGCAAACGCCTCGGCCTTTTGCGTTTAATTCCCGCGTTTTCCGGCCAATTTGCGATTCTCAATCGAGATCTCGCTTAGTTCGTCTCGATCGGGGTCGCGCTTCGAGAAAGCCCCTTTCTCACTCGGCACCCCGATCCCAACAGAGCGCTCTCTCTCTTTCTCTGGGTTAACAACGATACGCTGGTTAACACTCTGCAGAGAGCAAGAGAGGCATCGAGAGCTTGGCAATTCTGAGAGACTGAGATCGAGACCTTGGGACTTCACATGGACAAGACTTTCCGAACATTTGATACTCATCTGGAAGCTGAACGCGCCAGCCAGGAAGATGACGCCAAGTTGTCCACCAGTGAGCGGCTGACGAACTTTTTAAAGATGATGGCTCCCGTTTATGGCTCTCCACAGCGACTTCAGAGAGTTTATCGAACTCGCAATCTCGATGAACCTGAAGTTCGTGATCATTGGCGGATGGGCCTATAACCGTTACGCCGAACCACGAGCGACCGGCGACATCGATTTCTTCGTCGAGAAGTCAGAAGAATCCGAAAAGGTCACCCGGGAACTGCTAACCGAGTTCGGTTTCGGAAGTGCACTGCCGGAGGGCCCGCTCTTCGAGAAAGATGTCATCATGCTCGGGCACGCGCCCTACCGCATCGACCTTCTGACAAAGATCGATGGGGTGACCTTCGGCGAAGTTTGGGAAACGCGAGAGTACGAGAGCTTCTACGGACTGCGCGTCCCTTTCATCTCCCTCGAGAAGCTGATCAAGAATAAGGCTTCCACCGGTCGCAATCAGGACCATGTCGACGTTGAGAAACTCCGTCGCAAATTGACTTAGCAGCGTCGCAATAGAAGGCATCTCATGACACCCGACCAGTTTCGAAACACGGATCCGCTGCTCGATAAGATCGCTGAACGATTGGGAGAATGGATCGAATCGGAAGACTCGGCAGAGATCCGAGAAACGCTTGCTCAGCTGAGCAAGCAAATGGATGGGCTGTCCGTTTCTTTGGATTTGACGGTCGGTGCCTTTGATCCAGATCGCGGAAACACGCTTCCGTTGCTGCAAACGGGCCTATCCTCGTCCGATGGAAAGTCAGCCTACCAAACACATGCCGACTTGACTCCAATGCGTTATCTCGCCAACGGAGAAATGACCGTTGTGCCGCACGATCGCTGTCCGTGCTGCTGGGCCGCTTGGGATTTCAAGGACTTACATTCCGAATGCCCGAATTGCGGCGTTCGACTCGGCGAAGAAGTGAAGCTCTTGATTGACTCCAATGTCTGCCCCCACTGCGAGAATGGATCCGTCACCCCAGCTGAACCGAAATGCGATCAATGCGGCTTTGAGGTAAATCCCGAGCACGTTGCCTGGGGATAGGCTTGCGCTACGACTCTTCCTCGCAGGAAGCATCTTCCGCTTTCTCAGTAACGAATCGGGCGACAGCCTCTCTGTTCATCTCTATATCGACTTGGCCGTCGTCGTCGTTGTAAGTGATTTTGGCAACGAACTCGTTCAGCAACTCCTGACGCTTCTCGGTAACCATCGCTGACCACTCCTCACGAAAGAGCGTGGCCAGCTCTGGCGAGTCTTCCCATTTGCTGATCTGCTCGGCGATGAACTCTTCGATGTCCCAAGCTTTAAGCTTCACATCTGGGCACGGTGGCCGCCCACCCGCATGCGACCGACACTGATATCGGCGAAAGCGAATCGGACCTCGAGTGCTGGTGTTTGTGTTCATCGCCCTGCCACACTTCGCACAGAACAGCAAACCTCGCAGCGGAAACCCGAGCAACTTTTCTTCGCGTTTTCGTGGCTGTCCTTTTCGTCGTGAATTCAGATGTTCTCGAACTTGCTGGAATTCTTCCGGTGTGACGAGCGCTTCGTGAACGCCTTTGCGTTCCGTTTCGCCAGGCAAGAAGCCGGCGTAGACCGAGTTCGATAGAATCTGCAGCAGTCGCCGAGGATTCCAACTCTGGCCCGCTCCCATCCCGCTTGCCGTTGCCAAGTTTGCGATCTCCGCCGGCGTCTTGCCACTGGCGGCCAAGCGGAAAAAGTCGCGTACCAGTTCGGCCTCTGTGGGCACAACTTGGAGTTGTTTCGTAACAGGGTCGCCCTTGTATCCAAACGGCAAGTTACCGGCGACACGCCTCCCTTGCGATTTGAGTGCTGCTCGTGCTTCTGCCATTCGCTCTTTCGTCAGTTCTTGTTCAAACTGGGCAGCCGCCGCGACGATGTTGGTGGTGAAGCGGCTCGATGGGGAATCGCCGAAGTTCGGATTCGTCGCCACCGTCAAAGCGACACTACCTCTGTCGAATAGCTCAAGCAACTTCGCCAAGTCATACAGCCGCCGCGTCAACCAGTCGATGCTGTAGACGACGATTCGATCAAACTGGTCCTGCTCGATCGCGCTAATCATCCGATCCACTTCCGGGCGCGCCAGCGTTTCGCTCGATTCGCCCTGGTCCTCGAAGACATCGACGATCTCCCACTTGAAGACCTCGGCCATGTCCCTGCAGATGTACTGCTGCGTCTCGCAGGAAGACAGCACCGCATCGCTATTCCGCGACTGCCGCGTGTAGATCGCACACCGATCGAATTTGAGGGACATCGAACAGAACCAGACCGAAACAAGCTTCAATGACAATCAAAGCATTGTATTCGGTCGGTGGATGAATCAGCCGTTCTATCCTGCCCTAAGACGGTGGATGCCTTCCCGCATCCACCCATAATTCACGGACGCTAATCATTTGGGACCGGTTCATTCGTAGCGTAACGATGGTCGCATGAGCGACATCGGTGAGGCCGACAATCACCGTCCCGTCAACGGACCAGCCGAAGTGATCGTGCCAAGAATACTGGTGTGGATGAAATAGTCGGCATTCCAATCCAGACTCGAGTGTGCCAATCAAGCGATCAGACTTGTAGCGATTGCAGGTTGGGCAGGCGAGGCATAGGTTTTCAAAAGCGGTCTCGCCGCCTTTGGATCGCGGAACGATGTGTTCAATCTCGAAGGTTGTAACGGTAAGTGATTCTGCCGTCTGGCAATAGGCACAGCGAGCTTCAAAGAACTCACGAACTCGTGCGCGAAGTTCTGCGGATACGTATGCCGTCACGACGGCCCCGTTTCGGGTTGATGACGAAGCGTGTACTCGGCTCGCGCCTTCAACAGATTCAGTTCGTCAACCTGCTCAAGCAGAGAATCCAGTTCGTCAATCTCGACTTTCGATAGTTCGCCTTCAGAGTTGCGGCGCAGAAGTTCATCCAGTCGTGATTGAGAACGGGGGGCCAGCATTGAATTGGCGAGTGCTTCCAGGCCAGCCGTGCTGACGCTTGGCAAAATCTTCGACTCGTTTGACATCACTACCTCCGAACAAAACGATCTCCATCGACCGACAGGATAGCAGCGTTTGCCTGTTCGGCTCTACGCCGAAAATGGTCAAAGTAGGGAGTTTGCGATAGTGGTATTCGGGCTTCGTCCACTTGGAGCATCTTGATCCGTCACGGTTCGTGGAGGACTCAAATTCAGTCTGGAATCTCGGTTTCGCCATCGATCATCTTCCATGCTTCTGACGTCGGGACTGCCTTCACTCGCCCGCAGTCTAGATCATCAACGCGCCGACCGATCTCGGCAGACCAAGCGTCGCGGGATGGGGCTGGCCAATCGTCCGCGTAATCCTCCAAACTCGCCAGGATTTCGTTCGCTACGAATATGCGCTCTTCGCGAGAGAGCAGTAGCGCGGACGCGATCAATCGCTGTGTCGAGTTGGACATGCGAGACTCCTTTGCCTTGTTCATGGCTTCATATTTTACCTGCCGCCTCACACCGATAATTTCTTTCAATTCGCGCGAAATGCGACAGACATGACCCTCGAACTGGGCTCCCTGGTTAACACGTCAGTGTTAACCAGGCCTGAATTTGTTCGTAGCTACGCAGGATTTGGCCACAATTTAGCACGCGCTTCAAAGAGATCCTGGTGGCTGAACGAGCCGAAATCGGCTCAACATTGGCAGCCCAACCATCTACGAGTCGAATTGCGGATAAGCTTCCGCGGTTCAATCGTAAGCCTCTGACGATGAACCGGGATTCCTGGTTCGACCGTCCTGCTGGCAAGCCCGCGCGAGACGCTTTGGGCAATTTCTAGCTTCCTCAGAACGACAAAAAAAACCTCCGGAACACGGCGATTTTCAAGTTTTTGCTCCCTGGAAATTAACCGTGTTGCCCGGGAATGTGCAGGCCGTTTTTGAGCCTTTTGAGACGGTTGTCGATTACGACATCCGATCCATGCGTTAACCAGGCCGGAGCAACTGCTTCGGCCTGTTTGCGTTTGAGCCCCGAGTTTCCGGCGTTTTTGTCGCGATCCGCCGCAAACGTCGCTTGTCTCGTCTCGCTAGGGGTCAGCTTCGAGAAAGCCCTTTCTCACTCGCCACCCCGATCTCAACAGAGCGAAGTCTCTGAGTCTCTGGGTTAACAACGCCACGCTGGTTAACACTCTGTTTGGCTCCTGAGACCCAGATTTCAGAGAGTTAGAGAGTAGGCCATTTCTCGCCCAAAACGACGCACTTTGAACCATTCGGTTCGTCACCGTGTCTTGGGCTGGCATGAGGATTACATCAATACAACCCGAACTGATTCAGGAGATTCCGTTTCTGAATACTGGCAGAGGGCCGGGCGGTTTCTACAGAGACTCGCTGCCGGTGCACCATGGCTTCGTCGATGCGCTGCCGGTGGGGATGTCGGCAATCATCGTCACCGCTGACCTCCAAGGACGCGAGACATTCGAGTCGTCTGGCGGCCGGCCAATTCGTTTACTGGGCGAAGTCCTACCAGCGATGCTCACCCAAGAGATCATTCCGAATCTTGGCGTTGGCGACGGCAGGATCGGCGTGTTTCTCGCTGGCGACTTCTACACGGTTCCAGCGCTAGACAAACGTGGCGGATCTGGCGACGTCACCTCGGTCTGGCAAGCGTTCGCGGGCGAGTTCGATTGGGTCGTCGGTGTCGCCGGCAACCACGACCTTTTCGGCGATGCCGCAACTCGTCCTCGATTCTCCAAGCCGGTTCACTTCCTCGATAACGATACCGTCGTCGTGGAAGGTCTCCCAATCGCTGGACTGAGTGGCATTCCCGGGAATCCGAGGCGTCCTTGGCGAAGAACAGAAGAGGACTACGTCGAAGCACTGGAGCTACTGCTCTGCGATTCGCCGGCCATGGTTGTGACGCACGATGGTCCGGATGCACCGGACGCTGGACACCGTGGATCGCCTCGAATCAGGCAAGCGTTTGAACAATCAGAGCCGACGCTCGTCATTCGCGGGCACGCACACTGGAAAGAGCCCTTCGCCGAACTGTCAAATGGCACTCAGGTGCTCAACGTCGACGCAAGAGTCGTCATTCTTACAAAAGAACAATCATGAAAGTCTATTTGGATGACGAAAGAGAGACGCCCCAAGGTTGGATACGAGTCTACTGGCCCGACGAGGCCATCGAATTGCTGCGGTCAGGTGAAGTGATCGAGATCAGCCTGGATCACGATCTTGGAGACGACAACCGAGGCACCGGCTACGACGTAATCTAGTGGATCGAAGAAGAAGTTGCGACCAACGATTTCGCACCACCAATCATTCGTGTCCACTCCGCCAACGTACCGGCAAGAAAGAAGATGGAGTTGGGCATCGAAGCGATTCGGCGATTGCATGGGAGCTAGACGCGGTGAATTCTTCAACAAACGCTCAGCACGTTTTCGAGCGGAAACACCGATGATTAGGCGGTGTTCTTGACCTCTTCGCTGGCGGAATTGAGAACGCCAGGGGCTAGCTTATTGAACTCCTTTCGTTGCCGCACCCAATTGACATGCGTCGCGATTTCTCGGACATGGCGTTCGAGGAACAGATCCGTCTTCTCAGTTGTGGGTTCGAGTTCGAGGATGGCTTGTTGGATGTCAGGGGCGAGCCGGTTGAGATTGAGGATCTGCGAGACACGGGCGGTGGTGATGCCGGCCGCCTTGGCGATCTCCGCCTGGTTGCCGACCAAGCCGCTGTCGAGCAAGTCTTCCAAGCGTATTGCCAGTGCCATAAGCCGTTTGACGTGTGGTAGGCGCGGCGGTCTCGGTTCTGGTTCGCGTTTGGCTCCCTTCTATTTTTGTTTTCGTGCTCGTTTGGGCGGTCGCCCAAAACTGACTGCCATGTCGGGTGCGCGGGTCATTGATCATCCTCGGTAACTGAAAGCTCGTTGGACAAGAATTCTCGGCCGGTATCGGTGAGCGTGATCGCGACGTTGCCGCCTTGGGGGTCGTGATCGATCCGTTCAATCAACAGTTGCATAAAGCGACTGCGTTCTCCGGTCGTCATCTTCTCCCACAGCGTCTCAAGATCTCGAGCGGACTTCAGTATTTCGACTCGACTTGGAAGGGGGCGCCCAGCTTTCAAAAGCTCGGTGTCGATCTGCATCAGCCTTTGCTGGCGACGCGTTAGCTGCTCATTGCATGATGCCAGCGAATCAAGCCGAGTTCCGTTGGAATCTCCGTTGTCATCTGGCGTCGAAAGAACTGAGATCGTTCGCTTGAGTCGAGCGACTTCAGCGACGATCGCTCTACGTTCCTTTTCGAGGTCGTTTTGCTTCTTGGCCATCTTGGCACGCACCTGGATTACCTCGAACGATTCCGAACAGCAAAACACACCGTCTGGAAGTGGCGTGAGGTTCACCCAGGCATCCAGATCAAGATTCGCCAGTCGCACCGTGGCTGGATGCGGCAATACCACATCGAGAACGGCAAACCGATGCCGTTCGATTCAAACCCAAACGCCGCGTTCAAAGTCTGCATGCAAAAGACTTGCACTCAGCTTTATCGAGGCCTGCTTTGGAAATGCCCAGCGCTGGCCTACTTCGCACAGCTCGAATCCAAGCTGAATCTACAAGATATCGCGGCATGGCAACTGTTCCGCGACTACAAAGCGTGCCGACCCAACGCGACCGAAGCCGAGTTCCAAGCATTCGTCGACTCGAAAGCGATTCCGCAATGCAGCCTGTGCCCAAGCAAACGAACTGCGTTCCATCATCCTAATCCGACGAAGCAGAGCGTCCTGCAGTGACGCACTACTTGCATGACGCTGGGCGATAATCAAAACTTCTGCTCGGACTTCAAATTCACTTCCAGGTGCAGGAGCACACGTCATGGCAAAGAAGAGAGCAACCAAGAAGAAAGCCACTAAGAAGAATGCATTAACTCTCAACGACATCTACGACCAGGTTTCTCGCAAGGCGGACACCCAAGGTGTGAAGATCAACGTCGCCGAAACCAAACGCGTTCTGGCGTGTTTTTTCGATGTACTTGAGGACTACAAAGCCGCAGACGCATTCGACTTCGTCGCCAAAGGCCTGAAACGCGCCGGTGGCCGGCGTCGATAGCAATCGTAGGATGGCGATGTTGCAAAAAATCAACATCGATGTTTTCTCCCCGTGTTTTGCAGGTACTTTGAAAAAACTTTGCGTTCAAGGGAATAGAATCGCGGTTTCGCGCATCGTAGTTGTGTGCGAGCGAGTTTTTTCGCGAACCCTCATGCAGGTTTCGCGTCTTACCCTCTGAACACGACAATCGGGCGTCTTACAAGCGAGCAGAAAGTTCCATGTTATCGAAATTCCAATCCAGTCGACTCGAACAAATATGCGAAGGCAATCTCTTCGGCGGGACACCGTCGAATAATGATGCCCCCGCGCAAGCGTTTGCTATGTGACGTCTGCTTCTCTCGAAGCGCCTTTCATCAAGGCCCGATGTCACGCAGACATCGGGCCTTTTTTCGTGCCCGCATTGAAGGGGCGACACCAAGAACAAACCCAACATGGGCTGGTAGCTGAGACGGTCTAGCGGCGGTCTGAAGAACCGCAGACGAGGATTCGAGCGCCTCCCGGCCCACTGACAAGGAAGATATGCGCCGACGGAATCACCTGCGGCGAATACGACAAACAACATCGGATACAGGTGCAGATGGAAGCACGCCTGCTTTGGGAGCAGGAGACTGCGTTCATTTGTGGGTCGCTCCGCGACGGGCGGTTCGACTCCGAGGTGTCCGACTTTTTTACAACAACACGGTAGTCGAGGGCTGGTCGCCCAAATCCGCCTGATACGCGGGTCGCGCTGAGTTCGATCCTCGGGGCTACCACTTACGACAACTAACACGAAAGAGAATCCGACATGCTTCTTGCACTGCGATTGAAACGCATACGCCCGACCAATCATGGGGTTGTGGTGTAACAGGCAGCATGACGGACTTTTAATCCGTTCGGTGTGGGTTCGATTCCCTCCGGCCCTACTTGCGGCGCGTGGCTCAGTGGTAAGAGCGGCGTCCTTATAAGACGAGGGTTGAAGGTTCAATTCCTTCCGCGCCGATCGACACGAAACAAACGACACATGGGATTGTGGCAGACAAGGTAATGCATCGGTCTCTTAAACCGAACGATGTGAGTTCGATTCTCACCGGTCCCACTGAAGTACAAGCACTGATGGTCTAACGGCAAGACTCCTCCGTCGTAACGAGGTAATGCGGGTTCGATTCCGGCTCGGTGCTCTTGATTTTGATCTTTGACAATTTGGTAGTGATGCAATTTTGCGCCCATGATGTAGCGGTAGCCTGCTGCCTTGCCATGGCGGAAGTGTGGGTTCAACTCCCACTGGGCGCTTTGCAAATCAGGATGTGGGAAAGTCTGGCACTCCGCGTGTTCCGGAAACACGAGATCGCTGGTTCAAATCCAGCCATCCTGACTTCAGTAGACAACAATCCGGTGTGGCCCAATGGTAAGGCGGCTCCCTGTTAAGGAGACGAGTGAAGGTTCGAGTCCTTCCGCCGGAGCTTCGCGAAGTTTGAAGGGTGAAGCGAGAAGTGTGGAATAGCTCGCTTCGTTTCACACCTCGCCCTTCAAACTTCCGCATTCATCGTGTCCTTGGCCGAGCGGCAAAGGTGCTGGGCTTCCAACTCAGATAGGCGGGTTCGACTCCCGCAGGACACTCTTTCATTGGGAAAACTCTCTCCGGCGCGTAGTCGCGACGTGAGCCTTTGAAGCTCGCAGATCGGGTTCAATTCCCGGACGGAGTGCTGCTGATGATTTGATTTAAAACGCCGGAGTAGCAGTTGCTGGTCGCTGCACCTCGCTCTGAACGAGGAGTTCATTGGTTCGATTCCAGTCTCCGGTGCTGTGTTTTTCTCGGGTATAGCTTGGAGTAAGCGGTGTGGTTTGGGACCACGCATGGACAGTGTGCGACTCACTGATACCCGATTGTGGCTAGATCTGGTGTTGGTTTCCAGAGACTCACTGTGAATGAGTTTGTCGCCGGTTCAATTCCGGTTAGTCACCCTCGCGAACATTTTCGGTGGCAAGTTCCTCTGGGAAGGAAGCTTGATTGTCTATCAAGTCGCTGCGGGTTCGACTCCCGTTGCCATCGCTTTCATTTCGCCGCATTCGACTACTGGCTAGGTCGGCTGCTTCTCAGGCAGCAGGAAGGAGATCGAAACTCCTATGCGGTACTCGCTTCGATCGAAGCAACAAAACGGCGTGGTAGATTCTGATGGCAGAATTGCCTGGTTTTCATCCAGGAGTCCGCGGGTTCGATTCCCGCTCACGTCACTGCGTTTGATGACCCGTTACGGAAGTCACCCGGCCGGATGAGGACACTGTCTTGAAAACAGCTGCGGTCAAAAACCGTTGTGGGTTCGAGTCCCACGGCTTCCGCTTGTTAACGAAATCATGGGAGCGTTTCCACACGGGAGGTTGTAACCCTTCTGCCTTTAATTGTGTGGTAGCCGGCGAGAGGTGCGATTCCTTGCGTTCCCACTTTGAAAACACATACACGTCTCTGGTGTAACGGTAGCACTGCTGATTCCAAACCAGTTAGTCAGGGTTCAAATCCTTGGGGACGTGCTTGGAAGTTTGAAGGGTGAAGTTCGAAGTTTGAAAGTCCGTCACCGGTTCTTCTTGCAGATTGATGTCAGGATTGCAACCAGTTCATTAGCTTCAGCGGTGAGTGGTTCAAGACGAGATGGAGGAATGATCTCCGTTTTGGCCAGCAACCGCAGCCAATAGTGTGTTTCGCGAGCCTCCTTGGCTGCAATCGAGTATTTGTGAACGAAGTCACGCTTGCTTTCACTTGCCTGAGCTTCTTCCACATTCGCACCGATAGATGTGCCGGACCGAAGCAATTGCCGCATCAAGGTTGCAGCAACAGTGCTATCGCTCTCCAAAGCAAGGCAGAGCTTTACGATTCGCTCGGAAAGCGCAAACGTTCGATCAGGCAAGTCACTTTTCATGACAACAGGTTATCGCATTTCGATTCACACTTCCTCCTTCGAACTTCAAACTTCCAGAGTCCTGTGGTCCAACGGCTACGACACCTGTTTTACACGCAGGAAACGATGGTTCGATTCCATCCGGGACTACTTCGACCTTCGCAAACAATGATTGTTCTTACCAACTGAAAAAGGAGACGACGATGACCAGAAACGTGAAGTACGCGCAATGTGCGATGAGACGCATCGTCGCTGGTGCTAGTGTCGTCACAACTTCGTATATCCCGACGCAATTCGCGAAAGTCGGTCGAGTACTGAAGCTGAAAGATAGCGACGACCGCTGGGTCGATGGCTGGGTTGTCGAAACGGTCGGCGACGTGATCGTCGAAGGCGACAGTGTTCCGGACTACCGCAAGGCAATCCGAAACCACCGCAAGTCAACGGGCGACAGTACGCTGCGACTCCGAGCATAACACGGCAGGAAGTTTGAAGAGTGAAGGGTGAAGTTTGAAACGCGAACCACTTTCACAATTCACCCTTCAAACTTCACACTTCCAAAGACGCCTAGATACGCCAATCGGCAGAGCGGTCCGGCTTAAACCCGGATGTTTGCAGGTTCGATTCCTGCTCTGGGCACTTTTGCAACGTTAACGAAACAACATGGGGCGCTCGTCCAACGGGAAGACGTCTGTTTTGCACGCAGAAAATCGGGGTTCGATTCCCCGGTGCTCCACTCTCCTTCGAGAATCGCTGAGGTAGGCCAACGGCGAGCCGCTTGTCTTAGGAACAAGTGCTTGCGGGTTCGACTCCCGCCCTCAGTACTCAATCAACATGCTGTGGTACGCAAACCGGCAAAGCGGCGAATTTCAAACGTTCGTGTTTGAGGGTTCGACTCCCTCCCGCAGTACTTCGATTCAGATACAGCCAAGTGGTGGAACTGGTAGACACGCGACACTCAGAATGTCGTGCCCACAGCGGCGTGCGAGTTCAACTCTCGCCTTGGCTACTTCAACACTGCAGGTGCGACAGGTGTCCAACTGACTTTCATGAGGTCGGTGTGCTCGGCTCGATACCGAGACCTGCAACTTTCAATGCAAACAACAACGCGGATGGGCCAGTGCTCAGCCAGGCCTCATAAGCCAGGACCGCCGGGTGCGACCCCCGGATCCGCTACTTACGAAGGTCGAGTACGCAAACAGGCAAAGCGGCAAGCATGAGAGGCTTGTGATTTTGCAGGTTCGACTCCTGTCTCGACTACTTCAATCCAAACATGATCGCGTGGTGCAGCGGCTAAGACGCCTGCGTGACAAGCAGGAGACCGATGGTTCGACTCCATCCGTGATCACTGAAATAGAACGGTCTGTAAGTGTTGCGGCAGCACGCGTCTGTGGTATGGACGAAGACCGGGTTCAATTCCCGGACGGACCTCTGAGTGAAATGGGCTGGCATGTTCCAAGGGGGCGACTGATCCTTGCAAGATCGGTGAGAAGGGTTCGATTCCCTTCCGGTCCACTCAACGATTTCGGAAGGCAGCCGGATACGGTTTGCCGGGCCGCACTGCTAACGCGTGCCACCTTCGGGTGATGAGGGTTCGACTCCCTCGCCTTCCGCTTGATTGCAAAACGGCTCGATGGTGAAACGGACATCATCTCTGGCTTCTAACCAGAAGTTCCGGGTTCGATTCCTGGTCGGGCTACTGATGCGAAACCCCATGCCGACGTGGCTCGATGCAGAAAGGCACCGCTCTTGTAAAGCGGCTCATGCTGGTGCGAACCCAGTCGTCGGCTCTTGTGACTAACTAACAATCAATATGACTCGCGGGTGTGCTGGATAGCATGACAGTCTTCGAAACTGTCGGACCAGGTTCGATTCCTGGGCGGGTTACTCGGCTCTTTGATGAGCCATCCATGTTCTCGGAGTGTGCCGGACAGCACGCGACTCTGCGAAGGTCGAAGACCAGGTTCGATTCCTGGCGAGAGCACTTGTTTATGAAGAGCCTTTCGACAGGGAGCAAATCAATGCGATACGAACACAACCACGACGAAAGCCACTCCTTTCGAGCCGATGAGTAAACGACGACGCGGATTCCCATCGGAAACGCAAGTCAAATGCGGCGTGCGAGTCGTCCACGGCGACAAGCAACTCGAAGAAAAGCTCGGGCGCAATGATCCCTGTCCATGCGGCAGTCGATTGCGATTCAAAAGGTGTTGCATGCGATCGGGACGCCTTTGATGGCTCCAATCGCGACGAATACTTTTAGAGAGAAAGATTGAAACACCGCTCGCGGTCCTGCACTGCGCCGGATCGCGAGCAACAAGACGCTGGAGCCAGATGGCCAGGCAACCGGCTGCAACCCGGTCGAAGTGGGTTCGATTCCCACCGGCGTTTCTTGACTGATCGACTGCTGGCTTGGACTACATCTTTACCATGTGAAACGTCTGAGCTGTTCCCTCGCCGATCGGTCACAACACAAAGTTCAACTGCCTGCTGGGAATACATCCTAACTATGAGGACCCTAAGGTATCGAGCTTCCGGGCGACCGGAAGCAGCGTGAGCGTCAGCGAATCTCACTGAGAATCGTCGGCGTGTGCCCACTGTCGATGGCATTGCTGTCGATAAGAGCGGTTTTCTCGGCAAACAACTTCGTTGGACTTTTACAAGACGCGACTGACTGCCGATTCGGAGTACATGTTAATTCGGAGGTTGCGGGTTCGATTCCCGTCGACGCTTGCCAAGCTCGCGTCGTAGCTCAATTTGGCAGAGCATCGAAAGGAATCTCGGATTCACAAACTTCGTCAGCCGTTTTTCACATTGCTACCAGAGAGCGAACCGTGCGTGTGCAACTTAATTTCTTCGTGATTACGCCCACCGGCGTCGAGTAATCGCTCGTCGCACGAAGATTCATTGCCCACACACAACTCATTCTTTGGAAAGCAATAGTGAAACCATGAACGCTACAACTGAAACTCCGTCCACAACGACCGTCGCAGCACGGATCGCCGGAGAAGACATCAACCAGGGAGACTACGTCACCGTCCTGAACGAAATCGTCGAACTGCCCTCCTACCTATGGAGCTGCTCGGGTGCCGCTTTGCCGGCCGACGAACTGGTTCGGATCCCGTACAAGCCGAGTGACGCGGGTCAGCCCTACAAAGTCATCGCCGTCTGCTTGCCCTTCGTTTACGTCAAACGTCCCAGGGGAGGCGTCAACGTTATCGACACACGACAGCAGCAATTGGTCCGGCTCGACCCGGACCACAGCCGCAGTGTGTGGAAGCAGATGCGGAAGACATTGAAGAAGAAACAGAAATAGCACCAACGCACACGATCGACTGCCGATTCGGAGTACATGCTTCAGGAGCCGGATGTCGTGGGTTCGAGTCCCACCGCCCCAACTTTCTTTCAGAAACATGGTGTTCTGAAACTCAGGGGCGTAGCTCAGTGGTAGAGCGCCGTAAAACCCTCTGGTCACAACTTCGTCGGTCGCGCCTTTTATCAGGCAAGCACAGTGCATCACTATTTCAACAAACAAGACATCGAAACACACTCGGCTGCCGGTTTGGAGTACATGGCAAATGACCGCAAGGTTTAGCGGGTTCAAGTCCCGCCCCGTCCGCTTTCATTGAATACGGACGGGTTCTCTGGCCAACACTTCGCCGAGTGTTCTTTCGATTTGCCCTAACCACACAACACAGCACAACACAAAACCATCGTGTTGCGAAACGGCCCCATTTTATTCGGGGCGTTTCCACGCGGTGGCAAGACACATGATCCGACTGCCGGAGTGGAGTCCATAGGTTCGATTCCTGTCGTCCCGACTCCAACCGCGCCGAGACGTTTCTCGGTCGCGGCCCCACAACGGGGCGAAGCTCATTTGGGAGCAAACCTCTGCACCAAACTTCGTCGGATCACTTTTTTTGAGTAGGAGGTCAAGATGGCCAACAAGAGTCTATTCCAGAGCATCACCAGCGTTATTCCGCGAGCGACGACCGTCAACGAAGCAGGCGGACCGGCCTACAAGTTCGAGCCGAAGCACGCGCTGGCCCAGATGGCGGCTACCGGCACGTTCGGTAACGTCTACTACGCGAGCGCGCAGACGCAGCTTGACGAGATGCGCAAGCTGATCGACCAGGTCGACGACAACGAATTCCTGGCGAAGCTGGCCGTCTACTCACGTGAGCGTGCTTACATGAAGGACATGCCAGCGGCGCTGTTGGTTGTACTGTCAACGCGTGACACCGAGCTGATGCACCGAGTGTTCGATCGAGTCGCTGACAACGGCCGCGTTCTACGCACCGTTTTCCAGATGACTCGCTCAGGACAATTCGGACGCAAGAGTCTGTCGTCATCGCTGCAGCGTGCGTTCCAGCGTTGGCTGAACGACGCGTCCGTTGGCAAGTTGCTCTCAGCTTCGATCGGAAACGATCCAAGCCTGCGAGACGTCTTGCGAATGGCACGTCCGACACCGAAGGATGACGCGCGTCGTGCGCTGTTCGGATGGCTGACCGACAAGCCAGTCGACAAGTGGGCTCCGGCAACGGAAACCGACTTGCCGGCAACAGTTCAGTCACTGATCGCGTACCGCGGCGCCGACACGGCCGAGGCACAGACGTTGATCGCGGGCGACCTGCAGGTTCGTTGGGACTTGCTGGCCGACGCGGCCAAGGGTCCGCTCGTCTGGAAGGCAATTGCCCGACAAATGGGACCGCAGGCACTGCGAATGAACCTCAACACGCTATTGCGTCACGACGCTTTCAAGAAGCCTGGAATCGTTGGATTCGCGGGTACCGACAACGCGATGATCGACTACGTGGCCGGCCAACTGGCTGACCCGGGCGCGATCGCTCGCAGCCGTCAGTTCCCGTACCAGTTCCTGGCGGCTTACATGAACGCATCGGACGAGGTTCCAAGCAAGATCAAGACGGCGTTGCATGACGCTGCTGAGATCGCGTGCGGAAACGTGCCAAAGTTGCCAGGCCCAGTCATCATCGGACTCGACACGTCAGGTTCGATGGGATGTGCTGTTACGGGTAACCGTGGTCGCGGTGGAACTTCGAAGATGCGATGCGTCGATGTTGCGGCACTGTTCGCAGCAGCGATCCTGCGCCGCAACCCAGACAGCGTCGTGATCCCGTTCGATACGCAGGCTTACAAGGTCAAGGTCGATCCAAGTGATTCGATCCTGTCACTGTCAGCACGCTTGTCGAAGTACGGAGGCGGAGGAACGGACTGCTCCTTGCCGTTCGTTGAAGCCAACACACGCTACGCGAAGCAAGCCTTCGCAGGCATCGTGCTGGTCAGCGACAACGAAAGCTGGATCACCTCGGGACGCCGATACGGCTACGGCCAAAACGGTTCAACCGGAGTGATGACCCAATGGGAGAAGTTCAAGAAGACCCAGCGTGGACACGGCATTGTCGATCCAAAGCTAGTCTGCATCGACATCCAACCCTACGGAACCAGCCAGGCAGCTGGGTCGGCAACGGGGCGAGACGACAACAGCATTTTGAACATCGGCGGCTTCAGTGACACCGTGTTCAACGTCGTCTCATCGTTCCTAGAAAACGACGCATCCCGCTTCGTCCGCGAAGTAGAGTCCGTCGAACTGTAAGTTTCTGTGCACTCCTCAGAGACGAACAAAATCCGAAACGCCCGCGGAGGAGCAATCCACCGCGGGCGTTTTTTACGTGTCCGTGAACCTCAAACTCCGTGGGTACGCAAACCACCATCCCTCTTGCATGTAGGCATTTGCAATGGCCGATGTTGAAACGGATTTGGCTGCTTTTCGCGTCATCAAACACAAGACTGGCGAATTGCCTCGCTGCCTGTGTAACGAGAGGAAATTTGCCACAATCTGCGGGCGATCATGATTGTTGCCGTCGAAGCGTTGGAAGTTCCTGGCCTTGTGTATGTGGCATATGGGATCGTATAGGAAGCCCCCATCCAGCTGCTCGAATTTGGTTCTCCTCAGTCCTTCAACGGTAGTGACAAAAAGATTGTCAATCACAAACCCAGTGGTACCTTTCGAGCGGATGTTGACGTTGTAGCTCTCTTCGTCGTTCAACCTAAGCTGCAGGTCTGCAAGGAGCTTCTTGCTTGACACCGCAGCAATCCAGGTTCTTGCCGACGCAGACTTCGCAAACGTAACGAGCTGTCGCTCCATCATCCCCGTTTGTTCAAGTCCACCAGCAAAAATACCTAGATTATCATCTGCCAACTGACGCAATTGGGTCAAGGACAATTCCAGCTCGCGGATGATACGTTCATCATCGCGAGTCACCTTCAACAAATGAAGTGACGCGGCATCTTGTTTCGCGCGCCCTACAAGACTAACCATGTGACTTCTCCAGATTGTGACCACAATTTAGGCAAAAGCGAGATTCACCCGGAACGCGTCTATTGCATTCAGGACAGTCACGGGTTGAGGGATTGAGACCATGCGACTCTTCGCCATCGGTGATCCATAATTCTGCTGGAGGTGAGGCCAGTGCTGTTTTCAGTGACTGAAGTAGAAGCAGGGCAGCCTCCTTACTGGATTCAGCTTCCTGATGCGGATTTACAACACAGCGAATGCACCCCTGGTCTGTTTCGCACTTGCAAGTGCGAACGCGGTCAATTGCTTTCATGATCAGATCGTTGGCATTGTGAAAGAGCGTTTCAGTCAATCCGATACCGCCGGATGCGGTGTCATAGAGCGAGATGGCAACATCTCTTTCGCCTGTGACTAGGACGCCGGACGAGTAGTCTTGTGGGTCACATGGCCCGGCCACTGTAGGGAAGAGACCTGCAATTAGCCGTTCCGCAGATGGAGCCGCCAACGGGTAGCGATTACCCAAACGCCGATTCAGTGTAGAGATTATCGGCTTCTTTAGTACCACAAGCGTTCCCTCGGTTCGGAGCCGATGAGTAGGCATTACGCCGGGTCGAGACCATCCATTTCGAGTCTGACCAGACGGATCTTTCTCAGTCAGTGATTCGAGATACTCTGTAATCTCAAGCTTGCCAACAGAAACATCGGCATCCGTGAAGCTCATCCTTTTTAGAAGCCCCCTGAGGAGGATGTTTTTTTGGATGAAAGGAATAGTCCTGTTTCGAGTTCGCTCCTCTGCAAGCCGAACAATCCGCTCCCCGCGGACAATCGCTTGGACACGATAAGCACGCCCACCATGTCGATAGATTGCGTTTCGAGGTGTCTCACGCAGGAGGTGATAAGTCCCGATTTCACCGATCTCCTTGCCATCGCAAAGCAGCCTATAGTTGTGGTCGCCGTTGCTGCGCAAGTTAACAGCACCATGAGGATCGTTAGACACGAAATCATCGAAGCCACAAGACTCACCACGCTTTCGTCGTTCACGAATCTTTACTGCCATTGGGCCAAGCGTCTCCACGTTGACACTATCTTCTTGGCTGCCTTGCTCATCAATCGCGCACGCATAGTGCTGACAAACTATTTTTTCATTGTTGATGTTGATTGCGATTGGCTCATTCTCGCGAGAAAGCAACTCGGCCGGGCGTTGAGAGTAGTAGCTGTCAATCGGCGAGTTGCCCGGCAAGAGAACGATCGCTCCCTCTCGGCCACCTCGCGCTACTCGACCAACTCGTTGCCAGAGGCTCATCATCGTTGAGGGAAGTCCTATGCATATCACAACGTCCAAGTGGCCAATGTCTATTCCGAGCTCCAACGCATTCGTTGAGAATACCAATCGCTTTGCCCCGCTTTGAAGCCCGCGCTCGATCTCTGCCCGCTGCGTGATTGAAAGACCAGCGCGATAAACTGCTAATTGGTCCTTTGGGATTGCATCACTGACTCGCATACGATCGATCATTTCTTCGGCCGCGACACGACTTGGACAAAAAGCTAAGACACGGAGCCCGGCTTGAACTAGTCGAACCGCCAGTTGACGTCCGAAGTCATGATGATGGGCCTCGCTTCCAACCATCCAGACTTTCCGACGTCCCTGTCGACTTCGATCCAAATGCGGCCCAACCAACTCGAACTTTAATCCGGTTAGGTTTTGTAGATGCTGCTGGGGATCCGCAATCGTGGCTGAGGACGCAGTGAAAACAGGGTCAGAGCCGTGGATTCTACAGATCTCGCGAAGGCGTCTAAGCACCATGGCGACGTGAGAACCAAAGGCGCCCCGGTAGTCATGGCACTCATCAATAGCGACAAGCTTAAGATTCCCAAAGAAACGTCCCCAGTTCGTACCATGGTGCTGCAAAATTCCTAAGTGCAACATGTCGGGATTCGTCACCAAAAGCTGAACATTGTCTCGAATGCGTCGACGATCTTCTCCGCCAGTATTGCCGTCGTAACGGCTAACAAGCTCTTGATTGCTCTTGATTGCGTCAGCCAATGAGGGCACCAACGAAGCAAATTCGATCAGCTTTTGAAATTGGTCGTTCGCCAACGCCTTTTGTGGATACAAGAAAAGCGCAGTTGATTGCGGGTCTTCGCAAATCGAATCAATTGCCGGCAAGGCGAACGTCATGGATTTGCCACTGCTCGTACGTGTAGAAGTGACCGTGTGCCTTCCAGCAAGGACGTGCTCGATCGCTTGGTGTTGGTGAGTAAAAAGTCCGTTCGGAAATTTTCGCTTGAGACCGTTTCTGATGCTCAAATGCAGAGACGAATCATCAAAGCCTACATACTCGCCGTTGGTGGCTTCAGATGCCGGACAATCTAAAATTATCCGGGCGTCCTTCATTGCGGAAAGTACTTTTGCTGTGGTTGCGATGGGGAATTTCTTGGACATGCGTTTTTTCCTAGCGTGTTTGACGATGTGATGCGAACAGACCGGTAGCGTTCACCGCTCTCTCGCATCAAAAACGCGGCGTAAAACGAATAAGGAGAGCCCATGAAGAACAGTTCACATGGACGTGTGATGGGACGCTAGATAATCCCTTTGCGGATTAGCTTACTGCCCAGTTCGTGCTGCGGAGTCGCGCAGCGACCACCAACGACAAACGTAAGGTCGCGGTAGAAGTCATCCAGCTCAATGAAGCGACCAAATCTGCTCGCCCAGGATCTTAGATTGCTGTTCATCGAATCTCGCCACGACATAACTTCGATCCTGAACCCGTATTCGTTCAGAGTCGCAAGCGTCTCAATGAATCCGTCTGAGTCGGCAGTCCGATTGCCATCGCCGGTCGCTAAAACAACGACTCCCCGCTCTACGGGTCGCCGTAGTAGGCGATGCATTTGAAGCTGAATTCGCTGGTCAACGTACTGTTCGCGGTTCGTGATGCGACCGCGTTCGCAAATTTCAAAAGAGACGCCCTCTTTCTCGAATGCGTTCTTGATTCGCGATTGCTGGTCGACCAGTCCTGCTGCGGCGAATCCACTTCCCCAACAGCGGTTGCGTTGAGCAATCTGCCTTAGGTTTCCTGCATGAATTCGGACCAGCTGTTGATCGAACAAGCCGTCTCCGTTTTCGACTGCGATATTGCTTGCCGAAATCGCAATGTTTGAAAAGTCGAGGAAGAAATGAACGTCAAGCGTGTGCCTCGACCCCCGTACTGGCCCGTCGAAATGCGCTGTAGGACAGCAATCCAGTGAGCGGTTTTGCAATGGCTGTGCGATCGTTTCCATGAGATCCCTTTCGTAGCGGTCGGAGGTGTTGCGATGACCAACTCTACGAATTCACACCCAAAAAACAATCGCAAATAGCCCCGCAGAGGGGGTTGCTTTTTTCGTTGATAGGGTTACGTAAAAGACAATGCAGCTGAAAGATAGCTTTTTGGTAATTACTACACCCATCCTTGCAGACAAAGATAAGGCATGCACTCAACGTGTACGCTTGTACCTTATTTGGTGCGTAAGTTATTTGTGGCAAACGCATTGCGTGACACTTATCGGAGATCGTTTCAGGCGAAAGCTACGCCCAGTCGCGCACTCGGGTGACCTGTATTGATCGCTAAGCTCAATCAACTGCGTGACAAGTTGGCCGCGACCGCGATTTCCCCCGCTGGCAGACGAGGCGCCAGATTGTGGGAATTCTCGCTGCGGACACCTGCTAAACTAAGTGTCCACCTCGCATCGTGGTGCGAAAGAGTGGAGTTTTCGCAAAATTGAGATCTTTGGCTGTCATTGGGCGCTTGAAAAGGGACCACCTATGGGTGCTTGTGGTCCATTTTGAATGTGGTGGTTTTGGTTCGCGGCGTTTTTCTCGCTGCTAGGTTTTCTTTTTCGGACGTCGAGCCGGTGGGCGTTTTGGCCCCTTTTGAACTTTTCTCCTTCTTTCCCTGTCAAAGCGAAAGCAGTGCTGACCGACCTCCGAAGCCAACCCAGCAGCGAGATGCAACAATGTCTGCGAAAGGTTGCGGTAGCTAGCAGATCATTCGGATTCCGGGGTTCTGTAGAGATATGCATTGCCTTGCTTCTTGAAAGGCAGTTCTCCTGCTTCACGCATGTGAGCAAGCTCACACGTTGTCAGCTTTAGTCGCTTGCGTACTTCCTCGCTGCGAAGCCAAACTTCATTGGACGCTTCAGTTAGCCGAGGTACGACTTCACTATCCCAATAGCTAGCTCTGCCGATTCGGGACTTGTCTACGTCAGGCAAGGACATCCAAGCTAAGGATCGCTTGCGGCTTTCATCAACGTCAAAACCCTTGTAGTCGTCGGCAACGAATAGCCACTTGTGATGGTAGATGTACGGATCTTCTGGCGGCTTGCGCATACTCGTTGAACCGTCATCTCGAACTAGTAGCTGCTTGCCAACAATCGGTTCTTCTGCCGTGTCGAAGTCATGTGAATGTGTAAAGGTGACTGCTCGTGTTTTCAGATTGAGCTTCACGACTGTGTATTTGAAATCCGGCGGCAAGTTCTCTTTTACCTTCTTCAAATCGATGTCTAGCAGCTGTTCATACAGCCGATGGAGATAGACGTTGCCTCCGATTTCCTTGCCTACGCCGAACTTCTTCGATCGCCGCGGCAGCATTACTCTCGATTCCGTTGGTGACATCGCTATGCCCTTTTCCTGATCAACCGATGGCCACGATGAGTGAACCCAAGAAACTCAAGCGTTGACTGCCATTGCTGTCTTGACCGTAGATCCATGTCGCTAGCTAGCACTCCGTGCTTCAATTCTTGCTTGGAGAGACGCTCGAACTTGGGTCGCAACGGGTAATCGATCGGCACCATAGTGTCCTTGGAATCGAGCAGTAGTGGATTCGGGGAAGCAGCGTATTCATAGTAGTCAAGCCTCAGTGTCCGCAACGCGACCTTGACGGTTGCTGTTAGTGGCGGATGGGCATCTTCGTCAAACGAGTCGCATGACATGTAAGATAACTTGCCCGAGAATCTATGCAACTTGACAATATTCATGTCATCCATTGCCCCAATGTACGCTCGTGCGCAGCCCTCGTAGACGCGAAGGAGCGGCACAAGCATTGGCACCGCCTCTTTGTGCAGCCACAGTGCATTGGATGTCAATCTGCCAACCTGTGAGTTCAAACAAGCTTCGTTAATCGCGTCGGCGTTTCCGGCTAGGAACAGTAGTGCGTCAGCTTGCTCGCAAGCACGTTTGTACGTTCCGAAAAAGGACTTTATATCGCGTTGCATGCGCCTAGACAGCTGCGAGAATTTAGAACGTCTTCCAAAATTTGAAAGTGCGAGGTACACGAGCAGATCATCCATTCGTGCGGAGTGGATGCTCTCCCAGTCTTCTTCACCTGTAACCTTCTTGATAAGCGTGAAAGCTCGCTTCAAAGAACCACAGCTTTCCACTATCTCGTCCGTCAAGTCAAACTCGTCAGGTTCAGGAAGCCTACCGAGCGCAAGTATGGATTCGATCATCGGCTCCAGAAGATGCTTTGCCTGCTCAAAATGAACTTCGGCAACACGCTTGCGGGGAGCTGGAATTGACCGACGAACCCGCTCTGAAAGAAACTGAGACTTGAGCGTTTCGTCACGAAATATGTAGAACACTCCTGGTGCCGCTGGCAGCGCATCTGCTCCTAGGGTTTCCTGGATGTATTCGCGTAACTCCGTTTGCGTGAAATACTTTTGAAAAGTACCGATCGAAGTTACAAGGCCGTCCCCGAATTCAATCTCCCGGCCACTCGATTCTCCCATCACGACGCGCGCGGCAACGCAGAGCACGCGAGACGCAAGATCCCATGCCCTGCGAAGCGTGTCACGTCGCTCATTCAGGTCCTCAATTACATTTAGGACGTATCCTAGGTTGACAATGTCGGCCGCTTTTGGAGGCGGAAGCGGTCGAAAAACAGGGTCGAATCCATCGCATTCGATTCCGTCCTCAGCGAGTGCCGCGAGGTCGTCTCCATGGCCGCATCCATAGTCGAAGAAACTACGGTTCACGGCTACTATTGAATCACGCCAGAGGCATTTCAATGGTCGCGAATATTCATACCGCCTGATCGCTGCCTTGTGTCGCTTTATCTTGGGAATCGACATTCTGCTCGACTCAGTCGGGAATACGTAGCTGTTTGGTTGGGGATTCAGGCTGTCTTTGCGTCCGGTCTCGCACACGCATCCTTGATGTCTCGGCGATGATTCGTCATTCTTCAAATCGCTGCAAAGAAACCGTCAAGGACCCATCGTGCAACCAATATACCTAGACAACTGTTCCACGACTCGGCTGGACTCAAGCGTGCTTGCAGCCATGCTTCCCTTTTTCACCGAGAACTTTGGAAATCCAGGGACGCCGCACGAGGCCGTAGGTGGCGTTGTGCAGCGAGCGATAAGGCAAGCCCGTGAAGCAGTTGCCAATTTGATTAACTGTATTCCCAACGAAATTGTTTGGACCAGCGGGGCAACCGAAGCAAATAATTTGGCGATTCTTGGCTTCGCATCTAAGCAGCCGCCAGGCAAGCGTCACATCGTTACACAGGCTACCGAGCACTCCGCGGTTCTCGAGCCATGTCGCCATCTTGAAAGAGAAGGATGGCAGGTCACCTATTTGAATGTCGACGAGTTGGGAAACATTGACCTCGACGAGTTGAAAAATTCGATTCGTAACGATACCGCGCTCGTTTCAATAATGTGGGGCAACAACGAAATCGGCACGATACACCCGGTCGCAGAGATTGCATCCATCTGCGGTGAACTAGGCATTCCGGTCCACTGTGATGCAGCTCAGGCGGCAGGGAAAGTGGCTATTGATGTTGAAGCGGTTCACGTCTCATTGCTGACCCTTTCCGCGCACAAGTTTTATGGCCCCAAGGGAGCGGGCGCGTTGTATATTCGCGACTTGGGAAAGGCGAAATCAATTGATCCGCGACTGTACGGCGGTGGCCAGGAAAAGGGAATCCGGCCTGGCACGCTGAATGTGCCCTGCATCGTTGGACTTGGTGAGGCATGTCGCTTGGCGTCACAGAACCATCGAGCGTGGAGTGAGCACATCTCGGGTCTTCGAGATCGATTTGAGGCTATGCTCCTTGAATCATTGAAAGGCGTCGCGGTAAATGGTAATCGAGAGAGCAGATTGCCACACATCAGCAACATCGCATTTCTTGGTGCCGATGGTGAAGGTCTGCTTACAATGCTACCTGAGATCGTTGCGAGCACCGGATCGGCATGTCATGTCGCAGACTTCGCTCCTAGCCACGTGCTTGCAGCATTGCGGAAGTCGCCTGACATTACCGAGTGTTCAATTCGATTCGGTTTCGGAAAGGACACCAAAGAGAGTGAAGTTGGTGTCGCAGTAGACTTGCTCCGGGAAGCTGTCAAACGTCAGCGAGACTACTGAATTCGGATTTACTTTATACTTTCGTCGCTACGCACAAGATGCATCCAAGCGTTCACGATGCTCTGTTAGATATCGCTGGGTCTCCTCAGACGGACGGCGGCGCAATTTCATTTTCTTATCGATTCCCAGACACTGTCGATCAAATTCAGGGATTTTACTTCCGAAAATGATGTGCCCATTGTTCTCGAACGAGATCAGATGAGAGTCAAACAGAGCGTCAAGCGTTGCGACCAACGGGAGCCCGTTGTTCGGATCCAGCCGTTCCGAACTATTGGATCGCCGCCATGGTTTGATATGCGATGCACGAATTGCAAGACTCGCGCCGGTTATTGCGCAGCGATTATTCCAGAGTCCAAGCACGCTGGAGCGAAAAGTCCCTTGGCCGATGCGCGCAAGCAACAAGCGCTCCTGCTCGGTAATCGCCGCACCGCGCTGAAGAATCGCGACAACATCCAATTCTACTTCCGACGGGTCGTTCGACAGATTTTCCGTACCGTCACCGATTTCGAGCCATTCGTTTAGACCGTAGGTCGCTGGAGCCGCGCGATAGAAGACCTTTTCCGGACTTGATTTTCCAATTGCGACATTGCAGGAGCGTCGGCTGAGCTGAATCGCAAGAGCGTTCTCAGGATCTTTGGCGCCGAAGTCGTAGTAACCCCGGTCTACGATGTATCGACATAACTTGGTAACGTGCGTAGGCGATCCAAGTTCTCCTAGAGCTCGAGTTGCGGCCTGATGGATGAACATTGTGGCACCCCTACAGTTGGCAAATCAAGCATCCGTCTTCCCGGCCGGGATCGTCCTCGAATTCAACGTCCGTAAGAATTTGAACGAGCTTGGGTGACTTCCGCTTCTTGCTCTTCTTTTCCAGCCATTGTCGTTCGATCTCAGCCATTCGCTCAGGTTTTTCAAGTTCTTCGAGCGTTTCATCGCCGCACCAGAAGAACGCGTTGCCGTCTTCGTTGTATTTCAATTGATCAAACTCGTAGGCCTTTGCCTGCTCGAAAAGATCGGGATAGGTTTGCTTCAACCGTACCCATTCAATTTTTTGCTGGTAGAAGCAGAAGAAGCAACCCGAACGCGTTCTCCCCCAGTCCGTGTACTTCGGCAATCCCAAACCAGACTCTTCTAGGATGCGCATCACATCCTCGTACACAAGCCCGTCTTCCCGGAACGGATAAACTGTCGTGATGTTTGGTTTCGCGCTGATGTAACCTGTGCGGCTTTCGTCAGCCCGCAGTCCAATGTAATTCACTACTGGGTCGTCACCGATCCATTTCTCAAACGGTTTCAGCTTAAGGTTTTTAGTACACCATCGCCGCATGTTCGATGGGATCATCCCTCGATAGACCTTCAACCAATGGTCGAAGCCGCGATCCGGGTTGCTCTTCAATATAGGCTTGCCAAGAATCGCTTCCAGCCGGTCGAGATACTCGTAGGTTTCATCCAGTTCCTTGAACGTATCGTGGAAGATGTATTCCATCTCTGGCACGCGATCACGCATGTAGATGGCGAGCGCAGCGCTGTCTTTCCCGCCAGAGAGACTCAGTATGTGTCTTGTATTTTTCATAGTTATGTCAACATAAGAATTGCCACGTAGTCCTCTTTTGCAGTCCATTGAAATTCCGAGGGATCGAACTCCCTACAGACCAAAACATCTTTCAGTTTAACCTGCTTTTTGTTTTCATTTCTACCGGACCCTCTCCCGCCAGGAAAGTCTTTTGGATCATCTAGGTCAAATTCCAAACGCCAATCAGAGACTCGCTTCAAAACGCGCGCTAGGTATTTGCGGCGACTGGAAAGTTTCTTATTGGCATCATCTGTTCGCTCCATATCATCAAGCATCCCAAGTTCCGACTCTAACCATTTACTGACAGCCTTGACTAAGCCGCGCCTGGCTCCGTCAGTGCAGGAAATAGTATCGCCCTTCTTTTTCGGGCCAGGTCGATTGTGCATTCCGATGAATCCAGGGATTTCTTCGGGAAGTAAACTTGGCTTGTCGTCAATTCCTTTGCAGTAGATATTGCAACTATGCCACGAAGCGATTGGCGGAGGAGATTCAGTCGCAACCCTACCTAAATGGGCCAAGAATTGTTGTTGAATGTGTAACGCCTCGTTGGGACGAATCCTGTGCTTTCGTACATAGTTCTGAGATATGCACTTCTTCCTCACACTATTGTGAGATATCGAGTGGAATTTCCGAAAGTCCCACTCGATTCTACGTTTCTGATCCGAAATATTCACGAGCCATGTTGTTGCAGAGGGCGCACGTGATCCATTTGTCGGCGCGTGCAATTCCCTGAGTTCTCCCGGGAGCAAGAGAACAGTATCATCTGCATTTCGATCAGTCCTTTCCGGGCCGAACATCAAGTCGCAGCCGGGACTAAGGACCAGAAAAACGGTTGAGTTCGCGTCCTTTGTGATAAGGTCGCCGAACCGAAGAAACGGAAGGTCTGCCAACTCGTTTTTTGGCTCTCCTTTCGAGGTTCTGAAAAACGGATGGCACCCCCACCCAAGGTCCCCATCATCTGGCAAAATCTCGCACACATGCTCTGTGTAAAGTCGAGAGAGTGCTGATGTCGGCTCGCTTAGCAAAGGGAGACCATCTTTTAGTACAGTCACATCCAATTGATTGGCTGCTGTCAAAATGCTTGGCTGTGCCTGCAGTTGAGCGACAAGATGACTTCCTAGCAGGCGAAGCAAATAGTCTCCCAGTGGGTGAGACTCAGTCCTAATTAGTTGGTAGCTAAGATATCCATAGTCATCAACGGTTAGATCGCGAATCGTGGAAGCAACCCCGCTGGCAAGCTTCTTGCAGCAGTCTTCCACCGCGAGAGTAAAGTCAAACACAGATTCACGCAATGATTTATCGAGCGGTAAACGAATAAGGCTTTCCGCTATACATTCAGGATCACAAAGCGAATCTTTGGGTGCGAACTTAAAAAATCCCTTGAGTAAAAAGTCTGATCGTTTTTGATATGCGTCTTCAAACGACTCTACATCTGGGTAGCTTGACATCAATATGATGAAGGCTTTCGAATGCTGAAATACTTCAGTTGCGATTTTCCTCGATTCAACAACGGAATTGCGTTCCAGAAATCCAGCATCAATTGACTCCCCCACATCCGGTTGGTCACTGCTGTTTAAGAAAAAATCAATAAACGCAATGTCGCATCTGTAGTCATGCGGGACATCAAAAACCTCTCCCTTGCTTGCAACATCCAGTCCGCAGGCCACGAGCATCTTCTCGAGGGAGAGTATTGGAAGCAATTTAGTGTCAAAGTCAGCCAATAGTAACGAAACTGCATCAATAGCCTCGTCAAAAGAACTTCTTCTCTGGCTTAACTCAAGAAGAAATTTTCTAGACTTGTCCTGCAAGCTTAGGCCTGCATTTGTGAATTCTTTACCCACACTCGGGAACTGCTTTGCAGCAGAAACGAAGTCACTCCATGTCTCGTCATCGACTAGGTCATCAAATTCAAGTTGAATTGCATCGTCAACAATAAGTGCGTTTTTGACACCGTGCCTCTCGAATACCGCCTTTAGTTTTGCAGTAACTGCATCCATATCCATTACGCCGACCGCTCGTTCGCGCCGAACTCAAGCACAAAGGTATTGAGGTAGCCGTCTTCACGGTCCGAAACTTCCGTTAAATCCAAGCTTGCCCCCTGATCTTCCGCCCAACATTTTGAGATATACAGCCCGAGTCCCTTGCCATGCATTTTTCTTTTAAGCGAAAAGCCGTGTGCGAAAATCCGTGATTTGTTGGTCGGGGAAACGCCCGGGCCGTTATCAGAGAAATAGACGACGCCGCTCGATGTGTCGATCTTTACAGTGATCTTCGATTTGTGAGATGGCGAGACCGTTCGCAGTTCTCGCAACCAATAAATTGAATTCTCGATTAAATTCTCGAAGATCTGATAGAGCATTCCTTCCACAAACCGAACGCGGAAAGTTTTAGCCGATCCAGTACACGATATCGAGTGATCTATGCTGAGCGTTTTAAGCTGTTCGGAGCGGCCCTCGAATACAGTAGAAATGACATCGTAAACACAAACATCGGTCTTTCGCTGTCGACTGCTGATCGCGGCCTTGTCGATACGACTTACCCGTTTCTGAAGGGTTTTTAGTTGTGCTTCGGCTGACTTCAGCGTTGCCACCAAACTTTTATCTGCGGTGCTCTTAGAAGCACGCCTGATCTGTGTCACCGACTGCACTAATGATTGGTTTAGATCATGGGCAACCATGTCAACTAGTAGGCCCAAACCTGCCAGGTCTTCGATTCGTTTGCCTCGACTCTCGACCTCTTTTTCTTGTGTTAGAACCGATGCAATTGTCTTAGAAATATTTGATGCTACATGACTAAACTCGGTTGCAAGAACTTCTAGTCCGATGTTCGGATTTTCCTTTGCGATTGATTTCAGGACTCGCACATTGGTCAATAGCTGTTTTTTTTGGTCCGCAAAGCGAGTTTTTAGAACTTCTATTCCTGGCGCGTCAGCCAGCGACTTTAGTTCCTCAATTTGGTTTATGTAGGATCGGAAATTCAACAAAAGTGCAATCATCAAGTTCTTCAGGGCTTTCTTTTCAGTTGTGTCCTGAAGCCCTTCTCGATTAGTCTGATCTACGAGGTTCTGATTGCCTGCTTTTGTGATATCTATCTTGCCTATCAGCTGAGCACGGTTGACTTTGTATCCTTGTGAGGAAAGCGCGATCCGATCAATATCCAGCCAGTCATCATCTGCGCCACCGTATGGAGGCACCCGGAATCCATCCCGATAAAGCATGAGGCCCCCAGACCACTGATTGACCAACTTCTGTACATCACGTTTCTTTCCTATTGCCTCAACTGCAATAAGGGCTTGGCGGTTAAACCAGTACAAGACAAACTTGAAACTGCCGAGCGATTCTAAGGTCGATGTACTGCAGTCTGCGACACTCAGCAGGTCAGTCTTTTCGATCCTAATTTCTTCCTGCGTCTTAAAGATCCTGAGGTCAATGTCAGCCCAAAATAGCGGGCTTCCGCGTTCCGTCAGATTTAAACCCCCGTGCACCTTCGCGTGTGCGTTATCAAATAGGAGCCTATTCATTGGCGGAATCCCCACAGGAGAACCGTTGTAGGACAGATAAATTTGATTTGTTAAGTGTTCGGAAAATGGATCAACAAACCGTGACAACTCATCTCTACCAATGTCACGAAGCTTCTCTTCGCTCCAAGCATCACGCAAAGCATGAATCAGGATCTTCGTGCCGCATTCATCAACAGTCTTTGCCTCACCGAAGAACGGCTCGACAGCGACGTCTTCAAGAAGCGAATGCTTCTCGAATTCTCGCCAATCAATATTTAATCCATTCCACCTTTCTTCGTGCCGTTTCGCAGTTCTTATGCTTAATTGATCACCAAGACGCATTGCTGATAAGCGTCCAATGCCCTTTTCACCTAAAAATATATGGTCATTGTTGCCCTGGTCTTTGCGGGAGGTGGTGCCAATGAGCAAGTAGATCTCACGCAGATCATCGTCCGACATCCCCTCACCAAAGTCTTCAACCTCAATGGATGAGGATGCATCTAGCATATCAATAAGGGCTGTTTTTGAATCGGTTTGTTTGAGACGTTTATAGAGCTCATCACCTTGGGGCGCAGAGCGATCGACTCTGGTTGCGAGATCACTCGCAAGAGTCTGGACTTCCTCAACAGTTAGTTCTGTGTCTTCGAGTTTTGTTCGAGCATTTTTCACTATGTCAAACGGAAGAATTACGACGACCCTAACCCAAACTTCTTTCACGACATTTACTAACTCTGCGTCGCTGAGACCTTTGGTTTGCTGCTTGAATTGAATTTCCTGCGCGTCGAAGGCATTCTTGATTAATTCGTAAAATGCGACCCCATCGGAGCTAATGAGCTCACGACCTAACTGGAGTATGGTTCTCGCCGAAACTTCAAATCGCATACTGCTTCCTTTTAGCTGCCATTTGAGATGTGGGATAACACGACTTCGGATGCTATTGCTACGGCCAAAGTGGGGTGCTCGTCGAACAGCCGCTCCATTTTTCGCTTTAATGCTGCCGCCTGCTTGGTGTTTGGGATTTCAACAACGCAACTCGTCTCCTCACCACTGGCTTGAAGGATGCCAATCCGCATCGATTGACGATTGGTAGATTTGCCTTTCGCGAAAGCTAAGCTGGCTGTTTTCTGGAAACGAATTACGAGTTCTTCCAACGCTTCGTCAAACCTTGGGGCATCGGCGTCATGCCAGCGACGCGGTGGTTTTGCAAGAACGAGGCTGCCGATCGATTCCAACCATGCATCTCTAGCCAGCTTGGAGTCGGCCAGTCGCAAACAGAATGCTTTCAACGTGGGTTCTGTTATGTGAATCGCTAATTCGCCAGACTTTGCTCCCAACTGCTCTCGTAGCTTTTCGTGTTCGTCATCAACCTCAAATCCCTTCGTAACTGAGTGCTCAATGCGGGATAGCAGTGACGGATAGGCACTGCGAAGCTCACCTAAGCACTTCTTGAGATCTCTGACGTACTTCTTGATGTCTGCCGTACCTGTCTTCTTTCGCACTGCGATGCGAGGAAGGCCACACGCTTCTGGAAGTTGTTCAAACAACAACGTTGAAGGTTCTCTCGCGTCAAGCAACGCAGCTCGAACCGCCAGTGCCTTTTTGCTGAGCGAGGTTGTATTGCGTGCGTAGTCGGATAGGCCAGCGGCGAATTCGCACAGTGGCCTAACGACGTCGATCAAGTCTGGTGCGCGTGAATCGTCGACGTCAGCGTCAACGACGCTCAGCAGTTGATTGAAGACTTCGGAACGCACCCCGCTCAATTTGCAATACTGAAGCTCAAATGACTCTGGAACCTTTGAAAGTCGATGGAACTCCGCTCCGCCGATGTCGTGAAGAAAGATATCGTCTTCGTACATCGCGACGTGTTGCGCTTCTGCAACACAGAACACTGCCAGCATTAGCGGCAACAAGCCGTCTCTTGCGCCGATAGGAGCCTTTCTTAGTTCTGCGAACAGGTCAGAAACACGGATACGGCTACCCTCTTTCTCCGTTAGCACAGACCGAAGGCGATCAAAAAGGGGGATCAGGTTGCAGGTATCATTGCCTGAGTTTGGGATCGCAATCCTTGATCCTTTTCGAGTCTTCACATGTAGATTGGTCTGCTTGAGTGCAGACAAGTACATCGACATCTCGGGTGGCTTTCTTGCCGGGTCCATTCCCAGCAAGTCTTCGGTTGCGTTGTCCAGCACTCGTTCGATTAATCGCATCCGGGCCGCCGCCGCAGCCGAACTGAGTCGTCTTCGATTCAGTAATTCGTTTCGCAAAACTGGCGACTCGGGGAACACGCGGTCGCAGATTGTGGAGACGAACGCAAATAACTCCCTAGAGCTAGCAAGACTGAGCGGTTTTCCTTTGTGGAACCACCCCATCCCTTGCCCTCTGCGAAATGACCGCACGTCAAGCACTTGATTGATCCTGTCAAGCATGACCGCTTTGGCAGCCGCTATCTGGCGCGACACTTCTTCACGACCGTGCTTGTCTCCTTCTAGCTCAAGCACGTTTTCAGATATCCATTCCCATCGCTTGATCTCAGCGGCGAGGCCCGAAAATCCGCTGAGCGGTTGAGGGACTGCAACGAGCACTTCGGGACGGCGGTTCAGGCCAAGCTTACTTATGGACTGTTTGACTTGGGTGCGTTCGTTGGCCGTTTGGCAAAGCGGAACGAAAACCGCTCCGTCTGCATCGTTCGGTTCCCACTTCTTGATCGTGTCTGCCAACTCTCCGGCCTTGACGTACACCAAGTCAAAGTGGCGAAGATTGCCGGTTGTGACGTAGTGCCGTCTCGCCACAATCGGACGCGAATGAAGATGCTCCGACACGGCATCCACTACGTTGGCATCTTTGCGAACAACCTTTTCCGCCTCCGCGTACTTCAGCTCCAAGTTGACGCTCGTGTACGGCCACAAGCAGTAGCCACCGGCAGCCCCGCGGTAGTACAAGACTCGCTTCTTGCTACGCAGTGTCTTCAGCGTATCGCTGAAATCCCATTTACCTGGAACACAGGTTCTTTCGAGAGCGACGGAAAGAACTTCCTCGTCTGCCTTTAGCTTTTGATCGTCGAGCATGTTTAACACACCGACGGTTTTCAGCATTGCCACTTCTTCAGCGTTGTTACTGAGAGAAGCGTCAATGACGGACTCGATTTGACTCCAGCGACTGCTTAACGCCCGCGTATGCAACCTGTGGCCGATTGTCGAACGGACAAAGTCGTATAGATGATGGATCCCAAAGAAGCCGTCGCCGACATCGTGCTGGTTAGCAAACGATCGCAGAGCATTCGTGTCCGCTGAGTAAAGAAAGCTGAACAGTGATCGTTCATTCTGCCCAAAGCGACTGAAGAATTTCACCAACACAGGCAACAGCATTGGTTGAAGCGGATAGATCGAGGGCGCCTGATCCATCAACGCTTTTTTGTTGCTGACCACACCGAACCAACCTTGGTCGATCGCTCGGCCCATGTTTTCTCGCGCAGCCCTAGCTACCGCTGGCGGAACTCGGTCAACCTTCACCCCGAGTGCACTGGATACCAACGAAACGAGCTGCTCCAAGGGTTGATCAAAAAGCAATTCTTCAAAGCGACCACCGATCTTGTCCCACTCACGCTGGTCATTCGCCTCCATGCGATCGGCGTAAGCGGAGAACCCTTGATGCAGAATCCCCAGGATGACAAGTGGATTCGATCCACTTCGTGAAGCTGTCTCCGCGAGTGTTTGTAGGAACGTCATGTCTTGTTCGTCTGGGTGCTGAGTCGCAAATTCCAGAGACTTACCCAACTCGTCAAGAATCAGCAGGACACCGTTGCCTTGCTTTGTAGCGTTTATGAACCGAGTCGTTGATTCGAGTAGCTCGATCGCATATCGGTCGCGATCTGTTGGCGATGCTTCACGGAGTACACGTTTGGCGCTACGAAGTTCCGGCGGACGTTTTTTCGATCGAGAATTGTTGAGCGTCGTTTCGATCGCACGAATGATCGCGGTAGAGATCGGCTCGCGAGTTCCGGTGACCAATACCGGCAGAGCATCCGCCTGGGGAAGCGTTTTTGAAAGCGTCGTCAACTGAGGAGGCAGCTGACTTGACTTTCGATCGCACACCCGAGCAAGCGCAAGTGCAAAGCAAGACTTGCCGGTGCCGTAGTCGCCGGTGATTCGCCATGCTCGCTCAGTCGATCCTTCCCCAAATGCGGATGCGAAACGCCGACATAATTGTGCCACGCGGTCGGTGACGACGTACTGATTCAGTGCAGTAGTATCCGCAAAGTCACGCTCGAGATGTACCGACCGAGAAAATCGCTGACTGGGCTGGAGTAACTTCGCGATCGAATTGGCCTTAGACATTGGCAGCTTCTCCTTCGTAGGCAAATTCAATTAATTCTTTAGACTCGTAGGCGTCATCGACCCGCTGGAGCTGGTCAAACATTGCCGATTCCTTAAAGGAATAGTCCTCACCCCATTCGCTGATAAGGTTCAAGCGTGAGCGGATATCGTCTTCAGGTAGTTTGAAAACCTGGCCTGGACTACCTAGTCCAACAGTTAGCTCAGTGAGTGAGAGAGTCTCCTCATCCGGCTTGTAGCGACGCCAATAGTCGTACACGGCGTAGAGGAACACTCCGATTGATAGGTCCGGCTTGGGTTCTCGATTAAATCCATAGATTGTTTCGTTCTTGTCGTGGCGATTTCGCTTCTCACCCAGTTTTTCGATTAATCCAAGTTCAACCAGCGGGCAATCGAGGTTGTCTTCTAAGATTTCATTCTTTGCTCCGCGCGTCGGCACATAAGTGTGCATAAAAACGTCAAAATGTTGAGCGAGCGTTGCCTTAGCCAATGGCCGAGCCATTTTTTGAGACTCACGCTCAATCGCTTCTAAAACAACGGACCTGACGATCTCCGGTTCGTTGTAGCGATTGAAAAGAAAATGCCACGCAAAAAGCGGGTTTTCTGAATGTGAGCAAAGTTGCCAATGAAGCAGCCATAATGTGCTCGCGTCCTCCATATACGGATCAAGGCCTTTCTTTCCGAAGACCTGAGTTCCAAACTCCGTCAGCTGCAGCGAATTGCCTTCGCCAGATTCGGCAACTCTCATCGCTTGCACCCAGAAACGCAGCGACTGGACCATGTTTTTGCCAAGTCCCAGTTGAACCATCGCTTCATCCGTATCGCTGAACAAAAGCGGGTTCGCTTGGAGTGCTTCCACTGCTTTGGGGAGCCAGGCATACCGGCAGGAAAACGATTCGTGCCCGCTAAATCGAAAAACCGGTTCGCTCACGGAGATTCCTTCCACACGTCTAGTTGAGGTTTGCTGTCAATATGTCCAAGATACTACCAAATCGGCCTCTTCTTGTCTGTCGTCTCGCTGCGGCGGTGTGCTGATTTCGTTCGGGTTCTTGGAATCGCCAAGAACCGTAGTAGGGGCATTCGTTGGAGCATTGCAGATGGCAAAAAAAGGACCACAGTGGATACGGTTTTTGAGGCAGTACGGGCCGATCGCTCACAACGACAACATGTACGACGAACACATTCGTCGCTCAGCCGCGCGAAGCAAGATGCAGCCCTTGCTTTTCAAGAACCCGATTGAGGACGAATTGCTTCCCCTGTTCACAGAGTCAACGCAATCGCCAGTGTCGGTCATTCTTACTGGGACCGCAGGGGACGGAAAAACACATTTGTGCCGTCAAGTTTGGACGCAACTTGGTGGCGACCCTGCCCGCTGGGAATCTGACGACGTTTACTTCGACATCAACACCAAAATCGCTGGCAGGGAACGCACTGTCCACATTGTCCGCGACCTTACGGGTTTGCCTGAGACCGGGGAAAGCGGCGCCTTTGGAACTAAGACTGATCTTCTCGAATTTTTTTCGCACACCATCTACGAAGTCGACTCGAATAGCGTTTTTCTTATCGCGGCGAATGATGGCCAGCTTGTCGATACTTGGTCGCGACTAAATCACGGTGAAGAAGCCGTTGATGACGCCGGACGACTTCTTGAGGATTTGCTCTTCAATAACCGACGCGAGCGTGAAGGCAGCACTCTAAAGCTATTCAATCTCAGTCGGATTCCTTCGGCGCAGCTTTTCGACCTGGCATTGGACGCCTTGCTGAATCACGAAGGTTGGACGCACTGTTACGATGAGTCTGATGCGGACAACGAGCTATTCGGTATCAACTGCCCTATTCGTAGAAACTACGAACTGCTCAAGACATCCCAGGTCACTGATCGACTACGTGATCTGCTGGTCCTTTGCGACCACAACGAAGTTCACCTTTCCATTCGGCGAGTGCTCTTGTTGCTTGCGAATTCGCTTCTGGGTTTTGCCGAGAAACAGGCCGCTGGAAAGAACGTCAACGATCGACTGCTAAGGGCGGTTGATGTACCTCGCGTAATTTCATCCAACCAAGTCGCCAAAGCGAGTCTCTACAACAATATTTTTGGTGGTAACCTTACACCTTACCGTCGCAACTCCCTTGATATCTACGACTATTTGGGGCGATTTCGCATTGGACATGAGACGTCCAACCGCATCGACAATTTGTTGATTTACGGATACTCGGACCTCTTGTTGAAAGATCTGTTCGATCAGTTCCTGTCGAGTGATCCTCACTATGGCGCCGACGAGAACTACCAGGCTGCTCAGCGGCAATACATCGAAGGAGCCGATGAAGGCGACGAAGAAACAGAACGGTTCCTTGAGCTGCTGGTGGCACAACGGCGTGGCTTGTTCTTCAAAATTCCTGATTCGATGTCCGACGAACTCTCCCCATGGGATCTAACCGTCTTCAGTTTTGCTGGTGAGTATCTGGATAGAGTCATCAACCGATTGAAGGCGAAGCAACGAATCGAGAAAGGCGTGCTGGCCCGTCTGACAAAGGGCTTGAATCGAGTTTTCATTGGAATGTTGGTTTCGTCTGACCGCGAGCTGCTTTTGGCGACAGGACTTGCCGGGTCTTCCGCGAAAGTCAGTTGCATTTTGGAGGACCGTGTCTCCGTTGCGCGGCGAATGACGGAGTGCATTGAGATCATCGAAGATGAATCCGAGTTTCCAACCCTTCGCGTTTCACTAACGAATGAAATCTTCGTTGACCTAAAGCTGACTCTCACACGGTTCGAGTTCCTAAGCCGCGTCGCGGAGGGTGTATTGCCAGGGAGTTTCTCTAAGGAATGCCACGAAGACATTCTCGCATTCAAGTCACGGATTCTTGCTGCTTCAAAACAACGTCGTGATGCGATGGGCGTTGAGGATGAAGAGATGAGTTTCAAGTTTCTCGAATTGAATGACGACGGCCAGGCGTTTGATGTCGAAGTGGAGCTAAATCTATGACCGTTCTGAAGCCAGAAATTGATCTTCCGTGGCAGGATCATAAGAGTCTCGCGTATTGGATCGACGAACGAATCTGGGGGCACCGGATATGGGACAACCAGACGCCATGGTTAATTTTCCTTGAGCTGCTTTGCGTCGCCGAGTCGGCGCAGCGCGAAGGGAAATTGCTTGACGAAGATGGAAAACATTATCCACTGACCTTCAGTCCCTATCAGCGGATGATGCTTCGCAACATTCTCTACAACAACCAAATCATGCCCTTTATTCAGGACAAGTATCCAGACGACAGTCGCGCTTGGAGCGAGTGGGCCAAGTGGATGAAAGGAAGTGCACGGGGCGTCGTTGAACGGGACTTTGAGTACGTGGGCGAGCGATTCTCAACTTTTGACGAGTTCGTCAAACTGATCAGTATGTTGCGCACTGCAACCGTCGAGAGTGACTCCAATCGCCGATGGTCGTCGCGGTTCTTGTTCCCATTCGGTGACAGCTGTCTTTACGAAGACGTTGGAATCTCAGCTCAAGACAAGCCCACCAGTGAATACATCAACTTTGGAAGAACGGGAGAACTGCTCTACCAAATGCTTTGCCGGTCTAGTTCAGCAAGCCAACTCAGGCCGTTTTTCGGCTCGGTCGTCACAAATCAAAATCCGTGGAATGCACTGGTAGGACAACTTCAGAAGACCGAGTCACCCGACACAAGCCAACGTCGCAGCTGCTATCTACCTTACAAGAACCACCAAGTTTTTGACGCGCTCGGCGAGGACGTCCTGCATCTCTTTGAGCTGAAGCTACCTCGGTTCGACGACTACCCTCATCTGACAATACTCACGGCAATGCATGTCATGCTTTATCAGTTGACGGTTGCAGCCGACTTGACGGGGGGAGAGCGTCCGTTGTTAATCTGCGAAATCGTGGCTCCGAAGAAGACGCTTGTCCGTGAACTGTCAATTAACAGCTACCAGAATAATTCTCAGCGGTCGGCCAACGCTGTCGCTGCTCTGATCGACGGCATCGCAAATTCGGATGAGTGGATCGCGGCCAAATCTGCCACCGACGCATACCCGCAATGCAAGAACATCCTGAATCGAGAGATCGCGTGGCCGCGTGATGCAGATGATTACGAGGGGGCGCACGACCCGGATCTAATGATCCGCTATTTGAAACAGTCTGCTCTCGCTCGGCACCGACAACATGCAGGTAATGTCCATCGGTCTTACGGTCGCTCGATCGGGCTGATTTCTAAACGAGGCACAAACAAATTGCGATACGCCCCAAACGACGCATTACTTAAAGCGTTGATTCTCGCGAACGTGCGGGACCGAATGGAGTTCAAATTGTTTTTGAGGCGATTATTTGACCGTTACGGAATTGTGCTGGGAGAGCGTGAAGCAAGAATTGTTATGCAAGACAGCGATTTCGACAGCAAGGCTTTCGAGTCAAATGCAAGCCGATTGGAGCAGCGGCTCAGCAGCTTGGGAATGCTGAGACGATTGTCCGATGCGTGTGCCTACGTCTTGAATCCGTATTCGGAGGCAACCCGATGAATCCTGTTGAATTGATTGGGGACGTATTCGTTCGCTACCTTGATACGAACGTTGAGCGAGAGAACGACGAAGGCACCGCGCGGTTGATGATCGACCACCTATCGCCGCATCAAACCATCGCCATTGCGGAAGCCGTACTCAACCATCCGGATTGGAAGAGTGCGGTCGACCTGAAACTAAATCAAGACTTCATCGGCGAATCGAACTTGCCTTCGGAAGTCCTGACATCGAACTCTGTGACGTTCTTCAGAAACCGCCATTGTGATCGTCCTGTTCTACTAGTAGCGAGTACAGGCGACGAAGAAGATCAGTCGCTCAAAGAGTTTATTCGCATCGGATTGGACGAATTGACCGGAAGCCCTCAGCTGTGGGTTGCTGCGGCCTGTCAGGGGATCAGTGTTTCTGAGGAGCATCAGCGGTGGTGGGAAAAGGCAATCGCTGGGCTTTGTGATCTTCGCGTTGTTGCGTTGGAGCGGCTTGCGTCCTACGTGGTGAAAACACGTGAATTGATTGGTGATGAAGGATTGCCGATCGGAATCGCGCTGGGACGTGCCATGCCCGCATTGCACTTTCCGAAGGATTCCTCCTTTATCGACCGAATCAATGACAATCGGCGCACGCACAAGTCTGTTTGGCAACGTGAGTACAATCGAGTTTATCGAAAGAACGCTTGCTTTCTTCGTAAGCAAACGACTTCTCAAATCCTGCTTAGTGAAGAGGACTTGGCGAAGTCATTCGACAAGGTCCGTGTTGATATTAAGGATGAACTTCACCCGGTCATCGAAGGCTTCATCGCGGCGGCAAGCGGGTGGAACCGAGAAGCGGAAGCATTGTCCGAATGCGAATGGGAGGAGGTTCGCCCGCTCTTTGACGGACTGCGACGGGTCACGCTTAACCTCGGAGAAGCGACGATCGTTTTCTACGACGAACGTAGTCCTGATCTTCTCAGCGAAGACGATAGCGACTACTTGGAACTGCTGTCCAAACGCCCCAAGGCCACCGACCCGAACGAGGACGATCAAGCGTTCTATGAATCTCATCGCAATGAGATCAAAGAGGATCGAAAGTTGCGTTCGGCTTGGGACAAATTCATCTACGGCAGGCCGCGGGAGTGCTTTGACTTCGTGGTCGGCTTGGCCGCAAGCATCGAGTCGCTGTTTAACCAAGCCGGGGAAGCCAAGAAGCGAACGCTTTTGATCCGTTGTGACAGTGCGACGAAGCGTGAACTGCGAGATCTCAACATCAGTGCGGGAGCATTCTTCGCTAGACGTTATGCTGGACTGAAGGCATTGCTTGGCAAAAAAGTAAAATGGGATGTCGGGCGATTGTTTGATTTTCCTGTTCTAATCAACGAATGGAGCAACGAGAAAAAGACGCGGCTCAACCGATCGCAGGCCAAGAAGGCACTGCAGCTCAAGTTCATTCTTGAAGTTGAGTCAGAGAGCACTGAAGGGAACGTAGACAGCTCATCGACGCAATTGATTTGGCAGTATGACCCAAATGCTGTGACAAGCGAGTTTGTGGAGGACTGGGTTAGATTGCAGAAGAATCCATTGGTGCGGTGTCGGACTGACCTTGATCCGATTAGCTCGAAAGGTATCTATCAAGCAGTCGATCTCTCCAACGTCAAGACGTTCATCGCAGCCTACGACCGAACCAAAGGATCGTTCGTCGCTGCGTACAAAAAAGAAAACGATCTCGAAAAAGAATGGCGTGCGAACTTAGAGAACGCCGCATCAGATGGATTGATTTCCGAAAGTGTTCGGCAAGAGCTCTCCGAGCAATTTGATTTGTTTCTCGACGACTACAAATCTGCGATCGAGCGTTTTACAGAGTCGGGTGTTTCTGAAGAGTCACTAACAACGCAACTTGCCAAGTACGCCCGTTTGCTTCAGACAATCTGTACGGAAGCGAAGGGTGACAGCAATCGCCAGCAGTTGCTTCGCCCCTTGCTTGAGATTGGTGCTGTTGCGATCAATGCAGACATTCCGACCGTCGTTGTCGCGCCATGGCATCCTTTGCGAATGGCAGCGATCGCCCGGAAAGCAAAGCTGGTCGGCGATATCATTCGTCGCCTGCTTAGCGAGAAGCATGTTGAGTTTGGCGATCAGCGTTTGTACTTCAAAGAGCTGGTTCGTGAGCTTGAGCACCCTTTCTACCCCGAGGTGGTCGTAGGTTGGATCGACAATGAACCGCATTTGCTGTCCGTGACAGATACGGTTGGTGACTACAGTCTTCACGAACCGCCAGTTCTTGAAAAGAAACGAGTCGCAACCACTAATGAGAATCCTGCTCCGGCAGCTGCACGGGTGATGGAACTGCTAAAGCAATACGTCAGTCTACATCCCCACGAACGAGCCAACTTGTCATTGGTGCTTTTCAACAGCGATTCATCACGACTTCCGCAAGCGGTTGTTGACCGCATAGGTGTATTGCACGAAGACGATGAGGAAGTTCATTGTCAAATCATCCTTCGACACACCGAGCCAAAACGTCTGCGACATCTCTACCAAGAGATCATCGAGTCAGCCGATGAAGACGTGGATTCATACAGCCCAAGCGAGGCAACACAAGATTTCCTTGCGAGACTTCGCATCGGGATCCTTGTCGATCAAGCTGCTGCACCCGATCCCAAGGATGGATGCCCACACGACATATCTTTTTCTCAAGACGTAATTGCACGTCACGCCAAGCTGGAATGGTCGCTCGAAGCCTTTAAGCCGGTGCAGCTTGAGAAGTTGGTTCCACCGCGGTGGTCTCGCCGACGGCCAGCGGCCAAAGACGATTTAAAATCGGTGGTCTATCTCTGTTGCCCTGTTCAAAGTGAGGAAACGTGGGCGTACCTAACGGCCGTAACGACCTTCTTCAAGGGCGACTGGGACGGGAATTCATCAACGCGTCTGCTTCCGGTCCGCCAGCTTGATTTCAGTGACAACGAAACTGCAAAAATTTTTGAAGAGACCCACAATCTGGCTAGTTGGGTTGTGAATTACGACGAGTTGCTGGATCGCCGTCAACTTCAGAATCAAAGCGTTAGCATCATTCGATACAAGCAGTCGGCGACTCAGGGCCGAAATCTTGTGATCTCGTCCACTGCTAGTTCGGGATTGCTTAAAACGATGCTTCAAAGCAGACTGCGCCAACTCAATTTGGGCTTGAGCGATGAGGACTTTGATTCTCTCGCTACCAAGATGATTGACGATGCGAACACCATTTCAGGCGACTTGGCACTGCGTGCCGCCAAACGCGGTAAGAGTGCATACGAATTGATGGGTGTGGTGCTTAGCCGATTCTTGATCCGACACGAGTTTACCGGTGATCGGTACTTCGGTTGGTATTTCTTGGACGACTATGCCGAATGGCTGGGGCAACGTGAAGAGCAAATTGCCGACTTGATGATTGTCAGCCCCGAAGAGACAGCGGATGGCGATCTGTTACTGTCAATCGTTTGCTCTGAAGCGAAGTACATTGATGAAGCCAGTCTGTCGAAGAAGAGAAAGGAAAGTCAAAAACAACTTCGGGACACAGTGCGACGAATCCATGAAGCTTTGTTTGGGAATCCAGATCGGCTCGACCGAGAACTGTGGCTAGCACGACTTGCGGATTTGGTCTTGGATGGCGTTGAGTTTGCGGCTGGTCAGTCGCCCAATGTTGGCAACTGGCGTCATGCGATTCGCGATGGGCAATGCAAGATCATGCTTCTTGGTTACTCGCATGTCTTCGTCCATTCTCCGGACTTTGACAACTCGGACGCCTTTGAGATTGCCGAGGCCGCCAACTGTCACCAAGAGGTCTTTGCTCGAAAGGAGCTGCGAGACTTAGTTCTTGCTTACTGGAACGGCGACGATCCGAAGACAGTTCGCAACCGCTGTTTTGATTTCCCGCCTTCCAACATCGAGCACGAATTCCAACCACCAACTTCAATCAATCGCAAAGCCAACACCGTTCGCCGTCCCGCACCCACTGAGGACACGGCCGAATCGCAGACCGAAACAATGGAGCCGGAAAACCAAGCAGGCGACGAGGATGGTCCATCCCAAGCGACGGGCCTGTCGAGCGACGGACCAGATGAAGTCGTCACAACACCAGAAGCGTTCTCGGTTTCAGGAACCTGGGCCTACAGTAAAATCGCTCCGGTGGTGAGTCAATTTGCTGAGGTGCGTCAAGTGTCTGAAGTAGACGCTCAATGGCTCAAGCAGGTCGTTAAACAGATGAAAACTGGCCTCCAGCAATACAACCTGCAGGCTAAGCTGTTATCGGAAACAATGACTCCGAATGCAGCGCTTCTTAAATTCGCAGGAAGCTCACATCTGACCGTCGAACAGGTAGCAAAGCGACGATCCGAGTTTCTAACTACCCACGGATTGAACATTATTTCAATCCAACCTGAACCTGGCATCGTGTCCATCGCTGTCGAGCGGGCAGAACGAGAGGTCGTCAACTTGGCAACGATCTGGAAGCAATGGAGCCCCGAACGAACCGCTGGAAACCAAAATATCGCGATTGCGGTCCGTGAGAACGATGGTTCAATTCTCTATCTTGACCCGAGCCAAAAACATTCGCCGCATACGTTGATTGCCGGTTCAACCGGCAGCGGAAAATCAGTCCTGATGCAAAACATTTTGCTGGGAATCGCTGCGACAAATACGCCCGCGCAGGCCGAGATCATTTTGATAGATCCGAAGCAAGGCGTCGATTACTTTCAGTTTGAGGATCTGCCCCACCTCGGCGGCGGCGTGATCGTGGACAACCAGCAGGCCATTACGCGATTGCAAAACCTCGTAGTAGAAATGGATGCCCGATACACGCGGTTCAAGAGCGCTCGTGCAAACAACATCACCTCGTACAACGCGAAAGTTGAAGCAGCCGAGCGAATGCCCACGATTTGGCTGATTCACGACGAGTTTGCTGAATGGATGATGGTGGAAGAGTACAAAGAAGCCGTATCCACAACAGTCCAGCGTCTAGGAGTCAAAGCCCGTGCTGCGGGCATCCACCTAATCTTCGCCGCCCAACGTCCCGACGCCAACGTGATGCCAATGCAACTCCGTGCCAACCTCGGCAATCGTCTTATTCTTCGGGTCGATGGCGAAGGCACCTCTGAGATCGCGTTGGGAGACAAGGGTGCCGAAAAGCTACTTGGGAAGGGGCACTTGCTTGCGAAACTGGAAGGCGAGACCGGATTGGTTTACGCCCAAGTTCCTTTGGCATCCGATGAGTTCGTAGACGCCGTGATCGAAGGTTTGAAATCCGCATGATCTGTTGGTGCTTTGAGTCATACTCCCTATAGCTATACTTTTTGTTGTAACCTCACCGATTTAGTTAGTAGCAGGCTCCATCATGGCGATTCCCGACGGCGTACGCAGAGAACATTTCCTCGCGGCGATCACTAAGTTCGAGCAGTTGGGCATGCCGGCTGGTTTCAAGCCTTCTCATACCTACGATGTAGAGCATGACGGCAAGTCTTATCCGCCGCCCGCGATCATCGCCTACGCGATTGAGGCTGTAACAGGTGAATTGCCGAAGCCGGGGTTTCCAGTAGGGAAGGGAGCAAAGAGCTTTAGGTTGATCACCGAGTGTGGCTTTACAATTAGGGACAAGCGAAAGCACCAAACTGATTGATCAGTAAACGCTAGTCTCGCTGTTTGTCCGGTGATTCGTAGCCGAAACTCCCAAAGCGATGATCAAAAGGCGAAGGATGTTCTTCAATTACTTGATGCTTGACCGACTGAGCTTACTCGCCCAATACGAAGTCAACGACTGGTGCCATGCCTCTAAATGCAGCGACGAATAACTCGACCGCCTTTTTCGACTGAATAATCGGGCAATCGTAGTTGAATCGCATGACAACGCCGAATTGGATATTTGATCGTTTGTTCGCCAACAGCTGGTAAATCGCGTCACTCCATTGAGGCTGGTACTTTACCTTTGAATTGCCGCCCTTGATGACGGTTCGCATGTCGGCCCCGACGCTGCCATCTTCGATCCCCGGAGCACTTTGGCTTTTGTAGTGACGCTGTAACGCGTACATCCATGGTTTCGACTTGGCCGACTTTGCAACGATGGGCCTTAAATTGCCTTCGATTTCGTAGAGCAGCTCGCGAAAAGCATCGATGCCGCCAGCTCGCAACTTCTTCTTGAATCCACCTTTGACACCATTCGGTATGGTGATCGCTGCCTGAGCGCGATCACGGTTGATAGAGATAGTCAAATGTGGCAAGTCAGTAAAGTTCTTGAAGTCTTAGGCTTGTTTCAGCGGCATATAGTCCCAAACGCCGACTTGCTTCTGGCCGGTGATTGCGCCGCGACCTTTCCCTTTCGGATCGACACCTATCGCATTTAGATCGGGGTGCTTAATCAATTCTTGGCGAAGAAGTTTGATTAGTCGCTTCCCCTCAGCGTATGTGTACGGAGTCTTGGCCGCAAAATGAAAGCCGTCGAACATCGTGATGGTTCCTCTGATTTGATAGTTTTCCCATATCATCTGTTGCTCGAATACTCGCATGTATTCGACGAGAGTGCCCGCCCACTGCGAACGATCAGCACGTTTTGCAAACCAAGCATAGAGCTCGCACCAAGTGACACAGATACAGCCTGGCAGCAGAGGCGAAAGTTGCTCGTCTACAGTAATGACAACCAACTGCGGACTCTTGTAGCCACGGGCCTCGGTGGTTTTGATGTGACGAACGAGCTGGTTCTTGGTCAGCTTCGCTTGCACCTTACTCTCGATGAGGACTGCCCATCCATCAGCATCAAAGATCGCTCCATCCGGCAGGCCCGTTTCGGTCAACGCTGGGGATTCATCACTAGCATCGCCGGGCAGACGCTGTTCAGTCAGCGTGAGTCGATTTTCTTTTGGTGCGTTACGCACTCCAAGAAAGTTTAAGAATGAAGTGAGCAAATGGCGTTCGCGGTCAAGAGTGACCATCAACGCGTGCGTAAGCCGATTCTCGGGCTGTTGATATTGATCGAATACGTTTCGCAAAGATTAAGTCCATAAAAGAACGCAAAGTATGTTTCAGAGATTCTATCACACGAAACTTGCTGAAGAGTGGGCATGGTGTCGGTGACGCGGATCGCTCAGAATAGCAAGCCGCTCATTGCGGTTTTCAAACTTGGATTGCGGTTTTTAAACTTGGTTCGTGCCGCAGAACATTCACTTGTCCCTTGTCGTTGCTGCTGCCTCATGTCTGTTCCCGACTTTCAATCCATGTTTGTTCCGTTCTTGAAAATCACCGCCGATGGAGAAGAGCACGCAATCAAGCAAGTCACAGAGTCAATTGCCGACGCGATGCAACTGTCGAAAGAGGATCGCGAAGAAATGCTCCCCAGCGGTAGCCAGCGACGACTTGCAAATCGCGTGGGCTGGGCGAGGACTCATCTGAAGCACGCAGGATTGATCGAATACACCGCGCGAGGAGTCATGAAGATCACTCCGCGAGGACAGGAACTGATCGGCAGTCAGCCTTCGTCGCTCACGTTGAAGGATCTTGATCAGTTTCCAGAACATTTCGAGTGGCATCACAAGAAACGTCCTGATAAGGCGATTGGCGGCGGCGGTTCAGGCGACGAACCGGAGACTCAGACGCCTGAAGAGCGAATCGCCAATTTGACGGGCGAACTCAATGCCCAGCTAGCTGACGATCTGTTGAGCCAAGTCCGGAGCATGGACCCGTACAAGTTCGAGCAACTTGTAATCGACTTGCTCTTCGCGATGGGCTACGGAGGTTCCCGAGCCGAAGCGGCAAAAGTCACCAAGGCGTCGAACGACGAGGGAATTGATGGAATCATCAGCGAGGATCGTCTCGGCCTCGACATGATCTATGTTCAGGCGAAACGTTGGAAAGACAATGTTGGGCGAAAAGAGATCCAAGCTTTCGTCGGTGCGTTGGCAGGCAAGCAGGCGAGCAAGGGCGTGTTTATCACGACCAGCAGTTTTCGTAACACCGCGATAGAGTATGCCGAAGCCGTTACGCAAAAAGTTGTTTTGATCGACGGCGATCGACTCGGTGAACTGATGATTGAATACGACATCGGTGTATCACGTGATCAAACCTTCACGCTGAAAAAGATTGACACGGACTATTTTGATGAGGTCTAACGTGACCAACTACGACATCATCGGTGACATCCATGGGCACGCGGATGAGCTGAAAAGATTGCTGACATCGCTCGGCTACCAGCGAAGCGGAAAAGGATATCGACATACGGATCGAAAGGTCGCTTTCGTCGGTGACTTTGTGGATCGCGGTCCAGCAATTGGAGAGGTCGTCAAGTTTGTTCGTGCGATGGCTGATGCGGGGGATGCGTTAGCCGTAATGGGGAATCATGAGTACAACGCGATTGCGTTTCATACTTCTCGTCCAGGAAAGCGGGACGAATGGTTTCGGCCTCATTCGGACAAAAACCTGAAGCAGCATCAGGCGACGCTTGATCAGTTTTCGCCGGGCGAACTTGCTGATGCGATCGCTTGGTTCAGAACACTTCCGGTAGCGATTGAAATCGATGGGATCCGTGTGGCTCACGCTTCGTGGCAGACGCGGGACATCGACTGCATCAATGATGCATTGGCCGACGCGGGCCGATTCACATCCGACTTTCTAACCATGTCGGAAGATGCCGGCAGCGACTTGAACAACGCGATTGAGAATGTATTGAAAGGTCCGGAGTTGCAGATGCCTAGCGGACACTCGATTGTCGACAAGGCTGGACACCGGCGAGACTCAGTTCGGATCAAATGGTACGAAGATGGTACTGGTCGAACTTATCGTCAACATCACCTTGGCAGCGATGAAGTGCCGAACGTTGAGATTGTTACGGACGATCTGGCGACCGTTGACATCTACCCCCGTGACGCGGTTCCGGTGTTTGTGGGCCACTATTGGCTAACAGGTACGCCGACGCCACTGGCGGCCAACGTGGCCTGCACAGACTACAGCGTAGCGAAGGGCGGCAAGTTGGTTGCCTACCGCTGGGATGGTGAGTTGGAACTGAGTGCCGATAAGTTCCATTGGGTCGAAACCGAATGAAAGTCTATCTCGACGGCACGTGGCATCGTTGTTTAATTTAAACGCTAGTCAACTGACCGATGTTTGGGCTTTGGTGGCTGAGTTTCGGCCGTCGACAGAGGACGCCGTCTGTGCCGAACGCGGGAGAGGTCGAGAAAGCAATCCTGCTGCAGAATACTGGCCGGCAGGCGGCGGTGGTCAACAAGATCGCCGAGGCGAGGATTATGCTCTGCGAGCAAGTGTTTTTTTTGCGACAAAGGGCTGTCTGAAAAGACCGCTCATGTTGACCACTTTGTTCCATGGGCCAAGTATCCTGTCGACCTGGGACACAACTTCGTGCTGGCTCATGCGACATGCAATTCGTCAAAGTCAGACCATATTGCAGCAGCCGAGTTCCTGGACAAATGGGTCGATCGGAATCTGACCCTTCGGGACGGGCTGCACCAGGCGTTCATCACTCGAGGGATTCTGAATGACTTGCCCACGTTAGCCCGAGTGGCGCAGTGGGTCTATTCCACAACCGCTGATGCTGGCGGTCTGACCTGGACTGCGTCGTCGATGATCCCGCTCGAAGATCGTTGGCAAGCTGCGATCGATCGATTACTAGCGACAGCAGGTTAGAGTGCGAGAGTGTTAACCAAGACCGAGTTTTCGTCGTCACGAACAGATTTGCTGGTTAACACTCGGTGGCTGTTAAACAGAGGTTGTACTTGGTGCTTTCGGTCTCGTTTGGTTAGGCGGGGGACCGTGTGAGACGGAGTTTCCTGCAAGTTGTTGTTGGGAAATGACTTAAGGTGATTGCGCTCTCTCAGAGTTTAGGCGGAGAGGGTCTCGATCGGGGAAAATTTGGCGTGGATGCTTCCCAAAGCACGCTTTTTTGGCGTAATTCGCGCCGCCGGTGACTTTTTTGGAAAGTGCTTCGTCATCTTTTGGCGTAGTAATTTACGGGCAAATCAGCGTTCGGCTGTTAACCAGAAAGTCGGTGTTAACCAGTGCACTGTGGCAGGTCGCTCTGTTGAGATCGGGGTGGCACTGGAGAACGCCCGTTCTCGAAGCGACACCCTTTCGAGACGCGAAGCGAAATTCGCGTACAGGGTCTCGCATACAGGGTCTCGATCGGCAGCCCGATTGAGACACTGAACAGGTCAGGGAAGAACTTTGGTACGCATCGCTTTGAGTTTTCGACGTGTCCTGTAGAATCAAGTGTTGAAATCGGGAGCCATGGTGGGCTTCATGAGAATCGCGTTTCAGAATAGGCGATCATGGCACACGCGAATTCGATTAGCGACATCGACCAACTTCAGTTGGAGGCTTACCGTCGGATGACCGGTGAGGAGCTTTTGCGCGTTGGGCTTGGCTTGTACGAGGCGTCGGTTGGAATTGCGCGCGAAGCAATCCGAGAGCAATTCCCAGACGCTGATGACGCTACGATCGAAGAGAAATTGCGGCAGCGAATTCGAGTCGGGTTTGAAATTGAATCCATGTCGAAGACGGCGTCGTGACCGAAGCAGAGTTACTTGTCGATTGCCTGGGGCGATTGGAACGATCTGGTTACGACGAGAACCGTGAACAGGACATACTTCAATTGCGATTATTTCGCTCGGAAAACTTCGCTCTGGATGGCGAGGCCGATGAGGTCGCCGAAGCGGTAGCCCTCCGGAGGCTCTGCGTTGACCAGATCTTCGACGATCTGCTTATCCCCGACTGAGAGTTCGCGACCTGCCCCGTATTCGAGGAGTTTGGTGAGCAGGCAGCGGGTGAAGATTTCGGGTCGTTCTTTTAGGATGCGTTTGATTGAGGAGGCGCCGTCGAGGACGGTGCCATCAGGCATGGCGGCACTGGCATCGATGGGAGAATTCTCGGCCATGTACTTGGTGCGCCATCCGCCGATGGCATCGTAGTTTTCGAGGGCGAGACCTAGCGGATCGATGTCGCGGTGACACTTCGCGCAGCTTTCCAGTTCCGTGTGCGCTTTGATCGTTTCGCGAACACCAGTGGCACCGCTGGTATCGATATCGAGGGCCGGCACGTCTTTGGGAGGTGGGGGCGGATGCTGGCCGAAAAGATTTTCTAAAACCCAAACGCCACGCAGAATCGGCGAAGACTCCACGCCGTCGCCCGTCACGGTGAGGACGCCGGGCAGGCCTAACACGCCACCACGATCAAGGACATGACGGGGTAAGTTCGGTGAATCGCCGAAACGAATTCGCTCCGGCTCGGGCCAAACCAGGCTCTGGCGTTGGCGCGCCTCGACCGCCCCGAGACTCTTGTCTCGTGCCGGTTTCATCCCCCAAACCAACTGCATCGCGCTATTGGCGTAGGTGAAATCGGAGTCGATGAAGGTGGAAATCGGCAGGTTATCGCGTAGCACCGCCGCAAAAAACATCTCAGTCGAACGCACGAAACCGTAACGCACTGTGTCATTCCACTGGTAGCGATTGTCGCAGACGTTGATCGACTCGACGGTGCGATTTCCGAGCCACTGGCCGGTGAAGTGTTTCACAAATCGCTGCGAACGCGGATCGGCGAGGAGACGCTTGGTCTGTGTGGCGAGAATTCCAGGTTCGGATAGTTTTTTTGCAGCGGCGAGTTCGAACAACTCAGTGTCGGGCATCGTGCTCCAGAGAAAATACGAAAGTCGCGAGGCGAGCGCGTGGTCGCTGAGCTGCTCGTCGCCATCAGCCTCGCGGTAGAGGAATTGCGGCGAGCAAAGCAGGCGGCGAATCGCGTAGTGCCAGGCAAATTCCGGTTTTCCAACTTGGTCGCCATGCTGCAAAACGGCGGCAATGAGCTTTTCCGACTCTGCATCCGTCAGGGGGCGCCGAAAGGCACGCTCCGCCAGCGGAAGCAGCTTCGTTTCCAACTCCGCGACGTCGAGCTTGGGTGGCCATACACCGAAAAAATCGACGACGCGCGACGCAACTGCGACGGGGCCTTCGATTTTCAAGCCCCATAGCTCCACCGTCGGCTCGGGCCGCTTTTCGATCTTGGCTAACTCCTTGCTGACCTGGCTCCTATTCTGATCGCTCACGCGGTAAGCGTCTGCTGGGAGCCGATTGGTGCAGTAGATGTGCAGCGTTTCGCCCGCCTCGACTGGAACGTCGCATTGGACCCAAGTCGGTTCGCCCGCCGCAATCTCGACCTTGGCCACCCGAGTCGCACGATCGATTCGGTAGCGTTTCGGCAATTGCTCCTCGGTCGGGTCGAAGGTGTAGAAGCTAAGCCGCAACGGTTTACCGTCCGCGCCCGCTGCAGCCTGTGCGTTGGCGAGCAGTTTCACACGGTAAACCCCAGACGAGGGCGCAACGAAGAGGCTGTCCCAAAGCGCACCGACCCAGCCGGAGTGGTTAAAGCCGGTGAACATGAGAAAGTCTTTTTCGGGGCCGAACCAGCGCCGCGTCTGGTCGCCGCCGATGGTTTTGGTCGTCAAGTTAGAGCTGTAAGTCGGCGAATTGGGCAGCGGAACGAAGCGGTCGGCAATGTCGGTTGCCGTTTCGTGATAAGCCTCCATCACCGCGGGCGACAGGAACAGCCCCGCGGGCATCGTGTCGAATTCTTCGCTCGTCGAATCCTCGGGAAACGAGAGCGGCAGGTCGATCATCCGCAACCCGAAGAGGTCGCGGACCGTGTTGAGGTATTCGTTGCGGTTGAGCCGACGCAGCGGAGTGCCACCCGGCCGAGCGGATCGATCTGCTTTGGTGAAACCGTTTTTGAGAGAATTTAGAAACGGTTCTGTTTGCGCAGCGTCAGGGTGCGTTTTGGCTTTTTTGGGCGGCATGTCACCGTCAGCGACGTAATCGTAAACCAGTTCCCATTGCTCTCTCGATTCATCATCAGTCAGAGTCCACGACAATGTGTCGATTCGGAATTCGGCTTCCTGCGCATCAGGGCCATGGCACTTGATACAGAATTCACGAGTAAACGCAGCAACGCTATCAGGCTGGTCAGCTCTCACTAAGCCACAAAGGCACAAAGTCAGAACAAGCATCAGCAAGGCTTCGTGCGTTTGTGTCTTCGTCCCAGATCTCACAGCAACGCTCCGTTCAGATTCGACTGGCTTGTAGCGAAGGACTCCATCTCGAACCCTAGCTTTTGCAACACGGTGACGTAGAGATCGCATGCCATCTCGTTTTTGTGCTCGTGCTTGGCCCCGCAGGACAGGTGCCGCTGATGCCGATAGCCGCCGCCGGCGACCATCAGCGGAAAGTCCACTCGCCGGTGTTTTGCCGCATCGGCCATCGCGCTGCCGATCAGCACCGTGGTGTTGTCCAGCATGTTCGAGCCATCGATATCGCGCGTCTCGTTCAGCGCCTTCATGAAACGCGCCGCCCCGCTCATGTGGGCCGATTCGATCGCGACCAGCTGGTCGACTTTCTGCGTCTTGTTGCCGTGGTGCGACAAGTTGTGGTAACCAGCCGACATCAGCTCATCGCCGAGCATCAGCGCGCCATCTGCCAGCGGAATCGTCAGCGAAAAGACGCGGCAGGCGTCATTCTTGATCGCCAACGCCATCAAGTCCCACATCAAATCCTCGTTCTGAATCATCATCGAATGCGCAATCGTCTCCTCCATCGGCAGTTTGAAATTCGCCTCCGGCTTAGGAAACGGCTTGTCCAGCCAATCGCGGCGACGAGCGAGCTTTTGCTCCACATCGCGCACGCTGCTGAAGTATTCATCCAGCTTATCGCGGTCCCCGGCGCTAACGCGACTACTGAGCGTTTTTGCATCGGCGGTCACTTCGTCGAGCAGGCTGCGGCCGGATTCGAGAAGATACTGCTGCCGCTGCATATCCGCAGCTTTGCCACCGAACACCTTGGCAAACATGACGCTCGGCCGCAAAATCGGTGGCAACGGGATGCCATTCTTGTTCAGCGAGACCGGCGCGTTGAACCGCTGCTCGCCCGCGCAGAGTTGGAGCGATTCATGCCGCGTTTCCGCTCCCATTGCCGGCGCGACGAGCTGATCAAGTGAGATGCTCTTCGTCACCTGGCCGGTGAAGAGCGTGTAGACCAATGCGTGACCATTCCCAGTCGGTCCTTTGTGGTCGAGACCAGAAATCGTGGTGAGCTTGTCGCCGAGACCTGCGTCGTCGAAAGGCTTGATGAGCCGCGCACCGGGTTTGTCTGCGAAGAAGTCCGGCTTGTACCATCCCAGCTGCGTTCCAACGCAAACGAGTCGTTTGGGTGCCTTCGCCGTTCTGCCTGATGCCAATGACGGCAGTGATGGCACGGCAATGGAGATACCGGCAGCCTTCAGCAAGGCGCGGCGAGTGTCTCGATGTTTCATTTCTTGTTGAGCTTTTCGAAGGAACGGGACTCGCAGGTTCGCGTTTTTATCGAAACCACACTATAGCCCACTCATCCGACGCTCATGTGGCTGTGCGGAAGCGTCCAAGGATGCAGCAAATCACAAGGCTTGCATTGGGCGTCGGGAGAGTCGTCAAGTCGCCGTGATGCTCGCGGGCTATTCGCTGTCGCTTTTGATGGATACCCGCGTACTTCTCGATCGTTCAGTTGCACCGCTAGCGGGCGAAACTGCAACGAACACAGTTGGTGAGCTCAGACGGTCAACCGACTAAGAAAAACCGGCGAAGAAAAAACGGCGTACTGCCGAGCCGTCAATGATCAAACCTGCAATCAAGGAAACGAAACCCGACAGGAAAAATGCAGAAAAGCATTCTGACAGCGCAGACGCCGCAACCTGAACTTCGGCAGACGGCGGAGACCATACTGTTATCATTAAACTCGAATAACGGCTCAGCAAACCGTTCGTTTTACGCAACCACCAGAGAGCATGAATCATGCAACGATCCTTCTTCCCGGCCGCCCTCGTCGTTTTCTTTCTGAGTGCGTCGGCAGTGACTGGCGCAGATCAGCCGAACATCGTGCTGATCATGGCCGACGACATTGGTTATGAATGCTATGGGGCGTATGGCGGAACGTCCTACGCGACGCCGAACATCGATCGGTTAGCAGCGAGTGGAATTCGATTCAATCATTGCTATTCACAGCCGTTGTGCACACCCAGTCGAGTCAAAATCATGACGGGCAAGAGCAACGTGCGCAACTATGCTGCGTTCTCAATCTTGAAGAAAGGTGAGACAACGTTTGGTCACATGATGCGCAGCGCCGGCTATCGCACGGCGATCGCGGGCAAGTGGCAACTCTATGGCGCCGAGCATTACAAGCCAGCGTTTCGCGCCAAGGGATCGCTGCCGCAGGACATGGGATTTGAACGCCACTGTTTGTGGCAGGTTGATAAACTAGGAGATCGTTTCTGGGGACCGTCGGTGACGATCGACGGTGAGCTCACGACCTTCGGTGACGACGTCTACGGCCCGGATGTGTACAGCCAGTTTTTGATCGACCGCATGGAGGAATTTCAGGACGAGCCTTTCTTCCTCTACTATCCGATGGTGTTGGTGCACAGCCCTTTTTTACCGACACCCGACAGTGCGAATCGAAAGAGCAAAGACAAACAACAGAACTTCGGTGACATGGTCACCTATATGGATAAGCTGATCGGACGCATCGTCGACAAAACGGTCGAACTGGGTATTGCCGAGAAGACACTGATTTTAGTGACCGGCGACAATGGGACTCACAAATCGTTGACCTCGATGATGGGTGACGTCGCTGTCAAAGGCGGTAAAGGTTCGCCGACCAACGCTGGAACACGAGTCGCGCTCGTCGGATATCAACCGGGGACGATTCCGCAGGGTGTCGTGACGAATCGTCTGGTCGAGTTTTCCGACTTCATGCCCACCATCGCCGAAGTGGGTAAAACAACGCCGGGGGAAGCTCATGATGGTGTTAGTTTTTCGCCAGAATTGCACGGGCGTGAATCTGAACCGCGCGATCCGATCTATATCTATTACTGGCCGCGGCCAGAGAAAGGCCAGCCGACCCGTTTCGCTCGCGACCAACGATGGAAACTTTATGGCGACGGACGATTGTTCGACGTGAAGAATGACGTGTTTGAAAAAACACCCGTCGCCGGCAACGACGAAACACGAAAGAAGCTGCAAGGCGTGCTCGATCGCATGCCCGAGGAAGGGCAAACGCTCTTACGTTATGAATAGAAGTTCAGCACACGCATCGCGGCGGGATCGACAAAAATGTCGGGTCCGTCGCAAAGTCGGTTCACCGAAGACAGGCACTGCTCGGAGGAACAGGCGCTGCTCGGCGGAACAGGCGCTGCTCGGAGGAATCTGCACGCCGCGATCGTCAGCATGCCAAAGAATGGCGTGCCCCCGTTCCGATGCAAAGTAGATCGATGAGGTAAGACTATGAAACTGAATTTCCTGATCGCGTTGTTCTCATTGCTGTCGATGACGTCGGCTTTTTCCGCGTCCGCTCGACCTAACATCCTGCTCGTCCTTTCGGATGATCACAGCATTCCACACGTTGGCGCGTATGGCTCGAACAATTGCGCGCGTTTTGGACTTACGCCCAATCTTGATGCGTTGGCTGCTGAAGGGATGCGTTTCAATCGCGCCTACACAGCGTCGCCGCAGTGCGCGCCGTCCAGAACCGCGATTTTCGCCGGTCGATCACCGGTCGGCCTTTCGTCCACTCGCTTCTCGCAACCGGCCCGGGCGAACGTGCGTTTCTTTACAGACGTGCTTCGCGCCGCTGGGTACTGGGTTGGCATCGATGGCCGGCACCAACACTTGAACGGCAGAAAGAGTGACTTGTCGCTGGTGCAAGAGACCCTCACCGAGCTAGGAATGCGGGGGCCACAATTTGAAGATCGTTTTGATCATTTCGTTGAAGGCGTTTCAACGAGACCTCCGGCTCTGCATCGGGTGGGAGAAAAGGTCGGTTCGATTCTGGATACCGTTCCGGATGACCAGCCTTGGTTTCTCTACTTTGGGTTCAATCAACCGCATCGCGGATGGGGCGAAGACCACGACAAAATCGATCCTGCGAAGTTGACCTTACCTCCCGATTGGCCGGATCTGCCCGAGGTGCGTCTGGACTACGCTCGCTATCTTGCCGATGTGCGTGAGCTTGATACGGGTGTTGGTCTGATGATGCAGGCGCTAGAGAAACGCGGACTGGACCAGAAGACCATCGTGATCTTCATGGGAGACAATGGCGAAGCATTGCTGAGAGGCAAAGGCACCCTTTGCACGCGAGGCATTCATGTGCCGTTGATTGTTCGCTGGCCCAATACCGTAAAGCCGGGAAGCGTGAGCGAAGCGCTAGTCAGCGGTGTGGATCTGGCGCCAACGATCCTAGCTGCGGCCGGCCTCGAAAAGGCGGAAGGAATGACTGGGCTGAGTTTTCTTCCTGAACTGAAGGGTCAACGCTTCGACGGCAGACAAGCGGTCTTTGCCGAACGCGGTTGGCATTGGGGGCCGATTACACGTAGCGATGGATTCGACCTTTTGCGCTGCGTCACTACCGACCGCTACCACCTAATCTTCAATGCGATCCCCGAGCGAAAGTACGGTCCCGTGGATATGACGAAGGGAGATAATATCGCCTGGGAAGCTGTCAAAGCAGCTTACGCGAACGGCGAGCTATCAGCTCTGCACGTACGCCTCTACTTTGAGACCCCTCGTGCCATCTTCGAACTCTATGACTTGAACAACGATCCCCATCAGCTAACGAATCTAGCCGGCGACAAATCCACCGCCGATGTGGAGGAGAAGCTTAGATCGCGTTTGGATCGTTGGATGGTGCTAGAAAGCGATTATCTGCCGCTACCGTCCCATGCCTCTCAGATCATGAAAAAAGCCGCGAACAGCAATCGAAGGAATTGAGCATCAGCGTCATAGCATGCCTATGGCAAGGGCCCGAGCGACGAGCTTTGCACGGACATTATTGCCGTTCACAGCGAGCGAAACTCAATTCCGCGATTGCGCCGCCAAGTCAAAGTATGCAAAGACGCGAAGGCTTGAGCTGAACTGCCATTCGTTTTGCTGAACTCCGTATTGCAATTGCGGTCCGTTGGTGCAGACAGAAATGGGCTGACAACCGCTGACCTTTTCTCGCTGCCGACTTCTGCCAGAGCACAAGAAATGGCCGGGTCGAACAAACCGCGGTGGCCATCCAGCAACATGTTAGTGGTTTCGGAAAATCGGCTTCTGCGTCGCCGTAGCTCGGCGGCCCCGGATCAGGCGAACCTGGCGGACCCTCATTCGGCGAAACCGGTGACGCGACCGGCGGCAGGAGCGGAAAGGTACCCACTGAGCTACTTCGTCCGATGTTCGTGCAAAACCCGTGACACGGAACACGGAACACGGAATCCCAATCGCAAAGAATCGAGGAATACTGCGGCGCCGGAACCCCATCGGCCGATCGCAATGGATAGACACAGCGTGGCCTGATCGGTTCGCAGATCGTCTGCCAAATAGAAACGCCCGAGACGGTCTGAACCGTCGCAGTCGTTTCGCATAGCTTCCTGATGCTGGCCGAACTATCCAACGACGCGGGTGACCACCCCAGATCCGACGGTCTTACCGCCCTCTCGGATGGCGAAGCGATCACCATCGGCCCCCGCGATTGGTTGCTTCAGCGTGACTTTCAACTGGACGCCATCGCCGGGCATTGCCATGTCAACTCCGCCCAGCACGTTCGCACTTCCGGTCACGTTGGTGGTTCGGAAAAAGAACTTCGGAGCATAGACATCAAAGAATGGCGTGTGCCGACATCCTTCTTCCTTCGTCAGCACGTAAACCTCGGCCTCGAATTCGCAATGCGGAGTTAACGTTCCCGCCTTCGCCAAAAACTTGACCTTTGGTGATGTCGTTGTGAGCTGTCTTGCGAAGCAGGACGCCAATACTTTCGCCTGCGCTAGCAACTTCCAAAACCTCGCCAAACGATTCCACTTGCGTGATCACATCCGTCGTGGTCGCGAAGTTCAGCCCGAGAATTTCAACGATGTCTCCGGCGCGAACCATCCCTTGCTCAATCTTGCCAGTCACAACAGTGCCGCGGCCGGCGATCGAGTAGACGTTCTCAATGGGCATCAAGAACGGCTTATCATCCAATCGAATCGGATCAGGGATCCAGCGGTCCAATGCATCAAGCAACTGCTCAATGCATTCGATCGCTTCGGGATCCGTTGGACCATCGTGAGCCTGCTTGGCCGATACCCGAACCACCGGAATCTCTTCGCCGTCGTAACCGTACTCGCTGAGCAACTCACGCAAATCCATATTTGATGAAGGTAGTCATCTTGGTTTCCAGAATTGACGGACCGAAGCAGAGACGCTCACCAAGCGATAAGGTGCGATCTCTTTCGTGGCTTGTCCGATGGACGAAGCACTCTCCGAATCCGTCTGATACACGACAGGAAGCGGCGGTATGTGAAGCGCAACGATCGCCCTGGGGAATGACATTCGTTTGCAAGAAGTGGTGTCACCGATCCCAAACTGGTTGGCATCGACATCCAGCCATACGCAACAAGCCAGCAAACTGGGCCGGCAACGGGGCGAGACGACTACAGCGTCCTGAACATCGGCGGCTTCAGTGACGCTGTGTTTAGCAGTGACGTCTTGTTCCACGTCGTCTCAACGTTCCTAGCAAACGACGCATCCCGCTTCGTCCGCAAAGTCGAATCTGTCAAACGGTAACGTGGGATAAGCGTGCTGCTTGTCAAAGCCGTCAGTCTGGAAGCCTAACCCACAACGAAACACCCGCGGAAAAGAAATCCCCGGCGAGCGTTACTCATTCGTGCGCTTCACCCGCCGTTGATTGGTCTCTATTTCGTTCCGGCGCCGTGCAGGTATCTCCGGCGCCGTGCAGGTATCATTGGACGTGAGGCAAATGATGAACACAGGCAAGAATGTTTATACGACGCTCGGCAATGAATCGCTTTGGGATGTTGCTGCGCGCTGTCATGACTTGCTCACCGACGCCGCAATCGACTATTCGGATTGCGGAGGTGTCGCTGTTTGCCTTTTTGGATACCAACGCAACACAACGGACTTTGGTCTAGTCATTCGATCCGAGGACAGCGATTCTGGTCGAACGGTTTTGACTGACGCCGGATTCGCAAGGGACGCAAAAAAAGCGGAGTTTCGCACCGCGGACGGTATTACAATTCGGTTTTTGATCGCTGGTCAGAGAGCGGGCAAAGATGGCGAATTCTCTGTCTTCGAACCGGTCGGTGAGCGGAACGTCGAGCAGATTGATGGCCTCTCTGTCGTTCGGCTATTTCGGCTAATCGAAATGAGGATTGCTTGTGGGATGAGCAACCTGCGACGCACCCACAAAGACATTCGCCGATGTGGTGGAATCGATCGCAATCCGCCACCTCAAGGGATCGTTCGCACGCTATTCGCACAAGTCGCTCCGCCGCACACTTCACGAACTCGTTCGCAATGCCGCCGCATCCGAGCAATAACAATCGCCTGTATCGACGTGGGCTACACCGAGTCTGTATCCGATGCAACGACAGGATTCGCTGCCTGCGTTGTCATCAACGATTGGAGTGACACCGCATCGGCGACCGAGCACATCGTGAATCTCTCGAATGTCCGTCACGACCAACGCGGTCTTCAAGCCTGAACCGTCCAGGATGTCGACGGCGACCACTCTCGAATCCTCTCCTCGTTTTATTGGCGAAATTTATGACTTTGCGTGTTACCGTGGTCTGCTCAATCCTGATCCTTACCGCGTCTGCCTTGACGACTGGCAAGGCGTTCGCAATGTCGCCAAATGCTCAGCGGTTGCGAGCAATCGGCGCAAACGTAAAGGAGGATAACGGGATGGTTGTCGACCTGCGGGTTGATTGCACTCACTTGACCGATGCGGATTACAAGTTGATTGGCAGTGTGAAGAGTCTGAAGTCGATCTCGATCAGTGGGAAGCCGATGTTGGATCGACATCTAGCTCTGCTGTCGGAGCTTTCGGGGTTGGAGGCGTTTCAGATCAATGGGACACAGTTGACTGACGATGGCTATCGACACTTCGCCGCTTTTTCAAAGTTGCGACGGTTGTCTTTGTTTCATCCATCTCGCGATGTTGAAGGATTCACGGGCGAGGGTCTGGCTCACCTAAAGTCGCTTACAAATTTGCGACGCTTGACATTCGCCGGCGCGTCCACTGGTGATGCCGCATTCAAGGCGGTTGGTGAATTGACTCAACTCGAAGAGTTCAGCCAGTGGCACAACTGGGAATCGCCTGACGCGATCAAGCATTTGGTGGGTTTGCCACTAAAGAAATTCAAATTGGGACAACGGCTTCCCAATCAGAATTCCAAGCGGCCTGCGAGCCTGGACGACACCACCCTTGCTGAGATCGCTAAGATGAAGTCGCTCGAAGTGCTTGAAATGCAGGAAGCTCGATTCTCTTACGCCGGACTGGTGCAACTCAAGTCGTCACACAACCTGAAAACCATCAAGCTGAAATGGGTGGATGTAACCGAGCGAGATATCGAGAAACTGCGATCGGCAATGCCCGGTGTTGCCATCGAATGGGAGCCACTGAAAGACGATGAAGAGAAAAGTCTGCTCGTTAAAAAGTTGCGGCTCTGATTGCCATATCCCTAAAAAGCGAGACGTTCGATCCCTCGCGTGAGTCGATGGGGATTGAACGTATGCCCGAAAACACCCGGCGCCGGAATTCTTGAAGGATAAGTTGCGGGAGGAATTACGTACTCAGAGGGTCATGAGGCAACAGGATGAATCAGGAGAGCCGTATTTTGAGCAGAAGGATTGGTGTCTTGGGGATCTTCGCTCTGGTCTTGTGCGAACCTGTTATGCTGCCGACTGGTGCTTAACAGCCTCAGAAGCCCAAGGCTGGTGCATCATTTGCTCGAGAACGAAAATCAGATCGGGGAAATAGCGTGATCGACAGAGAAGATCCGAATGGCAAAGTTGGCCGCCGTACAGTGATCAAAGGGGCGGCGGCGACGGGACTGATTGCTGCAACTGGAGCCCATCGATTCGTGCATTCTGCTGAGAATCACACGGCGGGTCGCGATGCGATTCGGCGAGAGAACGCGGAACCAGGAACGCGCGACTGGATGCTGACCAAAACTCGCACCGTACCCGGAAAGATCAACAAGCATCTTACGAACGGGCGATGCCAGGAAATTGAAGGCTACTGCAGTGCAAACAGCGTGCGAGCCGGTGAGACCTTGAAGATCATGGTCAGCACGAATCCGGAATCCAACTTCAAGCTGGACGTTTTCCGAACAGGATACTACGGTGGCTCGGGTGCTCGTTTGATGAAAACGTTCGATTCACTTAAGGCGCGCCCCCAGCCGGATCCCGCCGTCGGCGACGACTACGTTCGTGAATGCAAGTGGGAACCCACAGTTGAACTGGAGATCCCTGAGAGTTGGCCTAGTGGCGTCTATCTTGGAAAGATGACCGCCGCTGAAAGTGGCATCCAAAGCTACGTAATTTTCATCGTGCGAGACGACCGTCCGTGCGATTTTCTGTTTCAATGCAGCGATCTGACCTGGTCGGCTTACAACCGTTGGCCCTTGGATTATTCGATCTACACCGAGCACGAGGACTGGACGAGCATTGGTGTGCCCAGCGGAACCGTGAGTTTTAATCGCCCGTATGGTCTCTTCACGCATCCGGTCAATCGACTGAAGAAGTCAGGCGGCAGCGGCGAGTATTTGCCGTGGGAGTTTCCTTTGGCGTATTGGATGGAAAAACACGGATACGACGTCTCCTACATCTCCAACGTCGACACGCATACCGATCCTAAAAGTCTACTCCGTGCCAAGGGGTTTATCTCCGTTGGGCACGACGAATACTGGAGCTTGGAAATGTATGACAACGCCATCAAGGCACGTGACGCAGGAGTCAGCCTCGCGTTTTTCGGCGGCAATTCGGTTTTGTGTGTTGTACCGATGTTGCCTGCGAGCGATGGAATGCCAAACCGAAACATACGCCGGGAAGGCTGGTTCCTGCCGATGCCTGAGAATATCCCTGAAGCCGCTCGGCAGACGCTTCTCAGAAGATCGCTCAACGACAAGGACTTCGAGCCAAACATGGGCCCCGACGGTGCTCTCTTGATGGGAGGGCGATTGGACCGGGAAGGCAGTGGACGTGGAATCGGCGCGGGCGATTGGACTTGCGCGATGCCGGACCACTGGCTGTTCGCGGGGACCGGAATGAAGAAAGGCGATTCCATCAAAGGCCTGCTTGGCTGGGAATGGCACGGTGCGCCAAAGATGGACCTGCCGGGAATGAACGTTGTTGCGGAAGGCGACGCGTTAGTGGGCGGAAAGAAAACGGGACGCTACGCAGCCACGCTCTACGACGGCCCCCAAAACAACATTGTCTTTAACGCCGCCACCATCTGGTGGGCCAATGGACTTTCTAGTCCGCCAGGACATGTGAATCCAATTCGTCATGGCGTCGCGCAGCAAGGACCCGATGAACGCGTGCAGCAGATTACCCACAATTTATTCAAGAGAATTGTGGACCAAGAAGCACGCATATGACAGCGGACGCTGAACGAACGGAAGAATGAAAGATAGTGATGATCGAACAACAAATCAGCAGCAAGAAGCAACTGATTACGGTTGCCAACGGCGCCGGAGCCAACCTGAAACGAGGCCAGCATCCTGTGCTGCCGAAAGACACACGGGTGTGCAATGTGTGGCTGACGATGCTGCGGGGACTCGGCATCAACACTCTGCGTCACGTCGACAGCGGCGACGCCGTGAAGGAATTTCGGGCTTGATTCAATCGCGTTATCTGCGGATGCGGCGGCGTTGAGTCATAATGGATGAAGCCGCAATTACAACTTGACAATAGACGGTAACATGAAAAGACGTACCTTCCTTCAAGGAACTGGGGTTGCCCTGCTCCTCCCACGCATGGAAAGTCTCGGCCAGGTGAGCGAGTCGGATTCGCCGCGCCGCCTGCTCACGATCGTGAATCACCTTAGCTTTTATCAGCCCGAGCTGATTCCGCAAGTGGACGGTGCAATCGACAAGGCGCCGCCCCTGTTGGACGAGTTGTCCGATCATTTCGACCATCTGAAAATCTTTAGCGGGCTGGACAACCCGGCCGTACAAAATGGATTCGGCCACACGCCGTGCGTCGGTATTCTGTCCGGTTACTTCAACAAGCTGCAACGCAAGAACCGGGTATCGATTGACCAGGCGATCGCGGATTTGACTGGAGACGACACGCGTTTCAAGTCCTTGGTCTTTCAGGCGGGAGAGAACCTGAACTTTTCACAGATATCCTGGGACAAGCACGGATTGCCGGTGAAACAGATCGACTCGCCGCGCAAGATTTTCAATCTGCTTTTTCGGGTCGACGAAAATGAAAAGATGCAACAACAAGTACTCGCCGAAGACCGCAGCATTCTCGATGCGGTCTTCGCTCAAGCCAAGTCAATGGAGAAGCGATTAAATGCCACAGACCGGGCGAAATTGGATGAGTACCTGACCTCGGTGCGCGAAGTCGAACAGACCGTGAAACGTCGCGCTTACTGGGCCGATCGTTCCAAGCCAAATGGGGATTACGAAATCAAGGACTTCGACCGCAAATCGGTCGACGACTACGTAGCCACCTTGCTGGATCTTGCAGTCCTCGCGCTAGAAACCGATTCCACCCGCGCCGTCACGGTTCAGATTCCGTTCTGGGAAGGCTTCAAGGAACCAGATCTCAGTGGTAACTACCACGACCTTTCCCACCACGGCCAGAAGCCGGAAAAGATCAAGAAACTGCTCATGCTGGAGCACGCCATCCTCAAGCGGATCAGCAATTCGCTCAGCATCATGAAACAGCGCACCGCAGGCAACAGTTCCCTTTTCGATCAGACAACCACTCTGCTAACCGCCTCGATGGGCAGCGCTAACGCCCACAATTTCGACGACCTGCCAGCGTTGGTATTTGACAGTCGCGTGAAGACCGCGGGCCATTGGCAAAAGAAGGATGTCCCGATGAGCAACCTTTACCTCGGGTTGCTTCAACTGTTTGGTGCCGAACAAGATCGTTTCGGGGAGAGCACCGCGGCCTTCGAGGTATTGGCATGATGCGACTGCGTTTGACCGTGTTGCTGGCGAGCTCGCTGCTTTCAGGAAGTCTCTGCGCGGAGACTAAATTCAAGCAATTCTTTACCCAATACTGCATCAAGTGCCATGGTCTCGAAGAACAAGAGGGCGGCGTACGGCTGGACAGGCCGGTAGACACGCTACTGGCCAATGCGGAATTGCTTGAGACGATAACGACCTTGATCGAGGCCGGGGAAATGCCGCCGGGAGAGACGCCGCAACCCAAAACCGAAGTCGTCAATGAGATCTCCAGGCTGCTGCAGAAACGTATCCTCGCACAGCGCTCGGTCAATCCACTCAAGCGACTCACTCGGGCTGAATACACCAACACATTGAGCGATCTCTTTGGCGTGCGGTTCGACCTGACCGGCCTGCTGCCGCCGGATCACGTGGAACATGGCTTCGACAAGTTCGGCGAAACTCAACTCATGTCGCCGCATCAGGTAATGGCCTACCTTAAGACCGCACGCTTCATCGCCGAACGGGTATTGCCGGACGCCAAACCCAAGACAAGGACGTGGGAATTTGATGTGCGACATTTTCATGGCAGCAAAAACTTTGCGACCGGCGGTGGTGGAGACTACCGCGATGGAGACGACTATGTGCTCACGGGCTTTCGCCCCTACCGCAGCAATCTGCATTTCTCCATCGATCCGGAGAGCCATGATCAGTTTGCCATTCCCGCCTTCGGGGTGTACCGCCTTACGGTGAAGGTGCGTTCGGAGAAATCCGATGAAGGCGAAGTCATCGGGATCAATCTCGGGGACGGGCGTCATCCAACCAGCTTTCGTGAAATCCGCCGGGTCCCCATTCCGCATGGCTCCAAAGGTTTTTCGACCGAGCTCACTCTCAAGGCGGGCGACCAGTTGGCATTCACGTTCGATAGCGCCCGCGTGCCGGGACAGAGCCTTAAAAAGAAAGAACACAAGGGCCCAACCCTGCGGTTCTCCCGTCTGACGGTGACCGGTCCGTTGACGCAGCAGTGGCCGACCGCCGCGATGCAGGCCATTCTCCCCAAGCCGAACATGAAACCGGGTGAGCTGGTCGATCACCTCGCGCTGTTACTGACGCAAAGACCACTTGCCGCAGAGGATCGCAGAGCTTTCGTCGAAATCGCGCGGAGACAGCATAAGTCTGGCGCCCCGCAGATCGCTACTGCGCGCAGCGTGTTGATCGCGCTGTTGACCTCGCCACATTTTGTCTACAAGTCCGAATCGACTGAGTTAACCGACGTACAACGCGCCCACCGGCTTTCGTATTTCCTTTGGAACTCCGCCCCAGACGCCGAACTTATCAACGCGGCCAGGTCCGGCACCCTGCGGAACAATCCATCGGCTCAAGTAGAGCGGATGCTTAACGACGCCAAGGCCGAGCGGTTCAACGACGACTTTACCCGTCAATGGTTGCAGCGCGACAAGGTAGACGACTTTGGACCGGACGTCCGAGTATTCAAGAACGTGCGCCGCATGACGGTCGATTCCATGGGCCGCGAAGGCCGTGAACTCTTTCGCCACCTACTTGAGAATGGCCTGAGCATGGAACACTTCATCGACTCTGATTTTGTCATGGCCAATGACCGCCTGGCCCGCTTCTATGGCTTGCCCCCAGTCCAGGGTGATGCCTTCGTGCCAGTGAAGCTTCCAGAAGACAACGAACGCGGCGGACTGGTGGCTCAGGCCGGTTTCCTCAAGCTGACCTCGACGGACTTCGCGACTTCACCGATCCACCGGGGCTCGTGGATTCTCAAGAATTTGTACAACGAACGCATCGAACCGCCCGCCGACGTGTTGATCAACGAACCGGACATCCGCGGCACCACCACTATCCGCGAAGCGATTCTGAAGCATCAGGAACTCGAGAGTTGTTCGCGGTGCCACTCGAAGATCGATCCGCTCGGCTTCGCCCTGGAGTACTACGACCCGGTCGGCCGCAAGCGGAACAAGTATCGCCACGTTGAAGAACTGGCTGCCGAGCAAGAAGACACCACGTTCACGAAGAAACTCAAATTCACCGAGGTGCCGATTGAGGCCGCCATGAAACTTCCGGGCGGCCGCGAGGTGCGTGACCTGCCCACGCTCAAGGCCGCCCTGATGGCTGACAAGGAACGCATCCTGAAGGGCATCCTTGGGAAGCTCATTAGCTACGCCCATGGCCGGGAAATCACTCTGGCCGATCGTCCGCACGTTGAGGACGTCTTCGAGTCAATTGCTCAAGAGGATTTCTCACTTCGCGCCGCCATCCACGCCATCGTAGCCCACCCTGCATTTGGTCGAAAATAAAGAATTGATAAAACTCACAAATCGACTCCATCGATCCGTGCCTCGTTTTTTTAAACGCTTGGTTCCGTTGCTTTCTCATCTTGCTCTCTCGCTAAGTCTGCCCCGGCTGAAGCACGACTTGGGAGAGAAACACAAGAGGACGAGGAGTCGGCAAGCGAACGACCGGAGCTCGACGACTAGCACGACCTAATCACCGCACGAGAAGAAGACTTTGCCCGCGGATTCACCGAAGAAGACTTCGCAAACCGAATCGTTAGTTTGGTCCAAAGCAAAGAATCTTCCGTCAGTGAGTTCATTCGCACTCTCGTTCAAAGCGATGCGTTGCGGACGAAACGATCGAAAAACAACTTCGCACGAAGACACAGAGTCTGCAGAGGGGACAGACCATGATACGTCGTATGGTTGTTCTCGACCTGCTTCTTGCCTCTGAGTCGTCGTGCGTGATCGGCGTCGACCCCGTCGCGGCATCTAACTTTGATCATGCCAGCGAGAAGCCTTTCATCGTCCTGACCCTATCGCGATGAAGTGCCCCACGGTGAGCTATTTCACTCGATCCCAGACTCGGATGTAGTCGACTTCCATGGTGGTGGGGAACTCGTCAGTCACTTGGATGTCCGAGGGCACGAATCCTTTCGCGGTATAGATGGAATAGGGTGGGCGAAGTCCTAGGGACAGGGCGACATTCATCTTACGATGCCAGTAACGATTCGGTTTTTGTCCGATCGCTTTGCCGTCGATAAACCATGTGATTGCCTGCGGAGTGATCTCGCAACCGTAGGTATGAAAGTCTTCGCGCGGATCAAACGGCAGCCGCACCTCGTTCGCTTGCTCTGCCCTGAATCGTTCGTCGTTAGGTCGACGCCATTGACGTCCCGGCATGCCTGGTTTTCCGCCTGACACGATTGCATGCAAGTTGCAATCGGCGATGCGATGGTTACCTTCGACTCGATCGCCGCGCTGTGTCAGTTCAACAATGTCGACCTCGCTGTATCGCGTCTCGCCCTCTGTCACAATCGAATCATCGATCTTGCTGTACAGCCAAAATGATGGACACACACCAGGAAATAGTGCAGCTCCTTTCAGGCGAGTTTCGTAGTAACCATAAGTTCCCGTCACATGCGACTTTAACATGCCGGACGTGTAAGGCGTCGGAGCTCGGTTCCCTTTGACAATCGGTTTTGGCAATCGCCGCATCGTGATTTGAAGAACGCCTTGCGAGACCGTGACATTGCGCTCGTTGTCCCAAACCCAAGCGCCGAAATTTTCAGGCGACCTGTTCCACTTTCGCCAATCCACAGAATCGCCATTGAAATCGTCCGACCGATCCCAGCGAATCTTCCATGTATCGGCAGCCGTGGAAGACAGCGGGACACTGTTCTTGCTGGCCTGGGCAAACAGTTTGCCTTGGCCGCAAGCGATAAACGATATCGCGATGACCACAAATACGATCGATCGTTGATTCACGAGTGTGCTCTCTGTCGTTGATTGTTTGGCGCGTGCGTCACAGTTTAAACACGTCTCGCTGCAACGCGATTGCTACGCCTCGGTGGGTGATTTGTGCGCGACGGATCGGCGATGAAGTTACTTCATGTCGCTTGTTGGCGGCTAGACTCTGCTGCAGATTTCGCCAGCAACGGCAACGCGTGGGACTCTCCCCATTTCTTTAGCACCTTGAGTACCGGCTTGAGCGATTCGCCTTCTTCGGTCAGTTCGTACTCCACTCGTGGCGGAACCTCTGCGTAGACGATGCGATTGACAAGTCCGCTGGATTCGAGTTCCCGAAGCTGCTTGGTCAACATTCTTTGGGTCACGCATCCGATTTGACGTTTCAGTTCGCTGAACCGAAGTCGGCCATCGAGCAAGTAATACAGGATGATGCCTTTCCACTTTCCACCGATCAGTTCCAGCGTCGCTTCGACCGGGCACGCCGGCAGTTCATAGCTGGTGTGTCGAGATCCATTCTTGGTATCCATTCTGTGCCTACCTACCCAAAAAGTGCGTACTTGCCCGACTGCGATCTACCTGTAGCATGAATACCAATCACGGCCAACGCAAGCGTCCATTTGCATTTGCCGGTTGAGAGAAAAGGGAACGAGGAAATGCATTACGAAGGCTACACGACTTTCACAGCTGCATCGAACGCAGGTGTTCTCACGGTCACAATCGATTTTCCGCCCGTGAATCTGCAGGGGCAAGAAATGCTGGCCGACCTCAACACGCTTTGCTTACGGCTGGAACGCGACCGAGAAGTGAAAGTGGTCGTATTCGAATCGGCACACCCCGAGATCTGGGTTTGCCACTACGACACCAATCTGCTGAAAGACATGTCAACGGAGACGGTTTCTCGAGACGAAGCCAAACTGCTCGATTTGCAAAGGGTGCTTGAGCGAGTCAGCAAATTGCCTCAAGCCACAATCGCCAAGCTGGAAGGTTTCGCACGTGGCGGAGGCCATGAGTTCGCGCTCGCCTGCGATATGCGATTCGCGGCTCGCGGAAAATTCAAATTCATGCAAATGGAAGTCGGCATGGGCATCCTGCCGTGCGGTGGCGGTGCGTCTCGCATGGCACGTCAGGTGGGCCTGGGTCGCGCGTTAGAAATCATCTTGAGTGCTCGTGACTTTGATGCGGATGAAGCGGAAGCCTACGGCACCATCAACAAGGCACTCGATGCCGATGAAATCGGCCTTTACGTCGACAAGCTGGCCAAGCGAATCGCGACGTTCCCGGCCGAATCCATCAACGCTTGCAAACAGACCGTCTACGAATCCATCGACAAGCCGATTGATGAAGCGTTAAAGGCCGAAGCTTACTGGCTTTATCAGGCCACCAACAAGACGCCCGCGATCAAACGTTTTACGGTTGCCGACGAAAACGACATGCAGCGAGACATAGAAAACCAACGCAATTGGAATGGCTTGGTCGAGGGCGTTCAGGACATTCATTAACGAAGGAAGCGGGAGTCTCGGATGTCAGTCACCATGGGATCAATCATGCATCAAACTCTTGCCGTGCTGGCGATTGCCATGTTGGCGACCGCAACAACAACCGACGCGTTCGCTCGATCTAATGAACCGAAGCCCAGGATGTTGCTGAATTCCGACATACAGCGGAAGCCACACAGCCCAGCGTCTGGTGACGCGAGCGCACAGGCCGGGAAGATTTGTCGGTGTGGCACATGGTCGAACCGCAAAGATTCCGGCTGTTGTCACTCAAGAGCAGCCGAAATCGAGTACGCCAACGGCGCCGGAATTCAAGACTCTCATGTGCGACAGCACTATGCTTCGCCAGGTGCGATCGCACATTCAATCCATGCGAAGCCGGATTAATCCATTGCGAAGCTGGGCCAATTCAGTGCGAAACTGGGCAGGGCTGCCTGATCGACGTTCACTGTCTTGGCGATTTCACCATTCACTCTAACTAAGTCCATTCACTCGAACGAAGTCCTTGGGTCCAACCTGACCCGCTACACCTTCAAAAAAGGGAAGAACAATGAAAGCGATGGTTCTGAATTCTTACGGTCCGGACGCATCTTTTGAAGCAGCCGAAGTTGAAACGCCTGCCGTCAAATCAGGGCACGTTTTGGTCAAAATCGCGGCGTCGAGCGTGAACACGGTCGATACGATGATTCGCAACATGGGCAAAGATCTACCGCTGTCGCCCGACACGCCGGCCATCTTGGGAATGGACTTTGCTGGGACGGTCGAAGCCGTTGGTGACGATGTCTCTGACTACTCGGTGGGTGACGAGGTCTATGGGTGCGCCGGTGGATTGGCTGACTTACCCGGGACGCTTGCTGATTTCATCGTGGCGGACACCGATCTGCTGGCGCTGAAACCAAAGAATCTGTCGATGCGTGAAGCCGCTGCCCTACCGCTGGTTGCGATCACCGCCTACGAAGGCTTACAACGCGCCGGAATTCAGCCCGGCCAGAAGGTCCTGGTGCACGGTGGCTCTGGCGGCGTGGGGCACGTCGCTGTGCAACTTGCCAAGCACTGGGGCGCTGAAGTCTATTCGACCGGGGGCGGAGACACACAGCTAGCTTTGATCGAAAAGCTAGGCGCGACTGCCATCAACTATAAATCAGAAACCGTTGAGGACTATGTCGCCAAGCATACCGGTGGCAATGGGTTTGAGCTCGTTTTTGATTCGGTCGGCGGTGCCAACTTAACGAAATCGTTTGAGGCCGCGGCGCTCAATGGGCAAGTGGCGACGACGGTTTCGCTTTGCGAACTCGACTTAACGCCGGCTCACTTCAAAGGCTTGTCGTTGCACGTCGTGTTCATGCTAATCCCGATGCTGCACAACTTCCGACGCGAATCCCACGCGCAGATCTTGAAGGATTTGGCTGCAATTGCAGAATCGGGTGCTCTGAAGCCCGTCTTGGACGAGCAAACGTTTTCGCTTGAGCAGGCTGGCAGTGCCCACGCGAGACTGCAAAGCGGCAAAGCCATGGGCAAAGTCGTCATCGACAACTGACATCGAGGACTCACATGCCGTTAACGCAAAACGGAACGGTCGCAGAATTCCAAAGTCTGAACCGCGGATACAACCGCGTGTTCCAAACGGGCAAGTTAAGCATTGGGCTGGTCGTTCCGATCGAGAACTACGATCCGGGGCCCGTGCCGACGATGTTGCGACATATCGAACGAGTTGAGTTGGCCGAAAGACTAGGTATTGCCGCGGTTTGGATCCGTGATGTTCCATTCAACGTACCGACCTTTGGCGATGCCGGGCAAACTTACGACCCATTCGTTTACCTGGGATTGCTGGCTGCGAAGACGCATTCCATTGCGCTCGGCGTGGCCAGCATTATTTTACCGCTACGTCATCCGGCTCACGTCGCCAAAGCGGCGGCGACTGCTGATGTTCTTTCCCGTGGCCGATTGATTCTCGGGGTCGCGTCAGGAGATCGTCCGGACGAGTATCCCGCGCACAACATTCCATTTGAAAGTCGCGGAACACGATTTCGCGAAAGCTTTCGTTACATCCGGCAAATGAGCAACGCATGGCCTGACTTTCAAAATTCGCTGGGCAGTCCGGCCGGACACATCGACATGCTGCCCAAACCCACGGCGGGAAAGTTACCTCTGCTTATCACCGGCGGCAGCCAACAGGACTCCGATTGGTTGGCCGACAATGGCGACGGATGGATGCTGTATCCACGCCCCGCCACAGCCCAAGCGAATTTAATCCGGGATTGGCGAATGCGCATGCAGACCCGGGGTCGTGGCAACCAACCGATATTGGAACCACTTTACATCGATCTAACCGAGGATCCCGATTCAGAACCAACCCCGATTCATCTTGGCTATCGGTTGGGAGCCAACGCGTTGATTGATTACTTGCGAACACGGCAAGAGATCGGGGTGAACCACGTCGTGTTGAATCTGCGTTTCAATCAAGTGGACACGGAAGCGACCATGCGACGGCTTGCTGAGCTGGTTTTGCCTCAATTCGATTTACAAAAAACAGAAAATAAACAATGACCAAGAAAATCATTCTTGTCACCGGTGCAACCGATGGCATTGGTCTGGAAACATCCAAGCGATTGGCCTCGCTTGGCCACCATATCCTTCTGCATGGCCGCAGTATTCAGAAATCGGAATCGGTTCTGCAGTCATTGACTGGGGAATTCAAACATGCACAGCTTGAAAGCTTTGTGGCTGACCTTTCTCAAATGGTCGAAGTGGAAGAACTGGCAAGAGCCGTGATTGCCAAGCACTCCAAACTTGACGTTTTGATTAACAATGCGGGCGTATTCATGACGCCAAACCCGGTGACCGCAAAGGGACTCGATCTGCGGTTCGTCGTCAACACCATTGCACCGTACCTGCTGACGAAACGGTTGTTGCCGATCATGGGCCCCGATGGCCGAGTCATCAATCTTTCCTCAGCAGCTCAGTCAAGCGTTGATCCGCGTGCTCTCGCCGGCCAAAGCCGCCTGCCAGACGGTGAAGCATACGCCCAAAGCAAGCTTGCGATTACGATGTGGACTCGCAAGCTTTCAGATTCGCTCGGCAGTGAAGGCCCGTCGATGATTGCGGTTAATCCTGGCTCTTTCCTTGGCAGCAAGATGGTCAAAGAGGCCTACGGGCGCGCCGGTAAAGACCTCAGCATCGGTGCCGACATTCTGACCCGCGCCGCCCTGAGTGATGAATTCGCGACCGCCCGTGGCAAGTACTTCGACAACGATTCCGGCCGTTTTGCGTCCCCTCACCCCGACGTGTTCGATGGCGACAAGTGTCAAGAAGTCATTGAAACGATTGAGGCTCTCTTGGCGGGCGAAATCTCTTGATTGGACAATGGTTTTAAGAACCAATGCGCGACCACAAGTCGCAGACCGACGCTGACATCTCTCGGCGCGGGCGCGATTGCGTCAGAGAAACGACCGGGCCGACATGATCGCGGGACCATGATGCAACCGCAACCCAGTGGACACCACGAATTCAGGAAACGTGCCAAAGAACTCGCGTTCAAGAGCGCACAGCGAGGTCACTTGCACCGAACGATACAACACCTCGCTGTCGGTGTGCGGGCTGCCTTTTCCCGGTCGGATGATGCTGCCCTTGCAATGCGAGACAGAGAAAAGAACGTCAAGCCGAGCGAAAAGTGGGGACACACGCGGAGTACAATGAAATCGCAGATCGGTTCCGCAACAAGCTCTGCCGCATTGTCCTTGGCGATGGCCGGGTTGAGGCCGATTGAAAAAAGAGAAACACTTAAACAATCAGCGACTTGGCGAAGGCGCACACGACAATCGTCAAAAAGTGCTGAACGGATTTTTCGCTAGTGGCAATTTCCGCAACTCGACAACTGTTTCAACATCCCATGCTTGTACGAATCACGAATCAGTCGTTCTTGCCACTCATCGCTTTACTGATGTTGACGGGAGCCACCTTCGCGGATGAGCGCCCCAACATTGTTCTGTTCTTCGTGGACGACCTTGGCTGGAATAATCTCGGGTATCGCAATCCTGAATTGTTCACGACACCGCATATCGATCGACTTGCCACGGAAGGGATGGATTTTAGCCAATGCTATGTTGCCAGTCCCACGTGCAGCCCGAGTCGAGCGACCTTGCTGACCGGAAAACATCCGGCCCGCCTTCGAATCGTGCGTCACATTCCAGGCGGCCCCAAGCATCCCGACTTTGATGAGTTTGGTCGTACCGATGTCGAGTTCAATCACTGGGAATCCGACCCAGCGCAATTCCCATGTCGAAATTGGCTGCCGCTCGATCAAGTCACCTATGCCGAAGCATTACGAGACGAAGGCTACTTTCATTTGTTCGTCGGCAAGTGGCATTTGGGTCGCGAGCCGTATCATCCGATCCACCAAGGATTTGACCAGCAGATCGGAACCAGCAATTACGGGCACCCCAAGGGATACTATCCTCCGTTCACACCCCACGGCGAAGTGTTTCCCGAGGCGAAAGCAGACGAGTACCTGACGGACAAACTTACCGATGCGACGGTCGCATTTATCGATGGGTACGAACGCAAACAGCCCTTTATGGTTTCGCTTTGGTACTACAACGTACATTCGCCCAACATCGGGCGTAAAGATCTGAAGCGAGGCACCATAGGAAAACCGGGACTGGATGGCAAACGAGCCGACTACGCGGCACAGGTCGCAGCAGTTGATGAATCGGTTGGACGAGTCTTAAACGCCATCAAGCAGCGAGGCATGGATGAGAACACGTTGATCATTCTCGCTTCTGACCAAGGAAGTCTTTTCGAGTGGGCGCCTTTCCGTGGCTGCAAACGGTCGGACACGTTGTGTGAAGGAGGAGCGAGAGTTCCATTGATCGTGCGTTGGCCGGGCGTCGTACCGGCTGGCTGCACAAACGACAGTGTTGTTCAAACCACCGACTTGTTTCCGACGCTGGTTGAAATTGCAGGTGGCTTCCCGTCCAGTTTCAATGACCTGGACGGTGTCTCGCTGCTGCCGATTCTAAAATCCAATTTGAACCTCGATCCAGATCGAACGATCTTTGGCTATCGGGCTTACGAAGATCAATATGTCTCGGTGCGAGAAGGCGAATGGAAATTGATCGGCTATCGAAGCGGAAGGCTGAGTTTGTACAACGTCGAGCAGGATCGAAGCGAACTGCGGGACCTTGCCGCAAGTCATCCAGCGAAGGTGAAGACACTCGTTGAAAAATTGACGCGGTGGGAGACAGAGATGGGTGTCGAGCAATACTCGGGATTCGCCGATCGCTCTCCTTGAATTCGACTTGGCTCGCAGTTCGTCGCGTCTGTCGATCCGAAACGCGATGCTGCATCGCGAATCACGACACCGCCACAACCGCCTTCGCCCGCGAAAAACCGAACCGATCCAGCCTCAATTTTCTCGATTTGCAATGAATCCGAGTTCCGCGCACAGGCCAGACCGAGCAACATTCAACGGAAGGACTCGCGTTTGGCACCGGTCGACAAACACCGACGGCGGGTTTGCCTCGCGTTCATAAAGAATTGAAATTCAAGAGCGATCGCGCGGGGCACCGTTTCTTTCCGGCGGCTCCCCAACTCTAGATGTTCAATGGGTGCAGCTGAGTTGTTCAGCGACCACGTGCGACATCGTCTATCGCATGCTGCCCCGGCGCCTACGCCGGATCGGCGAGCACTTTTCCTGTTCGGTCGTCGACCCTGTGAAGCCGAGTGACCTCCCCCAACGCCCCGTCGCCCGATTTCAACGAGACCAACCAATAGGGATCGTCCGGCACATTCGCCGCGACCATCGCACGGAGAATTTCCAGATCATGCACACCGTTTTCGCTGTACAGCTTTGCATAGAACTCTTTTTCCCGACGAATCCTCTCTCGATCGAAGAACACCGCCGAACACTTCGTCCCAGGCGGAATGTCGCCAAAGTGTTCAATGACAATCATGATGGCCGCTTGTTGGTCAATTTCTCGTTTATTCAACCTTCGCTCCTCGCCTGCACCACTGCACCACTGATCGACTCTATCTTGTCACAATAAAGGTACAAAATGGAAGTCTACATTGAGCGGGTGAACGCGATTGGCAACCGACTTGAACTTCGCGGCGATAAACAACCACACCCGCACACGACAGAATCGGTCGACGCGAAAGTTTGGCGTATGCGATAATGAGCGGATGAATAATCGGTTCCCCACCGTCGTAATCTGGATCACCGCTGCTTCATGGGCGGGATTTGCCGCCTGGCTTGGCTCAAATCCTGGCGCATTGCTGCCAGCGTTTGGTGTCGAGGAATCGACGCCGCAGATGTTAACCGAGGTGCGTGCATTTTACGGCGGCGTTGAACTAGCGATTGCGGTCGCGATGCTACTGCTTTGGTGGCGAGGCGATCAGTTTGCTGCATTGTTAGTCGGCGGATTACCACTGGTGGGTTCGGCATGCGGCCGATTGTTCGGCCTCATGATTGATGCCTATTCACCGATGCACTTGTGCTTTGCCGCACTTGAATTGATTGGTGCGACATTTTGCTTGGCAGGTTGCGTGATGGTTTCTCGAGGGAAACCTAATGATTGACGGAAATCTTCAACACGACGGCTACTCCATGTTGCGTAACGCGATTGATGGTGGCACGGTGCAGCGCTTGCTAGGCGTTTGCCGTGATGTGTTTCATAACGATTCCGATCAAGTACGTGCCCGATCGAGTCGCGGACATGTGTACGCGGCACGGAATCTGATCGAGACGATTCCCGAAGTGACAACGGTTTGGCAAAACAGCGTGTTGCTGTCGTTCCTGCACCATCGACTCGGCGATCAGTTTGGATTGGTAAGAGCGCTGTTCTTTGACAAACCGCCGGATCGGACGTGGGCATTGGCATGGCACAAAGACACATCGATTGCAGTCAAAGACAACTCGCTTGGGTCAGTGTTCTTTTCCCGCCCCACGACCAAATCCGGCGTGCCTCATGTCATCGCCTGCGATGAAGTACTGCGTCAAATGCTGACGTTACGGATTCACCTTGATGAAGTCACCGATGCGAACGGGCCGCTGCGAGTGATCCCGGGCTCACATCTCTCAAGTGATAGTGAAGGCAAAGGAATAAATGCAGTCGTCGACGTTCACGCGGCGGCAGGTGATGTTCTCGCAATGCGGCCACTCATCAGCCACAGCAGTGGAGCCTCTGTGCCCGGAACCAAACGCCATCGGCGAATCATGCACCTGGAATTTTCATCGTCGCAGGCATTGCCTGACGGATTCCAGTGGTACGACTACGTTCGTCCAACTGCCACGGTCAGCGAGTAGCATTTGTTGCTGCTTTCCGATGCTGAGGACGCCGCGTTTGATTCGCCCCCAGATACGACTCTGTAATTTCCACCCCTATAAAACGACATTGTTATCCATCAAATCTGCTTGGCAATCTCTTACAATCGCGTGTTCGTAACACTTGTTGATTTACAACTCGGTCTGCCGGCAATCATCGCGGCAAACTGAATCGACCCGCGTTGCGTTTTGATACACATTTCCCATCATGCCAAGCCACAAAAATATATGAACGTCAAACCTAACAGCAACGACCGCTTCGGTGGCGTGCCTTTGCCCAAGCCGTGTTGGTCGATTGCCTGCCTTAACACCGCCGTTGAACTTCGGACAGACACCGAAGCCAGCGACATCTGTCCTCGCGGCGATCGGTGCGAGTCACTGTTTCTTCTTTTTTCGCTCATGTTCTTGTTATTGCCGGTCAATCTGTATGCAGACTCAGAGCCGTCGAGGCCAAACATTGTGGTCTTTATGGCGGACGACATGGGCTGGGGTGATTCGGCGACCTATGGGCATCCTCTGATCAAAACACCCAATCTCGACAAACTGGCGTCACAGGGTGTGAAGTTCACGCAGTGCTATTCAGCCTGCGGTGTCTGTTCGCCGTCGCGGTCTGCGATCCTGACCGGACGGACTCCATATCGCAACGGTGTCTATCGCCACTTGTCGGGCAATCACGAGGCTCATCTTCGGGCCAGTGAAATCACCTATCCAAAGTTGTTAAAAACGATTGGTTATGAAACGTGTCACGTCGGCAAGTGGCACCTCAACTCAAAGCCGCAATTCAATACGCCCGAGTACCCGCAACCTGGCGATCACGGTTACGACTACTGGATGGCGACACAAAACAACGCGGAACCCAGCCATAAAAACCCTGACAACTTTGTCCGCAACGGCAAGCCTGTCGGCGAACTAAAGGGTTATTCAGCGCCGTTGGTTGCTGCTGAAGCAAGTCGTTGGCTGAGTGAGGTGCGAGACAAATCGAAACCGTTTGCGTTATCTGTTTGGGTCCATGAACCACACTCGCCGATCGCAACGGACCCACAATTTGCTGGTCTGTACGATGGAGATGACAACAGCAAATACATGGGCAACATCACGCAGCTCGATCATGCGCTTGGACAAGTGATGACCGCGATTGACAATGAGGGAGTGAGTGACGACACGTTGCTGATTTTCACGTCGGATAATGGTCCTGTCGCCAGTTTTGGCGGTACGACAGGCGGCTTGCGAGGCGGCAAACGTAGCGAACATGAAGGTGGCATCCGCGTGCCCGGCGTGGCGCGGTGGCCCGGTCATATCAAGGCGGGAACGGTCAGCGATGTTCCCGTGATTGGTACTGATATCTTTGCGACGGTATTGGACATCACCGGCATCGCGCTGCCGAAAGATCGCACGATCGACGGCGTTAGCATGCTGCCCGCCTTTGCCGGAATGCCTGTCGAACGAAAGACACCGCTGTTTTGGCGAACGCACGTCTCGCCACCTGCAGACCGAGTGGCGCTGCGCATCGGTGACTGGAAACTAGTCGGCGACGAGACACTGACAAAGTTTCAGCTATACGAAATCCAAAAAGATTGGAAAGAAGAACATGACCTCGCGTCTTCGATGCCGGAAAAAACGGAAGCGATGAAAAGGCAGCTCTTTGAGGTATGGAAAGAAATCGAAGCCGAAGGCCCCGACCACTGGTGGAAAAACGAAAGGCAGCCGCCCGTGCGCGGCGGGAAAGTGAACTATTGACCCGTTTAACCGTGAGCCGCGGCGCAAGCGTTGCCAGTGTCAGCAAACGAACGAGTTAGCGTTCGCTGTGTCAGCAGACAAACGCGCCTGCCGCTTGCGGTTAGCCAGGCTTCAAGACTTTGCTTGCGAGATCACGGGCATGCTGTGAGATCACGGGCGTGTTGTGAGATCACGGGCGTGTTGTGCTGAAGGCGGGCAAGAAACCACCAGCGAAATCACTGAAATTGACGTAGCCGTCACCATCGGAATCCAGGCTTTCGTCGTAGGCCGCATCGCCGAGCCCGCTTGCGAAGGCCGGCAAAAAGCCTGATGCAAAATCACTAAAATTCGTCAGCCCGTCTCCGTCATGGTCGCCGTACCAACGGAAGAAGTCATCATTGTCGGGTTGTCCATGCAATTGCCCTCCAAACAAATGGTCAAGTACCATTGTCGTCGTGCTATGCGATGCGAGCACGACCTGTGACGCTAGAACGTCCAGTCGATAGTTACCGTTATCCAGCGTCGTGCGGAGCGTTTCAAGCTCGGGTGCTATGGTGGATGCGCCCTCAAAGGTGAGCACTGCCGTCGTCATGCCGCCACCGTCGGTCGCAACCACATTCACGGTGCCGATTTCCGTTGACGTCGTGATATTCGTCACGACAAACGCCGATTGCAATGCGGCATGATCCACTTCGCTGTCAAACTTGACCGTCACGGATGTTACTTTCGATCGTGTCGCCTCGCCGTCGTTAATGACAATGCTTTCGACCAGAGGTGCAGCCGGGGCAGCGTTGATCAAATAGTCTTCGACTTCACCATCGCGCGCAAAGCCTGAGGGTTCGAGTCCGCCATCGGTGCTGAGTCGCACGCGGGCAAAAAGATCGCCCTGTGTTAACCCCGCAGGCAAGTTGTAATTGAATGTCTGGAACGGTTGGTCGACGACAACGCTGTCAAGGATTTTTTCGGCCGGACTCCAAACCCCATCGCGATCGAAATCAATCCACGCGTCCACTCTCGCTTCGATCGCGTTTTCCAGATCGATGTTAACCGCTGCTAGCGACTGATCGACGCCGATCGCGCCAAAAAGTACGCCATCCTCGTCGCTGCCGTCTCCATCTGCCGCGACGGATGGGACACCATTGCCTTCGGTGTCGCGACTTGGTCCAAGCTGAGGTCCCACCGGGGCATGCCGAGCACCATCATTGCCCAGCAGCGTCGCATATGTGGCCGGGGCATCGCCGTAATCCAACGCTGACGCTTGAAAGTCCGAGAGCACCACCGTGTTGCTCGGTCCGCCTTCGCCGGGCAACTGGTAAGTGACGAGGAATGTCCCTTCGCCGCCCAGTGTCTCGAGCCGCTGCCCGCTGGCAACGTTGCCAAACGCGCCTGACAAATTGGTATTGGATGCGAGAATCGTATATGTGTCCGTCGGTAGAGGCAGATAGGTTACTCCAGCTGACTCGAGTAATGAGATAGTCAACAGGCCGCCGAGCGCGGCCGAGTCCGTGATCAGTTGGTCGTATTCGGATTCCGGTGTCGTTCCGGCCAGTTCCACGTCGAAAAAGGCGCCCGATGACCACGACACATCCGTCACCGTTATCGAGCCGGCGCTGGCGCCCGGAGAGAGATGCCCGCCGGAGTTGACCATCACGGCCGAGTCGACTGAACCGTTGCCGCCAAGTGTGCCACCGGAACCGACCGTGTATTGCCCACCGCCGGTGTGTGTCCCATCGACCTGCAGCATGCCGCCGTTGACGGTGGTCGTGCCTGTATAGGCGTTAATGCCTGAGAGGATCTGCGTGCCTGCGCCCGATTTGGTGAGGGAGACTGCGGTTGAAATGTCTCCCAAGAAATCAGCTTCGCCGGATCCGAACGCGATTTCCAAGTTGGCGGCTGAACCAGCGAATGGATTGGACGATACCACTTGCCCGGTGCCGAATAACCGGCCAATCTTGCCCGAGAGTGTATTGCCGTCGGTGCGGTCGTTGAGATCGAGTTGGCCGTCAAGACTGACGTCGCCTTGAGTGTTGAACGCGTTGTTACCGATTCCCGAAATCGAGGCGCCCGCCGCGACCGTCAAATCACGGTGAACCACGCCGGGACGTCCCGTGACATGGCCTTCGGCGACAATCAGATTTCCATCAAAGGTACTTGATTTTCCGATGACAAGTTTTCCGTCGCCAAGCTTGGTCAGATCGCCTGTGCCCTGAATTCGGCCGGCTAAGAGTTGATTGCCCGCGACGCCCACCCCAATCGACGCATCGCCGTCGAGAAAGATGGTGCTCTCGTCGCCGTTGTTAGAGCTACCGAATCGAGTACCGGAGTTAACGGACCCGTCGGAATACAACGCTCCATTGCCATCGACGCCGTCGCCCGTGATCGTTAGTTTTTCGTCCGCAATCTGGATCCCTGGCTGAATTTCCAGGGTGCCCCCGTCAGCAACGATCGATGCGTTGGTCTCCAACGAGCCATCCGCGGCGGTTCCGTTATTGCCTAAGCCATCGGGGTGGACAAGCACCGTGCGCTTGCCAGATGGCACCAATGAGATTCCGTCGTAGTCGTTGTTTTCCCCGTTGGTGATGACCAGTCCCTGTGACCTGCCCGTAGTGCCACTGGCTTGCTCCCCAAGAATCAGGGTCATGTTGGTGTCGTTAATGATTTCCGAGTTGACGTGATCATAGCCAGAGACGTCGTGCGTCGTGGTGCCGTTGTTTTCTCGCCAGTTTTCGTACCAGAACTGTGCGCTACGAAACAGAGTCGTCCCTTGGAAGTCCTCCGCGGGTCGATCGCTGGTGATACTGACGTCCATGTTGTTGCCGTTGACGTACACGAGGGCGTAGTCGTGGTTGAAGGGCTGGTTTCCAACCAACTCGATTTCGACGCTGGAAGAATGACGAATGTCTCGGTCAACAATCACCAACGGCCCGTTCACGCCGTCTGCCTTGGCACCGATGATGGTCGTGTTGTTTCCGACTCCAAAAGCAGCTTCGGTACCGTACGCCTCGACATTGGTCAGCGTTTTTGTGCCAGCACCCAGCGATGTGGCGAAACCCGAACGCATATTGGTTACCACTACATTGTCCACGGTCAGCCCCGACGATCCCGTGTACATTCGGACGCCGCCTTCGGCACCCGAGATCATGATGTCGTCAGGGATCGGATTGCCCCAATAGGTGTATCCGTACTGCTGGTAAAGCGGATGGTTGATGACATTGGTCGATGGGAATAGTTCGCCGGTGACGGTGCTGTTGGTCAACGTTGTATTGGTGGACGTTTGAACGAAGAAGCCATGACCGAACGTATTGACTTGCAAGTGCATGTCGTTGACGACCGCATCGGTAGCATCGCCGACTCGAAAAGCCGATGCTTTGCGGTGGCCAATAAAGGGAGTGACACCCATCGAAGCGCCTTTGCCGAATGCATCGCCCAGACCGTATGTATCGGTGCGTGAGCCACGGGTCACGACATTGGCCCCATCGACCATGTTGCTGTCACCGGAAAGTTCAATGTACTGTGTGGCCCAATCCGCATAGCGCTGCGCGTTGGGATCGGTGTCGAGTGCGATATCCTGGCCGATCAGGTTGATGCCCAAAACCGTATTGTTCGAACCACTGATTCGAATGACATCAACCCCGCTATCGTGTCCGAGTGCTCGACCAAAGCCATCAAGTTTGCGAGTATCAAGGTTTATGGTTGCACCGGAAAGATCGTAGGTGTTGCCCGTGCCGCTGAGCTCCATGAAGATCGGCATCGATTGAGTCGGATTCGCGATATGGTCGCCGTTGATCCAGTACTCGCCTGGCGTGACGACACCTGTCACCGGGTGCGGGTCGCCATCGGTGGCACTCAGCGTTACGGTGTCATTATTGGCCGTCATGCCATAGGAACGCAATTCCGCCAAGCTGTTCGCGATGAACGACGCGAGTACGACGCGCGATTCCAGCGACTCGAACCGTCGCAGCCTACGCCGCTGTGATGCGGTGCGGCGTTGTTTCGATTTTGTCCGAAGTGACTTGATTCCGCGGACAATCCGATCGGAAGACCAGAGAAGAGGATTAGACATTACGATTCAGACCGCCAATTGTTTTTCGGCCGACGCGGGTAGCAGAGGAGAACGATTAGATGCGAGCACCCTGAATCCGGGTCGCTTGCGTCGACGGCAAAGGCCAATCAGACCAGCCAACAATATAGATGCGGATGAGGGCTCAGGAACACTTGTCACAATTCGCACAGAGAGTCGACTCGTCCCGTATTGGACATCCCAGGCAAGTCCTTCTGAAAGCGTAGGCAAGACCAGTTCATCGAATGAGTCATTGAGAGTTGCAAACGTGACCAAATCAAAACTGTCGCCGTACTGCAAGACTTGGCCAGCGCCAATCAACAACTCGAAATCACCATCCAGCACCGCATCGGATCCTAAGAAGATACTTGCGTCTGAATCAGCATACGCCGACAAGGTGCCGCCGTTCATGATGAAGCCCATGTTAAATTCGACATCGCCAGCACCAAGTTTCTTGAGGTGGTTGCCACTAAGGTTCAAACCTGATTCAAATCCTATTTCCGCGCCAGGCAGCACCTGCAAGTCAAGATCATCCATCAGTTCCGTTTCGACCGAGACAAGGTGGCTGCCGACGCGCACATCCACCAACGCATGAAAGGGCAGCCCCGGATCGCCGATCAAGAGTTTGCCGACGCCTTGCAAATCGTACTGGTGCTCGCTGAAAAACGTTAAACCGGTAACCGCTTGGGTGCTATCGATCGCGATATCGCTGTCTTGTTCGATTGCGTTGCCAAAGTACGCGTGACGATTGTTTTCAACTCGTGAGTGATTTAGCCAGCTGCGATCATTGGTCCACTCGCCACCACCTTCGTCATTCCACTCGCGAGCCGCGGCCTCGGGGTGAACTTCCTGCAACCGGATGTTGTCCAGCGACAGCACATGGTTGCTGCCAGCCTCGACGCCATCAAAACGCACGACAGGCCGCACGTAGCGGGTACCCTCGGGTGCCACGAATCGTCCGCTGCGGTAAGTGCGGTAGACGTCGTCGTTGGGGTCACTGCCGTCGACGCTGCTTTCAAACCCATTGCGTTTGACGGCGAAGGCTGGATCGATCTTTGTCTCGTATTGGTTTAACGCCACGGAGGCGAGGGTTTCGTCGTCGGCGCCGTAGAACTCTAGGCCCAGAAAGGTGTTGGCGTCGTAATGTCGATTGCCACCGTTTCGGAACTGAACGTCGGCCGACAGTTGGTATGCCACGCCGGTAAGGTCTACGTCAGCATTGCCGATTCCTGTCTGGAAGATGCGACCGGAGTTGCCCACTGCGTTGGTCTGCAACTGCGCCGATCCACTGCCGTCACCGCTGATGTCGGCACCGGTGTCGAATACCGCATTGCCTGCCGATTTCCACCGAGCAATCTCTGGTGAATTATCGGGCAACCCTCCGGGATCAAAGTTAGGGTTGTCGATCAAGTTGGGACGGTGGTGGATCACCGCGGTGGTAATGGCGCTACCCACGGCATCAAAGCTGATGTTGTTGCCACCGCCTACCGTTGCCGGCCCCAGCGATTCGTATGCGTTGGTCCGCAAGCTGTTATTTTCGTCGGTGGTCCGGATCAGCCGGGTGGACGTCACCGCTCGGTCCAAGTCGAAGCTGTATTGATCCGAAGTGTTATCGGCTCCGTCATTGGTAACCACCACCGCAGTGGTGCCGGTCCGCGGGTCATAGGCAGCGGTGATGTTTTCCTGGCCGGCGAGTTCAATGATTTCCGAGCCGGGGCGGATATGCGCTGAAAATTGTTTCAATCCGAAGTATTGGTCCTGCACATCGAATCGGGAATTGTTCCCGTTGAAGTGCTGGATTGCCAAGCCCCAGCCGCTTCCGTTATTGTCCTCGACCGCTTGCCAATAGGTCCAGCCGGCCGCGTCGAGGTAACGGATGTCCGAGTTGATCTGGCGGGCCATCCGGATTGCCCCCTGCCCGGTGCCGTATTCGGTCGCGTAGATCTTTTTGCCATCGGCACTGACCGCGTTGAACAAACGCTCCGAATCCGCTTGGCCACTGCCACCGTTGAACGGGTAGGTGTGTGTGTTGACCTGAGCGATGTGTGACTTGGTTGTGGTGCTGTAAACACCCCAGGTGTCGGCGCTCTGATCGGTCGAAGTTTCTTCCGGGCCAACCAGACCGATTCGCGAGCCCCGGCTTGCCAGTTCTTGGCCAAAGGTCGTGATCAAACTGCGTTGCCTGACCGGTGTGATATTCATACCTTCCTGACCACTGCCGCCGGTCCAAAACCCCGACCCTGGCTCGTTCACGGGCGTGATGGTGTTGAACTGGATGCCGAGATTCGATTCGAAGTGATCGGCTACCTCAAGCATGTAGTGGGCAAACTCGTTCTGGCGAGCGGTCGAAAGATTGTTGCTGCTCGTCGATGAACCCGACGAACTAAGCGAATTCGTCATCCACCACGGTGCGGAGTTGGCGAACGCCTCGACCTGAGTGACACCGCGCTCGATGGCCATGTCCAAGACCAACCGCTGGGTCGCATCGGCGTTCCAATCCCAATTCCATGTGGTGGTGTCTGAAATTGTGGTAGGTGCATCGGGAACCCAGCCGTCCATCTTGGCACCCGGCCGGGTGATGTTCTGAACGGACGTGTCAGGATTTGACCCGGCGCCGATGTTGTATCGCGCAAAGTTCAGCCCCAGACCGTTGGTTTGGTCGAACAAGATATCCATCAGATCTTCGCGCCCTTTAGCATTGGACTGGCCGCCAATCTCATTGCCCATCCAAGCGAGCGACGTACCCCAGGCCTCGAACCGGTGGTTACGATCACTTGTGTTGAGAGCGATCTGCGCACTGGCCTCGCGCGATTCTGTCAGCAAGACAGCGCTCAACAGCAGCGGAACGGCAAGCCAGCGGATTATCATGAATTCCTTTCGATGCTCACTTTCGCATCATCGAATCAGTAAAGGACGAGAGATGGGGGCCTATCCCCGAGCGGCACTCACTGCCGTTCACCTAAGTTTGCGCCTACCCGTTAGTCAGCCGATGGCGTTAACCGCAGTTTTTTTGGTGATCACGTCACCCTCCGTGGCACGTGGCTCGCGCCACCGGCTCACAAGAAGTTCAACGACGACTTAGTCGACAAGCCTCTAACAAGCTTCATTCAAAAAGAGAGCCCGCCCCGCTGGCTCAGGGAGAGTGCCAGGGAGCGGGCTATCTCGTACTCAGGTCTCTTGTCCCTAGGACCGCCGTCGGCGTGCTACAAATGCAACGCTACCCAGCCCGAGCAGCGCCAGCGAAGATGGCTCTGGTACGGCAGTAGCCACGAGTCGCACCTGCAGACTGTTTCCATCAACTCGTTTCTCCCAGCCAGCGTTCAAGGCGTCGGAGCTAAGAACAAGCCCGTTATCATCCAACGTGCCTTCCCAGTTCATGATCGTGGTCCAAACGTTCGTCGGTGCGCCGCCCAAGTCGTAGGGATCCAGAATCGAACCTGCGGCGAAGGTCACGTTGCCTTGCGTGCCACCCCCGTCATCATCGACGTCGTCAACAAGAATCGCAGTGATGCCGCCGGCATCAATCCCGGTGCGGAGAGTACCGCCAGCCACTTGAGTCCAAACACCATCCTCACTGCCCTGCGAACCAACCCCAATCTCGGTTACACCACTACCGGCAACATGAAAGGTAGAAGTGCCTCCGATTGCGACACCCCTGCGAGTGCGAAAAGTACCACCGCTAATATTGGCAACGCCCGTACCGGTAGTCGTATCGAAAGCGTTGTTGATGCCGAGCTGAAGATTCACACGGCCGATGATAAAATCGCCGCCCATAACGTTGACCGTTCCGCTTGCTCCGACTCGGGCTCCAAAACTGGTTCTTGACCCAGTGTTGAGCAATCCACTGACGATGTTCAAGGTAGTGTCACTACCATTCCGGCCACCAAAGACCGCACTGGTTCCATTCGTTTGGAGAATTTCCAGTCCATCACCGAAATCGAAAGTCAAGCTGTTCGTGCCAATTGGGCCGGAGGTAGCGGCAGTGCTTTCATTAATCAGAAACCGAACGACCCGATACTGAGTCGCGCTTTGCAAATTGCCGGCAGTGTCTAGAGCAGCCCAAGTATCGGCATCGAAGAGAACGTTGTGACCTCCATTGATAAAGGTATTCCCTGAACCGTTGTTTGTGGGAACGGCATCGAGGAGCCAGTTGTCTGCGTCCTCCCATTTGTCGGTGGCGCCATCACCCGTCCAGGCGTCCGCCATAGCGTTGCCGCCCAGCGCGACGGCCACCGCCGCCGCCAATAGAAATCGCATACTATTTGTCATGTGCCTTAACCCTCAGATTATTCCAGGTGTAACATTTCGCAGAACTTCGACCGCGTCACAGACTACGCAGGGCTGACAATCGTGTCATGTCGCGTAAACACCCCTCAAGCACGACATAACAGCCTGAATATTCGCCATAGTCGGTTTAAAACGCAGGTCGAAACCTGGCGATCTGATTGCCACCAGAAGCAAGCACAAACGGTTGTTACGATCGGTCGTTACGAACTGCAAGACGCTCCGCTAGATCGCATCGGCCACCGTTGGCAAGCTGATTCGGGCCGTTGCGATCGTCTCTAAATCGCGAGTTGCCCTCGTCCCAAGATCGCGATTCGTAACCGGCCGCCTGTTTTCAGGCCATGACCTCGACGGTGCCAGACCTGCCCCCCCCGACGAATGCGAGCGAATCCAATGAAGTCGGCTAAAGGACAGCGGCAAATCCTGGTGTCAACACGCGGTGCAAACCGCGATCCTGGTCGGCTGGAACAAAGAGCGAGACCGCCGCACCCCCAAGCGGCACACTGGTCGACGCCAGTTGTGTTTACGTTTCGCAGAATCTGCGATTGAACGTCGCGTACACAACGCTATTCCGCCGCCCCCCTCCCGTCGACACACTCAGCACGCACCCTCGCAAGCTCAAGACCAGCCATTGGGCGTGCCTGCATGCTGCAAACCTAAACCCCGGGCACAAAAGCATCACTCCTGAACGATCGAGCATCGCAGCCCGAAACTCGAATGCCGTGGCGTGCCCGCGAAATCATCCGCCCCTCTCTTTCGCGGCGAACATGGACGTCATTGATGGTTTTGAAATCGACAGAACACTACCAAGTCGGCAACGCAACCCAACCCCCTTGCACGCCGGATGGCATGCACGCCGGATGGCTTGCACGACGGTCGTGGACAAATCATCGCAAGAGCGTTGAATCCTCAACCTAAAGCCGGAGGAAGCGGCAACGTGGCAACGAAGAGCTAAGCGAAGGGGGGCGATTTCCGAACGGGAGGGGCGCAATTGTAAGTTTTTTCCATTTACCTGGTTAAGAAAGGCAGATTTGCATCCATTGCTGCCAGTGAGAAATGGGCTCGCAGGCCAATTTGGTGGGTTTCCACAGCGGAGAACAGGACATGGATACAACCATTCGGATCATGCTGGTGAGTGGTGACGATGCTGATTCGCAAGTCATCCAACGCGTTTTGCGAGATGCTCCTGGCGTTGAACTGGTTGGTCAATTTGCCAACGCGAATCGCGCGACCTGTGCGATTCGGCAATCATCAATGGATTTAACGCCCGATTTGGTCTTGGTCGACGTGAAGGCATTCACTCGCGACGGACTTGATTCCGTATTCCAGCTAATCCAAACATTGCCATCATCAAAGATCGCTGTCTTTGACCCGCTGGACCATGATCAAGGAATCGCGATTTCGCTCTCGCTAGGTTCCTCCCTTCCCTTGAATCCACGGCGGCCGCAAGACCGTCGACGATCTGAAGTCGATTTTTCGAGCCACCGCAGAATAGCCGCGAGTCTTCGGTCGGTCATCGACGGAGCTGCGGCGCCGAACCGACCTACCACAGGTTCGGCAAACGAGTCGCTGGATAAGACATGCGATAGCGACGACGAGCGAATCTTATCTGAACGTGAACGTGACGTTCTTCGCTTGATCGCCGAAGGCTATGTGAAGAAAGAAATCGCCAATCAGCTCGATATCCGATACGCGACTGTCGACACCTACGTCAGTCGCATTTACGAAAAACTGGAAGTGGGCAACGCGGCAGCCGCGGTAAACCGATCACATCAATTGGGAATTCTTCCGCTTGAACATCAGATTCCGTTAACCACACTCGACTGACAACCGTATCTTGCAGGAATCGCCAGACTCGAGTTGAACAGCACCACTTTTAAACCGATACATCGTGCATCGCTGCAGCTCCGACGAATCGCACGTAGACTTCCGGTTTCTGCCACGTTCGGGCGAGCGGAGACTTCGTCAAAGTCAAGAAGAGGCGTTACGCTGACGTTTACGAGCAGATCGCTTCATCGCTTTCGCAATCGGATGGGACTCGATGAGCCGCACTCTAGCGAAAGTCTTATACGCGTTCAGCGCAGAATCACTGACGAACCTTAGCCAACATTGACGAACACCCGCCCGCGGTGACGCGGGCCGTTGAGCGGCCGTTCCATGGGAGCACCGCAAACTGACTGGAATGACTCCGATCCCATTTTTGGTTCGGTCACTCGCGTATCGATCTCATCTCTCTTACTCAAGAAATCTTGATGCGAACTCAAGAACTCGCCGTGGTTCTTTCCACCATCATCTTGCTTGGCCCATGCGTTTCCAATGCGCAAGACGAGGCTGCAACGAAGGACGTCCAAGCGAGAGCCGACAATGACTCGCGCATGACGTGGTGGCGTGAAGCGAAATTCGGCATGTTCGTTCACTGGGGCGTGTACTCGGTGGTCGGCGGGAAATACAAAGGCCAGGACCTGCCCAACAGCGCCGAATGGATGATGGCCAGAGGAAAGATTCCGATCACTGAGTACGAAAAGTACGCCGCTCAGTTCAATCCAACCAAGTTCGACGCGAATGAGTTTGTCGGGCGAGCCAAACGGGCCGGCATGAAGTACTTGGTGATCACTGCCAAGCACCACGACGGCTTCGCAATGTTCGGATCCAAATGCAGTGACTACAACGTCGTCGACAAGACGCCATTTGGACGAGACATCATGAAAGAAATTGCCGACGCTTGTCAGAAGCAAGACATTAAGTTTGGATTCTACTATTCACAGGCCCAAGACTGGCATCATCCCGGCGGCTTTGGCAATAGCTGGGACAAAACGATCAAGCGGGTCAGTAATGATCAGTACGTGATGGACAAAGCGGTTCCCGAAGTCACGCAGTTGCTGACCGAATATGGCCCGATCGGGATCTTCTGGTGGGACACGCCGCGGAAGATGAGTCGCAAGTCATTTGACTCCCTTCATTCGCTGACTCGAATGCAACCCCATGTGATCACGAATGACCGACTGGGTGAAGGTTGTGCCGGAGACTACAAAACGTTCGAGCGTCATATTCCGCGGCAAGTCCCAGTAGGCAAGGACTGGGAAGTTTGCATGCCAATCAGCGGCAGCTGGGGCTATAAAATTGGTGACAATGACTTCAAATCAACCACAAAACTGATTCGCAATCTGATTGAAATCGCCAGCATGGGCGGCAACTACTTGTTGAATGTCAGCCCCACCGGTGAAGGCACGCTTTTACCGGCTGCGGTTGAACGTCTGGAGTCCATCGGAGCTTGGATGGATATCAACGGCGAATCGATCTATGGCACGCAACGCAGCCCAATCGAAAATCTTCAGTGGGGCCGTTGCACGCGAAAACAACACGACGGCAAAACGTTGTTGTACTTACACGTATTTCATTGGCCGCAAGACGGTCAACTATTAGTACCAGGCCTGCAGAATAATATCGAGCACGCGTCGCTGCTTGACGGCGGCGTCCCGCTTCAATGCAATCGGACTAGCGACGGAGTAACAATTACGCTGCCGGCGAAAGCTCCCGACCCACATGCCAGCGTTGTGGTGTTAAAGGTCAAGGGTACGCTGGATGTTGCGCCTAATTTGCCCACCGTCGATGCCAGAGGCAAAGTGGTGCTGACCGCCGACAAAGCTTACATCAATAACAACGAAGGCGGTGCCAATGCCGGATTGCGGATGCATAACAACATCCCGCACATCGGATACTGGCTGGACCGCAACGCGTCGGTCGAATGGACGTTTCGCACGAGACAACCAGGTGAATATGAAGTTCGCGCCGTGATTTCGGTCCAAAAGCCTAAGTCGCGATTTAGTATTAAATTGGCCGGACAACCTTTGATGGTGGAAGCGGATTCAACGGGCGGTTATGGGAACTATGTCGAGAAAAATCTCGGTATGATCCGAATCGACCAAGCTGGAGAACACACACTGCGAGTCAAGCCGGACGCGGCGGAATGGAATCCGATAAACTTGCGACAGGTCGAATTGAGATTCAAGAAACCTAACTGAATTCCTCTGCTGAACGAGGCGAACGCGGTTCACATGCCGTTGGACGACCCACCCAAATACCTCGCAATGCACAAGCGATAGCCCGACAACATCGCGGCTTTCACTGGCTTAACAAGCTGCGTCGACGACAACGTCGGCAAGATGCGCCAACGGATCGAAGAACAGGCACTCGTGTTATGACTGCCTAGACCATTATAAGTCTATTCAGAATTCGGAAACTGAAACGAATAGAGATCACATTCCTGCATAATGAATCGAAGCCTTACGGGCTGGCCGGCGATTGACGTAAGGGTCGAACCAGCCCAACGCACCTCACGGTCGATCTCGTCTCCGAAAATCAAATCGCTTTCGTTCAGTGAGAATCCAGGAATGACCGATCCATTGGGGCGCTGCAGTTCGACACGAACGCTGCCCGCCGCACTGGTACTAAAGTTAATGTGAAGACTGTCGCCGGCAAACGTAACAGGACGCGTCAACAGTTCGCCGGTCTTGAAACTGGCATGCGCCGAGGCGAAACCGTCGATTCTCAGTGTGTAGCGGTCTCCGCTGCGATGATAAATCGACATTTCGGTGGGAGACGTTGGGACAACGTTTAAGGCGACGTAGTTAGCGCGATTGGTCCAAGCAGATGCATCCAGACCCGGTCGAATGAAGACGTCCTGGAATGTCCGGTCGTAATGCGTATTGCCCGCTCGTGACGTCATTAGCAAGACATCCGTCGCGTTGTTCTTCTCGATTGACGCCGACGGTTCTCCTCGACCCATGACGTATCGGGTCGGCAACGCGATGTAGATGTGCGGCGCTCGAAAATAAGGATGCGTCTGGTTGGTATAGAGATGTTCGCCGGGGCGATTGGGATTCATCGGAATTGGCTTCGTCCATGTTTGAAAATCAAGGGACGTTGTCCTGCTGATGCTGCGCAGCTTGTCCTCCGGCGTCCAAGTACGAAAGTAGCAGACGTACTGTTGCTCGGCGTCGGACCAAAACGAAACATTTTGTGAATCAAATGCGTGACGCCATTTATCCTGATACGGGATGACCTCACCCTGCTTTGTCCAGTGAATCCCGTCGGCGGAATAGAAAGCGAACAGCCCGATGCCCGGCTTTGCTTTGCCTTGCTTATTCCCTGGACCGGGATAACCTGCGAGCGCCTTGTATCGTTCGTCCCGTGGCACGCCCGGCCGGGTGTCAATGAACGGCGAAAAATTCGTCAGCAGCGGCGGCTGATTTGCCAGAATCACATTGTTCCGGCGCGTACCGCTGACTTCATGCAGCCCGAGTTTCGGAAAAGTCCAGTCGTGCCCGTCTCGGCTTTCGGCATAGGCAACCGTTTCGCCGGCGTGTCCTGTGTGTCTCTCACCGGTGAACGATCGATCGGAACCGCGCCAGTAAGCGCGAAACAGAACCCCCATTTCGTCCTTGTCTTTGATGACAGTGGTGTAAGCGACGCGTGGTAACGGCGACTCTGGTCTCGTTGTCTTGATCGGATGGTGCAACCGCAATGCTACGCCGTCCATACGGTCGATAAGCAGATCGTCAACAAACAATTCGCGGCGTGATCCGATGTCGATCGGCTCGTCGGCATAACCGCGAGTTGCCGCGAAAAGAATCACAACGGCGATCAGTCGCGCGGCGAAATTCGCCCGTGCTCTCAAAGCTTTCGGCTTGCTCTTGCCCAAACGCACGGCGGGTTTCTCGATTGGTTGCTTTCTCATCAATCTCTTTTCTTTCCCAGTCAGCACTCGGACCACGCAAAGATGATGCGCCGCGCAACACCCGCTAACGCATGAACGCGTCTGTTGCGACGACTCGTCATAATATTCAACATCTGCGTTTAGTGTCTTGATGCGAGGGGCCGCTGTTGACCGGCCTAAGATCGCGAATGCTTGAAGGAAATTCGTGGAGAAGGTCCGGCCAGCGACGCCCAAACGCCTTCCGCCGCTAGGACCAAGAATTGTCGAGCTGAATCTACGACGTCGACGTGTTTCGATCTTCATTCTTTGACAATGCGTCCGTTGATGGCATGACGCGACGCAACGCAGTATCCACGACGAACATAAAATCCACGGTCTTCTAACGATCAAATTGCATCAGCGTGGGTCTGTGCATCCCGCTCTCTCTTGGGGTCAACATCCACTACGAAATTTAGACGATTTCTATATCGACACGTTTGGGCCCAAACGCATGGGTTCGCACCAAACGACAAACGATCGGATACTCTAGCGTGTTTGGGGCCTCCCGTCGCAGTTCTGCGATATAATCGGCTTTCACCTACGGCCCGAAGCCACCGTCAAGACTTGGCGTTTGATTCGAAAGCAGATCAAACGACCAGAGAACAAGTTCGACACCCCCAGCAAACCACGGCCGTTGCCGCGAGAATTGAATGATAACCAGGAACCTCTATCGCCATTTCCTACTAGCCGGAGTCGTGGCGATGATCAGTCTGTCGCAGGACAGGTCGTGCGCTCAATCCAGTCTTGTTGAACAATTCAAATTCACCGGAGGGATTGTTGTTGTGCTTGATTTTGACGACGGGCAGTCGATTGTCGATCTGGCAACCGAGCGACCTTTCGTCATTCACGCGCTGTTGCGCGATGAGGCGCGTGTCGCAGCGGCGCGCCAGATGATTCAACAGGCGGGTTTGTACGGGCAAATTTCGTGCGATCTTTACAATGGTCAAGATCTGCCTTACGTGGATGACTTGGTGAACCTCGTGTTGTGCAAAGCGTCGTGCGAAGTGCCGCAACCAGAACTAATGCGCGTCCTGGTTCCCGGCGGTCGTCTCGTCACCGAAGGGGCCAACGGGTGGAAGAAACGGGCCAAGCCAGTTCCCAACGGCCTGGACGAGTGGAACCAGTTTTTGCATGGCGCCGACAACAACGGCGTCTCACTGGATGACGTCGGGCCTCCTCAACGTCTCCGCTGGCACGACACGCCTGAGTACGGTCGCTCGAAGTCGCTGTCACCGTCCTTGACCAATATGGTCTCTGCCGATGGCGTGTTGCTGACCATCGAAGATCGGGCCACGACCGAAGACGTCAATGCGCCGGTCGACTACCAGTTGGTAGCACGCGATGGATTCAACGGCATTCAGCTTTGGAATCGTCCGATGAAACACTGGAGTAAGTGGCAAACCGGCAGCATCAAATCCGTTCCGACACAGCAACAGCGCAGCTTAGCCGCCGTCGGCAAAACGGTTTACGTTTGCTCTGGATTTGGCGATCCCGTCATGGCTTTAGCAATTCGCAGCGGGGCCACACGCAAAGTTTATCAACAGACAAAGCGAACCACCGAATTTGCGATCGATGGCAGCACGCTCTACGCGATCAAGGGAACACCCTACAAGCTTCCTAAAGCACCGGAGTCCGATGGCCTTGCTGAGCTCTGTGCCGTGAATGTGAAAAGTGGCGATGTTCTTTGGCGTCTACCAATCGAAGACGAATACACCGGGGGCACGTTCGCCGTGAAAGGCGGCCGACTTGTGTATCACAGCACAAGTGGTGTGACCTGTGTTGATAGTGCAAGCGGGACGGTGATTTGGTCAGCTAAGTTGCCGGTCAAAGCCGTGCCACCTGTGACGAAAGAGGCGAGTCGTGCCGTGCGACGAGGAAAAAAACCTGCCAATTCCGCGCTGTTCTCATCGAATATCCATCCGACGCTGGTGCTGACCGATGACATGGTGTTCTGCGCCATCCATGACACGATGACCGCAAAGCGATTGTCCGATGGCAAGACGCTGTGGTCCGCACCCGCAGGAAAAAGCTACATGAAGAGCACGGAGGTTTTTGTCGCCGGCGGACTGGTCTGGAGCCGCAACCTGAATGGACATGATCCAAAAACAGGCAAAGTGGTCCGCTCGCTGGCGCAAGAGATGACCGGCCCCATGTCGCACGACCGCTGCTATCGCAATCGAATCACGCATCGGTACTACCTCAATAGCGCATCCGGCGGTGCCGACTTTGTAGAACTCAATGGCGCATCGGAGACGCCGAACCCCTGGGCCCGTTCGACGTGCGGCTTGGCGGTGATGCCTGCCAATGGAATGATTTACAACGGACCTTATGTCTGCCAGTGCGCCATAGGCACAATGGCCACCGGCGTGAATGGGTTCTATAACGGGTCTGGCAATACCGATCGTCGCTTTACCATTCAGATCGAGCCGCGTTTGGTCAAAGGACCTGCGTTCGGATCCGCCGAAAACACGAGTGCCTCGGTCGATGACTGGCCGACGTATCGCTACAACGGTATGCGCAGTGGAGTCACGCCGAGCCGTACGGCGGAATCTCTTGCGGTCAAATGGAGTGTCGATATCGGGTCGCATCCCACCGCCCCAGTTGTCGCTGGCGACAGCGTGTACGTCGCTGATCGGGACGGCCACACGCTCTATAGCATCAACCGCGATGACGGTCAGACGCGATGGTCGTTCATCGCCGATGGTCGCATCGACAGTCCCCCGACTTACAACAAAGGCATGATCCTGGTCGGCAGCCGTGGCGGAACGGTTTACGCCCTGCGAGCATCCGACGGTCAGCTGGCGTGGAAGTTCAATGGGATGCCCGACCGTCGGCTGATCTGTGATTCACAGCGACTCGAATCAGCCTGGCCGGTACACGGCAGCATCATGGTTTTTAACGAAACGGCTTACTTTGCCGCCGGGCGCAGCACGTTTCTTGATGGTGGCATTGCGGTGTTTGGACTCGATACGGTGACCGGCGAATTAAAGCACAGCCGAATCTTGCACGGTCCCTACGAAGATGACCAACGCAGTTTTCCCATCCCAGCGGCGGGGCAATTTCAATTGGAAGGCGGCAAGGCGGACATTCTCTCATGCACCGGCAACGAACTGTTCATGCGGAACCAACCCTTCGAACCTAATCTCACTCCCATCATTCCCGAACGCGTCAAGAGCGTGCACCTGATGGCGTCGCCTGGTTTCCTGAACGATTCGCCCCAGCATCGTACCTACTGGACCGTGGATCAGGATTTGCGATACGGCGGCGCGATGGGCAAGTTCAGCTCGGGACCGGCCGGCGACACGATCGCATTTGATGGCAAGCTGTTCTATGAGGTCCGAGGCTACGCGCCTGGCCGCAATCTGCCCGGACGCGGTCGCGATCTCAATCAACTAGAACTTTATTCCGTTCATTCCGGAACCTACGCCGGAATGAGTGAGAAGGCGAACAGGTCGGCAATCCCTGCGATTGGAAAATGGCAACAACGATGGAACACACCGACGCCCTTTGCCGGTCACGCGATCGCCGCCGCCGCCAATACGGTGATGGCAGCCGGTGTCCCCATGCTCAAAGGCTATACGGCCGAAGACACCCATGCCTCGTATGCCGGCCAGAAAGGTGGCATCGCTTGGCTACTCGATGCACGCGATGGTCGAAAGATGCAGCAAATCCGTTTCGATGCGGCCCCCGTTTGGGACGGCATCGCAATTGCCCATGGCAGTTACTATGTCTCCCTAAAGGATGGATCCGTCGTCTGCCTTTCCGCCAAGTGAGCCGCGACGCGCCAGCGACCGGGCCCATCAAGATGCCCGCTGACGTACGGGTTCATGCTTGTTGGATCACGACTCAAGGATCAGGACACACCGAAATACAAGATCGACGCAATTCTGGTGCACGGCTGAGGACCGAAACGCTCCGGTGCCAGCACTGGTACTATTGGTAACTTCCGTTGATCAAGTATCGCGGGGCGTCCGAGGAAAAACTCAAAATCCGACATGACAGTCCATTCGAAACGCAAGCCAGTGACACCGGGGCAACACCGCGTCTTGCTGTCTCTCGTGTACCCGTCCGCTTAATACCCGCGTCACGACATCCTCAGCCACTGCCATGCATCGTCGACATCCGAAATACGAGCAGGAATAAATATGAAACCGACATCACTGATTCGAATGCTCAGCCTGTTCCTGCTGACCAGCACGACAAGCGTGATCGCGCAGCGGCCGCCCAATGTCGTTCTGATCTTTGCCGACGATCTCGGCTACGGCGACGTTGGGTGTTACGGCGCGACCAAAGTGCAGACGCCCAACATCGACAAGCTTGCTGCCGAAGGACGCCGATTCACGGATGCTCACTCGGTGTCCGCCGTTTGCACGCCGTCACGGTATGCACTGCTGACCGGACAGTATCCCGTACGGGCCAACGGAGGTCGAGGTGTCTGGGGGCCAGCGCCGGTTACATCACCGCTGATCGTCGACACTGAGAAAACGACGATAGCGGATGTCTTTAAACGCAGCGGATACGACACGGCAGTTATCGGAAAATGGCATCTTGGATTCGGTCAGGGGACAAACCAGTGGCAGGAACCGCTGCGTCCCGGGCCACAGGATCTTGGATTCGACTATTACTTTGGCATGCCAGTTGTTAACAGCGCACCACCTTATGTCTTTGTCGAAAACGATCGTATCGTCGGCAGTGACCCGGACGACCCACTGATTTATCTTGGTCGCAAAGCAAAAGACGTCACGCCAATCACCCCGATTCCACCGGAAGCCGCGCAGCGTAGCCCCAATCAATTTGGCGGAGCGACAGTTGCTCACGATCGATTCAACGATTATCAGGTCGGCACAACGTTGGCCGAAAAATCCGTCCAGTGGATCAACACCCGCAAAGACAATCCGTTTTTCCTCTATCTTGCGACGACCAATATCCATCACCCGTTTACTCCGGCCAAACGCTTTCAGGGCACCAGCCAGTGTGGACTCTATGGTGACTTTATCCACGAACTCGACTGGATGGTCGGCGAGATACTTTCGTGCCTGGACGACAATGGCCTGAGCGACAACACGCTGGTGATTTTCACCAGTGATAACGGCGGCATGTTCAACCACGGTGGGCAAGCCGCGTTCAAAGCCGGGCATCGCCAAAACGGCGATCTGCTAGGTTTCAAGTTCGGCGTTTGGGAAGGCGGCCATCGCGTGCCGCTGATCGTCCGCTGGCCGGGAAAAGTAAAGGCGGGCACGACTTCGAACCAGTTGATCGGCAATGTCGACATGTTGGCCACGTTTGCCGCATTGACTCAGCAGAAACTCGACAGGACTCAACAGGCAGACAGCGTCAATATGCTTCCTGCCTTGGTCGGCCAGCCCGAGCAACCGATTCGCGATCACCTGGTTCTCGCGCCACACAAGGGCACGCATCTGTCGATCCGAAAAGGGAACTGGATGTTTATCCCTGGCCGAGGCAGCGGTGGGTTTGGTGGAAAGAAACCCGGTGACCACACATTCGCCGGTCCGGCAGCGGCCAGTTTTGTGGGCAGCGTCAATAGCGACATCGAAGACGGACAGATCAAACAGGATGCGCCGACGGCGCAGCTGTATGACTTAGCCGCAGATGTGAACCAAACCGAAAACGTCCACAACGAACATCCCGAAGTGGTCAAACAACTAACTTCGTTGCTGGCGAGTTTCAAACCAAAACCAAGCGAGGCAAAAGCGAGCCCGAATGCTCGTGCAGGAAATAGACGTCCGCGTTCACCGAGCAGGCCTGCCAAGAAGTCAGCGGCCAGACCGAGTCCCCGAAGCGCGTCGTTTGACTTTGAGTCCGGCAAGTTGGCCCCCTGGAAGATGGTCGAAGGAAAGTTTGCCCACGTTATCGGAAGTCGTACCAAATTCTTCAGGAACGAGCGAGATTATAACAAACAAGGCACGTACTACCTGACCACGCTCGAACCGTCACCCAATGCTGAAAAGGGAATGGACGCCCAGACGGGTGTGATCGTGTCACCATTATTTGTTCCCAAGGGCGGAAGCATGACGTTTCGGATCGGCGGTGGCAGTGGTGATGCGACCTATGCCGCACTGTGCACAGCCGACGGCAAAGAAGTTCGATTCGCGCGAGGCATCAATGACCAAGTCATGCAGGAATCGACATGGGATCTATCGCCTTACGTTGGCAAAACGATGTTCATCAAAATCGTCGATCGGGCGACGGGCGGGTGGGGGCATATCACCGTCGACGATTTTCAGTTCGATGGCGAAGTCCTCTTGCAGTTGCCTGACGCAAAATCGACGGGTCAACATCAATCCGGACTGACCCAATCGAACGCCACAGCAGCCACAACAGCCGCAGCGGGTGCCGCGGGTGCTAGCGATGGCCGACAGCCCGACTCGTCCAAAAAGACGATCAGACTTGCGAACAAAGCCCCCCAACGTGAACCCGGCTCGAAACCCAATTTTATTGTCATCTTTGCCGACGACCTTGGTTTCGGTGACATCAGTTGTTATGCCCCAACCGGTGTCAAGACTCCGCATCTTGATACCTTAGCGGCGGAAGGATTCCGCAGCACCGATTTCTTTGTTCCGGCCAATGTGTGCAGCCCTTCGCGAGCCGCGTTGTTGACGGGCCGCTATCCGATGCGGTGCGGCATGCCGGTCGCGCGGAATGAAAATATTGCGAAATACAGAAACTACGGTTTCGCTTCGGAAGAGCTAACCATCCCGGAACTACTTCGGACCGCCGGCTATCGTTCCCTGATGGTCGGCAAGTGGCACCTGGGCCTGGAAATTGATGGCTCGCACCCGATCGATGCGGGCTTCGACGATCACCTTGGTATCCCAAGTAATTACGAGTCGAAACGCGGAAAGAATCATAACACTCTGTATCGAGGCAGGCGGATCGAACAAGCAAAGGTCCGCTGCGAGGAATTGACTCGACTTTATACCGATGAAGTGGTCGACTTCATTGGCCGCCAGAAAGACGATCCGTTCTTCATTTACGTTTCGCACCACATTGTGCATTCGCCGTTGTTACCCAGCAAAGATTTTATCGGCACGTCGGCCAAAGGCGTTTACGGTGACTTCATTAAGGAACTGGATCACAGCACCGGACGAATCATGAAGGCGATACGCGATGCGGGACTCGACCAAAACACTCTGGTAGTGTTCACGTCCGATAACGGACCAAATCGTGCAGGATCGACCGGTGGACTCGCCGGTGGTAAGTACTGCACGATGGAAGGCGGCCATCGCGTCCCCGGGATCTTTCGTTGGCCGAGCAAAATCCCTGCTGGTCAGGTTTCTGGCACTACGCTTTCCAGCATGGATCTGCTGCCATTGTTTTGCTCACTGGCCGGTGTCGGGCTTCCCCAAGATCGCAAGATCGATGGGAAAAACATCTTTCAGATTCTGCGGGGCGAGCAAAACGCAACGCCGCACGAAATACTCTATTACTACAACGGCACGAATCTGCAAGCGGTACGCGAAGGCAACTGGAAACTGCATTTGCCCCGGGTCCCGAAGGACCAGCCGTTTTGGTCGAAAGTGCCAAGTCACACATGGAAGGGCTTTGTGACGCTAAAAGACTTTCGACTATTCGACCTGGACAATGACGTAGGTGAACAAAGAAACGTCGCAGACCAGCATCCCGAGATCGTCGCACGACTGAAAGAACATGCGGAAAACGTCCGAGCTGAACTTGGCGATGTTGCCACGGTCGGAACGGATCAGCGAGAGATTCACCTGGTGGATCCACAGGAGCGGTAAATCACGCAGCATCGCGCTGCCCGTCAGAAATCACTATCGAAACAGCCTGCATCGAGCAAATCATGAATCGACTTCGTTTTTTCGCTGCGACCTTCCTCCTGGCGACTGCTGCGAGCGCGGACGAACTTGCGCTTCCCACCGTGACCGTCACCCACTCGGCCATCGAAGGCATCGGTGCAGAAACTGGCGTCATGCGTCGAGATCCAAGCGACATTATCAAAGTGGGCGACCTGTACTACGTGTGGTATTCCAAAGGAAGCATTTCGCCCGGTTACGATGCGACCGTCTGGTATGCAACATCCATAGATGGGCACAACTGGACAGAAAAAGGCATCGCACTCTCCAAAGGCGTCCCTGGAACCTGGGAAGGCGCAAGTGTGTTCACGCCCAATATTCTTGTGGCCGACGGACGCTATTGGTTGTTCTACACGGGCACATCCCGAAAGTATGGCAAGGGGTTTAACCCCGATTCAAAGATCGGTATCGCGGTTTCCGATTCACCTGACGGCCCGTGGGAAAAACTTGCCGCAAACCCGGTCCTAAAGAACAGCGACAACTCAGATGACTTTGATAGTCACCTGGTTGACGATGCCTGTCTGATTACACGCGCAAACAAATACTGGCTCTATTATAAGGGCCGCCAACTTGGCAAGAGCCCGGGTCAAACGCAAATGGGCTTGGCGATCGCCGATCATCCGCAAGGCCCCTATGTGCGACATTCAGGCAACCCCGTGATCCCTGGCAACCATGAAGTCTTGGTCTGGCCGCATGGAAAAGGCGTTGCGGCGATGATCGGTACAACAGGACCAAAGACGATTACCAATTCGATCCTCTATTGCGACGATGGAATACACTTTTCCAAGACACACAAGGTTCTCGATGGCCCTTGGGCTGGAGGTGCTTATCGTCCCGAAGCGTTCACCCAAAGCGGCACGGGAGAGATTCCTCAGTGGGGAGTTGAGATTGGAAGAGCCAAAGGCAACAAGAATCAACTGCCTTTCATTCAGCGATTCAACGTCACGGTGGAGAACTAACATGAAATCGATGCGAACAGAAGCAATAACCGGATTAGCCGCAGCAGCGTTGTGTTTCCTCTCGGGATCGGCATCGGCCGGCGACGGGTTTGCCGACGATGTGGCATTCATGAAGCAACATACACAGATCGTTTTGTTGCACGAGGGCGACGCCGCGATCGCGGTGGCTCCTGCTTACCAGGGGCGTGTGATGACCAGTACCTTTGACGGCAAGGACGGTCCCAGCTTCGGCTGGATCAACCGCCCGGTGATCGAAAGGGGCTTGCTTTCTGACAAAGAGAAACAGGGCAAGCTGGAAGAACACATCTATATCTTCGGAGGCGAGGAACGCTTCTGGCTTGGGCCCGAAGGCGGGCAGTACGCGGTGTTTTTCAAGCCTGGATCAAAATTCGAGTTCTCCGACTGGGCCACCCCACCGGTCATCGATACCGAAGCATTCGAACTGGTTGAACAGTCCGAGTCGTCGGCAAAGTTTAAACACGCGACTGAATTGACCAATTACAGTGGCTCACAATTCAAGCTTGGCATTGAACGTACGGTGAAGCTGTTAGGTAAACAGGATGCTTCGAAGTTGTTGGGCGTTAAGCTCACCGATGGGCTCCGCATGGTGGCCTATGAAACGGACAACCGCATCATCAACACGGGCGCCAGTGCCTGGAGTCCAGATACCGGTTTGTTGTCGATCTGGATCCTGGGCATGTATAACCCCTCGCCCGAAACAACCGTCGTCATTCCCTTCAAGCAAGGCGCAGAAAATACACTCGGGCCCAAAGTGAACGATACGTACTTTGGCAAAGTTCCGCTTGACTACCTGAAGGTCGACGAAGAAAGACTTTTCTTTCGAGGCGATGGCACCCGCCGCGGAAAAATCGGGATCACCCCACAGCGATCCAAAGGAATCGCCGGAAGTTACGATGCTGCTGGACAGGTGCTCAACATCGTTACCTACAACCTGCAGGACGCGCCGCATGGATTCGTCAATTCCATGTGGGAACTTCAGGACGAACCCTACGCCGGCGATGTAATCAACTCTTACAACGACGGTTCACCCGAGCCAGGCAAACCGCCATTGGGACCGTTCTATGAACTGGAAACCTCTTCTCCCGCCGCCGCTCTGGAACCCGGTGAGACGATGCAGCACGTCCAACGAACTTTCCACATTCATGGTTCAGAGGATGAACTCGATCCGCTGGCAAGACGCATCCTCGGTGTACCTCTCGAGGACATCAAGACCGCCTTTTAAAATTGCGAGAACGATGATCGTCTGATGCGAACAACCGCGTTGGTAAACGACGTAATGCAATGTGGCTTGGGTTAGTTATTTGACTTGCGGAAACCGAGGCTGAACGCGTCCTCGATAGAAGGCGCCACCAAAGAGTAAATGCGAACGGCGTTTGCACAAATCGTGGCGGCATCGGCAATGAGCAAACGGGTTGCGACGTGCGTCATCCCTTCCCCCGCAACCAGAACCTTGGGGTTACGCGCAGGCGGAAACGCACCGATCCGAACCGAATAGAGAACGCGAACGAGAGACGGTTTGCCGGTGGTGGTGTCGCTTTCGTTGTGTTCCGATTAGGTTTTACGTTTTCGCCACAAGCGGACAACGTCCCGCTGGCGTAGATCATTAGCGGAAGTCCGATTCCCGCCGGAAACGCGTTTCGGTAGGTCGTTCTAAGTGTGCAGAGAATCGAATTGCAGATCGAATCGCTGGGATCGTTCGTGGACATCCGTATGAATAGGAAATCAAGATGTCAAAGAGTCTTACGCACGAAGAGGTCGAATCATTTATGTTTCGGTTCAAGCTGATTCTAGGACTGGTCATTGGCGTGCCCCTGATCCCGCTTTTTATCTATGCGGCTTACATGGAAAAGCGGCTAGACGAATTCGAAGCGGCGTTGCATTATCGTCCGCCCGAAGAATCGCATGACTACCCGCAACAGCTCCAGTTCGTCGATCAAGTTGCGCTTTCAAGCAGCAAAGGTCAGGTGGTTTACGTTCCCGCCTACTCGCATATTTATCACGAGGATGGAAAGCCACAAATGCTGACGATCACCATGAGCGTCCGCAACACAAGCGACAGCAATGACATTGTTGTTCGAAGCATTCGGTACTTTGATACGAAAGGTAAGGAAATCACATCGTATTTGACCAAACCCGTGACGCTTGGGCCGCTAGGAACGACCGAGATATTTGTTAAACGGGAACACGCCGCAGGCGGAAGCGGCGCCAATTTCCTGGTCGATTGGGTTGCCGAGAAAGCCGTGTCCGAACCCATTATCGAGGCCGTCATGATTGACACCACAGGAGAGCAAGGAATCTCCTTTGCACGCAGCGGCAGAGTGATTCGTGAAGTCGACCGAAAACGCAACGATTGAATCGCGATTGAATAGCATCTTGCGTTGGAAAAAGGTATCAGGACCTAACAACACAAGTCGATCCGTTGCTGCAACCGGTCAGTCCGGCTCTCGCGGAAATCCCTATCCGAATCCTTTCGATGTGGTTTCAAGCCAGCACGTCGAGAGAAATACCGCTGAACGACCTGCCTCGAATGGTCGGTTCACCGATGGTGGCTCCCAGCGACGCAATCGCTTCAACTGCGACGGATAACGCGTTGGCAGCTTCTGCCCCATCGGCTGAAAACTTACCGCCGGATGCGAGCTCGAAGAGATCCCCAAGAACAGCCAATGTCGACTCGCGCTGCACTTCGTTTAGCGGCGAGAACGTCGGAAAGGAGAGGGAATCATTTGCCGTTGGGCCTGCCGATACGGAAAACCTATCGAATGGTCCGGAAAAACCGTTGGCAAATTCGATCGCTAACCGAACGCCATCTTGTTCGACGATATAGCGACCATCTTCTTGAACCGGGGTGACGCCGTTGACCGATAGCGACGACTTTGATCCAGACCCGTGATAGGTCACGGCAGAACCAAACCTGCGAACGCCAGTGCGTGGGGAAGAGATTTCGATAGGGTCGAACGCACCCAAAAAATCACTCGCGAAAGTTAAAGTGACCTGCCCGCCGGGAGTTGTGACCGCGAAACTGTCGGTCCCAGCGGTGTATTCGATTCCGTTGACCGTCGCGCGACCATCTTGTCCATTTGCGATTCCATTAGAATCACCACCGCCGAAATCAAAGGACTCCGCTTCTGAACGAACCGTGATTGGATCGAAAGCACCAACAAAACCATTGGTCAATGCAAAGGTGACCTCGACGGCATCCACCGTCACATCGAAGTCATTGCCCGATGCCACAAACGATTCTCCGTTGATTGTTGCCTCGGCATCGATCCCGACCGCCGTACCGTTGCCATCCCCGCCCGTGATCGCAAATTCTCCATCGCTCGTGTCCACCGTGATCTCGTCGATCGCCCCCGTGAATCCTTGGATCACATCGAACGTGTAAGTACCCAGGGAATCTGAATAACTAAAACGATTTCCCACAGCAGTGATCGTCGTCCCGTTGATGGTCGCCGTTGCATCGGTTCCCGCAGCGTTGCCGTTGCCGTCGCCACCGCTGGTATCGAACGTTCCTGACTGGACATCGACTTGAACAATCCCCGCCGATCCAACGTTACTGCTGGTCAACGTAAGCTCTTGTCCGTTGGTTGATGCCGAGACACCTGTTGCCGCCGAAGCATCGTTGATCGAATCACGAATCGAATTGACTGATTCAAACGCACTCACGTTGATCGTCGCACTTCCCAATTCGCCGGTGAGCGTGAACTCGGCGGCTGCGCGCAGCAGCGGGGCATTGTGAGTCAACACTCCCTTCGCCGCGACTGTGGATACCGTCCCATTGATTGTGTTCGTGGAATTTCGCTCGGAAGTCGAGACGCTGAAATTTTCGAATTGACTCGCGTTCACGCCCTGCACGTCAACGTATTGCGTAATGTCGACCAGCGTGACGCTGATCGTCTCTGATGAACCGAACTTTTCGCTATGGAACACAAGATCGTTGCCGCTCTGAGACGCGACAATTCCCGTCGATGATGAAACGAGGTTGACTCGGTCACGGACATCGACCAGCGACTCACCTTGAGTGATCGAGATCTGCTCGCTTCCCATGGCCCCCGACAGCGTAAAGGTTGCCGAGTCAACGACGACACCGCCTGCGCCACCCGCATAGGTTAGCTGCGCTGTATCGGCAGCACGCGTCACCGAACCAGCCAATGTGACTGCCGTATCGTCGGGAATCGCGAGCAAATCGAACGGGTCGATCTGACTTGCATTAACGTTATCGACCGATCTCGTTTGGTTTCCGATCACATTAGAAATCTGAATCGAAGCGGTGTCGCCTTTGGTGTCTGAACGGAACTGCAGTTCGTTGGCGACGACGTTGGCGACGACTCCCGTGTCGGTCGTGTGTGAATTGATCTGATCGGCAAGCTCGGACAGCGTTTCACCATCGGTTGCGCTGATCGAAACGGTGCCCAGGCGGCCCGTCAAATCAAAAGTTGCTGTTCCTGATACGAATCCTCCGCCGTCGCCGTCGTAATCAAGCGCGGCTGCGGATGCGACGCTGTCGCGCGTCCCCTCGAGATCAAAGTTTTGTCCCGATGCAAGTTCGGATAGATCGACATCGGTAACCTGTGCCGAATTAACGCCAGCAATGTTCGTTGTTGACGACCGACGAAGGAACTGATCTGGCCGAGAAGTCACGGTCAATGATGTTTGGCTTGATGACCCGCGTGCATATATTTGCAATCGACTGTTCGCTGAACGTGCTCGGACCACGTCCGAGCTTCGGTTGATCCTGTCGACCAAGCTGCCTAGTGATGAACCGCTGAGCACGTTGACCGATTCGCGACGACTGCCGGTTCCAAATTGAAGTCTTCCGCCACCAGAAATCAGCTCACTTGCGTTTGCCACAAACACGCTGGTTGATGCTTTTGATCGCGTGATCCCGCCACTGAAATCAGCCCTTGCATTGGGTGCCAAGGCGAGCACGTCGACACTCTTGATCTGCTCAGAGTTCAGACCTTTGAAAATTGCGTTATCTGAACCACCCGGTATCAAATTCGTGCCCAACAGCCGTGCGATTTCCACTAGCGATTCATCAATCGCGCCTTGGCTGGGGCGGCCACCCGAAAAAGCATCCTCGAGTAACCGATCTTTAATTTGATTGGTCAGCCGCTGAATTCTGGTCAACGCAGGGTCGATCTTGGGTGACGGAGACGTCGCTGAAACCGACACTGTCTTCCGAGCTGACAATCGCAAGGTCTCGACGATGAGCGGCCTTCCGCCGAGTCCAACTAATGAAGATGCTGAATTGATCGCCATGGAGTGCTGCAGGGCGCCAGAGTTGGCACAGTCTGCTTGCTTGGAGGACCCCCATGGTACTCCGGGGGCATCGCAAGACGCTCCCGTACCAAACGCTAGCTCAGTTTTCGCAAGCATGCTTCGCTAACGAATTCAGTTTGAGCAGTTTCTCGTCTTCTCAATCGTTACAACCCAACTTTATCTAAGAATTCAGGTCAACGAAATCGGCTCAAAATGCGCAGTCGAGTGGCGAATCTCCGATCGCTTGGCGGCATGAATCCCACGGCGGTTATTCGGGCAGAGTCTGTCTGTTTTTCCGCTGTTTCTTGCAGACAACCGAGCCGGTACCAAAGCAGTCGCTTTTCGCCCGTCTGACTTTCGCGATGCGGATTTACCAACTCAGTGCGCCGATGTAACCTTGGTCGACGCCGTGCGGTTTCATTTCCGAGCGTCCGAGAACTGACGCGAACTGTCCCTGCGTTGCCAAACGTCGCTACTCGTTTCATCAAGATATATGAATCAATCCCAGCCCAACAACCCACTGCATGGGATCACACTCAAAGCGATCCTTGAATACTTGGTCGCCGAGTATGGCTGGGAGCGACTGGGCGAACGCATCCCAATCGACTCTTTTCGCTATGACCCGAGCATCAACAGCAGTCTGAAATTCCTTCGCAAGACAGAATGGGCTCGAGCGAAAGTCGAGCGACTATATATAAATTCGATCAGCTACGACGAGCGGCATCGAAAGCAAGAGCCGAACAGCCATGACGGGACAGCCGCCCCGGGCAGTGTCTGGGATCGCGCTCGTCGGGATTAGAGTCCGGACATCTGCTGGGTGAAATCGAATCGCAAATCTGGATGAACTTTGTCGATTGCCTTATCGATTTTCTTGATTTGCGTGGCATACATATTTGCACTGACGCGGCAGTGGCCTAAACCGATCCTGCGGACCTTGATCTGTCGACAAAAGTGAATTCGCACCTGCAACTCAGTTTCTTTGTCACCTGAAAATCTCAGCGACTTGTCCATCCAACGAATGATCTTGCGAAGCGTTTTCTTACGGATTTGTCCGGACACGTTCAACAATTCGTCGATTTCGTCGCACAGTTCGTTGGCAAAACCGACCTCATCGTCTGCCTTCGTCAACAGGTACGTGAGTAGTTCTTTGCTCTCGATTTTGAACTTTGCCATCCGAAGACAGACGTCTAGCAAATCATCGTGATCTAATTTACTCAGTTCTTTCTTTAACTGGCTGATCGTGGCAGCTTTCATGATGGCTAGGTTTCTTGGTCGAGTCACCGCGCGGGCGTGTGGTACCCAAATTCACGGATCGGCGTTGCGGATAATAAAGCGTTACGAACAGTGCAGCCGTATGGATCAGCGACCAACACTGTGCACAGAGAAAGCGGTCAGGGACGCAATGGAATATGCATGGCGTTCGATTCGCATCAACCGGACGGATTCAGCGTCAGGCGTCTGACTGGACTGCCGCACTAAACCCAACAAGAATTCCAGTGGTAATTTAAGGAAGCAGTCGACCACATCAAGACCAGTCAACATCGACTTAGAATACAAGTTCACGGAGTGCTCTCGATTCCTTATCAGCGCACCAAATCAATTCCAACCGTGTCAGGGGTTCGATGAAGCGGCAGATGCCGTTCATCAACTAATGCATTGCCCAGTCGTAGGTCGCCTGTTTACGAAAACCTTTGACGACAATTGATCCGTTGGGCATCAATGTCATCATGGCATAGGCATTACTCTCTTCCCCAGAGCCTTCCACCATCGCGACCATGGTGCAATAGTGAATGCCATTGATTTCGCTAACCTCGTTTTTGTGGCTGTGTCCTTGAAAGACCGCTAACACGTTACCTGATGACTCCAGGACACTGCGGACTTCCGCGTGGTTGATCACACTGTGACTTTGCGTGTCATCTAAACGCTGATGGGCGAACACGACCGTTTTGCGTTTCGTGGCTTGGAGATCCGATCGCAACCAATCAACTTCGGACTTAGGAATGTTCGTATCTTTCCAGCTAAAGTTCTTTCGGCCGTAAGGTTCGCCATCGCCGCGAAAGCATGCATCGAGCACGATAAAGTGGAAATCGCCTCGATCGAACGAGTAGTAAGATTCGGGTTGGGCGACCGCGCTGAGAAATTCCTCCTTGCGGAGCGTGTCTACGCAATGGTTTCCCAGAACGTAGTGACGATCTTTGCAAATCGCCGAGAACGTTTGATTGACCGTCTGCAGGTAACTCATTTCCGTATCCACACTGTCCGCTCGATCGATCAGGTCGCCCAGTTCGACCAGGAAGTCGGGCGATTCCTGCTGAAAATGATTCGCCGCTTCACCAAGTTTCATCAATGTCTCGCGATAGTGCCGAGATCCAACCGTCGGCTTATCCGCATAGTGAAGATCGGTGACCATCCCGATCCGCACTGCGCCTGCTGTCTTGTCCACCAATAACGTTTCATCAGCGAAGATCCTTGTACCGCAGAGCGACGCCCCCCCGATCAAGAGCGTGCCATCGCGCACAAACGCTCGACGGCTAAGCTGATGTGTCCGGCTGGCCAAAGAATTGCACGGAATAGCAAAGGACGGTTTCGACATGGAACTCACAGGGTGGGCTGTAAATTGCTAAGGCACTTATTGAAGACTGCTCAGGCGTCTTCGCCGGCATCATCGGAGGGCAGAATCAGCATAGCAGAGCGAGCTTGAGGCAGCGCGATCCTCACGAGCTGCACAGCTACTTCACCCCGTGTTTCACACCGGCATGCCGGCAATCGGTGGCGTAACGTTTGAATGACTCGTCCATCGAGTCAAATCATGCATCGAATCCCATTTCGATCAATTTTACGCTTTGCACCAGATTCGTCCGTTTGATGGATAGGGAACAGGAAACCGTCTAGCCGCCGAATGTTGATGCCGTGGCAGCGAAAGGAATCATCCACAATTAAAACGATGCGAAAACTGTTCGTTGCTTGCCAGCATGCAATCGTCTGAGTTCCGAGGTTAGGGCCGAGCGTCTTGCCGGCTTTTGCTCGGCCGCTGGATGGCGAATAAGGTCCTGGTCGTTCGTATGTAAATCACACCTGCCGATACCGCAGGTGTGGCAAAGATGGGCTCTCCCATGTTGTTCTTCGCCAGAATTTTGAACTCGGGCGAGGCTTGGAGTACGTACACAATTCCGTCTTCGGAGGGACAATAGATTTTGTGATCCGCTGCTACCAGCGAAGACGTAATGGACACACCGCTGCCGAGTCGTTCTTCGTAAACTTTGTCACCGGTGGTTGCATGAAAACACCGTACGACGCCGTTGGTGTTACCCAAAAACAGATGGTCATCCCATACGACCGGTGTCGACATATAGCTGCCGCCTTGATCGGTTCGCCACAGGACGCTCTTGGCCGCCGCCGATTCCGTCTCGCTTAAATCGCCTTTCGCATCGGCCTCGATCGCATAGATCGGTGACTTTCCACCATGAGAACTTGTGATGTAGACAAGATTGCCGATTGCGAACGGAGTTGGCGTCGGGTTATCGCCTCCGCCATCGATTCGCCATCGCTCGTCGCCCGTTTGCAGGTCGTACGATACTATCCAGGGCCAACCGTTCACAACGACTTGAGAGATGCCGTCGGACTCGTGAATTAGCGGTGTGCTCCAACTCCGCTCGCAATCGCCCGCACGTGACTTTCGCCAACGTTCCTCGCCATCGGACAGATGCATCGCAACGATGAAGGGGTTTTTCGGATCGTCACAAACCAGAACGAGATGGTCACCATGGATCGCAGGCGAACTCGCGTAACCCCAACCCGTGCCGTATTTGCTGATGTCGATAACCCCAAGGTCTTTTTCCCATAACAATTCTCCGTCATGATCAAAGCAATAGCAGCCTTCGGAGCCAAAGAAGGCAACGATGTGCTTTGCATCAGCCGCGATGGTTGCATTGGCATGAGTCGCCTTTGCGTGCCGCGTCGCCTGCGGTTTGCCCCTGCGAACATCCTTTCGCCAAAGTTCGCGCCCGGTGTTTTTATCAAAGCATAAAACCATCCACGTCTGTTCACCGTTATCGTCGGCAGCGGCCGTATTGCCACCGCGGCCGACTTGCAGTGGAACGTCCTCGCTTTCGGAAACGGCTGTGGCAAGAAAAATTCGATCGCCAAAAACGGTCGGACTCGAGTGCGCCAGACCGGGAACTTCGCGTCGCCAAAGAACTGCGTCATCAGTTTCGACTGTCGCGTCCCACTCTTGGGCAGTTTCGTGCCCAATCGCAAAACCACGCCCGCCCGGACCACGAAATCCTGGCCAATCGGTGATCGCATCGTCATCGGCGATCACGTAACCATACGAAAACAGCAAGCAGAGAAGCCCTAGAATACGAATCATTACAATCGCCTTGGTTGTCTGACAGCTTTGGTTTCGCTTATCGCAGCATGAAATCAGTCGATGTAGCATCCATCGACCAGCAACGACGGTCAGGTCGCGCATCGTTATGGCCTGGCATTTTTTGACTTGTTCAAGAAGACACGATTCAGTCCATCGGAATTTGCGACCGCAACGTCGATGAACCCATCGCCATCGAAGTCGCCCAAGCAGAGTCCATAGGTTGCCGCATCGGGGTCGCCAAATCGAGTTTCATCAAATCGCCGGCCACGACCTCGATTGAAATAGCTGACGTTTTGCTGCGCAACGTTGCCTACCACGATGTCCGGACTGTTGTCATTGTTCATGTCGGCTACCGCGATGCAATAGGTTTTGTCATCGTCACGTCCAAATGTTTCCTGCCTTGACACTCCGCCGCGACCATCACCAAAGTAGACGACGTTGGCTGCATCAATGTTGCCGATCACCCAATCCAGTTTGCCATCGCCATCAAAGTCCCCCGTCGCAACTGCCCGACTAGAAACCGAATCACCACCGAACGTCACCGGGGTACCAAAACTTCCATCGCCGTTTCCCATCAACAAACTGTTAGGCTGAGCGTCTCGGTTAACCAAAATCACGTCAACGTGCCCATCAGCGTTCACATCCGTGGCCGCGACGTCGATCGTCGAATCACGTGAGGTGCCAAAGGGTATCGACTGAGCGAATTTTGCTTGACCATCGTTTAGATAAATCCAATTGGTCTGTCCCCGGCAGGTCACCAACAGATCGATATGGCCATCGCCATTGATGTCACTCGCTGTCAGGCTGCGAACGCTGGTCGGTGTTCCGAATGGGTGACCCGATCGGAAGTGGCCTCGTCCATCGTTGATCATGACCTTGCACGGTGCGTTGTCGTTGCCGACGGCAATGTCGATGTCGCCGTCGCTATCAAAATCAGCGGGTTCGCACGCGTAGCTGGTCGATAACTCGTCGTCGATTCGCCGAATCACATTGAACCGGGCGCGTCCCTGATTCAAAAAAAGAAAATTCTGCTGCGGCCAGTGGCGACCGTTGGCGACCACGATGTCGAGGTCGCCATCGCCATCAAAGTCCGCGCTTCGCACCGACGCAGAGCGATACGCTTGGGTCCCAAGAATCAGCCGAGTGCCTGAAACAAATCGTCGCTGCACATCAGATCCATTCTGTTCCGCTTTCACCGCCGAGGTTGAGTCGTCTTGAGCTCCGACGGGAATCAGCGTCACAAAGCCGCACAAGCACAACAGCATCGACGTCACTGCAATTCGCTTGCTCGCCAGCTTCCGCATAAACAGACTGCTATCTCGAGAAGGGTGTACATCAAACATCATCGCGGAATCCGTGAGCCTGCCGGTCCAACGACTTCGACACGTTGACGGCCCGCCCGCGGCGTGTCATGGAATAAGGAATCATAACAGATCGCCACCGCGATACTCTGTACTGCGATACTCTGTACCGTAATTCTCAGCACTGTAATTCTCTGTACTGCGATACTCTGTCCGGTGACTCGGCGGATCCGCCGAGTCGCCTTCTCACGACCCATTGTTCTAATCCTGTGCCAGCGTCTCTGGATGCGCCCGCGGCGTTCTGAACAGGCCAACGACTTGTTCTTGATCGCGTCAGACGCCCCCGTTCCACGGAACGACCGAGTTTGGCGAACCCTCTAGTGAGTTCGGCAATCCCTCTGGATGTGGTACGATTGCTTTGGCCCTCGTCTGTTCCCGATCCATCCTGCATCTGCTGGCCTTCATGCATGTCAAAATCCACGAATGTCAGTCACTGGATTGATTTGGTGAAGATCGGCGATTCGTCCGCTGCGAATCACATTTGGGAACACTATTTCGACCGTCTCGTGCGTTCGGTTCGAGCCCGCTTGTACGGGCAAAATCGAGCCGTCACCGACGAGGAAGACATCGTACTGAGCGTCTTCGAAAGTTTCTACGGCGCGGCCGAGCATGGTCGGTTTCCAGACTTGTCCGATCGTGATGATCTTTGGCAACTTTTACTGAGGATGTCGGCCAGAAAAGTGGTCGACAAACGAAGACACGACTTGCGACAGCGACGTGGCGGCAACGTCGTCGTTCATTCCTTTCACCCCGCCGGTGATGATGGTGCGGATGGAAATGGCAGAATCATTGAAGCCATCGGCGACGAACCGTCTCCCGAAATGGTGCTAATGATGCAGGAATCGGTGGAACAGTTTTTTTCTCATTTAGGTGTCGGGCAACTCGCGGATTTAGCGGGTGCCAAGTTAGAAGGGTACTCAAACGCGGAACTCGCACAGCGGTTTGGTTGCTCGGAGCGGACGATCGAACGTCGCCTGCACCTGATTCGAGAAAAATGCCAGCAGGAATGGGCCGAACTTCATGAACATTCGTCAGAAAAAACTACCGATTGCAAGCCTGGAACGAATTGATGATCGATGCGCCGCTTTTGAACGACAGTGGCAAACCGGGAATCGACCAACGATCGAAACGGTGCTGCCGGAGGGAATCTCAGCCATCGAGCGAGATGTCTTGCTTGCGGAACTGATCGTATTGGACATTGACTACCGGCGGCGGCTCGGAGAAACGCTGACCAAGCAAGAGTACCTGGACCGATTCCCGGACGTTTCAACGGCAATCAATGAGGTACTCGACGGCGAATTTGGCGGTCCACGCAACGAGGGAGCCAAACGAAAAGGCGCATTCGAACCGCCGTCTGTGGGCCGGCTCGCTGAACTGTTCCCTTCGCTGGAAATTATCGAACTCATTGGCGCGGGCGGCATGGGCGCCGTCTACAAGGCTCGCCAGCCAGGACTCGATCGGCTGGTGGCGCTAAAAATACTGCCGGAGGAACTGAGCCACGACGTCAAATTTGCGTTACGCTTCACGCGGGAAGCAAGAACACTGGCGAAGCTGAGTCACCCCAATATCGTATCCGTCTTTGAGTTCGGAAAAGCAAAAGAGACTTACTACTTCCTCATGGAATACGTTGACGGATCAACGCTTCGCGAGGTTGTCCAGGCAGGCCAATTAGCGCCTCAGCATGCGCTGGCCATTGTGCCGCATCTCTGCGAGGCACTGCAGTTTGCACACGATAAAGGTGTTGTCCACCGCGACATCAAGCCCGAGAACATTCTGATTGCCGCGGACGGTTCGGTGAAGATCGCGGACTTTGGTCTCTCACGCATTCTAGGTCACGAACCCCATGACGACGTATTGACCGCAACCCATCAAGTCATGGGTACACCGCGGTACATGGCTCCTGAACAGTTGGAAGGTTCACGCGGGGTCGATCACCGCGCCGACATTTATTCACTGGGCGTCGTCTTTTATGAAATGCTGACTGGCGAGCTGCCGATTGGACGTTTCGCCGAACCGTCGAAAAAAGTTGAAATCGACGTCCGCCTTGATGAAGTCGTCCTACGGACCCTTGAGAAGGAACCACGGCGCCGGTATCAGCACGCAAGTCAAATAAAATCGGACGTGCAATCAATCACTTCAACCAGCAACCCGGCGCTTGCGGCGACGATTACAGGCGACGCCAATTCGCACGCTGTTGAAACAAACGCAACCGAAAATCTGGCACAACAAGAACTCGCCGGACGGATGTTGCTGACACGACGTCAACTGATGGAACGTGTCGAAAACTCATTGCGTCCCCTGTTTCGTGGACAGATGCTGCAAGTGTTCATTGGAGTACTGCTAATCGCACTCGGGGCGCAATGCTGGGCTAGAAACGTGGGCATTCCCAGTCGTGTCGTGTGTGGCGCGATCCTGCACGTCTACGGGATTCTTGTGATTTCTCAAGCGGCACTGGTTTGCACCCGCCTCAAACGCATCGACTACTCGAAATCGGTCGTCGACATTCGCCGCAAGCTCGATAGCCTGCGATCGGGATATTTGCGAGCCGGCGTCATCATCGGATTTGTGTGGTGGCTGATGTGGATTCCTGTTGCCGTGGCCCTCGGTTTCGACATCGTGCTGCATCCGAATTCACTTTTCGTCTCGCTGGCGGTCGGGATTGGCGGGTTCGCTCTCTCCGTTTGGCTTTTCTGGCGCGCCATCAAGACAACAAACTCGTCCAGCGAATCGTGGCGCCGGAAACTCTCTGGCCAGAGCATCTCCGCCGCATATCTCGCACTCGACGAAATCGAAAATGCGAAAATCCGCTGACACCCACGACAAATGGTTTCGGCGGCTTGTTGGCCAGGTTCGTGGACCGTGTTTCGTCAACGCCTCAAGAATGCTCAGCCGCACGAATGACAGTAGCGCCGTATCTCAATCCTCTTGGCCGTGTCCTTGAAACACAATGGCATGGGCATCGCAGGGACGGAGCGCATCCAACCCATCCACCACATCCTGATTCTGATAGCTCAACATGGTCGTGGAAAACTCATGGTCGCTGATGCAGCGACCGTAGTGAATTAGCGACGCACTTCCTTCATCGGTGTATGCACTCGCATGAGGGTCGTGCATTTCAATCGCACCACGAATCGTATCGCGAACGTAATCAAGCCATCTTGGTGAACGAATCTCGGTGCTGTTGATGACTCGCCAAAATGCGTCGAGAACCCTTTCGGGTTGCACGCTGGTCTGGGCCGCCAAGCCAGCATACCCGCCATCGGGATAGGTGGTGCTCACGAATTCGGGTGAATACGCCAGCTGTGCGTCCTCGCGAATCAACCGATTCAGCGGTGACCCGAGGTCCCCTGCGGAAAACACGTCGGCAAGAAAATCCCACTGCAAATGCGTCGCGAGGCCCTCACTGAACGCAGCGATGGGAAACAACAAATAGACGACTGAATCAGCGTGTCCCGTCTCGATTGTCGTGACCTTTCCCTTTTGCCAGCCCGGCAGCGATCCGTACGACACCGGAGCGCGTCTTACGCTGAGTGGCGTATCCGGCATTTGCTCCATGCAACTCGCGACGACGTCAAGCAGTTCATTGCGTTCGATGTCACCGGCGACAAAGAGGACCGAACGACTGCGTGAATAACCAAGCGAATGTGCCTGGTGTAACTGAGCGGCATCGATCGCCCGTAGCTGTTTGGCGGTGCCAAGTTGATCATGTCCGAGTGGATGCCCAGGCCATAACAGGCCAGGCAGTTGGCACTGCGAGTGGTGGTATGGATCGGAATGCCATTCGCTGATTTCCTGAAGGATCACTTCCCGTTCGGCTTCGATATCCTCGATTCGCAACAGCGGCTGGCCGACCATGTCGGCGATCACCTCTAGCGCATCGGCCCACACACGTTTGGGTACGCTAGCGCTGAATGCGGTATGCGTGGACCCCGTTTCGGCATCGCTGCCACCGCCGTGTCGAACCAGCCGTGCTTCGGTATCACGATACCCACCGGGAAACTTACGCGTGCCCCGCGATGGTATGTGCTCGAACCAATGATAAATGCCATGCCCACCCGCTTCGTCGTCGTCGGCGCTGCCGACAAACACAAGCCAGTTCAGCGAAACCGTATTGACGGGAAGTCGTTGGTAATAGACCGGAACGCCGCTAGGTCCTGGGATAAGTTCGAAATCAACCATGCTTGCGGTTCTCAAAGACTTCTCTAGCTAGCCAGCGCCATTGACGCCTCGTTGCGCTCGCCAGAACGTCACTGTCACGAAGAAACCAAATTCCGGCGAAGCCTTCTGACTTCATGCGGTGATAAAAATCGTTCGGAGCTCAGCAGGGTGCTTTCCAGTGAGACCCTCTGCGACTACACATGAATCGCTGAACGACGGACGGCAGCTCAGCATCGATCATGCGTTCTTCCTTTGTGGCCCCCAGTGGATCAAACGGGATGAATTAGTCAACCATTCCGCAATTTGGATTCACCATTCGCGAAAAAAATCCATTCAGCGTGATGACAACGCAAATCACGAGATGTTCGCATAACTTCACACACGTGAATCGCGGGACAAAAACAAGAAGCGGGCCAAGCGAAATCCACAGAAATCTTCTCTCCAACGACATGGATGAGTCGCCTCAAGAAGGATTAGAATTCTCGCGAGCGAACATTCCATCGCGTAAACCCTGTGCTCCGCGCGAACCTTTCTGCCACGTTGAAATCACATGACCTCTAATCCTGCTGAACAGTTTTACGATCGCATAAGCCACGCGTATGACTTGATCGCCGATGGCGGCGAACATGTCGCTCGCAAGCGCGGGCTGGCGTTGTTGGATGTGCAGCCGCGCGAGTCGGTGCTTGAAATCGGCTTTGGTACCGGTCATTCGCTACGAGCGATCGCCGAGACAGTCGGTCGCGACGGCAAGGTGACTGGCGTTGATATCTCATCGGGGATGAAAGACGTTGCTACACGGCGTCTCACCGAAGCAAACCTGATGGACCGAGTAAACTTGGTGGTCGCCGATGTTCCGCCGTTGCCTTTCGATGACGACTCGTTTGATGCCGTGACGATGAGCTTTACCTTAGAACTGTTTGCCGCCGAAACGATCCCACAGGTGCTCGCCGAATGTCGTCGTGTGTTGAAACCGCAGGGACGACTGGGCGTGGTAAGTATGGCGACCGTGGCCGACGGTGACAAAGCGAGCGCGCTGGAAAAAACGTACATCTGGATGCACACTCACTTTCCACATATCGTGGATTGTCAACCGATTGAGCTAGAAACCTTGGTCGAATCCGCCGGCTTTGAATTGACCAAGCAAGAACGGATGCAATTGTTCACGATGCCCGTGGCGATTGTCGTGGGCATGAACCGATAGACCATTAGTTCATCGTCGCCAACGATTGCCGCGAAACGCCCGGTACCCCGGCGCGAACTGGCCCGAATCAACTTTCCACAAACAGTCGGGCGGTCCCAAGCCGCTCTGCACGAACGTTGAATCGAAAATCTGCGTGACAACCCGGTGGACGCGGGACGGATCACCCAAGCTTGAACGAAATACCTCGTCTCTACTCTTCGCACCAACGCATTCGTCTGGCGAAATCAGCTTGAAATGCCTGTCGATGGCGGCTGACGGTTGATCGCGGGTCAAACGATTCGCTTTCGGGTAAATCTCGATACCAACCGTCTGCTTGACGCTCGAATCGACCGCCCCATCCAGGCTTGTTCGGATCGTCTGGATCGTTCCCACCTGCCGGCAGGAAAAAGAACCACGACGGTGTGTCACCCTCTTTCAGACAACCGTAGTGGTTAGGAGCCGTCCAAGTCTCGGTCGGGTACAGTTCACCAAGCGGACCGCGAGATCGAATATTTTCATCGATCCACGCTCGGCTGGTAAGCGACTCATCGCCAGTCAAATACATACCGCGAAACGTAGCCTTGCGTTTATCTTGTCCCTTGGTGGCCTTGCTTAAGACATAGTGCATGCCTGGGAACGATCCGCGTATCCAATCGGCGATACCATCTTGATCGGCAATATCATAGACACGAAAGTTTTTGACAAACAACGCGAAACCACCGCTTCCGCGATCTTGCTTGATTCGCCAAACAGCCTGTGCAAAATCCGTTTGGCCGCCCCAAATCGCAATGTGCAGCGGCCGATCGGGCGAGCCCGCATCGATACATTTGATCAGCCATTGGGATCCGGGCGTGTCGTGCCCTTCGCCGATATGTTCACGGCCTCGAAACGGATTGCCCGAGTGTACGAGACCGCGCAGCCGTTCTGCCGATGGCCACTCGCCTGCGTGTCGCCTTAGGTTTGGTAACACTTGTTCATAGGCATCAATGACACCAAGGATTAAATCGGGGCGTGTCACGGAGTCCTTTAACTCGCCGGGCACACCCGATGCGCTAGGTATCAAAGCTTCGATTTCGAACTCGTTTAAATACACCATCAAACGGATCAGCGACTGAGTATCGTCGGGATCACCGCCAATGTCTGTCAAGACGGCCAGCCGCGGGCGCTCGTCGGCAACCGAGACGCCACCGCACAGCAACAAGCTCGCGCAAATAGAGAGAATACCGAAAGTCATGCCGAAACAGGCAAGCTTAGATAACATGACAATGCACTTTCCGATGGAGGTTCACTCGTATCCGATCGTCCGTATCGAGAAAACTCAGTCAATGGCGGCGTCTGCTTCGATTGCCGTTAAACTATGTGCGAACGAAAACCATTCGAGAATGCCTCGCTGGTTTTCCGTATCATAATCATCAGCGGCAACTCCTGCGGCACGGCACAAAGGCGCGATATCGTGAATGCACATTCTTCCTTCACACGTCGATCATTTCTGGCGGCAGTCTCAGCATCCACGGCCGCATGGCCATTTCGGCAAATGCCCACAGCGGTGGCCGCCGATCGCCGCATTGTGACATCGGACTATCCATTCAAATTGGGAATCGCTTCGGGCGACCCACGTCCGGATGGAGTCGTGTTGTGGACGCGGCTTGCCCCGGATCCGATTAACGGCGGTGGAATGCCGCCCGAAGATGTTCGCGTACGCTGGCAAGTCTCGCGAAACGAAGCGATGACCGATGTGGTTCGGCAAGGAACCGCAACGGCATCGAGTGCCTGGGCGCATTCGGTTCATGTCGAGGTTCAAGGATTGCTGCCAGATCGCACCTATTGGTACCAGTTCAAGATGGCCGATGAAACGAGTCCTGTCGGCCGCACACGAACGGCTCCTACCGGCGATGCAATGTTGGACAAGATGCGTTTTGCGTTCGCGTCGTGCCAGCACTACGAACACGGTTATTTTACCGCGCTGCGCCATCTGGCCGAGGAAGACCTGCATGCCGTGGTGCATCTCGGCGACTATATCTATGAAGGCGGTATCTCGAAAAAACACGTCAGGCAACACAATTCGGAAGAGATCGAGTCGCTCGACCAATACCGCAACCGTTACGCCCTGTATCGAAGCGACCCCGATCTGCAGGCCGCCCATGCCGCGTTCGCGTGGATCGTCACTTGGGACGACCACGAATTTGACAACAACTACGCCGCGGACGTTTCCGAAGAACCCAACGTTGTCGCGGAAAGATTTCTGCATCGTCGTGCCAACGCCTACAAGGCGTACTACGAACATATGCCGCTGAGACGTTCGGCGCTGCCCCACGGACCGTTCATGCAGCTGTACCGCAATATTACCTATGGCCGGCTCGCCCAGTTTTCCGTTTTGGACACGCGACAGTATCGTACGGATCAGCCGTGCGGCGACAAGAAAAGCTCGCCATGTGATGGCGTCTATGATCCGAACGCATCCCTGCTTGGCAACATTCAAGAAAAGTGGCTCTGTGATGGACTTGTCGCATCACCGTCGCGCTGGAACATTCTTGCACAGCAGGTGATGATGGCTCGCGTCGATCGCACGCCTGGTGACGCAGTTGCCTGGAGCATGGACCAATGGGCGGGGTGCGAAGCGGGACGCAATCGATTGCTGCAGTTTCTTTCCGACAGCAAGACTGCGAATCCGATCGTTTTGACCGGTGATATTCACACCAACTGGGTCAATGATCTGCAAGTGAATTTCGACGATGATCGGTCGCCTGCGGTTGCCACCGAATTTGTTGGCACGTCGATCACATCGGGTGGAAACGGTGGCCAGAAACGTGCTGACACGGACGGAGTGCTTGCAGAAAACCCGTTCGTCAAGTTCTACAACGCCGAACGCGGATACGCACGCTGCGAAGTGACGCCGCAACAATGGCGAACCGATTTCCGCGTCGTTCCAAGCGTCACCACGCCTGATTCGGAATGCTTGACCCGATCCAGTTTCATCGTCGAGAACGGCCAAGCCGGTGCAAAATTGGCATAGCGATTCTGGAATCGTTGCGGAAACGTTTCGACGAAAAGAACATGATTTCGAATGCTCGTCGGTCGCTGGGTGTTCATCGCCGCGAACTGGCAGTAGTTTTCCGTTCAATTAAACATCAATAAAGCTCATTTCCTCAGCTATCCATGCAAATGCAAATCGGAACGACACGGACCGCACGACAGTTTTGTCACGCTTTACTCATGATGCTTGGAGCACTATCGCTGGTGTTGACCGCCAACGGTGCCGATCGGCCCAATGTCATTTTGGTGATGACCGATGACCAGGGGTACGGTGACCTTGCCTGTTTAGGCAACCCGTGGATCCGCTCGCCGAACCTTGACCGTCTGTATGCCGACAGTGTGCGACTGACCAATTTCCACGTGTCGCCGATGTGCTCGCCAACGCGTGCAGCCTTGATGACCGGACGGCATTGTCGTCACGTGGGCGTGCGTCAAACCAACAATTGCACAAACCTGATCGCCCGCGACGTACCGACCATTGCAAACGTGTTCGCCGATAGCGGCTACCGAACGGGCATGTACGGCAAGTGGCATCTGGGTGAGACGTACCCCTATCGTCCTCACGATCGTGGTTTCGACGATGCGGTTTACCACGGTAATGGGGCGATTGGCACAACCGGTGACGTGTGGGGAAACGACTATTTCGACGATACCTATCACCACAACGGATTACCGAAGCAATACTCTGGTTATTGCACCGACGTTTTCTTTCAGGAAGCAGCGCGATTCATTCGTGAATCGCGCGAACAGGAAGCACCGTTTTTCTGTTACTTAGCGCCCAATGTCGTCCACGGTCCCATGATCGTGGATAAAAAATATTTCAATCGCTACCGCGATGTCGAAGGTGTGTTCAGTGACCACGCAGCCAAAATGTATGGCATGGTCGAAAATTTGGACGAGAACGTCGGGCGTTTGATCCAGTTGCTAAAATCCGAGTCGCTGGATCGCAACACGATCTTGATCTTCATGACCGATAATGGGACAGCCGCTGGCGTGTCACTGGATGAGCAAGAATTTGTCCTAGACGGTTACAACGCAGGCATGCGTGGGAAGAAACTGTCAAGCTATGAAGGCGGTCACCGCGTACCGTTCTTTGTGCGCTGGCCCAATGGTCAACTGGGTGGTGGACGCGACGTCTCGCAGCTTGCCGCCCATCTTGATGTTCTGCCAACATTGATAGACCTATGCGGTCTGCAATCCACCAGTGATCTTGATTTCGACGGTGTCAGCCTTAAACCGCTGCTGCAAGGAAACTCGGACAAGTGGTCAGAACGTACGATTGTCGAATCATTCAATCGCATTGCAATGACCCAGCGTTGGCGACTCGTCAACAATTCCGAACTGTACGATGTACTAGCCGATCCCGAGCAACGAAACGACGTTTCAAGCGAGCACCCTGACGTTGTTTCGAAATTACAGTTAGCAATCTCAGAATCAGCTCGCGGTGACGATACGCGGCAACAACGGATTGTGCTGGGAAGCGACCAGGAACCTAAAGTGTCGCTCACCATCGAACAGTGGTTGGACGAAGACCGAGTGTACCGCACTCACCGAACGGCGCTCATTCTTAAAGGTGAAATGTTTGAAGGCACGATCCCCGCAGAAATCGCGCAGGCGGGACGTTATCGATTTACGCTGCGCCGCTGGCCCGAGCAACTCGGATCGCCCATCCGATCGGCAATCAAGGGCGGGCGTGCGATGAAAATCGAACGTGCCGGAATCAAATTAGGGACGTATAGCGACGAGAAAACTGTCGCGGGACAAATGCGATCGGTCTCATTCACTGCAAACTTGCCGGCAGGCGATGTTGACCTGCAAGCCTGGTTCATCACCGAAAATCAAGAGCGCGTCGGAGCTTATTTTGTTGATGTTCAGCGCTTGCCATGAAGACTGGTTCAATCCATGTTCGCAGAAGACTAACCATCATCTAAACGGATCGCGCGGCAAGACGACTCGCCTGTGTCGTGGTTCATGATTAATTGATTCGACCGCTGACGTCACCGCGCAAGCGAAGAAAAATCGCCTGCAATGGAAACGCAATTTGCGCAACTTCTTTTCGGAATCACAGCTTGACGATGTCACTTTCTAACAATCTGTTGGTCCTCTTGTTTTTCATTAGCGCGACCGCTGCTTTCGCCCAGGAGCCTCCCTATGACGTGTTTCCGGACGCCGAACCGCCCTATTATCGCGTTCGGTTCGAAGCATCAGATCAACCGAACGGTTTGATTTTTCCCGTCAAATACACGATTTGGATTCCCACAGGCGTGAAGACCGTTCGCGGCATCGTTGTTCACCAGCATGGATGCGGCGAAGGTTCATGCAGTTCAGGGCTGACCGGCGCATACGACCTTCACTGGCAGGCACTGGCAAAGAAACATGATTGCGCGTTGCTGGCCCCCTCGTACGAACAGCCTCAGGAAGCGGATTGCCAAATGTGGTGCGATCCGCGAAACGGTTCTGCCGCCGCGTTTGATCGTGCCCTAACGGACCTTGGCAAAATCTCTGGACATCCGGAACTTGCCAAAGTGCCTCTCGCGCTGTGGGGGCATAGCGGAGGTGGACATTGGTGCGGCGCAATGGTGATGACACAGCCTGAACGGATCGCCGCCGCTTGGCTTCGTTCCGGAGTTCCTTTGTTCGAAATCAACCCGGATCGAACAACGATCAAACCGCATACGCTTCCCGATGCCGCGTTGCGAGTTCCGATGATGTGCAATCCGGGAACTAAGGAAGGCGTGACGGTCAAGGATGGCCGGTTTGCCAACGTATGGCCATCCAATCTTGCTTTCTTTGAAAAGGTTCGTGGGTCCGGCGGGTTACTAGGCGTTGCGATCGATCCGTTGACGGCGCACGAATGTGGTAACTCTCGCTATTTGGCGATTCCATGGTTCGACAAATGCCTCAACCTTCGATTGCCGAAAGAAATCGGCGAACCGCTGCGAGAGATTTCAACCACTGGGTCATGGCTAGCCGAACCGACAGGAACATCAGCGATACCCGCGACGCAATTTGATCGCGATCCACTGTCCATGATTTGGTTGCCGGACGAAAGCATCGCGCGAGCGTGGATACAGTTCCGCAAAGATACGAACGTCAAGGATTCCACACCTCCGCCCGCACCGACTTGGGTCAAACGCAGTGGAAATCGCTTGCAGTGGCGTGCCGATGCGGATCTAGAAAGCGGAATCGAAAAGTTCATTGTGATGCGCAACGGCGGCATCTTGAAAGAAGTCACTAGCAGCAAAGCGAATCGATTCGGTCGGCCACTGTTTCAAAACCTTCAGTACAGCGATACGCCGGTTCAACCGCTTGCGAAAATGGAATTCACAGACTCAACGGCAACGAACGACAACGACCACCGGTATGCGATCATCACTGTCAATACGGTGGGGCTTCATTCAACCCCAACCGTCGCCGTCGCAAGCACCGAGTGATTTTGTTATAGCCGGTGGACTATCCCGCAACGACTTGATCACTGATCACATTCGTGGCTGCCGCTTGAGGAACTGGGGGCGTCACTTTTTCACAGACTTCCGATACATGAATCGGTTGAGTGATCGAATCGGCACGCCGCAGCAGTCTTTCTAACAGCAGTTCGGAGATTTCCTGTCCACGAGTGACTAGCATTGCGCCGCGATCATCCTTGATGTCGTCTTCAAGAAGCATACCGACGCGCAATTCGCTGAGCTTCAATTCCCGCGACTGCATCTGTTCTGCGAACAATTCGTCAAACATCGCAACGATCTCGCCCGAGTAACGTTTCGGGGCACGCCGAAGCGTGTCAATCGCATCATTCACACTCATGTTTGTCATTGTCAGCCGATCGAACTCCAATGCAACGGCGAGGATCGCCGCATGCTGAATTTCCGTTTCATCTTCCATTCGCCGCGGAAGATCCTCGAACAGCTTGAATTGCGCAGCGATAACACGGCTGATTCTTTCCAGTCGTGGGATTTTTCCCAGCAGACGGGCACCGAAGTCTGGGTGCTTGTTAAACTCAATTTGGTCGATCGCTTTCAGTACGCCGCCATCGTGAAACGACTGAACGACGTCGTCGGGCAGCGATACGCAGCCGATCTGCGACAGCATCGCCGCGAGTCGCAATTCCCAGCTATTTCCGATTTTCGTATGCTCACAAACTCGGTCCACCAACCGTTTGACTCGTGAGGATCGACCAAAGGCCAATGGCTGCACCACCGTCAACATGTCAACCAACAGGCTGACGCTGCCGCGAAGTGTCTGCTCAAGCAATTCTTTTTCAGCACCACGCAGTCGATTTTGTTCGAGACCTGCGTTTAACGCGCTTGCGAGTGTTTTGGCGGTGCAAGGCTTGCTTAAGAATCTAAAAATTTGTCCTTCGTTGACCGCTTTGATTGCGACCTCTTGTTGATCATCACCGGTTAACATGATCCGTGTCGTCAAGGGACAGCGTTGCTGAACGATATTCAACAGCTCCGCACCGTTCATGCCTGGCATGTGCATATCCGACACAACCACAGCATATTGGTTGCCGGCGTCAAACAAATCGATCGCTTGTTGACCGCTTTCGGCAATTTCAACGTCAAATTGCGATCCCAGTTCAAGCAGATATAGCTCGAGTACGGTTGATTCATCATCGACGATAAGAACTTTTTTCGATGTCATTTCTTCTATTCGTTTTCAACGAAGTTGTTGGTGTCGTTTTTCGCGGTTTGGAAAGTCTAGACTTTGGCCAGCGGTAACTCGATGCGTTGTTGGAGTTCGATAATCGAATGAATGTAAGCGAGCGCCGCGGAGGATTCTTCCGTTTTCGCTGCCGTCTCTAGTTCGCGTGCGGGTACCGTAAAACAGTCAAATCCCATCGTGCCCCCAGCGCCTTTCAACCAGTGCGCCTGGTCGGCTAATTCTTCAAAATTTGCAGCATCAAGGGCGGACTGCATCGCATCCACTTGGTCATCCAGTTTGCGGACGAACTTTTCAACGATTGCTTTGTACTTTTCGTTGTGGATTGGCAGTGTGGTGTGAATCGGTGTGTTCATTTGTGGTTCGTTTCTTGTCGTATCCATTTCATTCGAATCATTGGACTCTTTCGCTTCGTCTTGGTCGGAGCAAACATTTCGCGTTAGCGAGCTTTCCTGGTGCGCCAACACTGCGTCGTGGACGGTGACCAACAGACGTTCGATTTCGATCGGTTTGGTCAGGTAACCCGTGCATCCAGCCGCTAAGCATTTCTGTTCGTCTCCGCTCATTGCATGAGCGGTTAATGCAATGACGGGCCGCCGCCACCCCATCTCTCGAAGTCGTCCCGTCGCGGTATAACCATCCATCACCGGCATCTGCATGTCCATCAAGATCAGATCGAACTCGTCTTGATGCCGGACAATCATGTCCACACCTTGCTGGCCGTTCTCGGCGCAGGTCACCGTCGCTCCAGCGTCCTTCAGCACTAAACCGATCAGGTCGCGGTTTGCCTCACCGTCTTCACAAAGCAGCAATTTCACATGGCTTAGGTCTATCGTTGCGGAATCTAGTGCCGGCTCCGACGACTGCAATGATTCGGTAATCGGACCGCGAAGCATCTTGACACCATCAAGTGACCCCGTCGCGACGCTTGCATGAAAGCTTGAACCGACGCCGATTTCGCTTTTCATCGTGATATCCCCACCAAGACCCTGTGCGATATGGCGACAGATGGACAACCCCAGTCCGGTCCCACCAAAACGCCGCGTGATCGAATTATCGGCTTGGTCGAATGTCTCGAAAATTTTCGAATGCAGATGATCAGGGATTCCGATCCCAGAATCCTTCACCTCGATGCTCAGCACGGGATCATCACCGCTTTGATCAAGAGACGCGATCAGCCGAACACCTCCCTCGCCCGTAAACTTGATCGCGTTGCCAACGATGTTCATCAGCATTTGCCGAAGACGTTGCGCATCGGTCTGGATGGTTTCGGGGATATCACCTAACCACTCGCTTTCCAGTGACAATCTTTTCTCGTATGCGGATACTCGCAGCGTTGACAGCACGTCACCAACGATCTTTCTCGGCGAACATGTTTCGATTTGAAAATCCATTTTGCCTGCTTCAATCTTTGACAAGTCAAGAATGTCATTGAATAAGCTCAGCAGATGTTTCCCACTGGTATTGATTGACCGTAAGTGTGAACGCCACATTTCCGGTTCAGAACCACGGCGCAACAGGATTTCCGAATACCCCAAGATACTGTTCAACGGCGTGCGAACCTCGTGGCTCATATTCGTCAGAAACTCGCTCTTAAACGCATTGGCTCGTTCGGCTTGCTCTTTCGCCGCCTTGAGCGCTAGCTCGTCTTGCTTTCGTTCGGTGATGTCCGTCTGTGTTCCGATAAAGTGACGCAAGTTTCCTTCGTCATCCCAGCAGGGTTCGATTTCCAAGAGAACCCAGTACGGCTCGCCAGCTTTGGAATAGTTAATCATTTCAACTTCCGCATGCTCACGTCGCGCGAGTTGGTCTTTCAACTTTGCGATGGATTCAGGATCCGTTTTTTTGCCTTGCAAAAACGATCCAGGCTTTCTGCCTTGCACCTCATCCAAGGTGTAACCGGTCTTTGTCGTAAATGAGTCATTGATGTACTGAACGAAGCCACAGGGATCCGTGATAATCACCGGATGTCGTGTACGGCTTGCAATCAGGCTTAGCTTTTCGACTTCCGCCACGCGTGCGCGAAGTTCCCATTCGGTCTGTTCACGGCGTGAAACCTCCCTGGTCAAATCCTCATTGTGCGCTCGGACTTTCTCCGACTCGGCGTGCAGCACAGCAAGTTCGATCGCTTTTTGAAACTGCTCTTTTAATGTTCGAGCCGCGGGTTCAAAAACGAGGACCACAATCATCCAGAGAGCCATCAGCGTGAACGCCGTCAAAGCCCATTCCACTCGCTTCAGGTGTGCGAGACGGGCAGTCGCTTCGGATTCCAACAGGTCGACGGTTTGGTTCATTAACGGAAGAAAGAATGCTTCCTGTGTAAGAATTTCCTGCAACTCGGATTCGATTCCTTCTCCGGCAGACGACTTGGACAACATCTTTCCGCCTTCACGCAATAGTTTCGCGAAGTGCGGCTGCATCTCTTCAAGAATCATTCCCACCGATTCACTGGGTTGAACCAATGGGATCGATTCATCATCGCCGCCAAACAGATGGTAGTGGGCATCCTGCCATGCCTTTAGCGTATTTTGTAATTCATTCGCGTGGACAGTGCGCTGACGTGAAGATTCTGATTGGCTCAAAGCGAGTGCCGACTTTGCCAGTCGCTGGCTAAACATACGTTGCCGACCGGCGATATTGATTATCGCGGAGTCGTGGGACTGAGAGGAGATCACAGACTGCACGTATGCTTCGCCAGCGATCGTCAAAATTGCAACGATCGAGAATGCGATGGCATACGACTTTCGCAAACGACATCCAGGATCCGACGACGGCTCCGGCTGCATAGGAGTGGTCATTTGATCTCCAGTACTTCAGGTGCAAGTCGAGGCGATTCATCGCATTGATTCAGCGCGTTGGAGACGACTTCCAATAGCTGGTCGATTTTGATTGGTTTTGTCAGGTAGCCCGAGCATCCTGCATCGCGGCACTTCTCTTCATCACCTCGCATGGCATGGGCTGTCAACGCAATGATCGGCTTGACCCAACCGGCACGACGAAGCTGTCGGGCGGCAGAATAGCCGTCTAAGACGGGCATCTGCATATCCATCAGAATCACATCGAACTCTTCTTCAGCTTGTTCGACGCAGTCCAATCCTTCTTGTCCGTTTTCGGCGAACGTAACAATGGCACCGGCCTCCGAAAGAAGCAGGCCAAACAAATCGCGGTTCGTTTCGCCATCCTCACATAACAACACTCGCGTGCCAGGAAGAGCGGAACCATGAACTTTGTCGATGGCATCACTGCCCGCATCAGGCTCTTCATTCGCCGCGTCAATCGATGGCATGGCTTCGTGTGACCATGCGGGAATGTTCACTGTAAACTCGCTGCCAACTTTTAGCTCACTGGTGACTGACAATTCGCCCCCAAGCCCTTCGGCAATATGCCGCGAAATGGCGAGACCAAGACCGGTGCCGCCGAATTGGCGCGTAATCGAGTTGTCGGCCTGGTCAAAAGGCGAAAAGATTTTTTCGATGTTTTCGGGGCGAATTCCAATCCCTGTATCTCGGACTTTGATTTCCAACCGAGAGTCCGTGATATCGGGAATCCATTCCGCGCTGATGGAAACGCCTCCCGACTCAGTGAACTTGATCGCATTTCCGATCAAATTCGTGAGCAATTGTCTCAGTCTTCCCGCGTCGGTTATGACGCGACTGGGCATCTCGCCCGCCCATCGAATCTTTAGATCGAGTTGCTTTTCCGCGGCGAACGCACTGAGGACCGATTTCACTTCTTCGATGATCTGGCGCGGCGAACAAGGATGATACTGGAACTCCATCTTGCCAGCCTCGATCTTTGAAAGGTCCAAAATGTCGTTGATTAACCCGAGCAAATGTTGGCCACTGTTGTGAATCGTTTCCAGATGTGACTGGGCATCTTGCGGTGACGCGTTATTACGGCGCAAGACTTCGGTGAATCCAAGGATCCCATTAAGTGGTGTGCGGATTTCGTGGCTCATATTCGCCAAGAATTCGCTCTTGGCGCGGCTGCCCGCTTCGGCCTGTTGCTTGGCCGCGTGCAATTCCCGTTCGATTCGCTTTTGTTCGGTGATGTCGACAATGAAGCACAGCCATTCTTTTGATTCATCCGGCAGCAATGTCATGCCAAGCAGAACCGGCGTGCGCGTACCATCGGGCCCGACAAACTCTTTCTCAAACGGCTTCACAATTCCGTTTCTCAAAAGCTCCTCAATCGACTCGCTATCGGGTTCAGTCCATTCACTCGGCGTCAGTTTCCGCCAGTCGACTTCCCCGCGATCGAGTTGCGCGCGGTCGGATCGCATGATCCGAAGTGCTTCGTCGTTTGCCTGAACGACTTTGCCGTCGTATTTACACGTAACGATTCCTACGATGTCGGCTTTTTGCAGAGCGGCGAACATCATGTCGGCGCGAAGCAACGATTGTTCAACCAGTCGGTTTTCCGTGACGTCTTCCGTCAGTCCAACGAGACCGGTGACGTTTCCATCGGTGTCCTTCATTGGCATTTTTGTGGTCCTCAGAATTCTCGGACCGTCCGGGAACGTCACTATTTCTTCATAGGGGACTGGATCGCTCTCAAGTCTCATCACCCGGCGATCGTCTTCCTTGTATCGATCGATATCCTCTTGAGAGAATCCAAAGTCTTTGTCGTCTACCTGTGCAATTAATTCGGTGCTTTCCAAGCCCAATAGCTCTGCGCACGCTTCGTTTCCGCCCATTAAGTTGCAATCCGTATCTTTCCAAAAGATTGCGTAAGGGGTAACCGAGATGATGTTGTGAAGCAAAGAATCGCGCTCGTTGATTTCTTGACGAAGCTTAACGATCTCAGCCCGTGTCGATGTTCTTTGCATCAGATACACAATGGAGCCCAGAGCTACCCATGAAACGATCGCAGCGATCACCTTGATGAACACTGCATAATGCTCGGCCGGCGACCATCCAAAGTCCGCTTCGATCGCATGCGCGAAGCCGCTCGCCAAGATCAACGCGGTGAGCAATCCAACGACGCGAGGACAGACAAGGTCTCGGAATCGCAACGAGAAGCAAAGCAACGCGCAAGGAAATGCGAGATAGATACCGAGATTTACGGCTGCGACAACATCGGATAAATGACTCAAAGCAACCGACGTATTCCCGCTGGACCGCGACGACGAATGGTCCGTCGAATCGAATAAGCTTGATGAATATACGGCCGCTCTAGCCTCGCCAAGAGCGATTGACTGGAATTGATCGATTGAGACGTCAGATGCGTTGTGATCGATAACGGCGGAGGATCCAGCAGCGTAGCCATGCGTACTGCCGAGAAATATCAATCCGCAAAAGAACGATGCGAGTATGAGCGAAGCGCAGCTCGGCCCGCGACGAAGGCGCATTCGCCTTGTGGCTTTAGATCCACCTGTAATGTCGCGTTTGCCCCTGCTCACCCTAGTTGCCCCCTAAGATACCGAGGCAAGACGACCGATGCGGTCTGCCCGCTTGCCCCGTTGATGAGTTATCGAAGGCTAGCACACGAATAGGGCGACGTGAACGTTCGTCCAACATGCAACCAAAAAAAGCCAAAATAGTTACACACCCGATTTGACACGCCCCCCGACAAGCGGGAAGACAAAACGGCAGAGTAGCTTCCGCGCGCTGTTCCGCCAGACGAACCGAATCAATGGTTTCGGTTGGTCCGCTGTTGATGAAACATCGTTGACAAGATTCGGGACTCGACCGGGATCCGATTCATGACGCTGAGAACTTCATGACGCTGAGAAAGTCGACAACCCGAGATTGGCTCAGTCCGCGACTTGCGGTCCGTGCTTTCGAAGCAGTTAGACTATGCAAACCGATTACCGCATTTCCCCTCCGTTAAAGATCGCCACGTATCCATGAAGACGTTTTCCCTGACACTATCGTGCTGCTTGTTTCTTTCACTTGCTGCGGTCCAATCGGCTTGGTCGGCCGACTATCAACCTGAACTGTTCCGTACGATCGAGCTGATTTACGAAGAGCAATTCGAATCTGACGGTCCGCTGGATGTCGGCGCGCACTGGGTGATCCGCCAGTCAACACAATGGAATGTCAAAGGTGGCGTCTTGACTGGCGATCTAGCAACCAAGGAATTTCAAGAACAGATGCAAGCGAAGGGAGATGGCCATGACGGCACTCGTCCCGTCATCTTTCTAAAACCAGTGCCAAAGGCTTTCGTGGTCCAAATGCGAGTGCGTTACAACGAAACTTCGCGTAAGGGCCGAAACCGCGGTTCGCTGCTCGATCTGGGCCATCACGTGAACTCGTTTATCTTCGGTGAAGAAGAAACCAAATTAACCCTTCAGAAGAAAAAGAAGATTTTGATCGCAGGTGACTTCTTTCCGCTGAATCAGTGGAACGATGTAACGCTCGAGATCAAAGAAGGTGCGATCTTGATCCAGGTCAACGATCGAAAAGAAATCATCAAGGATCCCATGATCACACTGAAAACCGATGCAGAATCGCAACAGATTGATTTCAAAGGACAAGATTTCGGTACCGTCCAAATCGATTGGGTGAAATTGTACAAGGGAATCGAATAACCCAACGACCGGTCGGCCGGAACACATTGAATTCTTACGTCTGTGATATCACTGACAAGGATTTTTGTGACGGCGCAGCAAAGGTACTTTCAGGTTTTGCGATATCGCAAATTTTCGCAACGGCCAACCAAAGACAAAGCCTGCGCCGCATTGCTAGAGGCAGATCGGTGCCGACGCCAATAAGATCGAGTTTCCGATTGCGATATTCGCGGCAGGGAGATGTCCGAGGGCTGAGCGGCGAATCGACGGTAAAACGTAAACGCTCCGCTTACCGCGAACCTGATTCAAACGCGAGTCCAGTTCGATAAAAGTATCGCGAATTCGGTGCTCTCTCTCACTCGGTGGCACCTGCGCGCGTCGCTGCAACGACGGCCCACCCGTGGCCCGTTGGAATGACTGATTGCCCGCCAAGGCTATCATGAATCTCGCCAAGCGGTGCCAACGTCTGTGACCACGCGGCGTGTTGTGCTGCCATTTCACGGACGACATCGGGATGATTCGCTGCGACATCGTTTTCTTCTCTGGGGTCCGATTCCAAGTCGAACAACTGCCACTCATCTTGTTCGTATTTCTTGTACAACCGCCAATTTTGCCAGCGGACGGCGATTAAATGGCGGCGCACCGCGTCCCCCGGTTCGTTGTTCAACCAGAACAGGTACTCATGCGGTTCGCCTTTCGCATCACCGCGCAGAAAAGGCAAAAGATCGACGCCATCACAATGTTCAGGAATCGTACGCGTTGTCAGCTGCGTAATCGTGGAATAGAAATCGAAGTTTGCAATCAGCCCATCGTACTGTTGACCGGCCGGGATCGTCCCCGGCATCGAAAAGATGGTCGGTACGCGAACCCATCCTTCTTTCTGCGTCCCTTGGCCTTTTCCGCCGGTGTACGGAGTCGAGGTGCCCCCTTCGCCGCCATTCGCGCCGTTGTCGCTGGTAAAGATGACCAAGGTTTCCTCTCGTAGATTGTGCTGATTCAATACCTTCAACAGCTTGCCGACTTGATCGTCGATCGACACAATCGCACCGGCCAGTTTTCGTCGCTTGCCCTCGGCCGTGGTCCGATCGGCCAATCGATCGGGAACCTCTGTATTAGAAGAGTGCACGGCTTCGGGTGACCAATACAGAAAGAACGGTTCGGCCTGATGTTGGTCGATGAAACTGGTCATCAAGTCACCGTCATAGTCGGTCAGCCAGACGCTTTCACCATTTTCGTTGACACAAAAGTACTTCGACTTGCCATCCTTTTTGGCGATTTGATTCCGCAGTTCTTTCGATGCACTCAGCAGTTCCTTATCGGAATACTGTTTCTTTGGCGGAACCTTGGCCACCTTGGTGAATCCGACATTCAGCGGCCCTTGATGGCGAGAGCCAATATCCCACTTACCAATTTGCCCGGTCACATAACCGCGCCCACTCAGGAACCGAGCCATCGTCGGGCGGTCGTCGGGAATCGGCAGACCGCGTGACATTCCATACTTTCCGAACCGCTGGCCGTATTGCCCCATCATCAGGGCACATCGACTCGGACAACATGGAGGATTGGTGATGTATGACGCCGTGCACCGAACACCTTCTTTTGCCAAGCGATCGATATTGGGTGTCGGGATATCTTTGCATCCGTAGCAACCAAGGTCTCCGTACCCCAGGTCGTCAATGTAGATCAGCACGACATTTGGTGTTTCTGCCGTAGCGCCGGTCGATGCACCAACAAGCACGTGCGAGAACAGAATGTAGGCGGCAACCGAAACGAAACGCAGGGTCATGGGGTGGGGCATCTGAGTTCCTGTTGAAACGAAAGCTGTGTATCGATCGAATTGACCGTCGCAGGATGGGACTTGCGGCAAGGGGCGACGGAAAGGATGGGCAACATAGTGATTGCAGGTCGCCATTCATTCTAACGGATGTTTGCGCGGGCAAACCAGCATCAACGATGTTGGGCCCATCGATGCGTTCACCTCCGCTGCCAACCGCCGCGATGAAAGCCAATCGTTCACGGGGTGCTTTTTTCTTTGGCCGCGGCAGCTTCACTTTCCAATCGGGATAGCGTGCGCGTCGTTCGTTGTTGATGAACCGGTCGGTAACCGATGGCACGGTTTCCCAATCCTTTTCATGCCTGATCACAGGGACACCAAGAAAGATCGAACCGGTGGCTGGCTGAGAGGTGCCGCGTTGCATGAATTCGCCGAGTTCGAATCTCGTCAAACGTGCCAGCCTCGACAGTTGCTTCGCGATTTCAGGATTTTTCTCCGCGACGTCCGTGGACTCTTCCCGATCGTCGCTCAGGTGATTGAGGACGGTTTGCTTTGACTTGGAGACGCCTTGTTCTTATCCCAAAACCGCAGCTGATCGGATGTTCGCGGCAAGTGTCGTTTCCAGTCGACTAAGCGGACGGTCTGCAAAGTCTCGCAGATGTAGCACAAGAACGATTCGTCGAATGCCAGCGATTCTATCCGTCTTCTTGGCAATGGCACCATGCTCTCGCCATCGAATACGCGGTTGCTTGGCAGCTGCGATTCAAAGATTCCCAACAGCGTTGGGAACAAATCCATCGCGTTGGAATGGATTGCTTGGATCGTTGCAAACGCATCACATGGCATCAAGCGTGGTTCGGCACTGGGGCTAAACGGTTTCGCAATTCCAGTCGCGTCTGCATATTCGCGGAAAGCAGTGATTTGCAATCGAGCCCACGTTTGCTTAGATCCAATCGAGTACCGCGAAATGGGTTGGCCGTCGATGAATCGCATCGGACGGCCCGCGTTACTTCAGGGCTGAGGAAAACGCATCGATGTTGATCAGATTCAGCGTCAAGACGAAGTCGACGTTCATCCCAAAAAAACCATCGTCCGACGGATCGTCGCCGTCCTCCGATGCTTGAGCCCAACCGAACAGGCCTCCTCCAGGTCCGATCACAGGAAAGAAGCCTCCGAGTCCGGCAGTGTTCCCATCGCCATCGGCTGGATCGACACGGCCTCCGCCCGACATGATCAGGTCGATGTTGGACTTGGATGCAGCGAGATGCCATACATTAATTTCGAAGCGATCGGGATTGTTCTCGGTTCCGCCGGCGTCGTCTTTGGACTGGATCGCTTGATCGATCGACTTGAGATACGCCTGCGCAACGGGGTTCGCTGGGTTCTGCATCGACCACACGAGAATGGCATCCGAAACGTCGTTCATTTCATCGATCGGATCGACGGTTCCTCCGTAGTTTTGAGCGGATGCAATCGCGGCGCCGATCATGCTCAAGACTTGCTGACCCGCCGGTGATTGCGCGTTCATCAACGCCCACAGTAAAAGGTGATCGGGTTGTTCACTCTGATCGGGCACCGGCGTTTCATCGCTTTCCGATTCGTCATCGGACGATTGCTCATCAGACGAACCAGAATCACCATCTGCAGATCCGCTATCGTCGTCGTTATCGCCGTCGCCATCATCGTTTGCGTCGCCGCTGTCGTCATCGCCACCGCTATCGTCGTTGCCTGTTGTAACAACGACAAATGTTTCGCCGTCATCTGACGTTTCAACAGAATATGTTCCTTCCGGGGGAAGGCTAGCCGAATAGCCGCCTTCGCTGCCGGTGAATCCACCGTTTCCATCAGGCGAGAAATGTTCGGAGATATCGTAACCGTCCTCCGAAATTCCGCTCAAATCGAAACCGCCATCTGGCGTATGCGTGACCGATCCATGTGGAGTGAAGTCAGCATCTATCCATTCGCCATCGAGATTGTCGGTGTCGTCATCCACGTCGATCCAACCGTCATCGACGGTGTCTAATTCATCGGCCACATCAGACTGCGTTGCATTTTCGGTTGCAGTACCGCTCGCCGCATCTTCGGTGTCGTCGTCGCCAAGGAAATCGTCAAGCGGTGAATCGGTGTAATCACCACCGGACCAGTCTTTCAAGAATTCACCTTTCGAGGCGGTGCCGTTTTGAACTTTCTCAAGGTCCGACCAGAACTTCTCGCTTTGTGCGGGTTCATCATTGTTGGCCAACACTTCGGAAAGACTAACGCCGTCGAGCATTTGCTTGCCAGTGAGTTGGTCCCATAGGCTTTTAGGAACGCCAAACTGGGTGCCGATCGACTTCTTGTAAATGTTGTCGACTCCCTTGGCCGGACCGTCTTTCCGAATTTGGATAAACGTTTGAGGATCATGCAATATCTTGGTGTCGTCGTTATCGATCTGAGCCAGCGTGGCTTTGAAGTCAAGCAACTGACTTGCGGTCAGGCCTGATCGTAACGCCTCCTCTGGCAATGCCATCCCGTCGACGAGAATGGCTAAGTTGGTATCGGCAGTCACCTTTTGGACATCGTCACCCGCAGCAATCGCTTCGGCAACTTTTTTAATCGACTCTTCAATCAGAGATTCGTCAGCATCCATCATTTCCCCGAGCGCACGCACTTGCAGCGTCGCCTCGGCGACCTTGTCGACTTTGCTGGCCTTGTCTACCTGCTCGATCGCGGTTGGCGCGTTCTCGATGGCAGGCTCATCCTTTGGCGAGACGTCAGCCGCCAATAACAGCCGGCTGGATAAGGATTCAATGCGGGGAAGTCGCTTGTTTTTCATCAGATCGTTTCCAGGGCGGAGGGGTGAACTGAAGTGTGAAGCGAGAAAACAATGTATCTGTTACTAATCTTTCCAAACGATGGTATTCGATCCGTTCACCATCCCAGCTGTGCCGGGCAAGCCGGCCCAAGGGCTCGACAAAAAGAACTAGGCTCGCAGCGTGTTTTCGGTAGCGAAGGGCCTCTTTTCGCAAACGTTCCAGCTTAGGCAAAACCAGGAAACCCCTGAGCCGATAATCGAGTCAAGCGAAATTGCATTCAAGTCGATTCCGTGACGGTAAGACTCACTCGCCGACGTTGCGAGGTTCGGTGTTCTTGATCGACCATCCGCATCCTGATTTGTGGTTGAGCGGAGAACACAATCGGCGACTCCTTCGTGCCTACTTTCGATCGATCAGAACCGGCATCGAAATCAGTAAACCCGCCGTGCGATCTTCTGTGCTGGTTCGATGTTTGACGTGACACTTCAAGCACTGTGACGCCAAACGAATGGGGCCAGCGAATCGGTAACGATCCTGCTCGACCGCTTCGTGTCGCGGACGACCTTTTTTGAGCGCAATCACCGCCGCCCGCTCAAACGCGTCCTCGGGATTATGATCCACATTGACGATGTCGGTTTCAACAATCAGCCACTTCAATCGCACATCATAGGTCTCCGCCAATTCGTCGAACACGCCTTCCAGGGAAGCAGACGGAATGGCGGCGGCATCGTCTTCGTCAAAGAAATCGCGATGCATGACCTGCAGCGTTCCACGGATCGTTTCATGCAACAGTCGAGCTCGACTGCGAGCCTCGCCGATGCTGGTCGACGGCGGAAAGGGCTCGACTTGTGAAGGAACGGCCGACTCGTTGCCCATCAAGGTCGGCGCAAACAAACCGCAGACGGATACAAGCACAAATATCGATTTTAGATTCATTGAGATTCACCTAAACGGCGGATAGTTTTCTCTGCTTCTTGGACCATACTTTCGACCACCGAATTCACGCTTGCAATTTGTTTGATCTGTCCGGTCACTTGCCCAGCGTACATCGCCAGCTTGTCCAGTTGTCCGGTCATCGATCGCAGCGGTGAATCGGTACTCATCAGATAGATGGGACGTCCCTCTTCCTCGGCGACCTGTTGTCGTGGCAAGTCGGCCGGATTGTGCCCGAATGGACTTGCCTCGATTGCCATCGTTGCTTCGCTCTTGAGGACTCGAACGGGTGAGTGCGGTGGCCAATTGATCGCGAATGCATCCGTGTGAATGGTGTCACCAGAACTTGCCTCGACCACTTTGTGTTTGTGAACGTCATGCGCATACGATTCTTTCGTTGCTAGAAAGGCCGTGCCGCAATGGATACCCTGTGCCCCCAACGCCAAAGCGGCAACGAGGCTGCGACCGCTGCCAAATCCACCAGACCCAATAACAGGAACGGCCACCGCTTCCACCACTTGAGGCAGCAAAACCAACGATGAAATTTCCCCGTGGACGTGTCCGCCCGCTTCGATGCCCTGAGCGATGATGGCATCGGCGCCCGCTTTCGCCGCGATCACGGCTTGTTCGACAGTGCCAACTTGATGAACGACGACACATCCCGCATCCTTGGCCTTTTTCACCGCGTCGCGATCGACATCCCAGAAAAACAGCATCGTTGGAACCTTCAATCGGAAACACTCCTCTAGTTCCGCGTCAAACAGTGCGGCGTCGGTCGCGGCGGGAATCAGGTTCACCGCGAAAGGCTGATCCGTCATGGATCGCACCTGCTCGACTTCTTGCCGAATTCGTTCAGGCGACTCACGCACCATCCCGAGACACCCGAATGCGCCGGCCCGAGCAACTGCCGCGACAAGTTCGGCCCGCGCAACGCCGCCCATGCCCGCTTGCAGAATCGGATATCGGCAACCCAAGAGATCGCAAATCGCAGTGGAGAGTACGGAACGGTTCGTCACGGTTGTCTGTTGGGTTACGATGGAAGAATGAATTGCGACCTCGACACCAGTATTCCCGAGTGGATCATTGAGCACCCCGAGACATCGATTGTGTTCGATGAAATGGGGCTGAATTCAAGCTGTGCCGGAAAGTCGCTGCACTATGTCTGTGTGCATCAAGGATTCAGTCCCCAGGACGTGCTGCAGCGTTTACGGCAGGCGGTCATCATCGCTTCATCCATTGACCGTCGAGCCCGCGAGACCTAAACTCGCAAGACATGTGTACACTGCGTGTCGTTTTCGACCTGGGTGTGACCGTTTAAAGTTTTGGGGATGGTTGCCGCGCACGCTGTTAGCCCACGCAACGTCAACAAAATCAATGAAGCTCACCACTCAAACCGACTATGCGTTACGGACTCTCATGTTCCTGGCAACGCGTGGCGAGCGATCCAACGTGGCGGATGTTGCGAATCTCTTTGGCATCTCGACGAATCATGTTGCAAAAGTAGTAAACTTACTGGCACGGTCCGGGTACGTTCGCAGCACACGCGGCATCGGTGGAGGAATCGAACTAGCGGTTGCGCCAGAGTTGATCTCGATCGGTGAAGTGATTGATACGATGGAGAATGATACGCACCTGTTATCCTGTGTGGGAAGCGACGATTCGTGCCTGATCCACTCGTTCTGTAAACTCAAGGGTGTGCTGTCCGAAGCCGAACGCGTTCAACAAGAGTATCTTCACGGTGTCACGCTTGCAGACGTGTTGCCAACGCGACGTCAATTCAACCGTGTCGCACCGGCTTGACGCCATCGCCAAGGACTGCGACGACGAAACCCTCCGAATACACCCGCGTTTAGCAGGGCCAATGGAATTCGTTCGTGCAGGTCCGCTTCGTTAATCGATTCCGACATAGACCGCCACTTGTTCAGGATTCGCTGGGTCATGAATTTCGAAATCAGCGAGATAGCTGCGGCTTAATCCGCTGTCCCAAATCTTCTGCCACGTTTCAACCAGCGATTGTGGCATCTTCCCGTTGGCGGTGAAGACCGCGTATTGCGCGATCGGGATTTCTCGCAAAACGAAATCATCCACAGCGCAGCACGCGTCGATTACCTCGCAGCCCAGAAAGAACGTGAACGGCTTTGTATGATCGCCTTCATAGTCGAAGTACGCCGCAACGAAGTTGTCATCAACCCGTTCCGGAATTTCATCCGCGAGATTCTCGCCGATGAAACGTCCCCACAATGCCGCGATCTGCTTGGGCGTCGCATTGGATGTGCGCGTCTCGATTCCATACAGTGTGCGAGCGGGATAAGTTTCGATTTTCATAGGCCCGATACCTTCTAGTGGCTAGCTGTTGCCAAGCGGTTTGAGCGGAACGATTCGATAGGTACCGCGCTCGCGATTGTATGCCCTTTACGACGTCGCTTCGGCGACTTTCCCTAATGCTTCAACACCAATTCGACTGCAGAAATCGCCAAAGCTTTCGCCCGGCTCACGATGCTCCTTGAAGTGAATAAACACCGGACGCAGTATCGTCGTGATTTCGCTGCGGGGAACTTGATCTTTATAGATCTCCGCCATCTGATTGCCGCGTAAGTTCCCGCCCAGGAATACGGTATAGCGTCCCTCGCCAGTCTTACCGTCCATACTGCGGCCGACCAAACCGACATCCGAATTATAGGGTCGCGCACATCCGTTAGGGCATCCCGTCATTCGGATCGAGAACTGTTCGTCGGCCAATCCCAAATCGGATAGCTCGGATTCGATGTCGTCGATCACGCCAGGCAAGGCTCGCTCACTCTCGGTCACGGCCAACCCGCAGGTTGGCAGGGCAGGGCATGCAAACGAGAACCGACGGGCGTTGCTGATTTTCTCGACCGTCGCAACGCCATGATCAGCCAGCAACTTGTCGATCGTATCTCGGCGCTGCGGTTCGATATCACAGAGCAAGATATTTTGCTGCGCCGTCAACCGACAATTCGACACATGACCAGAAAATAACACGCGAAAAACGGATTTTAATCGCAGGTCACCTTCGTCCTTGATTCGTCCGTTTTCAATCGGCACGCCCAAGAACCACCTGCCGTCACCCTGTTCGTGCCACCCCATGTGATCGTCGTGACCGGTCACGTCGTCCGGATGCGGATCTGGTAACGGTCGCGGCAATGTTCTATCGGCTACTCCACAAATCGATTCTGCCTCACTTAAATACTCTTCGACCTTGGCTTTGAATGCGGGCAGACCCATGTTATTAATCGTGTACTTTAACCGGGCTTGGCTACGATCAGCGCGGTTTCCAAAGTCGCGTTGCACCATAATGACAGCGGTGATGATCGGCAGAATGTGTTCGACCTTCACGAAGGTCAAACGTTTCGCGAGCGCAGGGAAACAGTTTTTCTTGCTCGGTGTGGTTCCCATCCCGCCACCAGTCAAGACATTGAACCCGACCAATCGGTCGCCTTCGGTCACACCCAGCAGCCCGAGATCATTGTCATAGATGTCAATGCAATTGTCGTTGCACAGCGCGAGTGCGATCTTAAACTTGCGTGGCAGGTACGCTTCACCATAAATCGGATCGGGTTCCGCGCTTGTCGGTGGACCGACGACCTGTTCACGCTTGCCGGTGTCCGGGTCTTTGATCCAAATTTCGTGATAGGCGGTTGTCGTTGGCCGAACATGAACGGCAATCTTATCGGCGAGGTGCTGCAGTTGGTCGCGCAGCCCGTCGTGTCGTAACGGCGCAGGACAACAACACACGTTCCGCGTCACATCGCCGCAGGCGGATTGGGTCGATAGTTTTATTTCGTTGATGCGATGAATCACATCCCACAAATGGTTTTTGACGACGCCATGCAATTGAATGCTTTGGCGCGTCGTGATGCGAATCGTGCCGTTTCCCAGCTCATCCGCAATATCGAGTTCGCCAAGGAATTGCGCCGCGGTCATCTTCCCACCGGGAATCCGGTTGCGAACCATGAACGAATAGGCTTTTCCTAGTCCCTCTTTGCGGCGAGTTTTGCGTAAATCTCGGTCGTCTTGCTGATACGTCCCGTGGAATTTAAGCAGCTTGGTTGTCGCATCCTCGACGTGATCGGTGCTCTTATCCGCCAGTTCGGAAACAATGCTACCGCGCAGCCCGATACTCGCCTCCTTGATCAACTCGACCTTGGACTTCTTCGGTTTCTCTTCTGCCATCGATCACTTTCTAGAACGCGGGTTAACGCAAAACGCCTAAAGATGTATCGTTGTTACATGTTTTAAGGATTCGCGATTCCCGCTGTCAAGGTTGCACCAAACGGTCGCCGTTTCCCCAGCGCGTCGAACGCCCCCCGGCAAGCAATCCCGGCCACCTGGATAGTTCCAACCCAATCGCTAGTCCTGACAAACCACTGGGCATTGCTTAAACCACCTGGCATCTCTGTTCCCCGGCTAAGCAATCGCCGGCAGGGCCGGCCAACAACCTTTTGTCCATTACGAACAAATGAAACCAGTGAACGATACCGGGTCCTCCCACGACCTCAGCCACTTGATCCGAGAGCGAATCTTGCTGCTCGATGGCGCGATGGGGACGATGATTCAACGGCTTGGTTTGGATGAAATAGCCGTGCGAGGCGAGCGGTTTGCCGATCACGACAAAGATCTCAAGAATTTCGCCGACATTCTGTGCCTCACGCATCCGCAAAAGATCACCGAGATCCATCACGCCTATTTCGAGGCGGGCAGTGATATCGTCGAAACCAATTCCTTTGGCGCATCGCCGGTTGGGATGGCCGAGTTTGGCTTGCCGATCGAACTTGTCGACGAAATTAACTTCGCCGCGGTTGCATGTGCGCGACAAGCCGCCGAAAAGTGGACCGAGCGAACTCCAGAAAAGCCACGATTCGTCGCCGGTTCCATCGGCCCAACCACCAAGCAACTTGCAATCAGCACCGAAGACGATCCTGCCTATCGTGGATCATCCTTCCCAGAACTTGTCGATAGCTACCGTGTTCAGGTCGAATCGTTGGTTTCCGCGGGCGTTGATATCCTGTTGCCCGAAACAGCAATCGACACACTCAACCTGAAAGCATGTCTGTTTGCGATTTCCGATCTTTTCGCTGCCGGTGGCCGCCGCGTTCCCGTGATGGCTAGCGGAACGTTTGGCGACGGAGGACGAACGTTCGTCAGTGCGCAAAGTGTCGAAGCGTTTTGGATCGCGATTAACCACTTTCCACTGCTGTCGGTGGGGATGAACTGCGCCCTCGGTCCAGACGTGATGCGATCGCACATCGAAGAACTCGCCAAGGTCGCCGATATTCCTGTCTCCTGTCACCCCAACGCGGGATTACCCAACGAAATGGGCGAGTTCGACCTTGGTCCGAAAGAGATGGCCGATAAAGTCGGTGAGTTCGCGGACAAAGGTTGGGTGAACATACTGGGTGGGTGCTGTGGTACGACGCCCGATCATATTCGAGCGATCGACCAGCGAGTGAAAGGATGTAAACCGAAACAAGACCAATCCGGCCCGGTTTATACCCGGCTGTCCGGACAGATGCCGATGGTCATGCGTCCAGAAGTTCCATTCACCATGGTCGGGGAACGCACCAATGTGATGGGCAGCAAAAAGTTTGCTCGCTTGATCCGCGACGAGAAATACGACGAAGCGGTCGAAATCGCGAGGGAACAAGTCGAAAACGGCGCCACGATTATCGACGTCAACTTTGACGAGGGCATGCTGGATGGCGTCGAAGCGATGATCCGATTTTTGCGATTGATCGCAGGCGATCATGTCACAGCGTCGGTTCCGATCATGATCGACAGCAGCAAGTGGGACGTGTTAGAAGCCGGGCTGCGCAATGTCCAAGGTAAAGCGATCGTCAATTCAATCTCGCTGAAAGATGGCGAGGAAGAATTCTTGCGACGTGCGAGTTTGGTACGTCAATACGGCGCTGCCGCCGTGGTGATGGCTTTCGACGAAGAAGGCCAGGCAGCCGACGAAGACAGTAAGGTTCGAATCTGCAAGCGTGCATACACCTTGCTGACCAGCGAGTTGGACTTTCCCGCCGAAGACATCATTTTTGATCCGAATATCCTCACCATCGCCACGGGGATGGACGAGCACAACAACTATGCCGTCGATTTCATCAATGCGGTTCGACGGATCAAAACAGAATGCCCGGGCGCAAAGACCAGTGGCGGGGTCAGCAACATCAGCTTTAGCTTTCGTGGCAATAATCCCGTTCGCGAAGCAATCCACAGTGCGTTCCTGTACCACGCGGTTTCCGCAGGTCTGGATATGGGAATCGTCAACGCCGGTCAATTGGAAGTCTATGAGCAGATACCGCCGGACCTGCTTGAGCGGGTCGAGGATGTGCTACTAAACCGACGGCCGGACGCCACCGAGAGGATGCTAGAGTTTGCTGAAACCGTCAAAGGCGATGGCATCAAGAAGTCAGGCGAAGACTTGGCATGGCGCGACGGACCGGTTGCCGAGCGGATGAAGCACGCTTTGATCAAAGGAATCGATAAGTACATCGTCGAGGATACTGAGGATGCACGTCAGCACTACGATCGCTGTATCGAAGTCATCGAGGGACCGCTGATGGATGGCATGCAGGTCGTCGGCGATCTATTCGGTGCCGGCAAAATGTTTTTGCCGCAAGTCGTCAAATCCGCGCGCGTCATGAAGAAGGCGGTCGCCTATTTGGAACCATTCATGGAAGAAGAAAAACGTTTAGCGGGAACCTTGGATCACGCCGCTCGCGGAAAGTTCTTGGTCGCCACGGTCAAGGGCGATGTCCACGACATTGGCAAGAATATCGTCGGCGTCGTCTTGCAGTGCAACAACTACGAAGTCATCGATCTTGGCGTGATGGTTTCGTCGGAAACCATCCTTGAACAGGCGATCAAGCAGGACGTCGACATGATCGGATTGAGTGGTCTGATCACTCCATCCCTGGACGAAATGGCACATGTCGCTCGCGAGATGCAACGCACCGGCATGAAAATGCCGCTGCTGATTGGAGGAGCGACCACGAGTGCAAAGCATACCGCCGTAAAGATAGCGCCCGGCTATGACGGACCAGTGATCCATGTGCTCGACGCCAGCCGCAGCGTGAACGTGGTCGAACGATTGCTCAGCGATGGACGTGGCGATTTTATCGCGTCCAATCTGGAAACGCAAAAAAAACTGACCGCGAGTTTTCGCGGTCGCAAACAGAAATTAGTTCCCTACGCCGAAGCTCTTGAGAAACGATTTGCGACCGATTGGAAGACCGTGCAAATTGACGCGCCATCCTTCACGGGCACTCGCGTTCTTCAAGACATTCCCCTTGAACAGCTGCGGCCTTACATCGACTGGTCACCTTTCTTTAGCACCTGGGAACTCAAAGGCAAGTTTCCAAAGATTCTCAATGACAAAGTCGTCGGACCACAAGCGCAGGAACTCTATGACGACGCTCTTCGGTTGCTGGACGATCTCATCGCAAGACGGTCGCTGACGGCCAACGCCGTTTACGGATTCTGGCCGGCAGCCAGTGAAGGCGACGATGTGGTACTTTTCACCGACAACACTCGCCGCACCGAACTGTCGCGATTACACTTCCTGCGTCAACAATGGGAAAGAAAAGGCCAACATGACTACCGTTCGCTAGCCGATTACATCGCACCGATTGAGAGTGAGCGTGCCGACTACATTGGTGGCTTTGCCGTCACCGCCGGAATCGGTGCGAGCGAACTGGCAATGCAATACAAGAACGAGCTTGATGATTACAAAGCAATCATGGTGCAAGCGATCGCGGATCGCCTCGCCGAAGCAGCCGCTGAAATGTTGCATCAACGGGCGCGACACGACTGGGGTTTCGGCAAGGAAGAAGGTCTTTCCAAAGAAGAATTGATTGCGGAAGGATACCGAGGCATTCGTCCCGCAGCCGGCTATCCGGCGTGTCCTGATCACACCGAAAAACGTACTCTGTTCGATTTACTGGATGCGGAGAAGCACACCGGCATTGAATTGACCAGCAGTTTTGCGATGACGCCCGGCGCCAGTGTCAGTGGACTGTACTTTGGCCATCCCGAATCACGTTACTTTACGGTCGAAAGAATCACCAAGGATCAGGTCGAATGCTATGCGAAACGGAAAGGGATCTCGGTCAAAGAAATCGAACGTTGGCTCGCGCCCAATTTGGCGTATTAACGGCATGCTGTAGGCGGCCGCACGAGCAAGCTGATCTCATGTCGGCGAACTGCACTCATGAATAATCTCGCCTCGGCCGATATAAAGATGAGTGCGGAATACATCTTTCGGTCCAAACGGCATGCTTGACAGTCACCCCGATATCTTGATGGCAATATGGCGGAGTTATCAAATGATGATTGAGGTCTACGATACCTATGCAACGAGCGCGGAAGGGAAGCTGCTGCATTTCGATGCAATTGTCCGTGCTGGAACTTGCCAACAAGACGTCAAGCGGCGAATTCAAGATTTCGTGGGCGGCGACGACCCCGAAATCGAAATCGAACTCAAACGCGGCCCCTCGCCAGGGCAAGCGTGTACTCCCTGGAACGTTGCCGACCACACCGTTGTTGACAATGTAAAGCGCTGGGGATTGGCGATTCGTCCACACGCATGCGATTGCAAAGCTGGTGACGATGCACGAACCCATTGGTCCCTTCGCCGCGTCGCTGCATAAAACCACCAAATCACGGTCAGAACCATGCGGCTCACTGCTTGAAACGTACCGCCACCGTGCCGCAGGAACAATCGTTCACTGTTCCGAGACCCTTGCTAAGCTTCCGCGTGTTGCATTCCCCTGTGGTTCAAGGTCGCTGATCCGGCGGAACATTTTCGTCGCATATCTTACAGTCCAGCAGATGCCCGAGCATTGCATCGCGTCCGCGCTCCGTCGTCACCCAAATCCGATTCATCCATGGCGGATCGTGCCGAACGTGCTGGTTGTGACCGCAACCGAGCTGCGCCACCCAGTGCCCCTCCTCGTCTCGATGATAACCGCAAATCGGTTGTTGCATTTCGATCACGTGCCTTGTCGATGAACGCCAGTGGGTTGACTAGAATACACGCTGCCGAAGCGGGGATTATTCCAACGAGAGAGCCTCGGCAAGCGATCTTCTATTCTTGATCGTTGCCAATCCGGTCGATGTCGTCGCCAGCTCGACGACCGAAGTTCAACCAGGCGGAACGTGAGCGAACCGAGCCAACATAATTATCTGACAACATGTCTTCGTCTCGGTGCGTTCTTCTGTTTCGCTGGGTGGACTTGGGTGCATTACTATTGGGAAGGCCCCTACAGCGTGCTTCTGTGGCATGATGCCACATACGAAATGGCGGAACGTTTTGGCATCACCTGGGACGAGTTTGTGGGAACGGGAGCCAACGATGGCCTCGTCCAAAAATGGATCGCTCACCTTTGGTGGCCGTATCTTATTTGCACGGTGCTGTGCCTAACCGTTCGAAAAAATGCGTGGATTCAAATGTCTGCGTTAGTCCTCGGCAGCGGTCTGCTGACCTTGCTCAGCTACGCCGCCTATGTTCGTTCGCAGCAACAACTGCCGATGTTTATCGAGCACGGTGGTCAAATCTTGATGCCGACTTTGCTTGTCATGGCTCTCGCGCTCGGCCCCAAGCACCGTGTCACCGTCGTCACTGCGGTTCTCGCCGTCATCATGACCTTCGCCGGTCACGGCAGCTACGCGTTTGGATTGTGGCCAACGCCCGGCCGTTTCTTTGGTATGACAACACTCATTCTTGGCGTGGAGTATTCGACGGCACAGACCCTCTTGCGAACCGCCGGTATACTTGATTTCTTGGTTTGCATTGGGATCTGTGTACCATACCTGCGACAACCGAGCGCGATGTACGCGATCGTTTGGGGATTTTTGACCGCGATCGCGCGGCCGGTTTCAGGCATGTCATGGAACCTGAATTACTGGGGCGCCGACCAATACCTGCACGAGGCGGTACTTCGCGCACCACACTTTATCATTCCGCTGTATCTTTTCTTACTATGGCGCCAGCCGCGTTCCGCAAACAACACGGTTGCGGACCTAAGTTCCGCTGACGATTCCGCGACCGCAGAACTCGACGCGGTGACCAGCGGCCGGCAGGCAGTTTACAACTAAAACAATTTCCGTCACACGATTACGAACGCAATGAATTTACAAAAACCGAAACTTAGCACGCTGTGCGCGCTTTTGTTGCTCTTTGTCAGTACACCAGTGATCGCTCAACAAGGTGAAAAGAAACGCCCCGGTCGAGCCATCCTGACGATCCCCGAGGTGTCGCGTAGCGAAGTGATTTGTTTCGCGCTCTACACCGTTCATGACAATACACTCAAGCTGACCGCCCAGCTTTACCCGCTGTTACCGAGCGATCCCAAGATTGCTCGCTTGGAAATCCTGAAAGACGGCAAGTGGGTGGAAGTGGCCAAAGCCGACGTCATCGAAGCGGGCTGGACGGCTCCGTTCCGAGTCGAAAACTGGGACGATACCAAACGCTATCCGTACCGCGTGCTGCACGGTGCCGACGCACAATATGAAGGGGTGATTCGCAAAAACCCCAAAGATAAAAACGAAATCGTCGTTGCCGGCTTTACCGGAAATTCGATTCACCCTGTGCACGGCGGCGATATCTCTCGTCAAGATCTAATCGACAATGTCAACAAAGTCGATGCCGACGTGCTGTTTTTCTCGGGCGATCAGGTCTATGACCACAATCGTCACTATGCGGCGTGGTTAAAATTCGGGCGCGACTTTGGCGAAATCATCAAAGATCGCCCAACGCTCTGTCTGCCCGATGATCATGACGCCGGGCAACCCAATCTGTGGGGCGAAAGCGGAAAGGTTTCTACGCTCAGCGGCGCTGCCGACGGAGGCTACTCGCAGCCAGGTGTTTACGTTCAAGAAGTCGAGCGGGCACAAACCAGTCACTTTCCCGATCCCGTGGACCCGCGAAAAGTTGGTCAAGGAATCGGCGTCTATTTCACCAACTTGAACTGGGGAAATATTGATTTTGCCATCCTAGAAGATCGCAAATTCAAAACAGGCCCGGCTGGCCGGGTACCCAAACAGGGACCGCGTCCGGACCATATTCGCAATCCCGATTACGATCCTGCAAGCGTGGATGTCGAAGGCGCCGTTCTGCTTGGCAAACGCCAGCTGGACTTCTTGGATGCATGGGCCCAAGACTGGCACAATGCGAAGATGAAAGTCGCTCTGTCGCAAACGATTTTTTGCGGTGGTGCACATATTCACGGTTCCGCCAACGGTCGCCTGCACGCGGACATGGACTCCAATGGCTGGCCTCAAACAGGACGAAACCTCGCACTAAAGGCACTTCGGAAAGCGTTCGCTTTTCATTACGCCGGTGATCAACACTTGGCCACAATTTTCCATCATGGTATCGATGAGCACCGAGACGCGATCTGGTCGTTCTGCGTTCCCTCGATCGCCAATTTGTATTTGCGTTGGTGGGAACCCTTGCAACCGGGCAAGAACCGAGAACCCGGAAGCCCCGAATACACGGGCGATTCCTTGGATGGATTCGACAACAAAGTCACCAACTATGCGGCGGCAAATCCCGAGAAGTCGCCCGCCGGCAACGTGCTCAATACGCGAGCGGCCGGATTTGGCATCGTGCGTTTGAACACGAAAACTCGCGAAATCACGATGGAATGTTGGCCACGCAATGTTGATGTGACCGATCCAACGGCCAAGCAGTATCCCGGCTGGCCACGCACGATCTCGCAATTTGACAATTTCAATCCGCCGTCTTGGGGAAAACTCGGCGAGTTGACTTTTGATGTCGATTCGCCTGTCGTTCAGCTCGTCGATTCGGGCAGCGGCGAAATTCTTTATACGGTTCGGGTGAAAGGAAAATCATTCATTCCCGCTGCACCAAAGGGCAAGACTTTCGTGATCAAAGCGGGCAAGGACGCACCGGATGCAATCGTGGCCAACGACGCAGCGGTCGGTGGACCAGCACAGTCGGTAACGCTGAACTGAGATTCGCCACGCGAGGCCCGAGCACTCTTTCCCGCCACGAAAACGGAATAGAGAATAGTGCCCCGGGGCTCGCAATGATGCGCAACACGGCTGGCCGAGCGACAACCGTCGCTCGGCCAAGAATGTCAGGGCACCGCCAACGATGTCGCCATCCGATGGCGATGATCCCAGTCGCTGCTAGACGCAAGCCAGTAGTCGCGTCGACCAACCCATTCGTTTCACCCCGCGGCGCGGGAATCATCGTGTGCTCGGGTCAGTCGACCGGACGCGATCGCGTCGGTAAACAATAATCCGGCAACAATCGCGACTGCCGTCAACACCGCGGTCGTGACCAAGCGAATGCCACTGGGCAAGTCGTCCCTAAGCATGATCTGTGCCATCCCAGAAAAACCTATGCTTCCCGGCACCAACAAAATCAACGCCGGCATCAACATGACAGCCGAGGGCAATCGCAACCGACTGGTGATGCAATGGCTTGCGATTCCCGCGACCACCGACGCGATCCATACTGCTGCAAACGAGCTGAAGAATTCGACGGCCAGCCGTAAAGTTCCGTACGCAACGAGCGTCGCCAACAGCAGCCAAGGGATGTCGCGATAACGAGTGCGAAAGAGCACCGCAAAGCAAAGGCCGGTGGGAACCATCACAACCCATGATTCCAGCATCGAGGGCGGAACGGGTGCCACCGACATGGGAACGACGTGAAAAGCACCGACCAAACCATGTCCCATGTAAACGCCGAATACCATGGTCAGCAAAGATGTAAACGCACCGGCGATCCGAGCAGACCCGGACGCCAAGTTTTGCGTTGCAAGCTCATTGATGCTGATCGTCAAAGACAGCCCCGGAACCAGCACAATCAACGATGACAGCGCCGTCAATTCAAAGTTGCTCGATCCAATGAACACTTGAATGGAACAAGCAATCGCACTGGCGACAAAGCCGGCGATGACATTGATCAGGTGCGACTGCAGACGCAGTGCCGTGAGTCCGATTACCAAACCGCCAACGATCAGACCAATCATTCCTGAAGCCACGACAACCGTCGTGTTTCCACCGACGAGGACGGCAACACACGCACCGACGATTCCATACGCGGCGATTTCGACCGTTTTGGCGTAGCCATCGGGCGTGGCGTTGATTTGCTGAAGCCGGTCCCATGCTTGCTGCGGTTGCAATCCCTGGTCTTGAATCGCGGATTGTAATTCGAACAATTCAGCGTAACGCCGCAGATTCGTTTCACCCGGATAGACGCGCAACAACCGAGTGTTTTGATCACCATCATCATTGAACGTCACGAACAGCGCCGTCGGCGTTGAAAAGAAGGTTGCCGACCGTCCCAGCGATGCGGCAACCTGTTCCATCCGCTGATCGATTTCGTAAGCCGGCGAACCGCACGCATGCAAACTGCGGGCGAGTTCCAGGATCAGCGTTTCGGAAGAAAAATCGGTCACGGTGGCGGCACAGATGTACTATTTGTCTCTCGAGCAAGATCACACATTGCACCAGCGTTTGCCGGTGAACGAAACCCCCAGCCTTAATCACGAACGGCGGTCCATTTATCCGAAGCGACGCCAGCATCGCGTCCTCGCCATGTTCGGCGACACAGGCTGCGCCGCCTAGCAAAGCCGACTACCGTCGAAACACACCATTTCGCGCGCCGTCAATCACCCGGTTCGATCGCCTAAAATCGACAAACATTCTGCCGATACCCATTCGTATCAGCGAATCGCCGTCGATCTATGGGAGCCATCTCAACTAGTGATCACCGGTGGCGATCTGGCGTTTGTGATCGCGAAGCTGCTTTGCAAGGGCAGCAACGATTGCTTTGTGCTCGTCTTTCGCGGCAACATTGGTCTGCTCGATCGGATCCAAGTGCATGTCATAGAGCTCGGCGAATACTTCTGATGAATTTTCACCGGTTTCTGTCTCGATGTACTTCCAACGATTGCTGCGTACCGCCCACAACGGTTTGCTGCCCAGTTGCGGTGTCGGTGCTTCGTACAAGAAACTTTTTCGCCAGTCGGGCGGCGTTTTACCGTCAACCAGCGAAATCAAACTGCGACCGTGAAGTGTTTCTGGGACGGGAAGGCCAGCGATTTCGTAGATTGTTGCCGTTAGATCAATGTTGAGTACCAAGTCGTCGACGACGCGAGGCGCCAAAAGGGGTGCGCGAATTGCCATAGGCACGCGCATCGACTCTTCGTATGGCAACACTTTGCTGGTCATCCCATGTTCACCCAACATCCAGCCATTGTCGCCCATGAAGATGACCCAAGTATTCTGTGCGATACCCGATCGGTCCATTTCGTCCAGTACCCGCCCGACCGCAGCATCCATTTGCTCGACTGATGCGTAGTAATCACGCGTATGATTTCGAATCGACTGTGGATCGTCGTATCCGTATTCTAAAGCCTTCGTTCGGTTGCGCGACGTTTTTAGATAATCCGGTTTTCCTGACAAATCATCTTGCCAAGTCTCTGCAAGCGGCAGATCATCGGCGTTATAACGATCGAGATATTTCTGCTCGGCTGGCCAATTGAAATTGTGGTCCATGTGTGGGACCTGAGTGCACATCCATAAAACAAATGGCTGACTGCGCTCATGTGACTGCTGGATGAAGCGAATCGACTCGTCGGCAACGACATCGTCGACAAAGCCAGGCATGACTTTGGTTTCGCCATCGATCGTAAATTTGCGGTCGTACCAGGTCCCGTTGGACCAGCAGGTCGACACAAAATCGAACCCGCACTCTTGCGGCGTGGTCTTGATGTGCCATTTACCCGTTACACCCGTCGCATATCCGGCTGCAGATAAGGCTTTTGCGAAAGTCGGTTCGCCCTCGTTCAACCAAACTTTGCCAACCGATGTAACTCCATTGCGACTGCCATAACGCCCTGACAGGCATGCCGCACGACTTGGTGAACAGATTGCAAGCGTCACAAAGGCGTTTCGAAAACTCGCACCATCCCGACAGAGACGATCCAGATTAGGCGTGCGAATCCGAGTGTTTCCAGACGCCGCCACGGTGTCCCAGCGCTGATCATCGGTCAACACAAAGACAACATTGGGCTGTGCTCCGAACGTCACTTCGGCGGTCAACAGAGTCAAAAGGACATAGACTACGAGGACTGCTTTTATCTGCCGCATGGATGATAGGCCTTTCGTGGATGCGAACGTGGCGTGAACCGAGCAATGGTGATCGCGCGTCTGTAGGTGATAAACTCGACGTTGTTTCGTTGTCGTCATTCCTGCCCGATTTGTTCCTAGGAAAGGAACCATCAAAATCGAACCAAAACCAAGTGTCAGTTATTGATGGTCCAGTTTGGATGGACCGCGCTCTTAAAGCAATGCGTTGAAATAAGTTAGGAATGCGTCTCATGATTCGATTAAGAAAAGCAGGCGACCGCGGACACGCCGACCACGGATGGTTGAACACGCATCATACGTTTTCTTTCGCATCCTATCGCGATCCCAAACATGTTCACTTTCGATCGTTGCGGGTGATGAACGAAGACATCGTGGCACCGGGCCAAGGTTTCGGCACGCATCCGCATGAAGATATGGAAATCGTGACCTACATCTTACAAGGCGCCCTGGAACACAAGGATTCGATGGGAAACGGCGAAGTGTTGCGTCCCGGTGAGTTCCAACGCATGAGTGCGGGAACCGGCATTACGCATAGCGAATTCAACCCGTCGGACACCGATCCGGTACACCTGTATCAGATCTGGTTGTTTCCAGAGCGTAAGGGGATTGAGCCAAGTTACGAACAGAAGCGTTTTCCCGAAGAGGAACGTCGCAACCAGTTGCGATTGGTTGCATCACGCGGCGCCGAAGATGGATCTTTATTGATCCATCAGGATGCAAAGATTCTGCTTGGATCCCTCGATCCCGGCGTCCAGGTCGCATACCCGCTCGACCTCGGCCGTCACGCTTGGCTGCAAATGCTGCGTGGGTCGGTCTCGTTGAACGACAACCCGATGGCAACCGGGGATGGTGCGGCCGTCAGCGAAGAGGATCAACTGAAAATCACGGCGAGCGACGACGCCGAGATCATGCTGTTTGACCTCGCATAGCCGCAGCATAGAATGGATCGCTGCTGAGCCAATGTGCCACAAAGCGATCCGGCCCCTAGCGAATGCTTACGCGAATCGCGCCGCGGTCGAACGGAGGTCAATTGGTCATCAATGAACGACTAACAGATCCGCGGCAACTGTTCGCCGATCGGTATCGTGACGACTCGAGATGTACCGATCGCCGTTTTTGCAACCACCATTTCCGGATGGTCTGCGACGACGGTACCAATGACAGCAGCATTTGCGCCGAACGGACTTGCCTGAATCGCAGCTAAAATCCGATCAGTCGCCTCGGCGGGAGCAATGCAAATCAACTTGCCCTCGTTCGCAACGAGCAGCGGATCGAGACCTAGGATTTCACATGCGGAATGGACCGTTGGATTGATCGGAATCGCTGTTTCTTCAATGACGATCCCGCAACTCGATGCGGATGCGATTTCATTCAAGCTGGCCGCTAGACCACCGCGAGTTGGGTCCCTCAACACTCGGATATCGGGGCAGACCGCCAGCATGTCGGCGACCATCTGATTCAGTGGTGCGGAATCGCTTGCGATCGCAGCCTCGAACTCCAGCCCTTCACGGACGCTCATGATCGCCATCCCGTGGTCACCCAATGTACCGCTGAGAATCACGACATCACCCGGCGTTGCTTGGTCCGGTGAAACGTTGATCCCGTTGGGTACGACACCGACGCCGGCTGTGTTGATGTAGCAACCGTCGCCGTGACCACGCTGCACAACCTTGGTGTCACCGGTAACAATCGTGACACCGGCCCGCCGTGCCGCGGCGGCCATGTCGTCGGCGATTTGTTTCAGGTGAGTGATCGGCAAGCCCTCTTCCAGGATAAATCCGGCGCTGAGGTAAAGCGGTCGCGCCCCGCTCATCGATAAATCATTGACCGTACCATTGACCGCTAAATCGCCGATCGAACCGCCGGGAAAGAACAGCGGCTGTACCACATACGAATCGGTCGAGAACGCCAGCCGTCCACGATCGACCTCAAAGACGGCGGAATCGGCGAGTTTCGCGAGATGATCGTTCTGGAACGCTGGCAAGAAGACATGGTCAACGAGTTCGCTGGATAATTTTCCGCCTCCGCCGTGACCGACGACAACATTGGGGTAATCCCGTAATGGCAGCGGGCACACCAGACCATCAAAGTCGATCGGCGGATGCTGGCGTTGTCCGTCGGTGCTTGTCTCGTCACGGCATTGAATCTTTGATGTATCACTCACGACGGTGTGTTAGCCTCAATTTGCACGAAACGACCGTAGTTGTAATAGGCGGCGCAAGCCCCTTCGCCAGAAACCATTGTGGCACCCAAAGGATTGCGAGGCGTGCATTCTTTGCCAAACGCGGCACATTCGTTGGGCTTGATCGCTCCCTTTAGCACATCGCCGGCGCGACAAAGTGATGATTCCTGTGTCGCTATGTCGGATACGGTGAATTTCAATTCTGCATCAAAATCGCGGTACGCGTCGCGCAATCGCCAACCGCTATACGGGATGACGCCGATACCACGCCAACCTCGATCAGTGACTTCATAGACTTCATCGATCACATTCATGGCCCAAACATTGCCCTGCGGAAGCACGACTCGCGGATACGCATTCTCCACCCTGGCTTCGTTGTTTTCCAACTGGATTACCGCACGGCGGATGCCTTCCAACAGATCCAGCGGTTCAAAACCCGTGACAACAATGGGAATATGATAGCGCTCGCAAAGCGAGGGATAAACTTTGTATCCCGTCACGCAGCACACGTGACCGGCTGCCAAGAAACCATCGACGCGATTGCCCGGCGAATTCATAATCGCCTCGATTGCCGGTGGAACTAAAACATGCGAAACGAGTGCCGAAAAGTTGGTGACGCCTTGTTCCTTGGCAAGTTTGACGGACATCGCGTTGGCGGGCGCCGTTGTCTCAAACCCGATCGCAAGAAAAACGACTTCCTTGTCCGGGTTCGCACGAGCGATATTGACTGCGTCCAGAGGCGAGTACACCACACGCACGTCGCCGCCGGTTCCTTTGACTTGTAACAGATTCTCATTCGATCCCGGAACTCTTAGCATATCGCCAAAGGAACAGAAAATAACGTCGGGCCGCCTCGCGATCGCTAGCGCTTTATCGATGACTTCCAGCGGTGTGACACATACCGGACAACCCGGCCCGTGGATCATCTCAATCTCATCCGGCAATATCTGGTCAATACCGTTGCGGATGATCGAATGTGTTTGGCCGCCGCAGACTTCCATGATCGCCCACGGCCGGGTCACAATTCTTGCAATCTCGTCGGCCATTCGCTTCGCTTTTTCACCGTCACGGTATTCCGTCAAGTATTTCATCGGACTCTGTCCTAACGTGGCCGTGTCGATGGCATGTTCGACGTATCTTCGAATTCCGTTTCGCGAAGCTCTTCGAGTTCATCCTGCAATAGGCCGAGCTCCTCGAACGTTCGAAGTGTCCGCTGGGCCGATTCCTCGTCGATCTGGCTGATTGCAAACCCGACATGCACAATCGTGTAGTCGCCGATCTGGATGTCAGGCAAATAGGCCAAGCATACAGTTTTGACAACGCCGCCGAAATTGACTTTGCCCATCCGAGTCCCATTGTCGTGGAAGATTTGCTGGACTTGTCCGGGAACCGCTAGGCACATCGTGAATCCTTTTTTCTTACTTGGCGTGTTCGGCTTGCTTGGCGTGCTCGAGAATCGCTCGACAATCCCAAAGCATGACCCGGTTGTTGCCCGAGTCGGCCACCGCAAGGATTCCGCGATGAAAGCTGATGCCGTACGGCCAACAAAGCGTTTCTTTGTTGACCGATTCCCAGCGGTTGTCACCGTTGCCGGAAAAGTCCGCTTGCCCGATCACATCGAACGCCTTGGGATATCGCGTGTCGCTCAGCGGCAGTTTCCAAAACAGCACACGATTGTTCGCGGTATCTGCGACGGCCAGGACGTTTTCACAGCAGTCGATCGCGTAGGGAAAACGCAAACGGCGCGGCCCCTGAATATCGTACGGTAATTCGTAGGCGACGTCGAAGTCCCGCTGGCCGATCACCCGATCCGCGGCGATATCAGTACTTGGATGCGAGTTCCAACAAAGTACGCGGTGATTGCCTGCGTCGGCGACGAAAAGTGATCCGCGATAGCCGGCAAAGTCATGCGGCCACCGAAACGAATTTGCCGCGACCGGCCCGCCGCGGTTTTCATCGCTTCTGTCGGCATCGGATTGACCAAACATCATGTCCGCAGGCTTGTCAGACTCTGGAATCGAATTCCAGACTAGCACGCGTCGGTTGCCGGTATCGGATGCGTACAGCTTTCCGTCAATCCAAGCGATCCCATAGGGCCAATACAAACCGGCAAGTGACGGCCGATTGCCGCGATTCGGTTGAACATCGGACAGGTTCGGCTGTCCGATGGCATAATCTGGCGGCGTGTCGGATTGCGCCGGAATTTTATTCCACACCAACAACCGGTGATGCCATGCGTCGGCGACGATCAGTTTGCCATCAGCGACAATCACTCCGGTTGGCAAATGCAAGCCGTTTTCGGGCCCACGGCCGTGCGCCGCCGGGCCTTCGGTCTTGCTGTTCGGCTGTCCGAGGACCACGTCCGCCGCGGCTTGATCGGATGAAGGAATTTGATTCCAAATCAGAACGCGATGGTTTCCCGAATCACAAACAATCAATCGCTGATCGTCCAACCAGACGCCGCGCGGCGCGTACATCGTATCGGCATCCGGACGCGCGGTCGGCAGGGCAAGTCCGAACGGGCACGTCGCGCCCAGCCACAACATCGGCCTGCCCAATGCAGGTGACTCGAGCGATCGCGCCCGATGACTCGTTGGTGCACCGCGTTTGGAGATGCTGACCGTGCGAATGCCGGGAATCGGCTTTGCCAAAAATGCCATTTCATTCTCACCGGTAGATCTACAGTGGACGCACCCAAATCCGTTCGTCACGGATGCGCATCGGGAACGGCTCCAATTGGCACTGCGGTGCCGAAAAACATTCACCTGATTCGCTGTCGAACTGAAAACCGTGCCAAGGACAGGTGATCGTTCCGTTTTCGTGGTCAAGGATTCCAGCATCCAGCGGCAACCCTTGGTGTGCGCATGCGTTGCGGTACGCTCGCATCCCTTTGGCGGACTTGATCAGCAAAACATGAACATCACCGGCGTCAAACGCGAACGGTCTCTCTGATTCAACCTCGGAAATCCACGGCCCCTGAACCCAACCGTGTTCTTCGTCCTGGGGTGGATCGGGCGATAGCTGCACCAGTTTGACGGGCTCTGGATCGGGATCGTCGGCAACGACTTTCACGGCCTCGATCTCAGGAACATGTTCGGCCAAGGATTCTTCGACCGTATTACGAAGCGTTACCGACGACATCGAGCACCCGTTACAGTTTCCCGATAGACGAATGTAGGCGGTCTTGCCCTCGACATCGACCAACGAAACATCTCCACCGTGTGACTGCATGTAAGGCCGCACCATCTCGATCACGCGTCCGACTTGTGTCTTTAAATCAGCTCGAACAAGGCCGTGCATCGCAAACAATGCATAAACGGTTGGGTCATCGACCAATTCAAAAAGCAGTTCCTTTCCCCGCGGATCGTTTTTCATTTTCTTGACGATGCGCGTCAGCCCGACCTTGTGGAACTCTTCAATCGTGGATTTCAGCGTCATGGCTTTGCCACGATTACTGGTGTCCATCGATTGAACCTCCGCGATCGCCTGATCAACGCGTTGGGCGAGTTGATCCAGATCATCAACGGTCGTCATCGGCAGACTGGTTTTTGGTTCCGAAAGATCGGCGGACATGGCTTGCTCCCGGCTAAACAGACTGATAGCCTGAATGTTGTTCCAAAGTTTCGATCGTTTTCTGCAGCAGTAGATCGGCGAACAAAGTTTTGGCCATGATGACCAGTGTCTCCTCAACGCTGCCCGATTCGATCGACTCGACGCGGCGCCCGGCTAAGGATTGCAGTATGAAGCATGCGCCGTCGACATTGTTCAATAAAAAGTCTTCAAAAACGGCATCTGTAAAGCAGTCCAGTCCTGTCTCATCAGCGACTGGGGATCGCTGCAGTATCTCCAGCGCGCCGTCAGCGCCGCGAAAACGCTCTTCGAGCCGAGCGACGTAACGCTCTGTCGCGGTCTGCAAAAAGAACCCGAACTGTTGCCGCTGATACATATCCATGTCTTATGTCCGATCGTTTTCGCTTTGCTTGCTGTTGTCAAACATGAAGTACCCAGTCCGAACGTTCACCAATTTTCTGGTTAATCTGTTCGACCAATTCGCGAGCCGCGTCGGCTTGCGGATGCTGCTCGTACCACTGGAACAACTTGTAAGACTCTGCCAACTTTTCCAGTGCGGGTTTGAAGATACCCAAATGAGCCAATGCGTTGGCTTGGTTCAGCAGGACCATCGCGTAGGCGACAGGATCTTGCTCGCGGGAGCGGACTTGCAACACTTCGTCGTAGGTCTTCACCGCTTGGATCAGATTCTCTTCGGGGTGCGACGATGGAGCGTACTGCAGCGCGTTGGCAAGATTCATGCTGACGCTGGCCCACATCACAGGATGTTTGTCTGGCCGATAAACCTTTAACGCATGACGGAATGATTGGACCGCGATTCCGTTTCGCAATTGATCGCTGGCTCCGTTCGATGGCATGGAAAGGTAAGCCAACCCCAGGTTGTTTTGAATCTGCGCGAATAGTTCGGGGTGTCCTTCTTCGGTGACACCGGATTGCAATGCTGCTTGGTACGAATTCACGGCTTGCAATAACCGACCTCGCCGTCCATCCGCGGTATTCTGCAGCAACATTGCGAGCTTGATGTGCAGTTCAGAAAACAACAGTGGCAGTTTGCATTTGTCGGCAAGTCGAATCGCTTCCTCGTAATCCTTGATGACGATGTCCGAGGGCACCCCTGGCAATGCAGCCGCGATGTCGGCAAGTTGCGAAAGAAGAGTGGCAGCGAGAATAGGCGAGGAATCTTTCGCTGCGGAAAAAGCGTCCCTAAGCAACCGTTGTGCGTTTTTCGTCGCATCGCGTTCCAACTCAGCTGCCGCGGATGTCGCAAGCGCGAGTCCTGCAATTTCACCGTCGATCGAAAAATCGATCGGCACCGAGTCGACCACGCCGGTTACATAGGCGGCGACGTCAAGCAGTTCGCGCAACTCTCCATTGAGTGACTGACAGAGTTCTCGGTAGGATCGCAGTGAAGGTTTTAGGACAAACAAGTTAAACGATGAAATGAGTGACGACACTTCGCTTGCGTCTGTCCGTGCTTGAAGCCTTCGGATCGCAGACGCCGAATCTCCCCTAGCCGCATCGCGGAAAAATTCCCATTCCGGCGGAAGCTCTGTATCCAAATCGCCAACCATCAACGCCGCGAGCGCTTCCGCATGGTCACTCGCAACCGTTGGCAACAACAGATTGGCTGCCGGAAAGGGAAAAATCCCCACCGGCTGTGGCCGCAGGCTGATGATGCGATCGATGGATTTCAATTAAAAACCTGTGGATGGACGGAACGTTCGATTGGCGGATCGCTCGTACCATGACGCAGCGACCCGGGCATCGGATTCGGAAGAATAATCGTTGATCCTTTTCCAGTCGTTAGCCACCGGAGATTCGCCATCGCTGGGTTCCCACGCTGGGATGTCTAGATAAACGACCCAGCGGCCATGTTCTTTTACAACGTGCGTGAATGCGTCCAGTGGTACAAAGTTTCGATTTCGCCGATCAAACGGTGACGGTTCATTGCTTTGAGTCATCGAGCGGCGTCCATGACTCGGCTATCGTGCGGCAAGTTGACTCGCAAGCCGCCAATGCGGTCGTCCCAAACCGCAGTGAAATCTCCCGACGGCATATCGAAATCAAACACTTCCGAGATCAACAGGCTTCTGTCTCCATTCGCATTACGCTGTTTCAGCATCAATCCGCCAGCGGCCGCGCCGCGGGTTGGCAGCAACACCAGCGAGTCGTCCCGCCAAAGTGCCAACAGAGTGTCATCTGGAAAAAAGTGTTGTGAGTCGGTGCAAGACAACCGCATGTAACCGTCGGCCGACAAATGCATTTGCAGGGTGGTGCGGGTCGGTTTGATCACTTTCATGTTTGCACCAAGTTCGGATAGTTCGACGATTTTACGCCGTGCTTGCAATGGATTTGAAAAGTCGGTCAACAAGTTGATCGATCGCGCGATCGACAGCGGGAGACAGCTCTTGGCCCACGTCGAACTGAACACCCTCGATTAGATAAACCGTAATTTTCTTGGGGTAGTCGTCCTTCAGCAGCCATCGGCCAAACGCGATGGCATGATCCCACCGAAAGGCGTGCAGATTGATTCCGTCATAAGGCGGCAGGTTCTCGACCTCCCGGCCGGGAATTTCGAAGAGCGAACCAGGCGAACTGCACGATTGGCAGGCATCGATCAAGATCACGTGTGGTACACCTCGCATTTGAAACGCGACATCCATACCGCCGGTGCCGCCGTCGGCACAATGCACGCCCTCTGGCAAACCACGCTCCCACATGCGACGTATACACACCGGTCCGGTTGCATCGTCACCACGAAGGATATTACCGCAACCGATGATCAGCGTATCCACACCGCTGGTTGTCGGGACGGACGGATCGAATGCTTGTCGATTCAAATCCAGGTCAGTTGTCATGTCGCACAAACTCGGTTCTCACAACTTGCATGTTCGCGGTCTGGCCCCCGTTGTTGTTCACGCTACGGTCAAATCAAGCTTGGGGATCGTTCCTCAGATTTTCTTGGCAATTCGCCCAGGACCGTGGGTTTGGCGAATGGTCAATACGTTGGTGTCGGCTGACCCTAGGCGCCTTCGCCGACCCGAAATCTTGCGAGTTCTTTTCCTGATTTGGCATCGTATGTGTGAACGGTGCAGACCAGACAGGAATCATAGGACCGAGCGACATGCCCCATCTCGACCGGATCGGATGGGTCGGCGATGGTCGCACCGATAAACGATTGCTCCATCGGTCCATGAACCTGGTTTCCGTCTTGGGGACCGATGTTCCAGGCGGTCGGCGTAACGACTTGATAGTTTTCGATTTGTCCGTTCTCGATCACAATCCAATCGGACAGTGCGCCACGAGCCGCTTCGGTCGCTCCGAATCCCTTGCCCGACAGATGCTCTTCTGGTTTGGTATAGAACTTTCCGTGCAAATCAATCTCGCTGAGCCATTTTTGCGTCAGCTTGTAGTATTTACAGGCTTCGTGCATGCGAGCCATCACGCGCACAAGGCAATTTGGTCCGTCTTGTTTGACGGCGTCCAGAAATAGAGGGTCGAAATCTTGATGCCCCAGTGCGTCCGGCCGACCTGCAATGACTTGTCGCGCCAGCGGCCCGGCTTCCAGCGGCATCGGACCTTTCCCCGGAACTTCGTAGCGTGGCGATTTGGCCCAGCTGTACTTTCCTTGCTTCTGTCCTTCCAAAGGGTCGACCGGATCGGTCACTCCGTCCCACGGGTGCAAATAGGAATCACCTTTGAAGAATGAATGGGCAATCGACTCGCGCACGTTCAGGTGCTGGAAGTCGTGGAACTGTTCGCCATCGTAGACACCGGAACGATTGATCAACGCGTCGTTGCGACCGTCAATTGTCGGATTTTCGTACAACTCAGGTTCAAAGTATGTTCCCGTTGCGAGAAACTTACCGCACCCATGCCCGTATTGGTCCACGCCTGCCGCCTTGCAAAACCGCAAGAATAAACCGCAGTCAGAGTTTCGCTGACTGTCGTTCTCATCGGCCCACGACCAGACGTCATCCCATGACTTGTTTTCCATCCAACGATCGATCGAGCACCCCAACCAGGTATCCTCGAGCCATTCACGTTTCCAGTAATCCAAGATGGCGATCGATCGCGTGACATCGGACAAATTAGGTGCGCACATCACACCGCCAGGAATCATAAAGCTGGAATGAGGCCACTGCCCGCCAAAGATCGCATAGACCTCGACGGGTTTTCCGGACAGCGTCACGCCCTTTTCGTAAGACGTTCCGACAAAGGGAGCGAATCGCTTGACGACTTCTTCGTATTCGGGCACGCTTGCGTAGTTTTTGTTCGTCAAGTCGATCGCAAACAATGCGTAGAACCATCGTGGAATCGACTGCAGCGTCTCACAGGCTTGAGCAATGTTCCTGACCAGCGTCGCGTTTCGCGGTACATGCGTCTGCCAGGCCGTGTCGAGCGCGTAGCAAGCCTTGTACAAATGGCTGCCGCCGCAAATCCCGCAGATTCGCGGCGTGACGATCAGCCCGGCTTGCGGATCTTTGCCTTTCAAAATGATCTCGAATCCGCGAAACATGCTGGCTTCCGTCCACGCATCGGTGACGACGCCGTCGGTCACTTCCAGTTTGAGGTCCAGATCGCCTTCAACGCGGCCGAGCGGACTGATTCTCATGGGAGTTGCTGTTGCCATAATCAGACTCAAAACGTGGTGGCACGCCACCCTTGGTGACGCAAGGTGATGGATTGATGATGAAACGACGAACAGGACTTTCTTTAGACCACGAACATGTCTTCTTTTGACCACTGAGGCGCAGCGACTTTGGCCGCAGCCGCGTGCGCCATGTAGGTGACGTGGTCGGTCCCCACCGGCACGTCCTTGGGAATGACGCCGCCGATTTTTTGTGTTTTGAAAACCGTTCCCGGCGCCAAGTCATAGAACGGAAACTCAGGTTCAGTGCACCCAGTACACGGCATGCCAGCACGCGTTTTGGAAGATTGACGATTCCACAAGATTCGATTGCACGGCGAGTGGGTCATGGGGCCACGACAGCCGAACTCGTAAAACAAACATCCCGTTCGAGTGCCCTGGCCAAATTCCATGGTCGACTGCTTGTATTCAAAGAATTGAACTCGCGTGCAACCGGTTTGCGTGAACGTCTTGAAGAACGTTTGGGGACGCTGCAAATCGTCCAGCGAAATGTCACCGGCGCGTCCGGACGCGATTGCCACCAGAATTTGCGTCACCCAATCGGGATGACAAGGACACCCCGGAATGTTGATCACGGGCAATCCCCACTTGGACTTAAAATCGGCGCCCAGGTAACCGCCGTGGTCACGCTTCAAGTACTGCAGCCCCACGCTGTCGGTCGGGTTCGGCGCGTTAGCGGGAATGCCGCCCCAACAAGCGCAATCGCCTAATGCCACGACCGCATTCGCTTGGTTTGCAAGTTCAATCACCCAATCTTTCATCGGCCGATCGGCAAACATATTGAAGCGGCCCGAGCCGCTTGGGCCCAAAATAACCGTGCCTTCAAAGACAAATATGTCGAGTTCTTTTTTGCCGGCAGTAACGTCTCGCAACATACGTTGAACGTTGTCGCCCATTTCCATTCCCAGCGACGGATGCCACAAGACGTCTATCCCGAAATCGGTGACCAAGTCGCACGCACTGGGTTCTTCCGCGTTGAGAAACGACATTGTGTTGCCGCTGCACGCACCACCTTGCAGCCAGAGTAGGGATGCCATGAATGACTCACTTTTACGAGGTTCGTTGGGTGATCAATCCGTCGGCTTATCGGTGCCGAAGATTGCCTAGTCGGTCATCTTTGGTTTGTTATCGGCCGCTGTCGCCACAAACGCTATAGCACGAACTATGTATTTTGAGACAGAACATGGCTGTGCTCACCATCCAATCTTGACGCAGATACCGCATACCAGCACCGCAAATCCGGCCAACGCATGGCTGTATCGGTGCAAAGTCGGGATCGCAACGAAACGCAGTCCAAATACGCTTGCCATGACCACAACCAGCATCGTGCCGATCGTTGCGAAAGAGAATGCGATCAAGACGGCGATGACTGAAAACACGTCGGCTTCGGCGGCCGGATACATCAATAACGGAATCAAAACCTCGCAGGGACCAAACGCAAAAATCACAAACAACAGCCAAGGCGTCATCGACCCTGCCGTGCGATGGCCACCACCGGTGATCTCGTCCGCCTGGTGAACGTGACGATGTTCGAAATTGTGATGATGCAGATGCGAATGAACCGTACCGTCGGCGTGTGAATGCAGATGCGTGTGAGGAATATCCCGGATCGCTGCCAGGATTCCCCAGCTTAGATACGCCAACCCGAATCCGATCAACAGCCATGCAGCCGTCTCACCACGAATCGCTTCGAGCATTTCCAGGCGCATCAAGACGGTACCGAAAAACAGTCCGACCGCACCGATCAAAATCGAACCGGCAACATGCCCGATACCGCACATCGCCGTCACCGAAAAAGTCTTTTTCAGCGACCAGCCATTGGTGCGCGACATGGCGACGAAGGGTACATAGTGGTCCGGCCCCAACAATGTATGAATCAACCCAACGGAAAAAGCGGTCGCCACCAGAACGCTAAATTCCGCACTCATCTGAATTCCTAGCGAAGCGAAACAAACGAAATCGGCATCACACCGATACCGATTCAAGAAATGTGGCGGTGTGTTTATCCAGATGAAATAGCATGTTCAGGCCATTGTTTACAAAATCCGATTGTCACACGCTGGTGATGCACGACCGATTCTCGTCGCCTCGACAAAACGGATACATCGATGACCACAAACGGTGCGGTCTCCGCAGCGGACCAGCTGCGCGAACGTTTGAACGATCCCAAGGTTGCCGAAGGACTAAACCGACTGCTAGATCGCATCGATCTGGTTTCCTTTGCGGTCGAATCCATGGATGGTTTTATCAGTCGCTCGGAGGTGATTTCCGAATCGGTTGCATCCGCCGTGGGCGAGGTGAAGGGGCTGACCAACGGCAAGACGGCCGAAATGCTCAATAAAGCACCACAGCTTTTGCAAACCGGCAGCCGGTTAACGGAAGCCGCTGGCGATTTAGACGTGGACGAACTTTCCCGGTCGAGAATCCTGCACCGACTTACCGATCCGAACACGCTGCAAGCGATCAACCAGTTGCTTGACCATTTGCCGCTGGCAGCATTCTTGCTCGAGTCGTTCGCAGGTTTTGTGCAACGCAGTGAGACAATTGCCGACAACGTGGCCGATGCTGTGGCAGAGTTGAACCTTAAGGATTGGAATATCGACCCCGCCCAATTCGACGCGTTGATGAAAGGCTTGCCGCAGCTGAAAATCGCCGGCGAACAACTCTTGAATTCGCGACTGATGGGCGACGGCTTACCGGATGCAATCAACGCCAGCATCAGCCTGCTGGATTCCGGTATGCTGGATAAAGACGTCGTCGAGGTTCTCGGAGAACTCGGCAAAAAAGGCGCCGACACCTATCGTGAAGTCGCGAGCCGCCCGGTCGAGCCGATTGGCGGACTTTTTGCGACACTGCGAGCGACGAAGGACCCGGACGTACAAAAATCGGTCGGATTCTTTTTTGCCTTTGCAAAGGCATTCGCCAAACACTTGAAATAATCCGCTGCGAAAGAACCGAATCGAATGCACGAACTTTCGATCGCGACGAGCCTAATTGAACTTGCCAGTGAGCACGCGCGTGACGCAGGTGCAGAACGAATTCAGGCGATCACATTGCGGATCGGCACGTTGTCGTGCGTGCATCAAGACGCACTGCAGTTCAGCTTTGAACTGGTCAGCAAAGACACAATGCTGGAAGGCGCTACTTTGCACATCGTTCAAGTGCCCGTGACGATTTTTTGCGCTGCCTGTGAAAAAGAAGTTCAGCTCGCCGGTATCCAGAGCTTTCGCTGTCCCAGTTGCGACACGCCCAGCGGCGATATCCGCAAAGGCCGCGAGCTTGAGATTGAATCGATTGAAATTGTTGATTCCGATAATGTCTGTGCCGTATAAAATCCGCCTTGAGCAAAGTACATGATCGAGCCACGCATCCTAGAAGTCCGCACAAAAATTCTAAAGAAGAATGACGAACTCGCTCGCCGCATGCGTGATGATTTCGTATCCGCGGGCGTCTTGGTCACCAATTTCGTTTCCAGTCCGGGAACCGGCAAGACGTCATTGCTGCGCGAGACGATGACGCGTTTTGTCGATGCCGGTGTTTCGGTTGCCGCGATCGTCGGCGACCTCGAAACCGACAACGATGCCAAGCGATTGGCGCAAAGCGGTGCACCAGTGCGTCAAATCATGACGCACGGTTGCTGTCATCTAGAAGCGGATATGGTTCAAGACCATCTGAGCGGCTGGGACGTCGCGGATCTTGAACATCTATTCATCGAAAACGTCGGCAACCTCGTGTGTCCGACCAGTTGGGACTTGGGCGAATCCGTTCGTGTTGCCTTGCTTTCGGTCACCGAGGGCGAAGATAAACCGTTAAAATATCCAGGACTATTCAACACTTCGGACGTCGCTGTGATCACGAAAATTGATCTGGCACAACCGTGCGAGTTCGATCGAGATTTAGCGTTAGCGAACATCGACGCTGTTCGACCGGGAATGCGAGTGATTGAGACTTCCGCAAAAACTTGCGCGGGGATGGAGCAGTGGATCGAGTACTTGCGAGAAAAGCGAACTCAATTGATGAGCCGGGTCGAGCCGGTCGGATCGTAACGCAAGAGGCAGCCGCACATCCGCCCTTGCGGAATCCTCAACCGCAATCGCATCGAGAGATGGAGCAAATCTCTGATGCCGCTTGGACGTTCGCGAACCAACTGGACTATCAGCATCTATTGAAGGACATCGCGCGACACACTCGCGAAATCCTGCAAGCCGATAAAGTGGTCGTCTATTCAAATATTGACAACCAGTTGAAGCCAGAGACGAGATTTCCCGATTCAAGTTCGGCCATCACCGTCAATCAGGATGCGGCGTGGTGTGTCCGCTATCTAAAAGCGAAGGTCGCGAATACGCAGACGATTCCCGACGTAAGAAACTCGATTTGCGTCCCGCTTGTTTCGACTCAAAATCGCGTCCTCGGCATTGTCGAAGCGAGAAACAAACGCACCGGCGGCATGTTCACCGAGCACGATGTGCGATTGGCCACCTGCCTCGCCCGCGTCGCGGCAAGTGCGGTGGATCGTGCGAGGCTCTTCTACAGGATCGAAGAATGGAAGCAATCGATCGAGACTCTGCTTTCGTTCAATGCGACCGTCAACCAGCACCTCGAGCCTACCGAAATGGTTCGCGAACTGGTGTCAAACGTCACCGGTTTCCTGGACGCGGCCGGTGGTGCGGCGGGGATTGTGATCCGGTCCGAACGCGGTGTCGTTATCCAGTGCGACAGTTATTACTTCGACGGAATTTGGCATCCATTCTCACGGCAGTGGAAGCCAAACCAGGGGATCCCCGGCGTTGCATTAGAAACTGAATTTCCATTCTTGATCAAAGATTACAAATCCAACGCATTGGCGGATCCCGCCTTAAAAGAATTCGATATTGGTTCATGTATTTGCGTCCCGATCAAGAACGCGGACGAACAAGTTTTGGGATTTTTCAAACTACACCGCCGCGTTGGCGAACGAGAATTCACTTGGCAAGACGCCGCCTTTTTAGAATCGCTGGGAAACACGGTGGCGGTGGCAATTGAGAATGCTCAGTTGGTCAAGTCACTCGAACTTAAGAACGCAAAAATCAAGAGTTTGTCCCAAGACTATGTGCGGCAACTCGAGGCCGAACGTCAGCACATTGCACGCGAACTTCACGACGAGACAGGCCAAGTTCTGATCGGATTAAAACTACGATTGCAGGTCTTGGCAGGACTGTTGAACGTTGAACAGGCAGAGGCCAAAGATGAACTCGATTGCCTGCGATCTCAATTGAATCAGGCGACCGCTCAACTACGAGATCTCGCAAAGCGATTACGACCACCGACGCTGGACGAACTGGGTTTCGAAGCGGCATTGCGGCAACTGGTCGCGGAATACCGCAATCAATGCGAATTCCAAATCCGAGTGGATTTTCAGTCGCAACCCGAACTCAGCAGCGAGTTGGAAACGGCGTTCTATCGAATCGCGCAAGAAGGACTCACCAATATCATCAAGCATTCCGATGCCGACACGGTTGAAATTGTCTTTGCCAACCAGGACGGTCGACAAGTCTTTTCGATTCGCGATAACGGATGCGGCTTTGACCCCGAGATGAATACCAGCGGTCTGGGCCTAATCGGGATGAAAGAACGCGTAAAAATGCTAGGTGGCAGTATCGATATCCGATCCGTCACGGACGTCGGGACGTCCGTTGAAATTTCGCTCTCTGAACCGGCACCGAAATGAAACTGAAAACAAAGATTCGCGTCATTCTTGTCGACGACCACAACTTGGTCCGTAGCGGCTTGGCGGCTCTTCTGAATCAAGACGGCGGATTTGAGATTGTCGATGAGGCGACCAACGGGGCCGAGGGGATCGAAAAAGTCCATACGACACCGAGCGATCTTTTGATTGTCGACCTGGCCATGCCTCGGCTTGGTGGAATCGAGGTGATCACGGACATTCGTCGCACGAACAAAAAGCTTCGAATCCTGGTGTTATCGATGTATGACGATGCGCAATTCGTCGCCCGAGCCATGAAGGCGGGTGCCAACGGTTATCTGCTAAAACACGCGCTCGATGAGGATCTGTTTCATGCAATTGAAGCAGTCTTTGAGGGTGAAGATTTCATCAGCGAATTGATCGACCGCGACGCATTGTCTGAATTCGCGTTTGATGATTCCGAGCTAACTTCGCGAGAACGGGAAGTATTGCACTTGATCGCCGAGGGCATGACCAATGGCGACATCGCCGATGTGCTCGCAATCAGCCCACATACGGTGACGCGCCATCGAGCCAACTTGATGAAGAAACTGAACGTTCATAACCGTGTCGAACTTGTTAATGTTGCCAACAGTCGTGGTTTGATTGTCATGCCAAAAGCCGGCGAGTTATAGCGCGATCGTAAACGTCCAATCCCATCGCGTTGGATCGGCACCTTGAATCACCATCATCTGTGTTATTCGAATGCATTTGATGGTCGCATCATGCGTTTTCGCAAGCGATGTCCGATGCCGGGCTTATCCAGCGCCGCTTGTGTGCTGCATCCTGTTTCTGCCCATGACTGCTTGTCCCAGTGCAATGCCGCCATCGTTGGGGGGAACCACTCGGTGCGTGAGGACTTGAAATCCAGACTCACGCAAACATTTCCTTGCGAGTTTTGATAGGAGAACGTTCTGAAAGACGCCGCCTGTCAGACCGACTGTTTGAATTCCCGTTTCGCTTCGGATGAACTGACAAGTGTCATCGATCATCCTGGCGACGGCATGATGGAATTGCGCTGCAATCACCGATGGAGGCTTAGCCAAGCGAACGTCATTGCAAATTTGCCGCAACAACGATGACATCTCAATGGTTGATTCCGCTGCGGCGTGATGGTCAATTCCAAACGAGTAGGCCTGCGGATCAACGTCATCAATAACGTCCGCGGCCAACGCCTCCATTTCCATCGCTGCCTGGGCTTCATAGTTCACAAGGTGTCGAATCCCGACGATCGAAGCCACCGCGTCGAACAGCCTTCCCATACTGCTGCTGGCGATACAGTTCACGCCGTGTTCAAGCTGGCTGCGAAGCAGCTTTCGTTCGGCCGAGTTCGTCGCGGCAACGCTTGGGATTGATTCGTCCCAAGGCAGACCGTTTGACCAGAGGTATGCAAGTGCAGTTCGATGCGGGCGTTTGATGCTCGCATCGCCCCCCGGTAGGCTCATGTATCCAAGTTTCGCAATTCGCTCAAAACGAATTCCATCAGCAACGATGAATTCGCCTCCCCAAATCGCCTCGTCGAGACCATAGCCCGTGCCGTCGAGACAGCAACCGATGATTCGATCCCCCGTGGGCCATGCGTGCTCTGCGATCAAGCTTGCGACGTGTGCGAAGTGATGTTGGACGCGAATGAGTGGAACGCCTAGCGAATCGGCGAGTCCCTCTGCCCACCGAGATGACAAATAGTCGGGATGCAGGTCCGAACAGATCGCGGCCGGTTCGATGCGAAAGAGACGCAATAAATGTTTAACGCTCCGCTTCATCGCGTCCAGAGTTTCCATGTTTCCCATGTCGCCGATGTGTTGGCTCATGTATGCATAGTTGGCCTTGGTCACGCAAAAGGTCGACTTGATCTCTCCACCCACCGCCAGGACGCTTGGTCCGGAATTGTGCAAAGCGATCGGCATCGGCGCATAACCCCGGGACCGGCGAATTGGCAAAAATTGATCGTCGACACAACGGACGACCGAGTCATCACAGACAACGTTGATGTCACGGTCGTGCAATAGAAAACAATCTGCCAGTGTTGAAATCCGTTGTCCTGCCTCCGCATTTGTGCGAACAATCGGTTCGTCAGACAGATTGCCGGAAGTCATCACAAGTGGTGTCTTCTCCGACAACAACTGATGCAGGGGCGAATAGGGCAGCATCACACCGATAAAGTCATTACCCGGCGCAACAAGATGGCAGGGCGCGACAAGATGGCCGGGCGAAATGTTATGGGGGGACGCGACCGGATCGTGAGGTGCAGCAACCTCACCGGATGCGAACTCCTGCGGTGGATGGTTGCGTTTAGAAAGCAGGACAATCGGACGTTCCCGGCTTTCGAGTATTGCTTGTTCTTGGGCGCCGACATGTGCAAATTGCTTTGCGAGTTCGGCATCGCAAACCATGATTGCGAACGGTTTGTCGGTGCGTCCTTTTCTTTCTCGAAGACGCTTGACGGCGTCTACACTTGTTGCATCGCATGCCAAATGAAATCCGCCGATCCCCTTCACGGCAACGATGAGTCCATCACCAATCGCCTTTCGAAAGGCCTGGATCGTCGCCTCAACACTCGGGCAAGGCGTCGGGCGACATTCGAATAGGTCGGGTCGCGACAAGTCGTCAGAAAACCAAATGGCCGGACCGCACCTGGGACAGGCGTTCGGCTGTGCATGAAAACGACGGTTGCCAGGATCGTCGTACTCGCTTTGGCACGCCCGACACATGACAAACGAATTCATCGTCGTGGATTCGCGGTCGTACGGGATGTCTGTCACGATCGTGTACCGCGGTCCACAATTGGTGCAATTGATGAACGGATACGCATAGCGCCGATTCGAGTGGTCACTCATTTCTCGCAAGCAATCGCTACAAATCGAAATATCAGGCGAGACGGGCGTGCTGTGTTCTGGCTGTGATGAACTTTCGACGACGCAAAAGTCTGTCTCCGGCACAACGGCGATTTCAGACCGAGAAAGAGCGTCGATTCTCGCCAAGGGCGGAGCGGAACGTTCAAACGAGTCCCAAAACTGTTTCACCTGCGCCGCGGACCCTTGGACCTCGATGGTGACCCCCGATGAATCGTTACTCACCCAACCGGTCAGCCCGACAGCCGTCGCGCGTCGCCAAACGAACGGCCGAAAACCGACGCCCTGGACGGTTCCGGTCACGCGCACGCGTATTCGAATCATTGAATCGATGATGCCACCCACCTACTGAATTGCTGCGGTGTCCATCATACGTCATCAACCGAGCGCTGTTACGACCGCCCCAACGAATCAACCCAGCAAACTTTCCGCCGAATTTTTTGCCCAATTTTCCGCCGAAAGTCGGTACCCGTGCGTGCTGAGTGGCGAGCGCCCGTGATGGTAATGCCCAAAGCAGCCACCATGCGGCCGCGCAACTTGTCAGCGCCGCCATTTTACCGATGGGCGCGTGAAACATCCGCCCGAGAATCTGAGCTTGACGAAAACTTAGTCGCGATATTGAGGAACTGTGTTCCGGTCTGCGCTAAATCATGCGTAGGCTTTGTCGCGAGCTACGGCCAGTGCGTCGTAACACAGTTTGGCAGCGGACAACGGTTCGTATTTCGATAGTTTATGAATATGAGCGCTTACTTCTACCAGTATCGGACCGGTGTATTTCAGCTCTCGGATGATTTGAAAATACCGAACCCAATCGATCGTCCCTTCGCCCGGAAATAGAAATCGAACGGGTTTCCAAAGCGCCACATCTTTGACGTGGATAAATCCGGCGTGCGGAATTACGTCACGCATGGTCGATTCCATTTCAAATCCCTCAGCCTTGTAATGGCTGTAGTCATACGTCAGCGTCAGCGATGGATGATTGACGGTGTGATAGAGCCACAGCAATTGATCGGGTGCAAAGACCGCATTGCCCACGTGCGCCTTGACCGCGACCTTCACTCCGGCTGCCCCAGCTGTTTCGGCCCACTTGCCCAAACGATCGGCCATCAAATTCTTGTTTTCGTCCCAATCCTGCTTCCTTCCCCCCATCACGGACTCTAACAGCGGAGGCCGTTTTTCATTGAGGACGTTGGAAATTTCGCCGGCACGCTTAATGGTTTCAATGTCATCCCGTTGCTGTTGATCGTTGCCCAAAATTACACCGTGAAATAGCAAGCTTGAAATGTCGATGTCGAACTCGTCACATTTGTCTCGCACTTTTCGCTGAAGTTTTGAGTCAAACCGTTCGAGTTCCGTAGGAAAGCCTTCCAAGACGCACACTTCAACGCTGTTGTAGCCGATCCGCGCACAAGCTTCGATCGCGTCGGTAACAGGCAGCGATTTCATGCCGTAAAGACTGAAACCAATGGGCCGAACATCGGACAAATCATTCGACGGTGAAGCTGCTAACAAGCTTGGGTGAGTGACGCAGGTGGACGCAAACGCGGCAGAACCGAGTTTCAGGAAATGACGGCGCGAGTCATTCATTGGATTGTCCAAAGTTAGAGAGGATGCAATGGAAGAAATTTGTAACGGGATGAATGCCGGGCAAGGTATTGATTCGGGGGTTCACAAATGGTTTCCCCTAACTAGCCTTGCGGCGTGTTTTCGCTGCGCGGGTGTTGTGGAATCGCATTCGATGCGTTGATCGCAGACGAAACGAGTTCCGCAATATGCTGGCCGATAACGTCGACGCCCGCGGGCGAAAGATGGACGCCGTCGTCGCGGATCGCTTCGTCAACGCCGATGCTTAACGCAACGGCATGCAGATCGTTGACCGTGATGCCAAACTCGGCGGCAATCTCAGCGGCCTTGGCGTTGTATCGAACCACGTCTGGATTGCGCCGAACGATGCGATGGTACGTTTCTGACGACGCTTGCCGCTGTTCGTCCACGGGTGTCGTCAACGCAAAAATGATCGGAGCATCGGTTAGCGATCGCATCTTTGCAAAGATTTTACGAAGATTCGCCGCGTATTGATCAATGTCATGCTTGGGCTTGCCGGTTTTGGTGCCAATGAGCATGTCATGCAGCCCCACATTGATATGTACGATCGACGCATCGCGTTCGCCCAACCATTCCTCAAGGCGAGACAACGTGTGGACGGTGTCACGACCGTTCTCCTGTGGCGTCCAAACTGACGCTTGTCCTTGCAAGTCGGTCGCCACCTTTTCTTGATAGCCCATTCGAATCGAATCACCTAACAGCACGACTGTTGGCAGCGGTTCGGTTGCTGATTCTTGGGATGTTGCGTGCAGCGAACCGTCGCCCATCATCCAAGCAAACAAATCTTGCACTTGTGTTTCGCTAAGTTTTTCCAGCAAGCCATCGGGCATCATGGACTGTGACGAAACCTTTAGTGTTTCGATATCATCGGGGCTGATCTGAATCGACTCGGTCGCCGTCTGCATCGTAATCATCGCTTCTGATTGCTGAGTGACAACACCGCTGATGACGCGGCCATCGACCGTCAGCACGTTGGTCAATTGAAAATCAGCAGGAACCGCCGCGCTGGGATCAATCACACTCGTCAACATATAAGTCAAATTGCGTCGATTCGCGCCGGTCAAATCGGGACCAATCGAGTGGCCTTCGCCAAACAGCTTGTGACAAGTGCCACACGTCTTTTGAAACAATCGATGCCCATTCGTCAAATTGGCCTTGGCGATCCGCGACGGATCGAGGGCCCGCTTCCACATCTTGATTTGCTGCAGCCGATCTTTGGAAGACGGCCGTGCGCTTCCCCAAACCTGCTCAAGACGACTCAGCAAGTCCGCATCATCGAGTGCAACGATTTGCCGTGCTTGGCCGGCGGACAACTCGGTTGGCTTGATTACTTTCTGCTCGATCGCATCGATTAACAGGGACGCACTGGGTTTACGAGAAACGAGGCAGTCGATCGCGGCGCCCCGATCGCTCTTTCTGAACGACGGGAATCGAGCAACAATCGCCTGCTGTAACTCGCGATCATTGATCGTCGATGCGGCTTGCAAAGCGAGGCCGGCCAAGTCGTCCACGGGAAGTAAGCGCTGCAAGTCGTCTGCGAAGCCGGGTGGCTTACGACGCATCAACCCTGTCAGTGCGGCGTGACGTGTGGGAAGATCGACGCTCCCGCGATGCAATTGCTCGCGAACACGCTGCAGGACGTGCGCGTCGCCAATCGCCGCCGCCGTCGTCATTGCTGACACTCGTACACCAGACGCTTCGTCTTCGATCAACCGCCTGACCAGCCGATTCGCTGACGGTGGAAGTTGATCCACTTTCACGGTGAACAGTGCGTCATTGAATCCGTCCAAAACGTCAGTAATCAGCGATGGATCCTTCGCGCGGTCCAGAGCGTCAAAGATGACGGCCACCGATGGCATGCCATCCTCCGTGATCCGACGTGATATCCAGCGACGCATTTGAGGCGATACCGATTCGACCAATTGCATGGCGCGCGAGGCGTCCGATACAACCGCCGGCTCAATTGCGTACCAAATCATTCGCTGCAAGTTGGGCGCGTCGCGCACGGCTGTCGCGACGGCCAGGTTGGCGGCCGTGTCCCACCGATCGCCTGCGGGGACTCGGCTGAGCGCAGACGCCAGCGACATCTGCACGAGCCATGAAGGATCGGACTGAGCCAGATCGGCAAACTTTGCCATCACGCCCGATGGTGGGACACCCTGATCGACCAGCAATCGTATGGACCACGCACGCACATGCTCATTGGAGTGGTCCAGTTGTTCGACGAGAAACGATTCGTCGATGCCGTCGATGGAATAAAGAGTCCACAGTGCGCGCAGCTTACGCGTCACATCATCATTTGATTCGAACATTTTTCGTAGCTGTTTACGCACATCTGACATGTCGTCACCCACGGCGGCACGTTCTTGCAAGACGCGTCGTGCGTGGCGCACATACCAGTCGTTCTCGTTCAATTGGCAGTCGACGAGTTGCCGTGACGATGCATTGGCCAAGTCGACTTTCGTCGCAACCGGATCACCCCAAGTGATTTTGTAAATGCGACCACTTGTTCGGTGAACGCCATCGCGATCATGACATTCACCGTTGTCGGACCAGTCCGTCATGTACACATCCCCGTCGGGTCCGTATTCCATCGATACCGCCCGAAACCACGGGTCGGTCGAAACCAGGAAGTCGTCGTCGTGCTCGGCACGATAGATTCCCGCATCCCGAACGAAGCGATCCCGGTTGATGCGTCTGCCGTGAATATTGCTACAGAACAATGATCCTCGGTACTTCTGCGGCCAACGGTCCCCGAGATAAATCATTGCATCGCAGTGAGAATGACCGCCGCCAAAATCCAAGTTACCTTCGGCTTGCCGGCTAGCTTTGTCATAGGTGCCTGAACCCCAATGCAAATGATCACACGTTGCGGACATGGCCTCGTAAACGTAGGGGCTGGGCAGCACGTTGCGATCCTTCCATCGTTCGTAGTGTGCGCCCGGAACCAAGTGCCATAAATGGTCGACAACGCTGGTGGTCAGGAAGCCTTGCCCATGGTCATCAAAGTCCAAACCCCACGGATTGATCGTGCCGTCGGCAACCACTTCGAACACGTGTCGAGTTGGATGAAAACGCCAAATGCAGCAACTCAGGTCCACTCGTGCTTCCGCAGGCGTGCCCGGACGGCCGACCGATGAAGGTTGCTTGACGCCGTGTCGCCCATAGAGCCAACCGTCCGGTCCCCACGTCAGTCCATTGACACTGTTGTGCTCGGCTTTCAATGACCAGCCGTCTAAGTGAACGATCGCGTCACCATCGGGAACATCATCGGAATTGCGATCCGGAATGAACGACAGATGCGGCGGCGATGTGATCCAGACGCCGCCGAATCCGATTTGCAGACCAGTCAAATGTGTCAGTCCGTCACAGAAAACTTTGCGTCGATCCAGCACGCCGTCGCCGTTGGTGTCCTCAAAGATCAAGATTCGATCATCAGTCTCGTCGGTGAAAGTGCTGCCGTCATAGGAATAACTTTCGGCAACCCACAACCGTCCGCGATCGTCAAATGCGATCGCGATAGGCTGCTGAACATCCGGCTCGCTCGCCGCAAGCGTGATTTGAAATCCATCGGGGACGGCAAGGTGTTTGATCGCTTCGCGCGCGGGAAGCGGCGACTCGTGATCGGGCTGCGTATTGATGGGCACAAATTGATGATCGTCCGCGCCTTGGCCAACGGCCGCGACCGCCAGCATCACTGCACAAGTCGCAATTCGAATCAACGTGGATTGAAGTCTTCGTTCGGGGTTCATCGCTCGGGTGTATCCCGGTGAGGAAAAGATTCGTCAAAAAGAATTTCAAGTTTCGCTAAGTGGTCCGCGTACTCGGGGAGATCGGCCACATTATCGGTTTCGCCAGAGTCATGGCTGTGGTCATACAGTTCTTGATGCACCACTTTTCCTGCGGAACCACTCGCGGTTTCTTCTGACCAGCGAACCAATCGAAATCGATCGGTTCGCAGCGCCCGGCCCATGTACTTTTCAGCGAACCGAGCGTGCTGGCTGGTCGCAACGCGTTGCTGGATTCCGCTGGGATCCGTCAGCGATTCGATCAGGCTTTCGCCCTCTAAGTGAGGCGCAGAGGGAACGCCGGTCAAATCGCAAAGGGTCGGGTACACGTCGACCAATTCGGCCAGCGATTGGGATCGACCGGGCTTGATATTGGGTGCGGCAATGATCAGAGGCACCCGAGTCGCGACTTCAAAGTTTGTCATCTTGCTCCATGCACTCTGCTCACCTAGATGCCAACCATGATCGGAACACAAGATGACAATTGTGTTTTCCAGCTGACCGGTCGATTGCAATTGATCAAGCAGGCGACCGATTTGCGCGTCGACGTAGCTGATACAGGCGGCATAAGCCTGCAAGACATCGAGTTGCAACGAACGCTCGATCGGTCCCTGATTCGGAATCCCCAGGTAGCTTCGCAGTTCGTATCCGTTCCAACGCATCGCCTCTTCGCGATTGCTAGGTGGACTCGGTAACACCAGCCCAACGTTTCTTGCCGAACCGACGTATCCATCCGAATTGAACCATGCCATCATCGGAGATCCATCAGCCGGAATCGCTCGCGTCGCCAACCAGGATTCATCGGGCTGATAAAGGTCAAAGTAGCGTTGGGGCGCGACCAGGGGTAAATGCGGTCGCCGAAATCCCACGGCATAGAATGCGGGGGAGCGCAATTCCGGCTGGCCAGCCTTCGCATCAGTCGGGCCCTCCGATACCGATCGTTGTGCTGAAGCTGCATGGTGCTGTAACCGCTGTCGCATCGATGCCAGCAACTGCGATGTCATGCGTCCTGCATACAGGTGCTCGTCATCAACGTCGGGGCTCTGAATCGCGGGACAAGCCAGTCGGTCTGCGATGATGGTAGGTTTCGTCGGATCGATAGGATCGGCGATCTCTAGGATTTCTTTTTCGCGTCCTGGTGACGGCGGCAGCGACCAGTCCGCATCGACATGCCAGCCATCATGATCAATCTTGCCAAAGCTTTGGGTAAAGTATCCGTGTTGCCCCAACCATTTTGAAAGCGACAACGCGTCGGGGCGTCTTTTTCGAAAAATCGAGACGTCTTTGTCGCGATTGCTAAAGACGCCGATCGAATCTGGACGCAGTCCCGTCATCAGCGACAAACGTGATGTTCCACATTTCGCATATTGGCAATAAGCTCGTTCAAACAATACGCCACGTTTCGCGAGTCGATCGATATTCGGTGTCTTGACATGCAAGTCGCCATAGCACCCCAGCATGGGACGCAAGTCGTCCACCAAGATCATCAAAACGTCTGGCTTCATGGCAGCCGTCGCTGACTGGCCACCGAAACAAAAAACGACGACCGCCAGCATTGGTGCGATCGAACATGCAACCGGCGCCGAGAGCAAAGGTTGCTTGATGGACATTCTATTCTTTTGCATTTTTCACTCGTTCGACCAGAGGCGTGTAGCCCGCGGAATGGTTGACTTGCTGCGTCATCAGAAAACGGCGCAGTTGATCCCGCAGGTCTTTGACCGTACCGACATGTTCGCTGGAATGAACTAGATTTGACTGTTCCAGCGGATCGTTTTTCAGATCATAAAGCGACTCTTCCCCACGCTGCGTGAACCACTTGTACCGTTGGTCGCGGACCATGTAGTCGAGCGACTCGTCGTGATGAATTTCGCAGAAAACAGACTGGCGGACTTCCGCGCCGCGGCCATCGATGGCGGGAAGCAGCGATCGTCCTTGAACGTGCCGCGATACTTCACCTGACACTGCATGCAATAGGGTGGGGTAAATATCGATCAACTGGGCGAGTGCGTCCGTTTCGATGCCAGCGTCGGTCAGTCCCGGGATGCGAACGACCATCGGGATGCGTGCAACTTCTTCCCAAAACTGCCCCTTCGCAATGTTGCCATGTTCGCCAACAGCCAAACCATGGTCGGCGGTGAACACAACGATGGTGTTGTCCCACCGTCCGCGTTTTTTCAAAGCTTCAATGATTCGGCCGGTTAAATCATCCAGGTACGTGATCTTTCCCAAATAGGCGGCACGTGCCTGTCGCAGTTCCGCGAGCGAATAATCGGTCCCGTATTTTTTGAACGTTTTAACGTTCGGCCGCAAAGAGACGTTTTCCGGCAGATACATTGTCGCGTACCGCCCCGGTGGATCGAATGGCGAATGCGGATTTGAAAACGCCACCAACATTGCGATTGATTGAGATGCAGGCGTGCGATGCAAATGATCGACAGCGATGTCGGCCATCATCCAGTCGCCGGTTTGTTCCGGCGCCAGCAAGCTGGGCCGGGCGACATATTGATTGTTCGCCAGACGGTCCGTCAGGTCCGCGGATTGCCTTTCGAAAAGCCCCATCTTTCGCAGATAGTCTTGATAAACACCGCTTCCACCTCGGCTTCCGAATGTGGTGACGATGTCGTGGTACACATCGATGCCAATGTCTCGGAAATATTCCTTCTTGCTTTCGAAACGGTTCTTGAATCCCGTACCCGCGAACCAATGCGTTTTGCCGATGACCGTGGTCGCAAAGCCGGCTCGTTTGAGGTCGCTAAACAAAGTGGTAAGTTCAGGTGCAACAAACAGCTCTTGTGCATTGCCCCAACAACCGGTGCTGTGAGGATAAAGCCCTGTGATCAGGCTGGTCCTTGATGGCATGCAGACGGTACTCGTGGCATAGCAGCGAGAGAACACGGCGCTCTGTTGTGCTAACGCGTCGAGATGCGGCGTCTTCACATCAGGATCACCGGCGAAACCCGTACAAAACGGATTGAAATCGTCGCACAGAATGATCACGACATCGCGATCAGGCTGGCCAGCGACTGTCGCTATCGTCGCCGAGATTGTGATCACCGCAAACAGCATGTGTCGCAACGCAGGGACCAGCAAAACGCCAACCTGGGTGCGGCGTGAGCTGACGATCAATTGCATCTCGTGGGCGTTGATCATGGCATTGTCACGTCGATGTATGTGACCCGGACGCGGATTCCTTGCTTGATCTCGATCGAGACTTTGTTGCGACCTTCAGCGATGAACGAGATTGGCAATGCATAGCACGCATGCTCACTGGGCGAGCCTAACCAGGTTTCCTGATAGGGGTGATCCAATGGTTTTTCAACGTGCGGTATTTGCCTGAGCCGATTTCCGTTGAATCGAACTTCAATGTCGCGATCTGAGATGTCTTCATCGGATCGAACTCGCAAGATTCCGTCGACACGTGACTGATCCGGTTTCGCGATCTGGATCAAGAACGTTTTCGCTTCCTCTCGTTTCACAATCGCGGGCAACTCTCGTGGGCCCAAGACTCGATCATTTCGTCCTGAAGTCAGGAAAAACCATTGTGGCGAACTGGCAACGAATTCTCGATCGCTGAGCTTGGAAAGGACATGAAATGGCGGCTCGTGGAACGGCCCGATCGAATCGGTGACGTGGTAGCGGTAATACGGGAAATTGAACAGGCTGACGCCATGCGCGCCCTGGCGATAGGCAAGGTTGGCCGTGGAATAGAACTGCTCATTTGTCGTTCTCAGAAAGGGCTGAGTCCCGCTGCCGGCGGTCGCCTTTCCTGTCATCGTGGTGTGAGTCATTTCAGCGTAGACAGCGACCCGAGAGTCATCGATTTCGCGAACAGCCGTTCGAACACTGTCGTCCTGCCATGTGAAATAGCTGTATGAAAGATTGACCATGTCGACCCCGGCAAATGCCAATTTTTTTAAGTCAATCCCTTGCTCCGGACGCACGACTGACTTCGCCGGGACTCGAATGCACAGATAGCGATACGGCAACGATCGTTCTTTCGCAGTCTCGTCAAGCATCTTGCGCACGCGTTTGACAAAGTCGGTTGTGATCTGTCGACGTTGATCGATCGGTGTGGATTCACCGAAACGCACCCAGTGCCTCAAGAAATCCAGTTCAATGCCGGCGAGGTCGTAATTCTGGCAAGCTTCCTCAATCAATCGGAATTTGTGCTCGCGCACCTCCGGAATCGACCAATCGAGCACGCCTTCGTCCCAATTCGCGACGTCAGGACCAATGCGGTATCGCTGATAGTTCTGCCAGTAGTGTCGCGACATTCCGGCACTTGGGCGGCCCGTCGCAATCGCCTCACGGAGCTCGCGTACGTGGTGCCCATCATTCAAACGAAAACTTAAAAAAGGTGCGATCTGCATCTCGGCACACGTGCTGACCAAAACGTCAAGCATGTCGCCGCCGGCAAGTAGATAACGCCCGATTTTGTTGATTTTCCGGTGCCCGAATTCTTGCTGCAGAAACTCGTCGTAGTGATCGTGAGGCGAGTAAATCTCGGATCGCCACCAAGGAATCCATCCGAGTCCCGGTTGCAGAAAGTGCGCGTCGACTCCTGCGGCTTCCGTGATCGATTTGGCGAGATGTGCGTCGGTCAATTCGTCCCCGCGATCGCGCCAGGGCATCTTGCACGAAAGAATATGCGTCGTGTCATTGCTATAGATCGTGCGAAACGGAGCTTTCGGACGTGTCCGCATTTGACTTGGCCGAGAGTCTTTGCCTTTAACCTTGTCTGTGCCATGCCCTGTGCCTTCGTCCACTGTCGAAGCGGGCACGGTCGACGCAGACTCCGATGCCGCGCGGGTTTCGCCAGCGTTTCGCGCAAGCAGTTCCGGCGGCGGCGCGCTCAGAGCCCATGCGGTGAGTACCGCGACCACAATTGATTTGCAATAAGCCGGTCGACCTTGGATCATTTGGCAGGCTCTTCCGTCGTCACCGACGATGTCCGATCGGCCCCGAACTGCGTTGCCTTGTCTTGCGAAGTTGTGCTTTCTGCGTCGAATGACCGGATGCGAATATTTCGAAACGCCGCAATGGTTCCTTTACCATGATCTTGAAAGGCGATGACACCGGCACGCGATGCGAAACCGGTTTGATGGTCAGTCAGGTCCGAAAACACGACTCCATTAATCTTTTGGATCAATCTGGGCCCGCGGGCGATCACGACAAGCTCGTTCCACTCGCCGTCATGGCAATTCGATTGAATATGTTCCGGCGAACCGAATAAATCGACGGTCTTGGTGGCGTCTTTGCGAATCAAAACTCGCTGTCCGGCGGTGGCCAAATGCTTACGAGTTTTCTGGATCGGTTCATCCGGTGACATCAATGAGTGGTGCCACAGCCCCATCACGTCGTGATTGGCGATTTCGACCTGATAGCCTCGCACCTGCCAATCGCCGATGTCCTTGCTTCGTACTTGGACTCCTGAGTTCCCTTTTTGAAATCGAAATTGCAATCGCAGTTCGAAATCGGCCGGAGCGAGTCCTTGATGAATCAGCCAGTTACGAGCCTTGCCTTTGCCGGTCGACTCAATCGCGCCGTCGCGAACCGTCCAACAGTCGGGTTGACCGCTCCATCCATCCAAGTCTGTGCCGTTGAACAAACGGACAAAGCCAGGCTCGCCCGGTTGCTGGCCGAATAATCCAACGTGATTGGCTTGGGGCTGACTGTCATCAGCACATGCGGTATGCGCCGTCGACAGCAGCATAGTGAGGACCAGGGCAACCGCCTTCGTGATGTTCATGTTACGTTCCGCCGTATGAATCAATGAGTTACTAGAAGATCGTGTTAGCGAGTTGGTTTCGCTAAACGGGCGACCGATTCGCCTTCCATCAATGTGGGTGCAACAGTCACGTCTAATTCAGGAAATTTGCCAGGAGTCGAAATACGTTGCTCCAATTGCTGGACGGCTAACCGCCCCAGTTGCCTCGCATGAATGTCAAAAGTCGTCAGATGGGGATAGAGACACTGAATGATGGATTGGTCGTAATTCCCAGAAATCATGCTGATGCTTTTGCCGACTTGTATGCCTCGGACGGCGAGGGCACGATAGCACATCGCGGCCACGCTATCGGACGCGGCAAACAATGCAGTCGGACGCGGCTTTGATTCCAACATGCGGTCAATCAACGCCTGAACCGACTCGGTCGTCAACGGTGGTTTCAGCGGGATGGTCCAACCCTCAGCCGGCGCCTCGACGAAACGCTGGATTTGTAAACCACGCCGGACGCCTTGGGTACAAAACCCGTCCTCGCGCCGCATCATCAGCACGTGATCCGGCTTGGGACCGACAAACGCGACATCCCGGTGCCCGTGGTCAGCCAGATAGTCAGCGGCGCGAGACCCCAACAGCACATCGTCGGCGCCAACCGCGTCTCCGGTGCATCCGTTAGGCCGCCCAAGCAGCCAGACTCGTGGAAGCTTGGTGATTGCTTGAATGAATGGACTGCAACTTTCGGCGATATGCCGGCCCTGCATTGCGCCAACCAGCAGCACGCCGTCGAGCCCTAACTCTCGATGCGTGCTGGAAACCTGATTGAGATCGGGAACGTTCAAAAGCTGCAGATGAGCACCTTCGCTAGACACCGCTTCTTCGGCGCCGCTGATGGCGTCCGACACGGCGGGCAGAGAGACCAGAGACCGATCCATGCCAAGCGTCACGACCGCCAATCGCTTATTGATCAGCTTGGGCGAGATAACCGAATGCAACGGCCCTTTGCGTTTTCGCAGCGGCCGATAATTCAACGACTTCGCGACTTCACGAATCCGGGCCGTGCTTTCCTGGCTGATACCAGGATGCCCACGCAACGCACGACTGGCCGTGCTAACGGAAACGTTGGCGGCATCCGCAACGGTTTGCAGTTTGACCGGTTCGCTCATGATTTGACGCTCGAGTCGCCGCGATTGCTGGGCCAAGCCAAATCAGCTCAGCGGCCGGTCCAGCGGATTTGCAAATAGAAGTGTTCTTGCATTGTATTTGCGTTGTCGTCGCAGTGCAATGCAAGGTAGTCAAGATTGGCGTCGTCATGCACGTTGCCAAGCATTTTCGCAAAACACAACACTCCCAAGCTCAACCGACGCTCATATGGCCGGCAAAGACGCGACGATGCTGCCGACAGAGCAATGCAAATACGTGCAAATAGACAAGGGACGACCAGGCAAATAAGTGCGATACCGTACCCCCAGTCAGCACTTGCCCGTTCGCCCGGATGACAGTGATGGCCTTGCCTCTGGATCAACCGCTGACGAACCGATGGCACTGCGGGACCGCTGTGTGAGCGGCCCCAGGCCAAGCTGCTAGTCACCGAGACGCTGCAGAAAGATTCGGTTCAGCCGCATCAATTCGCTACCGTGAGCTTGAATCACTTCGGCCTTTAGCTCGGTCAAGCCTTGCTTCAAATTCAATTGCCCAATCCGCTCGCGAGCGAACACATCTGCGGTGGGAGTGACCGAAGGGACGAACTTGATCGATTCGTCTCTCGCGGACAATTCAAGTGTGCCACCGCCGCGCGCGGACCTGCCATAGCTGACCATCACGTCGTACGTTCCGGCTCGCTGAACATCGAGCCGCCATGTGGCGTTTTCTTGCGGCGATTTCCAGCCCTCGATTGTGTCCCAGTCGTACCCACGAAAAACGTATTCGATATTGTCACCGGACCAAGTCGCCCAACTCGGCTGGATTTCAACCAGCGGCTCATCAGGATGCCCCACCGGGATTGGTACCGGTTGGTATTCGACCCCGTCGGTCACATCTTCAAACCAGCGAAGGAACTCTGCACGCAGTCGGTCGGCGATCTGTGGATGTTCCTTAACAAGGTTGTTCTTCTCACTGATGTCGTTCTCGAGATCGAACAATTGCCAGTCCTTTCGTGTGGGAGTTTCCGAGGCGACTGCCGCATTCGCACCCACTCGCTTGGCAGCACCGGTTCGCTGCACCTGGCACGCGAGTTTCCAACGCTGATCCGAGATCGCCCATCGGTAGTCCGGGTTAGGAAAAAAGCGATCCCAAGCATGGTAAACGTATTCGTGATGCTGACTTCCTTTTCCATTCTCTAGCAGCGTAAGCAATGAACGACCATCGATCTTGCGGTCACTCGGAACCGGCACACCAGCGAGTTCGCAGAAGGTCGGAAACAGATCGACGTGCGAACACTGCGCGTCGACGCGTCCGCCGGCCGGAAAGTGCCCAGGCCAACGCACGAGCAAGGGCACACGAACACCGCCTTCGAAAATAGACGCTTTGTTCGATCGCAGTCCTGCCTTGAAGTGCTTGCTGACTCCGCCATTGTCGGTCATGAACAGCACCACGGTATCGTCGGACAGATCCAGTTCGTCGAGTCGGTTCAACAGCCGTCCGACATTTTGGTCGATCAAGTCGATCATCGCATAGATCTGGGCTTCGTGCAGATTCAATCCGCGTGACAGGTACTTTCCGATCAGCTGGTCGCCACGCGGCTGTCCATCGTGACTGGTACCCACGACGTGTGGCGAGTGAGGCGCATTGAACGGCACAAAACAAAACCAAGGTTGATCACCACTGGTCTCGATAAACTCGATCGCCGCGTCGGTAAACAGATCGGTGACGTAGCGCCGAGCCTCGACGGGGCGTCCGTTGTGCACGATTTGGTCGGGATAGTCGTACTCGTCGATGTGGCCGTGATAGTGCCCCAGAAATTCGTCGAATCCACGATTGTGAGGCTGATAGGGGGCGTACTTGCCGAGATGCCATTTTCCGAAACAACCGGTCCGGTACCCCGCTTTCTTCATCATCTCGGCCATGGTGATTTCGTCGATCCCCATCGTGTCACCACCGAACCGAGTGTTGTACAGGCCGGTGCGAAAGCAAAAACGCCCCGTCATAATGCCCGCTCGAGTCGGTGCGCAGACGGGCGCCGCATAAAACCGAGTGAAGTCGACACCCTCGCGCGAAAACGCGTCTATCACGGGAGTGTCAATGTCTTCATTGCCCCGCATGCCGAGATCCCACCAACCCTGATCATCAGTGAGCACGAACAAGATGTTAGGCTTTTCGGCGGACCTTGCTGGGACGCTCAGCAACATCCAAAAACAGACGCTCAGTGCAACAGAAACTTTCATGCCGTTGTGCTCTGGAGTGTAGAAAAAGTGGAGGGGAGGTTGGTTTGCGAGGCGTTTTGCATCGCAGGGTTATCGATGGACCATGCGACCTGGAACAGAACGACCTGGAACAGAAAATGAAACACGCTCCGGTCGCGGCGCTTGCGAATGACCAAAGGTGATTGCAGACAAACTAACAGCTGGCCGCTTGGATTGCAGCAAAACCAAGTGCAGCAAATTTTTGTTCTCACCGTGGAGCTTGCGTGAGCCGTGCCCATGTGAATTGCGAAACGATTCATCCGGGAATGAGTAAAGAAGGGCGTTAGACAAAGCTGCGCTTGATCAGGCTGTGTTTGATCAGGCTGTGTTTGATCAGGCTGTGTTTGATAACGTCGAGATCGTGTTAAAAAGATCGTGACACGCAAGACGGCTTGCCATGCTGCGTTGCAACAACGCACGCTGAATTGCCCCCAGGCGTTGCGGAAACGGCCGACCGAGGCGTGATCGCCGAGTGAATTTGCGCTCGCGCGGACCGAATGTTCAGGTCGCTGTACAGCACCCAAGGCCTCCCAAACCCAAGACCTCCGAAACCCAAGGTCTCCGAAGCCGAGCGTGCCCAAAGCTAGAGCCATTCGCTTCCTCGCCGTCACCATCCTCATCGTTAGCCGCGATGAGCATGCGGTCGAGCGCGTCCATGCTTCACGGCGATGCGCTGGGCCCACGGCGATGCGCTGAGCCCACGGCGCTGCATTGGATGCACGGCGCTGTATTGGTTTCATGATTCGACAAAATGCGACGTTAAGGCGACTTCACGACAGTACATACCCTCTTGGAAGTACGCCTACATTCCTGGCCAGCGCCAATCCTTCGATGCCAGGCCGGCCAGCGGAATGACTTGCGAGGTTAAATCGGTCTGGTTGGCAAACCCACGCAAGCTGACGCGGAACGAAACGACCTCGCATCGCGGCAATTTTGCGACATTTTTTTCACTCTGTTTGTCCAGCGACTCTGCAGGCTCCAAGACGAACGTTGCGCGAAATTGCTTTCCTAACCGCAAACTCCGGCGGTCAAACTCTCACCGTTGCGACGCCTACGTCACTGGCGCGGGCTTGAGCCGCCCTTATAAATACTTGGCGGACGCTATTTTGAGGTGATTTTCGGAAGAGAATCCGATATACTGGTAATGGCGTTTTTCGTAAGATGCGTCGCCCCCGCCTTCCCCCCCGCCCCGGCGACTTTTCGCCAACCCGAAATCGACATGAGTTTCCGGCTTCTATCTGTGCTGATTGCGAACGTACGCCAGCGAGATGACCAGAGAAGAGCAAGTCGCAATCGGAAAGATCGACTCACGGTGATTGGTGCGTTTGCAAGATCACCGCGGCTGCAATTTCAACAGACAGTAACCTGATCGCTAAGAACCGAGGGAAAAATATGATCAACCGCAGGAATATGCTTCAAGGATTGGCGGCGGGAGTCGGCACCGTATTCGGACCTACTGTTTCACCTGGGAAAGTTCGAGCAGCGTCCGCGAATTCGGGCACGCCAAAACGCATCATATTCTTCATGCAGAACCAGGGCGTGGATCCGAAGACCTGTGTTCCTGACGGAATGAAGAGCAGTGGTTCACTGGCGAATGTCAAACTTCCCGAGCCGATCAGTCCATTGGAACCGTTCAAAGACCGATTGCACATTATCAATGGTCTGCACGGCGTCCACACCAGCCCTTCGCACAGCGCATTCTTCGGTGCTCTAGGCGGCTATCGCGGAAGCGACGGTGTCCCCCCCAGTGCATCAACGATTGATTACGAGTTAAGCAAAGCTCTGCCGCAGACCTTGCTGCCTCACCTTTGTATCGGCATGGACTCGATCGAGAACATGACGACCAAGCCTACGATTGCGACGTTGTCTGCCAGTGGCGCAGGCCAACCGATCTTTATGCATTCGAATCCGAACCACCTGTATCAAATGCTTTACGGTGGGATTTCCTCAGGCGACATTCGGCGCCAACACGAAGCACGATCGGGCATGTTGAGCCAGATTGAAAAATTGGCCGCCGCGAAAGGCGAATCGCTTCCGAGTGCCGACCGACAGCGTTACGGTCAGTACGTGCAAGGCTTCAAAGACGTGAACGGCTTGCGCAATCGTCTGGACACAGTTGCCGACCACCTTCGCAAGTTCGCGCCCACCGTGGACGAACGTTACACAAAACCGAAATTCGAAACCGACTGGCACGATGTGTTGCTGGACCTTGGCATCTCATCGCTGACATCAGGCATCACGAACACGCTGACGATCGGATCCGGACGCGGTGAAATTTTTGGTGCATGGAAGGGACTGGGCGTCGACCAGCAAGGTCACAGCCTTGGTCACATGGAACAACCCGACAATCCGATCTGGATCAAGATTCGTCAGTACAACAGCCGCATGCTGGTAAGAATCATGGAAGCACTGGAAAGTGTTCCGGAAGGAAGCGGCACCATGATGGACCATACGCTGATCGTTTACACCAGCAACAATGCGGACAAGCAGCACACCAACGGCGCCAACTGGCCGGTCATGCTGCTTGGCAATCTCGACGGAGCCTTCAAAACGGGTTGTATGACGCAATTGGACGGCAAACGTCCTATCAACGCGCTGTACACAAGCCTGCTGCGGGCCGCGGGTCAAAACGTTGATCGATTCAATATGAACGAGAAACAGGCCAAGAAGTTTGACAACGGCACCGGCCCACTGAAAGAAGTGCTGGCATAGTCAGCGCCCGATCATTCTTGCATCAGCTCGATTGAATCGTGCTGAAATAAAGCCGGGCTCTCACGCCCGGCGTGGTCCAGTCGCGTACGCTTCCGCGTTCGCCGCTTTTGTTACCAAGAAAGTCGATTGATAGAGTGCTGCAATGCTAAAGCGACGGGATACCGTTTTCGTGCCGATCGCGGTGATCATGTTTTTGTGCCTGCCCTTCACTGCGAGCGCACAGTCATACACCCCCGGCGAGAAAGTCGACAAGAACTTCGAAGACTTTGCTAAACCGTTTCTTGCCACGCATTGCTTGGACTGTCACGGTGATGTTGCCCCCGAGGGCGACCTCTCGCTGCATGACCTCGGTCCGATTGATGAAGTCAACGCTGGTATCTGGCATAGTGTGTGGGCGCAGGTCACCTTGAAAGAGATGCCACCGAGCGATGCGGAACAACCAGAAGTTGTCGATCGCTTGCTGTTTTCGGATTGGATCGTCGGCGAGCTAACCGAGGCGATGCGTGACAAAGGCGGTTTCCATGACCACCTCGATCCGACGAAAGCAAACTTCGTCGATCATGATCTGCTATTCGGACCACTACCCGATGGCATCAAGCTTGTTCCCCCGTCGTCGCCGGCACGGATATGGCGTGTGACTCCGCAGGAACACATCACGCGCCTGAACGAACTGATCAATACAGAACCGGAATTCGATCCTTCGAAACCTGGACTTCGCGCCCACGGCGATGCCGTCCCGACCAATCACGGCGGTGAACTCAAGCTGTATTTTGGCACCGATCGCATCATCTATTGGCAGGGCGGAACGGTGGCCTATGCGACGTCTGTCAAGAGCGTCCCCGCGGTCCTGTCGTCGGCACGCAAGCATGGGCTGGAAAACTATCCCGACTTCTATTCGGTCAATAGTGCCGAAGCCACGCAAATCATGGGCGTTGCCCACGACATCATTCAATACATGGCCAAAGGGCCGCTGAGCATTGCGAAGCCGTATCAGATCACCGACGATCCGGATTCGATCGCCGATAAGATGCAAGGTGACATTCGCGGCTTACCGACCAGCATTGTTTACAACACCAAGGTCGTTCGTCCACTGACCCCCGTCTATGACCTGATGAACGAAGAGGGCGTTTCCGACGAACGATTGCGCCACGCGGTTGAATACCTCTTCGAAGCGCTGACCTTTCGACCGCCCAGTAAGAGCGAGCGGAATGAATACTTGCGGATAGTGAAACAATCGATCGACAAACTTGGCAAAGAAGACGGCGTCGTTCTCGGCCTGTCAGCGATCTTCCTTGACCGCGACGCGTTGTTTCGACCAGAACTTGCCCTCGACGGCGAACCGGATCAACACAATCGCGTCATGATGCAAGATTGGGAATTGGGCTTGGCCGTCAATCACGCGCTGCGCTACATCAAGCCGGACGAACAACTGTACGAAGCCATCGTCGATGGTCGAATGCGTACCAGGCAGGACGTGCGGCGCGAAGTCGAGCGGATGCTGGCCGACGATAGTATCCGCAAGCCTCGACTACTGCGTTTCTTTCGCGATTTCTTTGACTATGACCTGGGCGGATATATCTGCAAGGACGCGAAAGCCCTCGTCGATACAGGCGTCAGCACCAGAGGAAATGCGCACTACCGATCCATGTTCGACGCAACGGCTAGCACGGATCGGTTGGTCGAGCTGATTCTGCAAGACGACAAGGATGTCCTGAAGCAGCTGTTGACGACCAACAAAGTTGTGGCCACCGATAACCGCGCAGCCACGAATACCGTCGTGCCCGTCAAGAGTGACAATATCTACTTCGGACGGCTGCGAACCAAGGAAGAAAAAGCCGCTGCAGAAGCCGCCGCGGAAAAGGCAGAAGCAGAACGAACCAAGCAAGATGCGGCCGCATTAGAAATCGCCGAAAATGAATTAGCCGAGCTTGAGGCATGGCTGAAAGCTAACCCTGGCGACGAGAAGAAAAAGAAAGCGGAACTCGCGAAGAAAGAGCGGGCGGTCAAGACGGCGAAAAACCGATTGGCGGCATCAAAGAAGCGACGTCGAGATGAAAATTTCAGCGTCGAGAGATCTAAACTTACTGGCCCCAAGATCTACGCACGTGTCAGTCGACGCAGCTTTGGCTCGGGCTCGATGGAGCCCGATCGCATTCTGGCAACGGTACCCGAAAACCAACGTATGGGAATCCTCACTCATCCCAGCTGGCTTGTTTCCCATTCGGATGCGATGGACAACCATGCCATCCGCCGAGGCAAGTGGATTCGCGAACGCCTGTTGGGAGGCGGCATTCCGGACGTGCCAATCACCGTCGACGCCATGCTGCCCGACGAACCCCAGAACACGCTTCGCGAACGCATGCGGGTCACGCGCGAAGAATATTGCTGGACCTGCCACAAGAAAATGGATCCACTGGGATTGCCGTTTGAGATGTACAACCACGCGGGTATTTACAGAGAAGTCGAACTGGATAAACCCGTTGACACCACGGGCGAAGTGATCGATAGCGGCGACCCCGAACTCGACGGACCGGTCGAAAATGCCTTAGAGATGATCGACCGATTGGCCGACAGCGAACGTGTCAAGCAAGTCTTCGTTCGCCACGCGTTTCGTTTTTGGATGGGACGCAACGAAACGATCAACGACGCTCCCGTGCTGCAAGATGCCTATCAGGCGTATGAAGAGAACGGCGGCAGCATGAAAGCCCTACTCGTCTCGCTATTGACGTCTGACGCGTTTCTGTATCGCAAAGTCGAACGGTAGCTTCTCGATCTGTAAGATGAACCGGCAAGCCGCCGGACCAGACGGTCGGCTTATCAGCTTAGGCCGTTTCTGCAGCACCGGCTTGCATCGCATGATTGGCCTGCATAACTTAATTGGCCTGCATATGCGACTGAGATTCTTGGTTCGTCGATTTCCGACTCTCGTGTCCGCACTACACTGACGCCATGCCGCAGCGACGCGTCCGGGGTGTGGCGTCGTTCGTCGACCTCGCTTGATGAGGTGGTTGCTTGACGCCGCCGGCATGGCCAAGAGGGCGAACAGCGTTGGTGCATACGTGTCGATGAATCGGAATGCATTTCGATTTTCACAGTGCCTTATTCTTCCTTCGATTTGCTAAAGGTGAGCCGCAAATGGTCTTCAAGAAACAGAGAACCGCGCCCCATTGGTTGAAGACGCTGGGTTTCAGGACGCTGAGTTGTTTCGTCGTTCTTTATCTCTGTTTCGTAACGCAGACAACGACGGCCGCCCCGGTTGTCTATCTGAACATTGCAAACATCACGGTGGAAGTCGGCGCAGGCACATCACCGGGTACCTTTAACAATACGTTTTCCGGCGGAACCATCGACAAGGTAATCGATGCTCCGTCCGCAGATGCCGAGGAATTTCATAATCAGTCCACTCACATCTGGTATACCGCAAGCAATCCTGGGGGCGGTTTAGAGCTACGATTCGATTTCCAGCGAAACTATGACATAACGACTCTGCACTTCTGGAATTACACCGGCGAAAGTTACGATGTGGACAACGTCGATTTTACTTTTTTTAACAGCGCCCAAGCAGAAGTGGGCTCGCTATCGATCACGCCTTCTCTTGGAACCAGCCCTGGAATCCGCGCCGAGGATATTCCCCTGGCCGCACCGTTGAACGTTCGTTATGTGAACGCGTTTCTGAGCGGAAGCAATCGAGAAGTGGATTTCCAGAACATTGGATTCACCGCAGGTGTTTCTGTGCCAGAACCGGCAGCAACACTATTCTTGGCCGTGACCCTAGCTGCGGCGACATGCCGGCGGCGGCGTTAAATAGACGCGAAACCGTCGGGATGCCAGCGCTGACTGTCTCACTGAACTAGTGTCTTGAGGATGCGATCGTTCCAGCTGTCGACAACGAACAGCGTTCCGTCACTGCCAATACAGACTCCATGCGGACGGCGTAACTGTTGTTTCGTGCGGATCGAACTCACCGTTTGAGTGCTGGGATCATAAACGCGGATGATATTATTGCCATCATCGGCGATAAACACTTTTCCATCGCCGGCAATGCTCAAGTGTTTCGGGCTGTTGAAACTGGCGTCCAGCGCGTGACCGTCTTGGGCACCCTTCTTTCCGGTGCCGGCGACGGTAACGATGGTTCCGTCTGGACGAACCACGCGCAGTGCGTGGCCACTGCGTTCTAAGATATAGACATGCCCGGCGTCATCGACGGCGACCGCGCGAGGATCGATCAACGGACTTTCTGTTGCAATGTCTCCGTCGGCCGGGACGCCTTTCTGACCGTTGCCCGCGATTGTCCGCACGATCTTTGTTTCCATATCGATCGCCCGAACACGGCGGTTTTTGAGATCTGCAAGAAAAAGCTGTTTGTAATCCGGTGAAAAACTAACACACATCACGAAGTCAAACATTGCTTCGGTGGCCGGCCCGTCGTCACCGCGGTAGCCAGCCGTGCCCGTCCCCGCAAACGTTTCGATGGCGCCGGTCGATGCGCTGATTTTTCGGACACAGTGATTCCACGCGTCCGACACATAAATGTCTCCTTCAGGCGTGACGGCAACATTGTGGATCCCGTCAAAGGTTGCTTTGCCCGCTGGCCCTCCATCACCCGCGTACCCTCTGCTGCCATCGCCGGCAATCACTGCCAGAGTCCCATCGACATCACGACGCAGCACGCGTCCTCCAGCCAATTCGCCGATGTACATTTTGCCTTGAGCGTCGAAATCGATCCCCAGTGGGTTGTCGGTTTGCACCGCATTGCCGTCGATATCTTTATCGACGATCACGACCATGCGTTGCTCTTGTGCCCAACCACAAGCACCACAAAGGCAACTGACAACGAAAATACCGACACACACGATCAGTCGAACGGCTCGATTCATGCCAAATACTCCGTGTGATGAAACCGGTGTGATGAAACCGGTGTGGGGCACTGCGGCACCCTGCGAGCGCAGCAACTCATTCTAAATTTGCAGTCGCCGCGGCGCTGCAGTTCGCCACGCTGCAGTCCGTTACGATTGCGTGGATATCATTTTGCAAACATTTCGTGGTCCGCGTTGCCTCCGCTGATTAAGTACGCAACCAAATCCATGATTTCGCTCTTGGTCATCCGATTCAGCAATCCCGTCGGCATGGCGGAAACGTCCGATACTTCCATCGCTTCGATTTCTTTGCGGTCGATATCGACACGTTTGCTGGGGTTGGTCAGATCGGTGTTCAGCGTGAACATGTCGCCTTTAAGATTGACAACGACTCCGGTGTGCACCTCGCCGCTATCGGTCAAGACTTTGACAGACGAGAATTGTTCGTTGATCACCTTGCTGGGATTGACGACCTGGTCCAGCAAATCATGTGGCGAGTAGCGTCGGCCCGCCGATGTCAGGTCGGGACCGGTCATCCCACCTTGATCACCGAAACGGTGGCAGGCAAAACATCCGGTTGCTGCAAACATGCGTTGGCCAGTGGCAAAGTCACGGTGATGAAGTTCCTTGCGGGCGGCAGCTGAAAGTTCGTCGAGCGTCCATTCGGTCGCCTCTCGCCCTGCGAACACTTCACCCAGGCTTTCGAGCACGGATTTGGTTTCGGGCTTTTTCGCCAGCAGTTCCGCCATTGATGATTTTTCTGATTCGCTTAGCGACGCGACGGCATCGTCACGGATGAATTGAATGAATTTTTCGAAGCTCGCACCACCCTTGTAGTTGGCGGCTTTGAGAAACCAGTGGAAATAGTCTTCGCGCAGTTGTGGCGTCCAACCATTCTTCAGCATGCGGATGGATCGGGCGTACTGCATCTGCTCTTCCTGAGTCGGTGCGGATTCCATGAGCGAAATGGCTTTCGCGGCTACCGTGGGCGACTGCAGCCACGCAAGCGTTTCACATAGCAACCAATTTGACTCATAGGAACCGGAGGGAAACAGCGGATCGAATTTCGCAATCAGCTGATCAACCAACTTTTCGGCCGGACGACCGAACCGATTGAGGATGATTTGAGTGGCCCGAAACAGCGTTTGCTGCTGTTCGGCATTCAGCTGAGAAAGATCAATCGACGTCACCGCGTTGAGCAGCCTGTCTCGCATTTCCGTATCGACTTCGTCGGTTTCCTCACGGTGCTGAGGACAGGCCCCTGCGACGCGAGCGAGAGCCAGCAACGCTTCGACTTGCGTTGCAGGAACTTCCTCGTTCAAAGCTTTACTCGCCCACTGGTCGACCGGTTGATGTTCGATGGCCGTGCGTGCCGCGAACCGGATAAAACGGTCCTCATCACTGAGATAAGACCAGGCAGTGGCGACAGCGTCGATGTCTTGTTTGCCGTGAAAAGCCTCCAGCATGCGCCGCGTGTCTCTTGCGACGTTTTTCGTCGGTTCTGGGTCGGCCGGCGCGGTAGATTCGTCGCCCACGTAAGTGACTCGGTACAATCCCGACTGAACTTTTCTGCCCCCGATCGTAAAGTACATCGCCCCGTCACCTGGATGAATAATGGCGTCAGTGATAGGCAAAGGCGCGCCGGTAACGAATTCTTCTTTGCTTGCCGTGTAGGACGATCCGTCGGGTTTCAGGTGCACGGCGTACAACTTTCCCCAGCTCCAGTCCAACGCATAAAACGCGTTCTGATATTTAGCGGGAAACTTCGCGCCGTATCCGAAAGTCACGCCGGTCGGTGATCCGGGACCGATATCCAGTACGGCCGGCAGATTATCGGCGTAAAACGGCATGCGTTTGCCCGCGCCATTGCGCCAACCGAATTCAGCGCCACTGACAACATGACAGATCCGCGTCGGCCGGTACCACGGCGTGTTGAAGTCGTATTCCATGTCGGCGTCGTACGTGAATAGTTCACCGTCACGATTAACCGCAGCGTCGAAAATATTCCGAAAACCGTTCGCAACCGCCTCAAACGTTTTTCCATCCGGTGTGACTCGATAGATGATGCCGCCTGGCGCCAAAACGCCTCGATTGTGGCCTCGACCATCGGGCATGCTAGGCAGCAAATGATCTTCACCCCAGACCTGACGAACCGGCGATGAATCTGCGATGTCGGTTAGCTTTGCATTGTTGCCGGTCACCAGATAGAGAGCCTTGCCATCGGGCGTGGGTACAACCGCATGCACCCCATGGTCGCCTCTCGCTTCCATCGCTCGCAGCAGTTCGACTTTGTCAAGCTGATCGTCGTTGTCGCTGTCAGTGATCCGGTAAAGTCCGCTTGGAATCTTTTTCTCGTAATCATTCACCCCGACGTACAAAGCGCCGAAAGCCCAGACCATTCCGTTGACGGCTCGAATTTCGGCCGGGACGCGCTGGATATCCGCTGCGTTGAGGACGCTGCCCGGTGCTGGTGGAGTGATTCGATACATCGCGCCAAATTGATCGCTAACAAGGATGCGTCCCTTGTCATCGGTACAGAGATTGACCCACGATCCTTGCTGTTCTGCGGGCACAGAATAGAGCAACTCCACTTTGAACCCCTTGGCCGCCGTGATGCGATCAACAGGAGTCGCTTTGTTTTCGCCGATCGCAGGCCCGGCCACTAATCCAGGACGCTTGACGGGCTTAGCTGCCGACGGGTTCGTTTTCGCCGCTGGAGGATTCGCATTCGCTTTTCTTGCGGCATTCGCTGCATTCTTCGCGGCCGCGTTGGCTTTGCGCTTTGCGTTTCCAGGCGTCTGGGCAGCGGCCGGCTTCTTCTTCACCGGTCGCTTTTTCGCGGCTCGACTAGGAACCTTTTCCGCGTCCGCGGGAATGGGAGCATCGGCGAGCGAGAGCAATCCACCCGCGGGAAGATGCTTGATTTGAATATCTTTGACCTGCACACGCATCGCAGGACCACGGTGCACTTGCAGCGCGACAATTCCCTTCATCAGACGACCATCGGTATGGTGATCGATGATTTCTGCACAAACTTTTCCGTTCAACTTGTGCACAAGTTTGTTGCCAACGGCAATGACTTCGAATGTGTTCCAATCATCGATTTGAATTTGCTGGATTGGTCCGGTCGAACCCGCGATCCATTTCTCGCCCGCTTCATCGACGAACACCTTTTGGCCGTGCATGGCGACGATGCCGCGACCACGCTCGTGATACAGCATGCCATTGTTTTCGGGCTTTGGATGGATATCGCATTGGTATCCAGCAACCACATATTCGCCCTCATCTTCCAACTGGGCCGAACGGTATTGAATGCCCGAATTGCTGTTGCCGATCAGTCGAACTTCGGCACGCAAATGAAAGTTCTCAACTTCGCCATCCCAGATCAGGAATTTGTTGTACGGCAACGGCGCCTCGTCGGTGGTCACGCCGGTGATCGCACCATCCTGGACCGACCAAAGTTTCGTGTCGCCGACCCATCCGTCCAAGCTCTTGCCGTCAAAAATCGGCTTGAAGTCTGTATCTTCTGCGAGCAGTTGACTGCACAGCAGGCAGATCAAACAACTTGTCATCATGATTCGATAGCGATAGCGCACGAGTTGGGTCTCCGGGTCATTCTTTTGATGTGAGTCTGCGAACGGGCACTTGGAACGCGTGTGCCGCAGGAATGCGGGTGCGTCTGTGGCCGGCAGTTTGCAATAGGTGGGAAAGACTATCCTAACTGAACACGACGAAATGTGAGACGCATGTCCATTGGTGCCAGCCGGAAAAACGAAAAATCGCCCGAATTCAACGCAAGCGGTGTGCCGGGATACCGTACACCCTGATCGCATTGTCTCGCATCCCTTTTTTGACGGCCGAGTCGCCCTTCTCGCTCAAGAACGCTTTGACGATTCTGACAACGTCGTCGACCTTCCCAAAGTGAGCCGACACACCCCAGTTGGTTGCAAAAATGACGCGATCCTCGCCAAACGTGTCAAAGCAATGTTCAAGCACGGGGCGGTAAAAGTCGACCTCGGTCGGTGCGGTCTCTTCGAAGGGTTTCGTGCCAGCGAAATTGATAATGCTGGATATCTTCATGTAAACGTTAGACAGTTCCGCACAATCAGTCACGGCATTTTTCCAAACTTGGTCAATGGTCCCATCGACCATCCTCGCGCGGAAACAGTGGTTGATGACGATTTTCAGCTCAGGGAATTCGCTTGCAAGCCTGACGACATCGGCTGCCTGCGTGGGATCGACGAGCAGGTCGACGACCATCCCATCAGACTGCAACCGCCTTAGATGCGTCTTTGCTGTATCATCGTCGAGGTAACCCGCCAATTCGTTCAGTCGAAATCGATAGCCATTTAGATAGTCCGTGTTCTTGTAGCGATCGTAAAACTTGACGAAGTCAGGCGACGAGAGATCGCCACGCGCGACATAGCCGCAGACAAGGTCCGATGTCGCTTGATCGAGTACCCACTCGTTGAACTGTGGCTTGTCTTGGTCGGCCGCTTCGACCACCAACGTCGACTGAATCCCCAGTCGATCCGCAATCGCCCGGTAATCGTCAGGCGTGACCACATGGCCGAGGCTGTCACGCGGGTCTCGCGTGATCGCGGCACTCTCAAACGCGATTTGCTCGGCGCCCTTGAAATGTGTGTGCGGATCGATGATCCACGGTTCATCAGCTTGCGCGATCCACGCACCGCCGAGCAAGAAAATCGCAGTGGAAAATCGTCGTGTGGTTTTCATCATGTCTCGGGAAGGTCGTACTTTCTCACGAAGGACTTCGCATCGGAACTGCAAACGGCTGCAGAACGTTAGGGTGCACGGTCATGTTTTCCGTCGCCATCCTTGTCCGCCACTCCCGATAACGGGTGGCCGATTACCGCCTGCCACGCGATCTTGCGAAACGTGCGATCGAGTTCACGGCTTGGAAAGGAATCGTCGCCGCCAAACGGAACATCACCCTTAATCAGTTCCGGCGAAGTCCCGTAAAGCGTGGCGTAGAACACGTATCCTTCCAAGCGTTCGAATCCCGGCCCCAAGTGCCCAAGCTGATCGCGCCAAAGTGATCGTTCTTGTTTCCCGATCACTCGATGGACGCCATCGATGCCCGGTAATTCGTCACGCAGATAGTATTTTGCCGCCAGCACCATCGCATCGGACGTGGGCAACACAAAAACCTTGTTCGGAAAACGTTTGCGAAGCGGCTCGATGATATTGACGAAGACGGATCGCTTTTCAGCCCCTAGCCGATCAAATACGTCGGGCGTGAAAAAGTCTTCCGATTCTGGATTTGTCCCCAGTTGATACAACTGTGGCCAAGCATCCGACAAAAAGAACTTCATCTCTGGGTTGTATTTCAAACAGAAGTCAATCCAACATGAATAGTACCGCGGACTGTCCTTAAAGTAGGGTCCCCACATCATTGCATCCCACTGGGCGTTGGCGATTGATGCGAGCAGCTTCGGTGTTGGATCGCCATCGAACTGAAAGATGCCGTTTTCCTGCTCCCATTTGTACCGGGCGCTGCCAGTCATCCCGCCGCCGGTGTGTGTATACAGCGGTTGCGTGAATCCGGCCGCTTTACAGATGATGGGAAGGGTTTGATACCCTGGTGCCATAAAGCTGTGCCCTGTCCCGACGATACGCATGGCGCCGTCGGCCGGCTTGTCGAAAGAAACGACGGATGCCTGCTTACCGCTGCTGACGCTAGCGTAGATGGCTTTGATTTCGGCGGGACTCTTGTAACAAACCGCATGATCAGGAAAACGCTCGAGCTTCCAACCCGGATCGACTGGGAATTCTCGTGGTGCCCCCGGTCGTTTTTGGGCTTGTCCCTGCGTTGAACGTCGCCCTTGCTGCGCACGTTCGCGAAACGCATTGGCCTCGGCCACTGAGAGTTTTCCGTCGGAATTCGTGTCCGCTTCCGGAAAACGCTTTAGCCACTTTTCTAATTGTCGCGCCGACAAACTGTCTTGAGCATGGCTGATATTGAACGACGCCAGCGCGAGAGTGGCGATGCACAGGGCCAAAATCAGTTGTTTCATTTTTCTTTCCAACGTAAGCGGTGACCTTAAACCTGGACCGTCGTTCCAAGCTTCCTGCCCAGCGAATTTTAAGAAAAAGACGCATGTCTCTGGTGAACAGTTTATCCGCTGCGAAAGCGGGGTGCAGCTGTTGGCCTTGCACGAGTGAACATCGTCCGGTTGCATCGACGCCAGCGTCGGCTGGTCCGATTCCGATCAGTGATTCGGACCTGGCGAATCCAGGCTGCCGCCTCTCTCGTCTTGGCCGATTACGTCGCGCAGCCACTGTCTCGCTTGGTCTCGGTAACGACTCGCGCGGTGCATCCACAAATCAGTATGTGGGTGAACGTAAGGCCCCTCCGGGAAATTGAAAATTTGCTGTGTCGGGACATCCAAGAACGTAAATTCGGCCAGCCCCAGGTGGTCCACCAGAAACTGATCCTTGATTGCACTGGCCTGCTGTCCACCCACAAGCACTGGTCGGCCGCGCAGTCGCGCCAGCCTAATCAGTGCCGACGCGCGATCACTGTCGGCATATTTCCAAGTTTTTTGGCCGTCGAAGTGGTCGTGCGTGAACATTCCTTTCCAAAAGGATGCGATCTCATCATCTGCCAGTCCAATGTAGCTGCAGCCGATCGCACCTCGCGAAAAACCACAAATAAACAGGTTGTCGTTGTCACCGCCGAACTGTTCGCAAATGCGCGGCAGGTTGGTTTTGCAGTAGTCGATCGTTGCCTGTTTGTCGCCCCACCAGGTGACGGCGTTTCGCATTCGGCCTGCTTCGACGTAAGGCATGACAACCCAAATAAAGCCACGACCGCCGCTCATGCCGTACCCCAGATTTGCATCTTTGACTTCACCGCTTCCCTTGCCCGGCGGAAATTTGTTGCCGGTGTACTCGACAATCACGGGATAGCGCTCACCGGGAATCCAGTCGATGGGCAAATAGAGCGAATGGTATACCTGAGTTCCGGCATACTCCGGTGCCACTTGTCGCACACGCTTGCCCGCCGCGGGTAGTTGGTCGGTCATCACTGGCGTGACCAAGTCGTCCGCGTTCGCGGGCTTTTCGGGTAAGGTCGATGCGAGAAAAAGAGTGGCGTAAACCAAGATCGACCTATAATCGCGGCACACATCGAACTCCTTAAACGACTTCATCGCAATGCATCGAGCGGTCTATTTCAGGGCGACCAGATAACACGTCCAACTTGCATCACTGGGGGCTTTCTCGCGTCGCTGCCACCCGCCGTCCCGGTCAAAATCCAGATCGCCATCGACCGCCCAATAAACGTGCGTGTCGCGGAACCCGACTTCCGCCAAGATTTCTCGGACCTCGACAATCGTCCAAAGGCGCCACCGATAAACGAACGCATCATTCAGCCGGCTACCATCGGCAAAGATGAAACTGATCGAACAACACGCATCCGAGGTGATTGGATTGTACGAGACTTGTTTCCATTGATACTTGAACCCCTCTTTGCCTTCCTGGATCGTTTGGGTGTGAATCAAACCTTCGGTGCGGCATTCGGCTCCGCCCATCATATCAATGACCATGATGCCATCGTCGGCAAGGTTCGACAGTGCGACTGTAAAATACTGCAAGACTTCTTTGCGTGTCTTGAAAAACCAAAACGAGAAGTTCTGCGCCGCCAGCACGTCTAGCTTGGGTCCCGATCGCTCACGAACGTCCTGCTGATAGAGCGTGACACGATTCTGTTGCTCTTTGCTCAGTCGAGACAGATTGTTGTCGCGCCCCCATTGCAAGGTCTCGCCGCAATTGTCGTAACCAATGGCTGTGCGTTTCTTGTTGGACCGGACCCACTGGCAGCTAACGGCAAAGGTGCCGCAAAAGTCTTCGCCTAATGTCCAGGGTTCACCACCCCGAGTTTCGGCATAGGCTTGCAGGAAGAAATCGACTTCATGCTCGGGCATCTGCACCGATATTTCGTAAAGCTTGTGCTTATCGGCGCGGGCCGCCATGGTTTGCTTGGGCGGCTTATTCTTTGGCTTGGGCATGCAGTCGCAACAGAGACAGAGTGAACAGGATCGCCTAACTAATTCATCGTTCGACCTTTGTTGATTTCCGACGTCACGTCAAGGACACAGTCAGGATTGATTTGAGTTGCCACCGGTGCCTGAGTCGATGCCTGCCATTGATCCAGATAGGCTCGCAATTCACGGGCCCGCTCAGGCATCATCGTCGCCAGATCGTTTGTTTCGCCGGGATCGTCTTTTAGGTTATACAGGCCAACCGTATTGTCCTCATGGAACTCAATCAATTTCCAGTCACCTCGTCGCAGGCTGGTCGACGGAAAGCCTCGCCACGAATACGTGCCGCCACCGGGAACGTTGATCGTGAGTCCAAGCCCCTGAAGATACAACGGATAGTGCCAGAAGATATTTCGTTCGGCAATGGTTTTCCCCAGCAACAACGGCGAAATATCTGTCCCGTCGACGGGTTGCGTTGTTGGCAGTTCGCCGCCGGCGAGCGTCGCGAACGTCGGCAGAAAATCGACCGATGTGATTGGCGTGTCGCAGCGAGTATTGGGTTCGATGGTACCGGTCCATCGCATACAGGTCGGCACCCGCACGCCGGCCTCGAAAAGTGACCCTTTGGAACCGCGCAGCGGGTCTAGCTGCGAAACGATTGGCAATCCACCGTTGTCGCTGGTGAAAACGATCAACGTATTTTCGGCGATCCCCAATTCGTCAACCTTCGCGGCAACGCGTCCAACCGATTGATCAACGGCCTCAATCATTGCCGCGTAAACGGGACTGAAATTTCGACGCTGATCCTTGGAAAGCCTATCCAGCTTTAATCGATACCGTGCCACGATATCCTTGCGGGCCCGGTGCGGCACGTGGACGTCCCAGTGCGTCAAGTAAAGAAAGAACGGACCGTCGCGATTCTCGTCGATAAATTTCACAGCGCGGTCGGTCAACTGTTCTGCAACGTCAACGTCTCCGTAAAAGCTTCCCGCTGGCCCTCCCTTTCCGTTCGCCGAACTGACATCGAACCCTTGCGTGTCGTCCCCGAGATGCCATTTCCCTAGCCGAGCTGTGCGGTAACCAGCCGGGCCTAGCACTTCGGGGATGCAAACGAAATTCGGATCCAGCGAATTGGTGATTGGGAATTGATCACTGGCTCTTTTTTCAAGCGATTTGTCTTTTCGTTCCTTCGCCGGAACCAACAATCGCATGTAGGCGGGATTCCCTTTGGACTTTCCGCCGGGCGTATAGATGTGGTGCCGAGGCGAATAGGTGCCCGTCATGAGACACGCTCGCGTTGGCGCACAGTTCGGCCCGCCTGAGTACGCCGATGTGAAGGTCATCCCCTGTGACGCAAAACGATCAATATTTGGCGTTTCGAAAAAATCGGCCCCCATGAACCCGACGTCTTTCCAGCCCAAATCGTCAGCCATGATAAAGATGATGTTGGGATGATCAGCGGCCCCCGCCGACGTGCAACTCAGAACGCAAGCGATACCGACAGCCAGGAAAGCTTTTTTCATCGATTTGTCTCAACAAGGAAGGGCGTTTATGGGCAGGATCATAGTGTTGAAAGCGTCGAATTTTGAACAAACTCGAAGACTATTCTGCGAAGCGAACATCTTCGTTCAGAATTTCGCCGCGAACGGAATGATGACGGAAGATTGCGACCGGCTTCCCCTCTCGCCGTGTGACTTCCGCTCGCAAAAAACCACCGACGATATTCAGATAACGATGCATGTCGCTGCGGTCATCTTGCTTGAATCCGCTGGCATGCTTATTTGATGTCGGCCCGCAAGAATACTCGCGGACTCCGGTACGAGGATCCACCGAAACGTATTGCCAGTGCCGATCGCCGCAAACGATATACATGTTCTTTTGCTGCGCGATGAAGTCTCGCAGTTCGTTTCCTTCGTGAGTGAAGCCTCGATTGGCGTGATTGTCATTTTTATTCCCGCGATCCGGGCCGACGATCGGTGTCGGACTGATCAGGATGCGAAACGTTGCATCGGAGGCATTAACCGTGTCATAGAACCACTGTTTTTGCTTCGTACCCCAAATCGTTTTCTCGGGACCGTCCGGCATATTGTTGGGGCTTCGATAGTCGCGGCCTTCTACCAACCATATTTGCAAGTCTTTTCCCCACCGAATCGTTCGATAGGTTTGATCGCCCATCGGAACCTGCTCAGGAAACAACGCGAGACCCTGTTCCCAAGTCAGGTCACCATAGCTTTGACCCGGCCAGCAGTCGTTCTTAAGCGTATCGTGATCGTCTTTGATGAAATACGAAGCGGTATGATTGTGAAACCTACGCTGAAACGGCATAGCGTAAATTCGGTTCCATTTGAATCTGGCCAGCTCGACGTTATCCGCATACGGCTCGGGTTTGTCGTAGTATTCGATGTCGCCGGTGTGAACAAAGAAATCAACACCCAGCTCTTGCATCCGTGGATAAATCTGATGCCCGTTTTCGGGATCGTCGCGCCGGGGATAATCTTGTCCCGTGACGACCGAAAACCGAACGGTCGCCTCGCGATCCTGCGCAGGTGCCGTGGCAAACGCCCCCTCGACGGTCGAACTGATTCGATCGTTGTTCACACCACGAGCCTCGGAAACGACAATGTACCGAGTCCCCGCCTCGAGGTCGGACAGCTGAAACTGCCGTGCAAAATTGTGTTCAGCCGCGACCGACTGCCAAGGCGTCGACTTGGCAAGCTCTTGTCGATCCGCCGGCCAATAAGAAACACGTACCGATCCGAGGACACCCGGGACAGCGCCCTCCATCGAATCCAGGTCATCGTATTCGCGTGAACTCCGATCCTTGTTTTCGGATTTCGGAAACGGGGTCCCATCGATGTTACGCTCGGGATGACGTGTCAGCCGAGTCCAAACGATCGCCGAAACGTCGGTGACCTCGCCGATCTTGATTCCGTTTGCCTGATGAGGCGCGACGGCATTTTGCGCAGGTGCATCGGACACCGTCAGCAACAGTGCTATCAGGGCGATCGCTTTTGAAATTCGGTTGACTTTCATATTGCTCTTTCAGTTGCTGTCGGGTGGACGACTCGACTCGGCAAGAACGAACAAATCGATTGGCAAGTCCATGACGTTACCAACAGAATGGTCCGGAAGAAAAACTCATTCTTCGACAGGTTTCGATTCCATCATCGCTTGCTTCGGCATACGATCGATCGTGTACAGCCCCCAATGCTTTTCGGCTCCTTGCGCATTGCCGGGATCACCTTTCCAGTCTTCATCAAATGCTTCGAAGAAGAACGTGGTGACGTTGTTCTTTTCCGCCCACGCCATCAACTCGTTGTAGTAGCGTCGTTGCTGTGACTGGCCGGCTCGATCTTCAAACTCCGACGCTTCGGTCGCCCAGCCTGCCTCGCTAACGACGATTCTAGCGTCCGGCAACGCCTCGCGCACTTCGAGAAGATTCTCTATCGAGTACGACATCCCGTCATCAATATCTCTCCCTTCCCAAACCGGATAAACATGGACCGCCAGGAAGTCGACCAAGGCGGCTAGTTTTTTTCCCCGCTGTGCCCACCATTTGTAATTTTCAGCGACGGTGACGGGTTGCTCGATCGCGCCTTTGACCTCTTTGACGTATTGCATCATCGAATCGTCTGACACCTTGTGATCGTTCCAGTCCACAAGGTTTTCGTTTCCGACATTGACGGCGACAACGACATCAGCAAATTCATTCGCCAGCGCGATGCCACGTTGAATTTCTTCTGCGTTATTCTGCTTGTTCTTCTGAAGCGTCTCGTCCGGGATCGGCTCATTCAACCACTCGCACGTTTCGTGCGCGCTTAGTTCGGCTTGAAGCCAGATGCCCAACATGACTTTGATCTTCAAACCGTTGTTGGCGATCGCACGCAGCACCGCTTTCGAATTTTCGCCGCTATCGTATAACCGAATCAGTGTAAAACCCGCGTCGTCTGCTAGAAGATTCAGGTCTTCTCGAATCTGGTCGCTGGTCGGGTTCACCGCTCCGTCACCCCGGTCGGGATGTTGACCGCTGCGATACCCTGAGTAACAAACGGCTCTCGAGGTGTTCGCAAGCAAGTCGGACGGTTGTTGCTGCAAACTTGCCGGCACAGATTCTGTTTCCACCGCAATGCCCGCGGGTGCATCCGTTTCCGTCGACTGTTTTTTACTGCAGCCGACGAACAACATCAGAAAAACGAGAAAGCATCCACCGAGAAAATATGGCTGGGAACGAGACATGGCAACTTATCCAAAGGGCAAGCGTGGTTGTAGCCGAGCGGTCGCTCAGCGGATCATCCATGTATCGTATTGGATTTCTCCGTCGCGATGAGATCGATTCACATCAAGTATCCGATCAATCGTCTTGCGAGAGCTTGAGCATCAATTCCGCGTATTGACGGCCATGCCGCTGCTGCGTCGGCGTATCGAAGTGCACGTTGTCGCCGATCGACACCGCGTATGCTCGGCTATCGACGCATGCGGTGTGCGGTTTCCGGTTCGGCAAATCCAATAGAATTTCGTTGATCTTGACGCGAGATTCCGAATCCGGACGAAGCTCGCCGATTGTACACGCGACAAACGGAAGCTCGGGAAGGTCTAGATCGGCACGGAGATCATCGATCATTTGGTCAAGTCGTTCCGCGTAGACTTCGATCCGTTCGGGCGCATTGGAATCCGCCTCGCCTTGCAACCACAAAGCGCCGGCGATGCGGCTTTTGCCCTGCGGTGCTTGCTGTACCGCCAATTTTGCGCGCCGAACCGCCCTTTCATACAGCTTGGCTCCCTTTTGCCAACTCGCAATCTGAGTCCCGCCAACCGCGCACGGGACCAACAAAATGCGACGATTCGGGTTTGCGTCGACCATCGACTGGGCAAAATCGAGCCCCGGCCCGACGCCCGCGTTGTCGGCACCGGAAAAGTCCGCAGGATCACCGGTCAGATGCAATGGGTGTCTCGCCAAATAGTACCCATCTGTACCCAGGTGCATCATGACGATGCGCCGATCACGCAGCGGTTCGCTCGGCATCACACCGCGGCCCTTCATGTTGGATTGCCCCATCAATAAATAGATATCCAGTCGCTGCGTTCCATCGGGAAAAGCACTGAGGTCCGCTGGATCGAGTGGCGGCTTGGTCAGGTCTGCCGGAGCCCCCTTCTTTTTTCTTTTCGCTGGCGCCGATTTTGCGGATCCCGCGGATGCGTTCGCAGGGGTTTCATCACCACTGATTTCAGCCATGAATGGTGAAGCCGGCAGCCCAGCCGAGTTGACCAAATTGCCGTCGGGATGATTGGCCCAAGCGTATCGAAACGCGGTCGCCTTGATCGTTTCAGGGATCCGCAGAACGACGCGGTCGTTTTGGATACGAGCATCTGCGACATGCCAATTCTGATCGGAATCACGAATTTCGAATCCTGTCAACGTCCCGTCTTTCGACGCGAGACCGTCAGCGTGATCGAACCGAACAACGATGGACCTTTCGCCAACCCGTTGTCCGGTGAACATCGGGCCCGACCACTGGATTTCTTCACCATAAACATTTGCCCGCGCCCACAGGGCGAGCCGATGAGCATAGGCCTGTTTGTTTTTGGGATGAAGCAAACGCTCTTCGCCTAAATCTAATGTGACCACCATGCCAGTGTTCGGGATTGCAGTCGCACGCCGCATCGATTCACGGATCCGCGCCCAGGCAACTTGCTTGGCCGACGTGAATGGCAACTGCACCCAGGCGAACGGAAAATCGCCTTGCCCCCAGCGGTTCCGCCAGTCCTTGATCAGCAGTCGCAATTGTGTTTCATACAACGCACTCGTTTCTTCGGTAAATGCGTTGGTTTCGCCTTGGTACCAAATCCCGCCACGGATTGCATATGGGATCAACGGCGCGAGCATTCCGTTGTAAAGAACGTAGGGATGATGCCAGTGGTCACGTGGGTTCACGGGTTGTCGCGGTTTCTTGGGACGGTCCTTTCCCGCGGCGATCGCGTCAGCGGATTCGGTTTTCCATGCGGCAAGTGCCTGTTCGTATTTCGCCAATTCTGCGGCCTCGATTTCCGGCGTGTAGGCGGCATCTTTTTCGGACCACGATGCGAGCAAGTTCTCTAACGCGGGCTCGCTATGTTGCGCTTCGGGACTGATCCATGCGGCAATGTCAGAGCCGCTGCGAGCGGTCACGACCAGACCGATAGGAATATCCAAGTGCCGATGAAGTTCACGTCCGAAAAAGAACGCACAAGCAGAGAATCGCCCAGCAGAATCCGGGCTAGACGTGACCCAACTGCCAGTCACTTGCGAGCGGACATTTCGGGCCGGCTGATTCTCGACCGAAAAAACTCGCAGTTCTGGCAGATCGCTGTCTGCCTTTTCCATTTCAGCATCGCGTGCCAAGTCCACTCGCATCGCCATGTTGGACTGGCCCGAACAAAGCCACACATCGCCAACCAAGACGTTGGCAATCGACACGACATCTTTGTCACCGGTGATCTTCAGTTCACGTGGTTCCGACGAGGCGGGAATCGGATCCAGGTTCACTCGCCATTGTCCTGTATCGGATGATTTCGCCGTTTTCGTTTGCCCAGCGAATGACACATGAATTTCAGTATTCGCATCCGCGGTGCCCCAAACGGGAACAGAGGCATCTCGCTGCAGTACGGCGCCGTCGCAAAAAAGACTTGCCATGGTTAGCTCGGCCGATGCGACTGAACTGTTCAGAGCGGCGATCATTAAAGTCAGAACCGCCGTGTGGCCAGTCGACCGTAAAATCGAATTCATTCGGGACATCTGAGTATCGCGAGCTATGCGTTCAGCATTCGCCATCGTCATCTTCCTTTTGCAAATTTGTTGTCGGCGAGTCGAGGGGGGAGGATCACGGCCACGGTCGTTGAACGTTACTTTCTGGCGGCAATGATCGGATAGACTGTAGTACAAACGCGAAGCGTTGTTGTTGCTGCTGCGTGTCGAAAAGCAAAGCTTGGACAAACCATGAGACGAATGCAAACGTTTGGAACCGTCGTCGCGGCGATATTCTGTTTTTTTTCATCTGCGTTGGCGGCCCCGCAACGTCCGAACGTTGTCTTTTTCCTGGTCGACGATCTTGGTTGGCGTGACGTGGGATGTTTCGGCAGTTCATTCTACGAGACTCCGAACATCGATCGGCTAGCGGACCAGGGCGTGCGATTTACTGACGCCTACGCGGCGTGCCACGTCTGCTCGCCGACGCGTGCAAGTATTTTGACGGGAAAGTATCCGGGACGACTCGGTCTGACCGATTGGATACCAGGACGACGCGAATTCCCATTCCAACGACTCAGCAACGTTCGCACGCGACAGCAACTTCCAACAGATGAACAAACGCTCGCCGAAACGATGAGGGACGCGGGCTACCAGACCGCCGCGATCGGCAAATGGCATTTGGGCGCAGAACCGTCGGGGCCAACGGCCCACGGTTTCGATGTCGACATCCCACAAAATCACTCCAGCGGCGGGCCCAGATCGTACCATGCGCCGTTTCAGCTTGACGGACTCGACGGCCAACCGGGTGACTACTTGACCGATCGTTTGACCGACGAAGCGGAACGTTTTATCGAGACCAATCGCAATCGACCATTCTTTTTGTATTTCGCGCATTTTGCGGTGCATGATCCCATTCAGGGCCGCAGCGATCTGGTTACAAAATACGAAGCGAAGCGGAAACAGTTGCCCAAGATGCGTTCTGCCAAACCATTTATCCTGGAAGGCAACCCCGACGACACAGCGCCGCTATCGACCGAGGAACTAAAATCACGCTTGGATCGCCCAGCCTTTTCGGGTCACAAAGTCCTGCCCGATCGCACCGTCAAGATCAAACAGCAGCAAGACAATGCGCAGTTTGCGGCGATGGTCGAAGCCACCGATGAAAGTCTCGGTCGCGTCCTGGCCAAGCTTGAAGAGCTCGACCTGGCCGACAATACAATCGTGATCTTTTTCGCGGACAATGGCGGTATGTCAGCGGCCAATTTCGGACGCCCCACGCGGATCGTCGCAAAGGACGCGCTCGACCGAGCCTACTCGACATCGAACCTGCCTCTTCGCGGTGCCAAAGGTTGGCTGTACGAAGGCGGCATTCGTGTTCCGATGATCGTCAAATGGCCCGGACAAGGCCGACCGGGATCGGAGTGTGCCGAACCCGTCATCAGCACGGATTTCTATCCAACCATCTTAGAAATGGTCGGCTTGCCGCCGGTGCCCAGGCAACATGTTGACGGCGTCAGCCTTGTGCCACTTATCAAAGGTGGTGAAACGCTGCAGCGTGAAGCAATCTACTGGCATTTTCCGCACTACAGCAATCACGGGATGCAAAGTCCGGGAGGAGCAATTCGCGCCGGCGACTTTAAACTGATCGAGTACTTTGAAAACGGCACCGTTCAGTTGTTTCACCTGCGTGATGACATTGGTGAACAACATGATCTTGCGCCAACCATGCCCGAAAAAGTCACGCAGTTGCGAGCGATGTTGCATCGATGGCGTAAGTCGGTTTCGGCACAGATGATGCAACCCAATCCCGATTACGACGCTTCCGCCTCGCTTTAGTGCGCTGCGATCCGAGCCAATATTTCGCCGTTCGAGGCAGCGCGTTCTGGGCCAATCCCAATCTCGTACGCGAATCAGACGAACAACTTTGCTTCCATGATCGACACGGCCTGACCCGTTAACAGGACTCGATCGCCCATGACTTTCGTACGAATGGTCCCTCCGCGTTTTGATGCTTGGTATCCGACCAAGTCATCACGTCCCAGTTTGCCGGCCCAGTACGGTCCGAGTGCGCAGTGGGTAGAACCCGTGACGGGGTCTTCGTTTATCCCGTGTCGTGGTGCGAAAAGACGCGAAAGATAGTCGATGCCTTCCTGGTCTGACTTTGCCGTGACGATGACGCCACGAGTTTCGATCTCGGCAATGCGTTTGAAATCGGGCAGAAAATCTCGCACGAAGCGTTCATCTTTTGCAACCACAAAAACATCGAATGAGCTTCGAGCGATGAACTCAGCGTTACCCCCAATGATGTCGGCAACTTGACTGGCCGTGACATCGTCCACCGGTAGGTCCGGTGGCGTCGCGGGGAAATCCAGTGTGATATTCTGTCCGCTTCGCTGGCACGTCAGTTCACCGCTGCGTGTCTGAAATCGGATGGGTGCTGATGGATTGATTCGCGACTGCTCGCACAGCACATGCGCCGCCGCCAACGTCGCGTGCCCGCATAAATCCGCTTCGACCACCGGAGTGAACCAGCGGAGATCAAAAACGTTGGGTTGATTTCGCGGAACGACAAACGCCGTTTCGGCCAGATTCATTTCGGCAGCCACATCCTGCATCCACTGATCAGCTGGAAACTGCCGCAGCAGACAGACGGCCGCGGGGTTCCCGGCAAAGGGTTTGTCGGTGAACGCGTCAACTTGCCAGAGTGGAACCGACGAGCGTTGCATGGTTCAGTTGACCCGAATAAGTGTCTTGAAAAGTGATTGAGAAATCGCCGGAAATTCCGCGGTACGGACTTGATGGAGCGGCTTTCGCGGCAGCGGGTTCGCGCGGCAACTTGCCAATGGGGCGATGCGGGTCTCGGGTTGTCCATTGAGTGCAGTGCCGATTGATCGGGTAATTTCCATTCCGATCGTGTTTTCGATGGTCATACCCGATGGACAGTGAACCAGAGTAGCCGTGTGAAGCGATCGCGATTCCATTCCGATTCTTTGTGCAAGATTTTGTTCGATATGCCAGATATCGCCGACGATCGGGAAGAACGACGCATTACCGGCAAATTCGCTGTCGCACTCGCCCTTGGCCTACTTTGGGTGCTATGAGCATAATATCGGCTTACTTCCAGACCACCGGGAAACCCTCATGTCGTCAGCTGTCGCGCCCCATTCGGACACCGATAACCAGACCGTCTACTTTCGCTGTATTGCAGGCTGCTCTGCGAAACACTCCATTTTTGACGTCATCTATACCTGCCCGTCGTGTGGCAGCTTGCTGGAGGTCTATCACGAGCGTGAGCCATTAAAGAAGCGGAATGCCTATCAATGGCAGCAGCTGTTTGATTCACGAGCGAGCACATCGACCTGGCCGTATGGCAGCGGCGTGTGGGGATTGCGTGAGTGGGTGATTCCCTCGCTGGCCAACGAAAACGTTGTCAGCATGTTCGAAGGCAACACCAATTTGTTCTGGGCGGAGCGACTTGGCAAGCAGCTGGGCGTGCCCGATTTGTGGATCAAATTATGCGGCAACAGTCATACCGGCAGTTTTAAAGACTTGGGCATGACAGTCCTGGTCAGCGTGGTCAAGCAAATGATGGCACAAGGAAGCTCGGTGAAGGCGGTCGCCTGTGCCAGCACCGGAGACACGAGCGCGGCGTTGGCCGCCTACGCAGCCTACGCGGGAATCCCAGCAGTCATTTTCTTGCCCGCTGGCAAAGTCAGCACCGCACAGTTGATCCAGCCGGTCGCCAATGGAGCCCATGTACTGGCGCTGGATACCGATTTCGACGGATGCATGAAAATCGTCCAAGAAGTCACCAAAGACAATTCGATCTACCTTGCCAATTCGATGAACAGTTTGCGCATCGAAGGTCAGAAAACGGTCGGTATCGAAATCGTTCGTCAATTCGAATGGGAAGTTCCGGATTGGATCGTGATCCCAGTTGGAAACCTGGGAAACATCAGCGCCCTGCACAAAGGGTTCCAGCTGATGATGGACCTCGGACTGATCAACCGCATGCCTCGATTGGTTGCGGCGCAGGCAGCGAAAGCGAACCCGTTTTATGAATCGTTTAAGAACGGATTCAAAGAAAAGATCAGCGTCACCGCTCAAGACACATTAGCCAACGCGATTCGCATTGGTGACCCGGTCAGCTATGCAAAAGCCGTCAAGGCCGTTCAAGAGACTGATGGGATCGTCGAACAGGCGACTGAAAATGAACTGGCTGCGGCATCCGCCCACGCCGACTTGACGGGAATGTTCACTTGCCCACATACCGGTGTCGCGCTGGCTGTGCTGACAAAATTGATCAAGCGTGGTGTGATCAAGCCGGAAGACAAGACGGTCGTCATCAGTACCGCCCATGGTTTGAAATTCACCGATTTCAAAGTTGGGTATCACGAATCGAAACTGGACGGCGTCAACAGTGAGTTCGCAAATCCTGCTGTTCACTTACCCGCGAACGCGGATGTGGTGAAAGCAGAGATCGAGAAGCGACTTAGCAAATGAGCCGCCAACTGGCCGATCATTTCTTCTGTCTTGGTTCGACTCATCTTCTGTCCTGGTTCGACTCTCGTAGCGAATTGCCCGTCGAGAGAAACGGACAATCGATCTTGCGATTTCGCAATCGCTAACAATGTCGGTTCAGCCGCATTTGCAATGAGAGTGTTCAGGTCGCGCGTAAAAAAACCGCCGCCTCTCAAGGGAAAGAGGCGACGGCTTTGCTCAACAGCAGGTTGCCCGGCTATTTGTCTTTTAACACCTAGCAGCCGCAGGGTGCACCGGCTGGTGCACCACAACCGCAATCGGCAGGTGCCGCAGCAGCGCCGCAACCACATCCGGCACCAGCGGCAGGAGCAGCCGCTCCGCCACAGCCACATCCGGCAGCGCCACTTGCGGCAGAAGCACCGTCACAACATGGGTTGATGACTTCTTCGACAACGCGAGGCACCATCTTACAGACTTGCACCTTTTGTTCTTTTGTCACGGTGTAAGGAACACAAACGGTGTACTCTTCCACTTGCTCTTCCGCGACGCGGTCATAGCGAGTGACTTCGTACGGTTCCATCGAATGCTCAGGGACGTTGTAAGTGTACGAAACTTCTTTCGCACGCTTTTCCGTCACGTAACTGATGTGAGGGACCGTGACCGATTTTGTTACCGTCGCGTAGGTCAACTCTTTACGCATTCGGGTACGCTTTTCGTCGTTGTACTTAACAACTTTGCGCATCCGCGTGCGAGGTTCATCGACATAGACAACCGTCTTTTTGGTACCGGTACGAACTTCCGGGCGATACACAACCGTCGTGCATTCATAGGGAACCGACGTTGCTTGTTGCTCATAAACGGTATAGCTGACGACCTGTTCCTTGGTCGTGTTCGTGGTCACAGGAACCGATTCGGTGACAACATTCGGGACCCAAACTTTCTTGGTAACCGTTGTCGTGCCACATCCGGCACCTGCGTTCATCGATCCATCACCGGCACCCATGCCAGCGCCGTTTCCGGCAGAGCCACAGCCATCTGCAGCGCCGCAACCATCGCCACATGCGGTGCTGGCACCACATCCGCCGCCGCAACCGGCGACGACAACTTGGCAACCGCCACATGCACTGCTGCCGCAGGTACCGCAAGCCGATCCGCAAGAACCACATGATCCGCCGTTGCCGCCGAAGAGTCGTCCCAGCAATCCGCGACGCACGCTTGCAGGTGCAGCGGTACGAGGCGCGTATCCGTAGCTAACCACTGCTGCCGGTGCCGCAGGGACTTCGACGACCTGTTCTTCCCAGTGACCGTAGTCCTTGGTGACCGACTGCATGGTTGTTTCAGGAACACAAACTTGGATGGTACGCGTCTTGGTGACGGGTACTGCGTTGACGACCGTCTTGACCTTTTGTTCGGTCACGGCGTGAGGAACATTGACGGTGTACGTGAATGTCTCATCTTGCAGTTGTGGCACCTTGACGGTGTAGTTTTCGGCAACGTCGATCAGTTGAGGCACTCGCACGGTGTATTCCTCTGGAACTTCGTTCCAAACAGGAACCGACTCGCTGACTTCAACGGTCTTTTCCGATTTCACGGGCACCAGAACCGAATACTCGATCGTTTTCGTTTCGGTACGCGGAACGTTCACCACTTTGCTGCGGTACTTCGTCTCGACGACGGGTACGGTGCGGTAAACGGTTTTGGTGCGGTACCGAGTCTCGTTGCGAGTCTCCTGGACGCACACCGCACGCGACTCCGTCACATACTGCGGCTCCATCACGATCTTGTAATCCGTGACAGGCTCGCACAAAGTCTCGCCGGCCATCCCGCCGCCTAGAGCGATGCCTTGTGAGGCACCATCGGCAGCAGCCATGACGTCGCCACAACCTGCAGAGACGGACGAAGCACCACTAGCGCAGGGATCGCTGCATCCGCCACAGGGAACACAATTTCCAGCACTCAAGGTGCCGGCGGACATCAGCATACATGCTGAGAGTCCTAGAAAGTTAGCAACCCACTTCACTGTTGAGTACCTCCGATCTCGGGTCAAAAAGGTGGGTAAAAACACAAACGCAGTTACCTTGCGGCAACCGCATCCCCCGAGCGGCTACTTCCGAGACTAGATGCGAAAAAGAAACATACAACCGTTGGGTTATCCATTTTTGGAAAAAAGCGGGCACCCCTTAGCACCGGAGTATTCGTAACAAAAGCGTTCAATCACATGTGGACTGCAAGGTTTTTCTATGGCTCTCTCGCGAATTCTGCCGCGGTGCGACTAGGCTCGAAATTTCTGTCTCAGGCGCGTATTGCTTCGATGCAATTCGCCACAGCGCATTGACTTTGACTGCCGCAGGATCACTCGAATTGAAACCTTTGACTTTCTTCCGACGAACCCCAGAACGTCATCAGGACTGCATCCCCATGTACCGATCCCAAATTGAATCGATGAACGCTATTCGACGCTTTGTCGTGCTCGCATGCGCGTGTGTCGCGACGCAATTGTTTGCCACCGGTTTTGCCGCATCGCCGATGTCGGTACCCGTCGTCGCGCGAATCGAAATGAAACTTGCAAACGGCGACAAAATCATTGACGTCATCGAACAAGGCGACTTGTTGACCGTGCTCGAGGAACGAGAAGATGACTATGTGATCATCACTCATGATGGGACCAAGGGAGCCGTCGATAAGGTCAACGCCGTCCAGATTGCCGAATCGGGCGACATCTATACCGATCTGATTCAGCGCAATCCGCTTGAAGGCCGCTATTACACGCTGCGTGCCGGATCGTGGTGGGCACTGGGCAACATCGAAAAGGCTCTCGAGGATTTTGACCGTGCCATCGAATTGGGCTATGAAGAAGCGCACGCGTTCACCAGCCGTGGACTATTCCATGCCGCGATGGGAAGCCACGACAAGGCGCTTGAGGACTATGACAAAGCCATCGAACTGGATCCGACCGACGTGGCGCCGCTGATCAATCGAGCCGCCGTGTTTATGTCAAAGAATGATCCCGCCAGCGCGGCGGCTGATTACACGACGGCACTCGAATTGGAACCACAACGATCGTCACTGCAGCGTCAGCGTGCTATCGCCTGGAAAGCTGCCGGGCAACCTGAAATGGCGATCAAGGACTACGACGCCATTCTTGAGAAACAGCCGGAGGATGTCGCGGCGATCATGGGGCGCGGTTACATCCACTTTCAACGCGGCCGTCACACAGAAGCGGTCGAAGATTTTGCCCGGGCGATCGAGCTGAATCCCAAGGATCCCGTGGCGTTCAACAACCGTGGCTACAACCGATTCAAGCTGGGCAAGCTGGTCGGCGCACTGCAGGACTACGACCGGGCGATCGAATTGGCGCCGAAGTATCCGCTCGCGCTTCAAAACCGAGCTTGGCTATTGGCCACGGCCGATGACGAGGCGCTGCGAGATCCGGCCGAGGCCATCAAGAGTGCAAAGGCGGCGTGCGAGTTGAGCGACTACGAATCTGTTGCGGATCTTTCCGCTTTGGCGGCTGCACTGGCGGCAGATGGGCAATTCGAAGACGCCGTTGGTTGGCAAGAAAAGGTCGTCCAGCGGGTCGCCCAACAGTACAAGGATTTCGCGGAAAAAACGCTCGCTCGCTACCAGGACGAAAAGCCGTTCGCCAAAGACCCCGACCAGGCCAACCAGCGAGAACGTGAGGAAGCCGAGGCAAAAGGCAAAGCCGCAGCCGCTGCCGAATCCAATCAGACCGTCGCCAAGAAAACCCTGTGATTAGTCATTCGTTTTGAATGACTTCGCGTCCGGCTCGTGTTCCCATCGCGTGCCAGATCTCTAGGTCGATCGAGTCGTTGATGGCGGACACGCTGCCGTCCAACTTCGCGGCTTCGACCAATCCAACATGGTAACTGCGCGAGGTGATGATCGCGTAGGTCGGATTTCCCATGCTGCCGTCTTTGCCTTCCTGCCATGAACTGAAGTCGGTTTGTTCGTACATTCGTCCGCCGTTGGTGAACTGAACTTTGCTGTTGGGCGGCATCGTGACGGTGAATCCCGTGTGATGGACTCGTCCGTCAGGCCACTCGGTATGACCGGTGTCTTTGAACTGGACACCGCTAGCGACGATGGTTTCGGCATCCAACTGGGTTTCGGGCATCGCGGTCGATGGCGGGCCGCCGTTGCGCTGATAGGCCGTCCACGCTTTCACCTCACCGGTCAGCAGCGTGTGGCTGGTCCCATCAAGACAATCTCGAAAACTGAGAAAGCGATTCGGAAAGAACATTCCGTCGCCACCGGTTTCAGAAGCCGGATCGAATACGAACCAGCGTCCGAAATTGAAGCCATAGCAGGTCGGGTATAGCGATGGACGGTCGTCATCGAACGTACGCACTTGTCCACCGCCCGGGTCGCTGGGACAGGCATAGACGGGAATCTTCAACCCATCAATTGCGTCTTGTCCGTCCCAGGCAATGGAAAGGTCCACCTTTTCGAACACGTTGCCCTGTTCAAGGAATGGCAGGATGCGACCATGGACACCCCACGAACCGTTGTTGCCGGTTGTGCTGACGCTTAGATCGACCACCGCGGACGGTGGAAAGCACTTGAACGCACTCTGGTAGTTGTGACACGCCAACGCAATCTGTTTCAGATTATTGCTGCACTGCATCCGTCGCGCCGCCTCACGTGCCGCTTGCACAGCGGGTAGCAACAGGCCGACGAGGATGCCGATAATCGCAACAACGACCAACAGTTCGACCAGGGTGAATGCGAAACGTCTAGCGTGCATGAAGTTCCTTCTTGATGGGGCAGCTTTTCCACGATTGCGACAACGCAACCGAAGAGTCGCTGCGACGTACCGGCAGCCAAACGCGACCGCGCCAAGGTCCGCCTGTTAAGCAGACGTTGTGCCAAGGCGGGTGCATTGCAGAAACACGCCGATTTGCAACGCCACCACAGGGTGAGGATCCGTTTGGCGGCGGCGCTTTCGCCAACAGAGGCGGATTTTCCGTCGCGACGAATCACCTAGAATGAATCCGTGAACACCGACACTCCTTTCCGATCGCTCCGATTTCGACTGCTCGCGCCGATGATTGCCACCGCACTGCTTGCGGCTGTGATCGTTGCCTTGGCGTCTTATTGGCTGGGCGCACGCTGGGCAACGGACGAACTGGAGAGTCGATTTCGAGGCATCAAATCCGCGCTGTCGGATTCAAGTTTTCCGCTCAACGCGATGGTGCTGGATTCACTTGCCGAACTGACCCAGACCGAACTGATCGGCATCGACGACACAGGAAACATCACGCATGGAACGGTATCGATATCCGCGTCGGCACTTTCCCAGTCCGGTGATTTTATTTCGTCCGATTCGCACCGCTATCGTGTGCACCGCTTTGTGATGGAAAAACAGTCCAGGCGACCAGATCGTGTCGTTTCGATTGCGGTCTTGTTTGATCAACAGACCATCAACGCAACCCGCCAGCGCGCGGCGCTATTGCCACTGTTGACCGGACTGTCGACGATTCTGGCGATCACGACCATCAGCCTGGTCGTTACATCTCGGTTGTCACGAAGAATCGGTAAGTTGCGACAAGGTGTCGAAAGTGTTGCCCAAGGTGACTTTCAACGTTCGGTCTCGGACGATGTACGTGACGAAATCGGATTGCTGGGCGGTGCCGTCGATCGCATGGCAATGCAACTCGATCAACTGTGGAAAGGGATCAACCGTCAACAAAGCGAAAAAGTGATCCATCAAATTGCCGGAGGGATGGCTCATCAACTGCGCAACAGTTTGACGGGTGCTCGGATGGCGGTTGAACTGCATGCCGACCAATGTCCGACGGCTGACGATGAGGGTATCCGCGTCGCCATCGATCAAATCGAAATCGCCGAGGACTATGTTCGGCGGTTGTTACTGGTCGCCTCGGGTCGCCAAGACCAGGATCGACCGAGCAACTTGCAGACTTGTTTTGATGACGTCCGAAAGAGCATTTCGCCGGTTGCTAAGCACCGAAAAATCGATATCAGCTGGCAGTGCGATGACGGGATCGGCGACCGGCAAGTCACGGACGGCCCGACCTGGGTTGCCGCCGTTTCGAATCTGATCCATAACGCGATGCAAGAAGGCGAACATGTGGAGGTCTCGTTGACGCAGGCCGCCCCCGACCTGGTACGGGTGAGCGTGTCCGATGACGGACCGGGTGTGCCGGACGCCATTGCTGATGAACTATTCGAACCATTCGTAACATCAAAGCCTGAGGGGATGGGGCTGGGCTTGGCCGTCGTGCGACGCGCTGCCGAACGGCTTGGCGGACAAATTTCGTGGCACCGCGATCCGTCGCGAACCGTTTTTGAATTCGATGCTTTGACACGAGAAACCTCATGACGAGCCAATCCACCGTTCTGGTCGTCGACGACGAACCGTCCATTTGCTGGGCGCTCGAGCGGATGCTTGTGGGCGAAGGACACGACGTCATCACGGCATCCTCGGCCGAGGAAGGTTTGCAATTGGCCGAAGCCAACGATCCGGCCATGGTGATCCTGGATGTCCGGCTGCCGCAGCAAGACGGAATCACGGCGTTGCCAAAATTTTTAAAAGCGACGAACAACGCGCCGGTGATCATCATCACCGCGTTCGGCGACCTGGAAACCGCGGTCGCCGCCGTCAAGAATGGCGCGACTGATTACTTGACCAAACCATTCAAGCTGGAGGACGCGCTGCGGACCTGCCGCACAACGCTGAAGAAATCGGCCCGTTCGTCCCCGCCAACGGCAACGCAGCCGATGACGACCGACAATTCAGTCTTGATCGGATCGTCGCCCGCGATGCAACAAGTGTTTCGCCAAATCGCGTTGGTTGCCGACAGTGATCTGTCGGTGCTAATCACGGGCGAAACGGGCAGCGGAAAAGAGTTGGTGGCCGCCGCAATCCATCGACACAGCCGTCGTGCCGACGAACCCTACATCGCAATCGCACCGGTCGCGTTGAACCCCGACTTGATCGAGAGTGAACTATTCGGACACCTCAAAGGCGCGTTCACTGGCGCGACCGAAGACAAGGCAGGTTTGTTCGAACGCGCCGAAGGCGGCACCGTCCTGCTCGACGAAATCGGCGACCTGCCGCTGGGAACTCAGGTCAAGCTGCTGCGTGTGCTCGAACAAGGGCAATACAGCCGTGTCGGTGACATTCGATCGCGCACGGCCGATGTGCGCGTCTTGGCGGCAACGAATGCGGAACTGCACGATTCGGTCGCCAGCGGCGCGTTCCGCGAAGATTTATTCCATCGCCTGACTGGCGTGCAAATTCATCTGCCACCGCTTCGCGACAGGTCAGAAGACATCGAACCTCTGTGTCGACATTTTCTCGCCGCAATGAACTACGCAAACACAGAATCGGCCATCGACGATGGCCTGTTGGCCGCGCTGCGAGAACGCCCTTGGCACGGAAACATTCGCGAACTCAAGAACGCCGTGCGGCACGCGGCTGTCGTCGCCCGGGGTCGGCCGCTGGCGATTGACGACTTTCCGCCGCCCAAGCCGGGCCGCGAACCGGAATCCGATTCGCCCCGAGTCGCGCTGGATGAATCGGTTCGCAATTGGGCGACCGAAACGATCAACCGTGACTCCGGTGCAAGCGGATCACTCTATGAAAAATTTCTCGCCGCCGGTGAACCGAGTCTTTTTCGTGTCGTCCTGGAACACACCGGCGGCAACCGAGCCAAAGCGGCTGAACTGCTGGGAATGCACCGAGGAACTCTCCGCGACCGGCTCCGCAATTATGGACTCAACGACGAGTAAAGACCGCTGGGTGTCATCAACGGTTTCGTCGCGGGCGCATCATAGCGGACGAGGTACCAACCGTTTCCAAGCGGCAAATGCGACGAGAGTCGGTAATGATCGTTCAGTCCGCCGGTAAACGAAGCGGGTTGGCTGTGCGGCGGATGCCACTCGGCCCAGTCACCTCCCTCGATCCCGCTAAGTTGAAATCGCAAAGCGCCGCGTTCGCTGCGTTCAATTGCGCTGATCGATGTTCCGTGATCGAAAACCGATGGTGGCGTCAGCAGGACCAACACCGATGGGCGACCGAAAGGATATGCCATGAACGGACCGATCGGCTCGATCATTCCGTCTCGTCTCGGCCAGTCCGCCCTCAGCGGCGATGCGATCGATTCAAATTCGTCGAGGCACAGGAACACGCGAGCACGCTTTCCCTGCCACGCGATCGACGGGAACTGCAGCACTAAACCGCACCACAAGGCGCTCAGCGTCATCAAGACAATCAATGCCTTCAGGCTGCGGAAATCCGATGACGATCCAAATAATCCATACGTCAAACGCAGTCCGGTCAAGGCGCACATTGCGAGTACAAACACACCGGCCACGCATCGCCAAATCCCAAACTTATCGATCCACGACGAATAGAACCATTGTGAGTCGGAAATCGGAAATGGGCCCAGGATCGCTATCGACCTGGGATCCAAGAAGGTCCAAATCGCCGTTCCGACGAGCAAAACGATTTGGACGAACCAGAAAAATCGTGGCGACGACATCTTCATCACTGCGATGCGCTGGCCGCTGATGCTGGGGCGGCATTTGTCGCCACATTTTTTGATGCACTGTAAGAGAGCGCCATCAATGCAAACGATGTCGCCAGGTTCTTGTCATTTTCGAACCAACGTTGATTGTCGTTGCTCCAGGAACCATCCGCATTCTGACGTGACGCCAATTCCTTGATCAGATCAGATCGCCAGTCGTGTTTGCGTCCGTCAGCATCCTGCAATTGGTCAATACCGGCTGTCGATAGAGCCGCAGCGAACGTGTGGTAGTAGTAGTACAACCCAGCTGAACCCATGCCAGGATTACTTTTCACGTCGTAGTGATCGGTGATCCACTGCAGCGCCGCTTTTACGCGTGGGTCGGACTTGGTCAACCCGGCAAAGATCATGCTCTTTAAACCCGCATAGCCCATCGATCCGTAGCTGCGCAAGCCACCATTGGGCGTGTACCGTTCGTCCGATGTGCTGGGATCAATCTTGGTGGTCGGGATTTCGTAATAGAATCCACCGTCATCGACTTTGTCAGCGAAAGCGGTGTCGTTGTATTTGGCATCTAAGTTTTGGCACCGCGAGACAAATTTCAGCGCCGCCTGAATCGCTGGATCTTCGGGGCCCGATTCGGTCGCGCGTAACGCTTCGATGAACCACGACGTATTCGATAAATCCGGGCGACCATCGCCGCCGTATCCCACACCGCCATACCAGGGATCTTGGGGATCACGTTTTGCGGCACCGAATTGCAAGCCGGTGACGAACACTTTCGCTTTCTTCAGGACGTCATTGTATTTGCCGTTCTGATTCGCCAAGGAAAACGCGACCATCGCGACGCATGTCTCATAGTTCCTCAAGCGTCCGTTGCCATAGATGCCGCCGTCCGGTTTGATGAAGGTTTCCAGCGCCTTCAACGTCTCGGCGACCATCGGATCGTTGGCCGAACGGCCATTACGCAGAGCGGATGTCAACGCTAGAGCCGTGACTCCTGGGCCGACGCGTTCGGAGAATGTTCCCGAATCGGACTGGCCTTCGTTGGCCAAGTATTCAAGTCCTTTCGCCACGACCTGTTGCCGCAGCGTTTCGGTTTGGGGTGCGACCGTGGTTTCCTGCGATTGAACTTGGCTTGCGACCATTGCCATCGCAATCGCGAGGACAAATACCCGCCGTCCATGTCGAAATTTCCGCCGATGGGCCATAGGGCCTGTCTCCTGATGCTCGTGTTTTAGGGGTAATTTGCAACTCAGCTGTGCATCACCCCGGCAACGCAATCGGCATACCGAATCGCAGTCGGCACACCGGATCGCGGCATCAAACCGGATCGCGGCACCAATCGGATTGCGGCATCAAACCGGATCGCGGCATCAATCGGAGCATCGAAACGGATACACGCGTTTCGCGCTACGGTTTTGGTAAGCGGATGGTTTCGATCTGTGTGAACTTGCCAATTTCCATATTCGCACCGCCGATCACCACCAATTCGTGATCGCTGATCGGCAACATGCGGTGAAAGAATCGCGCCGGATCAATCTTGGCAACGGTCGACCAGCCGCTGGCATCGCTGTTGAGTTGATGCACAAATCCGTCCATGGTGCTGACATACAGATGGCCTCCACAAGCGAATGATGAGGAACCGAATCCGGACATCCCGCTGCCGGGAACCGAAGGCCCTTCGCTCCAAGCGTCCTTTGCCGGATCGTAAACGTCAACGCGAGTCGTGGGGCCCCCTTTTTCCTGCATACCACCGACCACAAAGAGCTTTCCGTTATGTGCGGCAACGCTAATGGCACGACGCTGGAACGGCGGCGTTGCCACGGGTTCCCATTTCGCCGAATCGTCAGCGAGGTCCAACGACCAAGCCGTGGTGTGCCACTGACTGTTGTCGCTCTTACCGTCAAGTTGCCAACCGCCAAAGACGTACAGCGTGTCATCGAGGACGGCCGCATCCAACGATGATCGAGGTTCGGGCAAGGACGGCATTTCGGTCCATTGATCGGTCGCCGGATCAAAGCGAACCACCGATGACTGCGAAACCAATTGGTGTTCTTCGCCAAGTTCATTGACCGCCGTGAACCCGCCGATGCGAATGACATGCTGGCCGTGTGCAACCAGTGCCAAACCCTGCAACGTCGGACCGCCAGGTCGCTCTTGCCACTTTGCCGCTTTGCCGGCACCAAGATCGAGGGACCACAGTCGATCGGATTGCTCTGCTTTGGAATAGGAATGCGCGTCGCCGGTGTGGCCGCCGTACACGTACAACGTCTTGCCGGCGATCGCGGCACCGAAACTGGTGAGTTCTTCCGGCAGGTCGGCCAGCCCCGAGGGGACGACGGACGCGCCACTGTTGGGATCAAGGCCGGCGTTCTGATCCGTTTTCATTTTTTTCTTCTTCGTCTTGCCGGCTTTAAAGAACGTCGCCGTTAAGAAATCAGAGGTGCTTTGATAAGCCTCTCCATTGAGCTCTCCTTGGGCGTTGCCGTCGGTGACACTGACCAACACGGCGTTCAATCCCGTTTCCACGTCTTTAGCGTCGAATGTCACCAAGCCTGTCGCATCGGTCTTCAACGCGGCTTCTTCATGTCCATCTTCGCAGAACAGTTTAACGTCAATACCTTGCAATGGCTCTCCGTTTTGCAAGACCGTCACAATCACACCACCGGCCGGTGATGGCGAGATGATGGTCTGAAGCGGCGCGTCGCTGCGAGCAGATGTCGGCCACGACGTTGAATCTTGCTGTGGCAGGTGCTCAACGTGGTAAGTCAACTTCGTCCCGTGGTAAAGTCCGTAGGTGACCGTCCCAAAAACTTCCTGGCCCGCATCAATGCCCGAGGTGCTTTGCATGCCGACGAAGCTGTCCGAATCAACCGAACGAGTTTTGAGTGCGGACTTGGACTCGCCCTGTTGCAGTTCGATGGCTGCGACGTTCTTGGGCATATGATAAGTGCGATCGTCGGGCGATTCGCCGAACCATAGAATCGCATGTCCCTGATCATCGCTAGCGAGCCAAGGCATGTGCGCTTGAACCGACGTCGCGGTCAAAATCCCCAGCGCAACCAGGGTTCGGATACCGCGTTGCAAAAGTGTATGAGCTTGAGTCATGGTTTGTTCCTGTATTTTCAGTAGCAGTGTCATGTATTACTTAAGGAACTCGATTTCGAATTCCAGTGAATTTTCCTGTTCTGCAACCAGCTTGCAGGTCTGTTTGCTGTTTGCGTCGTAATCGGGATCGATGACCGCATCGTCCGGCGGCAGATTACCGGCATGCTCTGCGGGGATCGCCTTTCGCAATTCGATCGGGATCATTTCGAATCTCGCGCGGTACGATCCGCCATGCAGGCCGGCATCCGATTCGACTCGAAACTTTCCATCCAGAACCGGCGCCGATGCATTCGGTCCCGTTGTTCCCGGCAACGGCTCCAGCGTCACAACGGCACCGGACAATGGCTTGCCCTCGCAGGTGACGGTACCCGACACCGTGAGACCGGCTGCGACGTCGCCGCCACAACCCGTGGCCGTGACGACCGCCAAACCGATCAGACCGTAAAGCCCGATCGAGCCGTAAAGTGCTGCGTGTCCACTCACCACGGATCCTTTTCAATCACGGTGCCATCATTGCGAGCGGCCAGCTGGCGAAGAATCACCGCGTCGACCGACTCGGTCAAGAATCGAACGCTGCCATCGGACAGCACAAACTGGACGCCGCCGCTGTGTGGACCTCGGAATGATTCATAAGACGGAATGTCAAACAAGCCAATCTTGTTCGCGTTGAATTTGCCGAACACCGATGCCGTGCTGCTGTACGGATAGCTGTCGGCCCAACGACCGAAACTCTCACCCGCAGCTCCTGGAAACGGAAACGGCAGCGCCGATGCGTCGCGCACCTGAACGCCATATTCACCCGCCAGCAGCGTATGGCTGGCGCCATCGGCACCGGCAATGTCATCGATACCGATCCACGATTGCCAAGACTGCGCGTCGGGGATGCCTGCCATCACTCGTTCGCTGCGGAAGACATTCATGGCATCGACAAACGCACCATCGTGCATCTGATTGCGATACTTCTTGGTGCCCGTTGATACCGCGTAACTGGAATAGCCGTTCGGCTGAGTCCCACCGTCAGGCAGCGACATCGATGGACACCGATGCACCGCAGGCGTTTTCTTTGCGGGTTCGACGTTTTCAGGCGCTGATGCGTTTTCGTTGAAATCGAACTCGCCATAAAGACTGGCTTGCTCGTGGAACGGCAACACCGAAATCCACGGCGTCAATCCGGCTCGATTGACGATCTGTCCATTGACGGTTCCATCCATGATTCCCAGAGCCGTCGGCGGCAAGCGGCGATGCACGTCGTTGTACATGTGCATGGCCAGCCCCAACTGCTTTAGATTGTTGCTACACGACATGCGCCGCGCGGCCTCACGTGCGGCTTGCACACCGGGCAACAGTAACGCGATTAAAATGCCGATGATCGCGATTACGACCAACAATTCAATCAGCGTAAAGGCGCTCCTGAGGCAGTTGCTTCGACTTCTTTGACCGGATGCAGCCGAATCCGAGGCGATGCACGCACTGGTTGATTCAAGCATAAGATCATTCCTTCGTACTTGTGGATGCAGTCACCCGAACCGCGCATGGCTCGGATGACAGTGAACCAATAGGCGCCGGCTCGGCTGGGCGAACCGGCGCGAAGATTTACCGCTGCGAGCTAGCAGCCGCGACGTTTACGTCGAAGCACCATTGCCGTCGTTGCCAAACCCAAGAAGGCCAAGCTGCCCGGCTCGGGGACGGCCGTGGGCGTCAAGAACGATGTCGCCTGAGTGAACGTGTCGACATGGAATTCTTCCAAAGAAAGCGACGACTCGGACGCGTTGAAATCGATTCGGAAAGCCGACTGGCTGCTGTCCAAATCCCAAAGCGCAAGATACTGAACTCGGTCGCCGCCAAAACCGCCCAGTGCAATGCGACCGGTTTCGATCAACAGATTGGGCGCGATCGTGCCATCGGTCCCGACGTCCGAACCCAACAGAATTGAGTCGTAATCCAGCTCACTACCGCCGGTCTGAAACTGGGCCACGATACGTGTGTTGTCGCCACCGGAGATGCCCGAATTCGCCAGCACCGTGAAGTCCAAAGCGGCAAAGGGCGAATAGAGATTACCGCTGCCGACCGGAAGATAGCCGCCCGTGGTTGAAATCACACTTGGCGTTCCGAACTGCCCCATCACGTCGGGCGTCGAATCGGTCAGCGGGCCACCGTCGCCACCCGGGACGCCTTCGAAAAAATCCCAACCGCTATAGGTACTATCGGCGTCACCACGGGCCCATCCAAAGACATCACCGCTCGTGCCGGGAACGGCGTCGCCCGGGGCATAGATTGCTGCCGAGGCCAATGACGGGCACGCCGCCAGTAAAAAAGAAAAACAGAGTGTGCGCAAACGCATTTTCGAGTTACTCCAACGAAGACGGACAGAAACTGGACCCCGACCCATATCGGGGCCCGACGTCGCTCTGGTCTTGCTGGCTGGCTCGAAGACTCAGTCGGTTCGTCCGTTTTCGGAACGAAACCGCTGGCCTAAACTTGGCTGGCTCGCTACACTTCAAAGCATATTGAGAATCATTTGCAACAAGGTTAAATTCGTACCGTAGCGATGTAAAGCCCTGCCGCGAAAAAATTGTTGCGAAGTTCAGCGTGATGCTGGTCGCGATGTCGGCGATTGCCTGTGCTGCGACGAATCCCTCCCTCCCCAAAAACGTTTCCCTCCGCCGAATACGCCCGTGACCATTCCATCCATCGATTTCTCATTGGTTTGCAAGCGCCTAGCGGTTTGCGATCACGCGACTGACGGAACGAAAACTTGCTCACCGAATCCGTCGCGGCGATCGTTCGCGGCCTCACTGGCAATCATCGCCTTGGCCGTGGCCTGGGGATTTGCCGTCAACGATCGCGCCGATGCTGGCGACGCGACGGGCAACGACGCGGCTTGGTCAAGCTTTCAGAACGGCGGTCATCCGACGATTGCCGATGAAGCGTTGGCAGCGACGCTGCCGGATCAATGGTCCCCAAATGAGAACATCGCTTGGGAGGCAGACATTGAAGGATACGGACAGTCCACGCCCATCGTGGCCCACGGGCAGGTGTTTGTCACATCCACCAGCGGTGAGAACAAAGACAATTGCCATGTGATCGCCTATGACATTCATACGGGAAAGAAAAACTGGCAATTCGATGAATCCAACCCCTCGCCGTTTGCTAACACGCCGATGGTCAGCCGTGCCGCGCCGACCGGAGTCGCGACGGACGACGGATTGATTGCCGTGTTCGAAGGCGGCGTCCTGGTTTCGCTTTCGCCGACCGGTACGACGGTGTGGCAAAAAGACTTGGTTGCACTGCATGGAAAGATTGACGCCCGCCACGGTCTTTCTGCTTCGCTGGAACAAGATGCCAAGCGAATTTATGTCTGGATCGAACGCAGCGAGCAGCCTTACGTCCTGGCGATTGACAAGAAGAACGGCGAAGTGCTTTGGAAAGCAGATGGGGTCGGGAAAACCTCGTGGGCGTCGCCGCGATTGGTTCCGGTCGGCAACGGGCAACATCTCGTTTGCAGCGCCAGCGGCATGATCATCGGGCTCGATCCAGCGACGGGCGAGCGATTGTGGTCGTTTGATGACATCGCCAACAACAGTTCCTGCACGCCGATGCCCATTGGCGATGGCCAGTTCCTTATTGGCGCGTCGGACGGGCGCGGCGAGGAATCATCGGGCGATGCTGCGGCATCGAACGGACTGATTCGAATCACCAAAGATTCTGAGGGTTCATTTACAGCAGCGTTTCGCTGGTCGGCCAACAAAGCGACGTCGACGTTCGGAAGCCCCGTCGCCGCGACGAACACGCCAAGCGACGGTGGCAAGGCGTTATTCGTCAACCGCGCAGGGGTCCTGTATCAATTGGACTTAGAAACGGGCGAAGCGTTATCGGTCGACCGAACCGACGCCGGCGGCATCTGGGCGACGCCACTGGTGATCGGCAATCGGGCGTACTTGTTTGGTTACAAGGGCACGACAGCGGTGATCGACTTATCCGACGGCAAACAATTACACGCGAACCGATGTTGGCCTGCGCCAGCGGAGGAATCCTCGTTCGGTGGTGGCAGCGTGCTGTACGCTGCGTCCGCCGCGCCGCCCTATTTATTCATTCGCCGCGGTGACAAACTATATGCCATCAAGAATTCCGAAGAGGCGGCAGAGTAATGAGTCAGGCACCCGTTGATGATTCCCCCACAACGTTGGAAGCGGTCGAGAATTGCGGCCGAACGATCAAGCTGGATCAAGCCGACCCGGGAATTTATGTTGTGCGACACATCGGCGTTGACGATGAACACGCGGCCCGCTTGAAACAATTCGGAATTTGCGAGGGCCGAGCGATTCGCGTCGTGACAACCGGCAACCCAATGATCTTGGTGGTCCAAAACACTCGCGTCGGATTGTCGCGTGTCTTCGCGTCATCCATTTTTGCGACGAAACAGGATGCCGTATGCGAGGGTCAGGCATGACACCACTGCCTGTCGTGGAAGGCTCGCCACGGGTGCGACGCGTCTTGTTAGTTGGCAATCCAAACGCCGGCAAAACATCGCTGTTTAACGCACTGACGGGACTGCGCGCCAAGACGGCAAACTACCCCGGGATCACGGTCGATCTGCGTAAAGCAACGATTCCCTTACCGCGCCATGGCTCGCCTGCCGCAGACCCGTCATCGGCCACAAACGTCGAACTGATTGACTTGCCCGGCCTTTACGGCATGGAAGCGACCAGCCCGGAAGAACAGCTCGCGGCACAATCGATTCGTGGTGATTTGGAAGACGAATCCGACGCAACGATTCTGGTGCTCGATGCAACGAACTTGGCGCGAAACTTGTTTCTCGCCGAGGAAGTGCTGCAATATCCTCGGCCCGCGTTGATCGCGTTGACGATGAGTGACATCGCACGCCAACAAGGCATCATGGTTGATTCGCAGAAGCTGTCCAAGCGACTGCAGTGCCCCGTCGTTGCGGTCAGCTCACGGACCGGCGAGGGGCTGAACGTCTTGCTTGATCAATTGACAACGCTGTTGTCGGAAGACCATGCCCCGGAGCCTCCGCTGCGACAGTCGTGTACCGTCGGTTGCTCAGGATGCACATTCGCGGCAAGGCACAACTGGGCTGACGATGTCACATGTGAATCAGTTTCCGGCGGTGAGTCGCAGGGCGAAACAGCCGAACGCCTCGACCGTTGGCTGACGTCGCCCGTGATCGGAACCTGTGCGCTGGTCGCGGTGATGATGTCCGTCTTTTTCGCAATCTTTTCCCTAGCCGACATCCCAATGTCGCTGATCGAAGAAGGGTTCGGCTGGATCAGCGGACGTGTCGACTCCGTGATCCCTGAGACGCGGATGACCCCATGGGCATGGGTGCCCTTGGTCGCGGGCCTGGCCATGTCGGTGTTCGCCCTCGGTTATCGCGTCGGTGAAGTCTCTTGGTCAAAAACGTCGACAGTCATCGCGGTCGCGGTTTCCGTTGCCACCGCGCTGATACCGATCGACGACTTTCGCTCGCTGGTGATCGACGGAGTGATCGGCGGTATCGCCGGCGTCGTCGTTTTTCTGCCTCAGATTTGCATTTTGTTTTTCTTCATCGCGATCCTTGAAGACACCGGCTACCTGGCACGGGCGGCCTTTGTGATGGAACGCTGGATGCGATACGTCGGACTGCCCGGCAAGGCGTTCGTCCCCATGTTGTCGGCCCACGCATGTGCGATCCCCGGAATCATGGCGACGCGCACGATCGAAAACTGGCGAGACCGCCTGGTGACGATTCTGGTTTTACCGCTGCTGACCTGTTCGGCCCGATTGCCGGTGTACGCGATGATGTCCGCACTCTTGTTTGCGGGACGACCTCTGTATGCGGCCCTGACGTTTGCGTTTGCGTACGCATTGGGACTCGCCGCCGCGCTGGGATCGGCGTTCGTGTTGAAACGCACGATCCTGCCCGGCGAAGCGGCACCGTTGGTGATCGAGTTGCCGCCCTATCGCATCCCCAGCTTGCGCAACGCGTTGTTATCGTCGGCCGATCGCGCATCCGCATTCCTGCGCACCGCCGGCAGCGTCATTCTGTTGATCTCGGTCGTGCTATGGGCCCTTGCGACTTATCCAAAACTTTCGGAAACCCGACAACACGAGATCGTCCAAGCCGCATCCGTGACGGGCGCCAGTGATGAAGCGATCGAGTACGCCGTGGCGCAGCAATCGCTTGAAAACTCTTTCGCCGGGCGAATCGGCAAATCGCTTGAACCTGTTTTCTCGCCGCTGGGATTCGATTGGAAAATCAACGTCGGCGTGGTCAGTTCATTCGCCGCACGCGAAGTCCTGGTGTCGACGTTGTCGGTCATTTATGGCGTGGGAGAAGAAGGCGGCGAGGATCAAGCAGGCCTTGTCGAAACACTCCGGCGGCAAACCAAGTCAGACGGCACGCCGGTGTTCAGCACTGCGACCAGCCTGAGCCTGCTGGTGTTCTATGTGCTGGCAATGCAGTGCTTGCCCACACAGGCGGTGACGCGTCGCGAGACGGGGCGTTGGGGGTGGGCGATTTTCCAATTCGCCTTCATGACCTTGCTCGCGTATGGAAGCGCACTGCTGACCTTCCAGGTACTTTCGCGAATGACGGCCTGACGCGGATGACGGCCTAAGCAGGGACCTGCCTCCCCGCATCACGGTCTTCGCGGCCCAGGGGCGGGGCCCAGGGCCGGGCCTGCGCGGCCATCGCAGCATCGCTCGATTCGCCAAGGCCCCAAGCCACATACAGTGGGCAGCCTCGCTCTTTCTCGCGGACCAACCATGCGGTCGCCTCACCCGCTGCCGGTCTCCCCGCCCCCAGAGGGCGTAACCCTTTCTCGCAAAAATGCTATTGAGAACTATTATCATCAAGGCATGCTTGCCCTATACTGGCATCGCACATGCTCAGATTGAGTCCCTGCAATTCCCGGCTCGCTCCAATCTGTGATCTTTAAAACCTTCGGTAAGAAATCCTTGTTGGCTACAGAAATGACTTCCGACCAGAACCAAGGGATTCAACAACCCGGCCCCGATCAGCCTGTCGCACCCGATTCGCCCTGCAGTTCCGCCCAGCCAACCAGCGGCGCCCAACTGGAGAGTGTTGTCGGGACGAAGGTGATTGAATTTGAAGATCTTGCTCGCTGTGGAAACGAAGTCTGGATACGCAACGGCGGCCAGCTGTATCGGCTGCAACAGACACGTCAGGGCAAGTTGATTCTGACCAAGTAGTTGACTGAGACAAACCGACAATCTGGCTAGCCAGCGTTGCTCGCATGCAATGCCGTTTCGTTGTGAGGCAACGCTTTGGATTGGCACGGCGTCTGCGACAGCCTAGAAACCGACGGCGACTTGGCGTTGATGAGAGGCATTTTCAGTAGGCCAAATATCTAGGCAAACGCGGCGTTTTCGCGTCTCTTCGGCCTTTGACATCGTGCTCCTGATCGGTATGGTTCCATTGGCGGACCATCGTTTGCGAGGCCGTCATTTCCGTTCTTCCCCGACAGACAAATTCAACGCAGGATCACTCCTATGAACTACGACGCCATCATCGATCACCTGAACGAAATTCTGAAACACGAATGGACCGGAGTCGCGCAGTATTCGCAGGCAAGCTTTATCGTCGAAGGTGTATGGCGAGAGGTCTACGCCGAGAGATTCCTTGACGACGCCAAAGAGTCGTTCGGTCACGCCCAGAAGATCGGCGACAAGATCGTCGCCTTGGGTGGTGTCCCGGTCGCCACACGAAACGAGATCAAACAGTCGCGAAACTTACAGGAAGTTCTCGAGTTCAGCTTGGCGTTTGAGTCCAAAGCGGTCGAGATGTATGGCCAGGCCATCGACATGGCCGAAGGTGACAAAGCTTTGGTGATCTTCTTGGAAGATATTTTGACCGAAGAGCAGGACGGTGTGGACGAGTACACCAAATTGCTTCGCAGCAGCGAAGGTGCCGCCGCAGGCAAGACATCGGCCGGCAAAACGGCATAGACCTGCGATCGGGAAGGACTGGCCAACGGGGGTTAGTGGCTTGCATGGCAAGCCACTCGCCGCCGGAATCACTCGCGCTGCGGGATACGTGTGCTCTACGGGACACATTGCACTGCGATAAACCCAAGTCGATTAACCAAGTGGCCGCTCAAAGAACAGGTCGCTCAATTGCCGAACCGCTTGATGAATGGGCCGCGTGATGAATGAGCCGCTTGATGAATGGGCCGCGACTGAGAAGAGCTAGCTGGCCTGCTTGGAGGCCGCTTCGGCGAACTGCAAGACCTTGGGCGATGCCGTACGACATCGTTGCATCGACGGCGTGACTGAGGCCGAATGGTTGCAAGCCAGGCTGTTGGGCGAAAGTGTCATCTTCAACGCAGCAACCTGATCCGGCTCGATCGCGACACAACTCTGCACGAACCAACCGACGTCGCTGGAGTGAGTCTCTTGACGCAGAACCAAGTGTTCCAGTCCACAGATCGTTGTGGCTTGAGCCAACACCAAGCGATGCTGCTCGTTGGCACCTGGAAAGACGTTCAAAATCGTTTCTTTTCGCACTTGCATGTCCGAAACCGCTTATTGACATTCGTTCTCAACAGCAGTCAGTGTACTCCCCGCCCCTGCGGAGTCAATCCCAGGGCGGTCAATCCCGGCGTGAGGAGATAAGGCCCGGCGCTGCGGGTCAGACCGTGCTGACTTTCTTTCGTTTTCGATATTTGTTCGGATTCTCGGCCTTGCCGGTGATCTCGTACAAAAATTGACTGGGAATGGTCGGCCTCGCTTTGCCCCATTTGCGTCGCGTCAGGGCCATCGACAGTGTCAGCGTTTCTTGTGCTCGCGTGATCCCGACATAGCACAGACGGCGTTCTTCGGCGATGTCTTCCTCGCGTCCGCTCTTCACACTGCGGCTGTGTGGCAACAGACCTTCTTCCATTCCGACCATATAGACGATTGGAAATTCCAATCCTTTGGCGGCGTGCATCGTCAGCAACCAGACGGCATTCTTCGCAGCAAGCTTGTCCTTTTCACTGCCCATCTCTTTTCCCGCCAGGGCAATGTCGGAGAGAAATCCCGTCAAGTTGGGATCCGCTTTGCCTTCTTCGAATGCCGCGACCGCATTGCTCAAATCGCCGATCGACGCCATTCGTGATTCGCGTTCTTCGGGCTGTTCGTACTGCCGCGCAATCTCATCGGCATAGGCGGTTCGCTGAACCAGTGTCTCCATCGCGGCGGTCAGCGATTCGTTGGCTGCCCTGTGGCGGACGTCTTCGGCCAAGGATGCCAACTGCGCGATACCTTCTTTGGCGCGCGGCTGCAGGTCGGTCGTGGCGCTGGGGTCACGCATGACTTGCCACAACGGGACACCGCGAGAAACCGCGCGAGCCATCAGCAACTCGATCGATTTCTTACTCAGCCCTCTCGCCGGAGTATTGATGATTCTCAGCAGCGAGACTTCGTCATCGGGTTGTTCGATCCATTTCAGATAAGACACCATGTCTTTGACTTCTTTGCGATCAAAGAACGACTGGCTGCCCAGCATCACATACGGGACCTCGGCTTTGCGCAGCTCGGTCTCGAACAAACGCGGTTGCTCATTGGTGCGGAACAGGATCGCGATGTCACGGGGCTGGACGTGTTCGTTGTTGATATAGTGCGCAATCTCGCCCACGACCAATTTCGCTTCGGTCGTCTCATCTTTGTGCTGGACGATTCTGGGGCGCGGCCCATCGGGGCGACTGGGAATCAGCACTTTGTCGTGCCGCTGAGTGTTGAAATCGATCAAACGATTGGCCATCGACAAAATCTCGCCTGTGCTGCGGTAATTGTCTTCCAGGCAAACCACTTTGGCATCAGGCCAGTCATTGCGAAAGTTCAGGATGTGCGTGACGTCCGCCCCACGCCACGCATAGATCGATTGGTCATCATCACCGACGACGCACAGATTTCGATGCCTCAGGGTGAGATGCCGCGTGATTCGATACTGGCTGCCGTTGGTATCTTGATACTCGTCGACCAAGACGTGATCGTACTTCGACGCTTCTTCATCGCGGATCGCAGGATGTTCGTCAAACAACAACTCGGTTTGCAACAACAAGTCGTCGAAATCCATGGCCCCCCGCATCCGCAGCGCATCTTGATAACGCCGGTATCCCGCTGCGGCGAAATGCTCTCGGTCGGTCGCCGCGACCGAGACCGCTTCGTCGGGGCGGATCGACTGATTTTTCCATCCGCCGATGATCGACAGCATGTCGCTTGGCTTCAACGCGGTACCGGGCAGCCGAAGCTCGCGCAGCACACCGCGTGCTAGCGATTCCTGGTCGCCGCGATCATAGATCGAAAACTTGGCGGGATAGCCGAGAGCTTTCGCATGACGACGCAGGATACGCACACATTGCGAGTGAAACGTACTGATGGTGGGCTTGGGCGGGGCTTTTTCGCCTTTGCGCGGACGTCGCTTGGTCGCCGATCCGATCAGTTCGCCGACGCGATCTTGCATTTCACCGGCAGCCTTGTTGGTGAACGTGACCGCCAAGATGCGGTCCGGTGCGATCCCGTGCCGAATCAAGTTTGCAATGCGAAAGGTAACAACACGCGTCTTACCGGTTCCCGCGCCGGCCAAAACCAGCAACGGACCTTTGAGAGTTTCGACGGCGGACGCTTGCGGGCCGTTGAGTCCTTGAGTCGAAAATGATGCGGACGACATGAATGCAGTATGGAAAGGTTCGGTTGAGATGGATCGGATATCGGCCACCGCAAGCCTGGCAAAGCCGCTTCGAGTTTGGCGAAGCAGCCCTCGCGGGGCCAATTCAATGGACACAAAATTCGCGCCCTAGCGTGGCGCGCAGCCCTTGGGATTCGTCGCCGGCGACTTGCTGTGGCGATGTGCTGTGGCGGATCGACTAGCGCAAGCTGTCGCGATCGATCAGCGGGTTGGCGGATCCCTTGCTAATCAAGACCATTGGCAACTGCTGCGGCTTGCCTGCGTTCATCGCGACGCGATTAAACGGGATGCCATAGCATGCATAGTCACCCGAGGTGACTTCCAACACGTACACGACGGAAGTCGCCGCGGGACGACTGCTGGAACTTGGAAAATTTGCCAAGCCGGTGGCGATCATGTACTGGCCGCCTTTGCCGCCCGAAGGCAACGCTTCGGTTACATTGATGGAAAAGTTTCCGAGAAAACGCCCCAGTCGCGGGTAGATGACCGAACATTGCAATAGCCCCGAATTGTGATCGAGCATGAAAAGTCCTTCGGCGTCACCACTGATGGCTCCCGTGGCCATTGAGAACTTTTCGCTCGACACGGCAGCCGCCGCATCGATGGTTGGAAAAATGTCGCGAATTCCGTTACCACCAAACGCTGACAGTTGGGCCGAACGACCGGCAAAATAAGCCGCCGACGCAATCGACGCGACTGTCACGATGGCCATCGCCACAAAGGCCCACCTCGCCCAACCGCAACAGTTTCCCATGGGACCCGACGCCAGGATCACCGGTTTGATCGATTCCGAAGTCCGCAAGTCCGCCGATTCAACGGCGGGTGCATCCTCAGACAACGCTTGATTCGAATCAGACATCGTGAACGACTCCATTTTTTACAAAGCTGGACGGAAAACGTGGGGATTGAGGGAAAAGCCGTGATGCAACCTGACGTTCGGCAACCGATTCAGGACTTCACGTGGTCTGTAATTGTACGCATTCGACCGGAACTTTACGATTGCGGTCTACTGACAACAAGGTTCCTCAACATTTTCACCAATTCGAGATTCGAACGAAGAGAAACATCATGGGTATCAATGCACCGCTAAACCGCAAGCTGCGAATGGGAATCGTCGGTGGTGGACAGGGTTCGTTTATCGGACGCGTCCACTCGATCGCCGCTGGCCTGGACAACCGTGCCGTCCTGGTCGCCGGGGCGTTTTCGAGCAATCCCGAACGCAGCAAAGCGTCGGCGCCCGACTACGGGGTTGATGATTCGCGGGCGTACGGAAGCTACGAAGCCATGCTGGACGCCGAATCAAAAATGCCAGAGGACGAACGCATCGATTTCGTCAGCGTCACGACGCCCAACCACACACACTTTGAAATCGCGCGTGCTGCTGTCGAAGCCGGATTCAATGTTGTTTGCGACAAGCCGATGACTTTCGACCTGTCGCAAGCGGAAGAACTGCTGAAAACCGTCGAAGGCACCGACGTCGTCTTCGCACTCTCGCACAACTACACAGGCTATCCACTGATTCGCCAAGCTCGGCAAATGATCCTCAACGGTGATCTTGGCGAAATCAACGCGATCCGATCACAGTACATCCAAGGTTGGCTGCGAACGTCGCTGGAAGACGAAGATCAAAAACAAGCGGCATGGCGGACCGATCCGGCCAAGAGTGGTGCCGCCGGCGCGTTTGGTGATATCGCGACGCACGCGTACAACTTGGGACGCTATATGACCGGCGTGTTGCCCGAGTCCGTCAGCTGTCACCTGAAAGCTTTTGTCAGCGGACGCAAGCTGGATGACTATGGCACCGCAGTGATCCGTTACGAAAATGGAGCACTCGGCACCGTCACCGCGTCGCAGATCAGCCATGGACGCGAAAACGACTTGGAAATCGAGATCGATGGAACGCTGGGATCGCTTCGCTGGCGACAAGAAAATCCGAACGAGTTGATTTATCGACAGAACGGTAAACCGCACCAGATCTATACCCGCGATCCCAATGCCGCGCACATGCAGGGCGCCGGTGCCGCGGCGTGTCGTTTGCCCGCGGGACACCCGGAAGCCTTCTTCGAGGCGTTCAGCAATATCTATGCGGCCGCGTTCGATGCAATGGCCGCGCGCAGCGATGGACAAAACATTGAACGTCGCGATACCGTCTATCCGAACGTGTACGACGGCGTCGAAGGTATGTACTTCATCCAGCAGTGCGTCGCCAGCAGCCAGCAAGATGCGGCTTGGTTGCCGCTGAAACACGACGCCGCAAGACGCTAACCATAACCATCGTTTCGAAAACTCAAATTGTTTCGAAACCTATCGCGTAGCTGGGCCGGCGACGGCCCAGCTATCGACCGCTTTGTCCATTCCTGTCCGGCTCGGGCCTACTGGGTTCGGTTCAATCCCGTGTGAACGGTTGCCGGCAACGCTGCGGATTAACGATTCGCGCGCCCCTGTTGGTTACCAAGCCGCCTCATGCAAGATCCTAACCACGAACCTCCGACGCCAGGCTGTGTCGCTGTGATATTACCGGCGGCGGGCAGTGGCCGTCGTTTCGGCAGCGAACAGAACAAACTGTTCGCCCAAATCGCGGGAAAACCGCTGTGGTACCGCGCGGCAGAACGATTGCGTCATCGCAGCGAAGTGGGACCGATCGTGATGGCCGTCTCGAAAGCGGACTTGCCACGTTTTCAACAGGAGGAACGGGCGTTGGTTGACTCGTTGAATATTCAGTGCGTCATCGGCGGAGCAGAGCGAACCGACAGCGTCCGTGCCGGATTGGACGCACTGGCTGCCGCCGAATCGTCCGGTGCCTCCGAATCGTCCGGTGCCTCCGAATCGTCCACTGCCTCCGAATCGTCCACTGCCTCCGATCGTGCGGAAGCGATTCGCTTCGTCGCCGTTCACGACGCGGCCCGGCCACTGGTGCCGGATGCGGATTTGGCCGCTGTCTTTGCGTCCGCTTCGCAAACCGGGGCGGCCATCTTGGCGACTCCCGTATCCGGAACACTCAAACGCACCCCCGATCACGGCAGGACATCGACCACCGTCGACCGACGCGACATGTGGACCGCGCTGACCCCACAAGTCTTTCGTATCGATCTGCTCCGCCGCGCCTATGAACGTTATCGGGGGCGACCGGCAACCGATGACGCCGAATTGGTCGAGCGGATCGGACATGCGGTATCGCTCATCCGTGGATCGGCCGAAAACATTAAAATCACTCATCCCGAAGACCTCTTAATCGCCGAAGCCGTTTACGCTCGGCAAAACGAAAATGCCTGAACAAAACCTGCTCGATGAACTGCGTTGGCGAGGACTCATCCACCAAGTCACCGACGAAGAAGGACTCGCAAAGTTACTCGCGCAAGGCCCACAGACGGTCTACATCGGATTCGATCCGACGGCCAGCAGTTTGCACGTCGGCAGCTTGATGCAACTAATGATGCTGCGCAGGTTTCAACGCGCCGGCCATCGACCGATTGCACTTGTCGGCGGTGCGACGGGAATGATTGGTGATCCCAGCGGTAAGAGCGAAGAACGCAATCTGCTGTCCGCCGAACAATTGCAGGACAACGTCGACGGCGTCGCCAAGCAAATGCGCCGGTTTCTCGATTTCGAAGGCGATCAGGCGGCGAAACTGCTGAACAACTTTGAATGGATGGAAAATTTCTCGTACCTGAATTTTTTGCGTGATGTCGGAAAGAACTTTCCCGTTGGCGCGATGATGGGCAAAGAGTCCGTACGTTCACGATTGGAAAGCGAAGCGGGATTAAGTTACACCGAGTTCAGTTACATGCTGCTGCAGGCCTATGACTTTGTGCACCTGTGCCGTGAACACGATTGCCAAATCCAAGCCGGCGGCAGCGACCAGTGGGGCAATGTCACTGCGGGAATCGATCTGGGACGCCGCATGCTGGGCAAACAACTGTACGGCCTGACCGCGCCGTTGTTGACGACCAGCGACGGCCGCAAGATGGGCAAAACCGAAAGCGGCGCGATTTGGTTGGACGCCGAACGAACGAGCCCGTACACGTTTTACCAATACTGGATTAACGTCGCCGATGACGACGTGATGCGTTGCATCGCCTACTTGACCGAGATCGAACGCGACGAGTACGACGCGCTCTCGGAGCAAACCAAATCGGATCCGGGTCGGCGTACTGCGCAAAAGAGACTGGCCGAATGGATGACCAGCTTTGTGCACGGCGATGAGGGACTGGCCGCCGCGACCCGAGCCAGCCAGATTCTTTTCGGTGGCGAAATCGGTGACGCGACCGATGCGCAGTTGGCAGAAATCTTTGCCGATGTCCCCAGCCAAGAAGTCCCCCGCGACAAGCTCGATGGCGACGGTTTCTGGATCGTCGAAGCGCTACAAACCGCTGGCCTGGTCAACAGCAGCAGCGAAGCTCGTCGAGGGATCAAAGACGGTGGCGTGTACGTCAACAACCAACGTGTTGCGGATGCGAATCTGAAACTCTCCCCCGATGATCTAGCCAGTGAGACCGTGATCGTCGTGCGCAAAGGCAAACGAAAATACGCCTTGCTACGGTTTACTTGATCGCTGGGGAGTCGTTTGACTGTGGGCTAAGAGTCTTCCACTTGCAGGCTAAGTTCGGCAAGTCGGTCTCGACGAATGACACTTTCGAAACGCCGCACCGCCACGGCGTTGGTTTTGGCCAGTTCTCGGTACAAGCGTTTCAATTCATCACGCGTCCGCCGGGCCAAATGCGCACTGGACTGGCCTTCGTAAACGCGAATCTTTTTCTCCAGTGCCAACAACTGATAAATTTTGTCAGCTTCGACGCTGCCGAGCACCGTATCCAACGCCGCGATGGCCTCACCGAAACGCCCTTCGGATAGATGAACTTCCGCGAGATGCAAAAGTGATTTCAGGTGATAAGCGGCATAGTCCGAATTTTCACTCGGTGGAAAATAGCGGCTGACCGATGCCCAGCCGGCTTCGTCATCGCGGGCAACGGCGACCAGGAATTGCTGTTCGACCGACTCCGCTCGCTTGACGTGATCGGGTCGCAACAGCGGTTCGATATCTTTGGGTGGCTGGATTGCCGCGACGTATCCGGCGATACCCGCGCAAGCCAGCGGCAACAGGCAAGCCCCAGCGACACGAAAGAATTTCGATTTGCGACGTAGTCTCGCACGATCGGTCAGACGCTGCAGCCGTATCGTCGCGGCCGCCGTTCCGACGGTTCCATACGCGCCCCCAAGCGACACCGAGGCTTCGGCACGTACTGCGTCTAATAACTCCGTGGGCGATTGGAACCGATCCGATGGCAGTTTATTCATCAGCCGATTGACGACGGCGATCAACCACTCTGGCAAATCGTTCACGCCGCGAGCACGATCAAGCGGCAAGGGGCGGTCGTGCAAATGCATCACGGCCAGAGCCAACGGATCGTCGGCTTCGAACGGGGGACGTCCGGCCAACAAGTGATACATCGTCACACCCAGCGAGTACAAATCGCTGCGCACGTCGACCGCATTGCCTTGCACCTGTTCGGGGCTCATGTACCGCGGCGTGCCGAGCGTAAAACCGGCTTGCGTTAGGTCCGCGCGGCTGGAATCGACATCGGGACCGAGGCGAGCCAAACCAAAATCAGCCACTTTGATGATCCCGCGAGAGGACCGCATGATGTTCTCGGGCTTGATGTCCCGGTGCGTGATTCCCGATTCGGCGGCGGCTTGCAGGGCCGAGGCAACGCCGACCAACACTTCGATCGCATCGGATTCGTCAAGCGTTCCGTTGCGCGTTAACTCTTCCCGCAGGTTCATCCCGTCGATCAGTTCCTGCGCCATGAAGTGATTCGTGCCGACGCTGCCAACGTCATACACCTGGACGATGTTGGGATGGTTCAACTTCGCCGCCGCGCGGGCCTCTCGGCGGAACCGCTTTACGTAGTCCGCATCTCGTGCATACTCGGTCCGCAAGACTTTGATCGCGACTTCGCGGCCCAGGGTGAGATGTCGGGCGGCAAAGACGTCGGCCATGCCACCGCGACCAAGCTTTCTAAGAATCTGGTAATCGCCCATCTGGCAACCCACCAGACTGGCCGATGAACCGCTGGACGGATTGCTCGCCGAGCCGGTTCCTGACCCACCGGTCTCGGAATCGGTCCGATCGAAAGTATCAGCGGGGTCGTTGTCGGCACTCAAAACGTATCCTTGTTGGTTGCGTTTTCGGTCGGCGAATCCGCCATACCGATTGTAACCAGTTCGCGATTCATGCTACCGGATTGTAAACCGCCCAGGTCGATCGTGACGAACCGAAAGCCCAAGTCGCGCAGTGTCTGATGCATCAATTCCGCAAATTGAGGCTCACAGGCACGTGCCAAGTCCTCGATCATCAATTCGACTCGGGCAAGTTCGTCATGGTGCAGCCGGACGCGTAAATCCGTAAATCCCTGGTCTCGCAGCCATGATTCCGCTCGCTCAATCCGGCCCAAGCGGTCAGGCGTCACCTGGACGCCGTAGGCGACTCGACTGGCCAAACACGGCGACGCCGGCAAGTCATGGTTGGATAACCCAAAATGTTCGGCGAGCAATCGGACACGCCGCTTGGTGAACCCTAAATCGGCAAGCGGCGTACAAACACCCGCCATCTGGCCCGCTTCGATACCCGGACGATAGTCGCCCAGGTCGTCGGCGTTGGTTCCCGATACGATCGCTGCAGCGGGTAACGATTTATCTGGCAGCGTTTGATCTGGCGGCGTTTGACCCGAAAGAGATTCCACGATTGTCATGCATTGCTGGCGAATCGTCGCGTATAGCGATTCCTTGCAAGCGAAGCACCGACGCGTGTCGTTGCGCACATAGTCGTCACGCTGGAACTCTTGGGTACGCACGATTCGGTGCGAGATGCCGATTTCGCCTGCGATTCGGCAAGCCCAATCAAGTTGCCACTGCGGAACACTGGGTGATTGAGCGGTCATCGCGATCGCATGTTCCGGGTCGGCGCGCACGGCCGCCGCAGCAACGACGCTGCTATCGACGCCGCCAGAGAACGCCACGACAAGACGCCCGCGATCGGCCGACCGATATCGCTGCAGTCGTTCGATCAAGCGTTTCGCGTCATCCAGCGTTTGCGGGCTGCCAGCTTGCGAATTGCCCGTTGGGGGACTGCCAGCTTGCGAATCGGTCGATTCGGTGGCTCGAGGATCGATTGTTTGGGAATCAGACAAGCTCAATGACTTAGTCACTCGATACACGCACATAAAAACCGGCATCCAGGCTGCGCCCTGCCGCATCCTTCAATTGTGACCGTCCCGAATCAATGTGCAAACCGGTCCTGAGCCCGCCGCCACGCAGCAACGGGGCCTCCCCAAAGAAACGGGCCGCATCCCGCTGATCCACTTGTGGCGAGTGGCCGGTCAACAGCAGCCGAAAATGGCCCGGTTCGATCAGCTTGAGGCAATTTTCCAGCAGCGGCCAAAGATCCCGCTCCAGTCGCCAAGCTTTGCCTTGCGGTGTATGCCCGTAAGCTGGCGGGTCGAGCACAATGGTGTGGTAGACCCGACCACGGCGGACTTCTTTGGCAGCAAATTTTGCCGCATCATCGACCAAATACCGGATCGGCGCGTCGCCCCAACCGTTGCGTTGTGCTACTTCTCGCGTTGCCTGGACGTTCGGGCGAGCAGCATCGACATGCGCCACGTGATATCCCGCCGATACCATCGCCATGGTGCTGGCACCGGTATAGGCAAACAGGTTCAAAGCGCGACTGGATTCGGGCTCATCCGGCTTTGCGGGCAAGCTTTGTAGCCACCGCCAGTTGTCGGCCTGTTCAGGAAAGACGCCGATGTGGCCAAAGGGAGTCGGTCGGACCGGCATCTGAAACCCATCGCACTGCAGAGTCAACTGCGGTGGCCATGGTTTCGCGAACCGCCACGCCTTCCGTTGCGCATCAAAGTACGCGTCTGCCTGACGCCACCGGCCGGGATCGCTTTTTCGATCATCGATTGCGGCTGGCGACGGCCGGTCGGTGATGTACCCGGCGAGACTTTCCAATTTGCGGCCATCGCCGAAATCGATCAATTGATAACGAGATTCAGACACGTCGGGCGTGGTGTCAGGGTCAGGAGAAACGCGACCGCATCGCGATGACTATCGTTTGACGGCCGCTTTTGGCTTGCGTTCAGGTTTCGCAGAGTCCGCAATGCGAACGGGACTCTCTTTTTTGTCGCCACCCGATGCATCCGCAGGCTTTTCAGCAATGGACTCGACCGGCCACTCCATTCCAGAAGGTGCTGGTGGTTTGGGAACCGCGATCGGATTTCCTGTCGGGTCCGTTGTCGGCCAGCCATCGTTGAATGCGACTTGTGCAGTGTACTCGACGGCGGGACGTTCATAGTTTTGCTGTGCCAAATTGTGAGCGACCGAAAAGGGCAGCTTCAGCTTGCTGCCGGCCAATTTAGTCTCCTCGCGAATCGAGCCGCCCTGAAACGGCCCCACTCCGAACACCCATGTGTCCTTGGCCGTCGCCAACGAATAGTTCACACCGGACTGCCAGATCGGTTCGCGCGTGCGTCGATCGTATGCAAATGCTGCGACCTTGGCGGCCGCTTCCTGCGCGTCACGTCGGGCCAACGCAACTTCTGGAATCGCCGGGATCGACGGTGCGTTGGGGATTAATGCGACGGCCGATGAAATTGCATTATTCTCGGGCAATCCAAACGTCACTCGATGGTCATCCAGCCCCAGCGTTCCCAGACGTGGCTCAATCACAATGTCGGAATCACCCAGCGTGTCTTGGATCAAACAACCTGCCGCAACGATTTGCTGCCGCATGGCACTGATGACGTAGTCACTGTTGACGAAACCTTCGCCTTTGACACTGCGTAAATAGCTGGTGTCCAAATAGACCTTTTGACCGGTCAAGGGACGAAAATCCAATCTCGAGACGCTGCGATCGACCGCATCGCTCATCACCAACTGTTCGGTTGCCTGACGCTCGCGCGTCGTACCACAGCCAACGATCGTTAACATTATCAGTGCGCAGCAAACAGCGATTCCGCTGAAACGATCAGCCGGACAGCGGCATGCACCAATGGAATGGGCAATCCGTGGCATCAAGACTTGGGGACGAAGGTGGGACAATGGGCAAGAAACGTGATTCGGGGATACCCTAGAACGCTTGTCGCTGGCAATAGCGCATCGCCCTTCTCAAAGCACTTCCGCACCACTGCGGTATCGTGAAACCGGACTTTCGCAGTTCTTGCCGGCGTGAAACTGAATTCCTCCCGCTCACTCAGGCGGCGCTAAGCCAGTACCTGCGGAATCGGTTTTCCTTCGCTACGCTTGATCGGTCGCCCCACCGGCGTGTCCAGTTCTTCCTCGTGATCGATGGACAGTGCCGTCAGAATCGTGCTGTGCAGATCGGCAACCGTCACGGGATTTTCGACGTCTTGCAGCGGCGATTTACGATCGAGCTTGGGCTCACGTGCTGTCGCACCATAGACGCCGCCGCGCCGGATGCCACATCCGGCCAACAGCGTGCTGAATCCATGGGGCCAATGATCGCGTCCTTCGGCCGCATTGATCGTTGGCGTTCGCCCGAACTCTCCTCCGCACACCACTAAGGTCGATTCCAAAAGATCGCGCTGCTGTAACCGCACCAGCAACGCAGATAGCGCGGGATCAAGGCTTTCACAAGCAGACGATTGCAACGAGTGATTGGTGATGTGCGAATCCCACCCGCTTAAAGTCACTTCAACGCATCGCGTTCCGACTTCGATCAATCGCGACGCGGCCAAGCAACCCCGCCCAAACGCCGTGTCACCAAACGCATCTCGTTCAGCCTGGGGTTCAGTGGAAACGTCAAAAGCATCCAATTGTTCGCTGGACATCATCCGCAGCGCCGCTTCGGTCGCGGTCGTGTGCAGCGTCCGGTTGGATTCCAATTGCTTAAGTCGGTCATGACGAAAATTATCTTCCACAAACCTGAGGTCGCGCAGGCGTCGATCGAGCCGGTCGTCGTCCACCGAAGCACGAACATCGGGAACGCGGCCCAGTGGATTGTCAATTTTGAACGCATCGAACTTCGCCCCCAGATAACCGCCGCGGCCGGCATCGTTACCCGGCAAAATGGAAACATGGCGAGGCAAATCACCGCCACGGGGGTCAACGTGGCAAACGACGGCACCGATCGACGGATGCTTGAGCGTCGGGTCCGGCCGATAGCCGCTGCGCATGTTATAAACGGCTCGCTGATGATCGCCTTCTTTTCCAGTCACACTGCGTACCAATGAGGTCAAATGCATCTGCTGGGCGACCCGAGGCAACGTGTCGGCGATACCTAGCCCCTTGACCGATGTGTCAATCGTCTGCACATCACCGCCGATCATTGAACCGGCATGAGGATCAAACGTTTCAAGCTGGCTGGGGCCGCCGGCAAGCCACAACAGAATGACATTCTTCGGTCGCGAAGGATCGGTGACGCCAGCCTCATCGGCGCGGGCCAAATCGCCAGCCAGGATCGTCAACATCGACGACGTTCCGACAATGGCCGAACCGGCACCCAGCAGAGTTCTCCGTGAAAAATGAGATCGGTAATCGCAAATCGTGGTTGATGAGTGGCTGGCCATATTTCAATGATTCCAAGCGAGTTCGGTGCTATTGAGCAAGACCCAAAACAAGTCTTCGATCGCCCTGGTTCGATTCTTCGTCTCGGCAAAACGCTCGGTGAAATGAGATCGTTCGGCTTCGGTCGGCATCCGATTCACTGTCGCCAAGTACACCGTCTCGATCGCGCGATCATCTTCTTTTGCAAACATTGCGATATGCGAAGATGCATTCAATATCGGATTCGATTTAATTGACTCGCGCAGCATCCGGCCGTTCATCGTCAACAGTCGCTGCGTGATCGTCACGCTGTCGCTCGAGAATTCGTCTTCGCCCAAGTCACCGTAGCGACGGATAAAATCGTTGGACTGTCCGAACGTTTGCAGCTGGACAAACAGTGAAGATTCACGATCGGTCTTCTTGATCCGAGCACTCTGCAGAACACTGCCGGCGACCTGCTCGGGACGGAGCCGCACCAACGGGAACACCGCCGTGGCGGCCTCATGGTCGGGTGTCACGTCAAATATGGCGCGGCTATCAACCCGAAATGCATCACTGCGAGCGATCACTCGGATGAGCCGCCGCAGATTAAAATCGTGTTGGATAAAATCATCCGTCAACGCCTCGAGGACCGGTGTCGACGTTTCATCGATCGGCAAGTTGTCGACCGCATCACCGGCCGGTCGACCGTACATCAATGCCCACACGTGACTGACTGCGGCACGCGCGGCCTGACGATTGTCCTTGTGTGTGATCCATGCGGCCAAACGGTAGCGATCGTTACCCTGTTGGGGCAACAAGGATGGCGAATAGGGAACCGCCGCCGGCACATTCACTTCTTCATCGGCGTCTAGGTACTGGTACTTGTAGTCGCTCTTACCGCTTCGAATGCCCTGAAGCCCGTTGTATTTTGCGGCCGTAAAGAACGCGGCCAACTGATGAAAATCTGTCTGCAAACCTTCACGCGGGCTCTCGGTGTCACCCAAGTTGACGTTGCCGAGAAAATCATTGTGGCACTGCAGGCAATCGATCCTCAATCCCAAGAACGCACGCGAGGTGCGTGCCGCCAATCGAACCGGATCCGGGGCGTTGTTGCCGCTGTCAAATGTGACCGTGTAAAAGTTGACTTCCGGTCGATCGGTCCAAAGCCCCTCGGCGGTGATCAGATCACGAACAATTTGGTCGTAACGTCTGTTCTGTGCAATCGCATCGGACAACCACGTCCGAAAGCGTCGTCGTCGATAGACGATAAACGGCCCTTCGTCGGTCCCCACTAAGAACCGCGTATAACGCTCGGCCCAATAGTTGTGAAAGCGCCGATCACGCAACAAATTTTCCAAGTGCACATGTTCGCGGCGATGCACCGGCAGCGTTTGCAGCTCTCGAATCTCTTCAACCGACATGCCGCTGCCTACCAGAGCCAACGACAGACGTCGACAAATCGTCATCCAGTCAGCCTCATCCGCAGAACGAAGCCCTGCCATTTGGATCGCGTTCATGCGAACGGCATCCAAGCGATTGATTGATTCTTGCAACTCGTCCGTCGACGTTGACGGTAATGGCGCATCCTGTGCATCGGCTATCGCGATTTCCGTACCATCCGCGATCACCTCGGTTTCGATGAAGAGATCGCTATCTGTTTCCGGGGCGGTCACTGGGGCAGATGCTGGCGAGGTTGATTGAGACGGCACGCGGTTCGACAAGACTGCGTCATCTGCCAACTGGGCCGGCGATCCGGTTAACGATCGAGTCGATGAACGCGTCGATAGGTTGGGGCTAGAAACCGCGTTAGGTGTTGCCTCGAACGAACGCGGCTGCGAATCAGATTCCGACAGCCCCGTCGACAGATATCCAAGCGTCACCAACAACAACAGTCCTAGCCAAATCCGGCGCCCCGTCCAATTCGCAGCCCTTGCGAACGAGTGAACGAATCGGCCAAGCGGCCCCTTCGCAGGTTCCGTCGCTCGTGTAGGCGGCGATTCGGTCATGTGGTCCGACATGAAACTAGCTCGAAAAAGTTTGCTTGGTTGATTGTTCGGTGATTCGCCGCACAATGCAAATTCTTTGTAAAGAAATGAGAACAAATCGCAAACACATTCCTTGTGTGTTCGTGCACGCTCGATTCTGGTCTCTGTATTGTGGTCGCCCCGCGACGGTCCGTGGACGACAAACGAAGACGCATCGAGCGGTCATGACGCTGGTTTGCGATTAATCGTGGTGAATCGACGTGATTGTGGGACTTTTCGAAGGTGCCGTTGGTTGGCCCTCCCAGAGGGTCGCCACTATGCTACCGTGCAAGAAAGCGTCTCCCCGAAGCCATATACGGTATCGACGCCAGAATTCAGAGCCCGTGACGTGCTCTGTGCTATCCGCTCTGCCCCTCACACTGTTCGAATCGACCTATGCCAGATTCCTCGACGGATCCGTTCTTCCAGCCGTATGACCGCGAGGATATCGCGTACGGCGACGAACCGTCAGCCGCGCTGGCCGAGTTTCTGAAGCAGGTTCGCCCGAGTGGAAAAGCGCTCGACTTGGGGGCCGGAGCCGGCAGAGACACGATTGCTTTGGCCGCAGCAGGTTTGAATGTTTCCGCCGTGGACTTGAGTGAGCGCGGGCTCGAGCGCGTCCGCCAGCGTGCCAACGAAGCAGGTCTGCACAACCAAGTGGAAACATTCGTCGCCGACGCGTGCGAATACCCGTGGGCGCCTCACACGTTTCAAGCGATTGTCGCAACCACCATCCTTGATCATGTCCCAGCCGCGAGCGCCAGACCGCTTTGGCAACGAATCTGTGACGGGCTGGACAACCACGGTTTTCTTTACGCCGAAGTGCACACGACCGAAGACCCGGGCAGCGAACAGATGCCGGGCAAGCTGAGCGACGCACCGGTTAGCGAGACGGCGGGCGCCGTCGTGAACTATTTTGCGCCGAACCAGTTGGCACAGTGGGCGGCCGATCCCGAATCACGGCTGCGTATCCTGAGATACGAAGAGCGGTTGGAATGGGATTACACCCACGGTCCCGAGCACTTACACGGCAAAGCGGTCTTGTTGGCCGTCCGTCTGGGCTCACATCCGGATTGGTACGGCCAACCGCCTGCGTTCCCTCGACGGTAATGCCCCAACGGCGAAGATTGAGCAGTCCGATGAAAACCTGCGACCCAACCGGCGAGATTGTGGTTCAATCGCCAGATCGAGTACAATTGAACCGATAGCAAGCGGCGTCTTCGTACCTCGTTTGTTCCCACCTGCCGCCGTATTACGCTCCACACGGCATTCATACTCGATTCATCCGGTTCTCCATGCAACGAGTCATCTGGACGTTCATCGTTCTTGCCCTAACCGTTGTCGCCCATTCGGCTCCTCCCACAGCGGCCAAGGCATCCGGTTCGGCAAAAGCATCGAAAGAAAAGGCGTCACAAAAACGCCGCGCCGGATTGGAACTGTTCGAAAAGAAAATCCGCCCGGCACTCATCCAGCACTGCTATGAATGTCACAGCGAACAATCCGATGACTTGGGCGGTGGTCTGCTGGTTGATTCCCGCGAAGGCCTGTTTGCCGGTGGCGATAGCGGCGCCGCGATTCGTCGTGGCAAACCCGCCGACAGCTTGCTGATGCATGCACTTGAGTACCGGGACCTCGAGATGCCGCCCGACGAACCCTTGTCGCCTGACGTCGTGGCTGACTTTCGACGCTGGATCTCACTCGGCGCACCCGACCCTCGTCGCCGAAAAACCGATCCGGTGCAACAAGATGCACCGACGAAACCCATCGACCTCTGGTCGCTTCAGCCTGTAACGAATCCCCGGCCGCCTGAGGTAAACAACGCCGGGTGGCCTTTGTCGGACATCGATCGATTCATCCTGGCCGCTTTGGAAGAGAAGGGCATAAGTCCTAACGCGGATGCAGCCCCGTTCACCTTGCTGCGCCGTTTATATTTTGATCTAGTCGGGTTGCCACCATCGCCACAAGAACTGGCAGATTTCGCCAAGGATCCTTCCGACGAGCACTACGCCGCAATTGTCGATCGGTTACTCGCATCGCGCGGCTTTGGCGAGCGTTGGGGACGACATTGGCTAGACGTCGCACGCTATGGCGAATCCGCCGGCAGCAGTCGTGACGTCTTGATGCTTTACGCATGGCGGTATCGTGATTACGTGATTGATGCGTTTTGCGACGACGTCCCTCTGGATCGATTCATCACAGAACAGATTGCCGGCGACTTGTTGGACGCCGAAAACGATGATCAACGTCGCAAGCAAATTATCGCGACGGGCTTGCTTGCCTTGGGCAGCAAATCTCTCAACGGCGGAAACCTGACGTATGACATCGTCGACGACCAGATCGACGTGGTTTCGAAGGCCGTGTTGGGCCTGACGGTCGCTTGTGCCAGATGCCATGATCACAAATTCGATCCGATCCCGACCGCCGATTACTACTCCTTGGCCGGAATCTTTCTAAGTACCGAGACGCTCTACGGCGGCAGCACCAAGCGGCCCAAGAATGCCAAGGAAAAAGAACAGCTCTATCTAAGACTGTCGTCCGAGCTTAGCCCCGAGGAAATCGAGCAGCAGAAAATTGCTCAAAAGAACGTTGAGACATTCCAAAAGCAGGTCAAATCCAGCAACTCACGGATCAAGAATCTGTTGAAAGATGTTCCCAGTGGATATCGCAACGATCCCGAGAAACCGATCGCCGAGAATCTTTCCGATGCACAGAGGTCCGCGATTCGCCAGTACCAGGGCGCGGTCCGAAATTTAAAGAAACGCGAAGCTCTGTTGGCCGAAGCGAAAGCGGCACTGCCCGACGAACCGCAATACGCGTTTGGCGTCCGCGAAGCAAAAAAAATCATTGACGGAAACGTCTTGATCCGCGGCGAAAAGGGCAAGACGGGCGATCCCGTCAAACGCGGTTTTCTGTCGACCATCGACCCAGTTATTGATCCCGAACAGGCGATCAGAAAATCAATCAATGCCAAGCAGAGCGGGCGGCTTGAATTGGCGGCTTGGTTGACCCACCCGCGTCACCCGCTGACTCCGCGTGTCGCCGTCAACCGAGTCTGGCAACACTTGATGGGAACGGGAATCGTCGAAACGGTGGATAACTTTGGCGTCAGTGGAACGAAACCCTCGCATCCTCAGTTGCTGGACTTTCTTGCCCATCGATTCGTTCACCAGCAAAACTGGTCGATCAAGTCGGTCGTGCGCGAAGTGGTCATGTCGCGAACCTATCGTCTGTCAACCAGCTATGACGAAAACTCGTATGCCGCGGATTCCGAGAACCGTCTGCGTTGGCGAATGGACCGGCGACGACTGGAAGCTGAGCCGTTGCGAGATGCGATGCTCGCCGTTAGCGGGCGGTTGCGATTCCAGCCGCTGGAAGGTTCGCTCGTGATGCAAATCGGTGAAGGTGAGGTTGGTCGCAACATCGATACTTCAGTACTGGATGAACCGTTTGATCACCGCAGCGTCTATTTGCCGATCATTCGCGGCATCATTCCCGAACAATTGCGTGTGTTCGATTTCCCCGAACCGTCGAACGTCCAGGGACTTCGTGACAGCAACACGACACCGACTCAGTCGCTGTATTTAATGAACAGCCCCTTTGTGATGCGTGCCTCGGAATCTTTCGCCGACCATCTGTTGGCTCAAACGCAACTAAAAACAGATGCCGATCGAGTGACGCACGCCCATCTACGATGTTTCGCACGTGCCCCCGATCAAAAACAGATTCGTGAAGCGATTGAATTCATCGATGATCTTGCGACCAGATCGAAAGCTAATCACGCCGCACCTGATGCTCGTCGTCGAGCATGGGCCGCGTACTGCCAGAGTCTGCTGGCGAGTGCACCGTTTCGCTTCATTGATTAAAACTCATTCACACTGAAACAAAGTCCGTACGAGAATACGCCATGTTTTACTCGCGTCGACAATTGCTTCACGCCGCGACGTGCGGTTTCGGATCGCTCGCATTGATGGATTTGCAAAATCGATCGAGCGCGAACAGTCCTGCCGAGCCAACCAATCCCTTGTCGCTCAAGCAGCCGCATCACGAACCAGCCGCCGATCACTTCATTTTTCTGCACATGCGCGGCGGACCGTCGGCAATGGAGTCGTACGAACGGAAACCTGAACTCGACAAGCAAGCCAAGAAGCAGTCGGGAGAAAAAAAGAAGGGGCGTAAACTGACGCCCTCGCATTGGAAATGGAAAAAGCGTGGCCAGAGCGGTCTATGGGTTTCGGATTTGTTCAAACACACCGCAGAACTCGCCGACGAGCTTTGCGTTCTTTCAGGAATGCACGCCGATATCGGCAACCACACGCCGGCGATGCTGCAGTTGCACACGGGGTCTTTCACATTCACCCGCCCATCGATGGGATCATGGCTGTTGTACGGACTGGGCACTGAGAATCAAAACTTGCCAGGATTCGTAAGCATTAGCCCTCCCGTCATCAATGGTGGTTCCAAGAACTACGGCTCGGCATTCCTGCCCGCCGTGTACCAAGGAACCGCGATCGGCGACATCAAGACACCGGTAGCCGACGCAAAAGTGGGGAACCTAGCCAACCCGAAACTTTCCCGAACGCAACAGCGGCGTCAGTTGGATCTGTTGCAACGTCTGAACCAAGACTACGCAGAACACATTAACGATCCCAGCGAACCGGGCGTCGATGCGGTCATGGACTCTTTCGAACTTGGATTCCGCATGCAGTCCGAACTGCCAAGTGTGATGGATATCTCAGGCGAGACTCAAGAGACACTTGACCTGTACGGGATCGGCGACGGTAAACCATCAGACGATTTCGGTCGACAATGCTTGCTGGCGCGGCGCATGATCGAGTCGGGCGTCCGGCATGTCGAGTGCTGTGACGAGTTCTGGGATCAGCATAGCGCACTTGTTAAAGGCCACGAGGCGCGTGCAGCCGCCACGGACCAGCCCGTTGCCGGATTGTTGACCGACTTGCGCCGGCGCGGATTGCTTGACCGCACACTTGTTTTGTGGGGCGGTGAGTTTGGGCGCACGCCCGATACGGCAAAGGACGATTTGGACGGCCGAGACCATAACCCCAACGGTTACACCATGTGGTTAGCAGGCGGCGGCGTCCGCCCCGGTTTTCAGCACGGGGCCACGGACGAACTGGGGTACAAAGCCGTCGAGGGCCGCGTGCATCTGCACGACCTGCACGCAACGGTGCTGCATCAAATGGGACTCGACCATAAACAGTTGACGTACCGCTATGCCGGTCGCGATTTCCGCCTGACCGATGTGCATGGACGCGTCGTTGACGAAATTTTGACCTAGACAACTAAGTCAGCAACTGACCGCCGTCGACGTAAAGGATTTGGCCGGTCGCCATTTTGGTTCCCGTCGCGAAAAACAGAACCGCATCGGCAATGTCATCGGGCGAGGAAGGCTTCGGGATTGGATAATTTGCAACCATTTGATCGATATCCCAATCAGGATTCCCTTGCTTGATCCAACGACTATCGATGGGCCCGGGGCATACGGCGTTCACACGAACTTGCGGTGCTAACACGCGAGCGAGCGACTTGGTCATGGTGTTCAGCCCGGCCTTGCTGGCGCAGTACGCAATGGAAGAGCCAGAACCGGTCTGTGCCGCAACCGAACTGATGTTGACGACCGCCCCACCGGCGCCGCTGCGAAGCAATTCTGCTGCCGCCCGCGTGACGAAGAACGCGCCCTTTAAATTCACCGCCAGCATGCGGTCCCACATTTCTTCGGTCAGCGACTGGAGGTCCGAATGATCGATGAAGTTTGTGGTCGCTGCGTTGTTGACGAGGCTGTCCAAGCGACCGAAGCGTTGATCGATTGCCGAGATCATGCTGCGAACGGACCGGTCGTCGGACACATCGCACTGAACCAATAGCACGCTGGCGCCTAGTGCTTCGGCATCAGACTGTGTCTGGCCCGCTTCGGTGGCGCTGCGAGAATAGTTGACGACCACGTCGTATCCGCGTTTCGCGAATTGCAACACACACGCTCGTCCCACCCCGGTGGCCGAGCCCGTCACAAGTGCAACGGGTCGGTTGCCCGCGTCATAGGAGTTCGATGTCATGTGATGTCTCTTATTTTTTCGCTTTCGCTTTCGCTTTTTTAGGTCCGTGATCCTGCTTTTGGTTCTTTTTCTTATTCGGATTTAAAGGCAGGACGTTTGCGCGTTCGGCGTATGCATCGAACATTTGGCTGAGCTTTTCGACCATTTGCGGTTCACGTTCCGCCAAATCGTTTTGCTCGCTGCGATCCTGGGCAATGTTATAGAGTTCCCACTTTCCATTGGCGCCCTTTGCGACAAGCTTGTAGTCTCCGACGCGAACGGCACGATTACCTTCATGTTCCCAATAAATCGCGTCGCGGTCGATCGGCTTGCCTAACATCACAGGCAACAAACTTTTGCCTTCCATCGGTTTGATCGATTGACCACCGTGAAATTTCGCCGGATAGGTCGCACCGGCAACGTCGACGGCCGTCGCCATCAGATCGACTAGGTGCCCTGGTGTATGTTCAAGTTCACCCTGCCGCGTCATTTTTTCGGGCCAGTGGACGATCAGCGGCGTCGATATACCACCCTCGTGCGTCCAGTGCTTGTATTCACGAAACGGAGTGTTCGAGACGGTCGCCCAGGCCTTGCCGTACCCAATGGCCGTATCCGCAGGCCCCGCCATTGAACCTTTACCCGTTCGCATCTCGAAACCGTCACGAGTCTGACTTGGCGTCATCGCGGGTTGCAAGAACGTGTCCGCTAAGACATCCAATGTTGGCGAGTCGCTGCGTGGTCCACCTTCGCCACTACGTCCGTAACCTTCGGCGCAACCACCGTTGTCTTGAAAGAAGCAAATCAGCGTGTTTTCGAACTGGCCCGTGTCCTTTAGGGATTCGATGATTCGGCCGATCCCTTGATCCATGCTGTCGATCATAGCGGCATAGACTTCCATGTTACGTTTATCCCATTCCCAATGCTCGGTTTCCATCCACTGCTCGGGGATTGGCCAATTGATCGTACTTTCGGCATCGATCACGCCCAGTTCGATCATCCGCTGGTAACGTGCGTCACGAACCGCTTGATAGCCCGCGTCGTACTTGCCCTCGTACTTCTGAATGTCTTTTTCCAGCGCATGCATCGGCCAATGCGCCGCCGTGAATGCGACATACATGAAGAACGGTTTTTCATCGGATTCGTAATGATGCTCGCTGATGAAACGAACGGCGTGATCTGCGATGGCGTCGGTGTAGTAGAACACGCCATGGGCCTGATCCTCGCTTTGGTATTCGGGATCGGCAAACGGAGAGATGTATTCGTTGCCTCGCGTCAACGTGTTCGGATCGAAAAAGCTGCCTGCCCCATGAATCGTCCCATAGAATCGGTCAAATCCACGTTGCCTTGGCCAGTTGTGCTTGTCGGCATCGGTCTTGGGCTCGATCACTTTTGTGACGTGCCACTTGCCCGACATGTAGCTGCGATATCCCGCCGACTTCAACGCTTCGGGAATCGTCACGCAATTGCGATTTAGGTCGCCGCGATATCCGTCAAAGCCGCGATCGCTCATCATGTGACCAACGCCGGCCTGATGCGGGTACAGTCCCGTGATCAGACTGGCCCGCGTCGGACAACATCTCGCGGTGTTATAAAACTGGGTGAATCGCAATCCGCCCGCGGCAAGGCTGTCCAGATTCGGCGTCTCGATTTCGCCGCCGTAACATCCGATGTCCGAATACCCCATATCGTCGGACATGATGTAGATGATATTGGGCTTTTCGGCAGCAACATCCCAGTGTGCCCCAAGCAGCACCACGAGAAAGCAGGAAAGTGTACGCATGTTGGTCGCCTGTGGGGGAAAACAGAACTTCGATCACATCGAATCGATAGAGTCTGCTCCGTGCCGCCACCCAAGTCAATTCCCGAGTCCCCGCTGCAAGGAAAGAGCCAGCGCCGGCGGGAAACAAGCATCCTGTTTAGCCAATGTATTGTCTACATGCCTGGTTCCCGCACGCCTTAGTCCCACAGTCTCGGTTACACCGGCTTATGGACGTTAGCGGTCCGGGGCTGCCGCGTGACCATTGATCGTTCGCTCGCTGCACTGAAAATCAGGCGGTTGCCGGCGAGGGCGGCTCATTTTCAAATCGTGTGAACGTTCGAAAGCCAAAGATGGCAATCACGACAAAGCATGCCAGCGGTAAAAAGAACGAGTTGCGCACGCCCAGTTGATCGATGAACCAGCCTTGCATCAGCGGCAACAATGCGCCACCAACAATCGCCATGATCAGTCCCGCCGAACCCAACTTGGCTTCTTCTGCGGGTAATCCCTTCAGCGCGATCCCGTAAATCGTCGGGAACATCAGCGACATACATGCAGAAATCAACACGAGGCACGTCAGTCCCGTTTTGCCTTGCAACATGATCGCACCAAACGTTAGCAAGACCGCGACAATCGCAAGGCTTGCCAAAAGTTTCCCGGGGCTCACAAACCTCAGCATGAATGTACACACGAAACGGCTAATCAAGAAAATCACCATCGCGGCGATGTTCCATGTCTGTGCTTCGCCCAGCGTTAGCCCAACCTGTTCCATCCCATAGTGAATGATGAAAGTCCAGCATGTGATTTGCGCACCGACGTAAAACGCTTGAGCGATCACGCCTTCTCGGTAGTGTGGCTTGGCCATCAAACGCCCAACGATCTCGCTCATCGGCGCGTCAGGTTCTTCCGCCGCGAAACTGGGCATTTTGGTAACGGCGAACAACAACAGGAACCCGATCACGACGCACGCGATGACGACGTACGGGGTGCGCACCACGCCCAAATCGTGCTGCTGAATCGCTTGGAACGATTCAAAATCGCTCGATCGCATGTTCGACAGTCCTGCACCAACCGCTGCATCGAGTGCTCCGAACTCTTGATCAAAGTCAGGCAAGCCGTCTGGATATTCTGATTCGACGTACCGAACCGCGTCGGGGCTTTTTTGTTCCATGTCGCTGCGAAATCGGCCCACATCCAGGTTGGGCGCGATAATCGTCGATGCAACAATCATCCCAGTCAACGATCCGATGGGGTTGAATGCCTGGGCCAGATTCAGTCGCTGCGTCGCCGTCTCGGGCGGCCCCATCGCCAAAATGTAAGGGTTGCAACTGGTTTCTAGAAACGCCAACCCAAAGGTCAGCACGTAAAAGCCGGCGATGAAAATCCAAAAGTTTGAGTTCAGGCTGGCCGGAATGCTCAACAAAGCCCCAATCGCATAGAGCGCAAACCCGACCATGATCGCACCCTTGTACGAAAACTTACGGATGAACCAAGCCGCCGGCAGCGCCATCGTGAAATAGCCGCCATAGAAAGCGAATTGAACCAATGAACTTTGCGTGTTGCTGATCTGAAAAACTTCTTTGAACACTTTCACCAACGGATTGGTGATGTCATTCGCGAATCCCCATAACGCAAAACAACACGTCGTCAAAATAAATGCCAACAAGTATTGGCGCGGGACCACCACGTTAGCGTTCTCCGACGGGGGCACGATCGGGGCGGTCATAGATTTCGCTTTGATAGAGGGACGAGGGGAGAGGAGTATCAGATGTTATACGCGTGATCCGATCAAACGTATGCGTAGTCTTTCGCAATCAATCCAGACTGCTTCATCGCGTTCCAAAAATCGGCCGGTGGGCTGGCGGCAAGCAATTCAACGTTTTGCTGGACGCGTTCGGGCCGACTGCTATTGAGCGCCGTGGCGATCACGCCCGGCGGTGACATCGCAAATGCCACGCACGCCGCTGCGGGAACCACGCCGAATTGGTCGCAAGTGTCATGAAAACGCGTCCGCCACTGGATTAGCGCCTGATCCTGGGCCGTTTCACCGGTGACCTTGCGGTAATCAAAGAAGTCCCCGCCGGTCAAAAAGCCAGCATGAAAAACAGCCGAATTGATGACGGCCACGTTTCGCTGCTTTAACGAATCAACAAAACGGATCAATTCCGGCGGATGAGAATAGATCGTCAAACTGGTTGCCAACATGACCCAGTCCAGGTCGCATTGCTCGGCAAGTCTTTGCGAGACCGTCCAGTCCTTTGATCCAACACCGATTGCCGAAACCTCGCCCGCATCACGCAATTCGGCGAGCGCCCGATATGCTTGCACGATGTCGTCCCACCGCGTCTCTTTTTCCGCCTGATCGGACGCAGCCGCCAGATATTCATCCGGATCGTGGACGGACACCAATTGTGGACGGTAGGGCGAAAGCAGTTCGCAGCCTTGCCGCCAGCAACGCAAGATTCCGTCGTAGCTGATGTCTTGGACCGCGTCATGTTTCAACCCGACCCACGCCCCCGGTTCGAACGTCGGTTCGGGTGTTTTCAAGGGGACACGCCGCCACCCCAGTTTGTTACTGATCAAAACATCGTCCGGATCGATGTTGAGCCGAGAAAGTGCAGCAGCGATTGATTCGAGCGCCAAACCAGCACCGTATTTTCCCGCCGAGTCAACCGCGACAACACCGTCGGAATGCTCAAACCATCGCGAGACAATGTCCGTCTTTACGGTGTCGGCGAGCGCCTGATACAGATTTCCAAGTGAACTGGTCCCGAACACGATCGGAGGCAACGATCGCGAGGACGTCACGTTGTTGGTCGCGGCAATGATCATTGGCGTTGCCTTGTCTTGGCCTTCATCCAGGGTGGCAAGTCGTTCAATGGGTGATCTTTAAGACGTAAGCGAACTCCGATGGGTGAGCCGATGGCAATTGGACCGTCAAGCCGTCATCACCTCGCGCCCATTCGATTTTTTGATCCGAACCAAGCAGCGTGACCGAGCCAATCTCGTCGGTGTAATGTTCGCTGCCGACGGACAAAGTTTTGACCGTCACTTGATTTCCCTCGGGCCACTTCATGCCAATCACGTAAAGCACGTCGTCGCGGGTGGTGAACCTCAGGTCTTCCGCCGTGAACGGTTTATCTTTTGATTCCGCGACGTGGCCGGTCGAGACCGCGGTGGGTCCCTCGCCGAACGTTTTCCAATACGTCGTGTCATAAATGGCTTCGCCGTTGATCTTCAACCAACCGCCGATCGCTTTCAGGATGGCTTGATCTTCTTCGGGGATCGTGCCGTCGGGACGCGGGCCCACATTTAGCAACAGGCATCCGTTCTTGCTAACGATGTCGATCAAGTCATCGACCAGGCGGTCGGGCGTCTTGTAGCGTTGATTCTTTGTATACCCCCAAGAACTTGCACTCACCGCGGTATCGGTTTGCCAGAACGGTTTACGAATCTCCGCCATCTTCGATCGCTCTTTATCCAGCACCGCAGCCGACTCTGGAAACGCTTCCCATTTGTAGTTGATGACGCCTAAGCCGTCGGCGTTTCCTGACGTCTTGTTGTAGTAATACGCGGCAAACTGCTTGAGGTGACCCGCAAAAGGATTGTCCTCATAGTTGGATTCTTGCAGCCCCGGCGTGATTCCAAAATCGAACCAAAAGACATCCGGCTGATACTTGTCAACGATTTCGCACGAACGAGCCAGCCAGTCGTCCTTGAACTGCTTGTCCTGTGGTGGAAAATTTTTCTTGTAGTCAGCCGCATCGTCGGCAAACAAGAACGGCATCGGACGACCATACAGGTCCGCGTACTGCGGATCGGCATTGTCGAACGACTCGTCGCGCACATAGAACACCCAGTTGAACGCGCGGTGACTGCTGACACCAAATTTCATCCCTTCGCTGCGAACAGCCTTGGACAATTCGGCAAGGACGTCACGTTTGGGGCCCATCTCCGATGCATCCCAGCGCGTGAACGCACAGTCGTACATCGGAAAACCGTCATGATGCTCAGCCACGGGAATGACATAGCGGGCACCGGTTTCCTTGAACAACCGAGCCCACGCGGAGGCATCAAATTTTTCCGCTTGAAAGTCGGGAATAAAGTCCTTGTACCCGAACGTCTTTTGGGGGCCGTAATTGTCGATGTGGTATTGAAAAAAGTTATCGCCCCGCCGCTTGTCATCGATATACATTTGCCGCGGGTACCACTCGCTGCCGTACGCAGGGACACTGTAAGCACCCCAGTGAATAAAGATGCCGAACTTCGCGTCCTTGTACCACTGCGGGATCTCATAACCTTCCAGTGAAGGCCATTCCGCTTGAAACGGGCCCGCCTCGACCGTGGACTTGATCTTTTCCAGCGCAGGTTCAACGCTTGGATGTGGCTGAGTCGCGGGATGCGGTTTATCGGCAGACGAAAACCGGCCGACGCACAACAGGATCGCGATAGCGGCAACGATTCGATAGTTCATGACAATACGGCGGTGAGAGGAGGCGGTATCGAAAGGCGTTTCGATGACAAATGCTAAGTGCTTTGAGACAACGGACCGTGTCTTTGCAAAACAGCAAGAAACGGGACTCGAATGAATCGAACCGCACGACGCTTGCGGTGGCAATACGTTTGGCAAGTCGCCGTTGCGGTGATTCCACATTGGCTTTTGCTAGGTCTACGACCCGAGAAATAGCGGGCGCAAATGACGATCGTAGATATTCTTCGTCACTTCAGCGCCGACAATCTCTTCGTTCTTTTTCAACAAATCGGTATATCGCTCGCCATGCTTTGCGGCCACCTTGAACGAGACATGCAAGAGCTGTCGCATATGCGCGTTGAAATCCTCGTTGTCCTGAATGTGACGAATCGCGCTAGCCATCCGCGGCCCATCCCATCCATTGACGGTGTCGGCATCGGGTAATTTTTCGCGATCGATATCGATCACGCTGGCATAGGGAGCACAAAATTCTTCAACGTGCTGCAAAGCGTAGGCGTAAATTTCTTTGGCCAGGGCCAAACCATCGCCACCGGCCTCGGCCAATCCGATAATTTCTTCGAGCCATGTCGTTCCGGCAGTCTTGAGGTGCAGCCCGGCACCGGTTCGTTGCAAGCACTCGCGGATGATCGGATACAGGCTGAATTTATCGCTGCCGCTGTGAACGCTTAGCTTCAACGTGTCAGGCAATCCGTATGTTTTGACGGCATGCGCGATGACCGCAACGTCGTCGTTGAACTCACGCTTGAATTGGTCTAAGTCGCCGACATAGTCGACGCCCTTGTTGAATCGCCCCGTAAACTTGGGCGCGATCGTTTGAACGGGAATCTTCTCGTCAGCGATGGCCGCAAGAATGATCAACAGTTCCGGTGGGGTTTGAGGCGAGTCGGTTTCATCCATCGACACCTCAGCGATGACTTGGTCGGCACCTTTGGCGTTTTCGATGTGTCGATAGATTTCGCCGGCCTCTTTGACCGCCAACAAATATTGTTTCGCAACTCGCTCAACGTCTTCTTTGCGGACTTCCAACGGCGAGGACAATCCGTCCAGAGACAACGTGCCAATCAATTCGGGGTGACGATCGACAAATGCGGCGATCTCGTCATCCGGCGCAGCTTTGCCAATCGAGTCGGCAACGTCGATTGTGAAAAAGTCACTGCAAGGCAGGAACGGTTCCACGGTTGCCAACTGGATGTGATCCGCGTCGACGTGCCATGCCTTTCCCCACTCGCGACGATCGACCGCATCTTTTGCCGCATCGAAAACACTCTGAGGCTGCGAACCTACGAACGTGTGCTCGCGGTTGGACTTGTTCCAAACCGGAATGACTTCGACGCCCTGCTCGGCAAGCTGCTCAAAGGCGCGTAGCTGTGCTTGGGCTTGATGGGCGAAGCGGTCGCCGACACCGAATGTATATTTTTCGATCTTTCGCATGTTCGATTTTGTCCTAAGAGGAGGAGGGAATAAAATTTTCACGGAAACAATGCGTGTTTCCCATAGCCGAGCTTGACATTTGCATGTCTATTCTTAACCTGTCGCCCCCGCTCGGCCGTGGCCGTAAAGGGACGCGGTCTTAATGAGACGCGAGGCAACGACGCTTACGCCATATCAATGACGGCCGCGACGCGCTACACCTTACCCGAATGAAGCACCAAAGCAGTCGCGTGATCGTAAGCTCATCCAAGCGATTAAGTTCCACAGACATGGCCAGGCCTTCGATCCGTCTTTGTGAGATACGTCGACAATGGATGACGGCGGAGGCAAAAACCAATGCCCCGGCGATCAAGAGCACTTTCGCAAACAAACACGCTGCCGATGTTTGCCAGATTCCTTGAAATGCTTTGAATTGGACTAAGGACGCCTGACACAACGAGCGGTGCTGGAAACAACGAGCAGTGCTGGAAACAACGAGCAGTGCTGGAAACAACGAGCGGTGCCGGAAACGACTTGGATTGAATAAGCGCAACGGCAAATCGGCAGGACACCGTCAAGGCGGCCGACATCATCTGGCCGACCACTCTTGGCCGACAGGGTTGGCGGCCTCAGCCGTCCGACCAAACCACGTCGCCGCCGCTTGCATGTTCAATACGATGCATGATGCCGGCATGCCTCATGCTTGATACTTGATGCACTGCACCGGCATTCGCAATCCTGCGTATTCCGGTCGAGCCGTTATTTCTTGGTGACGTAGGCGTAATACGCCCCGTGAACTTCACCATCCTTGCTCTCGAAAACGGCAGACATCTGCGTTTCGCCAGCAGGCAGTTTGAGGTCGAACGCAACCTCCTGTGCACCCGCTTCAACCGGCTTTGTCGCAGAGACATCGCCGATTTTGATCGAAACTTTTGTGGGGTGGATATCTTTGCCCGGAGCGGTTCGATACGCGTCGACGCCAGGCACAGGGTCGCCCGGACGCAATCGTGCATCGATGGCAGCATTTGATTCTTCGGGCCAACGCCGAAGTCGGATCTCGTACTCGCCCGCTTCCACGACGTTCACGTTCCAGAACCCGGTATTGCCATCGCCGTTGAGTGCACGGCGGATGTGCGACTGGTTCCAAGGCGTCGACTTCGTCGTGATCCAGTCGTGCGACGTTAACCGCGCCGGATTATCCGCGGGGTGCCCGAGATAAATATGAGTGGAATTCGCAAAGGTCGGCTCAAGCTCTGCCCACCAAGCGTTGTAAAACTCGGTGAGTCGCTTGACGACGTCGGGGTGATCGCCGGCGATGTTATTTTCTTGCCCAGGATCCGCCTTGATATCGTACAGTTCGGTGCGATTGTTTAGTCGGTACTGCGACGTCATCACGGCACTGCTTTTCCACTTGATCGGATCCTTGACACGCTGCGAATCCGTTACGAGAATCCGATCAGGCCAATCCGATGCGTTGCCCTTTAGCAAAGCGGCGATTGAAGTCCCGTCGAATTTGACACCTGCCGGCGGCGCTACTTTGCACAAGTCGATCAAAGTTGGCAGAACGTCAACGTAGGCAGTGATGGGTTCGACGTCGCGCCCGCCGGTCATGCCGCCGGCCGGCCAATGCAGGAACAGCGGCACGCGGTGTCCGCCGTCATACTCGCTGCCTTTTTTTCCTCGCATTCCGGCATTGAAGACTTTATCACCGGAACTGCTGCCGTTGTCGGTGGTGAAGATAAAGATGGTGTCTTCGGTCAGCCCCTGTTCATCCAAGAAGGCGCGCAGATCGCCAACATTCTTATCAATGTTCGCGATCATGCCGTAAAAGTTTGCTAACCCGACGTTCTGGTCTTGGTAGGGCTTGCTGAACTCTTCTGGTGAATGCATCGGGCCATGCGGTGCATTCGTCGCGATGTATGCGAGAAACGGCTTGTCTGCTTCTTTCTGTGCCTTGATGAATTGTTTGGCGTAATCAAAAAAGACATCGGTACAGAAACCTTTGACCGGTTCGGGTGTGCCGTTGTGCCAATAGCTTCCGTCAAAATAAGCATTGTCCCAGTAATCAGGAGTCTGACCGACTCCACCACCGCCGTGCCGCATGACTTCGGTGAAACCGCGGTCTTCGGGTCGGTAGGGATAGTTGTCGCCAAGGTGCCATTTGCCAAACATGCCTGTCGCATAGCCGGCGTCCTTAAAGACTTGGCCCATCGTCACTTCGTCTTCTCGCAGCATCGATCGCCCCATGATCGTGTGCCAGACGCCGGTACGGTTGGTCCAGTGCCCGGTCAGAAATGCGCAACGCGTCGGCGAGCAAGTCGGCGCGACGTGATAATCTTTCAGGCGAATTGCGTCCGCATAAAGCTTATCGATCTCGGGGGTTTTCAGGATCGGATTTCCGTGACAGGAAAGGTCGCCGTAGCCTTGGTCATCGGTGATTACGATCACAACGTTTGGCTGGTCAGCTGCATCGCCGGTGCCGTTAAGCAAGCACAGCGAAAAACAATAGACGACAATGAGGGTGAGACGATACACGGACGTCAAGCTCCAAGAAGACGTGAGGGGGTAGAGGGGGAACGCCGAAGAAGGAGACATTGTAAGTCAAAAGTCGAGCGCATGTTGGCGGCGATTCGCCGCTACTGCCTCCAGCATAGCAGTTGAGTTTGCCGTGCGCCGACTCGGCGACGCCAGGAGTCCAGGTGTGCAGGCAACGCATGCGGCGAGTGGCGACTTTCGTCCTCGACCACAAATCCGGCTTCCTTCAAGAGAGCGACGATCCGGACCGATGAATTGTGCTCGCTTGTCTCGTTGGTTTCGTGAACTTCGACATACATCGCCGCGATTTGACCAAGACGGTCGCCCAGCTCTCGCAACACCTTCTCTTCACTGCCTTCGACATCCAATTTCAAAAAACTGACTTCGCGCTCACCAAGGAAAGTTGACAACCGCGCGCAATCGACGTCGATCGTTCCGCTGCCGTCGCGACGCCCCCAGCCTTCACTTAACGAGTTGCCACGGGCATCGGCGTTTCGATCGATCGAGCCATGAAACGTCCCCGGTCCCTCGTGATCGGACAACGCAAGATTGTGATATGTGACAGACGGTAAACCATTGTGTTCGATGTTCTTGGTCAACAATTCGAACGCAAAAGGATCCGGTTCAAAACAAATCACTTCGCACTGCGGCCAACGCGACTTCCACTCCAGCACGGAAATTCCGATGTTGGATCCGGCGTCGACGATCAACGGCCTGTCCCCCTGCAGTGAAAAGAAGGACGCAAAGGCATCAAACTCGCGACACATGGACTCCGTCGAATCTTCGTGACGATAGAACAGCTGGTATCCACGATACCGTCTCTGGTGAATAGCGATGTTTTTGGACTCCAGATGAACGAGCCTGATGTTTCTGCACCTGCCGATGGCGCATTCTTCGCGGACGCAGGGTCATTCTGAAACGTCCGAAGTGTGGCAGAATGTCAGACGAGTTATATAGATGCATTGACGATGTGAGTACTCGTCAGAATCCTTTTCGATCTAAAATAATTTGTGTCGCGATACCTGACTGACTGCGTTCTTATCAGTGTCTTGATTCCAAGCCCCTCAACGAATCTGCTGGATTGTCTCTCATGAAAATACAATTTTCCATTCTTTGCGCATTCGCGCTGCTGATGGCGGTCTCTAATCGTCCCGCCCGCGGAACCGACAACGTGCTGTTGTTGATCGCCGATGACTACGGCGTCGATTCGATGGGGCTCTATGCGCCCACACAAGATGTGGCCCCAACCCCGAACTTGAATGCGTTGGCGGCAAATGGAATTCTATTTACCGAATTTTGGGCGAACCCGATTTGTTCGCCGACGCGAGCGGCACTGTTAACTGGACGTCATGGATTTCGAACCGGCGTAGGCTTTCCAACGGGGAACAACACGATTCCGCTGGGTGAATATACCATCGCCGACCTGATGAATTCCCAAGGGTATCACACCGCTAATATCGGAAAATGGCACCTGGGTAACGGCGACAGCGGCCCGAACCTGATGGGCTGGGACCACTTCGCGGGCATTACTGCGGGTGGCGTTCAGAACTATTACAACTGGACCAAGAATGTTAACGGATCGACTTCGACGAGCACCAATTACACCACGACGGAAATGACCAATGACGCCATTTCGTGGATCAACAGCAAGGGGGATGATCCGTGGTTTTGCTGGGTCGCTTTCAACGCCCCCCACACACCGTTCCATGAACCACCGCCCAGTTTGCACACACAAACTTTTTCGAATCCTGCCACCAATTTAGAGATGTACAAGGCAGCGGTTGAGGCGATGGACACCGAAATCGGACGCTTATTAAATTCATTGGCCCCCGACGTGCTGTCCGAGACGACCGTTATCTTCATCGGCGACAATGGAACGCCGAATCAAGTCGCCAATAATCACGAACGCGGTCGCAAAGGCCAACTCTATCAGGGTGGCGTCCATACACCGGCGATCGTATCTGGCAAAGCGGTATCGGGCCCCGCGAGAACCAATGACGCCCTGGTCCATGTCACCGACTTATTCGCGACGGTCGCGGAACTAGGCGGGTTCGATGTTTCGACAGAACTACCGCCTGGCCTGTTTGTGGACAGCCTTTCGGCCGCGCCTTACTTCACGAATCCTAACTTGCCCAGTTTTCACGACAAGGCTTATGCCGAACGCTTTCGTACAAATCCAGCCGACCCCGACGGAATGACGATCCGAAATACGCGGTACAAGTACATTCGATTTGCAAGTGGAACGGAACGATTGCACGACCTGACGATCAACGGTGCCGAATCGAACGACAACAATTTAATTGCCAGTACCGACCCCGATGACGTCGCAGCGCTTGCCGAATTGCGTGAATGTATGGACACATTGCTCGCATCACCTTCGGCGCCGCAAGTGGAAAGCGTGGTCATCAACAATGGCGACGTCCAACGCAGCACGCTGACGCAGATTGTCGTGAACTTTGATTCCAACGTCGCGATTGACGACATCTCAAATCCGGCTTTCCAATTGACGAACACATCACTGATGCTCGATGCCGCGCACGAAACAGCCACCGATCTGATTGACGGGAAGACGGCAGTGACGATCACTTTCGTTGATGGTGATTCCGTCCTGACACGCGGCCCCCTGGCGCCAACACTCGCAAAAGGCAACTATCAGCTAGCGGTGAACGCTTCGCAAATCACGTCCGACGGCAACAATCTGGACGGTGACGCAGACGGAACTCCCGGCGATGACTATCTGTTCGGCAACGTTCCCGAGGACAATTTGTTCGCGATTTTCGGGGACTCGGACGGCTCCAGAGCGGTCAACTTCACGGACTTCTCGAATCATTTCCTCCCCGCATTCGGCTCCACCTCGCCGTCCCCACTGTATCGTGACGAACTGGATATCGACGGCGATGGCAGTGTGAACTTCACTGATTTCAGCAACGGTTTTCTGCCGAACTTTGGCGGATCACCGTGACCCTTGCCGTTTCGCGGGACTACAACCGCGCCGAAGACGTGGCAGCTAGAGCGACTTCAAATACTCGATCAGGTCTGCGGTTTCCTGATCCGTTAAGTCGCCGCTGCCGTTGACCTGTGCGGGCGAGTGCAATTCGGTGACGACTCGGTCGAGCGTTTTCGCACGACCGCTGTGAAGCCAACGCACTTTCTGGCTGACGCCAATGAGCGTGGGTGTGTTGTAGCCATCGTAGTAATCCGATTCCGAGCCCAGACCGACGTCGTGGACCAAGCCGTCGGTTAGCTGCGGGCCATGATGGCAATCGGCGCAGCCGGCCTTGGAGCTCTCAAACACCCTCTTGCCGCGCATCGCTGCGGGCGTCAGTTCGTTTCCGGCGCCGCGGAAAGCGTTGGGAGGACGCTTCAACGTCTTCAAATAAGCCAGCAGAGCGTTGACATCTTCTTGATCGGGACGTGAGCCAAGCATGGTCGACGTGATGGAATTCGAAATGGAATCGGCGAGGCTTTCTTGCCACCCGTGCCATGTCCAAGGCCCCGTCTCGTGAACGCCAAATAGCGGCAGAACGGTTTTGTAGGTCATTTCGGATCCATCGTTCATGGTATCCATCGCCCGTGAATTGCTGCCGCCGTCCTGGTGACACGAGTGACAGCTGTACCACTGATCCAAACTCAGCTCGGCGTCATAGAACAGCGCCATTCCTCGGCGGGCTAATGTCTTAGGCTCTGCCGATCCGCCAACCGCGATTTCATCGATCAATTCGCGGCTGATGACATCCACGACCTGGACCGAATTGCGAAGGAAGTTCGCGACGTAGACCGTGCGATTATCGTTCGCCATGGCAAGCCCCATGGGTCGGCCGCCCAGTTCGATACGTTCGAACCGATCTCGATCGTTTTCCAATCGTCGATCGATCAAGTCACCGGGCCCACCATTGCCGACCATCGGAAGATCAGGCAAACGATAAACCAGCAACTCGTGTGTCCCGCTTGCTGATGCCGCCAAGTGTTGGCCGTCATTGCTAATGACGATCCCGTGCGGATCGCCAATCGCACGGAGCGGCACGTCCAGCGAAATGGCTTCGCGATACTCGGGGCCATCCAACCGCACACGTCCGATACGACTGGCCAGCACCCAGCCACGCTGGATATTGCGTACCGTGATGGGGTTGGTCCGGTACACCATCCAAGTGAAGTATGCGTATTGGCCGTTTGGCGAAGTCGTCATGTGACCAAGGTTAACGCTGTTGCTTAGCGCGGCATCGTAAAGTGTCTCGCCAGAGTCGGTGTCGATCACAACGATTTTGGATTCACCACTACATCCCACCGCTAAGCGTTGGTCATCGCTAGATAACGTCAAGTAACGGGGCCAAAGCCCGGCATCGAGACGCCTCACCACTTGATGGCTACGCAAATCGACTTCCGCAACTTGTCCGGATGCAGCAAGCCCGATGAAAGCGCGATCACCACTCTTGGTAGCGGCGATACCGCAAGGATGAAAGCCCAGATGTATCGAAGCACGGTGCGTCAATTGGCCGTCACTTGCGTCGAACACGGTTAGATGCCCGGACCAAGTGCTGGTTGCCAGAACGGTTTTGCCATCGTCACAAAACCGAACGCATGAGGGATGCACACCACAGGATTTCTCATCGACGACCTTGCCGTCGCGGACACGGATCAGGCTGATCGAGTCCGATGTTTGGTTGGCCGTCGCAATCCATTGTCCCGAGGGTGAAATCGCTAGGTCCACCGGTGATCGGTCGCCTCGATCCGCAGTCGTGGCAGCGTGCAAATGTCCAGCAGTCACAACGGCGAGCACAAAAAGCGAACCAGCCAATCGCCGTGCTCCCGCAACCCACCCCTGGCAACGCGAAACAATTATTTTCGAAATCTTACTTGGCATCGGCGGAATTAATTGCAGCTTGATCATTGATCCCGTAGCATTACAAAGGTTTTGGCGGTCGATCTATCATCGGCGGCTGAACTCAATTTAGCAAACCGTTTCCGGATTCGCGCCAGGTGTGCACGAATCCCCATTTCCTCTCCGAAAGGCTTTACTGTGAGAAATCTGTTTGTGCTTACGCTGGTTGCCGCGATGGCGGCCTCGGGTACGCTGAACGCGGAAGAAGCGACCAAGGGCAAAAAGCTGAAAAGCGGCCCGCAAAAGGGTGACACGATCGGTGCATTCTATGTCACCAAGGTGGCAGGAGCCGAAGATGATGGCGTCGAAGAGGGCAAGAATCTTTGCTATCGATGCCGTAACGGAAGCCGACCGCAAGTCATCGTCTTTGCCCGTTCCGCATCCCCCAAAGTCGCCAACCTTGTCAAAGAGTTGGACAAGGCTGTAGACGAAAATGAGTCGTCGAACCTTCGCGTCTTCGTCAATATCCTGGGTGATGACAAGGAATCGGCACACGACGTCGCAAAGAAATTTGCGACAAGCAGTGAAACGAAGAACATTCCGTTCGTCGTTCCCAACGAATTCGAAAGCGGTCCAGACAACTACGGCATCAATCCCAATGCCGAGCTGACCGTCGTCATGGCGGTTGACAAAGGCGTCAAAGCCAACGTCGCGGTCCGCAAGGCCGACAAGCTAAATGTCGATAACGTGATGAAGAATCTCGGTAAGATCCTTAACTAAGCGATCGACAACGACATTTGTAAACGAACGAGACCGTGGTGCCAGCAGAGACGGGCACCACGGTCTTTTTTTGGTCAGTTTGCACCGTTGGCGACAAAGCTGAGGACGCGAACGGCGTGGCCGACGCTGGCCGGATTCGAATGCTCCGCGATACGCAATTCTAATTGGTGTTCGCCCGGTTCCAGGTCGGTGGCAAACATGACGGTGCGCGGATAGTGCAGGCCTTTACTGAACCGATGATACAAATCAATTTTCTTTTCGGGCCCACCGTCAATCGAGACTTCCACCGACCCCGCATCGGGGCCGGCCAGCACGAAGGCTCCAACGGCATTGCCCTTGAAGGAAACCGATACCGAAGCACCCGGTTTGTCAGCGCACAGCAAGGTCTCTTGCTCATACCGTTTACGCGAACTGCCCGGCAGCGCCGTCCAATCTGGCTTTGATGCTTGAAAACCAAGCTCAAGATTTACATCAGACACTTCGATAAAACGTCCGCGAGAGTAACCATTCTCGTCGATCGCCTTGGGTGGGCGCGAAGCCGATGATTGCCACATGTGGCGGCGTGCATTTGCCCAAGCCGTCGTTAGCGCATCAATGTTCAGATCGGCCGCAAGTCGGTTGCCTGGCTTCTTTGGATGAGTACCACCATAGGTCTCCCATGTCAGCGAGCCATCACTGATTCGATCTGCGACTTCGGCCGCCAAGTTGACGCTCACCAGGCCGTACTGTTGTGCGACCCGCTCGTGCGCCGCAATACTCACAGGAAGTCGTCCGTTTTGACTCAGAGCCAGCATCTCGGGATTGACAAAGTGCGTCAGGACGATGTCCGTGGCGGGTGAGTCTGTTCGGATTCGTCGAACGATTCCTTCCATGCCTCGGATACACTCTCGCGATGCATGCGCGGCGTCTTGGTCATCGTTGACCGCGAACTCGACAAACACCAAGTCCGGCTCGTGCCGAAGCACGTCCCGATTCACTCGAAATGCGCCGGTGGTGGAACAGGTACTTGAGATGCCCGCATTGATAAAATCAAACTTGGTGTCGGGATAGGTTTCGGTCAGATGACGCATGACCATCGGCCGGTAGCCTTCCATTTCCGTGATCGATCCGCCCATGAATGCGACGGTTGCACTCTTATCTTGTTCGATCGCCGCTAGTGAGTTGTCCAAACTGCTGCGCACATGAACGTTGCGGCTTTTCGCAATCGCGACGGAAGGTTCGCCCGTCAAGTAGCCGAGATCGCACAGAAAACCGTCCATCGCATGCAAAGTTTTTGCGAAGTACTCGCCCGGGGTGCCACCGCGTCCGTAGTTAAAAAAGCCGTGCACTTGTCCTTCATAGCCTCGTAAATCGAACATGTTGCCGGCCTTGCGTGTGACGTCGCGAAACTTTTCGATCGTTTGAAACGGCACGGTAGGATCATCGACGCCGTGGAACACGATCATCGGCGGCAGTCCACCGCGTACATTGTGAATCGGAGAAAGCTGTTCCGGTGGCACGCCGGTCCGAGTTGGCATCTCTGCGATTTTTTCGGACTCGAGCGTCACATCTTCGTACGGCGCGATCAACAGCGCCGGATTAAAGAGAGCGCACGCGTTGGGCGTGGAAGACACGTTTCGGTCTTCGCCCGGTTCATCCAACGTGGTCAGGATCGCTGTACAAGCCGCAACGTGGCCGCCTGCCGAACCGCCGCCGGCAACAAGGCGGTCGGGATCGATACCAAGTTCACCGGCATGCGACCGCACCCAGCGAATGGCCGACTTCGCATCGGCGACACACCGATCGGCCAACGTCTCGTGTCGTGACCGGACGCGATAGTCGGCCGTAATTCCTACCATTCCTCGGGCGGCGAGGTAGCGGCACTGCTGCGCGAACTGTTCAGGGTTGCCGCCTTTCCAACCGCCCCCGAAAAAAAAGATCGCGACGCTGCGGCGATCCTCAGGCTGATGGTTGGCCGGCGAAAAAACCCATAACTTTAAATCCACTCCATCGACCGATTTGTACGTATGTTCCGTTGCATCCTCAAATTGAGGCGGATATTCCGCGGCCGACGCTGTGTGTGCGGATGTGCTTAAAAAGCAAACGCAACCGACGATGCGCGCCAGTTGAGCAAAGTTGCAGCGGATCATCAATGTTCCTTCGTCGTGTCAGGTGAACGAGACTGTTACTAGCTATGCGACGAAGTAGTAAACCACCAGCTTGATGTACTCGATCCAAATCGGTTCATACAACTCGGTGCTGCTGGCCAGGTCCGACGCGGCATAAGATTGTACACGCACGTCGTCAGGCAGGCTGCGTTGGAAACAAAGTTTGCTGCGGCGTGTATGAGGCGCGGAAGTCACAACAACGACGCTCGAGAGATCGGGAAGCGATAGCTCTGCGAACGCCCGTGCTTCGCTTAGCGATCCAAACGCCGGCGTCCCATCAACGGTGATGAATTTGATCGCGGATTCAGGAACACCGTGCCACTTGAGGTAACGAACGCCTCGCTGCGTGCGAGTTTCGGATTGCTTGCCGACAAAATCGTAACCGACCCTGTCGTCCTCGATCAGCAAATAGATCGTCGGCACCCGTCCCATATTGAACAGATCTGATGCGGCGCGAAGTCGCTTCCAGAAAGCGTATCCATCCGCCATCACATATGCGGCATCACCCTCGGCGTTTGGTTCGTTGACGAACAACGGATAGGCCAATACAGTTCGCACCGGCTTGAACGACGTCGGCACGACGATCATCGCTACGGCGACAATAAAGAGACTGGCATTGCGCAGGCGGTGCCGAGACCGCTTACCGACCAGCGGCTTTCCAGATTCACTCATGTCCGACAATGATTAGGTGGGCAGGAACAGTCGTTCGGCGAAAGCCCCGAAAACGCGACGAGACCGAATGCTCGTCTGTCGCCCGTGGATTCTATCCAACGCGATCCTACAAATCATCGTGGATATAAACATCAACAGGAAGCCCGACCGGCAGATCCTGGACGTCATCAAGACGTATCCAGACCGGTCGCGAATACGCATCTTTTCGTTCGCCGGCCCATTGCCCGAACGATTCCTTGGGGTTCATCAGTGGATCCATTTCCACGATCTGCCCCTCCGCAAGCACGCCTTCGATACTATCTGCGGTGATGGATGCTTTCTGACCGATTTCAATCCGCAGCGCATCGTACTCATCCACTTCCGCCATCACGCGAAGCTGTGATGTGTCGACCAACGTAACCAAAGGCATGACGGACTCTGGCCCGGTCAGTTCGCCCGCCTCACCTTCGATCGCAAGTACCTTGCCATCAATCGGCGCGACAATCTTGGTCCGGCGCAGATTGGTTTCAGCGATCGCAAGTTGTGAATCGGCGGCCGCGACATCCGCAATGGCTGCATTGAGTTCATCCGTTCGCGGTGGCGCTTGATAGGTGTCCAAGTTTGATTTCGCTGCGGCAACTTGCCCTTCCAATGCCATCACTCGCGTCAGATGATCGTCGACCGTCTTTTTGCTTTCGGCATTTTCGGCGGCAAGTCGACGAACGCGATCCAAATTCTTCTTGGCGCCTTCTAATTCCGCGGCCAGCGCCTGGTGCTGACTGCGTGTTGCTTCGATCTCGCTATCTCGGAACCCGTTCTGGACGCGCTCGAGCCTGGCTTTGGCAGAGCGGAGTTGTGCGGCCGCGAGTTGCCGGTGCTGCAGCAGTTGTTCAGAATCCAGTTCAATCAGCAGATCGCCCTTGTTGACCCACTGACCTTCGTGAACTCGAACGCTTTCTATCTGTTCGTCGATCCGGGCTCGGATTTCGACACGTTCGGTGCGTCCCTCGATACGTCCGGATGCTCGAATCATCCCTCCGGCATCGACACCGCTGCGGGCCTTTGCGATCGTCGACGAAAGCTTCGCGTGGGAATCCTGCTCGGCAAGTTTCTGCTGATCGATCATGGCGAATGTGCATCCGGCAATGATCAGCACAATGATGGTCGTCGTTGTTGTTTTCATCGAAGCACTCCGTTTTCGATCTTGCAAACACGATCGGCATATCGATGGATTCGCGGGTCGTGTGTCACCACGACGGCTGACGCACCCGCAGAACTAACCAATTGCTTCAAGAGTTCCATCACTTCGTCGCCCGATTTTCCGTCCAACGCCGCGGTCGGCTCGTCAGCCAGCACCAACTTCGGCTTTGCGATAACCGCTCGGGCTAACGCGACTCTTTGACATTGGCCTGGGCTCATCCGAGTGGGCAGTGCGTTGAGATGAAGCCCTAGTCCGACGTGATGAAGTAGCTGAGAAGCCAGGTGACGCGCCCGGTTGGTCGCGATGCCTTGCAGCGTCAGAGGAAACGCCACGTTGTCCAGTGCCGTAATTCCTTTGATCAGTTGAAACCGCTGAAAGACGAATCCGATGCGATTGCGCCGCACAAGCGTCCGTTGCGAAACGCTAAGTCGGTCGACGCGACGCCCTCCAATCGTAATGTGACCCTCATCCGGTTCCAACAGACAACCAAGGATCGACAATAGAGTGCTTTTTCCACTGCCCGATGGACCGGACAGAAAAACACACTCGCCCACTTCTGCTGCAAAATCGACATCGTCCAAGACACGCCGACTTTCGCCGCCGATCCGGTACGCTTTGCACACGCCCCTCGCCTCGATTGCATATCGGATCCCACCGGACGGTTGAACCGAATTCTCTGGGGGACGGCCGTCGGGCTGCGGCGTCAGTACGGGTGCGTTATGCGTTGCTGATGCGTTGTGCATTGTCTGCACGTCTAAAGGATGCACGCCTACTGGCTGTGCTCCGTCTGCTAGTTGCACATTGTCGTTCATCATCCGTTACCCCTGTAGAACTTCGTGCGGGTCAACGCGTCGGACTCGCAAATATGGCAGACCTGACGCGACTAGACAGATGACAAATACCAAAGCCGCGCTGACGCCATACAAGCTTGGCGGAATTTGAATCGATGCACGTGGCGTGCTGAAGAAAAAACCGATCAATGCTGACAGCACAATCCCGATCGCGATTCCCAGCGTGGCAACGACTGCGGACTGCGCCGTCAGCAGCGTGACAATCTCTCGCTCGGTCGCCCCAATGGCTTTCAGTGTTGCAAACTCGCTGATCCGATCCAGCACCATCGCGTACAACGTCTGACCTACCATGACGAGTCCGACCAGCAGCCCCAATATCGTCGAAGCGCCAAAACTCATTCCGATGCCCGTTCGAGTGGTCCAGAAATTAGCGCTGCGATCGGCATACTGCTCCGCTGTCAGCGCAGAGACTTCCGGCAAGCGTTCTTGGATCGCTTGGCAGATATCGGCAGGATGAATCCCGGGCTGGGTTTTGACAAGAAAATAGGAACAACTATTCGGATCACTTCCGGTAAACTCGCTCGCGCGCTGAAGCGTGGTAAACACGTAAGGCGCGACAAGAAAACTGAGAATACCTCGGCTCTTTCCAGCGATACGGGCTCGACGACCGCCAATCTCTCGCAATTCACCGATGACGGGTGCCGCCAAGCGGTCGTCATCGCATTGGTCAACGATCACCGCATGTGGTTTATCAAGTGCGTCTGCGGGGCCTTCCACGACTTCCCACGACCGCCCGAGGTCCGATTCCGGTTCGACCCCGACAACAACGATCGATTCGTATTCGCCATTGGGCAACATCATTTCTGAAAAACTAATCCGAATCGGATCTGCTTGCTCGACCCCAGGGATACTTCGCACGCGATGTATCCACCTTTGCGGAATGTCATGCGGGAAGTCGACGTTGTGCATGCCACGGTTCCCAACCCAAATATCCGCGTTGCCGCGATCGACCAACAAAGTTGCTTTTGCCATCAACCCGGAGAACAGTCCACCTTGAATATTGACCAAGACGATCGAGAAAATGACACCAATAAGCCCTGCGAGCAATTTCCCACGGTCGGAGATGAGCGTTTTGAATGCAATGTTCAGTAGCATCCTTACGCCCGCTTCCTTCGTAGTTGAATGGTGAAGATTTCACCTTGAGGTCGACAACTGAGATTCGCTAGTACCGGCGGCGGCGCACCACCCGAACCGGGACTATTCATCATCACTCATCGAAAAACCGCTACATCCGGCACCACAGAAAAATGCGGCGTGAAACAGAAAATCGTAATGATTTTCATAGACATGACCTAGTCGAATTGTCGATTGTCATGATTGTCGGGCGCAGTATGAAGGACTCAACGCCTTGCGTGTGACTTGCCAGACGAACCTGCGATCAATGATGAAGCGGATGCGACATCGATCGGCTCATCAGAGGATATCCCAAACACGGGATTGCAGAAATGCGCGAAATGACTTTCAGACCACGCCAAGAAACCATTAAATTCCATCGGTTTCGGATCGAAAAGTTAGACGCGCAATGGAACATCGCTTTTCGTGGGAATCGCCGGCGCACCTGCCAAAGCCGTATCGAAGGGAAAACAACTCCCTCGCAAGCGATCGAGTATCGGACGGCACTGGGCCGAGAAGATCTCGAAGCGGCTTTTCGACTTCTGCACCGCCGGTACTGTGCTGTTGGTCTGTCGTCGGCCTATGATCGTCGGATGCGAATTCTGCCGTTCCATTTTTGGGACCAGACTCAAGTTTTCGTCGCCCGGCGTGGCGCACAAGTACTCGGGTGCATTACATTGATCACGGACTGTGGACCGCAGAAGCTTCCCATCGAGTCAATGTATCCGGACTCGTTCGCCCCGCTGCACCGAAGCGGAGAACGAATCGGTGAAATCACCAGCCTGGCGATTGAACCTGGTTGCTCTGAATCATCCAGCCGACTATTCGGCGAACTTACTCGCCGAACCATGTTCTTCGCTCGCGCTGCAGGGCTGACGAGACTCGCTGCCGTCGTGCATCCGCGTCATGCCAAGTTCTACCGACACGCGATGGGATTCGATATCATCGGTGGACTCGCCCGTGTTGATCATGTCGAAGGCCAGCCGGGTGTTCCGATTTTGGGCACCGTCAACGACCCGACACCTTATCGTGAGAAGTGGCGACAATTCTATTTCGACGGTTCGTTTCCAATCGATGAAATCCGTGCTCGACCGATGCACGAAATCGATCGACACTACTTCGGGCGATATGCTGCGCGGAACGTGAACACCGGTTCGATCACGTCGAAGGCTGCCTGATTAAGGTTTGCTTCGGATCGCAATTCGATCAGGGGATGCCGCGAACAATTGGCGGCCCAGCAAGCCGAGTCAACCAAACGGGCATTTTTTTCCAGAGCCGAATCAACCGCTGATTGCCCTCCGCTTCCGGCCGCATTGCGTCGGCGCTGCCCTTGCGGACGTAGTATTGCCAAACCGCCGGCGAAGCGACGGCGCCCCACTGCTCTTTGAATTTGTACGTTCCGCTATCTTTGCTGCTTCGCCCAAAATCGAATGTCACACTGCCGCGTTCGATTGCACGCGCCAGACACTTTCGGTACATCAGCATGTTGGCGCTAAGGTGGTTGAATTCTCGCAAACTCGACGCGCTAGGAATTTCAGTGGTTCCCCCGTGATGCACGAGTAGCCCGCCCGCAATCGGACGGGCACCCAACCGTGCAATACAGAATTCAGCGTCACCGGCGAAAGAATCCAGGATGCAACGGAACAGCGAGGGCGAAAAGACGGGAGTGCCGAGGTCTCGCATATTGACGGCGAACACGCTGTAAAAATCATCGAGCAATTCCTTGCCGCCAAATTCAATTTCAACTGCGTTCTTTGAGCCTTTGCGAATCTGACTCCGCAGCTTCGCTTTAAAGGATTTTTCTAGTAACTCATCCGTCGAGGGAAGTGCCAGACGCATATGGACTTTGTCACGACGTTCAAAGTTGATTCGTGGATGGTCTAGAGGGATTTCGTGACGCAGTTCCATGTACCGGACATCGTACTGGTCGGCAAGCAGGCAAGCGCGATCGACCAAACGGATTGCGGTTTCCTCGTCCTTGGACCAGACACCACCCGTATTGATATAAGGCAACGAAACGAGGAATCGACCAAAGATCGGCCCCCTGATTAAAACCAGCGTCAAATGTCCCACCGGCTCGCCCTGCCGTGTCGCGGAGATGTGAAAGCACCGATGGCGAAATCCATCTTTAACCGCAGACACCCACGGATCGTGATGTGCGCTCAGCCGCGGGTACGCACAGGGCGACGGAATAGGGGTCAGAGCGGTAAATGCTTCGACGGCGATCGTCGGCTCGGTCAATGGTGATGTCCCTGTGGTCCACGACGGATAAAACAAAGCCAAATCACGGCACGCTCGTAAAGTTGAGCTTCGGCCAAGACGTGACCTGAGTGAGAAGCTTCGCTTGTCTTGTCGCGGCTATCTTGTGTTTGCTAAATTGGCCAGTCGTACTTCGTCCGGTAGGCGTCTATATTTACACGCCCAACTGTAGTTCATAATTCTTGCGGAGTCAGTCCGATCGACGTTCAATGGAGTTACGACGAAGCATTTCAGCGCAACAAGGGGCTGATATCCGAAGACGAGCAGCAAAAGCTACGGGAAAGCCGTTTTGCCATTCCAGGAATGGGAGGTGTCGGCGGCGTCCACCTGATCACGTTGGCAAGGCTTGGCATCGGAAATTTCAACATCGCCGATCCAGACCAGTTTGATGTTGGCAACTTCAATCGCCAATACGGTGCCACCATCGACAATCTCGGCCGAGGCAAGGCCGAAGTCATGCAAGAGACCGTGCGCGGCGTAAACCCAGATGTCGACTTACGCATTTGGAACGAGCGGATTACAGAATCGAATTTAGATGCGTTTCTTGATGGCGTTGACGTCTTGATCGATGGTGTCGACTTTTTTTGTCTCGATGCAAAACGCGTTATCTTTCGCGAAGCTCAGCGACGAGGTATCTGGTGCATCACGGCAGGTCCGATCGGGTTCAGCACGGCATGGATTACCTTTTCACCCGACGGAATGTCTTTCGACGATTACTTTGACCTTAATGATTCGATGTCAAACGTCGACCGCCTGATTGCGTTTGCCGTTGGGCTGGCGCCCAAAGCAACGCACCTGCCGTACATGGACGTATCAAGTGTGAATCTGGAAACGGGAGCCGGACCGTCTTCATCGCTCGCGTGCCAGCTTGCGGCTGGAGTGACGGCGGCCGAGGCGATTAAAATTGTTCTGGGTCGTGGTGAGATCGGACCGGCACCGAAATTTGCTCAGTTCGATCCGTATCGAATGATGTTTCGAAAAGGAAATCTTCGTCGCGGAAACCGCAATTGGATCCAAATGCTAAAGCGTCGTGTCCTGAAAAGCCGGTTGGCAAAGACAGGTGCGATTTCTTCCTAGCAAGTCCGATTCGACTAGGCAGCCATCGGTACCAGGTTTTCCGTTCCCTGATTCAACGCGTCTGCGAAGTATTCCAGTTCATCATCGGACATGCGTGTTCCCGCCAATTGCCACGGGTCGTAGCTAGGACCCTGGATGGCATCGTACAACGGATATCGCTCGATCTCGAGTTCGGCAAAATCATGCGAGCAAAGTACCGCTGGATTGTCTTCTACCGCCGCGTAACTCTTTTCGCCACTTAGAATCTTGCAGCCGAAAAGTCGTTGGTAAACCTTTGCGTGTCGTGGATGCACCGCCAACAGCAGACGGTCGACGCGGTTGCGTTGAGCTTGCTGTGCCATGATGCTCATCATTTTGACCAAAATTTCGAAACGCAGTTTCTTACTGGATGTCGGCACTTTGCTTGCGACGCACGACACCTCCGCCAAATTAAGACCCTCGCCACGCATCGCATCAACTTCGTCCGGGAAAATTTGTTCCAGCGGCAACCCATACGCTCCATCGCGAATCGAGCTGATCGTGAACAGGACGTCACTTTCTTTCCGAGCGATCAATACATCGGTTGTCTCCAGCAGATGATGCTTGGTCACTCGCATCTTGGATGCGTTCTCTGACATCAACCCAGCTTGGCGATAAACGTCGTAAACCAAGTGAAACGCTTTCTGTCGCTCTGAACGCGTTTCGGCGACTTTGTAAGTCAGACTGTCCGCGGCAAAGTTGCACGGTCCTGCACTCGCAATCACTTGCGGGTTCGTTCGGGTAGATCGGCGAACCAGACGTGTGTCGTGGTTGAATGTGATCGACGACGAGTTGTGGATGAGGGCACTCATGGTTTGGCTCCGTTGAACTGTGACGCAGTTCAGTAAAAGGGGGTAGAGAAATATGCCGCGAATCTGCGGCGAACTGATGCGGCGATTGACGAATCAACACGCCGGCTCAAGCTGTCGTCCTTGACGAATAAAACTCAACAAGCTAGCCATAGAGTTGACGGGAACCTGCACGTATCCCGCCGCGTCATTTGGATCGATGCGAACCACCGAAATCGATGAGTCACACGAATAAACGTGGGACAGCATGGCCTGCAATTCAGGCCCTTCTTCCCAGCCATGAATCCAAACATCTGGTTTCGTACGAGCGATGCTGATCAAGGTGGCAACCGGATCGGACACGTGCCCGACAAGTTCCACATCCTGCTGATCACGCAGTGCTTCGACCAAGAGTTGCGATTGCAGACCCTCGGGTGTTCCGAGCAAGACTCTTGTTTTCTTCACAATAGTGTTCTCAGTCGATGTAGGAATGAATCCAAACTCAAGCAACCTTACGCGTTACTTGATGGCAGGATTGTCAACATGACATCGTGGAAACACTATGGATCGGTGGATCGATTTCAGGATTCATTTTTCGATGAATCGTGTGGCCCCTGCGAACTAAGACATGGACTACTTCACTCCAAAGCCAAGCGACGCCGACTCCCCAAATGTCATAGAAATACCACTCTCGGAGAGCCGGATGCAGGAACTAGTTCTTCGCGCAATGGACTATGATGCTCTCACTAGAGGGGCGATATTTGAGTGTGCGTATCGACGAAGAATCGATGCGAAACACGACAACCTACTGCATGCACCGGAGCCGCTCGAAACCGCACCGTGCAGCGCAAGCCGACCGTACAACCGGCGTGGAAGAGGCTCACGGAAGAACTGGACTGACGGCAGAAACTCGATGTCAATCGGGACGTAGAACCAGCAAGCCATCGCTCTGTGCCCGCGGCATCAGGCGTAAGCAAGTCGACCAAGAAAACAGGTCGTTCAAGAACGGGCCGATGCCCTACCGCAAAATCGACTGAGGATTTCGGCGCGCCGCTTCAACGGCTTCGATCCGATTTTCGACTTCCAGCTTGTCCAAGATATTGTGGACGTGATTTTTGACGGTGAACAGTGAAACGCACAGTTCTTTCGCAATCTGCTTATTGCTCAACCGCTTCGCCAACAGCTCAAGCACTTCCTGCTCGCGGACCGTCAAACGTGTCAGGGATGTCGACGCTGGTGCACGCCACTGCGTTTCGCCTCCCAGTCTCGCGATCTGGGCAAACATCGTCCCAACAATATCCGAAGAACAGAAATTTTCGCCCGCCAGCACCTTGGTGATCGCGGCGTTGAGATCTTCCAGCGGTGAACGCTCAAGCACACATCCGTGTGCCCCTGCCGCAATGCATTCGACCAACAGATCGTGTTCGTCCGGAACGAGAATGATCACTTTCGTTTCGACGTGCTTGCGCTGAATCTCTCTGGCAAGTTCGACCGCTAATGCATCGGGTAAATTCAGGTCCAGCAAAACGATATCGCACGGCTCAGTCAAAAAACTGGCAGCCGAATCCGAAACGCTGTGATCGATTGACCTAGCATCAAATTGCCCATTGGCCGAAAGGAATTCGACTAAGCAGTCTCGAAACAGACAGTTTCGATGAAATACTAGCAATTGACGCTGTTTGCTCATTAACGGCTAACCTTTCGTCCTTGCAAAGTAATCACGACGATGTCGTGGAACGGCCAACGTGGGACTACCATGCTACATCCGTCCAATTCATTACGCGTCGTCATATTTTGAATGCCGCGTCAGAATCGCCTGATGCCCGTCGCCCAACGGGTGTTCCTCGATTGACTTGCGTGGTTCGCGAGCGTTTCGGAGGAGACCCGCAAAGACTAGTCCGCCTGCGGGTGAGATGATTCTAACGGTATCGAACTGATTTGTCCTGCCTACGTCGCCCAACCGATCCATGTTTTCCAAAACATTTTTTCGGCGTAATGGTTTCTAAACCCAGGCAGCGGAACAAGTTTTGGTGCCAGCGGCGTCGATTGTCGAGAAATATATCCCGTTCCACCCAACCAGTCGCTGGTTTTGCGGTAAACATCTACGTGCGACGACTCCAATGATACTGTATGCCTGTACCGCATGTGCGGCCAATGCCGGGCCGGCTGACTCCGCCGCCATCACTGGGACTTGCTCCGCTTACCAGCCACACATAAGGAAAGCTGCTGATGGACACTGCAATTGACACCCTGCTGCAGGCTGCCCGGCTAGCGCCGTCTGGAGACAATACCCAGCCCTGGAACTTTGTAGCCTCCCGTGCGGAAAACCGAATCCAAATCATCGGGAATTCGGCACGTGATCCCTCGCCGATGAATTCGGGAAACCGCATGACGCGGATCGCGATCGGCGCAGCCCTCGAAAACATGTGCCAAACCGCGGAAATCAACCAATGGAACCACAGCGTCGAATATGGCGATGACAGTGCGTCGCTGTGGCTCGAGCAGCCATACCAGGGATCAGACCTTGATCCCGCGATCTCGGAACGCGTTTCGAATCGGCGCACCTACAATCGCCAAGAAGCTTCTCCGTCTCTCATCGACCAGCTAAAAGAAAACGTAGCTCCCGAAGGAGATGCATCGGCGTGCTGGATCACCGAAGACGATGACCGCAAGCAACTCTGCGAATTGATCGCGCAAGCGGATTCACTGATGCTGTCGAACAAGACGATTCGCGACGCCTTCCTCGAAAAAGTCCGTTTTGACCAGCCTGTCGACGCAGAGGTCGACGAGGGCCTTTCCTTGGGTTGCCTCGAGCTCGCAACGGCGGAGCGGGTCGGCATGCGGGCTATGAGGTGGATACCCGATCGATTACTAAAGCTTGGTGGCATCAAGCGAACGCTTCGCGAGACAGCCTTCAAGCTGGCGACCAGCGCAAGCGGCTTTTGCGTTGTCATGTGCCCCAGCGAAGAGACGCCGGGCGACTATCGGATCGGCCGAGTCTTTCAGCGTGCTTGGCTCGAGATAACGAGACAGAAGCTTGCCTCACAGCCCATGATGTCGCTGATGGTATTACGCAATATTCGGGAAAACGGTGCACCGTCACTCAACCAGCAACTCGGCTCCGAATCCATCAAGTCGCTGCTTGACCGATTCCAATCACTGAAACCTTTGAGCGGGAACGGCGCACCCTGTGCAATGCTGCGATATGGATTTGCCGATGATCCCAGCACGCGTGTTGGCCGGCTAAGTATCGACAGAATGAAAAGGGAGAACTAACGACAAAAAAACCCAGCGACGAATCGCTGGGTTTCTGTTCTGAAGAACGACGAATCAGGTTTGAACCTGATCTTAGCGTCGTCGACGTCGGCCAGCGATTCCGATCGCTCCGATCGCAGCAAAACCAAGCAGGCTGGCAGGCTCTGGCACAGTCGCCAAGTTCAGCGAGCCATCTTCAAGAGCGAAGTGGTCCACAGGCGAGCCTGATCCGATGCGTGGGAACGGCCATCCAGCGGGCGGCCCTGAGTTGATCAGGCCGTCGTTGTCGGCATCAAGGTCAAAATTCGAGTTGCTGAAAGCCAACAAGACTTCTGCACCGCCCTTGACCAACAGACCCAAGTCATTGCCATCTGCATCAAGCAAGACACCGGGCATCGCCGAGATCAATTGGAACGTCGCGTCGTCCGAGCCATCGAGTGTGTTACCGTTGATGACTCCACCGTCGCCAGCGAGAATCTCAAACGTTGCGATCAGCGTACCGTTGGTCAGTCCGCTGGCGGTTACACCACCAACACCGAGGTCCAAAACAGCGTCTGGAGTGCCGTCGACGTAGAAATCGAGCAGGCCGTCTGCACCACCAACACCAGGTGCGGTGTGCGTGAACGTGGAAACGCCACCAAGCAATCCGGTTCCAACTCCACCGACGGTGAAGTCAAACGTCAGCTCGTAGTCGACCGAAAGAATTTCGCCGGTGCTGCTTACGTTCTGCGGCCCGCCGTTGCCTTGGAAACTTGTGACCGAACCAAGACCATCGATGATGGAAAGCTCACCTGGATCTTGAAATCCATTCATGTTGGTATCGGTCGTCTGGTTGTGCGCGATACCACGGAAAGTGATTTCATCGATTGGCGAGATGATGCCGGTACCTTCACCAGCCGCAGCCAAGTCGATCTGGAAATCGTTGACCAGAATCGAAGCCGCGTTTGCCTGCGGGCCGGCCAAAGCGGCAACCAGCAGAGCGGCGGGTAGTAAAAATCGTTTCATTGCTGAATCCTTGAATGTCTAAAATTTAGTCGTCTTGTTGTTTAGAGCCGATGGCTCATCTTCTTGATCTGAAACTCAGCTACGTTTCTGTGGCGGTTTGATTAACCCGTCTAAATCCGGACTTGGTGGTCGAGTGCTGTTGAGCAAAGACAACCGAACCCCAATCTGTGGCGATGGAACGAAATTGTCGAACACCGCCGCTATCGCAGTACCGCTAACCGCCGATACCGAAGTCACTGGACCCGACAAATCTGCCATGGAGTCCTTGTTATGACTTAGCTGGCGTGACGAATCATCATCGTCCAGTAATGCAACGACCATGGTGCTAATCGAAGTCACGCACAATGCGGTGTCTTCGTGTGTTCCTAACTCTTTCGCATCCAGCATCACGCCAGCAGTCGCGCAGCGACCCCCGACGAAAAGAATGCAAAAAAGCGATAGAACGAGTGCACGGATCATGTGAGGAGTATAGGCGTAAACTGGGGGGGAATGCAAGCGTTACATTCGACTTAATCGAAAGATACCAGAAAGAAATCACCGTACGCAAAAACATCGGATCGAGAGCGTCGGTTACGCCCGTATTTCACGGCATTTTTGGCAAAATGGGTGCATTCCAGCGTGAGTCAATTTGAACAAAAATCTTCCGTCTCGGCCGCGACCTGCAGATGGTCGTGCGTTCAGTCATTTTATCGGGTCTAACTTTGATTTGCTATCGCGTCCGCGAGCGTGAATTTGCGGCCCAAAAAGCCAGCCCCGCGACGTCCAATCACCCCTACAGAGGGTCAGCGATGCGCCGCAATTGCAAGTTCGATTCCGTAAACACTCCCTCATGCTTCAATGGCTGGGTCCACTCACTGGGTTCACTCACTGGATCCGCTGCTTGGCAATTGGCTTGCAATCCGAGCGTTTCAGGCGTGAATCGGCCCCCCGGGAAACACGACCCTTGATTCACGACAAGAATGCTGTTGTGCCCGCAGAATCCGTAAATTCGGTACCTTCGTCGAGCCGATCCTGATCTGTAGGCGAAATTCGCATCGCTGCACGTGGGCGTCCAGGCATGCCGCTTCCGCCCAGTCAGTGGTGTCACCCCATGAAAGGCCTACGAAGAACCCGATGATCTGGAGCTGGCGGGCTGGCTATCGCCAGACGCGATCGTGTATTGGTCGCAACTGTCCGTTTCCCCAATGACTTGATTATTCAATGACTTGATCGACTGCGTGGTTTGAGACAGTGACAGTGCCCGAGTGCTTTAGGAAGCCGCGAGTGCTTTAGGACCCGAGTGCTTTTGGAAGGCCCGAGTGCTTTTGGAAGCTTGGTGTATTTGCACGTTGGATTAGTGATGCGTTGCGAGGATGGAACCTTCGCTAGTCCGGATTTTGTTTGCCGTTGATTCAGAAGCCAGGGATGTGGCATCAGCACTTTTCATTTGATTCGATCCCGCCACGCTTGGCCGGTAAGGAATGAGCATGACCTTCAAAGCAGGTGCGTTCGCGCGTGCGCGGCGTCTGACAATAGAGCAATTCGAGTCGAGACGCCTGCTGGCGATGGACATGGCGGGACACACCATGGCGATGGTAGACGTTCAGGCGTCGGAGATTTTCACTGCGCATGACCGCATCCCGCGATTCGCCGCCAACCCGACGGCCGTCGCCGTGGACAATGGTGATTGGACACAGCCCGAAACTTGGCAAGGCGGTGTGGTGCCATCGTCGGGCGATATTGTTTCAATCCCCTCCGGCGTCACGGTCCGATATGACGCCGACTCGACGGCTGCTTTGAAAGCGATCGAAATTGCGGGCTCGCTTGATTTCGCCACCGATAGCGATACTGCGTTGTGGACGAGTGAGATAACGGTTCTACCCAGCGGCTCGCTGACACTGGGGACGGTATCCGATCCCGTGCTCGATTCAATCACATCGGAAATCATCTTCACTGACACTCAATTGGCAGTGGGCACCGAACAAGCTCCTGGATCGGACCCAGAGCAATTCGGAAACGGCTTGATCGTCCTTGGGAAGTTCGAATCGAACGGCCGAGACGTCACACCTTTCGTGCGTGCGACGCATGATATCTCTCGCGGCGATACCGAATTGACACTGGAATCCGTACCAGCGGACTGGCGAATCGGCGACAAGATTCTGTTGCCGGGTACGAACCAGGAAGTCATTGGTAAAAGCTTCTCACGTCACAGCGAGACGGAAGAAGTGCAGATCGCCGGCATCCGCGGAAACACAATCACGCTGGACCGGCCGACATCGTATTTCCATGTCGGTATCGCCGAGAACCCATTCGATGTGGAAGTGTTCGCTCATGTTGCCAATACAACGCGCGGCATCGAACTGAGATCAGAGAATGCAAATGGGAATCGTGGACACGTGATTGCCACTGGTGCAGCGGATATTGATATCGCCGACACCAGCTTTGTGGGGCTTGGGCGCACATCGGCCGATTACCAAGTCGACAGCCTGATACGCGACGACAGTGGTGAAATCATTCACCTGGGGACCAACCAGATCGGTCGCTACGCGGTTCACTTCCATCACTTGGCAACGCCACCACAAATCGTTGGGTCGGTGGTGTCCGACGCCGCAAAATGGGGCATCACGGTTCACCACACCAATGACGGATTCGTCAAAGACAACATTGTCTTTGACGTCGACGGCGCGGCAATCGTGACCGAGGCCGGCAGTGAAGTCGGAAACGTATTCGAAGGCAATTTGGTCGCTCAGATTCATGGCGGGCACCAGATCAACGACACGCGAGCTGGCGTTACTCAGGCCTTTGACGCGACCGGCGAAGTGTTTGTCGAGATCGGCGCGGACGGTTCTGGTTTTTGGTTCCGAGCGTCGGCCGGTACCGTCGAGGACAACGTGGTCTATGACGCTGCCGGGTACGGGTACAACTTCAACGGTTACTATCACGGCTTCCGCGAACCAGGCTTCTCGATCAAGCAATTGGAATCGTTTCGTGGCAACGAAGCGGCGTCCAGTCGCGGCGGATTGTGGGTGACATGGTCCCAGGGCATGGGAGTGCTGGACGAATATCAAACGCAAGTCTTTGAGGACTTCCTTGCCTGGAATGTCCGCGAGGATGCGATCGAAGCGTACCATGATGCCGAGTACGTGCTACGCGATATCACGCTGGTCAATGACCCGATCGCGTCAAGTTTGAACTTCGGCAGCGACTTTCGTTTCCAGGCACGGATCAATCAAGGAATCAACCTGGGGAATCCGAGCTACGAGAATTTCAACGTCCGCTTAGTAGATATCAAGATCAGCGGGTTCAATATCGGCATCACCGCTCCAGTGCACGTCGGTGATCGTGGCGCGGTGATCGAACGCGCCCGATTGCAATCTTTTATCAACATCGCGTTCGAATCGCAGGCTTCGCTCGACGGAACGGCACTCAATGACGTAACATTCTTACCGACATTCGTGACACGGGTGTCGGCAAAAATGCCGGATCGAGTCGCCGATATCTGGAAAGAAGACGTAGGAGTCGTTCGCGAGGGCGCACAAGCGACAGGGGCACCACCCATCAACGGCCCAGGCCCTCAATTGCCGAGTGACATTGTATTGACGGTGGACGGGCGGCTGAAAATCACCGGCAGCGACACTGATGATCAGGTCACCCTTTCGATCACCGGCGACGACCTAACCATCCTCAGCAACGGGACGCCCAGTGTTATATCGTCAGCCCTTGTTTCCAGCATCCTGTTTCTTGGAAATGGCGGCGACGATTCATTGATCAACGATACGGGATTGCCGTTGGTCGCGATTGGTGGCCCCGGCAATGACCGGATCCAAGGCGGCACGGGCACCGACTCGATTTATGGCGAAGAGGGCGATGACGAACTCTTCGGAGGTGCCGGAAACGACATTATCTATGGCGGTGACGGAGACGATGTACTGGACGGCCAGGACGGCGAAGACAAGCTACGAGGCGGCTCGGGTAATGACACCGTTGTCGGCGGCGAAGGCAGCGATCCCGTGCTCGTCGGCGGCGACGGAGACGACGCCATCCACGGCAACGAAGGTAATGATGTCCTGGTCGGCAACGCAGGCCAAGACTCTTTGATGGGCGACTCGGGTGACGACTCGCTAAGCGGCGGAGATGGCGATGACGATCTGCAAGGCGGCGATGGCGACGATGTGTTAGTCGGGGGTGACGGTGTCGATCGTCTCGATGGCGGCCCCGGCATGGATACAGTTCGGTCGACGCCGATCGACATCGTGGTGCAATCCCCAGAACCACTCGGTGAGCTCCCCGTTGCCGAAGTAGCAGCGCTCGAAGTCGCAAAACCCGAAGTCGCAAAACCCGAAGTCGCAAAACCCGAAGTCGCAGAAGTCGAAGTCGAAGTCGAAGTCGAAGTCGAAGTCGAAGTCGAAGTCGAAGAGATCGAAGTCGCTGAGACCGAAGTAGCACAGGTCGAGGTTGCTGAATTCGAAGTGATGAAAAGTATCAATGAGACGAAGCTCGAGGAAGCACTCTTTGTGCAGCAATCACTTTCGCACGCGGAAACTGAGGAACCGGCCGCTGTTAGCGAATCACCAACGAAGTCCGTCAGGCTGACACCGGAATCCGAAGCCGCCGTCAGTTCCGTCGAGCAGAACATAGCCGATGCCGCGATTGTGGACTTGCTTGAAGAACATGATCTAATTTCGCCGGTTTTTGAGCTCGATGAATCATTGCCAAGCCCCGCGGTGGATCAAGTCATTTCGGCTGAACCAGAACCTTCGGTTGCCACGACCGATGCAATATTGCCCGAAAAAACGACTGCCGCATCGCTTTCACCTGAAAACGCGGTGAATCCACAAAGCTTGTTCACGATCGATGAAGCATCGGCGCCAGCGACATCCCCGGACACCGCGATAGATGACGCCGCGTTTTCGGCATCCATTTCGGCCGCTCGCTTGCCTAGGCAGGACGAGTCAAATGAAAACGACGAAGCACACCTTTTCGGCGAGCAAACGGTCGCGGAGACCTCCACGCCAATTGCTGCGGTTCGGAGCGGTCGCAGCCGCCTGCTAGCCAGTTCCTACGATGCCGATCCGATCAACGCCCGGTCATCGGACAGGGAACCCGGTGAAGACTTACCAGGGTCGGTCGATATCGGAGTCGCCTTGAGTGACGAACCACTTGGCCGCATCGACCAGCTGCTTCGATTCGCTCGATTGATCCGGCGAAACGAGTAGCTGACGCGTCGACGTGCGACGGACGAAACCAAAGTCGGTCAGCGCCCGTTCCAACAAACTGCTAATGACGTGCATTACGATGGCGTCCGCGCCGAGCTGGCGACAGTATCGGTGAATCGATTCCAGCAGCGAATGCAGCTCGCGGAGATCGTGACGAAAAACGAGCTCGACAATATGAGCTCGTGCGTAACGATAAGCGTCATCGGCATCACTGAACTTCAGGACGACACTGCCCAACACGCGATCGTCGCGAACCGCTTCCAGGCAGATGTAATCTTGCCCTGGCTGATCGACGTATTTCCAGTTCAGATAACTCGCGTCGCGAACGGTGCAGCAACCCAAATCTGGCGAGACCGATTGCCAGATCTGATCATGCACCGGACCAAACCGATCGATCTTGCGCAGTTCCGTTTTCACGCAGCCAACCGATTGCCGCATTCGCCGGATGGCCGTTTTCGATCGAAGTCCAGCAGCGACTAAAGGCAACAGCGAAGACGACACCTTTCCCTGCAGCACTCTCATGGGGCGAATGGGCAGTAAATAGGTTTGCAAATCGGCAACAAACTTCCAACCCAGCTGCAATAAGATCTCCTTCATCTGATCTGTCTGGCCCAAGGACAAACTGACGGGCATGTCTTCGCGCGACTGCATGACCAATTGAACGCCACCGCCCTGGCGTTGGAATTCCGGAAGCACCATCGTGTCGACAAACCAAGCCGTCTTGATTTCGTGATTGCCTACTTTGACTCGCACATGCTGAGCACCATGGTGCCCGACGACTTGTTGTTCATGAATCAGCATCCAAACCCTTGGCTCGACCGAAATGCGTTTCGCCGATTCAACGAACATCCATTTCCATCGCGGCTCGATCCAATCTTCCCGGCGACGGGGCCAGGCGCACCGATAAAAGTCGAAAATCCCCTCTTCCAATGTCGAGTCATAACCCTTGATTCGCGAAGCGGAAGAAGTTTCCGAGCTTGGGGTTTCTTTCTGGATGTCGCCGAGTTGTTCGTCGAGCCCCGTCGCGATCGACTCGATCGTCGGTGCTCCAAACACGAGGCCGTGTTCGCGGAGGCCGGTTTTCTTAGCAATACTGTTGGTCAGCTCCGCCGCCATCAACGAGTCCATCCCGATGTCGAACAAGTTGCGGTCGACCGGAATGCGATCCGGGTCAGGAGAACGCGACAGCCTTGCGAATTCTTTCTGCACCAGCCGGATGAGACCTTCGCGCCGATCATCGGTGTTGCCTGTGAGTGCGTCGATCCAGGCCGGAACAGGGCGACCGTTTCCGGTGAATGACGGCGAAGCGTCACAAAGACCCGATGCCACCGATGATTGCGGAGCACGCAGTGGATCGAACAATGGATTCTTGCCGCGCACCTCGAACACGGGCAGGAAGGTTTCCCAATCAACGTCGGCAACCACCGCCTGCGGCACATCGGCGCGCAATAACGATTCCAAAGTCGCGATGGCTTGCGTCGGATCAAGCCCGTGAATACCGATCTGCGCCATCTGAGCTAAGGCTGACTCGTCGGCCATCCCGCCTTGCGCCCATGGCCCCCAATTGATCACGGTTCCTGGAAGTCCTTCGGTGCGCCGATGCTGTATCAACGCATCCGTAAAGGTGTTTGCAGACGCATACAAACTTCGCCCGACGGATCCCCAAATCGATGCGATGGACGAAAAGCAAACAAAGACATCAACCGAGTGCTCTCGTGCGAGTTCATCCAAAGCGATGGTGCCGGCAACCTTCGCGGCGAACATTTCGGTCGCATCATCAACGCTACACGCCGTGATCGAGATCTGGCGATCTATTCCCGCGGCGTGGAAAATACCGTTCAGTTGAAACGGGCTCAACCGATCCAACGATTGACGAAGCGACTCGGCGTCACCGACGTCGGCCTGGACAACGTCAATCGTCGCCCCCTGTTCTTGCAATCGCAACGTCAACGACTCTTGTGGCGGCGAGAGGTTTCCGGTCCGGCTGATCAGGATCAGTCGCGAAGCACCTTTGGACACCAACCACTGTGCAACCTGTTGGCCGATCGCGCCCAACCCACCGGTGATCAAGTAAGTTCCTGACGAGCAGTCGAATTCACAATGCGGTGCAATCGCCTCCGCATTTCTCAAGCGCGGTACGTATCGTCCGCTCAAGCGAATCGCCACCAGTTCATCGTCGTTGGGACCAAAGACCTCATCGACCCAACCATCGAAATTGGCGACCACATCATCGACATCGATCAATCCGCCCCAGTGCCCTGGGAATTCGAGACTTGCGACGCCGGCGAATCCTTGCAAAACCGCATGCGCCGGTGACACCGGTACGTCGCCGGGAATATTCGCACCGTGACGAGTAATGATCCAGACTGATCGACCGGGCAGGACTGGAGGCGTTGCGGGGTCAGTGGCGACCATCGCTTTCAAGACACTTGAAACCCGGGCGACATCGGTAGTCGCGCTTTCGCGCGCGTCGGTCGCATGCGAAGCCATCACGATCACGACGCGGCTGTATTGCGATTGCCCACGAAGCGTTTGTTCCAAGACCGAATTATTAACCTCGTTACTCGAAAAGCAAACTTGGTCGCTGGCGATGCCCCGGCCCGAAAGCTTCGACGACAATGCGTTCAGCGCTTCGCCGTCGTCGCCCACCAACAGCCACTTGATACCCGAATTAACTTCCACGCGGGTCTGGGCAGGCTGATGGTCGGCCGCCATCTGACGCCACTCTCGCAGATAGACATTAGCCTTACTTGTGGATGTTGCTTGCCGCTGGTTTGTTTGCTCGTTGACATTCGTCTGGAAGTCATCGATCCAAATCCTTCGTTGACGAAAGACGTTTCCAGGAACCGAAAGTCGTTGCCGACGATCAGCATCAAAGTATGCTCGCCAGTCCACATCGGCCCCGGTTTCAAACAGCAGACCGACGCTATCGGTCAATGTTTCCCAGTCAGATCGCGACCGTCTTGCGCTAGGCAGGTAACGCATGTCCGCATCACCGAGAATTTGTCGCGCCATGCCGAGCAGCACCGGATGCGGTCCGATCTCGATCATGTGAGTGGCACCGTCGCGCAGGACCGACTCGACCGCGTCGACAAATCGAACAGCATTGCGAGCTTGATGGATCCAATACTGGACCGTGGCCATTTCGTGCGAGATTACTTTGCCCGTCAGCGAACTGATGATGCGCGTGCTGGGAGTTTGCAAGTCCAACGTCTGAAGCACCTCGCGAAAAGGCTCGAGCATGGGGTCCATCAAATGCGAATGAAACGCATGCGAAACCGAAAGCTCCGTCGCTTTGATGCCTCTAAGATTCGCTTCCGCCGCGACGCGCCCAATCGCATCCAATTCGCCAGAAACCACGGTTTGCTCGGGACCGTTGATGGCCGCCACCACAAGGTGCTCTCCATACGGCTCGATTAATTCTTCCGCGACATGCCGGCTTGCTGCGAACGAACACATGCCGCCGCCGGCGGGCAACGACTGCATCAGTGATCCGCGCGCGGCCACCAGGCGGCACGCATCGGCAAGTGAACAACCACCCGATATATGGAACGCGGCAACCTCGCCGATGCTATGACCCAACATCACGTCGGGGGTGATGCCCCACGATTGCCAAAGTTTGCCCAGTCCGATTTGAACGGCAAACAAAGCGGGCTGCGTGAACTGAGTTTGATGAATCAGCGAGTTTCGGTCGCTAGGGTCGCCGGCGAGCACTTGTTCTCTTAGCGACTCGGGCAACAAAGGCTCGAAATGCTTAAAGCATTCATCGAGCGCGGATCGGTATGTCTCATTCGATTCATAAAGCTCACGCAACATGGACGGATACTGAGCGCCTTGACCTGTGAACAGGTACGCAATGCGACTCGGTGACGTACCGCGGCGCACGATACGGCTTTCATCGTCATCTAACGAACGTGCGACCTCATCCAGCACCTCAGCCGCGTCTCCGGTCTGAGGCAAGGTGATGGCGATTCGGTAATCGTGATGGCGCATCCCCACATTCGCCGAATAGCAAGCGTTGGCGAGGTCGTCGGTTGGATGTTTCCGCAAGTAATCGCGCCAGACCGCAACTTGCTGTGCGAGCGAACTGGTATCGGGTGACGAGAGCGTTAGTAATTGTGCCGATCGCGACGGCATGGAATCGTTCGCGGCGACGGACGGTTCAGCTTCTTGCAGGATCACATGTTCTTCGAGGATCACATGTTCTTCGAGGATCACATGGACATTCGAACCGCCCACACCAAAGGAATTGACTCCGGCGATCCTTGGGACTTGCCGCTCGATTCCATCGACCAGCGCAGTGACCGGTTGCCAAGGTTCGAACGCGAGTTGACGGTGAAAGGGCAAGTGAGCAAAGTCGATCTGCGAATTGGCTTGTTCCGCCGAAATGTTTGGCAACAGCTGCCTATGATGCAGTTGCAAACACGTTTTGATCACTCCCATCAACCCCGCGCCGGCTTCCAAGTGCCCCACGTTTGGTTTGACCGATCCGATCGCACAGCTCTGATTCAAATCAACATCGGTTTGCCACAGGTCTCGATCCTGATAGGCGATTTCCAGACCACGGACCTCGATCGGGTCGCCCAGATCCGTGCCCGTTCCGTGAGTTTCGATAAACGAAACCATCCGCGGATCGACGCCCGAATTTCGCAACGCTCGCTTTGTCGCTTCAGCCTGCGCGTTAGGATTCGGCGCCGTGAATCCGACCGATCCCGCGCCAGAACTGACCCCAGTGCCTTTGATCACGGCGTAAATCCGGTCGCCCCGGCGCACGGCGTCCTCGACCGTACGCAAGACAACTGCGCCGGCGCCTTCACCTAAGACCGTCCCATCGGCATCTTCTCCAAAAGGAACGCAGCGTCCCGTCGGTGACAAAATCCCGAGTTTACCCAACTGAACAAAGCGATCTGGATCGATGATCAAGTTCACTCCGCTAACCAGCGCGGATGAACAATCTTGGTTCGCGATTGCCTGGCAGGCATAGTGCAGCGCGGTTGCAGCAGATGAACAAGCCGTGTCGATCGCCAGGCTCGGCCCGCCGCACCCGAGTACTTGTGAAAGACGATTAGCCAGGCTGAAACCTTCCCAACACTTATAGATGCTGCCACATGCTGCCGCGTGCTGGTTGGCAAAACGTGCATAGTCGCTGTACATCGCGCCGACAAAGACACCCATGTCGGACGATTTTTCGCTGCCCATCGCGCCCGCGTCTTCGAGGGCTCGCCAGGATGTTTGCAGGATCAGCCGCAACTGCGGATCCATGAACTCGGCCTCGCGCGGCGAGATGCCAAAGAATTCTGGGTCGAATTGATCCGCATCCGCAATCAGACCTGCAAAATGTGGCCGGATGTCATTCAGGCGACCGATGAATGTGTCACGTTGGTTGGGGACGGAAACGACGCCGCTGTCACCGCGAGCAAGTCGGTCCCAAAATTCATCCAGCGATTCTCCGCAGGAACACTTCACCGCAAGTCCAACCACAGCGATTTCGGACGCATCGTTTGGCTTGGAAACCGGCTCACGAACGTGTGAACCGCTGGAAACGTGCGGTACGTCTCGCTCACACAACGATTCGATCCGATCGATGATTTCCGAGACCCGCTGATGTTCGAATAACAACGTACGGGGCAGCGTTGGATACAACCGGCTGAGGGCGACGGTAATTTCCACGATCCGCAACGAATCGCATCCCATTGATTCCAGTCGATCGATGTCTCTGATTTCTTGCGGGCTGCGTTTCAGCGAGGTTGCAAACGCCTCCAACACGGTATCGGCAACGTCGCTCGCTGGCCGCGCGGCCGTCCCGGACGAAGATTCGTCACCGAAACGAAGTTGCAGCTGTGAGAGCGATGCAAGTTCATATGCAGCACGATGGATCTGTTCTTCCCGATCGCGCTGCGACACCAAGCTTTGTGTTGACTTTGGTGTTGTCGGTTGATTCGGCGACTTCGCCGGTGCAGATTCCTCTGCTTTGAACTCGAAGTCGCGCAGCGTTTCGGCAGCGACGTTGACGACCCAGGTCGATTCGGTTTGCGCCGTGTCGCTTGATTCAGGCAAGGGCGAATCGGTCACCTTTCCCATGAACAATCGAGCCGGCGTATTGCGTTCAGTCGGTATATGCCGGAACGTTATGCTGGCTCGCTGGTGCTGTTCCGCAATGTTGGCGAGTTCTGCGACCAAACGGTGCTCGACGCCGCGTCCGAGAACCCGACAACTCAGTAAGAAAGTGTCAACTTCCAGCGTTTCGTCCGTGGCTCGTGCAATCAGCAGGCCCACAAATCCGTAGTCGCCGAAACGGTCGCGCGCTCGAACCGACCGCAGCGTGACGTCGGGGTCGTCCATCAGCGATCGGATTTCCGATTCGTCGCGACGAATCGTCGTGAAATTGAACTGATTGGTTCTCAGGGTAAGTTGCGATGCACGCGCAACGTCGGATACTGATACCGGATCAATTTGCACGATCAATTGCAAACTGTCGATGAAGTCCTGAAAACTGTTGGCGGATTCAAGATTCTGGCGACGGCGAAATTCTTCTTGGTATCGCTGTGTTCTTTCGCTGTCTTCTGCGGTCGTTCGGCGCGCATCAAGTTCCCAAGTATGCCGCAGCAATGCCACCGCTTGTTCGGCATCGGACGGCCACTGCAATGTCAGCACACTCGGGCACGTCGATCGAACTTCGGCGCATTCGACAGGGTTGTCGTCGATAAAGATAAAGCTATCGAGCCCCAGGTTCAGCGATTCCGCGAGCTGGCGAATATTCTGTCCCTTGGGTTGCCAATTGATCTGGGCCGCAACCAACTGTTCCCGGCGTAATCCAAAGTCTTCTCGCTGCTCGAACACATCCCAAACATCTTGAGGCTCATTCTTGCTGCATAGGCAAAGTAAGACACCACTGTCGTGTAATCGAGCCAGCGTTTGATAAAGCAACTGATGCTCTTCCGAGATCTCGATCCCTTGCGGGCCAGCCTCACCAACGACTCCTCGCCATAGCGTATTGTCGCAGTCCAGAATCACTAATTTTTTTGCCGGCACTAATCTGCGAAACGCCGCGCGGACCGCGATCGTCGCGAGAAATTGAAAGTATGCCGGTGTGAACGGTATGTGCGCAATCTCATCGCGGACGCGATCAAACACCGAGGCTGCATCGACGTCGTACACCGCGTGATAGTCCGCGGCACGCAGCACGCGAACGCCATTGATGCTTTCGCAGCCGGCGACCAACCGGTCCTCAGCCTCGGTAATCATCTCTCGCGACAGCCCATCGCTGGCATGCGACGTCGGTTCCGCCGATACAATTGACGGACAGACCAACACAAGCGTCTCTGCGCCCGCCATGGTCCGATGTGTGGCGAGCGCATCGAGGTGTTCTTGGACCGCGACCCGAATGCGTTCATCGGTTGTCGGTGCATTTGAATCGATTCGCGACTCGCGCTCGCGGACCCAATCGCTAACGCGGATCAGAATGATCGATCCGCCGACGCTTTGAGTGACAACACTGGACGGATCGAGCAACTGTTGCAGCACTTGAGCATAGGGCGCGACATGAGTGCGAAAGTGCATCGACAACTCCGCCGCCCACCGCTGCACGCCTTCGCAGATTTCATCGGCGGTAAAGCTGGCACTGATTGCCAATTCAAGATCGGGCTCGCCGACCGGTTCGGCTGCCTGTGTGAAATTCGGCTTCGATGAAAAGTCGGAAAGCATTCGCAGATTTCCGACTTCACGATCCGACGATTCACCGCTGCTTGAATGGTGTTCCCCAAGCGTATCGATAAGCGAATCAACGATGCACGTCGCCGCAGCGATAGATGGAATCGCCCCGACTGCACCCGAAGGCGTGTCATTCCAGCTGGTCATCAACTTGGGCGGTCTCGCGACCAAGAACTTCGCACTGGGGAACTCGCGAGACGCGACGCGGCACGTCGCTTCCAGAGCCATCTTCAGTGATACATATTCGCTGAATCCAGCCGGCGATTCGTCAACGAACGATGACGAAATCGCAATAACGCAGCCACTCGCATCTGCAACGCTTGGCAAGAAATGCGTGAGTGGCGATTGGAACAGCCGAGCATTCTGGGTCAGATAGTTTTCCGCGGGCGCGAGATGATCTTCACCCAGACGCCGCACCACGGGTGGCGCGCAGGCGTTGAGCACCAGAATATCGAGACGGCCATGGGACTCGAGAATTCTCTGTCGAATCGATTCACACCATGATGAATCGCCGACATCACCGGGAACCAATTCTGCGGTGGCGCCGGACTGCTCGAATTGTTGCAACAATGCGCTCGTTGACTCATTCACACTGCGACAGGCGATGTAGACCTTTGCTTTTGCGGCTCCCAGAGCAGCTGCAATTTCGGCACCAAGCCCTCGGCTTCCGCCACAGATCAATGCCACCTTATCCGTAAGATTGTTGGTGGAACGGCCGAACGATTCACCGAACGCAGCGGGGCTAGGCGCAGCGGGATCGAATCGGACGTAGCTTCGCACCGACGCGGTAGCGACCTGCCGACCGTTTGCGTCAGCGATATCCAAAGTCGTTTCGAGGATCCGAAAGCTCGGATCGTAGTGGTCAAACGTCAATCGATAGTACAACGTATCGGTTGGTTCGACATTCGCCGAAAACTCAATCGACAAACGTGTGAACAGTGACGCCAAGCCTGGTGCCTTCATGCCGACGATATAGCTGCACAAGCCCAGCACCTGCCGGGGCAGTACCTGCAAGCAACCGTCTTGGATTGATTCCGTGGCAGTGAAACGATGGCAACCGAATCGTTGTTCTGCCTGTCGAAAACGGGCCGGATCCCATCGGACCGGTTCGGTGTCGAACGGATCTTCGTCTGCCCGCTGCGGCGAAATCGTGTCCAGCCAATCGACAAAGCCGGTTTCGGCCTCGCGCGCATTTGACCCGTCGAGCTCAGCCGTGCAGGTCAGCAGCGTGTGTTTGTCATCGCGAGCGGTCAGCTGGATCCCGTCGCGATCAACTTCAGCGATGACGTCAAAGGCTTGATCAGGTCGCACGACACCGCGAAACTCGATGTCCAAATTGCGGATCGACGCCAAGTCTGGTCCCTGCCCATCGCCGGATACTTCGCGCAGATCGACCATGGACGCATCGAGCGCCGCGATCACTGACAGCGCGCCATGCACGATATTTCCGCCAAAGGCTGACTGCTTTCCGGATTCCGGATCGACATGGATCGGGTTGCAGTCACCGCTCCATTGGGCGAACTGTAACACCTGTCGCCGGCTGACCTGAACGACGCTTTTATTTGGGGTGAGGATGGGGCGGTCCATGGTGGATTAGTTCACGCACTCGCTTAGCGTTGACGCGCGCATGAAGTGATGCTGGGTGCAAAAACGAAAGACTTCCTCGAGTCGATCAAGAAACTGATTCAACTCGTCCTCGCTTTTTACATAAGGAGAAAAACCGGGGACGAGTGAAGAACTGTGGAACATCAGCACGAGCACCGGATGCGTTCGATCAAGACAAGCATGGATTAGCTTTTTCATCTGGCCGGCTGAAGCCTGTTCGGGACTGAGCTTTACTTTGGTTGCGATGCCTAACCGATCCAACACGCCCACCGCACGCATACCTCGCAGCGGCTGAACGTGCGCAGCCCGATGCAATCGTGACGCGACCTCGAACCAGCGATGCGTGAATCCGGCGGTGACGGGAACCTCCAGCAACGCGTGCGGCATCTCTTCATGGGGGAGCATCGGCTGAAGAAGATCAACCGTTCCGACATGGTAAGGTGTCAAAGGCGCATGACGGAAGTCAGGGCCTGATTCGGGCTGGTAATTGGCGTAAGGTAGGACGCTAGAATCGACAAGATATCCTAGGTCGGCAAGTATTTTTGCGCCTTCGGCGTCCAGTCCGTATCGGCCAGCCCGAAACGATGTCGGCCGTCGCCCATACCGCGATTCGATCTGTTCGGTCAATGTTTGCAGTTTGGCTCGCTGCAACTGGACCGGCAGATTGCAAAGGTACGAATTTCGCGGGGTACGTTCTTCTGACAGTGGCGGCGTATTCCACGGATGCAAATGGGCGCCGATTTCAGCGCGACCGGTGTCTTGGATCGGTCGCAAAATATCAGTCGCCTCGTCGCTCTGCAGCACTGGCGTGTCGACCAAATAAGTCGGTCGAATTTGGAATCGATCACAGAGGTCCTGAAACCTTGGAACACCGCGAATGTTGGTCACCTCGCCCTGCGCCGCATAATTGCCGGACCACAGGCCTTCTTCTTCGGTATCAATTGTGACAACGAATCGAGGCGGAAGACGATCGGATAGGCTGCGGTCCATCGGCAAGCCTCCTTATGAACGTGACGAGCGACAATCGGATTGCTCTAGCTGAACCACCTCTCATTTCGGCCGCAAGCGAGCCCAATGGGCGGCATACGCAACGTTTCGGTGGCGCTGTTGAACTAGAAAAGGTTTTCGGTGATGCTTCGGAGCGATTCCGTCAAAGTTTCCACCTCTTGTTCCGTATTGTAAACACCAAAGCTGGCTCGCAAGGTGGGTCGCCATCCGTTGCTGATGTGGGCGGGTTGTGCGCAGTGAAATCCGCTGCGGACACATATATTCCGACGGCTACTTAGCATTCGGGCAGCCCCGTGAGCCTCGAGCCCATCAACATGGAACGTCACAATCGGCCCTCGTCGACTGGCATCGCAGGGGCCAACAAGATTAACGCGAGGTACCGAAGAGAGTTCTTCAATCAGGCGCTCGGTCAGTTTGTTCTCATGCGCTTGAATCGCATCGAGCCCGATACTCTCTAGGAAATCACAGACGGCCGCTAATCCGATCGCCGCTTCGACAGCGGGCGTCCCAGATTCAAATCGATGGGGAATTTCGGAAAATTGAAAATCCGTTTCGGAGACATCTTCGACCGCGCCACCGCCAACGAGCAAAGGCGCGAGCCGCTCGAGTTTTTCACGCTTGCCATACAACACGCCGATCCCTGACGGGCCACCCAGCTTGTGTCCCGAAAAGCACAAGTAATCGCAATCCAATTGCCCGACGTCGATGCAATGATGCGCAGCCGATTGGCTAGCGTCCAAAAGCACATCCGCACCATATCGTCTCGCGATTTTTACGATTTCATTGACATCATTGATCGCCCCAATCGCATTGCCAATCGTGCTGATCGCAATCAGTGAGGGCTGTTTGTCCTTGACCGCTAACTCTAGTGAATCGAGATCAACGGAGCCGGAATCATCGATCGCGACTTGGGTCAATTGATGGCGAGTGCGCCACGGCAGCAAGTTGCTGTGATGCTCGCCGACTGACCCGACGATGATCGCGTCGCTCGGCAGTCCGGCCGCAACGAGATTGATCGCCTCGGTCGCGTTGCGAACGAATATGACCTCATCCGATTCGGCTCGAATAAAATCGGCAATCGTTTGTCGCGCTGCGGCATAGCGTTCCGATGACTCTTCGACCATCAGATGGACTCCACGTCCAACGGAACCCGCGAGGCTGCGATAGGAATCCGTCACGGAATCGATGACGACTTGAGGCGTCAAGTAAGTCGCGGCGGAATCCAAATAGACGATTGGTTGCCCGCCGATGGTGCGCGACAACACGGGGAAAGATTTGCGAATCGACTCGACGTCTAGCTTGGGACTTTCAGGCAAGGTGCTGATCGGTCGCGACATGGTGGGGCCCAGCTTTCGGTTCAGTTGATGTCGACGACATTGTGGAATGGCCTATGCCTCAGGTGCAGCCGCAAGACAAGTCGATGAGGTCGACGTCGCATCAAACCGCGAATAGGAAATACTCTTGGTGTGGCGATACTTGCCAGAGGATTCCGGCCTAATCAATTTTACTATGCGAACCGAGATTCGGCCGCCCACGCCGGAAAATGCTCGGAATTTCTCGATGATCGAGTCACCGTCCAGTTCATGGCCATCATGTGGCACCAGGCGCAGCAACCACAGCTCGTTCGCTTTTTCCTCCAGCTGAAAGTCGGCCACTCCTGGTACGGTCGCAAAGAAGTTTGAAACCGCTTCGGCCGTCAAGACGCGGCCGGACGACAACACGAATGCATCCTCCAAGCGGCCTTCCAGCTTGATCCTGGGTGTTTGACGCCCGCATCGACAGGGGCGTCGGTCAAGTCTGGCGAGATCACCAATCTGGTACCGAATGATCGGCATTGAATAATTCTGCAGGTCGGTGACCAAGACCTGCCCGATCTCACCATCATCCACCGGCTTGCCGTCCCGAACGACTTCGATGTAGTGCTGGTCAGTCAACAAGTGCATACCGTCGCGGTGAATACAATCGAAAGCCATCGGCCCCATTTCGCGACTTCCATAATGTTCACGCACCGTGCCGCGAAATGCCGTGGCAACTTCGTCTCGCCATGACTCAGGAAAGTTCGCTCCCATCGCACGAATGATCGGAATCGGCTGTGGGCGGTCGCCTGTCCTCAGGATGTATCGCGCAAGGTCACGCAGATATTCAGGCAGAGCAACCAGTTGGACGGGACGATGACGCCGCAATTCTTCAATGCACTCCGGCAGTGACTCCCCGGGCGAATCCAACGCAAGCGGAGGTAAGTCATGAGACCGTCGCACCCATTGATCCATCACCAATCCACGCAAATCGCTAACCGATTCACGATTGAACGGCTTACGGAAACTGGCGATCGAAAACAGTTGCCCGGTGACCGACGAGGCACGCGTGTTTTCTAACCCGCAGTGAACACTGCACGCATCGGGAGGGATCGAGACCACCGATGCGCCATAGCGATAGGGGCTGTCCTCGACCTGCGTGATCATACTGGCGGCCCGGCCTGCATCTCGCCGCTCGAAGTCTTGAACGACCATCACGCGCCGCGTTGTACCGCGAGTTCCGACATAGGCCCAGTCCGAACTTCGGCGTTCCGCGACAACCATCCGATCGGGAAAGTTTGTCTCGATGTCCGACTTGGTGGTAATCGGGATGTGGCCGATGTCATCAAGCGTTTCAATCGAATCGGCGGTGACACCCGATCGCTTCAGTCGCTCGCGATAGAGCTGCGAATGCTCATTTGCAACCGCTACGACTTGCCGAAAGAGGTCCAGTTGCCAACGCTGGATCTCTTCAATCGGCCATCGCTGACGCTGACGAATCGATCGAACGTGCGATCTCATGCGACTGCGGGTCGGTGCCAACATCAATGGCAGAATCGCGTGATGCATCAAGCGGCTGTAAAGCAAACTCATCTGAAACCCGTTGAATGATCCAGAATCAACCCTAATTGCTCGCTAAGCTTTCGCCCATCATATGCTTCGATCGCTAGCTTCCACGCGGCATCACAAGGGCGGAATTCGTGCAGCTGTCGAAGCGACGTCGCGATACCCTTAGTATCATTGGGTGGTGCAATGGCACCCATCTTAGACGATGAGATCAATTCTGCAACAGATCCGGGATCAGCAAGTGCCAAAATAGGCTTGCGGAACAACAGCATTTCGAAAAGCTTGCCGGGAATCTGCATGTCGGTGCCCGGCTGCAGCAATAAGAACGCATCGCTGCCCGCCATTCGCTGCAGCATTTCGCGGTGTGGCACCGGATCACTCATCCGCAGCTGATCACGGATTCCAAGTCGTTCGGCATATTCAGGAAGCTGGAAGTGCGGATCCCACGGCCCCAATTGTTCAAAGATGATGCGGATGCCTTCGCGTCGAACAATTTCGATCGCATCCAACAGCGGCCGCGGGTCTCGGTTGCGATAGAGGCTTCCCGGATGCAGTAAATGCAAGCTCGCATCGTCTCCGGACTGGTCTTGTGCTGCCGATGCATCATGCGCGTTGGAAATCTCGCCGACCAGATCCAGCATTTCGGGGTCAAAGCCGTTGGAAACAAATGCGAAGCGATCGTTGGGCAGATCGGTGTAAAAGTTCTGAAACTCTTGCTGCATTCGCTGCGTGTTAAGGATCACACGAGTCGCGTCGTGGACGCAGCGGCTTTCCAGTCTGGTGACCATCCGCTGGGCCACTCGCGATTGATGCCTCGCACCCCAGGGCGCGCGAGACCAAGGATCGCGAAAGTCCAAGATGAGTGGCAGGTTGGCTCGTCTGGCTATCTCTCTCGCGACCAAGTGAGTTGTGAACGGAGGCCCGCTTGCGAAGACGGCACGCGGCTTACGTTCTCGAACCATTTCCAAACCGGCTTCGACTGCCGGACCTTTCCAGCTGACCTTATCATCAGGCACGCCGAAGAAGACCTCGGTCGTTTTACGCCGAATCAATGAAGCCTTTTTCGGTATCGCGGGAGGCGACCGCTTTGACGGTGGCGAACGATGGTCAACCGAAGCCGGTCCTGGTGCCTGATTGCCGGAACCAGGAATCCACTTCCGCATCGAAGCTTTGATCTGCTCCTCTCGGCGCACCAAAGGAACGTGTCGAATCGGAATGCCGTCGGGAATCAAATCCAGTAGCGCTTCGTCAAGTCGTCCGTATCTCACATCCGGGGCACACGTCAGCACCATTGGCTTCCAACCGAACTGGCCGATGTATCGTGTGAAGCGAAGCGTCCGATAGATTCCCACGTTTGCATACGGCGGATAATTGAACGCGACGAATAGCACCGATGGCAGGTTGTCGTTTGGAACGGACATGATCAGTCGGCTATTCGGCGGTTTCGGTACTGGAAAGGTTCGTCGACACAGGTACTGAGTGATCGCCTGCATCGGTTTCGTTGCGTCGCTGACTGATCAGCGTTCGTTGTTGACTCAAATGTTTTTCGATGACTTGCGGGTCTAGCTTCTTTCCCGAAATTAACGATTCGGCACGATCGCGATCTGCTGCGTCGCCAAACATACAAGCTAATATCAACTCACCGGCTTCACGGCGGTAGTGCCCCGATTCCCAATACCATCGCATAATCGTATCACGATCCTCTGGCTGCGGAATTGGCTCAGATGTGACCGGCGTCACACATGCAAAATCCCAAACATCGATGGCTTGGTTTGACCGTTCACAACGAACAACCAGTTCGCGTTTCCAGTCGTCAAAGAATCGCCAACGATCCGATTGGTCAATCAGTTGAAGCAATTCAGCATGATACGGGTGAAGAAAAACGGTCAGCCGAATCTCGTTTTCGTCACAAAATCCGATCAGCTCATCAAGATAGTCCCAGTCGGCGGACTCACGGTCTTTCGTGCGGTCGTTGGACCGGTCGAAGATGTCGCCATTTTTGACTTGAAGCTTGCGTCGATAATCCGCATTTTTTTCGTCCACCAATGAACGTTGCCCTTGTCGCCAAATGATGGGGCGAAAAGGTTCACCCGACGTCAAGCCGCGAGTACCAATGTCTGCGACGTTTGGGTCCGATTGACTGGCAACCGTCAATGCGCTGTCACACATCGCGCTGATCGAAGCGATCGATCGAACGGTATCAGAAACCAACGATTTCCATCGCTGTTGATTCGAGCGTCCCTCGGCGTCGGTTAACAAACGCCGAACGTCGTTACGGCTGCTATCAATTTCGGATGACTTGCTTTGGTCACGAAAAAAATCGAAAAAGTCGACACCCAGGACAACATGATCGATTTTGCGACCGTACGCAGCGTGTCGCAAATAATAGAGGTTTGCCCACATCCCACCGCCCGGTTGGCCCGCGTTGTACACCGGAGATACGTTTGCCGGCCAAGTCTTGCTTTGCGGATCGATGCCGAGATCGACGCGCGAGTTGCCTAACACAACAGTTCTCGGTTCGACTCGGCGAATTTGATAGGCCTTGGCCATTCTTACTTGTCCAACGGCCTTGGGGCGATAAGCGTTGACCCGCTCGATTCGAAACCACTCAAATCGCAAATAGGGATCGACAACACCATTGATCCCAGCGACAAGCAATATCGCAACGATACATGTTGCCATCGACCAGCCCATGAACGTTGCGCTGTCTGCTCGGTCCCTAGGGCTTTCGTTGATTTCACTTTCGTCCAAGACTTTATCCAATCCGGCAAGGCGATCGTGAATTGAGAAAACGAAGTGCGCGCATGTGAACCAACCTAGAATTGAAAGTAGAGAAAGACGGATACTTCCGGCAGCGACAGGATGCCGATTGCCAATAGCAGTCCCGACATCATCGCCCAACGTCGATTCGGCGCCCACGCGAATCGGTTACGCGGCGTTCGTCGCGCGTTGCTGATCTGGGTCGCGACGACAGCATCAGACAGTCCAGCAATTTCACTGGTATTGGGAAGACACCAGACGATGCCCAGTAAAACCAGTATCCACGCCGAGAACGAAACGAACATCGTCGTGCCCGCATCGGATGCGGCGATACCGAACGTTTCGAATCCCAACCCCATATCCGCAGCCTTGCGATGTAGCGCGATCGGAATGTCGACACCATTGAAACCGAATAGTCCGTTGACCAGTCGCATCGCCGCCGCAGAACTTTCAGCACGAAAAAACGCCCAGGCCATCGACACGCACAAAAACGTTAATCCGCTCGCTGCAAACGAATACGCAACCGTTTTCTCGATCTTACGCTCGGGATCGATTCGGTTTCGAGCCATCCCCCAAGCATGAGCGACACACAAGAACATGCCATGCAGGATTCCCCACACGACAAAGTTCCAGCCCGCCCCGTGCCATAACCCGCCTAGCGCCATGGTGATCATCAAATTGCGCAAGGTGCGCGGCGTGCCGTGCCGACTGCCCCCCAAGGGGAAATACAAATAATCACGCAGGAACTGTGATAGCGTAATATGCCACCGACGCCAAAACTCGCTGATATTGCGTGACTTGTAAGGCGACGCGAAATTGACTGGCAATTCGATTCCCAACATCCTGGCAGCGCCAATTGCCATGTCACAATAGCCGGAAAAGTCAAAGTACAACTGCAAACCGTATCCGATCACGGCCTGCCACGCGAAAATCAACGAAGGATCGGCTCCGGACTCCACCGCACCAAATGCGTCTTGCACATAGGGAGCGATGCGATCCGCCAGCACCGCTTTCTTGAACAAGCCGATCGCAAAGATCGAGAATCCGATTGCGATATCGTTCCACCGATTCCTTTTCGACTGCCACGCAGATGAAAATTGGGGCAACAATTCTTTGTGGTGAACGATCGGCCCCGCGATAAGCTGTGGAAAAAAGGATACGAACAAAGCGTAATGCTTTAGCGGCGCATGCGAGCCTTCACCGCGATAGGCATCGACGAGGTAGGCAATTTGCTGAAACGTAAAAAAAGATATCCCCAACGGCAGTGCAATTTGCGCAAAGTCGTGATCCGCCAACCCCAGAGTGCCCAGCAAGAATCCGGTGTATTTGAAGTAACCGAGCAAGCCTAGATTGAGTGCGATCCCGATCGCCAACAGCGACCGGCTACGATCCCTCGATATCATTTGTCCCAAGCGAAAGTTGACGACCACAGAAGACGCAAGAACGAACAGGTCGGCAGGTTTCCACCACGTATAAAAAATCGCGGATGCGAGCAGCAGCCAAGTCATACCTGCGCCGTCCCACCGTGAACGTGTTAAAGCGAGGTAGCCGCCCACGCACACCGGCAAAAACACCAGGAACTCATAGGAGTTAAATAGCATTCTAGGCGATCGCCTCCGTCGCAACCAAGAACACGATCGCAACCAAGATCACAATCGCGGACACGGACACGGTGTGATCGCAGAGGTAACCACATCGTCTTGACGTGGCAACCGCTAATTCTTGCGGTGTGTATCTGCTCGAGAGTCCTACGCCGGATCGCGTCGGTAAACCGCAGCAACAACACGTTTGTTTCACAGCCGACTTCAAGTCAGTTCCTTTCCCCGATCGAATTTTCGAACCCGCGCGCCGTTCGCTCCCAGCGGACGGATTGACGGTTGAAAATGCCTTTGAGTAGCCCGATTAAAATCGCGGCCTGGCTTAGCCCGAAGTAGAAAATGATTGACCCAAGTTCATGCCTGCGCAAACGATGCGAGGATGCAACCAACAAGGTGATCAACCAGAATGCGGCCTGTGCGACGAAAGCGAATCGATAGACAAATCCGTGTTCCCATAGCATCAGGCTTGTCGTGATCATCACCATCAGCAGCAGCGGTGAAATCCAGCGAAGCAACTTGTGTGAGACGAACTGCGCCAACAAGCGTGGCTGACCAATCCTCGGGGTCAGACCGCGTCGCAGAAGTTGGACTGCGCCGGCGGCGATACGGACACGACGTGCAAACTCTTGCCGCGCGGTGGGCGTTCCGCTTTCAACCGCTTTCGCACCGGCGTCATAGACGACGCGATATCCCGCACGGATCACGGACATCGACACAAAAAAGTCATCCAAAATCGTATCCGGCGGAAGCAGCGAAAACCGGTCGCGGTGAATCAAATACATACCCCCGTCGACCCCAATCACGCTGCCCAAGTGTGACTCGGCGCCTTGAATGCGACGTTCCATCCAATAATAAGCGGACTCGCCGGCGCGTATTTCTTCTCCGCTTTGAACCAGCGTCACTTCGCCGGTAACCGCTCCCACGTCGAGGTCCCTGAAATGGGACGCGAGCACGCGTATCGCGCCGGATTCCAGCATGACGTTGGCATCAGAAAAAAACAGCAAGGGATGGCTGGCGGCCTGGACCAAGCGATTCATGGTCGCAGCTTTTCCGGACCGCTGTTGCGGCGGCAGCAACCGAACGCGATCGGAAACCAACTCCGACGCCCACTGGCGTGTTCGGTCATCGCTGCCATCGTCGCCGATAATGATTTCCAGCTTGTCCGCCGGATAGTCGAGCGATTGAAAATTCTTGATCTTCTGGCGAATCACAGACTCTTCGTTGTGCGCGGGGACCAAGCAGCTGATCGCCGGTAACGATTCGATGGTCAATTCCGCCGCTGGCTGCCTGATCGATGTATCGACGCCGCCCAGAAACGTTGCGAACAAAGGGTACAGGCAATAAGTCAGCAGCACTGATGCGAACGCACACCAAAATAGAATTTCAAGAATCATCGTTGAGGCTTCCACACTCCGATTGTGCGACCGAAAACCAATAACGCGATCCCATACAAAGACGCGAGATTCACCAATACAAAATAGAACGCGATATAAACGACTCGAAATTGTCGCAGCGGCGGAACGACGTAAGCCAGTGCGATCGAATAGGCGACTAACTGGACCGCGAGCAGTATCTCGAAGGGTTGAACATCGTATAGCGTTAAGATCAGCGAACTGATCAACAACGCAATCAAGAAAATCGGCCCCAGCCACCGCAACACCTTGTGCCCCAACAACTGAAACGCGAAGACGCCGACACGAAACGGGTTCAACGACTGTGGCGCCTTTAAAACGGCTCGGAGGCTGCGATTAACTATTCGATACTTGCGACGAAACTCCCCATGAAAACTCGGTGCGGCTTCTTCGAAACAAATCGCTTGTGGTTCGTAACGCCCGCGGAAACCAGCAACGACAATTTTCAGTGGCAACAGAAAATCGTTGATGTCTTCGGGACGGAGTGGCTGAAAGAGTTCTTTGCGCAGTGCGTAGATTGCACCGTCAGCACCAACAACGGAACTGACGCGACTTTCCCATTGCTTTAAAAGCAGCTCGAAATTCCAGTAGGCTTTCTCGCTTTCAGCGGAGGCGGTCTCGTCGGCGTCGTTGTATCGCTGAGAGCCGACGGTGTATCCGATTTTCGGATCGTCGAAGTGCCGTACTAATTTTTCGATCGCGTCGGGCAAGAACATCGAGTTTGCGTCCGTGAAAACCAGCACGTCGCCCTTTGCTTCGGGACAAAATCGTGTCAGCCCGGCGGATTTACCCAGCCGGGTTTCTTGTCGGCACAGCCGGATATTTTTCTCCGGTCGTGCCTGCACGATTTCATCGGTACCGTCATCGGAGGCATCTGAGATCACGATGATTTCGATTGGATCGCCGGCGTATTGCAGCTTGACCGCGTTATCCAGTTTTTTTTCGATAACGGCCGCCTCGTTGTACGCACTGATGATCAGACTTACCGCCGGCCTGGCGCTGCCCACCGGTTGAGTGCGACAGAATTTAGACGCAATCAACATTGCGACAGGATAAATCACTAGTGGTATCGCAAGCAGCACCACGCTGATCCAAAACACGACAATGGCTAGATTAATCAACGCCAACCCCGAAAGTCTGTGGGGCGAGTCGATGGCCGAGCGAGCGAACTAGGCATCGGTGGAAACCTCCAACAGCGCAAGGCAGTGTTTGGCGTTGTCGGTCCACCGGTGGGACGTCAGAACCTTATCCTGTGCGGCACTTCCGATCCGTCGCCGCAGCGACTCGTCATTACACGCGAGCAAGATCGCGTCCAGAAATGCCTCGTCGCGAGTTGAATCAAAGAGCAGACCCGTCTTACCATGTTCGATCAAAGCTTCGATCGGTTCCAGTTTCGGTGCTACGGTTAGTTTTCCAAGTGACATATACTCTAAAATTTTCATCGGCGATCCCCACTCGTTGGATTGTGGCATCAACCCAATATCTAAGGCATCAACCAGCCCCATGACTTCGGCGTGCGGAACGCCTCCGGTCAGTATCACGCGATCGCTAATCTCTGGGTCATCGTGTAGTTTGCGGACAGAATCTTCCAATTCACCTGAACCGACGATCAGAAAACTTGCGTTCGGCACTTGCTTCAGAATGGTTGGTATCAACTGAATCATCCGGTCCACGCCATGCCAGCGACGCAGTGACCCGACAAATCCGATGACAATCCGACCGTCCAGTCCCAGTTCTTTCCGCTTCATGTTGCCGATGCGATGGGCCAAATAGTCTTGCACCGAATGTTCGTTGACCGCATTGGGTGTCACGGTGATACGCGTCTGTGGGTGCGGGCGTTTTTGCACGCAGCGTCGAAGTGGCTCGGACACCACGGCGACGCCGCTTGAATTGCGCAGTGCATAGTTTTCGATCCATCGTCCGATGCGCGGATACGTCAAGACGCGTCGAGGAAAGTCACCGGCATAGGTGCAGTTCACTTCCAACAACAAGGGGACGCGTCGAGCCTTTGCCGCGGCAACGCCGCCGAAGTGATAGCACGAGTAACGCTCATAAACGAATTCAGGCTGGTGTTTCCCCAGAGCTCGCCAGAGACGAACGAAAGAGACAACGTTGTATGCTAACTCGCCGCTCTGCCGTACGAGGTGCCTCAGCTTGCCGGCGAAACCGGCGGAATCTGCGGCTGAGATGCCCGTCATGCCTAGCGAGAGTCCCGGCTGGCGATCGGCCTGTTTGGGGCAACAATATTCCACCTGAAACCCCAATTCTTCCAGTGCATCACCCATTTCGCGTATATGGATCCCTTCGGCGCCATCGCCCCGAGTGCGATGGTGGTAAATGGCGCGGCGCGGTGATGTCGGTTCAGCAGCTGGCATGTGGCGGTCGATGTCGCAGCAAAGAGTGGTAAAGTTGACAGGTTTGCCCGATGAGGACGATCAATGCGATCGGTCGATTAGCTTCGAATCAAAGTACTCGATCACGCGTTGCGCCGCGTCATCCCATGAATAGGACCCGACCGAATTGGCAATGACCGTTGGATCATGTGAATTCGATAGTGACTCAACGATCGCATTTGCCAAGCCTTCTGAGTCCCCAGGATCGACCAATAATCCGATTTCGGGACCGGTGACGACATGTGCGTTGTCGCCCACACGCGTCACGGCCACGTGGATTCCGGTGGCAACCGCTTCCAGAACCGCGTTGCAACAACCCTCACGGTGACTGGCCAAGCAGAACACGTCGGCTGCACGCAGCCACTGAACAACGCGATCGGGAGGCTCGGCGCCCACGAAGCACACTTCGTTGGACAGTCCTAGCGAGACAACCATCCTTTCAAGTTCGTCGGCCCATTGCGGATCGCCCCGACCGCCAACACAAACCAGTCGAGCGGGGACGCCTTTTCGGACCGCAGACATCGCCTTCAATAACACGTCGTGCCCTTTGACGCGTTTAAGCGTTCCGACGCAAACAATCAACCGTTGGCCGTCCGCGATTCCGAGTTCACGTCGCGCGCTGGTACGATCCCCAGGGAAAAATCTTTCCGTATCGACGCCGTTGGGAATAACGGTGATTTGGGATTCATCAACTCCTGCGTTGACCGCGGTTTCTTTCAGAAAATCGCTAACAGCAATGACGCCGGTCGCGTTCTGCAGCGCCTCAACCAAGACCGGTCGCATCCTTGGGTCTCGCAACAAATCGACTTCCAAACCACGAATCGTGATAAAGATGGGAAGCTTGTGTTTCTCGGCCGCGTAATAGCAACCGACGCCTTCGGGGTAGCCAAAGTGAGCGTCGATGACAGCTGGATGCGTGACGTCAATCGTTCGCAGCCATCTGTCGACACACCGACTCATCCACCTGCCGTCCAGGTGTTTCAGTACACCTGGAAAATAGAACATCTTGCGGCTTGCAATCGGAAACGACGCTTGCAAGGCTTGGTCGTCTTGTCCGATCGGACGCAGCCAAGGAAAGAACGGCTGTGGCATCAGCGCCGTCAAACTGCAACGTCGGGCCATTTGTTCAAGCCGACGACGCACAAATAGGCCGCGAATCGGTGACCGGACAGACGGCAAATTTGTGCAGACACTTAAGACCGATAACTGTTGCGGATCCCGCATCACGACTTCAGTTCTTTTCGCACGAGCAGTGTCGCAACATTCATGCATCGCCACAGGTGACGCGAGCGTGACGTTGCCATTCGCATATCGCGACCATGCAATGGGCGGCCAACCTTGACCGCTAGGCCGAAACTAATTGGCAGCAACGGGATGCCCCACTTGGCCCAGCCCATCGTTCCCTGCAATGCGGCCACATCGAAATATCGTTCCATGGCAGGAAAGGTTTTACGATTGAAAGGCCACTCCCAGTCTGCATCCGATTGAAAAGGCCGATACGCGTAACGAATCAGTCGCGGCAGCATCGCCGTTTGCAAAGGATCAAACGCAATCACGCGTCCTCCCGGCTTTAATCTTGAATGCAGTATTTCAAGAAACGCATCGAAGTAACGGAAGTGATGCAAAACGCCGTGCGCAAAAATGACGTCAAATGGCTCGGGTTGAAAATCAGGGCTTAAAAAGTCGGCCGCCACCGCGTCACCCTTCGGCAAATCACGCTCGACGAACTTTTGCTTGAGGCGTTCGATGCCGACGGAGTTCAGGTCGACACCCAAGTAGGAGTCGGCCTCTTTGGCCATGTGCATTGAAACGTTGTTGCCAGCTGAGCAACCAAGTTCCATCGTTCGACAGCCGGCCAAGTCGCCCAACCATTGCATGTGCAGAGAACGGATATCTTGTTTCACGCCGATTTCGACTCGATACTGTGCGACACGGTCTCGCAACAGCGCCCAAGAACGCGTCACCGTGTTGCCGGCTTCGGACAGCTCGCCTTCGCACTGCTCATAGTACGTTCGTTGCCGCTCGTTCAGCCTTTCCATCTCTGCGGCTTCTTCAGCGACCGCCGTGCCGGTTTTCTGCGTATCAGTTTGGTTCATGATGTTTGTTGTGCGACTAGATGGCGACGACGGGTTCTTCCGGTACGGGCTCGAAATCAGTATCCGCCTCTTCTTCCAATTCCGTTTCGATGTCCGCATCCAGCGATGCCAGACGCGCATAAGCAAGTGAACAGGCAGTGATCCAGAGATACCATTCCCCATCAAGCACGTTGGTAAACACCGTGCAAACAAGTTGCCCGATCAACATCGCTTGAATCGCTGCGCCCAAAAATGCGTCCGACTCATATCCTAGTCTTGTATAGACACGTGTCGCGCGCCACAAAGCGATCGACGGGACAGCAATGATGAAGAAATAGATCGCGAACCCTTGAATCCCCCAGCCCGCCGCGATGTCCAAGAACCCATTGTGGACCGAACGATATTCACGATTGGGGCGGAAATGCAAAATGTATTGCAGCCCACGCTCACTTCGGAAAGCCGCCTCGCCGCCCGACCCCAGCGGGTAGTCCGAAATCATTTGCAGCGCAGACGTCCAGTACAGGATACGTTCAGACGCAGCGCCATCACGTTCGGAAGATTCAACAAAGATCGAAACAAACCTTTCCAGAATGGCTTCATTATTCGCGAGCAACAGAACGGCGATCGCACCGCCAGCGAGCACTTTCGCGGCGCGAATTCGAACCCGCCCCTTCGAGACGTACAACAGCCAAATCCCGGTGGCGATGATGCCCAAATATGCGCCGCGGCTATTGCAACGAAAGATCGTATCAAGGATTAGCGGTGCGGAAAGAAACGCGAGCACGCGGTGCCACGTTTTGGGGCCGCAAACAATAAAATAGCCAACCAATGGCAGAGCCATCGACATCACCGCCGCTACGGCATTTGAACCTTGTGCCGCGGGAAAGTTAATTCCTTCCAAGCGTCCGCCCATGAACGTACCGGCATCGTTGACGACAACCTCGTATCCGACATAGCCACAGCCGATCACGATAGCCGTCAGGAAAATCTGTAAGTCTTCGATCGTTTGAATCGAAAAGTAGATCAAGATCGACAAGAGCGCGGACTTCCAGAGCATGTCCCAGGATTCCCAGCTCCGAACAGGATTCGCAGCGAACAATTGATGTACGACAAACGCATTGACGGCATAAAACACGAGCAATGTTGCGTACTTCTTGCCCGACTTCGTCAATGCCGGCGCCTTGGACCACTGCGTCAAAAGCACGATCAAAAAGAGCGCAGCACCCAACAGACTCCAGCGGATCGTGATGGAACTGATCACCCCGGTTCCCCACCACCAAAACATCGGATTTGCCAGCACGGTCATCAGGTAGGCGCAACAGGCATAGACCGGTCGTCTCAGTGAGGCGACCATCAACCCAAAAAATAGCAACAACCAAGCAAGGCCGGTGAGACTCATGAAGTGGCCCCCATGACAGCCGCGGTTCGGTGCATCCTGGTCTTTGTCCCGCCGATCACGTTGTGCCGATAATAGTCTTCGTGCTGACGAATCATGGACTGCAATCCGTACTTATCGCGATGCTTCGCACGCGCAGCCTCCGACATCTCTGACATCCATTGCCCGTTTGTCATCGCATCGGCCATGGCTTGTTTCAATTGATCGCAGTCTCCCGGCGGCACAATCGTTCCGCAGGGCATAGGTGAAGCGACGATTTTTTTAGCGTCGCCGACATCGGTTGCAATGATCGGCACGCCGACGGACATTGCTTCCAACAAAGACTGGCTCATGCCCTCGCTGTGGCTCGTATTGATGAAGACATCCGAAGCTGCAAGATACGGCCAGACATCTTTTTGAGCTCCGGCAAAGATGACTCGATCGCCAACACCTCGATCGTTCGCCAACTGCTGCCACTGCTTTCGCCGTGGCCCTTCACCGACCAACAGCAACCGAGCTCGCTTTTGATTGGATTGTTGCAACCCCGCAAAGGCTTCGATCGCGAGCGAAAAGTTCTTCACGGCGACCATACGACCGACACTGGTAAACAGAAAGTCATCACTGTCGATACCTAGCATTGCTCGACAGCGTGCGGCTTCTTTCCCGAGATCGCATTCGTCGATCGCCGGGTCAACGCCATTGGGAATGACATGGATGGTCGATTTAGCGGTTTTTACGATGGATGCAACCTTCGCGGCAATCGAATCAGCATTGGTGACGATTCCCCGTGCCCGACGGCACGCATACCTCATCGCAATACGACGCAACCAACGCTGCTTAGGCCCGCAATGGTTGGTGCCCAAGACGGTGCCACGTTCGGCGTGAATATGCGAGATCCCCGAAATGGATCGAACCGCAAAATGAGTCTCTAGCAGCGTTCCCCAATTGTGCGACTGAACGATATCCGGCTTTATTCGGCGCACGCACTCGGCCAGTCGTCGTACCGATGTCAGGTTATTACCTTCGGGGCAATTCAACTCGATCACGTCGACATCGTCTCGCTTGATCCACAACGCGGCTTCACCTGACCGCACCATACAGATGATCGAAACACGAAACTGGTCGCGATCCAATCCGTTGGCAAGGCGCGCAATGCAACGCTCGGCACCTCCGGTGTCCATGCGAAGCACGACAAAAGCAACGTGAATCATTTCTCGTTCACTATCGATGCGCGAGAAGAATGAACTCGCCCGACAACGCCCAGTTCGCAACTCGGTTTGTCAGTATCGGCGAGAGATGTCGAAGTCGAAAGGGAATCGGGTAACGAATGTCGCAGCGGGAAAAGCCAGCGTCGGTAAAGATACTGCTCCACACCGCCGGTTGCTGATGTATTTTCCAGTTGATGGTGCGCTGCGCCAGGCACAACTGTCGCGGATAACCCAGTCGACGCGCCTGGGTCCAAAGACTGTAACGGCATGCGTCCGTCGCGATGGCGACCCCACCTGGTTTGAGAATCCGATGCAACTGGCCGGCGATGTTAGTGAACTGTCGACGAGATTCTCCGTCGGACGATGCATTGTCGGTGGTTTCGTGCAAATGATTCAATACCGCAATCATGACAATCACATCGAATTGTTCATCGTCAAATCGCGACTCGTTGAAATCGTCACGCCGGACTTCAACATTCGATAGTTCGAGTTCCCTTGCCCGATTTTGGTGCGTCTGTAGGACTCCCTGCGTCGAACCTTCCATTTCAGGCTCGAGACTGACGACCTGCGATGCCCCTTGCAGAGCGCAGTACAGGCTGATCAGTCCGCGACCGCTGCCAATTTCGAGTACCCGTTTGCCTTGCAAATCGATCGAACCGAATAAACGATCCATATAAGCTTGATAGCCGGGAACATTGTCACGATTGTCTTCGGCCATGAACGACCGAAATTTTCGCCACGCTTGGGTATCGTCGGAGACCTTCTGCGCCGATCGACGAGGGCCAATGTCAGGTTCGTTTGAGAGCGTTTGGGTCATCATTACATTCTAGTTGATCGTCGTGTGTCGAATGACAGAACGATGGGTCAGTCGAATATGGGGCCGATTTAACGTTGGACCTGACAATTCAGGCCAATAAATACTCGCGATCGCGATCCAACTCTTCCCCCAGAAAATTCATAAAGTTGCGACCATCGATCAGCAAACATGGCGTATTTCCAATCATTGCGGCTTGCATGGTTCCACGATTGAGCAGTTCCGATTTTAAACGGCTCAGATCACGACGTATGCCGCGTCGGTGACGGCGGATCATCGCGGACACGCGGGAGCCATCTTCGCGAATCAAATCGAAGCGTTCTTCGTCGGGCGACAACAAATAATCGACGTCACTGATCGCTTCGACACAGTGATAGCACGTATTGGATTCGAACGGCGCACCGAGAAACAGAATCCTTGCATCGGCAACCAATAATCTGTGGTATGGCGTGTCGATCCCACAGGGCGTATCGGATCGTTCGTGGTCTTTGACGAGGTCGGCCGCGCCCGGTCCATCCGCCGCAATGGAATGTGTCGGGTGCAAACTTCGCTGCACCCCAGGACACTGCCGAAAAACTTCGGTGATTTGCCCGACGCATGAGGGCGTTTTGCGAACGTCAAATTCGCGAAGTCCCTGCGAGACAGACGCCCATGAGTGAGTCGGCATCGCTAAGTTGCCATCGCTGCCGATCACCGCACGAATCGAATCGAGGACCGTCTGAATTCCGCCGGGGATGTACCCGAGCGACGAAAGCGAACTGTGGACAAATAGCGGCCGATCGCCGCTGATGTTCATTCGGCGCAGCCCGTCAACCAATTGGTGGCCACGCAGCCAGGCATGCGTGAGAGGGCGGACACGATGCTTGATCGCACGCTTGACATGCTTGCGAACCGATTGCGACATCAGTTTGCATCCGAGTTTGCTAGGACCGTTTCGACGGAAGGCTCACATCGACGAAGCGCACCGAATACTTTCTTGATTGCCCGCTCGATCTGAAGCACAACTTTTTCAGAGACATCGGGACTCCAAGACATCAAGATTGACTGATCCAGCAGATCGATCGTTCCGGGGTAGTCACTTCGGTCCGGGTCGAGATAACCGTATTGCTCCAGTGGGTACCCGCTTGTTCCATAGGTCACTCGCTCGCGCAACACCTTTTCCTCGAACATCGGACGTGGCAGGTATCCATTCTTGGCCTTTACGCCTTCGGCCGCCAGCAAGTCACAAATCGTACTCGGCGGCAGGACAAAAAATCCCTTCTCGATCATCAAGTGAAACGTCCACCACGACGAACGACTGCCACTGATTTCCGTGGGCAGTGTGATGCCGGGTATGGATTGCAGACGACGGCGAAGATCCTCGGCCGTCGCTTGTCGCTGACGTACCAAATCGGGAAGCCGTTTTAGCTGCTCGCGGCCCACGGCGGCTTGCAGCTCGGTCATCCGGTAATTCATCCCCAGGAATTCATGGAACCGGGTGCTGCCCTTTCGATCCCAGCCCTTGTCGATAAACAATCGTGCTCGTTCGATCCAATCCTTGCGATTGACCAACGTCATACCGCCGTCACCACAGGTGATTTGTTTGCTCTGTTGGAAACTGAAACAAGCCAGATCGCCGAACGACCCGATTCTTCCGTCGCCAAACTCGGCATAGTGCGCTTGCGAACAATCCTCGATCAGGGCAATTCCTTTTTCGTCAAGCAGTTGCTTGATGCCAGTCACATCGGCGGGACGCCCGAACAGGTGAACCAAGATCACCGCCCTCGTCTTTGGCGTGATCTGCTTTTCGATCGTCTCGGCCGTCATGTTTCCAGTCGTGGCGTCGACGTCAGCGAAAACCGGCAAGCAGTTACACGCTAAGATAGGAATGATTGAACCCATATCGGTGATCGGCGTCGTGATGACTTCATCGCCGGGATTCGGGTTAACCGTTGCTAACGCGACATGAAGGGACGCGGTTCCCGAGGTCGATGCGACGCCTGCGGCGGCCCCATACATGGACGCCATCTCCTTCTCGAATGCCGCAACCTCGCGGCCTCCCGTCGAACCAAGCTGCTTGGACGCGATGACTCGATTGAGCGCACGCTTTTCGGGCAATCCCAGGTGCGGGCGAGAATTAAACCACTCATTCAACGCCCGCTGGCCACCCTCCACTGCCAGTCGATTGGCTTTGTCAGATTCGAACCCGCTGGCGACCGAAACAATCGGACTTTGACCCGAGGAATCTTCATCAAGCTCAACCGGGAAAGCTTGTTTGATAACATCACCCTGGTTTTGCAGTGGCAACTGCACGGGCTGGCCGGTCTTGGCTGATTCATAGAGCGAAAGGACCGCTTCGACCGATGCGGCACTTTGATCACCACTCGAGACATATCCGTCGCGTTTATTTTGGACCCATGCGATGAACTCGTTGACCATTCGCTGTCGCGAATGATTCTTGTCTTGACTGACTTTGGGAAGCGGCACGCTCCCTCTCAAACCTGTCAAAGAGATATTAACGGTTCCCTTATCGCCCTCGATGGTGATCCCAAAAAAGTCGGGTGATCGTGTTCCTGTTTCAAGCGAGACAGTCACATCGCCATCGAAATGCAAGGTGGACGTCGCCGAGTCTTCTGCTGGGTAACCTCGTTCGATCTGGTCGGTTTCGCGAACACATTCGCACTGCACTGACTTGATCGGGCGATCACCCAAGATAAACCTGATGGCATCGACTAAGTGCGGACCGTTGTTCGCTAACGTGCTGGTAATATTTCCGCGAACGTTGCGAACTTTGCCGAGTCCTCCGCTGCGTACGATCTCAGCGGCACCTCGAAACGCATCATGAAAACGATATTGATGTGCGCCGCCCAGCTTGACTCCGTTTTCCTGGCAGACGTCGATCATCTGCTTCGCTTCATCCATACGCAAGGTAAGAGGCTTCTCACAGAGAATTCCTTTGACACCGGCATGGGCGGCGATCGTTACCAACTGAAGATGCGATTGTGGCCATGTGCACACACTGACGACTTGCGGTTTGACTTCGGCCAGCATTTGTTCGGTCGTCAGAAAACCGCGCGTCCCAACAAACCCAGACATCGAGCTGGCGAGTGCGCGCGGAGACAAGTCACAAACCGCTGCGGCGTATGCGGCGCCTGATTCTTGATAGGCATAGAGGTGCGCCGGAGCTATCTTTCCGCCACCAATGACGGCCGCAGGAATCGAATTGCGAAGTTCGGTGGTTCGACGCAATGCGATCCGCCGAAGCTTGCGATAGGCTCGGGTCGCAAGATCAGACATGGGCGTACGACCTTTTCAAAGAGGAGGCTTTTCAAAGAGGAGGCTTTTCAAAGATGATGATATTCAGTGATGACGCGCCATTGGCGGCGTACGTAGCGAGCGACGGCTCGATCGTCGCGCAACCAGCCGATTGGCAAAATGGCAAATTCGAATGAGTGGAGGAGTAGATCGGCGTACTTACTGTTTTAGTCGGTCCTGGTCGGTCGTCGACCCCCTTTGTCCAACCTGTTTTGCTGGCACGCCGGCAACGATCCAATAGGGCTCGGTTGACTTGGTGACGACGGCTCCCGCTGCGACGACGGTTCCCCGGGCCAGGCAAACGCCGGGCAAAATCACGCTGCGACCGCCGATCCAGACGTCATCTTCAATCGTGATCGCCGCGTATTGGGCACCTTGATCGCGAATCGGCGTGTCCGGATCATTGAACACGTGATTTTGGGTCCAGAGAAGCGCCGAAGGACCGATCAGGACGTTGTTTCCGATCGTAATGCCAGCGGCAGAGTTCAATTGGCAACCCGCGGCAATGCCTGTCCGATCACCAATGCTCAGCTTTTCCGGGTGATAGACCGTCACGCCGGCCAAGACGCGGACCTGATTTCCACAGCGATATCCGTACAATTTTGCCCTCAGCACCTCACCGATTCGTCCGGGTATCATTTCCAGAATCGCTCGATACCACAGGACAAATTCTTTTCTGATTTTGCGGATCATAACGACTGAATCACACCCTTGCCCTGATCAAATCGACCGCTTGAGTTTCGGTAAACGCAATGGGTCACGCGACAATTCCTTCGAGTCGAAATTTGCGGAGCACCGGCTCGAAACGCTTCCGATCGCTGCGATCAAAACCGACCCAGAAAAGCAGCGGTATCGCAAACAGACAAACGATTGCACCGCGAGCAACCAACCACGTCCAACTTGACGGTGCTGGCAATACCGAATCCAACATGCTGCATGTCATCCAAATAGCGAAACTAAAAATGATCGGTCTTATGATGACAGTTGTGACGTAGCGATATGCGCTGATGTCTAGGTAACGGCAAACGGCGGTCGCGTTGCCAATCGACGACACCAGAAATGCTGATACGAGCGTTCCGTATGCGATGCCGATCAGCCCGTATCGCAGCGAGAACACAACACTAAACACAATGTTGCATATTGCTTCGGTGGTCGTCAGGCAAGCTAGAACTCGCAGTCGCTTGGCCCCCATCAACACTTGATTGCCAATCCGCTTGCCTGCACCGACGAGCGTTGCCGCCGCCAGCACTGCGAATATCGTTGCGGGTGAAACGAAATCGGGATCGATGTTTTCATCACCAATCCAAAGCTGAAAGAAAGCAGCAGCATGGTAGACCCCGACGCATACCGCCAAGGCTGAAATACAGAACAAGAACCTTGAACCGTGCAGGAAGAGCTGCGCCAGTGCATCCGACTTTTCTTTTGCGTGCAGATGTGTTGCGATGGGAAAAAACACCGAAGCCGCAGGTACCAGCAGCCCATGAACTTGCCCCATCAGCCCTGCCGCCAAAGCATGAGGGGTGATCGCCGCGACCGGCAGCATGATACCAATCAAAATCAGATCTGACTGAGTAATGATCAGTGTCGCGCCATTGATCACCGAGTTCCATAACCCGTAACTGATGAACTCGCGAAAGCTGCCCAGTGCGACCAGACTCCACTGAATAGAAAGCTGTGGAAGAATCCGCAACGCAACTCGCCAACGGATGACGTATTCCAACAAATTGGTAACAAACACGGCGACCGCGACACCGACAAGCCCTGTTTCCTGGACCAATGCAAAGACGATCGCGGCGGCCTGGGCAATCCGAATCGTGATTCCGATCAGATTGGAAAGATCGTATCGCTGAGTCGAAGGGAACACCGATGTAAAAACGTAGAACGGGAACTGCAAAGCGGCGCCGCCGCCGACGATAACGATCGCCCAGCGCACTTCGGATACAAGTTCAGGTGGAATATCAAAAACGAACGGAGCGATCAGCGCTAGCGTTATGCTGACGAACATGACCACAACTCCGACGCACAGACATGAGAAAAACCCGGTGCTCGCCGAGCGATTCATTTGGTCGTAGTCTTCTAACGCCAGATAACGCGTCAAATACTGAGTCAGGCTCGCGCGGAACCCAAGGTTAAAGAGACCGTAGTATCCAGTCAGGCTGAGCACGACAGCCCACACCGCAAATTGCACCGGACCCAGCTTGGCGAGCACAAATGGGGTCAGAAAAAATGCAACCAGGGCGCGTACGGCGAAGCCGACCCAATTGGCCGTGATGTTTCGAACGAGTTTTTGTGCAGCGCTCATTGACTCGCCAAATCGATGCATTGCAACGGGTTCGATCGACGGTAAGAGTCAATGATGGATGTCATGGGCTCAAAACGGTGCAACTGTAACAATCGTTTTAACCTCGTCGTGGACCGTTTCAGTCCGGTGTAATGCCGGAACCGCGATTTCCAGGGAAGCCCATCGACACGAGGCTGCTCGGGGTCGTATTCCCAAGGATGGGTATAGAACATCGCGGGTTGACCTGTCGTGCCTGAATCCGAAATCGACTTGCGGGTAACGGACAGAGGAAAAATGCGAAAATAACCACCGCCGACCGGCAGCGGTATGCGAAATAAACTGCCCACCGTCGGAGGGAACTCGATCAAAGTGCCGGATTGAGTTTTGATCTGATGTATTTGCTTTAACCCGCCTGAAAACCCATAACGATCGTGACCTCGCATGGGGAAAACGCTGGAATCAACTTGGTATCCCTGCTCGGCAAGCACTCGCAAACCCCAGAGCGAGCGGTCGGTGATCGAAAAGCTGGGTGCGCGATAAGCCTTGACGCTGACTCCCGTGACCGAGGCGATTGCGTCATGGCATTTGCGGATGTCGTCCGCGAATTCTTCGCGACTCAAGTCATAGACAAGCTGATGCCAATAGCCGTGCGAGGCCAGCTCATGTCCTTCCCGGGCGATTCGCATTGCCAGTTCGGGATACCGATCGACGACCCAGCCGAGCAGAAAGAAGGTTCCGCGTACGCCGGCATCATCAAAAATCCGCAACAGCGTCTCGGTATTGCCAACGACGCGGCATTCATACTGGTCCCAGCGTTTGCGACTGACGCGCGACTCGAACGCTGATACTTGGAAGTAGTCTTCAACGTCGACCGTAAGCGCGTTGGCGATCGTGTCGCTGGCCAAAGTGTTCTTAACGTGGGGTTCGTGGCGAGGAAGCGGCGACGTCCACACTGGCATGACTCTTCATCGCTACCTTTTCATCGCCGGGACGGTGGATTTTCCAAACGCCAGTATCGCGAAGCGGAAGTCGCACCGAAACGCCTGTTTGCGGTTCCGGATCATGAATATGGCGAACGAGGTCACGCCGACAAAGAAACATCATTCGCATGACCGTCTCACCTCTAAGGCCCACCAATCGCAGAGCCGTGGCGACCAGCATGCGAAAATCCAACCAGAAATTGGCGTGATCGATATAGTTCAAATCCAGAATTTGCTTTCGCATCGCGTCCTCGAGCGTATGATCCGGCGGCAAATTAATTTGCGCCAAACCGGTTACGCCGGGACGAACCTTTAATCGATCATAGTATTGGTCGATGATCGGGTGCAGGACTTCACTGATCTCTGGGCGTTCAGGTCGCGGGCCAACCAACGACATTTCGCCTCGCGCAACATTCCAAAGCTGGGTAAGTTCGTCCAGATGCAGCTTGCGTAACCAGCGGCCGACCATTGTCACGCGATCATCATTCTTGTCAGCCCATTTCGGACCCGACTTTGCTTCGGCGTCGAATCGCATCGAACGCAGTTTTAGCATCGTGAATTTCTTACCGTTTTCGCCTAAGCGTTGCTGACGATACAACCCGGGCCCAGGCGAAGAGATTCTGACCAAGACATAGAGAAAAGCGATGACAGGCATCAAGACGATCAGTAAAACGACAGCCAAGACTTGATCAACCCGGTATTTCAGTCGGTAAAAGGAAAGTTGATCCGGGCGTAGCGATGAAACTTTCAGCGTCGGTTTATCGATGCTGTCACAGGCTTCGGTTTGTTCGGCGATGGGAACGCCAACCGCTACGCCGCCTGCTGTATTAATAATGTCGGACATGAAATCTTCTTTGATTCTTGGGTTCGCAGTGCGAACGTTCGTGATGTGATCTACTCGTCGTCGAATCTCAGCTGAATGGACTAATCACGAACCTTTAATTCTTCCAGTTGCGGCAAAAATGATGTTAGAAAGTCTCGGCATGGGCTGTAATCCTTGTCGCCAACCGGACCGGAAATCTGGACCTTGTATAGCGTGTCGGTCATCCAAAATCGCGGATAGTTGCTCGCGATCCACTCCTCACCGTCGCTCCATGCGTACCAAGCTTCAATAGACGGTTCGGGATTCTCGTCACGTGAGAATCGAACCGACCACAGCGTGTGCCGTTTACCGTTGACTTCGATTGTCTGCTGTTTTCGATCGCCCACTTGTTGTGTCCCGATGGAATCAAAGCAGATTTCCGGGATGTGAATTGCGGTGGGGCCACGAGGCCCGAACAACACAGACGCTGTGATTTGATCCCCCGTCTGGCTGTCAACGTAATCTCGCAAAGTTGAACCGTAGCAACGCAACAAGTCAGCAGCGCTATCATCTAAGTCACGCTCTTTTGTCATCTTCCACTTGCCGCACTCTTGCGGCAGTGATTCGATACGATCGCCGTGAACTCGCAGATCCAAGTTGTCGGACCATCTTCCGTCAAGGTAGCCATGGGCGATGCCCGAAAACAGCATTACCACGATCGCAGCGATGATGCCACGGGAAAAGTCTGGAGCCGGAGTGGTGGCTTCATCGGAGTCGGTTGATTCTTTGGTGTCGCTCATGGTTGGTCGCTATCCGCTTGGGTTCAAGAAACGGTTTTGCCAGAAAACTGTTTACTGATCTCTTCCAGTTCGATGCGTTCTTCGTGTGTTAAAGCGGTTGGATCGAGGCGTTGACGGTCCAACGCATCCCAATGTTGCCGTGCTTGTTCCTTCAGCCCCATCGCTTTGAGGATCATGATCAGGTGGAAACGGAAGCGAGGATCATCGTTGATTTGAATCGCTTTTTCAAATACGACTTTTGCGCCCGGCAGGTCACCTGCCTTCATTAAGACCACACCTTTGGTGTCCAGCAGTTCGGGATTGGCCGGTGCGATCTCGATCGCCCGATCGATTGGGGCGATCGCAAGCTTGGCCTTACCATCGATCGCGGACAACGCCATGGCCAAATTATTCAGCGCTCGGATGCGATCTGGTTGTATTTTGACGACCAGAGTGAAAAGACGCACCGCATCGACGTAATTCTGCTGTTGCAAACGGATGGTCCCGATCGATTCCAGCAACGCGGCGTTGGTTGGAAAACGCTTCATCGCGTCGCCTAGCAACGATTCAACGTCGGCGGCCATTGGACTCGAAATATCGGCGCTGCTCAGAATCGACTCGCACATCAAGGTCGCACCGACCGGGTCTTCGTGATCCTGGTAATGCTTCATGCTGATTGATCGAGCACGCTCTGGTTGACCGGCCTGCAACAACGACCGGACATAAAGTGCGATGTTGTTTTTGTTCTTGTTATAAGCGAGTTGCAGCAGCGGCACCGCCTGATCGGGAAAGCCGGCTTGCATCAGTGAGTACCCGGTAACTCGGTTGAGCTGTTCTGGTTCAATCGCGCCGCGTGCGGACGCTCGTTCGGCCCATTTTTTGATGAGTCCATCAGCTGACTCGGGCTCGTCAAGCGTCTGGTTGTATCGAAGCCGAATATCCAAGGCGGCGACTGCGGCGCGGTCCACCGCATCGAGCGAGACCAGCAAACGCTGCACGTCGTGAGGTTGGTCAGCGACCAGCAGAAGATCCGCGTAGCGATAAAGATCGATTGGCTCTGGATCGCGGCGACGCACAAGCAATTCGTACAGCCCCTTGGCTTCATCGAGCCAACGCTGCGCTTCATCGGAGGTGTCTCGGTCTTTATGACTGGACCAGCGTAGACGGTTTAGGGAGGCGAGCACGCGCGTCGCTTCCAAACTTCGGTTGCCCCCTTCATCGATCAGTTGCTGCAGCATCTCGGCAGCTTGATCTTGCTGCTTTTCTTCGCCGCGTTGAGCCAAAATCAATCCGTGCAGAAGTCGGCTGTCGGCCGTCCCGTCAACGCCACCGGTGCCGCCAAGCAATTTGTTCAGGCGATCCCAAGGAATATCGGCTCCGCCCTGCAGCGCGAGGGCGAGGGCAAGCTGGTTACGTATTTGGTCGTTGTTGGGTTGCAGACGAAAGGCCGTCTCAATCGCGTTGATCGACTGAGTGCCTTGACCGGTCATTTGATAGTACTTGGCTAGATTCATGTGCGCCTTCGTATCCGAGGGCGACAGTCGCGCGACCAGCTCTAGCTCTTTTCCGGCATTGGGCAGGTCATTCCAAGCCATGTAGGCTTGAGCCCGCAGGTTGGCGCGTTCCTGTTTGGAAAGTTTGCTTTCAGTGATCGCATCGAAAACTTTTTGCTGCGTTTTGCGATCACCGTGATTGAATTCAAACTGCAACCGCGAGGCATAAACACCATAGTCGTCACCTTGGGCATACTTTGACGCAAGCTCAAGCGACTCCCTCGCTTCGGCAAGATGCTTGCCCCGTTCCGCCGGGCTCTTGGCCTTGGATGCGGCCATGGACAGGGCCTGCGCCAATAACAAATGCGCCGCAGAATCCTGCTTGCGTCGCTCGACCGAGAGTCGCGCCATTGCGATGCTGCGGCGGTAGTCGCCTTGTCGCTGGGCAAGTTCGACGGCAAGCTGCGGCATACTCTCGGGCGCGGCACCGACGGCTTGTCCGGCAAGTTGCAATTCCGCCTCGGCCTCTTCAAAGCGGCCACGCTTATTGAGTTGTTCAACGAGCAGCATCCGAGTTTGAATCCGACGGTCGCCGCCCTCGATACCTTGTCGCAATAGGTTGATCGCTTCTTCGGCTCTGTTCTCAAGTGCCGCTATCCAACCGCCCAATGCGATACCAGGTCCCCAAGCGCGTCGGAACGACATGATCTGTTGCTGCAGCTTCTTGACTTCCTCCATCCGAGCGGCGTTCGTTGAAACGTCGTTGGGGTTGTCGCTGATTTGAACGATCAGCGTCGACGCTCGAGCAAATCGCCAGTAGGTTCCGTTTTCTCCCTCTGCCTTTCGTAACACGTTTTCCCATTGAGTCGAGAGTTCGACAGGAGATAACGTTCGGCCGTTGCGAGTCAAGACCTTGGAATCGGCCGGTAGCCCTCGAGCAAGACTGGCCAATTTCCGAAGCAGCGGGACGTCTCGGTCCTCAATCGGCACCGCTTCGATCGCGCGATACGCGAGTTCGGTCAGGTTGCCGCGAACCGCATAGTCGGCCGCCTGATTTAGCAGCGAGCTCTTTCGTTCTTTATCTTCTTTGCTGCGGGTAACCAGGATGACGGCCGCTTCTTTGAATCGATCGTCGATGGCCGCAATCGAGGCTTTGACGATTGCTAACGTTGTCAGGTCAACGCCCTCAATCGACTGCATACGTGCGATCGCTTCTTGCCCCAGTTCCTCGAACCCGATCGCAGTCAGACGGATGGCCGCAAAAGCTTGCAGGCTGCTGTTGATCGGATCACTCTTGGCGATGTCCGAAATCGTTTTCGCCAGCGTTTCTGATTCGATGTGCTCTTCTAATGTGACACCTTCAGGCGGCAGATAGGCGACCAGCACTTTATGCCGCCAAGCCTCATCCAAAATCTCTTTCCGTTGATCCGGATTTTGTTCGGCCAAGTTATCCAGCAATTCCGTTGCACGTCGAATCAAAAGTCGAACTCCGCTCAGGTCTCGCTGGGCGGGCAATAGCTTGAGTTGATTGGCAAGCTGCGCCTCGGCACTGCCGAGTAACGATCGGAACGACGCGTTTGTCTCCGCTTCCTTTCGATGGCGCAACGCTTTTCCTCGGTTGCCCGCTCGCAGCCATGCACGGGCCGCGGCGGCGCGAAGCTGCTGGTCATCCGGCGACAACGCGATCGCTTCATCAAAGGCGAGTCCCGCCATATCCCAAAGTCCGCGTTTGCCGTGCAAGTTGGCAAGTTCCGTTGCGACCTGAACTCGCATCTGACGCGGAACCTTCGCTGAGGATTCCAGCGCGTTTTGAAAAAGGCCAACCGCCGTATCGAATGCATTTTTTCGTTCTGCGTATTTGCCTCTTAGAACGGTCTCATGCCAATTGGCCACGTCGACTTTGTGAGACAGGATATTGCGATTGGTACCCTTGAGGTCCTTTTCGCTCGACCGAGCCAGACGGATGGTTGCCCGATCGATTCCGCTAGAGAACCTTTGCAAGGCCGCCAACGCTTCGGCCAAGTCTTTGCCGTCATACACAAGTGTGGTCGTGCTCGCCCGCAGCAGGTCGAGCGGCTCGCCTTCCATCTGTGTGACGCCAGTTTTCCAGATCTCCGATGCTTTAACGGGATCACCAAGCAACTGCCACGTGTGGCCGTACCCCAGGAAAGCCCTTTCGACGAGATCGGCTGGCAATTGCGTATGGTCGATCGATGTCAGGCGGCGTAAAAATTCGCTGGCTTGATTATTTTCGTCCTGCTTGATCAACGCTTCAGCCGCTTCCATGACGATCATCGCATCCCACGCATACTTTTCTTGCATGTTACGATCGACCCCTTCGCCTGAACCATCGCTGGACTGAACAGATTCGAAGTCCGCATCATTCCAATCGCGAGGCAGTTGCTTTTCGAGACGCTCGGCCGCTTTATCTGCGGCACCAAAAAGGATCGTTCGTGCGCGATCGTCGTCTCCGGCGTGCTGGAAATATCGATAGGCAATCCACTGAGAATGACCATCTTCAACGCGCCGGGTCAAACTTTCGATCAGATCGGCGATCTGCAATTCAGGATTTGGCAAGGCGAAAATCATTTCCCGTGCCGATGCAGCGTTTGCCAATGTGTCTTGGGGTTGCTCCGTTTCGACCAAACGATCCGACCAACCAAAGCTGCTGGGTTGATTCAGAAACGTATCCACGAATGTTGCCGACAATGCAGCGTTATCAGGGTTCGCCTTGACGGCAAGCTGCAGAACGTCGCCGTAAGGTTGTGCTGCGAGCCACCGCCAGTGCGAAACATCCTTAACGTCGTCGACGTTTCGTTCGGGCTGATACGTGTCCATCTTGACTTGACCGACAAGCGACATCGCGAGCCAGCGAAGTGCATCCTCATCGTCCGGCGGCGCATCGAGCTTGACGACTTGCCGCTCCGCTTCCTTGTACCAGCCGCCACCGATCATCAGCAGCCGTTCGATCAGACGCCGTCGAACCTCTTCTGCGCGATCTTGCTGTTCATCCTTGGTTGACATTTGCGAGAGCGCGTACCCGAGCTGACGGCGTGCGTCTTCGGACAAACGAAATCTCGCCAAGTCGTCAGCAGAGTTTGCCGCGTTATCGGTCGCGATGGCGCGATCAACGATCGCAGACGCATCGTTGGGACGCATCATGTTGTATCGGTCCAACCACATCGCTTCGTCGCGATAGTTCTTGGCCTCACGAGCAGCAGCCGCACGTTCTAGAAATGCGTTGGCTGTTCGCCCCGATTGGTAGACATACGACACATAACCGACCAACAAGACCGTCGGCACGATCACAAGCGTCATGATCAACAAACGCGAATTGAAATGCGTGCCATGCGACCTTGATGCCGATGGTTTTCGGTTCGTCTTTTCCGTCGCCGACCCGCCATGAGTGTCGGGTTCTAGCGAACTTTCGCTGGATGGTTCGTGCAAGGTGCTCACGTCTAATGTCTTGCCAGCTGGATAATGGAAGGGAGGAGTAGGACGGAAAACGTTGTGTTTGCTGTTGTGAATCGATTGAGGTGATTGAACGCCAAGGGTGAATCCTTTCGGTTCGCTGCCTTACCTGACTCCCGTGCTTGTTTTCTGTGTCAATGGTTTGCGGCGCAAGATCAAGATTGCCTCTCGCCCACGCTTGCTATGCTTCCGCCCCCGCGGCCACGTATTCGTAATCACCATATTTGTATGCGTATTCGCGTGACGGCACGCCACTAAAGACGGTGCCTGCGACGTGTGCGCCGGATGCTTCCAAACGCTTGGTCGTGCGACTGATGCAGTCCTCGCGGCTGACATCTCTCATCACACACAACAGCGTGACGTCGACAGCCGCCGTGACCGACAAGGTCTCGCCCGCCGACAGCACGGGTGCCGTGTCGATAATCACGTACTCGTAATCCTCGAGTGCACGATCCACGATGTCACGCATTGCGGAAATGCTGACCAAGCGGTGCGGGCTGCGTGACAGCCGACCGGCCGGCAACAAGTGAACGTAATCGCCCAGCGATTTATCAATGGCATCGCTAAGCTGCGCTTCGCCTTCGAGCACTTTGCATAGTCCCGGGCCCATTTCCAAACCGAAAATTTCGTGCTGATCCGGGCTACGCAAGTCGGCGTCGATCAAGAGCACCTTCTTACCGCTGGCACGAGAAATCGAGACGGCCAGTTGAGAAGCGACGCTGCTCTTTCCTTCGCCCGACATGCTGCTGGCAATCGCCAGTGACCGAGCGCCTGCGCAGTCGGCAGAGAGGAACAGATTGCATCGGAGCGAATCGATGCTCTCTTCAAACACGCGCCGGCTTCGTTTAGTACGTACGCCGGTAGGAAACTTCGCGACTTCGCCCACAACCCGAGCACGCGTGCGACTTTCGACGTTCGCCGCGTTGGTGACGCGTTTGATACGCAGCTCCCACAACAACCCGATCAAAAAAGGCACCATGAACGCGCCGGTGGATGCCATGGCCATCTTCTTGATCGGCATGGTTTCGACAGGCACCTTTGCCGGCACAGCGGCGGCGAGTGTACGGACGGCACCGTCACGCCGACGCTCGGTGCGAATCGCTGCGATACGATCGCGAAGCTTGGTCAGCACCGAATTTGCCACGCCCATTTCTGCTTGGGCAAATTGCAATTCGGCGGTATCACCTCCGAACTCTTCCAGTCGAGATTTTTCTTGCGCATATTGCTGTTCGAGCAGCCCCTCACGGCGGATCAGTTCCTGCAACTTACGTTGTTCGTCGCGGACCGCCTGCAACTGGTCTTGCTTTCGCTGTGCGATTGTCAACGAACGCTTCGTTGCCATCTCTTGCATCGCCAATTCACGATCTTGATCAGCGCGTTCCTGCCGTTTCTTCAGGTCGGCCTCGGCCAATTTCCGCAGCTCTTCGGACGCCCGTGCGCGTGCCTCGGTTTTGGCCACCTCGACGAGCTTTTCTTGCTCGTCACGCTTCTTTTGCAATTCGTTGTAGTGTTCACGATTGATGCGAACCAAATCGTTATCTTCCATCTGCATGATCAGCCGTTTGCGGCTCATCAAAATGCCTTTCGCCTCCAAAACCTCGGGATCATTCTCGACGAAAGCATCGATTTCTGCTTCCAGCGGCTCACGAATTTTCAGGGGAATGACCGGCAAGTCGGAAAGATCGGGCAGCTCAGGCACGGGCAGCGGCGTATCGCTCTGGGCCATCGCGATCTTGGCCTCCAATAGCGACTTCTCGACTTTCAAATCGGTAATCTGACTTCGCAGATGCCCCATCAGCGAGAATGCATTGTCATTTTCCAGTGCAGCCAATCGCTGACCGGGGTCATAACCGTGCACGCGTTCGCTAAGTCGCTGCACATGTTGCTGATGCGACTGAACCTCTTGTTCCCAACGCTGGATCTCCGGTGTTAGCCAATGTTCGAGACTACTGACCCGTGCCTGGTCGAACCGATCACGCACACGCAGGTACGAATCGACGATTGAATTGCAGACCAACGCCGCGGCTTCCGGATCGGAATCTCGATAGCTGACCGTCAAAAGAGATTTTGTTCCGGCATTGCCAACTTCAAGGTTGGCCTGCAAGTTCTGCTCGGCCGTCCGCGGGTCGGACAAACTGGGCGCTTGGCGAACGCCTGGCTCGGATAGGACCGGATCGAGGACCAGTGGATTCAGGATCAGCTGCTTCTCTGTTTTGGCTAAGTCATTGCTTGGGGGAATCACACCTTTAAAAACGACATAGTCTTGATTGGCTTCCAAGATATGAGTGGACTCATACTTTGGAACAAAGCTCTTGAAAACAAAGAACGCGGCGGCGGCGGCAAAGACGACACCGACCGGAATCGCCCACGCCCAGCATTGACGAAACGTGACCCACAAAATCCAAGGGTCAAACGCAACCTGCGATTGGCCAGCGGCACCTTGTCGTGCCGCCGAACGACGTACCGCGGTTTCGGATTGGCTAACGGTGTTGATCATGCATCAAACCTAAATTACTGATGATTCAAACGTTGAAACTTGGCTGAAATAAGGCCGTGACCCCATTCCGTGTATAACTCTCGAAAGCATTTCGGTGATCAAACCTCTCGTACGAAGCATTCTTTCCTAAGCATTCGTTCATCTCGATCACCGCAAATCTGTCGAATCTGTCGTAAAATTCCCATCTTGCGTTGTTGCACCAGTTAAGCCGCTCCACGCGCTAGCTGGCTAGCCGAAATTTGTTCATTCGGCCGATAAAGTTGTTCCCAGTATGCCTTGAACCCCCACAATAGGACGAAAGCGAACGGAATCATTAAGAGCCCGGAATTGGTATGGATCGAACGATGCGCCGCATCGCTTGGAAACCACGTGTACATCACGCCGATTGCAGTGATCCGGACCGCGTTGACAAAGATTGCTAAGGGGATCGACACCGCCATCAGGACGATCCGGTCGACCCAACCGCGACGCATCATGGCGGCCCAGAAGAACGCCAATGCAATCACACCCATAAAAATCCGCATTCCTGAACAGGCCGCTGCGACTTCCAGCGGCTGGTCGCCCAACCAAATCACATGGCCTTCGGCCACCGCGGGGAATCCGACCACACGCAAGAACACGGTGCTAAGATGCGTCGCGAATCCTTGAAGTTTCCAGCTGAGTAAACTTTCTGCCTGATAGGGCATCGGGATCATCAAGAACAGAAACGCCACGGCGGGCAGACTCCAACGCAATGCCGCCGGACCTGCCAGCAGCCAGATCGCGCCGGCGACCATCGGCAGGATCGACCAGCCGTCCAGAAAATCGGCGAATACCACTCGGCTGGCAATTCGCATGACGATCGCAAACGCCATCAATCCAAGTCCGATCCAGCTCAGTTCCGAGCGAATGCCGGGAAACGAATCCCGCCGATGCCAGCACAACATGGCGGCAAGCGGAACGACTAAGTATCCGTGGGAATAGTCGGGTTCGTTACGCCACGCATCCTCTGCCCAGGCGAGCGTTGGCCAATACGCGTAAATCAACGCGATGACGAAAGCCAACAGACCCACCACGATGCTTGCGCCCAACGGGACTTTGTCCAGTGGTATCAGCTTTTCCTGTCTTGACTTTCGTGTCGAACGAGACTTTGCACCGGACTCAGCAGCATTGGCATGCGCCATGGCCGCTGGGTGCAATCGTTTGACTCGACGTTTCTTTTTACCAGCCAATGAGATCCCTCAGCTCACGTTCGGTGTGATGGACAAGTGTTCATAATCAAAGGAGCTCCGTGAGGCTAGGTGACGGCATCCAGGACAAGTAACGTGGTTTTGATTGCTTGGTGGACCGTTGTCATCCCTAACGTGGCCGTATTTCATGCGAAATGCGGGGCGGTCGACAACCGCCCAGGCTAGCCGCCCCTTCCTAGCCCGTCAACGAATTTGGCTCTTTCGAGTCACTGAATTTCTGATGCTGCGACGAGTGAATGCCGGATAAACGGCATTCAGGCCGCTCTGGCCAATGCATTGATCTTTCATTCGCAACCACATCATATATTTGTACACGTCGTCAACGAACCATCAGCCCAGTGTGCGGCATCTCTAAACAGCCTCATAGAGGGTGTTCAAACGAAGCGTCCGTCCTTCGAAGGACTATCTTTCGCAGCGAATCGAAGGCTGGCAACCTAAATGCAACTGATCCACCCATCTTTCCCAGGATTTCACGACACCAGGATTCGTATTGCTCCGAATGCCCGGTCGCGACATATTTGAGGGTCATGGATCGAAGGATTCGCCAATCGGCGTCTTTTTCGTCCGACGCAAGCGCATGGAGCGCTATTGCGAAGCAGTCAATCTCGATGGATCGATTTGAAATGGCATCTAAAAATTTTGATCCCGCCTATTGGGACGCGCCCGCGTGGACGCTGTCCATTGAGAGACGTTCAGCACGATCAAAGAGCCGGACGCTGAGTCCGGACCGGCCATTTGTGCTGATCGGATCGGCCGAGCACTGTGATATTCGCTTGAACGAACCGCAGATGCCGCCGGTTGCCTATATCGCGTGTTGTCTACCCGACGGCGTGGAAGTCTGGCCCACCTGCGCGATCGCCTTCCCGCGGTGGGGACTGGTTCGTTCTGGGCAAGATATCGTGATCGGGCAAACCAAGATCGTCATCAACCAGCTGCCAAGCGACCAAACGCCAAACCAACAGGTGACAAACCTACAGGTACCCGTGCGCACACGTACGTGTCCCGCTGGTGCGAAGTCCTCACCGGTAAACTTGCCGATCCATGTCTACTGGAGCGATAAGTCAAAGGCATGTCAGCTAAAGCGCGCTGTGACGATCATGGGGCGCGACCAGCCCAGCGTGCTCCGTTTGAAAGGGCAATGCCTTGATCAATGCGATCATGCACTGGTCGCGGTCGGGGAACGCCTATGGCTGATCGACGTCTCGTCCGCTTCGGCTGCGGAAAACGATCCGGCCCCTATCAGTGCCGAATTAAAACGTCCCGGCGAAGCAGGACAGATCGGCAGCGTGCTGATTGCCCTGGGTAGTCGCGACCGGCAATCGGCCCATGATCGTGCCGAATTTAACGACATCGAAAAGCTGGACATCAAATACGTGGCCGAGCGAAAACCTGCCATCATCCATGCCTTTAAGGCCAGTTTGAATCAGGCCGGCGAAGTGATGTCGACGACCGCCGGCACCGAAACCTACAAGGCCGAACGATTCACACCGGCCCAAATTGATCCCGGCCTGAAATCGCCAACCGACGAACAACCGCAATCTTTCCCAACGGATGGCTCACACCAGACGATCGAATTCCCGGCATCACCGCGCCACATGGAACACCGCGAAGAAGAATTGCGGCGTGAACTGGAATCGGATCAACTTGCCGCGCATGTGACCGATCGATTGGTCAACATGAGCCAGCGGCGAGTTACGAAAACGCGAGGACTGCTGACATCCATTCTCAGTCGCGTGCTGCCCGCCGATTCGCAAGCGGCTTGAACCGTACACACAATGCTCAGCAACTTGCACCTGAGCAACACTCGGCCTTGCATAACTCCGAATGTGTGCTGACGCGCGGCCTAAGACGTCAGCACACCACTGATCGCCGCCGATGCCAGCCCTCCCTCGACACACGCCGTGGCCGAGATCTGACGGTCGCGTTGCAGAATGCGACGGAAGTAATCACGCGTATCGCCATCCCAATGATAGGGCGACAATTCTTTGCTCGGAATCGGAGTCCCGAAGTATTGGTCGCGCAATTCCTCGCTAATGTGTTCTTCCAAATCCAGATACAGGGCAACCGCGGGATTGCCTTGCGCGTAGGGGCATTCCGAGACGTCGCCAAACTTTTGGAAACCGAGCGCGCGGGTGTAAAACCGAGCGTGCCGCGGATGCGTCGCCACGACCAAAACGTCGATCCCACGAACCAAAGCGACTTGCGCCAACAGGCGAGTCATCTGGCGGAAGTTATCAATAAATCGAACGGGTGACTTACGGCGGTCGGCCAGACAACCGACTTCGGCGATTCGCGATCCACGCTCGCGCAGCCCGTTGACTTGCTCGGGATACATCGACTGCATTGGGATCCCTAAAAAACCATCGCCCACCAACGAGATTGTCGAAACGACTTCATCGCCGAGCTTCGACACAACCACTTCCGTCGTTGGCAACATGTGGTACGGCGTGATCCGAATGCCACTTGGCCGCGGTGCTTCCAAGCCCGCATCCAAATAGGCTTGATAAAGTAGCGAGAAGGCGCCACTGAGATCATCACGCGACCGCGCCAGAGAGATGCCCGGCGCACTTCGCTTCGATTTCGTCGCATCCGAAGCCTTGGCAAACGCGACCGCGTTGCCAACGGATGTGGCCGAATCTGTGCCCAGCATCGAGGAGACTCTTGGAAACGGAGGAGACAAGTCGCGTCGGAGTCTGCGCAAGCAGCACATCGAACACGCGTGCGATTGGTTCCCCCGAACTAAAAGACGGAGTGAAGGAGTCCGTCTGCTGAAACCTATGTCAACGTGTGAAGCCCGGCCGATGATCAGGGTGATCAATGCATGTACAGTCCCTAAAACTGTGCGGGCTGTAGCGACCTTGTCGGTTGTGCCGATGACTATGCCCACATCGAAGCAATTCGACGTCGCAGGGGTTTGTCATCCCCCGCGGCGTTGTGACAAAGAGGTGCACCCAAACCGTCGATGCCACTGGCCATCCGACGTCCGGTCACACCGTTTTTGAGAATTGCGGTGGCCCGATGGCGGACGCCTCACGCCGACGCTCCGGTCGAACCGATCAGACAAAGTGTGGCGCTCTGGATGTGCGTGCGGTCTGGGAAGGAATCCCGAGATAGAAATCCTTTCATCGGACAAGGCGAGATGACCGACGACAAGCAGCGACGCCCGGACCTGCAAGCCGATCCGCGAATCGCCGACGACGGCGAGCATGCTCGAACGACAGATCGCAGCGACCTGGCCGGACGCAAAAACCTGGCGGGCCGCAATAGCCTGGCGAGCCGCAGGGCGACAGTGGTGTTGGGCGGAGGGGGCGCACGTGGCTTGGCTCACCTGGGCGCAATCCAGGCGATCAAAGAAGCCGGGTTACAGATCGAGAGAGTTGTCGGCGTCAGCATCGGCGCGCTTGCCGGCGCGATGTGCGGTGCCCAACCAGACATCCATGCCGTGCAAGACGAAGTCATTTCGCTGCTGACCTCGGCTTCCTTTCGGCGTCATCAGGCCCAGTTTTTTGGCGCGGCTCGCACCGACGCCGCCGCGCAAAAGCACGATACCCGTCGTGCGGGAACACGTTGGTATCGTCGCGTTCGGCGAGTCGTCACTGCGCGTAACGGAATCGCGCGGGCCGCGCGTGGATCCTCGGCACTGCCAGCCAAAGTTCTCAAAGAGTTGGTCAATGCGCTTGTTCCGGACGTGGCGATCGAGGAACTGCGATTTCCGCTAAGCATTGTCACCGTCGATCTATTGAGCGGTCGCCGCGTCGTCATTGATTCGGGTTCGGCCCGCGATGCTGTTCAGGCATCGGCATCGATCCCAGGGGTTTTCCCTCCCGTGCGAACCGGCGAAATGTTGCTAGCCGACATCGGTGTGATCGATTCATTGCCGACCGTCGTCGCTCATGCCTTTGGCCCATCACTGACAATCGCCGTCGATGTCGGCCAGAACTTTCAACCGGTGCCGCGGTGCGATTCGGCGATCGATGCGATCCTGCGCGTGCAAAGCATCGCAGAACAAGAATTGCGCCGCAGTTCGTTAGCACTCGCCGATATCGTCCTTCGCCCTAACGTGCAAAACGCATGGTTCGACTTTAGCAATCCAGAAGAAGTGATTCGTGATAGTTATCATGTGGTGTCCCAGCAATTAGCTGCGATTCACACTGATGCGCGACCGATATCCGATCCGTTGTCCCCACCAACCAATCTCGCGCCAACCAACCTCGCGCCCCCGATTTCGTCAAAGCCGATTTCGCCGACACTTGGCGTCTCGCCGTCGGATCCGTCAGTTGCTTTGAACGCGACTTAAACGATCAATACCGGCTTTGATTGATTCGGAGACTTTCTCGGCCGAAACGACGGCGGATTCCAATAGCGGAACGCCGCGACTGGCCCACGAACCACAGAACCAGATTCGTCGTCCCGGTTCGGCGTGCCATTGGTCAAGTTGGTCCAACGCCGCTAACGACTGAAAATTGACGACCGATCGACACAACTTCGTCGATCGCACCACCTTCGCCGGATCGATCGTGCCCACGTCACCGATGGTTTGAAAGACGGGATGTCGGAATTTCCAATTTCCGTAAAAACGATTGAGCCAGACGGTACACGACGCAGCTTGATGGCTCGGTTCGGTCAGCATGTTGAATGTGGACCAATGCGATTTTCGTTTTGGCATCAACCGTGGATCGTCATGCACACAGACCGAAACGTTGTCGTAGCGAATCGAGCCAAGGATCGCTCGCTGACGCGCGTCAGGATTCTCAAGCAGAGAAAGCGCCGTGTCGGCTTGCGTCGCCAAGACGACGTGATCAAAGAGCAACCGTCGTCCGTCATCAAGTCGAACTTCGACGCCGTCCGATTCGCACGAGTCACTGCGTGCAGATGAAGCGTTGTCACGTTCGTTGACCTGGACAGCAACCGAATCGACACGGGTGTTATGCAAGACACGAATCTTACCACGCAATAATCGCCTCGCCACATCCGCGGTTCCCAGTCGCGTGCGCTGCAACTTGCCAGGCCGGACCAAATTCGACAACGTCCGCAGCACCGTGTGCGCCGGATACGAATCCAGGCTTGCGTACTGACATGTGCAAACCGTCGATGCGAGAGTCGGATACAAGAACCGATAAACGAAATCATCGGAGAAATCATGCCTGCGCAAATAATCGCCCAAGGTTTGTTGAGAGGACGGGTGATCGGATCCCGCATGCAGGTCCGAGGTTCCGACGCGGAAGAATTTCATGGCTTGCAAACGAATTCGACGGCCAGTTCGGGACAGCATTTGACTGGTCATCTGCCCCGGACGTGTTGCATCATCGTTTCGCAAATAACTGTATGGCTCTCCATCGTGCTTACGCTCTTCGATCACGCTAAAGGACTGCGAGGCGTTGACGGGTACATACCGAACGCCAATTTCGTCATACAAACGCGTTAGATTCGGCCACTGTGCGTCGTTGAACATTCGGGAGGGGACGTCAACTGTCACCTGGTGTCCCTGGTGATTGATTTCGACTCGATGGGCATCGATCCCTGCACGCGGTTGCCCGTCCAGCAGCGTCACCTCGCCAATCCGGTCGCGATGGATGCGATACGCGGCGGTCAATCCAGCGATACCGCTGCCGATGATGGCGATCTTCATGAATGTCGGGTTGGGTGAGACGCGAGACGTTCAGTTCGTTATTATCGACCGCTGGCAAGCACGTTCGCAAAATTTGCGATTTACGCCGCTGATTTCCGATCGTTGCCGAAATGTCTGAGTTAGGCTTTCGAGAGCCACAACCCCAGCGACGGCGTCAAGTTTGGCAACGCGTGGATGACCAGGAAACGCGGATTTCCGTTGTCCTAAGAACACGGATGTTCGCTTTCCAGAGAACGCGAATTTCCAGAAACTTTGCGAGGCGGTACGGGGTGAATGCTGCCTAACCCGCGACGACCTCATTCAACCGGATCGAAGACACGTCATGAATCGCTATCGAATGCGGTTTGCGCCACAGGTTTGGACGCCAAAGCTTAACGCGACGCTCGTCAAATGGCTGCGCCCCCTTCGCATCCGCCAACAGTACCGTGAAGTCCGCATCGATACGGTCGATGTTGCCGGGCAACATCATTTGCGGCATGCCCTTGATCAAGGCGATGGCGTCATGATCATGCCGAATCACTCCAGTCACGCGGACCCATACGTCATCTATTCGGCAGCCGATGACGTCGGAACCCCGCTGCACGTGATGGCAACGTGGCATGTCTTTCATGGCAAATCTCGTGTCGTGCAGTGGGCCTTGCAGCGGCATGGATGTTTTAGCGTGGACCGAGAGGCGAACGATATTCGGGCGTTTCGCTTGGCCACGGAAATTTTACGAGACGAGCGAGCACCGTTGGTCATTTTCCCCGAAGGCGAAATCTATCACTGCAACGAACGCGTGACTCCGTTTCGAGAAGGCGCCGCCGCGATCGCCGTCGCCGCAGCGCGCAAAGCCAAACGAAAGATCGTTTGCATTCCCTGTGCGATGACGTACCGCTACGAAGAGGACCCCTCACCGATGCTCTTGTCGACGATGGGCGAGTTAGAAGAAGCGATATTTTGGCGACGACAAGACGACAAGCCGCTTGACGAACGAATCTATCGTTTCGCCGAAGCTCTGCTTGCCGTGAAAGAACTGGAATACTTTGAAGTCACGAAAAACGGCCCGCTGCCCGATCGCATTCGAGCCCTGAGTGATCGCATCTTAAGTCAGGTGGAACAGCGGCATGCTCTTGATGGATCGGCGTCCTCGATCCCCGAACGGGTGAAAGCGGCTCGTCGCGAGATCATTACAAAGCGAGACGCGGCCGAAGAAACAGGCCAGTCGACGGACTCGCTTGATCACGATTTAGAAGATTTATTCTTGGTCGTGCAATCCTTCAGCTATCCCGGCGATTATGTTGTCGAAAAGCCAACGATCGAACGACTCGCCGAGACGCTTGATAAGTTCGAAGAAGATGTGCTGAAACGCATGACTGCAACCATCAAGGCAAAACGGCGCGCCAAAGTTCAGCTCGGCGAACCCATCGAAGTCATCGGCGATAAAAAGATAAAGGGCCAAACGTCGATGCTAACCAGTCAAGTCGAGGCATCGGTCCAAGCCATGTTGGATCACGCTTAGGTGAAAACGGTACTGACGTTATTGTCGCCTTCGATCCGCGATCGACTTGTCGGTGTGATCGATGTCAAACAGGGACAGGCGGTACACGCGGTCGCCGGACAAAGGCATCTGTATCGCCCCGTTGCGGCCACCACAGGCGACGCGATTCAACTGGCGCGGCGCTATCACGAAATCGGGCTGCGACGAATCTATCTTGCCGATCTGGATGCGATTCAGCACTCAGAGCCACCAAGCCCTGTTGTCGAGCGTTTACTTGGCCATCGATTTTCGTTTGATGAAGTCATCATTGACGCAGGTTGGTCGACGTTTGCAAATCATGATGCGTTAACGCAATTCGACAGTGTTAGCGAAGCCGCAATCCGCTGGGTGATCAGCACCGAGTCGGCTGATTCTCTATACGCGATTCGCAAAGCCTGCGACGTGGTCAGCGCCGACCGATTGGTTTTAGGTTTGGACTATCGAAACGGACAACTGACGCAGCATGGCGATGCCAAGGAAGCCGATTGGATCAAAGAGTCAGCCGCAACGGGCATCGGCCGAGTCATCGCGCTGGATTTAGCAGATGTGGGAACCGGTTCCGGAGGATCCACCGGAAAACTCTGCCGTCGCATTCGCCAAAGTTGGCCGGACGTGAACATTTATGCCGGTGGTGGCATCCGTGATGCACGCGATGTCGAACGACTCGTCGAAAATGGTTGCGACTTTTGTTTGATTGCCACGGCCTTGCATGACGTCGTTCGCACCTGAACCGAATCGCATCTGAAACGAATCGCATCTGAAACGAATCGCATCTGAAGAGAATCAAACCGGGAGTCACGGAAGTTTGCACATTCATGATTTGATTTACGAGCGTCACAAACACCGCCGCAAGAACGCGTCGATAACGATGAGTACAGACTACCCAATCCCTACGAACCGTGATCTTGCGGAGAGACGACTTGCTTTGACACTTGCGTTAACGTCGAATGTGGTTCGCTGATATCCATTACTCGATACCGGTTTAACAAGATGATCTGCTTTCGAATGTTTGCCCTCTCTCTGTTCGTGCTAGTCGGGTCTGCTTGCGGTCCGGCGTCACGATCGCATGCCGATGAATCTCGGCCCAATGTGATCTTTATTATGGCCGACGACGCTGGGATCGGCGATTTTGGATGTTACGGCGGAAAGATCATTCACACACCGAACGTGGATCGCATGGCTCGCGACGGCTTGCGATTCACGCAGCACTACAGCGGCAGCACCGTTTGTGCCCCTTCACGAAGCGTGCTGATGACAGGACAACACACCGGTCACACGCGGGTGCGGGGCAACGGACGGGGGCATCTGTTGAAGGAAGACGTGACCGTTGCCGAATTGATGAAAGACGCGGGATATGTCACCGGCGCCGCCGGCAAATGGGGTCTCGGCAGTGCGACGGACGAAGGTGCCCCGTGGGATCAGGGGTTTGACCTGTTCTTTGGATATCTCGATCAGAGAAACGCCCATCACTATTATCCCGAGTTCTTATGGCGCAGCGGCGTCAAAGAAACCTTCCCTGGCAATCCGACCAAGCGTACCCATTACAGTCACGATCTGTTCACGCAGGAGGCGTTGGCTTTCATTCGTCGACACCATCGCGAGCCGTTCTTTCTGTACATGCCTTACACGGTGCCGCACGTTGATCTTGATGTGCCAGATGATTCCAAAGCGCCGTATCTCGGCAAGCTGGAACCCGAAACGCCGTACGGCACGCCCGGTGGACAACATTACCGCCACGAAAAACATCCTCATGCGACTTTTGCCGGGATGATCTCGCGTCTTGATGGCGACGTCGGAAAAATATTGCAGCTCTTGGACGAGTTGCAGATCAGCGAAAACACGCTTGTATTCTTCACGAGCGACAACGGCGCAACGTCGGCCGGTGGCGCCGATCCGCATTTCTTTGACAGCAACGGCCCTTATCGCGGCGTCAAGCGCGATCTATACGAAGGCGGCATCATCACGCCAATGATCGCACGCTGGCCGGGCAAAATCGCCGCTGGCTCGACGACCGACCACCTTTCCGGATTCCAAGATTTCTTGCCGACGATGGTCGAACTGGTCGGCGGAAAGATGCCAGAGAACATCGATGGTATCAGCATGCTACCGACGCTGATGGGAAATACGGACGAGCAGAAGAAACACGATTATCTGTACTGGGAATTCGGCGAACTGGGCAGCATGCGGGCGCTGCGTCATGGGAAATGGAAGTTGGTGCAGCGTGACCTGAAGAAAAAACAATCCCTGCCGGTCGAGCTTTACAACTTACAAAAAGACCCCGCCGAAACGACGGACCTGGCAGAGAACAACACAAAGGTCCTCAAGCGATTGACGAAAATCATGGACAGTGCACGAACGACAAACGAGGTGTTCCCGCTGTTCTATGACGAGTTGCCCAAGGACTGATCGGCCCGGAAGCAGACGTGATTGCCGCCACTCGCGATCGGCGACTGACCAGTGCTCACGAAAAGCCAGTGCTCACGAAAAGCCAGTGCTCATCGATAAGCCGGCGACGGGGGACGACCTACTCGTTTTCAAGTGGTTGACGCAGTGAGGCCACTTGGCGGTCGTTGATGACCGATTCGTCAATCAGATCGAGTTCGCGAAGGATTTTGAGCGCCGGTTCAACGCGAAAGTCGACTTCGATTTCGATGGCTTCGCGGATGATTCGTTCACAACGCCGACGAAGTTTTCGATGACTGATCGGTTCATCGCTTGCAGCCAACGCAAAGTAGGCCAGGATCGCTTCGGAAAAACTTTGACGGTGTGCTTGTTGAATGATTCGATAGCCGACGCCTGCGTTGGCATCCAACTTTTGAAAGTACAGGTTTCGCGTCAGGTTCAACAGATAGCGGTTCTTCGCTTGAAAGTAGCTGAACACGCTGCGGATGATATAGCCCAGCGCGGCAAGAATCAGGCCGGCCAAGACGGCACTGGAATAGATCGTCACCGCAGCAAAGATCAACAGGAACCGCCACAACTTTTGAATCGAGATAACCAGGCCGCCCAATGTCGGCACAAAAATCTTCGCTCGATCCACACCGCTAAGTTTCACGCTTGTCCCTGGCAACAACATGTCGACATCTTGTTTGGGAATGTTTTTGAACATCCTCAGGTGAACCGACGATGCGCTCAGTTCTTCGCCGCGCTGATAGTCTTCCTTTAAACTGAAAATGACCACCATGCGTTGATAGATCGGGACGTCGACCATTTCGTTTCGATACAGCTTTCGCAAACGTCGGCGGACACGCGTGCCAATGATGTCGCCTCGGCAATAAACCACCAAGTGGCTGAACAAATCAAAGTCGACATGCAGCGGAACGCCCCACATGCTGGCGACGCCGACACATTCGGCGATGTCATCGTGGTCAAGTTTTCGATAGCCGGCGGTTCCTAGGAGCGTCTCGCACAATTCGATCACGCCGGAAGTCCGATCGACCGCGGCAATCTTTTCAATCCCGACAGGCACGTTACTGTCAACGTCAGGGTCGATGGCCGCATACCGTTTAGAAAACTCGGTGTGGTGTGTAGCCGCGCGCTGATAAAGTAGATTGTTGATCCGCTGGGCAATCGAATCGAGCGACGGCCTGATCGCCCGCGAACTTTGTCCCGAAGCATTCGGCCCCTGGGAAAGTTCAGGACGCTGCTGAAGATACGCAACCAGGTCGCTCGTTTCGATCGGAATGAACGGCTCGACCGACCAATGCGACGGACGATCGCTGATGAACCCCGATGTGGCTGCATCGGTGATCGAACGAGTCAGTGGGCCTGAACCTTCGGCTGAGACACCCGAGAATATCCGTTCGGTAAACGATTCCGACACGACCGCGATTTCACCTTATTTGCGTGACCTTTGAATGATCGAATCAAAATCATCTCAACGCCCATCCGTTTTGGCGATCGCCTTGGACATGGATGGTTTGCTGTTTGATACCGAACGATTGTACTGGCAGGTAGGTGACACGATTCTGCAGCGGCGCGGCCACCGGTTTTCGTCTGAGCTGCAACAGAGAATGATGGGCCGAATCGGACTCTCGGCCGTACAGCAGATGATTGATTTTCACGGACTCGACGACTCGCCGCAATCGATACTCGATGAGTCCGACGAATTGTACGGCGAATTATTGGCGTCTGGATTGCAACCGATGCCGGGGCTGCACCGTTGGATCGAAAAACTGCAAGCCTCGGGCCTGCCCTTCGCATTGACGACCAGCAGTCGGCGAAAGTTCGTGGACGTGATTTTTGCCGAGATTCCCTGGCGAGACGCTCTGTCGTTCATGTTGACCGGTGACGACGTGGTCAATGGCAAGCCACATCCGGAAATGTATAACACCGCCGCTTCGAATTTCGCCGTTCCATCGGACGCCATGCTTGTCCTGGAAGATAGCGGCAATGGTTGCGCATCCGCAGTCGCAGCCGGGGCCCAGGTGGTCGCGATTCCCAGCGAGCATACCCGAGGACAAGACTTCACCGGCGCGGTCTTGGTGGCCGATTCGCTGACCGACGCGCGGTTGTGGGAAATGATCGGCGCTGCGTAGCCGCACATTGCGACATCGCGTTGCCGCTAATCACTTCCGTGATCGGCCCACCACTTTTGCGCCTCATCGACCGACCATGGGTACTTGTCGCGAAGCCGATCAATGGCCTCGGCCAATTGCTCAATTGACTCGAATCGGTCGTCTGCGTTTTTTGCCATGCACCGTTTGACCAAATCATTGACATCCGCGGGAACAGGCTGGTCACGGTGCGTTGCGATTTCAATCGGCTGTTCACTTAGCACCATCGCGAATAGCGACTCTGGATCACATTCCAGGTATGGCGGGCGTCCGGACAACAAGAAATATGCGACGCAGCCGACCGAATACAAGTCGCTGCGCGGGTCCATTCCCGCAGGGTTGCGATAGCGTTCCGGGGCCATGTACATCGGCGTACCGGCCCAGACCGTTTCGGCCGTCTGGTACGAGTTCGCTTCGGGGGCCTGCGCCTTGGCCAGTCCAAAGTCGAAGACAACGGCCCAGTCACCAAATGTTGCATCGAACGACAACATGACGTTTTGAGGTTTGACGTCGCGATGCAAAAGTCCGCGTGAATGGGCTTCGCCCAGCGAGTCGCAAATCTGGCGGAGGATGGTCAGCGCTCGACCGTACGGTTGGAATCCGCCACGCCCGACGACTTCGTACAGTGTGATCCCTTTCAGAAACTCCATCACACAATACGCTTCGCCCTCGGTTCCCACACCGTAGTCATAGATCATCACGGTGTGCGGACTGCTAAGCGATGCGGCCAACTTAGCTTCGCGATCAAAACGCAAGCGATCCTCGTTGCCGTTGCGATCGCCGCGCAGCACTTTCAGTGCGGTGTCGCGTCCGAGTTGACGGTGCTTTGCGCGATAAACCACTCCCATGCCACCTCGGCCCAACTCACCCATCAAATCATAACGGTTCAGCGGGTGAATGGCCGCATGGGCGCGCGACGACTGCTTGGCGATCTGTGACGCGGCGGCCAACGCCGATAGCGACAGCACGGTACCCAATAGCATGAATCCGTATCGAACGAATCGTGCCGGTGCGAACGCGATATCGGCTTGTCGCTCGATGACGACACCGATTTTCCAGGTCGGGTTCCACCGCCAGGCACCCACCACAGGCACGCCGGCATAGTTGTTGTAAGGAGTGACACGAACGTCGGCATTACCGGTGGAAACGTCGGCGGCGGCATACGTCAGCGGTTGAGCGGTGCGGCGAATGCGGCCGATGTTGCTTGGATTCAATTCCGTCCCCGGATCGCTGATCCGCAGCCCCGCCGCGATCTCGTCGACGGGCAATTCCAATCCGACACGTTTGGCGCGTGCCATCGCATGTGGGCTGTTGGTGACCATGATGCCGTTGCGATTAACCGCGTACGCATCCAGCCCACCCGCGGCGGAGGCCTCGGCGAACATGCGGTCAAATTCGGGGAACATTTCGATGCCACGGACCAACAGGCACGCGATGATTTTTTGGTCGTCCGAAAGCACCGGAACAAGCACCGCCATGACCGGCAGGGTGGTTTCCGGGACGAACCCGTTATCTGCGTCAACGAGTCGTTCGGGGCCATACAGCACCGTTTCACCTCGCATCACCCGAGCCAGATTGGATGCACCTTCGGGCGCGATCGATTTCCCCACATCGGGCTGACCTTCGCTCCAACTTGCCAACGTTGTGCCGGCACGGTCCCAGACGACGAACTTGATGTCGTCGCGACCGGACAATTCCTTCATTTGATTGTGGATTCGGACGGATTGTTCGGAATTGCGAAGCGCTTCGCGTGGATCGTCTTGTCGACCGATGGCGACGAGTTCGGTGATCGATTGCCGAATGGCTGGCTGTCGCGACCACGACTGGACCAACTGTGACTGTCCATCGATGTACCGCTCGGTGGCCAGCGTGATACTGTCGGCGACACCCGCCAGTTCGTTGTGGATCGATCGACGGATATTGTCGTTTACTTTTGCATAGGTCCACCAACCGACGAGCGCCGTTGGCAACACGGCGGCCAGCCACAGCCATCCCGTATTCCAGCGGCGCGTGCGGCGCATGTGCTGGTGCCAAAGCACCGAGGGCGGCAGCGTTTGTTGTTTTTGCTCGCTGGCACCACGACCGCGACCTTTGGAAACATGCGTTTGCCCCGATCCGTTGCGCGTCGCTTTCCCGCGACCCGTTGAATCACCACGACGTGTCGACGGAGCCTTACCAGGATTGGTTTTCTTCTTGCGTGGTCCGACGGCCGTCTTTCCGCGACTGGTCGAGTGGCTGCTTGATTTGGCGGGCTTGGCCGGCTGCGGTCTCGCCGGCGGGATGATGGTCGAACCTGCCGCGACCGGATATTGCACGGGCTTGGCTTGCTCGCCTTCGCGTTGAGCGAATTCCGAATCATGTTCGTCGAGCAGCGAAAGGACTTCGCGAAAGAGTTGCTCGTCGTCGCCGGTTTGTTTGCGCAGAAAAGATTGCTGTTCTTCCGAGGGCAATTCTTCGGTCGCAAGGAAAAGCTCTCGGATGCGAGCGTACCGCGCTGCGTCCATCAATCGCTCGCATCCTGGGGCGAATTGTCAGCGCGATCGGAATCGTCGTCGCTTTTTGGGGTCTGCATCTCGACTTGTGGTGTCGCCGCGGGTGCGACCTGCGTGGACTCGACGCTGACATCGCCAAAGGCGGTATCGCCGGCAGCGGCTTCTGCGTCGTTTCGCAACTCGCGCCGCATCCACGCTCGTGCCATCGCCCATTCCTTTTCGACCGTGCGAAGTCCGAGTGCCATTTCACCGGCAATTTCACGCATGGTCATGCCGCCAAAAAAACGCAGCTCGACAATTTTTGCTTGCCGCGGACTTAACGTCATCAGCGTGTCCAGCAAATCGTCGAGCGCCACCACGTCGCTGTCACGACTCAGTTCGAATGTGACCTCGTCGGTCAGCAGCCGACGATCCCAACCGCCGCCCCGTTTCTGCGAGTGAACTTTGCGGGCGTGGTCGACCAAAATTCGTCGCATGACGGTCGCACCGATGGCAAAGAAGTGCGTCTTTCCTTGCCAATTGATGCGCGACTGGTCCACCATCCGCATGTACGCTTGATGGACCAAAGAGGAAGAACTGAGACGGTTTCGCAGCGGCTCGTTCTGCAGGAACTTTCCGGCCAACCGCCGCAAGTCGTCATACAGAGCCGTGAACAGCCGATCGGTTTCACCCACTTCGCCGTCACAGCTTCGCGATAGGATTTCCGTGATCGAACTCATTTACGCTTTTTCTTTGTCTCTGTTGCTTTGCCGCTGTTTGATCGGTAAGCCGATTGTCGGCTCACGAATCATTGAACCACCACTCGGCCCCCCAAGTTGGCTTGCGCCGGGGATCGCGATGCCCGCCTTCATCACACTGGATATATCATAACGTGCCATCCCGGCGGAGGGTAACTTCCTTGGCCAACTTCAACGTATTCGCGTGAATATCGACGATGTCATCGATCGATTCGGCATAGCCGCCGGCCATGGTGACGGCGACGGGGTACCCCCGTTGCTGGGCCCAATTGAAAACGGCCCCGTCACGTCGGGCAAGCCCGCGTTTGCTTAATTTCAGTCGTCCTAGCCGATCTTCACGGTAAGGGTCCGCACCGGCCAGGTAAATGACCAAATCAAAGGCTGGCCCCGTTTCGCACGCCTGATCAAGCTTGGCTAGCGCATCTTGAAGCGCCCCGAGGTAAGTTTCGTCGCCCGATCCGTCGGGCAAGCTGATGTCTAAGTCACTTGGCATTTTGCGCAGCGGAAAGTTCTTTTCCCCGTGCAATGAAAACGTGAACGTGCTGGGATCACCCGCCAAGATCGACGCGGTTCCGTTGCCCTGGTGTACATCGAGGTCAATCACACAGGCGCGACGAATCAACCGATCTCGTTGAAGCGTCCGGATGGCCACGGCAGCGTCATTAAAAACACAATATCCCTCGCCCGCATCGGCAAACGCGTGATGCGTACCACCGGCCAAGTTACAAGCAATGCCATCGGTTATCGCCGCCCGCGCCGCAGCGATCGTTGCACCTGTGCTGCGACGCGAACGCTGTACCATTTTTTCTGACCATGGGAACCCGATGCGGCGAATCTCTTGATCACTAAGCGTTCCCGTTTTCACCGCATCGAGGTATCGCGACGCGTGACAAAGCAACAGTTCGTCATCCGTCGCCGCAGCCGGAACCAACAAAACGTCGTCGGCGTGATCGGGACTCGACGCGACTCGCGCGCGGAGTCGACGATACTTGTCCATCGGAAACCGATGCGACGGGGGCAGCGGAAGTTCGAAATGGTCGGTGTAGAAAAGGCGCAAGTGGATCACCGGTCGCCAACGATAAGAACAGAACCCGAACTTAACGTATCGTTGTCACGGCGAAACGTACAGCACTCGATCCGGTGCCATTACGATCAGATAGTGATTGGTTGCGTCGGTAATTTCTACCGATCGCTGTTCACCCGCAGCGATTGTCTGACCTGAAAATCCCAAGGGCTGTAGCTGAATCTGGTAACGGCCACACGGAAGCTCAGCCCTCAGCACTTGAACTTCGCGTGGCAACATCCCCCAACAACGAGTGTCTGCTTTCTCGGTGCTCGACCAAGCCGAGGCGGCCGCGAAATGAAACAAGGATCCGGCCGTCCCCGTCAAACCCAATGAGTCGCGAGCTTTGGCAACCGCGGTTTCCTTAGTGACGCGTCGCAGCACCGCCCTGGCGATGGTCCACGGCATTTCGGCATCGGATTGATCAATGGCCAGCCGACCGACGTCGGTCAGTGTTTGCGTGGCACCGAACAATTCACCATCGATGTGCACACCGACGGCCGAGATTTCGCTCGCGGGAATCGTTACCTTGGGAACCTTGACCGACGCGATGTTGCCTAGCGCGATCGCGCGGTTGTTGCGATCGGATCGACCGTTATTGCTGTCGTCATTCGTTTCGACGTTCAGCAGCGCCGATGCGATTTGCAGCGCCGCCGTTGTCGTCGGCGCGGTCGTCTCCTGTAACACCGGACCGCGTCCAACGCACGCCAGCACATACAACACACCATGCCCCGGTGCACTGTGGGCGCCGCCGCTTGCCCGTGCGATATCTGCCGCCGCGGGGACAAACCCTGGCTGCAACGAGCTGACCAATTGATACGCCCGCCCGGCATCATCAAAATCGTGATGCGTCGCCTCGCGCAGAATGCCTCGCAGGTAAGGCGCCACTGCGATGGGCTGGTAAAGTTCGCTGACGTTGGCGATGCCGCGCTCGGACGCGTCTTCGGCCAACTCGTTTTGCTTCATCGTCGCTTGCAGCGTATAGGCTTCGGCGTCCGTACCATCGCCGGCTAATGAACAGACCGCCAGCATGGCACGGATCATCACCTGTTCATAACCGGCCGGCCGGAAAGCTCGAGCGGTGTCATCGGAAATGATCGAAGCCGCTTCGCGCAGCGGTGAAATATCGGGCTGGGCGTCGAATCGATCCCGCAGCTTGCGTAGTCGTTGCTCTGCCGCACGAGCATCGCTGGCAGACAGCTCGACCAGTGCCAGATCGAGTTCAGCCGCGTCAGCGTAGCGATCGTTCTTTTCGGCCAGCGTGATCAGAGTTTCGCGAGCCGCTGAAACGTCGCCGACCGCGAATGACTGACGCGCCGTCGCCAACGTGGGCCTGGTTGATGTACACCCGCCGAGCAGCAGGATGCACGCGACCCCGAAAAGCGAACTGCCGAGCCAACTTCCGGGCCAACGGCCGAGCCGAGGCAAGACATCGGCAAGCTCGATTGGTCGAATCATCATCGAATGCGGCCGCACGAGGTCACCGCGATCTCGATTTGCGTCGACACAGGTGCGGTCGATCCACGTATCCGCGGATGTTTTTGAACGGTTCACGCTGAACCAAGGGCGCGTCATCGCACCACTCAACCGTCGGCCTGATCAAAGAAGCCAAAATTCCACCACTTGCCGGCTCGCGTCTTGGAATAGCCTTTTCGAATTTTCGCTGACTCTTTCATCGATTCGCCGGTGTGCAGGTTGACCATTTCCATCGTCAGCACGTAGTCACGCTGACTGGACTTGTTACGGTCGGTCGTTCCGCTGGTGACCACGGCATACAGTAAGTAATCGACCGGCGATCCTTGCCGACCAAGGACGGCTGCGAATTGTTGTCGGTTTTGGGGCAGGTACAACGAATCGGGACGCAAGCGAGTTTCAATCAAAGCGGCATCGACCATCCGCCGGCTGACCCCACGAAAAGTTTCCGCTGAATTGATTTGCGAATCGATTCGCTCGTACAGTTGATCTTTAAAGTCAAGCAGTTCCTCGGCGCTCTTGTTTTCAATTCCAATGAAACACACCGTCGCGGGCCCCGTTACCAGGGACGATCCAATCGCGTGTGGTCCGCCGTCGGTATGTGCCAACGACGCGCCAAGTGAACCAGGGTGAGATTCGAATGCGACCGACTGCACCGGTGGTGGACAACGGCCGAGCAGTTTGGCGACGGCTTCATCGACCAAAGGATTCCACGTCGCAGCACCGGCCGCGTGGCTGCCGACCATGTCCTGGTCGTCGCTGGCCAAAAGGTGTCCGTACTGGTGACTGGCACATCCGGCGGACGCCGACATCACGGCACCGCACAGCAGCGTGCCCCACTTTCGCCTGGTCATCGGTCGGTTCACCGGAATCGTTGAACGACCGCTGGGATCGATCTGCACCGACGCACCTTCGTTCGGTTCGGACTCCGTCGCGATCTCTGTCATGAAGACTCGCTTTGTGACGGAAACTCGATTCGAATCAGATTTACACATCAACGTTGGGTTCCACGAAAGTGATCGGTGGGGGGGCAGGCATCGGCAGGATCACCACCGATCGCTCATAACTTTTGACAGAAATTGACTCAGAAATCCCTTGGCCGGACTTGCTGCACAAAATCGGGTTAGCAAAATGTTCCATCGCTGAGCTAGTGCGGATGCCTGACCCGAGCAACCTCTTGCCGACGTGCGCAAACGCCCCTAGGCAACAAATCCATCGGAATCGACACCACCGGCACGTTGACAAAACCGCGTCGACCAAGAAACTTTCGGTTAGTTCTCAGGTCCGCCAATCCGCCGCAGTTGTCCAATTTGGTCCAAATCGCCAAGATGCGACCCCGAATCCGTCCGAAACTCGCGCATTCGAATTAATCTCGCTAAAGAAATTCCAACAATTCGATATCGCCCGTCGCGGCTAATCGTCGGATTTGCCATCATTCCACCTTCCTGCTCGTCGCACGGATTTGACGAATTGATCTCGTCACCCGTCCGCCCGCACTCTCTGAGACGTTTTTGCCCATGACCTTCATCGAATCTGGTTCCGCCTGCAGCGACGAGATGCCGCCGATGACAATCAGTACGTTCGCACCGCCGACGCCATCACCGGTGAACCCCATTTCGCCCAATCATCCGATTTCGCCCGCGAACCCAATGTCGCCTGCGAACCCCATGTCGCCTGCGAACCCGCCGTCGATCGGCGACGTCCTGTCTGAAGGTACAGCGCGGGGTATCCTCTCGGCCTCGATCGACGCAAGCCCTGCATCGCCAAGCACAAATCCTGTGCCGGGTTCGGGCATCAACATTCCGGATTCAAAGGACAGTACCGGCCACCGCGGGGCGAAACTGATCGACGATCTGGATGATGACGACGACGATGACGACTTGGACGACGATGATGATGCCAGTGACGACGATGCCGGCGCCGATCCCGGTGAGCAACCCGACACAGGATTCGGCGATGACCTGGACGACGACGACGAATTAGATGAGTTCGACGATATCGACGAAGATGATTTCGACGATGACTTTGATGACGATTTCGAAGAAGAACTCGAGGACGATTATGAAATCGAGATCGACGACGAAATCAGCAACGAGTTCGGCCTGAACACTGCCGGCGAACCGGAAGAACCAGAAGACGACGGGCTGGACGACTTTGACGATTTTGAGAACGTGGCACGCTAGAGCATCGAGAAACATGATCGTAGCCGTACTCTCGATTTCTCGCTGAATCGGTACAATCGGCCGAACGAATCATTGTTTCTCCCACTGCCATCCTTGAAATTGACCGCTGATGTCATCGCCGAAGTCCACCAGTCCCTTTCGTGCCCCCAGCGGTAGCCCTCGGTTTCCGCAGCTTGAGGAAGAAGTCCTCGCGTTCTGGGATGAACACGATATCTATCGCGAATCGCTGCGCCGCCGGGCTGATGGTCCGTCATTCGTCTTTTACGAAGGGCCGCCGACCGCGAACGGGATGCCGCACCCTGGCCACTGCTTAACTCGTTCAATCAAAGACGTTTTTCCTCGCTACAAAACGATGCGAGGCTATCGCTGTGAGCGCAAGGCCGGCTGGGACACACACGGTTTGCCCGTCGAAGTGGAAGTGGGCAAAGACCTGGGCATCCACAGCAAAGAAGAAATCGAGGCTTACGGTGTCGAGCCTTTCATCCAGAAATGTCAGCAGAGCGTCTTTCGCTACATGCAGCAGTGGCAAGAGCTCACTCGCCGGCTCGGTTTCTGGGTCGACCTGGACGAAGCCTACGTCACCTATCACCAAAGCTATGTCGAAAGCGTCTGGTGGAGCCTGAAAACCCTGTTCGATCGTGGCCTGCTTTACGAAGGTCACAAGATCGTGTGGTGGTGGGCACAAGGCGGAACGGCGCTTTCCGCGGGCGAAGTCGGCCAAGGCTATCGCGAAGTCGCCGACCCAAGTGTCTATGTGCTGTTCCCGCTTTTGGATCACTCCGGTAACAAGCGGCGGTCATTGGTGGTCTGGACGACCACGCCATGGACATTGCCCAGCAACATGTTCGCCGCGGTACACCCTGATTTGGAATACTCGGTCGTCTTTGACGAGGAACACGATTGCGAACTTGTGATTGCATCGGCACTCGTCGAAACGATCGCAGGAAAACTGAAACGTGAACTCAAGCACGTCGAAACGATCTCGGGGCAATCGTTAATCGGCAGTCGATACGAACCGCCGTTCGATCAGTACAAGAAAAGTCTTGGTGATCCGACCGGTGAACTGATCGACGGTGGAACCGAACACCAATACTGGCGAGTGGTCGCGGCCGATTTTGTGACGACGGAATCGGGCAGCGGAATCGTGCACCAGGCACCCGCCTTTGGCGAAGTGGATCACGAGGTTCTTGTCACCGAAAAAGCTCGTTTCGTCGAGGGACAACGGCCTGATCTCTTGTGCGCGGTTGGCCCGGACGGCAAATTCACCAGCGAATTCGAACCGATGGCCGGCGTGTGGGTTAAAGACGCAGACAAACCCCTGACGCGGACGCTGCGTGACGCGGGGCAACTGTTGTTGCAAGAACAGTACCTGCACGAATACCCGTTCTGCTGGCGCGCCAGCGAAGATCCGTTGATCCAATACCCGCGGCGCAGTTGGTTCATCCGGACCACAAAGTTCCGCGACTTGATGCTAAAGAACAATTCGAAAATCACTTGGCAACCCGAACACATTCGTGACGGACGATTCGGCAATTTCTTGGAATCGAACGTCGATTGGGCGCTGTCGCGCGAACGGTACTGGGGAACCCCTTTGCCGATCTGGGTCTGTCAGGAAACCGGCAAGATGCAAGCGGTCTGCAGTTATGACGAACTGCTTGCCAAGCCCGGTGTTACCGGTACCGAAGTATGGGATCAGGCCAAGGCCGCCAATCCCGAACTGGCCGACGACTTGCGAGTGCATAAACCGTACATCGACGCGGTCACGTATCAGTCGCCGTTTGCAGAGGGTGCGGTCATGCGGCGCGTCCCCGATGTGATCGACTGTTGGTACGACAGCGGTGCGATGCCGTTCGCCCAGTGGGGTTGGCCTCACACCGGCGACGATCGCTTTCAAGATCAATTCCCCGCCGACTTTATCAGCGAAGCGCTCGACCAAACTCGCGGCTGGTTCTATAGCCAACTCGCGATCAGCACGATGTTGTTTGGCGAAGGTTCCTCGATCACGGATTCGGAGGAAGTGGCAACCGAAACCGCGTTTTCCGACGCGGAATATCCGCATCCCTATCGCAACTGCATCGTGTTGGGATTGATGCTCGGCGAAGACGGCAACAAGATGAGCAAGAGTTTGCGGAATTACCGCGAACCGAATGAAATCTTTACCAAATACGGTGCCGACGCGCTGCGCTGGTTCTTCTTTGCCGGTCAACCGCCTTGGACCGCAATCCGATACCGCGAGCAGTCGATCAAGGAATCGATCCCCGAATTTCTGTTGCGAACATGGAACGTGTTCAGTTTCTTTACGATCTATGCCGAGATCGACGGATTTGATCCGTCAATCGCCCAGATCGATGAACAGGTTTCGCCAGAAAGTTTGGCGACCGCGCCGACTTACCGCGATGCCGCTCAGCGCAGCGAGATCGATCGCTGGATCCTTTCGGAATTGAATCAAACGATTGCAACCGTCACCGAGCGGATGGACGTGCTGGACAACTACAACGCATGCCAAGCAATCACTTCCCTGGTCGACGGTCTTAGCAACTGGTATGTCCGCCGCAGCCGCGATCGTTTCTGGGCGGGCGACGTCGACTCGCAAGACAAACACGATGCGTACTGGACCCTGTACGAAACGTTGATCGAACTTTCGAAACTGATCGCTCCGTTCGTGCCGTTCTTGGCCGAAACTCTGTGGCGTCAACTCACCGCGCCGTTAGCCGACCGTTGTCTTGCCAGCGTGCACCTGTGCGACTACCCCGCCGCCAACCCGCAGCGTATCGATCCATCACTTTCCCAGTCGATGAAACTGTTACGCGAAATCGCGTCGCTGGGACGCGCCGCCCGTGCCGAAGCCAAGCTAAAAGTCCGATTGCCGCTTTCCAAAGTGGAAGTCGTTTTGGCGGAAGATTCTCAAATCGCTTGGCTGCAAACGCACGACGAATTGGTTCGCGAAGAACTGAACGTCAAATCGGTCGAGTACACCACCGACGGCGATCAGTACGTCCAGTATACGGTCGTGCCAAACTTCAAGCGTCTCGGGCCCAAGGTCGGCAAGCAAATCCCTGAAGTCAAAAAGGCCTTGGCTCAGGCCGACGGAAATGCGGTGCTGGTCGAGATGCAAAAAAATGGCCATGTCACACTCGATCTACCCGGCGGACCGGTTCAACTGGACGACGAGGATATCGAAGTCCGGCTGCAAGCACGCGAGGGCTGGGCTGCGGCCCAGGGCAGCGGCTGCGTGGTGGTGCTAAACACCGAAGTCACCGACGAGCTGCGCCGCGAGGGGATCGCGAAGGATTTGATTCGTACGGTGCAAAACCAACGCAAGTCGATTGACTGCCAGTACACCGACCGAATCGATGTCGCGATCGTTTCCGATCAATCCGATGTGGCGACCGCGATCGAAGAACACAAATCACTGATCGTCGGCGAAACATTGGCCGCTTCATTGAAGTCCGAAGCGATCGATGGCGCCGAAGCGGTCGATACGGATTTTGGTCAAGTCTATGTCCGCATCGTCGCGGGAACATAAACGATATGAAACGATTGCCAATCGCAGTCTTTCTCAGTGGCGGCGGACGCACGCTTGAGAATCTGATCAAGCATCAGACGCATCACGATCTGCCGATCGAAATCAAACTGGTCATCAGCAGCAGCGCGGAAGTTCGCGGCGTACAAATCGCTCGCGATGCCGGCATTGCGACAGAAGTCATCCGCAAACAGGACTTTGCGGATGCACAGGGCTATAGCGCCGCCATGTTTGATCCCGTACGCAACAGCGGTGCGGAATACGTCGTCATGGCCGGCTTTTTGAAACACGTTTTGATTCCCGATGACTTTGATCATCGCGTCATCAACATTCATCCGTCTTTGCTGCCTGCATTTGGCGGCGCCGGGATGTACGGTCAACGGGTTCACGCGGCAGCGATCGATCGAGGCGTGACGATCAGCGGATGCACGGTTCACTTCGTCGACAACCAATACGATCATGGGCCGATCATTCTGCAGCGAAGCTGTGAAGTGCAACCCCAAGACACTCCGGATACGTTGGCCGCAAGAGTCTTTGATCTTGAATGCGAAGCATTGCCGGCGGCGATCCGCATGATCGCCGCCAAACAAGACTCGGAAACATTGAACTAACGCGCCGCTTTCACACAGCATTGGTCCGTCAATGATTCACTTGAAGACTAAGCCGCGAACGACTCAAACTTTTCCATCAACGGTCCGACTTTGGGCTCCAAGATGCCTTGGACGCCGGGGATCGCATAAGCCGACTCGAGTGCGGATTTAATCTTCTCCAGCAGCGGCGAAATCACACCGCCCAAACCGGTCTTGGCGGTCGCGGGCAGCGCGTCCAGATTGAGTTTGTCCCAACTCGATGCGGCCTCACTGATTTCGGGCAACGCGGCTTTCGCGGATTCAACGTCACTGATACCGCTGATCGACTTGGTCAACCCGCCGAACATCGACGTGACTTCGGTTTTCATCGATCCCATGTCAAGCATCGCGCTGTTAATTCCTGCACCGTCGAGCGCCGTGCCTGCCTGTTCGGTCACGTTTTCAGCACTTTCGCGGACCGCGGATGCGCCAGCGCTCAGGTCCTGGCCATTGCCACTAAGAAAGCTCCATGCCGCAATTCCCAGAGCCGCCAAGATACCGACCGGCAACAACAGTTTCATCAAACCGCCGCCGGCGTTTTCGACTTGTCCGGCGGCCGCGTGCGCCGCATCGCCGGCCGTTGCCGCTACGCCCGAAAACGCCTCGGCGCCTTGGCCCAGCATATCACCGATGCCGAGTTGGCCTGAAAGTTCTTGCGGCATCGCGTCAGCGATATGGTTCTTTTGAGACATCAACAATTCGGTCAATCCACCGGCACTGAAACCAGATGCCGGGCTTTGTTTGCTGATCATGCTCATGACGATCGGAGCCAGCATGCCCATCAACGAACTCGATGACTTGCCACCGATTCCGGACATGCGTCCAATGGTTTCGATGATGCCGCCTTGGTTGGATCCGAACAGCATGGTGATCAGTCGAATTCCTTTTTCGATCAACGACTGGTGGTCACCGCCACTCAGCATGCCGCCCAGATTGTCGGCGATTCCACCGTCAAAGTCTTTCAATGAACCAAGGACATCTTCGGTTCCTTGAGGCGTCGTCGATTTCTTAAGCAGTCCGCCCAGAATTGTCGGGATCGCTGCACCAACGGCGGATTCCGTCTTTTGACGATCGGCCCCGATTAGCCCGCCCAACTGATCCATGACTTGCCCAGTGACAGCTTGCTTTGCGAGATCAACAAGATTAATTGACATGTTTTCTTTTGCTCCATTAAAGATAAATACGCTGTCGTTCGTCTGGCCAATGGCAAGGACGAAGCAGAAAAGCAGCGAGTGGCTCTAGAAAACATCGCGTGAAACCGAGGTGAAAACCGTATCCGAATGATGCGCATCGATTATTTAGCTGCCATTCTCTGATAGATCGTCTCAATCGCTTTGGCCTCGGTCCCGTCGGGCGACACGTTATAAGCAGTGATCCTCAGGCGATCAGGATCGATCAAATCAAACGTTGTCCGCCAACCCCAAGACGGTGCGTCACCGCCGACCGCGTACTCGCCGAACACTTCGAAGCCCTCACCAGACTTTTCTTGTGTTGAGTTTTCCGGCGCTAAGTTTTCCTGGGCTGAGTATTCCTTTCCTGTGGAAAACATGATGGATGAAGACTGATGAAAATCGTCGATCCACGAGATTTCATAGGTTCTCGAGACCGGGTTGAACGCGATCGTTTCTTCGCCGCTGCGGAGACGCCCATTGATCGTCGATCGATAGCAGTGACGAATAAACGTCCCACCGAGGATAGCGATGATGTCTCCTGAAATGGGCGACTCATCGGCCAACTGATCCGGTTCGAACCATGTCCTGCAGGTGCCCTGCCAGTGTCCGCAAAGTCTTTGAAGCATTTCCTGAGACATGGTTTGCTCACTGCCGACGTGTGTGAAACATGAATCTCGCGGCATCACGGAAGATCCGAACGAACACGCGGTACTGTGTGACATCCAGAACTGCGGCTTCCTGGAATTCAGCATCCTGTAACGATGCATCCAACGTTCGCAACGGACGACGCGGATTAACTAATCGTCAAAGTTTACCGCGACCTTGACGGCTGTAACGAATCCACGGAAAGAGGTGCGATGTTTCGAGGTGCGGTTGGTCCAGGTGAGTCTAGTTGCACCGATGCAGTGTCCGATACGGATCAAGCCGTTTCTCTCTGATGACGTGAACGATCGGATTGTCCGATTGTATCAGAGACGAAAACAAGCCAGGACAAATTTGATCATGCGGTTTTTGCAGCGTCACGCCAGGGTCCAGTCAACTCGATCCGTTACAGCACCGGTTCAAACACGCCGACGTGCGTGGATCAACGCCGGCCGATTACCGGCACGGGTTGCAAAATGGATGACCGGCGCTGTGATGGTCAGTTCGGTCGGATGCGGACTGTTGCACAAGATCCCTGACGGCCCACACGACACAAAAACGTCATACCACGACAATTTTGGAATGCGGATCGAATATCCCGAGGTTGCCGAGTGCGCAGCGACCCCGGCAAGTGCGGCTGCATCCGCTGCGGCCGCGCCACTGGCACTGGAGGATCCCGCAAATCTGCCGGCACGCGAAATGTCGCTCGAAGAAGCGATCAACTTAGCGGTTAGCCAAAGTCCGATTCTGCGTAACATTGGCGGCACCGTCGTCTCGGCTCCGGCAGCAACCTCGTCCATCTACGACCCGGCGCTGGCGAGTGCGAATCCGGCACTGGGTCCCGAGGCGGCACTGTCGGCATTCGATGCCCAGTACTCTCAACAACTTTTCTGGAACAACATCGATCGCCCGCTGAATCGTCAGCCATTCGACGCCGGCGCGTTTGTGATCGCCCCGTTCTCTCAAAGTCAAAACGCAACGTTTTCGGCTGAACTGTCCAAACAATCCGCGACCGGAGCCAGTTTTGCGCTGCGGCACGTGGTGAACTACGCAAGAAACCAGGACCCATCGGTCGCTGCTCAGGTGTTCCCGAGTGACTTTACCGGCTGGGTCGAGGCCGAGTGGCGTCAACCGTTCTTGCAAGGTGCCGGCACCACGTTTAATCGCATCGCGGGACCGACGACGGTCCCCGGTCAATACAACGGTGTGTTGATCGGACGCGTGACCGAAGACGTCGCACTTGCCGATTTTGAAGCGTCCATCATTCAGCTTGTCGCAGATGTCGAGGAAGCTTACTGGGACCTTTTCACGGCCTATCGCGTGCTTGATACCGTTGTGCGAGGCCGCGAGTCAGCCCTGCAAACATTCCAGTATCAACAAGTCCGGCTTGAGGTTGGCACCGGCCGCCGCGATGAAGAAGCGCAAGCTCGATCGCAGTATTATCAGTTCCAAGCCCAAGTCGAATCTTCGCTCGGCGGCACCACCGGCCTGTACGCACTCGAGCAGCGACTTCGATACTTGGTCGGATTACCCGCGACCGACGGACAATTGATTCGGCCCACAACGTCGCCGACGGATGTCCGCGTTGTTTTCGACTGGAACAGCGCACTGGGCCAGTCATTGGATCGACGGGTGGAAGTGCGACGACAACGATTCAACGTCAAACGACGAGAATTGGAACTGACCGCCGCCCGTCTGAACCTTCGTCCGCGACTTGACTTTCTAGGCCAGTATCGCTGGCGTGGTCTTGGCAATCACTTGATCGGCGACACCGACAAAGGCGCTCTGGACAACCTGTACGACAGTATTAGCGACGGCAATTACCAGGAATGGCAAGCCGGGCTAGAACTGCAACTGCCGGTCGGGATGCGGCTGGCCAGTGTTGCCGTCTCACACGCCAAGCTGAACCTCAAGCGTGAACGAGCCCTGCTCAGCGAAACAGAGCTGCGCATCAGTCACGACTTGTCCAACGCCGCTCGACAAATCGCGCTGACACACCAATTGCTAGAAACGAATTACAACCGCTACATGGCCGATCTCCGTCAAGTCGACGTCTTGCTTCGTCGCTATCGCGACGGGACCGATAACATCAACTTCCTGTTACAGGCGCAGCGACAGGTCGTCGCCAGCGAAGCGGAATTCTATCGCGCCTTGTCGGACTATAACTTGGCCATCCGTGACTTCCATCGCAACAAAGGATCGCTGCTTGCCTATAACCATGTCCATCTGGCCGAAGGCCCTTGGACTGCCGGTGCGAGACACGATGCATACGAGGTCGGTCGTTTCCTCACGCCTCGACGAAATCCCGGCGATGTTTATGTACCGCGACCGCTAACCTCAGGCGAGTTCGAACCTTCGGAGATCCAGTCGACGTCAGCCATGCAGGGCATGATCGCGGACGAAGGCATGTTGGACACCGATGGCGTGGTCGAGATTTATACCGAACCGCTCGAACAGGGTCTCCAGTGGGAAGGCGACGCGACGGTTGAGTAAACCGTCTCTAACCCGAGCAGTGAAGACCCGTCGTTACGCGTTCGGGCACGAATCGCGGTTTTCGTACACGACGCGGTAGACCGGTATGTGGTGTTGCCGGCTGCGTCGTTCAAAGTGCGTTCGATAGTCAAGGTCGTGCGTTGCTTCTGCTTCCTGTTCGGGAATCGGAACGCCCAACTGTGGCGCGATCTCGGCAATCATTTCGATTGTGTCTTCGAAGTAATCCAGGACATCGGTCCAAAAGTGAAAGCGACCGCCGACGCGAATCGCCTTGGCAAAGTTCTTGATGCTCGTCTCATTCAAGACGCGACGCTTGCGATGACGCTTCTTCCACCACGGGTCGGGAAAGTAAACGTGGACGGCTTCCAAGCTTGCAGGCTCGATTCGATCTTTGAACAGCGGTTCGGCGTCACCACAAATCATCATTGCGTTGTTCTGACCGGTTTTCGCTAAACGTGTCGCCGCGTGATGCGCATACTTTCTCGCAATCTCGATACCAAGAAAATTGTGGTGGGGCGTCGTCACCGCTGCGGTCGCAAGAAACAAACCTTTGCCCGAGCCGACTTCGATCTCGAGCGGCAAATCATTCTCGAACAGCGTCGGGCTGCTCAGTTGCGCCGGCAACTGCTCGACATCACGAAAGTATTTGTCGACTTCGACGGGGTTGGCGGGACGGCGAATGGGGCGGCGTGGCATGAAAAATTGCATTAGAGGGTTGACGTAAGCACGAGCGACCGGGCCTGTCGTGTCGATTTTGACCGCTCATCGTAACTTCGCATAAATTCCCTACAATGGCGGGCCGTCCATTCGACGGCCGCTTTGCATTTAAATATCAAAATCTGTTTCTGAATACTGAAATGCCTGAATCCGATAGGTCCGAATCCGACCAACCGAAAACCAATTTTGATGGACTTCGGGTTGCTGCGTTGGAAAGCCGACGAGCCGATGATATCGCCAGGATGATCGGACGGTTCGGCGGCGAGGCGCACGTCAGCCCTTCGATGCGTGAAGTGCCGATTGAGCCCAATCGCAGCGCAATCGACTTTGCCTATCGGGTCATCACCGGCGAAATCCATATCGTGGTACTGATGACCGGTGTGGGCTTTCGCTATTTGCTGCGAGCGATCGAGCGACACGTCGACCAGCAACGTTTCCTTAACGCATTGTCCGATGTGGTGACCGTCTGTCGCGGCCCTAAACCGGCTGCGGCTATGCGAGAGTTCGGGCTGACGCCGACGCATCGTGTTCCCGAGCCAAACACGTGGCGAGAATTGCTACAGACCATCGACGCAAATGTTCCCATCGCCAATCAAGTCATCGGTCTGCAAGAGTACGGTGTCTCTAACGCATCGCTCGTCGCCGGCCTGGAAGCACGCGGCGCGACGGTCGAACCCATCCGCGTCTACGGTTGGGACTTTCCCACCGACACTGGTCCGCTGGAAGCAAACGTTCGTGCGTTGGCCGCCGGCGAACGTGACGTCTTGCTGCTGACCAGCGCGCATCAAGTCGTCAACATGTTGCGAATGGCCGAACGATTGCACATTGTTGATCAGTTGCGAACGGCACTGCACGCCACGATGGTCGCCTCGATCGGGCCCACCACCAGCGAAATGTTGGCCGAGTGCGATATTCACGTCGATTTAGAACCGTCGCATCCGAAAATGGGCCACCTGGTGACCGAAGCCGCAAGCCAAAGTCGAGAACTCACTAATTCAAAACGCCGAATCCGCATCAGCATGCCAAACGTCGACACCCCCAAAGATGCCCATCCGTCCGTCGATAGCCTGTTCATGAAGGCTTGTCGTGGCGAACCGACCGAACGCACGCCCATTTGGCTGATGCGACAAGCCGGGCGGTACATGTCAGAGTACCGCGAAGTCCGCGCCAAGCAATCGTTCTTGGAACTCTGTGCGAATCCGAAACTGTGCAGCGAGGTGATGTGCACCGCCGTGGATCGGCTTGGTGTCGACGCCGCAATTATCTTTTCGGATCTGTTGCCGATTCTGGTGCCCATGGGAATGGACCTCGAATTTGTTAAAGGCGATGGTCCCGTCATCCATAACCCCGTTCGAGAAGCCGCGGATATTGATCGCGTCAAATCGCTGGACGATCCGCAACAGTTGGACTTTGTCTACGAGACGGTTCGTCAGACGCGCGCCGATCTGCCGGACGAAATTCCATTGATCGGATTTGCCGGCGCCCCGTTTACCCTGGCAAGTTATGCAATCGAAGGTGGAGGCAGCCGGCAATACCTGCACACCAAGAAACTGATGTATGGCGACGGCGGCGCTTGGTCGTCGCTGATGCAGAAACTGTCCGAAGCGATTGTCGTTTACCTGAATCATCAAATTGCCGCAGGCGCTCAGTGCGTGCAACTGTTCGATAGTTGGGCCGGTTGCCTATCGTCGGACGATTACCAGCAATACGTGATGCCATGGATGAAACAAATCATTGCGTCCATTGCACCGGGAGTCCCCGTTATCAACTTCGCCACCGGTAACCCGGAACTGTTGCCGTTATTGCGAGCGGATCGTCGGACCGTGGTCGGAGTCGATTGGCGGATTCCTTTGAACGTCGCTTGGCAACGGATCGGCCACGACTGCAGCGTGCAAGGCAACCTGGACCCGGCGGTGTTGTTGACTGAACCAGAAACGATTTGCGCGGCCGCCGAGAAAGTCCTCAATGCCGCGGCAGGACGACCGGGACATATCTTTAATCTCGGCCACGGCGTGATGAAGGAAACACCCGTGGAGAATGTCATCGCGCTGGTCGAGTTCGTGAAAAACTTCCATTCGAATTCGTAACGAGACGAAGCTTGAAATCCGTGAACGTTGTTTGCCCGTTCTGTCCGCTCCACTGCGATGATCTGCAGGTCGGCGACGACGGCGCGGTGAATGTGCGCTGCGACATCGCAGTGCGTTCGTTCGCCAATGCGGTCAACCCCTCGTCGGCCCGGATCGGCGACAAGCCCGCAACGCTTGCCGAAGCGACTCGGTTCGTCCAAAACCAAATCCAATCCAAACCGCCCGCCGTCCTGTCCGGCTCCCAACCGCTTTCGGTTGCCCGGCGGCTGCACGACATGCAGGCCGACGGCTTGATCGACTGGCACCTCAGCCAAACGGCGACGCACCGATCGCTTCGGCGTACCATCAGTCGTGATGGCGTCATCGCCGCAACCTTGGCCGATGTCAAGCGTCATGCCGATTGCATTTGGTCGATCGGAAACGTCGATCGGAAAATCATCCCGCGGATCGACGAGTGGCTGTCGCCGCCGCAGGGTCAAGCCGTTTCTTTCATAGCCTCAGGTGGAATCACCACGCGCCAACTCGGTGATCTGCTGCATGCGATCCGGCGTGGGCAATCACCGATCGACCCGGCGCTGACACCGGTCTTTGATACACTTTCCAATAGCCGGTACCTCGCGGTCGCTTGGTTCGATGACGGGTTTGATCCCATCGAAGCCGAGGCGTCATCGGCAATCTTGCTGGATCTGATTTCGCTGTTGAACGAACCACAAGAGGATCGGGATCGACGCGCGGTCTTGCTTTCCTTTGATCCTTGCCAAACGATACAAAACGTATCGCTGTGGCGGGAAAACCGCATCCTAGGTGATGCCAACGAACTTGATCTTGCCGCGCTGATTGCGGGCGAAACCATCGTCGTGCGTCTGGGCCAACTGCCGGGCCGTTCGGACTTTGTTTCGGCGCAACTCGGCGGCGAGGATCCGGGCCCGGAATCGGCCCAGGTGTATATCCCCGTTTCCGTTGAAGGTGTTCATCACACCGACATGATCGTTCGCGGTGACTCAGCCGTCACGTTGCCGCTGATGGCAACGGCCAAGTCCGAATTGCCGTCGGCGATTGACTGGTTAGAAAGTCTGTTCAGCGCGTCCGTCTAAATCGACCAACAAAGCTCTGGAGAATTGATCATGGTGAAAGACATCAATCGCGTCTCTACGCGACGTCAACGAATTCTTTTCGCAAGTGCTTTCGTGCTGGCATTCGGCTTGGCGTTCGATGCGACTGGGATCGCGGTCAGCGCCGAGACAGACGAGCAGCCAGGGATCGCTAAACGTCCTAACGTGATCGTCGTGATCGCCGATGACCTGGGTTACGGCGAAACAGGAATGATGGGCAACCGCGAAATTCCGACTCCGCATATCGATGCCCTCGCCGCCGATGGAATTCGCTGTACGTCGGGTTATGTCACAGCGTCCTTCTGCAGCCCCTCGCGTGCCGGATTGATGACGGGGCGTTATCAAGCTCGATTCGGCTATGACATCAATCCAACTGGCGAGCGAAATCTTCTGCCTCAAGCCGGGTTGCCCGAAACGGAAACCACGTTCGTTCAAAAGCTTGCCGACGCGGGATACGTCACCGGCCTCGTCGGCAAATGGCATCTTGGTGCTTCTGAAACAAAGCATCCGCTGCAAAAGGGTTTCCAACACTTTTACGGATTCTTGCACGAAGGCCACTATTACGTCCCGGGGCCGCCTTACAAAAACGTTTTGACGATGGTGCGCGACACCACGCTGGAACCTGGCAAACGCGTACGAGAAAAGAATTTCATTCGGGGTAATTACCGGCCGATGAATGAACCCTTGTATGACAAAGACAATCCAATCTTGCGTGGACAAGAAACGATCGTCGAAGGCGACTATTTGACCGACGCGATCACTGATGAAGCGGTCGAGTTCATCGATTCAAATTCGGACCAATCGTTCTGTCTGGTTGTTTCGTACAACGCGGTGCATAGCCCTCTGCAGTCGCTGCAGTCGGATATGAAAGAACTGGGGCGGATTAAAGATGTTCAGCGGCGGATTTTTGCCGGGATGTTGGTCGCACTTGACCGGGGCGTTGGACGCCTGAGGCGTGCGATCGACGACCACAAGCTGCAACGAGACACGCTGGTCGTCTTTGTCAGCGATAACGGGGGGCCGACCGAAGAACTGACCAGCAGCAACGCCCCGCTGCGCGACGGCAAGGGATCGCTTTACGAAGGCGGAATTCGCGTCCCGATGGTTTGGTTGATGCCGGGCCGGTTGCCGAGCGGACATGTCGAAAAACGCCCGGTCCTCAGCCTGGACATCGGCGCAACGGCTCTCGACCTAGCCGGGCTTCCACCCGAGAAATCCTTTGACGGCAAAAGCATTCTGCCATGGATCGATCGACCCGGCATCGAATCGCCACACCAGCGAATTTACTGGCGCATGCCGGGCGGTCGTTGTGCCTTGCGAGCGGGGAATTGGAAGATCGTACGTCCGAAAAAGAACCAGCCGTTTGAACTGTATCACTTGGCGAGCGATCTCGCCGAAACCACCAACGTTGCGGCCGAGTATCCCGACAAGTTGAAAGAATTGATCAATCAGTGGACCGCGATGGATGCGACCATGGCGGACCCGATCGTTCTGCCGCCGCGAAAAAAGTAAGCCTTGCCCGCAAGAGCACCCCGATCGTCGGACTCGGACGCGCATCGTGGCCGGGTGCTCGGACTGCGTTTCTCTGATCGCGTGGTCCTGACGTGAAGCACTGGTCACGTGGCAGGATCGTGTGTTACTGATCGCGGCGCTGCGTCCCCGTCCTGACCCTACCAGCGCAGCAGCGCCGTCCCCCAAGTCAGTCCGGCACCGAAACCACACAGCAACATCAAATCGCCGCGATTGATTTGCCCGTCGCGAACCGCTTCGTCCAGGGCCAGCGGAATGCTCGCGCCGGACGTGTTCCCGTAACGGTCCAGGTTCACGAAGACTCTCTCGGGTGCGACATCCAGATCGGAGACGGCCGAGTCGATGATGCGCTGATTGGCTTGATGCAAGACGACCAGCGACAGCTCGTCAGCGCTGACATCGGCGTGGCGCAGGACTTGCTTTGTACTTTCATCGAACACGCGTACGGCCCACTTGAAAACGTTGCGACCGTCCATCGCTAAGTAATGCGCGCCCTCGTCGATCGCTTTGACATCTAGCGGGCGACGCGTGCCACCGGCTGGGATGCAAAGCATGTCACCGCCCTCGCCTTCGCTGCCGACTTGATAGGACAGGATGCCTGATGCCAAATCACCGTCGGCAGACTCGCCGTCCGGCTTCATCAGCACAGCGCCCGCGCCGTCACCGAACAACGGATACGTTTTTTTGTCTTCTGGATTAACGGTGCGGCTCATCAAATCGGCCCCCACCACCAACGCACATCGACTATTGCCCGCCGCGATAAACTGTGCCGCGGTCGTCATGGCATACATGAAACCTGCGCAGGCGGCGTTGATGTCCATCGCGGGTGCCAAAGCACCTAGTCGATCCTGCAACCGACAAGCCGTCGACGGTGTCTGATTGTCGGGTGTGATCGTGGCCACCAAAATCAGATCAATCTCGTGGACGTCGGTTTGGGCTTGCTCAAGGCATCGCAGCGCCGCTTCGTAGCACAAATCGCTGGTCGCTTGGTCGTCGCCGGCCCGTCGTCGCTCGCGGATTCCCGTGCGCCGGACAATCCACTCGCTGTCGCAACCCAATGCCGCCAAGTCCTCATTGGTCACCACGTTCTCAGGCGCAAAGGAACCGGTTCCGACGATCCGAACTCCTGGCACTGACCCCATGCGGCCACGCGTTTGCACGGCAGCCGCGGTCCGGCGGGCTGGGTCCGGTTTGGCGTTGGGTTCCGTCGCGCGCGAAGGGCTCGCTGGCGGCGACGTCTGGCACGGGGATGTCGATTCAGACATTCTGGCGTTTCACGCTATGTTGATACGGCGACTCGGCATCCGCCGAAAGCGTCGATCATAGAAAAGGACTTGAAGAACGAAGGTCGAGATTATAGCCCGTTCCCGCTTTTGACGTTAGGCGAACTGCGAGACGCAAATTTGGGCGAAAATATCAAATGAACGCAGGCAAATCGACCGAAGACGACGCGACGACAGCCAGCGATCCCGGAATAATCTCGGGGGGCAGGCAATCCGTACACGGGCACATTACGATCGATCGCGAAGTCACATCACAGCCAACCTGTTTCGCTCACCCGAACCGCGGCAGCGCTCCGGCTAGCGGTCTCGCGACTGTGCCCTGCCACGGCATTTCGCGGCCGGCCAGCGCATGGATGCTGCTTGCCGGCATCAGCGTTCTTGCCGGATGGCTGGGCTGGAACTACGGCCGCCAGAACACGATCCGGGTGCGCGTCACCGGGCCTTCGATGGCGCCGACACTTTTGGGCGAACATTACCTCGCCGATTGCACGCGCTGCGACCACCGAGGTATCGCCATCGACGCCTCGTCAGACGAACCGTTGCCGACGACCGTCCCCTGCACCCTGTGCGGCGGAACACTGAGCGTCGATCTTGAAACCGTGCATGCCGGTGACGTCGTCGAAGTTCAACCCGGGATGAACCGGCGCGAGATCAAAGCCGGGCAACTGATCGCGATTCGATCCGAAGCCGACTCACCAATCCGAGTCAAACGCTTGGTCGCCATGCCAGGCCAAATCGTCGACCAAGTGGACGGACGTTTGACCGTCGACGGAGAGCGAATAGAAGATCGTCTGGCGTGCGATTCTCTTTCGCAACATCCCCGGCTGCTGGTCGCAGACTCAAATCGCCGCGCCGCATCCAGTCAAAACCCGATTTGGACGCCGCTGGCAGACTCGCGCGAAGGATGGCGCCGCAGCGACGACGGAAACTGGTCGACGACGACGTCAGCTCCGGCGCAATGGATGGTCTATCAGCACGTCAACGTCTATGAAAACAACCACCCGTCCGCCGTGCTGGACGAATACCCATACAACGCCTCGCTGCGTCGTCGATTGCAGAATGCCGATCGGCTCGGCGTGACGGCAGAACTGGAGACGACCGGACCCGTTCGAGTTGAAATCGCATACTGGCTGCCGGATCAAATTGTCGTTGACACGCAAACGTACGACCGATCGCAGACAATTGGTTCTTGCACGGCAACTGCGATCTCCCCGCGTGGCGACATCAAGGCCACGAACCAGCTTAGCGAGACAAAGCGACTTAGCGAGGCAAAGCAACTCAGCGATTCGACGCAGATGCTCAACGAATTACAGACGATCGTAAGCCCGACCGCCCCGGTCGCGATCCGCATCCGACCGGCCGCTGAACACTCAAAGCCAAAAGAATCGGTCTCGTTGAGCGAAATCAAAATCTGGAAGTCAATCAACTATCGTCTGCGTCGGACGGACAAACGGTCGCCCTATCCGTTAATGCTCGCTGATGACCAATACTTTGTGCTTGGCGACAACGTTCCGGTCTCGATCGACAGTCGCGACCACGGGCCTGTCGACCGTGATCAAATCATCGGGCTCATCAAGCTTCGGGAATGATTTCGGCCCGCACCAAGTCTTCGAATGTTTCTCGCTCGCGAATCAGCTTGGCCTTGCCGTCTTCGATCAGCACTTCCGCAGCGCGATACTTGCTGTTGTAGTTGCTGGCCATCACGAACCCGTACGCGCCGGCGTTTTCCAGCACAATGAAATCGCCCACCATGGGCATCGGCAACGGACGACTGTCCACAAATCCGCCTTCGCGCTGCGTGAAGATATCGCCGGATTCACACAACGGGCCGCCAATCACGGTATCGACCGTCTCGCGCTGCGCGGCATCACTGGTGAGCCCACAGACCGAGATCGGGTGATAGGAACCGTACATGACCGGTCTCGCCAAGTCATTGAACCCGGCATCAACCAGCACAAAGACGTTGTTGCCCATTTGCTTGACGCTGCGGACCTCAGCGACCAGGTACCCGCTTTCGGCCGTCAGGTACCGCCCCGGCTCGATTTCAAGGGAAAGCCGATGACCGAATGATTCACTCAACCGGTTCCGTGTCGCATCCCACAACTCAAAATACTTGGGCAGATCGACGTAGGTTTCGTCGGCCTTGTAGGGAATCGGCAGACCGCCGCCGGCACTGATGGACTTGAGGGTCCGGCCGACTTGCATCGCGGTTCGTTCCATCGCATCGCACACCTCGCTCAGGTGTTCCAGGTCGGTGCCCGAACCGATGTGCATGTGCAGCCCCGTGATCGTGATCCCGTATTGGTCGGCCCGGCGCAAACATTCGTCGACCTGAGTGTGCCAGATACCATGCTTACTCTGCTCGCCCCCGGTGTTGGTTTTTTGACTGTGACCGTGCCCGAACCCGGGATTGATTCTCAGCGTCACGTCGGCGCCAGGCCGCCGCTCGCCCAATTGGCTGATCATGTCGGGCGAACCGCAATTGACACTCAACCCGTGTTCGACCACCAGATCCAGCGAGTCTCGATCGAAAATATCCGCGGTGTAAACGATCTCGTGCTTGGATGCATCGGTGGAATACCCCGCCGCGATCGCTCGCCGAATCTCACCGGCACTCACCGCGTCGACTTTCACACCTTGCCGCCGCATTCGGTCCAAGATCGCGAGATTACTGCAGGCCTTCTGGGCAAAGCGGATCACATCGAACGCGGACAGGTCCGCAATCCGCTGGTCAATCGATTGCCGATCGTAGACATACAGGGGTGTCCCGAATTGGCTGGCAAGGCTCTCGATGGGAAGACCAGCGATCTCGGTGCGTACGGTCGAAAACGGGGAAGCGGTTAGCATCAGAAGTCGCTCGTCAAATGAAAAAAGTGATTCGAAGCAACCATTTTGGTCGAACCCAATCGCTTTGACGAGACCGTAGGCCCGGATGTTCGCGCAGGCCACAAGTCCACTCGCGCCTGAGCCGTGACGCAAGGGCGGCCGGGCATCCGCGATTCGATTATTCGCGGGTCCGAGGCCTCACGGCCAGCGGCTCACAAACCAGCACGCGTGAGCGGCCGGGCATTCGCATTTTCGAGCATTCGCGAAAGGGACACAAACCAGCCTCCGTGAGCCGCGACGCGTGAGCGGCCGGGCATTCGCATTTCGGGTATTCGCGAAAGAAACACATACCAGCCTCCGTGAGCCGCGACGCGTGAGCGGCCGGGCATCCGCATTTCGGGTATTCGCGAAAGAAACACAAACCAGCCCCCGTGAGCCGTGACGCGTGAGCGGCCGGGCATCCGTAATTCAGTATTCGCGAAAGGGTCCGAGGCCTCACGGCCAGCGGCTCACACGGAAGACGGTGACCGGCGGGGCATCCGCGTATCGCTTGCGGCCCTGAAGCCGATGGGCGGCTACCCGAACGTTCGACCGCTTGGCCCGGCCTGATGGTTCCGTGTGTGGTCGATCGGATTCGCACTCGAATTCACGTTGCGGACCTCCGACTGCGCGGAACCCATTCGATCTGGCGAAGAGAGCGGCGCTTTCTCCAACGTCGCTTCGGGAGCATTGCCGGCCGAATCGCTCGAGCCACCAGTGCTGCTGCGAGGCCCCTGTGGACCCGGGCGACGACCGCGGCGACGGCCTTGCTGGACGGGCACAAACCGGCCGTCGATACGCTGCAGCAACTTACTGATGCACAGCTTGTTGATGCTCAGATTGGTCTCATCCGCTTCGCACTTCAGCACATCATGAAGGCTCTTGGGCAATCGAATCGTGATCATCCTTTCGGGTTCTGCGGTATCCCCTTTAGAGGTATCCTGACTACGAATAGCAGCGACCATCTCCTGCAGCTCCGCGAAGGCGGGCGAGCACTCAAATTGGCGCATTTCCTCAGGGGTCGAAAAGAGCTTCCGCACGACCCCGTCGACACCCATCATCTCGCGAAAGAAGACGACCCAGTTGTCGGTTTTGGTGAAAGCGTCTTGAGCCAACCGAAGCACCTCGGCTGGCTTCTCTTCGGCACGCAGGCCGGTCCGCATTGGGGCGAGATGCAGGCGGGGTGCAAGCCCCGCTGCCTTGCTCGGATCGGGGTCGCTAGCATAACGCGGGGCAGTGGTGGAATTGGCGTCTGCCATGGGGTGTCAATCCTTTGTAGAGGACGAGATGAGAGATGTTGGGTGAACTCACGGCCATCCTCTGCCCCCGTCAAAACGCCCCTCACAACAGTTGCTTTCAAAAGGACTTAGGGCGATAGCATTGCGGTGCCTGCCTTTTCAGCACAGGTGCCTGCAGGCCAGCCTGCCTAAATAGCGAGCAATGCAGTCGCGTGCAAACCCCACGTGTCCAGTTGGAGTCGCGGCGAATAAAAACACGAATTTGGCCGGCGAACGGGTCAAAAAAGCGGTGTTTTTCGGAAAATTGCTAGCCAGACGGGGATGCTCGCAAAAAAAGCCGCGGCAAGACTTGCCGGGTTAGACAGGGGAACTCAACTCCGCGCGACACCGAACCGCCGCGAGAACACCCCGATTCCACCACGAGAGGGGTGCAGGACAGCCACCCTTAACCGCCCCAGAACATGATGGGCGGTCAAGTGGCTTCGCCGAGCTTTTCGGCCCCGCCCAAACGGCAGCGATTCCCGCCGCTGACCTGAACCCGCCGACCTTCGCACATCCCCGCTCGCCACCGCGCAGCCAGCACGCAGCCACCACGCAGCCAACTCTGGGAATCCACTTTCTGGCAAAGCCAACCACCAGCCGTCAAAGCCACCCGCCAGCGACCCACCTGCCGGCAACCGCGGAGTCTTCCGCCCGGCGATTCGCCCAGAGCGACACCAGCCAGACGCGCCGAGACCGAGCGGTTGAACGTTGCGGCAAGGGCCCGATCCGGCAACGACCTCAAGCAAGCAAACACCCCACCGGCCCGCCGCTCGCAGCGCACCCCAAGGTGCCGATCGCCTATCCCGCTAGCCCGTCCCAGGCCTCAGCCAGCATCTCAACAGAACGGTCAACCTGGTCCCTGCTAGTAGTCCATCCGAGGGATATGCAGAGGGTGCGTCCGATCTGCGAATCGGTCCGCCCGATCGCCCTCAACACGCGAGTGATCGCGTCGGGCGGATCGTTCGATCGGGCGGTCGCCATCACCAATTGCCGCGCGGATCGCTGCAGCCGTTTTGCCTCGCCGGGCATCTCGATGGCAACCGTGTTGGGCAGCCTCGGCGCGTCCTCACACAGCGCGATCGGCAATGGCTGAACGACCGCTCGCAAACCCTCGATCAGCCGCTCGCGGACTTCGGTCAGATTATCTGCCACATCGCCACTGCACCGAGACGCCAGCGACGCGGCGGCGCCGATGCCGATGTAGCCAGGCACATTCCCGGCACCCGACTGCAGGCCCATTTCACGAGGCTCGCCGTACTGGATCGGTGCCAACTGCAGACCCCGGCGAACGTAGACCGCTCCGGTGCCCTTGGGTCCATAGAATTTATGCCCACTGATCGAAACCGTGTCGGCTCGCAACTGCTCGACGTCCACCGGCAGCTTGCCGAACATCTGCGTTGCATCGCAGTGCAGCGAGATACCTCGACGATGGCACAGGTCCGCCAGTTCTCGGACCGGCTGGATCGTTCCCAACACCGGATTTGCCGCTTGCAAACAGACCAACCGCGTATCATCCCTCATTTTTGACGCCACATGATCGGGATCGATCACGCCGTCGACGCTGCAGGGGAACGTCTCGATGTGCCAGCCCTTGGACCCCAGATGCGCCGCAGCCGCATGAACGGACTCATGCTCCAGCACCGAAACGAGCAGATGACCGGGCTGCTGCGTTTGCAACTGGCCCAGGATCGCCAAGTTATTCGCCGACGTTCCGCCATCGGTGAACACGATTTCGAACGGGTCACAGCCAGCCAACAGCGCAAGCCCCTCCCGAGCGTGCTCCATCGCCTCGCCGATCGCCTGAGCATTCGGATGCTCTTGGCCAGGCAACAGAAAGTGAGTCGCCCAATAAGGCTGCATCGCCTCCAGCACCGAGGGCGCCAAGGGAGTCGTCCGGTTGTAATCGAGATAGATCAATGAAACTCCGTCGTCTTGGCGGTGTGGCACATCTCGCGGATCGCGGCACCGCTACGGCGCGGTTCGGATTGACAAAGCGGCTCGGATCGACCGTGCGTTTGGGTCGACTGCGCGGCTGGGTCGATTCTGCGGTTGGGCTGACTGTGCGACTGGATCGATTGTGTGATTGGGTCGATTGTGCTGGGTCGATTGTGTTGGGACGATCGTGTTGCTCGTCTAACGTTGCTTGCCTGACTCGCCGTGACTTGCCCGGTACCGCGGTCTGCCTTATGCGGTGCGGCCCGCAAGACTGGCGACGCCTTGATCGCTTTTTCACCGGCAAATGCACCAAAAAATCATCGTGACCACACGTCACATGTGTCGTCAATGCGGAAGTGGCCAGTTCACGACGAAAGGGAACGAAACCGATTCAGCGGCCCACCATTTCACCCGCAGGCGCTGGGTTCCCTGCGGAAATGCTGGCAAAACATAGAATAATCGGGCATGCGTTGGGTTCCAGGCTGATCGAATTGAGCACGCAATGCAATGGCGTCCCCTGGACAAAGATGACGGGGCGGGGGGAGATCAAACGGACGCATTTGCATAGGGCACGGGATCCTGCGATAATGTGATCGAAGGTGCGATTAACCCCGCCGAGTGCGGGAAGGTCCGCCGGTTCGATCAAAATGCTCAGATTTCAGCTGCCAAATTTTGATGTTACGGCGTCACCACTCGGCCACCGGTGCAGGACGCAAGCAAGCAACCCTTTTCTCATCCAGGAACCAAACCATGAAACACACTCGCACATCATCGCATTGCCGCGGAGCGAGTCTCCGTCGCCATTGCCGGTCGGCCTTCACGCTTGTCGAGCTGCTGGTCGTCATCACCATTATCAGCATCCTGATGGGCTTGCTGATTCCCGCGGTCAACTCGGCTCGCGAAGTGGCGCGTCGCAACCAATGCGGAACACAACAGAAGAACTTGGCGCTTGCAGCATTCCAACACGAAGGTGCAAAAGGCGAACTTCCTGGCTACATCCAACGATTCGGCCTGTTCGCAGGTGGCGTTGCCGACCCTTCTGACCCCGGCAACTACTCCGGTTCGGTTCCCCGCCACGTAAAAGTTGGCACGTGGGCAGTCGCTTTGCTCCCATGGCTCGATGCGCAACCAACGTACGAACACTGGACGGAAGACCGATATCCAATCATTGCAGATGGTAATGGCGATTTAGGGAACACGGGAGGAGAAGCCGGTGACGACTTCCATCCACTTGCAGCGCCGAACTTGGCGATTTTCCAATGCCCCAGCAATCCTGTATCCGTCGGCAACAACGCGAAAAACAGTTACATCTCGAACAACGGTATGTGCCATCTCGATGTCGACGACACATCACCTTATGCAGCCGACAATACGGCAGACTTTATTTCTGGCGTTTCGTTCGTTGATTCACAAGCGCGAGCAAACGGCGCTTTCAACTGCAAATACAACGTGACAGGGACGGGACTCGACCGAACGAGCGAAGGCGATCCCGTTCGCATGAGTGACTTCAAGGACGGTCAGGGCAACACGATTCTATTCTCAGAAAACGTTCAGGCGCTTCCGTGGAATCGTGCTGGATTCATTGACGGATCGGACGTGGAAACCGCAATGGCAGCTGACACGGAAGTGCTTTTCAGCGCCGGCGTTGAAAGCAGAGAGGGTGCACGATACGTACACGGAATGGTATGGCACTACGAAGATCCGGAATATGCCAGCACTGCACTCGCAACTCTCTGGAACGATAACGGCACAGGCACGAACGTTGTACCTGACGCCGTTGTACCATTCCACAGGATCAATGGCGGCGACACTTCAGTCAGCGACGACATCTTCACCAAGACGATGGACAACACCGACGAAGGGCGCAACTTAGCTCGACCATCATCGGCACACGTCGATGGCGTGAATTGTGGTATGGCTGATGGTGCGACTCGCTTTATCACGGAATCGGTTGACTATCGTGTTTACCAAGCGTTGATGACACCGCGTGGCAAGAGCAGCAATGTTCCTTGGCCCGAATTTGTCCTGACCGACGAAGCGTTCTAGCGTTTCTCAAACCGCTTGCTTGCAGTATTGACCGAGCCCGCTTTGGCGGGCTCGGTTTTTTTGTGCCCCGACTTCCACACGCCCCGACCGGCGCGGTTGCATCAAGCTTCGTTGTCGTACCGGTTGTGCCGATCAACACACTGCGGCGCGAAACTTCGTTGACTTTGACGGTCATTCGCCTCAGCAAAACGTTGGCGCCCGTCGATCTGTTCTTTTAGCACCCAGGATGTCGGTGCCTCGAGCGGATCCTCTTCATCGTGGTTCGCCCTCCCGATCATGTGAACATGATCCGCTCGAGATTGCCTCTCCCTTGGCATGGATCGCCGGTCCGACATTCTTTTTACGGCGATCCTGAACGTGACGAAATCGATTCCCAACTACCTCCGTGTCCACCGCGGACCACGCCGCGCACCCGTCAGTCCTGTCCGCGGCGAACAGCCCGACTCGGACCAAGGCTTTTGGAACGCTTACACCGAAGCGACCGGTTGGCGAATCGATCAACGCGCCAGTCATCCCAACCGCGATAACACACTGAATCTGTTGCCGGCCGTCAACGTCGACACGGTCGCCGATATCGACGCCATGCAATCGGCACCAAGCGTGTCACAGTCATCGGCGCAGCGATTGGCCGAAGCGGCCGCGAGACTGTCGCAGCAGTTATCCGAGACCCGCGCCGCACTGCGCCGACAAGAAGCCGAACTGGCCGCACGCGCTGCGGTCGTGGTCGGCGTCGAAGATCAGAGCAAGCTGGCCGACCGCATCGAATCGACACTGTCGATGGCGGCTGCGGCCTGCGGCTGCGACGCGGCGGCGATGTACTTGCTGGACGATGACACTCGGCTGCTCAAAGCAAGAGCCGTCCACGGCTTGCCGGCCGAGCGGCTGGAAGTCCCCGCCCGCGCACTGCAAGGAAGCCGCGGCGATCTGGAAGCGCTGGTGCAAGGCGTGGTTACGATCGACGACTTACAAGCCGGTTCGATCGATACGTGGTGCTGCCCCGAACCCTACGGCGCCGCAATTTGCGCCTCGATCAACAACGCTTCGGTGCCGATCGGAACAATGTGGTTGTATAGCACGTCGCCTCGCGAGTTCACCGACGCACACGCCACCGCGGCCCGGATGGCTGCGGCACAACTGGCAACAGAACTGGCCGGCGCCGTCGTTGACCGCAGACCGACACTACGCCGCCAGGCGGACCAGGCGATCCGCGACATCGCCAACTGGCAATACGAAGGATTACCCGCGGGCACCGTTCTGGCCGAGGGCTGGATGGTCGACGGCATGATCGAATCGGCTCAGCCCTGGGCAACCGGCTGGCATCACTGGGACATGCTGCCCGACGGAACGATGGTGCTGGCGATTGCCGAAGCGGTAGAGAAGTCGATGTCGGGCGCATTGACCGCAACGGTCGCGCGAGCTGCACTGACGGCGCACCTCGGCTATCGACATACACCCGCGCAAATCATGCAACGGGTCAACGATACACTGTGGAACACCAGCACGGCCGATCAGCTGACGTCATTGTTGTATGCCCGCGTCGACCCCGAATCGGGCGAAGGCGAGATCGCATCGGCTGGATCGATCTGCGCCATGGTCGCCAATCGATACGGATATCGGCCCTTGGTCGACGGCCGCAGCGAACCGCTGACCAGCCACATTGACGCTCAGTTTCGCACGACGACTTTTCGGATGACCGACGGCGAGACGTTGTTGGCATACGGCCCGGGAATGATGGCCGACGGAGCCTCACAAACCCTGCTGGGCGACCAGGCACGCGGCAGCATGGAACGTGGCGAGAAAAGCCCGCTGGCCACCATCCGCCGGGCGCTGGCAAAGCATCCGCTGGAACACGAACGCGGAGCACTAACGCTGTTGAAAACTTAGGCCCTGGCTCTCCCCCGCCCCCCACCGTTGGTGCACCGCCTTTAGGCGGCGATCGCGGCGGCAACCAAGCCGGCTAAAGCCGGGACACCAACAACCAGGTTCCGCGCATCGTTGGTGTACCGCCTTTAGGCGGCATTCGCGGCGGCAACCAAACCGGCTAAAGCCGGGACACCAACGACCAAGATCCGCGCATCGTTGGTGTACCGCCTTTAGGCGGCGATCGCGGCAGCAACCAAACCGGCTAAAGCCGGGACACCAACGACCGGGCCTTTCTGCCGGCATTTCGCCTTCTATAACGACGAATTCGCCCGAATGACGGGATGAAGTATCTGCGTATCGCCCGGAAGCTCTTGACACCGCGGGCGTTAGCGGGATACTTGCCCCTTTCCTATCCGCTGAAAACGGCGAAAAATACACAAATACACGTTCTATGCCAACGATCAATCAACTCGTCCGCAAGCGACGCAAGCTCAAGAAGAGCCAATCCAAGTCTCCCGTGCTCGAGAAATGCCCGCAGAAACAGGGCGTTTGTCTGCAAGTCCGTACGATGACGCCAAAGAAGCCGAACTCGGCTCTGCGGAAAATCTCGCGGGTACGGCTGAGCAATGGCAAGGAAGTCACCGTCTATATTCCGGGCGAAGGTCACAACTTGCAAGAACACTCAATCGTGCTGGTCCGTGGCGGCCGAGTTCGCGATTTGCCTGGTGTTCGGTACCAAGTGGTTCGTGGTTCACGCGATGCCCTGGGCGTCGAAGGCCGCAAGCAATCTCGCAGCCGCTATGGCGCGAAGAAATAGTCGACCACCGAAACCGTTAGACCCAATGTTTCGGCGATGATTCTATCGCCGCATCCAATCCGATTCACACTGCAAAAAGCTCTAAGTCACAGATATGGGACGTATCACTGCGAGCCGCACACAGCTGAAAGGCGACCCGCGGCATGATTCTTTGCTGGCCGGCAAATTCATCAACTGTTTGATGCTGGACGGCAAAAAGACGGTTGCTCAAAAAGTCTTCTACGACGCGCTAGAAGAAATCGGCCGCCGCGGCGAAACGGGCGAAGACTCGCCGATGCAAGTTTTCGAAACCGCGATCGAAAACATCAAGCCGTACATCGAAGTCCGCAGCAAGCGTGTCGGTGGTGCCAGCTATCAAGTGCCGATGCAGGTCAACAAGACACGTCAACAAAGCCTCGCGCTGCGTTGGTTGCTCGAAGCGGTCCGCGACAAGAAAGGTCGTCCGATGCACCTGAAATTGGCGGACGAGCTGATGTCGGCCTACAAGAAGGAAGGCGTCGCCTACACCAAGCGTGAGAACACGCACCGCATGGCTGACGCCAACAAAGCGTTCGCCCACTTCGCTTGGTAATCACCTTCGACACGTTGAACATTGCCGCGGCATGGCCCATCCCATGTCGCGGTTTTTCGTGCGCGAAGGTAGATTTGTCTTCCGCGGCGCGATCGGCTGACCATGTCCCCCCAACGGCAGCGCACGCGCGGCCCGGAACCCCGCCCGGGGCGTCCGCATGGAATCGGCTCGTCGATCCGCCCCCCCCCCGCACCACACGCCGCCCGCCCGTTAACCTTCACGTACACCTTTAACCTTCAATCCCATGTCGTCTGATATCACCAAGCTTCGCAACATTGGCATCATCGCGCACATTGATGCCGGCAAAACGACTGTGACGGAGCGGATGCTGTACCTCAGCGGCGCGAAGCACCGGGTCGGCCGCGTCGACCATGGCACGACCGACACCGATGACGATCCAGAAGAGCAAGAGCGCGGCATCACGATCTTTAGCGCTTGCGTCAAATACAGCTGGAAAGATTACAACATCAACTTGCTCGACACGCCCGGTCACGTCGACTTCACCGCCGAAGTCGAGCGGTGCTTGAGAGTGCTCGATGGCGCGGTCACTGTCTTTTCAGCCCGCGAGGGTGTCGAGGCACAGAGCGAAACGGTGTGGCGACAAGCCGATCGCTACGGCGTGCCCCGAATCGTTTTCATCAACAAGATGGATCGCGAAGGCGCCGATTTCGATTCGGTCTTTAATGACATCGCCCCCAGACTTGGCGGACGCCCGGTCGCCATCGAAATCCCGCTGGGCAGCGGCCCGTCGCACACCAAAGATCCGTTTCGCGGCGTGATCGACTTGGTCGACATGAAGTTGTTGCAGTTCGATCCGGAAACCGAAGGCAAAGAGGTCACCGAGACCGAGATCCCCGACGAGCACTTGGACGAAGCCAACATTTGGCGCGAACAAATGCTGGAAGTCATCTACGAATTGAGCGACGAGGCGATGTCGCTGGCGATGGAAGAAAAAGAAGTGCCGCGGGACCTGGTGATCGCCACACTTCGCCAAGGCTGTATCGACTTGGCCATTCAACCGGTCTTGTGCGGTTCGGCACTGCACGGCATCGGTGTCCAACCGTTGATGACCGCCGTCGGAAACTACTTGCCCAGCCCGCTGGATCGGCCCCCGGTCGAAGGTATCGACCCCAAGAAACCCGACAAGACGCTGACGCGAAAGCCCGACGTCAAAGAGCCGTTTTGCGGATTGGTCTTTAAGATCTTGCCGGCCAAAACAGGCGACAACTATTGGATTCGCGTCTACAGCGGCAAATTAACCCAGAACTCGCGGGTTTATTGCCCGAATCGTGACAAGAAAGAAAACATTGCCCAGCTGTGGCAAATTCACGCGACCAAAAAAGAACGCGATGGACAGGTCGATTCGATTTCGGCCGGTGATATCTGTTGCGTGATCGGTCCTCGGTTCGCCATCACCGGCGATACGCTTTGCGACTCGAAGGAGATGATCGAGCTGCCGAGCATCAAGTTCGCCGAAACGGTTCTATCGATGGCGATTGAACCCGAAAACACCGGCGACCGAAAAAAGCTAGAGGAAACACTGGAAATGCTGCGGCGGCAAGACCCGACTTTCCAAGCCGTTGAGAACGAAGAAATCGGCCAGACGCTGATCAGCGGCATGGGCGAATTGCACCTCGAAGTGATCCAGCATCGATTGACGCGAGACTTCGGTTTGAACGTCAAGTTCTATAAACCGCGAGTGAATTATCGCGAAACGATCGGCGGCACCAGCGATGTCGTGGGACAGTGCAATCGACAAATGGGTGCGACCACGATGTTCGCCAGACTCAGCGTGAAAGTCTCACCGCTAGAGAACACATCGGCACCGCCGCTGGTGTTCGATCGACTGCCGCCGGAAACCACGCTGTCGCCTGCGCTTCGCCAAGCAGCGATGGAAGAACTGCGAGAGCGCGCGACCGGTGGAGGAATGATTGCCGGGTTCCCTTTGTCGGGCGTCAAGTTCGAGGTCTATGACGCGGAAATGCACGACGAAGGCAGCGACGAAATCGCGTTCCGCATCGCGGCCGGTGACGCGTTCGATCGTGGACTCGAAAAAGCCGGCCCGGTTCTGCTGGAACCCGTCATGAAAATCGAGGTCACGACGCCGGAAGATTACATGGGCGAAATCGTCGGCGATTTGCAACAACGACGCGCCTTGATCGCATCGACGGAAACGCGAGGCGCCATGACCGTGATCACCGCGCACGCGCCGTTGAAAGAATTATTCGGCTATTCGAGTGCCGTCCGCAGCTTGAGCCAAGGTCGCGCCGGCAGCAGCATGGAACCGCTGAACTATCAACCCGCGCCCAAAGAAGACGCCGAAGGCTTTCAGTTCTAGCCCACAGATCCATTCTCGCCCGCAGAGTCGCGCAAGGGTCTTGCGCCCAATCGAACCTGTCGCCTCACCGGGCTCGGGCAAGTCACCCCAGTGACGGTGCTGGCCGACGACCTTGTCACGCCGACCGCCACGACAACAAACCAGTCGGTTCCGCCGCCACCGCCAACTATCATCATGCCTACACCACAAACGATCACCTTTGCCGACGGCCGTTTGATCTTGATCGATCAAACTCGCTTGCCCGCGGAACTGGTCACGCTGACTTGCGACACGATTGAGCAAACTCATGATGCGATCCAGCGACTGGTCGTTCGCGGCGCGCCGGCCATCGGCATCGCGGCCGCCTATGGCGTTTGCCTGGCCCGCGACGACTCAGGTGCATCCTCTCGCCAGGCATATCTTGACGCGATCGACTATCTGGCCACCAGTCGTCCGACGGCGGTGAATCTGTTTTGGGCACTCGACCGGATGAAGCAAGTTGTCGAGCAAACCGATTCGGATGACACGTTGCCCACGTTGCTGTTGAGTGAAGCGGTTTCGATCCATGACGAAGACCGCCAGATGTGCCACAGTATCGGTCGGCACGGTGCGGAATTATTATCCGATCGCCGCCGCATCTTGACCCATTGCAATGCCGGCGGACTGGCAACTTCGGAATGGGGAACCGCCCTCGCACCGATCTATCACTTGCACGAACAAGGGCAAGCGGTCGAAGTGTTCGCCGACGAAACCCGACCACTGTTGCAGGGCGCGCGACTGACCGCCTGGGAACTCGCCGCCGCGGGTGTTCCCGTGACGGTGTGCACCGATTCGATGGCCGGAAGCCTGATGCGCGACGGTCGCGTGGATGCGGTGATCGTCGGCGCCGATCGAATTGCCGCCAACGGCGATGTCGCCAACAAGATCGGAACTTATCCGCTGGCCGTCTTGGCTCGCTATCACCACATCCCGTTTTATGTTGCGGCGCCCAGCAGCACTTTCGACCTTTCGATTTCTGACGGAAACGAGATCCCGATCGAGCAGCGGCAGCGCAGCGAAGTCGCCAATCCGTTTCAAACCATGACGGTGCCTGAGGCCGCCGCCGTGATCAATCCCGCGTTCGACGTGACTCCCGCTGAATTGGTCGACGCGATTGTCACCGAACGAGGCGTTGTCACCCAGCCGAACAAGACAAAGCTCGCCGAACACTTGGCCTGAGAATCCTCTCGCACGGCGTTTGCTATCGGAGCAACCTGCGCCACACGCTGGTGCTTCGCAGCGGAACCGCTGCATCCCCATCGCGAGGCCACCGAGCCCGAGCTGCTCGGCCCTGTTCAGATCAGCGCTGCATCACGTCGCTCCGCCGCGAGGAATCGATGCCCGCGGAGGCAAATCCCCCCCAGCGCCACGGGGTCGGCGCAACGCTTGAGAAAAAAATGGCAAAAAGGCCATGTCGCCTGACCAGACGTGTCACGGTGCGATGCGATAGTTCTTTTAGCCGAGGAAATGAAACGCGTCTCAATGCGAGACGTGTGTTCCAAAGCTACACAGCCTGAGTTGATAGCAAGAGAGTGGGCGGACAAAGTTTTGCCGGTCGTGAAAAATCTTTACCGCTGATCGCGGTGCGGATTTCCGTTTTTTGCAAAGTTTTGCTCAAGTCCGTGAGGTTGTGCCTAAGATTCGCTCGAAAATACCGAATTGTGGCACGTCATTTGTTATTAACTCACACCGTCCCCGCTCAAGAACACTTAAAAAACAGGGAAGATTTCAAATGCTCGTTTTAAGTCGAAAAGAAGGCGAACAGTTGGTTATCGGTGACGACGTTGTCCTGACAATCAGCCGAATCTCGGGAAATCGTGTCGCGATTGGAATCGAGGCACCCCGCAGTGTCCGCATCATTCGCGGTGAACTGGAGCGTCGAGAAGTGGCCGGTGGGCTCGCCCCCAACACCGCTTCGATGGAAGGCACCAACATCGCAATCGCTAGCAAACCACACGGCTAACAGCGAGCCGTACGGGCATCACGACGAGGCAACCATCAGGGCGGGGGCAACCACACCGCGTTGGAGGTGCACTCGATCGTCATGCTAGCAGCTAAAGCGGTGCGACCTTGCTGATCGTCAGCCGACCCGAGAAACAATGATGCACATCGGAATCCGGTTCTCGGGGGCGGCCGTGAAAGTCAGACTGAAACCGCAGCTGTTCACCGTCTCGAATCGAGACTCGGTGCATGGGCATCCGGTCAACTTCACAGTATTCAATGGGCGGATGTGACCCGGTCGGATTGATCGCGGGCAAATTGACATTCCAAATGCACCTGGAACGGACGCCGCTCGCCGGCTGTTGCTCAACGAAGGCGTCGAAAACATCGGACAACCAATCGGCCGCGTGGTCCCAAGTCTGTGGCACGTCGGGTCTCCGGTAATGACTAATCGCCATCGCGTCGACGTTGTGAATCGCGGCTTCCCGCGCGGCGGCAAACGTGCCGCTTACCAGCAAGTCGACTCCTAAATTCGCGCCAGCGTTGATGCCCGAGAAGACACATTGCGTCTCTGGCGCCAGTTCGCACATCGCCACGCGGACGCATTCGACCGGGGTGCCGCTGACTGAAAACCAATTCGGTTTCACTTCTTTGACAACCAGGTGATCGCCGCCAGAGATGCTGTGACCACATTCGCTTCTGCCGCGATCGGGTGCAACGACCACGATTTGGTGATCGTGCGACGAAAAATACTGACCAACGGCATGCCACAATGCCTCCAGTCCAGGTGCATCGATGCCGTCGTCATTGGTGAGTAGAATTTTCATCGTCGCGGTTGAATCATTCCTTCTGGCAAAGTCTCGTCAAGTCGTTCCGCTTTGCAAGTGAAAACGCAATCAACTCGCTTATCCGTGATGCGTCGATTGACCAACAAACATCCGCCTCATGCAAATGCACCAGCTGAATCTTCAATATCCATGACGACCCTGAATGCCAGCGAAAATGAAATCACAGACGCCGAGTGTAAAGAGCTGGATTGCGTTGTTTGTGGATCTTGCACGGTTGATGTCTTAGCACATCCGGTGAACCTGCATCAGCCGATTGGCATCGGCAAATTACATCGAGTCGAACCGATCACGCTGTCCGTCGGCGGCATCGTCTCCAATGCATCGATCACGATGTCACGTCTGGGGATGCGGGTTGCCTGTTTTTCGGCGGTTGGCAATGACCACTGGGGCGAAATTGTTTGTCAGCAGTATAGCGACGAGGGAATCATCATCGACCATCTGCGTCGTCACCCAACGATGCCAACCAGCACTTCGGTTGTGATGATCGACGACCAGGGTGACCGCAGCTTCATTCATTGCCAAGGCGCCGCCAAGAGCATGACGAAGCGAGATTATCTGGACTCGCTGGATCTGTTTGCGAAAAGCCGGTCGATGCTGATCGGTTATTATCCGCTGATGCCAAACCTGCTGGATGATTTGGCCGACGTGCTGGCCGCGGTTCGGGAAACCGGTTGTATGACGGCGCTCGACGCGGCTGGCGATGGCGGCACGCTGCAGCCCTTGGATCAAATCCTTCCACACGTCGATGTTTATTTTCCCAGCATTCGCGAAGCGGCCCACCAAACCGGGCTGAACGATCCGGAAGCGATCATTGCAAAGTTCCGAGCATTGGGTGCACCCCATTGGATTGGCATCAAACTTGGACATCGCGGCGCCGTCATCAGTCCATCGCCGGGCGAAACCATTCACATCGATCCGATCAGGCCACCGGGACCGATCGTCGACACGACGGGAGCCGGTGACGCGTTCTTTGGCGGATTGTTGACGGGAATCCTGAACGGCAAAGCGCCACAGGATGCCGGTAACATTGCCGCCGCGACAGGCGCGCTTTCAGTGACCGCCGCCGGGGCAACCACCGCGGCGACGGACCAAGCGGGAATCGAAACGTTGATCGCAGCTCAGTGCCCCGAAGCAGAATCGGCGCGAGAAACGACCTCGCAGAACAGCGACCGCTCGTAACACCGCCTGAGGGTGACAACACCGCGTCTATCGGGCGCATCGATCCAGCACCGCAATTCTTTGTGTGTGAATCATTCACGGGCGCGGCGCGTCAATCCTTTGCGCTGACCGGGCGTTGCCAAGGCACAGCGCCGCCACGTTGCACTTGTTCTCGCAGAGCCGCTGCCATTGCATCGAACACTTTTCGCTGCTTACCGACCAAATCGTTTGTCTCTAGCGGATCCGCGGCCACGTCATAAAGTTCCTGAGGCTCAAACGGCGTGTTTTGCAGCAGTTTCATTTCTCCGCGTCGGATCGCATTGATGATCAGACCGCCGTAGCGATTGCCGCCTTCGCGCCGATGAAAAAACAAGTCGCGGTCGTCGGTGGATTGTTCACGGCCAAGCAACGTTGGCATCAGAGAGATGCCATCGACATCATGTTTGAACGTTGCACCAGCGGCTTCGCAAATCGTCGGGTACAGGTCCATCGTGATCCCGATGCGATCGGTCCGTGAGCCGGCTTTGATTTTGCCCGGCCATACGGCGCACGTCGGCACCTTTAAGCCGCCTTCGTACATGCTCTGCTTTCCGTCACGCGTCGCACCATTGTTCGCACCGACGCTTAGTTGACCACCGTTGTCGCTGCTAAAAATCACAAGTGTATTTTCGCTGAGTCCGCAATCGTTAAGCGTCTCGATGACTTTGCCGATTCCTGCATCCAAGTGTTCGATCAACGCTACGAGCTTGGCTCTTTTGGAATCCATGCCCGGTTCGCGTTCGACGACACGCTTGAGCCAATCTTCGGGTGGTTGAATCGGCGTGTGTGGCGCGTTGTATGCCAGATAGATAAAGAACGGCGCACTTGTTTCACTTCGTTCGCGCAAATAATCACACGTCCAATCGGTGAACAGATCGCTCGCGTGCCCTTGGGGATCGATCGTTGCTTGGTTGCGCCGCATGTAGTTCACGTCGTGACGGCGATGCAAATAGTAATCGTCCATCATGTCGCCCAAGAATCCGTGAAAGAAATCGAATCCACGCTCGTTGGGTTGGTTGGGTGACTGCAATCCGAGATGCCATTTACCAATAATCGCCGTATCGTAGCCGACCGTCTTTAAGACATCGGGCAGCGTCACGGCGGCCGGATCTAAATACCCCCAACTATTCTCGGGATGCGTACGAATCACGCCGGGAACGCCAGCAATTTCTGGGTACCGACCAGTGATCAGCGATGCGCGAGTCGGCGAACACACCGGGCAATTCGCATAAAAGTTGTCCCAGCGTTGACCGCTGGCGACAAGGTCGTCGATGTGAGGCGATCGAAGATCCGGTGCGCCGTAACACGACAGGTCGCCGTAACCCAAGTCGTCAACAAGGATCATCAGCACATTGGGCTGTTCAGCTTGCAGTGAACAAGGTGCGGCAAAGACAACGGCAAGCAACAAGGATAGGAGGGAGCGCATATCGGTCGGGGCAAGGTGGGGAGGGAGGAAGGCTCGGCCGCTGTGGATGCCGGGCCGGGATGAACACGTCGAAATTATACGTGAACCGAACCTCGGGGGATGTGGCAAGCGGTGTGGCGGCTGAAGACAACCTGTCGACGAATCGCTGGACACGGGATCGCGAAATTGGCGACGAGTGACGTTTAGGCCTTAGTGTTTGATGCTGTCTCGCTCGCGCGTGATACGTGCGGACGGATTATCGATCGGGCACCAGCGGTTGGCTGTGAACACAACAGGTCGAGTGTGAACACGACCGGTCGGCTGTCAATCAGCTCGCCGTCCGGGCCGAACTCACCAGATCCGCCGGTCAGGCCGATCGTTGAGAGCCGACCGGTACAGAATTGGCACCTCGAATGGATGTCTCGTCAACGATCGCTCGCGTACGAAGACGCAAGCGGGTGGCATCGCGTCGGCTTCGTGATAATCTTTGCGAGTCGCTTCTCATTTCAGTTTTGGCCCTATAATTGAGAGTTGCCGGAAACAACCTGCCTGACAAGGCTGAAACGGAGTTGAGTTTTGAATCCGAACGTAATCGCAAAATTCCCCTTCGTGGCGGTCTGGCTGGCCGTCGGCCTGGCGGGCGCAATGGTGACGGACGCCCGCATGTGCGTGGCCGCCGACGTCGCTGCCCAGAATGCTTGGGGGCGTGATGCGAGGATCCAAGTCGACGCGGCTGCAAAACCAGATCGCGGGACTCTGGCTCGCGAGAATCGTGGTGAACAGGCGGGCGCGCCCGAGACGAACAACCGGGTCAGAATTGGCCACTTGATCGATGTGCCGGTGCCACTGGATCACGCCGCGTCACAAGCCTTGTTGTCCAAATTGCTGGTGCTGTCCGACGCGGTCAACGACGGAAATCGCTTGACGGTCGTGCTACGTTTTGCCGATGACATCGAGAGCGGTGAGGCGACAAGTTTCGAAGACGCGCTACGTGTGGCGCGGGCCATCACACAGCCAGAGCTGCGCAATCTACGAATTGTCTCGTGGATTCAGGGCGAACTGAACGGGCATGCGCTGCTACCCATGCTGGCTTCGGACACGTTGTTGATTTCTGCGACGGGTGTCATTGGCGACGCGTCCATCGGCGAGTCGTCCGTCGACGAAACCATCGTTCTGAGTTATCAGTCCATTGCCCAGCGACGTGGCGTTTTCCCACCGTCCGTGGTTGCCGCAATCGTTGACCCTTCGGCCGAATTGGCACGAGTCACCAAGGTGGGCGGCGAACAAGTTTTCGCTTCTGGCGATGAGCTTGCACAGCTGCGCGACTCCGGTGAAGTGCTGAGTGAAGACGTGTGGAGCGCGGCAACGTCGCCCATGCGTCTGCAGGGCAGACAGCTCCGTCAGGCGCGCATCGCCGCAGGCTTGGTCGAGTCAGTTGAACAGGCCGCTGAATTGTTGGACTTGGCGGAACTCAACTCGGTTGATGATTTAAACGACGGCACCGTCGCGAAAGGTGTCCTGCTGGAAATCGTCGGTTCGATCTCGGGAAATCGTACACGTCGCTGGCAAAGCAATTTGAACGCGACACTGGAATCATCCGACATCAACACGTGGATCGTATCCATCGATTCCAATGGCGGCGATCTGGGCGAAAGCGCCTCATTGGCGGCCCGCTTTGCCGAAGCAGAACCTCCGCTGCAACGCGTTGCAGGATTTGTTCGCAATGAAGCCCGTGGTGACGCCGCGCTGATCGCGCTGGGATGCCGTCCACTGCTGATTCACCCTGAGGCCAGAATCGGCGGACAGGGCGCCGATGCAATTTCGCCCGCCGATGTCGAGTCGTACGATGAATTGATCCAGCAAATCGGACGCACGACCAAGCGCCCCGCAGCGCTGATTCGCGGCTTGCTTGATCCGGACTTGGTGGTCTACCGTTACACCCATCGCAAGACAGGCCGAGTGCGTTATGCGACCGAAGCCGACTTGATTGCCGACGCAGTCGACGCCGAAGCAGAACAAGCAGCCTGGCAGCGCGGCGATGCGATCGATTTGTCGGCAGGCTTGTCGGCGGCCGAAGCGATTCAATTGGGCTTGGCCGATGGCGAAGCAGCAACGGTTGGCGATGTCGCGCGGCGGGTCGGTTTGCCCGACGTTCCGCCGACGGTGGAAGATCGCAAGATTGTTCGATTCGTCGAACGACTCGGACGCAATCACGGGCTCGCGTTCTTTCTGCTGTTCATCGGATTCATCACGTTGTCGGCCGAAGCGAATGCGCCGGGACTGAGTGTTCCCGGTTTCATCTCGCTCGTCTGCTTTGCCCTATATTTTTGGATGAAATTCTTAGCCGGTACGGCAGAGTGGTTGGAACTGATCTTGTTCGGGTTAGGACTGGCTTGCATCGCGATCGAAGTATTCGTCGTGCCAGGATTCGGCATCTTTGGCGTAGGCGGCCTAGCGATGACGGTTCTGGGCGTGGTGCTGATGAGCCAAACGTTCGTGATTCCTCAGAACGCATATCAATTGGGTGAATTGACGCGAGGGCTTTGGATCGCGTTGGGAGGTGCGTTGGGGATGATCGGCGGGTTCATCGCGATTCGTATGCTGTTTCCTCATGTGCCTTTGCTGAGTGGTTTGGCGATGGAAGCACCGGACGCTGCCGCGGTTGATGCCGCCGAACGTTTGGCCGATTACAGTGACTTGCAGGCCGCGGTCGGCGAAGCCACCACGCCGCTTCGCCCATCGGGTAAAGCACGTTTTGGCGATCGAATCGTGCAAGTGGTCAGTGACGGCGCGGCGTTGTCCAGTGGCGACCGAGTTCGCGTGATCGAGGTCCATGGAACGCGCATCGTCGTTGAAGCCGTTGAAAAATAACGCGGTTGGGAATAACACGCTCTGGCGACGGCACAGGCGCCCATTGCTCGCGATTTTCTGGCAAAGCCGCGATCATCGTGTGTCGTCATCCATCGTCGGTGGTCATCAATCGCCTGTGGCCATGAGATGCACAACGACTAAGAATGCGTCCTGGCTCAAGTGCTTGCACCGGCCAGATCAAACGGGCGGGTGAAAAACGATCTCCTTTTCAACGCCGGACGCCTTTTCCTTTATCAGATGCGTATCGACTCAAGAACATGTCGACCGTTGATGCGATGATTTGATTTCGCTTGCGGCGCGACGGTGGCGACTCGCCATGAACGATCGTCGGCCAGAACGCAAACGTGCGCAACAGCCCGACAAACTGCATCGCCGCAAACTCCGGGTCCGCTTTGACCAGACAGCCCGAGGCCTGCGCCCGCTTCATCCATGTGGTCACGCGTTTGAGGAAACGCCGCTGATCCACCTGCTGCCCCGCCTTGGGTTCGGTCAGAACCCGCGACAATCCTGCTCTGGCGAGAGCCTGAACGTCTTCGGATGTCAGAAAGTCGACCTCCGAAGATGCCAGTTCCACCAACTGATCGGAAAGGTCGCGCGATGCATCAAACTCGCAAGCCGGCAATTGATCCACGCGTGATGCCAGTTCCTCGATGATCGCATCAAACAGCGCTTCTTTACTGTCGAAATGGTTATACAGCGTCCGCTTGCTGACCGAGGCCGCCGCCGCGATCCCGTTCATGTTCGCGGCGTGGTATCCATGCTGTTGAAATGCGTCGACCGCTGCCTGCATGATCGATGCCCGCTTGCGATCGGTCATGCGGTCGCGTGGGATCGAACCAGAAAGTGCACTCTGCGGTTTACTTTGATTGCCCATGAGCTAAAGTATACCGCAGAGTTTACTTTTCGCAAGCTAGTTCGCCTGGCGAAACGTCAGGCAATTCATCAGCTTGGCCCCGCACACCGATAACCTGAGAGCATGCGACCGAGCCGGTCGTGCCGATCGATATGGATCATCGTTTACGCCAAAATTGCCTCGCCGCGGCGTTGGTCATCGCCTGCGTGGGCTGCCGTCACGAGGGCGAAATCGTCGAAGCGGTGGCAAAACCTCCCAAGCCAGTCTCGTTATTTACGCTGCAACGAACCTCGCCATCGATCAACCATGTCGTCACCGGTTCGGTCGTGCCATGGAAAACGGAGAAAATTGCGTTCGAGGTCGCCGGACGTGTAGCGGAGGTGATCGAGCCGAACGAACGGGTGATGCCGCAGGTAGGGCGAGAATCATCCGAACCGACACACTTGGCAACTGCACTCGCTCGATTAGACGACGAACAACTGAGGATTGCCGTCGAATCGGCTCGCGCCAATGTCGCGGTCGCCAAGCTCAATCGCGACGCAAATCTTGTAACGATCGAACAACAATTGCCAGCGATGATCGAATCGGCCGAGGCCGAAGCGGAATTGGCCGACATCGAACTGGCCCGCGCGACGAAGCTATTGTCTCAGAACGCCATCTCGCGTTCGGAACTTGATGCGGCACAAACGCGCAAGTCAACCACGCGTGCACGCGTGGTGAGCGCCAAGGCCGATCTAGCGCAAGCGAAAGCGAGGCAACTTGCCCTTGAGGCGCAGGTCCTGCAAGCCCAACAAGCGTTTTCTGAAGCTGAACGAAATCTGCGGAACGCAATTCTGTATAGCCCCTTTCCCGGTCAAGTGGCGCAGGTTCACGCCGTGCCGGGCACCTACGTCAAGGAAGGTGATCCCGTGGTGACGGTTCAGATGATGGACCCGATGACCATTGAGTTCGAAGTCGCCGCGCATGACGCACGACGGTACCACCGTGGCGACATGTTGCCGGTTCGAGTCACCGACGGCCGCGGCATGGATCGCTCGCTTAGCGGCATGGTGTACCAAGTCGATGCGATCGCTGACGTCGCCGCGCGAACGTTCACGGTAACGCTGCATGTTCGAAACGAAATCGACGCGGCGGTCATTGATCAGTCCGATGCCGACGATCCGCTGGCTTGGACGAATTTGATCACGCCCTTGAATCTCGGTCCGATGGTTACGGGCGATCAGCGTCTGCTGGTCGTTCGCGAAGCGGTTCACACGATCGGCGACAAAATGTTCGTCTGGAAAGTGACCAATCGTCGATGGGGAACACCATCACCACCGGGCAACCGCGTGCTCACGGTCAAACGGGTTCCGGTGCAAATCATCAGCGACGTGATTCCGTTTCTGGGCAAATGGGAATTTGTCGCCATCGAGTTTACCGACTCGACGATCGATATCGACATTGATCGCGACTTGATTACTGGCCAGCTGTATTTCCGGCCGCCATCAGAGTCGAGATCCTCCGGTTTCCCGACCCATCCATCACCAAGTGACTTGGCGATGATCGAAAATTGGACGGGCAATCGCGTGATGCTGGATGATCGACGCTGGTTGTTGCGATCAGGTGACGTTGCACAAATCGCGTTGACGCCAGAGGAAACCAGCGATGGCTTTTACGTTCCCATGAAGGCGGTGCGATCAGAACAAGGCAAGAACTTTGTTCATGTGATCCAGCAGATCGATCAACAGGCGACCGCGAAAAGGGTCATGGTGGACGTCGCGGAAGAAAACTCAGTCGTGGACGCGTCCGTGTTGCTTAGTATCAAGCCACAAACGGAGAACGATTTACGGGAAGGCATGCAGATTGTCGTCGAGGGCACCCATTATTTGAATGATGGCGACCGCGTGATGGTCTCGCAAATCACGGGGACTCGACAATGAGAGGGCTTCCTGAATTCGCAATTCGTCGACCGACGATCACCATCACGCTGGTGTTATTATTCGTCGCGTGGGGTAGCGCCAGTTTCTTCACCATGCCGCGTCGGGAAGATCCCGAATTCACCCTAAAGATTGCCGTCGTGACGACGCGTTGGCCCGGCGCATCGGCTGAGCAAATTGAAAAACTCATCACCGACCCTCTGGAAGATACGATCGACGGGCTCGAAGAAGTTCGACTGATCCGATCGACGTCGACCAGCGAACAGTCCGTTATTTTCGTCGAACTCGAAGACTGGGTGCCGGGTGCGAGAGTCGACGATGCTTGGGACCGGGTGCGTGCACGGATCCGTAACGTGTCAATGCCGTCGGAAAACGTATCCCCGTTTCTTTACGATGAATTTGCCGACACCAGCGTGTTGCTGTACGCCGTGCATCAAAAACCGCTGGACGGTCAATCTGCGATCGACCCAAAATTTGCCTACTCGCATCGTCAGCTCGATCTGTATTCCGAACGCATCCGTGATTCGTTGCGATTGTTGCCGGGCGTTTCGCAGGTCAGTCGCTTTGGTGTTCAAGAAGAAGCGATTTACATCGAAACCGACGAGGGTAATTGGTCGACCTTGCAGCTGACCACCACTCAGATCGCCGCCTTGGCACAGTCCCAGAACATTGTCGCGCCGGGCGGCCGAATCGACGCAGACGACGGCCGGTTCTTCGTCACGCCAAGCGGTGACGTCAGTGCCGTGGAAGCCTTTGATTCGTTGGTGGTCGCCGTCGTGCCGACCGGAGCGGGCGGCGATGAATCGGGATTCAATCAAGTCCAGTTAAAAAATTTGGGATTGAATGTTCGGCGTGGCTATGTCGAACCGCCACAACGTATTTGTCGCTATGGCACACCCAAACTTGAAACGCCCGCGGTCATTCTCGCGGTGTCGATGAAGTCTGGGGCGAATATCATCGACATTTGTTCCAGCGCCAAACATAGCGTCGCACAACTGCAAGGCACCGGCGTGCTTCCGCCGGACATCGGGGTTTCGATCATTTCGGATCAGTCCGACAGCGTCAAGCAGCGAATCCGTGAAGTCGGCGTCAATATCATCCAAGCGATCTTGGTTGTCGTGATATTGGTTTACTTGGTTGTCGGCTTTCGCACCGCCGCGGTGATGGCCGCCAACATTCCGTTTGTCGTGATTTCTTCACTCGCGATCATCACACTGTTTGACGTTCAACTGGAACAAATGTCGTTGGCGTCGATGATTATTTCGCTGGGTCTGTTGGTCGACAATGCCGTACAAGTGTGCGACCAATCGCGAACAAACCAGATCGCGGGCATGAACCCGCGCGACGCGTCGGTCGAAGGTGCAAAGATGCTAGGGCCGTCGATGCTAAGCGGAACGGCCACAACCATTGCCGCGTTTATCCCCATGCTGATTGCGATGGACGGTGCAAACCGAGAGTTCATCTACAGCTTGCCAATCACATTGTCGGTGATGTTGGCAGTCAGTTGGTTATTGGCAATGACCTTTTGTGTGATTCTCGCCGCGTGGATCATCCGACCGCCGAAAGACCCGATGCGACCGACCGCACCACTGCCCTGGTTGATGACGAAAATCGGCGTGCTGTCACGAAAATTGCGCAAAACGAAACGTGCCCCGCAGTCATCACACGGGCGGGCATCATCTGAATTGGCATCGAAAGGCCAGGCATCACGAGGCGGGTTTTATCGCCTGTACGCGATCGCACTGGGCGTGATGCTGCGTCACCGATTGGCGGCAATCGCTGCTGCGATATGCATGTTCGTGCTTGCCACTCAGTTGCCCGTTTCAAGTGAGTTTTTCCCGCTGACCGAACGCGATCAATTTGCCGTCGAGATATTCCTGCCGGAATCGTCGTCGATCGATCAGACCAACGAAGTGGCGCAGCAGGTCGAAGCGATGATCCGCGCCATGAGCCCCTATGTTGATGCCGAGGGCCGATCGCGCGAACGCTTGCTCAATATGCGAACCATTGTCGGCGGCGGCGGTTCACGCTGGTACCTCGCTTGGGAACCCGAAGCGTTGAAGCCCAACTATGCCGAGATCCTTGTCCACACGACCGACGGCAAGCTGACTCACGAATTCGCCGAGCGACTTCGCATTGCGGCGTTACAGGGCGACGAAACGCTGGGGCTGAGCCCCGTTGCCGGCGCCAGAATTGTTCCCATCGAACTGGCACTCGGTCCACCTGCTGACCCCGTCGTGCTGCGAGTTGTTGGCAACGGGATGGCGGATCTCGACGAGCTTCGGCGCGTCGCCAACCGTGTCAAAGCAATGGTCGTGGCGGAACCACAGACCTGGGACGTCAACGATTCATGGGGCGTCCCTGGACAGCAACTGTATGTCGATGTGGATGCCAACCGAGCGAGCCTATCGGGCATTCGCAATGCCGAAGTCGCATCAACACTCGACGCGTACTATTCCGGCAAACTGCTCACAACCTACCGCGAAGGCGACCGGCAAATCCCCGTCTACTTTCGCTTGCCACCTGAAAGCCGAAAATCGCTTGGTGCGATCAATGACGTGCACATCGAAAGCCGTATCGGTAAGACCCCGTTGTCGGCGATCGCAGATTTGAAGCCACAATGGCGAATGGAAACGATCGATCGCCGCGACGGCAACCGAGTCATCGAAGTTCGCTCGCGCGTCAAAACCGGTGCATCGGGTAACGACATCACCAATCGAGTTTTCCAATCCGATGCAATGGAACAACTGCGTGCCGAACTGCCTCCTGGGTTCCGCATTGAAATTGGCGGCGCACTCGAGGAATCGATGAAAGCGCAGTGGAAAATGTTCCGCTCCTTTGGCATGTCCTTCATCACGATCATCTTGTTGCTCATTTTCCAGTTCAACAGTATCGCGCGAACCTTGATCATCATTGTCACGCTTCCCCTCGCTCTGGTCGGTGCGCTGTTGGGATTGTGGGCCACAGGAAATGCATTCGGATTTATGCCACAACTTGGCGTGCTCGCACTATTTGGGATCGTGTTGAATTCGGCGATCCTGTTCGTTGAATTCGCCGACATTCTGATGATGCAAAAACGGATCGAACTCGGACGCGCACCGACTCGTCACGAATTCCTCGCCGTGATCGTCGATGCCGGCCGACAGCGGTTGATGCCGATCTTTCTGACCACCGCCACGACGGTCGGCGGCCTGGTTCCGCTTGCACTCGGCGGCGGCCCACTTTGGGAAGGGCTTGCATGGCTGCTGATTTTTGGGCTGACGTTTGCCACCGCGCTTACACTGTTCTTGATTCCTGTGCTCTATTCGTTTCTTTCACCAGCGAAACCCGCTTGATGAGCCCGTTTCAAAATTTGCCCGCGGGAATGAAACCTGCCAGAGACGCGGATCGGTAACCACGACAGCGGGATGGGGGCTGGTTCATAATCGCATTCCCCGCGCCGCCGGCTTGCCTTGAACGCGGCGACCGAATCGGAAGAAACCCGCGGCGGCCACGCGCTGTCGTGGATGCAAAACGGCTCGGCGACAGTACATTGCAGAGCACGCATTACAAAGAACACAGTGCCGAGAACACATTACAGAGAACACATTACAGAGAACATTGCACAGCCCCTCAAACGCCAAGCCGCACAGACAGTTGAACGCCTTTGTCATTGCCGTGGATCGGATTTCCGATTCCATCACGTTAGAATTGCTCGCATGCCGCTCTATTACGCTATCGCCCTGCTGTTGATTTTTTACGTCCTGTTGGTCGGTGAGTTCTTCTTGCCGACCGGTGGATTGATGGGCGTGGGCGCTGTGCTTGCTGCTTCGGCCGCGGTCGTGATTGCGTTTACCCACAGCACAACCGCAGGCGTGAGCATGTTGATGGTGATTGCGGCCACCACCCCGGTCGTGTTCATGGCCGCGGTCAGACTCTGGCCCCACACACCGATTGGACGCCGGATCTTAAATCGGCGTCCAGGCGAATTAGACGGTGGGCCGCAGAGCAAGCTTGCCGATGGAACGCCACTTTCGGAACTGATTGGATGCAAGGGTCACGCCATAACCGATTTATTGCCCTCGGGACAGGTTTCCATTGGATCGCGAAAGGTCAATGCCGTCAGCACGGGCATGGCTATTGATCGCGGGACCGCGATCGAGGTCGTTAAAGTCACCGCAGGCAAAGTACAGGTGCGGCCGGCCGCGCAGGAAGCGCCGGAGAACACATCTGGGAACCAATCCGGGAACAAAGTCGACTCGGACCAGGATGGCTCTGAGACGCAACCGCCTCAATCACCGGCTTCTTTGGAATCCCCGCTGGAATCCCTGGATGTCGATTCGCTCGAATAGGCTTGCTTGACACCGCACCGCTGCAGCGGGAGATTAGAGCGTGATGCGTATGCGTTGATACCGGTTTTTTCCGAGGGATGGAAACGATTAGATGACCCACAATGCTTTTTTGGCTGAGATGGACGTGCTCGCCCAACTGAATCGATTTGCTTTGCCGAATTTCTTTGCTCAGTTGAACAACACGACGACGCCAGCACTGATCGGCGCGCTTGTCGTCTTCGTCTTTATCTTGGTGCTGCTGTTTGTCTTTGCCAGCTACTTCGGACTTTGGATCCAATCGGCCCTAACGGGATCAGGCGTCTCGATTTGGAACTTGCTGGGTATGACGTTCCGAAAGGTCAACGCTCGATCCATTGTGCGCAGCAAAATCATGGCGACGCAGGCTGGTCTGGTTGACCCTGAACTGACCAGTGAAGCACTGGAAGCCCACTACTTGGCCGGCGGCAACGTCCAACAAGTCATCCGGGCACTGATTGCCGCCAAGAAGGCCAAAACCATTTCGCTGACGTTCCGCGAGGCGACCGCAATCGACTTGGCCGGTCGCGACGTCTTGGAATCAGTTCAAACCAGTGTTTACCCCAAAGTCATCGATTGCCCGCCACGTGGCTCGGCAAAGCCGTCGCTGGATGCCGTGGCGCGTGACGGGATTCAATTGAAAGTCAAAGCCCGCGTCACGGTTCGTGCCAACCTGCAACAATTGATCGGCGGTGCAACCGAAGAAACGATTATCGCACGGGTCGGCGAAGGGATCGTCAGCGCGATCGGCAGTGCCGATGACCACAAAGCCGTGCTGGAGAACCCCGACGTCATCAGTAAAGCTGTGCTCGCCAAACGCCTCGATTCGCAAACGGCGTTTGAAATTGTTTCCATCGACATCGCCGACATCGACGTCGGCGCCAACATCGGCGCCCGATTGCAAGCCGACCAAGCGGAAGCAGACACGCAAGTCGCTCGGGCACGTGCCGAAGGTAAACGCGCGTCCGCTGTCGCAGAAGAACAAGAAATGATGGCCAAGATCGAACAAAGTCGAGCGTCGTTGGTTGAGGCACAGGCCGCCGTCCCCGCCGCGATGGCCGATGCGTTTCGCAACGGCGGACTGAATATCCTTGACTATTACAAACTGCAAAACGTCAGCGCTGACACCGAGATGCGAAAGTCGCTGGCCAAGGAAGCGACTGACTTGCAATCGACGTACGATAATTAGACAAGGGCGATAATTAGACAAGGGCGATAACTCGACAAGGGCGAACCGATGGCCGGCGATCTAGAAGACTTTCTGCGAAAGGCAGCCGCACGGCGCCAAGCAAAGGCGCGCGAGCAAGCCGTCGCACCGGCAAAAAAACGAGCGGGGCAAGACGCCGGAGGAGCATCCGCCCGGCAAGCGGCGCCGTATTCGGACCGGAAACGTGAGCGAGTGGTCCAGCCGCCGCCCGATGACGAACCCATCTTGGTCGCCGAAGTCGTCATGGATGCCCCCGACGCGATGGCCAAACGTCGTCAAGCCGTCCAAGACGCCAAGAAAGAGGCGGCGCGCATCGAAGCGGACGCCGCCAGCCAATTAGCCAAGTTGAGAAAAGCCAGCGGCGAAAGCAGTTCGCCCAATTTGACGTTCACGGGCGATGCGAGGTCGGATCTGATTCGCCTGCTGCGTCAGCCCGGAGGCATCAAGCAAGCAATCTTGTTGAAAGAAATTCTCGACCGGCCCATCGATCGCTGGTAATACGTGCCAGTTCGCTGGTAGAGTTCCCGATAACACACTTCACGATTCCAAGATCCGTTCGCGATCCAAAGCCCGATTTCGTTCGACGATCCTGGCCTGCTGACCGTTTCCCAAGACACATAGATTCGGCGAGCGAGTGGCTTTTTCCGCCTTTCAAAGGCCTCGGCTCGTTCCTCGCGCAATCGCACAAAGCTTCCCCGGTCCGGGCACATAGCTTCCCCAGTCTGGGCACATAGCTTACCCAGACCAGCTCGACGGCTTCCTCGGCCCCGCTTGAGACTTTCGTGCCCCCGGACGGGGCGAGCACGTGATCGCCGAATTGGCTTTCTCCCTTGTCAGCTTGTCGCCCACTTTGTTAAACGCGATGGATGAAATTGCGTTTACACCCTACACGTGGGTCCGGAATGACTGATACCTCGACGGCTAACCGTTCGTCGCGCCTGTGCGTCCAGCTGCCGCTAATTCTTTGTGTCGCCTTGGCAAGCTGCGCGCTTTGCGGATGCAAAGACGGTCCGCTCTATGCCCTAAAAACCGTCAATCCGTATTTCACCATGCGAGAGTGGCGCGAAGACGAAGCGTTGGGCGTGACCGATCACGAGCGACTGCAACAGCTGCAACAACTTTCCGAGCAAATCGGCGGGATGACAGCTGAAAGGCAAGCGTTTTGGGCAGGCCATTTGACTCGCATCATGGAAAACGATCCGAGCCCCGAAATGCGGCGACTTGCCGTTGTGGCTGCCGGAAAAATCAACAACGAAACTTCACTGCAATTGGTCGAAAAAGGCTTGGATGACGAAAGCCTCAAGGTCCGCCTGTTCGCCTGCGAGGCGCTCGGCGATCGGCCCGGTGATTCCGCGGCGCGACTGTTGGCTTCCACAGCTGGAACGGAGACGGACGAGGACGTTCGGCAAGCGGCACTGACGGCGCTGGCCAACCACAAGAGTCCGATCGCGGTCGACGCGCTTCGCATCGCCTTGTCCGATCGCAACCCAGCCACGCGAGACTTAGCCATGAACTCGCTGCGCAACGTGACCGGAAAGAACTACGGCACCAGTCCCGACCAGTGGATTGCCGCGTTGGACAAAGGCTCCGATACCGTCAACCCTTCCACTGATACCATTCGCCGGTAATCAACATCGGTACTTATCGCTGGCTGGTCGAACATTGTCTTACGACGTAAACGTTCACTCGACGTCTTGGTTTCTTCATCTTTACTCATGATCACATGAATACAGAATACCGACTAACAAGTCTGATCGCCGTGCTGGCTGCAGCTGTATTGACAAGTGCCGCATTCGCGACCGAACCGATGCGTATTTGGGTTGATGAAACCGGGCGATATTCGATTGACGCAAGACTGGTCAAAGTCAACGAATCGTCAATCGTCCTGCTGCGAAAATCTGGCGGCACCGTTGAATTGGAACGAAGCAAGATCAGCGAGCGTGATCGTCTGTATGTCGAGGAGGTCGCCGAGGCCCTGCAAGCGACTCCAAACGAGCTTCGACTGACTCCGCCAAAACGCCCCGAGATTGTCGCCCTCCCGATCTTGGACTTGCCTTCGACGGACGTAACGGCCCCCGAAGACTCTGAATTGATCAGCGGCCATACGTCCGTCCTGCCGCTCCTGCAATTGCCCGTGTCAATCGAACCGGATGCGACTCCCATTAAAATCACTTTTCAACCCGCACGCTATTCGTTCGGACAGATTGGTGTGCACGATGTTGTTTCGCATGTACACCCGATTCTGCACACCAGCGACGCGAACCGGACGACCACGACGAACCGAATACCTGATGACGAATCCGAAACAGGCACGCGTGATGTGTCATCCATCGCGCTGTCGATCAGCAGCGGGATGCGACTACCGGGGCAGTCCGCATATGGTCGAATCATGCGTTTTGACGCCGATTCGAATCGTCCCGTGACCGTCTGGCAAGGCGATGAAACGATTCAGCTGTTCGACCATCATCACCCCAGCGGTCGCTCCCTCGTCTTAGTCGGGCATTCGCCCGCTGGGCATGGTGGACAACTCGCGATCGCTAGCGGTTGGGAAGCGATCGCGGATTCCACCGACAATCATTTAACGATTTCGCATCGACGCAATTTGCCAGCGCCGGATTCATTGGCCCGCTTGCAAACGGTGCGCTGGGCGCGATGGATCGATGAAGAACATGTCTGTGTCTTGCTGGATCGAACGATCGCGGTTTGGAATCTCGTGTCAGGTGAACAGGTCTTTAGAATCAACGGCATCATCGAAAAGTCACGACCGGCAATTTCGGCGGGTCGGCGATACGTCGCGGTTCCCGGAACGGGGACGGTAGACCTTTTTCGCACGACCGACGGCAAACCGTTGGGCCGCATCGCGGTGGAAGGCAACGGAATTCCCGCCGTCGAATTCTCGCCACGCGGCGACGCACTGGCGATTGCGACGTCGCGACGCCTGCGCGTTTGGGATTTGGATTCGGCCGCGCTACGTGCCGACGTGCACTCGCGCCGCAACCTAGGAAACGATCGCCCGTTGTGGATTAGCGACGATCTGGTGATGTCAGGCAGCGGTGTCTTGTCCAGTTTGTTTCGCGGCGTTCCTATCTGGCAGTACGACGTGACGGGAGCTTTGACAACGTCGCTGGGCAAGAATGTTGCCGTGCTGCGCAAGTCACCGACAACCGAATTGTCAATTGTGTCGGTGCCGCACGACGGGGCACTCGACGCGATCCAATGGATCGATAACAGTCCGCGTCGCGCCGATTTGCAACATTGGCGACTCCCCGGACGCAGCGTTTGGGCCGATGGCCGATGGACCGATCGCGATGTGCGACTCAGCACGCTGGGCACCAATTTCCGCTAAAAACCGTCGTTTTCCGGCGCTGTTGCGACCATAGCCAGGCGGTGACCGCAATTCGGAGTCGACGTTTCGCGGGCGCAATTCGATGCGTTCACGGTAATGGATCGATACGGTTTTGTACTGCCATCACGCGGCGGCTTATCCGAATCCCACGCGTTTGCGAGAAAGAACGCTTCTTGAGAGACCGAAACTTCAGGTCGTCCGCATTGGGTTACAATCGAGGGGTCGGTCGAGTTCGACGCCGATCCCCACCCCGCCTCCCCCTGCTGACTTGTCGTGAAGATGCTCAAGCGATTTTTTCCGCTGTCGATCATCCTGTGTTGTTGCGCAGCCTCGGTCGCCTCTGGCAAACCCATCGATTTTGCACATGACGTCGTTCCCGTGCTAGAACAACACTGTGTTGAGTGCCACGGTGACAAGGAAGCCAAGGGCGGTTTCTCAATCAATTCCCGCGAGAGCTTCTTGGAGAGCGACGCGGCAATTCCAGGTGACGCCGATGCGTCGTACTTTCTGGAATTGGTCCGATCGGATGACCCTGACGTGCAGATGCCACCGCCTGAAAAGCCACGTATGGGTGAGGCCGACGTCGCAACGCTCGTCAAATGGGTCGACTCGGACTTGCCGTGGCAGAGCGGTTTTTCGTTCGCAAAGGACACCTACGAACCTCCGCTAAAGCCACGTCACGTCACCCTACCACCGCCGGTCGATGGACGCACACATCCCATCGATCGGATCATCGACAATGAACAACAGCAACGTAGCGGCGGCATGATCGATGCTGTCGATGACGCCACGTTCGTTCGTCGTGCCTATCTGGATTTAATCGGGCTGTTACCCGAACCGCATGTCGCGCAAGAGTTCGTCGTCGATTCTTCACCGTCCAAGTATGCCCGGCTTGTCGATCAATTATTGGCCAACGATCTGGCTTACACCGAACATTGGCTGACGTTTTGGAATGATCTGCTACGCAACGACTATGCGGGAACCGGCTTTATCACCGGCGGACGAAAACAGATCAGTCGCTGGCTTTACGATTCGCTGCTAGAGAACAAACCGTACGACGTCATGACTCGCGAATTATTAGCGCCGCCGGATGCGCGAAGCCGAGGGTTCATTGATGGGATCAAATGGCGAGGCAACGTGAGTGCCGGGCAAACGGTGGAGATTCAATTTTCGCAAAGCGTTGCCCAGTCATTTCTGGGCATCAACATGAAATGCGCGTCCTGTCACGACAGTTTCATCGATCGCTGGAAACTAGCTGATGCGTATGGTTTGGCTGCGATTTATTCCCAGCAGCCACTTCAACTTCATCGCTGTGACAAGCCCACCGGCGAAACCGCGCAAGCCGCGTGGCTGTTCCCAGAACTCGGAACCATTGATTCGAATCAACCCCGTGACAAGCGACTACAACAGCTCGCGGACCTGATGACCGATCGCGAAAATGGGCGTTATGCAAGAACGATCGTGAATCGTCTCTGGTCGCAATTGATGGGACGCGGGATCGTGCACCCGCTCGACGCGATGCATACACGGCCTTGGAACGAAGATTTGTTAGACATGCTGGCCAATCATTTTGTCCGGCACGAATACGACTTAAAAGCAATCCTGCGATTGATCGCGACAAGCCACGCTTACCGTTCGCGGTGCGAAGTTCAGCAACAATCGCGTGCCGATTCGAGCGAATACGTCTACGACGGCCCTCGGGCCAAACGGATGACCGCCGAGCAGTTCGTCGACGCCGTTTGGCAACTGACCCATACGGCGCCAGCGGCTTTCGACGCTCCGGTGATCCGTGGGCAAGCATCACCAGAGCCCTCCGGTAAGACATCGCAAACGAGCCCGCAAAGTGCCAGGGCGGCAACCGAACCGCTGGACCTTTCGGCAAACTGGATCTGGGGTGATTCGGCGGCCGACGGCGGAGTGCCACCGGGAGGCGAAACGCTTGTTTTTCGCCGCAGTATTGAATTGCCGAGTGTCCCGATTCGTGGCGCCGCCATCATCACCGCCGACAACGCCTTCAAACTTTATCTTGGCGGACGTGAGATTGTGGCGAGCGAAAACTGGACGCAACCCAGACTGGTTCCGCTGCAGGGATTGCTGAATCAGGGTGTCAATCACATCACGATTGTTGCGACCAACGGATTAAAACGCGCCAACGCGGCTGGACTGTTCTTTGAATGCCGACTGGTGTTCCAGAGCGGTGAAGAACGGAGCTATCGTTCGAATGAGAATTGGCGGTACACATCCAAGCCACCTGCAAATGCCAAGGAAGGACGCCTCGGTAAAGTCACCGGTCCCTTCAAACCGGTCGTGTCGCTGGGCCAATCACCACGCTATCAATCGGCCTTTACGCCAAGAATTCGCACGCGGTTTGCCACGGCGGTCGCCACCGACATGCCGATGGTTCGTGCTTCGCTCTTGAAATCCGATTTCTTGATGCGAACACTTGGCCGTCCCAACCGCGACCAGATCGTGACCTCACGGCCGAGTGAGCTAACCATGTTGGAAGCCATCGAATTGTCCAATGGTCAAGCCTTTGCCGATCTGTTGTCCGATGGCGCAAAATACTGGTACGCGAAGCGATACGAGTCGCCTGAAGCCTTGATCGAGGCCATTCTTGTTCGGGCATTGTCACGCAAACCGAGCGAATCGGAACTTAGAACCATGCGACAGATCGTCGGCGAGCCCGTTTCCCTATCCGCGATCGAAGATTTATTGTGGTCGATCTTGATGATGCCGGAATTTCTGGTCGTACGTTAACAATGCCTTAAGCGATGAACCATTTCAAATCTGAACCTTTACATTTTCAACGCCGCGACTTTCTAAAACAGATGGCTGCGGCCGCGACGGCGACGATCGGCATGGGTGCGCCTCGCCTGCTTTCAGCCAACGATGACATCGTCCATCCGCAGCCTACTGCCGATGCGTGCATTTTACTGTGGATGGCCGGCGGAATGGCCGCCCCCGACACATTCGATCCCAAGCGATACACGCCGTTTCGAAAAGGGATGCCAGTTTCAGAGATGGTCAGCACGTTTCCGGCGATCGATACCGCGGTGGATGACCTGAAGATCACTCAAGGTCTGCAGCAGGTCGCTTCGGTGATGGACCGCGCGACACTGATTCGATCCGCAGTCCAGCCGGACTTGGGCAGCATTTTGCATTCACGGCATCAATATCATTGGCACACCGGATACGTTCCGCCCCAAACGGTGGCGTGCCCGCATTTGGGCGCATGGATGTCGAAAGTGCTGGGCTCGGTCAATCCCGTGATGCCCGCCTTTGTGAACGTTGGCCAGCGTTTGGAAGGTGTTGGTGAAAAAGAAGAACTAAAAGCGTTCACAACGGCCGGCTTTTTCGGCAGCGAGTTCGGTCCGATGAATTTGCCTTATCCCGAACAAGCCGCGGCCGCCGTTACTCCGCCACCAGGTATGAGCCAGCAACGATTTGTCAATCGCGACCGCTTGTTCCGTAAACTGGTCGACCAAAGTCCGCATCGTGATCGACTGAGTGACTATCAACACGAATCAATGATGCGTTCGATGGACAAAGCGTACCGTCTGTTGAAAAGTGATGATCGCAAAGCGTTCGACATTGATGCGGAACCGCAAGAGAGCCGGCAAGCTTACGACACCAGTCGTTTCGGGCGCGGGTGCTTGCTGGCCCGACGACTGATTGAGGCCGGGTCGCGCTTCGTCGAAGTCACGACCGAGTACGTTCCGTTCTTGCACTGGGATACGCATGCCAATGGCCACGAGACGGTCAAACGTCTGAAGCAAGAAATTGATCAGCCAATCGCGCAACTCATTCGTGACCTGGAATCACGCGGCATGCTGGACCGTACACTTGTCGTGATCGCGTCGGAATTCAGTCGCGACGCGATCATGGAAGGCCAACCCGGTTCCAACGCGAACGACCAAGCGACTCATAAGGTCGACGAAGTCAGTGAGCCGACGCACTATGGGTTGCACCGGCATTTCACCGGTGGCACGAGCGTTGTTATGTTCGGCGGCGGAATGAAACGCGGTTTTGTCTATGGCAAAACCGCGGACGAACGTCCCTTGATGGCAATCGAAAATCCCGTCACCGTCACCGACCTGCACGCGACGATCATGACTGCGATGGGGATCAGTCCCCGCACGGGTTTTGATATCGAGGGAAGACCCTTTTATGTGACCGAAGACGGCAAGGGCCAAGCCGTTCGTGACGTTTTCGCGTAGCGGGTGACCGACGTCGAATCATCAAACGCGTGAAAACCGTCGCGGCGGTTTGACGCTCACGGGGCCGGCACATGCCGACGTCCGTTTTGTGCGCGTCGGCCTGACGCGATCCAATTCGACGCAATCCCAGCAGAATCAGAAGAATCGGACGCTGCTGATTTGGCCGTCTGGTTTGATATTCGTCCTAGCTGGATTGCCGAGTTCGCCTGATTTGTTGACAATGATCGGTCTGAGATTCCACAAGGAGGGTTTTGTCGGTGGCTCGAAACGAACAATTGATTCGCCAGCACAAGTTGCTGCAACTGCTAGAGTATTCGCGATTCGGCCGCACGCTGGACGAACTTCGTGATGAACTGGTCAAGGATCTTGGTCTGTCCACGCTTCACGAGCGCACGGTTCGCCGCGATGTCGAGGCGCTGCAAGCGGCCGGATACGACATCCAAAGCGAGTCGCTCGAACGCGGCAAGGTCTACAAGCTCGGTAAGAACAACACCGGTGTTCACGAGATCGGCATTTCAGCGACGGAGTTGATCGCGCTTTCGATTGGCCGCGAACTGCTGTATCCGTTGATGGGCACACAATACTGGCGCGGCATCGAGACTTTCTGGAACAAAGTACAGGAAGCGCTGCCCGACGGCGTGTTCGAGCACTACGAACGTTACCGCAAGACGCTGCACGTATTCGGCGGTCCCAGCAAGACGTACGAGCGTCACGCCGGAATGCTAAAGACGATCAACCGCGCGATCTTGGAACACCGGGTCGTTGAAATTGAATACGAAGCGATCGGCAAGCCGGTGACCACGCGCAAAATCGAACCGTATGGTTTGGCGGTGTACCAAAGCAGCATCTATGTGGTGGCGGCGGCCCCGGAAGTTACCGATCCTCAGCAGAGGATTCGTAATTTAAAACTCGATCGATTCCGTCACGCCACCGCGCTCGATGAGTACTTCAAGGTCGATGAGAACATCGACATTTCCGATCGACTGGGTCGCAGTATCGGTATTTTCTCTGGCGAGTCAGCGACGGATGTTCGCATCCGCCTGGGTAAGCGTGCCGCCGCGTGGGTCGGTGAAGATCCCTGGCATCCGGAACAGCAAATGGACATCCAGGATGACGGCTCGGCGATCTTGACCGTTCCCGCATCGCATCCGCGAGAGTTATTGCCCAAGGTACTTTCACTGGGGATGGATGCCGAAGTCTTGTCGCCTGATACGTTCCGTGACGCCGTGGCAGACACCGTGCGTGAGATGGCGACTCACTATGAGGTAACCGTCAGCGGCCAACCAACCTAGGGCGACCGCCCGCGGAGCCGGGCCCGTCCCAACCGGCGACGCATCAACCGGCCCGTCCGAACCGGCGACGCATCAAGCTGTGCCATACCAACGGGTGCCGCACAGCCGGACTTGGACCGGCGTTGGATCGGCCAGCAACGATCAGCTCGGCCACGCGACATCGCGATCCGGTGCGTCGGGTCTCACGGGAACAAAGCCATCTTGCGTGGGGTCGATCGCATAGTGGTATCCAAAGGCCAGACCAAGCGAGCCGCCGTCGGCGTCGCTGAGTTCAACGATGACGCGACGATACAGATCGCGGGTTCCCGGTTGGTTGGCGCCTTCGATCACGTCCAGGCATCGCATCACTTCTGCGATCCGCTCCGCATCGAATTGCCAACATTCGCCTCGGACCCGGTCGTTCCCGCCGGTCATTGCCGGATAGTCATGGCGAGAAAACAGCGTTCCACGTGTCCAAGCCGGCGTAATCGCGACGGGGCGAACGGGCCACAGCGACTCGCGACATTGACCACGTTTTAATGTTCCGTAGACAAAAACGGACCGAATCGTAGCTTCGTCCTTCATCACATCGTCTTCCCTTCGTCCGTCATTTGCATCATCATCACTGTCACTCTGGATCGCGTTGCGAACCGTGATTCGCCAGCTTCTTTCGACTCAACACCCATCGACAGCCCCCATGCTTGACCCCGATTTCGCATCTGCACTTCAGACTTATTCGATGGAGATCGAAGAGTCGACGGCGCTTAAGCTTCAGGCGTATGCGATGGAGGTGTGGCGAATCAACGAGCAGATCAACCTGACGCGGCACACGACGTGGGAACTGTTCGTCGGACGCGACCTTCGCGATTGTTTGCAGCTGGCCGCACTTATTCAACCGGGCGAGGAGGTGCTCGACCTGGGCAGCGGAAACGGAGTGCCGGGGATCTTGCTGGCGATCTTACGATCAGACATCGATGTCGCGTTAGCAGAATCGGTCGCCAAGCGTGCCAAAGTGCTCAGCGAAATCGTTGAAGCGTTGGAACTGCCGGTTCCTGTCTACGCGGCTCGCGGCGAGGACTTGCTCGAGGATTTCCGTTTCTCCAGCGTCGTTTGCCGTGCGGTGGGCAGCATCGCCAAGCTGTGCCGCTGGATCGAACCGCACTGGGCCAGCGTCGATCGCATGCTGCTGATCAAAGGCCCCAAGTGGGTCGACGAGCGAGGAGAGGCCCGGCATCATGGATTGCTGGAAAAATTACAGCTCCGTCGGGTCGCCAGCTATCCGCTGGGCGACGACGAACAGAGTGAGGGGGTGATACTGCAGATTTCGCCCAAGGGATCGCTGAAATACCAGCAATAGTGCTCTAATTGTGATTAGCGGCGGGTCGAGGGGTGGAAAACGGCGTAATCCGCTTCACCTAGTAACGCTCGTCCATCCATCTATACTTCGAGTGATCATTGCAGTCTCTCGCGAGTTCGATCCGGGCGATCCGGACGCCGGGCTCGCCACTTTTACTTTCGACCTATTCGATACGCGGCACGATGTCGGACTACAACCTAACTCACCTCAAGCAACTTGAGGCCGAAAGCATCCATATCATCCGCGAAGTCGTCGCGGAATTTAATAATCCTGTGATGCTTTACAGCGTCGGCAAGGACTCTGCCGTCCTGGTTCACTTGGCCCGCAAGGCGTTCTATCCGGCGAAGCCGCCGTTCCCACTGCTGCACGTCGATACGACGTGGAAATTTCGCGAGATGATCGAATTTCGCGAGAATTATGCCCGCAAGGAACTCGGCCTGGACTTGCTCGTTTACATCAACGAAGAAGGCTTAAAGCACGACATCAAACCTTGGGAAGACAGCGAACGTCATACCGAGTTGATGAAGACCGATGCGTTGAAAGCTGCGCTGAACAAGTATCAATTCGATGCGGCATTTGGCGGTGCACGCCGCGACGAAGAAAAGAGCCGCGCGAAAGAACGTGTCTTTAGTTTTCGTGACAAGTCGCACCGATGGGATCCGAAAAACCAACGTCCCGAGCTTTGGAATTTGTACAACGGTCGCGTCAATAAGGGCGAATCGATCCGTGTCTTTCCGATGAGCAACTGGACCGAGCTTGATGTTTGGCAATACATCCACTTGGAAAGTATCCCCATCGTTCCGCTGTACTTGTCCGCACCTCGGGACGTGGTCGAACGAGACGGCGTCTTGCTGATGATGGATGACGATCGGATGCCGCTGTTGCCGGGTGAAAAAAAGGAAACCAAAATGGTCCGCTTCCGCACGCTCGGTTGCTATCCGCTATCGGGCGCGGTCGAAAGCGAAGCGACCAAGTTGACCGATGTGATTCAAGAAATGTTGCTCGCGACCACCAGTGAACGCCAGGGACGAATTATCGATCAAGACGAAGGCGGCGCCGGAATGGAAGAAAAGAAACGCCGCGGATACTTCTAAGCGCACGTCAAGCGAACGTATCCATTCATCACTTGAAATCATTCACCTGTTACCTCTGACTGCCGCTTTATGTCTCACCAGTCTGACCTAATCGCAACCGATATCGATGCCTACCTAAAGCAACACGAGCAGAAGCAATTGCTTCGGTTCATTACCTGCGGCAGCGTTGATGATGGAAAGAGTACGTTGATCGGACGACTGCTGTATGACAGCAAGATGATCTATGAAGATCAGCTGTCGCAGTTGGAAGCGGATTCGAAAACCATCGGCACGACGGGCGGAAACTTTGATCCCGCATTGCTTACCGATGGGTTGAAAGCCGAACGTGAGCAAGGCATCACCATCGATGTTGCCTATCGCTACTTTAGCACCGCGAAACGCAAATTCATCATCGCCGATACGCCCGGCCATGAACAATACACTCGCAACATGGCCACCGGTGCCAGCACGTGCGACTTGGCGGTGATTCTGATCGATGCCCGTCACGGTGTGTTGACGCAAACCAAACGACACAGCTTTATCGTGTCGCTGCTGGGAATCCGCCACGTCGTCGTCGCCGTGAACAAAATGGACTTGTGCGACTTTAGCGAAGAACGGTTTGAAGAGATTTGTGATGAGTACCGTTCCTTCGCCGCTCGTTTGGACTTGCCCGACCTGCATTTTATTCCGATCAGCGCATTGAACGGCGACAATGTGGTCGACCGCAGCGAATTGTCGCCGTGGTATACCGGCAGCACGCTGATGAACTTTCTTGAAACGGTTTACATCGGCAGCGACCGAAACCTGCAAGACTTTCGCATGCCGGTGCAATACGTGAATCGGCCGAATCTGGATTTCCGAGGATTCTGTGGCACGATCGGTTCGGGCATCATCCGACCCGGCGAAGAAATCATGGTGCTGCCCAGTCGCCAGACGTCAAAGGTCAAGTCGATCGTCACATTTGACGGCGAGCGAGAAGAGGCGTTCACGCCTGAATCGATCACGCTGACCCTCGAAGATGAAATCGATGCAAGCCGTGGTGACATGATCGTCCGGACCGGCAACCTGCCACGCAGCAGCGATTCGATCGAAGCGATGTTGGTTTGGATGAACGATGAATCGATGGTGCCGGGCAAGACGTATCTATTCAAGCACACCACACAGACTTTGCCGGGCACGATTGACACGTTGAAATATCGTGTCGACGTGAACACGCTGCACCGCAGTCCGGCGCCTGACCTGGCGTTGAACGAGATTGGTCGCGTAAGCATTTCGCTAAGTGGACCGATCCACTACGACGCGTATCGCCGCAATCGCAATACCGGTGCCTTCATCGTCGTCGACCGGATCAACAACGCCACCGTCGCGGCGGGAATGATCTTGGACAGTTCCGGTGGTGGCAAGAAAGGCGCGATCTGGGACGAAGAAGAGTTGCAGGACGGCAATGTTGATCCGAATAAAGTTTCTGCGGTCTCGGCCGATCAGCGCAACGCCCGCTTCGGCCAACAACCGGCGACGGTCCTGCTGACCGGCTTGACCGGCAGCGGCAAAACATTGGTCGGACAAGCCGTGGAACGCAAACTATTCGACTTGGGCCGCGCGGTGGCGTTGATCGATGGGGACAGCCTGCGCCGCGGACTGAGCCGTGACCTCGGATTCACGGCGGATGACCGAAGTGAAAACCTTCGACGAAGTGCGCACCTGGCACACACCCTGAACGAAGCCGGATTGATTTGCATCGCATCCTTCGTTGCTCCTTCGGAAGACGTTCGCGTCAAAGCGGGTCGCGTGATCGGTGAAGACCGCTTCTTTGTCGTGCATGTCGCCACGCCCGTCGAAGTGTGTCGCCAGCGAGACCAGAAAGGTCAGTACGCGAAAGCCGACGCCGGTGAACTGACAAATTTCCCAGGCGTGACAGCCGACTATGACGAACCGGTTTCACCCGACTTGGTCGTCGATGCGTCGAAACAAACCGTCGACGAGAGCGCCGACCTGGTCATCGAAATGTTGCGCAGCAAGGGCGTGATCAAATAGTCGCCGGCGCGCCCCGTGCGGACCGTATGCTTCCCGACCACAAGCAGAAGCAGAAGCACAAGCAGAAGCACAAGCACAAGCACAAGCACAGACACAAGCTGCGGAATCTTGAGAACGGGATCAGCGCCGCACGTCGATTTCGTAATTCAACACGCGATCGCCGTCCTCTTCTGCGGCGCGCAGCAACAGTTTCTTTCCGATCAGCTCGGCTCCGTTGTTCAATAGATAATCCCGGCGGGCCGACTCGCCAGGACGTATCGTGATCAGTCGACGCATGTACTGACGCCCCGGCGGCGGAAACAGCATGCAATCGTACGCTTGTGATCGCGGCGAACGATTGACCATTTCGACCGAGACCATCAAATCGCCGTTGGGCATCAAGCGAGTGTTCGCCTTGATCGTCAAGCCATCCGGGCCGACCTCGACCTTGCGATAGACGGTGATGCTCTTAGCCGGCTTGGACTGCAGATCAAACCGTATGGGCAATTCGTAGGTTCCGACTTTCGCGTTGTTGCCCAGCACCACGGTGAACGGTCGCGTTTCGCTGCGACCGCCCTGCAATTCCCAGTCATAGGCGCCGCTATCGATCATCCACGCGGCCGGCGATTCGACTTTTAGTTCGCCGAACATGGAATCGCGAGTTGGGTTGGTAAAGTGAACCTTCATCCTTTGCCGGCGGCCCAGCAAGCTGTCCAGTTGATTCGGCTCGACCGACACCGACATCCGCAGCGCCAACAGCACCGGATCGGCACCAATGACAAATTTGGGAACGGTGTTGATCGGAACTCGCTGGACCGCGCGGCCGTCAACCATCTCGACCGGCAGACTCTCGGTGCGTCCCCAGACGTCGATGACCTTGGCCTCGTCGCCCAGGTACATCAATTCTTCTGTCGGCGATGATGACCACACCATCATGACCACCCTTTCGTCGCCGGCCAGCACCAGATTCTCCGCCCCTGATCGCATACGCAGCGAACCGGTACTGCGCAGGTTGCCGATCAAACGAGACGTGGTGCGATAGGGCAGCAACAACTCACCCGGGCGTCCATCGGGTTGCAGCAGACCATGCTCTGGGTCTCGCGGACGGCTGACAAAGACAGCCTGCACGCGGTGCCCACGTACCGCGGCCATCCGCAGCACCAAGTCACGGATACGCGCATCGCGCCCATACGATTGCTTTGCGATGGGGTCCAGCAATAACCACGTCCTGGCACGCTCATCACGCGAATCACCCAGTTTTAATTTCAAGAATGCATCAAGTTCGTCGGCGGCCAGTGGCGGGTCACTGCTGCGACAAACCGCTTGCCATGAAACTTCACTCGACGGCGAATCGGGTTCCAGCCAAGGCCAAGAAATGGCAACATCGATCGGTTGACCAAAGCCTTGCAACCCGGTTGAGATCGTGGAAATCGAGTCGCGTAGCCGCAAACGCCCAAGAAAGCTGTGGTCGCGGTCCGCACCGATCTGCCATGTGCGGACTTTGAGTGTCAACCGGGTCATCACCGGTTCGAGCATGGGTTGCCACACGGCCTTGTCACGAAACAATTGAGCCGCCACCAGGTCGCGGCGTCCGCGGACGTCATATTTTTCAACGTCAGCCTCCGGCGGAACGTCAAGCATCCCGATGGTGTGAATGCCGGTTTCTTGCAGCTTACTGAGTGTGGTGGCAACCTGTTCGTGTGCTTCGAAATCGTCCGGCGGCAACCAGCATGGATACTTGACCCAGGCGACACCGCACTGCTGCAGCCATTTGGCGAACAATCGCGGGTCCTGCCCGTGGGAACCGCCCGGCAATGTCCATCCGAAAACGCGGTTCGACGGGGTGGTGGCCCCTTCGCTGACATCGGACCGTTCGACCAGTTCATCAATGACCGCGGCGGTCGTCTCGGTCGCCAGGCTCTCTTGTTGTCGCGAAACCAGCGCCGCGGTGATGCGGTAGAATCCGACCGGTAATCCGGGAAGCTGCCAGCTGACCGATGACTTGATCGACCGAGCTAACATCTCCTCGGTTTCGCTGGGATTGATCGACACCAACATTCGGGTTTGCTCTGCGACCTGCTTTCCGTCGTGGTCGAACACACGAAAGCGAACCTGTTCGCCTTTAGCCGGCAGCCCCATCAGTGTCGCGGTGGCAGTAATCGGATTGTCGATCTCGTAGACACCGGTCGATTCGTCCGTGACGATCTGCATCTGTGGAAACTGTTCAATGCGAACGTTGTCGAAACCGATGGTGCCGCGGACGTCTTCCAGACCATCTTCGGCACCGTCGACGATCAACCGCACCATCATCGACGTTGCGTGACTGGGTGGCAGAATGTGGTCAACCACCAACCGTTTCCAATCCTGTGTCCCCGTGACTTGCTCGGTGGCATGCGTCACGATCGGACGTTTCAAATCATCTAAAAAGACCAACTCGGCATGCACGCGATCATGACGAAGCCCCTTGGTCATCACGTCACAGCCGAACCGATATTGAAACAGGTGGCTGGTATCGACATGCGGGCTTTGGATCAGCGCGAGTCCACCGTCCAGGTCGACCCGCAAGAAACGATCGACGAATGCGTCGGACAATGATGGCGGCAGAGTCGGAATCCGCCGAATTTGGGCCGGTACGATCGGCCAATAACGAATCATCGCGGGAACCATTGGCGTCTTGAGCGCCAGCCAGGGCACCATAGCGGACCAGTCCGCGAGACCGTCGTCAGCGGAAAGCGACAACTCGGGTGGCTGCGAAAGATCGGGTGCCGTTTCAATCGCGGTTAGCAATTTGCTTCGCGTGCTCGTCCAAGCGCGCACGAATCGAGTATCTTGAGTCCGCAGTTGCTGGGCGAAAGAGAGATCGCGAGGAGCGATCTTAATTTTCACATACTTTGGATACCGACGCCCCTCTTTCCGCTCCCATCCATCCGGCCACCCGTAATAATTCGTATCGTTGGATCGACTGAAATCCCAGATGAATCGGTTTTGCCGATGACGTTGTTCATCGGTCGGACCGGCGTCATCTTGGGCGATCGATTTCGATCCGACAGCAAAGAGCCCCAACAAAATCGCAATCGTGACGACCAACAGCGACCTACACACGCCCTGCCTGTGAAACTGGCGGTGAAACACGGCCTGACCATTTTCACGTACCGGTCGCCGACACCCGGGATAGGTACGAGGCGGCCTGACGCGTATCATGCTCGATGGAAATTTGCCGGTCATGTAAGGCGGCTCGAACAACGTAAAACAGTGGATTCGGACTAGAAATTGGCTGACTTGAAAGTTGCGGTCCGGCTGGACTGCATGGGAAAACCACTGCGAACCGCTTTGGAAATTGCGGCGCGGATGGGCGTACGAGCGATCGAGTTGGATGCCCGTAACGAGATCTACCCTTCTCAATTGTCGGACACCGGGCTGCGACAATTGCGGAAAATGCTGGATGACCTGAACTTACGGGTTGCCGCCCTGCGATTTCAGACCCGCCGAGGCTATGACAATCCGAAGGATCTGGACCGGCGTGTCGAAGCAACCAAGCAGGTCATGCAGCTGGCCTATCGCATGGGATCACCGGTGGTCATCAATCAGATCGGCCGGGTGCCTGATGAGGAGGACACCGATCACTGGGCGTCCTTTCAGTCGGTGATCAATGACCTAGGTCAGTACGGCGCGCGAGTCGGCGCTTTTCTGGCAGCGGAAACAGGGACCGAGTCCGGCCCTCAACTTGCCAAGCTGTTGGGACAAGCCGATGACGCATTTGTCGCCGTCGCGTTCAATCCAGGCAACCTGATCATCAATCGACATGACGTTCGCGAGGCAATCAGCGCTCTAAAGGAAAGAATCCAGCTGGTATGCGCGATGGATGGTGTGCTGGACCTGGCCGCCGGACGAGGGCTGGAAGTCCCACTGGGACAAGGGACGGCTGACTTTCCCGAACTGATCGGTATGCTGGAGGAATTCCAGTACCGTGGCCATTACGTCGTCGGTCGCTCAGATTCCAACGTGGAAGAGCTGCAACAAGGCGTCGAGTACTTGAAGGCGCTGTGATCGTCTTGCTGGTTAGTTCCGCTGCGTGATCCAATCGCGGCGATTTCGATCGTCTTGCTCACTGTGTCTCCCGCCTGCCGCTCATCCGGTCAGGATATCGAGAGTCTTGTAGTCGCCGACCCGAGATGCTTTTTGGGCCAAGACATCCAGGGCTCGCCGACCGACGTCACCGAGATCGACGGTCCATTCATTGACGTACAAGTCGACATGTTGCATCAGGACGTCATCATCAAACTCTTGCGCGTACTGCCGCATGGTCGGCAGCGCCGATTGCGGTGATGCCAGTGAGTACTCGATCGAATCGCGTACCACGCCTTGGATCGTTTCGATCGTCTCCGGCGGCAATTGTTTCGATGCGGCCAGTCCGCCCAACGGAAGTGGACAGCCGGTTTCCGTTTCCCATCGCGTGCCCAAGTCTTCGACCAAGAATAAGCCTTCGTCCTGCCAAGTGAATCTGCCCTCATGGATACAGACGCCAAAATCAGCGAGGCCGGATTTCAAATCAGGCATGATTTGGCTGAACACCACTTGCCGCAAACGCGTTGTATTGGGATAGAAAAGATGAAACAGAAGCGTTGCCGTCGTGTGCTGGCCGGGGCACAGCGTGAGGGGTTTCGGTTCTGAAATCTCGGCCGTGGACGGTTTCGAATCGTCGGCGGAAGCCAGCAGCAGCGGCCCGACACCAAATCCTAGCGCCGAGCCTGATGGCAAGACGCCAAAACGATCGGCGATCATCATCGCCGCATGGAAACTTGTTTTCGCAACGTCAAACGAACCAGCGAACAAGCGATCGTTCAACTGTTGGATGTCCAGCAGCTCGACTTCGAACTGGAGCCCTCGCCAGCTGATCTTTCGGTTCATCAGCGCGGCAAAGGCAAACGTGTCGTTGGGACAAGTGGAAATGCCAAGTCGGATCGGTCGATTCATCACGTCTGTTCGTCTTCTATCATTCGCCTTGCTACGTCACAGGCGGCCCGCATTGCTTGTGCAACGCTCCATTGCTCTTTGTCACGGACACCGACGCGGTTTGAAATCCCACGCACGATACACAGAGGGATCGATGCGGTTTGACAGGCCGCGGCAACCGCGAATCCTTCCATGTCTTCGGCCCGAGCGTCTGGAAAAGCGAGTTGCCGCCGATCGGCGTCGTCGCTATCTGCCGATGCGGTCGGCGCGGTTAACAGAACGCCACTTGATTCGTCGTTGCCAGGATAACCGCAGCCGATCCGGATTCGATCACTGACTTTTTTATCAACCGCATCACCGTCGAATTGCATCCAGCCGAGGTCCGACGCACTGGTGTAAGACTGTCCCGTGCCAATGCCGACACCAAAACATACAACTTGGTCGAACACGTGGGCTGTTCCGATCGGAAAGCACACTGAATCAAATGTCCCCGCGATCCCTAGCAAAATAACGCGTTCGGGGTTGTGTCGGGCGATCAGCGTCCCAGTTCGCGCCGCCGCGGCGATCGGACCGAAACCGCAAAGCTGCAGAGCCCACCGGCCTGAATCGAGCGAGAGCGATTCACGCACGAAATCAGCTTCGACGCGAGTCGGAACGAGCAGCAGGTCAGGCAATCGTCACTCCTAAGGTTGGCCGATAACGCCGTGGCAAACTTACCGATGCGCCACGCCATTTTAAAATCCGCGTTGCAATCCCGCCGTGATGTCGAGGTCCAGATCGGCATACTGTCCCTCTTTGATCTTCTCGAGCGCGATCGCGCCCATCACTGCGTTGTCGGTGCACATTTCCGGCGGGGCGATGGCTACGTCGACGCCGCACGATTGGGCGGCGTTGCCGAGTTGGTCCCGCAGGTATGCGTTTGCGGCAACTCCGCCGCCAACGACAAGCCGGTCGCAGCAGAACTCTTGGGTCGCCCGAATACTTTTTCCCACCAACGTATCAATGACGGCGGCCTCGAATGATGCACAAACATCGGCTTTGGTCTTTTGGTCGATGTTCAGTTTCGAAAAGTCTTGCTGGCCGGGGCCAACGATCGCGTAGCGCACGGCTGTTTTCAGTCCGCTGAAACTAAAGTTGTAGTGCGGTTCGTTTAGCATGGATCGAGGAAACGCATACGCCTTTCGATTCCCCGTCGCGGCCAATTTCGAGACGGCCGGCCCGCCCGGAAACCCGAGGCTTAGCATGGCGGCGACTTTGTCGAACGCTTCGCCGGCGGCGTCATCGATCGTACCGCCAAGGTACTCCAGATCCAGTGGTGATTCACATCGATACAAACTGGTGTGCCCGCCGCTGACGACAAGGCCAATGCACGGGTAGACCGGTGTCGCTTCGGCCATCTGGCAGGCGTACAAATGCGCGTGCAGATGATTCACCGCAACGAGTGGTTTCTGCCAAGCGACCGCGAGCGTTTTTGCCGCGACAACGCCGACCAGCAACGAGCCCGCCAGGCCTGGGCGATCGGCAACCGCGATCGCCGTCAAGTTTTTTGGTGCGACACCCGCCTTGGTCATCGCGGTGTCGATCACGGGAAGGATGCGTTCTAAATGAGCTCGCGCGGCGATCTCGGGCACGACACCGCGGAACCTTTCGTGCAATTCGTCTTGGGTCGCGATGCAATCGCCCAGCACCGCGCCATCGTCATCGATGACGGCAGCGGCTGTTTCATCGCAAGTCGATTCGATCGTGAGAATAGGCAAACGTGAGTCCGGCGGGATGAGCCAGCGGCGGATGGCGGCAAAAGTGAGAGACGGGGGAGAGTCGCAACGTGAATGCCGCAATGCAGCGTGTTAATCATTGCGTGACAATCATCGCGTGTTAATCATCGCGTGTTAATCATCGCGGACGTTGTCTGCCTGCGATGCCGACGTTGTAAAGCACGCCGCCAAAATACGCAACGATCTGCTAGGCGATCATTTCCTGAACCACTTCGCCATGCACGTCGGTCAAGCGGAACGGCCGACCGTCATGCATGAACGTCAAGCGTTCATGATCGATCCCCAACAAGTGCAACAACGTCGCATGCCAGTCGTGCATATGCACTTTACCCTGGACCGCGTGATGTCCGAACTCATCAGTCTCGCCGAAACTGAATCCCGGCTTGACGCCGCCTCCGGCAAAAAAGTTTGTGAAGCCGTACGGGTTGTGATCGCGTCCCGTGCCGTTTTTCTGGGCATAGGGAGTGCGTCCGAACTCGCCGCCCCACCAAACCAATGTGTCCTCGAGCAAACCGCGTTGCTTTAGGTCGGCCAACAAGCCGGCGACGGGCTGATCGGTATTGAACGCGTGCGTGGCGTGTTGTTCAATCTTGCTGTGCTGATCCCACCGCGGGTTGGCCGTGTTGTCACCGTAATTGACTTGGATGTACCGGACGCCCGCCTCCGCCATGCGGCGAGCCATCAAGCACTGACGTCCGAAGCTGTCCGTGCCTTCTTTGCCGATACCATATAAGTCATGAATGTGCTGTGGCTCAGCGGTCAGGTCTAGGATTTCGGGCGCGTGTTGCTGCATCCGCCAGGCCAACTCGTAAGACTGGACGACCGCTTCAAGCTCATCGTCGCCCGGTCGCCGCTGGGCTTGCGATTCGTTCAACTGCCGCAACAAAGCGAATTGTTCCTGTTGTTGCCGCGACGACATCGTTTCGTTGGTCAAATTGCGAATCTTTGCCGACGCGGCGGACACGCCCGCTCGGCCGACGGCCGTTCCCTGATACGCGGCTGGCAAAAACGCGTTGCTAAAATTTCGCGGACCGCCGTTGCCCATCGAAGGCGCGATCGTCACAAAGCCCGGCAGGTTCTCGTTCTCGCTGCCCAAGCCATACAGCACCCAAGATCCAATCGACGGACGAATCAAGTTAATCGAACCGGTATGCAAAAACAGTGTCGACGGCCCGTGAGCCACGCCATCGGTATGCATGCCTTTCAGAAAGCACAAATCATCAACATGTTTTGCGACGTGAGGAAACAATTCCGAAACATGTTGTCCGCACTCACCATACCGCTTGAATTTCCACAGCGATTTGAACACTCGATGTTCAATGATCTCTTTAGTCTTGGCCAACACGCGAGCGTCATCAAACGCCCGCATGTCGCCGTCATGTTTTTCAAGGATCGGCTTATAGTCGAACGTGTCGACCTGACTGGGGCCACCTTGCATGAACAGAAAGATCACGCGTTTCGCTCGCGGGACAAAGTGCGGCGTCTTGACGGCCAATGGATTGCCCGCGGCCGATGCTTGACGATGCGCAAGTGCGGCTGCGGACAGGTACCCAAATCCGCACGCGAGACGACGCAATGCGTCGCGACGAGAAGGCAAGAACGAATTCATCTCAATCAACCTGAACCTTTCACTTGCGGCAACGTCGACGATCGCACCGAAAGATCGACGTGACGCGTCGGTCTGTTTTCAATCGCGATATTTTGATTGTTTCTAATATTTCCAAAGACGGCTAATTCAGATATCGAAAGTCCACGCACTGGACCAACGTTTGATAAAGCATGCCCCATCGATGAACCGATTCCGCATCGTCGGCCACATCGCCCAAGAACTCAACACAGATGTCGATTTCCTCAGTCGTCGGATAGCGTCCGAGCAGTTGCAGATACGCGTATTCGACTTTGGATGTCACCGAAGATGATCCGGACTTCAACATGCGTTCAGCCGCTTGTCGCGATCGCTCGATGACAAACGGATGATTCATCAGCAGTAACGCCTGCGAGGCAACCGTGCTGGTCGTGCGTTTCCCTCGCTGGATGTTCGGATCGGCAAAGTCAAAGACCTCGAAAATCTCAGGCAGCGTGTTACGAAACACGGGGACGTAGACACTTCTGCGATCGCTCTGAAACGTGTACCCGTATTCCGACTTGGTGCCCGGATTGATGTTCGGCCCGCCGGTTTTTTCATCCAGGGTTCCCGCAATCGCCAATAGCGTGTCGCGAATTTGCTCGGCATCCAATCGCTTGCGATTGATCCGCCAAAACAGCTGGTTGCCCGGATCATGTTGCAATCCAGATTCGGTTTGGGATGCGCTGAGCCGATAGGTGCGTGAAAGCATGATCGTACGAATCAATTGCTTGGTTGACCAGCCGTTTCGCATAAACGATGTCGCCAAGAAGTCGAGCAATTCCGGATGGGTCGGCCGATCACCCATGTCGCCAAAATTGTCCACCGAAGCGACGATTCCGCGGCCCAGCAACCAATGCCAGACGCGATTGACGAACACGCGGGCCGTCAGCGGATTTTCGCTTGAGGCAATCCACTGCGCCAATTCGCGACGGCCGCTTTCGCCCTTAGGAATCGGCGGGCGAGGATCGACGGCGGCGACCTGCATCAATCCGCGCGGCGTGATCGGCCCGGGGTTATGAACGACGCCACGAATTGCAATGGGGATATCGCCGGCATCCTCATCATCGTCGGTGGCCATCGCGTAATCACGTTGCGGACCGTGTTGCCGTAAATGATCCGCCTCTTTTTTCAGGTCGGCAATCTTCTGTTGCAAAGCCTTTTGCTGTTCGCGAACGTTGCTGGCTTTTTCTCGGGCGGAAATGAACTGCACCGCGTCGACGATCACGTACTTGCCTTCGGTGCCGGTCGTCTGAATCGTGACATGCCCTGTTGTGCCCGCCTCGAAGTAAAACTCGCCAATCGATCGAAACAATTTGTCGATCGGCGCGGGTTCGTCTTCGTTGATCGTTACCTGCGAAGTCCCCTTGGCGTGTCGAACCAGGATGGGAACGCCGCTCGCGCGTCGCACATTCGAATTGTGCGCAACGCGGACTTCGTAGATGCCATCATGAGGCAGGTCAGGCGTAAAGGTCGCCGTTTTCTTGCCCTTTGACTCTTTCTTGTCATGCAAATAGCTTTCACCAACAAAGGGCGGCGTGTGGATAGAGCTTTCCCACTGGCCAACTAATTTGGCGTCTTTGTTGTCGACGACGATGCCCGACAAGAGGCTGGCGTCCTGAACGATGTAGGGAATATTTTCAGGTTTGTCGACTTGGTCGGGCATCGGCAGCGGGGCGAGTTTGCTGGGGACCAGGACAACCGCGTCCGCGATCACGACGCCGTCATCGGTGCCTTCATTTGCGATCACAATCTGCGCATCGCCGCCTGGTTGAAAACGATAAACGCCAACCGACGTGAAGGCACTGTCGTATTCAGGCGTCTTTCGCTGATCCACGCGAACGGTCGACGTACCGTCGGCGTGATGCACGGATACGGGAACTCGATTCGATCGATTCGAAGACGGTGAATACCCAACGCGCACTTCGTACACACCGGGTTCGTCGAATTGGGGCCGATAGATCACTTGTTTTGACCCTTTGCCCGCGGTCCCGTCATGAATGTATCCCTCATTCACGTATCGACCCGCCGACTTCGATGGCGTCCACTGCCCGATACGTTCTGCTTCGGTGTCGTCGATCACGATTCCGCGGATCGACAACGAATCGATTTGTTTGTCGCGTTTCTTGTCGTCGTCACCGAGCGGTTTGCCGCCAATTTTTTCCAGCTGCCGTTTCGTGATCTTGATTGTTTTTTCGATCGTTGCGATTTCGTGTTCTGTTTGCCGGATCGACGCTTCGACGCTGGGTGCCAGCGGTAACGCCACTTTGTTCCATTTCGAAACGTTGTCGTGGATCATCGCTTTGGTGCTCTTTAAGATTCCCGCCAGAGCGTAATAGTCTTCGGTGGGAATGGGATCAAATTTGTGATCGTGACAGCGAGCACATCCGATCGTCATCCCCAACATCGCCTTTCCGATCGTGTCGATCTGTTCGTCGACGACATCCATTTCCAGTTCGTCTTTGTCCTGCTTTTCATAGTTTGTCGGACCAAGCAACAGGAATGCGGTGGCTATCAACTGGCGGCGGCGGTCTTGCCAGTCCGCCGAATCCAACAGGTCGCCGGCAATTTGTTCGGTCAGGAACTGATCGTATGGCATGTCATTGTTGAAAGCGTCGATCACATAATCGCGATATCGCCAAGCGTTCGGAAACAACAAGGTGCGACCGCCGCCGCTGGACTGCGCGAATCGCACAACATCCAACCAGTGCCGCCCCCAACGTTCTCCGAATTGAGGTGAGTTCAACAAATCGTCGATCATCTTGACGTACGCATCATCCGATTCGTCATTGACAAACGTCTTGATTTGCTGCGGCGTGGGCGGCAGCCCGATCAAGTCATAATGGGCTCGTCGCAGCAGTGTGATTCGGTCGGCATCCGCGGCGGGAGTGATCTTGCTGGATTCCAGTTTCGCCAACACGAACGGATCAATCTCAGTCCGCGGCCAGCCGGAATCTTTCACTTCCGGTGGATCGACTGGTTGGATCGGGCGAAACGCCCAGAACTCACGGCCTTGCTGCAGACTGGGAGCGGCATGTTGCACCGCTGTCTCGCTAGGCGTTTGCTCACGAGGATCGACCGCGCCCGAACGAATCCAAGCTTTGAATGCATCGATCGTTTCGTCCGGCAACTTGCCTTTGGGCGGCATTTCAAGCGCTGGATCGTCATAGCCAATGGCGTTAAGCAGCAAACTCTGCTGCGGATCCACCAGATCGATGACATCGCCCGAATCGCCGCCGCGGCGAACCCATTCTGCTGAATCGAGCCGCAGGCCACCTTTTTGCTTGTCGGGCCCATGGCAACGGATACACGCATCAATCAGCGTGGGCCTGACATGCTTTTCAAAAAGCTCGATCGAGCGTCGTGTCGCAGCGGCGTCCGCGGCATGGCCGGCCTCTTGATCGGCGCGCACCGATACCGAGGAAACCAAGAGCATGCAGGCGGCAAGCAGAGCAGCCGCCAATCGGAGGGCTGGGGAGGCGGGGGACATCGGCTCCAGTATACGGCCCCCCACGTCGTGATGCACATTTTGCCGCAAACAATGCCCGGTTGATGCAGACCATGCTCGGTTGCCGCAGATGATGACTGGTTTCCACCGTCAATGGCTGGGCGTTTCCAGATCGGAGCGGGGCGCTTTTCGGGTGCCCGCTCGCTGTGCAATTTTCTGACGCAGCAATCGCTGCAGCCGGCAGCCGGCGTGTGCACAGAGCGGACCGGCGTAAGGGCTTAGCGGACCGGCGTGTGGGCTGGGCTTAGCGGACGGGCTTAGCGGACGGGCTTAGCGGACGGGCTTATGCGCGGAGCGAATTCTCGGTTCCCAACGCAAAACCATGTGAGTGATCGATTTTCTGCCAGCACAAATGCGGATTTCCACACCATTGGTTCGCGACATTGGCAGACGCTCCCAACACAAAGCCGCCAAAATCCCGCTCGATTATGAAGAATCGCGGTGGGAACGGACGCCAAAATCATGACCTGAACCGCCCCGAAAGAAAAACATAAGAAAGTTTGGCGGTGATACCGTCGCCATCTTGCTTACCCTTAGTGACGCAATAAGGGAGCCACCCCATGGTGGTTCCTGCTAAAGGTCGACACTGAACTTGCGTGTGCGGTTTGGTATGGGGCATGCTTACTGCCGCTGGCAGTAGGATCATCCAAACCGCACGCGCTCGTTTGCTTTCGTGAAAGCTGGGTTTTGCGACTGGTATGCCCTAGTTAGGCTAGTGACACGTCATTTGATGTCACCAACAAAATCTGGCCTCTCCCGAAAGTGGATACCGACAAGATCAATCGAGATTCAGAAACGAGCGGTCTGTCAAAGACGGACCGTTCGCTCGTGATCATGGTGCGCGAAGGCGATCAGGAGGCGGCAGCCCTGCTGTACGATCGCTATGCCCGACGCCTGTTTGGCTTGGTGAAGTCAAAACTGGGCACCAAAATGGCCGCTACCACGGAGCCCGACGACATCGTCCAGTCGGTCTTCAAGAGCATCTTTCGCGGAATGCAATCGGGCAACTATGACGCGCCGCCCGGATCCACCCTCTGGAATTTGCTGGCCGTCATTGCGGTCAACAAACTAAGCAACAAGGCGAACCATCACTCGGCGCAGTGCCGGGACATCAGTCGCAACGTATCGCTCGATTCCGACGCCGGCGCGCTGGCCACCGTTGTCGACCAGGCGTCCATCGAGTTCTTTGAGATGTGCGTGCGAGAAACGCTGGAACTGTTGCGGCCGAAGGATCGTGAAATTCTCGCGCTGCGTATCCAAAATCACAGCATCGATGAAATCAGCGCGGCGAGCGGCCGAAGCCGACGGTCGGTCGAGCGAAGTCTGCAAAAGAGCCGGGAACGCTTGTCTGACTTGCTGCTCGACAACGAGTGAACGGTTAGCCATCTTGGCTCGACGCTCAGATACCGCAGTCCTATGCGCGAGATGTACCGGTAAGGTCGCGATTGCTGTCGTCGCGGAATCCCCAAATGAACTAGACTGGTTGCCGTCAAGATTGCATCGGCGACGCGCCTTGCAGAGCGACCGGCCGGCACCGACACAATCCTGGCGTGGTGTTTTCGCGGTGCCACTGGTTGACCGAACTCTCTGGCGATGTGCTAGCACAATGCGCCTGTGAGATCGTGACCGGTGCATGATTGACGAGATGCGACGTGAAATACGCCTCCGTCGACGACTGCAATCCGATGGTATCGGATCAATCATTTGTTTTTTCGCAGAAAGACTGGCGGAACCGTTGCCCGTGTCTGCCTCCTCTTAGCAGTAACCTTCGCATCACGCGTTGTTGCATCAAAGGGTTTCAGGATTCTTTTCATGATCGACCAGATTCAGGCGGAACAACTCGACGACGCCATCGATCGCTTCGAAGATTCATGGTCGGTTCATTCCGTCTCTACGATCGGCGAATTGTTAGAGGAGTACGGGCTGGGTGATGATCCGGATGCATTAGTGGAACTCGTGCGAATTGATATCGAACTTCGATATGAACACGAATTGCCGGTGAATCTCGAGGCATACCTCCGCGACTTTTCCGGCCTGCAGGGCAGAGAGCAACATATTGGGCGGATGGCCTTCGAGGATTACCGTTCGCGTCAACGCCATTCGCATTCGATCGATGTGGATCGATGGCGGCAATTGCCAGGTATTCGGAACGAACTCTGGTATCAACGCCTGCTGGTCGAAGCGTCCAACACAACACCCGACTCTTTCCTCGGACCGATGCCCCCGTCGCTTGACTCGGGTGTCGACCTGGCATTTGAATCGGCACTGGCCGATGCAGGATTTCGTCTCGTGCAAGAGATCGGGCAAGGCGCACTGGGGCGTGTCTATCTGGCAACTCAGAAAGACTTGGCGGATCGCTATGTCGTGCTGAAGGTCGTGTCGCGCGCGATGTCAGAACCGCAGAACATGGCACTGTTGCAACATACGAACATCGTTCCGATCTATTCGTTTATTCAAGTGCTATCGCGTTCGGTCATTTGCATGCCTTACGCAGGCCGTTTGACACTCGCCGACTATTTGAACAGCAAATCGAACTCGGCCGAACGAGCCGGTGAAAGTTTGGTTGCCACCGTACGCGAACGTGTCGAGTCGACCAAGATAGCGTCGATCGGGTCCGACCAAGAAAAAGTCCCCGCCGCAAGTCGCTTGGTGCTGGGAATGTCACCGGCCGCGGACGAGCGTGCCGTGCTGAAACCCTTGGATGAACTCAAGACGCTGGACAACAATCGGCTGGCAACGTGGATGTTCAAGCGACTGGCATCAGGGCTAGCTCACGCGCACGCTCGTGATGTTCTGCATAACGACCTCAAGCCGGGCAACGTTTTGATACGCAATGACGGTGAACCGGCGCTACTGGACTTCAATCTATCTCAGTCACTCAGCCAGACAGCGTCCGTTCAAGCCGGCGGGACGCTGCCTTACATGTCACCCGAAACGTACCGCATGCTGATGGGGCGCACTGCGACATCGCTGCCGACGTCGGACATCTATTCGATGGGTGTCATGATGTTCGAATTCGTGACGGGACGCCTGCCCTATTGCGTGCCCGCGTCGGCCGCGTCGATTGATCTGGAACCGGCAATTCAAGACCGACGCCAATTACCCGCGTGGCAGAACGACGAAAACGTTTCCCCCGGGCTTCAACGCATCATCAATCGCTGCCTCGCGTTTTCACCGGACGACCGCTACCAATCCGCCGATCAACTGCAGACAGACTTGCAATGCGAGCACGATCGTCTGCCGTTGAAATTCGCCACCGAGCCCAGGCGGTTGCGATTCAAGAAGTGGATGCGTCGCCATCCCGTTTTGACATCGGCCGGCCCGGTGGCCACGGCTTTGATCGCGTGCGTCGCAGCGTTATCGCTGGCGTCGGCGGCACTGGTCGGTCACGCGAACCACAACCAAGCGGTCCAGGACTTTCAGGAATTCGCGTTGGATTCCGAACACACGTTCGCACGCTTGCTGGCGGATAATAAACGCAGAGAAGACGCCAGTATTCGCGATGGGTTGTCGACCCTGGAAAAACATGGAATCGCCGACCCTTTGGTATTCGGCACACTGCTCTCGGATCGCAATACCGATGAACAGAACCGACGTGTCCGTGACACCGCCCTGCGACACATCGTGCAATTGGGATTATTAGAAAGCGAACGCCTGACGCAGCTTTCGATGGTCAAGCCTCTTCAGCCGAATAACTTGCAGCGACTTGATCACCTCACCGATCTCGCCGAGCGGGTCAATGGTGTTAGCCAATCCAGGGCATGCACTTTCCTGCGATCCGCTCTCGCAAAATTTGCCGATGACCCTGAATCGCATCATGCGTTGCTCGCCGAGGCAAATGCGATTTCGCCGTCGACCGATTCCGAACGCTTTATGGAAGCGATGCGTTTGATGCTGCGGTCGAACTATCATGGGGCTGCGGAATTGTTGACAGGCCTGGCCGACAAAGATGCCGTACCCTCAGGTTTACGATGGCTCGCACTCGCGACATCACAGTACAACATCGAACGCTACGAGGATGCGTCCGTCTCCTACACACAGGCGGTGGATCGTTATCCCGACTTAGCTGCACTGCGTGTTTTGCGTGGAATTAATTTCATGAAAGAGAAGCAAGGCGATCGGGCCATCGCCGAATTTGACAGAGCGATCGAAATCGATCCTGACAATCTTCGCGCCTGGATCAACCGGGGAACCGTGCGTCTGGGGCGACGTCGGTTCATCAGTGCAATCGATGACTTTTCCCAGGCGCTTGCGATCTCGCCCGGGCATGTTCAGTCGCTGCTGATGAGGGGCCGGGCCTATCGTTCGATCGGTCGAAACCAAGCCGCCAAACTTGATCTCAACCAAGCGATGGTCTCGGACAACACCGACGTTTCCTCGTTGAGGGCGCGATCGCTGTCTCGCCGTGATGATGACCCCGAAGGCGCGCTTCGCGACCTGCAACTTGCAGACAAGTTGCGTCCCAATGATCCAGTAACCTATTCACGAATCGCAAAAATCTTATCTGATCGGCTGGACCGCAACGACGAAGCGATCCAACAGATGCGTCGTGCCGTCGAGTTAGAACCGAACGACGAGCGTATGCTGGTGGACTTTGCCGTCTTACTGGCCCGCGCCGGACAACACAAAGAGGCGGAAGCTTATCTGGAGAAAGGCCTAAGTTCCGTACGTAATAATCGTTCTTTCTATCAGGCTGCATGTGCATATGCGCTGAACCCTGACCGCCAAAGTCAACAGCAAGCCATCGGCTATCTGGCCAAGGCTATACACGAAGGCTATCCGGCCAACAATCTCGCGACGGATCCCGACCTGCAAGCGATACGCGAGATGCCTGGCTTCATAGCGATTTCGCGTGTCTATCACCTCGCGAATCTCTCTCAACGCATGTCTCCCTGACGCCAGGCTGACTCTCAATACCCATTTAACTTTTTAACTCCTTTCCAAAGGATAAGGCTACCGTTATGTCCCTATCGTTACGTCGCAAACACACGACCTCCATCGATCTTGAAACCCTGGAAGACCGTCGAATGCTTGCTGCGTTTGGCAATTCTTGGCCAGATGCTCGAGACCTAAGCATCAGTTTTCCTTCCGATGGCGTCGAAGTCGGCACGTACGAAAACGATATCGAATCGACGCTCGATCAAGTCGCCCAGCGGCAGCAATGGCAAGAATTGGCGCTGCGAGCCTATCAAACATGGGCGATCAATGCCGATGTCAATGTCGGCCTGCGAAATGACTACGACGTCAAGTTTGGAACGCCGGGACTTACGACCAATGACCCGCGTTTTGGCGAATTTCGAATCGGTGCGTTTCCCCAGGAAGGACTGCTCGCCAGTTCCGTTCCGTTCCAACCGATCGCGGGAACGTACTCTGGCGATTTGCTGCTGAATTCGAATGAGCAATTCAAATACCACGATTGGAGTGGTGGTGTCGGTCCCGACCCCGCAACGTTGACCGAAAACGAGCGAGATCTGTTTAGCTTGCTGCTGCACGAAGCCGGCAACACACTTGGCATTGCCGACAACCAATTGGAATGGTCGGTGATGTTTGGTCAGTACGCTGGCCCCAAAGGATCACTCGCAGCGGAAGATGTCGCAGAGATTCAAGCACTGTATGGCGCCCGGTCGGACCCGTACGAACTGGTGGACAACGGACAAATTCAAACCGCGACGATGCTGACGACGCCGGTCGGCTTTGATCCGCTGGTTGCTGTGATTCGGTCGCGTGGAAGTCTTGTCAACGGTACCGATGTCGACACTTACAAGGTAACGCCCGTCGCCGGTCAAGACAGCGTCACGATCCGCTTGCGAGCGGCAGGCGTCAGCTTGCTGATGTCAAAGCTGCAGGTGATTGACGAATCAGGACAGATCCTTGCGGAGACTTCGGCTCAGTCTGTCTTCGACAACGACAACCAAATCCAAATCGATGGACTACAGTCGCACAATTCGCTTTACGTCCGCGTTGCCGCTGCGGATGCCGCCGACGTCTACGCCGTGGGCGACTACGTTTTAGAAGTCGACTATCGCCCACCGGCGATCCAGGCGACCGATATCGCGCCCGGGGACTATGACTCGGGTGCCGAGTCACTGTTTGCCAACTTTGACCTGCTTGATACGGAAGTCAACGCAAACGATTCGGTCGCATCAGCGCAAGAGCTTGCGTTCAATTCGTTCGGCGAATCCCGCACGTATGAATTGGAATCGTCGGTTTCCTCGGCATCGGATTTGGATTATTGGAAGATCACCGCGCCCGACACGGTCGAAGGACGATTGGTTGTGCAGGTTGCCGGTGTCGGCGCTGACCAACCGGATGTTCGTATTGACGTTGTCGACGCGACCGGCGTTTCGCTGGGCACGGCGGGCAAGTTGCATGCCGACGGAACGTTCACATTAGAGGTGGCGCAGCCGACTGCGGGACAGGAATATTTCATTCGCGTCAGCGTCGATCCAAGTTCGACCGTTGGAGTCGGAAACTATGTCGCGGTCGCCGAATTCCAGGCTTCAAGTGCCCAAATGAATCACTTGATCTCGGACACCGTTTCCGAATCTGCGGATGACTTTATTCGATGGACCGCGAGTGAAACGAAGCTCTTCCGCTTTGATTTAAACGCGGATGGAACGGCACCGGATCAAGCAGTGCGATTGACGATTTATGACGCGCATACAAAAGAAATCGAGATGATCGCCGTCGCCCGTTCCGGCATCACGCGCAGTGCATTGGCATGGCTGCAGCAAGGCGAATACATCCTCCAATTCACCGCGATTGGCGGATCACAACAACCCACCGACGACATCAGCTATTCACTTTACCTGGACGGAATCTCCGACGACCAGGACGACGACGGCGATGGGGATGGAGGCGATGATGATCCGTACTACTACGATCCAAGCGGCGGCGGAAGCTACTACGATCCGTACTATTACTACTACTATTACTACTATTACGGCTATTGATCCGCGACCAATGGAGTCCTCACGCCGGGATGTTTCTATCCCATGGGTCACGCAATGAACGTCCCGATGCAACTGGTTCTGTCACCGGAGCGTCTGCCTTCGATCCACCCTTGCTGAAACACTTCGGCAAGTTACTCGGCAACAAAATACATCACCCGTCAACGATCAGGCTTTAAAATGGAAATTCAAAACTCAGAGATAGAGCAGGTGTTTGAAAGCGTCTGTGTGCGTCTGCATTCCGCTTCGCGAACTGCGGTTCAAACGCCCCGACGACAAACTCAGGATTCCGCAATCCGCGAAGCACATCGCCGGCTCATTCAAAACCCTAGCGACAACGATGCGATTCATGTGTTAGCGGCATCCTCGTTGGTGCGTCATCGTCCAGAGAAGAGTCTCGAGATACTTGAGAGCGTTCCGGGGCTACTGCATCACGACGCGATCGGCAACCGCTTGGCTGGATACGCCTGGTTGGCGCAGAATCACGTCAGTCAGGCACGGCGATGTTTCGATCAAGCCGTCCGATTGGACCCGAATCAACCCGACTGTTGGTTGTGGCTCGGGCGGATGGCAGAAGAGTCCGGCCAGGACGAAGGTGCGATTCACTATTACGAGCGGGCCATCCTGTTCGATGATGTCGACGATACGCCTGCGCTGGCCCTGTCGCAATTGCATGCCCGGCATCGCGATTTAAAGAACGCAATTCATACGCTGCGAGTTTGCCTGCTTCGCAATCGACGGTCGGCGGCCCTGAATGCGGCACTCGCAAAACTGCTGAAACAGCGAGCACGTATCCTGGGCAGAAATCTAAATCGTGCAGGCCAACAGCGGCTACTTGACGAGGCCTTGGATTGCTACCGAGTGGCGAACGCATCTGCACCGACCTGCCGAACGTTGGTCGACCAAGGCCTGCTCGAGCAACGCCTCGGTCATTTTGATGCTGCCATCGACTCTTTCGAGAAGGCCGTCAAATCGAACGGTGAATCGACAATCGCGCTGAATCACCTGGCAAATGCCTATGTCGACCGCGGCGATATCCAAGAGGCGCTCGATGTCTTTGAAAAAGCACTTCAGATCGACCCCAGCCATGCGTTCAGTCACTTTCGATTCTCGCGGGCAAAGAAGTTCAAAGCAGGTCGCGAGACCGATCGATACATTGCCTTGCTACAGAAACAAATCGAGACGCCCGACCAACCGAATCAAAAACAAATCTATTTGCACTTTGCGTTGGCGAAAGTTCTGGATGACACCGCCCAGTACGACCGCGCATGGCAACACTACGATCGTGCAAACAAGTTAAAACCGACGCATTCGGCGTCCGAAGCAAGTCTTCGTCCCAGCGTTCGCCTCGGTGTCGAGCCAAGGCGCAGCCCGGTGGACAAACCGATTGAAGAAACCTGCCAGACCTTCACCCGCGAATATTTCAACGCCCGTCATGGACAGGGGAATCCGGATCAAACCCCGGTCTTCATCGTAGGAATGCCGAGGTCGGGCACGACGCTAACCGAGCAAATCTTAAGCAGCCACCCACAAGTCGCCGGGGCAGGCGAACTGCCTTGCATCGACCAGATTCGCCAGGAAATCATTTTCCGCGAGAAACAGCGAGTTCGTCACGCCGGCATGCCAACCACGCCGCGATCGTATCTATCGCTTGTCGAAGGTGTGACCGGTGCCGATTTGCAAGAACACACTCAGACTTATATGAAAAGGTTGAATGAGTATCGGACCGATGAGTTACGGGTGACCGACAAGATGCCCACGAACTTTCTGCATCTGGGATTGATTGCCACGTTATTCCCCCAGGCGACCATCATCCACTGCCGTCGACACCCGATGGATGTGCTGGTTTCCTGCTATTGCCAGAATCTGAACGCACCGTTTTGCGACTTGGATCAACTGGTGGGCTATCACCGCAATTACCGCCGGATGATGAGACACTGGGAACAAGTATTGCCGATGTCGATTCACACCGTTGACTATGAATCGTTGGTGGTCGATCCAGAGACTGAATCGCGGCGTTTGATCCAGCATTGTGGTCTGGAATGGAACGATGCATGTCTTGCATTTCACGCGAGTGATCGGGCCGTTCACACGCCTAGTAAGTGGCAAGTGCGGCAACCGATGTACAAGTCTTCGATGCAAAAATGGCGTCGATTCGAAAGTCAACTTGCTTCCATCGCTGATCAAATCGAAACGGAGATGCAGCAGGAACAAGCGTCGATGGCCGTTACGACGGCGTAATCGCTGGGTCCCTTGAGCGACCACGCCAAAACGATGGTGCCAAGCAAACAGCAAAACAGAGAGCTCCGATCAGGACAATCGTCACATGAAACGCGAACTGTCCTGACTCGGAGACTTCTGAGAATTTGACCACCATCCGCCAGGCGTTCAGGCCGGCGTTTACAAAAAAATGACACAGGATGCCGGGCAAGATTGATCCGCTGCGATAGGCAACGTATCCCAGCCAGAAACCGAGCGGAACGACAGCCGCGATCGCGTGCGGCGTGATATGGACCAGTGCAAACAGGATTGACGTGACCACGATTCCTGTCGTCACGCCCCACCTTCGAATCAGCCGTTGCTGCATATATCCGCGAAACAAAACTTCTTCGACGACGCCGGGAACGATTCCAATGAACAAGACAAACACGATCGCCCACGGGACCGTCATCGCGTCAAAAGTTTTCTGCAGAGATTGATCGGCGGGGATGACCTTGGATACCACATACGCGGCGGCGAATCCGACCGCTAGAACGAAGACAGACGCAAGCATCGCGACCGGATAAACCCGCCACGACGGTTTGGCCGGATGCCATCCGATTCTTTGCCGAAACGGTTCAGGCGACCGGGATGCCGCGCCGAACCCCGCGATGGCGAACCCCAATTGGCCACATGCGGCGATGCCAATGAATCCCATCGGCGTAAGCAGTCGCTCGAGCAGCATCGCGCCGATATTGTCAGGCTTCACATCACGTGAAAATTCGAAGGCAACCAAACCGCCGACAAACAGAATCTGGAACAACACGGCCAGGACGAGCGCGAGCACCAACGTGGTGAAGACGGTCCAAACGCGTGGAGTGTCTTGGGCGAAGGGATGATCATCAGTCGACGGAAGTGGGTCCATGCGGATCGCTCGTTTTAAGATGCACGAATTTGTTCGCGGTCCGAAGTGTGGTTTTGTAGCCGCAAGTATGCGAAACTAGGCACATCTTAGCACCAATCGCCCTCCCCCAACGTCACTGCCCCCAACGTCCCTGCCCCCAACGTCCCTGCCCCCAACGTCCCCGCCCGCCTTCGCATCTCTCTAAAGATGAAAAACACCATGAACTTGCCGCCTGTTGTTTGTCGCTTGCCCTTCGTCTTACTCTTACTTTTGCTGACAACGGCTTCCAGATCGTTCGCGGCCGATCCGCTGTATGACCTGTCGTCGATTCGCGATACGGAAAGCCTGGAACTCAAGGTGATCCAGGACTGGCGTCCTTCACCAAAGCATCCGACGGTTCAAGAAAAACTGATCGAGATTACCGTTTGCCAGTGGTGGCCGGGTCAAAAAGTTCGTTTGCCGGTCACGCTGCTGGCGCCTGCCGACGGACTGCCTTGTCGCAATGTCGTGGTCACCAATCAAGGTTTAGCGGTCACGATGGGGCGCCCCACAGCGACACATCTCAAGCTTATCCAGGACGATGGTGTTGGGGTGGTCTTGATCGGTATGGGCACCATCGACGCAATGCAGCCGAAAGGCGAATTGCACCACGCCATGCGGCAGAAATTGCTGGAAACGAAAGATGTCCGTTACACTCCGGTTTGGATCTGGGGCGCCAGCCAAATGCGGGCTTTGACCGCGGCAATGACGGAACCAAAATTCTTTCAACCCGAAAAGGTGTTGGCCACGGGAGGGTCAAAGCGCGGGGTCGCATCGGCGGTGGCCGGTATCGTGGATGATCGATTCACCGCCATCGTCCCGATTGTCGCACCGATGCTTGGCAATCCAGGCAGTGCGACGTTTGTTAACGGAAACGAACCCCGCGAACTGGTCGAAATTGACAAACAATTCTACGCAGACCTCGCCGCCGGAAAGCTGACGATCGATCCTGCTGCCGAAAAACCACTGCGCGAGCGAGCGGTACGCCGCGCGACCCAGCGCATTTCGTTGCAGCAAGCGATCGACGCAGGCTGGACGGAATCGGATATCGACACCATCACCGATCGCGTCTGGGACATTTCTCGCATCACCAATCACATGTCGCTGGTCAAAGAACGCGGATTGGATGTGTTCTATAACGTCGGCACGAACGACAGCGTTTCGCCCTCGCTATTAGAATTGGGAAACCAATACCCGGACTTTCCGGTGTGCATCATCGCCGGCGGACAGCACGGTGGCCCCACCGGCGCCGGCTTTGATCGACAAGTGCCAAAGCTGCCCGAGATTGATCAAAACTTCTACAGCTTTACGCGACATCATTTCTTTGGCCACCGAAGCTTTCCATCGCCCCCCAAAATCGATGGGCAATGGGATCCGAAAACACAAACGTTATCGGTGACCGTATCGATGGCTGATGACCGAAAGCCACAGCAAAACGAGGTCTGGTGGTGCATCGATCGCAGCAAGCCCCACACGCTGCCGTTTGAGTATGATCGATGGGAATCCGCCACGCTTGACCAAGTCGTCGGCGGCGGCTACAGAGCGTCGATTCCTTTCCAGGGCACACCCAAACGCATTGATTTCCTCTCACTGCACGTTGATGCCGAAAACGACTTGCCAATCAAGTTTTCTAGCCCGTACCAACGTGTCCTTCCTCAAACCTCAGGCAAATAGCAACGATGATAAAACGAACGATCTGTTTAACGCTGTTGTCCCTGTCGATGATCTCATTCGAAACGTCAGCAGCCGAGCCGGAAACGCTGCGTGTACTCTTTGTCGGCAACAGCTACACCGGCCGACACAACCTGTCGAAAGTCGTTGAGTCGATGGCAGAAGCCGGGCAACCGGGCCTGGATGTCGAAGTCACCGCGGTCATTTACGGCGGTCGGCGGCTGGTCGACCACTGGCGTCTGGGGACGCAGAACATCGTGTCGCAATATCGCGTCTCGCCCGATCAGGTAAAAGCAACAATTGCGAAGCTGAAACAGACCGTCGAGAAGACACCGGAAGATAAACATGCTAGTGCCGGCATCAAACGACAGCAGGACTTTTTGGACCACCTGGACTCCACGCGTCACCGGTGGGATGCGGTTGTGCTGCAGTCCTATCGCGACGACCTCGAAGGCGATGATTCACTTTACGTTCAATACGCACCAAAGTTCGCCGAACTGGCGCACGAGCAGGGTGCCAAAGTGATTCTTTACGAGACGACACCCGGCACACAAAACAAAGATCCAATCACGCAGGCGCCCGACGCAGCCGAGACGAAAGCGAAAGCGGAAGTGATCGCCAGGCTCGCCAACCGCCTGAACGCGTCGGTCGCACCGATGTCGTTGGTCGCCCTGCGTTGTCAAACCGAAAGGCCCGATCTGACGTTGCGTTTCGAGAACGACGCTCACTTGAATCACACGATGGCTTACATGTCGGCGTGCGCGATCTATTCCGCATTGCTCGACCGCAGTCCGGTCGGATTGCCCGTCGACTCGATCACCGATATTCGTTTCTTTAAAGACAGCGAACGAGACAAGGACCGTGACGGCGAACCCATCACCCGCACGTTCAGTGCTGTCGATCGAGCCGACCTGCAGCGGATCGTGTGGCAGTCAAGTCAAGAGTTTCAACAGCTGCGTTCGAAACTGGCGAACGAGTAGGCATCGACTCACACGATAAAGCCAGCGGAATTTCGTCGCAGAACACCTGCGAGAACGGTTCGTGGATTTTCTGAATTCGTTTCCGTGCACCCCAACGGCGATCGTCGCCCGCGGGGTTGCGAACAGGCTGGATGCTTGACTGGCAAAGACGATTTGGACCGGGCAGTCGCGAAAGACCGCTCGTTGTCCCAGCGTTATTTATCCAGAAACTCGGGCAAGATGATTCTCGCGTCGGCATGTTCGGCGACAAATTGTGTGATGGATTCTTCTTGATCGGTGATCGCATCAATTGCCGCTTGCTGGACTTCGGCATCGGCACGTGACGTAAACAATTTCGGGACGTTTAGTCGGACCTCAAGGCTAACGTTCAGCGTGATTTCGGTTCCGCCAGAATGTGGCACCGCGGTCAACTCCGTCTGATAAGACTGCAACCGACCGGCGGGCTTGATCGACTTGGTCCGAACGTGCATCGCTTCGGGACGGATATCCGCGTGCTGCTTTAGCACCAAGCGATCGGATTCTAGCTGCGGGTCGTTCAACGAAACGGTCAGCAATCGGACCGCTGACAATTCCGTTTTGGACTTTCCACGGATGGCGTTCAACAGAGGGCGGTCGTCGGCGGATGCGTCAATTTCCACGTCTTGGATTTTTTCCTCGATCAATTCCATTCCCGAGTTTCCGACGATGGCTTTGGTGGCGTTCTTGCGGACCATGATCTGGCGATATTTGTCAAATTCGCATTCGATAACAAACGTTGATTGCTGGGCCCCCGACGCTAAATGCTCGACCGGTTTCAGCATCCAGTATCCCAGAGCAACGGCGGTGACCAGTAGCGTCGCAATCAGGGCGACCGTGAATCGTTTGTGGCGACGTGTTTCCGTCAAGCTCGTTACCTCGGATAAATGGATTCCCGCCACGCAGCGTGGATGCATGACTCGACAACCGCCATGCTAATCAAAGTCGACTATCATGAGCACCGCTGCAATTGTTTGGCCCTTGGGTATCGAAAGGCAAGTTTGATGAAGTCACGAATTTCAATGATCTCATTCTCCGTCCTGGCAATTTCTTTCTGCTTTCCTGCGCGGGCAGATTCGACGACCACCCTGTCGCAGTCGGAGGCCCAGCAATTCGCAAAAACCTTTTCACCAATGGGTTCTGCCGAGTCCGAATTCTTAAACGTGCGTGTGATCCGCGACATCGAGTACGCCAGGTATGGCGACACCGTTTTGCTTTTGGACATGTATCTGCCGGCTGAATCAGATCAAAAGATCGCCTGTGTCGTGACGATCACGGGCGGAGGCTTTCGGGCTCGACCTAAATCAGGATTCGCAAAGTACGCTGCATTCCTGGCAACCCAAGGGTTTGCGTCGGCATGCATCAGTTACCGCGGGACCCCCAAGCACGGATTTCAAGAAACGGTGTACGACTGTAAGGCTGCCGTGCGTTACGTGCGCGCCAACGCGGCGATGTACAACATCGATCCCGATCGGATTGGCGTCCTTGGCCAATCCGCCGGCGGCCACTTGGCGGCGATGATCGGTGTCAGCGGCGGCATCGATCATCTTGAAGGCGACGGCGGTAACCCCGAATCGTCAAGTCGAGTCCAAGCCGCCGTCAGCTTCTCGGGGGTCTTTGACTTCATCTCTCGTTTGCGCGATGGGGGACACCAAAAGAAGAGTATCGAGTTAAAAAAGAAGACCAACGGAGCTTGGGTGGGAGAGCCGTTCGCCGTCGATAGCGAACGGTGGAAACAGGCGTCACCGATCAATCATTTGAGCGATGACGACCCGCCACTGTTGATGCTGGCGACCAAGACCGACTCCGTGGTTCCCTATCATCAATCCGTTCAGATGCATGAGGCGATGCAGAAAAAGGGGCTAACAAGCGAACTGGTGATCTTAGACACGGGCGGGCATGGGATTGCATCTGCACCGGCGATCGGCGACCAGGTATGGCACGCGACGCTTGCGTTTTTGCGAAAACACCTGCGATAAGACAATCGTCGTCGTCTCGTGTTTCGGCCAAGCCGGAACATGCCCGCCAAATCATGCCCCGCCGACGGGCAAGGGTGACTGCGGACTGCACCAACAGGTTCTAAACCGCGAGAGGCACGTCCGAGGTTTGTGACGGGGCGTTTTCGGCAAAGTATTCCTCATCTTCCTCGTCGATTATTTCGCCGGTGGCGATCAGGGAATACAGCGTTGGCCCCAAGACCAAGACGATTGCGGTCGCCAACATCAGACCAAAACTTAAACTCGCGGCCATCGGGACAACGACCATCGCTTGGCGAGACTGTTCCAACAAAATTGGCAACATTCCCGCGATGGTGGTGACGGACGTCAAGATCACCGGCCTAAATCGGCGGCGACCTGCGTCAATCAATGCGTCGTGCATCGCCATTCCGGCTTGGCGGCGGCGATTGGCAAAGTCCACCAACACGATCGAGTCATTCACGACCACGCCCGACAAAGCGACGATTCCGAAAATGCTGAACAGGGTTAACTGCAGCCCCATCACCACATGGCCCAGGATGGCACCGATGAATCCGAACGGGATGATCGACAAGATCAAGAGCGCTTGGCTGTAAGATCGAAACTGGATCGTCAGCAGCAGAAACATGCCTGCAAGTGCGCCGCAAAAACCCAAGGTCAGGTTGTTGACCGATTCGGTGGTCTGTTCTTGCTGACCCTGCCAGCGGAAACGGACATTGGGAAACTCGGCTTGCAACTCGGGTAAGAAATGCTGGTCCAAGTCTTGCACGATGTTGTAGGCATTGCCGGATTCTTCATCGACATCAGCGGTCACAATGATCGATCGCATCTGGTCGATCCGCGAAATTTCGGCGGGGCCTCGCTCGATCGCGATATCGACCAGTTCCGTTAGTGGTCGCTCGTCTCCATCGTCCAATCGCACACGGATGTCATCGAAACCCGCCAGCGACTCTCGTTCCTCACGCGGATAGCGGACTCGCAGTTGCACTTCGTGACGACCTCGCTGCAACCGCATCACCTCATCGCCGTAATACGAGGCGCGGACCGTGCCGGCCAGGTCGGCGAGCGTCACGCCCATGGCCTGGGCGTCGTCTCTAATTCGCAATTGGTATTCCCACTTGCCCGGATGGCTGTCCGTTGCGATATCGTCAACCGAGTCGTATTCGCGGAGCTTTTGTTGGACGCGAGCGACCGCTTGGTTGACCTCATCCAAGTATTCGCTGCCAGCCATCAAACGCAATTCGATTGCGTTGCCGGCCGGACCGCCACGTCCTCCGAATGAAACGGATTCGGCACCTGGAAATCGCCCGGCCGCTTGCCGCCACCGCTGGGTGATTTCTTGGCCCCAGATTTCTCGGTCTTCCACCGGCACCAGACGAACGGAGACACCGCCGACGTGGCTTCCCGATGACGCGTCGCCACCGCCACCAAAACCGGCAACCGGGCCGCGACCAACGGTTCGGTGCGTGTACATCACAATACTGTCTGGATGCGTGGTCAGTCCTTCCTCGGCCGCCTCGCGTCCGACTTTCAAGATGGCGTCCTCGATCCGGCGCGTTGCCTCATCGGCTAGCGAAGCAGGTGTCCCGTCGGGATATTTCACTTCGGCGGTTAGCGATGACTGGTCGACGCGTGGAAAAATCAAAAAGGGAACAATCCCAGAGCGAACGATTCCGACCGACACCAACAACAGGCCGACACACAGCGAAAGCACGATGATCTGATTGCGAAGCGCCCACCGCAATACGACCAAATAAATCGACTCGATGAACCAATCCAAAAATGTCGTGACGGCTCGATTGATTTGCGCAAACAACCAGCCGATGGGACGAAACGGAATCAATAGAAACGAAAGTGATTTCAACAGCCAACCGGGGCGATGTCCCAAGTGTGCCGGCAAGATCGTGAGGCTTTCGACGAGCGACAAGATCAGCATCGCACCGACACACGCGGGCAATGCCGCGGCGAGCCGCTGCAACCGGCCCTCTAAATACATGACTGGCAGGAATGCGATCACCGTTGTGGCGACCGACGTGACGACCGCCGGCATGACTTCGTAAGCTCCATCGATGGCGGCGCTCATCAGACCTTTGCCTTGCTCGCGATGCACAAAAATGTTTTCACCGATCACGATGGCGTCATCGACCACGATTCCCAGAGCGATCAGAAATGCGAACATGGTCGTCATGTTCAGCGTATGCCCCGAGTAAAGCATGAACGCAGAGGCGCCCAGCAACGAGATGGGAATTCCCAGTGCGACCCAGAACGCCAGCCGCATTTCCAAAAAGATTGCCAACATCAAAAAGACCAGACAAAGTCCCATCCAGCCGTTTTTAGCCAACATGCTAAGACGGCTGCGGACCGGTTCGGACGAATCACTGAGTACGACCAAGTCGTATCCGTCTGGCATTTGCCGATTGTCGATAAAGTCAAACACCTCGTCGGCGACCGAGACCAGATCGTCCGTTTCCGTCGCGTCAACGCTGATCATTAGCGCGGGTCGCTTGTCCAATTCACTGACGAAGATTTCATCGGTAAATTCGTCACGCACCATTCCCAAGTCGCCGATCCGTAACACCACCCCGTCCGGACGGGTGACCAACGGAATTTCAGCGATTTCTTCGCCGATCTCTCGACGATTGGCACCACGCAACAAAATTTCCTGCGATTCGGTGCGCAGCGTTCCGCCGGGAATTTCTAGATTTTCACGGCGAACGATGTTGGCGACTTGCGGCAGCGTCAGGTTGTATTGACGAAGCGTTTTTTCCGAAATTTCGATGTCGATTTGGTATGCAGGAACGCCGGTCAAGTCGGCTTGCGTCACCGACGGCAACATCATCAAGTCCGCGCGGACACGTTCGGCGACATCTCGCAGTTTCAATCGTGCATCCACGCCATCGGTGTTGGGGCCGACGACACCCAAGCGAACCGCCGAACGAAAACTACTGCTCTGTCGAATGTCGGGTTCTTCGGCCAGTTCGGGAAGGCTGGGAATTTGATCAATCTGCGATCGGACTTCGGCCAGGATGCGCTGTGCACCCTGCTCATCGATGTTACTATCGAGCTCGAGGACGACCGAACCGGAACCCTCCCGGGCCGACGAAGTCATTTCGTCGACGCCCTCGATTGTCCGCACCGCCTCTTCCACTTTTTCTAGAATCGCCGCTTCGACTTCTTCTGGCGAAGCGCCGGGATACTGGACGGTGACAAAAATCGATTCGAGTTCATAGTTTGGAAAAAACTCGCGTCGCAAATTCATAAACGACCATGCACCAACCACCAGCGTGGCGGCCATGATGATGTTCATCGCAGGTGCGTTCCGGACGCTCCACCGAATGATCGATCTCATGAGTCAATCTCCGGGCTAGCCGGTTTCGTCGAATTCTGTGACGGATTTGACGGCGGTTGGCCGCCCGCTGCCGGGGCACCTGGTTTCTGAGCGCCCAATTTCTGGCCTTCTGTTTTCTGGCCATCTGCGGGCTTACCAGGTGCCGGCTTGGCAGCTGATCCGCCTTTCGCGCCACCGCCGGTGGTCACCGTCAAACCGTCACTTGCACCTGGAACCGGGGACGTGATCACCTGGTCTTGGCTGGAAAGTTGTTTCGACTGTACCACGGTGTCGCCTTCAATCCTGCTGACGACGTCAACCTTTGCGACCCGCAGTAGACCTGCATCATTTAGCCAAACACGTTTGCCCGGTCGAATTGCACGGTTTGGCAAACGGAACAACTCGCCATCGGGAACGGTTTCGATGTATACCGAGACAAACATGCCACGAATCAACGCCTGTGAGCCTTGCGGACGATCGCTGGAATCATCACCGAATCGAGCAACCGAGTCGAGATTGTTAACACGGAACAAACACGGGACGGTTCTCGTATTGTCGTCGATTCCCGCACCATCGACTCGTTCAAAGACGGCGTCCCACTGATGTTGGCGGTTGCCGATGTCGAACCGGATGACTGCCGAGATGGGTTTGGAATCGTCACGATGGTTCCAAACCCAGTGCATCTCGTCGGTGGTTAGATTGCAACGGACTTCCATTGCCGATGCGTCTTCGATCGCCGCGAAGACTTGTCCCGGCGAAACATAGGCTTGCTCCTCGACCATCGATCGCGAAACCATTCCGTCGACGGGTGCAGCGATGACGGTTCTGGACAAATCCAGTTTTGCCCGCTCGAGTTCAACCTTTGTCAAATTGCGTCGTTGCTCTAACAGCGCTTTTTGCGCCGCGAAGCTTCGCAATTCGTTTTCGACACGAACGACGGCGGATCGCGCGGCCAATTCAGCGCGTTTAGCGGTTTCCATTTCCGATGCCGAACTGGCATTGCGAGCGCGTAAGCTTTCGACACGTTTGAGTTCGGCGCGCTGCAGGTCCAACTCTTCCTTGGATAGTGTCAGCATTTCCTTTGTATTGGCGACCGTGATATCCAGCGCGTCCAGTTCGGCGATCGCTTGGCTTTCGAGCGACTCGAGTCGGCGGACTTCGATTTCGTATTCGGTCGGATCGATCTTGATCAACGTTTCGCCACGGCGAACGCGTCGGCCGGCGCGAAGATTCTCGGACTGCTCAATCACGCGGCCCCGGACTTCGGCCGCGAGCGATATCTCGCGAAATGGGACAACGACACCATTCGTTTCGATCATGACGGCACCTCGGTGCTCGCGGATCGGCTCTGTTGTAACGGCGACGCCGACAGGTTTGGGTGGCGGCTTTCGACTCGGTGCTTCTCCCGTCCCCAGGAACAGGAACGCCGCCACCGAAGCCGCAACGATGCCGAGCGAAAGAACACCCTTGGTGACATTGCCAGCGATAGAAGACCTCGCCGGATCATCAACATCGTCGCCATTGGAAATCGCCGAGTCGTCCAGCTTTTTGTCCATGCCTGTTTAGTCCGAATGCCGAGGCAGCGTGTTGAAACCCCTCACAAGCGACGCGGTTTGACAAGGAAAACGGCTGCCGATGTGACGAAGAGATGCTCTGAAACAGTTTAATCGCTGACGCACGGAGAATGTCATTTTAGATACCGAGAGCTTCACCGTTGACGCCGAGTTGATTTAAGATGCCGATGCCTCGTCCGGGTCCGCCGTTGCGATGGGTCCCGACCGGTCGTTAGGATTCGTCCAGAGCATCCCTGCGGACTGGATCGACCAGATCGGGCTTGGACGCAACAGGGAACCAAACGCACGGGGTATCAGTCGGACTGGGAACCAAACGATTCAGTGATGGTTGAGCCCGCCGTGACAGAGCCCATCGGACACTCCGCTCGCCTGGATCATTCCGGCCTTGATCAAACGCCCCAGACAATCAAACGCCCCAACCGACCAAGCACACGAAAGCAAACGGTGATGAAAGCGACACAACTGAATCATGTGGCCATTCACGTGGCCGATGTTGACGCGAGTATCGCGTTTTATCGAGATGCGATGCGATTACCAATGATGGATCGTCCCGCGTTTGATTTTCCAGGCGCGTGGTTCCGGCTTGGCGATGATCAAGAACTGCACCTGATCGGCGATCGAGATCAACCGGTGCACTCTCACCACCGCGGGGGCCACTTCGCGCTGATGGTCGATTCGCTGGACCAGTGGGAGAAAAACTTGGATGAGCACGGCGTGACACGCCTGCCACGCAAAACACGACCTGATGGTGCTTTGCAAACATTTGTTCAGGACCCTGACGGACACTGGGTCGAACTTTGCGTCCCGCCGCCGAGCTAGACAGACAGCACAGAGCTAGACAGACAGCACAGGGCTAGACAGACGGAACCGAACCAGGAAGTCAGCTTTGCGTTGGGGCCGTTCGGCGCGATCGATCTCGCTTGCGCCCTGACTGGCTCGGCCCGAGTTTCATTGAAATCGCCAAACCGCGAAACTCATCAGCGAGTCCGTTGGCGAAAGATTACAGGTGTTCGGCGACCGGCAAGACCATGATCTTTCCGTCGCCGATCCGGCCGCTTCGCGTCACCGAGACAATTTTCTCGATCACTTCGTCCAAACGGGCGTCGTCGACCCACATGGTGATTTCGACCTTGGGAACGAACGCTTCTCGATACTCGGTTTCCTGGTATTGGTCCAAGTAACTTTTCTGGCGCCCGTAACCTTTCACTTCTGCGACGCTAAGGGCTTCTAAGGGCGCGCGTCGAAGACTCGCCAAGACTTGCTCGGCGAGATGGGGTCGGACGATGGTGACGATTTGCTTCACGGCTGAGGTTGTTTCACAGTTCGGACCGGTGGGTTCCTATCGAGACGGCACCACGACGGTGTTCACCCAACTCTATCTTACGCGAACCCTGGGTCGCTTCCCATCAGTGTGCGCGCTAAACTGCGGTCGGTGACCAACCAAAGTTCGAACCCCTTAAGCCACAGCAATCTCGAATGAGCGTGAACCCGATTGATTTGACGATTTATGGTCTGAAGAATGACGACGTGATTCGCAACGCAACGCCGGCGCGACTATACGAATACGCCATTCAAGACGGTCACGCAGCGATCGCGGCCACCGGCGCCCTGGCCACCCGCAGTGGGGACAAAACCGGACGTAGCCCGAAAGACAAGCGAATCGTCGACGAACCGACCACCAGCGACGACATTTGGTGGGGCGACATCAATATTCGGCTGACGGAACGATCATTCGCGATCAATCGCCAACGGGCCATCGATTACCTCAATACGCGCGATCGTATCTTTGTCTTCGACGGTTTTGCCGGCTGGGACCCGAAATACCGACTCCGCGTCCGCGTGGTTGCCGAAAGCGCCTATCACGCGTTGTTTATGAACAACATGCTGATCCGTCCCGACGCAAATGAGCTGGCACAGTTTGGTGAACCTGATGTGGTGATATTCAATGCGGGTTCGTTCCCGGCTAACCCCTACACGGCGCAAATGACCAGCACGACCAGCATTGACTTGTCGATCCCCGATGGGGAATTGGTGATCCTGGGCACGCAATACGCCGGCGAGATGAAGAAGGGTGTCTTTACGGTCATGAATTACTTGATGCCGAAACGCGAAGTGCTGAGCATGCACTGCAGCGCCAACGCATCGCAGGAAGGCAACGTGACGCTCTTTTTCGGGCTCTCTGGGACGGGCAAGACGACACTTTCGACCGATCCGAATCGCAAGTTGATCGGTGACGATGAACACTGTTGGAGCGACGATGGAATTTTCAATATCGAAGGCGGTTGCTATGCGAAAGTTATTCACCTGAGTCAAGAAAACGAGCCCGAGATTTTTGACGCGGTACGTTACGGCTCGGTCCTCGAGAATGTTGTGTTCGACGAAACGACCCACGAAGTCAACTACGACGACGCATCGATCACCGAAAACACGCGAGTCGCTTATCCCATCGAATTCATCGATAACGCCCAAATCCCGTGTGTCGGTGGGCATCCCAAGAATATCGTTTTCCTCACGTGCGACGCGTTCGGAGTGCTGCCGCCGGTATCAAAACTGACGCCGGAACAGGCGATGTACCACTTCATCAGCGGCTACACCGCCAAGGTTGCGGGAACAGAAGTCGGAGTCAAAGAGCCGACCGCAACGTTCAGTGCGTGCTTCGGCGCCGCGTTCCTGGTTTGGCATCCGGCAAAATACGCCGAGTTGCTGGCGGACAAGATTCGCAAACACGGAAGTCACGTGTGGCTGGTCAATACCGGCTGGTGTGGCGGTGCGTACGGCATTGGCGACCGAATGAGTCTTAAGCATACGCGTGCAATCATCGATGCGATTCACGATGGCACCCTTGCGCAAGCGGATTGCCGCAAGGATCCCGTATTCGGTTTTCAAGTGCCACAGACGTGCGGCGAGATGACTTCGGATATCCTATGGCCGCGCGACGCCTGGGCCGATGGCGATGCGTACGACAGCAGCGCTCAACGACTCGCCGATTTATTCCAACAAAACTTTAAGCAGTTCGAAGCTGGTGCAAGTGACGCGATTTGCGCCGCGGGCCCCACCGGCGTGAGCGCCCAATCGGAATAATTCTATTTTCGGCTTGGCTTGGCTGGGCTGGGCTGGGCTGGGCTGGGCTTGGAGAAATCGCCGCTGCAACGCTGGGTGGTCGATATCGCTCGCGTTATCAAGTGAAACGAAATCGACTGCTGATTAGAATCATCGCGCGGGCTTGCCCTGCGCGATGAACGCATCAAGCATCGCCAGACGCGGGTCGAATCGGTTTAGCCGGCCCCAACGTCGTCAGCGAATAACACGCGATTGCCAATAGGCACGACACACCGACGGCGACAAACATCGTTTGGAAACCAAAGTGCTGGCCAATCACGCCCAACGCTGGTGCGCCGGCGATCGTACCGAGGTCCAGCATCATCAAAGCCCACACCGAACCGGTCCCCTGGACTTCATGTGGGAATCTGGCAACGGTAAGTGACGTCATCGTGTGGAACATTAGCCCGTGCCCGGCGCCGGTTAGCAACGCCGGAATGACAATCGCCCAAGGCTGCTCGTTGTTGACCAGCAAATAACTAAACATGCCAAACGACATGAACATTGCGCCAACAATCAAGACGCGTTTGGGACCAACGCGATCGGGCAGCCGCCGAAACCCCAGCCTGACCGCGATCGCGACACCGGCATAGCACCAAAAGAACAGCCCGATCACCGAAACGCCCTCGATCCGCAACGGACTCCCATCGATAAACGCAGCGAGAAAGATAAACGGCACGGTCATGCAGACTCCAAAGGCAAAGTCAATCAATAGGATCATGCCAGGCCAATGCTGGATCGATGTCGCCACAAAATCTCGAAGAGCAACACTACGCTTCGGCCCGTTACGGACCGGTCGCGGCAGGAACAAGAGCAGCGAGAACGCCACCAAGTTGGCGATTGCGGCGGACACGAACAGCATCGAGAACCCCGCTCGGTCCCGGGCACCGGGGCCCAGCAACAAGTCACCCAAAAGCGGACCGACCAACATGCCCAAAAAACCGCCCACGCCCAGAATCCCGATCGCCTCGGTCCGACGATCGGCCGGTGCGGTTTGCGAGATATAAGTCAAACTGCTCGAGAACACGATCGCTGCGCCCAGAAACAGCAAGGACCGCAAGAGATAGATCAATATCCCCACGTCGACCAATACCAAGTTTGCGAACGCGCTGATCGCGAACACCATATAACCAAGCGCCCACATCGACCTGGCGCCAATCCGGTTGATCCACTGGGCCATCGTCGGGCGCAGCAACAGTCCCATCATCGATCCGATTCCCATCACCCAACCGATCTGCTGCAGGCTGCCCCCAAGAAACTCGACCCATCGCGAGTAGTGAGCCATCAACGTATTGGCGATGACGAAACACGTTTGGCTGGTCAGCGCAATGACAAAGCTGGAATCGTATAAGCGATGCGTCGGTTCTGAGATGCGGATTGCAGGACTGGCCTGCGAGGTGATGTGTCCCATCAAGGATTCCGGCCGGACGAGGTGGCGTAGGGTGATTCAGTTGTCGTGGGTGCTTGAGGCCACGGCGTTTCGCCTGGCGGCCACGACTTGGGTTGCTTTTCTCTTGCGGCGTCGACGGCATCGACCAGCCAAGCGGGCGGAGCTTTATTTTCGTCTTCGCCGTAAACGTACGGCAGGGCGGGTCGCATCAACAACGGTTTGTCACCCAGCGGCGGACGCTCCTTTGCCGCTTCGGCCAGTCGCGCCGAGAGAGCCAGTACTGTATCGGGGTGGGAAGCGGCCACGTCGGTCGTTTCGGCCGGATCGTTCTTGATATCGAACAACACGTCGCCCATCAGTTTAAAGTTTCCTTTGCGAATGGTCGGAATCCGCACACTGCCGGTCACTTCGTAAATGATTTCCGTGCGCGGTGAATGCTTGGCGCCCCCGTTGTCACCAAACAGGGTTTCGCTCATGTCAATACTATCGATCGGCCTTGGTTGCTCGAGTGATCCGCCGGCGAGTTTTACAAAGGTTGCAAAGAAGTCGGTCACATGCATCATTGCATCCGTCTTATCGCCGGCACGCACACGTCCAGGCCATCGCATCACGCATGGGACGCGGACGCCGCCCTCGTAAGTTGTGTTTTTCGTGCCCCGAAACGGGCGATTGCTTTCTTCGGTCAAACCGCCATTGTCATTGGTAACGATGAACAAAGTGTTTTCGCTGAACCCCTGTCGTTGAATTGCTGCATCAATGCGTCCAACCGCCTCGTCGTAGCACTTCAAAGCTGCGTCACGTGCGGAGTATTTTTCGGTATGTCGCGGGACGACGTCGATCGGTCCGTGCACCGCGTTGAACGGCACGTAGATGAAAAACGGTTTTGATGACTGTTGTTGGGCGATGACGCGTTCAAACTCAGCCGCAATCAAGTCCGTGGAATATCCGGATTCCTGGATGGGTTGTTCGTTGCGATGCCAGTCGTAAACGTGAAATGGCACCGGTGCATTGTGCGGAATCATGAATGTGTTGTAGTCGATGCCCCAAGCGTAATGCCCATACTGATGCATGAATCCTTGCTGCATCGGCAAGTGTTCTTTCAACCATTCGCCGCAGTGCCACTTACCGATGATAGCGGTAAAGTAGCCGGATTCTTTCAGTGCTTCGGCAACGGTGCGCTCGTCGGTATCCAACGCATGAATACGGCGTGTTTCTTCCCCGTCCTCGTTTTTGGCAAGCGTCAAGCCAAGCTTCTTCAGGTAGCTCGGCTTGCCAAAATCTTCGCTCCGCCAATCACTCCATGTTCGAAACGCGTAACGACCCGTCAACAGAGCTGCTCGCGTCGGGGCACACACGCTGTGCGTATAGAACTGAGAAAGCGTCAGGCTTTCAGAGGCGATGCGATCCAGGTGAGGTGTTAATTCGGGATTACCGCCGCAAAAGCCGGGTTGCCCATATCCCATGTCGTCGGACATCACCAAGACAATGTTCGGACGACTGCCATGGGGGGTTGCCGCGGAGCAATACGTTTGCGGCGTCAGAAATTGCGGCAACAATGCGAGGGAAAGAGACAGACAAAATCGAACGGCATAACGCAGGGATATTCGTCGCATGGCATTGTGTGGCTGCAAAGAGAGCTGGATGGGAGGGCAAACGTCAGCGGCCGATTCCGCCAAATGTGAGACGTATTGTACGCAGAAGGTTCGCCAATGGGATTGCCACCCGACGCGGGGTCAAACGACGGCATTTTCTTGCGTGAAACCGTCGAATTCCGACGGGCGGTTCAAGATTTCTGCGGTGACTCGGTTCTCCGACCCGCAGTCCCCACGACGACGCTGCTTGGAAGCCGATCGTCGTGCTAGTTTTCGTCCAGCAGCCCGTTTTCGCTAGACGCATCGTCGCGTTCGTTGTCGGCGAGGCTTTCGGCCAGTCCCGTCGTTCCGATCGGCTCCAACTGCATCGACAAGAACTCGAACTGGGCAACGTAATTCGGAAAGTTGTTTGCGCCGATGAAGATGTCACACGTTTCGCCGATCGCCAACGCATCAGGCAAGACCATCAACGAAGTATCGCCGATGTACTTTGTTTTTTCTTTCTCGTCTTGCGCGACACGGATTGAATCCGAATCCACACGGATGGTTAACCAACAGGTTTGATCGATGGGCAACCGGATCGATGTCACGAATCCCTCCATCCGCCGCTGGTCGCTAAGACCGATTCCCGATGTCCCTTTGCGATCGATCATGACGTAGGCATGAGTGTCTGCGATCGGCAGCCCTACATACAACGGCGCGTCACCAGAGATGCGTCGAACCTTGATCGACAGCTTGTATGCCGGTGGAACCGGATGACGGACTGCCAGCAGCGTTGCCCGACCTTCGCCGCTGATCACGCTCTCGCCGGTGTGGGTCCACGCGTCGCCCGAGAGAGTATCGCGCGAGGGATAAAGATAGGGCACCAATTCAACGGGCCAGACCACTTGATCGACCGCGGGGATCGGTCGGTAATCGATGACAGGGCTGGTTTCCAGACTGGGATCCGACATCAGTGCTGTGACTTTGGCGCCATCGTCGATCGAGATTTGGCGGGCTAGCCAACGCTGCGTATAAGTCCACGCGGCGGCACCGGTCACGACCGCGATCAACATGCAAACCAGCAAGATTGCGGCGACTCGCGCGTCCGGACGCGCGAGCGCGACTGTCGTTTGATGCGAATTCACGCCTGACTGTGATCCGATCTCTTGGTAATGCGGAACCGACGCAAATTGCATTGCCTCGCTCGATTCCCCAAGCACACCGCTTTGTTGAACTTTTCTTAGGTCTTCCATCAAATCTGCGGCGGACTGATAGCGATCCGACGGAGCTTTGGCCAACAGCTTTTTAAAAATTTCTTCAACGGCGTCGGGGACATCCAACTGGTCGTCGCTCAATTGCGGAATCGGCGCATTGCAATGAGCGAGCGCCTTTTCCGTTCGATCGCGACCACTGTACGGTGGCCGGCCTTTGATCAAAAAATGCAGCGTGCACCCCAGGCTGTAAAGGTCTCCGGGCACGCCGACGGACCTTGCGTCGGCGTATTGCTCTGGCGAGATATACTCGGCCGTTCCCAGCATTTGCCCCGACTCGGTGGGACCGGTTTTGGTTAACCCTTCGTCTTCTTCGTCACCGCGTTTTACCGACGCGAGTCCCATGTCCAAGATCTTGACGCTGCAAGTCTCCGGATCGTAAAGAACGTTGTTCGGTTTGATATCGCGATGAATGACACCTTTGGAATGTGCATACTGAAGACCTTCCGCGATCTGCCGCGTAAACTCGATTGCCTTGCCAAGTGACATCCCACCATGCGTCCGCACCAATCGCGACAGGTCCAAGCCGGCGACGTAATCCATCACGAGATAAGAGACACCGTTATGGGTACCGGCGTTTAGAGCTCGAACGATTCGCGGATGCACCAAACTGCTGGCCGCTCGCACCTCGCGATTGAAGCGTCGGACGGCGTCGTCGTTGTAATCCAGCGTCGGCAGAATGAACTTGAGCGCAACTTCGCGATCCATCATCGGATGTCTGGCGCGAAAAACGGTCCCCATACCGCCGTGAGCGATCGGTTCGATCAAGACATAATTGTCGATCAGGACACGTTCAGGCTTGCCGCCGCTCAGTTCGCTGGCCTGGAACTCGGTGATACAGTTGGTTTTCTTGAGCGCATCGACCAAGTCATGTGCCGAAACCGAATCTTCATTCTCTTGAGCAATCGTGCGCCGCGCAGCGTCAATATCTCTGCCAGTCACTACCCCGGCGTCTTTGAGCCACTTTGATAATTCGTCAGCGGTCAGCATGCTCTTGCGTCGCGGATTCACCGATCGGATCAAACACTTCCGTTATCCGAACGTTCGATGGTATCGTCAGTCACTGATTCACGATCGGACAAATCCGTTTCGCTGCCCGCGACGTCTAGTGTAAACGATTCCAGGGGCGCTTCGCTGCTTAAATGGGGTCCAGAGAGACCGTGATGGAAAGTTCCTGTCCTATCTTGCAAGTCTTCTTCCAATCTCGCAGCGCTTCCTTCCATCGCGATATCAAAACTGTGCCCCAGCAGGTCTGCTAGTTGGTAACTGTTTAACGTCGAACCGTCTTCGCTCCGCAGTGCCGAACCGTCACTGCGAAACAGCCCCGAACCGTCATCACTCAGCGGCGAAACGATCGGCATTTCACGACGGGGGTGTTCGCGTTCTCGCCGTTGGCGATCAGGGTCGGTCGCCGACCGAACGCTTCTCAGCGGATCAAACAGCTCAACGGCCCTGGACAACTTTTCGTAATCGACCGTCAACTTCGTCCACGGCCACCGCCGGAACTCTCCCTGAGCCAAATGGATGCGTTGCGAAACCATTGACTCGATGTCACCCGGCGCGCCGCGTCGCTGATAGCTTTTTATCACATCTTGTGGGTTTCGCTGAATCATGATCAATGCGGGAGGACGCTTCATTCTTGCCAGCAGCGGCAGCCAATATCGCAGCGTGTAGACAAACCGAGGATCCTTGATGGCCCAAGGTTCGGGCAGACTCTGCAGCGCCGTCGTTGCCGCGTCGGGAAGACGACCGGACCGCATCGCCTGTTGATTCAAACGACGAATCGAAATGGTTTCGCCAAAAGTTTCGTCTGCTTCGCCGGACTCCCATCCACATCGATGCAACATCTTGGCCAAAACGGACGTGCCTGAGTGACCAACGCCAAGGATCACCACGTTTGGATTCACGGGACAGGGATGCTCGTCCCGCTGCTTCACGACACGCACACATTTGTCGATGTTGTTGGCCTTGAGGTAAGCCTGGAAATACCGTCCGGCTCGCTGACGGTACGGCAAGTAGTCTTTTTCACGTTGATCGGGAACGTGATAAAGGACCGATTCGCGGCACGTAGCAACTCGCCACCGGCGGGCCTTTTTGACTTCATAAAAGTAGGGCGTATGTTCACCCACTTTCAGTCGATCGTCCCAAGGGTGCTCTAGCAGCATCTCGCGACGAAACAATGCGAAATTCAACGCGACGTCACAGATTCGGTAGGGCGTCCCGCAAGGCGTCACCAACTGGCGGTGACGACTTTCGCGTAAATACATGGTCCGTCGAAAGACATCGATGTCCATCGAAAACGATGTGATGCGTCCGTCGCCTCCCATCATCGCACCACCGACCACACCGACTTCTGCATCCGCATTCAAGACGTTCAATAACGGTTCGATACGCGTGGTGGGGAAGAACAGAAAGTCTTCTTCCAACAGCAGCATCGCAGACGTTTCAACCTTGGATGCGATATAATTTCGAGCCGCCGAGATACCACTATCAAACGGCAGGTGAAAGACTCGCACGCTTGACGGCAACGTTGCCTTGCGACGACCATTGTCAACCACCATGATCTTGGCGGCTGGATAATTCTGGCGAATCGAATGAACCAGATTCGCCAGAAGTCCCGGACGTTGGAATGCGGTGATGGCGAATGTAACATCTGCGACAGTGAAGCCCCGACTTGGCATAGTTGGTTTGGAATCCTGTCGTTTCGACGTTGCGGTTCACTTTGTCATGCAGCCAACAGACGGTAATGCGGCCAAAGACCAGGATAGTCGCCTAATAGCGGTTCGCCACCCACCCGGCGGTCGCTGCGATTTGCACTTTAGTTGCTGACGATTTGACGAAACCCCCACTCGCTGAGACCTGAGAGATGCCTGAAACACGAACCGCTCATCCGATTTTGATCGACCAGTCGGACGAACTTCGGTTTTTGCCCGAAGGCCCGTACTCGGTACAAGATGACCAGTTGTCTTGGGTCGCGATTCAGCACGGCGGCGAAGCGACCGTTGGCAGCCTGAACGTCCTGGATTTGGCGACCAGCACCAACAAGACTTTCGAATTGCCAGGACGGCCGGGGTTCGCGTTTCCCTGTCAGTCCGAAGGACAATATGTGGTCGGCTGTGAAAGAGAGCTCGGCATCTTTGACACGAACAAAAAAAGCTGGCAGCCGTTCTGTGACGGAATCGACTCTGACGTCACCAACACGATCATCAACGACGGACTGGTCTATCAAGACAACTTGATTTTCGGAACCAAGGACCTGGAGTTTGCGACCACCAAGGCCGGGCTGTACCTGTACCGAGGACATGACAAGAAACTGATTCGCTTGCGCGACGATCAAATCTGCAGCAACGGCAAGGCGATCCGCAGTGACGAGGACGACGGCTTGGAATTGATCGATATCGATTCGCCGACACGTCAAGTCGTCAGCTATCCGATCGATATCGAAACGGGAACGATCGGTAGACCGGAAGTCATCATCGACTTGAAAGACGATCCAGCGGTCCCCGATGGCGCACTGGTAACGCCCGATGACAAAGGGTTAATCGTGTCGATGTTCTTGCCGCAGGCGGCCGACCACGGTGAGACGCGATTGTATGACTTGGCCACGGGCCAGCTGAAATGCGTCTGGCAAACTCCCGGGTCGCCACAGAACACATGCCCGGCGCTGGTGCGTTTCGATGGATCGATCAAACTGGTGATCACCACCGCCGTCGAACACATGACGCCGGAAGACCAAGCGGCATGCCCCAATGCCGGCCGACTGTTCATTGGTGACACTGACATCGCCGACCCAGGCGGTCCATTAGCACCGACCTATCCCGCGTAAGCCATCTTCGCCGCATCAACGTGCGACCGTGACGCCGGCGCCGCGAGGCGTCGCCACAATCGGCGTCATAACAAACGGCACTAGCAACATCCACAACCGAAACGCTGACGACGTCTTAAAGCACGGTTTCGGGCTTGGGTTGGTGTTCTTCGATTAGCCGCGTTATCAAGTCATCCACGCTGATCCCATCGGCTTCCGCCGCAAACGTTGGAACGATGCGGTGACGCAGCACCGGATGGGCTAGCGATTGAACATCATCGATCGAAACGTTCGTTCGTCCCTGCAGTGCCGCGCGAGCTTTCGCGGCCAATACCAATTGCTGGCTGGCTCGAGGCCCAGGCCCCCACTCGACCATGTCTTTCACCCATGCCGCACAACCGGGTTCGCTGGGGCGAATCGCTCGGATCGTGTCGATCACCCAGTCTTTGACATGAGGCGGCAGCGGGATCAGCCGAACCGTCCGCTGAAACTGGACAATTTGCGCGCCGGTGACGACGGAATTGACAGTCGACTGATGGTCCGATGTCGTGCGATCGATGATTTCCGCCTCTTCATCGCGTGACGGATATTCGACAAGGACATGGAACAAGAATCGATCTCGCTGAGCTTCGGGCAAGGGGTAAGTCCCGTCCTGTTCGATCGGATTTTGTGTCGCCAAGACAAAGAACGGTTCTTCCAGCGGATAGGTCTTCCCGCCCGCCGTCACGGCGTGCTCTTGCATCGCTTCCAGCAGCGCCGCTTGTGTCTTTGGCGGCGTGCGATTGATTTCGTCGGCCAACAACATCTGAGTAAAAATCGGACCGGGTTCGAAAATCAATTCACGGCGCCCGGTGGCCGAGTCCTCTTGGATGATATCGGTACCGGTAATATCGCCGGGCATCAAATCGGGCGTGAACTGGATCCGCCGAAAATCCAAGTCCATCGACTCCGCCAGCGTCCGAACCATCAACGTCTTTGCCAGCCCCGGAACACCTTCGAGCAAACAGTGTCCGCGCGACAAGATCGCAATCAACAGTTGCTCGACGACCTGATCCTGTCCGACGACGACGCGTCCGACCTGTTGGCGAATTTCGTTGCACGCGGATACCAGTTCGGCGGCGTCTGCGGCTTCATCATTCGACTCTATCGGGGGCGGCTGAACCAATCGATGTTCCTGCATGGGTTTGAGAAAAAATCCGAAGACCTCTTCATCATAATCGGCACGGTCGAATCGATGTGGAACCGCAACCGACAACGTGCGCCCGTCTCCGGATGACACGTACTTCACGTGACATGCCGAATTGAACGGTTGGCGCAGCGCCTCGACGTGGGTTCATTCAACGGCGATGCCGACTAGAACCGGAACCCCCGCGAATACAATTGCGGCCCGCCCTAGATGGGAGGCCCACACGCACCGCCCCACCTTTTGCCGGCCCACTTGCACCGGCCGACTTGCACCGGCCCGGTCGTGTACGCTTCCGGGCTCATGTGACGAGGTCACATCGGTACATGACTCAGAATTTGCGGGTGACGGAGATGCGTTTTCGGGGCTGATCGATTTCCAGCACTTTTACTTTCACGACGTCGCCGACCGCGACGATGTCGTTGGGGTCTTTGACGAATGTGTCGGACAACTGCGAGATATGAATCAGTGCGTCTTGATGGACGCCGATATCAATGAACGCGCCGAAGTGAGTGACGTTCGTGATCACGCCCTCCAACACCATCGCTTCTTTCAAGTCCGACATTTCGGTGACGTTGTCGTCGAACCGCACCGCCTTGAATTCGCTCCGCGGATCGCGGCCCGGTTTTGCGAGTTCTGAAATGATGTCCACGATGGTGGGGATTCCAAACTTTTCATTCACAAAGTCATCAGGACTCAGTTTCTGGCTAAGCGTTGCGTTGCCAACGAGCGATTTCAAATCGGTTCCCAACTTTTTTGCCATCCGAGTCACGACCTGGTAACTTTCAGGATGCACAGCGGAATCATCCAGTGGTTCATCACCCCCGCGAATCCGCAGAAAACCGGCAGCCTGCTGGAAAGCTTTCTTGCCCAGCTTGGGAACCTTGGTTAACTGTGATCGATTGCAAAAACGTCCGTGGTTGTCTCGATAATCGACGATATTTTCGGCAATCTTTGGGCCGATGCCGGCGACGGCCGACAGCAGCGGCGCACTTGCCATGTTCAAGTCCACACCGACGTGATTGACACAGGATTCGACAACGCGGTTGAGGCACTTTCGCAGCAATGCTTGGTTCACGTCGTGTTGGTATTGCCCCACGCCGATGGACTTGGGATCCGTCTTGACCAGTTCGGCTAGCGGGTCTTGCAATCGACGTGCGATGCTGATCGCGCCGCGAACGGTAATGTCCAAATCAGGAAACTCTTTACCCGCCAATTCGCTGGCCGAATAGATCGAGGCGCCCGATTCACTGACCATGACCTTGGTCACATCCAATTGGTGCTCGCGGATCAAGTCGCCAACAAACGCATCGGTTTCGCGCGACGCCGTACCGTTTCCGATTGCGATCAAATCCACCTCGTGCTTTTGGATCAACGCCAGCAGCGCGCGACCGGCCGCAGCAATATCGCTTTTCGGCGGCGTCGGATAGATGGTCGTGTTGGTCACAAACTTGCCGGTCCCATCGATCACCGCAACTTTGCATCCGGTGCGAAAACCAGGATCGATTCCGATGGTGACGCGTGGCCCCGCAGGCGCCGCCATCAGCAATTCACGCAGGTTCTTTGCAAAGACACCAATCGCCTCTTCGTCGGCCTTTTCTTTTAATTGATGGATCACGGTCGATTCCGTTGCCGGCATCAACAACCTGGTATAGCAGTCTTCGACCGCCGACAACAACTCTTGATGGAACTCGAACTGTGGGTTCGATGCAAAGCGTGGTTTCAGCTGACGCAGTGCCGCATCGTCATCGAGTTGCAGCCCGATCCGCAGGATTCCTTCGGACTGGCCGCGCAACATCGCCAACAAGCGGTGTCCGGGGATGCGACTGACCGATTCCTGCCGATCGATATATTGTTCGAACTTTGCGGCCTCGTCTTTTTTGCCGCGTTTGACGGCCGAAGTGATCTGGCCTTCTTTCATCGCCTGCCGTGTCATCCAGGTGCGAGTATCGGCGTCTTCGGACCACTGCTCGGCAACAATGTCCAATGCACCCTGCAAGGCAGATTGCGCATCCGGCACTTCTTTTTCGAGATTGACAAACGCCTTTAGCGTTTCGCCTTTCGACTTGCCAAGCGGCTGTTGTGCCAGCATCAGGTCCGCAAGCGGTTGCAGTCCGCGCTCACGCGCAATCGTCCCGCGTGTCCGACGCTTTGGCTTGAAAGGCAAATAGATCGCTTCGAGCGTCTGCAAATCGACACAGCCGATAATCCGTTGGCGCAGCTCGTCGGTAAGCAAGTTTTGCTGGTCGATCGATTTCAGGACCGTCGTCTTTCGCGCAGCCAGCGCTGTTGCTTTTTCGAACGCGTCCTCGATCGCGCGCAGAGCGACTTCATCCAATGCCCCGGTCGCCTCTTTGCGGTACCTCGCAATAAATGGAATCGTGTTGCCGTCATCCAATAGTTCGATGGCCGCGGCCACGTTTTTTAACGGCAGCCCGAGTTCGCGGGCAATCGCTTCTTTGGTAGCGGCCAGATCAAGTTCGTGAGTCGGCGTGGGGGCCATGTCGATTCGTGATTGCTAATGAAAGTTGTCTGGAATCCGTCCCCGCGGCAAAATGCCAGAACCAATGGGACATGCCAGAGTATGCGGGGCGAAGCATAATAGTGTTTTCGCCGGCCGATCACTACTTGTCGACTTTTGAGAAATCATCGATCGAAGACATTGGCCTGGGCATCATGACATCACAGCGCGAAACTTTGCTTTCGCGGTCACGAAACTTGACTTCACAACCAGCATCATGATTTCGCAACCAGCGCCTTGGCCTGCTCAAAGAAATGACGAACGGCGCGGCCGGTAACCGTCGTCTTCACCATCAGCTCGTCGGCGATCAGCTGGATCGCTTTGGCATGCGACGGATCGTTCAAGATATGCTCGGTTTTGTCGAGCAAACGTCGTTGAATTTTTTGAAGCTGCGGGGCGCTGCCAGCACGAGACTGCAGCAGCCTTGCCACCGCGAGCAAATCTTGGTTTGCACCTCGCGGGCAATACCGGCCGGTGCAATGAGCTTCCGCGACCATACCCGCCAAGTAAATCAACGCTTCATCCTCCAGCGGATCGTGTGAGGTCTTACGACGGCCTTTTTGCAGTTCGCATGCGCCTAAGCGAACACCAAACGCCATGCGGCCGCGAGCAATGGTGACCTTTTGAATCGGTCGACCGACGGACACTGCCATCACCGCATGGCCGGCTTCGTGATACGCCGTCGCCGTCAGCTCGGCGCTGTCCATCGCGGCGTCTTTTTTTAAAGGTGGCTCGCTCATGCGGTCCCAAGAACGTGGTGTTGTCACCAGATGCGAAGAGCAAAACCGGACCGCGATCGATCTCTGATTGTCTTCGTTTCAATGGTTGCATCTCGCTGGTTTCGCCGCATGCCAGCGAGAAACCAATGCGGCTAGGGTCGTCGCGGTACCGACCTGCGTGACGGTGCAGCCGCCTGCCTAACATCCGTCTGCTTATGTATCAACGCTCATGCCACTCGCGCGCAAGATCGTTTCGTGGGCGGCCAAATCGTGTTCATGCGAAAACTGAAATTCTTTCTCGCCTCGAATGACGGCGGCCAAGTCCAGCAAATCGCCATCGTAACGTCCGCGCCGCGGTGGCATTTCGGGCTGGTGAACACCACGTTTGTATGGCCCGCTGTTCTGGTCAAGCGACAGTACGACGCTAGGTGGCTCGAGCGGTCGAATTTCAGCGACACCCTCGGTTCCCACGACCGTGAATTGCCGGCGCCGTTGGCCATAGGGTTCGACAACGCTTGATCGTATCGTTGCAGTCGCTCGAGGGTATTCGCACATGACGATCATGTTGTCGGCCAAATCGTCATCCAGCGTATTCCGGATAAACGGTATCGTCTTCGTCGGCTTGCCAAGCATCCAAACCAGTGCGTCGACCAAATGGCAACCCAATTCGTACATCGTCCCGCCGGGAAGCTTACGAAGAACGTCGCGCGATTCCTGATCGACTTTCTTGCTCATCACCCCATGAATTTCGAAAACATCGCCGAGCCAACCTTTGGTGATCGCATCATGAGTGAGCTGAAACGCCGGGTTGTAGCGGAACATGTATCCCATCTGCACGCATCGGCCGGACTCGCTTGCCGCGGTATGCAGACGTCGCAGTGCGGCCAGTGATTCGCCCGCCGGCTTGTCCAAATGGATATGCATGCCGGCATCGACACACCGCTGTCCCGTGGGAACCAATTCCGGGATGTCCGTCTCGACCGTGACACACTGCAGCCCGTCGGTCCCTAGCAACTCGTCTTCTGTCATCCACGACACGCCGTCGTACGCTTTATTTTTCGCGGCGGCAGCGCGAAGAACCGGATCGGGCTCGACCACGCCGACAAGCTCGTATGTTTGCGACAGTTCGCGCACGGTGGCAAGCTTGCCGGCGGCATGACTGTGCGCGGTTCCGATCTGCCCCACGCGAATGCGTTGGCCCGCCTGCGCATGCGCCACATGGGGATGCAACATCGCCGCCGCAGCCAACGTACTGGTTGCGGAACCCTTCACAAAATTTCGTCGATTGATCAATTTGCTCATAGCTCACCATCTTAGGTAGCAAGCGAAGCCGATGCGACCACGTGGTCGATGCCGGGGTGCAGAACACGAGGCCGTTGCGCAGTAAAGAACACGTGGCTACTGCGCGGTGAAGAACACGTGGCTGACAACGCCCCAGCACCGAATCCGTCCTAGCGTTACCAGGTGCCCGGCAAAGTGCGGTGGTTGCCGGCGGTTCATGCATCCAGCTCATTTACCGGGCGTACATCCAGGATGACGGCAACGAACAGCTCGTCTGCAACGTACAGCTCGGCTGCAACATACAGGCCAGCCTTGACTACTGGGGCTTGGCCATGCGCTTGGCAGCTTTTTTTGCGAGATAAGGGACCGATTTTCGGATGGCGGCCCACGATGGCGAGGCGCCTTTCTTGGGGCGGACGACAAAAGAGTATCCGCTAGGAATGGATTCCTGCTGGGTCCGAAACGACTCTCGCACCAACCGTTTCCAGCGGTTTCTCGCGACTGCGTTTCCCGTTTTCTTCGGGATCGTGATGCCGATACGCGACGGCTGACCGTTTTCCAACGCAGTCGCAAATAGCACCAAGACACCATCGGCGACACAAGTCCCACGACGCAGGATGCTGGTGAACTCACGACTATGCTGAACGCGGCGCGTCTTAGGGAAAGATTTCGTCACGAGCCAATGATATGTGAAAAACAGGCGGTCCGACGAAACTGCACCTCTACTTCGAATATTTCGAAGCACTTTGCACAACACAATCGCGGGACCCGAGAGAAACACCCGAACGCATCATTTCCTGACGCGTCGTTGATCAGAGTCGTTGATTAGAGTCGAGCAGACGGGGTCGGCCAAGCTCTCGTTGCAACGGTAACCAAGCCCACGATTCACGCAGCTCTCGCCGCGTTCTCTCGCTGCCAGTACACCACAGAACCGATTGCGTCCGCGCCGTTTGCGTCAACAATCGGCGAAAATAAAATCGCGTGATCAGCTTGGCAGAGCGACCGGCATTTACGTCGGTCGCGACATTTGCACTGCCGCAACGAGTCATGCGTGTCCCGACAGACTCAATGGCCTCTCGTTCAAGGCACGCGCAGAGAACGCCTAAACGGCGACCGATGGATTAGACGGCTTGTCGCTGACGACGACTACGGCCAGCGATCAATCCGAGAGACACACAAGCGAAAATTGCCAACGACCCGGGCTCTGGAACCACACCAAGCGAATCGTCGACGATGGTTAGTCGCAGGTAATCGATCTGAAAGCTTCCACTTCCACTCCTTTCGACGAGGTTGGTTCCACTGAGGGACACGCTTCCATCGGCAAGCAAGGGGAAGAATGCTGGGGGGAGAGCAATGGTCTGCGTTTCGATTGCATTGTTAGTTCCACCAAATTCGAAACCGTTATTCGCGGTGAACTGAGTGAAAAAAGACGCAGGAACGGTCATTCCGTCGAGGACGATCTGATTTACTCCATCGACCGGTGGAGGATTCGTGTCCCACGCGCCCGCACTCATTGTTAGCGATGCCGAGACAATCGATCCACCAACCACGAACGGATCAAAACTACCAACGGGCTCAAATGCTGGCGCGATAAAAGCGCCACCGATTAAGCGAACGTCAGTCCCAGGTGCGTCGCCAACAGCATTACTAAACGCGGGATCCAGCGTCGCCACGGCACCGATTCCGAATCCGTCCTCGTCTCCATAGTCTGCGACGATGACACCTGCGTGCGCGAATGAACAAAGCACGACTGCGATAACTGGAATGGGAACGAATTTTCGTATCAAGCTGCGCATCATCAATTCTGCTATCTCGGCGATCTGGAAGTTGCGTTTGGCGGGGCGTCGCACCCCGCAATTTGAGACACTCAAGACTTTTCTAACGATGCGCGAGTTGCAACCATCAACTAAAGAATATCGCCTAAATTCGCCAGAATCGCAATTTTCCACTGCGACCAGATCTTGAGCGGGCTCCTCCTCTGCGTGGCTAGAGTGTTCGATGACTGCAACTGCGAGAAAATGGCCAGTTAGGAATATGGTCCAGCGAGTCGCCAACTGATCAAGTAAGAATGTCGTTTGAGACTCAGCTCAGCGTCACGAACACGCACGCGAGGATGGCTTTGTGGCATATAACCGGCGTGCCGAGTCGCGATTGCCAGTGACGCCAATAATGTGTCCGAACGCGCCGCCATGAATGATCCGCACTGCGTGACTCGCAACTTTGCTGCGCGATTCGGATGGTCCGATCAAAACGGGCGTGATCTAAATTGCTCGCCCATCGCACTTACACAAACTGTCACGCCGCAAGATTCTAGCGGGCCAGTTCGGTCTTGATTTTTCGCGATGCAATAAGCAGCTGAACTGCGTCGTAGGCAGCGTGGGCAGCGATCGGGACCAGCAGGTTTCCCGTATAGATCAACAGTGCGCCGAAGTACAAACCCATCAGCGCGGCCAGGAAGATGTACAGCTTGGTAATGGGATGAACCATTCCAAAAGCGATCGACGAGCCGACCAGTGCAATCCCCAATTCCAAATTACTGGGACTGCCGGCCATCCCGCTGGTGCCGCCAGCGAGCCAATACATCAACCATCCACGAAACAACAACTCTTCGCCGACTCCGGCACAGACGCTGATCAAGATCAACTCCACCGGACGCAGTTGCAACAACAACTGGATCATGCCGTCGTCACCCAGGCGGTCCAGTCGGCGAATCGCTTCGAGCGGGATGCGGCGAACGAGTTCGATAAAGATGAGCAGCGGAATGGCGGCCAAGCATCCGTACAGAATCCCCATGCCGATGGGCTTTGCGTTTTCGACCACCAAGTCCGGAACCATCGCGCGGGCATCGGGCCCGATCATCCATCCGACCAACAACGCCAACAATCCGAGACTGGATTCGAACAAGACGGCAGTCAGAAACACGTCGTCAGGCGTTTGCTCGGGCGTTTCGTTAATTTCGTCCGACAATGCAGGGCCTAGTCTGTGGAGTCTGTTCGATGGATTCAGTTCGGGACCGCCTGTTCGGCAGAAATCGCTACCGAGCCGAGCTGGTTTGGTGATTGTGACACTTCGGTCGATGAACTCACAGGTGAGGAAGGCCCGGAAACGGCTGATTTATGATCCGAACCAGGGATAACGCTGACGCGTGTGCAACCGAGAAAAAACACCAACGCGGTCCGCCCCGGCGATCCAAACACGCGGCAATCGATCGTCGACCGTTCTAACTAGCCTGCACCTGAGACCTCAAACCAGCCTGCACCTGACACCCACAGTATCCTCAGCGAGCAAGTACAGCGAACGAAAGCCACGGGAGCGGAACGCCGGATGCCTGATCCCGCGAGAGCAACAGAATCGAACCGCAAAACACTGAACCCGGAGCTACAACGCTGGCTTGAGGCAACATCGAAAACATGAGGTCTGGCTTTCGGATGGCTCGCGATGACCCTAAATTACAGAGATGAGCGAAAGCCCCACTCCAAACGCTGCCAGCGACGAACCGAGCCCGATCCACGAAAGTGACTCGGTGATGCACGGTGACTGTGGCGACTTGACGGATCCAACGAACGAGCTTGCAGGTTCTTTCGCGGGCCGATCGCCGGGAGAACTCGATGACGAACAGATGGCACGGATTGCCAAGGCGATTGCCGACCCACAGCGTTTTGCGATTCTTTGCAGCATCTCAAAGCAAGACGAAATGCCCTGCAAGACGCTCGTTTCTGAGCTGCCGATCACCCAGGCGACCATCTCGCATCACCTCAAAGAACTCGTGGCGGCTGGCCTGATCCGTTCGCGGCGCCAGGGCCAGATGGCGATTTTGTCTTGCCGCCGCGACGTTTGCCGGGCCTACGTCGACATGCTGACTCGGCGATTGACGCCGTGATTGAAAAACCGACCGGCCCAGATTCCAACTCGGTTGTCTCGCAGTGCCTGATCAGCTTTGGCAGCAACCTTGGCGACCGCGGCACATTGATTGCCGACGCGGCCAAGCGGATTGCTGCGACCTCGATTGTTCATCACAACGGACAGACCGCCGCTTCCGATAGGCAGGCCGACTTCCGGACAAGCCGGCTATTTGAAACGCCGCCCATTGGTGGCCCCGGCGGACAAGAACCGTTTTTGAATGCGGTCGCCGCATTCGAAACACGAGCCTCGGCACGAGAAGTCCTTGGCCAATTACAGGCGATCGAGGATGAACTCGGCCGACAGCGGCGACGACGGTGGGATGCGCGGACGATCGACCTGGACGTTGTCCTGCACGGACAGCTTGTCGGCGGCAGCAGCGCTCTGACCGTCCCACACCCGCGGTATACCGCTCGTCAGTTTGTGGTTCAGCCGGCTTGTGACGTTGCGGCGGATTATCGCGATCCGCGATTCGGATGGACGCTGCAGCAATTGGCCGACCACTTGTCGATGGCGGCCCCATCGATGGCACTGGTGGGCGCTGACGAGGCGACGCGCAGAACCATCTGTCGTCGACTTCGATCCAGTCACGGTATCACGGTCTTTGGGCTCGATTCCGACGACGATCCGATCACCGCGGCCGTGGGCCAACCGTGGGTGGCTGCGTATTTACAGGCGCTGCCCAAGCCGGGTGACGTCTGCGACGCCATGGCTTCAGAATCCGCATTCGCCGCATTGTCGGCCGACGTGACGATCCCCAGGTTGATCGTGCGAATGCAGCGTTCGACGAAACCACAAACCGAAGACACACGAAACTGGGCGGACACGACGTGGCCGGCACCGCATCAAATCTGGCCTGCTGGCTGGCGCTGGCCCGAGTACCGACTGGAAATCGACGACCTGGATTGGGCCGTCGGTGAACTTGCCTCGGCCATCGAGTCCATGCGGTGTCCTGTCGCGGCGGTTACGCAAGATGGGCAGTGGTGGTAAGCAAGCACGCATACGTTGCCTGGAATTGCTGCGGCACAATGTCGCTAACGAGTGCCTGCCCTTGCCCTCTCGCTAGCACTGACACGATACTACCGGTCTTCTTGGTGTGCAGGGTTGCCACCGCTCCCGATCGTCCATCCGTGACCACATTTTGGCAAGGCTTCTAAGGCCAAGGCCGACCATCATGCAACGGTTTCTCTTCCCACGTTGGGTTAATCCCTTTCTCATGCTCCTTGGTGCCGCAGCTGCTGGCGGAGGAGTTTACGCGCTCGCGATGGGCGGGCTGATCACGGATCCGAAAACGCTGAATATCGGTTACGAACCGGAACAGCCGGTGCCGTTCAGTCACGCGATCCATGCCGGTCAGCTGAGGATGGATTGTCGTTACTGCCACAACACTGTGTTCGAGGCATCGCACGCGGCGATTCCTCCGACGGCAACTTGCATCAATTGCCACAGTCCGGCGAACGAACAAGGAGTCACCGCGCTGGCTGCGGTTCACCCGACCAGCGAAAAGCTTGCTCCGATCCACGAAAGCTGGAAGACCGGTAAGAGCATGGCGTGGAAACGAGTTCACAACTTACCCGAGTTCGTTTACTTCAATCACGCCGCTCACGTGAATTCGGGCGTCAGCTGTAAGACTTGCCACGGCCGCATCGACCAAATGGAAGTCGTGCATCAGCACGAAGAGCTTTCAATGGCTTGGTGCATCACTTGTCACCGCAACCCGGAACCACATCTGCGCCCGGTCGATGAAGTGACCAATCTTGCTTGGGAGGCACCCGAAGACTGGGATCCGGCCAAGCACAAAGCAGAAAAGAATATCAATCCACAAGTTCACTGTGCGGTTTGTCACCGATAGTTGTCGTTGGCACGTTCCCGCTTAGTACTTTCCCGTTACACATCATCTCGCAGCTCTCTTCGTTATGACCTCGCACGATCCGGCCCTTTCGAATGGAAACTCGACGACCGAAAACATTCGGCCTCGTGAGAGATATTGGCGCAGCGTCGCGGAACTAGAACGTAGCGATGATTTCAACCAGTACTTAGATCGCGAGTTTCCGGTCGCCGCGTCGGAGTTTCCCGAGGGAGTCTCGCGTCGTCGCTGGTTGCAATTGATGGGTGCGTCGTTGGCAGTGGCCGGCGCAACGGGTTGCCGATATCCCGAAGAAGTGATTGCACCGTTCGTCCTGCGTCCGGAAGGTCGCGTGCCAGGTGAAACGTACAGTCGCGCGACCAATATTGAATGGGCCGACCGCGTTTACAACCTGCTGATCACTTGTGTCGACGGTCGCCCGATCAAGGTCGAACCGAATATCGATCATCCAGCCGGTGGTGGCACCGATGTCTATGCACAGGCGTCAATTTTGCAGCTTTATGACCCGGATCGCTCACGCGGCGACGACGGTTTCTTACTGCAGCGAAGCGACGAGGGTCGCCGTTTACAAGTCGGCTGGGAAGACTTCGATGCTTACGGCGCCGCCCGCGTCAAGGAAGCCGAAAGTAACAACCAAGGCGGCAAGTTCGCGGTCATCGTCCCGCCAACTTCGTCGCCATCGGTCGTCCGGTTGCTTGGCAAACTGAAAAAACGCTTGCCCAACGCCACACTCGTACGCTTTGACCCGGCATTTGGCGATGCAATGCGAGATGCCACTCGCAAGGTCTTCGGCAAACCCGCCAAGGAAGTGCTGCAGCTTGATGATGCGGAAGTGATCGTTTCGCTGCAGGCAGATTTCCTCGGAAACTCACCTGGCATGATTCAGTCGGCTCGTGGATTCGCCAAGCGTCGTGACCCGCTGTCGGATAAAAAAATGAACCGCTTGTACGCGGTCGAAGGCGGTTACACGTCGACCGGCGTTTCGGCTGATTCGCGATTGGCGCTGCGTCCAAGTGAAATGCCGGCGTTCCTGGCCGAATTGGCTCGACGGGTTGAAAAAATCAGCGGCGGTCAATCGCACGACCACGACGATGACACGCGTCCGTTCGATGAATTGACGCACACCGACCGGCTCGAGCGATTCTTGGATGTGATGGCTCACGATGTTGCCCAGGCGGGCGACAAGGCTGTCGTTGTGGTGGGCGAACATCTTGGTCCCGACGCGATCGCGGCCGGAATCCAGCTGAACAAAACACTGGGCTCGCTTGGTAAGTTGCAAACATTCATGCCCGCGGTTGACGGCGAGATTGATGCGACGGCGACCATGGGCGAACTTGCCGACAAGATCAACAGCGGCGATGTCGAAACTCTGCTTGTCCTGGGCGGCAATCCGGTTTATTCCGCACCCGGTGAGGTCGACATGGCATCACTGTTGGGCAAAGTCGAACACACCATTTACTTGGGCCAATACGACGACGAAACCGGTGCCCTGTGCGACTGGTCTCTGCCTCAGTCGCATCCGTTCGAATCGTGGGGCGACTGTGTCAGCGACGCCGGTGATTACGGTGTATGCCAGCCACAAATCCTGCCACTGCTTGGCGGGCGCAGCATCGTGGAACTGCTGGCGGTCATGTTGGACGATTCGGAAACCGAAGGTGACGCGATCGTACGCCGTACGGCCGACGAATTCGCAGGTTCTTCGTTAAGTGATCGGCAATGGCGTTCACTGCTGCACGACGGATTTGCAGAAGACTTGATCGTCAAAGCCGACAGCATGTCACCCAAGGGTGACGCCGAGATGCCCAGCGGCGCACCGAAAGCGATCGAGCCGAATGAGATCGACCACGACGACATCGAAGTTATCTTTGTCCCCGCCGACGGTATCTACGACGGTCGGTTTGCGAACAACGGATGGTTGCAAGAACTTCCGCAATCGCTGACCAAGTTGACTTGGGACAACGCAGCGGTCATGAGCCCGAGCACGGCCGAGACGTTGCAGGTCAAGCACGGCCTGATGATCGCGCTGCGGCAAGGCGACGTGACCGTCGAAGTTCCTGTCTATGAAATGCCCGGCTGTGCCCCCGGCGTGGTCACAGTGCCAATCGGATACGGTCGCCAGCGAGTCGGCATGGTCGGCGGTTTACCGGAAGAAGATGTTCCCGTCGTTGGGACCGATGTCTCGCCGCTTCGCGTGACAGGTTCGTCCGCGATCGCTTATGGCGTGCAAGCTCGACCTCGCTTTACCGAATACGAACTGGCGACAACCCAAGATCACTGGGCGATCGACGAACGAGGACGCGACGAAGCCGAAACGCGAAGCTTTACGCTTATTCGCGAAGGCACAACCGCGCTGTTGGACAAGGTGCCTGAATTCGCCGACGCCAAAGCACCTCACGTGCCCAAAGTGGGTGACGGTTCGCCTTGGGAAGAACCCATCGACTTCATCGAGAAAGAGTCGCCTGATTTGCCACAGTGGGGCATGTCAATCGATTTGTCCAAGTGCATCGGTTGCAACGCCTGCGTCGTCGCTTGCCAGAGCGAAAACAACGTGCCAATCGTTGGTAAGGAACAAGTCGGTAACAGCCGCGAAATGCACTGGTTGCGTCTGGATCGCTATTTCCAAGGCGACAAAGAGAATGCCAACGTGGTGCAAGAACCGGTCGCCTGCATGCATTGCGAAACGGCCCCTTGCGAACAAGTTTGCCCGGTCGCGGCGACGGTTCACACCAACGAAGGCCTCAACGCGATGGCTTACAACCGATGCATCGGGACTCGTTACTGTGCGAACAACTGTCCATTCAAAGTGCGGCGGTTCAATTACTTCAACTACAACTCTGATGTCGGCGTCGGTTACGGCATCGATGCTTATCCAGGAACCATCGAAACAGCGAATCGCAAACTGCAAGCGATGGTGCTTAATCCAGACGTGACGGTCCGTGGCCGTGGCGTGATGGAAAAGTGCACGTACTGTGTCCAGCGGATCGAAAAAGCGAAAATCACCGCTCGCAAGGATGGCAGTAACGGTGTCGTTGCGGACGGAAATATTGTCACCGCGTGTCAGTCGGCTTGTCCGACGCGGGCGATCGAATTTGGCAATATCGCCGACGCTGATTCGGCCGTTTCGAAAAAGCGTGCCGACGTTCGCAGCTATGGCATGCTGGAGCAGTTGAACGTCAAGCCCCGCACCGAGTACTTGGCCCGAGTCACCAATCCGCATCGACGGCTGATGACCAGTTTCCAACTGGACGACTTGGCCAACCTGCACGCACCACATCACGGGCATGATGAGCACGGGCATGACGAGCACGGGCATGAAGATGATCATGGCCATGGTGAATCAGCACACGGTCAAGGGCACGGCGCCAGCGATCATCACGACGACGATCACTCGGCCGACGCCGCCCACGAAGACAAGAAACACGAATAGCCGCATCACTTTTCCCGTTTTTTGGGGAAAACGATTCGGCGTGGCGGAGGCTGAAGAGGATTTGCGATCTCGAATCTTCGATCCTCTTTTCAACTAATTACAACAACTTGCACTAAACGATTCCCACATGTCCCTCGCAACTGTCAACGGACTGGACAATTCCTACGATCGTGCCGACGAGCGTGCTCCGCTTGTCCTGGGCGATACGACGTACCACGACATTACCGAGACGGTATGCAAGGTGGCCGAGCGTAAGCCCAGCAAGGGCTGGATTATCGGCTTTTTGATCTCGTTCGCGTTGCTGCAGTGGTTGGGAATTTGCATCGCCTATCTGTTCTATGAAGGCGTCGGCGTCTGGGGAAACCGCTCGCCCGTATTCTGGGGCTGGCCGATCGTTAACTTTGTGTTCTGGGTCGGTATCGGCCACGCCGGAACGCTGATCAGTGCCATTCTGTTTTTGTTCCGCCAAGAGTGGCGAACCAGTATCAACCGTGCTGCCGAGGCGATGACGATTTTCGCCGTTGTCTGTGCCGGAACGTTCCCTGGAATTCACGTCGGCCGCGCCTGGCTGGCATTCTGGCTGGCACCCTATCCGAGTTTGAACCTTTGGATGTGGCCGCAATTCCGCAGCCCGCTGTTGTGGGACGTTTTCGCGGTCAGCACTTACGGAACGGTTTCGCTGTTGTTCTGGTACATGGGCATGGTGCCCGACCTGGCAACGTTCCGCGATCGTTCAAAAAACAAATGGCGACGGATGGCCTACGGGATCCTGTCGCTGGGATGGTGCGGTTCGTCGCGCCACTGGATGCGTTACGAAAAGGCCTATGCACTTCTGGCTGCGTTTGCCGCGCCGCTGGTCCTTTCGGTGCACACGATCGTCTCGTTTGACTTTGCCGTCTCGCAGGTGCCTGGCTGGCACACCACCATTTTCCCACCGTACTTCGTCGCCGGTGCGATCTTCAGTGGGTTTGCGATGGTGCTGACCCTGATGGTGCCTGCACGCAGCATGCTGAGTCTGGAAAAGCTGATCACGATTCGCCACTTGGACAACATGTGCAAGATCATTTTGGCGACCGGATCGATTGTCGGACTGGCATACGCAACGGAATTCTTCATCGCTTGGTACGGGCAGGTTCAAGAAGAGAAATTTGCCTTTATCAACCGCGCGTTCGGTCCCTACTGGTGGGCTTACTGGACGATGGTCACTTGTAACGTGATTAGTCCCCAGCTGTTTTGGATCAAGAAATTCCGAACGACGCCTTGGATCATCGTGCTGATCACGATCTTTGTGAACATCGGGATGTGGTTCGAGCGATTCGTGATTGTCGTCACCAGTTTGTCTCGCGATTACCTGCCGAGTGCTTGGGCTTACTTTGAACCGACCTGGGTCGACTGGTCGATGTTGATCGGATCGTTTGGATTGTTCTTCACACTGTTCTTGTTGTTCTGTCGGTTGATGCCGGTGATCAACATGTCCGAAACCAAGTCGACTCTGGCCAAACAAATTCACTTCGCACACCTGCATGGGTCCGCTGGCCACGACGCCAACGACCAACACTGAACTTAACCCTTCATACCCGTCTGCCGATATTTTTTGATGTCTGACGCCGAAAACGAAAAGAAAGTCCATGGAATGGTCGCCGAGTTCACCTCGGTCGACTCGTTGCTAGCGGCTTGTCGACGGATCCGTGATGCGGGCTATACCAAGACGGATGCGTTCACTCCGTTTGCCGTCCACGGAATTGACAAAGCGCTCGGAATCAAGCCGACCGCGTTGCCTTGGATCGCGCTTGCCGGCGGTTTGACCGGAACGACAATCGCTCTGTGCATGCAGATCTGGATGAACGGGATCAATTACCCGTACATCATCTCGGGCAAGCCGTTCATTTCGCTGCCAGCATTCATGCCGGTCGCGTTTGAGCTGACAATTCTGTTGGCATCCTTTGGTGCGTTCTTCGGAATGTGGGCACTGAACGGATTACCGAAGTTCAGTAACCCGATGTTTACCAATCCACGGTTTGATCGCGCTACCGACGATACATTCTTTCTTTACATCGACGCCAAGGATGAACGGTACGATGAAGAAGGCGTCCGAAATCTGTTGGCCGATACCGGTGGCGAACATATCAGCACGGTCGTCGACGACGACACGCCGACTCAGATTCCAAAGTTCCTGATCACGACGCTGGCGACGGTCATTGCACTGTCAATCATTCCGGCCTTGATCGTGGCCAAGATGCGGGTGACCACTAGCGGCTCGCCGCGATTCCATATCTTTCCCGACATGGATTTCTCGCCAGCCAAAGGCCCTCAAACGACGTCGACCCTGTTTGGCGACCTTCGTGTGATGCGAGCCGATGTGCCGGGAACGGTTGCCCGCGGCCAAAGTGGTCCAGACATGGATTTCATGACCGGCATCGATATGGACGCGCTCAGCCTGATGGATTCCCCGCGCGCCGAACGTTTGGTGCGCGCATATCTGAATCCTCAGGATGAAGACGCGTCGGAGGACGTCGACGAGGAAGCAGGCGACGACGAGGCCGAACCGAAAAAAGAGACGGCTGAAAAGAAAGAGCCCCGCAAAAAGGCGAACGAGAAAAAGGCGAAAGCTGTTAAGGACGAGGACGAATCAAAGCCCGCTGACGAATCCAAGCCTGCTGACGATAAGCCTGCAACCGCCGAACCGGCTGCTGATGAGTCCGTCGAAGACACCACACCATGGTTGACCAGCAACCCGCTGCCCATCACGGAAGATTTGCTGCGGCAGGGTCAGCTTCAATTCAAGATCTATTGCTCGGTTTGTCACGGTCTCAACGGCGCCGGCAACGGTTTGGTGAATCGTCGGGCCCGCAAGATCCTGGCGAGCTCATGGATCCCGCCTTCCTCGCTGCATCAAGATACGCTGACGCAGGACAAGTATCCCGACGGAAAACTGTTCAGCACGATCACCAACGGCATTCGCAAAATGCCGGGCTATGGCAGCCAAATCAAAGTCGCGGATCGTTGGGCTCTCGTCGCCTATGTCCGAGCGTTGCAGAAAAGTCAAAACGCATCAATCGACTTGGTTCCAAATTCCCTGCGTGAATCGATCGAAAGCAAGAAGAAAGAAATTGACGAGCAGCTTCGTCTGCAAGCCGAAGCGGAGCGTCAACAAGAAGAACAACGGGCTGCCGAAGCAGCCGCCGAAAAGGCAGGTGCCTAACGGCAAACGCCAAGCTGTGCCTTGGCAGACAACCGGCTCGCGCGATTTTCAGCTGATTTGCTGAATGATCAACCCAGTCGGACGGAATACGAACATCACTTACACCCATTCATCTCTCATAGCTTTACGACGATGTCAGAGCACGCCGCACCCGCAATGAAACCGGCTGACGACCCGGCCTTCACACTGCCCGCCTCACTGGCCGGGCTCAGTGTCCCGCTCTGCGCCGGCGGACTGGTTGCTTTGCTTGCCGGCTTTGCGATCGGAATCTTTTCGGTCGACAGCCGTTTCGGGCTCTCCGCGTACCTGACCGCATTCATGTATTGCCTGTCGATCGCCCTCGGAACGCTGTTCTTTGTCTTGATCCAGCATCTGGTGCGGGCAGGATGGAGCGTCGTGGTTCGCCGTGTCGCCGAACTGATCATGGTGATGGTAGTTCCGCTAGCGATTCTGTTCCTGCCCATCCTGTTCTCGCTGTGGGGCGAGGGCACGCTGTATTCATGGGACAATTCAAACTACGCCGAAGAGCATCATATTCCGGCGGCGATTTGGGATGCCAAATCCAGCTACCTGTCCCCGGGCTTCTTTACCATTCGCTCGCTGATCTATTTGACGATCTGGGCCGGACTGGCGATCTATTACTACCGAAAAAGCAATCTGCAGGACGAAACAGGCGAAAAAACGTTAACCGAAACGATGCAAGCTCGCAGCGGTCCCGCCGTCATTCTGTTTTGCTTGGCAACATCCTTTGCGACGTTTGATTGGATGATGAGCTTGGCTCCGATGTGGTTCTCGACAATGTTCGGGGTCTACTTCTTTGCCGGATGCGTCCTTTCGGCTCACTGTGCGATCGCGGCGGGCACTTATTTGCTGCAAAAAAATGGCGCCATTCGCGATGAAGTCACCGTCGAGCATTATCACGATCTAGGCAAATACATTTTTGGGTTTGTGTTTTTCTGGACCTACATCACATTCAGTCAGTTTTTGTTGATCTGGTACGCCAATATTCCAGAAGAGCAGACTTGGTTTTTTGACCGTCAGAGCGGAACATTTGGGATGCTGGCATTGGTCCTGATTTTCTTTCACTGGCTGATTCCCATGGCGGGAACGATGAGCATTCACGTGCGTCGCCGTCCCACGCTGGTGTTCTTCTGGGCCGTTTATGTGCTGATCGTTCACTACATCGATTTGTATTTCATCATCATGCCCGAAGCCGGACGCGGAGCCGGTGGCGTGATGGGCGTGCTGGCGAGCCTGCTGTGTGTGTTAGGAATGACCGGAATGTTGGCCGGGCTCGTCCTTATGGTCGCCGGGAAAACGAAGGTATTGGCCGTTCGCGACCCAAGACTTCCGCAGTCGCTTGCTTTCGAAAACATTTGATCCATCAACGAAATTCCTGTTTAACAGAATCATGGCAGCATACGACGACCTAAACGTCTCTCGAATTTTCACCGTCGGAATTATATCCGTCGTTGTTACAGCGGTGACCGCCTTGGCGGTTCAAGTGTTGTATTACGCGTTGGTTCAGTGGCAATCGGAGGCCAAAATCGCTCAAAGCGACTACCGCCGCCAACAAGCCGTCTTCGCGGAACAAATCGAGCAAATTTCCAGCTATGGCGTCGACCCGACGACCGGCAACGTGACCATCCCGATTGATGACGCGATCGAATTGATGGCCAGCGAAAACAAAAAAGCGAATGACCAAAAAAACAAATCCGACGAAACCTAAGCGATCGCCACGGGCAGGGTCCCGCCGGTCGGCTGAGGTGCTTTGCATTGCGATCGTCTTGATGACGGTTGCGGTGTCGCGCAGGGTTGCGCTGGCTCAGGAATTTCGTCAGGACGCGGCGGTCGAATTGAATGACCGCGTGCCGCGTGAAGTGCGTGAAGTGACCGTCGTCCAAAATTTGGGAGACTCCATACCAAAGGATTTGCCACTGACCGACTCGCTCGGACGTGCGACGAAATCGGGTCACTACTTCGATGGCGAAAAGCCAACGATCGTGACGCTGAACTACAGCAATTGTCCCGTACTTTGCAGCGTGCAACTCAATCAACTGAGTCAATCGTTGGATCAACTGGAACTAAAGATTGGCGAAGACTTTCAGTTGCTGACGGTCAGTATCGACCCGAAAGAAACGACGCAACGAATTCGCGAAACGAAAGCAAAATACATCGAGCAGCTGCCTCAACATCCAAACGCCGATGAAGGCTGGACGTTTTGCACCGCTCGACAAGATGCGATCACACGGTTGGCCGATACGCTGGGGTTTCAGTACACCTACGACGAGAAATCTGGCGAATACTATCACCCGGCAATGATCGCGTTTGTCTCACCCGACGGAGTGATCACCAGATATTCGCTGGAAGTCGCATTTCCGCCTGAACAATTAAAACTTGCGTTGGTCGAAGCGGGAAACGGAACCGTTGGAACTCCCGTCGATCAATTTATCCTGTGGTGCTTTAGCTACGACCCCAACCGTAACAGCTACGTTCCGCAGGCATGGAAGATCATGCGATTGGGTGGCGCCGCAACGATCGGGTTGATGCTGGTAGCGTTGACACCGTATTGGATCGGACGCAAGAAATCGCCGACCGGTCGTGATGACGCGGTCGCGGAACCAACCGACACAGAATCGACGACTTAGTCCGTCAACCAGATACACCTTTTTCAATTCACTGACACAACCTGTACCAAGATGTTTCTCATGTCCGCCGTGTTTTCGCTCCTAGGTGACTACACCGATACGTTCTGGTTTCCCGAACCGGCATCCAGTTTTGCTGATGACAACGACTGGATGTACATGGGCATCATGTGGGTCTGCGTGTTGTTTTTCGTGCCGATCGTGTGGTGCCTATTTCACTTCGCCATCAAGTACAAGAAACCGAAAGGGGCGAAGGCGGAAAGCCAGGTTGCTCACAACACGGTGGTCGAACTGGCATGGTCCATCCTGCCTTCGTTCTTCTTGGTTTGGATGTTTATCCAGGGCGCGTGGGTGTATTTGGATTACCGGACTCCGCCCGAGGGTGCCAACGAATTAGGCGTGCAAGCGTTCAAATGGGGATGGACCATCGATTACGGCAATGGCGTCTTTCACCCCGAATTGCACCTGTTGAAAGACGAACCGGTCAAGCTGACCATGCGCAGCAGCGATGTCATCCACAGCCTGTTTGTGCCTGCTTTTCGAGCCAAGAAAGATGTGGTCCCCGGTCGTTATAATTACATCTGGTTTAAACCCACCGTGGCCAGTGAAAAAGTCAGCGACGAAGAGCTAGCCGAAAAGACGAAATTGTTCGAGGACGGCAAAAAGAGCGGGACGATGGAGTCCTGGGACTTTGACGAGTGGCAAATCACGCCAGACGGTTACAAGTTTTATGACTTGTACTGCACCGAGTACTGCGGAAAAGATCACTCTGAAATGCAAACCGTTGTCGTCGTTCACGAGACGCGAGAAGAATTGGACGCGTGGATCAAAAAGTACAGCGCACGCCCGTCGGGTGAATCTCCGGCCAGCTATGGTGAAAAGCTTTACAGCCGCCGCGGTTGCAAGGGATGTCACAGTGTCGACGGCAGCAAACGCGTCGGACCGTCGTTCAAAGACACTCTCAAGTCGCACCCGATGACCAGTGGTGACGCAGTGAGCGGTGATCCAAATTACATCCGAGAATCAATTCTCAACCCCAAAGCGAAGGTTGTCGCCGGATACGCTCCAGTGATGCCGAGCTACAAGGGACAACTCAGCGATGACGACATCCAGTCCATCATTGCTTACATCGAATCCATTGCGGACCAACCCGCAAGCAAATAGGCCACGTCGGCCAAACGAAAATTAGCGTGTCAGGATTTATTCTGACAATGAAGAACAAACTTTAACGCTTCCGCGTTCACAAGAGATAAGCGAAATGTCAGCCGGATCAGTACCAGCCGGATCGAGGGTGCGAGACCCTGGGTATCCTACCGCCAGTGAAAACTACCTCACGAACTCGAAAGGGTTTTTGACGTGGATCTTTACGCTCGATCACAAGCGGATCGGGATGATGTACCTGTTCGGTGTCACGTTCGCGTTTTGCGTCGCGGGCTTGCTGGCGTTGGCGATTCGTTTGCACCTGTTTCAGCCCGACGGAATGCTGTTCAAAGGTGCCGACGCGAATAATTATTACAACCAGGTGTTCACGCTTCACGGCGCGATCATGGTTTTCTTGTTCATCATTCCCAGCGTGCCAGCCGCACTGGGCAACTTTCTGGTTCCGGTCATGCTGGGCGCTAAAGATGTGGCGTTCCCACGACTGAACCTGTGCAGTTTCTACTTGTGGGTTGGCGGTGCGATCTTTTTCGTGATGGCACTTTGCGCCAGCGGATTGGATACCGGCTGGACTTTTTACACGCCCTACAGCACGACCACGGATACGTCCGTGATCGCGGCAACGATGGGGGCGTTCATCTTGGGATTCAGCTCGATTTTCACGGGTTTGAATTTCATCGTGACCATCAACACGATGCGACCGCCGGGAATGACCTGGTTCCGCATGCCGTTGTTCTTGTGGGCGACGTACGCGACCAGCGTGATTCAGGTCTTGGCAACGCCCGTCTTGGGCATCACGTTGCTGTTGTTGATCGCCGAACGCACCATGCACATCGGAATCTTTGACCCTGAATTCAATGGTGACCCGGTCACCTACCAACACTTCTTTTGGTTCTATAGCCATCCAGCGGTTTACATCATGATTTTGCCGGCATTCGGCATCATCAGCGAACTGATCAGTGTTCACAGCCACAAACGAATTTTCGGATACCGATTTATCGCGTATTCGTCGATCGCGATTGCGTTGCTGGGCTTCCTTGTTTGGGGCCACCACATGTTCACGGCAGGGATGAGCTCGTTGACGACGATCATCTTCAGTGCCTTGACCTTTACCGTTTCGGTGCCGTCCGCGATCAAGGTGTTCAACTGGTTGGCGACGATGTACAAGGGGTCAATCAGCTTGACCACACCAATGTGCTATGCGATCTCGTTTATCTTCTTGTTCACGATCGGCGGTTTGACCGGTTTGTTCCTGGGAACGCTGGCGACGGACTTGCACCTGCACGACACGTATTTTGTGGTCGCACACTTTCACTACGTGATGGTTGGTGGAACATTGGTTGCCTTCTTAGGCGGGCTGTTCCATTGGTGGCCAAAATTTGTCGGCAAGATGTACAACGAATTCGGCGGCCGCGTATCCGCGTTGCTGGTCTTCCTCGGTTTTAACTTGACGTTCTTGCCACAGTTCGTGATGGGCAGTCGCGGGATGCCACGACGTTATGCAACGTACGATCCCGAATTCGCTTTCTTGCATCAGATGAGCACCTATGGCGCCTTGCTGCTGGGCATCGGGATTCTGATCGGATTCGTCACGCTATTGGTTTCGCTCAAGAGCGGCAAGCGTGCTCCGGCCAACCCTTGGGGCGGTAAAACGCTCGAGTGGCAGTGCACCAGCCCACCGCCGTTTTACAATTTCGAGCGTGCCCCGGCCGTGGGCGATCCTTACGAATTCCGCGATTTGGAATGGGACGACGAAAACGAACGTTACGTGATCGTCGAACCTGACCGCGAAATGGTCCCGGGCGAAAGCCCAGCCGAATCGCCGGCGCATGCGGGCGAGTGATTCATCACTCGCAGCGGCCCCTTACACATGACTACTTTTTCTTTCACATCCTTTTAGCCTAACACCCATGACCACCGAATCCGACGGTCACGACCACCACGCCGACGGTGACCACGATCACGACCATCCGTCGTTTCTGGCCCACCACTTTGATACGCCCGAACAACAGTTCGACAGCGGCAAGCTTGGGATGTGGTTGTTTCTGGTTACCGAAGTGCTGTTTTTTAGCGGCATGTTTTGCGCCTATGCAATCTTCCGGATGATGCGTCCAGAGGTGTTCGAGGGCTGCAGTGAGTTCTTGAACACAAAGCTGGGAGCAATCAACACCGGCGTCCTGCTATTCAGTTCACTGACGATGGCCTGGGCCGTTCGCTGTGCACAAACCGAAAACAACAAAGGATTGACGGCGCTGCTGGCATCGACCCTTTCGTGTGCCATGGTTTTCTTGGGCGTGAAAGCGATCGAGTATTCTCATAAATGGCACATGGGATTGTTGCCCGCGGGCCTATTCACCTACGACCCGGCGCATCCACATCACGAAGGCGGGCCGAATTACTTGGCTTGGATTAGCGCACCGTTTGCGATTGCCTTGGTCGGTGTTTTGGTGTGGCTCGTTGTCTCTTATATACGTGACAACAAATTCCACATCGCGGTGGCGAAACCGCTATCGGTGGTCTGCTTCAGCTTCTTCCTCGGCGTCGGGCTTGGCACGATTTTGGAAAGTGGTGGCACGGATGAACACTCCCAGGCATCGGCCGGTGAAGTGCACGATTCGGGCGATGACCACGACGAACATTCGTCGGATCACCATGATGACCACGGCGATGCGGACGAAGAACATCATGATGCCGATGACGCAGATCACAAATCGGCCGCAGCCGGTACAGAAGAATCGCGTTCGAGTACGGCCACCAAACTAGTTGCCCTCAGCGGCGACATGTCCGTTCGCGAGCGTCTTGCCAAAGACGCAACGAACACGGGCCTGATGGACGAATTGCGTGCCCGGCAAATGCAGGCAGAAATGCAGTCCGGGTCGGTCATCACCGACGAAGACGACATCAACGATTCGGCGACCGTGTCATCGGTATCGGGCAATGTCCTGACGCCGTCAAAGGCAGGTGTCTTTTTCAGCATCTATTACTGCATGACGGGTATCCACGCGATTCACATTTTGGCGGGCATCGGTGTCCTCGTTTGGCTTTTGGTCCGCTCGGTTCGGGCAGATTTCAATCGGCAATATTTCGGACCTGTCGACTACGTCGGGTTGTACTGGCACATTGTCGACTTGATCTGGATCTATTTGTTCCCGCTGCTTTACTTGATTCGATAAACTTAGAAAAACAACTCACCAGGACGATTGGTATCACGATGTCTTCCCACGGACACAGCGACGATGGTCACGATTTTGCGCACCCCATCGGGTTGCCTTTGTTGTTCGGCACGTTCTTCGCGCTAACCTTTTTGACGGTCATCACGGTTGCCCAAGCCAGTTTCGACTTTGGCAGCTATGACGTTGCGATCGTCATGTTTATCGCAACGCTTAAGGCATCGCTGGTGGCTTTGTTCTTTATGCACCTCGCGTTCGACAAACCGTTTAACAATGTTCTGTTCTTCGGTTCTTTTGTGTTCGTCGGACTGTTCGTGATCTTTACGCTCAGCGACAGTCAGATGACGGCGAAAGATATGATTCCGGTTGTCGACGATGTCGTGACGACCTCAACCGATTCTTAAGACACGACCGGCCACCAATGAAATACGCCATCTGTAATGAGACGTTTGGCGATTGGCCGTTAAGAAAAGCGCTCGACCTGGCGGTCCAATCCGGCTACACCGGTTGGGAAATCGCGCCGTTCATGCTCTGCGGCAGTCTTTCCGCCTACACATCATCACAGCGTGATGCGTATCGAAAAGAGGTCGAAGCGGCGGGTCTTTCCGTTGTCGGCTTGCATTGGCTACTGGCCAAAACGCAAGGGTTGCATCTGACCAGCCCCGATTCGCAAACACGCGAACGCACAACGGCCTACCTCATTGAACTGGCACGTTTGTGTCATGATTTGGGCGGTAATGTGATGGTGCTCGGGTCACCACAACAACGAAATTATGGTGACGACCAAACCGGGGCCGAGGCGATGGCCATGGCCGCCGACGTTTTGTCGGGTGTGGTCGAGACGTTGGTGCAGTGCGACGTTCGGATCGCCCTTGAGCCACTTGGTCCGCAGGAGGGCAACTTTCTAAATACGGCGGCCGAGGCTCGCGAACTGGCGGGCATGATTGGAAGCGACGCGATCCAGTTGCACCTGGATGTCAAAGCGATGAGCAGCGAAGCGGAGCCCATCGATGCTGTGATTCGTGACAATGGCGATGCGATGATTCACTTTCACGCCAATGACCCGAACCGTCAGGGGCCAGGCATGGGCGACGTCGACTTTGTCCCGATTTTTCAGGCACTGAAAGATGTCGGCTACGACGGTTGGGTCAGTGTCGAGGTGTTTGACTATTCCCCCGGCGTTGAAACGCTGGTTGGTCAGAGCATGTCGAACATGCGGAAAGCAGAGCAAAGCGTCCATTAGCGGGCCACTAGCGCAATTCATCGGCCCGTCGACGGTTGCCTCAGGCGAGATAACCCGCACAACCGCGCTCGCCCGTCCGTCGCGATCTAAATTTTGAGCCGAGATAAGCGACGAAATTCTAATAGGTGACGCAGCGGCACTGCGATGGACCTATTTTCACCTGTTGAAGTTGTGATGCCGCGTTAGATTAACGCAAACCAGAATGACGAGGACATTGTGCCGGCCTGACTGGCCCTCGATGCTTGACACGACATCACGTTGCACGCCAGGGAGTCGAATCGTCGATGAGTCAATCCGTACCAAAAAAGATTCGCGTCTTAATGATCGAAGACGACGATGTCGATGCGGCTTTTATCAACCGCCTGCTGACTTCCTGTCCCGACCAAACGTTCTCCGTCGATCATGTAAAAAGTTTATCCGCCGCAATCGAGACACTCAGCAAGAACGACTACGAAGCAGCCCTGCTGGATTTGTCGCTTCCTGACGCCGTCGGGCTTGAATCCTTCGAGAAAATTCGTGCCCTGGACGCTCGGCTTCCCGTCGTGATGCTGACGGGAATGAACGACGAGGATGTCGGCTTGCAAGCGATCGAAAGCGGCGCGCAAGATTTTGTCGCGAAAGAACACGTGTCGGGTCAAATGTTGTTTCGTGTTCTACGATTCGCAATTGCGCGACAACTAAAAGTGATGGGCTTTCAAGCAGCCGCGGATACGGATCCGCTAACGAGTTTGCCGAACCGTCGCTATCTGCAATCGCATTTTGATGAGTTCATCAAATCGGCTGAAATCAAGAACACACCGGCTTCGTTGGCGATCCTCGATGTTGATCACTTCAAGAGTATCAATGATCAATACGGGCACTTTGTCGGTGACGCGGTTCTGAAAAAAATCGCGGAAATCATGACCCAAACGCTTGGCGAGAACGCATGTGCGATGCGGATTGGCGGCGAAGAGTTTGCCGTGTTGATGCTGGACGACGATATCGATCAGGCGTGTCAGCGCATTGACCAATTGCTGAAGACACTGGCGTCGACCACGATGTCCTTTGACGAACTTTCAATCGTGGTGACCGCGAGCGCGGGAGTCATCGAATTGAAATATTCCGACATCTGGGACAAAGCATTTGTGGCAGCCGATTCGGCACTGTACGAGGCTAAGTCATCAGGTCGCAATTGTTATCAGCGACGCGATCGTATTGAGTCATCCACGGCTGTCTAAGGTGACTCTGGCGTTTGAGAGTCAGTGAACAACAACACTGGTTTCGATTCGCAGCAAAGGCGATCGTTTGCAAATCAAGTTTGCAGACAGTGCCGATTCGCCATACTGATACCGCTGACGATCGCGCCGACGATGCCCACGAAACCTTGATCGGTGCCGCATAAAAACACGTTGGACAGGTGGGTGGTACCGTCTAACTGCTTGTCCGGTGCGCCATAGACGGCGCCGTTATCGTGCCAAGTAAACCGCCGGATTGTCTTGGGCGTGAACACATCGGTGTCGACGACGTAGCGGCGAAAGTCCGGCATAAAACGAACAGCGGATTCGATTGCTTCGTCGTATTGCCGAACCTTTTCTGCGTTGTATTTTTTGTCCGGCAACGCGCACCAGCGGTCATGATTGGCAAGCGTCGTGATCCGAATCACACCGTCGGGCAGTTCGCCCTCTTCCGCATCATAGACGTAGTTATTTGGCGAACAGATCACACCGGTTCTCGCGTCGCAAAGCGAATCATCAGGCCGCTGCCAGTGGAACTGATGGCTGTCGTTGTAAAACACGATGGTGCGATCAAAACCGAAATCGACGGGCTTGCGATCAAGCACCGAAATCGACTCAATGAACGAGAGTTTTCCGGCACGAGCGACATCGACATCGGTGATGTCGTCGCACATCCGCAGCGTCTCGACATTGCCCGCCGACGAGAGAATGCGTTTTCCTTGCAATTCGGTTCCGTCGTCTAGCACGACACCTGTCGCGCGCCCGTCTTCGACATGGATCTTTGCGACACCGCTGCGCAGTTTTAACTCACCGCCAAGACCGCGGAACTTGCGGACCAGGTTTTTCAAGATGACTCGAACGCCTTTGTACGGGCGACCGAAACCTTCCAGATAACAGGCCCGAAACATGATGCAGAACTGGCCAAAGTCCATGTCGTTCTCGCGAGCGTTTCCGTACCACATCAGCGGGCACAAAATCATCTCGATCAACAAAGGATCGGTGATATGAACGGCCATCACTTCGCGGGCCGAACGCATAAAATTCGGGTCGCCCCCATCCATATCGCTGTAATCCAGCAGCGAATCGCACAAGGATCGAAAACCATCGATCTGGTCAGGAAAGCGGTCCGCGATTTCACTTTCCAGCAGCTTGATGTCGTTATCAAAGTCAAGCGAGGCATCGGGAAACCGAATGGACGACCCGACTTGCTCGGCGAGTTTAAAGTCGTCCCACCGAAAACGAAGCTGCCGGATCAACTTGGCCAACGGACCTTTCTTGGTGCCCTTTTTGGCAAAATTGGTCATCGCGTGCAGGCCGACGTCATAATCACGTCCGCCCATGCGATAGAAGGAGTTCAATCCGCCGATCGTGTAATGGCGTTCGAGAATGCAGACACGCTGATCAAAGTGCGCCAAGCGAATGCCGGCCGCCAATCCGCTCATCCCAGCGCCGATGATAATTGTGTCGTACTGGGCGGTCATGGCAAAATCAAGAAAACGGCTGCGATCGGATCACTCAACCAAAGGATATCTCGGTCGGGTCAATCGAGCGAACGATTACTTTTGGATATCTTTCATTTTCGGTTCCAGATAGGAAACCGTTGACGCCATGCTTGCCAGATGACCGTAATCTTCCTCGGGAATTTGCACGCGGTGTCGTTTCCGCAGTTCCATGACGATGTCCAAGAAATCCATGCTGTCGAGTTCCAGCTGTTCGCGGAATGCTTTGTCATCGTCCAGCGAATCGAGATCCTCATCAGGTGAAATGTCGTCAAGGATGTCGAGGATTTCGTCGCGAATTTCGGCAGGGGTCATCGATTTAATAGCTCCGCTTAGTTTGTCGCCAGGCCTTCGGGCAACAGACGTTTATTTAAATAAGTTGTCTAGTGGGTTTGGCATTGGCGTTCGGTTCGCCAAGCAAGGTGTTGGGCACGGCGAATGGTATTAGACACGGCCAATGATGACGACCGAGTTGATGCCAAGCATTCCGAAAGAGTTGTTCAAAACGTAATCAACCTTTGCGACCTCCTGCGGCTCGTTGAGAACCAAGCCGGGTAAATCACAACTGGGGTCCAGTTCATCAACGTTGATTGTCGGATGAACCACACGGTCACGGAATGACGATAGGTTGCCGGCAAGTTCCAGTGCACCCGCGGCGCCCATCGCGTGTCCAATGTAACTCTTGGTATTGTTGACCCGAGTGTTCTGGCACTGGCCGAACACCGACCTTAGCGCCGTGCACTCTTGCGTATCGCCGCTGCTGGTGCCCGTCGCGTGGGTGCTGACGATGTCAATCTGGTCAGCTTGCAGCCCCGCCCGTTTCAGTGCCATGTTGACGCATTCGGCTTGACGTTCGGGATTGGGCAGGACGAAATCGGTTGCATCGGTGTTCATTGCGTAGCCGACCAGTTCGCCGATGATTTCAGCATCGCGGGCCTTGGCGTCGCTAAGCCGTTCCAGCGTGTACAGACAGCCTCCTTCGGCGACGACGATTCCATTGCGGCCGACATCAAACGGACGAGACGCCTTCGTCGGATCGTCATGCATCGCCAACGCGTTCTGACTGTTGAAACTCGCAAAGATGCCAAACGTGTGAATGCTTTCGCTGGTGCCTCCCGCGATGGCCAAGTCACATTCGTGAAGCCGCAACATTTGAGCACCTTGGATGATGCCAGCGTTGCCGGCGGCACAAGCCGCACCGATGGTGTAGTGCGGTCCGGTGATGCCCATATTCAGAGCGATCTCGCCAGCCGGATTATTGGCAACGGTCCGCGGGTTGTGATGATGCGACCAACAACTGGTGTCGTAGTCGAATCCTTTGATCACATAGATTTCGTTTTCGGTTTCAACGTTCCCGTGTTCGGTCACACCGACATAAATCCCGACGCGAGACTTATCGATATTTTCCCAGTCGAGCCCCGCATGCTTGACGGCTTCGTTGGCCGCGTAGACACCGACGCTGCCGGCGCGAGTGCCTCGGCGAATGTCTTTTTTGCTTTGATACCGCTTGGCGTCAAAGTCGCAAACGCCGGCAAGGGTCTCGCCGAAATAGCGGATTTCGTAGGGGCCGACACCGCTTCGTTTTTCAAGCAGCGCCTCGCGATACGATTGCCAATCATTCCCGTTCGGCGCGGTCAACCCGATTCCGGTGATGACAATCCGTTGGTCGTCGGGTAATTCTGAGGCGCGGTTAGGAGCAATCACGAGGGCGCGATCCGGCGGGGCTGTGCACAAAAAAGTTAGCCCAGCAGGCTAACGATTTTGACGCGAATTGACAACGGGCCCCTTTCGATTCGAGCGCGGAATCGAGGCCGATTCACGGGAGAAATCGAAGCCGATTCGGCCGCGATGACGAGATGAATTTTGGTCCCAGACCGGATGCGGCGCCGGCGCCGCTGCCAGGGTCCTTGCCGCCGCCGTCTAAGCGTCCCTAGCGGACCAGCGGCGTGCCAGCGTTTCCAGCCCATCGGCCATGGTGACGCGGACGTGGTACCCAAGCCGCTCACGTGCCGACGAGATGTCGAAGTAGTGGTCATGGGCCATTTGGGCTGCGACAAATCGCGTCATCGGCGGTTCCGATTTCCGCCCCGTCGCACGGTAAACGGCCTCGAGTGCTGCACCGATGGCATAGGCGGCTCGAAAGCTGATCCGCTTTGCCGGCGAGCGCGCACCGCCAAGTTCACAGATCTGACCGATCCAATCCCAACAACGCACCGGTTCGTCCTGAGCGATAAAGTACGCGCGGCCACCCGCTTCGGTCGCTCTTGCGGTATCGGACGCCAACACATCGACGGCGTCCAAATGAGCCGCAGCCGCATTGGTCACGTGAACCGTATCGACCAAGTTGTCACCGCTGCCGACAATCCGCAAACGTCCGCGGCGAGCTCGCTCGATCAGTCGAGGCAAAATATGCGGATCGTCTTCGCCCCAAATCAAATGCGGGCGAAGCGCCACCGTTCGAAGCCCACCGGGCTGGTGTGCGTTAAGTACCGCTTGTTCGGCCAGCGCCTTGGTGTGTGGATAGTGACACAGCCAACGCGTCGCATAGGGAACCGTTTCGTCAACGTGGGATTGGTGTTGCCCGTCGAACGTCACGCTGGGGCTGCTGGTGAAGACGAGCGATCGAATGTTGGCCGACTGGCACGCCCGGATTACGTTTTCAGTCGCCAGTGTGTTGATTCGATAGAAGTGTTCCCAGGAACCCCAGACGCCCGCGACCGCTGCGGTGTGGATAACCGCGTCAACATCATTGATTGCCTGAGCGGTGAAATGGTCATCGGCTAAGTCGCCGCGACGATGCGACATGCCGGCTTGAACCAATTCGGGGTATTCGCGGCGGGACACACCTAGGACCTGATCGCCTCGCTGCAACAGCTGACGCACGATTTCGCTGCCCAGGTAGCCGCCGCAACCGGTTACCAAGATACGCATAAGGTCTCGATACGTTTCGAGGGCATGGAAGGTTTCCTATGGCAGTGGTGTAAGCGAGATAAGTACGTGCAGGAACGATACGTGCAGGAAGAACCGGCGGTCGTCACCAAAACGCCCGCCAAGGACGATCATCAATTCGGTGCGTCCTGCAGCCTGTCTTGCGAGTGACTGGTCGTTCAGCGAATGACCGGCTTGATCCGAAATCACTGGCTTGACCCAAAATATCTGGCTCGATCACAAGTGACGGGTGCGTCGGCCAGGGGGGCGAGTCGGCTAGAGATTGTCCGCTATCGTGGGCAACTGCTCGACGTTGATCAAGACGACCAATTGTTGAGGCTGCTGATTTGCGCTCTGTCCGCTGAACATTTGCTTGCCCAACCCCCGCAGCGGCGTCTCGGCGGCGAGCACCAGGGTCTGGCCTTCGGCGGCGATCACGTTCAAATCCAATTCTTTCAATGACCACGCGTCACGACGCGTATCGATCCTCAGAGCCGTATCGCTGCTGACCCAACGTTGCCGCATCGAACCGTGCTGAATTTCTGGTCGCAGACGCAGTTGGATTTCGTGCGAAGTTCGAGTCGCAGTGGGCGTCACGGCAAACAAGAACTGAGGGTTCTCTAGCGTTCGACCGACCGTCTCGTTTTCGATGCGAACGAGTGTGACGTGCGATCCTTCGGTGGGCTGGCGCAGCGGCAACTCGTGGCGTCGTCCCAATCGCATCGGAATTCGATCGACACCGTGCGACACGTCGCTGCCCACATCGGCTTGTCCCAGGAATTGGTCGACGACGCCTGTCGACTGTTTCAACTTCTCAAGTCGCGCGCGAAATCGTTCTTCGTGAATCAAGCGCCCGCCACGGATGCCATTCTCGGACATCGCGAACCGGCTGGCCGAATCAAAGGTCGCTTCGTCTACCCACTGCCACAGCGAAGCCATATCGTCCGCCGTGACACCGTCAATGGCGATCGGAACAAACTCGACTTCTAAAACGACCGCCTTGCTGCTTTCGCGCACTGGCGTCAGCGCCCGAGCCGGCGAGCCATCGCTGCCAGCGCGTTTCGACCAAGTCGTGCAGCCGGCAGTGATTGCTAGCATGGCGACAAGGATCACGATTATTTTGGTGGGGCGTGCCAAGGTAGCGACTTTTTCCAAGAGCGAGTAACGACTTTGTTACGAACGTCGGCGGTCGGGCGTCAATAGAAAGCCGTGAAATAAAGCAATCGCCATCTCCGCGGTTCCAGCGTCCGTCCGGCGAGCCTGAACATTTCTCTCTTTTCGTGAAACACCCAATTCGATTAAAGTCCGCCGCATACCCGCTAACCGCGGTCGGAGCATCTGTTCGGTACTTGGCAGGATCGCCAAGCAACCGTTCTCTCAAAACAAAAGACGAGAGACCGATCGCAACGAATGATTTTGTGGCCATGGAGGAGCCCGACCATGTTGCTGGATCGCATCGACATCGACGCACACGGACCGCTGAGCCGCGTGGAATTAGGGCCATTGGCCGAACACATGAACGTGATCTGCGGACCCGAGGGAAGCGGAAAAACCGCCATCGCTCGATTCATCCGTGACTCACTGGTAAACCGCCGATATCCGCTCGGCATGATGAATTCTTCGACCGGCCGCGTCGTGTGGGCCGATCGGAATGGAAAAATCCACTGCCGCCGCGAACAAGACGGTACAGCGGAAGGTCGCCGAACGATCGAATTCGAATCCCGAGGCGACTCCGCGTGTGACTACGGATCATTGAAACATTCTTGGCTGGGTGGAATCACCGGCAGCACGGATGCGAGTCGTGCCGCCGTTTCGATCCAGTTGCCCGAATCGATCGTCGATTGTGTGATCACCGACACGGCGGTCACCAATGTTGCCCGAATCGTCTCGGCTTGTGTCCGCAACGGACTTGATTCGCCCGAGACGTATCGATCGCTGCCACTGGCGGAAAATCCCAGCTATCTGGAACACGACCATCTGTCGCGACGTGATTCAGGTGACCATCCTGAGAATCGCAACCGTCAACTGCGTGCTCAGCTGGCCGATGTCGAAGCCGAATTGGCAAGAATCAATTCCCTGGACACCGACTACCGCCGCTTGTCCGAGCGGCGTGACCAATTGACCACTCGACTGGCGAGTCTTCGTGACGCCGCGGCGAACCGATCGGCCGGTGCGAGACCGGGCAATGTGGACCAAGTTCATGTTGACCAGCTTCGTCGTCGACAGAGTGAACTGCGTCGGTGGATCGCCGAACTCGATGCCGAACTTGCGCGATTACAGTCAAGCCACCATTCCCTGAACCAAGGTCGTGACTATTCGTTTGCGGACTACCGCGAAACGCTGTATCGCGAATACGCCAGCTCGGTCGACGATACGCTGCGACGCCGATTGGATGATCTGGATACCCAGATGATTCGGTGGCGGCGCATGCTGATGGAGATCCGTGGCCTGCGGGATTCGATTCTTCATGATGGCGTTCGGCCCACCTATCGTCACGACCCATTCGAATCCGTGACCCGTCGGCGTCAGCGTCTGGACGGTTTCCTGCACGCGATCGATCGCTATGCCGGAGATCGGTATGCACACGATCTGGACTCGGCCTATGACGACCGCCGCGATTTACCAGAACTGCGAAATCGGCACGGGCACGTTCGCGACGCGAATTGGGCTCGCTATGACGCCCATGACTTAACCGCACGTCGCAACGCGGAAGAGATTGATTCGCGGATCGATGCCGCCACGCGACAAATCGATTGGCTACTGGAACGTTATCGTGACGGCGGTCTGCACGATGATTGGTACCAAACCCTATCGCCGTCGACTTATCGATCCACCACCGACTTGGCCGGAACGCTGCAGTCGATTCGCGAAGATCTCAGTCAAGTCGCCAACTCCACTCGCCGCCAATACGATCATCATCGCGAGACGCAGCATCAGCGGGACACCGAGGCCAGACGTGATTTCACGGCGTCGGAACTGGACGAACTGCGCCGCAGCGAACGTTGGCTGGTCGATGCGATTGAACAACTAACCCGACACCGTGAATCGTTGCTTCGCGACTTCACATCGTCGCTCACGATGCCCCCGAGTTCCGCCTCGACCGCGCCAGACAGCTTAAACATTCATCTGTGGGACGCTGCGGGTTACGCACAAGAACGTGCCAAGCGAGTGAGCGAGTTGAGCCACGTCAACGCACAATTGCAAGAGTGCCTCGACCGAATTTCACGCCGTCGTCGAGACCAATACGACGGAACCTTTCGAAAATACTCTGACAAAGCTGCGGGGCTCGGATATGGCGATTCACGCCTAGACGAGAGAACTCGACCGCACACAACGCCGCTTGATTGGGCCAACGCTGAATCCATCCGCAACGAATTGAGGCACGTCGAAGATGCGCTTGCCAGCGCGTCGCGGGCCGAAGCACTGCGGTCACGTCGGGCCGAGCTTTTGGAAAAGCTGCAGGTCGTTCGTCATACACCGCGAACCCAAAGTCCCTTGGCCGATGACGCGAGTCGTTGGTTGGTGCGATTGTCGGCAGGCCGATTGCGACGAATCGAGTGGGATTATGCGACGTTCCATCGCGGCCAAAGCCTCTCGGCTGGTCGCACATCGGGTGTCGTCGACGCCAACGGCGCACGACTCGCTCAGCAAACCGGCGTCCGAATCGATGGCCGCGACGAGATCGACTGTTCGGCGGCCGACCGTGCGGTGGCATCACTTGCGGTGCGTTTAGCCGCCGGTGACCTACTGGCCCGCACCGGCCGAACGGTTCCACTGGTGATCGAAACCTCTCGCGAACTGCTTGTCGAGACGGCTTTGAATCCGCGAGATCTGACGGGCCACTCAAACCCGTATTCGCTGCGCGGCTTTGACCATCACTATCACGGCACACCGCTTGCGTTCTATCGGTACGGTGATGACCGGTACAGCAATCATCCGATCGCCGCGGCGTTGTCGGATTACTCACAGTCCGGTCGCCAAGTCGTCGTGTTAACAAGCGACACCAGCCTGTCCGACCAGATCGATCGAGCCGGCGGTCGACGATTCGATTTACATGGGCAGCACGTTGTGCATCCACATCGTCCGCTTTGGCGTTCGAAACATGAGACGGAAAAGTACACCGGTCCCTATCCGCACTCCCATTCCACCGTCGACCCGTCGACGTATGCTGCGGTCGACTCATCATATGGTGCGGTCGACTCATCGTTCGTCGGTGCACCGACATCGGTCCATCACCCGCAATCGGCCGACGTGAATCGCAACTTCGACCTGGCATGGCGGGAAGCCCACGGCATCTACGATCATGTCGATACGGCAGCGAATCGTTCATTGCCGCCTCGGACCGATCGCGTCCAAACGGACTGGGCGGTCGACGGTGTCGACTATCGTGACGGCTATTACTATGCCGACACCTACACGACCGTGCCGAGCGACCAAACGCGTTCGCATGCTTCACGACGTCCTCAAGTCACAGGTCCGGTTCCGACGGTCAAACCGATCAAGAAACCGGAAAGTCCGTTCTTCCTATCGGTCGACAGTCCGATCGATCAAGCTCCCTCGGTGGACGCGATTGCGGCGGCACGGCTGCGCGGGCTAAACGTCTCGCACATCAATCACCTGATGCAACAAGACGCGAACCGCTTGTCCGACGCATTGGGACTCGCCAGCGTCGACGCTTCGGTGGTTCGTCGCTGGCAAAGCGAGTGCCGACTGGTCTGTCGCGTACCGCAATTGCGAGGTTTTGACGCGCGTATCTTGGTTGGCTGCGGCATCACCGATCCGGCACAATTGGCCGCGATCGCTCCTGCCGATCTGCTGGACCGCGTGAAAACCTTCTTGGCAACCGAACTAGGCCAACGCATCCTGCTGAGTGGAAGCAGCTACGAACTGTCTCGGATCACAAGCTGGATCGCCGCGGCAAACAGTTCGGCCAGCCTGAAGAATAATTTCGCGGACGAACGAGTCGGGTTCCGCAGATATTCGGCAACAAAATCACGATCCCCACAAGACGATTTCGACAGTGCTCGCTACGAGTACCGTGGATCGGGCGAGGGGTCCAATAGCCGACAAAACCGTGTTCGCCGAAATCGCATCCGAACGGTCGGCGAGATCGATCGCGACCGGTACGACATTGACACCGACGCAGACGGCTATTCGACCCGCAATGGGACCAGCCGAACACGCGGAAATTCAGCGTCGGCGCATCAAGGCAGCGGAACCGACCATCAACAAAATCGCGACTTTGTGCGATTGGCCGATGAGCGGCTGGCCGAATCGTACCGCGATGAACGCGACGATGACGGCGAATCAGGCCCCCGCGCAAAACGGAACGGCGAAGGACGCCGAAGCCGTAAGAACCGCAAGGGAACTGGCACATCGCGATCAAGCCGATCCGGAGCGAGCCGATCACGTTCGGCGCGAGACCATTCCTCACGTGCAGCTTCGTCATATTCGCAGACCAGCCGATCACACGCAAATGCAGAACGCCGATCGGAATCCGGATCGGGCGATTCGGAATACCGCTTTTACTTGCAACGCGACAGCGATGTGGTTGATGCACCGTCGATCGGCGGTCGCATGGCGGAACGATTGAACGCGATCGGAATCTATACCGTGAACGATTTGCTGCAAGCCGATCCGGAAGCGACCGCGACCGAGCTTGATTACAAGCGGGTCGACGCCGACACGATCGTCACATGGCAGCAACAAGCCGCTCTGGTATGCCGAATCCCAATGCTTCGCGGTCACGACGCACAACTGCTGGTTGCAGCGGAAGTGACCACACCGGAAGAATTGGTGACCTACACGCCCGATGACTTGTTTGCATTGATCGATCCGATCAGCAATAGCAGCGAGGGGAAACGAATCCTTCGCGGCGGTATCTTGCCCGATCTGAAAGAGATCACCGACTGGATCGACTACGCCGGACATCACCGTGAGTTGATGGCCGCCTAAGAAGCGATCCATGAATCAGCGACTAGTGGACCACTGCGAAAAGGTGACAGATCACGCAAGTGATCTGTCACAAATGGCACGCGCGGAATCACAGGTGCGGCGGCGTTCGCCCAGTGTCGCGTCGGCGTAAGTCTCTTAACCAGCGGATCTGACTGCTTTTTCCGCGTCGTCCAACCGAGTCAATCAGTTTGGCACCGCAACAACATTTGGCGCCGCGAAAACGTTTTGCAGCGCCAAATCTTTCGCTCCTTCGGATCACTCAACTTGCCGCAGCCTGAGAGTGCACTGAACCTCAGCGTGCACTGAACCTGGGAGTGCACTGAACCTCAGCGTGCACCGCGCGCAAAAGAAAAGGCGACAACTGGATCGCTCCACCTGTCGCCTGATTTTTTCTACCCGCGTTGTGCTAACGGTTTGCCGCTCTAACTGCAGCCCATGCTGTTGCCACAGTTGTGACAAAGGTAGCAGTTTCCGTTTCGCACGGTGATCGTGCCGCAGTTATCACACGACGGCGCGTCCATTTGGAATCTGGCGAACTGCTCGCCCTGCCCCTGGATTTTCTCCTCGGCGGAATGGCCGTTGGACGCTGATCCGTTCGACGCGCCGGTCCCGTTGCTTAGGCTGGCCAACAATGTGGCGCGTTCTGCCAATGCGACTGCCGCACCGGCATCCTGTTTCAAGCCATCCATCACTGGGCTGCCAGAGATACTAGTGGCAGTCTCTGGGCCATTGCCACTGTTGGTACGATCACTCGAAACCGGCGGAAGATCGGCGTTTCCGCTCATGAACGTCAGCCCAAGCCAACGTGCGATGTAATCGACAACGCTCTTTGCGATGCGGATGTCTTTGTTGGACGTGTGGCCCATTGGCTCGAAACGCGTGTGACTGAACTTGTTGACTAACACTTCCAGCGGCACCCCGTATTGCAACGCAATCGACAACGCGGTCCCAAAGCTGTCCATGATGCCCCCGATCGTCGATCCTTCTTTGGCCATCGTGATAAAGATTTCACCAGGGCGCCCGTCCGGATACAGTCCGACACACAGATAACCTTCGTGGCCGGCAATCGTGAACTTATGCGTCACGCTTTGGCGCGTATCGGGCAATCGTTCGCGGCGCGGTTTGTAAACAACTTTCTCGATCGTTTCGGTGACCACTTTGGTTTCGCCCGATTCCGCTGCGCCGCCATCGTTGGAAGTGTTCAGCGGTTGTGATTGCTTGGACCCGTCGCGGTAGATCGCGATCGCCTTGAGCCCCAATTCCCAACCCCAGAAGTACGCGTCCGCGATGTCTTCTGGAGTGACGTTGTTGGGCATGTTGACCGTCTTGCTGATCGCACCGGACAAGAACGGTTGTGCGGCAGCCATCATTGTCACGTGCGCCTGCCATGCGATGCTGCGAACGCCGCCGGCGGGCTGGAATGCACAATCAAAGACCGCCAGGTGTTCATCCAGCAAGTCGGGCGCACCTTCGATCGTGTCGTTCTCGTCGATGTACTTCAGGATGCCTTCGATTTGCTGCGCGTTATAGCCCAGCGTTTCCAATCCCAAACGCACCGTTTGATTGACAATCTTTAGCATTCCGCCACCGGCAAGCTGCTTGTACTTGACCAGTGCGATGTCAGGTTCGATGCCGGTTGTATCGCAATCCATCATAAAGCTGATGGTTCCCGTCGGTGCCAGCACGGTTGCCTGTGCGTTGCGGTATCCATAGCGTTCGCCCATTTTGACGACGTCATCCCACAGCGATTTCGCGGCGGCTTTCAGCTCGACCGGGCCATCGTTGTTGATGTTCTCCACGGCATCGCGGTGCATTTGCATGACACCCAGCATTGGTTTTTCGTTTTCGGCATACGCGTCAAACGGTCCGACGACACCGGCGATTTCAGCACTGGTGCGGTTCGCTTCGCCGTGCAACAACGCCGTCAACGATCCACACATGCCGCGGGCGGCGTCGGAGTCATAGGGCAGACCCGCCGTCATGACCACGCTGCCAAGATTCGAATAACCGAGACCCAGCGGGCGATAGCGATGACTATTGCGAGCGATCGGTTCGGTCGGGTAACTGGCGTGATCGACCAAGATTTCTTGCGCGATGAAGAAAATTCGCGATGCGGCACGGAATCGATCGACGTCGAATGACCCGTTCTGGCGAACAAATTTCATCAGGTTGATCGATGCCAGATTGCATGCCGTGTCATCCAGGAACATATATTCGCTGCACGGGTTGCTGGCGTTGATCGCACCGCTGTTGGGACAGGTGTGCCACTTGTTGATCGTCGTATCGTACTGCACACCCGGGTCGCCACAGTGCCATGCACACTCGGCCATCTTGTTGAGCAATTCTTTTGCGTCATACGAGGGCGCGTCGCCGTGAGTCTTGTCCGAGATCCAACGTGTTTGCCAACGACCGCCATCGCGAACCGTTTCCATGTACTCATCGGTCAACCGGACCGACAAGTTGGCGTTCTGAAAACAAACGCTGCTGTAGGCTTCGCCGTTGAAGTTTGATTCGTATCCCTGGCGGATCAAAGCATGAGCTTTCTTTTCTTCGGCCCACTTGGACTCAATGAACTCCATCACATCGGGGTGCCACACCTTCAGCGATTGCATCTTCGCGGCACGTCGAGTTTTTCCGCCGCTCTTCACGACGCCTGCGATCGAGTCGTAGACTCGCATGAACGAAAGCGGACCCGACGGTGTTCCGCCACCAGAGAGGTTTTCACGCTGTGAACGGATCGTCGAAAGGTCCGTTCCGGTACCGCTGCCAAACTTGAACAGCATCGCCTCGCTGCAAGCCAAACGCATGATGTCTTCCATGTTGTCATCAACGCTTTGGATGAAACATGCCGAACCCTGAGGATACTCGTAGGGGTTTTCGGGCTGAGCGGTTGTCTGCGATTGCTCGTCCCAGTGCCAGTTACATTTATCGCCGACGACACCGTACTGGGCATGCAGGCCAACGTTGAACCAAACCGGGCTGTTGAACGCGCCGTGCTGGTGCAAACACAACCAAGTCAGGTCGCGATAAAAGCGGTCGCCGTCTTCAGGCGTGTCAAAGTATCCGTCTTCCAACCCCCAGTCGCTAATGGTGCGGCTGACGCGGTGGATCAGCTGGCGCACGCTGTGTTCTCGTTCGCCTTTGTTGCTCGGGTCGCCATAGAAGTACTTTGAGACAACCACGTTGGTCGCCAGCTGTGACCAAGCGGCGGGGATTTCGCAATCGGTCTGCTCGAACAGAGCGGTGCCGGTCTCGTCTTTGATCGCGGCGCTGCGCAGTTCCCACTGGCTGGTTTCAAACGGAGAGCGACCGTCCTCGGGACAGAAGGTCGATTCGATCTTTAGACCGCGATCGTGACGGCGTTTTTTGGTGCCGAACTTGCCACGAGCGTATTCGACGCCGTGTTGCGAGTTCGCTTTTTCGAATGCCGGATCGCCGGCGGAACCTTCGGTACGTGCAGACAGGACGGTGGCCATCGCTTTGAGACTCCTAAGTGATCATCCTTGGGCTAGAGCGGTACGCCAAGTGTTGATTCGCGATCCTCGCGAAACGTCTCGCTCTAACCATTTTAACATGAGAAAATGAACAGTTGTCGACCACACAAGTCGGTGCTCGTGATGGGCAGATTCTGGGGGCTCAAGTCCTTGGTATCATTCCCTCGACACTCCCCAGAAGGCATCGTTTCTCCAAACGGCATTGAAAGCACTACCGGTAGTGCTTACCGGGCAGGCAAGCCACTACATGTGGACGACCGGGGAATCTTAGGGATTGTCTCAACGGTGTCAAACATCAGTCTGATAATCGACTCAAAGCATGCTGGGTTCACGACTTAGGGCACGCTGGCGTCGACCGGCACCGCGCCACTTCTGCACGCTCATGATGATGTAAGGCGAGCAATGGTTAAGAGTTAGTGAGTTTTGCTAGCAGAAACGTCGCGGCTGTGGAAAACTTGTTGAAAACTCTTTTTTTTTCGGCTCGATCCAGACACTGGGTAAGCTGGGACGCCGTTTCGGACAGCTGGCGAAGATAGGAGGGCGTAAAACTTGCCTCGTCGCAAGGTTCCTGGCCGGCACTGGTCTACTTGGGGCCGCCAGCATGGTCCATACTTTGGACCAAGAGGATCGCAGAGCTTTGTCGGGCTCGCCGATGCGGCCCGCCAACCCGTCGGTATCGTACGCCTGATCGCTGATCGATTTTGGACCAGCTTGGCTGGTTGAATGCCCGGTCGTGGGCGGGTCGGAAAGGTGGGGCGGTTCAGGGACTGCTCCTGCACGAGAGACCGGCCCGACAGAAGCAGGCGTGAACTAGCACCTCATGCGCCTGCAACCAGTGACTTGGCGAGTTGATGCGATTTCTCGTAGGCGGATACGTCAATTTGTTGGCAACCAGACGCAGAACAGGAAGTCATCCGCTCGACCCGACTCGAAGTAATCAAACACGATGGAAATTTTCGACAACCTTCACTTCGATGACCCACTGTTCAATTTTGCAACAGTTCTGACCGCGGGAATCATCGGCGGAGAACTGTTTGCGAGAATCGGTCTGCCGAAGGTGACCGGCTGGATCGCGACCGGGATTCTGCTGCGTTCGTTGCTGTTGCCGGGAATGAATGTCAGCGAAGACCCCGCTGCGCTTGACAAGTTCAAGCCGTTCATGAGTTTTGTGCTGGGCTATATCGCGTTCACGGTGGGTGCCACGCTTTACTTTGCCAGCCTACGGAATACCGGCAAGCGAATCGGTTTACTGCTGTTGGGCGAAGCGACGATCACGTTTTCGGTCATTGCCGCTGCGCTGTATCTGATCGGGCCGTTGATTTCGCCATCGATGAACAAGGAGGCGGCCGTCCTGCTCGCGGCGATCGGCATCGCGGCCGCGCCGGGAACGACGGTTTTGGTCATCCAAGAAGCCCGAGCGCGCGGGATCCTGACTCGGACGCTGATTGCGGCGATCGGCTTGATCGATATGGTCGCCGTCGGCGTGTTCGTGTTCGTCTCGATTGCGTTGGGCGACGAACAGGGCTGGGTTCACGCGTTCAATGCGGTGGGTACTCAATTCTTGACCACGTTCATGATCGGTGGCAGCTGCTCGCTGATCGCATTGGCGCTGACGCGAACGATTGTCAGTCCGGCGTTCTTAGGCCCGACCATGGTTGCGGTGATTTTGGGCTCTTGGGGCGCGGCGTCGGGATTCGGTACGTCCGGTGGAATTTTGGCTTGCACGTTTGCCGGCATCGTCGTCACGAACGTCCGACACGATACGGTGCGATCGGTCGAAGCATATTTGCACTCGATCGGCGGTGTGCTGTTTGCGCTGTTCTATACGCTGGCGGGAATGCGGTTGGATTTCGGGTTGATCCCCAAAGCGGCCGGCCTGGTTTTCTTGTACTTCGTGGTACGGCTGGCTGGTAAGTCGATCAGTGCTTACACCGCCATGACAATGGCGGGCATGACCGACAATGTACGCAAATACCTGGGCATCGCCCTGTTGCCGCATGGTGGTGTTGCGGTCGGTCTGATCTTGTTGATTCAAGGGGACCCTGCGTTTGCCGGCGTGGAAGAAACGGTCACGACGGTCGGGCTGGCCGCACTTGCGATCAACCAATTGCTTGGGCCCAGCGCCACGCGGATCGCGCTGACGCGAGTGGGCGAAGATCATAAAGACCGACCACAGTTGTTGGATTTCCTTGAGGAACACCGAATCACCACCGACTTAGGCGGCGAGACGCGTGAAGAGATCATCCGTTCGCTTTCGTCGCTCTTGTACAGCACGTCCAAATTGACGGTTCCGGAAGAGGATTTTGTACAGCGCGTGATCGAACGCGATCGTTCCGTGACGACCTGCTTGGGCCAGGGGTTGATGATCCCTCATGCAATCCTTGACGAGGGAGACGACATCAAAGGCGTGCTGGGGATCAGCAGGGCCGGCGTTGACCTGAACGCTCCCGATGGGGCGCCCGTTCATGCGGTCCTGTTGTTGGCAACGCCGGAATCGGATCGTCGACGTCACTTGGAAGTCCTCGCGGCGTTCGCAACGTCCATCACACGAGACGTCAATTTTCGCGAACAACTTTATCACGCACGAAGTCCGGCACATGCCTATGACATCCTGCACCATGAAGACCAAGAAGACTTGAACTACTTCCTCGAAGATGCCGCAACTCGCGCCGGTCTGCGTGACCATCAAATGACTTGACTCGTGATCGCTGAATGCTGATCGCTTCGCACGTAACAATGAACACGGAATACTGACCGCTCCGATGCAACGCCGCGCTGCTGCAATGCCGCGCCGTTGCAATGCCATGCTTGGCCGCAAGCCATTGACCATTGCCGGGCGACGTCTGAATCATACGTATCGCGAACATCAAATCGGAAACTTCATGACGCAACCCATCCCTCGCGACCCCGACACTCTGCGTTCGGCACGCTGGTTCGCCCCCGATGACTTGCGATCGTTCGGGCACCGTTCTCGTTTAAAGGGGATGGGCCTCGACGACGTTGATTACCAGGGACGCCCGGTCGTCGCGATCTTGAATACGTGGAGCGATCTGAACACTTGCCATTCGCATTTTCGCAATCGCGCCGATGAAGTCCGCCGCGGCATACTGCAGTCGGGCGGCTTTCCGGTCGAAGTCCCAGTGATGTCGCTGGGCGAAATGCTGATGAAGCCGACCACGATGCTGTATCGCAACTTGTTGGCAATGGAAGTCGAAGAGGTGCTGCGATGCCACCCCATCGATGCGGCTGTGTTGATGGGCGGCTGTGACAAGACCGTCCCGGCGATGCTGATGGGGGCGATTAGTGCCGACATTCCCTCGATCTTTATGCCCGCCGGCCCCATGCTGAAAGCTCGTTGGCGAGACGTCACGCTGGGTAGCGGCAGCGACGCATGGAAGTATTGGGATCAACGGATGGCCGGCAATCTTTGCGATCGTGATTGGAACGGGATCGAAAACTGCATCGGACGCAGTGCCGGCACATGCATGACGATGGGAACAGCCAGCACGATGGCGTGCGTCACCGAAGCACTCGGATTCACCCTGCGCGGCGCCGCGACCATCCCCGCAGTGGTCGCGGAACATTCACGACTGGCTGTTCAGTCCGGTCGCTGCGCCGTTGAGATGGCGTGGCAGCAACGAAAGCCGTCCTCGTTCCTGGACGCTCATTCGATCGATAACGGATTGATCACTTCGCTGGCGATCGGCGGCAGCACCAATGCGATCGTGCATTTGATCGCGATCGCCGGACGGCTGGGGATCGATTTGTCACTCGAGCGATTTGACGAACTTTCTCGCACCACTCCCGTGATCGGCGACATTCGCCCCGGCGGACGCTACTTGATGGAAGACTTCCATGACGCGGGTGGATTACCGGCCTTATTATCACGGCTTGGTGACTTGCTGACGCTGGACAGCCAATCGGTCACCGGCGAAACCATGGCGGAGCGAATCCATGGCGCCGAAGTGATTAACGATGAGGTCATCCGCACCCGGGAAAACCCCGTCGCCCAGGCCGGTGGTACCTGTTTGCTCAAAGGCAATCTGGCGCCCAGCGGATGTGTGATCAAATCCGTTGCGGCTGATCCCAAGTTGCTGACGCACTGCGGACCGGCCGTGGTGTTCGACGACTACCCGTCGATGAAAGCTGGAATCAACGATCCGGACCTGGACGTGACGGCCGACAGCGTTTTGATCCTGCGCAGCGCCGGTCCGCTGGGCGCCCCCGGCTTTCCCGAATGGGGCATGTTGCCGATCCCGCAAAAATTGCTGAAAGCCGGTGTCAAGGACATGGTCCGGCTGAGTGATGCGAGGATGAGCGGGACGAGCTACGGAACCTGCGTGCTGCACATTGCACCCGAAAGCGCCGCGGGCGGACCGCTGGCGTTGGTTCGCAGCGGCGACATGATCTCGATCGACGTCCCCAACCGTACCATTCATTGGGACGTCAGTGATCAGGAAATCGCCGAACGCCGCGCCGCCATGCCGCCACTGAAACCCGTTCCCGAGCGCGGATACGCAAAACTGTACGCCAAACATGTCAGCCAGGCCGACCAAGGCTGCGATTTCGATTTCCTGGTCGGTCGATCCCCCGGCGACGAGCCCAGTATTTTCTGAGCGGCATGACTCAAGAAGTGACCTGTGACAGGTGACAGGTGAGAGCCAGCCGATCATTCCGTTCCGATTTCATATCATCCCAATCCCGACGCATTTCGCATGAGTTACGACTACGCACATCTTCGCACCTCCGTATTTGCGGTTCCCCCTTTAGCCCGCGATGCATCCGGTGTTGTTTGCCCCGCGCAAAACGCCAAGATCATTCGCTTTCTCGAGCAAGGCGGCGTGCGATCCCTGCTGTACGGCGGCAACGCCGTCTTCTATCACATCAAACCGTCCGAGTTCGCCGATACGCTATCGATGCTGGCCGATTTGGCGGGCGACGAGACAGTCGTCGTGCCGTCGATTGGGCCGGCTTATGGTACGGCGATGGACCAGGCAAACATCCTGCGAGATTTCGATTTCCCGACGACGATGTTGCTGCCGTCGCGCGACGCGGTGGATCCGAATGGGATTGCCAGCGGCGTCAGACGGCTTGCCGACGCGCTGGGTCATCCTGTTGTGCTGTACATCAAGTTTGATCGCTGGATCGATCCCGAGCTGGTCAGATCGCTGCACGAGGATGGCGCGATTTCGTGGATCAAGTATGCCGTCGTGCGGGACGATCCGTCAGACGATGATTACTTGCGACAGATCCTGGACGTCTTTCCTGCCGACCGGGTCGTCAGCGGCATCGGCGAGCAACCGGCCATCGTTCACTTGCGAGACTTTGGCGTCACCGGATTCACCAGCGGCTGTGTTTGTGTGGCTCCGGAGCGATCGATGCAAATGATGCATGCGATTCACGCCGGTCAGTTCGAACAAGCCGAACAGATTCGTCGCTGGTTCTTGCCGCTGGAAGACCTGCGAAACGAAATCAATCCCATTCGCGTATTGCACCACGCCGTCGCGGAGGCAGGCATCGCCGACACGGGGCCACTGCAACCGATGTTAAGCGATCTAACAGCCGAACAAATCCAGCGCATCGGAGCCGCAGTCAAGTCAATGCTTGCTGCATGAGCATGGCTTGCTGCGTGAATATGGCTTGCTGCGTGAATATGCCTGAAGACCTGCAGTCCGGCCGGGTCGTTTTCGTCCGACCGATGAACGAACCGCGCCAGGCTATAGTTTTTCGTCGACGCGAAACGCGTTAAAGAACTCACCTTCGCTATTCTTCGCCGCCTGGATAAACGCGTCGCCCGCCTCTTTCTGTCCGAGTGAATAATTCACCTGAGCAATGTAGTAAGCCGCGTCACGTGAGGCTTGTTTGCTGCGCAGCAAGACACCAAACGTTTGATTCGCGCCGACCGAGTCACCTAGCCGTTGCTGGACCCAACCATACGTCGTGATCGCATCGCTCGAGTTCGGAAAATTTCTGGCATTCGTTTGCGCAAGTTGCATCGCCCGCCCCAGTTTCCCTTGGTCGCCGCTTTCGACCAAGACGAGTGCCAGTTGGTTGCTGATCGCAAAGCTCTTGGGTGAAGCCAAGTTCAATCGGGACAGGATTTTTTCTGCGACTGCAAAATCGCCATCCATACGCCCACACAAAGCGATCGCGTACTCAAAGTCCCGACGGTTCTCGTCGGATGGGCGGAACTTGGTGGCCACGCGACGCGCATCCGCTGATCGGTTCTGACGGATTAGCCAGCGGATGTATTCCAGGCGGATACGCTCGGCGTCCTGGTTTCCGGCGGCGTCACCTTTCTTGAACCACTCTTCTGTCTTCTCTGCGTTACCTTTTTGCTCGTACATGGCCGCCATCAAGAGTTGCGGCAACGCGTCGAGCTCATTTGATTGGCTAGCGCGGACGAAATACTTATACGCCTCGTCCGGCCGATCTTGAAAAAACGCCGCTCGGCCAAGCGCACGATCGACCGTCGCGGTGCGCACGCCCATGACCAACAGCTCTTTATGCAGTTTTTCTGAAACCGCCCAGTCACCGCGCTGATCCGCAATGGCTGCCTTGCTTTTCGCAATCAATCCTTTCATGTGATCGGCATACTCCTTTGTCCAGCGTGACGGAGTGGGAGTCCTTTCCGCTAAAAGGACATGCGTCCACGCGTCGAACAATCGGCCCTGAGAGAGCGCGACTTGACAGTACAACCAACGCAAATCAGGTCGATTCGGTTCGTCCAGCGAAACCTTTTCAAGGATTTGCTGTGCGGCTCCCGTCTTGCCGGCGGACAAAAACCAAGTCGCCAGCTGGACTTCCGGGTGAGGCATGATGCCGGATTCCGCCGCGGCCCGCTCTAGCAACCTGCGACACTCGTCAATGTCGCCTTTTTCAAAAGCTGCTCGCGCGGGTGCCAACAGTTTCGTGTTGTCCTTCAGGCTCAACTGCATGTATCCGCGCAGCGTATCCTTCGGTAGCGCGTTAACGACTTCGGCGGCAGCGAACGAAGGCATCAAGATCGCGGGCGATCCAGCGATCAAAGCAAAGCAAACCGCGACGTATTGGAAGAACGAATTGGAATAACGCATGATTGGGCAGTCGCCGGATAAGTTGAACGATGAATAGACGGCAGTGCGAAGAGCGCTGCAGTCTGGCTCTTTCACTCTAATATCATCTAACGTGACGCGTGTTACCGCAATCATCAAGCTTTAATCGCGGCCGATGATTTTTCTCGCGAGATTCTCGTCTCGCAGAATGCGGTTTCTGTGACCTGCATCATTTGCACAAGATGTTCGTGTCAACGAAACAAGGCGAGCACCAACCGTTTCGTCGTACCCGCTGTACACTCCGCGACGCAAATTCTCGTGATGCAATTGGGCCGCGATGCGAATGAGACAAGATCTAGCGGTTCATTATGAGCACTCCGCGTGGACCGGTTGTGCCGCGCCCGCCATTCAACATCGGCGGGAAATATCCGTGCAACTCTCTAGATCGATGTCGCACTCACCGGACCATGCAGAGCTCAGGGATGCCCGCGATCTCGCGTCCGAACGATTCCGAGATGCGATATTTTTTGGATCGCGCTGAGGGGAAGAATAACGTTGAAGCTAGAACTCGCACCTCCGTCAATCAATCGATCCCCGTTCGCCGTGTACGTGTTCTTCAACAGGCGCCTCGAATCGGCTCGGTGAATCATCCGCGAATGATTCACGGCGATCTGCCCCGTGTTCGCGCACATGTTCCCGCACGTGCTCGCACAAGTTCGCACGTGCTCGCGTTCGCAAGTTTCGATTTCGAACCGTAGCGGCCGATCGATCGCTCGTACGGTTTTCAGCACTGGGTGAGTCCGTCGAAGGACGTACGTATCGATGCAAGGTGTGAACCTTTCGCGTCTGTTTCGATGGCAATGCTTTGGATCTGGGCTTTGGATCCGCGCGTTGGATCGGGGCGACGCGTTGTGAGCGAGGACTCAGCTGCAGACGCCTGGATCGATTTCGCCTGACGATCGATCCATGTTCGATGCAACCTGGACTGCGGCCACTTGACCATCGACTTACCAGCGACAGGAGCCAGCAAGCGATCCGTTTCACCGAAGCGTTGTGCCAAGTCATGAACCAGCAATCGTTCGATCCGCTAAGTGAACATACGGTCGGTCAAGCCGCACTGGCCGAACCACTTCACGGCCCCGCCCACTTCACGGCCCCGCCCCCTTCACGAACCCGCCCACTTCACAAACCTGCCCTCGAAACCACCAACTCCGCGCGGCCATCTGAACTCGGGCGAGTTTGACCGCCCAGAGTGCCCGGCCGGTTACCCAACTCGCCCGCGTCTTCCAGATCATCGCGCCGGGTTTCCTGCTGCTGGGACGCCGCGCCGATGGCGGTTTCTCAACGAGCAAGCAGGGGTGCTTTTCGAGCACCACAGAGAGCAAGCCGGCTCACTCTGAACCACCCAAGGGAGTGGCATCAAAAATCGGCAAAAAAATAATCGTGGGGACCAAACCCCCTGGGCTCCGCGATACCTGCCGCCTTTTGCCGTAAATTGCGGGGTTTGGCGACGTCTAGCGGAAACGTGGTTTAGGCAATCTGTATTTTTGGGGCGGATTTTCCCTCCAAGGGGTATTTTCGCGCTGTCCGGTCAGATAGTTTAGGGGACCATAACTGAGGTCCTAATCCTTAAAGCCGGCGGATATTCTGCCGTCGCAACCACAACAAGGGAGAGATGTTCATGAGCTTATCGAAGAGTTTTAGTCGCGGTTTCGCGACGCTCGCCATGCTCGCAGCCGGTGCCGTGATGGCCACCACGGCGACAGCACAGACGACCTATAATTGGCTGGGCACCGCTGGTGTGACCAACCAAAACTGGAACCCGGGGACCGATGCTCGCTGGGATCAAGCGGCAGGACCGGGCAGCCTGATCAACGGAACTGGAAATGTTGACGATGACGTCGTCGTCACCAATACGTTGACAACTGGTACCGGCGCCGAAACGGTTCGCATCCAAGGTGCCGACGTGGGGACCGTCAACTCCTTGACCATTGGTGGTCAAACTGGAACGACCGGTAGCGACGAGGCCCGAGTTCAAGTTCGGGGCAATGCCGGGAACATCAACATCGGTACGCTGCAGTTGGGCACCGGCGGTGCAAACACGAATCCGGGTCAGTTCTTGGTCAACAATGGTGGATCATCGGCGACTATCGGTAACGTTGTCTCGGGAAGTCTCGATACAAACAACCGGATCGTCGTTGGCAACAACGCGGCAGGCGGCTTGACGCTCAATGGAGACATCGACGTTACAGGCACTCGTGAAATCGACGTGTTCTTGCAGATGGCGACTGGCAATGAAAGCCGCTTCACGCTGGGGACTGGCGGTCAACTGTTAAGTGTTGACACCTTCCGCGTTGGCAGTGCGTTCAACAGTACAAACAACGCCGAGTGGACTTTAGACGGCGGCAATACCGTCGAAGCGAATGCGGTCAATGTTGCCGAAGCGGGTGGCAATAACATGAATACCACTCAACCCATGTCGATCAGCACTTTCACGGTTGCGAACGCAACCGTTGCCACTCCCGGTGGAAATGGTCAGAACGGAACGATCTCTGTCGGTCGTGCCAATGCCAACAAACCGGAAGGCTCAACTTCAACGGGTACGCTGAACGTTGGCGCGGGCGGTATTGTGACGGCCTCGAACGCGATTGTTTTGGGTCTCGTGAACACCGGAGCCAACACGAATCCCGCCGTTCCCGGCGTTACCGACCCGAATTTCCAATCCGAAGGTAATCTGAATCTGACGGATGCTGGCGCGGTTGTCACCGTTGGTCGCGTTCGTACCGATGGTACAGCAACGCAAACCAACATGACGGTCGGTGGTATTAACGCTGGTGCCGGTCGAGCGGCGGTCGGTAACATCACCATTACCGATGGTGAGTTGAACTCCTTCTCGCGGGTTTACTTGGGTGGCGACGGTAACAATCAAGGAATCGACCGCGCGACATCGGGCACGTTGACTCTCGAGGGTGGTACCGTCAACCTTGGTGCCGACCCGAACTTCACTGCAAATGGCGGCACCGCTGGCCTGAACGGTGAGCTAACCTGGGACGGAGCTGTCCGCGACACGATGGTCGAACTGGGCGATGCACCTCTTGAAGTAGGTCGCGGCGGCACCGGTGTTGTGAACGTCAATGGCGGTACGCTGAACCTGTTCCGCGGAAACCTAGTTCTCGGTCAATCTGGCGATGGCAACGAGCCGGGTGTCGGTGCAGCGGCCGGAGCCAACGTTGTGGGCTTGGCCAACGTCGCGTTCCGCGACGAAAAGGGTGGCTTCCTGGTCAGCTTCGATCCCGCCGATGGCGACATCGAACTGCAAGACCCCATGGTTCCAACGGGGAACTGGGTGCTTTCGGCTGCGGGTCAAGCGAAGGTTCTTCCGCTGATCACACGCGGAACGCTCATGCAAACGGGCGGAACGATCAATGTCGGTTCGACCCAGGGTGCAGATCCGAACGACATGGCAGAACAACTGCATGCCGTTAACTACAACAATGGCGGTGGTGACATTACCATCTCCGGTGGTACCATGAATGTCGAGCAGAACTTCAACATGGGCGGCGTTGCCCCGGGTCAAGCTCGCAACAGCCTGACCGTTTCAGGCAACGGTGCCTTGAATATCGGCTTCGACGCTGGCGGTGGTAACCTTGCCGGTCAAGCGAGCGATATCACCATTGTTGGCGGTGACACCGATGTTGATGTCTCAGGCAACCTGGTCCTCAATGGTGGTGGTAACGGCACCGATCTGACCTTCGATTTTGATGGTATGGAGATCACCGATTTCAACTTTGATATCGGTGGAGCTGCCAACTTGAATAATGCGGAGATCTTCCTCAATGACGGCCCAGCCGCGATTGGTGGAAATGCCGACACAGGTGTCTTGGCAAGCTACTTTGGTGATATCCTGTTAGGTGATGTCGCCACGATCAATGGCACCTTTAGCAATGCTGCTGAGGGTGACGTTTTCGGTGCGTACCAGTTCACCTACGCGTTCGCGGGTGGTGGATTCGGTCTGGTAGAAGCCACTGCGATTCCAGAGCCATCGTCTCTGGCTGCTCTCGCTCTTGGTTGTGTGGGACTCGTCGGTCGCCGACGCCGTCGCAACAAATAGAGACTAGCCTTAGGCTTTGATGCAACACGGGCCGCCGGCGAGAAATCGCCGGCGGCCTTTTTCGTTTGGCCGACGCCGCGGATCCATGATTACCCAGGATTCACGATCCAGGTCGATCGAGTGGCTCCGAACCGTCGGCGCGGTCCCTGTGATACGGCCGTGTCTCGCCAAAGCCATGCTCTGGGCACAACTGGTCATGAAGCCGAAACGGATCCTGTGGCAAAAGCCTGGCATGTGGCCGATACTTAACGAGTGGCGCAAACCACTGGTTCCTTCTACCGAATCCCTGTTCACTCGATGACGAAACACTCTGGTCGACTCCGCAAGGGTTCCTCGCAGCCCAACGCGAAAGAGCGGCCTATCCCACGTGTGCGTCAACGGTCGCAACAGGTTGCGTCCGTGATCGATCGTCATCCCTATCTACTTGTCTTTCTCGTCGCCGTTGCCGCTCACACTGGCGCGCTGGGTGCGATCTTCTATCTGGATGATGATAAGTTGCTGCTGCCCATTGACAGCGGCACGTCGCGGCAATTGCAGTGGAACCCAAGTGGTTTCCGGTGGATCACGTATTTCACGTTCTGGTTAAACCACAAAGTCGCCGGACTGTCGTCGGTCGCGTTTCACGCGGGCAACATTGCGATTCACGCCGCGGTATCGGTGCTTGTCTTTTTCGTCGCTCGCGATTGGTTGACGCGGGACCAGCGAACAGATGAGCCAAAAGCAATGACCGGGACGATTGCGTTAGCCGCCGCGTGCCTGTTTGCCGCTCATCCGCTCGGCAGCGAGTTAACACACTATGTTCGTGCTCGCGACACATCATTAATGACATTCTTCGGGATTGCGTCCGCTTGGGTGCTCAGCCGGTACCGCGGACAGGACTCTCGCAGACTTGTTATCGCGGCATGCTTGGGGCTAGCGGCCATGTATAGCAAACCGACAGGTCCACCCTGGGTGATCGGGCTGGCCCTTTGGACGATGATCTGCTTTTGGCGAAAGCCGCAGTGGTCAGGGTTGTTGAAGAACCGCCTGCACTGGCTGTTGGTCAGCGGCGCGTTGATCATCGCCCTTGCAACCGTGGGCGCCGACTTCTTGTACGCGCTTGGTCAATCAGTCTCGGTCACGAAGTCATTCGTATTTTCTCCCGCGCTGCATCAAACTTGGTTGACGCAAACCCGACATTCATCACTCATCGCGAAACAACTCGTTGCACCAACCGATTTAACGAGTGACCACCAAGGTTATTACTCATTTCAGTGGTCCGATCCTGCAGTCCTCGGCGGAACGGCCGGTCTGTTGGCCTGTGTGATTTTGGCGACGGTGTGTTGGCGCCGTGGCCACCGTTGGCAGGCTTGGGCGGTCGGCGCGCTGGTGGGCAGCCACATGATTCACGGCATTTATGTGACCGGCGAAATCTATTGCGAATACCGGACGTATCCGTCACTGATTTGCTTTTGCCTCTTGTTTGCTTGGGTGACCGCATCGATGTGGCGCCGAACATCGCTTTCGGTCGCCTGGTATCACGGTTTATTCGTGATTTTGGTGCTGGCCGGCGGCGTGGGAACTTGGTGCCGATCCTCGACATGGCGCAGCGTGGAAACATTAAGCGCGGATGTCTTGAAGACATATCCGTTGCATATTCGAGCCCACCATCATTCGATCATGGCGGCAAGTATCGATGGGACGGACGAACTGGTGATCGACCGGTTTGCAAGAATGAACCGGGCAATGGGCGACATTCAAGATTTCAATCGCGCCTCGCCTCACGGCCGACTGTATAACTGGGACTTGGCCGTAAAGCACGCGGTCATCGCGACTTCCATTGCGGCCCGCAGTACAGCGCGACTGCATGGATTGGAAGCCGGGATGCAACAACTTGATCAGCTCGATCAGAAATTACGCCAACAGCCGATTCGGTTGGAAGGCTATTTTGCAAACACGCAAACGATCGGCCGAGCCTGGGTCCTCTACGAGGGCGGCGCACTGGACGAACTCGGTCGATTGCTCGAATCAAAGCGGCCCTTCAAACCGGCGTGGTTTAGCCGCGAGGTACGAACCATCATCGCGAAAGCGAAAGAAACCGGGCATACGTTCCCATGGGAAAATGCCGAACCACCAGTGATCGATTTGCAGGAAGAATAGCATCCGACCTAATGCATCGGATAAACGCAGCCTGCGCAGAATTGGATAAAACGCCAGCGATGGCTGCCACGCCCCAGATGGCTGCCAAGACTCGCTTGTCACCGAGATCAATCGAATTGAAACCCATCGCCGGCGGATGCCCCCGTGCAAATCACGTGTGGTGAGTGACGCGCGACGATCAACTCAGCGAAATCGATTGGGGGCGAGTGATCGGGGGTGACGATTGAACCCGATCAACCGGTTGTGGTCGGTTGTGACTGCAAACCATTTGAACGACAATGGCGACTTCTGCTCACCGAACTTCTCATTGACCCAGAACTTCTCATTGACAACGGATGCCGTGGCCGAGATTGATCGAAGCAAGTCGACAGGACTCGTTGACCTTCGACCTTTCCTGCTCGTGGCGGCCTGCTTTATGTTGTCTGGCTTCGCCGCATTGCTGTATGAAACCGTGTGGCTTCGGCAGTTTGCGATTGTGCTGGGAACGTCCGAGCAGGCGTTGGCCGTCATTCTGGGCTCGTACATGGGCGGTCTTGCCCTCGGCGCCGCGATTGCCGCACGCTTTGTTGACCGCGTCACGCGGCCGCTGCTGACCTATGGACTGCTGGAAGCAGGAATCGCTCTTTCGGCACTGGCAGTGCCGATTGGATTGATGGTGGTCCGGTCGATTCAGTCTGCCCTATTCGGCGGCTACCCCGAACCGGTCGATGCCGGTTCGTGGGGACAGGTCCTGTTCGCCTTCGTTTCCACCTTCTCGTTGATCTTGTTACCGACAACGATGATGGGTGCGACGCTGCCGCTGCTGACAAAGCATGTGGTACATCGTAACGACCAACTTGGTTGGCAAATCGCTCTTCTTTATGCGATCAACACAGCTGGTGCCGTTGTCGGAACGCTGACGGCCGCGTTTGTCTGCTTGCCTGCGCTAGGCCTTTCCAAAACAGTTTGGGTTGGGGTCGCCGCAAATTTGCTGGTGTTCGTCTTGGTATGCCTGATGGCTCGTATTCCAGGGTTTGCTTCTGGTATCGAGACGCCAGTGGACAAGCCCGATCCCAAGCCAACGCGCAAACAGAGAAGTCTTCCGAAACGGCGCAAACGAGCGCTGGCCGATTCGGTCGCCTCACGCATCGACGGGTCCGAATCGACCTTTGTGAAATCATCGGCCGCTGAACCGGACGAACCGGCGCCATCTTTGGCCAGAATGGTCCTGTGGCTGGTCGCGATCAGCGGCGCCGCATCATTTTGTTACGAGATCGTTTTCACGCGAATGCTCGGGCATTTGATGGGTGGCAGCATTTTTGCCTTTTCGACCATGCTTGCCGGATTCTTATTGGGAATCGCAATTGGCAGCACGTTGGCAGCACGTTTTTGCCGGACGCGACGGATAGCGGCCAAGGGGTTTGCGTACGCGCAGTGCGGCGCCGGCATTTGCTCGTTGATTGCTTATCGATGCATCGATTCAATGGCATCGAAACCGCCTGGCGATGATTTCGGCGGCACGTCGCTGGCGATCTACGTGACGACGTCGATTCTTGCTTTGACACCAACAGCGATTTTCATCGGCAGCACATTCCCGTTCGCGATTCGAATTTTCGCCAAAGACGAACACGATGCGGCACGCGGATCGGCAACTGTCTATCTGTGGAATACCGTCGGAGCGATCATCGGCGCGATGGTCACGGGCGCATGGTTGCTGCCGTCGCTGCAGTACGAGGGGACCGCGCTGCTCGCGATTCTGGTCAACCTTAGCCTCGCACTGGCGGCGGTCCTCTTGATGCGGATCGGCAAGGCACACCTTGCGGTGGTCGCTGCGGCGCTGGTGGTCGCGGTGGTTTTTCGGCCGCCATTTCCAACAAACGTGCTTCGCCGATCGGGTCTCGCCGGGCACCCGGTCAAAGGAAAACTGATCCACACCAAAGTCGGTCGCAGCGCGACAGTCGCATTGTTCGACCAACGCGGTTACATCCAAGTTCGCACCAACGGATTGCCGGAAGCAGCGACGGTGCCCAAAGGCAGCGCGCGCAACGTGCAGGGATCGGCGGTTTGGTTGGCCGCACTGCCGCCACTGATGCGTCCGCAGTGCGAATCGATGTTGATCGTGGGGCTTGGCGGCGGCGTCGCGGCGGCAAATGTACCGCCGACAGTCAAGCAGATCGATGTTTTTGAACTTGAGCCTGCGGTGGTGGAGGCAAATCGAATCATCGGCCCCATGCGGGATTCTGATCCGATGCAGGACGCTCGTCTGCGGGTCATCATGAACGATGGTCGAAACGGTCTGCATTTGACTACCAAAAAATACGATTCAATCGTCTCGCAACCTTCGCACCCGTGGACCGCGGGCGCATCGCATTTGTTCACGCGTGAATTTGCGAGGATCGCTCGCGATCATCTGACCGATGACGGTGTGTTTCTGCAATGGATGGCGTCGGAATTCGTCGACGTTCCACTCGCGCGGTCGATGATGGCCACGCTCCGCGATGTATTCCCTCACGTACGGCTATATTCACCGATTCAGGGCGAGCTGCTGTTCATCGCGGGGCATCAAAAGTTTGAGCCCGAGAAGACTTCCGAGACTGAGTCGTTCATCGCTCAGCCGAACCGTCGCTACTATCGCAGCATCGGCGTACGCACCCCGTCGGATTTGTTTTCGATGCTAAAGATGGACGAACAGGGAGGAAAAGAATTTGCGGCCGATGCGCCCGTGATCACCGACGACAACAACCTGTTTGCGGTCTCACGATCCGCGTCACGCTTGAAAGACGATAAGGACACGGTTCATCAGGCAATCGATCGCTTTCGACCGATCATGCGATCCGATGCCGCGGCACGCGAACTGTGCCCCACACTTGATATTTCAAGCCTGTTGCAGCTTCGAGCCTGGGAATACACCCCCGACGAGTCGCAACAATTACTCGCGCGAATCGAGGACCCGATCGATCGCTTGCTGCGTGAAGCGACGATGGCGAAATCCGCGGGGGATGTGCAACGATGGGCCGATTTGATTTCTGAATCGTGCAATAAGTATCCCGAGGATCCTCGAGCCGCATTCACCGTGCTGTCGGATCATTTGATGGGTTCCCGATATGCGCTGTCCGAAAAAGAGGTCCAACAGTTGCTAGGCTTGCTGGATGATCGTCACCTGCGGATCGTCGAAGCCATTTTCGCTAACAACCAACGACGTTTCGACCTGATTCAGCAGCGCGATGATGTCTTGCTGTCGGTCGAACCTGGCGAACCCGCGTTTCCGTATGCTGCAAACCTGCGCAGCTATTGGCGATTGCACGTGAACGGACCGGACCGAGTCAAGCGAGCACAGGAAGCGATCGATCTGATCGAGACCGATATGTCGTTCATCAATGCTTTCGCGTTATCCTGGCTGCGTACCAGAGCGGGGGTCATCGGCGGGCGTCCGCTCATCGCACTGGCGACAACGCAGCGATTGGCCGAAGCGGTTGAAGACACTCTGATCAGCGAAGATATCGCTGTGCGACTTTCGATACCAGGAATGCTGACGCGGCTGCAGCAATGTCGCAACGAGATCGACGACTTAAACCGTTTCACCGGCGTCAGTGACAAACGATACCGCGAGGTCCGTGAATTCGTCGATGACGTCTTAGCCCGAGGAAAGCAACTTCAGCTTGATGGCGGTTAAGAGGCGAAGCCTGGCAACGCGAGCGATCATGCGATCGTTGACGATTTTGACATCAAGCAGAAAGCTCGTTCATGCTGCCAGTGTCAATCCGATGCATTAATGAGTTCGCGTGGCGAAGGCTAAGTACCGCGCCGATTTCCAAACCAGCGAATTTGCATCCGGTCACAGTAAGTAAAGTCGTTGGCCTCACACCACGGTTTCAGCCACTCGATGGCTTTATCCAACGCCTCGATCGTACTTCCCTGGGGCATGATCCATACGTCGGACGCGACGACGTCGACCGCTCTCACGATCGACATCAGCTCGTCGTAGTCATCGGGCGAGTCAACAACGAATTTCAATTGACAGTCCGGCGCACGTTCAATCAACCGCTTCATCACGTCGACCGGCAGCCGACGTTGTTCGTGCAGCCGAGCCCAGTTGGGATGCTCGTTTGCGTCAGGGGTGCTGCTGCGAAACTTTGGACTGATCGACAACAAGTCGCATTCGATCGATCGGTCGATCGTTCCTGCGGTTTCGATGGTCACGTGCAAGCCGGCGGCCCGTAACGCTTGACACAAGAGGACGGATTCTTTTGGCAGCATCGGCTCGCCACCGGTCAAGACAACATGAGTCGCATCGATGTCGCGGGCGGCTTTGACAAGATCATCGACCGAGTACTTGTCGCCTTTCGGTGACCAGGACGCGTAGGGTGTATCACAGAACCAACAGCGGAGATTGCATCCGCTGGTGCGAATAAAGAAGCTCGTTGTCCCGGTGAGTTTCCCCTCGCCTTGCCGGCTCGAAAATGTCTCCGCGATTCGCAAACATTTGCGGGCACGATCGCCCTGATTCTCGCGCGACGTCCCCCTGTTCGCCCGTTGCGACTCGTGCGAGAATTCGACTTGATCGTGTGAAGGCAACAACGAGGAGAAATAATCCGTGAGCGACGTGAGTGACTTTCGTGACACGCTGGAAGTTTTCGAAAACCCCAGCCCGTCACGCAATTTTACCATCGAACATCATTGTCCGGAATTTACGTCGGTCTGTCCCAAGACCGGACAGCCGGACTACGGCAAAATTATCTTCACCTATGTGCCTGACGAACGATGCGTCGAGCTAAAGAGCCTCAAAATGTACCTGCAGCGATTTCGCAACGAGGGTATCTTTTACGAGGCCGTGACGAACCGCATCATGGACGACTTTCTGGCCGTCGTAAAGCCACGCCGCGCGAGAATCGAGAGCCAGTGGACCCCCCGGGGTGGACTGCATAGCAACATCATCGTCGAATACCCAGAGGAAGACTAAAGGTCGAAGGCGAAATGCGACAGGCGCGGCGATCCTCCGAAGCCGACGCCTGCTGTCCATCGCCAACCGCCAGCTCAGTCGACTCATTCGCCCACTGTCGTTTTCTGTCACTCGCTCCCTTTCACCTTCTAACTCTCTCCCTTCACCTATGAACCCTATCCTTCTTAGCGGTTTCGCCGACGAAGCAGCCAACGAAAAATTAGCCGTTCAGCAGTATTCGGCGTTCGCTGCACTGGGGCTGAAGTACTATTCGATCCGTTTCATTGATGCCGGTGACGGCATCAAGAACGTGATGCAACTCTCTGATGCAGAAATCCAGCATCTGGTGAAAATGCAGGGCGACTACGGCTTGAGCGTCAGCAGCATCGGCTCGCCCATCGGCAAGGTAAAGTTGTTAGACATCGACGACGGGACACAAAACCGTTTCGTCCCGTTCGATACTTACTTGAAAGAGGATGTGGCGACGGCGTGTGACCGTGCCCAGGCCTTCGGTGCAAAGTTGATCCGCGGCTTTGCGTTTTACCACCCTCGGGGAACCGCACCGGAAGATCACGTCAGCCAAGTTGCGGATCAACTGTCGGCCATCGCCGAGCTGTGCGATTCGCGCGGCCTGACCTTTGGCCTGGAAGTCGAGGCGAATCTGGTTGGACAGACCGGCGATCTGTTAAAAGAAATCGCCCAAAAGGTGAATCATCCGGCAATGGTCACCATTTTTGACGGGGCGAATATTGTCACGCAGGGCTTTACCGCCGACGAGACCTATGCGCAGTACTTGGCGATGAAGCCCAGTCTCGGGTGGTTGCATATCAAGGACTATCACGATCCATCGCCAGGCGGCCGCATCGCTCACGTTGACGAAGCGAGCCTGAGCAACTTTGTTCCCGCGGACATTGGCGATAGTGGCCACGAAGCGATCCTGAGAGACCTGAAAGACGAATTGCCGGCGATTCACGACCGCATGACATCCAGAGGTGTCGATGGCGTGTTCTTCGATTTGGAACCACATGTCAAAGGTGGTGGACAGTTTGGTGGATTCAGCGGGCCTGATGGGTTCGGGGTTGCCCTGCGTGGATTCTGCCGCGTTCTCGACTACGTGGGAATCGACTATGACCTGCGGTCGTTCGCTGACATTCGATAAACCGAACGGGAGCATTCGCCAGTGAGTCCTCGCGAGACCGAACTAGAAATCACGTTAGCCCACCTGCAGCGACTATTCGATCAGCTGAATGAAGTCGTCACGTCGCAGGCCCTCGAGCTTGACCAAATGCAGCGACGCGTCACTCGCCTGGAGACGCAGATCAAAGAGCTGAAACTAAAATCCACTTCAGCAGAAGACCCACTGGACGAGAAACCGCCGCACTACTGACCGAAGCCGCAGATCAACCTTGGCCGTCGACTCTCGCTGAATGATTGCTCTAATTCCTGGCGGCGGTTCGCAGCACTCGGGCTAGCGTTCAACTCGGGCTGGCGTTCAACTCAGGCTGGCGTTCACCTGGATAAGGTAAAAAGCTGGCGCCGCAACATACGCAACATCGCTTGGTCGTGGCGATCAAATTTGACGTGCTTGGAAGCGGCGTCAACGGCCGCATCGTACTTCTTCATGGCCAGGAACATCGACGCAGGAACTTCCAGCGCCGCCTTTTCGGCAACGACTCCAAGCAGGTTGCGGCCTGTGCCGTTGATCCGGTGCGCGTAACACAGCTCTCGCAACAGGTCATTGGGCGTTTCGACGGTGTGGCGGCGTTTTCGACAAGTGCGATGCACGATCAGCCCGACCGCAAGTGCGACAAAGGGAACCATGATCCACCACACAACCGAAACACCGGCTTCCTCTTCGACGGGCGCGCGGTACGCCAGCGTTAAATCTTCAACGCGTGTGGCGGCAATCAATGCAAGGTTCGTGAAGGACATAGCTAGGGGTCTGTCGATGAACAGTGAGTTAGCTGGCTGTTAGGCTCAATCGATAGTTGTACGCTTCGACGGCAGCGTCACGCGCCGCACAGTCGGGCAATTCGGTCATCTCGCGAAGCAAATCGAGCGTCTTTTCGCTACGTGCTTTCGCCATGGCATGGGCGGCAAGTATCCGCGCCTCTTGGTGATCTTCGTGCGAAATATGGTCGAACAGGTCCACCAGGTCGTCCACGGCGGCCAACGCATCGGCAGCACCGATCGCGGCAATTCGTTTTTTCAGCACCGGATGCCGCAGCCCGTCACGGATTTGGCCGATAGCGTCGGAGTCCACTCGTCGGACAACCTTGCCGATGTCGCTCGCTTCGTGGTCCTCAAATTCATCGAACCGTGGCAAGACGTCCGCCACGTTCAATGCGCCGAGAATGCGTCGCGTTCCACGAACAATGGCGTCATCATCGTGCCCCAATTGATCGATCAACCGAGATAGCAACCGAGATTTTTCGTCGGCCTGAACTTTGCCATCATCGTCTTCGGCAATCACAAAGATGGCGGGAAGCCAAAATTCAAAACTGGGCGTTTCGGTTCGGTTTAGACCTGCCAATCCCGCTTCCGGGCACCCGGGTCCGCCCAGTTCGATGGCGGTGACGACAACATGCAATTGCTTGGTAATGTCTTGAGCCGCTGCGATATAGACGTGCGCGAGAGCGGCACGACGTTCCGGCGGCAGGCTCCGCATCAACTGTTCGCCGCCGCGACAACTCATCGGAATACCGATTGCGTTCAAATTGCGGACCACGACTGCACTGGGGTTGTTCGTGGTCGTTCGCAGTAAAGCCTCGCGGCAGGAATCATCGGGACGTCGACTGATGATTTCCACCACTTGTTGTGAGATCTTGCGACGATGCAGGAACCCAGTCAGCAGTTCGACGACGCTGTATTGCTGGCTTTCTTCCAGTCGAATCAGCAACGGCTTGGCCGTCGGTTGCTCAGGGTCAAGCGCCGTGCGCAGGGTGGTGTCGCTCCAAGCCGAGACCATCAAAAACGCATCGACAAGATCATCATTTCGATGCATCGAAAGACAGCGAACCGACGTATCAAGCCTGGCCACGATCGGACGGCGAATGGTCGACGGATCGCGATTGTGCCGAGCTTCGAACCCAAGGTTTTTCGCGATTGCTAAAACCATTTCCGTCGCCTCGTGGCGAACCGAGCGAGAACGATGCGACTCGGCCAATTCAATGATCGGCAACACGACGTCATGCAGCTGAACATCTTGAGCGGCTTTGATGGCCGCGACAATCGTGTCTTTGTCCGATTTCAGGGCATCCAAAACGGCGTCGAGCAGCCATTTCGGCGACGACTTGAGCGCCGCAATATTGTCCTCATCCAGATGGGACCAAACCTTTAACAACTCGGCGGCGCCGTGCTTTTCGGGACGTTGCAGCAATGCGGACAGGGCCCGACGACGTATATATTTATCCCCATCCTTGATCGCTCCGATCAGGACGTCGACAGCAGAAACGTTATGGGTCTCTGCGAGCGTTTGAAATGTTACATCAAGTCCGTGCATAGTCCGGTCCGGCGGCCGAGGAATCAATGAGTGATTCGCATGACGACCCATCAGCGGTGCTGGGATATTCGCCGATCAACTTTACGTCTTGGGCACCAGCGAGGTATTGCCAACCGACGAATCATCAATCGAAAACGGCAGCCCGATTGGTATTTCCGGCCCAGCCCGCACAATCGCTCGCTCGCGCGACAATCCGCATCCCGCGACATCTCGCCGCGATGACCGTCATCGCCAAAAATTGGCGGGGGTTGAGCAAACAATTAGACGCGACCGTATAATGAGATTCCGTCGCCGGATTTACCCGCAGTCATTCTGGCGGCCCCTCATGCCAACTTTGCCGCTGATGCGCGATAACGCTTTCGCCGCAATCAGGGCATCCAATCGAACTTGCGTGATGAAAATCGAATTGCATCAAGAAACGAACGCTGCCGAAATCTTTGACCATTCATTCTTGGACATCCGGGCAAAGCTGCTCGAGATTGCCGCTGTCCTGGACCGCGTCGATCGAGCGTCCGATGATGGCGAGCCTTTGCCAAGAAATCCGAACGACCAGCGTGGAAAGATCGATGATGCCATCCGCATCTTACTGAGTGAAGGTCCAGACCGTGCGGCACGACTGCAGCGACTTTTCTCGCGAGAATACGAAAGTGACTGGCGAAACAAAATGCAACTCTAACCAGATCGTTTGATCGAAGCCGTTTCATCCATGTCGGTGATGAACCATACCTGTTTGGATCATCGCCTGCTGCGATCAACCGCTTCAAAACCCAGCGGTCTTGTGCCGGACAGAGACTGACTTCCTCGTTCTCGTTTCAATCTAAGTTGACAAGTTATGGATTACATCGACCCCCATATTCATATGGTTTCACGGACGACCGATGATTACGCGACGCTGGCGAGAATGGGATGCGTCGCGATGAGCGAACCGGCATTTTGGGCCGGGTTTGATCGTGGCAGCGTCGATGGCTTTCGCGACTACTTCCGTCAACTGACCGAGGTCGAACCCAAGCGCGCCGCCGCCTATGGCATCCAGCATTACACGTGGCTTTGCATCAACGCCAAGGAAGCCGAGAACGTCTCGTTGTCGCGCGACGTGATTGCAATGATCCCCGAATTCTTAGACGAACCCAACGTCCTTGGCATCGGCGAAATCGGCCTGAATAAGAACACCAAGAACGAAGCGACCATCTTTCTGGAACACCTCGATGTCGCCGTTAAGTATGAACAGTCAATCTTGATCCACACGCCGCACCTGGAAGACAAGTATCAGGGCACGCGCATGATCCTTGATATGCTTTGTGACGATTCGCGAATCGATCGCTCGCGCGTCTTGGTCGACCATGTCGAAGAACATACGATCGGCGAAGTGCTTGATCGCGGTTTCTGGGCGGGCATGACACTTTATCCTGTCACGAAATGCACGCCCCAGCGTGCCGTTGACATGATCGAGACGTACGGCTCGGACCGACTGATGGCAAATTCGGCGGGTGATTGGGGACCGAGCAAACCGACGGCCGTTCCTGATTTGATTTTTGAAATGAGACGTCGCGGTCATAGTGAAGCAACCATTCGCAAAGTCGTGTACGAGAATCCGCTGCAGTTCTTTGCTCAAAGCCCCAACTTTTCTTTCACACCGCGCGAATCGACGCCCGAGCGGTCGCATTAGCGAACGAAAAACAGAGACTTGCCTTTCGCCGCTGAATCGCATGACGTACCTTGGCGGTTTGCAACTGTACCGCCAAGACGGCAATCGTGATGAGCCAAGTATCGCAGAGAGGCGACGGAAACCAATTCGGCACGTTTGCCGGCGTCTTTACGCCCTGCGTCTTGACGATCCTGGGCGTCATCATGTTCCTGCGGTTTGGCGTGGTCGTGGGCCAAGCCGGTTTGTGGGCGGCGCTACTGATCGTGCTGGCCAGCAAGCTGATCACACTGCTGACCACGCTGTCGCTATCGGCAATTGCGACAAACACGAAAGTGGAAGGCGGCGGTGCTTACTTTCTGATCAGCCGCAGCCTGGGCCCCGAGTTCGGCGGTGCGATCGGGGTCTTGTTCTTTGCCGCGCAAGCCTTGTCGGTCGCGATGTACGTGATCGGATTCACCGAAGCTTTGGTCGCGTACCTGCCGGCTGCGGTCTCACCACTGCTGGTGGCATCGATCACCAATATGGCCGTCTTTGTGTGCGTGTCTATTGGCGCAGGCTGGACGCTGCGAATTCAGTTTTTCATCCTCGGCGCGGTGGTGTTATCGCTGGCATCCTTTGCGGTGGGAGCCATGGGATCGTTCGACTGGCAGTTGCTGCGTGAAAACAGCGGACCGGGATTCGAGGGCGAAACGTTCTGGACGATGTTCGCGTTGTTCTTTCCCGCGGTGACAGGGATCATGGCCGGCGCGAACATGTCGGGGGACCTGAAGGACCCGGCACGTTCGATCCCGCGAGGCACGCTTGCGGCGGTGGTGGTCACCGGTTTGGTCTATGCCGCACAAGCCTTTCTGTTGGCCGGGTCGCGCGATCGTGCATCACTGATCGGCAACAACCTGATCATCTCAGAAATTGCGGTCATGGCGTCGCTGATCGTCGCCGGAATTTTTGCCGCAACACTGTCCTCGGCACTGGGCAGCATGATGGGAGCACCGCGAATTTTGCAATCACTTTCGCGCGACCGATTGTTTCGATGGTTCAATCCGTTAGGCGTCACATCCGCCAAAGACGGCGAACCACGTCGAGCTATCTTTGTGACGTTCTTGATTTCCCAAGCGGGAATCATGCTGGCCGACCTGAACACCATTGCGCCCCTGATCACGATGGCTTTCCTGGTGACGTATGGACTGTTGAACTTGGCAACGTTTTATGAATCGATCACCAAGAATCCAAGTTACCGCCCGCAGTTTCGATACTGTCACTGGTCAACATCGCTGGCCGGCGCTATCGGGTGCGCCGTGGTGATGCTGTTGATCGACTGGCGCTGGGCACTCGTTGCGACCGCCATGGTCAGCGCATTGCATTGGTACCTATCCAGCGTTGAACTGACGGCAAACTGGGGCAGCCTGAACAGCGGTCTGCTCTTCGAACGTACGCGCCGCAACCTGCTAAAGCTGGAAGACGAACTTTATCACCCCAAGAACTGGCGACCCTTCGTACTTGCCCTCAGCGGAACCGGATTCTCGCGCCCCCACTTGGTCGTGTTCGGATCGTGGCTAACCGCGGACACGGGCGTGCTAACGCTGGGCCAAGTGATACCCGGCGAGCTCCATGATCACCGGCGACGTCGCGGCTCGCAAGAAAAGATCCTGCACGCGATGATCAAAGATCGCGATCTGAACGCCTTTCCCGCCGTGGTCGTCGCGGCCGACTATACCTCGGGCGTCGAGGCGCTGGTGCAGTGCCAGGGCCTGGGCCGGCTGCGGCCCAACGTCGTGCTGCTGGGTTGTCCACTATCAGCCGATCGCATGCGAGTTTTTGCGGGACTGCTGCGAAACTTAGAAGGCCTGGGGCGCAGCGTTGTCGTCCTTCGGCGCGTCGACGAACCCGACGACGACTGGGCAGTACCAACGGGAACTATCGACGTGTGGTGGCGTGGTCGCGCCAATGGCGAACTGATGGTTCTGCTGGGCCACCTGATGCAAAACCATTCCGATTGGCGAGGCCGTCGCTTACGACTGCTTCGCGTCGTCGAAAACGAAGAGGGCACCGACGACGTCCGCGATCACCTGGACTCGTTGCTTCGAAAAGCTCGGATTTCAGGAACCACCAAAGTTGTGGTGTCTAGCCATCCACAATCCGCGATCCAGACAACCAGTCGTGACGCGGCTTTCGTCTTTTTGGGAATGCAAGCGCCTGATCCCGGTGACGAAGATGAATTCTTTTATCGGACCGAAAAGCTCGTCGGCCGATTGCCCCGGGTCGCATTGGTGCTGAGCGCCGGTGGTGTCCGACTGGAATCGTAACGCAATTCTTACCAAGTAAAGTTTGACAGGGCGCAGATCGATAATGCCCGATCAAGCGACCGGGCCGATGCGTAAAGACAAGACTGTGGCTAAAACCGTTTGACCGCATGGTCCAGAATGCCGAGTTCGTCACGACGCTGAATCAGTTGGGCGAGAATACTGATGGATATTTCCGCGGGCGTGTTATTCCCCAGCGGTAACCCAATCGGGCAAACAAACGATTCAATGCTAGTTTCGCCAATGTTTCGCTGTCTCAGTTCACGCCGCAGTACGTTTGCTTTCTGGTTGCTGCCGATCACGCCGACATAGGGTGCATCGCGTGTGCTGAGAATTTTTGCGAGAACAGGCAAATCAGCCGAATGGCCTTTGCTAATTAAGACAAAGAAACTATTGTCCGGTTGGTGTGCGACCGTACTTTCTGGATCATCGCAGCAAACCTTTTGCAGCTTTGGATGGTCATCGATCTTGTCCAGCCATGAAGAACGGGGATCGATCCAAGTCACGCGGCAATGAAGCTGCAGCAGGATCGGCAACAACGCCTGAGCGACATGCCCCGCACCGTAGACGGCGATCGGCCAATCAGGCTTGCCGTAGACCTCGAAGAATAGCTTGACTTCGCCACCGCACGTCATGCCGATTTCCGTCTGCAGATTCCAGGTTACGAAGTCACATGTTGTGCCTTTGCTGCTGGACAGCAATGCTTGCGCGTGCCGAATTGCGGCGGCTTCGATTTTTCCGCCGCCGATGGTGCCGGCTTCGATTCCGGCACCCGTGATCAAGGCTTTCGCACCTTTGACCTGCGGCGCACTGCCTCGGATATCGACCAGTGTGACCGAAACAAAAGGCATTCCCGATCGCAAGAGTCGCGACATACAGCGGTGATGTTGCTGGACATCGAACGTCATCGACTTCGTTTCCGCTGGTTGTGCATCACTCTTTTTCCGTACGTCGGAAATACTCTTGTGGAAACGTCGCCTGCTGTGCATGTTCGGGATGACGCCATGGAAATCGCGGTCCACGATCCTCCAACAACGGAACGTCCATCCCGTTGCTCTCGGCCAGCATTTGCCAAAGCTGAGAATTCATTTCGGCAATTCGGTCGGCATGCTGGGGCGATTCAATCAGATTGTTCATCTCGCCGGGATCGTTCTGCAAATCATAAAATTCATCTCGATCCCACAATCCATGACACCGGATGTATTTCCATCGTCCGCCGATAATCGCGTGCAGTGTCGGTGTATGAGGATAGTTGCGTTCCCAATAGTATTCATACAACAAGTGTTTGCGTGACAATGCATTCGCATCGGCTTGGCAAATCGCATCCCAGAAACTGATTCCGTCCACTTCGGGAAGCGCCGGTGCCGATGCCGCTTGCAACAGCGTCGGGCCGATATCAATATTACCCACCAGCCCGTCAAACACTTGTCCGGGGGGAATCTTGCCAGGTGCCTGCATCAATAGCGGCACTTTCGCACTCGCTTCGTACGCGGTCCGTTTGTCGATCAAGCCATGATCACCGAATTGAAATCCGTTGTCGCCCATGTAGACGACCAGCGTTTCGTCACCGAGTCCGCGAGAGTTGAGTTCCGCCACCAGACGTCCAACACTATCGTCGACGGCAAGCAGCGCCTCGCAATATCGGCGGTAGTAGACCGCAGGACTAAAATCCGCGATGTTGTAGCCAAAATCAGCGCCGTGACGGCTATTGCGTTGGTTCCGCAACCACATTGGCATCTTGCCCGCATCCATCTCTTGCACCGTTGGCGTTCGGATCGGCAAGGGTTGATCATCGTACCGACCGCGGTGTCGGTCAGCGGGAACAAAGTCGGCATGGACCGCCTTGTGGCTGAGGTACAGAAAGAATGGCTTGTCATCGTCGCGCGATGACAACCAATCGATCGCGTAGTCGGTCAACTCATCCGTGATGTATCCCTGTTGCTCGACGCGTTTGCCGTTGACGTTGAATCCGTCGTAGGTCGTCTGAGGCACTTCACGCGTGGTTCCATGTCCGTCGGGCCAATACGTTCCTTGACCTTTAAATGCGACCCAGTGATCGAACCCACGTTGTGGATCATCAATGTCACCTCCCTTGTGCCATTTACCAATGAACGCGGTTTCGTATCCAGCTTTTTGCAATTGTTGTGGAAAGAAGGTCAAATCCGGATCGACCGGGTGATAGTTATCAACGACGCGGTGATTGTGCGCGTATTGCCCGGTCAGGATCGAAGCGCGGCTTGGCGAACACAACGATGTCGTGACATAAGCGTGTGTCAACATGGCCCCGTTCTTGGCCAGGCTGTCGATGTGTGGCGTTTCTAAGAACGGATGGCCAGCAGCGCCCAGGCAGTCAAAGCGGTGGTCATCACAAAGGATGAACAGAATATTCAATGGCTTTGCGACCGACGAATCACCGGCGGGTTGTGCACCGGCGTTTCCGGCGAAACAAGTCAGCCACATCAACAGAGCAGAAACGGCGCCCGCAAATGTACGAACACAACACTGACCGCGTTTGCCCGGCCCCGTCGCCTGTGTGGCTGTCGCCTGTGTGGCTGTCCGCTTTGTCGCTGTCGTCAACGACGCTCTCGCAAGCAAACGGGCAATAGGGGATTCTCGTCTCAGAATCGTAGGATGCATTATGACTTAGCCTTCTGTTTTTTCTGTTTCTGTGTTCTCGTCTTCGGCTTTGTCGCGGCAACGACGGGGACCGGTTTGTCGGCCAAAATTTCTCGCATCATCTCGCGTGCCGCGACTGCCTCGGGTTCGTTCGAATTTGTCTTGTCGACATAGCCATCCCCGTTTCGCGACTCACCACAATCGATCAGACGCCCGAAGTCGCTCATCGTGTTCTTTTCCAGCAGCCAACGTTTCGTGCGGACAACCCGTCCGCCGCCCAGGTACTGATAAACGTAGTCGCGTTTGGGTGTAAGATCACCCCTGAGGTAATCGCGAAAACTAATACCGTCGATCACAGCATCCTCGGGCAGTTGAATCCCCGCAACGTCGCAGCATGTTGGCAAGACATCAGAGATATCAACCAATTCTCGGCAGGCGCCAACCGGTTTGACGAGGTTCGGCCCATTCAAGATGAACGGCACGCGGCACCCCATCTCGGTGACTTGCGCTTTGCCGTTGCCCCCGGTTCCGTTGTCGCCGATAAAGATAAACAAAGTATTGTCGCGTTTGCCCATTCGCTCGAGTCCGGCGATCAACTTTCCCACAATTTTATCGGTGTACTGTACGTTGGATTGCCAATTCGATTTTGCATTGACGTTCTTTTCATCATCCGACGGATTGTCATCGGGCGTCGGCCAATAGGGCGAATGCACAAGCGCCATCGGGTAGTAGATAAAGAAAGGTTTTTCGCCACTGTTTCGGGCAAAATCGATTGCGAAGTCCGAAAAAATATCCGGTCCATAATCGTCGATCGTCGTCGGCAAGTACTCGCCATTCTTCACGATCGATGGGTGCCAATAGCGAGCGGTCTTGACGCCCGATTTGCCTTCCCACATCCCGTCATGTTCGGCTCCCGGTGGCAGATTGTGTTTGTACGCCCACATGCAGTACTGATCGAACCCGGTCTCGTAAATCAAGTTGGGATGCTCGCCGCTTAATTGCCATTTGCCACAGTGGGCGGTCGCGTAACCGGCATCGTTGAAGACCTTGCCAATCGTCAAATGCTTTGAAATGTCATCGGCGCCCTTGTTTGCAACTTTCGGTCCGCCAGGCCGTGCCGGAAATTGATAGACGCCGTTGTGATGCCCATATTGGCCGGTCATGATTTGAAAACGAGTCGAATGACAAATCGGCGTTGCATACCCCGTCTCGAAATAGATTCCGGTGTTGGCCAATCTGTCTAAATTCGGCGTCTTGTGTTTCGGGTGGCCATAAACACCAAGTTCGTGCGCGCCGATGTCATCGCACAACAACAGGATGACGTTGGGACGCTCATCAGCGGCGAACGTCCATTGACTTGTTGTAAATCCAATGCAGACAGCGACTACGGCTATCGATGACAACATGCGTTTCATTGTTTTACCTATCAACAAAAGAATTAGTGTTGAAGTACCTAGAATTTACTTCTGTGGGAACGGCCACGGTTCCGAGATCAAGCCGCCCGCAAGGGACCGGCTAGACGGCCGGCCGATTGATGATTGATTGATTGAGAGCCGGCGGGTCCATGACCGCTTTGTCACTTTATTCGCTTGGTATTCTGCCTCATTTCCAAGAATGCTACGGATACTGGCTCGGTCGACCAAGATACTCGACACCATAATCCGTTGGCAGCGGAGTCACTTGATTGGCCTCTGCCCATTGGTCCCACATCGCCGCCAAACGCTTGACTTGACCGGGGTGTTCACGCGCCAAGTCGTTCAATTCGGTCCGGTCGAGCTCGACGTCGTAAAGTTCCCACGGTTGATCTTTCAGGGCGACCAATTTCCATTTTCCATCGTGGACCGCTCGATTACCCTCGTGTTCAAAATATAGAGTGCGTGCCACATGCGATTCGGCGTGCATCAACGGCAGTAAGCTCTCACCAACCAAATCCAGCTTTGACGTGTATCGGGCACCGGTCAACTGTACCATCGTTGGCATTAGATCGATGATGTGAGCCGGCTGATCTTCGATCGCACCACGACGTATCCGGCCACCGGGCCAATGAATGATACACGGTGACGCAATGCCGCCCTCGTGGTTGTAGTGTTTTTGCAGACGCCACGGCGTATTCGAAGCATTCGCCCACGCGGAACCGGCGCTGTGAAACGTGCCTGGCCCGCCCATCGTTTCGATCTGTGGCCCACGGTGAAGGATGTTTTGATTGCTGGAACTAATGTCGAAACCGTAGGGATCCCATTCCGCGCATGCACCATTGTCCGACATAAAGATGACAAGCGTATTGCTAAACTCGTCCGCGAACCGCAGATCCTCGATGACTCGGCCGACGTTCTGATCAATGCGATCGATCATTGCGGCATAGATGGCCATGCGACGGGCCGAATCCATACGACGTTCCGCCGGCACATCCATCCAAGCCGGATTGATGCCCGTTTCATATTCACCAAAGTCCCAATAGCGTGAACGCGGGGTCAGTTTTGTACTTGTCGGCACAATCCCCAACTGCTTCATCCGTGACAACCGACGCTCGCGAATCGCGTCCCAACCCACGTGATAGGTATCGGCGTACTTTGCGATCGACTCGGCCGGCGCTTGCAAAGGAAAGTGCGGAGCGTGGTAGGCCAAATAGAGAAACCAAGGTTGATCCGGTGTCGTTCGAGCTTGCGAGAGAAACTCAATCGCATGATCCGTGACCGCGTCGGTACCATAGAATTCGCCCGGCGCGTAACTGATTTTCTTTCGTCCTGCCGGAGTTCGCACGTAATGATCCGGGTCCCAGAACGTTTGCGCACTGACCAAAGTTCCGTAAAACTCATCGAATCCGTGATCGCACGGGTCAGGCGTTCCAAGGTGCCACTTACCCGAGATGAATGATCGATAGCCGGCCGTTTTAAGAACTTGCGCGATCGTCAGCGCTTCGTCGGAAACCCGGCCTCGATAGCCAGGCAGCCCCAGGTCCTCAACCTTGTGCCCCACCCCGACACGATGCGGATATTGACCGGTCAGGATACTGACGCGCGATGGGCAACAACGTCCCGTGTTGTAAAACCGCGTCAGGCGCATCCCGTTTTCAGCCAGGCGATCCAATTGCGGCGTATCGATCTCGCCGCCATAGCATCCCAAATCGCTGTAGCCCAAATCGTCCGCGACGATCATCAAGATGTTTGGCTTCTGATTGGCCTCGGCAGATTGCCCGCTTGTGATTCTCGCGTCGGGAGCTTGCCCGAAAAGCGTGCTCGAGCAAAGCAAAAAAAAGCAACCCGCAGGCAACAACGCGGCATGATTACCGCGAACGATGAATGACGCCAGAGACACAGAACGGTTACGCCAAGCGGAGATTCGCAATCGATTTTGAATCGAGCCAAGCGATTGGGGCGATCGTCCTGTAATTCGTCGATACATTCAAAGTTCCCGCATTCAGTCTCGAATTTGTTTTTCCGGGACTGAATATACATCAACGGGAACCAAGAATCAGGCAATCAAATCGTGAATGATCTCACCGCCGAATTGGCTGAGCTGTTTGTATCGTCCGCCATGGAAGTACGTCAGCTTGTTATCATCGAGCCCCATTAAATGCAACAAGGTCACGTGCAAGTCTCGAATGGGATGAACGCATTCGACCGCCGTCGCACCGATCTCGTCGGTCGCACCGACGATACCTGGTTTGACACCGCCGCCAGCCAACAGCATGGTCATGGCGTCCGCGTTGTGACCTCGTCCGATCGAGTAAACACCGCCACGTTTGTTATTGTCGGGTGTTCGCCCGAACTCGCCGGTCCAGATCACAAGCGTTTCGTCCAGCATACCGCGAGCTTTCAGGTCCTTGATCAACGCAGCCATCGGTTTGTCGACACTTTTGATCCGTGCCGTATGGCCACGCTCAAGATAGTCGTGACTGTCCCATCCGCCGCTGAAAATCTGGACAAAGCGAACTCCCTTTTCAACCATCCGTCGGGCCATCAAACACTGACGACCGAACGCCGCCGTATCTTTATCATTAAGCCCGTACATCTCTTGAGTCTTTTCGGACTCATCATTGATGTCGACCACGCCGGGGACTTCCGTTTGCATCCGAAACGCCAACTCATAACTTTCCATGCGAGCACTCAGGTCCCGATGTTCGGGATGCCGCTGAAGATGCTGTTGATTGAGAAAGGAGAGCTCGTCGAGAAACTTTCGCTGGTGGTCACGTGACTTGTGCGAAGGCGATTGCAAGTCAAGAATCGGACTGCCTTCGGGGCGAAGCCGGGTTCCTTGGTAATACGCGGGCAAGAAACCGTTGGTCCAGTTCGTCGATCCACCTTGCGGAAGCGCAAGTTCGGTCATCACGACGTAACCGGGCAAGTTTTGATTCTCACTGCCTAAGCCATACGTCATCCACGATCCGACCGCCGGGTCACCACCGAGTCGGCTGCCGGTGTTCATGTGAAAAAGTGCTTCGGGGTGGTTCAGCGATTCGGCCGTGCAACCTCGAAAATTACAAAGCTCGTCGGCGACGACCGGATCGGCCATGTGTTGCCATTGGTCACACATATCGATTCCATTCTGGCCGACCTTGCGAGACTTGAACGGACTGCCGACAAAAAACTTGAAACCGTTAGCCAAACTGCGAGTTGATTTGCTTTCCGATTTATGCAACCGTTGCAGTTCGGGTTTGGGATCGAATGTGTCCATGTGGCCTGGGCCGCCTTCCATGAACAGCATGATCACGGCCTTGGCTTTGGCCGGATGCATCGGCGGTTTGGGCGACAGCGGCGAGTCCTCACCCGCAACTTGGCTAGCCGATGCTTCACCGGACAACAAATCGGTCAGCGCCAGCGAACCGAGCGATGCGCCTAAGCCGTAGAGAACATCACGCCGTGGGATCGCTTTTCTAGTAGACATAAACAAACTCGTTACTGTTAAAGAGCATCAAGCAAAGGTCCGCCAAAGCGCGCGTGTCTGCGTCGACATCGCTCGCCTTCTTGTCGGAGATGTAGTTTTCGAAAACGGGAAGAATCTCTTCGTACTCGAACGGTCGACCGGAGAATTCCTCAACCAACGATCGAGTGATGCTGGTGGGATATTCGACAGGTTCGGCTTCGGTTTGCCCGTGATAGGCAGTCATCTGTTGGACATAATCCGTCAAACGCGTTTTTTCGATCGATGTCGGTTTACGTCCAAACACCAAATGGAACGCGCGATTGATTTGCCCGTCCAGGTCCGCGGCATCTTTTTGCAGACGCAGCGCCAAAGCGATCGAACGATCGTTCATGACGTCACTGTTCATCAGCGTGAACGCCTGTGGCGACACCGCCGCAGCGTCACGTTGTTCACACGATTCGTTCGGGTTGGGTTGGTTAAACACTTCCAAGAACGGATCCGCCTGACCCCGAACACGATATGCATAGATCGACCGGCGGTTGCGCTGCCATGGCGTTGGCGATGGTTGATAGGCCGGTGCAATCGAGAACTGAATCATGCGCGGCTGCAACGCGACTTCCATATTGATCTCGGGCATGACGGGCAAGCCGCCCAACATCGGGTTTAACTCGCCGGTGATCTTTAACATTGCGTCGCGAATCTCTTCGGCCGTTAACCGACGTGTCGGATAATACGCCAACAGATCGTTGTTGGGGTCTTCGGTTTGCAGCTTTTCCATCTGTGGATGCGACGTGCCTTGACGATAAACGTCGGACATCATGATCTGCTTATGCATCCGCTTGATCGTCCAACCGCCTTCTACAAAATCAGCCGCCAACCACTCCAAGACTTCTGGATGCGTCGGCTTGCCACCTTTGGCGCCAAAATTGTTTGGGTTTCCAGCGAGCGGCTTTCCGAAATGATATTGCCAGATTCGGTTGACGATCGAGCGAACCGTCAACGGATTGTTCTCGTGTGCGATCCATTTCGCCAGCGAAAGTCGTCGGCCATCGTATTCGTCATCGATGACGTAGGGGTCATCGGCATTATCAGAAACTGGCAACTCGATAGCGCTCAGCACGCCGGGCCCAACTTTTTCGCCGGGTGCCTCTAGAGAACCGCCTGTGTAGATATAACTGACCAACTCTTTCGCCTTATCAACTTTCTTGGGCATCCGCATCTTTCGTGCGTTCAAGAAACCCGGCGTGGGGCCGTTGTAGACGCTTTGAACCATCGGCTCGTAACGCTCTAAGCGGCGCGTCCAAATCCACTGATCTTGCTCGCGAACCTTCAATCGCCCCTGTTCGACGTAGTCAAGCCCGGCGTGACGTGGCGGCTTTTCCTCGTCCGCCAAATCAGCCCACTCGGATTTGGGCACGTACTCAAGTCCATTGTCCTTGAACCATTGACGAGCCGCCGCCTCGCTCTTGTCGTTCAGTTCTTTGAGCTTCTTTTTGGTGTACCCCAGCAGTCGCTCGACCATTGCTTTGCCCTGGCCGAACCCATGCAGATTTTCTTCCGGCAAAAACTCTGCCTCACGCTCGGCCAACTGGGTGCCGGCAAACGTCGCGTACATCCGGTAATAGTCGCGGGTCGGCAACGGATCAAATTTATGATCGTGGCACTTACAACACCGCATGGTCGTCGCCAAGAACGTCTGCCCAACCGCGTTGACCACGTCGTCAAGGTACAACTGCCTGGCTTCGGGAACCTTGACCATGGCGGGGTCCCAGTGTCCTATCCGCAAGAAACTGCTGGCAACCAGCAGCTCGGGATCGCGTTGATCTTGAGGTTGTTGCTCGTAGATTTCGTCACCTGCCAACTGCTCAACAACGAATTCATCATAAGGCTTGTCGTTGTTGAACGCGCGGATCACATAATCGCGATAGCGCCACATGTTCGAACGTTCGTAGTCATTGGAGTACCCAGCCGTGTCGGCATATCGCGTGACATCCAACCAATGTTGTCCCCAACGTTCGCCGTAGTGTGGACTGGCGAGCAATCGGTCGATCAAATCACTCCATGCTGTTTCCGAATCGACATTCCAAGCCTGGACGAAATCACGAATCTCTTTTGGTGATGGAGGCAGTCCAAGCAAGTCAAGTGTTGCACGGCGGATCAATGTCCGCGGGTCAGCCTGTGGCGCGAGTGAGACCCCGGCAGCGGACAGTTTTTCGTTAACCAACGCATCGATCGGGCTGACCGAGTCTTGCCGATTTGCGAGGTTGGCAAGCTTGGGCTTAACGACCGGACGAAACGCCCAGATGTCTTCTTCGGCATATCGACGGTACGTCCATTCATCGCCCAGCCCACCGCTGGTTCGAATCAAGACGCCTTCGTCAGTGACTTCGGCGAGCCGTTCTTCGTCCCGATATTTCTTCTGAGTCTCTTCGTCGGGCCAAGGAGCGCCGGCCTCGATCCATCGCCGCACCATCTGAATTTGATCTTCGGTCAATCGATCATTTTCTTTGGGCGGCATTTCTAAACCGTCCCACGAAATCGCTTCAATCAACGTCCCATCGCCTGGCTTGCCGGGCACGACGCAGGGTTCTTCCGATTCACCGCCCTGCAAGAACCCATCACGGGTCAGGATACTGAAGTCACCTTTGATGTCGTCCGCGTCACCACCATGGCATCCAAGACATTTGTCTTTCAGCAGCGGCCAGACTTTTAGCGAAAACTCACGCTCGACATGTTCCAGCTCAGCTTTGCCCGTCCGTACAGCGGACTCATCATCGGCGGCGACGCCGGGCACGAAGAACCCGACCCAGCAGAGCAGGACGGCCGAAGTAATGGATCTCGTCATCATGCTTGACTTTCTCTTCAACGTTTGAGAGTTCCAGGTGAGGGAGGCGACGCCAACGAACATCCGCAGAGCCAACGCCGATTATAGCCGGCATACGGAGTCCGAAATCACGTCAAATGCACTGCCAAAGCAGGCGATCGCTCGGAAAAACGCGAGTTTCGACGTTCAGATCAACCGTTTCGTCACTCACTGTCCGTAACTAAATACCGGCAACTCATGATCGGTTACAAAACTGGCAAAAAAACTTTGCCCCGCTGCGTTTTGGTCTGCGCTAGAGAATCGATCCGAGGATTATGATCGACGCGCAAACATTGCTCAAAATGAGCAAGCCGTCAGGCTCGGGACGAGAGGAGGTGGACTCAATCGTGCCGCCTGCGAAAGACAGTCACGGCAGTTCACCGGTCGATCGAGTCGGCCTGGCGATCGATTTAATTCATCTCGCCAACCGCTTCGGTGTGCTTGCCGGCGAGGTCGATTGAGATCCTGGCTCGACTAGGCCGCCGCCCGACCATTGTGATGTAACCGCAACTCTTCGTCCTCGATGATGTGACAATGGACGTTGCCATCGCAGGCAGCTTTGACGCGTTTCTTGACGCTGCGACGCATCGCTTTGTGGTATCCCACCGACGCGGCAAAGAGAGTCACCAGGTCGACGAACTGACGACATTTCCCAAGTGGGTGTGCATCCAAATCCACATAGCTGTCCGACCCCATACAAAACAGTCGCCCGTCGACCTCGCCTATCGATTCGCCGTTGGCTTCGATATCAAAATCCGCGCCGATCGAAACCCAACGCCGCTTGAGCGACAAGTTCCACATCTGCTGGCCGTCATAAAAACCAAACGTAAAGATCGGTGGGATACGAAACGTGCGGTGGTTCTGCTGGACGTAAGTAACGAACTCGGTGCGTGGCAGAGTCACCACCATCGTCAACAGGCTGCGTTTGGATCCGATGGAGTTATGGATTTCGGTTGTGGTGACTTGTTCGATCGTTCCCGCCCAACTGACGCGCTGGCTGGTCGTTCGAAACAGTTTTAACACTAACCGTCGACGTTCGATGTCGCCTGGTTTCATGTTCATGACGTCGTCTTGCGCTAGCTCGGCATCCAGTTTGGCCGCTTGCTTGCTGTTCAAACGCCCCGATCGCTTGATGCTTTTCTTTAGCTCTTGCTTGCGTTTGCCTTGCAGCGCGTCCAGCGTATCGGCAAGCTCATCCTTACCTGGCTTCCAGACATCGGTCCGAATCCCGATCAAATGACTTTTTCGCCACTTGTTCGCTTCGCAGTCGTGTTCCGAGACGGTACCGACACAGTCCATGTGCGTGGTGAAGTGTTGAGTGTCAGCCGTTTTCAATTTCTGAAGAAATTCAACATTGCTGGGGTGAATTCCGGGCAAGGCCCACATATCGACGTATCGCTGGCAACCCAGTTCTTCTTCATCAGCCATGGCTTTTACCGCACTCCATTGCATGGTTCGTTTTATCGGAATGGCGTCGGGCGAAGCCACGCCGAGGCGCCTGCTAGCGCATCGAGCGTTGGGCCACGCCGCCCTTATCAGGCGATGTCTGGTGGACTTAGTCCAGTCCAATCATGGCGACGAATCAACGCCGATGTCTTTCTGGATCCTGACCCATTGGGCGCCGGCCGTTCCCCTGGTATTCCCTTGAGCGAAGGTAGCGACATTTCGGTAACGCATTCAAGACGTTTCGAATGCGTGTCGTCGATGTCGACGCACTGCGCTTCGGCCTAAGATCGGCACCGAGGTGGCCCCGACTTGAGCCGAATTCTTACAAAAAGGGCTCAATGAATGAGCGGATTCGCCGTCATATGGCCGACGCTGGTCCCCTTGCCATTGCGGCTGGTGATCACCTCGGTGGCCGCTTCGAGAAAACCGGGCTGATCGATCAGGTTCAGGATCGCTGGATGGCTCATCAGCGTCATTGCGGTCGACTTGTCCATCCGATTCTTCGATGCCAGTATTTCGCGAATGGTCGGGTCTTCCATCAGTTCGCGGACTGCGCGTTTTGTCTCGGGCCGTTTCTTTAGCTCGATCACCTGGGGATGATTCAACAGTTGGTTCATCTCGGTTGGATTATTCAACACACGAACAGTTTGCTGTACCTGATCCAGCTTGTTCAGCTGCGGAATTTTGACAAAGGGGTTGAATCGTTCGATGTACGGACCGATCTGGCTGGAATGCGTATGCTCGGCCACCGTCAGCACGGCATCTGAAATCATCTGGCCTCGCGGGCTTTTGGTCACACCCGCCTCGGCATTTCTTTGTTCCATCGGCTCGATCATCAACACGCCACCGAGCAACAGTAGAACGGCCAATCCGCCCTGCGCCGCGGCAAAGAAAAAACCAAACCAACTGTTCAGCCAAGCAAGTCCGGGGCGCCGCGACACCATCCGCGATGTCAGCACAATGAACGCGACCGTGACGAACAACGAAATCAATACTCCAATCGCACCAATACTGGCAAAGCGATTCGTCAGTCCGGTGGTGCCAAACCACTGCGAGAATCTAACTTCGTAGGCAACGCCCAGCTGCGGTGCATAGGCGATTGCCAATGCGATTGCCGCAATGGACCCCGTCAAACGCAGTGCACCCAGCCGAAACCCGCTAAAGGCCGAGAACATCACCACAATCGGAATGATCGCGATCAAGGCATCTTTGGCATAGATTCCGTATCCGCCGACGCCCATGAATACGGCCAGCCAAAACAGGCTGGCCGGCCAGCTCATCCGAGTTCGCGCACGGACGGGGGTGGATTCTTCAACGTAATAGCTGGCGGTTTGCATCGTCACGGCTCAAAAAGAAAAGACAGACTTTCCGCCAAAACATACGTCGCAAAACGTCCGCGTGTCGTCAGTCCTCTTTTCGATCGATACAACCGGCACAGGCGGTCAATCCGTCTGCCACCGGATCGCTAGTACCCTGGCGGCCAACAGGAAACCGACGCCGGTCAACATCAGTACGAACAGTTGGGGTGCCAGATCGGCAACGGGCAAATCTCGCCAAAACACCTTGTCATATCCATCCAACGCCCATGCGTTGAATGTCCACTTGCCGATCTCGCGCATCCGTTCGCTCATCACGTATCGAGGCACCATCGATCCACCAAGGGCGCTCATGGTCAACACCACGATGACTGACAATCCGTTCAGCTGCCCACGCGTTTTGCACAGTGTCGCCAACAGCAGTCCCAGCGAAGCGGCCGCCGACGCGGTTACGACCGTCATCATCACAAATCCGTCCAGCCGCGAAGTAACATCGACCTGGAAGACAACCTGCGCCCAAATGAACATCACGACGACTTGCAGGATGCCGATCGTGGTCATGTAAAACCATTTACCCAGCAGTAACTGATCCATCGTCAGTTGCGTTGCCAACAATCGGTCCAGCGTTTGGTTTTCTCGTTCTTCCAGCAAAGCGCCGCCGCCACCGGTCGCGCCGAACAACAAAAACATCACAGCGATGCCCGCCGCGTACATACTGACGATCGGATTCGATTTACCTTCACCGATCACGTCGATGACTTCGACTGCGGATTCGGTCAACGCTGGCTCAGGATCGGTTGACGCTGGCTCAAGTCGCGTTAAAGCGCCCGAGCGAATTCCGCTCGCACGATTTCTCATCGACGATTCGACGATTGCTTGCGTCACAATGGCGGACACCAGTTGCGGTGCTACTTGATCAGACGCATCGGCCAACAGATTCGCCTGCACGCTTCCTGCGCTGTCTCGCAATTCAATTGCCACCGATACGCCACCGCTGCGAACCATTTCGATTGCTTCATCGCTGAGAATGGATTCGCGGTCTTCGCTGCGCATGATGCGCAGCCCCTGGCTGTTGATCAACGCATCGGCAACGGCGGCGGCTGCGGCGGATTGAGTTTGATCGACGATGACGACTTTGACTTTGGACGTCGTCGCACCGACGCCTTTGCCAAAGATCAACGCAAAGATGCTAAAGAACGCGACCGGTACGATGAACAGTAACATCAATTCGCCACGATTGTGCCGCAGCCGCTGCAGGTTCATCAGAAACACGGTCCAGATCATCCGAAACTAATCCCTCAGCTCGTGACCGGTCAGGTGTAAGAACACGTGGTGCAGTGACGGCGACGTGACCTCAACGTCGCGCACCACGTAACCTTCGCCACTGACCGATTGAACAAGACTGGACAGCTCGGTCGTCACGTTTTCGATCCGAGTCGTCAACAGCGTCTCACCCACGTTACCCACCGTGTGGTCCGAGTGAAAAGCGGTACGAATCGGCTGGTCCAGCGGTTTATCAATTCGCAGACGCACCATTCTTGACGATCCAACGGTTTGATCAACCAAGTCGTCCAGTGAACCGTCGGCAATCACTCTGCCCTGATCCAAGACGACAATGCGATCGCTTCGCTGCTGCGCCTCGTCCAAGTGATGTGTCGTCAGCACAATCGTAGTCCCCGACTCATGCAATTGATCCAGCATCGAAAAGATGCGTTGGCGGCTCTGCGGATCGACGCCCACGGTCGGTTCATCCAACAACAATAGCGGCGGCGAATGCAGAACGCCGCAAGCCAAATTGACACGGCGTTTCATCCCGCCGGAAAAGCCGCCAACTAAATCGTTCGCTCGCTCGGACAGCCCCGTCCAAGACAATGCCCAATCGACACGGTCCCGCGTCAACGCGCGCGATAGACCATAGAATCGACCAAACGCATACAGGTTTTCTCGCGTCGTTAAGTCCGGATACAGGGCGATCTCTTGCGGCACGACGCCCAAACAGTCCCGCGCGTGCGATTCGGAAACGGCCCGGCCGAGAATGCTCACCTGCCCAGAGTCGGGTTTGGTGCGTCCGGCGATCGTTCGAATCAGCGTCGTCTTGCCGGCACCATTGGGGCCCAGCAAGGCGATTCGCTCGTGCTGCATCACGTCACAGCTGACCCCTCGCAGCGCATCAATCGCCCCGTACGATTTACGCAGCCCCGAAATGCTTAGCACCGCCCGAGCCGCGTGGCCATTGCGTGCTGAGGAGTCGGTGACGGTCGAGGTGGTGGATTGATTCAACGTTTCGTAGCAACCGGCCAAACAATCAAGCGTGGCGACATGAAAAGTAGTACGTTGGTCTGCGAATCAAGCCTCTGTAATCGGCATCGGTCGCGCCGTATCGTAGTAGAATGCCAAGCCGTCGTCAGTATCGATTTACCGGAGTATTGATTTGCCGGCATCGCCGGCCAAACGTGCAACGGCAGACGACGCCGGAATTCGTTTCCGTCGTGATTCACCACATCGCTCAAACCGATTCCGCCCGTGCGGATCAATGATAGCCGTAAGAGACCTAAATGCCCGAACGACTGCGTGAACTCTGGAATGCGAACCATGGAAACGTGCTGTTGGTGACGTTGATCCTGATCTTGGTCGTCGGCGCTGGCCTGCTGCTCTACGATCAAAACCGGTTCGTCCCCGTCTCATTTCCTGATGGCCAATTCATTCGCTCGCGACAGACGACCACGAATGAAGACGATCAAATCCCCCAACTATTAGTGAAAGTGGTCAACGCGGCAAACGATCAGGGCACCATTTTGGTCGCCATTTACCAAGACGAAATCAGTTTCGAGAACAAACAAGACTCCACCATCTCGCAAGAGTTTCAGATCATCGATGGCCAGGCAACGCTGGCAATCCCACTGGAAATCTTACCCGCCCGGTTTGCGATTGCCGCCTTTCACGACATGGATGGCGACGGGGTCTTGGACCGCAACACCCTGGGCATTCCGACAGAACGTTACGGTTTTTCTCGCGGTGCCCGTGGCCTGACCGGACCACCCAAATTCGCAGCGGCTGCCATCGATCGACCGGACACAGAACAATCGATTTTAATCGAATTGAAATAGCAATTTGGCAAGCTGCCCCACCCGCCAACTGACCTGCCCACCGAACCTGCTCTCCCCACCAATCCTGAGGTCTCCATGAGAAACTTAGTCGCATTCACTCTGCTGCCCCTTGCCGTAGCACTTGCAACGGCCACATCGACACCACACGCCAATGCGAACGATTCGCCCAACGTGATTTTGATCTTTGTCGACGACATGGGTTATGGTGATTTAGGCTGTTACGGAAACCAGACGATCAAGACACCCAACATCGATCGCCTTGCCGCCGAGGGACAGCGATGGACCAGCTTTTACGCCTCAGGATCCACGTGTGTCCCGAGTCGACGTGGATTGATGACCGGCCGGCACCCGGTGTTGATGGGAAAGGCTGACTTGAAATCGTCTCGTGATAAACTGATGCCGGCGTTGTTCAAGGCACAGGGTTACGCCACCGGAATGTTAGGTAAGTGGCATCTGGCGGGTTACCCAAAAGACTTTACGACCAGTCCGATGCATCCGCTGGAATGCGGATTCGACACACACTATGGCACCCCCGGCAGCAATGACGTTCCCGCGCCGAAAGGGACGGTTCAGAACCGAGCGTTGTTTGATCGCTGTGATAAATTTACATTTCAAGTGCCACTGATCCGTGGTCGCGAGGTCGTCGAATTTCCGGCCGATCAAGAGCAATTCACTGCTCGTTACACACGTGAAGCGGTCCAGTGGATTAAGGAGCGTCAGGATAAGAAATTCTTTCTGTATCTCGCCCACAACATGCCGCATGCACCGGTCTTTGCGTCGCCATCATTCCAAGGCAAAAGCGACGCGGGTCGTTACGGCGACGTCGTTGAAGAAATCGATTGGTCGGTCGGCGAGATTATGAAAGCCGTCAAGGATTCCGGTATCGACGAGCAAACGCTGATCGTCTTTACCAGCGATAACGGCCCCTGGTCGATGTTCGAAGTCCATGGCGGAACGACCGGGCCACTGCGAGGCGAAAAAGGCACTTCGTGGGAAGGCGGATTTCGTGTACCGGGCATCTTCCGCTGGCCGGGCACGATCAAGCCAGGCGAAGTCGACGCGATGGCCGCCAATCTGGACTTGATCGCCACGTTCGCCAGCCTGATCGGAACCGAACCACCATCGCAGCAAACCGGATTTCAATCGCTGGACCTGTCCGGCACGTTGCTGCGAGGCGAGCCGAGCCCTCGAAACAATTGGTACTACACCGGAGGCGCCACCGCGTTTCGCAGCGGCGACTACAAGATCCATCTCACGTCAAAGGCCCGATCGAGTAACCCTGATACGCGAAAGCGTGAGCCCGTCGCGGTCCACGACCCGCCGCTGCTGTTCGACCTGAGCAAGGACATCGGCGAGCAAACGAACATCGCGGCCGAGCACCCCGATGTCGTCGCACGTTTGCTGAGTGAAATGAACGCACTGACGGGCCAGGCGTCAACGGGCACCCCGTGACCGGTCCATCAACGTAAGTCGATTGCCCCGCAAATAACTTCATGTGAGCCGCGTCGCGCAAGCCGCCGGGCGCATCGTCATCCGTGAGCCGCGACGCGTAAGCGGCCGGGCGCATCGTCATCCGTAAGCGGCCGGGCGCATCGTCACCGTGAGCCGCGTCGCGTGAGCGGCCGGGCGCTTCGTCACCGTGAGCCGCGACGCGTAAAGCGGCCGGGCGCATCGTCACCGTGAGCCGCGTCGCGTAAGCGGCCGGGCGCATCGTCATCGTGAGCCGCGTCGCGCAAGCGGCCGGGCGCATCGTCATCCGTGAGCCGCGACGCGTAAGCGGCCGGGCGCATCGTCACCGTGAGCCGCGACGCGTAAGCGGCCGGGCGCATCGTCACCGTGAGCCGCGTCGCCCGCCGCATCAGCGGTGACCGATATTTCAGCACGACGAGTACGCGACCGTGCCGATTTCAACCGCTTCTAGTTCAATTGAAAAGGATTGTCGGCGTCTTCGGTTTGCTTGACAAAGTCCTGGTCTCGTTGGCTTAGCTTTTCGATCGGAATCGTCATGGTCCGACCATCGGCACGTTTCAGCAGCACTTTGCCTGCCACGTTGCTGACGAATGTCGCCTGGACACTAAAGCGTCCCGATGCGTCAGACCAAGTTCGCACCTGCGACGTCGTTCTCGTCCGCGACCGAGGGCGTGCGGGCTGTTCCAGTTCTGGCGGCGCAAGCTGAATACTACGTCGCTGAACGATTTCTTCGTCGCGGCTATTTTCTTTTCCCCAAGTCAGGAATGCGATCTTGACCGATCCGTCTGACATCAACTCTTTGATCCGGCCGGGCCGCCAAAAGGAACCTCGCCGCGAACGTTGTGCTTGGACCAACTGCCCCACATAAAGAGGTGTGATGGACTCGACAACCAGCCCGGTTGATTTGACGGTGCCGGGCCCTTGATACGCCTTGGCAAGGTTCTTTTTCGTCGCGTATGCCGGCGACCATTTCATCATCGCGTTGTGCGCGGCCGCGGCGGTCTTCTTATCCGAACTGGAAAGATGTGATTCGATCGCCGCGACAATCTGACGATCGGGATTCTCCAACGACTTTCCAGCGAGGATGCCGAGGGTTGCTTGAATTGCTGCCGGGTCGCTAGACCGCAGGTCGATCATCGCGGTTTCTTTTTCGATCGCAGAGAGCGGCCGTTCGGCTAGCGCCTTGGCGTCCGCTTTTGCTTTTGCGGCTTCGTCCGCTTTGCGCTTTGTCTCGGCCTCCATGGCCGCCAACTTTTCAGCCGAGATCCGATCGTATTTCAGCGAAATCGGGACGGTCGTTGACGAATTACCCGACTTCACGACTAACGAAATTTTCATGTCGCACGCGTGCGGGACGTGATCGACGCGATCAAAGGACCACGTACCGGTTCCCTTCATTTCAAAGGTGTCTTTGCCATCGGCCTGCGGCGTGAACAATCGGTAAGTCTTTCTTACGTTCACGATGTTGCCTTGCTGACCGGCAAGAACATAGCTGCTTTTTTCACCGCCGGCCTGTTTGCTTTCTTGATTGCTGCCGCCGCCAGGCCCGAACCGACCGAACGGACTGAAGCGATCGCGTCGATCATCACTTTCTTCGGTGATCGAGACCCCCGTGTCGCTGTCCCACCGATTCTCTTGCCCGGCGGGTAATGATTCGAACGGGATTAGCGAAAGATTTCCCAACAGGTATGGCAATTGCGAGTCGCCGGTCATCGCCAAGACGCCTCCGCGCGATCCGATCGTGATCTTGTTCGTCGTTTGGGTCTTGCCCGCGAACGTCGGTCGAGAGAAAGGACTTGAGAACGACGGAGGTCCAGGAAAGCGTCCCGGAAATCCGCCACGCGAGGACCCTTTGTAGCTTTTCGATTCTTTCAAGCCACCGCGATACGTTACCGTCGATTGATCGGCACCTCCCTTGGTGACGCTGTAGTGGATCAATCCTTTGTAAGTCGTCGTGGCTCCGGGTGATTCCACCTCGATCGCTACTTCGTAAGAAAACTTTTGCCCGTCGGTCCATTGGTATCTCATCGGTTCCGCGACACAGACATCCGCGACGATGGCACTTACAAAGCATCCCAGCAGAACACAAAACCGCAGCTCGCCATTCATTTCCATCGACCTCAATCAAACCTAAAACGAATCCGCATGGACAAAAAATCATCATAACAGCTGGCCGATTGTGAACGTTGGCATACTTCAATTTGAAAGGGCGCAACTGGAATCATCCGGATCGGCCCATCCCTATCGGCAACGGTTCTATCGGAAACAGCTCTAAGGCGGCATTTCAGTCCGGCTTTTTCGGTTTCTCGGCAATCCGAATCCCAGGCGCCCCAAACTTGGTTGTTGGTTACAATTGAAGGCCCCCCAAACATCCCCCGCTTACATATTGCCCACCGATAATCCATGAGAATGGCGCTGCGTTTTTGGCTCATCTGTTGTTTGGTGATGGTCGCCCGTGTCGGAATGTCGGAATCTCCGTCGCCCGGCGAAAAACAATCACCCGGCGAAATCTCACCACCCGGCAAAATCTCATCGCCCGGCGAACCCCAGTCGCCCGGCCGGACCCAATCGCCTAAATCCCCCAACGCGACAGAACAAACGAACCCGGCCGACTCGAATCACTCGGCGGTCATGCCCAAGAAACATCGGGCACTGATAAGCCGGTACTGTTTTCAGTGTCATGACGCCGACACCCAGGAAGGCAATATCGATCTTGAATCGCTGTCCTTCGATTTGCGCACCCTCGAGACGGCCGAGATGTGGCACAAGGTGCTCGGCGCGATGAACGCGGGCGAGATGCCGCCGGAATCCGAAACACAACTGACGGCAGCCGAAAAAACAGAGTTTCTGGACGTTCTGTCGGCGCGGGTTGTGTCGGCACGTCAGTTGTTAAGCGATCAGGGCGGCGAGATCACGATGCGTCGACTCAATCGCCGCGAGTACGCCAATACCATCTGCGACCTGTTGAATGTCGTCGTCGATGTGAAAGACTTACCCAACGATGAGAACTCTGGCGGATTTGATACGTCCGGATCGGCACTATTCCTGTCGAGCGACCAGTTCGAAAAGTATTTGCAAATTGGGCGTCAAGCTCTCGATCTTGCTTTCTCGATCGATCAAAACACTGCGCGCTCGGTCAGCGTGCGACGCGAGACAGAAAAAACAGCGAATCAGCAAATACGGTCTCGATTGAAAAATTTGACCGCCGCTTATGAACGCGCTCAGGCGTTCCGAGCATCCGATAAACCGGCGACCGAGTTCGGGTTCATCGACGAGAGTCGAGTCGCGTTCGAAGAAGGTGCCTACCATCGCCAATCACCGCCATACCAACGCTATCTCGAATTACCCGAGACGGAAAACGGAGTGGTGTTGATAACGTCATTTGCCGGCGCCATGTTGGACGTGACGAAGATTCCCAACAGCGCACCGGCGGGCAAGTACATCTTGCGAATTCGCGCCGGCGCCCTGGAAGGCGCTCCCGAGGACAAGCGTTTCCTAGAATACGGTAAAGAACTTGAGGGCGCGCGAGCCGGCGAAATGAACGTCCTGGGCGCTCGATATGTCAGCGGCACCGTCGAGAACCCCGAAGTGATTGAGATTCCGATTGAATTATCGTCCGCTTCTGGTCGCTCACTCGCCCTACGTGCGCGACAGCACAATAACCGCACCGCCGCGCGGCGCGTTTATCAAGCCGCGTTGGCAATGGGCAAGCCGATGCCGGACCCAGCCATATGGGTCGACTGGGTCGAACTGGAAGGGCCAATCATTGATCAGCAATCCCCCTCGCCCCGCGACAAGATCCTCTTTCGCAGCGATGACGAAGATTCCGATGCTTATGCAAAGCGTGTGATCACTCGTTTTGCTCGGCGTGCCTTTCGTTCCAAATCACCAGCGCCGAATTACGTATCGAGACTGATGGAACTCTATTACGATCGACGTGATGCCGGCGAACCCTTCGACGTGGCGATCAGAGAACCACTTTCGGTCGTGCTCGCGTCGCCCAGCTTTCTGTATCTCAGCGAGCCGAAAGATTCCGCCGCGACTCGCAAGCTGACCGACAGAGAACTCTCGGTCCGGCTGTCGTACTTTTTGTGGAGTTCACCGCCGGATGCCGAACTGCGCAAACTCGCATCACGCGGCGAACTTTCCCAACCCGCAGTGTTGTCCGCACAAGTCGATCGGATGCTTTCGTCGCCCCGTGCCGCAGAATTCGTCAGCGGTTTCACGCATCAATGGCTGGCCATGGATCGCCTGGACTTTTTCCAGTTCGACGCCGATCGATACCCTGAATTTGATGACAGCGTTAAAGCTGCATCTCGGCTGGAAGTGTACCGCACGGTCGAAACGCTAATCAACGAAAACCTATCGATCACGAACTTGCTGGATTCCGACTTCGTTGTCATCAACGATCTGCTTGCCAGCTATTACGGTATTCCCGGTGTTCAGGGCGCGCATTTTCGCAAAGTCAGCGTGCCCGAGAACCAACCTCGCGGCGGGTTACTCGGGACGGCAGCGGTACTGGCGATGGGCAGCGACGGAACACGTTCCTCGCCTGTCGAACGCGGCGCCTGGGTGATGCGAAAGCTGTTGAATGACCCGCCGCCACCGGCGCCTGCGAATGTTCCGCAGCTTAGCCGGTTGGAGGATGCTGCGTTGTCGGCCCGTGAGTTACAAAAGGCGCACCAGGAAGAACCACAATGCGCTCAATGCCATCGCAAGATCGACCCGATCGGCTTCGGTCTCGAAAATTTCGACGCCGCAGGCCGTTGGCGTGCCAAAGAAACCGTTGAGATTCCCGCCAAGAACAAGCGTGGCAAGCCCAAGCAAGAACTCTTTGCGATTGACCCCTCTGGCAAATTGCCCGATGGCACCACGTTCCGCGATTTTGACGATTTGCGATATCAGCTTTCAAGACACAACGAAGACTTCGCGCGTGGATTCACGAAAGCATTGATAGAATACGGACTTGGTCGACCCTATAGTTTTTCGGATGAACCGTTGACCCAGGAAATAGTAGATGCCGCGAAAGTAGACGACTTTGCCATCCGTCATTTCATTCATGCGTTGGTCAGTTCAGAATCCTTCCAAACGAAATAGCCCACCCGAGATATCACGATGAATAAAACAAGCTCGAAATCGCGACGCAACTTTCTGCGCAGCAGCAGCGCCTTGATCGCGTTACCTTTCTTGGAATCGCTCGGCCATCGACGTTTCGCTTCGGCTGCGCAAACGCAAACGCCCGCCACACGGATGGTGTTTCTCGGGTTCGGCTGGGGCGTGACCAGAGAGACTTGGTTTCCGGACACAAACAAGACCGGCCGAGATTTCGAATTGCCCCAGGGGCTTCGGCCGCTGCGTCGGCACAAGAACGATATCACAATCCTGCAAAACCTATCCAACCAATACAGCAGCGAAGCGCACTGGGGCAGCACGTTTTATCTGACCGGTGCGAATCGGTACGGCGAACCGGGCCAGAGTTTCCACAACACGGTCTCGGCCGATCAAGTCGCCGCCGAACAGTTCGGACGGCACACACGTTTTACCTCGATCCAGTTAGGCACCGAAGATGCTGACAACTCGGGCCACGGCCCAGGACTTTCACTGGCTTGGAATCGGCAGGGCAAACCCATCGCGGGTCTTGACACTCCTGTAGCTGCCTATCACAAGCTATTTTCCGGTGACGATACGCCACTGGAACAGCAACAAGCGATGCTGAAACGCAAACGCAGCGTGCTCGACACCGTTCGCGAAGACGCCAAGTCGGTCGACCGCGACCTCAGTGCGACCGACAGCAACAAGTTGTCTGAGTACTTGCAGTCGATTCGCGACATCGAAACGCGACTGTCAAAAGAAGAACAGTGGCTGGACGTCCCCAAAAAGCGACCTAGCGATCCGCCAAAGGTTCCCGGCGGGGACATCGAAGGTTACGAAGAAGTCAAAGTCATGTACGACTTGATGGTCGCGGCGATGCAAGTCGACGCCACGCGCGTGCTGACGTATCGCCAACCGGTCGACACATTCATTCGCAGCCTTGGTGCCACCATCAGTGGTCACAACATGAGCCACTACACCAGCGGCGAGCGAAAAACCGTATCGCAGCTGCGCGACGAAAAACAATCAGAACTGCTCGCCTACTTCATCGATCGGCTAAAGGATTCCAAAGAATCCGACGGCAGCTCGTTATTTGATCACGTCTCACTTAGCTACGGCAGCAATATCCACTCGATTCATTATCTGGACAACTGCCCAACCGTCATCACCGGTGGAGCCGCCGGAATCAACCATGGTCGCCATCTGGTGATGGAAAAAGACACGCCGCTATGCAACCTGTGGCTAAGTCTGTTGAAAGGTGTTGGTATCGAAGTCGATTCACACGGTGACAGCACGGGCACGATCGACGAATTGTTCGCATAGCCAACATGTTCAATTGATTCGCCGCGGTCGCGACACCGTGACCGCCGATCCGTCCGCAATGAATGCGGAATCAGGCGTTCGAGAAAGCGTTTCGGCGAATCCGTCGCCGTACTGCGCCATCACATCACAATCGAACCGAAAAGATGCGGCTTGCCAAACGTTCCAAGGAACATGTTTGACTTGGTACTCAAACGTGCTTCCATCGCGTTGCTGCGAATATCCCCAGTAGTGCTCGGCGATGAATTGCTCGTGTGAGTCAGCGACCAGCGGCGAGGCTCGTCCGGATCCGCGGGCGGCGATGCTGTTCCATCTGCCCTGGTATTTCCATTGGTACTCGACATCGATGGAACCATCGTTACCAATCGATCCATCGTTATCAATGGAACCATCGTTTGCATCGCGAACGATGGAGTGTCGCATGGGGACGGCGTCGTATTGCTCGTTGTATCCTCGCCGGGCTACCGCGGCGATCGCCCATCGCGGGACCAGCTCGCTGACGAACGCAACCCCGCGTTTGATCGTCGGCGCCGAATCGGATCGAATCGGTGGCTCCTCCAGACGCCGAACATAAAACCTCAGATTCAGTTCTTCGAAATTACGATGAAAGGGGATCGGCATCCCCAGTACACAGGTGTCCAGGAACATAAACCCGACGATGCTGACGTAGGTCTTGTCGTCATGGAAATCGATCTCGGTTCCCAGCGGCACCAAGGGGGCGACCAATTCGGGATCAATTTGCCAATTCAGCATCACCAGTGATCGCCACTGAGCTGACAAGAAAACGTGGTCAGTCGGCAAACGTGGATTCAACGCGACACCGCCTTCGAATGATCTCAGAAAGTCGAAATTCTTTCGGATGGAAACTTTTACCTATTTCCTCTGCACCGCCAAATCTAAACCGAATTGAACACACTCGGAGGTCGGTGATAGCAAGATAGCGTCACAAAAGCCAAGATTGGATCTGACGATTTTCGGATTGTCCGCTAAACTGCGCCAACAATGGATGGCTGACTAGCGGCGTCAGTTGCGCATTTCTATTTTTTCGCCGCGTCTTCTCAAGCGTCTCCTGACGCTGCCAATGGAAGGTAAAGATGATACCTATTCGGAACGGGGCCGATTACCGTTCGATCTTGTGGGTCTTGATTGCGATCGGCTTGGTGGCCGCACAATATAGCGACCCAACCCTTGTCAAATACCTATCGCCGATCAGCTGTTACGTCTGCATTGCCTGTGGCACGATTGCCCACAATCACAACCACCGCGCAACTTTTAGCAATCAACGGTGGAATAACGTCTTCGGTCATATCCTGACGATTTTTTACGGATACCCAACGTTAATGTGGGTTCCCACGCACAACCTGAATCACCACAAGTTCGTCAATCGTCCTGGCGACGCCACGGCGACGTGGCGTTACACGAACAAGCATACCCTGTGGGTCGCGCTCACCTATCCACTTGTTTCGGGTTACTTTCAAAGCTTTCCGATCAAGGAATATATCGCGCGCGTTAAAGAGCGAAAGCCGCGTCTGTACGCGCGAATCCGGTTTCAATATGCGTTTTGGATCGGTACGTATTTGGCAATGGCCGCGTTTGCCGGCTATCTGTATCACAGCCAGCAAACCGGTCTCGGCCTGTACGTTTGGTTCTTTTCCTTGATCCTGCCTGCGATCTGCAGCAGCACGGTGATTATGTTTTTCAACTTTATCCAACACGTGCATACCGATGCTTGGTCCGAGAGCGATCATTCACGAAACTTTACCGGCAAGTGGTTTAATTTCCTGTTCTTCAATAACGGCTACCACACGGCCCACCACGATGACCCGGCACTGCACTGGAGCGACTTGCCGCAAGCTCACGCGGCCATTGAGTCATCGATCGCGCCAAGTCTGAACGAGCCCAATCTGGCTTGGTTCTTGATTCGTCAATATGTGATTTCGCGATTCAAACCCAGTGTCGGAACCTCGCAAATCGGCGACTTGCCGAGCAAGGAAACATCCGAGTCAGTCGTTCCGGCCCCGAAAATGCGGTCGAACGTGGAAATCGCCGAACCCGCCTCGAGATAAATCGCCGAACCGGCTTCGAGAGAATCGGTGGGTCGACCGATTCTCGGGCGAGTGTTCCGGTGTGCCGCATCCGAGTCGGATCGTGGATGCAACCCGGGACCATTTCTAACGCGTTGCTTTTGGACGCTGCTTTTTACACACTGAATTCACTCGCTGAATTTACTCGCTGGGCATCAAGCGAAAATTTCATCAGCGACGCGGCCATAGACGTCGGTCAGCCGGAAGTCTCGACCGGCGTAGCGGTAAGTCAGCTTGGTATGATCGATGCCCAGCAAGTGCAGCACGGTCGCGTGTAAGTCGTGCACATGCATTTTGCCTTCGGTCGCTGCGATACCGAACTCGTCCGTCGAACCGTAGTTCATCCCACCTTTGACGCCGCCGCCGGCCATCCAAACGGTGTAACCGGTCGCGTTGTGATCGCGACCGTCGTCGCGGCGAACCGCCGGTGTGCGCCCGAATTCGCCGCTCCAGATGACCAAAGTGTCTTTCAGCATGTCGCGTTCTTTCAGGTCACTCATCAACGCCGCGATCGGCTGATCCGTCGCTTGACAATTCGACGTCAAACGCGCGTGCAAACCGCTGTGCTGATCCCAGTTTTCATGGGTAAGCTCGATGTACCTGACGCCGGCTTCGGCAAATCGTCGAGCCATCAAACACTGACGCCCGAACTCGTCGGTCCCCTTACCACCAATACCGTATTTCTTCAGTGTGGCTTCCGACTCTTTGGTCAGGTTCATGACATCCGGAACGGCACTTTGCATTCGATAGCCAAGCTCGTAGGACTCGATCACGCCTTCCAGTTCAGTGTTGGTCGGATTGCGTCGAGCCGCATTACGGTTCATCGATTGCAGCAGATCGATTTGTTTCCGCTGCAAATCACTGGCCAGTTGCAGGTTCTTGATATTGTCAACGCTGGCGTTGGCCATGTTGCCGCTACGACCGATTGCCGTGCCCTGGTAAACGGCGGGCAGGAACGCGCTGCCATAGTTCTGAGCCCCGCCGAGCCGCGTGGGCGGCTTGATCGTGATGAAACCCGGCAAATCCTGGTTTTCAGTTCCCAGTCCGTACAACACCCAAGCGCCCACCGACGGACGAACAAATTGAAAGTTGCCGGTGTGCAGTTGCACCAGCGCCTGTGGGTGGTTGGGAATATCCGTGTGCGATCCGTTCAATACGCACAGGTCATCGGCATGCTTGGAAAGATGCGGAAAGAGTTCCGAGATACGAATACCGCTGTCACCGTGCCGATTGAACTTCCACGGCGACTTCTTCAACCGGCGGCCATTCTGTCCGTTCAGCCCGACGCCGACGGAACCTGGTTCTTTACCATCATGCTTGGCCAGTTGTGGCTTGTAATCGAACGTATCGACGTGCGACGGGCCACCGCGCATGCAGAGAAAGATGACGCGTTTCGCCTTCGCTGGAAAATGCGAATCCTTGGGCGCCAACGGCCCCGATTGCTCACTGATCGCCGCCTGAGTGGCAAGCCCAGAAAACGCAAGGTAACCAAACCCGCAACCGGTCGTTTGCAATGCGGTTCTTCGTGAAAACATGGGCGTGTCTCTTGGGTGTTGGTAGGGTCAGCGACGGTGCCGGCAAAGTTGAATCGCCGGCACGGACGATGGCCTCATGGGTGAGTTACTATCGCCTGAACGGTTAGTTGATGTATCGAAATTCGCTGGACGCGAACAACGTTTGACAGAAACTGGACCAAGCCTGCAGCTGGCTTTCACTTTCGCTCTTTTTGGTTTTCTGTGCTTCTAAAATTGATTGCATTTCGTCGATGTATCGAATCGCTTGCTTGATTTCGTTGTGCGTCGGCTTGCGGCCAACTGACAATCGATAGGCAAGCCGCACACGGGCGTGATCGTCTATCGACGCTTCGTCCAATAACCGTTGTGCAAACGTCGCGGCGGTCTGCATGACGAACTCGTCGTTCATCATGTACAGAGCTTGCGTGGGTACAGTTGTCACGTCACGAACGCCCCCGATGATGCTTGGTTCGGGAAAGTCAAAGATGCGAAGTATCGCTGGCAGTTCTCCCCGCACGATCGGCAAATAGACACTCCGCTTCACGCCTGATTCGTGCAATTGTTCGGCTTTCAGCGTTTGGCCCACCAGCCCTTCGCCCACTTTGGCGACGATTGACGCCTGCCCAGGCGACAGGTCGATGTTGCCCGCCGATGCCAACATCGCATCACGTATCGCTTCGGCTTCCAGTCGTCGTTGATTTGCCCGCCAAAGCCATTCGTTGTCGGGGTCCGCCGCATTGCCGGCGACGCTGGATTCGGTCGACAAACGATACACCCGACTGGTCATGATTCGGCGTATCAACTGCTTGATCGATCCACCGTCCGCCATGAACTCGCTGGCCAAATGGTCCAGCAGGTCAGGGTGCGTTGGGCGATCGCCGTTGGCGCCAAAGTTATTGACGGTGGCCACGATGCCACGCCCAAATAAGTGTTGCCACACGCGATTAACCGCGACGCGAGCTGTCAGCGGGTTGTCGAAACCGACAATCCAATTTGCCAATTCCAACCTGCCGCTGCCGTCATCCGGGATCGCGGGTGGTTCACCCAGGGTTACGATCGTCAGAAATCCCCGAGGGATCGTACCGCCGTATTCGTCTGGCTCGCCGCGGATGCGCAATTTCTCGTCTTCCGCATCACTCGCATCGATCATGGCCATGACCAAAGTCGTGTCGTCGCCAATTTTCTGCTCGGGTGCGGACACCTGTTTGATGCGATTGGTCCATTTGCGAATCTCTTCGTTTGTTTCGCGGATTTTTCGACTTGCGACTTGCTTCGCCTTTTCGTTTTTCGCACGCTCGAGCTGTTTTTCATACGCCGCTAGCTTTTTATTTTCACTCTTTAGCTTCGATTCATAAGTCTTTTTCAGCTTTGCGTTGTTCGACGCCCCACTGGCTGCAACTGGCCGGGCCTTGTCGCCCGAGATCGCCAATACTCGGCCCGGGTTTCGGTTACCATTCGTTTTGCCGACCCCGTAAAGCGTTTCACTGCTGGTAAAAATTCCGGCCAGCGAGTAGTACTCCGACTGTGGAATCGGGTCGAATTTGTGGTCGTGACATCGGGCGCAACTTGCCGTCAAACCGAGGAAGGCTCGGCTAACCACATCGATTTGTTCGTCGGCGACATCTAAAGCGAATTTCTCTTTGTCGGTTTCGTTTAGCGATTTGGGGCCGATCGCCAACAGCCCGGTTGCGACAAAGTTTGCATGGCGTTCATCCAAGCTGTCGTATTCCAACAAGTCGCCGGCAATTTGTTCTCGCACGAAATCATCGTACGGCTTGTCTTGATTGAACGCGTCGATCACCCAATCACGATAGCGCCACGCATGGGGAAAGGTGCCGTTACGCTCCATTCCGGTCGATTCGGCGAATCGAACAACATCCATCCAGTGGCGTCCCCAACGTTCACCGAAATGCCGGCTGGAAAGCAGTTCGTCGACCAGCATCGCGATCGCCGAGTCCGCGTCGTTGGCGTAATCGACCAGGAACTGATCGACTTGCCCTGGCGTCGGCGGCAATCCGATCAAGTCAAAGTAAATCCGCCGGACCAAATCTGTTCCCTCGGCATCGGCGACAGGCTGAATACCTTTGGATTCAAGTTTCGCGGCGATAAACGCATCGATGTCCGACCGCAGCCATCGCGAATTTTTGACGATCGGCACTTCCGGGGCATCGACCTTGCGGAATGACCAAAACTCGCGGGCACGCTCGAAATCGATTTCCGATCGAATCGGCGCGCTCTTTCCGTCTCGCGGGTCGGGAGCGCCCATTTTGACCCAGCGTTCGAAATCGCGAATGACGCGCGCTGGCAGTTGTCCGTCAGGCGGCATTTCGAACGATTCGTATTTGATCGCATCCAGAATCAGACTTTCGTCCATGTCGCCAGGCACGACCGCGTGCCCGCTTTCGCCGCCGCGGCGGATACCTTCGCGTGTGTCCAAGACCAATCCGCCCTTGGATTCTTTGGCTTCCGCCGAGTGGCACTCATAGCAACTGGCGACCAGAACCGGACGAATCTTTGATTCAAAGAACGCTATCTGGGCGTCATCTTTGCCCGCGGCGGCAGCGGGGCCGCAGAAGATGACCGACATTAATAAAGGCAGGCCAAACGCAAATCGGAACATACTCGATTCCTTGAAGGCGGGACGCGATAGTCGCGGTGGCAGGGGAATCTTCTTGGTTGGATTGTCAATTATAGCGGTTCTTGCCAAGGGAATACCAGTTCTCATTACGTTCACGCCGGGGGAAAAAACGGCATACTTGGTGTAGAATTGATCGGCCTGCCGTCATGGATGGCCGGTGGAGCCCCGCCGGCTTCTGTGCCGCAGCCAATCAACCCGCCTCCCAATCAGCTTTCGAGCGGTATCGCCGTCTCTCGCACTTAACCCTTTAGACATTTATGAAAAACAAAACGCCGCGTTTTCTTGTCCGCTGCCTACTCGCGATGCTGTCCGTCACCGCTGTCGGTTCGGCGAAAGCGAACGACTCGAAACTTGTCTTCAGTCCCACAAGTGACTCAGTCCGAGGCCACATCGTGTTGGTTTCGGGCGACGAGGAGTATCGCACGGAAGAAACGATGCCGATGTTGGGCAAGATCCTCTGCCAGAGACATGGTTTCAAATGCACCGTTCTGTTTTCCATGTCGAACAACGATTCTTACATCGACCCGAACAATTCGACGGGCCTGCGCGGCTTGTCGGCGCTTGATACGGCTGACCTGATGATTATCGGAACTCGGTTTCGCAAGCCTGATGCCGCGGGTGCCGCGCATATCACCAAGTTCTTAGACGCGGGAAAACCGATCATCGGAATTCGTACGTCCACGCATGCGTTCAATGGAGACGGCGACTTCGGCGGCAGCATTAGCTATGCCGAGTTTGGTTTAAAGGTCTTGGGCGAACAGTGGGTCAGCCACCATGGCCAGCACAAAAAACAAGGGGCTCGCGGCATCCTTGATGCCGCGAACGTCAATCATCCAATTCTGAATTCTGTTCATGATGTGTTTGCGGCCAGCGACGTCTATGGCGTGATCCACCTGACCGACCAAGATCAAGTCTTGATGCGGGCCGCAGTTACGGAATCGCTTGATCCGGAATCGAAAAATGTCGAAGGCGAAAAGAACAACCCGATGCAACCGTTCGCTTGGCTGCACCGATACCAGTCGCCCGGCGGCGCGAAAGGCCAATCCTTTTGCACGACCGGAGGTGCATCGGTCGACTTTTTGAACGAAGGCTTGCGGCGGATGGTCGTCAATGCGGCCTACTTTCTGACGGGTCACAATGTGCCGGCGAAGGCTGATGTCGAGTTCGTCGATCCGTTTTATCCCAGTTTCTATGGTTTCATCAGAGAGAAGGGTTATTGGCGGGCTGCCAATTTGCAGCCAAGCGATTTTGAGCTCGGTAAGTCCACTCGACAGCCTGATCCGAAAGGCAGCCCCGAATGGATTCACCGTAAAAAACAAGAAGACGAAGTCACGAAAGAACCCGTAAATGACCGCGCAGATGCGGGCGACCGTGGCTGGAAGCTTCGCAAGGGGCAACGCATTGCTGCGGTCGGCAATTCGCTGGCGGAACGCATGAACCTGTTCGGCAGTTTTGAATCACTGTTGCACACGCGGGTGCCGGAAAAGGAAATCACTTTTCGCAATTTTGGTTGGCCCGCCGACGAGGTCGCCAACCAGCAGCGGCCGGGCAGCTATACCACCATCGACGATCCGCTGGTGGAGTTCGCGCCAGATATGTTCCTGTGCTTTTTCGGATTCAACGAGTCGTTCGCAGGAACAGACCAGGCGTCAGTCGACGCGTTCATTGAGGACTACCGCAAATACATCGAGACAACGAAGAAGAACTTCTCGAAAGATGGACAATCCGTACAGTTCGTCTTGATCAGTCCGATCGCCTTTGAACCGAGTGGTAACCCGCTGCAACCATCCGGTGAAGAAACCAACAAACGGCTTGCCGCCTATACCGATGCCATTAGCAGTCTTGCTCAAGAGGACGGGCATCGCTTTATCGACCTGTTTACCCAGACTCAAAAACTCTTTACCAAAGAACCCGGCAATCAATTCACCGTCAACGGTGTGCACGTCAACGAAGCGGGTGACCAACTGGTCGGTCGGATGCTCGATCGTCGCTTGTTCGGCACCGAACATCCGCTCGGGCTCGGTTCGACGAAAGTGCAAGACGTTCGCCACTGGGTCAATGACAAATCTTGGTACCACCAGCAAGACTACCGCATGCTGAACGGTTGGTACGTCTATGGCGGACGTCGGACATGGGATACCGAAACATTCCCAACCGAGTACCGCAAGATTCGCAACATCACGAAGGTCCGTGATCAATACATTTGGGATTTAGCGGCAGGCCGCGATGTCCCGGACGAACCCGATGATTCCAAGACGGGCGAAGTCTACACACCAGAGACAATGTACGGGACGCGGGACGAGAACTTTCGCGAGATGCGTGAGCCCAAGGAATTGGTGTTCCCCACGCCGGAAGAATCCATTGACATGATGTCGGTGCCCGATGGCTTTCAAGTCAAGCTGTTTGCGTCCGAACGAGAGTTCCCCGAGCTTGCCAACCCGAATCAGATCGCGTTTGACGCCAAAGGCCGATTGTGGGTTTCCTGCATGGCCAACTATCCGCAGTGGCAACCCGGTTCGGCTCGGCCCAGCGACCGGCTGCTGATTCTGGAAGACACCGACAACGATGGCATGGCCGACAAATGCACGACTTTCTATGACAAACTGATTTGCCCGACCGGATTCGAGTTTTACGATGGCGGCGTCTTGGTCGTCGACGAACCTCGCATTTTGTTCTTGAAGGATACCGACGGCGACGATCAAGCCGATCATGTTGTGCGGTTGATCGATGGAATTGCAACCGATGACACGCACCACACCGTCGGTGCTTGGGAATACTCACACGGCGGCCGCATCCACATGCTCGAGGGCATTTCGCTGTCGACCACCCTGGAAACACCCTGGGGTCCATTCCGCAACAAAAGCACGGGCGGCGGATACGTGTACGATCCGTTGTCGATGAAATTTGAACACTACCGAACGCCAGGCTACGGCAACCCCTGGTGCTTGGTGTTTGATAACTGGGGTAACCCGATCATTGGCGACGGCACGAACGCCAAACAGCACTGGGCGACACCGCTGATGGGCAAAGAAGTCGACTCACGCCGCACGATGGAACCCGTTTTCGACAACGAAAGCATGCGTCCTGCGGTGGGGAATGAATTCCTGTTATCGCGACAGTTCCCCGACGAGATCCAAGGCCAATTCATCTATGCCTGCGTGATCAACATGCACGGCATGCCACGATTTAACATTCGTGATGAATCGAATACCGCCGGTTTCGAAGGCGAGCGCATCGAAGATTTCCTGTCGTCGACGGACATGATTTTTCGCCCCGTCGACCCCAAGGTCGGGCCGGATGGTGCACTTTGGTTCGGTGACTGGTGCAATCCGCTGATCGGACACATGCAATACTCACAGCGAGATCCGAATCGCGACCACAAACATGGTCGCGTCTATCGGATGTATTACGAGGACAAGCCGCTGTTGACCCCTGTCGATCTGACGGACAAACCGTTACCGCGATTGCTGGACGAATTGAAAGTTCACGAGCTGAGAACACGATACCGTGTTCGTCGCGAGATTCGCGACCGCAACAAAGCGGACGTGTACTCGGCCATCGAAAGCTGGATCGACGGCGTTGATGATCCGCAGCAACTTTGCGAGGCAATGTGGATCCAAGAGAGTTTTCGTGACCTGGACATGACCTTGATTGAAAAGATCTTGGCATCGGATGATTTTCACGCCCGCGCCGCAGCCGTCCACACGGTCGTCAACGAACGCGACCGCATGCCGGACCTGCAATCATTTCTTGCGAAAATGATTAGAGATCCACACCCGCGTGTTCGTTTGGAAGCAGTGCGTGGCGTCAGTTTTCTGGAATCGGCCGAAGCGACGGAACTGGCGTTATCGGTCGTGAACCAACCGATGGATTACTGGCTCGACTACACGCTTGAGCACACGCTGCACGCGTTGGAACCGCTTTGGAAGCCGCTTCAAGGGAGCGAGAACTTCTTGTCGAAGAGTTCCGAAGCCGCCAAACAGCATTTTGATCGCTACATACGCGCAAACGGCCCCGGCGGAAAAGCGGTCGCTCCGTTGGAAATTGCCGACGACGTCGATGCACCGATGCGCCGCCGCCGCAAAGCGATCGCCGAGCTTGCCAGCTTGCGGGGCGGCAACGCAAAACGCGGCACCGAAGTATTCAAGCGGGTCTGTTCGGCCTGTCACATGATCGGTGATGTCGGCAAAAAATTCGGACCCGACTTAAGCGACGTGGGCGGGCGATTCACGGCCGAGAAACTGGTCACGTCGATCGTGATGCCGAATGATGAAATTTCGAAGGGATACGAGACCGTCCAAGTGTTGACCATCGATGGCGAAACCATCAACGGATTTATCCTGAAAGAGGATGATGACACGTTGTCGCTAGGCGTTGCCGATGGCAAACAAAAAGACATCCCGCTGGACGACATCGAAATCCGCAAGCCGATGAAGGCCAGTTCGATGCCCGAAGGACTGTTAAAGCAAATCGCGCCGAGCGAATTCTTGGACCTGATCGCTTACCTGGTCAAGCAAAAGGCGATCACCAAAAAGGTTAGCAAAGATGGTTGGATCAAATCGGAAATCAAGGGTGATGTGAAGCCCAGAAAGTACCAGGGACTTGCCGAGATTTCGCGCGACGCTGAAATCAAACTCGAAGGCGCGTTCAAGAACGGCAATTGGAATGATCCGGCAAACCTGTTCCTGCTGCCGATCGAGCATCAGTCCAGTGACTTTGTCTTCCACAGCGATCACGATGCGGATCATCCCGCGGTCACGATTCGATTGACCAGGGAAGCCGAGGTTCGCTACGTTTGGCTTCGAAACCGGTTATCAAAAAACTTTCACAACCGGGCCGAGGGACTGGCCATCTGGACCAGCACCGACGGCGAGGTGTTCGAGAAGGTTTGGCAGAGTGAGAAACCCAAAGCCGAATGGATGGCGAAGCTGCCCAAAGGCACCAAAGCCAAATACATTCGCGTCGGCTTAGATGGCAAGGGAACGTTCCACCTGTACCAGGGTGCCGTGTACGGTTTGTAAGACAGAATGTCCATTTCGAATGAAGTCGGGACGATGCATGCCTGATGCCCGCCTACATCGCGGACATGGCCTTTGCATTTCGCCGACTTGAGCGAATCGATAGACAATTCAAACAAAAAAGCGGTGGGGGTACACATCCGAGTGCATCCCCACCGCTCAATATCCAATCCACAAGGTAGAATCCTATTACCGCGCGGCAATCCCACACCACCGCGCACCAATACGACCCATTCGGTCCAAGCGTCGAGCCGATCACCCGATCGACTCTTGCCGGTATCCGTTCAAATCGACCGATCGTGCCACTGGCTCGGGTCGTAACTGTCGTTTGGCGTTAAAAGTGTTGCAACAGGGCCATCGCTTATCGGCTGCAACGGTTGTTCCGAACACGTAAGGTTTAACGATTCGCGGATAGATCCCTATTGGTCGATTCAAACTCACCAGTCGTCAAAGATTCACATCAAAGAATACCTATGAACCGATTGATCACACCCATCATCGTTTTGACAGTCGCAATCGCGATGGGGTTCGCCCCGGAAGTCCAAGCCGCATCGCCCACCGGATCGTGGCGTGGCAGCTGGTCCAGCCAGTCGACCGGACACAAGGGCGCACTTCGCGCACGGATTCGTCCGATTGATGCGAACACTTATCGCGCGGTCTTTACCGGACGATTTGCGGGAATCATTCCTTTTGTGTATCCCGCCAAGCTGCAACGTGTTCCCGGCCAGTGTGACTGTTACACATCCAGCCAGCGTTTGCCGCTGTTGGGCACCTATCGCATGACCGCTAGCGTGACACCGAACCGGTTTTACGCAACGTTCGGCGGCAGAAAGGATCAAGGAACGTTCGACATGCGGCGTTCACGTTAGATCGTTTTGCGGTTAGATCATTCTGCTGCTAGATCGCTCTGTTGTTAGATCGCTTTACCGCCCAAGCACACCAGTTCGTTCCCGATTCGCAGCAATAACCGCCCGTCCGCGAATGCCGGCGTCGCTCCGACGGGGCCACCCAAGTCGACTTCGCCGATCTGCTTGAACTTGTCGCCGGCGTGCACCAACGTGGCTTTTCCGTCCAGGCTGATCAGCAACAGCGTATCACCCACCAAAATGGGTGACGCACCAAAATTGCCGCCGATTCGTTGTGTCCAAATCGTATCACCAGTCACCGCGTTGACGCAGGATGCGATCCCCGAGTCGGAAATCAGGTACATGCGATCGCCTTTCAAAACAGGCGTTGGAACGTACGGTGCCGACTTATCGATGCGGTAGACTTCGCGTGGTTTTTCGCCGGCCTTGGTGGGGATGCGGACGGCGACCAAGACGTTGCCACCTCCACCGCTGCCGCACGATGCGATAGCCAGATCGCCAATGATTTGTGGCGTCGAACAGCAACGCTTGTCAAAGACTTCCAAGTTCCAGAGCATTTTGCCCGTCTTGGCGTCCAGCCCGAACATTCCGTTGCCGGTGTTGGCGTCGACGAACTGGGTCGCACCCGATTCGGGTTCATAAACCGCAGGCACGCCATAGCAAGAACGCGTCGTGCTCAGCGGCGTTTCCCAAACGGTTTCGCCCGTCTTGCGGTCCACCGCGATAAAGCGGCTTTCTCCGGCGGATTGCCCCGGTTTCAGTTGCTCCGCTTGCTGAGAGTTAAACAGCAACACCATCGACCCAACGATCCGTGGCGATGTGCCAAATCCGTGCTGGCTCTGCCACGAACCGAAATCGCGTGACCAGATTTCATTACCGTCATGATCAAAGCATTTCAGTAACGTCGACTTCGGATCACTCCACGCGACAAACACGTGGGTCGCATCAACGGCAGGAGTGCCTGAGGCGAACGTGTTTCGTTTGTGCAAGTGATGCGGCAGTTGGCTGTACAGTTTCGACCAGCGTTGTTTTCCGGTTGCCAATTCGACGGATTCAACCGCGATCTTATTTTCGTCGGCGCGTGAGGCGAGGTAAAAGACTTTACCGTCAATAATGGCCATCGATCCAACGTCACGGCCGCCGAGATTGCGACGCCACGTGTAAGAATCTTGGGTCCATGAGGCCGGCAAGGTTCCATCCGCAACATATCCGCTGCTGTTGTGGCCCCGGAACTGATCCCACGTCTGCGGCGACTCGGCCCGAGCCGGGCTGGCACCCAGGTCGAGAGCGAGAACTAAGACAGAAGCGGCCAACGCGATGGATGGGGTCGACGATTCGAGAAACTTGATGGATCCGTGCATCCTGTGGGCTCTCTAAACGATAGGTGAGTGATGGTCTGTCGGCGGGATAGTTGTAACGGTCACAACGAATGAATCTTTCACTCACCGACGGAGAGGCTTCGTATTGTACGCGAAAGACGGCGAGGTGCCGCAGCCCACCCAAATCCGGGGTACTTTTTCGCACCTGTCGCTCGACCGTACCGACTGTGATCCGATTGCCCTCGGACGGGATAGTCGATCGGCCGCGTGCATCCAGTCCGCGTGCATCCAATCATCGCCCATTTGCCCCGATCTGTCATGTATTCCATCGAGCGTACTGGTGACCTGCCCAGCCTGTTAGCCGACGCGACGGTATGGAATCGGCTTGCTGCGGGTGTGCCTTTCCGCGAGACATCATGGCTCGGGCCGTGGTGGCAACATTTTGGCCAAGACTTAGAAGCGTACACCCTGGTCGCGCGTGACGACCGAGGCGAATTGCAGGGCATCTTGCCGCTGTACCGGACGCATCACGGACCGACCGGTCGCACGCTTGCGATGATGGGCGACGGACAGGCGTACAGCGACTTTGTTTCGGTCATTGCAACCTCACCACACGCACCGTCGGTCGCCAGGGCGATGGGCCAATTCCTCGCCAACGTCGCTTCCGACACCCAAGATGGCTGGGATGTCATTGATATCGACGGCATCTCCGAAGGCGACTCGGCCATGTCCGCGTTGGCGCGCAGCCTCAGCGAGGGTGGCGCCGCACTGCATTCCCAATCAAGGATGTCGTCGTGGTTCCGCGCCTGTGACGCTAGCTGGGACGACCACATCAAGCGACATGGAAAAACCCAACGTCGAAAACTGCGTAAATGGAGCAAGCAAATTGAATCGACCGACGGTTTGCAACGCATTGTTGCCGACACGGACGAGCAACTGACCGATTCGGTCGACGCACTGATCAAGCTGCATCAACAGCGATGGACCGAGTCGGGTGAAGCGGGAAGCTTTGCGGACGCAGAATTTGAATCCTTCATCCGAGACAGCGCCGCTGATTTCTACTCACGGGGTCGACTGTATCTTCCCACCTTGACGATGAATGATCGCGTCGTCGCCGCGGAATTGCATTTCATCGGCGGCGACAATCGTCTTTATTGTTACAGCAGCGGTTTTGACACTTCGGCATCCGAACTGGAACCGGGCCGCGTTTTGCACGTCGATACACTGATGCACTTGTACCGCGAAAATCTAGCCGGCATCGATTTCTTGCGGGGCGATGAACCTTACAAACAGCGTGCCGGTGCCAAACCGACACGCGTTCTGCGGATGCGAGCGGCGGCGCCGAAAATGCTGACACAGCTGCGACATGCCGCCTGGTGGACCGGATTCGAAGTGAAGCAGTGGATGCGAAAGAGGGCGGGACGAACACCGATTGTCGTCGTTGACATGCCGCCCGTCACCGGCACGCCCCTGAGTCCAACCGAGTGATTCGCGTTCAGCCAAGTGATTCGCCAAGCGATTCGCGGCGCCTGCAAGGTCCAGTAAGATCGTCATTGTTGGGCGCATAAAAAAATCGCGGAGGCCCGATGGGCTCCGCGATGTTCTTATCTTCGCAATGTTGATCAGCACAGGTGGCTTCGACAGGCCTTAGCGGCTGCGATACAGGCTGCTTGGCAGGGTGCCGTTGCTGCTTGGATAGCTGCCGTTGGTCGTGCGACCGCTTGTTGCACGGCTGGTGGTCGCAGGATTGCTGCTGGTGTTGGACTTGCTGGCTGCGGCCGTCTTGCTGGCGTCTGGCTTGTCGGCCTTGCTGACCAAGCTCCAACGCTTGCCATTCAATCCCGTTGCAGGATTCCATGCCAGACCGGGAACGAACAGCAAAGAGCTGATGTTCTGTCCATTGATGCTGGCCGTCCCCCATTCGGTTTCGACCGTAACAAGTTTGACATCGGTCGCACCGGTGATCGAGTCACCATTCAACATAACCACGGTGGTCGATGCGTTGTCAGCCGATGCGAAACGAATGCCGGCGACTTCCGAAAGAGGAATGCTTGCGCTACCGAATGAGGTTCGCATTTCCAGGCTGACCGCGTCGGTTAGTGTACCGGCCAGGTTAGTACCGCTAAGCAAGTCGACCGAGATGCTGAGGGGGCGAGCTTTGGTGGTCGAGACAGGCTTCGCTTTTGCGACCGCTTCTTGTGCGGACGCGGTGGATGTGAAACCCGTCAGTACGGCCAGTGCCGCGGCCGCAGCAATGTTGCGGATCGAAAGAAGAGAATTCATGGATGTCAGTCTCCGAGGCAAGAACAGGGTGTTTCGAGTCTTTGTGTGGATGCGTTCATGGGCAACGAATCGCTATCGATGAAACCGAAGATAATTCGCTGCCTGCCATCGCCATGATGAAACCACCCGTTGACGGTGAAAAAGCAGCCGCCGGGATCGCAAAACCGACACAGCCATCACAGCTGCCAAGTGCGGACAATACGACCCGCACAACACAATCAATTTGCATCGATTATCATTCTGGGTTCCAACAGGTGACGTCCTGATAGGCCTGTCGTCCGCGACCGGCCCGGCCCGACGACATCACTCCTCCGTCCAAAATCCGCCAATCGACCCGATTCATATGCGCCCTCTGATTCTTCTTGCCTGTTCCTTGTTGCCACTTGGGGTCATCCACCTTGCTGCGGCCGCAGACGAACGCCCGAACATCGTCTGGATCATTCCCGACGACATGTCCGCCCATTTTTCTTGTTACGGCGAGACCGCTGTTCAGACCCCGAACGTCGACAAGCTGGCCGCCAGAGGTTTGAAATTTACAAACGCCTATGTGACCGCGCCGGTTTGTTCGACCTGCCGATCGGCGTTCATCACCGGGATGTACCAGACCAGTATCGGTGCCCACCATCACCGCAGCGGGCGCGGCACCGAAAAGATTCATCTGCCCGAGAACATCAAGCTCGTTCCCAAGCTCTTCCAAGAGGCCGGGTACTACACATCCATCAGCGGTTGGCCGATGAACGGCAAGCTTGGAAAAACCGACTATAACTTCGATTGGGACCAATCGGTCTATGACGGCAACGACTGGGCCCAACGCAAAGAGGGGCAACCGTTCTTTGCGCAGCTGCAAACCCAAGGCGGCAAACTGCGCGGCTCCGATGCAACGGGCTGGGAAAAGTCTCAGTCTGCCACTGAGAAAAAACTAGGAAGCCGCACGCCGGACGAAGACGTCGTGCTGCCGCCCTATTACCCCGACCACCCCGATATCGTCCGCGACTGGGCCGCTTACCTGGATTCGGTTCGGATGACCGACGCGATGGTCGGCGAAGTGGTTGATCGACTGGCAGAACAAGGTGTGCTTGAAAACACGCTGATCCTGTTCATGACCGATCACGGTATTAGCCATGCACGCGGCAAGCAATTCTTGTATGACGAAGGTCTGCACGTCCCCTTGGTCATTGCCGGTCCCGGCATTCCCGCGGGAACCGTGCGAGAGGATGTTGTGGAGCATATCGACATTGCGGCACTTTCACTCGGCGCCGCCGGGATCGCCATTCCCGATTACATGCAGGCAAAGGATATTCTCGCCTCGGACTACTCGCCGCGCGAAGCCGTATTCGCCGCACGCGATCGGTGCGACGAAACCGTCGATCACATACGTTCGGTTCGCACGAAAGATTTCAAATACATTCGTAACTTTTTGCCCAACCGTCCTTACTTGCAGCCATGTGCTTATAAAGACGCCAAAGCAATCTTGATCGCGATGCGAGCGTCTGACGCGGCCGGCAAGCTGGATGCCGTCCAGGAATTAGTGCTTCGCGAGACCCGACCGCCGGAAGAGCTTTACGATGTGCTTGCCGACCCGCACGAAATCAATAACTTGTCCGACGACCCGGCATATGCGAACCAGCTCGCCCTGATGCGAGGTCGGTTGGAATCGTGGATGGATGACACCGATGACCAGGGACGACATCCCGAGTCGGAAGCCATGTACGACAGTGACATGAAAGTCTATACCGACCGGTTGAGCAGTCCACGATTCGATCCGTCGCATTTAAAGACCGTACAAGACAACATCGCATTGATGAAGAAATGGGCGACCGAAGGCAAGTGACGGTCGATCAGTCGATTGCCTGATTCGCCAGCTCGCCTGTTTCAAATGCTGCCGGTCGCGTTCCCTACTTTTTTTGCCTCGCTTATTCGCAAACCCTCGATCCACCGTCCTCACGGATGTCCCACGTCGATCGGTATTCCTTAATCAACCCAATCCGACTCACCATGAAATATCTCGCAACGATTCTCATCGCGTTTTTCCCGCTGGTGTTTTCCCCGTTGATAAACGCCAAGGCCCAACAACGACCCAATGTCGTTTGGATAGTTGCCGATGACCTAAGTCCTGAATTGGGATGCTATGGCTATCCCGATGTGGCGACTCCGAATATCGACCGGCTCGCTGCATCGGGCGTGCGATACACGCGAGCATTCTCCACCGCGCCAGTTTGTTCATCGTCGAGGACAGCTTTCCAGACGGGCCGGTACCAAACGACCGTCGGCGGGCATCATCACAACACGATTGACAAACCCACGCTTCCCGAATCGATCCCGACCGTTACAGGGCTGATGCAAAAGGCCGGCTATTTTGTCTGTAATGGGCGTGGTTACCCGGACACGAAATTTGGCAAGTCGCATTTAAATTTTGTTTACACCGACAAGACGTTCTTCGACGGCGTCGACTGGTCCGAACGCGGCGACGGGCAACCCTTTTTTGCTCAAGTGCAAATCAAGGAACCGCATCGGGCTTTTGTCAAAGGCGAACGAGCACGTCCGGATGCGCCGATTCCGCCGTATTACCCCGATCATCCGATCACACGTGCGGATTGGGCGAATTACCTGGCCAGCATCGAAGTACTCGACGCCAAGGTCGGCGAGGTCCTGGACCGGCTTGATGCGGAAGGCCTGGCCGACAACACCTTGATCCTTTTCTTTGGCGATCATGGCAGGCCGCACGTGCGCGGCAAACAATGGCTCTACGAAGGCGGACTGCATGTGCCTCTGATTGTGCGTTGGCCAGGAAAAACCGAACCCGGGACGGTTAAAGATGGCTTGGCATCCCTGCTTGATCCAATGCCGACGACATTGGCGGCCGCCGGAATCGAGTGGCCGGGTCTGCCGGGCCAGAATCTGCTTGCCGCTGACTGGCAAGGGCACGCCGAAACCTTTGCGGCAAGAGATCGCTGCGGTGACGCGCCAGATCGCATTCGCAGCGTCCGCACCGACCGGTTCAAGTACATCCGCAATTTCCATCCCGAAATCCCGTACATGCAATTGAGCAGTTACAAAAAATTGTCTTATCCCGTCGACACGCTGATGCGCGTTCTGCACGCCGCTGGTCAATGGGATTCTCCGTTCATGGCAGAAACACGTCCGGCAGAAGAACTGTATGACCTGCAGTCGGATCCTTGGGAGATGACGAATCTAGCCTCAGATCCGCAATACGAATCCACGTTGCGGACGCTGCGAGCAAAGGTCGACCAGTGGATTGTCGACACCGGCGACAAGGGAGCGATCGACGAAAGCGAATCCGTTGACCTCGAGGCGCTGATGCAATCGAAACGCAAATCGTACTACGAAAAAAACATGTCAAAACGTGGACTCGATCCCAACCTGTCAAATCAGGAATATTTAGAATGGTGGGAACAGGAACTGGGGATTCGTTAGCGGCTTAGAACCAGCACTTACATCGTTTGCAGATGGGGAACCGTCTCGGAAACGCGGCGGTGTTTGCACCGCTTGAACTTCACGTGCCCCAAGCCGAGGTGCCGGACAATGCGATTGCGATCAAAGACGGTTGTCACGGTAATTGTCTTGATCGTCGCGTTCAGTAACGTGATGCGAACGTTGTCGGCCGATGACGTGATTCGCCCGCGACCGGCGAGTTGGCAACAGCTTGTCCCCGGGGGACAATTCAAGGACCTGTTCCAGCGGGTTCCCTTGTTGGGAAAACGGACCAGTGACGCGTGGGGCGGGCCAAACGTACTGCCTCGCGATGTACGAAACGGAATCGAGGACTCGGAGTGGTCCTACTGGGGCGGCAACGCCGTCTTGGGCGACGATGATCAATACCATTTGTACGTCTGTCGCTGGCCCGAAGATTCAGAGAAAGGACACTTTGCGTACCACGACTCGACCGTGGTGCATGCAGTTTCCACGAACCCTCTGGGCCCCTACCAATTCCAAGACACCATTGGACACGGGCACAACCCGACACTTTATCAAACCGAACACGGCTTTGTGATCTATTGCGTGGGTAAGTTCTATTACTCAAAGAGCTTGAGTGGGCCATGGAAGCACAACGCATTCGACTTTCATAAGCGCGAACGTTGGTGTGTCCAGCGACGTGTGAATTTCACTTTTGCCCAACGTGATGATGGGTCGTATACCGCCATTTCACGTCGCGGTTTCGCCTGGGTCAGCCCCGATGGATTCAAAGACTGGTATCTGATTTCGGGCGAGTCCGTTTACCCGCAGGTGGAAGGCATCTTTGAAGATCCCTGCCTGTGGAAAGATCAAGTCCAGTATCACTTGATCGCCAATGACTGGAAGGGGCGGATCGCCTATTACATGCGTTCCAAAGACGGAATCCATTGGGTCACAGAACCGGGCGAAGCCTATGCACCAGGCATCGATCGGTACGAGGATGGAACCGCAGTCGACTGGTACAAATACGAGCGGATTCGTGTGCTGCAGGACGCATACGGTCGAGCCGTCCAAGCACACTTTGCCGTGATCGATTGCGACAAGCATTCCGATCTGCCGAACGATCGGCACAATTCGAAACATATCGCCATCCCGCTGACCGCCGGACGGAACCTCGAAATCTTGAACACCGGACCGACCTCAAAAGACACACCGGAGATTCGCGTCAAAATAAGAGCAGAACCGGATTTCGATCCACACCGCGACATCGACTTGGACTCATTGCGCTTTGGTGCATCAAGCGAAGTTAACTTTGGCCGCGGCAGCCAATTGATCGACACCGAACCGTCCGGCAAAGACTTAGTTCTGGTTTTTGACGGGCATGGGAACGGATTGTCGAGCAAAAACTTTGCCGCAAAACTGCTGGGCCGCACATCGCAAGGAAAGCTGCTTTTCGGCTGGGCTCGCCTGCCGGACGTTGACTTTGATCCGCCGGTCCTGTCGTCGCTCTCACCGGTGTTTGAGTACACCGCCGATGGCTTGGACGCATACGTGGAAGTACAAAATTTTGGCCAGAGCGCGTCGCAACAGACATCGATCCGAATTCTTGTTGACGGCGAAGCGTTCGCAGACGCGAGAGTGCGCCCACTGCAACCGTTCGAAAAAACGATTGTCAGACTGGAATGTCACCAAACTTTGAAACCGGGCAGCAAGCACAATGCGACCGTGCAATTAGAAGGCATCGGGCTGCCAATCAAAACATTTAGCAACACGATCCGACTTCCCAGCAAATAAATCTCATGCAACGACTGCTATTCATCACCGCGATCGCGTTCGGTTTGGTATCGGGACCCTACGAAGCTGGTGCTCAGGATCGTCCGAATGTGATCTTGATTTTCGCCGACGATCTGGGCCCCGGAATGCTGGGTTGCTATGGCCAAGAATTCATCACGACGCCAAACATCGACCAGTTAGCGCGTGAGGGCATGAAATTCACAAACTACTACGGGGGTGTTTTCTGCGCTCCCGCCCGCTGGACACTGCTGACCGGCATGCACGACGGCCGGATCGGTGGATGGGAACATAGCCGTGCGGGGCTGCCAATTCTCCGCGACGCCGGTAGCATCACCGAGCAAGAGTATCAATCGCGTCTGGAAACGCTCAAAGCCAATGCTCACCCGATCGCCGCTGACGAGATATTCCTGGCCCAGGTCGCTCAACAGGCCGGATACAAAACGGCGCAGTTTGGAAAGCTAGATCGCGGCTTCCTCACTTGGCACGATCGCGTCAAACGATTCGGCTGGGATTTCTACGAAGGCTACTATGATCACCAGCGTTGCCATGGCTTTTACCCGCCCTATCTGTGGCGAAACGGTGAACGTTTCGAACTAGCGGGGAACACGCTTGCCGATTGTGGCAAAACAAGCGAACGCGGTGACGAGCCGGTCGGTTATGGGGGCGAGACGTATTCTCAAAACGTGTTCATCGAAAGTATCCTGAGTTACTTGCGCCGCCACAAAGATCACCCCTTCTTTCTATACCACCCGACACAACTGCCACACGGTCCGGTCGCAATTCCAGAGCTACATCCGGACGTTGCGAATGATCGATCATTGACACTGGCCGAGAAAAAGTATGCTTCGATGGTCAAGATGTTAGATGACCACGTCGGTCGTATCATGTCCGAACTGAAACGTCTTGAGATCGATGATAAGACCATCATTATGTTCATGTCCGACAATGGTCATGAACTGTATTACGGCCCCAAATCGCATTATCGCAAACAGCAGCGACCGGACGGCACTCCGACGAACCTTACCGACAACAAATGGCGAACGTCCGAATGTGGTGATGTCTTTGACGGGGCCGGAGGTCGAGCGGGACTCAAACGAAGCGGATATCAGGGCGGCATGCAGTGCCCCTTGATTGTCCGATGGCCCGGCAAGATTGCCGCCGGCAGCGAGACGGATTTGCTTTCGGCGCACTACGATTTCTTGCCGACGCTGGCCGAGATCGTGGGAGTCGAGAGGACACCGGGCAAGGACGGCGTCTCGTACCTGCCAACGCTTCTTGGCAAACCGCAAAACCAACGACACGAATACGTGATCGTGAATAATCGCATGACACAGATGGGCAGCAGCGCGCTGATCGCGGCCGATGGGATGAAATTGGTAGAGGCCGACCGTAAGAACGAGCGGTACCAACTGTATGACATTCGCAAAGACAACGAAGAACGCACCGATCTGGCAACGGAACACCCACAAATCGTGCAGCGGTTGCGAGCGATCCTGCGATCAGAAACCGACTCGCCACGTCCCGATATTGATCGATCGATCAAGACGCAATAACGACCCACGCGAGTCAGGCCGTACGCCGCAAGCCGTACTAGCCGGTCCGTGATCGCGCTTTACCCAATGCGTCGGTCGAAATTTTCCTGGCCCGTCAAACGTACCATTCGTCCAGGCAGTTCGTCGACTTGCACGCAAGCCAACTTGCACGCAGGCCAACTTGCGAGTTAGCCGACGGGTGCTGGCTGGGCGACCGGAATTTCTCGTGACTTGCGACTCAAGAGCGCGTTGGCCTGTTCGTCACCAACGAACTCTTCCGCCTTGGGATTCCATTTCAGTTCACGGCCCAGCATCAGCGAGATATTGCACAAGTGGCAAGTCGTCATCGTGCGATGGTGTGACCAAACGTCTGAAATCGGTTTGCCACGATCTTCGATGCAATCGAAGAAATTTTTCATATGATTGCCGGGCTGCTTGCCGTTGCATAATTCGACGATCAATTCATCAAGCTCTCGCTTGTCATCGTCGGTCAAATCATTCATCGGGCGGCCTTCCAATTTGCCACGATTGACAAAGATGCGACCTTGATCGCCTTCGAACAGAATACCGTTTTCAAAATCGACGTTATCACCCTCGCGTGTATAATGGTCATGGACGCTTAGTCGGGCACCGTTTGCATAAGCAAGCTCGATATCGAACTTGGTTGCGGTGTGATATGCGTTTGGCAGTGACGCATCACCATCCAAGAATTTCTTCCAATTGAAATCGCTGGGGACAACATCGGTGAATTCACCCTTGCCCTTGATCGTGACGGGCCCATCTTCACCGGGAGCCAAAGCCCACTGGGCAATGTCGATATGATGCGCGCCCCAGTCGGTCATCTTGCCACCGGAATAGTGAAAGTACCAACGAAAGAACTTTCGACGCTCTTCGCTGTACTGCGCCTGGGGCGCAGGGCCCACCCACATATCCCAATCCAGGTCATCCGGTGCCGTCGTGTTTTCGAACGGGCCGCCGGTCGGTGAACCGCTGATGGCCACGTAGGCGTTCACGTTTTTTCCAAGCCGTCCGCTTCGCACCATAGCGATGGCGGTCAGAAACAAATCCTTGCTGCTGCGCTGCTGTGTTCCGACTTGAAAGACCCGGCCCGTTTCTTCGACGACTTTCCGGATTTGCTTGCCCTCGTCGATCGTTAACGTCAGCGGCTTTTCGCAATAGACATCGGCGCCGCTTCGCAGCGCCGCGATTGCAATGGCGACGTGCCAATGATCGGGCGTCCCGATGGTGACAACGTCCGGCTGTTCTTTTTCAAGCATCTCGCGATAGTCGCGATACATATTCAGCTTGCCGCCAAAGTCTTCATTGAACTCTTGGGTGTGACGATCATCGACGTCACAGACCGCGATCATGTTGGCAAACTTCGCCGCACTGCGAGCGATATTTCCACCGCGGCTGTACCGACCACGACTTCCGCCCACGCCGATCGCCGCTAAACGCAATTTCTTGCCGGCCGCGCCGGCTGCGTCGTCGGCGGTGAAAGCGGACGTCGCTGCAAGTGCCGACCCAGCGACGGCAGTGGATTGCAAGAACAGTCGTCGGGAAGTACTCATCTCGTTAACTCGCTTGACCTAGAGGGAGGATTTACCAGCGGAACATTCTAACCATAGAAGCATAACGCGTTGATGGCTCACACGCCGCGATTTTCAATTTCCCGAAACGAGCCGACGAACGCTCAAATGGATCACGACTGCGATCAATAGTAACACGGCTCCGAATGTGAAGATGATCCATTGGCCGGATTGACTAAGTATCGCAAGTGCAAACATTCCGAAAGCACAAACGAACAAGCTCGCAATCACCATTTGCGCCGGCAGTGGATCTGGCGACTGAATTTCGTCTGAACCGAGGATCATCGGTGCGGCGGCATCGCATTGCTGTTCGACGGCGATCCAGCCCGCGTTGACCGACCGCCCCCGTAGTCTTTGAATCACGCAAAGCATCAGGATTGGCAGCACGACACCGATCAAGACTTCCATATTCTTGTCGTCGATCGACATTCCGAAACGCACGGCAGCACCGATCGCAAAACTCGTCAGAGCGACGATACACATGTCGACGACCCCGATGCTGCGGCTGAACATGCCCCACAGCGCTGGTGCAAGCAGCGGAACGACTAACAGAGAATTTACAGAGATAATCAACTTCTCGGCGCCGCCCAGGTACGGGACAAGGATCGCCACCAGCACCAATGCGAATCCCAGTAGCGCCGTGAATAAACGCCCGACTGTCACCAGGCGTTTTTCCGACGCGGTCGGGTTCAACAACCGCCGATAAAAATCGTTGGTCAAAACGCCTGCGAACACATTCAATTGTGAACTGACCATGCTCGCCGTTGCCGAGAACATGGCGGCAAACATCAGCCCAAGGACTCCGACGGGCAACACCGATTGCGCGGCCAGAATGTAAGCTTGCTCGGGATTTACGCCCGGATTGGTCCCTCGATACAACAGCGGTGGAAGCAACCAAAAAACGGGCGTGACCAAATACATCACCCCAAACAGGTAAGCTGATTTCCTGGCGTCCAAAGGTGACTTGACTGCGAGAAAACGTTGAACGAACGCCCATTCCGCGCCGACCATAAAGAAATTGATCGTGACCCATCCGGCCAAGAACAGCCAACCGTATTCGGTCGTCGTGGGTAGAAAAAATCCGTCCGGCAACGTTTTGGCCAGTGCAATCGGATTGCCGATTTGTGCCATCATCAGCACGGCAACCATCATGACCACCAACGTCAGTACGATGAACTGCAGCACGTCCGTCATCAGCACGGCCCACAAACCGCCGACCATCGTGTAAATGACGACGATGGCTCCGAAGACGGCGACGGCCCAGGAAAACGACAAGTTTCCCGTCACGGGATCGCGCAGAGGATGGCCCGGCTCAAGCGGAATCAACGCGACCAACAGCACGGCGAGTGCATACAGCGAAACGGAAACGCCAAGGATGCGTTTCAACATCATCGTCCATGTATAGAAATGCAATCCGGTTGTGCCGAATCGCAATTGGATATATTCCGCCGGCGTACTGACGCCCAACTGATTCCAGCGCCCGGCAACCAGGTATCCGGCCAACAAGGCGGCAATGCCGTAGCAAGTATTGATCATGACGGCGACGATGCCAAACTTGTAAGCAATGCCGCCCCAAACGACAAAAGTTCCCGCCGAAAACATCGTCATGAATCCGCTCAGCCCTGAAGCCCACCAGGGCGCTTGCCGTCCCGCGGAAAACATATCTTTTTGGTTCACGATCCGATGCGCCGAAAGAACACTGATCGCGAACACGCCGACGACGTATAGCAACAACGCTATGTAATCGAAACCGCTCATATCGGTTCCATTCGCGCTCGCATTTCGTCGCTAGGCACCACGCCAATCCCGGGTGACGTGGGCACGTGATAGAAACCGGACTCACACTTGATACTGTCATCGGTCAACGATCCGAACGCATCAAGAATAGAGTGTTGAAACTCGTGACCGATCACGTTTTGTATCGCGGCGCTGGCTTGCAAACTGGCTGCCAAAAAAATACCGGCACCGATCGTGGCGTGAGGCATGATCGACAGGTGATGCGCCTGCGCATAGTTGGCGATCCGCAGAAACTGCGTCACACCGGTATGTCCCATCTCGGGCTGAATGATCTGGCAAGCCTGGCGATCGATGCGAGATTTTGCGTCGAATACGGTCCGCCATTCCTCGCCGGCGGCAACGGCGCATCCGGCTCGTGCCGCAACCCAGGCAAGACCGTCGATGTCCTCGGTCGCAACCGGCGCTTCGATGAACCAAGGTTGGTGCGGCAACATCTGTTTGGCAAGCGAAACCGCTTCATCGCGTGATTGCGACCAGTGCATGTCACAAGCAATCCGAGACCGCACGCCCAACGCCAATCGCAATTCGGCGATCTCCGCAGCGACACCATCATCGGCAACGGGCGCTGCAAACTTAAACGAGTCGAATCCGCGCGACTGCCATGACAGGGCCAGGTCGACACGCTTGGTTAAAGTGGGCTCGGGCAAACCAGAAACGTAAGCCGGTATTCGATCCCTCCGCAATCCGCCCAACAAGCGTGCGAGTGGTTGATTGGACAATTTGCCCGCGATATCCCATAACGCGATATCCACCGCAGCGAGCGCGTCCAAGTAAAACCCGCCCGTGTAGCCGCGCACTCGCATCAAATCATAGAGGTCTTCGTGAATCACTTGGACGTCCAAGGGGTTACGCCCGATCACAAATCCCGCCAAGAGATCTTTGATGATTGAGGCAACTGCATGGGGCGCGACGAGACCATACGTCTCGCCCCAGCCTTCGGTGCCCTGGTTGGTGCGAACGCAAATGACGATCGACCGATTCTCGCGCGGGTACACGGTTCGGTTACCCGCCCGGACGAAATAACCGTGTTCGTTCACCGTTTCGCTCTTCCGCAGCGGTCCCAGATAGGGAACATCTTGGACCAACGGCACCTGATAGACATCGATCCCAGCGATCACTTCGTCCATGTGATGGCCTCGGTCCACTCAAACGCGTTGGCATTTCGCAAATCGTCCAGCATCGTTTCCACATCTCGCTTTGCCATCGAATCCAAGTCCGGCAACGGGGCGCGAACCAACGTTGCATCCGCGACGCCACGCTGCTGCAAGATGTACTTCGTCAGCCGCATGCGATAGATGGCCTGCGACGTCAACAAAGGCAGGCTCAGCTGATAAAGCCTTCGCATCCGGTTGTCGTCCCCGTCTTGATGAGCTCGATAGATCGCCGCGTGCAAATCCGTCAGCTCGACGGCGGGTAACGCTCCGATCGAACCTCGGCGAAATTCATCGACGATATACCGCGCGCCTCCACCGCCAAAGATCCCCTGCAAGTGCGGAATCGCATCCGCCAACATCGCGGTTATCCTCGGGCCAGACGGTAACGTTTCTTCTTTGATGTAACGGATCGCTTGGTTGGCTCGGACGATTTCGACGATCGCTTCGGGCGCCAAACCTGCACCGATCGGACTGGGTGCGTTCTGCAGGATGATCTCGCACCCGGGCAACCCGGACGCAACATCGCTAAAAAATGATTGATGCTTTGACACGTCATCACCCAAGGACGCGGGTGCCATGATCATCAGCTGTTCGATTCCGTGACTCATCGCGGCACGACCAAGAGCGATTGATTCTTTTGCACTCTGCGCACTTGCCCCGCCGATCACGGGAACTTGGCCACCGACCACATCGACGACCAACGCAATCAGTTCGCCGCATTCTTCGCCGGACAAAAAACTGTATTCACTTGCCACACCGGGATAAACAACTCCGTCGGCTCCGGCGGCCAAGGCGAATCGCACAACGCTGTTTTGCGCCTGCCGGTCTAGCGCACCCGCGGGCGTGAACATGGTTGGGATGACGGGGAAAATTCCTTGCAGCATTACAATCGTTCGCTTTCAGTGGAGTTGTTGACCGCGAGCCAGTTTAGTCGTCGATCGCCCGGTCGTGTGCACATGCCTCGAGGCCGATCGTACACCGGACGAAAAATTTCGGCGCTCACCACGGTACGCTTTACGAAATGCGGGTCCGTATCCGTGATTCGGACATGCGTTACACTGACGGAAAGAGACCTGCATATTTTGGAGTCAGATGACGCACCCCTATTCTTTTCTCGCGTTGAAAGCTCGCCGACGAGGTGGAATCTGCAGCGCTGCCATGTTCGTTGCGATGGCCATTACCGTCAGCCCCGGATGCGAGCGCCGTCCGAATCTGGCGTCGGTAACGATTGATGAACCACGACCGACTTCTGAAATAGCAATCACCACATTCTGTGGCGACTGTCACGTCTTCCCTCCTCCATCGAGCTTCCCGCGAAGCCGATGGCAACACGAAGTCGAGCAAGGGCTGCAGATCTATGCCGATTCGGGCCGAAATGATCTTGTGCCGCCCGACAAGGAAGCGACGGTGGCTTGGTTTCAATCCCATGCGCCGGAAAAATACGAGTTCGATCCGCCGTCAAATCAACCTGATGAAAATCATCGATTTCAGCGCGTCGAAAATCTTTCCACCACGGAAGAATCCTTCCCGAAAATTTCCAACATCCGACCCATCGATTCCGATGCGTTTCTGGCTTGCGAGGTGTATTCAGGCAAAGTGAAACGCGTCAGTCTTGCCGGCCAGAGTCTCAAGCAGACGACGCTGACCGAGATTGCGGATCCTGTTCACGTCGAACCCTCTGACCTGGACGGTGATCAAGTCACAGATTACGTGGTTGCGGATATCGGTTTTATGAATCCTAGCAATCAGCGATTCGGAACGCTGTGGTGGGTTCGCCCATCGCGGCATGACGATGAAGCCGAAACCGCCGAGATGACCGACAGGCAAGGATGGGAAACCGTCGCCCTGCAGACAGGTTTTTCGCGAGTGTGTGACGCCAGGCCGATCGATTACGACCAGGATGGCGATCAGGATTTAATCGTGGCCGAGTTCGGATTTATCACCGAAGGGTCCGTCCAGCTGCTAACTAACACGGGCTTAGAAAACGGAATCCCTCAATTCGAATCGACGGTCGTCGACGAACGTAACGGAGCGATCCACGTGCCCGTGGTCGACCTGGACGAAGATGGCAAAATGGATTTTTTGACATTAGTCTCACAAGAACACGAATCGATCGAAGCTCATTTGAATCTGGGGAACGGAACATTCGAACGCAAAGTGATCTACCAGGCAGCCGATCCCGCATATGCATCTAGCGGAATCAAAGCGGTAGATATCGACGCCGACGGCGATCTTGATGTTCTCTACACCAACGGTGACACCTTTGATGACCACACCGCCAAGCCATTCCATCGTGTTCAGTGGTTAGAAAACGAGGGCACCTTTCCGTTCACTCATCACCACATCACCTTGATGCCTGGTGTTTATTGTGCGGTCGCGGGTGACATCGATCTTGATGGTGATGTCGACGTCGCGGCCGTGTCGCTGATTAGCCGTGCCACCGATTCGGATGAGCCAGATGAGAATGGCTCCCAAGGCAGCGATGCAGAAACGCGGCAAACAAACCACTTTGACGGAGCGATCTGGCTGGAACAAACCGAACCGGGTAATTTTGTGCGGCATCGTTTACTCGCCGGCCAATGTGAATGGTCCACGTGCGATTTGATCGACGTCGACCGCGACAATGACCTGGATCTGGTGCTCGGCAGGTACCTGGCCAATGAAGCATCAACCGAAGCGATCGTGCTGTTCGAAAACCGGACCAACACGGCATCGAACGAGTGACTTCGCTTCGCGGCCAATGGAATCTAACTCGACGCGAAACATAATCGCCCCGACAGATGGCAAGACCTAAACGCAGAAACGAAACGAACGCAAATCGATCCCATGGCCGCAAGATTCCGCCGAGCGAGACGGGGCTTGAATCTGCGGGCGCACCGATAAAGCCAACGCGGTCTGCCGCACGCAAAGTCGTGCCGATCATCCTGTTATTACTCGCCGTCAGCGGTCTAGCGTGGATACTGCGAGGTATCCCGCAACAATGCATTCGGCGTGCCGAACATGCAATGCTCGCGATGCGATTTGATGAAGCAGAGCAGTATCTTTCCGAATACCCGTCGTGGGGAACCGATCCCGGAAAGGTTGCGTTTCTGCAGGCTCGAGTCGCACGGAGTCAGGAAGGCTACGTTCGCTCGCTGGCATACCTGAACGATGCGGAATCCATCGGGTTTGACCCCAACGCAACCGCCCGTGAACGCACACTCCTAGCCGCGTCTAGCAGTTTGCCAAACCCGCAGTTGCTGGCTCGTCTTACCAACATGGCTGATCAAGCGGAATCGGATCGGCCAGCCGTCTACGAAGCACTCGCCAATGGTACCTTTCAAGTAGGAGCCGTCGACGAGGCGCTCGACGTCCTGGACCGGTGGAGTGAAGAATTCCCAAACGACGGGCGTCCGTTTTACTGGAAAGGTTGGATGCACCAATTGCTTGGTGATCGAAAAACAGCATTAGCCATGTTCATCGAATCGACGAATCGAAATCCCGACATGGTCGACGCGTATCTGGCGCAGGCCACCGGATGGTCGGCTTTATTGCGTCATGACCGGGCCCTGCAGGCCTATCGCATGGCCTTGGATGCCGAGCCCGATCGCATCGACACGCGTGTCGCGATGGGAAAATTGTTATGGAAACTCGATCAGCGAAACGAAGCTGCCGAGTTGTTGAAACCCATCGCTCGATCCTCACCCAACATTTATCCGGCCGGGGAATTGGTCGCACAATACCATCTGATGCGGAACGAACCGCAACAAGCGATCTCGATACTGCAATCGATGACGCAACACTTTCCCGACGATGCAAGTTTGAACTACATGCTCGCGTCGGCGCATGACCAAATCGATAACATTGACGAATCAACCGCGGCCATGAATCAATTCTTCATCGCCAACAAAGAACTCGATCAGCTGCGCGCCGATCGCTTTGATGTTCCGCTCGAGCAGCAGTACGCTGAAGTGATCCGCAGGGCTTCGCAGTACCGTCGCTTCGATTGGGTGCAATCATTGAAATGGCTCGATCTTGCCACGCAGAGCCAACCGGATAACCCGGAGCCGCATATCTTGCTCGCCCGCCACCACACCGAATCAGGATCGAACTCGCAAGCCAAGAGGCATCAGAACATTGCCGAGTTCTTGGCACAAAAACCACGGTAAAGCGAGGGCAAACCGTTTGCTTGCCGAACAACCTCGGGTGGCAAGCTTGTCCGCCTGTGACAGCGTTTTGATGCGAGGCCATCGTCATGCACGCCAGAGGATCGACTGCCGTTACGGCAAGCATGGCCACCGGTACAAACCGAAACGGCATCGAAAACCTGCGCCACCCCATACCAAATGCGCAAATCGGCAAACCAGTGCGGCCAGCCTTAAATCAATGCAGTTCGCGTTGAGACGCGGTGCTCGACGATGCAGATCAAAACAAAGCGCGCCACACGTTCATCGCGCTCGAGTGGTCGATCGGTACCGCAGCGGCGTTAAACCTGATTCCCTCTTGAACATGGTGGTCATGTACTCGGGGGTTCCGAATCCCGTTGCGATCGCGATTTGTGAAATCGGCATGTCCGTCGTTGCGAGTAATTCACGCACGCGAGCGATGCGCAATCGATGAATTTCTGCCAGCGGGGTGCGATCGAATGTTGCCTTGAATTTACGTTCCAAACTGCGCCGCGTCATCGGAACCGAACTAGCGACAGCGTCCACCGTCAATTCCGAGAACGCGTGTTCGCGGATGTAGCGGACCGCAGCGAACAACTCGGGATCTTCGATCGCAAGGACGTCAGTCGATCCACGGGTCAAGACTTCGATGGGCGCCAGGTTTTCATCGTGTCCATCATCCGCTTGACCATAAATCATACGTGCAAGTCGCTCGGCGGCGCGATAACCGATCTGGCGCGACGGATTCAAAATCCCGGACATTTGTGGAACGGTGGTTTGTGAAATCACGTCATCGGTGGTTCCCGCCAACACCGCCACCTCGTCCGGCACCACGATGTTTCTGAATCGACAAACATCCAACAATTGACAGGATGCCGAGGTCCCCCAGGCGAACACCGCGATTGGCTTTCGCAACTCCGCTAACCAGAGCCCCAAGCGTTGACTCTGCTTGTGCCAGCGGTCGCTTGCCATCGACTCATACGCATAGTTGAACCGATTGAGTTTGCGTCCGTCTTTGGCGATGCGATTCTGGAACGCTTCGGCTTGCTTGGCGACGTAAGAAAGACCAAGCGGGCCGACATAGGCAAAGCGTCGAAAGCCCCGAGACCGAAAATGTTCGGCGGCAAGCTCGGCGGCGGCATCGTAGTCGATGGCGACGCGCGGAAAATGAAAACCATCCAGTTCGATTCCCGAGATATTCACAACAGGAACGCGGCGTGACTGCAGGTCTCGTGCGATCCTTTCATTTGAAATGCGAGCGATGATCCCGTCACCCGACCAGTCGCGCGGCAGCTGCATTTTGTTTTCGCGGCCCCGCGGTTCGACTTGCAAAAACCAGGGACCATGTTTCTGGGCATAGCTGGTCACGCCCAAGATCACGCCCCGGCCCCAATCGGTCGCGGTGTCCACCAAAACCGCAACACTTGATGCCTGCTTGGCGTCTGATGCGCCCCGCCCCTTACCTAATACGCTCACTTATCACCCTCCTGTCGCATTTACGAAGAAAATAATCGCAAATGACCATTAAGTAAACCGGAGGCGGCCCCCTATACTGGCACGCCATATCCCCTTCGGTGTCTTTATCGTTGTGCTATCAGCCCTCAGGACACCAGTCATACAAGTTCGTGAAGGTAATTTGATGCGATTTTTAGCGAATAGTCTTTTTCTGGCCGCTGCACTGCTGACCTTTGGTGGCTGCAGCACGGATTCAAGCGGTGTTCCCGGAGCCCCCGTCGCCACGACCGAGGATGAGTTCGAGGCTTACGACCGCATGATCTCTCAGTCCGAAGCCGAACAAGAGGAAGAAAACGAAGCCGGGCAATAGTTGCGGTTTCAAAATCTGAGCGTTTTATCGGCGACGTTTTTCGCCGTTTCTTTATTTTCAGGAGTATTCAATGTCACACACGCGTACAAAGGATCGAACCGGCTTTACTCTCGTTGAGTTGCTGGTTGTGATCGCCATCATTGGCGTGATGGTCGGCCTGTTGTTGCCTGCCGTGCAGGCGGCCCGCGAGGCTGCCCGGCGGATGAGCTGCAGCAACAATTTCAAACAGCTGGGACTTGGGCTGCACAACTACCACGCCGCTTACAACTCGTTGCCAATTCAAGGTAACGGGCCAACGAACGAAACGACCGACGACTGGCGAACGGCCGGCGCAAACCCGTGGTCACCCGCGGCTGCCCCGCTGACGTTCACACAGCAACGTCGCAGCATGCTGGTCGGCTTGCTTCCATTTATCGAGCAACAAGCGTTGCATGAAGTGATTTCGAATCCGCATGTCGATCCAGATACCGGGTGGATGTGGCCTGCCGGTGGACCATCAACGATTCAGATTCGTTACAAGCCTTGGGCGACGGATATTCCAACCCTCCGCTGCCCGAGCGACCCTGGTCGCGGATTGCCCGCGATGGGGCGAACCAATTATGGCGCTTGCATGGGCGATGGAGTGAACCGCGGTAACGGTGGAATCTCGACATTCAACATGATGTTAGGTGCTTGGCAGAACGGGACCAACAATGGCCGGATGCAACAAGTTCGTGTCGGACAGCGCGGCATGTTTGTCCCGCGCAAGATGATGAACTTCCGTGATACGCTTGATGGTCTTTCCAACACCATCATGATGGGTGAAATGGCGACCGACCTTGGCGACAATGCCATCACCACCGCTGGTCGACAATTCACCGGTACGAACATCTGGACCGGCTCGATCTTGGATCCGGGTATTTGTCAGGCCGACGTCGACCCGTTGCGACCCCAATTTTGGTTGCCGGGAACAGACTTGGTTGGCAACGGCGTTCGCCGCGGGTACCGATGGGCGGATTATCTGCCGATTCAGACTCAAGTCAACACGATTCTGCCACCCAACGGTACGGTTTGCTTGACGCGAAACCATGGTTCCGATGGTGTGGTGACTGTCAGCAGCCGGCACCAAGGTGGTGCTCATGTGCTGATGGGCGACGGCGCGGTACGGTTCGTCACCGCGTCGATCGAGGCGGGCAACCGCAACGCGTCGACGGTCTGGTACCAGAACGGAATGAGCCAGAGCGTTCTGCCACCCGGCTCGCAAAGCCCCTACGGACTTTGGGGTGCCCTCGGCACGCGTGCAACGAAAGAAATTATCGACGAAGAGTTCTAACGCTTTGGATCGATATCTGAAAACGAAGCCCCGTCTGTTCGCAGGCGGGGCTTTTTAATGAGCCGTAAGCAGCATCAAGCAAAGCTCGAGATGCCGCCACAAAAATAGCACATAACATCAACACCGCGCGATGGCGTGTCACGACGCTATCCATAGTCCAACCAACAACGCCTACCACAAAGACAATGAAAAAAACTCTCTACGCGTTTTGTGCGATTGCAATCGTGTTGTCATCCGCCGCTCGCGGTGAACAAGTTCTATTGGAAGCCGAAAGTTTTCAGTCGCATGGCGGATGGAAACTTGACACACAATTTATCGACAACATGGGTTCGCCATACCTGCTGGCCCACGGGCTGGGTCAACCCGTCGCCGACGCGACGACCCAAGTTCAGTTTCCTGCGACCGGAACCTATCATGTGTTCGTGCGCACCAAGGATTGGGTGGCCCGTTGGAATGCGCCAGGCCAGCCGGGACGATTCGAAGTGCTGGTCAACGGAAAACCACTCGACGCGACGTTCGGAACCCAGGGTGCCGATTGGTTTTGGCACGACGGAGGAACCGTTGACATTACCGATGCCGACGTAACCGTCGCCCTACGTGACTTGACTGGTTTTGATGGCCGGTGCGATGCAATCCTGTTCACCCAGCAGTCCGAACCGCCACCCAATACGTCGGAAATACTTGCCGATTGGCGCCGCGATCGTCTCGGACTCGACGCAAAACCGACCGAAAAATCGGGTTACGATTTAGTGGTGATCGGTGGCGGATACTCTGGAGTGGGCGCCGCCCTGTCTGCTGCTCGCATGGGGTGCAAAGTGGCGCTCGTTCAAAATCGCCCCGTCTTGGGTGGGAACGGTTCCAGCGAAGTGCGTGTCTGGGCAATGGGAAACATCCGCCGCGGTAAGTATCCACGCATCGGAGAAATCGTTGAAGAGTTTTGTGACCGGGCCACGAAATCGCCAGGACGATACGAAGAGTTCGAAGACGCCAAGAAAGAAGCAATCGTCGTTGCCGAAGCAAACATCGATCTATTCTTGAACCACCACGCATTTCAAGTCGAAACCGATGGCGATTGGATCGAAGCGGTTCACGCGTTTGATACTCGCACCAGCGAGCGGAAACGGTTCACCGGAAAGTTTTATGTTGACTGCACCGGACACGCCACGATCGGATACCTCGCCAACGCGGACTCGGAAATGACACCCGACGGCCGCATGGGCATGAGCAACATGTGGGCCTGGGATGAAGCCGAAGAGCCGATTTCGTTTCCCGAAACACCTTGGGCCCTGGATTTATCGATGGCAGACTTTCCCTATCCGGTCGATCATCACGGTCAATGGTTCTGGGAAGGCGGTTTTGACAAAGACCCCATCGGTGACGCCGAAGGCATTCGCGATTGGAATTTGCGAGCCGTCTACGGCGCATTCAACGCGATGAAAAACCGAGACGGTGCCGACGACCATAAAACAGCGCGACTGACCTGGTTGGCTTACGTCGGTGGACCGCGTGAGTCACGCCGTCTGATGGGTGACGTCGTTCTAACCAAAGAAGACGTGATCGCGAAACGCGAATTCAAAGATGGCTGCGTCCCCAGCACATGGTCAATCGACTTGCACTATCCCAAAGAACAGTACGCTCAAAAGTACGCGGACAATCCGTTCATCTCCAAAGCCGTTCACGACAAGCGTATCGATCGGTCTTATGGCTATCCGGTTCCCTACCGCTGCCTCTATTCGCGAAACATCGACAATCTATTCATGGCAGGCCGCAATATCAGCGTCACGCACGAGGCACTCGGTACGACGCGCGTGATGAAAACTTGCGGCATGATGGGCGAAGTCGTTGGCCGCGCAAGCAGTCTGTGCGTTCTGCATGACTGCCTGCCTCGCGACGTCTACGATCGCTACTGGGACGAGATGGACCAACTGCTACGATTGCCCGGCAAAGCCTATCGCCCCACGGTCTATGACGACGTGACGATCCCCGATGATGCCATGTCGCCGGCAACCGATCACGGAGTCGTCCAAGGCAAAGATCCGGCCGAGATCGATGGTATCGTCATCGATGACGAACAGGCCGAGAAAACGGGCCGATGGATTGTCAGCGTAGGTGTCGAAGGCTTTGTGGGGACGGGTTACGTCTATGCCCGACCCGATTCGGACGCAAGAATCCGCTTCGAGTCCAACGCACCACATTCAGGCCGCTTTGACGTTCGCCTCGCTTATCAACCTCATCCCAACCGAGGTGTCCGCGTCCCGGTGATCATCAACATCGGAAAGGAATCGCATACAACCGAGGTCGATATGACAGCGTCCCCGGCCTCGGATGGTTTTCTGTCACTCGGCACCTACGATCTAAACGCGGCAACCGAAATTGCGGTCGAACTGTCGACCGAAAACGCAGGCGGAGCCATCCAAGCAGATGCGGTACAGATCGTCGCCGTTCGCGATTGAGGCATCGGCAAGAACCCGCTGGAAACGCCCCCCGGAAACCGGCGGATCGCCCTGGATCCATCAGGACTTTCCCCGAATCCAAGCTTGGAAACGCATGATCGCATCGAGTTGGTGGATTTTAGGGTCGAGCGATTTCTCGATCGCTTGTCCTTATCCACTAACTTAGAGGGGTGAAGGGCAACTTCTGAAAAGAAATTCATCTTTTGTTGTCCACAAAACGGCCTTCGTTGGAGTAAGAGGTATGGACGACGTTTCACAAAAACCTTCAACCGACGACGGCGCACATTTGACCACCGCCAGCGCGCCGGGCCCTTCGTCTGAATCGGATCAGGGCGAGGCTTTTGTGCGCCTGTTGCTCGAGCACGAACCGCAGGTACGCATCTTTCTGCGTCGTTTGCTTCCGAGCTGGAACGACGTCGACGAAGTGCTGCAGGAAGCGAGCCTGGTCGCTTGGCGAAAATTCAAGGATTTCGAGCAGGGCACGGCTTTCGGCGGTTGGTTTTTAACGATCGCCCGATTCGAGGCTCTCAAATATCGACGCGGCATTGCGAAAACGCCCCTCGTATTTTCAGACGATGTCTGGGAATTGCTGGCACACGAGGATGCCAACGAGGTCCCCGAAGGAACCTTCAAACAGCACTTGGTGACGTGCCTGTCGAAACTGCACCCCGAGCAAAAATCACTCTTGTTGCACGTCTATTCGCCGGGAGTCGCCGTGCGTGACGTGGCGTCTCAATCGGGGAAAAGCGAACAAGCACTCTACAAAGCGATTCAGCGATTGCGATCGACGCTGCACGAGTGCGTTAAAAAATCAGTCGCGCGTGAGGGTGCATGATGTCTGAAAAAGACCTGAAACAATTGATCGCCGATTGGCTGGACGGCCACATCGGCGAAGAGGACTCACAGCGGCTTCAGCAACAATTGCGTGATTCACCGCAAGCACGCGAATTATTCCGAAGCTACACGAAACTGGACGGCGTGCTGTATGAATTAGCGCTCGAGGCAACGGACACTGGTGAAACGCAAGATGCTCTACCGTCATCGCTTCGCTCGAGCGCTTCGGTAAGTTCCGCAGGCTGGATTGACGGGACCCGACTTGCGATCGCAGCCACACTGATGCTTGCTGTCGGCGGGCTCGCCTATCAACTCGGCAGGAAGAACGTCGCAAACAGCGATGCGAAGAGTTTGGCCCAGCAGAATTTGGCCCAGCCCGACGATGCCGAATCCTCTGGCGAACGAACGATCGCGGGCTACGCAACCCTGCGACGTGTGGCGGGCGTTCGTTGGTCCGGTGACTCGAATACCTATCGCGAAGGTGACGTGTTACCAGCAGGCATTCTGGAATTCGATGACGGCATTGCCGAAATCGATTTCTTTTGTGGTGCGACGCTGATCGTCGAAGGTCCCGCGAAAATGGAATTGGAATCCGATTGGTCGGTACGGATGCTCGCCGGACGACTGAGGGCCAATGTACCTCCGGCGGCACGAGGATTCATTGTCAAAGCGGCCGATTCGGAAATCATCGACCTGGGAACCGAGTTTGCGTTGGAAGTCGCGCCCGAGAATGTTCGATTGGAAGTCGTCGATGGCGAAGTCAAATTACGTGGTGGCAGGCACGATGGCGAGCACCTTGTCACCGGAGAAGGCCAGTCGCTGCTTGGCAATGGCCGGGGCGAGTCGCTGAAAAATCTAAGTACGATTGGCGACGTTCAGCGCAGGCGAAAGTCAGGCCAAAAAGAACGTTTTGATGCCTGGAAAGCGCACTCAAATCAATTGCGATCTGACGACCGCCTGATCGCCTACTATCCGATCGCGGATTCGGCCAGCGATCGATTCGTCCCCAACGCAGCCCGCAGCGGCAGCGAATCGGACGGGACGCTGGTCGGGACAGTCAATCGTGTTGACGGTCGGTTCGGCCCCGATTCATCGGGGCTTGAATTCGATCGCCCTGGCGCTCGTTTACGGACGTTGATTGATGGCACATTTCAGGCGTTTACGTTTGTGTGCTGGGTAAAAATTGACAACCTGGAACATAAGTACAATGCATTGTTTATGGGCGACGGATACGAAAACGGCGAACCTCATTGGCAGATTCGCGATGACGGTCGGTTGATGTTTTCGGTGATGGTCGATGATACGCAAGACATCAAGGTTACCAGCGCGATGGACCAGAAAATTGTCTCCGACGCCGGCCTACACCGTGTTTACTTTACTGAGCCGTTTTGGGACATCTCCAAGAGCGGCCAGTGGTTTCATATTGCCGTGACGTACGATCCCGCCGCACGACTTGTTTCGCAGTACATCAACGGCCAAACGATCAGTTCCGAAGAAATTATCGACCGATACTTTATCGACGAACTGCGAATCGGCCCCGCAGAGATCGGCAACTGGGGACAACCGTTCCGCAAGACGCCATGGTTCGCGGTTCGCAATTTGAACGGCGCCATCGACGAGCTGGCGATTTTTGACGCAGCATTATCTCCGACTGAAATTGAAACGCTTTATGAACAAGGGAAACCACTTGGCTACTAGATCACGCATCCTATTTTCCGTCTTGTCGATTGCGTTGGCGGTGTCCCCGGGAATCGGACAAGCCGCTAAACCGAACGTACTGTTTATCGCCGTCGACGACTTGCGCCCCGAACTCGGCTGCTATGGATCGCCGATCGCCATCTCTCCGAATTTGGATGCCTTGGCTGAGGATGGATTGTTATTCAATCGGGCTTATTGCCAACAAGCGATCTGTCGGCCGTCGCGGGCCAGCCTAATGACCGGCGCTCGCCCAGATACGACGGGGCTTTATCACAACTATGTTGCATTGCGAGAGTTGCAGCCGGATATCTTGACTCTGCCTGAACACTTCATTGCTCACGGCTATGAGGCTGCGTACTGCGGAAAGATTTTCCACCAGGGTGATACCGACGATGGCCGCTCATGGAGCCGTGAACCGGTCAAGAAAATCGCGGGAATCAAAAAGCCGCTCGGCGGTTATGCGCTTGCGGAGAACAACGCGATCAAAAGCGAGAATTTGAAACAGATGCTTGCCAAATACGGCGAAGCCGCTCGGCGTGGCCTCGGCAGCGGCCCCGCATACGAAGCCGCCGATGTACCCGACACGGCTTACGTGGACGGATACAACACACAACTTGCGATCGCAACCATGAAAGAAATGGTCGACGCGGGCGACAAGCCCTTCTTTCTCGCAATGGGCTACAAGTTGCCGCACCTCAATTGGTGCGCACCGCAAAAATACTGGGACTTGTATGATCCCGCGAACATTCCGATGGCAAGTGAACCGCAGGCACCGCTAAACGGCGCGGCGATGGGTCTTCACGCGTCGTTCGAACTTCGCACGCGGGCCGGCATCCCGAAATTCGGTCCACTTGGTCCCGAACTCTCGCGGACGTTGAAACATGCTTACTTGGCATGCGTCAGTTACGTCGACGCGCAAATCGGGATGATGGTCAAAGCATTGGAAGACGCCGGCGTCCGCGACAATACGATCATCGTCATCTGGGGCGACCACGGCTGGCACCTTGGCGACATGGGCGTCTGGGGCAAAGCGACCAACTATGAAATCGCTACGCGAGTTCCGTTGATGATCTGGTCACCGGCGATGAAAACTCGGGGAAAGAAAACGGATGCCTTGGTCGAACTGGTCGATATCTTCCCGACGCTTTGCGAACTAGCCGAAGTGCCCACACCAGAACACTTGGAAGGACACAGCTTTGTGCCGCTGATGGCGGACCCGGATCAGCCATGGAAAAAAGCCGCATTCAGTGTCTACCCCAACCCGGCACTTCGCGAGTGGGCGGCGAATCCGTTATCGCAAGGCATGCGAGAAACCTGGTTTGGCCCCTTAATCAAAGAGGTTGAAGGCAGAATTATTAACCAGCAAGGCGACAAATGGGACCGCGAGTTGTTTGAGCAACACTTGATGGGATATGCGATGCGCACGGATCGATATCGCTTGGTCGTATGGCGTGACCATCGCACCCCAGATGCGGATCCACTGTTTGTCGAACTCTACGACCACCAAGACGATCCACACGAGACAAAGAATATTGCCGACGCGAAACCAAAGGTCGTCAGCGAATTGCGAAAACAATTGGACTCTGGTTGGAAAGCTGCGTTATAGCTTTCCTGCCAATCCATCTCGCATTTGAAATCCATCTTGCACTCAAACACTGTGCGGCGATGTCGTGTCTGCACACGAAACCGCAAGTGCCGGACAATTAACACATAAAAGAATCGAACGGGCTGATGAAAAAGTTCAAAATCAATGTTTTGATGACCGTCGTCTTATCAATCGTTGCGTCGTCACGATCCAATGCCGACCCGGTCGATTACGAACGTGACATTGCACCGATTCTGGAAGACCGCTGTTTGTATTGCCACGGCGAAGACGAACAGGAATCGGGGCTTCGATTGGACCGCCGCGCCAAAATGCTAAGAGGCGGTGACAGCGGTCTGGCCGCGATTGTCCCTGGTAAACCGGACAAGAGCTATTTGATCGAAGTCATCAAACATGTCGACGAAGACATGGCGATGCCGCCAGACGACGACAAGTTGCCCGATGAAGAGATTGAGCTGATCGCGCGATGGATCGAAGAAGGTGCGAATTGGCCGGGCCAAATGGAAGAGGTCGTGAAAGAAACGTCGGACCACTGGGCGTTTCAGCAAGTTGTCCGCCCGGACGTCCCCGTCGTCACCAATCGTTCGGGGGCCACCGACGAGCAAGGGTCGACGGACGCTGCGACCGAAAGCCCGATCGATGCATTCTTGCAAGAACGACTCGCCCAAGAAGGCCTGTCGTTTTCGCCCATGGCCGATCCGCAAACGCTAATCCGTCGTGCTTCAATCGTGCTGACAGGAATTGCACCGACGCCAGAACAGACGACCGCATTCGTGTCCGCCAGCAACGACGACAGCGAAAAAGCGTATGCGGCGTTGATCGACCGGCTTCTTAACTCGCCCCACTTCGGTGAACGTTGGGCCCAACATTGGCTCGACGTCATTCGATGGGCCGAAACGAACGGCTCCGAAGCGAACTTGTACCGCAAAAATTCTTGGATCTATCGCGACTACGTGGTCCGTGCCTTTAACGAAGACCTTCCCTACGACAAGTTCGTTCAACAGCAAATCGCTGGCGACTCCATGGGTGCAGGCGAAGCCACAGGTTTCCTGGTCTCTGGTCCACACGTTCCCGCCGCGACGGTCGGACGCGAACCCACTGCGATTCGCCAAGCACGTGCGGATCGGATGGATGAAATCATGCAAACCGTGGGCGCATCGATCATGGGCGTCACCATGGGTTGCGCTCGGTGCCACAATCATAAATTCGATCCGATCTCGATCAAAGACTATTACTCGATGACGGGTGTTTTTCAGGATGTCGAATTTGGCGGGCGATTCCCAGAGTTTGCCAAAGATCACCCGCGACGCATCCGAGGCGAAGAGATTTGGCGAGAGATCGCCAGCCAGCGACGGGTCTTGCGCGAAATGGGCGGCTGGGAAGAAGACTGGGGTGCGTTCCGTGAAATGCACTTTCAGCCAATTTCGACCAAGGCGATTCGCATCCGATTCAAAATGAAGAACGTCGGGTTGGATGAACTGGAAGTCTATGGCACCGAAGAAAAAGACAAGAACTTGGTCCACAAGAGCACGAGCACAATACTTTCAAGCTCGGACGCAAAAGGCATCGATGGCCGTTATCCGGTCGAACGATTGATCGACGGCGAATTTGGCACCATGACGTGGCGAGCGGAAAAACCGAAGGGCTCCTCGGGCGAACCTTGGGTCCAATTCGATTTTGACCAACCGCGAATCGTCAATCGACTGCGGATGAGCAGCAACCGAGAGTACTTTTACGACACCGATTATCTGGACAAGAAACCGAATTTGCCACGGTACGAGTACGACCTGGAAGTGCTCAAGAGCGACGGTTCTTGGCAACCTTGGGTGGGAACATGGCATGTCAACCAACAACTGGACAAGAAATATCCTGAGCGTGCTGCGGCACTCGCCGAAATTCAAAGTCTGATCGAAACACTTGCCGAAGAAGGCCCACGACCAAGCTTTGTCGGCCGCTTTGTTCGGCCGACCGTGACGCGAGTCTTGCTCCGCGGCAGCCCCGAGAATGCTCGCGATGAAGTCCCGCCGGCCGGACCCGAAATCTTTGGTGGCGATCTGGGACTTACGTCACAAGCCTCAGGACCGAAGCGACGCGCGGAGTTCGCCACGTGGATCACCAGCAAAGAAAATCCGCTCACCTCGCGCGTGATGGTCAATCGAATTTGGCATCACATCTTCGGGCGAGGCATCGTTGCGACCACGAGTGACTTTGGCAAAGCCGGGGCACCGCCGACGCATCCCGATTTGCTGGATTGGCTCGCAGCCGAATTTGCCGACCCATCCGAGCAAAACAGCAAACCCTGGTCGATGAAATCAATCATTCGTCAGTTAGTCATGTCGACGGCGTTCCGGCAATCCAGCTTGCCCACCGACGCAGGTATCGCGAAAGACGCCAGTACCGAATTGCTTTGGCGATTCCCGCCCAAACGCGTCGAGGCGGAAGTCATTCGAGATACGATCCTGCAAGCGTCCGGTTCGCTCGATCGAACAATTGGAGGCCGCAGCTATCGCATTCACAATGTCAAAAAGACCTACGCGCAGTGGCAGGTGCTGGACAACCATGGCCCAGAGACATGGCGGCGCATGTTGTATCAAGAACGGATGCGACGGGTGGACGACGGTATCTTCACCGCTTTTGACTTCCCTGATTGCGGACAAGTTCGTGCCAAGCGCCCTGTTTCGACAACACCCCTGCAAGCGTTGAACCTGATGAATAGCGACTTTGTGATGGATCAGTCCAAACGGATTGCTGATCGAGCGATGAAGCGCGCCGACGGCGATGTCACCAAAGCGATTGACGAGTGCTTTGAACTGCTGCTGTGCCGAAAACCTGATCCACAAGAACACAAAGACTGTTTGGAACTTGCCAACACCGGTGATCTGTCGCTCGTTTCGCGTGCACTGATCAATTCCAACGAGTTTGCGTTTCTTCCCTAGCACCGTCGATCGGCTCTTCCGCTGATTGTCGCCCCTTCCGATCGCATCCCATCCGCCCGTCGATACGTTACCGAACCGAACGAATCAAAGCGGGCCAAGCACTGGAACCAAGACGATGACCAACCCTGAAAAATTATCACAACACGGCCGGTACCTCTTAGACCGCCGTGGCTTTCTTGGCACCGCCGGTCTATCCACCGCGGGTCTGGCCCTGGCCAGCCTGCTGGACGCCGACGGGCTGCTGGCATCGGACACGAAGACCGTCAGCGGAAAAACGCCGATTCGGCCCGAAATCGACCCGAACAATCCGTACGCCGCTCGCAAGCCGCATTTCGATATGCCGGCCAAGCAGGTCTTGGTTATCTACTTGCCCGGCGCGGTCAGCCACATCGATACATTCGATTACAAACCCGACCTCTACAAACTGCACGGGCAGAAACCACCGGGACTGCCGGAGGTCACATTCGAAGGCCCATCGGGAAACATCGCGCAGCCGTTCTGGAAATTCAAACCTCGCGGCGAATCCGGAAAGATGGTGTCAGAACTGCTTCCGAACCTGGCCGAACAAGTGGACGACTTTTGCTTCTTGCATGCCATGTCGACCGACACCAGTGCTCACCCGCAAGGCGAGAACTTTATGAACACTGGATTCACGATGGAAGGCTTTCCGTCCTTTGGCGCTTGGGTCACGTATGCACTGGGGACCGAGAACCAAGAGTTGCCTTCCTTCGTCGCCATCAATGACCCGCGCGGCCTGGCGCGAAGTGGCAAGAACAATTTTGGTAACGGATTTCTGCCTGCGGCTTTTCAAGGCACCGACTTCACCGCAAAAAATCCCCCCAACAACCTGCATCGCCCCGATGCATTGTCACCCCAGTCCGACCGCAGCACCGTCGAATTGTTGCAACGTCTGAACGCCAAGCATTTAGAGATGTATCCCGGTGACGCGAACTTGGCTGGACGTATCGCCAGTTATGAACTGGCCGGAAAAATGCAGACGTCGGTCCCCGATGTGATGGACCTTTCAGGTGAAACCGAAGCAACCCTGAAAGCGTACGGCGTCGAAGGCGGCAGCGAACTGCGCGGACACTACGCACGGAACTGCATTCTGGCGCGACGGTTGCTCGAGAAAGGTGTACGAGTTGTGCAACTCTTTAACGGCAGCGATCCGGCCGGCGGCAACGGCATCACGAACTGGGACTCGCATTCGAATATTGAAAAGACTCATGCGATGCAAGCCGAAATCATGGATCAACCGACCGCGGCTTTGATCGCTGATATGAAGCAACGCGGGATGCTGGAGGACACTCTGATCGTTTGGGCAACCGAGTTCGGGCGGATGCCATTCTTGCAGGCCAATGGAACGGGACGTGACCACAACCCGGGTGCATTCACTTGCTTCCTGGCCGGCGCCGGCGTCAAAAAAGGTTTCAGCTATGGCGAAAGCGACGAGTTCGGTTTTGAAGCCGCAGTCGACAAAACCACCGTCTATGATTTCAACGCAACGCTGCTTCACTTGATGGGGCTCGACCACGAACGGCTGACGTTCTATCACAACGGCCTGGAACGTCGTTTGACGAACGTTCATGGTGAAGTCGTTCACGACATCTTGGCGTAACGCACCGTAAGAGCACGACTTAGACTTTGATCGGCTGCGTGTCCAAAGCACCTTTGAACACCACCGGACAGCCGTGACGAAAATGTTCACGAGACATCTACGATTTTCGTGCGGGACACGCTCGGCTATCGATTGGCACAACGTTAAACAACGTGTCATGACGTACCGGTTGAGATAAACGTCAAATCGAAGCTGTGACCACCGATCAAATTCTCGGGTGCGCGGCTAATCTGAATCGCCGTTTATCTGGATCGCCGTTTATCATTCCGTAAGCCCTAGCACCCAGTCGACTCGTCTGCTCGACGTCGATTTTTACGACTGCCGGTGCAATATTTTGTTGCGGATTTCCGAAAGACCGCCTCATTCGGACGACAAGCCTGATGGCGGCAAGGTCGGCGCGCCGATCGTTGCGACGCGGCAACGTCGTACAGGTGCATAGACCTGTTTCGCACTGCAATACACTGCGATTTTGATCGCCGACTCCTTAAAGGCGTTGCTCAAAACAGTGCGTCAACTCGGCGTAGGATCGCACATCGCACGCGAGAATCGAGCATGCACTCGCTCAATATCCCACGCTTAATAAAGACAGATCGTGTCACTTATCGCTTTGCAGGCCTGTACCCTAAAGGGTGCACTTGGCGGGACTAGCCACTTCCTGTCGGGACAGTGAATCGCGAACGCAAACATACGATGAATGACAGGCCCCACTCTAGCCATCATCTCGACATCGCGAATACGCTTCGAAGCCCTCACTTGGAAGCTCAATTCGGCGATCAGCTGGACACGTTTGGTGTCGGCTACTTTCGCGTCAGCGCCGACAACTCGGCGATCGAAGAAGCGAACGATACCCTGCTAACGCTGATTGGTGTCGATTCTTCCGAGGCAAGCCACGTGCCGCTAAGTCGTTTCTTACAGAGTGATGATCAACGCATTTTCCGCGAGACCATTCTTAAACTCAATGACGATGGCGCCGCGGCCGAGCGTCTAGATTTGCCGGTGGTCTCTACAACTGATCAGCCGACATGGCTGCGGTTCAAATTTGCAGTTCATTCGGGATCACACCGAGGGATCCACGCAATCGCGTTGGATATCACAGCGAGGAAAAACCTGGAACATCAACATGTTCAAACGATCCAAAAGTTCGAAGTAGCACAGTCACGAGCGATGATTGGCAGCTGGGAATTACCGCAAGGTGCAACGCGTGGCTGGTGGTCACGGCAAATGTTCGATCTTCATTCGCTGAATCCCGATCACGGAATCCCCACAGTCGATCAATTCATGGATCAGGTTCACCCAGAAGACCGACCTCGTTTAGCAGAGGCGCAAGCGGCGGATTTGAGGCCCAACGATGTCTTGAGGATCGAATTTCGCAGCAATCCAAGTCTAGGGCCCATTCGCTATTTCGTATCCAACGTCTACATCGAAAACGTCAATGGGCAACCCCGACGACAAGGCACCACACAAGACATTACCCAACAGAAGCAAATCGTCGAGGCGTTAGACGAGAGCGAACGTCGGTATCGCGAAATCGTCGAATCGGCTTCCGAGGGAATTGTCGTTGCAAGTTCCAAAGGCATTATCGCTGAAATCAACGAACCCGGTGCGAAGATGCTCGGATTTGAAGTAGACGAAATTGTCGGACGATCGATGTGGGATTTCATCGATGACGAGTCGCGACCGGAAGCTGCAAAGAAGTTCCAGCGCAGAGCTAAAGGCATCAGTGAAGTCCATGAAACGAAATTGTTGCACCGAAGTGGACGGACCGTCTGGCTGCTTGTCTCTTCGTGCCCAATGCTCGATAGCGAAGGAAACTTTATCGCCGTTCGAGCCACGATGATTGACATCACCGACCGAAAGAAGATCGAAGAAATCTCGAGAAATTCGATGATCGCAAGAGCCCGGCTGGAAATGCTTTCCCCGCGCGAAAGAAGCGTTCTTAAGCATGTCGTCGCTGGCCGCATGAACAAAGTAATCGCCAATCGACTTGACATTAGTGAGAAATCGGTCGAGCGTCATCGATCGAATTTGATGAAAAAGCTAAGTGTGAAAAGCGTTGCCGAACTGGTTCGCATTGCGGTCGCCGCCGAGACCGTGATTCGCTAGCGTCTTGGCCCGCAGATAACGCACCCCTCACTCCGGGGGCACGCTAGCCTCCACGCTAGCCATCAAGACTCCGAAGATCCGATGATCCGAATCGTATCATCCAATTGGCTGGCTCTTGGTCGAGAGCGAAAAAGCAAGCTCGGCTGGCGATCTAAGCACACATTCGACAATGCCCCAAGCGACGCAGCCTAGTGCCAACCGAGCTTTGCTTTCTGCCCCGTGAAAGATATCGGTCCGAAATAAGGATCGATCGAACGACATCTTCAAAATGAGGGGTATCCCTCATTTGGAGGTCAAACCGACACCACAAAACCAGACCTTTCGGGGGACTTGTATATATCCATATTGGCCGCAACCCCGGTCATTCGACTGGTACAACTAACGAACATGCTGGTTGCCGTCTATCCAACCTGATTCACCCGCTAGACCTGGTTCGCTCCCGCGACCATGGTTCGCGGCAAAAACTAAACGACGGTTATCTCGTAGCCTTCTCGTTGTTTGCGGTGGATCATCGCGTTGGCTTCATCGTCATCGACAAACTGCTCGGCGTCTGGGTCCCAATTCAGCTTGCGACCGAGCCGCAGCCCGATATTGGATAGGTGGCAGGCGATCGTGCTGTTGCCGACGGTCACCACGTCCGAGATCGGGGTGTCGCCCGACTTGATGCACTTGAATAGGTTCCCCATGTGCGAACGCTTGACGCCTTCCCAGCTGGAGTCATCAAACTCGCCAAAGTTTTCGTAATTCTGCAGTTTGGTTTCCGGCAGGCCCAATGGTCCGTCGTAAAGCTTGCCAGCCGCTTCACGAATCTCAGCATTCCATTTCGGGTCCGCGGTGATCTTGTTGACGATGTTGCCGACCAGTTTTCCACGGTTCACAAAGATCCGTTCGCGTTCACCTTGGATCAAAATTCCGTTGGTTTTTTCGCCACCATCCTCAAAAATCAACTTATTCCCGTTAGCGAACGTCAGAGTTCCATTGTAAGTCTGTGCGGTGTTAAAACAATTTTCACGTGAATCGTGAACGCCACTACCTTCGATTTGCACCGGCCCAGTATCAATCGCTCCGATCGCCCACTGTGCGATATCGATATGGTGCGCGCCCCAATCGGTCAGCTTTCCACCGGAGTATTCGTACCACCAACGGAACGAATGATGACAACGCTGAGGCATGTATGGTACGAAAGGCGTCTGCCCCAACCATCGGTCCCAATCGAGCCCGTCGGGCACGGGTTTCTCATCGAACGGCCCTCCTTTTGACCCTTGTCCAAGGTAGCACGTTGCGGTCAAGTTTTCGCCGAGCAAGCCGCTTTGCGCGATTGCAATTGCTTCGCGAAACCACTGACAGCTGCGCTGTTGATTTCCAACCTGCAGCGTCGATCCAGAGTCTGCAACCGCTTTGCGAAGAATCTTGACTTCGTCGATCGTCAGCGTCATCGGCTTTTCGCCATAGACATGCTTGCCCGCGCGCAAGGCATCGACATAGATCGGCGTGTGCCAGTGGTCGGGTGTCGCACAAATCACCACGTCGATATCGTCTCGGGCGAGCAGTTCGCGATGGTCGGCGTAGATATCCAGCTTGCGTTTTCCGTCACCGTTAAGCTCCGGATTGGCTGCGTATCGTTCCGCGTTTTTCCGATCGACATCACACAATGCGACAAAATCGCCGTGCATCGAAGCCAAGCGGGCATCATCACGTCCTTTGCCACCACATCCAATCATCCCCAGACGCAAACGACTGTTCTTGTCTTCTGCCGTCGCGATTTGGGTCGACCAGTGGTATGGCGTCGCGGCAGCCACCGCGGCAGACGTACGAAGGAAGTGTCTTCTAGAAATCGTCATCGATAAATCTCAGCAGTGAATGATGTGAGCGAACGAAATGCGTCCTGGTACGCGTGCGTCCGTCGGATGGGCGAATCGGCTTTAGCGACTATTTTTTCTTGTTCTTCTTTTTCGCGTGAACGAGTACTGGTCGTTCCACTTTGTCTGTCGGGCCTCGGAACACATAGGGCTGCCACAGGGTAACGGCCTGTTCCCATTGCTCCAGTGTGCGCGTCGGATACCACGCCGGCCAACCGTACTTTTCGAAGTCATACTTGTCGGCGTTGGCTTGGACCCACTGATCGACGGTGCCGGCAGGGCACGTGTCGGGAAAAATGCCTTCGGCACGAAACTCATCCGATACGCCCTGATCTTGAATCACATCGTGACGCCAACGAGTCAGCTCCGCCAACAATTTCGCTTTGATCTCTGCATACGCAGGATCGCTGGCGACATTATCGATCTCGTGGGGGTCGATCTTGAGGTCGAAAAGCTCAATCTTGGGTTTGCTGGGTGCAAAGAAGCGAGCTTGAGCCGGCGTCAGTTGGCCTTTTAGATTCATGACGTTCATCTGAGCCAACATTGGATAGGAACCTTCCTTGTAACGATTGAACTGGCACCATGGTCGTTCAGGCATCAGATTCAGAATCAATTTATGGTCCTTGCTGCGAATCGCTCGCATCGAATCATGTGTTTCGTCCATTTTGTCTCGTGCGGCAAACACGTATTCACGATTCTTGACGTCATCGCTGAACAAGCTTTTTCCATGCAGCGTCACCGGCGAGTTCACTCCAGCCGCTTCCAGTACGGTCGCACAGATATCGATCGACATGACCAAATCTTCGCTGACTTGACCGGGCTGAACCTTGCCTGGCCACCGCATGATCATGGGGATGCGAATACCTCCGTCGTACAGAAATTGCTTGCCTCGGATATGGCAACCGCCGTGATCTCCAATAAAAAAGACGATTGTGTTGTCGGCTAAGCCTTCGTCGTCCAGACGCTTGAGAATCTCGCCAACCTGACGATCGACCAATTGCATTTGTTCAAGTCCGGTAGCCCAATCGCGACGGCACAACGGTGTATCGGCATAGTAGGGCGGCAGCTCGACGTCCTTGATGTCGATGGGGCGAACCGGATCCCGCTGGAACGCGCGATGGGTTCCGCCAAAGGTGATCCGGGCAAAGAACGGTTGCCCAGGATCGCGTTGCGACCAATCATTGCCCATGAATAGCTCTGATTTTTGATCCGGCAGAAAGTTACAATCCGTTTTATTGCTCATCAAAGCCGTAAAATAACCGGACTGTTGCAGCAGATGCGGGATGGGCTTGATGCCGTAGGGCAGCGGTTCTTTTTGGAGCGTTCGGTGTTGGTGCGCACCGATATAGTTCTGGTGAAATCCCGTCATCATGGCCGAACGCGACGTCGAGCAAACCGGTGACGTTGTGAACGCCGTTTCATACCGAATCCCCTCCGACGCAAGTTGATCGACGTGCGGGGTGTGAATGCCCTTGGTGCCGTAGCACGAAAGGTCTGGCGACCAATCCTCGATAGTAATCCACAATACATTGGGCCGACCCGCCGCCGACGTTGCAGATTCCTCCGCAGCCACAACCGACGATGCGATGGAAATCGCGATCGCAAAAATTACATTTACAAGTTTCATTGAATTGCCTTTACCTAATCGAGGGGTATTCCAAGCACGCTGGCCTCGGATCCGACGGTGTCGATGGAACGCCCCAAAGAGGTGCGTTAGCCCATTGCCACTTCGCATCGAACACTCGAGTACTAAGAGCCGCTGGAATCAGGTATCGTTGACCAGCGAACGTGACCACGCCGGACGCCGCCGGTCGTTCGGACCGCGTCATGAAACACGCAAACGCATGATTGGCGATCCCGGGGAATGATGCGCGACGCACGCGTTGCCATCAACGGGCGTTTAACGCTTCGCAAAAATCTTCAAGTCATCCACCACGACATTGCGATTGATGGCCAACCGCAACATTCGCTTGGTCGGATGGGCGATTCCCTCTGACGAAAACGAACCGACATTTTCACCGTCGATCGAAACGCTAAGAGTGTCACCGCTGACCTTGGCGACAATGGTGTACCACTTTCCGGTTTGCAGCTTGTGCGGAATCTGTTTGGTCTTCGTCTTCAGCTCGGCTTGCTGCGCCGACGTTAGCGAGTTTGCTTTTCTTGCCTCGCGAGTCTGCAGGTTCATCACCCCGGTTTTGAGGTCGGCTAACTGAACGCGATCGACGCCCACAATGACTTTGAACAGGTGTCCCGCCCAAACTTCTTTGCACTGCAGATCAGCAAAGTTCAAACCCAACGTGTCCTTCTCGTGTTCCAACATGAATTTCAATTCGACTGATCCGTCTCGAAATTCGGCAGGATGTGTAACGGAGACGCCATGGTCAGCCGTCTCGTGGATAAAGATGTGCATCACGCCGTCGCGCAGGTCGACTTGCTTGTTACCGCCCGCGCGCGACTTGCTATTGGTGCCCCAACCATTGCCGACTTCGTCTTTAATTTCCTGTGATTCGCTGCGTTCAAAATCGTCTTGAAAAATCAACTCGCCTCGATCGTCCGCACGGGACTCGGTGCAAGGAAAAGAAGCGCACAGGAGCACGACAGCAACGGAAACAAGTGAGAATTTTGGCATTGGTTTTCTCGAAAAAAGAAAAATCGAAGGATTGAGGTGGGGAGCGTATTTTGCGGAGAGTTGCACAGCAATCGGCGAAACCTTTTTCTTCTAACGCTTCGTTTGCGATGGGCATAACGCAGCGTTTTTAATCGGCAGGTATTCAGCAAGTTGCCGTTTCGTCTGATCATAATCCGAATCGCGAGCAAGGTTTTCAAACTCGTGTGGATCGCGTTGGTGATTATACAATTCCTCGTCGCCATTTGCGTATCGGATGTATCGCCAATGTTGGCTCCGAACGGCATGGTTTCCGATCCCCTGCGTCGTGACCACCGCTCGATCCGACGCGGCAGCGGGATCATCGAGCAACGGTACCAGGCTTTGGCCATCCAGCCTCTCGTCGCACTCAAGTCCGCACAGTTCAACCAGCGTTGGATAAATGTCCAGCAAGCTTGCCGGTCGGTCGCAGCGTTTGCCAGAGTTTGCCGACCGGGGCTTCACAATAATCAACGGAACGTGCGTGGTTTGTTCCCACAGCGCGAATTTCTCCCAGTGCTCTTTGTGGCCTAAGTGATAGCCGTGATCGGACCACAGCACGATCACGGTGGTATCGGCGTGGGGTCCTGCATCGAGCGCATCAAGCAATCGACCGATCATCGCGTCGGCAAAACTGACGGACGCTAAATACCCCTGGACCGCCGATCGCCACTTGCCGTTCTTCTTCATCCAGTCGTGCCAATGGCGACGCGACATCGCTTGGCCGGCTTGCGGCACATCGGACAAGTCATCAAGCCTGACCTCGGGCATTTCAATCGAGTTGATCGGGAACGCGTCGAACCAGGCTTGCGGCGTGTACCAGGGAATGTGCGGCCGATAAATCCCGACCCCCAAAAACAATGGTTGCTCGCAAGGTTGCGACAGTTTCTCTTCCGCCCAAGACACCACTTTCGCGTCGGCCATCTGGTCGTCCTCGATATCCAGAGCCGCCCAATCCATGTAGCCACGATAGAACTGATCCGAACCGTTCAGTGGAATCGAATCCGGCGTGATTTCGGCCGGCAGCTGCTGTGACTTAGACGGAAAGAATTCGTGCCAGGGTCGGGGATCAAGATATCCTTCGTGGCCCCACTGCGACAGCGACGCCGCATGATACAACTTGCCGCCGCCGAGCACCTTGTATCCATTGCTTCGAAAACAATGAGGCAGCGTGGTGAAATCATTCAGCTTATCGCATTCGCGCCAATCTTGATTGTTAAAGTACACGCCGCTGGTGGTTGGACGCAGCCCCGTCATTACGCTGGTGCGCGACGGATTGCATGCGGGCGCAGCGCAATACGCTTGTGTGAAAAGCACGCCACGGTGGGCCAGTCGTGAAATATGCGGCGTCTTTGCTGCGCCGTAATCATTCAGCCCCTCGACCCAATCGTTCAAATCATCCACGGCGATAAAGAGAACGTTCGGACGTTCGTTATCAGATGAGCCAGCCAGCGTGTCGCGCGTCAACATTGATGAAATGAACAGAAAACCGACCAGCATGCCAATGGTCTGATTTGCTGGACAACTTGCCGCCGCAGCAATTCGATCCCGTCGTCTCAAGAGAACACGAAAGATCGAAGAAGCACAACAAGCAAGCTTTGGCATACGAATCTTTCGGCTTTGCGATTAAAGGAATGGACAGGGATGCTGACGATCAAATATCCGCGCTGCAGAGTTCGCCCAGGGCACGAGACTGCGACGCCTCTGATCAATGAAAACTCAACCACCCCAACCAGGCGACCGAGTTCGCGCAAACCAACACCAACCACACATCTTAGTGAAGTGGCGGGAAGTCAGCATCATCACCGAGAATCATTACTGAAAATCATCACTGAGATTTGAGCGAGAATTCGAGGACAGGCCCCGCGGCCTCGGGATGGAAGTCGCTGGCAAAAGCATGGACGAGTCCCGGACCTTCGCCATTGATTTGGCCGGTTTCGCGCGCGACGATCAATGTCACCGGACGCGACGGATCCGTCTGTAAAAATTCCAAAAGCTTGCGATTATCGATGCCAACACTGCCCCGCTGCTGGCTTCGAGGAATTTCAAACGTTCCGATCAATTCGCCGTCATCGGGACTCGGCGCTTCTTCCCAAAGGCTCTCGATTTTCCAATTGTGTTTTTCAGGATTGGTAAGCCCATAGATTCCGAAGCGGTTGATTCTTGGCAACCGCGTTGCGAAACCGATTCCAGTCGGTACAAGATTCAAACGCAACTTTACCGAGTCGACGGTTTCAAAATCAACGTTGGAAACATCAAACGAAAAGAAGGAACGCAAATCCCAGCCTTCGGAGTGCCCTTGTTTGACCATCAGCAACTCGGGACGAATTCGCTTTTTCCGTTTGTTATTTCGAATCACCGTTCCGGCCCTTCCGTTAGTTACAATGCGCAAAACCGGCGGCGATTCTTCCAGCTCGTGTTCTGGCAAAAGACCGTCAAACGTCGTCAATGTATCCCGCCAGATTGACGCCGACTGCTTGTCGTTCAGCCGTGCTTCTTCGCCCGTCAACGGCAGATGTACCGAAATCTCGCCTTCGATCACTTCGAAATCTGATTTACCTGCTTCGCCGACGCTGACAGCGAACTGCGTTCCATGATCGACGACGTACCCATCGGGCGTCTCGAGAACGAATCCGATTGCTGGCTCGGGAACACTGATAACGGCGGCACCGGACAACAACTTCCCTCGCATCGGTGATACCAGCACAAGATTCGATGGTGCCTCGAGCAGCACCTCCGCACCAGACTCGAACCTCACGGTCGCAATACCCGATGTTAATTTCAAATAGCCGGCTGTCAGCTTTGAGCCGGGCGAGGTGGGCAGCGAACTTTCCCAAGCGGCATCTTCACCAGAGACCAAAGTCGCAACGATATTGGGACTTGATTCTTTTGACCAAAGCAAGGACAGCATCATGCCCACAATGGCGGCCGCAGCGGCCAATACCCACGGTCGAACAGCATTCCAACTCGACTGTCCCGTCGTAACAACAGGATCTGACCTGCGCTCTAATGCGATTTCTCGTAGCCCGGCGTCGGTGTTCGCTTCGCGAATCAACTGAGTCCGAAGCTTCGGATCACTCGCAAGCCGGCGGTCTAGTTCCTCGACGTCCGCCTTGGTCGCTTCACCAAGTAAGTAACGCTGAATGAGTTGTTGTGAATTCATGTTCCTACTGAACCTCGTGCGTCAGGTGGCTTTCAACACACGTGGCCAGTTTTTCCCTTAGTCGTCCCAACAGCTTGTAAAGTGAATTGGGCGATTTGCCAGCCTGCAGGGCCAGCGTTTTAATCCCGCCATCACTTAGGTATGGTGCAAGCAAAAGTTCTTGATGCGGCAAAGAGAACTTTGCCAAACAGTCTCTCAAAGCCGTCATTGTCGAAGCTTGATACTCGGCGTCAAATGCCTCGGCCTCATCAGCGAGCAATTCCAAAACTCCGTCGCTGAAAACGTGACGATCTCGTCGCGACGAGTCGATCACGGAAAGACATTTGTAGCGCACGACCACTTTGGCCCAAGGCAGGAATCCGTCTTCGCTGCGGAGCTGATCAAACTTTTGCCAAAGGGTGACACTGGCCTCCTGAATCACCTCATCGACCAGATTCCAATGCGGCAGCAGCGTCCGAGCGAACGCGCGCAGCGCCGGCTCGTGAGCAATGATTAGCCGCATAAAGTCACTCTCGCTCGCCCAATCGTTTTTCGGAACTTCAGGTCCCAGCGGGCTCTGTTCAGTTTCTGACATACCGTTCTATTTGTCGCAGCGAACAAACCTGCCGAAAAATCTTGAAAAAATTCCCACGACATTCGCGGCAGGCGATTTTCCGAACGATCGCGATGCAACCATCGGCCGTTCTTTGTGCGTCAAAAAACAGTTCGGTCACGAAGACGTCATTCGCCCAAGAAACCGCAGTTTCCTGATACGCTGTGATGACTACTCCGCCGCCAGTAACGACTGCAGCTGCCCTGCTAACTTTGTGTTTAGAAAATCTGCCCCTTGCCCATCCTGCGCGTAATCCTGCAAAGCTTTCGCCAATTGATGGACGACCTGCTTGTTCTCTGCCAGGCCGATCGAATTCTTTAGTTCATCCGGGTCCTGCTGAAGATCAAACAACCACGGTTTCTCTGAGACGGATAACACAAGTTTGTACCGATCCGTGATCACGGCGAACCATGACGGTTTCAGGCCGGATGACTGAATGATCGCAATGTCTTCCCATGCCGCCGCTTGTCCGGTTAGCAACGCGGATGCATCTCGCCCCTTGGTATCTGCCGGAGCCTGCTTTCCCAGCAAGGAGAGAATCGTGGGAGCAAAATCGACGGTGCCCAGCGCCTGATCGACGCGGGTCCCGGCGGGAATGATCCCAGGAGCGACAATGACCATCGGAATCTTTGCGCTTCCTTCATACGGATTTCCCTTATTCAGTCGACCGTGTTCGAAACACAAGTCACCGTGATCGGATGTGAAAACCACGATCGTTTTCTCGCTCAGTCCCAGTTCATCAAGTGTCGCCAATATCTGGCCAACGTTGTCGTCAATGCATCGGACCATCCCAAAGTACAACGACATCAGCGCTGGGTTAAATTTCGTGACCGCATTCTTTCCCCCAGCCCGGGCCCAGGCGGGATTCTGTTTGGTCATCGAAAACGTTAACGGCGGCCGAATCACCATATCGGCATACATGGTGTCGTACGGGGCACGCACCGTATTCGGGCCGTGTGGATCGGGGATACTGAGGTGATAGCAGAACGGCTGGTCGGCATGCTCGCGAATAAAATCGATCGCGCGATCGGCCAGCCAATCCGTCGAGAACGTGCTGTCGTCGGCACTACCGAGGCCATAGCTGGGCTGACCTTTCTTGTCGGTGGCGCCCACTCTGGGGCCTGCATCGGTCAACTGAAGATTTTTCCAGTGACCACGATTGAACATGAATCGATTGTCGGCAAAACCGAATTGGCGTTTCGGAGCCCATTGCGGTTTGCCCGGGCCATCAAGGTGCCACTTGCCCGCGTAACCGGTCGCATAGCCGTCACGCCGCAGCACTTCGGCAAACGTGACGATGTCGCTGCTCATTGGTTGGTCGTTGCTGTGGCTGCCGGTTTGATGCGGATATCGGCCTGAAAAAAACGCGGCACGCGACGGTGTGCATACCGGGCTGGTCGCATAAAAGGAAGTACAAATGGCACCTCGCTTGGCAATGGAGTCAATCGCCGGCGTCTCCACCATTGCATCTTTGCCCCACACCAGCGCCTGCTCGGCATCAAGCGTGTCGCGATAGCACCCTAGCGTGCGAAAGTTGTGTTCATCGGTCTGGATGATCAGCACATTACGAGGCTCGTCCGCTCCAGCCCTGGTACACATAATCGCCAAACTGACTAGCAGGAAGCGTAGATTCATCATCAGATATCTCGTTAATCGATGGTAAAATGAACGGACGGTGTGAGCAGTAGTCGCGAGACAAGCGTTAATTTCCTTGATCAACCGACACCGGGACGAATTGAATGATCATCGCTTTGCAATTCAATGTGAACTTGCGGCCAAAGCGTTAAAGTCCATCGGCCTCGATTGCTGCATCAAAGCTCGATTGTAAGCCAATTCTCATTACCGCGCTTAGCATCGGTTTTGATAGTTCGCTCCGCTAGACCACGAGAGAACGAATAGGTGGAAATGCTGGGTCGGCGGAGACGGCGATAGGACACTCCCAACGTGCCCGAGGGGATCAAACGTGACGGCATCACCGCCTGTAAATCTTGTACGCAAAGTAACCGTCACGTCCACGTGCCACACCTTGATACAGGACGGGATACCCGCTTTGTGAGTATGAGCACGCCGCTAAAGCTTCGCGCGGTGAACGTGCTGAGAACCCGGCGCCTTCCAAAAAACCACCGCCGAGACCCAAATGAGCACCGACGTGCCGCAATCCTCTCGGTGCGATCGAAGTTGCCGGACGCCCTGGTTTCGCGAGTCTCGCAATTCCAATCTTCGCCGCCAGCCGTGCTTTGTATTCCGCCAAATTGACTCGCTTTATCGTACGACGCCGCGATGCTTGACCAAGCGACGGAACGACACGCGAACCGGCTCGAACCATTTGATCATCGGGTTGAGAATCCGATGCGCTGGGCATCCAATTCCGAGCCTCATATAGCTCTTTCTCCGTCCAAGACTTCGCTGGGCTCGGCTGCATCGCAACCGCATCGGGCGGTTGAAAAGCAGAGAGCACGACGGCTGCGAAAAGCACTCCGACCACGCGGCCTGGTCGGATCAAATCGCCAATCACCAAAGCCTCACACGATGCCGCGTGGCGGCCATCCATCGTTCACCTCTCCTTGATCGAGAGAAACGGCGATCGAACATTGAACACGAGAATAAGAATAGAGCTGCCATGGCCGTTTCATCAAGTGTCGCTTGTGAATCGGTCCGCACTCACCGCTCGCCCGATAGCGGGGCCATCATTGGTTAGATGCCAGAATGGACAATCGTCGCCCCCGCGAATCGATGCAAGGCCCCATCCCTTTCCGCAATCCAAAACGTATCGCGGCGTCTGATCAGCATGCCACGAGACACTTCGGTTGGATTAGCCCCTCAGCCTGCATCTCAGTTCACTTCCCACCGAAACGTTTCGCCCCGGATTTTCAGGTGCTTTCGCGCGTTTAACTTCGTTGCTGGACTGGCAAAGGTCTGTGGGGCATACGAACGCATTTGTTTCTTTAGATCAGTATGCTCAGGATTTGATGCAAGATTATGCCACTCATTCGGATCCTCGATGACGTTGTAAAGTTCTTCTCCGTCGTCGCCGTAGCGAATGTACCGCCAGTTGCGATTGATGATCGCGAATTCGCCGGGATGCATGTGTGGCAAGTAAACATTGCGATCGGTGGCCTGTGTGGGATCGGTCAACGTGCTCGCGATCGATTCACCTTCCAATTTTTGATCAGGCGCTGGTAATCCGCACATGTCGACCAGGGTTGGATACATATCGATCAGACTAACGGTGACATCGGATTTGGCGCCGCGTGCGACTCCCGGCCCCGCCCAAATGAATGGCACATTTGATGTTCGTTCCCACAACGTGTGTTTCCCCCAATCACCTTTTTCACCATGGTGATATCCGTGGTCACTCCACAAAACCACAATCGTATTGTCGGCATACGGGCTCGCCTCGAGTGCATCCAGAACGCGTCCCATCATTGCATCGGCGTAGCTCATACAGGCTAGATAGCCGTGAATTGCATCATCAACCGCGTCTAGACTCTCTAGCCTTTGGTGAATTCTTGAACGAGCTGTTTTGATCTTCTTGATTTTTGGCGGAAGATCGTCCAGGTCGTCCTTCTTATAAGGTGGCAGAGCGATTTGATCGATGTCGTATCGATCGAAATATTTTTGGGGGCAATAGTTCGGAAAATGCGGCGCATAAATCCCCACCGCTAAGAAGAACGGATTCTCATGTTTTTCACGCAGCTTTTTAACTGCCCAATTGATCCGAATCGTATCGGCCATGTCTTCTTCTTGGTCGTTTGAAATCGCGCCCCATTCCAAGAACAGTCCGCCTTTAATTTGTTGACCGCGGTTATAGATGCTGCTTGGGAACGGATCCGGAAACGGAGTTTCGTCGCTCCAAGAATCCAATGGCCAACCGTTTTCTCGCTGGCTCTGATTTCGCAGGTAAAACTCTGTCCAGCCGCGCTGATCGATGGCACCGGCCGGATGGTGAAACAGTTTGCCGGCGCCAAACGTTTCGTAACCGGCTTTCGCAAAACTCAGTTGCAATGGTTCGAGATCAGGGTGGTCATAAAAGTAGGTTGCCGTTTCGTAACAACCGGTCGTCGATGCGAATTGGCCTGAAAAAATCGCCGCCCGAGACGGCGCGCAAAAAACACCAGCGGCATGCGCATTCGTGAAATTAACACCACGTGCCGCCAAGGCATCGATGTTGGGTGTGATCGCGTGGGGTGTCGTTTCTAAACACCCCAGCCAGTCGTTCATGTCGTCGACGGCTAGAAACAGAACATTCGGCTTGCCTGCGTCCGAGGCTGCAGTAAGGCAAAGCGATGACCAAAGGATAAAGAAGATTCGGATCATGAATTTTCGCATCAAATGAGGCTATTGGATTCTCTTCTTAACAAACGCTGGCAATCGATTATCGTTCGCGACCGTGAAATCGACGTCCTGGTCATTGTGAAGTTTCGGCCCTACCGTGCTGCGTCCCTCGTCGATCTGCTGCTGTAACATCTGCACCATCTTCTCGACGCGCTGAGGATACTCCGCGGCCAAATTGCGATCCTCGTGAAGATCTTTGGACAAATCAAACAATTGCACAAATGGTGCACGACGCAAATCCGACTCCGCGACCGGACCGGAAACCTGATCTAACGCTCGCCGCCATGCGATCGAAGGCGACGGGTCGTTCCCGGTCGTGACGACCGCAGCGGACTGTGTCCCCGAACCGGGACACAGGCATAACTTCCATTGACCATCGCGGATCGTAAACGCGGTGACCGACTGCATGACCAAGTTCTTTCGAGTCGGTGTGGCACCTGGATTATGCAACAAGTGTGCAAAGCTAATCGAATCGGGTGCTTCATGCCCCTCAAGCGCATGGCCAGTCAGTTCGGCGAAGGTCGCATACAAATCATTCAAGCCAACCAAGGCATCACTGGTGGTTCCGGCAGGAATCAACGCCGGCCACGACGCGATCAACGGCACGCGCAGGCCGCCTTCGTAAATCGAAAATTTGTATCCGCGGTGAACACCATTGGCAAAATGCCCTTTCAATTCAAGCTGTTTGATTTGACCGGGCGTCGCTTCCAAAATATTGCCCGCATAGGGTGCCGGACCATGATCGGACGAAAATAGAATCAGTGTGTTTTGCTCCAACCCTTTCTGGCGAAGCGCGTCGGTAACACGACTAACCGAGTGATCGACCTCCATCACGAAATCGCCGTAAACGCCCAGCTTGCTTTTGCCTCGCCAGTCGACACCCGGACACGTTGGCGTATGAGGCGCAGTCAACGCGAGAAACAAAAAGAACGGCTCCGCGGATGTCTGCTTACGGATAAAAGTTTCCGCCTCTGTATAAAACTTTTCCAGAACCTTGTGGTCTTCGAACGATTCCTCCGCCGGGCCGATGCGATTAAACGCACTCCAACCTTTCTGTGCCGTGATGTTACCTTGCCAGATGTTATTGCGAACAAAGGCATAGGGATACATATCCAGCGATCCCGGCAAAATAAAGCTTTCGTCAAAACCGAATTGAACGGGGCCGTACGCCAGGGGCTTGGAATAGTCGACGTTATCAGGCCGCTGGGGCTTGCCGTCCAACGTTTGCATCGTGGTTCCCAGATGCCACTTTCCGACATATCCGGTGCGATACCCAGACCCTCGCAACAATTTGCCTAACGTTGCTTTTTCGGTGCCCAATTTTGGACCGACAAACCCCCAAGGCCCACCGCCGCGAATGTCGCTAAAGCGCCATGGATACCGTCCCGTCATCAGTGCGCGTCGGGTCGGGGCACACACCGATGCGCTCGAATGGGCATCAGTAAACCGCAACCCGCCCGCGGCAAGAGCGTCAAGGTTTGGCGTATCGATCATGCATCGATCGCCACCATAGCACCCGACATCGCCGATTCCCAAATCATCGGCCAAGATAAACACGATATTCGGTTTGTCGACCGCGGCCGCGATCGTCGTGATGACGAAAATCATGGTCGCCGTGATGCAGTGTCGCATGCATTTATCCTTAAAGTGGCAAGGGTCAGGGTGCGTTCACACGCAACGGTTTCCGGTCGCTCATGTTGTGATCGCGAGTTTGCTTATCGTACTAGGCGAGCAGCGACCCCGCACATCATTCACCCCGCACATCATTGCGTAAAATCGTCACGTGAGTCTGCCCTTAACGGCCCACATGAACAAACGCGTTAACTCTGTAACGAGCAACGGGCAAGCGAGCGCCGCAACAGAGCCACCGACACCAATTGCGGCACGCATGATACCGTTTTTTGACGAACAGAATCGTGTGCCGATCAAAGATGGGCTTCGCTGCCTAGACGCCGGGTCTACTTCAAGGGCCGGGCTGGCCCAAAAAACGATGGCCCTTTCGCTGATTGATACAACCGATCAAGCGAATCTGCGTCTTTGAAGTGGCCAGTCGAACGCTTTAGCTGCGACATAAAATGCAACGTGTCTTTGGAAGGATTTCCGAGCTTTAAAGACCTGGCTAGGCTGCTATCAGCTGCGACCCAATCCCCCAGTCTGAATTGAACCCAGGCTAAGGTTGCCCAGGCATCTGCGGAACTGGAAGCATTCCGAACCGTGCTCTCGGCAATCTGCAAAGCCCGTCCCCTCAAGACTTCGTCGTCGTGTTCAACCAATACCGCCGCGAGATGAATCGCAACGGTAATCGATTCCGGCTGACTCTGATGCAATTTTGACAAGATCGCTTGCGCGTCCGCCAAACGGTTATCCAATCGCGCAAGCACCGCCTGCAAAAACAAACGATCCGGCTCGGCAAATCCCGCCTTTGGTGCTTCGCTGGGGTCGATAGGAATTTGCAACAATGGCAATGCATCGTCAAGTCGATTGCGATACAACAGAAACCTCGCATATCCAAGTCTAGCGGCCCCTCGCTGCGCCGGCCTCGACCCTTCTATGCCATTCCGATAGGCCTGATCGGCCTCATGAATCATATCGTTCTGCTCATACCATTGAGCGAGGTACTGTTGCGGATGCAGCAAACTGTGATCTTGGATCGCAAGGGTTTTCAATACGTCCAACGCGGCTTGATAGTCTTTTAGCTGAAAACACGACCGTGCCAATCCAAGCGACACCTCTTTAGCGATCTCGTGAGATCCCGCGGGAACAGATTGCAACAACGCGTCATAAGTCTGCCGAGCTTGCGTCCAGTCTGTTCTACCTTCGGCGCAAATGGCTTTTAGCAAGAGCACGCGACGCCCCACACGCTGCTGCAAATCGTCCGACCAATGAGCAGGCGGATCGATGTGTTCTGCTGATTGCACCAGCACCGCCCCATCGAACCAACGGCGCTGCTGAACCGCTTGTTCGATGAACGCCAGGTAAATTGCTAGTCGTTCGGGTTCGTCAACCGATGCTTGTTCCAACCACCTCTGGCCCTGCTCGGACTGACCGAGGTTGAACATCAAATCGGCGATCAACACGTCGACGTCGGCAACGTTCGGATTCGCATCCAATTCCGCCAAGAGCTTTCGTGCGGCAACCGCATCCCCGCCGGCGATCAAATGCTTCGCATGCCCGAGCAGTTCAGACACCTTGGCATCGCCTTGCAAGGCATCGGTCACCGGAATTTGCGGTCCGTCGTCCTTTGATCCGCTAAACGATTGCGTCACATCCGCCCAAACACGATCAACGTCGCGAACGAGTGCAAAGGACGCTGCCAGTAATCCAAAAAGCAGGATTCTTTTCATGCGAAAGCTCGCGGTTGACGACGTCTGCGATATCCCATCATCAAGATGCTGCCGATCGAGAGCATGACAGCGGAAGACGGCTCGGGAACGGCCGCAATCACGCTGAATAGCCTTACGTCGTTGCCGTTGCCGCTGCCATAGGCAATCTTCAAATCGAACCCGCCGAACCTCGCGACCGTATCAAGATGGTCCAATCCGACGAACATTCCGGAACCGCTGGCGGGATCGTTGACGGTTAAGAAATCAAAAGACATTCCTTCTGCGAGTTCGAAACCGTTGACGAGCGAAACATTCAGCACGCCGCCTAGCGTGAATCTTTCTGCAGTAATCATATCAAACTCGCCAAAGTTTTCTCCGCCCAATTCAATTTCGATTTGGGACGTGCTGCCAAGAAAAAACTCGGCCTCTCCTGCAAGTCCAATTGTTCCGATCCCAAATCCGGGGCTGATCAGGCCATCGAAAAAAATGCCATCGCCAGAGGAAATCACCGTTCCATTTCCGATCAGATTCGATTCGAAATCAAACGCCAACACATTCGTATCTCCATACGCGTACAGGCTTCCGGTACTTCCGCCACCAGCATCCCCCAACGTGACAGTCTGGCCGGACAGATCCAGTGATTGATTGATGTAGAGAGTCGAATCGTTTTCAACGTTGATGTCGCCAGCGATGGTCGTGCCGCCGAGCAATTCAACTTGCCCGAAACTTTCCGCCAGCGTTAGACCTCCCGTGACCGCCACGCCATCCAGCGTGCCGGAGGCATATGCCAAGCTGTTACCCTCGAGCATCCCACCAGTGATGGTACCACCGGCCAGTCGCCAACCGGCGTCGGCGACAAACAGGCTGCCCGCGTTCATCTGCGAGCCCTTGATCTCGACGATTCCGCCAGGTGCAACCGATACCGTTCCCAGGTTGGACGTATCGAACGTGCCGCCCAATGACAACAACGAGGTCTCGTCGACCGAAAGTATTCCTCCGACGTTCGACCACAGGCCACCCAGCTGCAGTGTCGAACCACCGGTGGCCGACATCATGCCAGTGTTCGATGTATCACTCGAAGCGATATTCAGCCAAGCGCCGCCTGTCGATGTCACCGTACCGGTATTCGTAAAACGCCCGCCATTGTCCAAAAGAAATGAACTTATCGGCTGGTCGGCAAGAACGGTCCCATCGTTTACCAAGTCGCCTTCTAAATATACGTATCCCGCATTCAGCTTCAGCGACGAAGAGTTATCGACATTTACAACGGCGGCAGGATATATCCACATCCCTCCCGAGCTGCCGCCGCCAGCATCCCCCAACGTGACAGTCTGGCCGGACAGATCCAGTGATTGATTGATGTAGAGAGTCGAATCGTTTTCAACGTTGATGTCGCCAGCGATGGTCGTGCCGCCGAGCAATTCAACTTGCCCGAAACTTTCCGCCAGCGTTAGACCTCCCGTGACCGCCACGCCATCCAGCGTGCCGGAGGCATATGCCAAGCTGTTACCCTCGAGCATCCCACCAGTGATGGTACCACCGGCCAGTCGCCAACCGGCGTCGGCGACAAACAGGCTGCCCGCGTTCATCTGCGAGCCCTTGATCTCGACGATTCCGCCAGGTGCAACCGATACCGTTCCCAGGTTGGACGTATCGAACGTGCCGCCCAATGACAACAACGAGGTCTCGTCGACCGAAAGTATTCCTCCGACGTTCGACCACAGGCCACCCAGCTGCAGTGTCGAACCACCGGTGGCCGACATCATGCCAGTGTTCGATGTATCACTCGAAGCGATATTCAGCCAAGCGCCGCCTGTCGATGTCACCGTACCGGTATTCGTAAAACGCCCGCCATTGTCCAAAAGAAATGAACTTATCGGCTGGTCGGCAAGAACGGTCCCATCGTTTACCAAGTCGCCTTCTAAATATACGTATCCCGCATTCAGCTTCAGCGACGAAGAGTTATCGACATTTACAACGGCGGCAGGATATATCCACATCCCTCCCGAGCTGCCGCCGCCAGCATCCCCCAACGTGACAGTCTGGCCGGACAGATCCAGTGATTGATTGATGTAGAGAGTCGAATCGTTTTCAACGTTGATGTCGCCAGCGATGGTCGTGCCGCCGAGCAATTCAACTTGCCCGAAACTTTCCGCCAGCGTTAGACCTCCCGTGACCGCCACGCCATCCAGCGTGCCGGAGGCATATGCCAAGCTGTTACCCTCGAGCATCCCGCCAGTGATGGTGCCACCGGCTAATTCGTAACGGCCTGCCACCACATCGATCCGATCGGTGATGGAAAGAACCCCCGAGGTATGACTGAAAGTGGCGTTGGGCGCATTGATCGACAAGCGATTGACCGACCGAGTATCGTCGAGTGTGACGATGTAGGCGCCTGGCTGTTCAATCAGCACATCTTCGCCAGGATCATCGGGAACAATACTTGTGCTCCACTTCGTCTCGTCCGACCAGAATCCTGACGTCGAAAAGCTCCAATTGGTTTGCGCAAGCACTGGGCTGGCCGATAAGCAGGTTCCGAGGCCAAAGCCTAGACAAATTCGTAAGAGTTTTAACCGGCGGGAACGAGTTTCAAAAGAAGGTTGAGCGAACGGCGATACAGAACGCTTCATGTGATTACCAAGCCGATGTTCGAGAGAGAACGACTCAGAGTGTCGACGGTGCGATATGCACCAGCGCCGAGAATTCTATATCGCGGTGAATCCGGCGAGATATCAGGAAAATCTGAATTTTCTTAAACTATTTTCCAAGACATTTTCCGACTTGATTTCTTTAAGAATTGCCGGGTACGGCAGCGCACCGGCTGCTTGCCTCAAAGCAACTCGCCGGGAAGGTTCCCGCCGGATTCGCATCGCTTCACAGGCACCCGATGGCTTCATCGAACAGGGCTGTGCGTATCAAACAGGGCTGTCCGTATCGAACAGGGCTGTGCGTATCGAACAGGGCTGTGCGTCGACTGCCTCTGACGACCAAGTGGCTGCGCCATCAGTGCCCAGGTGACGCCGACGACAACTTGTGAATCGTGTTTTGAATCGTACCGCTGAACATCTTTCCGCTAGCGCTGCTTATTTTGTAAGAGATTTCCATACACCAAGTGGGTCGGATTTCTGGCAATTGCAAGGTCACGCTACGACCGTCTGCCGACACTTTCGCCGCCGCGACTTGCAATGATCGCTCATCGTAGCGATCCGATCCGTAATCGGACGATCGCTTGAGAGCCCAAGTATCGACCAAAAAGTTGCGGGGGTCTGTCGCCGATGTCGGGTCAACCTCTTCGGTGAACGTGATTGTCACCCCGTTTTCGTGTGCCGCCAGCCCAATCGGCAGCAGTGACTCGCGGCCCGTGTAACGAATACGATAAAGACCGCCACTGGCTTGGTTCTGATTGCTTCCCCAGGCGTGCATCCCACAAGCGTACATCTGACCATTGTTCGGATGAAACCTCGCCCGCATCACCCCCGTGGGAAACTCCGGCAGCGGCAAACGACACACACCGCCTTGCCACTGGCCGTCAACTTCCTCGTGCGGGACGACGAACACTTTGCCATAGCCGTAGGACAGATTCAACAACGCACCATTCAGCGGCCCCCATACATCGCTGTCAACCCAAAGCAGTTCTGCGGGAGATCGATCGAGCGGTTTATTGGGCCAGCAAAGCGGCTGTTGCATGGCGTCGTCGCTGGAGTCGTCGGGCGCTCCATAGCCATACATATTCCCGTAAAAACCACCTTCGACGACGCGATTGATTCGGTTCATCGGATTCCAGTGACCTTCTTGGTCGGTCACGAAAAACGAACCGTCGGGATTCAAACACACCCCGTTTGCTGCGCGGAAACCGTTGGCAAGAATGGTGGTATGTTTTCCATCTGCGCTCACGCGAAGCAACGTTCCGTGGTGCGGTACCAAAGAATCGCGGGCGTGCCGAGCGCTCTTGGCATAGTACAGATTGCGATCGGAATCCGCCTGAAGCCCCATCGCAAATTCGTGGAAGTGATCGGTTACCTGATGATCGTTGTTAAAGCATTCGTAAAAATCGGTTTCGCCGTCTCCGTTCCGGTCGTTCAAAATCATGATTTGATCGCGGCAAGTCACAAAAATCCTTCCCTCGATGACCTTGATGCCCAGAGGGTGAAACAAACCCGACGCGATTCGTTTCCAGGTGATCGCACCGGCTAGATCGTTGATTCCTCGAACGATCCAGACATCGCCGTCACAACAACAGACGACCAGCGAGTCACCGTCGTCAAAGAAATCGACGCCGGACATCCGCAAGCGGCTTTTCCAGGGGTTGTCGGTTGGACGAGTCAGCATGTCGACCGCAAATGGGCCATCCTCATCACCAACCTGAGGGATCGTTTGCATCGTCGGCTGTCGCTGGGGTGGGCCTCCATTGGTCAATCGACTTAAGTCGTCAACGCTGCCGGAGTGTTGATTCAACCGTTGTCGCGAGACGCTCGACTCGGCGATTCGTAAGTCAAAGTTGACGGGAGTCTTGGCGGCAGGAATGGACAAGACGACGTAGCCTTGACTCGCGTGCATCTCTAGTTCGCCGCCACCGTCTTGACGCTGGCCGCCGATGGCTGCGACCGCCATTGTGTCGGGACAAACTCGCAGCAACAAATTATTGGTCGATGGCCCCACGTTCAACGTGCGTGTCCAGATCGTCGCATCGTTTTCGATTTCAACGGAATGCGATTCTAAAACCGGTGCGTCACCGACATCATACGCGACGATGACACGATCGCCGTGCTTGAATATCCCTCGATACTTTGCCCACTCTCGCGGCAGTGGACCATAGGCGCGACCGTCTTTGCCGCGCAGCCGAGGATCCTCGAAGATTCCGGTGACCGGATGTGCCCAACCGGGTCCCGGAAGACTGCCGAAATGCAGATCACCGACGGTCCGCGGCGTGACGGCATGGTTTCCGTTAAAGAGAATTCCTCGCCAGTCGATGAAGCCGGAACCAGACCAAGCACCGGCGATGCGCATCGTGTCATGGTCAAACGCGAGCCAGTGCGATCCTTGCGAAACTCCGCCCGCTCCTTGATCCAATCGGATTGCGATACCTTTGTAGGCAAAGTTCGTACTCTCGGGCCAAACCTCGCCAGCCGGTCGCCCTTCACGCTGTGCCCGCAATTTCTCTTCCTTGGTGATCCCCGGTCGAGGCCCCGTGTCAGGGCCGACCATCTCGTACGTACTTATCAAGAACGGACCGTAGTCCATGTCGCTCCAGGGCGTTCGCTCGACCGCTTCGGGGCCTCGCAACTTGCCCTTCGGCAAGCCGGCCAAGTACCGTGCATCGACCTTGGTGTACTGTGACGGGTTATGCGGCTTTAAATAAGATTCGCGGATAAAGTGGATCACGTCATACTTTTGTTGCGGCACTAATTGTCGCTGCGGCAACATCATCTGATAGCCATGCGTAAGCGTGCGATAGATCGAATACGGATCACTGCCGCTCTTGAATTTCCCGGACGCGAACCGCAATGCATTAGGCAGCGATCCAGGCTCGTCCTCTGTGCCGTGGCAATTGACGCAAAGCCCCAAATAGATTGCTTCGCCGTTCTTTTTCGACTTGACGTTCCACGACGAAATCAGGCCTGCGTGGTCGACATTTTTTTCGTATCGCGGCAATGGAACCGGAGCAAGCAACGCGGGATCGGGACGCAAACTTTCGGCGGAATCGGCGCCCGCTTTCCCTAGGGTGACAAGAAAGTCAACCAGATCGTAAAACTCTTGTGTGTCTTGAAGCTGATTGATCAGCCCGTCCGGCATGATCGATTTTGCATCCGATCGTGCTTCGATCTCGTCAACCGGGATCGCCCTTGGTTCGCTTTCGCCGGGAATGAACAGGACAAGTTCTTCATCGCTTTCGCTTTGGACCATCCCAACCATCACGCGACCGTCCTCAAGCAACAGTTTCTGTGCTCTGAATCCATCACGCACTACTTTCGACGGATAGACGATGGACTCGACAACATGCTCGTACGTCGCGCGGTCGCCCAGTTGTGATAGGTCCGGGCCGAGTAATTTGGCACCTTCACCGGCGGTGTGGCACTGCGTGCAACTCAGCCCCTGACGATAAAAGATGATCGCACCACGCGTTGCGTCTCCCAAAACACGTGCGTGCTGTGCAACGTCTGCCAGAGGACGTGACTTTAGTTTCGACTGCAGCGTTGACGATTCCGCTTCGGCGCGGCCGATGGCGGCAACCAAAGTACCAAACACCAAGAGCCAGTTTAAAACGTGTCGTCTCATATCGTTTTTCTTGGATGAAAGATAATTTGTGGCAAGGTACCGCCGACGCGACGCCGCCCGCTCGCCCGTTTCTAGTGGCATCAACTCTAGTGGAATCAACCGTGTCGAGGCTTACTGAACCGCGTCATTTGCGGCCTGCTGAAATGCTTTGCGAACATCCGAACCATCGCTATTTCCCATTTTGGTTCTTTGGATCATCAGGACGTAAATGGTTTTTGTTTCAGGATCCACCCAGCCTTGCGTCCCAAAGGCGCCGCCATGGCCGAACGTTCCTTCGGACAACATGCCGGTCACGTCTTGCGGTTGTCGAAGAATGCACCAACCCAGTCCCCAGCAATTTCCGGGTGTGAACCCCGTCTCAAGGTGCCCGGTTTGGGGCGAAGTCATCTTGTGCACAGATTCGGTTGACAAGATCCGTTGGTTTCGGAATTTACCGCCGTTCAACACCATCTGATAAAACCGAAACATATCGCGGGCGGATGAAACGAGCCCACCTGATGGATTTGGGCCTTTGACTGCCCCAGGCGCGGCGATGTGATTCACTGCGGGAACCAGCGATTGGCTATCCTCGGACGGTTGGTAAATGGTCGCTATGCGGCGCATCTGTTTTGCGTCTGGAAAGAATGTCGTGTTTGACATCTTCAATGGATCGAAGATGCGATCCTGCATAAAGTCTTGCAGCGGTTGCCCCGAAACGATCTCGATGATCCGACCAGCAACGTTCAGTCCGGGACTATACTTCCATTGCGTTCCGGGTTCGAACGCGAGAGGACGTGTCGCGAGCGAATCGACCGCTTCCTGCAAACTGCCATCAAAAATCTGCGAACCGGCAAGGCCCGACGTGTGTGTGAGACAGTCGAATATCGTAATCTCTCGCTTCGGCACACTGCCGTCACTTAGTTTCAGGTTCGCGAAAGCCGGAATGTACTTACTGACCTTGTCCTGAACATTTAGCTTTCCTTCCTCTTGCAAGATCATGACTGCCGTTGCGGTAACGGGCTTGGTCATGGATGCAATTGAAAAAAGCGTGAACGGTTTCATTGGCTTGTCCGATTCGATATTCGCAAGTCCGACCGCGCCGTGATGAACCACCTCTCCGTCGCGAGCAACAAGCGTGACAGCGCCCGCAATTTTGTGTTCGGCAACAAAACGCTGCATTGCCTGATTGACGCCACCAATGACAGGATGTGCGGACGTAGCGACTTTCCCGCTTGGCGTCGATGCGTCGGCCGATGCATGCGGTGTCTGCGACAACGCGGATTCTTGCGCGGCAAGGTGACAACATTGCAAGGATGCCACGATTAGTAGCACCGGAAATGACATTCGATACATCAGTCCATCCTCTGGCTGTGGTTTAGGGTGCGCCCGAAACGTCTGCGGCCCATGTGTTGTGTAGTTTCGTCAGACGTCGAACGATGTCGGGACGACGCTTAGCATAGTCTGCCAGTTCGGGTCGTTGATCAGCAAGATTGTGCAACGAGAGATGAATCATTTCGGGCTTATTCCTATTCAACTTTGCAATCAGTTTCCATTCATCTTTGCGGACTGCCCAACCACTCGGCCAACCAAAGTGCAATTCCTGATGTGATGATTTTGCGTCAGCATCATGAATGATCGGCAACAGGCTGTGCCCATCGAACTTGACGTTGGGCTTGGGGATCGTTGCAATCTCAAGGATCGTCGGAAACCAATCCATCACGGTCACAACTTGATCCCGCACTTGGCCACCTGGGATCGACGCCGGATGGCTCAAAATTGCCGGAACCCGAATGCCGCCTTCCAGATATTGACCTTTGTGCCCGATCCACTTGCCCGTAAACCCGCCACCGCCATTTGCGCTGTAGTAATGTCCAAGCGGGAAACCACTTTTGTGGTCGTCAAACAAAACACCTTTGTTATCTTCAGCAGAATGTCCGTTGTCGCCCATCAGAACAATGATCGTATTTTTGCGAATTGCTTTTTCGTCAAGCTTGTCCAGAACACGCCCGATGTAATCGTCCACGGTCGAAACAACGCGTGCGTACGACTGTCGCGGCATCGCCATGTCAGCGTAGGCATCGGCAAATTTCCCCGTCGGTTGCTCGGGATAGTGTGGCAAGTTAAACGCAACCATCAGAAAGAACGGCTGGTGATGATCCGCCTCAAGAAACTCGATCGCGCGTTCCATCATCATGTCTGGAAAGTACTCACCTGGCCTAAAGATTTCTTCGTTGTTGTCGTACAGGTCATGAAAGCCTTTGCCGTGCAAAAAGTAGTGTCGGTAGTTATCAATAAAACCACCCAGGTGACCAAAGAATTGGTCAAAGCCTTGATCCAAAGGTCCATGGCCAACCCTTGCGCCAAGGTGCCATTTACCGAACAATGCTGTTTCGTAACCGGCAGACTTTAGAGCTTCTGCAATCGTGATTTCTTCTGTTTTCAGATTCGCATTCGCGGCTTTCGAATTTGCCACGACGGCCTCACTTGCCCGTCGGTTACCCTGGGCCCAATCATCGACCCCCGTTCGCTGCGGATGACGCCCCGTCAATAGAGCCGCCCGCGATGGGCAACAAACTTGATGCGCATACGCCTGGGTAAAACGGATTCCACTGTCCGCCAACCTGTCGATGTTGGGCGTTAACAAATCCGATGCGCCCAGGCAATTGGCATCCAGCGTGCCGTGATCATCGGTAAAGAGAATGATGACGTTCGGCCGCTCCGCGAGTACCCCTGCCGACATCCAAATTAGCAGCAAGACGATCGACGCCGGGCTTTTCATCAACCGAACTCCATCAGGGCGGGCGAGGGGGCGGAGCGTCAAGCTAACACGATGCAACTGACACGACCCGCAATGCAACATTGTAACGGGTCACCGCTGGGCGATGCCGCGCGAGAGACATGCCAAGGTTCACTCGGATGAAGGCATCGCGATTGCCGGGCTGGGCACCGTTTCCACCGAGCGAGTTCTCCGCATCGGCCAAACGGCAAAGCGGGGCGTTTCCCGTCGTCGGCCAGTCGTGCCAAGGGATTTCAACCGGCGACGCTCATGAATGCACCGTCGAATCCTTGAACTCGTCGACAGCATCCATCGATCGTGCACGTGGTGCGGCGCATGAGCGATATGCACCGACGCATCGACCGCCGCGTTCTGGACCAACGGTTCCTCGCGGTGACTCTCGGTGATGGCAACATACAGTCGCGACGAGCATTCGTTACCGACATGGTTGGAGACAGATGTCTCGGCAGCCCTTGGTTAGTGCAACGACAACCACAAGAGAAACGCGGCAACGAAGGCACGCGAAGAGAAGCGATTCAGCCATCCGTTGTGTCGGCGAATCGAAGCGTTGGCTCAACCAAGCGAATGGTCGACCAAGGATATTCGCAAGGGCAATGGCGGCCCCGTCGGCCGCCATTGCCCCAAAAACGAAAGATGGTCCTACGACCGCTTCAAGGCGTCGCGAATTTCGGTCAGCAACACGATGTCGGCTGCTGGCGGTGCTTCTTCTTCCGCTTTCTTCATCCAGCGAGCGGCGACTTTCAACGCGACAAAAATCACGAATGCCAAGATCGTAAAGTCAATCACGTTCTGGATAAAGCTGCCGTAATTGATCGCAGCTTGAACTTGCTCTCCGTCGGCGTTCTCGATCATCTTGCCGAGCGGCAACTTTAGGCTCGACATGTCCGGTACTCCCGCAATCAGGGCAATGACGGGGGAGACAATGTTGTCGATAAAAGACTTAACGATCGCAGCAGCAGCGGAGCCCATGATGATACCCACCGCCATATCGATCAAATTGCCCTTGAATGCGAACTCTTTGAAATCCTGAATAAAACTCATTAAAAATGTCCTCGGTTGAACGCTGTGGGCGCATCGAAATCAGTTCCGATACGGTTCGGAATGGGCTGTCCCGGTTCCGGTTCCGGTTCCGGTTCCGGTGCAGAAAAGACACAGCCAATTTGGGTAGACTGACCCTGCTGCCTATAGAAAGCGTAGGTGGCCGGGCGATCCCGCATTCAGTTTGACTATTTTTCGCGGATTCATTCCGCGAACGAGACAGTCGGGCAATCGGGCGCAATCTGCAAAGATTTGCTCGACCATTCCAGCGTCGCCCCGGCGAAGTTCGACCTGTGCCGTCCCGCGAACGATCAACGATTTTTACGACAAGAGCGTGAGTGAAACACGAGCGAACCGGACCACCCAACCCCAACCTGTTCGGCGGAATGGAATGCAGGTGCCAGATGCGACAATCCGTGCAATCCGATCACCGAAGTCGACCAGACCGCATAGCCATTATCGAACATTCACGTCGACCATGACCGATGCATGATGGACCGCAGTGGGACGGATCGAAAATTCGCGAACTGCAAGAAGAAATCTCGCTGGGCATGTACGGTCAGCAAAGCCAAACGAACAGAACCGGCGCATCTCCGGCGATCAAGGTCCCGCATCTATCCCGCGATCAGACTTCGGCCAATGTCCCTGTGCTATCGGCGAATGAATCCGTCTCGACGCCAAGCTTTTGCAGCATCGTGACATAGAGATTGGCCAGCGGCAGTTCCTGGTAATCCATTTCGGATCGGAAGCCTTTATCACCTTCGGGAAGCCGTTGCTTGGGTTCTTCGCCATATCGCAAGTACTGGCCGTGTCGAAAGCCCAGGTTCTTTCCGCCGGTCAATATCAATGGATAGTTCCGAGACAGGTGGAAACCGCTGGACGCCGAACCAAAGAACAACAAAGTGTTATCCAACATTGATCCGCTGCCATTAGGTTCGGGTGTCGATCTTAGTTTGGTTGCAAACCGGCCGAATTCCTCGCTCAGAAATTGACAGTAGGTACCAAAGTTCTCCCAACCGCCGGGTTCTTTGGTCGCGTGAGTCAGCTGATGCGTCAAATTAAATCCGACTGCCCTGGCGAGATAGTCGCTGACACCAACTCCATTTTCCCGCCCGATCTGATAAGTCGCGACCCGCGTGGAATCTGTTTTGAACGCCAGATAGATCAACTCATACATTGTCTGCAAATACAATCGCGGATCTTCTGGTGTGATATCAAGCGTTAGGTGATCCACGTCGACCTTGGGCAACGGGATATCCATCCAACGCTTTGCTTTTTGAACCTTCACTTCGGTATCGCGGACCGACTGCAGATATTCCTCAAGTGTCGCTTGATCGTGATCCGACAAAACCCGTTTCAGTGAACGAGCGTCGGAAACCAGATCGTCTAGTGCGCTCTGACTTCGTTGCAATCGACGCGTCGCGTTTGTTCCGCTGGTCACAAACAGCATGTCAAAGATTCGTTTGGGTCGATGCTCTGCCGGAATCGCGCGCCCGCTGCGATTGAAAGACATTGTCTGTGCGCCGCGTGGTGTCCCGGTGCCACCGTCGGTCGACATGACCAACGACGAAAACCGCGTGTGCCGTCCCGTTTGCTGAGCGAACAGCTGGTCCAATGAAATACTATTTTTGTATTCACCAAATCCACCGGTTGCCGCACCGGTCAAGAATTGATCCGCATTAGAATGGCCATGAATGTTCCTGGCCGATGGATGCGACAGGCCGCCAACGATGGTCAAATCGTCTCGTAAAGATTCCAGCGGCTGCAGACACTTTGTCAACGTAAAGTCTTTCCCCCGTCCCTGCGGAAACCAGCTCCAGTCCTGATGGGCCGGATCGTCTTTGTGCGGCATGGGCACGCCATCGGGGATGTAGAAACACGCCAGACGCTTCATTTTTTCTGTTTCAGCACCCCGAGCCGTTGCAGAGACCGACTCGAATGCGGGCAGCGCGAGGGCAAGCCCGGCGCCGCGAAGGAACTTGCGTCGATCGAGCGATGTTAAAGAAGGTTTCTTCATGGCGTGATCTTCATCCGAGCATCGGTGGCGTTCTGTGCCAGCCGTTGTTAACTAAGTGGTAAAAAATTACGAGGACTGAAATAGGTCACTCGTAACGATCAATGTTATCAGCGTATGCAGGCCGTCGCCTTCGTTTCTCAAACGCGCGGTGATCTCATCAATATTCGCTCGATCGGCAAAGCTGATCGGTCGCCCTAGCGCGAACGTCACCATTTTATAAACCAATGCTCTCGCGAATTGGTCCTGACGGTTGCTCAACAAAAAACGTTTCAGACCGTCGACTCCGTTCAGTTCCTGATGATTGAACAGAGCACTGGACGCATCAACAGGCGCACCGTTGACCATCGTTCGCCAAGCCCCCACAGCATCATAGTTTTCGAATGCGATGCCCCAGGGATCAATTTTGGCATGGCATGACAGGCAAGCCGGATCATCACGATGATTTTCGATTCGTTGCTTGAGCGTCATTTTGGCGATCTCGGGGTCCGCAAGATCAATCTCGGGTACCGCGGGCGGCGGTGGAGGCGGCGGATCGTTCAGCAAACTTTTCAGCAGCCAAATGCCGCGTTTCAAAGGATGCGAGTCCTTGCCATCGGAATTCATCGCCAATAGTCCGGCCTGAGTCAGTAACCCGCCACGCGCTTGGTCCGATTCGAGTGCGACGCGTCGGAACTGATTTCCATACACGCCGCCGTATCCGTAGTGCCGCGCCAGTGGTTCATTGACAACCGCATAATCGGCGTGCAAAAAATCCATAACACTGTGGTTATTCCTTAACACCTCGCGAAAGAACTCGACGGGTTCTTGCTGCATTGACTGCTTCAGCGACACGTTGAATTTCGGATAGGTTTTCTTGTCCACATTCAAGTAATCCAGCAGCTGCATCCCGAGCCATCCGCGGACAAAATAATGAGAAAACCGATCGCTTCGTGCATCGGCTAACATCCGATTGGTCTGTTGAAGCAAAACATCCGAATGATGAAGCGTTCCCTTCGCGGCAAGTTTCAACAATTGCTCGTCCGGAACGCTGCACCACAGGAACATCGAAAGACGAGTTGCCAATTGATAGTCGTCGGTAACATCAGAATCATCGCGGTTTTCATCGCCTGAGACTGAGCCGAGATAGAGAAACTTTGGTGAGGACACAATCGTCGCCAGAACTTCGATCATCGCTTCCTGAAAATCATCGCAAGACGGACGCAATCGATTAAACAGTTCCACCTTTTGATCGACTTCCGCAACGGACACTTCACGCCGCCAGGCCCGACGCATGAAGCTGGAAAGAACCTCCCTCGCATAAGTCGCATCGTCATCTTCGTTTTCGCTGTCGATCAAGACTTGCGAGTGCGATGCGGGCGGCCAGTGATCGTAAACCGGTGTTGCAATCTCGACATAGTCGATGTGAATGTCACCGGAACTTATCGTGCTGTTATATAGCTGCAAATATTCCGATGGACTGGGTGTTTCGCCCATCTTTGCGGTCTTGCGCATCGGGTTGCGAACTTTGATTTCGCTGACGGGAATATCCCACTGATAGAACTGGGGTTCATCGGACGTCGCGTCGACCGAAATCTCTCGGTCGCTAAGACTTTCCGAAGCACTGGAATTGTTGCTGGCCTGCCAACCGAATTCCAATCGCAATGCGGGAATGCGGTCGTTATGGTTTGGCGAACGCGAAGCCCGCACCCGAACTCGCATGGTTCCTGTGTCGGGAACCTGATTGCCAAGTTCGACAATCAGTTTTTGCTGAGGTGGAATGACCACCACCTCCGTGGAAACCGGGGGAACATCGGGACGTTGCCGTGTCGGCGTCCAAGCGTACTTGGCACCGTTGTATCGCCACGACGCCTTCAGCTTTGATCCGGTCGTCCGTTCAAAGTAGTGCGGACTATTTCCGATGCGTGATTGCTTTTCGGCCAGCCGTTCAAGCTCCGCCGCCAATCGCTCGGCGTCGTCTCGGAACCGCTCTTTTCGCTTCTGAATCTCTTCGGCATACGTCGGCTTTAACCGAATCGCCGCGTCCCCCATCGCAATTGCGTAGTAAAGGGGTTCTGGCTGGTCGCCCCGTACCGTTGCTTTGATGAGTGCTTTTCGCCCCAGTTCACGATAGTAGTCCAGTTGCATCGTTGACATCTGCAACACTTCGGAACTGTTCGTGAAACCGTCCTCGGTTGGCGTCTCGGGAGGCAAGTCGACGGCAAAGTCATAGGGCAATCCCAACAAATCTTGCATCGCATAGTTGAACTCATAGCGTGTCATCCGGCGGAATGACGAATGCGTTTTCTCACTGCGGCGCAGTTGTGATGCCACCAATATCTCGGACGACAGCCAATCGATTATCTTGCTGCGATCGTCATCGGCTAATTCGACATCGTCCGGTGGAGGCATCTCGCCGTTGCCTAGCACATCAAGGATTTCCAGCCACCACTGCACATCGCCGCCGTGCAAGAGATCGGGATCGAGCGTGTCGACACGAAAGTCACCCTCCTGCACCTCAGGTCCGTGGCAAGAGAAGCAGGCAGCTTGCAAAACCGGTGAAATCTCGGATCGAAACGTCGCCAGTTTTGGCTCAGGTATCTCAGACGCTTCGGTCGGCCGTCGGTAGTTTTGATAGCTGGACCGCTGCGCACCGAGCTTCTTTACTTCGGCGAGCGTCAGGTTCACCGCAGTTTCATCGCCAGTCGCTGGCACCGCGCAGCACACGACCCAAAGGATGATGCAAGCGGTGCGTTTTTTAATCTTGTGATGCAACTAACTATGTTCCATTGCTTTGTCGTTCCATTGCTTTGTCGCTTGGCTGGACCGCGGAAAGCATGCCCAATCGGTGATGCGCCTCGCTGAGGCGGTATCGCCGTCTGATTCAATCAATTCTTGCGCTGCTTCTTTTTCCCCGCTCCCTTTGCGCCAACCGGTTTGCGCAGGTTCGCAGGAGCTTGTTCGATTTCTTCGGCCACGTGGTGCCACAGATCGGCCAGCTCTTTCACTTTCCCCGGCTGCGTTTTCGCTAGATCATTCATTTCGCTTCGGTCGGCGCTGAGGTCATAGAGTTCCCAAGGACCACCCTTGGCCGATGCGAGTTTTGCATTGCCGGTTCGGATCGCGCGATTATTGGAAAACTGAAAGTACAACCACTCGTGCGGTTCACGCTTTCCGCCGGCAAAAATGGGAGCGAGCGACTTGCCCTGCACACGCGTGACGGGGCGGCCCTGGTACTCGAGTGGGTAATCCGCTCTCGCCAGATCGACACAGGTCGCCATGAAATCGATCAAGTGTGCCGGTTGATCGACAACTTCACCGGGCTGCGTTTTGAGTCCGGACCATGACACGATCATTGGCGATGTGATTCCGCCTTCATGTTGGTTTTGTTTGTACCATCGAAACGGTGTGTTTCCGACGTGAGCCCACCCGGTGTCATAGGTCCAATAAGACTTTGGATCCCAAGGGCGAAACTGCTTACCCTCGGTCCGCTCAAAAGGACATGCACCGTTATCGCTGCAAAACATAATGATCGTGTTGTCGATCAAATCGTTATCGGTCAGGTAATCGACGATTCGGCCAATGTTTTGGTCCAAGCAATCAACCATTCCCGCGTAAGCGGCCATTCGCTCGGACTCCCAACGTTGATCGTCCTCGCTCAGCTCGTCCCACGCCTTGACGTCGTTCGGTCGTGGCGACAAAGCGATGTCGTCCGGCAGGATGCCTAGCGACCGCTGTTTTTCAAACCTGGCTTGGCGAATGCGATCCCATCCAGATTCGTAACGATGTTCGTATTTACGAAAATCAGCTTCTTTGACATGCAGCGGATAGTGTGGGGCGTTGTAGGCACAATACAAAAAGAAAGGTGCGTCGCTTTTCTTAGCATCATCAAGAAACTCAATCGCGTAATCTGTATTCGCGTCCGTCGTATAGAAGCCTTCTTGGGGGACCTGAAAAGGCTTTCCGCCGAGCCGGAATGTGTCATCGCCGGTGAAGAAGTTGGTCGCGCCGCTGAGATGACCAAAGTAGCGTTGGAAACCTCGATCGGTTGGCTCACTCTTCAAATGCCACTTTCCGACCATCATGGTTTGATACCCGGCCGGTTGCAAAGCCTCTGCGATCGTGACGCCTTTGTCCATCTCCGCATTGCCGGCTTGGAACATGTACAGTCCCGTCAACAAACAAATCCGCGACGAGTGACACTTCGCCGTGTTGTAAAACTGGTTGAACCGCAGCCCTCCTTTGGCCAATTGATCGAGGTTCGGAGTTTCGATCTCAGACCCGTAGCAACCAAGGTCAGAAAAACCCAGGTCGTCGGCCATGATCAACACGATGTTGGGTCGATCTGTCGCCATCGATTGCGCGGCAAACGCTGCAAGACAACAATAGGTAAGTGCAAGAAAACGCATGGGGTGAGAGTCTCCGGGTGGGCGAGTGGTGGGGCCTCTATGATAACCGCCACCGCTCCATCCGTCGGCCTCAATAAGATCGACAGCAGTAAATCACACAGCCGGCCGGGCGTTACAAAATAACGGCACGCCAGGGGGAAACCGGCACGCCAGGTAGAAATGGCTCGCCAGGCAAAAATGGGGCACATCGACCTGACCGAGCGTCCCACCGGGGAGACGCAAGCGCATGGTTGTTATGTCACCGGTGTGGGCGGCGTCGCTGAAGTCGGCGGCGGCACTATCAATTTGGCTGGCCTTGCCCGCGACTCATTTGGACGCAACCGCGTCCTGATAGATCGCATGCGATGCGCGGCCACCGGACCGAAGGTAGGCCACCAAATCGACGATTTCTTCGACCGTAAATGTGTCCAACAAGCCAGCCGGCATCATGCTGGTCTTCGACGGAGCCGTCGCTTCAATCGTGTCGCGGTTGACCGTGGTTTGATCCGAGGGATCAAGCATGTTGGTCATCACCCGCAATTGGTTGCCGCTCATGTTCACAACTCGGCCGACGATCGCACGGCCATCATCGGTCAAGAACTGAGTCGCGCCGTATTGATCGCTGATCACCTTGCTGGGCTCGATGATCGATGACAACAAGTCCGTGATATTGTATCGACCACCAGCGCCGGTCAGATCGGGTCCAAGAATACCGCCTTGCACGCCCATCCGGTGACACTTGTAACACTGTGCGGCTGCGAACACTTCCTTTCCCCGCTCAAAGCTGGGCACCGCTTTGGAATCGGACACTTGCTTTGCCAAATCGTCAACGGTCCACGCGTTAACGAACGCACGCTGCCTCTCAGGCGCCGATCCCTCCGGTTTGGAGGGTGGACTGATCACGTCGGCCAGTTGCGTCTTTGTTTCTGGCGAAAGTCGCTCGAGTGCGACATTCTTTATGTTTGCGATGAATCCGCCAAACGACATGCCTCCGCGCGACGACTGGATATCGTTAAACCACTGGAAGTATTGCCGGTGCAACTCTTCGTTCCATCCGTCCGTTGCGTTCCGCAGCGTCATCGCGTAGTGAATCTGATTCTCCTGGCTAGGCGCCTCGGCCAACTGCTGAACAATCCGCGGTACCACATTTGGCGCTTTCAGATACACCAACATTTGCGCCAGCTCGCGATCAACGGCCGGCGCTCCGGTCGGGAACGCCGTGTCGATCTGGGCGAGGATTTGATCGGCCTGCGATCGTGTGTACTGGCCAAGTCTCATGGTAACGAGTCCATAGGCGCGCAGCAGGTTGATCCGTTGCTGTTCGGAAAGTTGTCCCCAATCGATCTTTTGCAGCACCTCAAGAGCCGCCGGTTGATCGGCAGCCTGACCATTGCGCGACAATGCGATCACGCCAAGGATTCTGGCATCGTCGCTTTCTAGCTGAGCGATTCGTGAACGCCACTTTGCAACAGGCTGATGCTCGAGCGCAATTCGTGATGCGAATGCGATGGCCCTGTCGCTGTGTCCGAGATGCCGCAGGGCTAACTCAAGTGACTGCGAACTTGGCGGTGCCACGTGAGTCGCCTCGATTCGATGACGCAACTGGCGCAGCTTCAACGCATCGTCGTCGACGGACTGCGGGGCGGCTGATTCCGTTTCTCCCGTATATCGAATGCGATACAAACCGCTTTGCGTTTTGCGGCCGCCGATCGTGAAATACAACGCGCCGTCCGGATGCACGACCATGTCCGTGACCGGCAGCGGCGCGGCGGTCGCAAAGGTTTCATAGGTCCCGGTGTAGCTGCTTCCGTCGGGTGTTAAGTGAACTGCATGGATATTTCCATAGCTCCAATCGGCGATGAACAACGCGTTCTTATACTTGGCTGGAAACTTGGTTCCGTAACCGAAGCAGATTCCCGTGGGGGACCCAGGTCCGATATCCACGGCCGCACCGAACGAATCGGGATAGTAGGCAGGCCACTTGCCGGTACCGTTTCGCCAACCGAACTCGGCGCCGCTGATCACGTGATTGACTCGCGTGGGTCGGTACCATGGCGTGCCGACGTCCCATTCCATGTCAGCGTCATACGCAAACAATTCGCCGTCACGATTCAGTGCGATGTCATATTCGTTGCGAAAACCTGTTGCGATCAATTCCCGTTCGCTGCCATCGGGATTCATCGAAAGAACAAAGCCACCGGGTGCGAGCCGGCTGGCGTTATGTCCTCGCGCGTCGGGCATGCGGCCCAGCAAGTGGTCTTCGTCCCAATTACGCGGCACACGGCTGCGATCAATCTCTTTTGGCAAGACTGTGTTATTGCCGGCGCACATCAAGATACGCTTGCCGTCAGAAGACAGGATCAAGGCATGTGGCCCGTGCTCTCCGCCAGAATTCAGCGGCAGGACATATTCCTTTTCGTCGTACTGATCATCGCCATCAGTGTCGGTCAAACGCCAAACGCCGTTGCCCTGCTTTCTGCCATTGACGTTGGCGTACAGCGAACCGAAGGCACACAGCAGACCTTGGGCACTGTCGACATTGATCGCGAGCGGTTCGACATGGGGTTGGCCGTTCTGGATCGTGATCCGATACAGCCCGCCGGTTTGGTCGCAGGCGATCAAACGTCCCTTCGGATCAACGGTCAGACTGACCCATGAACCTTGAGTTTCGGCAGGAACTTCATAGATCAAGTCGACCTTGAATCCCGGCAGAACCCGGAATTGATCCTCCGCCGTAACGCCCAGCCCCGCTGCGAACAGCGTTTCAGTCACGGCCAGCCACTGAACCGCAATGACAAGACAGGCCAATAAAACAACAGAACATCGCCGAACGTGCATGGTTCACTTTTCGCATACGGTAGGAAACGAATCAGGGGAGGGGAAGATAACCGACCCATGATAACCGCGTAACGGACGATGCATCAACGACGATCCACGTGTCGCATCTCAATCACGGGGTCTCATCGAGTTTTTGCGATCGCGTTACAATGACGGCCTGCCGGTCGTTCTGTCTATTCCTCATAACCGATTCGAAAACCATGTCGCTTCTTCGAGAATCTTCGCAGCTGCAACGACGCTTGGGTTGGGATCGCGAGATCGCCGCCAGCGATGCCGCGCGTGACAACCTACACCTCTACATTGCACTGCAACTGGCATCGGCGGGTTTGCTGCCGCCGCAGGACACCGAAACCGAAGACTCGTTGACTAGTTTTTCTGCGGGCATTCTGGAAACGCTGCGAGAAAAAAACCGTCTGCTTGCCGCGCACCGTGCCCCGGTGGATTCTCGCATCGAATCGTTCTTGAACCGGTACTTCGAGGGCGAGCTTAACGGCAAACCGCTGCAACTGCCCAATCGATCACTCACGCTGGACCGACACGGGATGGCTCGCGAGTTGAGCTTGCCGCGAAACGGGAACCGCTTCAAAACCGATTTGCTGGAATCCTATCGTTGTTTGAACGGCGTGCTGAACAATCCCGCGGCCGATCGACGAACGACCAAGGGAACCTTTCACGTGGTCGAAGGCGGTTTACCAATCCCAGGTGATAAGCGAATCGTGCCCAAAAACGCATTCGTGAATTTATTCCGCGCGGCAATGAACCCGCCTGACGACTTGATGACGCTGCCCTACACGTCCGAAGATGCCGAACCGGCGAAAACCTGGGTTTCGTTGTTGCTGCGTCCGATGGTCTGCCCCGCGGTACCGGGATACTGCCACGTAAAAACACTCGAAACACGTTTCTTTGCGCCCGCAACGCTGGTCAGCAACTTGGACTTTGTCGAATCCATTTTTGGAAATGCGGGCGACCCGATGATCGCCGAAAACGATGCGGGGCTGGATGCGAAATCGTGGAGCGGGCACACCGGGTGCGTCATCCTGGCGACGCATCTGACGTCAATATCCAAGAAGTCGTTGGGGCTGCCGCACTGGGACGACGCGACGGAACGCCAACGACGTGATTCGATGTGCTGGAAAGACGAATCCGAACTTTACAACGATGGCGGCGCCTTCAAATTGGCGTGCCGCGATGAGTCGGGCGTCATGGTGACAATCATTGCCGACAACTATTACGGATATTGCAAGAAAGAAGTAAAAACTCAAATCAGCTTTGCCGCCAACCTGATGGGCAATGTCGAAGAAGAGCATGCCGGTGGCGCACTCGCGTTCGCGTCCTATTCGCTGGGCGAAGAGTTCCAAGTCAACAGCCGTCGATACAACAACCGGTCGTTTGACGATGTTGCACGCGACTACGCATCGTTTGTTGATGTGAAACCGGAAGGCTACGGTGTCGACCGCAGCGACAGCACCGTGATCTATATCCCTGAGGACGCCAAAGCAACGTTGCAAGAACGCTGCATCAAGTGGACGCGTGACGGTGTCGAACATCGCATCGCGCTGTCACCAAACAATGTCTATATCGCGCCCAGCGGATACAAAATTCGATTAGAAAAACACCCCGCCGCGCCGTCGTGGCGTTTGGTCGGAACGGTTGCCGAAGGTGTTTTCTGCCACAAACCCTGTACCGTCAGTGGTGGCGGCAAGAGCGAAATCAGCAAGAGCCTTAGCGACTATATGCTGTACGGTCCGATCTTTGTGGCCGACTTGGAAAAAGACTTTGAGAAACTGGATGAAATCTTTTCACGCTCGTACCAAGATCGCTGGCGAGAAGACACCGACGATAAACCAAGTTACGACAAACGCCCGAGCCGACGGGTGCTTGATCCCGATCGCAGCCTGGGCAGCTTGATTCAGTTGCTCACCCCACAGCCGAACTTTAGCGATTCCTATATCGATTGGCTGAAGACAATTCCTGATCATGTCTACGCGATGGTGCTGATCATCAAACGATTCATGCAACCTGGTATGGAAGAGAATTGGCGCGAACATTTTGGCGTCGACATCGTCAACGGATCACCGGGACACGAACTGAAAATCGGCGACCGAGGATTGGTGGGAACGTACCTGCGTGTCGGTTGGGACGAATCCCAGTGGCGAACATTCAAGCTGCGACAAGACTTTATGTCTGCCGCAAAAGTTCAGCGAGAAGACGATATCAGTTGCAGCGTCGTGGCGCCCGCATCGTCGGTTCAAGATCTTGGACCCGCGATCGCATCGGCGGGCAGCTATAAGTTTGTCGAGAACTGCGAATACCGACTATTCCAGCGACCCGACGATGCCGTCCATCGCGGTTTAGATAAACAGACCGAATGGGACCTGTCCCAGCCAGGCAATTTCATCAGCAATTTCCAACCGCTGTCCAAGGACGAGGCCGCCGGGATCGTCGATGACGCTATTGAGTTTGACAAGTTCACCGGACCGATGGAGGACCTGTTACTGAAGGCGGCCAAAAACGAAGACGGTTACGTGGTCAGCACGGCCGATCCGAGAATCGTGGACGGATCACGAACAAAGAACCCTCGCTATTTGCAGAATCGCCCCGACATGGTCAACGCTCGGGATACATATATCGCGATGCGGGGAATGCAACTGCATCGTGCCATCCCTGCAGACCACACGGCCCACGCGCCGGTCGGTGCAGTCCTGAGTGGACGTCGCAACAATCCACCCGATCCGGTCGCTGGTTTCCGGTCGCTGGCGGTCTATTCACCGCTGCATTATCAAGAGTTGCCAGAATTGCTGATGGACTATGTTTGCTCGTTGACGGGCAAGAGCCCCAGCACCACGGGCGCCGGCAGTGAAGGCGCACTTACCAAAGGTCCATTCAACGCATTGATGCCATCGGTCGATCTGAACAACGCCATCGTTTCCATGATCCTGACCGAGCTGGGCGGATTCAGCACGGCGGCGGGACACGTCGGGCCGCGGTTCGAAGTCGGCCACGACATTTCACTCTTGATCCCCGAAGTTTGGTGCCGACTGGGACCGGAAGAACGGGATCCGGACAACCTGATCGCCGCAGGAATGCTGGAGAAGATCGAGGACTATGAAAAGGACGGGCAACTGATTCCCGCCAGCCGACTGGGTTACCGGATCACATCAAAGTTTGCGCGTACCTATCTGGCTCGTGTATTCGACAACCCGTCCAAGGTGTTCTCCGATGAAATCCTGAAACCTGAACTGCAAGATCCCGACTCATTTGCAGACGGTGTCTTGCATATTGCCGAAGCACAACAACGCGTTGCAGAAACGTATTTCCATGACGGCGGATACGAATTGGCCTGCCCACCGCTGCAAGCGATCTTGAGCATCATGGCTTACGGCGAATACAACGGCAAAACGATCACGGATCCCGAAATCCGCGAGATGTTCACACGCGAGTCGCTGTTGGCGAGCGACTGGTACAAACGCCGCTTGTTGACCAAGAAAGATCGAGACATCGAACACTGGACGGCTTTCGTAGATCGCCTGACCAACTTCCTTGCCGACGAGTCGTACGCCGACGCAACGGCCGAACTCGAAATCAAAGAACGATTGCAATACGCCCAGAAGAAACTGGCTGAGGCCGAGTCGCCCGGTTACGAAGAGACCCTCGTCGGTACGTTGGGCGCCGATCCGATGAGCCCGTCGAGCAAGGATGCAACGCTTGCCAATCGCCTGGCCAGCGCCTAACGCTGGGCGGGCAACCCATTAGCATCTTTGGCCGTTAGCATATCCGGCCGCCAAAACGGCGGCCTGTCCCGTCAAGCGGGCGCGCGAGGTGCCCTGAACGCATGCTCCCAATCGGTGTGGCTGTCGGTGGGTCGCAACCCGACCAGAACGTGGCTCACCGTCTCGTGACGGCAGTCGCACGAAAGGTCAAAACTCTAAACCTCCGCTGCGGCGGCGTCCAGAATGAAGGTGACGTCGTCGTGGGTCTGCAACAAGCTTGCCGGATGGTCGACCGTCACCGGCCCCTCCATCGCTTTGAGAACGGCCTCCGCTTTCGCTGCGCCGAATGCCAACAGCACGATCCGCTTAGCATCTAGAATCGTGCCGATGCCCATCGATAGCGCTGTTTTAGGAACGTCATCGACCGAATCGAAGAACCTGGCGTTCTTTTCGATCGTGTCCGCGGTCAAGTCGACCACGCGAGTGCGGCTGTCCGCTGGTGACCCGGGTTCGTTGAATGCGATATGCCCGTTGTGCCCGATGCCCAATAACTGCAAGTCGATTCCACCTGCGTCTCGGATGGCATCTTCATAGGCATCCGCATAGGCGACCGGATCTGTGGCTAACCCATCGGGCAAGTGGATTCGGTCAGCAGAGATGTTGACGTGGTCAAAAAAGTTTTGACGCATGAACGCATGAAAACTTTGCGGATGGTCGCGTCCTAGACCGATATATTCGTCCAAATTGAAAGTCGTGACCCCACTGAAATCCAATCCTTCGTCTCGGTGCAAGCGAATCAAATGGCGATACGTTCCGATCGGTGTTTCTCCCGTCGCTAAACCTAGGACAATTTCTGGGTTGTCGCGGACGGCAGCGGCAATCATGTCGGCAGCAAATCGCGACGCGGAATCTCGGTCTGACAGCGAATACTTCATACGATCTCGTTCTCTAGTTGCGTTGCTGCATCCATCAATTCCTCGCTCCATGCATTCGCGTCAAACATCGCGTCCCGCAGTCGACGGCGAAGCGGGGCGGGAACAAAGACGCGAACGCGTTTGACTTGGTCGTCAAATTGTCGGTTTGCCAGGGCCGAAGCGACGGGCGAAACTTCGCCAAGGGTGTGCACCGACGCGTCGGCTCCGATCACATCAATGTCGATATCGACCTCCAGTTTGACCGGCGGTGCGTCGACCAAAATATCGGTCGCCGCGACCGTGACACCAAGCTTGCGTGACAGACGCTCGGCCAGCGTCTGCGACAATGCGGCCAGCCACCAGTAGGGTCGTCGCGCGAGCATTCGATGGACTGCGCCACCACCGCAGGCGAGACGATTGGTTACGCCACCTTCGATCACGTTAAACTCGGCCGCGCGTTTGTACAACTGTCGGGTTTGACCAAACAACCCTTCGACAATCGACCGCACGGGAGTGCCCTCGGCAAGTCGACCGAGCAACTGTGTCCAAGCGTTATCGGTTAGACGCAGCGACGAATCCCAATCCAATTCATCACGCAGCTGAAAAACGGCTCGCTGCAACATGGCGGTTGCACTGCGCACCGTGTGATGCCAGTAAACTTCGCTGAACATGACGTACCGCGAAAAAACCATCATCTCAGCGGCCGTGCGTCCTTTTTCTCCGACGGCGATTTGCTTTTGATTCGGGTGCACACAAATCGAACTGATCAATCGCCCCACGTCAAAGTTTCGACCGTAGGGCACCCCCGCATGCAGACTGTCACGCTGCAGATAGTCCAGTTTGTCGACATCGATGGGACCACTGAGACAACTGCGTAACAATTGAGTCGCGTGCGTGGGCGGTGTGACTGAGTCGGTGGGTTCGAGCAAACTCAGCACGTCACTTGCATCGCACTGCCAGTCCTGGTCGACACACGCCGCCAATTGTTCGTCATCCAACCAACCAGCCACACGCGATTCATGCTCTGGCAATCCATGCAGATCAATGTCTTCGATCGGGTGGCAAAATGGCCAGTGTCCGACATCATGAACGAGCGAAGCCAACACAAAAGCGTCGGCTCCGCGATCATCAACCAAAGCGGTAAACGCTGGATCGTCGGCAAACCGAGCCAACAGACGTAGCGAGTTATGATAGACACCAAGGGAATGTTCGAGCCGTGAATGCGTCGCACCGGGATAAACTAGTGCGACCATTCCCAGTTGGCTGATGCCAGAGAGCCGTTGCATCGGCGCCGTGTCGATCACTCGCCGGACCCGATCCGACATGGGAACATCATCGGCGGGAGGGATGCGTACGATCGAACCGGTACGGTGAAGCGCCGCGACTTCCGGGATCATGTGCCGAGTCCGCTCTGCGATGGATCCAATGATTCGTTCACGACCGGCACCGGGTTACCGAATACATCCGTTTCCTGCGGCTCGACGCCCATTAATGCAACGCCACTGATCACCGCCAAGGCAAGCATCACAATCAAGTACAGTCCGGCATGCGCCAAACCATTGATGAATTCCAACTCGAATGTTGCGACCGAAGCGATCGCCCCGGCCGTGACCATGACGGCCAGTGTGATACCGAACACCATGTAAGACATCTCCGACGCCTTATCGAGGTTCATGACATAACTGGGCACAAACGCATAAATCAACCACAACGACGCGAGTATGGCGGACAAGACTAAGACTCGATTACGAAGCTCGGGGCCGACATAGGGCGCCAATTCTTGATCGTGAACGAATTTGTAACCGTACGATACTAACGGAGGCGCCAACAGAATTGCGGCTGCCCACTGGGCCCAGACCGGAGCCCCCCCATACATCATCCGCAATGCGACCGCCACCGCGACGGCGGCTAGGACCGCGCCGATGCTGATGAACAGCCCTTTGCGTGTGACATCGGTTTCCTCACGGACGATGGGTTTGAGAACACTCTGGCCGGTACTATCTTTGGGGGCACCGTCGTCGGGTGTATGGATGACGACCTGCTCGTCCTTGTCCGGAACCTTGATTTTCTTTTTGCAATTGGGGCACGGTCCGGTCTTGCCAGCGAATTTATCGCTAACTTGAAACCGCTTCAAACAATTCGGACAGGTAACTTGAATCGCCATGAACCGCAAAGATCGCTTGAGTGATGAGGGCCCCACAAGTCAGTGCCACGACGGCACCGGAGGTCACCCACCGGAAGACCCGCAGCAAGACCGCCGAGACGACCGGCAGGACTTGGAAAAAAGCGGTGCCGATCCGCCGAACAGTTTGTCACGTGCGCAGCCCGCGCCGCAACCCTGCGACGACTCGTCATCCCAAAACGGCCCACAACCATCGGCAAACGAACCGGTTGCGCACGTCGTGCTGTATCAGCCCGAGATTCCTCAAAATACCGGAAACATCGGACGCACCTGTGTCGCGGTCGGTGCGAAACTATGGATCGTGCGACCGGCCGGATTTCGGATTGATGACAAACGACTCAAGCGAGCCGGCCTGGATTACTGGCAGCACCTGGAAACGGGCGACGCCAAGAACTGGGACCACCTGCAAGAACAACTGTCGGGCCGCAAATTCTATTTTTTTTCGCGATTCGCCAAACGGACGATCTGGGATGTCGACTTTGACGAAGGCGACGTGTTTGTGTTTGGTCGCGAAACTGCGGGCCTGCCTGATTCGATTCTGGACCCCGCCGACGATCGCTCGTTGCGGTTGCCCTGCCGCGAACAAGTCCGCAGCCTGAACCTGGCGACCACCGTCGGCATCACCTTGTACGAACAACAGCGACAACTGAGGCAGCGGTAGCGGCGGATTCGTAGGCACCGATTGACTTGGCCTATTTATCGGCACGATTTGCCGGGCTTACCTTGCCTCCGATGGCCCAAGTTGTATAGCCTTGCCATCGCAGTTGTTCAGCGACCTGGGAGCCAAAATCATGTCACGATTTATCTATGGGATGATCTGTGGTGCCGCGCTGCTGTACATGGCGATGCATTACCACGTCGTTCGCGGAAACGAGGGGGTCTTCCTGGTCCCCAAAATCAGCAATGAATTGTCAAACGCTTATGTCGACATCCGCCACTTCAAGCTAGAGGATTGGCAGGAACACAAGACGCTGGCCGCGGCGATCATGCGCAGCAATCGGTCACATTTGCTCGAAGACGCCTCACTGGGCTCCTTTCGCGAAACCACTCGAGCCCTGGTCGACGGCTTGTTCGGAGGACGGACGGGCGAGTAACGCGTCCCGCACTTCTCATCTGCGTCGCTTTTCCGCAAGGCACATTCTTAGCGACTCGCAAATCATCGGTAACGATTTTCGGGAAAATTTTCACGGCGACGACTCCGCCATCGCTGCGGATGATGCGACCGACACGCCTTGAATCTTTGTTGCGTAAGTTGTCATCGGTTCATTAGGTGCGAAGCATCCGTTTTGGCAACTTGTGCTCTGCTGCCGCCAAACCGTCGATCCTCTTTCGTAGACCGCTCCACTGTCACGCGAGCGGCGGCCTTTCGATGTGAAGGCGACCGAAGGAGCTTTAAACCATGTCTATGTATCGAAATCGTTACTTCCTGTTGGGCGTGCTGTTGATCCTGCTGGGTGTACAGTTTCGCATGATCGATTCGTTTGTGCTGAACGAAAAAACAACACGCACCTTGGCCAAAGTAACCAAGACAGAACCGGTCGCCGAAAGCACACTTTTCTCTTCCCTGGTGATGCAAGTTGCGCCAAAACCGACCAAGCGCGTCAAACCACCGCGCTGGCTGGGCTTGGCGATGATCGCCGTCGGATCGGTAATCTCGCTGCACGCGGTCGCGATTCCGCGCCATCGAGGATAAACGCCGCCTCGCCGATGCGGAAAGAGAGATGGGCAACCTCAATTGCCTGACGAATTGTTGACGCATGGACGCGTACCCATTTGAGTTTCGACTCGCTCCATGATGAAACGAAGAACGCGATGCTGCTGCTGCCACTGTTAATCCTTTGGGCTCGCAATCCGATGAATTTCCCACGATATCTGATGCGTCCCTTGGCGAGTCTCGTCGCGACGATCGCGGTGGCGGTGCCGGTCGTCAGCGACCAAATTGCTTGGGGTGCCGAATACGATTCGCCTGAGAATCGCATGCGGTCGGAGCGTCACCTGGTCAGCGATCGTGACGACGCGAACCCGATGCGCCCGGAAAAGATGCGCGAGGGCACATTGGTTCCTCCCACGGTGGGCCGGTTTATCCCCGCCGGCCGACGATGGATGTTTGTTCCCGATAGCGTCTCGGATGAAACCGACGACATCGCTCGCAGCCAAACACGCCCACGCCCAATCCCAAGAAACGTCTTCCGATCGGTTTCATCCCACTTTGACGCGCCAAAGACGTCCCAGAAAATGTATTCCGGTTCGATACGAGTCCACGAACGAAATCGTTTACGTGAGTACTCCGCAAGCGACCGAGAAACCGACGCCCCCACCAGGCTTGTGCAAACGTCCGATGCGGCAATCGCGAAAAGCGCCGCCGGAAACCCGATCGGGCTGCCAAAGATCATTGCGGCGGAGAATTTGATGTTACAGCGGATCGTTGACGCGATTCGAACTGATGGAGTGGACGATCGCTGGACCGTCTCGGGACAACTGACCGAATTCTTTGACGAGAATCGACTCTTGCTTCGCACCGCCGAGCGTGCCGCATCACAGTAGCAGGAATTATTTGAAAACGGATCGATTGCATTGTGACGACGATGCGCACGTTGTCTGCTACAATGGCAACCACGTTGAATATCCGGTCGCCGCCTACCTCCGCACGTCCATGTGCTCACGACCGAATAACGTAATCGACGAGCTTGACGTATGCGTTGCTTCTATTGGCAATCGGTTCTCTTATTGACGCTGCTGGCGTTTCCCGCGATCGCTCCCTTTGCACACGGTGCCAAGCCCAGTCACAGCGATGCGGACCGAGTCGCCTTTTTTGAATCCAAGATTCGACCGGTTCTCGTCGAGCATTGTTACCAATGCCATTCCGATGAAGCGAACGAAGCCGAAGGCGGACTTCGATTGGACACCCGTCAAGCATGGCAGCAAGGCGGCGACTCAGGTCCCGCGTTGATCGTCGGTGATCCCAAGCAGAGCTTGCTTGTCAAAGCTTTGCGATATGACGGGATCGAGATGCCACCGGACCAAAAATTACCCCAACAAGTGGTCAACGATTTCGAACGGTGGATCCAGGACGGCGCGGCCGACCCGCGACAAGCCACTCCATCGACCAGCACAGACCAGGACCCACAAAACATCGACGTTCGGTCCGGCGCACAGTTCTGGTCGTTTCAACCTCTTGATGTCGTCGCGCCACCGACGGTGTCTGACGAACAGTGGCCGATTAACGACATCGATCGATTCGTCCTTGACCGGCTGGAGGCACAAGGCTTGCGGCCTGCCGATGATGCGGATCGCGCCGCGATTCAGCGCCGGCTATTTATCGACTTGATTGGATTGCCGCCGACCGAAACGCAGCAGAGTGCTTTCTCGGAAAACACAGATCCGCTCGCTTATGAAAAGTTGGTCGACGAACTGTTGGCGTCGCCCTACTTTGGCGAACGCTGGGGCCGGCATTGGTTGGACCTCGCTCGTTTCGCCGAATCCACCGGCGGCGGCTCTTCGCGTGTCATGCATGATGCCTGGAAGTATCGCGATTATGTCATCGACAGCTTTAACAAAGACAAGCCGTATGACCAATTCGTTCGTGAACAAATCGCGGGCGACTTGTTGCCATGGGCCGACCTTGACCAGAAGGCAGAGAATCTTGTCGCAACCGGCTTCCTTGTCCTAGGCGCAAGGAACTATATCACGGACGACGAGACGATCTTTCGTATGGACGGGATCGACGAACAAGTCACCGCAGTTGGGCACGCGATTCTGGGCATGACTCTGGATTGTGCCCGATGCCACGATCACAAGTTTGACCCGATTCCGACCACCGATTACTACGCGCTCGGTGGTATTTTCGGCAGTACCCTGACGGCCAAAGTCATTCCGGGAACGAAAAATTACATTTGGAATACGCGGTCGGACCCACGCGAAGATCCCGACGGGCAACGATTCGCAGAGTACGAACGCAAGGCAGAACAGCTGGCGATAGCGGTCAAACGAGCCGCGAAACTGCGTCGCGATCTTGCCTACGCACGCAAGACCAACGAACTGCCCAGTGACGTGGCCGAGCAAGTCGCCACAAAACCCGCTGCCGCTCCTGACATCGCGGACAAAGCAACCAGCGCAGACAAAGCAACCAGTGCAGACGATCCGACCCGCATTTTGCAGCAATGGATTGCCGATGCGGACAAGGAACTGGAACAACTGACGCCACAAGTAAACAGACTCCGCGAACAGCTTCCCGAGAAACCCGAGACATTCATGGCCGTCGCGTGCCGTGAAGATCCGAGCGATCTAGCCGTACGCATTCGTGGCAATGCCCACCGAACCGCAAATTCCGTCAAGCGAGGCTTCATTCAAGTCGTCGCGCTGGGCATGTCTGACAAGCCTACCGATCCAGCCATCCCCAAAGAGCAAAGCGGTCGCCGACAGTTGGCTGACTGGCTTGTATCGCCGGACAACGCACTGACCGCTCGCGTTATCGTCAACCGTGTCTGGCAGCATCTGTTCGGTCGAGGCATCGTCGCCACGCCGAACAACTTCGGCATAACGGGCGAATTGCCCTCGCACCCCGAGTTGCTGGACTGGTTGGCGTACAAATTCATTGAAGACGGCTGGTCCGTCAAATCATTGATCCGACGGATCGTCACGACACGCACGTACCAACTTTCGTCGGTAAACCGCCACGATGCTGACCAGTCCAAAGACCCCGACAATCGGTGGCTGAGTCGTCACTCGCGACGCAGCCTTGATGCCGAAACCATGCGAGATTCGCTGCTTTTTGTTTCCGGCGAACTCGACATGCGGCAGGGCGGACGAAGCTTCTCGCCAACGTTAAGAGCTGAGTTCGATTACGAGTTTGGGTCGAATCGACGCAGCATCTACGTTCCTCGTTTCCGCAACAACCAATACGAGTTTTTCTACGCCTTCGATGCGGCGAACCCAGCGATGGTTGTGGGAAAGAGAGACGAAACGATCCTGCCGACGCAAGCGTTGTTGTTGATCAATCATGATTTTGTGATCAGTCGGTCACAAGTCGCTGCCGAGCGAGTGCTGTCCGAATCGCACGTCGACGATCGAGCCCGTATCAACACGATGTACCAGCGTGCACTCGCCAGAAAACCGACGGCCGCAGAAATGAATCTGGCGTTAGCGTTCGTTGGCGAATCAACCAACCAAACAGGCGCCAACCGTTTGCAATCATGGACCGCGTTGCAGCAAACACTGATGGAATGCGTGGACTTTCGGTTTGTCAAATGAGCGCTGAATCGCTGTGACGAACCATTCTGCGACGAATCACAGAACGAATTGGAATAAGACCATGGATCGACGAGACTTACTTCGTAATGTTGCGTGCGGTTTCGGCCAGCTCGCGTTTACAGGGCTGGCGGCCAAGGCGGGTGAATCCACGGGCGATCCAAGGTCGCGCGCTCCAAGATCGGGCGCTCCAAGATCGGGCGGCATTTTGTCGGCGTCACCTGCGAGAGCGTTTCCGGCGCGAGCGAAACGAGTCATCTTTTTATTCATGCATGGTGGCCCCAGCCAAGTTGATACGTTCGACTTTAAACCGGAACTACAACAACGCACCGGCCAGACGGCTTCATTCGACCAAACCCGTTCGGGCCAACCGGAAACTCGGACGCTTTTCGGTTCGCCTTGGCAGTTCCGTCGGCACGGCGAATCGGGACAGTATGTCTCGTCGTTGTTTCCCAAAATGGCAGAACACGTCGACCGCATGTGCTTCATTCACAGCATGCGAACGACGGGCACCGCACACGGGCAAGCAACGTTGTTCATGCACACCGGCAGCACCAACCTCGTTCGGCCGTCGATGGGATCATGGATTTGCTATGGGCTGGGTTCCGAATCAGAAAACTTGCCCGGATTCGTCACCATCGCCCCCAGCGCGAACATTGGTGGCACACGGATTTATTCCAACGCGTTTTTACCCGCGGCATACCAGGGGACTGCCATCGGGCGAGCCGAACGACCGGCGACCGAAGCAAGATTCGAAAACATGAACTCGAATCGTCTGCCTAGTGATTTGCGGCAACGGCAAGCCGAATTGCTCCGCAGCGTCAACCAGTTGCAAACTCAATCCGATGCGGCCTCTTCTGCGCTATCCGCGTCTCTGGACTCGTTCGAGATGGCGTTTCGCATGCAACAACACGCGCCGAACATCACGAACTTGGATGACGAATCTGAATCGACGCTATCGATGTACGGGATTGGCGACAAATCCACCGATGACTTTGGACGGCAATGCTTACTGGCACGCCGACTATCCGAGTCCGGTGTCCGCTTCGTTCAAGTGAACTATTCTGACAATTCAACAACACCCAAGTGGGACCAGCACCGCGACCTGCAAGTCGAGCACGAAGCACACGCCAAAGCCGTGGACCAACCCATCGCTGCGTTGTTGCAAGACTTGCAACAACGCGGCTTGCTGGATGAAACACTCATTTGGTGGTGCGGCGAATTCGGGCGTACGCCATTCTCTGAAAATGGTACCGGCCGCGACCACAATCCGTTTGGCTTTACAACTTGGCTGGCCGGTGGCGGAGTCAAAGGCGGCTATGCGCATGGTGCGACGGACGAACTGGGAATGTCAGCGGTCCAAGATCGCGTTCACACGCATGACTTGCACGCAACGATTCTTCATCTATTGGGGCTCGATCATCTTCAACTGACTTATCGCTACGCGGGACGAGATTTTCGGCTCACTGATGTTGCGGGCGAAGTCGTCAAGGAAATATTGGCATGAGCTTCAACGACGATCATCCACACAACAGGCGAGTCGCGATTCGTAAAATCGCAGCGACTGCAACCGCTGTGGTTTCAGCACCGGCACTACTAATACAGTCGCCACAGCACCACTGCGGCGCAGCGGAATCCACATCATCGCCAGCGATTAATGCCACGTCGTCCTTGGAATCTATGGTCGGCATCACCTGCGGAGGCGGACTGGGGCGTCAACGTGAACGCGGCGAGCTTGACCTCTTCTCGGTGCCCAAATATGTCCACGAAGAATTGGGCATGCGATTGATTGACTTGAACACACGCTGGACGACGCCCTATTCGGAAAAAGAACTTGCCAAAGCGCGAGAAACCGCCGAACGCACGGGATGCTATTTCAGCAATCTGAAAGTGAATTACAACGTCGGAAACATGTACAGCGACGACGCGGCCGAACGCCGACAAGCCGTACAAGAGGCTCGCAGCCAAGTCGATGCCGCCAAGACGCTCGGCACCCGATGGATACGCTTCACGATACCACAGCAACACGCCGATGCTCCTGTGGCACACATCGAACTGGCTCAATACGCACACGAACAGGGACTGAAATTGCTTGTCGAAAACGGCGGTTGGATGAAAAGTCATCCTGGCGCGATCTCATCTGTCGTTAAGGCGATTGGCGGTTATGCGGCGGCTTGTCCCGACACGGGCAACTGGGACGACGACCTGCGAGCCGAAGGGCTTCGGAAGTCATTTGTCGGTGCCGAAAGCTGCGACTTTAAAGTCTTTGAACTGGGCAAGAATCATCAACATGCCGAGTATGATCTGAAGCAGTGTTTTGACCTCGGGTGGAATGCGGGCTTTCGGGGCCCCTGGATCATCGAACATATGAAAGATGCGACAGAAAACTTCGCCCGCGACACCGTCTATATTCGCGAACTTCTGCAGAAATGGATCGCGAAGCGAAACGGATAAACGAATCGCCCCGTATTGGCGAACGACGTGATTTGCTAAGCTCGTGCAAGTTGGACGTCGATTGTCGGCGTCTGCATGTTTTGACCTTGGTTGGCTGACAGACTGCTCTTGAACGCGATTCCGGATTTCGACAAAGGCATCGACGGTCTACTGCCCGCGATTGCTCAGGATGCAGAGAACGATCGCGTGCTGATGATGGCCTGGATGAACAAGGAATCATGGCAGGAAACACTCGACACCGGTGACGCAGTTTACTTCAGTCGCAGTCGCGGAAAGCTTTGGCGAAAAGGCGAGACCAGCGGACACCGACAAAAGGTGGTCGAGATTCGCGTCGACTGCGATGCGGATACTATTCTGCTGAGGGTCCAGCAGACCGGCGCGGCATGCCACGAAGGATTCGAGAGCTGTTTTTTCCGTGCCGTCGATAACGATGGCACGGTGACCATCCGCGACGAGCGTCTAGTCAATCCTGATGATGTTTACCGGTAATATTCTTAAGCCGGTATTTTTCGAGAACGTAACACTGAATTTTTTTGGATAAGGGAATCGTGATGGCAGCCGAAGCGCGACTGAAGGAACTCGGAATTGAACTACCCGAAGCCCCCAAACCGGTTGGCGTCTACAAACCGGTCGTGATCGCCGGAAACATGGCGTACCTTTCTGGGCACGGACCGTTAAAACCCAACAAGACACTGATCACCGGCCGTCTTGGATTGGACATGGATACGGAAGCCGGTTATGACGCAGCGAGACTGACCGGAATGGGCATCTTGGCGACACTGCAAACCCACCTGGGCAGCTTGGACAAAGTCAAACGACTCGTCAAATTATTGGGCCTTGTCCGTTCGACCGACGGTTTTGACCAGCAACCTGCGGTGATCAACGGATGCAGCGAACTGTTCCGTGACGTCTTCGGTGAAGACGCCGGTGTCGCGGCTCGCAGCGCACTGGGCACCAACGCATTGCCAGGCGGAATTGCAGTCGAAATCGAAGCGATCTTTGAAGTGGAAGCGTAGACTGGTCTGCGTGCAAGCTTAGCCCTGCTTGCCGCACCAACCACTGCCAAAGTTACCTGGCTAATCCACCGGCACCCTGGATTAGCCAACAGATCCCTGACAACAATGAACGGATTCAACGACGTTTTTTGTGGCAGGGCACACCAATTGGAACACGATTCGCCGTAGTTTTCACCGCAGTTTTCACGACAGAGCTCACAGCATTATTGCTCGTTAGACGGCACTGATTCGCAACCATGAATCGACCCTGATGCTTGATGCAGAGCTCTTCGTTTTGACGAAACGGTCAAACAAAAGCATCGACTGCTTAACGTTATGCGCCGCATCCGTTGCGAATCAAAGACGGTGCCGGCCTATCGATGATCAAGAAGGAATAGATGGTGTCAGCGAAATTGAAACCCGGAGATTGGGTAATCTACCGTAAACAAAAGGTGAGTTCCTCACCTGGACCGCGAGCGAAAAATACGACTCCAGCCAGCAAAGGCGAAACGTATAGCTATGTCGTGGAAAAATACTGGGTGGTCGACGAGCTACTTGAAAGCGGCGAACTGAGAATTCGTACCCGGCGCGGTAAGCAGCACATCGTACAACCGGACGACCCACGACTACGCAAAGCCAAATGGTGGCATCGGCTGCTGCGAGGCGACCGGTTTCGCGCCGTGGAGGAATCCACAACATCCGAAACAAAGCAGCATTAAGCGAGAGACCCGAACTGGTCTACCACGAGAACACAGATCAACAATCGGTTGAATCGGACTTGCCCTCGCGCTAATACTGAACAAGAACTACCCAGTTTCGCATCGGTCCTCGTTTCTCAGAATTTTGTTGCATTTGCTTGCTCGAAGCCCCATAAAGGTGCTCGGGAGCAATTGCTTCTCTTTCTGTCACGCGGGGAGGTCGTCGGGTGTATTATCAGAAATCGGCTGGCCTGCTCGCCGCGCTGGCCGCAACCGCGCTGCTATGCAGCGGTGCAGGAGCACAAGACAAAGCGTCAGCACTGCTCGAAAATCCCGACGCTTCGGAAAGGAAACCGCGCCCGAAGACTAGGGCCGGGCAAAAGCTCTTTGAAAAAGAGTGGCAATGGAACGACGCCATTGAATCACTCGATGAGAAAGAGACGCTGTCAGCCCTCTTCCAGCGTCGACGCACCGTTGATGCACGAACGATGCGGGACAGTTCGCGACCGACGCTGCCTGATCAATTCATCGGCGGGGACGGCCTTGGACCGATGCACAACGCGACATCCTGTGCCGCATGCCACATCGATGGCGGCGGGTCGGGCGTCGATCGAAACGTAACGCTGATCACGATTGACCCCCGATCGGACTTAGCAAGTTTTGACGCCGCGACGGCAACGCAAACGGTGATGGATTTTTATCCGAATCTGTTGGCAGCCAGCGGGTAACTTTCATTCAACACGGTTGTCCACGATCGCTCAACTCGTCTAGGTTACGAACCGATTCGAGATCGGTTGGCCGAGTTCATTTCCGGCGGACTTGAAGAGGCCTGGTTCACCCCCGGCCAACGTCGCAGCGATGCTATCGCTAAACGACCGGTCGTCGCGGGTCGGTTTGAATCGATTGACTACTACCTCAGTCAGCGCAATTCCCCAGCCTTATGGGGAATGGGCGCGATCGATCGTATCGATATCAGCCGGATGCGACGGGTGGCCCAGTGGCAGGCTCGCGTGACCGAGGGCAAGGTCACCGGCCGGGTTGCCGGAAAGTTCGGTTGGCGGGGCCAAGTCCAATCGCTGGCCCTGTTTGTCTCTAGCGCATGCGCCGGTGAGTTAGGGCTTAGCCAAAGCACCGCCACGCAGGCCAACGACCCGGCCGATCCCAAGTACGCGAATGTCGCTCTGGATATGAGCGATCAGGAAGTCAGCGAGTTGACGCAATACGTGATGTCGATACCTCGTCCCATCGAGACGCCGGTCGATGGATTTACCAAGAGTGACCTGCTAGAAGGCGAGGCTGCGTTTGGGTCGATTGGATGTGCGGTATGCCATGTCTCAGATTTGCGGCCGACGTCAGGAATGTTCAGCGACTTACTGTTGCACGACATGGGCCCGGAACTGCAATCACCGTTTCCAGCGCCAGTTGGCGAACTGATCGACGTGCCGCGCTCGAGTGGCATCGCACTGCAAGCCAACCGTTTTATCGCGAGCGCGGTCGCCGGCGGATACTATGGCTCGCCCGAGCAAATCGATCCCCCATTAGCGTTCCCGCTGGCCAAGCCATTGAAGCCTCAGTTTCCTCGCGGCGAGATAAGTGAGGAACGATTGCAAATCGTCGAGAGTTGGCCCTGGGATGCCTTGCAACGCGAGTGGCGTACTCCGCCGCTTTGGGGAGTCGCAGACACGGCGCCGTACTTGCACGACGGTCGCGCCAAAACCCTCAAAAAGGCAATCCTGTGGCACGGCGGAGAAGCGAAAGGTTCACGCGATGCATTCGAGTCACTGTCGATCGCGACTCAACAGAAAGTGATCGCCTTTTTGTCATCGCTCAGGTCTCCGATGCAAACGCATAGCAAAGCAAGAACGCACTAATTCCGCAGAGGCCTGACGGCATCCGCGCTGCACACACTTTGCGCGTTCGCCAGCGAACGGGACTGAATGCTCGGTGCATCCAACTGCCCCCGTCACGTTCGCTAGCGTTACGCTCTCTGCCTAACGACTTCGGCGCCATTCTCCTGGTTCGCCGCATGAGCACTGAAACATCCGACCGAGTGTTGAGCCAGGTCAGAACTTTCATCGGAGTCATCATCGGTCCCGTGACTGAACGTCTCGACTGCCTGAAGAGCTTCCTGCAACAAACGCAATTCAATTTCGACGGCGATGGCTTCTGTCACATTATCGACCTCGAACTTTTCGCAAATTCGATGACGTGCCAATTCGACCGTACGCGAAGAAACGGATAGCTTTCTAGCGATCTGTTTATTCAAATTGCCCGCACCGACCAACAAAAGAACCCGCTGTTCGCGATCGGTCAGCCGCTGCATCACTTGCTGTAATTCGTCGATTCGATCGCGAATCCGCATGTACTGTCGATACTGAGCAGTGATATCTTGCGCGCACGTATGCTTACGCAGGATGGTCCCGTCGTCGGAAAACTCGTCATACGACTGAATACAGATGTATTTCTCGTTGCCGTCCGAATGCAGCACCGCGCGAACTTCGCGGCGATTGGATTGCGATTGGAAATCATCACCTCCCGAATCGGAAAGCCCTCGGTTTAGCGGATGATTCGGAACAAAAAGTTCTTGATAGTCTCGGCCCAACTGGTGGGTCGGCTCGTATCCCAGCACGTGCTTAACCGAACGGCTTAGGAATGTCATTCGATTGTTGCCGTCGCTGGACAGGAAGAAGAACGGCGCAACAAATCGATCAGGAGACGGTTGTTCGCTTTGAATAGGTTTCATGAAGAGCCCCTCATTAGTAATCCGGATTAGCTAGAAGATCGGCCGAGTCGTGGGCATCACAGCCGATCCCTGTACAACCCAGATAGTTCACAAATGTTCCGCGACACTCGGATGTCTAAGTGGCGGGTTAACCCGATACGAAACGTTGACATCAATTCGAAGTCGCGTCACGTTATCATTGGACGATCAGTCGTTGACCGAACATGCCAACCTGTGCAATCAGTGTTGGCATTAAAGAACAAGCATTGTTCAAGATGTGAAGTCCGTCGCAGACTCCAACTGGGTAAGCATCCAGCGCAACTCGAGGGGTGTCAACACAAATTACTTTCGAAAGCACAAGATGAAACGCCGGCGATCAGATTGAAGCGCACGAAGATCACGATGTACAGACGTGCGTTTCGACATACATGCTGCGCGCATACAACCCGTTGCTACAGATCTTACCTACCTCGTGACAATAACTGACGAACACTCAACACAGAAACGTGACTCTAATTTTTGCCCTGTGGCGAGTGCGTGCTCTTCGCAGCACCCTGTAAATGCTTCAACAAGAAATCTCGTTGCATGTTGCGAATTTCCGATGTGGCGAATTGCGGACCGCCGTGTCCGGCCCCCTCGATCGTGTGAAGTGTCGATTCAACTTGGACTGCTTTCAGCGCCTTGTCCATCGCCTCGCTTTGATTGAGAGGTACCGTCCGATCATTGGTGCCGTGAATGATCAGGAAGGGCGGATCGGACTTGTCGACATAGGTAATCGGATTCACTCGTTTGATACCAGCCACGTTTGGCAGAACTTCTCCGCCACCGAGCAGCTTTGACTCTGGCGACCCTGCTTTATTGTGGCTCTCGTAACCTTTGGCGGTAACGAATGCTTTGAAATCGGTCGGACCGTAGAGGTCGACGACGGCCTGAACGCTACTTGAATGATCGGCCCATCCACCGTCGCCCTCAAGTTCCTTCACAGCGCCGGATGTCCCCAAAAGAGCAACGAGATGACCGCCTGCCGAACTACCGCCGACGGCGATGCGGTTCGGGTCGAGGTTGTACTTTTCTGCGTGGGCGCGCAGATAGCGGATCGCGCATTTGCAGTCTTCGATCTGTGCCGGAAACGGCGCCTCTCCGGTCAGCCGGTACTCGATCGTTGCTCCAACAAAACCTTCGCGAACCATGGGTACGACTTTCCCGACACCGCCATCCTTGGTGCCCCCCTGCCAGCCACCGCCGTGAACCCACACATAGACCGGCTGCGGTTTTTGGCGATCTTCCTTGGGCAGCACGATATGCATCTTTAGGTCACGACCACCACCTTTCCCAAAAACCACATCGCGCAGCACCGTGACGTCTTCCGGCGCGCCCTGCCCTATCCGCTGTCGATCGCGGTCGTCACGTGCATCCACAAAATCTTCTTTGGTGAGCTCGCCATCGTTGTTGCGGTCGAATCGATTGAACAATTGCAGAGGTGCTTTGAATTCGTCTTTGGTCACTTTCCCGTCCCCATTTGCGTCTTCACGGCGCAGGACTTCGCCAAAAGGAATTCGAGGACGTTGCGTTTGAAGAAAGCGGCGTTCTTGCCGTGAGTCCTGAGCCACAACATCGAACGAAGCGGCCGCGGCAACGATAACGAAGAGTGCTGTGATGGATCGCATATGTAGTCTCCAGTGCGTAAAGTTGTGATTTGCAATTCAGCGGTTACCGGCCCGCCCTGCTAACTCGCCCTTGTCGACGACGCCATCGCCGTTCTTGTCAAAACGGCGAAATACCTGAGATGGACCACGGAACTCGGCTGCCGTGATCTTGCCGTCGTTGTTTGCATCGTGCCGAAGCATCCGTTCCACCATACCTCCGGCACCGCCAGGACGTCGCCGAGCGCCGACGCCGCTACCAGCCTGCGCGTCTGTGGCGGACGCCGGTGCGGGATGGCTAAGCGATGCCTGATTTATCTCTTCTTCGCTCCACAAAACGACCTCCCTTCCGCTCAGTTTCAACAGTGTCACGAACCAGTGATGAGCCATCACCTCGGCTCCCAACTCGTTCGGGTGAACCTTGTCCGCCTGAAACGCATGAGGCCAAACCTTACTTGTCGGAGTCCAAACATCGGGACCGGCGAAAACATTAACGGGATTGGACTTCATGAACTCGGCAAGGGCGAGTCGTTCGTTGCCAATCTCTGGTTCCATTCCCTGTTTATAGATGTGCATCGCGATCACCACGGCGTCGGCACCGTCGGACTTCAACAGGTCGGCATAAGCTTCGATGCCCTCTGCTCCTGTGCGAATACCATCGATATCCCTTTGGCTGCGAATGCCATCGGAACGTCCGCCGAAAACCCACTGCAGTGATTGCTGCGCGAGAACGATCGTCGGGCGCGAATGATCTTGCAGCAAAGGTCGCAGCCGGCTGATCCACGGCGGCATTGGCTTGCCCGTTTTGACGTTCATCCATTTTGCGATCGGCGTCGTTCCCTGGGTCGCCGATTCCACGGTGATAACACGCTTGCCATCGAAGTACCGATCTAGTTTTCTCTGCAGTATCGTCGGCCAACGAAACGACGTCGAATAGCCATTGACAACGAACGTCCGCGGCTCGCCGTCAAACCAATCCACCCGAACATCCTGCGCTGCGACAGCTTGAATGGCACCGAACGCCGACGCACAAACCAGAAAGCATGTCAAAACCTGTCGCATCATGATGCTCGATGAAGAAAACGTTGCAGTGATGGAATCTCAACCGACTTTTTGGTCATCATGGTCATCAGCAGTGACAATGTCGACGATTCGGTCCAGCGATTTGTGGAAAGCTTTTCTTTCGGTCCGTGTTACCGCGTTCTCGATGGAAGATCGAAGTGCCTCAGAGCTCCGATTGAGCTTTGTCGCGAGTCGGCGCCCGGCGGCTGTCAAGTGAACTCGCCGCGCCCTCCCATCTGTTTTGCAGCGCACCCGGCGGACGTACTCACGATTCTCTAAGAGCTTCAGCATCGCCGTCACGGTGTTCCCATCCGACGCCATGCGATCCCCCAACTCCGATTGTGTGACCCCGTCTTCTTCTGAGAGCAGCGACAACAAGACGAACTGGTCCGCCGTGATATCGAACTGAGCAAAATGCGACTGAGCCGCACGGTGCATCGTCAGGTAAGCTCGACGCAATCGCATCGGGATGGAATTTTCAAATGTCATTTGTCACGTGTACGAATCAAGTCTCGCGGCTCGCGCTTGCCTTATGGTACGCATGCGTAGTATATTTGCAAGCAGCAAAGCTCCATTTCTTTCCTTCGCAGGCGCCCGATGTCATCTCAGTCTTCGCAAAACCCGATTGTGTGCAAAGTCAGCGAACGGTCCGACCCCGAAGAACACGGCGCCAGTCTGAAACCGGTGCAAAAACGTGAGGTCGTATTGAAAGTCGAAGCCGAATCGCTCGACAACATGCGAAAACAAGCGACGGTCCGGATTGATCAACCCAAAGGCAGCACTTTTCAGATCATCTGCGACGAAGGCCCTTACCTTGGCGGAGACGACTCCGCCCCGCCGCCACTGGCTTATTACAGCGCAAGCATCGCGTTTTGCCTGCTGACTCAATTGTCGCGATACGCCACCGTGAGGAAGCTGAACATCCACAGCATGAAGCTGTCACAGGAAACGCGTTTTGCGATGGAAGGTTCCGTTGTCAAAGGAACGCTGACCGGCCGAGGCGTCGAAGTGGTCACGCACCTGGACATCGAGTCGGACGAACCGGAGGAAACGATCCGCCAGATGATCGAAGTCGGCAAGAACAGTTGCTTCATCCATCAGTCGATCATGAACCCTGTCCCGTCCATCATCGAAGCCACCTTCAACGGCACTCAGCTATGAGAGTGCAATCACGATCAAGCACCGCCTTACCTGGATGACTTTTTAATCTTTGTGAGAATAACGTCACCCGCATAGCAACCGCCTTCATAACACAATTCCTTCCCGCCTCCGCCGCCGGCGAAGTTGGGCTGATGCGCGTCAACGGTGGGCCAACCTGGGCCATTGGTTGAACCGACGATGTAGATGTTGCTGACGTCGTCGATAAAGCAAGACCGCCCGTCATCGTAACTTCGTCCGCCGAGATAACTGCTAAAGCTGAGTTCAGAGAAATCAGCCGCAAGGACCACGGCGATCGCGTCATTTTGCTCTGACCGCGATGATTGGATCGCATTGGATGAAATCGGGAAATCGATAGACGACGTTGTCCCGGTAAACACCAATTCGCCCGATTCGCTCACATTCACGCCGTCCGCTCCGTCCTGCAACTTGCCTCCGATATAGGTGCAATGCAACAGTGATCCGCTCGGGGAAAACTTAGTCGCAACGACATCAACTTCACCAGCAAGCGTCGACTGAAACACTCCGTCGGTTACCGGCATGTCGGTCCCCTTCGTTGCGTTGACCAAATAGGCGTTACCGGCCGAATCAACGGCCATATTGTGCGTACTGTTCCCCCATTCCATTGCGGCACCGCCAAAGTAAGTCCCAAAAATCAGCCTTGATCCATCGGGTGCCAACCGTGCAACAAAAGCGTCTGTATTGCCGTTGTGCGTTTGGTCATGAGCTCCACTTGTGGTGGGAACATCGCTGGATTTCGTCGTAAAGTTCAAGTAAACGGATCGATCCGGGCCAAGCCGTAAACCACAGTTGGGCACTTCATCGTCGGAACCACCCAGCCAGGTCGCCCAAAGGACTCTTTGTCCATCGTTGGCAATCTTGACCGCACCGATCTCTACTCCACCGGCGGGTTTCTCTTGGTAAGCCCCTGCGAACCAGTTCGATGGCGGCAGCGGCCCTTTGCCCGTGTAATGCAGCGCGACGTAGACGTCCCCCTCTGCATCGATTGACAGGTCTCTGCAGAGCTGACCGACACCAACATAGGAGGCCCAATCCAACGCGGTTCCATCTGGCTTTAGCTTCGCAACGAATCCGTTTTGCATTCCGTAAATTCCATTGTCGGTTCCCTGGAATTTAGCTTGAAATGCACCACTCGTAACGGGAAACCCTGGACCGCCGCGTCCGCTGACATAGACGTGACCGGAACTGTCGACTTCAACTGCGTACGCGCGATCGTAGTTGGGGCCGCCCAACAGCGTTGACCAAAGCAACTTTCCAGAGCGACTGAACTTACAAACGAACGCGTCGCAGTATCCGCCACTTCCGATGCGTTTACCCGACTTATCTTGCCGGCGCCGCAACGCACCATCGGTCGTAGGAAAATCATTCGATTGAGTTCCACCGACCACATAAACGTCGCCCCGGGAGTCCACGCACACGTCCCGCGCGTGCTCCCAGTTCGAGCCACCAAGCATCGTTGAGAAAGCAATCTCGTAATCAGAGCCAAGCGTGACGCTGTCCTGAATCAAGATAGCCAGCAACGTTAGAATTGCAGATCGCATGACTGAGTTCATAAGGACGTTTCCGATATCGTTTGTTTCGTGTTCGGTACAGAACCGATCTAGAAATCGCCCGAGCTGACGAGCGATCGGATCATGCACGAATTCTAGCAACAAATACTTCTCGCCCGAATAAGCATTGCAAAAAAGTGAGCCCGCTTGGACCGCTGCTGAAACCCTTTAGCGTTCATCGCGGCTCGCATCCGAGTGGTAAGGTCGGCAAAGAGGTGGGTTTGGTGGCTAATTTGCCTCAGGTTTATGAGCGGAATCCAGAGAAACGCAATCCTGTCGCTTGCTGGCCGCATCGCTTGGGTCCCACTCTACAATATCGGTCGACGATCAACACCGACGATCAACACCGTGCGCGCCGCAGATGGTGGCGAGATCGTCACGAACAAAGCCGGGACAGCCGACGACTTGATTGGCTCAGTTTGCCGGAAACGTCGCAGCCCGCTCGAGGATTCAGCCCCCAACCGCCTCGATAAGAAGTCCGGAAACAACGACGCCGCATGGTGACGCGAACGGGAAGGAGTACTCGAGGGCGGCCGAAGCCAAAACACTTCACCACTTGAGTTTACCGTTGTCGATCGACGCCAAGAACCAAGTCAAAGTGGCTGATGAAATCGGCTTCTGCTCGGAATTGAACCCAAACCGTACGACACGACGTCTAAAAGAATTCATCCGCCGCGATCACCGTCTTGGCAATTTCTGCCATTTTCTGATGTTTTGTACTGGCCAGTTCTTGCAGCCGACGAAACGCGTCTGCTTCCGACAAGGTCGCGCGTTTCATTAAAATACCTTTGGCTCGCTCGACCAACTTTCGTTCTTCAAGACTGCGTTTCAAGTCATTGGTTTCGCGCAACAAGAATTGCAATTCGTGGAACCTTTGCATCGCCAAATAGATCGTCGCCCTCAAGTCCTCTTCGCGGATAGGTTTGACAAGATACGCCATCACGTGTTGATCGGCCGCCCGATGCAAGAACTCTTTGTCAGGGTATGCCGTGACGACGACAAAGGGCACCGGATGTGAACTTCCGCGAACCAGCTTGGCCGCTTCGAGCCCGTCCAATTCGGGCATCTTGATATCGGTGACGACCAGATCGGGTTGCAACTGAGCGCACAGGTCAACCAGTTCCTTACCGCTTGATGCAGTCCCGACAACCTGATGACCGAGCTTGTCCAGAAAGAACGACAGCTCCTCGACCAACAGGGGCTCGTCGTCGGCGACGATAATGCGAAGTGATGATGACATCTAGTACGTAGCGCGTTCGAGTCAAAAACAAAACCGTCCATCGCGAAATGACGCTCAGCCGTAGACTCTCCAGGGAACCCTTCGGGACTCGACTGTCATCCGGATCATGCGCAGGCGTGATCGATTCCCAACGATCGATTAGCAGTCCGCCCGGTCACTCACCCTGGTAGTCTACCCGGTCACCTATTCGCGGAAGCGCTTGGCCGAATCTGAAAACTGGGTTTGGCTGAATAAATTACGGCAGCGTCAACGGTTTGTTGCTATTGAGCTCTCTTGGCAGAGTGATCGTAAATTTTGCACCAGCACCCGGGTTGGCGACAACGTCGATCTCGCCCCCGTGTAACTGGACCGTTTGCATCGCGACGGTCATCCCCAGCCCTGAGCCTCGTCTTTTTGTCGTGTAAAAGGCCTTGAACACTCTTTCAAGCTGCTGTGAAGTCACGCCTTCGCCGTTATCGGAATAGGCAATTTGCAGTGCACTCACTTCGGACTCATTTCGCATCATGACGACGTCACTGTACTCGATGCACAATCGAACGGGGCCTTCACACGCGTCGATCGAGTTTTCGATCAAGTTACGAAAGACGCCTTCGAAATAAAATGCGTCGACAAAGCAACTCGTGCTTTCGCTTTCAATGCGCTGAACGAGTTCACAGTCGCGGATACCGGTCGCTTTCTTAACATTTTGCCAAGCATGCGTGACCAATTCGGGAATCTCGCACCACATCCGTGACAGCGTCGGTGGCGATGCATAGGCTTGCACGTCGGCAAACAGGCGCTGCAAATCTCGCTGGGCACTAATGGTTTCGTTGATGTATCGATGCAGATCCGGACGCTCGGATAGTTGAACCGAAAGCAAATTCAATCCGGCTTGACTCCGTGCGAGCGCGTTACGGCTTTCGTGGACGAGCCCTGCCATCGCTTGACCAAGCGCCGAAAGTCTCTCGCTCTGCACCGCATTTTCAAGCTCGACGGCTAGCTCTCGCGTGTAGACGTAACCGAGCAGTAAGATGCCAACGAGATAGAACCCATGCCGCAGCGGCGACAGGACGTCTCCGTAAATTTCGTTGGTAAATATGTCGGGTATTTTTAAGAACTGAAACAAGAACATCAGCAAGAATGCTGTACACACGGTGTTCCTGAGCCATCCGTGGGATTGTTTCCACAGAAAAACGATGGCCCAAACCAGCAACACCGACATCACGGTGTGAAAAAGTACATCACACCACGTGTGTCCGAATTTGGCATCGACATTTCCCAGGATAAAGCCTGCCCACCACCAAAACGTGATCAGGTAACAGGCGACGTTTAGCAGCGTGCCGATCCGCAAGAATCCAGCCGGCTTCTTCGCGGTACGTGACACAAAACGCATAAACGCGGCTGCTGCGACAACCATGGCGAGGTTATGAAGCAGATGTTCAAGCGGCGGAAAAATCACATGCAAGCGCACCGGGTCGACCCAACCAAGCGCCTGGACAATTTTCACGCTGATCATGAACAATTCACGTGCGAACCCCAGCGTGAACGCCATCAACAGCAACCCTTCGCGTTGCGATGACCGCTTAGTGACCTTGTGATACGCCACCAGCGCAAGGGTGCCCCAACACAATGCAGCAATTCCGAACCAAACGACATGCGGTCCCGCCGGCTCGCGGCCGCCAGTGAATTGAGCCGTCATGTCAAGCAGCGTTTCAAGCCAGCTCGGCATTCTCGATTTCCAGCGAAATGGGTTTGTTGGGTCGTCGAGCCTCGAAACATCTCGCACCGAGGCATGCGCTCCTGGCTCCCATGACCAAGATAGCATCTATCATCCCGGCAAGAGCGTCGGGCCAATGCGCGGCAGGGGCCAGTCAACCTGAAACGCGAATGCCAACGTATCCGGTCCGCGCCGAATTGAATTTGGCGGGTTGATTAGACGCCAGATTATCGATCCGGCTTTTCCTCCGTTCCGACGACTAAGCCGCAACCTCGCATTTTGAATAGCGGTGGACCGCAGGGTGGCGGGCAGGGCGGAGTGCCCGACGGTTGACGCGTCACGCGTCACGGGTCACGACGACGAGACAGCGCCTAGTAAAGCGTTTGGTCGTTGACCTCGGAATACAGGCTAACCGAGTCATCACTCAACAGTCTTAGCAGGTCTCGCTGCCGGATCATCCCGTAGTATTGCCCGACGTTCTTGCTGGACGCTGCCGCGACGACCGGCAAACAGTCATCATGGCTGTCGCTTAACATCCGCCACGCTTCGCCGAGCGTCTGGTCTTGCCTTAGCACAAAATGGGCCGGCACCGCTAAATCTTCCGCCGTGACTAGTTGACTCGATGCCGGTTCAAAAACGACGTCACGCATATCGGTATACCGAACGATCCCCATCAACTCGTTGTCGTGATTGACGACGGGATAAGTATTGTCATGACTATGTTCGATGTGGTCCAGAACTTCGTCAAAATGTGCACCGGCTTGCAAAGGCTTCACGTTCCGGCGCGTGACACGACTGACATCCAAGCGGTCCGACTGGCTGCCTTGAACCGCGTCCAAACCCAGTGACTTTCTGATACGGAATGACATGGTCCGCAGTTGTTCCATTGGCGAACTTGTCGTGTGCAAGATCGCCGCTGCGACGGGAACCTCACCGCCGCGCAGCACAGCGCGACGGACAAGCACCGGCCCGATAATTTCAAAAAACACGACTGTTCCCAGCACGATATCCTGCAACGGCATGCCCAGAGCCGGGTCCCGCTGTACGGCGATCGCCGACAAGGCAATCGCTGCCCCGGCCTGCGAGAGCAGCGCAGAACCAAGCAAACGTTTGACGGCGGGACCGTCACGATGTGCATCGGCGGTGAAATACACGCCTAAGTACTTGCCACCACAGCGAAGCACAATGTAGGCGACACCGACCGCGCCGGCCGCCCACAGCTTGTTCAAATCCATCGCGGCACCATGAATCACAAAAAAGACGACGCACAGCAAACTGATCAGCCGATCAAGCGTGGTGCTGATGTCTTCGGCGATATCCGATGTGGATGCAACCGTGACCCCCATCGTCAAGAAAGTCAAAAGATACGGGACGTCCAGAATCTCGCATGCCGCCATCACAGGCGCGATCACCGCGGTCAATAAGACCAACCAACGTGGTGCCAACAGGATCCCGCACGAAAAACTGACAAACAAACCTGCGGCCATGCCCAAGAGTGTTGCCAGGCACAAGCTATTGGCTAAGTCTAAACACTCAGTCGTCGTCGAGACGTCTTTACCTTGGCCGACATGGATCAGCACAAAGAGCAATTCAAAGGCGACAATCGATGCCAGATTATTCAGCGCGACCAAACCCGTCGTGAACTCGGTGATTGGTCCTTCACTGCGATTCTCTTTCAGCACCAGCACCGTCGTCGCCGGTGCGGTGGCCAATGCCAACGCGCCGAACAAAAGCGACATCTGCCAAGTCACACCGGTTTCGCGGAGCACCAGTCCCAGTACGTACATCCCACCGGTGACCATCACCATCGTGGCCGCCAACTCTCCCAACGAGATCGGAAGCAACCGCCGAATGATCCGACGAAACCTCGTCAAAGGAAAATGACACCCCATGTTGAACAGCACCAAGGCGATTGCAAAGTTGCCGACCGGGTCCAGATAGTGCAAATGAGCCGCCGGAATATGCTTGCCCGCCAGCGAGACGGAGTAGCCCAGCGATGACGCCGCCCACTGAACCATACTCAGCAGTGGTGTGTGCGGACCCAAGAGCAACCCGACCAGCAGGTACGCGGTGACACGCGGCAGGTGCAGCATTTGCGCAATAAAACCGGCCAATAACGCCGCCCCAAGCAAAATGCCCAGGGTCACTGCGAGATACCAATCCGGATGCGCCAAAATCGTTCCACCTGAAATAAAACAATCAGGACGGCATGCGTGGTCGATAGGCTGATGATCAGAGGCAATGAATAAGGACCAGGCCGTCGCTCGATAGCGAGCAATGTAACGGAACCAGCCAACCAGTGCATGGTCAGAAGTGAACACCATCAACGATGCGGCACGTTAGGCGACAAAGCGAGACGACAATGGCAACTAACGCACCGTCGTGAATTCTAGAATCTCGACTTCCCAAGGTCACCGACGCGCCACCGATGTCGCCAAAAGGTGCGTCTGCCGGACCGACCCACGATTCTCGAAATCGAAACAGCGGCTATCCTATCTTGTTTGATCAGCGCGAATTTCGCGTTGGTTTGGAATCTCGGTTCATTCGTTTATGGTCAGCATCATCTGTCCGTGTTCGATCCTGCAAACACTACTTCCCTTCATTTCCGGCACAGGCACCTTTCCGCGATGGCGATAACAACACGGACCGCGACGGTCGATCAAGACACGGCAGGACGCGTCGACCTGATCGTTCGCGAACTTTCGGGATCCTCGCGCAGTCAAGTTCGCGGAATGGTCGATCACGGATGCGTTTCGATCAACGGGACCGTTTGTGCGTCAACTGCAAAAACGGTTGCGCCGGGGGACGTGGTCACCCTCGTTTTCAATGACGCCCAAAAGTACAAAGAGAAAAAGAAGAAGTGGGATGACCGTTCGTTCAGCGTCATCTTTGAGGACGAATACCTGATCGTCGTCGATAAATCGGCAGGAACCTTGACGATCCCGACCGACCACTATGAACGCAATACTCTGGTCGACCGCGTCGGCATCTACCTGAGCCATTCGCGCAGCCGACGTCAAGCTTGGCTGGTCCATCGACTCGATCGCGCCGTCAGCGGTTTGCTGGTTTTCGGAAAACATGAACGAATCGCCGAGATATTGGTCGAGCAATTCCTGCAACGCAAGCCGGAACGATCCTACATCGCGATCGTCGCCGGAGTCATGAGCGACGATCAGGGAAGTTTTCGCGGCCATCTGTCGACCGGCAAGAACTTGGATCGTTTCGTCACCGCCCCGTCATCTCGATCCGAGGCCGCCGTCACGAACTATCGCGTCCTCAAGCGAATGAGCGACGCGACCTTGATCGAACTAACGCTTGAAACCGGAAAACGGAACCAGATACGGGTCCACCTGGCCGACGCAGATCACCCCGTTCTGGGCGACCCTCGTTACAAAGTCGAACAAGCCGTGCATCCACGCTGGATCCGTAAACGAATCGCTTTGCATGCCAGCACGCTGGGATTCATTCATCCGGTGTCGGGCGAAACCGTGTCCTTTGAATCACCGCTGCCCTCGGCAATGCAAAAGTTTATCGCAGGCGGAAAATAGGTTTCAAACTTTGATCAGCACCGTTCTTCCCGCGGTGATTCAATCGTCTTCCTTGGCCGCGGCAACGATCTGATTCAGCATGCCGCGAAAGACCACCGCATGCAGCGGATAGATGCCGTACCAATAGGCCAGTCCGAAAAAACCGACGGGATCAAACACGGCGGTCTGTCGGATCACCGACCCTTTATCCGAGGGCTCAACTTCGAATTCCAACCAGGCACGCCCGGGAACTTTCATTTCGGCTGCCAGTTTTAAATGGCGGTTCGGTTCGTATTTCTCGACCCGCCACCAATCCAGCACGTCACCAACCTGCAAATTCTCAGGATCACGCCTGGCACGACGCCGCCCGATACCGCCACACAGCAAATCGATCCAGCCACGAATCGTCCACAGAAAATCGGCAAAGTACCATCCCTGCTTTCCGCCGATTCTGCGGATCGGTCGAAACGCTTGCTCGATCGGCACATCGACCACCTGGGATCGAGAATCCACGATCCGATTTCCGAACCGAGTGCCACCCCAACTCATGATGTCGCGTGAGGAAGACAGCGCGTCCGACCAACGCGTTTCGGCAATGTCATTATCCTCGTTCGCCAACGCCCGCGAAATCGATTCGCGCAAACCTCGCGGTCGAATATCGAATTCGTGTAATGCGGCATTGTCCTTGACGACGGTTTCGTTCTTTAAGCTGTCGACCAGCTTGCGTCCCACCCTGGCATAAATGGGTGTCACCAACCCCAGCCATAAACTGGACAGACGTGGCGTCAGGATCGGTACCGAAATGAACCAACGACGCAGCCCGCGTTGCCGAGCATACTCGCGCATGATTTCGCCATAGCTGACCTGATCAGGCCCACCGATTTCGAAAACACGACTGTCGTCGCCTTTCCATTCGATTCCGGCAATCAGGTAGTCCAAGATGTCTTCGATCGCAATGGGCTGTGCGTTGACGTTCACCCACTTGGGACAAATCATCAACGGCAACCGCTGCACCAGCGCACGCACGAGCTCGAACGACAAACTTCCAGAACCAATCACGATCGATGCGCGGAATTCAACGACCTGGCACCCTGATTCACGCAAGACGTTTCCGACTTCATGTCGGCTGCGCAGGTGCGTCGAAAGCGATTCGTCATCTTCGCCAAGTCCACCCAAATAAATAATCCGGCGGACGCCTGCCTGCCGAGCCGCCGCGCCGAAATTACGAGCCGCGTCTCGATCTTTCTGCTCGAATGATCCCGTCGATCCCATCGAATGAATCAGGTAGTACGCGACATCCACGCCGTCCATCGCTGCACCCAGCGAACTTGGCTCCAGCACATCACCTCGGACCACTTCGGTGTCACTATCAACGCGTTGTTCTAAGTTCTCGGGGCGACGTGCTAGGCAACGAACCCGGTGTCCATGTTGTCGCAATAACGGCAGCAACCGCCCGCCGACGTATCCAGTAGCGCCTGTCAGCAAAATTAAGTTCGATTTCTGTTGCACGCATGGTTCCCGTGACGTGGCACACTATCTCGACAGGTCCGGTGGGACCGTCGGATCGGAGGGGCTCGCCGAATCGACCGAATCGGAAGGATCGGGCGTGACCAACGAACCCAACACGCACAACCAGTTGCTCTCGGTCGCCTGCAATCGGTTCAATCCGAATTGGTCGATCGTGCTCAGCTTAACGTCGATTCCTTGAGCGTCCAATTGATAAACCACAAAGCAATCCCGAGGATGCGTTGAATCGATAAACTGCGAATGGTGCCATTGTCTCGTCGACACACAACAGTAGATCGGGCGCGTCAAGATGCGACGTTGTGTTCCGCCAGCGGATTGAACGTCGACGCCGATTTGCATTTCGACCGGCTGGATGACTTTGAACGCCACATAGTGATCCAGCCCGGCAGGAATCGGGTGGGGAGGTCCCGAAACGATTCTTTGAGCCGGGCAAAGCAGAAATTCAGCCTGCCCGATTTTTAATTCGCTGTTTGCTCCACCGCGTACCAGATCGATCACGGTCACACGGCGTTGGGGTGCTGGCCCGGGATCGGCGATCTGATACCAATTCAGGTAAGCATCCGGCGTGCTAGCCGGCCGATCCAAACAGCCGACGGTTTCGGAAAAATGTCGAGGCCCAAGCAATCGCGATTCGCATCGATCTTGATCAAGAACGCTTTGCAAATCGACTTCATGGTCCACACCATTCGACGGCGACACGCGATAAACCTGCAGAAATTCGAAAGGGCGATGCGCCCGTGACGACTTCAGCGGCAAGACGCAAGCGATCGGCCCCAACAAGACAAGTGCGATGAAGCTTCGCTGCGGTAAATAAAACATAGTCGTCTCGAAAAGCCGGGTGATGTGTTTAGGCAACTCTGCGAATCTACTCCGCATGCACAGCCCAAAACCGAACGTCGACCACCGAAGTGGCCGACGTAGGAGAGTCTCGATCAGCCAATCGTTGACTTACGCTCTTGGCAAAATCACCTTGTCGATGACATGGATAACGCCATTCTTGCATGGAATGTCGGTCTTGATGACCTTTGCCTTGTCCAACATGACCGTACCGTCACTGACCTTGATTTGAACCATCGATCCTTGAACGGTCTTTGCCTCTTCCAGCTTCACAACATCCTTGGCCATCACTTTGCCAGCAACGACGTGATACTTGAGAATCGAAACCAGCTTGTCTTTGTTCTCTGGTTTCAACAGTTCTTCCAACGTCCCATCGGGAAGCTTGCCAAACGCTTCATCGGTGGGGGCGAACACCGTAAACGGGCCGTCGCCAGACAGCGTTTCTGCCAGATCCGCCGCGGTGACCGCAGCGACCAAGGTCTTGAAACCGTCTGTCTTCACAGCGACTTCGACAACCGTTTTGTCGCATGTTCCGCAATCCGCTGTCGCGACTTGCGACCCGAACGCGAAAACGATTGCCGAAGCCGCGATCGACAACATTACTTTTCTTAACATCTTTTGTTCCTTGAGATTGCTGTGTTTTTTCTTGGCTCAATCAACTGATCAAACCCATTATTCTTTTCCAACTCAGGAGCGTTGTCGCCGGCCGGCTTTCTCCTGCGACGGAACTATTGGGATTGGGGAAGCCCTTTCCGAACATTTTCTGCCGACTTTTTTTCATCACGATTTCACCGAGGAACATCAATCAAAAAAGATGTTCAAAAGTCGAAAAACTTGAGTGACAAATCGCGAGTGGAGACGGTTAATTGAGGCCAACTATTAGCGTTTCATCTTTTGACATCCAGTGAATCGCGTTAAACTTCCAGATCCGCTTGGTTAAAACCTTGGCTCCTTTGGCATTAAATGAGGAGCGGTGAAGCTCTGACAAAACGGCGTTTTGATTGCGATATCGGCAAGCGGCACCCATTTACGTTTGGATCAAGTGTGCTGAGAGATTCAGCTCGTCTCGCTGGAAAACTCGATACGTCCGGACGCCCACCGAGGCAATTCAATCAGATCGATTTGGCAAGCGAGCAGATTGGGTGAAGTGGAGCGAATGGCGCTGGCATCGATGACCGAGGGATTCTAAATTTTGATTCTGATCGTTTTCCCCCACCAACTGTACGACGAGCACCCGGGACTTGCAGACGCGCCGTCAAGAGTCGTACTGATCGAAGACCCGTTGTTCTTCGGTGACGCTCGGTATCCCGCTAAGTTTCACAAGCAGAAACTTTGGTTACACCGGGCAAGCATGAAACGCTATGAGTCGGTTCTTCGGGAACGTGGATTCAAGACAATCTACGTCGACTACGATCCTGATGGCCCGCCACTGAGTGAATTGATTGGCCAACGGATAAGTGATCTCGATGAACCTCAAGACACGATCGCAGCGATCGACCCGACTGACTTTATTTTGCAGAAACGCATCGCCAAGGCGTGTGATGAAAACGGTCTCGATTTTCACATGCTTCCAAACCCAGGATTCTTAAATTCGCCCGAGCAGAATTCGGACTACCGCAGCGACCGTAAACGCTGGTTCATGGCCGACTTTTACAAGCACCAGCGGCGACGGCTTGATGTGCTGATGAGCGGCGACGAACCGCAGGGCGATCAATGGAGTTTTGACGAAGAAAATCGACGCAAGGTCCCGAAAAAATTACTCGCTGACATTCCGGAGATGCTCACGATCCAGCGAGACAAGATTGACGAAGAAGCACGGGAATATGTGCAGTCACGGTTCCAACCCAATCCGGGAAAACTTGACGATCTTTTTTACCCCACGTCACATAAAAACGCGCGACGGTGGCTCGATCATTTCTTGACGAACCGGTTGCGGCAATTCGGCGATTACGAGGACGCGATCGTCGAAAACGAATCGTGGCTCTGGCACAGTGTGCTGACACCCTCGCTGAATATCGGGTTGCTAACACCTGCCGAAATTCTTGACGCAACTCTCGCGTTCGCCGATCAGAACGAGATCCCTCTGAATTCGCTGGAAGGGTTTCTTCGTCAGATTATCGGCTGGCGCGAATTCATGCGGGCGACATACGAGGACCTGGGCGTCAAAATGCGGACGACCAACCATTGGGGCCACCACCGACCGATCCCCGATTGTTTCTACGACGCAACCTCAGGCATCACGCCTATCGATGACGTCATCCGCCGCATCCTCGAAACGGGTTATTGTCACCACATCGAACGATTGATGGTACTCGGCGGATTCATGTTCCTGTGTGAAATCGATCCCGATGACATTTACCAATGGTTCATGGAACTGTTTGTCGACAGTTACGATTGGGTGATGGTCCCCAACGTCTATGCAATGAGTCAGAACGCCGATGGAGGACTGATCACGACCAAACCCTATTTCAGTGGGTCTTCCTACGTTCGCAAGATGAGCCACTACAAAAAGGAATCTTGGTGCGACGTGTGGGATGGATTGTACTGGCGATGGATTTGGAACCACGCCGATGAACTCTCCAAGAACCCGCGTTGGGCAATGATGTGCAGCATGGTCAAGAAGATGGATCCGCAAAAGCGTGATCAACACCTCGAAAACGCCGAACGCTTTCTGTCGACGCTTTCCTAGGTGTATCGCGATTCATCAAGGCGTGTATCCGACGAGAAGCCCAGACGCGGGTGTCCGATACCTCCGTTCGCCGTTCTAGATCAAAACGGCGAATCGAACACTGGCCGTTCTCAATGTTGCCACGTTCGTGTTGTCCAGCGTGAGATATCCAAGTAGCTCGCTGAATTCGACTTCATATTATTTCCGAGCGCACATTCACGTTCGCAGCGTCGACATTCCGCCGTCGACACCGATCACTTGGCCGGTGATCCATGAGGCTGTATCGCTCAGCAGGAAAGCGGCGACCGATGCGATGTCGTCGACTTTACCGATCCGTTTCAGTGGGTAGCGCGAAGCCATCGACGTGCGTTTCTCGTCGGTCGAGAGCAGTCGCTCGGCCAGCGGAGTGTCGGTTAAGGCGGGCGCGACACAGTTCACGCGAATCTTCGGAGCAAGCTCTGCCGCCAACGTGCGCGTGAGCGCTTCGATTGCACCTTTGGAAGCGGCGACCGATGCGTGCAGCGGTAACCCCTGAGCCACGGCGATCGTGCTGAACATCACCATTGCGGATGACTCGGCCGACTTCATGGCCGGCAGCGCAGCCTGCAAGCACTTGATCGCTCCAAGCACGTTCAACTGAAAATCGCTTTGCATCGAATCAAGCTTTAGCCCCCGCACGGGTCCCAAATTGATCGTACCCGGGCAATACGCCATGCCATCGACCACGTCCGGAAGTTGTTCGGGATTGATCGGATCGGCTGTCACGTCGGCGACAAAGTGCGTTAGTCTTGGCGAACGGGAAAGCTGTCCGCTGGTGCGAGAAACGACCGTGACGCAGGCGTCCCGATCCAACAGTTCATTGACAATGCCAAGGCCGATCCCATGGCTGCCGCCGACGACGACGTAGTTTTTCGTTTCCATCACCATCCTCATCTTTCCGTTCACGGTGTCCGACCGGCAAGATCACAGGCAGCCGATCGATTCAAAGTGGGCACGGGTTTGCTCTATCGTGACTCGACTTGTTGCCTGGTTCGCGCACCTGACGCAATTGCACGCGTTGCGTCCATTGTTGCCGGCCGGCAATCGCATGCTGTGTTCGGCAAGACAATTCATCAGGCAGTTCACTCATCGGGCAGTTCACGACTTGTGCACAGACTCCCGAATTCTTCGCTAACACCGCAAAAGTCCGTGAATTCTGCGAAAATCAGGCAGCAGCGACAAAGCTGTTTCGACGATCCCATCAGCCCCCCGGAACATCGGTGGCGGTGGAAAGCGGACATTTCTGTTGTTGATTTGCAGCGAGGATTTGCGGCTTGCAACGCTGGCGCCGCCCTCAGGGGTCGATACGGTACGGGAACTCCCGATCAACCGTATTCCCAACGAATTGTGGGAATTGCTCCTATCCCGGCAAGGATCATTGATGTAGTTTGACGGCGTCTAATACGTCTGTAGATCTACCTGACCCCAGGTCATCTTGCTGAATTTGGCCTGGCATACTCCACTGCCGAACCCCAGCAGCAGTGTTTGTCCGTGCGTCGCCACAAGCGATCGAGCAAGAGTCTCGATTGCTCTCGAAGGTTGACAAGGCTCGTCATTGCGAGCGTTTTCCACTGGACTTGATCAACGGACAACGACTCTTGGCGACGAAGTGATCGCCTTGTCCGTGCCCCACCAGCTGCTGAAAGCGAAGATTTGTCCGACCATCAACTTGAGCTAGAACTCGCCTCACGTGAATCAACGACTGACGTCGAATCGAACGAAATAGCGAACACGAATTCACCCTCCGACTCGCAAACCGACCAGGTCGCCTGCACTCAGCCAGCAGCCGACCAACCGCTTGAGTCCGCGATCGACGCGGTTCAGTCCGTCGAAGGCGAACCGGCGATCGAGCCGCCATTTGCCGCAACAACCGTAGAGTCCGCCGATGAGCGATCGGAAGAGCCCGAATCGATCACAGAGCCCGAATCGATCACAGAGCCCGAATCGATCACAGAGCCCGAATCGATCCAACAGCCGCGAGCCATCCCAGAGCCCGAATCGACCGATGAGCTAAATCTCGTTGCGGAGCAGAAGCCCGTCGCCGAGAAGCAGGAGACGACCGTTGCTGAGCAGCAGGAGACGACCGTTGCTGAGCAGCAGGAGACGACCGTTGCTGAGAAGCCCATCGAAGAAATGGGATTTGAAGACTTGGCGTTAGGCTCACACGTCCTGCAAGCGGCGCTATCGTCCGGGTACGAAAAGCCGACTGCGATCCAAGCGGAAATCATTCCGCATATGCTCAATCGTCGCGACGTCTTGGCCCAGTCTCAAACAGGCACGGGAAAGACGGCCGCGTTCGCGATGCCGGTGTTATCAACGCTGAAAAAGAAAACGCGTCAGCCACAAGTCCTCGTTCTCGCGCCGACTCGCGAATTGGCCATCCAAGTCGCAAAGTCTTTTTCGACGTACGGCGAATTCATCCCAAATCTCTCGGTTGCGACAATTTACGGTGGCCAGGATTACGAACCACAACTCCGACAATTGCGGCAAGGCGCCCAAATTGTTGTGGGCACGCCCGGACGCGTCATCGATCACATCCGTAAGGGCTCCCTTAATCTGTCATCGATCCAGTGCCTGGTGCTCGATGAAGCGGATGAAATGTTGAACATGGGTTTCTTAGAGGACGTTCAATTCGTCTTGAAGCAAACTCCCGATGATCGCCAAGTCGCCTTGTTCTCGGCGACCATGCCAGCGCCGATTCGCAAAATCGCGAAAGAATACTTGAACGATCCGATCAAGATCACCATCAAGAAGAAGTCGATGACGGCCGACTCCATTCGTCAGCGTGCTCTTTTCGTCTCGCCGCGCGAAAAAATCGACGTCCTGAAACGTTTCCTCGAAGCGGAAGAAACCGATGGCGTGATCGTCTTTACCAAAACGAAAGACGCGACCGTCAGTGTGGCCGGCCGACTGAGCCGCGACGGGATTTCCGCAGTTGCACTGAACGGCGACATGCCGCAACGCGTTCGCGAACAGACGATCCAGCAACTGAAATCCGGGCACATTGACGTCTTGGTCGCAACCGATGTCGCCGCGAGAGGACTGGACGTCAGTCGCATCAGCCACGTCTTTAACTATGACTTGCCACACGACAGTGAATCGTACATCCACCGCATCGGACGTACCGGACGCGCCGGGCGCAAGGGTGAAGCCATCATCCTGTTGACGCGCGCTCAACGCGGCAAGCTGCGCGTGATCGAGCGAGCGACGAATCAACCCATCGAAGTCGTGCAGCCGCCATCAGCCAAACTGATCAACGAGATTCGCACGATTCGCTTCATGGAAAGCATTGCAAAGGTCACCGCCGAACAGGACCTGACGTTCTACAAGGACTTGCTGCAGCAGTATGCGGACGAATCGGGTAAGCCGATCGAGATGATCGCGGCGGCCCTAGCACATCTGTCGCAGAACGGACGTCCGTTTCTCATGCGAGAACCGACGAAGAAAGAAAGGCAGCGTGAGGCCGCCGAAAATCGCCATCAGCGAGGTGATCGATTCGATGCCTTCGACGACAAGCCACGCAAAGGCCGAAAACAGAAAGAACGCGATCCAAACCAATCGTACGGCAGTGAGTCATCGTTTGATCGAACCGAACGCCGCGGCCGAAACTTTGGGCCTCCCAGTCCCGGCATGAAACGCTATCGCGTCTCGGTCGGACATCGTGACGGCGTCAAACCCGGCAACATCGTCGGTGCCGTCGCTAACGAAGCCGGCATTGATGGGTCGTGTATTGGCCCAATCAAGATCAATGATTCGTTCAGCACGATCGATCTGCCAGAAGGCATGCCTAAAGACATCTTTGATACGCTGCATGACACTCGTGTCGTGGGCAAACCACTGCGATTAAGCGAGTGGAAAGATGACGGAAGTCACGCCCGCGGCAAGAAACCAAGTTTCAAGAAGAAGTTCTCGCACGGAAACGCACAAGGCGGCAAGAAATTCGCCAAACGTAAGTCCGGCAAGCCGAACGCCTCTGGTAAAGCAAAATCGAAAAAAGCCAAAAGCGCCGCTTCGTAGAGCGACCCGGATCACGCCAGCAGCTCTTTAAGTGAACCTCAAAGAGCTCTTGGGCGGACTTCTCATTCAGACAGGCGAGCACAACAGGGTGCCGAGCCTACTTGTTGCATCGCTTGCGACGCAAACTGGCCGTAACCGTGATGCACCCCAGAAAGGCGATCGCGGATGGCTCTGGGATTGCCGTTGCCGTAATGGAGTCGATCCGAAACGCGGCCTGATAGAAGAACGGGTTTGCTTGGCCACTGGGGCGAGTTCCGCTGACCGTACCTTCGGATATCTCGAACTGGCTTAGATCCAGCGATGTTGGAAGCATCGTCGAACTGAACGCCGTTAGATCAAAGTCGGTAAAGGTAATCGCCAGTCGCGCCGTTTCGGGGCTTCCATCCAACAGGATCGTGTCTCCACTGACGTCCTGTGTCCCTGACGACACCCCATCGGACACGCCAAATTGCTCCGACGGTGGAAACATTGCGTCATTCTGAAACTCATTGACCGTTGCCGAAGAGAAATTTCCATCTGACGAAAAGACGCCGCCGGCAAGATTTACACTGATGCCCAATGGTGGCATTTGCATGTAACCGGCTGCCGAGCCACCAATCGCGCCATCGATGGTCAGAAAAGGAGTTACCGACGTATCGATCGTAAAGGATCCGGTAACCGCATCGCCCATTTCAACCGACAGCCCAAATATGTCCGACGGATCGGGCAGGCCATTGTTGAACCGATTGGTGACCGTTCCGACAAAATCAAATTGAACGATTGCGGCAGTGGCGAAATTGCCGATTAACAACGGAAACAACAGACCGGCAAACGCGGTCACCATCATCTTGGTGCTCATCAAATATTCCAGAAAATCGGGATCACAACCTAACAAATTCGATCATTCGAGACCGCAAGAATCCTAGTGGCGGCATTTACACCGGTCAACGATCTTTCCAAAAGAGGGAGAAGCTGTGACCTGGCCCCCCCTTCCTGGACCGACACCGAACCGTCCTGGAAAATCGTATCCAACGATCGCTGCCACCCTCGGCGTGTGCTGCCACAAATGACTAGGCCGCGTGGTGCCGCAAACGACACGCATGATGGTGGTCAAGCAGAAAGATTGGGCCTGGTCGCTTTCCTGCGGGTCCTGAAGCGTGTGCCTGAAGACATGCTTCGGCCCATCGACCGGCGAACATCGGCACCGTGACTTACAGGTAGTACAGCACCAAGCAGGTTGCAAAGAGGACGGTCGCCCAAAAGGTCATCGTACTGGTCGCCCACGTACGTCCCAACACGCCCTGTTCACTCAGCAGCGTCCGTCCGGCAGAAATCGTGTCTTGAACAACAACGATGGCATCCTTGCGGAACGACTGGTCAACGGCTTTGATGGAAGTGCCCAGCAAACCGAGTGCGCCTGGTATCAAACGTCGATAGATCCAGTCGGTGTCCAAATTGGTCGAACGTTCTTCCGATGGATAAAGCCCCGACTTCATCAAGACCACGAACGCCAACGCGGCAAACATCAACAATTGCAACTGCGTGACAACGTGTGTCACCGTGTAAGGATGATAGTCGACGTCGTAAGGCAGCCAGCGGTACAGCAACGGATAGGCGACGCCCAGTCCGATGCAAAAGAATGCCGCAATGCCCATCGCAACGAGCATATTCCACGGTGCTTCTTTGACGCGTTTACCCGAGTCGTGCGCGAAGAACGCGAAAAACGGAATTTTAATACCCGAGTGTTCCATGACACCGGCCGATGCGATCAGCAGAATAATCCACACGACGAATTGATGTTCTTCGGCCGCCGCAGTGATGATCATCGACTTGCTGATGAAACCACTGAGTAACGGAAAGCCAGAAATCGCTCCGGCCCCGATCATGCAGAAAATGGTGGTCAGGGGCATCGACTTGTGCAGCCCGCCTAGTTCGGTCGCTTTGACCGTACCGACACGGTGAAGGACGGCGCCCATCGACATGAACAACAGTGCTTTGTAGATGATGTGACAGAACGCATGGGCGATTGTCCCGTTGATGGCTAACTCGGTTCCGATCCCGATCCCCACCACCATGAATCCAAGTTGGTTGTTCAAGCTATAGGCTAACACCCGCCTTAGATCGTTCTCGATCACCGCAAAAATGATCGGGAATAACGTCATCGCACAGCCGATCCAAATCAACTGCTCGGTACCTGCAAACCCACGAGCGAGTGAATAAACGGCCAATTTGGTCGTAAAAGCGCTTAGAAAGACCGTGCCGGTAACCGTGGCTTCGGGATACGAATCCTGTAACCAATTGTGCAGAAACGGAAAGGCACACTTGATTCCAAACGCAATCAGAATCAGCAGTGCGCCCAGACTCATCGTCTCGCCCTCGGCGGTAAACTGCTCGAATGCCAGCGAACCCGTTTCGACGTAACGAATGATCGCCCCCGAAAGCAGCAAGACGCCGGATGCGACTTGGATAATCAGGTAACGCATCCCGCTGCGATACGAACGCTCGGTGTCACTGGCCCAGACCAAGAAGACACTTGAAATCGCAGTCAGTTCCCAGAAGACGAATAGCGTGATCAGATCGCCAGCACAGGCGGCACCGATTGCGGCACCGGCATAGATCAGTCCGGCGACATGCTGTCGGGTGTCGCGAACGTGCAGTGCATAGATCGACGCCATGATGGCGGCGAGATGAAAAATGGTTCCAAAGATCCGACTCATCGCATCGATGCGGACCATGTTCAGCGTTTCGCCGAACAGCGTGATGTTGCCGTGGTTCCCCTCGGGCACCATCCAAAACAATACCAAACTTGCCACGGACAAACCCAGCACCGCGAGCGCCTGCATGGCTCGCGGAATCAATGGCAGAAAGATCGCACCGGCGATCATGATCCAACCGGGCGGAAGGCTATCGATCATAATAATCCTCCGGACGCTTGATGATCAGTCGCAGTAGGCGCCCCAGAAATACGACGGCGACAAATGCAACGAACCCGAACCAAGCCTGGAACCCGAATGTTTTTTCTAGATCGAAATGCGGATGCGGGTTCTCATAAAACAAGTCGGCAGCAACCAGCCCTGCACACGTGAGAACCAGCAAACCGATCATCAAGCGAATGTTACCGGGACGTTCGAACCAGCTTTGGTCACCCGCATGCGTTTCAGTGTTGGATGAATGTGCCATAACTTAGCCATTGCCCCCTGTCGAAATCGGGACCAAGACGTCGTAGATCCATTGAGCGGTGAAGAACAACACGACGCTGCCAATTGCCGTGATACATAGCGGAACGACACACATCATCGGCGCTTCTTTGATTCCGACGTTCGGCTGGGAATCATCATCAGGAGCCATAAATGCGCGAATCGGGATCGGCATCAAGTAGGCAATATTCAACAGCGAACTGATCATCAACGCCGCGGTGAGTGCATAGTGATGCGTTTCGGCAGTCGCAACGGCGAGAAACCATTTGCTCCAGGCACCACCGCCGGGCGGCAATCCGATGATGCTGACCGATGCAATCAGAAACGCCCCGAACGTGAACGGCATCGCGCGGCCGAGCCCACGCATTTCGCTGATATTCTTTTTGTGCGCGGCGACATAAATAGCCCCCGCACAGAAAAAGAGCGTGATCTTTCCGACGGCGTGCATCGCGATATGCATCCCGCCACCGATCACGCTGTTGGGTGTCGCCAATGCAGCGCCCAAGGTGATGTAGGCCAATTGACTGATCGTTGAATAGGCAAGTCTTGCCTTTAAATTATCTTTCGTCATCGCAACGAGCGACGCTAGCAGCAACGACGTCGCGGCGGCATAGGCCAACCAAACACTGATACCGGTATCGCGCATCAGGTCGATGCCAAATATAAAGACAGCGACTTTCAACACCGAAAAGACGCCGACTTTGACAACCGCGACAGCGTGCAGCAACGCACTGACGGGAGTTGGCGCGACCATCGCGGCGGGCAGCCAACGATGGAACGGCATCAAAGCGGCTTTACCGATCCCGAATGCGAACAACGCCAACAGGATTCCCAACTGCCAATCGGCAATCTCGCCTTCGGCATACGCGTCCGCGAGAATTCCGCCAAGTTTGAAATCGAGCGTTCCCGCAATCGACCATGTCCATGCGATCGCCAACATCAAGAATGCAACGGACGTCGACAACAAGATGCCCAAATAGACACGACCACCGTTGCGAGCTTCCGTCGTGCCGGCATGCGTGACAAGCGGGTAGGTCGAAAGCGTCATCACCTCGTAAGCGACGAACAGCGTGAACAAATTTGCGGAATAGGCGGCCGCGAGTGCCGCGAAAATCGCAACGGCAAAGCACGCAAAGAACCGCGTCTGATTCTTTTCGTGATGACCACGCATATAGCCGATGGCGTAAATCGTCGTCAGAATCCAAAGTCCAGAAGCGACCAGCGCGAACAACATCCCCAGCGGCTCGACGCGGAACGCAATATTGAATCCAGGCAACATTTCGCCGGCTGACCACTCGGGGCGTCCGCCCGCAAAGACGACGGCGGCGAGTTTGCAGTTCAGCAGGAACAGAACCGCCGACACGATCAATGAACAGGCTTCGCGTAGATTCGGAGTCCGACCGAATAGAAACACCAGCAGCATCGCAATGACGGGTAACGTCATCGACAGCCAAATCATTTTTTCGGGAGTCATCATGGTGCGGCTCCCAACAGTGCGGCGGCGGCCTGTGATGCGATGCCAGCGGAGTAGGTCGTCCAAACGCCGAAGACAAGCGTCGACGCGATGACCGCATAGGTCGGCACGAGCATACCGAGCGGCGCCTCGGTCGCTGCCAACGCTTTCTCGGACGGTTCCGAAAAGTACAGTGTTTCAACCACGCGCCAGACGTAGACCACGGCCAGCAATGAACTGAGCAACATCAACACAGCAACTGGCCAACGCCCCGTTTCGAATGCGGCGGTCAACAGCAACCATTTGCTGATGAAGCCCGCAGTGACGGGAACACCGATCAACCCAAGTCCACCAATCGCCCACGCGAATGATGTCCATGGCATCGTCCGACCGGCACCACGCCAATCGTCGATTTTGCTGCTGCCAAGTCGCAAAACGAAACAGCCGACCACCATAAACAAACCACCCTTGATGATTGCGTGGTTAAACATGTGCACGATGCCGGCGGTCAATCCGGTTTCGTTGGCGATGCTAATCCCCAGCAACATGTAACCGATTTGTGCAACGCTGGAATACGCCAGCAGTCGTTTGACGTTGTCTTGGAAGATCGCGGCGGTCGAGGCGGCAAAGATGCCCACCAACGCCAGAATCATCAATTCGGTGTCCAGCGGTAAACGTTCAAATGCAAAGTGCGGATTGAAAATCCCGAACAAAACGCGAATGAATGCATACACGGAAACCTTGGTCGCGGTCGCGGCAATGAAACAGGTCACCACCGACGGAGCGTACGTGTATGCGTTGGGCAACCAGTGGTGAACCGGCACCACGGCCATCTTGATACACATCCCAATCGTAATGAATGCGAATGCCACCAAGACGGTTCTTGGTCCGCCCTCGGTCGTCAGCCGCGAAGCGATATCGGCCATGTTTAGCGTTCCGGTCATCTGATAGACCAAGCCAATGCCGATCAAAATAAACGTCGCTCCGATCGTTCCCAAAATCAAATACTGAAGCGCGGCCAAGGGTGCGCGTCGTGATTTCCCGAGACTGATCAGGGCATAAGATGACAGCGACGAAATCTCGAGGAACACAAACACATTGAACAGGTCACCGGTGATGCAAATGCCCAGCAAACCCGTGAGGCACAACAGGTAAGACGCATAGAAAAGTATATGTTTGGAACGTGGAATCTCGGCGTCGACACTGGCCGGTGCGTATGTCAGCACAACCGCACCGATCCCCGAGACAAACAGCATCACGAATCCGCTGAGCGTATCAACAACGTATTCGATTCCGTAGGGTGGAGCCCAGTTGCCAAGTTCGTAATGGATCGGCCCGGACTCCATCGCCTTGCCGACCAGCACGACCGAGATGGCGAATGTGCACCACGCTGCCGCGAGGGCCAACAAATATGCGAGTTTTGGCTTGCCAAGAAAGACGCACAGCGGTGCGACCAACATCGGCACCACGATCAACAAGATCGGTAGCTGGCTTTCCATCATGCCCTCCGATCCAACGCAAGGATTTCGTCTTCCTCAATCGTCCCGTATTCTTCGCGAATCCGTACGATCAGTGCGAGAGCAAGAGCCGTCGTGGCGATTCCGACCACAATCGCGGTCAGCATCAAGACGCTCGGCAACGGATGCGAATAGATAATCGCTTCCGACGCGGCATGAGCGTCCGAAGCCAGATGCTGTGCGTGTTGGGTAAGTTCGCCGACATGATTTTCGACGTGGTCGGACGCATGATCGAGATGATCCGCAGCGGCATGTGCCGCCTCGCCGTGTGCATGATCGCCGTGTGTGTGATCGCCATGCGCCACGTCTTGCTGATCGGCCAATGCCGGCGGGATGATCGGCGCGGTACCTCCGTCGACCTTTCCCATCGTGATGTAAAGCAAGAACACCGACGTCTGAAAAATATTCAAACCGATGATCGCTTTGATCAGGTTCTTGCTAGAGATAACAATGTAGAACCCGGTCATCATCAGAAAAATGACGATCCAGTAGTTGTATAGGCCTAGGACATGGTCAAGCGTCATACGATCGGCTTCCTTCCCGCAAAGGCGTAGAAGATCATCGTCATGACGGCCGTGACCGTGATGCCGACGCCAAGTTCGACGACAAAGATGCCCAAGTGTTGCCCCTGAGGCAGAAAGCTTGGGATCGATGGGTGATTCAGGACGCGATAGTCCAGAAAGTTGCCTCCCAGCATCATCGTTGCGACGCCCGTACCGCCGTACACCAACACGCCCAGAGCCATCAGTTTTTCCACAACGCGAGGCGGCGCGACTTGCTTTGCCGCATCGAGGCCAAAGACCAGCGAGTACAGAATCAAAGCTGCTGCCAAAATCACACCTGCTTGAAAGCCGCCGCCGGGCCCAAAATCACCGTGAAATTGGACATAACAACCGAACAACAAGATGTACGGTATCAGCAGTTTTGAAACGACACGGATGATTGGGAATGAAGTCACCGGACCACCTCTCGACCGGGTTCTGGCTCGTCGTCGCCTTTCCTTAGAATTAACATCACGGCAATCCCCGCAGTGAAGATGACGGCGGTTTCGCCTAAGGTGTCATAGCCTCGATAGCTGGCCAACACCGCCGTGACGATATTGGGCATCCCGTGCATATCCGGCTGCGATTTCTCGACAAACGACGGGTCGGGATAAACGTGGATGGGAGCATTCGGGTCACCGTAATCCGGCATATCAAGCGTGCCGTAAACCAGCGCGCATCCCGTTACGATCACGACCAACAATGGCATCACGGGCAAGCGCGTTGCACGCACCTGCGACCGACCGGTCAATGCAAGAGTGCCCAGCAGCAGCACCGTCGATATCCCTGCGCCGACAGCGGCTTCGGTGAACGCGACGTCAGGTGCGTCCAGCAGCAGCATCCAGCTTGCACTTAAGAAGCTATAGATCCCCAAAAACATGACCGCGGCCCACAAGTCACGGATCCGCGCAACCGTCACCGCGGTTGCTGCGAGCAGGGCCAACAGAGAGAAAACGATCAGGATCATGGGGCAGATTCTTCGTTCACTTGTTTCTTGACTTCATCTTTCGGTTCAACGTCCAAGACCGGAACGAGGCCGTGAACCATGGCTGATCGGGCAAGCGCATGACAAGAACTCGGGCTCGTCACCAACAAGAAAAAAAGAATCATCAGCAGCTTGACCGAAATCAGGCTCGGTCCGGACTGAAATGATTGCAGCACCAGCCCCAAAACGATCATGGCCGCGCCCATGGTGTCGGTGATTCCGGCACCGTGCATCCGCGAATAAAACTCGGGCAAGCGGATGATTCCGATTCCGCCCATCACGGCAAAAAAGGAACCGAGCAACAGAAACGTCCAGCTGAGGATGTCGATGAAAGCGGTCATGAGAGTCGCCCTCCGCCGAAGCCGCCAAATTCGACAAAACGCAACAACGCGACCATCCCGATGAAGTTCATCAAGCTGTACAACAGGGCCAGGTCAAGAAAGTCCGTGCGTCCGGTGATAAAACCGAACACGCAAATCAACAGAACCGTTTTGGTCCCGAACATATTCAATGCGAGCACACGGTCGAACACGGTCGGACCCAGCATCGCGCGAATCAATGCCAACACCATCGTGATGATGATCGCCGCAGATGACACGGTGAACATGGTGGGAATCATGATCCCGACTCCAAGCGGCAAATGCGTCGGCCCATTTCGCCGGACATGTCTTCCTCGGCGTCCGATTGCGAAATCGCATGGACCAGGATTTTGTTGCCGACGACTTTTACCGAGACCGTACCGGGCGTCAACGTGATCGAATTAGCCAAAATAACGCGGCCGAGTTCGGTTCTTTGATTTGACTTGACCTCAATCAAGTTACGCTGCAGCGGAATCTTTGGCTGCAATAACATCCGTGTCACATCGATGTTCGAAAGGACAATCTCTTTCGCCAGCCAAGGCGCATAAGATGTGAATGGGCGCAAACCTAGGTGCGCCGGGGCACTTTCCTCGTCGATGATATTCATGCGATGCGAGAGGTAGATACAGAACAGCACCGATGCCGCGCCCAAAGCCAAGATAAACGGCTCATCGAAATGGCCGGACCAAAGCAGCCAGCTGACCGTCAGTGCGATCGACAGTGTGATTGTATATTTCGACGAGCGCTTCACTGCGACATTTACCCCGTTTAGTCCAGCCGATCAGTCATCATCCACTGTGGCCGGAAACGATTCAGTCCGTTGACGGGGCAGAATATAGCGACCTTGTCCACTGGCGAGAAGACGAACCTGATATCAATCCCTAAAACATCAAGATCAATCTTCTTGATGTAAAGATGAGTGGTCCGGCACTCGTCATTGCAAAGCCGTGGACGGCGGCTTTTATGTCCATGCATGCGAAAAGGAACCTGAAATAGCAGGGTAAAACGCTATTTCAGCTTTGCGCGAGCGAGCAATCGGGCGGATTCGGATTCCCACATTTTGGCCAGCCGCTTGACCTGGGCAGGCCGTTGCTTTGCCAAGTTCATCGTTTCGGCCGGATCTTCTTTTAGATCGTAAAGTTCCCAGTCGCCGCCCCCTGCCGCCACCAGCTTCCAACGCTCATGTCGAAGCGCTTTGCCGCTAGCGTGATGAAAGAACAGTGTTTGATGATCCTGCAGCGACTCACTGCGAAACGCTGCCGCCAGAGAGTGACCGTCGACCTGAACGGCGTCTTGGCCGCGAAACTTGTTCGGATGCGTCGCGCCGGTCACTTCCAGCACCGTCGGCATGATGTCGATCAGGTGAGAAACGGCCGGGACTAGTTTGCCTTTCGCTTCGATACCGGCTGGCCAATGCGCAATCATCGGTGTCCGAACGCCACCCTCGTGGTCGAATTTTTTGAACATGCGATAAGGCGTGTTCGATGCGTTCGCCCACCCATGCCCATAGCTCTGATATGTGTCTTCCGGCCCCGGCATGATCTCAGGCAAATTACCCGGACGCATGGGACGACCGTCGCGAGTCGATTTGGGAAGATAGTCACCCTTGCGATCGGGTTCGTATTCGACATGACAACCGCCATTGTCGACGGTAAAGAACACCAGCGTGTTATCGAAACGTCCCGTATCTTTCAAGGCATCCATCAGACGCCCGATGCCACGATCCATCGATGTGACCTGCGCGGCATAGACTTCCATACGGCGCTGCTGCCACGCTTGATGGGATTCATCGTCCCACGCCGGCACATTCTCATTGCGTGGTGACAGTGCGACCGTGTCGGACACGATGCCAAGCTGTTTCATGCGGGCGAGCCGTTCTTGGCGCAACTGATCCCACCCACCTGCGTATCGACCTTTGTAAGCCGCGATATCTTCGTCCCTTGCATGCAGTGGCCAGTGGGCCGCGTTGTACGCGACGTACATGAACAGCGGCTTGCCCGCGTCCGACTCTCGCAACATCCGAATGCCTTCGTCCGTGATGGCGTCGGTGATGTAGTAATCAGGATCTTTGATCGCTTCTTGTTGAACATCGGTTCGGTTGCGAGTCAGATACGCAGGCCAATAAAAACTGACCGCACCGCCAAGAAATCCATAGAACTGATCGAACCCGCGGTCGCCCGGATAGATACGATACTGCTTGCCCGCCAGATGCCACTTGCCCGACATCAGTGTCTGGTAACCATGGTCGCCCAGCACCTCGGGCATGGTCACACAACGAGGATGAATCGAACCTTCAAACATCGACGTACGGTGATACACGCCCGTCAACATCGCGACGCGAGACACCCAGCACATGTTCTCGCTGTAAAAATTCGTGAACCGCAAACCATCCTCGGCAAGCCGGTCCAAGTGCGGCGTTCGGATTTCGCCGCCGAAACACCCGAGGTCCGAATACCCCATATCATCCGCCATGATGACCAGTACGTTTGGGCGTGACGCCGGCTGGGCGTTCACCGACGCATGCATCGAACTAACTAGCAGCAACAGCCCGCCAACGATGCGCGTCAATCGCTCTGCGATTCTGAAAAACGGCACCGCGATCTTCGAGAAGACGGCTGCGGGTGAACACTCGAGCAACGTAACCGACATCCGACGACCTTTCTTGTTCCGACTAAACGTAACTTGATGCCTAAAGCCAATAAGCAGAGCAACAGATGAGTTTTACTCGCAAAAATAACTCGCGACATTGATCGCCGGGCGACTAAAACAGGGCGTCGATCGTGCCGGTGCTATCGGCAAACTGATCGAGCTGCAGCCCCATCATCCTTGCTTGCGTCAACCAAAGATTGGCCAACGGTGTGCCTTCGGGCATGTTGATATGCCGGCCCGCTTTGACGCGATCGCCGCCGCCGGCAACGATAATTGGCAAATCGTTGTACTGGTGTGTTGAACCGTCGCCCAAACCGCTGCCGTAGGTGAACAGCGTGTTATCGAGCAATGAGGTTCCATCGGGTTGCTCGATCGCATCCATTTTCTCAACCAGATATGCATACTGCTGCATATGAAACTGATCAACCTTTAACAGATCGTCGATCATTGTGGTTTGGTTGTGCGACATCTTGTGATGGCTGCGTGGTTCATCGAACAAGCTTTCGAACAAGTATGGCGTGTCCCACCGTTCGGGCCCGACCATAAATGTCGAAACGTTCGTCAGCCCGGTTTGCAACGCCACCACCATTAAATCGCCCATCAAGCGAATGTATTCGCCACGAGGCAAGTAGGCTTCGGGTGGTTCATCGAATGTCACTTTGGCCAGTTCGGATTTCATCTTTTCTAGCCGGTCCATCTGTTTTTCGATCGTGCGTAGCGAATCGAAGTACTCGGTAAGTTTCTGTTGATCGTGTTGGCCAAGCTCACGCCTTAACGAGCGTGCGTCATCGAGCACGAGGTCGGTGATGTCACGATAACGCTGGATCTCTTGGGTCGAAAACAGTCGCTGATACATTTTGCGTGGATCGCGAATCGACGGCGCCAGGTGACCGGTGCCGTACCAAGAGATATTGTCAAAGTAGATCGATTCTTTATTGTCCTTGTGGCTGTTGCAACTGAACTCAAGCGTTGGAAACGGAGTCTGACGACCGATATGATCGGCAACGAGATGATCCAACGTTCGATCCAGCGGCCACGCCGTCTCGTCAATCGTGTATGGCTTTGCACTGCTTAGATAACAAGATGCACATTGGGCATGAACGTCGGTTCCTTGCTGAAAAGTGCGGTCCATTCCGGTGATCAGATTTATCTTGTGCTTGAACTTTTCCAGAGGCTGGATGGTCGGCGTCAGCTTCTTGAGCGGCCGAACGCGAAACCGCGGGTCTTGCTCACCAAGCGACTTCATCGTGTTGCCAAGGTTCCCTTTCGGAATCACGTCGTTCGCTTCGCCAGGAAAGAATCCACGGCGCACCACGCCAATCGGCACGTAAAAGTGAGCCATCCGCAACGGAACTTTCGCAGCGGACGCGCCCTTGGCGACACTATCCATCCACGGCAATGTCAGTGCCGCACCGCCAATGCCTTGCAAGAACGTTCGTCGCGAAGTGGTTTTCATAACTAACCGGGTGGGAATTGGTATGGAAGGTCGTTCGTGTCGTTAAAGAATTCGTGTCGTAAAAGAAACGTGTGCAGGCGGAACGACCTGGCTGCATCAAATCACTTGGGCTGCAACAAATCACTTGGCCGAATCATACAGCGATGTATCCGCAAGACGGTCGGTCAACACGCTCACTTGACGTGAGACAGCTCATTGGGCTGATGCGATATGGGTTTTGGTTAAAAACGGTTCGCTAAAAATCACCTGTTTCAACAACGACTGCATTCTATACTTGCTGGCGGCCGTCTTCTTGACGATCTCGCCGAGGGCGATCTGATCGGCAGCCGTCAAACGCCTCGCCACCGCAAAGGACAGCAGGTGCCCGGCGAGGGCCCGAGTAAAACGATCCTTTTCGACAAGGATCGCATCTTTGAACTCGACGATATCTTTGAACTTGTGTTTGCGAAACAAAGTCCCAGACATATCAACGTCGCGTCCGTTGTCATATTTTTCACGCCAAATGCCCACGGGGTCATAGTTCTCCAGTGCAAAACCAAGCGGATCGATTTGCTCGTGGCATCCTTTGCAATCAGACCGTTCGCGGTGAATCGACAACCGTTCCCGCAAGGTCAAGTGCTCATCACCTTCGTGCGGTTTTTCGTCTAACGGTGGCACGTCGGCGGGCGGAGGCTCCGGCGGGTTATTGAATATCACTCCGGCGATCCATGCGCCGCGCGTGATCGGTTGCGTTCGATTTGGGCCCGATGTCATCGTCATCACCGCCGCGTTGGTGATGACGCCCCCGGTTCGCCGGTCCGTTACGGGCACGCGATAAAAGGTAAGCAAAGAAATGCCGCCACCTTTTTCAGCAAACGGCTTTTCGGTCGTGCCGAGCCCATTGTAAGCTTCATCCAAATTACGCGACCGATAAGTAAAGTCAGCGTCGATCAGCTGAGTGATCGGCTGGTTTTCGATCAGAACCGTTTCGAATAATAGCAACGGCTCCAGCATCATGTGCATGCTCTGGCGATACTTTCCGATATAGAATCCCGGGAACTGCTGGGGATTGGGCCGCGATGAAATGATTCTTTCCAGCTGCAACCACTGTGAGGGAAAGCTGTCGCAAAAACGCTTTAGCTTTCGATCTTTCAACATGCGATCGACTTGCGCATCCAGCACCTCGGGTCGGCTCAACTCGCCGCGCGACGCGAGTTCGATCAGATCGTGATCCGGAAGACTGCCCCACAGAAAAAACGAAAGCCGAGTGGCCAGTTCAAAGTCATCCAGAGGTTGCGCCGCAACCGCTTCGCCCGGCTTGTCGTACAAGTACAAGAACTTCGGTGACGCAATCACCGCCGCCGTCGCAGATTTCATGGCATCGGTGAAATCAACGCCTTGCTGGATCTGGCCAAAGACAAACCGAGCGTATCGGTCGAGCACGTCACCATCGGCAGGTTGTCGAAACGCCTTGGTTAAGAATGGTTCGAGACGTTGCCGAATTAACGGTTCCAGATCAGCGTCCGATTTCGGAGCGGCGAAAAACGCATTCCATATCCCAACCATCTTGGGCGTGAAATCAGGACTCTCTGTGATCGATTGACCGAGCTTGAGAAACGATTCCATCAACAGCGGGGACAACGACAAATGGTCACCCTGGTTGTCAAAGCCGTGTTCGGCCCGTGGATCTTGTGGAAATGCGGCAACGCCGGCGAGCCGCTTTTCGATCAGCTGAGACTTTCCAAGTGGACGGCTGCCGACGGTCACCTCGTCGGCCATCTTGCCCGATTCGGGGCGAAAATACTCTCGGTGGTCTCGCATCATCCGCTCGGGCAAGGTGAACACGGTGCAGTTCAAATCGAACAGGTCGATGACGGCGTTATTGTACTGAAACCGTGTCATCCGCCTCAGCGGCGACGGCGCATAGCCCTTGCGATCAGCCACCGCCGCGTGCAGCATGCCCGTCAATTCCTTTATCAATCGCTTCCGCAATTTCGACGGCATCGCCGGCTCGTCTTCCGGTGGCATTTCCTCAAAGTCAAGCACCTCGATCAGACTGCGAATCAGTTCCGTGTCCTTGAGCAATTCGTCATGACTGAGCCCATGCAAGTCGACATCGCCTTCGATATCCTCGTGTTGACCGTGACACTTGACGCAGTGGCTCTGCAGTCCCGGTCCAATCACTTCTGAAAACCGTCCTGGCGTCGAAGCGTATGCCATATCAAATGACGTTCCGACGAACGGATCAAGCAGGCAACCGATCAGTGGGCCAAAGATGATTGACACCACACAAGACGCGAACCGCATGTGACGCGGGGACGTTGAGCAGTCAATGTGGTCGCAGCTATCGAGAGATTGCATTCGACGCTTTGTTGGGAGGGGTGCTTTGTTGGGAGGGGTCATTGGGTGGCGGGATCAAGCTGGCGTGATGATTTTCCAATCGTGACGTCTTGTAATATTTCTGACGTCTTCACACGCTAGAGCTGACCCTGTCATCATATCCAATCGCGGGCCAAGTTTGAACACTTTGCCTGATCAGCGGTCACTTTCCGCAGTCACATCCCGCCGTGCCCTGAACCCAAAACGCATTTATGACACGCCCCACCATCATTTCTTTGGGCGAAGTCCTTTGGGACTTATTTCCCGCCGGTGCCCGATTTGGCGGCGCACCAGCAAACTTTGCCTGTCACGCCGCAATTTTGGGCGGCAACGTGGCGATCGTCAGTGCCGTTGGCGACGATGAGCGCGGTCGTGAAGCAATCAGCATCCTTAGCAAATTTAACGTCGATGTCAGCCTGGTTCAGACCACGCCGGATGCCGCGACGGGAACTGTCGGGGTCGAACTGGACGAAAACCACAAACCTGACTTTACGATTCACGCCGACTCGGCTTGGGACCGGATCGAGTGGAAGAATGAAATTGATGCAAAGATCCGAAGCGCCGACGCCGTCTACTTTGGAACGCTCGGCCAGCGTAGCGAAATATCGCGAAACACGATTCAAAACGCTCTCGATGCGGCCAAGCAAGCCGGTGTCGCACGAATCGTCGACATCAATCTACGTCCGCCATTCTTTGATGATGCATTGATCATCGATTCGATTCAGTTGGCCAGCATTTTAAAACTCAGCGACGACGAACTGCCGCAAGTGTGCCAAGCCTTGCAAATCAAGTCGGATCACGCGGACGAAGAAACACTGCGGGAAATTCTAAATTCTCAGTCACTGGACATGGTCGTGATGACACGGGGTGCCAAAGGTGCCGTCTTGGTCACGGCAGACGGTACGGTTGATCACCCCGGCGTTCCCGCCGACGTGAAGGACACCGTCGGTGCGGGAGACTCTTTCACCGCCGCATTTCTGATCGGCGTACTTCGCGGCGATCCGCCAAAGACATTTCTCGGCGACGCGTGTCGCGTCGCCGCCAAAGTTTGTGGGCACGTCGGTGCGGTTCCTGACACGACGTCGTGAATCGGTCTCATCGAGAATTCTTTTTCGAAAGACTCCCCGCCATTAACGATCACAAATAGACTGATTTGCGATACGCTGAAAGTCTGCTACTTAGCACAGCATCTGCGTTGCCCCTCACCTTCCTTCCGTCCTGCCCCTGATCCAAGTGTTGCCATGTTCCGACTGACCGGCTTTGTCTTGTTGCTTGTTGTAGTGTCCGCAAATTTATCATCGGCCGAGCGGCCGAACATTCTGTTCATCATGTCCGATGATCACGCTTGCAATGCGATCAGCGCGTACGGCGGACGACTTGCCGAAGTTGCACCGACACCGAATATCGATCGGATCGCCCGCGAAGGGATCCGGTTGGACAAATGCTTCGTCACCAACTCGATTTGCACCCCCAGCCGCGCCGTGATTTTGTCCGGACAACACTCGCACGTGAACACCGTCCGTACACTGCTGGATGCCTTTCCGGGGCCGGACTCTGGAACACCGAACGTCGCCAGCATCCTGCGGCGAAACGGATACGAAACGGCCTTGTTCGGTAAATGGCATTTGCGATCGGAGCCCTGGGGATTCGATTACTGGAAAGTCGGACCGGGGCAAGGCTTCTACTACGATCCGATCTTCATCGCGTCGACCGACAACGTCCCTTACGAGACTCGCAAAAAGGGAAACGCAAATCGCACCAAAGGCTACTACACCGACTTGGTAACCGACTATGCACTGGACTGGTTGAAACAGCGAGAGGCCGAGAAACCGTTCTTTATGATGCTGCACCACAAGGCACCTCACGGAAAATGGGAACCCGCACCACGCCACAAGGATTACTTGGCCGGTGTCGAGATCCCCGAACCTGACACGCTGTGGGAAGATTTCTCGCACCGCAGCGAAGCCACTCGCGAAATGGGCACGTCCATCACCGCGCGTACGGCACCGCGCCGGACCATGGTCGATGACGTGCAAAAACCTGATTGGCCCGCCGGCAGCGTCGACATGACCGGCATGACGGAAATCGAAAAAGGCAAAGCCGCGTACCAGAAGTACCTTCACGACTATCTGGGATGCGTCAAAGCGGTCGACGAAAACGTGGGCCGAGTCTTGGATTACTTGGACGAATCCGGACTGGCCGAAAACACGCTGGTGATTTACACCGCCGACCAAGGCATGTTCCTGGGTGAACATGATTACTTTGACAAGCGATGGATTTACGAAGAGTGCTTTCAGATGCCGTTTCTGGCGCGACTTCCGGGAACGATTCCCGCTGGTACGTCCAACGAATCACACCTGTGCAGCAACTTGGACTTTGCGCAAACGTTTTTAGATTTTGCGGGAGTCAACGATGCTCCCGAAATTTCCAAAATGCAAGGTGCCAGCTTGCGAGGGATCGTCTCGGGCGACGCGCCCAAGACGTGGCGAGACGCGATCTACTATCGCTACTGGATGCACCTTGCCCATCACCACATCCCCGGCCACTACGGTGTCCGCGACAATCGTTACAAGCTAGCGTTCTTTTACGCATTGCCACTGGACGCGACTTTGGGCAACAGTAAATTCGAACCGTCGACACCGGGCTGGGAACTTTACGATCTGCAAGAGGATCCGAACGAGACCAACAACGTCTACGGCGATCCGAAGTATGCCGAAGTCACCGAGCGATTGAAATCGCGACTGCTGGAACTCAAGAAACAATACGGTGACACCGACGAATCGTATCCCGAATTGATGAACGTGCGTGCCGAAATCTGGAACCAATAGTTTCGCACCAACTCGAACTAACGCGGCGTCAACCTGCTTTCGATCTCTGCGGCAACCTTCTTTGCCAAATAGTCCGAACCCTCGGGTAAATAGTGCAGATCCGCCGGCCGATGCAGTTTGTCGAATTGCGGCATGATGTAACCGTGCAAATCATTGATCGCCACGTTGTTCTCTTTCATGACTCGCGTCGCGATCGCGTTGTACTCGGTTTCATCGCCGAACGTTCGATCAGGATTCAACTTTCCCTTGGGAATGGGCGTGGTCGTCGCGAACACCAATGTCGCGCCGGTCTGCTTGAGCCGCGCGACGAGCGTTCGCAAGTTTGATTCGTATTCGGCGGGCTCAACCTGACGCTCTCCATTAGGCATGTGACGTAAATCATGAATGCCCCAGTTAAAGTGGATCAAGTCCCAATGCCCATCGCCAAGCCACTTGTCGATCGATTCCAGGCCGCGTGTTGTGGGACCGCCGTTGGCCTTGATCCGGTGCAAGTTTGCCTTGCCCTTGAGTAATTCGCGTGTCGGCAGCGTGTATCCGGCCGAGATCGAATCGCCAATCAACAAGACTCGCGGCAACCCTGGCACGTCCTCGATCGTCACCATGGCTGGATTCGGCGCACGAGCCGGACGTTTGGCGGCAGCACGTTTCGTCGCTGCATCCTGGGCATCGACGGGTAGCTGAACGAGTAGAGTGAACGCGACGCAAGCCAGGAAGCGAATCATGAAAGCCTCGAATCAATAAGGATGTCGGTAACGGTTAATACATGTAGAAATAAAACGCATGGCCTTAATGTGCCAGCTTTACTCTGCTGGTTTTACTCGACCAGCTTTACTCTGCCAGCGCGAACCCATGATGCCAGCTTCATTGTTCCCGCACGTTGTTGCTAGGACAGTAAGTCGTGGACAACGCGAGTTGGTTCGACACCGGTCAATCGCTGGTCCAGACCTTGGAATCTGAAACTCAGCTTGCGATCATCGATCCCCATGCAGTGCAGTATCGTGGCGTTCAGGTCATTCAAATGGACGGGATTTTCGGTGATGTTGTAACTAAATTCATCGGTCTCACCGAACGAATATCCCGATTTCACTCCGCCGCCGGCCATCCACATACAGAAATTGCGCGGATGATGATCGCGGCCATAGTTTTCGTGGGTCAACGTCCCTTGCGAGTAAACCGTTCGCCCGAATTCACCGCCAAAGACGACCAGGGTGTCTTCCAGAAGCCCGCGTTGTTTCAAATCCAGAATCAATGCCGCAGTCGGCTGGTCAACATCCTCACACTGTCCTTTGATCAGTTTGGGCAGGTTGTTGTGCTGGTCCCATCCTCGGTGCAACACTTGAACGCACCGCACGCCCCGTTCGACCAACCGGCGAGCCAAGATTGCGCTGGACGCGTAGGTCCCCTTGGTCTGGACATTGGGCCCATACATGTCCAACGTTTCCTGCGACTCACTGCTAAGATCGGTCAATTCCGGCACGCTGGTTTGCATCCGAAACGCCATCTCGTATTGCGAGATTCGTGATTGGGTTTCTGGATCACCGAAACGATCAAACGTCTGTTGATTCAACTGGTTTAGGGCATCGAGCATCTGTCGCCGATCCTTACCGCTGACGCCGGGGGGATTCTTGATGTAAAGCACTGGATCGCCAGCACCGCGCAGTGCGACACCATCAAAGCTGCTCGGCAAGAATCCGCTGCTCCACATTCGCGTGAACAAGGCTTGTGCCTGCGACGCCTTGGGAAACGTCGGTGTGAACACGACAAACGCAGGCAAGTCGTTGCTTTCGCTGCCCAGGCCATAGCTCAGCCAGGAACCGAGGCTTGGCTTGCCGGGCACTTCGCTGCCGGTCATCACAAACGTGCAGGCCGGGTCATGATTGATCGCGTCGGTGTGCACGGACTTGATCATCGTGATCTCGTCGGCAATCGCATGCATGTGCGGAACCAATTCGCTCATCATGATTCCGCTGTCGCCGCACGGCTTGAACTGAAACTTGCTCGGAGCGACAGGAAACCTTGCTTGCCCACTGGTCATCGTCGTGATGCGTTGACCGTTGCGAACCGAATCGGGCAACTCTTGATCGTAATGATCCTTTAAGCCAGGTTTGTAATCGAACAGATCCAACTGCGATGGTGCACCATTCATATGCAGGTAAATCAGCCGCTTGGCACGCGGCGCAAAGTGCGGCAAGCCTGGCAGTGGTGGATGCACGGCAGTGGTCGTTGATGCCGCGGCCTCATCGGACAGTAACGACGAGAGCGCCAGCGATCCGACCCCCAGTCCGGCGCCCTGAAAAAATTGACGTCGATTGACGTCACGCAAGTAATGCTGAATTGGATTCATCGCCATCAATCTGTGCTAAGGACAGTCCGCATACGAAAATTGGTTGTTGGAACAATTGCCCCGATCGCTCTTGTTCGCGACGCAATCGCTAATTCTTAGTGACCGTTTCGTCCAGGTTCAGCAGCAGGTTTGCCAACATCGTGTAAGCTGCCAGCTGATCGGGCTCGATCGCATCATCGGTGTCACTTTCGCCATAGCTCGTCAGCGCCTTGGCTGATTCATCATCTTGACGATAGCGATCTTGAAACATCCGCAACATGTCGATGGCAACGTCGCGCTCGGCGGATCGGGGCGGTCGACCGGTCGCCCATGTCCAGGCCCAACGAACTCGCTTGGCCGGCGATGCACCGCCCTCGCGAATGATCCGGGCCGCGAAGTGCCGTGCCGCCTCGACATGCTGGATGTCGTTCATCAGTTGCAGCGCCTGCATCGGCGTATTGCTCCGCTGTCGTGCCGAACAAGATTGCTCGCGATTGGGCGCGTCGAACGTTGACATGAACGGCGGCGGCGCCGTGCGTTTCAAGAACGTATACAGACTGCGACGATACAACGCATCACCATGGTCCTGATCGTAATAGCGAGTGTTGGAGCGTCCGAAACCGACCGGTTCCCAGATATTCGGTGGCTGGTACGGCTTGACCGGTTCTCCGCCGATTGTTTGCACAAGCAACCCGCTAATGAACAACGTTTGATCGCGTAAAACTTCGGCATCCAGACGCAACCGCGGTGCTCGGGCAAGCAGGCGATTGCTTGGATCACGATCCAGATGCTGCTTTGTCACGACCGAACTTTGGCGGTACGCATGGCTTGTCATCATCAGGCGCAACAGCCGTTGTACATCCCAGCCAGAGTCGACGAATTCAACCGCCAAATAGTCCAACAATTCTGGATGGCTGGGTGGATCGCCTTGGGAACCAAAATCACCACTGGTACGAACCAATCCGGTCCCGAACAACTGCTGCCAGAACCGGTTGACCGTTACGCGTGCGGTCAACGGATGCTCGCCACTGACCAACCAATTCGCCAAGTCCAACCGGTTTGGCATGCGACCGTCGGACGGGCGGTTCAGCGGCGGTAGAAAGCTTGGCACGTCGCGCGTCACTTGCTCGCCGGGATTGTCATATTGCCCACGCACCATCACAAAACTTTCGCGTGGCTCGGGCAAATCGGCCATCACGAAGGTAACCGGAACGGTCTTTTCCAATTCGGCAATCTGTGTTTCGATCTTGTCTTGATCAATGGCAAGCTGGCCGAGCAACGGCTTCGTTCCGCCGTAGACGTTTCGCAGCCACTGATCAAAGATTTCTTCGCGCTCGCTCTGAGTCCACTTGTCGGGCTGCTTGGCGCGAACGATCGACCGCAAATGATCGGGAAAGCTGGGCACGTTTTTTCCGCCGAACGATCCCTTCCAGCGTTTCCACGACCAAGTGGCGTCTTTCGCCTTATCTAGCGTTTGGCGGACGCCGAGGTGGTCCCAGGTGACCGTTCCTCCGAACTGAGTGAATGCAAATCCGGTGACTTTGTCGTTGGCCTTCAGTCCCACCTGACGCGGTGTGAACTCCAGCCTTACCCACTGGCCTGGATCGGGCAAATCACCGATGCGGCGTTTGGAATCTGTGGCGATCTTGCCAAACGGAATCTTCGCCTGCTGGCCCCACACCGCACGATGTTCCCAAGTGTCAGTATGGATCTGAACCATGATGGCATCGGGCAAATCATCGGGGTCCAAATAACAGTACGCAAATATCTTACCGCCACTTGGGACGACAAACGGCTTGGCGCCGGAGTTATAGAAATCTTGTTCCAGCTGTTCGGCTTTTCGGCGAAGCGCCTTTTCGCCAGAGAACACCGCATCGGGGCGATTGCCGGCACCCTGCTTGTCCGCAGATTCCTGCTTACTGACCAGAGTCAGCGGGCCACCCAAATTTTTCGTCTTGGCACCTTGAGGAAACGCATCCTCGAACCAGATCGTATCGATCAAATCCGGCTCGGGTGCCGGATTTTGCTCGGCAGGATCTTTGTAAACGAAGGCGTCGAGACGCGATTGAATTCGCTTGTTGACGGCAGCCAAGCGACGATTCAATTCTTGCACCTTTGACTCTTGCTCGTCCGAATAGAGTTTTACGATCGGCGGCGTATCAATTTTGTTGCCGTCCATTGCAGGATCGGCCGCGCTGTGAAAGAACGAGTACAGCGAGTAGTACTCATGAGCGGAAATGGGATCAAACTTGTGATCGTGACAGACGGCGCATCCGGCGGTCAGTCCCATCCAGACTTCTGCCGTCGTGGTGGTGCGATCAACGGCATATCGAAACACCCATTCTTCGTTGATGCTGCCACCTTCGCTGGTCGTAACATTACATCGATTGAATCCCGATGCAATCTGCTGTTCGCGGCTTGAGTCTTCCAGCAAGTCACCGGCAAGTTGCCATCGCGTGAATTCATCGAACGCCAAGTTTTGATTGAATGCTCGGACGACCCAATCACGATACGGCCACATCGAACGCTCATTGTCCAAATGCAAACCATGCGTGTCGGCATAGCGAGCCAAGTCCAACCAATATCGAGCCATGTGTTCACCATACGTCGCCCGGCTGAACAATCGGTCCATCAGTTTTTCGTAAGCGTTGCTTGATGTGTCATCTAGAAACGCATCGATTTCATCTGGCGTGGGCGGCAGCCCCGTCAAATCCAGAGTCGCACGACGGATCAACGTCCGCTTGTCCGCAGGCGGCGAAGGCGTCAGCCCGGCCTCGCTGATCTTCTGTTGCAAAAAAGCATCGAGTGGATGAGCCGTCCCTTTCCCGGCCAACGATGGCACCGCCGGAACACTCGGCCGAACTGGCGCCGCAAACGCCCAGTGCGTTTCATAGGGCGCGCCTGATTCGATCCACCGGCGCAGCGTGGCTTGCTGACTAACGGACAGCGGCTTGTCGAATTCCGGTGGCGGCATGACCAGATCGCCATCGTCACTAGTGATACGAGCGAACAATTCGCTGGCATCAACGTCACCGGCAACGATCGCGCCGTTCTCGGTGGCACTTTCGAGCGAATCTAAGCGCAGGTCGGCTTCACGTGTTTCCGCATCAGGGCCGTGACAGGCAAAACAATGATCCGACAAGATCGGGCGGACGTCCTGTGAAAAAGAGATGTCGCTTTCACCACGGCCATCATCTTCACCATGGCCATCATTCGCGCTGCCTTGAGAGACAGACGCGACGAGCAGAACGCCAAGAGACAGGACAACAACGAACTGGGGCAACCGGTGCGTCGGCATAGATCGTCAGGGGGGCGGGGGGAAAGCTGAAGGCCGGATCGAGAGGGCCTCGCAGTATACCATGCCCGCCGCCGTGCGAACCCAATCTCTATGCGAAGCCAATCTCTGTGCGAAGCCAATCTCTGTGCGAAGCCAATCTCTGCGAGAAGCCAGGACTCTGTGAGAAGCCAGTCATCGCAAGAAGCCAAGACTCCGTGACACGCCGGTCATGATTCGGGCCATGATCGGCGAAGCGTCGGGTTGCGATTGGCTCGGGGCGACCGTGCCGCGAGCCCGTTTGTCGTGGCGCCGCTGCGGTCTACGCGTCGAAACGCTTCGACAGGTAGGTATAGTCGCCGAGGGCTTTTTCGTAAAAGGCGATCGTTTGCCCGGCCTGTTCGTTGTCGATGTGGCCTGATTCGATCGCCAGCTCGACCGCTTCTTGCAGATTGGCAATCAGTTCACGGTCCTCGTACTGAACATAGCCAAGCACCTCGCTAACGGTGTCACCTTTGACCACCGATTGGATTTTGACGCCGGTTTCGGTGACGTCGACGTGAACGGCATGCGTGTCGCCGAACAAATTATGCAGATCGCCCAGGATCTCTTGATAGGCCCCCACCATGAACACCGCCAATGGATAGGATTCGCCGCTGCGAGGCTCATGCAGCAGTAACGTTCGCTCGCGGTCACCGCTGCAAATGAACGAATCGACTTTACCATCGCTATCACACGTGATATCGCCGAGCACGGCATGCCTTGTCGGTTGTTCATCCAGCCGACTGATTGGCATGATGGGGAACAATTGCCCGATCGCCCACGCGTCGGGCATCGACTGGAACAATGAAAAGTTGGCAAAGTAGATATCAGACAGCATGCGATCGAGCGTTTGTAGCTCTTCAGGCACTTCGTCCAAGTCGGCGCACATGTTGCGGACTCGGTGACAGATTGCAAAGTACAAGTCCTCGGCCGCCACCCGCTGTTCAAGTGGCAAATACCCACCGCTGAACAAGTTCATGCAAAGATCGAGCGAAACTTGGGCGTCATGAAACAGCTCTAACATGTTGTTGGGCGAAAGCAAGTTGTACGCTTGCCACAAATCATGAACGGGCTGTTCATAACTTTCGGGAACCTCCGTCGGCGCCGATTGAACATTCCCCTGCGCCGTGACACCCAGCGTGTCCATCACCAAGACACTGTGCTGCGCCGCGACCGCACGCCCGCTCTCTGAAATCAATTGCGGGTGCGGGACGTCGGCTTCGTCGCACACGGACCCGACGTGAAAAACAACATCGTTGGCGTATTCTTGTACCGTATAGTTCATGCTTGATTCGGCGTCGCGACGCGACCCGTCATAGTCCACGCCCAATCCGCCTCCGACGTCCAAGTATTTCAAACCAGCGCCGCGTCGATACAGGTCCACATAGATGCGTGACGCCTCGAGAATCGCCGACTTCAGGTGACGGATATTTCCAATCTGGCTGCCGACGTGAAAGTGCAGCAGCTGAAAACAATCGCCCATCTCAAGATCTCGCAGCCGATCGAATTGGGTCAGCAATTCGCCGACCGTCAATCCGAATTTCGACCGATAGCCGCCGCTTGCTTGCCACCGACCGCTTCCTCGCGTCGCCAGCTTGACGCGCATGCCAATTGTCGGACGAACGCCTAGCCGCCGCGAGTGATCCAAAATCAAATCAAGCTCGCTGACTTTTTCGACCACGGGAATCACGGTGCGGCCGAGTCGCTGTGCCAGCAACGCCATATGGATAAAGTCGTCATCCTTGAAACCGTTGCAAATGATTGGAACATTCGGATCGGTCATCGCGACGACCGCCAGCAGTTCAGGTTTACTGCCCGCTTCAACCCCGAATCCGAGTTCTCGCCCGTGCATGATGATTTGCTGGACGACTTCGCGTTGTTGGTTGACCTTGATCGGAAACACACAGCGATATCGTTCGCGATAGTCGTGATCCGAGATCGCTTTGGCAAAACAGTCGTTCAGGCACTGCAGCCGATCTTTCAGAATGCCGTTGAATCGAATCAGGATCGGCAGATCCAAGCCACGTTGCACCAGACGATCGACCAACTCCTTTAAGTCGATGTGATCTTGTTTGGTTCGATCCGGTGTGACCAGCAGGCGTCCCGCGTCGGAAACATGAAAGTAGCCATCGCCCCATCGCGCCAGGTTATACAGCGTCTCAGAATCATTGACGGTCCACTGCTTGGTTTGCAAGACGCTCATCAAATGCGAGCCCTAAGAATGGGAAAGGTGAGATGGGAAGGAAGAAAACGAACGGGGCTCGCGATTGCGGAGTGCCACAAATAGAATCATTTTTGCACCCAGCGAAAAGTGGAAACCGAATGCGAATTCTTGTGACCGGTGGCACCGGATTATTAGGCAACAACATTGTGCGACAGCTGGCCGACCAAGGCCACCAAGTTGCCGCGTACGTGCGAAGCGAACCGGACCCCAGGATCTTCCGTGACGTTTCGGTCGACCTGGTTCGTGGCGAGCTGTTAGACAACAGTGCGATTGACCAAGCCGTTGCGGGCGCTGACGCCGTGATCCATTCCGCCGGCGTCATTCACCTAGGATGGCGACGACTCGATGAATCGATGCGAATTAACCGCGATGGAACCGCCCTGATTGCCGACGCTTGTTTGAAATACGACAAGAAACTTGTACTGGTCGGTACGGTCAACACGCTAGCGGTCGGAACTCGAGACCAAGCCGCGGACGAGGAGACGCCGCTGGAAAATGCCGGCGGACAGGTGCCATGCACCTATGTGCAAAGCAAACGAGCCGGTGTGGCCGAGGTGGTCCGCCGCGTCAACCAAGGTTTGCGAGCGGCGATCGTGCACCCCGGTTTCATGTTGGGACCATGGGACTGGAAACCCAGCAGCGGTCGCATGATGTTAGAAGTCGGCAAGGGCTGGAAACCGATTTGCCCGACCGGTGGATGCAGCGTTTGCGATCCGCGTGATGTTGCCGCCGGAACGATCGCGGCCATCGATCAAGGCCGTGACGATGGAAGACAATACATCTTGGCCGGCGCCAACTGGACCTACAAACAGCTATGGACCGAGATGGCTCAGCGAATGGGAACCCGACCACCGATCATGAAGGCCGGCCCGGTACAACTCTGGCTGGCCGGTATCGCGGGCGACGCCTGGGCCAGATTGTCCGGCACCGAAGGTGACGTCAACAGTGCGGGCGTTCGGATGAGCAGTCTGTATCATTGGCACGACAGCAGCCGTGCGCGAAGAGAGCTGGGATACCAAACGCGCGACCCAACCGAAAGCTTGGACGCATCGGCCGAGTGGATCCAACAGCATCACCTATAAGATGCTGCTAGCAATCCATCGCAACGCGCCACGTCTTACGAATAGGATCTTAATCCGCATCCGTTCGATAGCTTCCGATCGCCATCCCGTTCTCAAGCTCGATCGCGTTCCAATCAGGGCTCGAACGTCTGTTAAGACGACTGTCAGTTTCGGATCGACATCCAATGTCAGCAAGGTGCAATGTCAGAACGATGGTAACTGCCGGTTGCCGGAGCCACATTGCGGCGTTCACACCTCGGCAATCAAAGTCCGCAAACGGGCAGAAACACCGGGCGATCGGGTCGCTAGCTTGCCCTGCCGTCGAACTCAGAATGTGCCCACCGTCGTTTCGCACGGGAACATGCTCGCGTTTACCGGTTTTACCACGGGTGACGACTGGGGCGAATCCACTTAAAAAACGGCCTTCGCGGGCTGTCGCCTCTCGAAAATATCGATGTTTTTTGAGGCGACTTGACCGCCCTTGCGACACCTTTTTGATCGCTCAAATCCGGTAATTCTCGCAACGACACGCCGCCGCCACCCCCCTAAAGGCCCCCCGCCGCTCCTGGCGGCGGAATTGACAAGCATAGTGAGCGCTGGTCAGGCTGTGCGGCCCTGATTCTCGGAAGTGGGCAGGCACTCGATGCCAGAGATGGCGTCCAAGGCGCCGGTGCCCGGTCCGAGTCTTTCATGACTCCGAGAGAAAACTTGAATGTCGAGAGACAAACTCGATACGATCCGCGACGCGGCACCCAGTGTGTTGCCGAGCTTGTTGCAGTGCGACTTCGGCGATCTGAAGGGCGAAGTGGCCAAGCTAAGTGAAGCGGGCACCCGAGTACTGCATCTTGATGTCATGGACGGTCATTTCGTGCCCAACATGACTTATGGGATGCCGATCGTGGAAGGATTACGTCGGCACACCGAAATGCCGCTCGACGTACATCTGATGATCAGCGATCCGCTGAAATATGCTCGTCCGATGGTCGATGCGGGCGCGGACTTGTTGACGTTTCACGTCGAAGCGGTGCGGGATGCGGCGGAAGTCGCCAGCGAACTTCGCAGCCTGGATGTCGGTGTCGGCGTCACGTTGAACCCAGAGACACCGCTTTCGGCACTCGAAGACTGCCTGTCGTACGTCGACATGGTCTTGGTGATGAGTGTCAAAGCCGGGTTTGGTGGCCAGTCGTTCAACCCCGTCGCGCTGGACAAATTGCGAACGCTGCGAGAGCAGCATCCTGATTTACTGCTCGAGATCGATGGCGGTATCAACCGCGACACTATCCGCAGCGCACGCGAGGCAGGCTGCGATCTCTTTGTGGTTGGCTCGGCAATCTTTGGAAAAGAAGACTACGCCGCCGCAATCGACGAATTGGATCAAGAAATCGCTGCAGGAGGGTCCGTATGATGCTTCTGCGAGCCCAAGCCCTTTCCCACGTTCTGCTGATTCGTCCCGGTGCAACCGAGTTCGATGATCAGGGTCGTATCAAAGGGTCACTCGATATGCCGCTGAGCGATGAAGGGCATCGCCAGGCGGAAACCATGGTGGCGGAACTCGCCGACGTCCAGGTCAAAGCGATTTACACCTCGCCCTGTGAATCGGCCCGCCAAACGGCCGAGTATCTGGCAAAGGATCGCGGCGCCAAAATTCGCGTCGTCGATTGTCTGGGTAATGTGGACCATGGGCTTTGGCATGGAAAGCTGATCGACGAGGTCAAGCGAAACCATCCCAAGATCTATCGTCAGGGCATCGAGTCGCCCGACCAGGTTTGCCCGCCCGGCGGCGAATCGATGATTCAGGCGAAAGCACGCGTCGCAAAGTTTTTGCGAAAGACCGTTCGCAAGAACCGCGATGAGGTCATCGCGATTATCGTCCCCGATCCGTTGGCGCTATTGATTCACAGCCTGCTGAGTGGCGAAGAGCCGCAGAGCGATCTGTGGACCAGCGAGACCGACGCGGCGGACTGGCAACTGGTCGAAGCAGAACTGAATTAGTCCCCAGGTCGATCCCGGACAGCTTCCGCTGGGGGCCGTCAAAGAGTCGACCGATCGACGCCACAAGGCGATGCTGGCCGCTCGCGGTGGCCGAACGATGCACGGATCGGCGTCTGGCGTTCCGGGACAGGCCGGTTGATTCGTGCAGCGGGAGTCCCCTCTGGACGCGGCCTCTAAACCTGCCCAGACCTGCCCAGACCTGACGCAGACCTGACGCGGCCCCGCGCAGACCCGACACTGCCATTTCATCTGCCATTTCGCCCACAAGGGCGGTGACTCGAGCACGCCGCGTGAAACGTCGCGCAACCGGCAAAACCACCCTAAAACTCGTGTATTGGGGAACACCAGCGTTCTGACAATGGCCGAACGCGTGCTCTCTCTGGGTACAATAAGAGTGGATCACCGTTCCAGTATCAGACGCCAGGGCCACGACCGAAGGGTATTCGCCGACATGCTTTCGATCAAAACACGACAGATTACCTTCGCGCTTGCCGCGGTCGCCATGACTGCGACCACGGCCTGCATTGGCGCATCGGCGATTCGGGCAGCCGAGCCGGCATTGCCGCCGCAGGTGGCGATGATTAACCAAGCGATTGAGCAGGGTTGGAACGATTATGAGATCCGCCCGGCCCCCGAGGTCGACGATCCCACTTGGTGTCGGCGCGTCTATCTGGACGTGATCGGACGTGTGCCAAACACGAAAGAGCTTCGCGAGTTCGTTGCCGATCGCGACAAAGACAAACGCGCCAAATTGGTCGAGACGTTATTGCACGACGACCGTTACACCGAAGAGTACGCACAGCATTGGTCAACCGTTTGGACCAACCTGTTGATCGGGCGCAGTGGCGGAACCGATCGGCGCGACATGACCAATCGCAGCGGCATGCAAAAATACTTGCGTGATTCGTTTGCATCCGGCAAGCCGTACGACCGGATGGTGTACGAACTCGTCACGGCCGAGGGTGCGACGAAGCCCGGTACGCCCGGGTTCAACGGCGCGGTCAACTTCTTGATCAACAAGGTCAACGAAGAAAACGGTGTTCTCGCGGCGAGTTCGACGTCACGAATCTTCTTGGGACAACAGGTCCAGTGCACTCAGTGCCACAATCACCCGTTCAACCAGTGGAAACAACAAAAGTTCTGGGAATTCAATTCGTTCTTTCGGCAAACACGCTCGCTGCGTCGATTCGTTGATGGGACTCGTGATATCGAATACGCAGAACTGGTCAACGAAGACTTCAGCGGCGAAGCGAACGATCCCAATGACGCGTTGATCTTTTACGAACTGCGCAACGGTTTGACCAAAGTTGCCTATCCGGTATTCACCGACGGCACGTCGATCGAGACCAGCGGTTACGTTAGTGACGTCAATCGCCGCAACGAGCTAGGCCGACTGATGCTCAACAGCGAATACTTGGACAAAATGATTGTCAATCGAATGTGGTCGATGTTCTTGGGCCACGGGTTCACCAAACCGATCGACGATTTGGGTCCGCACAATCCGGCTTCGCATCCACAACTGCTGGACGATTTGGGCAAGCAGTTTCGCCAAAGCAGTTACGACCTGAAACAATTGATCACCTGGATCACCCTCAGTCGCCCGTACAATTTGCAAGCCGTACTGGGCAGCGACAATCAAATCGATGATCCATCGATTGGCGAGATGCCCAAGTTCTCGCGGTTTTATCTGCGTCAAATGAGCGCCGAACAGTTGTACCAATCGCTGGTGACGGCCACCGATGCGTCGGCCGCGGGCAGTTATGAGGAACAAGAGGCCCAGCGCCGGCGGTGGCTACAACAATTCGTCGTCGCGTTTGGGACCGACGAAGGCGACGAGGCAACAACGTTCAACGGATCAATCCCCCAAGCGTTGATGCTATTCAATGGCGAACTGACCAAACAAGCAACGAGCATGGCCAAGGGCAGCTTCATCGACCGAGTCGCCGCGGTCGGCAAGACGCCCCAAGACAGCTTGAACGAATTGTTCATGGCGGGGATGGCTCGGCGAGCTTCCCGCGATGAGGTGACGGTTGCCAAACGCTTGCTGGCAGCTCGCGGCGGAAACGAAAAGGAGATGCTGCAAGACATGTGGTGGGCCGTGCTCAACAGCAACGAATTTATCATGCAGCACTGACGGCACGGCTCAACTGACAGGGTGGACCGAACTGAGGGTGGAACGAACTGACAGTGCCCCCGAATCAACGGAGCGCCCGAAGAGAAGAGGACGACCAGAAGAGGACGACGAGAAGAAGACAACGAGAAGAAGACCCCGAAGAGAGGTTCCCATCGTTCGCAGCAACAAAAACGTGTCGCTTACAACCGAGCAACCGAGCAACCGAGCAACCGAGCAACCGAGCAACCGGGCAACCGGGCAACGACAAACCGAAAGACAGCAGCAAACCCCGCGTGTCGGCTTCGCCAGCGACCGACACCATGACCCCATCAAGACACCGACGAATCAAGCTTCGATCACGACAGGCAGGACTCATGCAATTTCAACATAACACTCCGTGGCAAACCCCCGCCGGTATGACGCGGCGACACTTCATGAATCACTTGGCGGGTTCGTCGGCCGCCGTGGGCGCCGCGCTCACGATGGGCAATTCCATCTATGCCAATGCTGAAACGATGCGCAAGAACCGCAAGTCGGCGATTCTGTTGTGGATGGGTGGCGGGCCGGCGACCATTGATATCTGGGACTTGAAACCCGGTGCACCCACGGGCGGCCCCTTCAAGCCGATTTCGACCACCGGCGACATGCAAATCTGCGAACACATGCCGATGATGGCCCAGCAGATGAAACACATGTCAATCGTACGCAGCATGGCCACACGTGAGGCCGACCATCAGCGCGGTCGCTATTACATGCACACGGGTTTTGTGCCGAACCCGAACATCGAGCACCCCAGTTATGGTGCGGTCATCGCACATGAATTGATCGAACAACGCCCCGAACTGGAAATCCCTCCATTCGTCTCGATCGGCGGCGCCAGCAACGGGCCCGGTTTCCTGGGCATGGCCTGGGCCCCTTTTTCGGTCAGCAGCAACGGCCGTGTTCGTAACATGGAAATGAACCTGGAAAACAACCGGCTGATGCAGCGAATGGCGGCGCTGAAAACGATCGAATCCAGCTTTGCCAGACGAACCCGCGACCTGCCGGCAACCGAGCACGCGAAGGTGCTGGGCAAGACGTTGGATTTGATGACCAGCGACCAAATGAAGGCGTTCAACGTCGAAGAAGAGCCAACCGAAGTCAAGGAACGCTACGGTACCGACAATTTCGGTCAGGGCTGCTTGCTGGCCAGACGCTTGGTTGAATCGGGCGTGCCGTTTGTCGAAGTCGACTTGGGCGGTTGGGATAACCACCAGACAATTCACACGACGCTAAAAGACAACAAGCTGCCGACGTTGGACCGGGCGATGAGCGCCCTGGTGGAAGACTTGGCACAGCGAGAATTGCTCGACGACACGGTCGTGATGTGGATGGGTGAGTTCGGACGCACGCCACGCATCAATCAAAATGCTGGCCGTGACCACTGGGCGCGATCCTGGTCATGCGTCGTCGGCGGCGGCAATTTGAATCGTGGAATCGCGGTCGGCGAAACCAGCAGCGACGGAACGGCCGTTGAAACCGAGCCGTACAGCAGCGAAGACCTGATGGCGACGGTTTGCAAAGGCTTGGGAATTTCCACCGAGACGACATTCACCAGCAAAAACGGCCGACCCATGAAAATCGCAAACGGGGGTAAGATCATCAACGAACTCGTTTCGTAGGATCGATTCCGTCACGGCGAGCGTCCCAATGCAAACCGATGGGATCTGCCGATGGGTATCGAAACAGGATGGGTATCGAAGCAGAACGCGAACGAGCACGCAACGCAAGTGAGTACTGAGTGGGCCGAATGAATCGGCCGGCAGTCAGAGCGACCTTCGGTTGCAAACGGCGGACAGCAAAGGAGCCGCTTTTGGATGTTAAGGACAATCGATCTAACCGCTCGGATTTTGCCGATCATGAACTCCCCGACTGGGATTGGCGATCGACTGAATTGAGTCCGGGTGAATTAGAGCCGCACGAACTGATCGCACGCCACCAGCGTGGCGTATGGAGATACCTGCGCATGCTCGGATGCGATGAGGCGACGGCGGACGATTTGACTCAAGAGACATTCCTGCGGGTTCTGCGTCGCGACAACTTTGTACAGCACAACGATTCGGCGACGTCGGGTTACTTGCGGCGGACCGCTTACAACTTGCTGGTTTCACGTCATCGGAAACTCGGACGCGTCAAAACCGTTGCCGAACCGACCGTTTTGGATGAAATATGGAATCGCTGGGCCGGAAAGGACCTGTCGGGCGATGCCGCAGTGGAAGCGCTGCGTTTGTGCTTGGGCAAACTGACCCCGCGGGCACAGACAGCGCTAAAAATGAGATTCGCAGACGAAGCCAGCCGTATCGAAATCGGCGAGGCGCTGGGGATCACTGATCACGGGGCAAGAAACTTGATGCAGCGGGCGAAACAACAGCTTCGCCTCTGCGTCGAAGAACAATTGAATCAAAAAGAAACGCTATGAGCGACAACCTAAATTCCGCCGAAGAACGTGCACTCGACGTTTTATTGAGCGAGATTCACGGCGGCAACCGACCGCCTGACTTCACGCGGGAAATCATTTCGCACCTGAACCGACAACCATCCGCTGATAGCACCCTTGTCACGCCTGTCGCCAAGACGTCGGCGCGTCGAGGCTCGCGACGCGACTCGGCTCGCTGGATGTGGGCGCCTGCATTGATCGCGATCGCCGCTTCGCTGTTATTAGCTTTCTGGTACGGTCGTTCGCCAGATCCGACCATCGCGGTCGCGCCCGCCGTTGCCCAAACGCAACAAGCACAAATACCACAGGTTTCGCCATCGACGACCACCGACCCAAGCGACAATCCAAAGCCGACTCCGGCTGCCTCTTTGCCTAGCGTTTCACCCGAGGCTGAGATCGCCGACTCGGGGCCCTCGAACCGAGCCATGCCCGAGGCCGACGAACTTTCGCCGAAACACGATTTCGAACCTTCCAACGCAAACAGTCGTCGCGGCGTGACGTTAGCTGGCGACCCTAAATCGAGGGTGATGAGCGAGCTGGATGCCGCGACGAATGATCAGGCACCAACCCGGCGACCTCAAAAGCCGACGGTTTCGCGACAGTCGATCAGCTTGGTGTCAAAGCAAGTCGACGAAGGACTGCAGCGATACTGGCGAAGCATCGATGTCCAGCCGACCCACGCGATATCCACAGCCAATGTTGTGCGGCGAGTTGAGTCAGCGCTGGGTGTCAAAGTCGCTGAGGAAGCCATTTCAAATGTGGGACGATTGCGAAATCAGCTGATGCGCCCCGCTGCGGCCGAATCAATCGCATCTCATTGGATGGATAGCCTGACGTTGAACGCTTTCCGACGTGCCGATGAAATCGATCGCAAGAAAGTCCTGAATGTTCTAGCCGAGCCGATCGCTGCGGGAAAAGGTTTCGATCAGGCATTGGTCGCCCTGATCGCTGGCCGGTCGGACTCATCCGAATCGTGGTACAACGCGTTAGGATCTCACGGCGAGGCGGCGCTTCGCAATCGTGTTGCTTCGATTTCGATGAACGCGGATCTCCGGTGCACTCGTTGTCACGATGCATTGGTCGCAAGCAAGGGACGCCAGCAAGACTACTGGTCGTTCGCCGCGCTGCTGAAATCAATGGTCAAGAGCCAGGAAAATGGCCGCTGGCGATTGCAGCGTTCCGGCGACGGTGCAGCCCCCAACCCGATCTTCTATGACATGGCTGATGGAAGACGCAGAATTGCGCAACCCGCCGTGCCGCAGTCGTGGCTGGGCCCGGAATGGACCGAGTCGCCCGCATCGCTGGACGTTTGGGCAGAAGACTTGATCGGATCGCGCCCGCTGGCAAAGGGAATCGTCAACTCGATGTGGAAGACACTGTTTGGTCGTCCGCTGGTCAGCCCGGTCGTGGACCTGTCGGCATCGCCTCGCAACGAAGATTTGTTGCGACTGGAACAAGAACTATCGGATGACTTGATCGCATCGAACTTTGATGTGGCACGAACGCTGGCACTGATGATCCAGTCCGATGCGATGCGACGAAGTGTCCCCGACGTGCTTGCCCCAGACAAGACGCTCTTGGCCAGCCGTGATCAAGTATCCAGCGCGAACAAGCTGGTGATGGCTTTTGCCGCCGCACCACCGAAGCGACCCAATGTGCCGATCAACCGTCGCATCGCTCACGTCCTGCGCGCCTCTGGATCGAGCATTGAATTGGCACTTGACGGCGGGCCGGCCATTCTTAGCCAGGCCGGCGTCACTCAGCCCGGTGCAAAACAAGCCGGTGCAAAACAGGGCGATCGAATGCCGAAAAAACAACGAAGCACGAAATCGGTCCTCGAGACGACGCCGACGGATTTTCCTGCCGATGCCGATGCCGTGCCAGTTCAATGGCTGAACTCGATTAGCGATGCCGACATCAAAATTGATCACCTGGCGTATCTGTCCGGACGCAGTCGTCTGCCGGCCAACGCCGCAACGGCGGTCGATGCGATGCGGCAAGCGGAAACGGATGAATCGCTGATGTTGCAGCGAGTTTGGTGGATTCTGTCAAACTAGGGATCGAGATGGGATCGCTAGCCGGACAGGACTTATCAGACAGAGTCCGCCAGCCGGCAGAACGTATCAGACAGAGTCCGCCGACCGGCTGGCGTTTTCTGTCGGACCAACCTTCGGCAAATTTGGCCAGCCAGAGCCGTGATCGCGCGTTAGCGCCACCATTTCGGTTATCATGTCCAAGGGCAACGGCCCCACCTTCTCTTCTCTTCCGGCAGTTTCCCCAGGTCTTCGATGGGCATTCGTTTTGCGTGCCACGAGTGCGACAAACAGCTGAACATTAAGCGTGAACTCGCTGGAAAGCGGGGCGTCTGTCCCGAGTGCTCGACGCGATTTCGCATTCCCCTGCAAGATGCCCCAACGTCATCGCCGATCAAGCCTTCGCATCCAGCCCAAAGTTCGACTTCAGACGCGACAAATTCGGACGCAACAAACCTCTCACGTGATCGCAACGGCCAAGAAGCCAGCGCGGGCGCAAAGGTTGCCGTAGCCTCCGCGGATTCCGCCGCGACACCAAATTCCCGCGCGAGCGTAACCCCCAGCGAACGCGTTTCATCCAATCCCCAGCAGCCCCAGTCGGACGCGGGCACATCCGTGGCAGGCATTTCCTCGAGCGAACTGCTGGCGGGAGATTCCTCGGCGACCTGGTATGTCCGGCCGCCCACCGGCGGACAATACGGACCTGCGAGCGCCGACGTCTTTCGCAGCTGGATCGATCAGGGCCGCGTCGCGGCGACCTCGTTGATTTGGCGTGACGGCTGGCCGCAATGGCGAGTCGCGTCGGAGGTTTTATCCGAACTGATCAAACCGCCGACTGAGTCCGATTCGAAATCTGCCGTTGCTGGCACTTCGGTTGCCGTGGTCGGTTCCACCCCCGATCATGATCGGGCCGCCGCCGGTCGTGACGGGGACATTGTCCTGGGCGGTCGATCCGACGTCGGCGTTCAACGACGGGCTCGTTCGGGCCGTCGCATCGCCATGATCGCGGTCTTGTCGGCGATCGCAATCACATTGATTGTCGCCTTGGTCCTCGTTCTGAACCGCGGCACGCCAACGCAATGACTGCGGCGATATTGGAATTCCGGTGCGGCTGAGGATGCCACGGTCCTGGCCGTGCTCGTTTGCGGCTCAACGTGGTCTGTTGACAGCCCGACCTGATCGACGGGGAATCACGTTGGGCGCATACGCGACGAAGGCTAAACGGGCTCCCGAGCATCCATGCCGCCCATCGTGTATCCGGGACCTTACCTGTTGGGTAATCGATCCACTACATTACGGCATCACGAACCTCAGAAACAATGTTTTGGAGAGACGACCATGCGCCTGCCCAACCATACTTTGACAACAACCGTCGTATTCTTGACCAGTCTTTCGGCGCTAACACTGGACGTGTCGGCGGAATCGCCCGCTAACGAAACCAAACCGACAACAGTCAGCGTCTTTGGTGCGGCCGAGATGACCGTTCCCCCGCAGTTCAAGCGAGTCGACGTCCAGTCGCGCATTCTGGAACACGAATTCCAGGCAAAAGCCGGCGAGGGTGACGCAGCCCAAACCGCGCGGGTGACGATGATGGCTGCCGGCGGCGACGTGGCCGACAACATCAAACGTTGGAACGGTCAATTCGCCGGTGGCGACAAAGCCGCACAGAAGTCCGAAGCGATGAAGATCGGTGATTGGCAAGTTCATATTGTCGATGCATCAGGCTCGTACCAAGAGCGCATGGGCGGTGGTCCTTTCGCTGGTGGAAAAGTTGTGACGCGAGAAGACTATGGCATGACAGGTGCTATCTTGGTCCATCCGGAAGGTCGCAAGTACTTTGTCAAGATGATCGGACCCGCAACCGTCATCAAAGCCAACCGAAAAGCCTTTGTCGACATGATCAAAAGCATCGACAAGTAATCGTTTAAGACTGTCCCATCAGCATGAAGCGCTGCTATGAATATTCAAAGCTTTCTAGAACACCACGGAATCGTTCGTAATCCGTTCACCGAGGAAGACGCACGAACCGACCAAGTGTTCAAGGAACACTGCATCAGCAGTGCATATCACCCAATCTGGGACAAGGTTTACGGAGATCCCGTCGAGCCGTCGACGGCCATCATTTTTGGTCCCAAGGGCTCGGGCAAGACGGCGATACGGCTGCAAATCGATCGACACCTGCAGCAGTACAACGCGGAAAACCCGAACCAGCGTGTGTACGTGATTCGGTACGACGATTTCAATCCGTTCCTTGATCACTTTTGCGAACGGATGAATCGTCGCACATCGCGGAAACCTGAACGCGTGTTGGATTCGTGGCGACTATGGGATCACATGGATGCCATTATGTGCCTAGGCGTTACCAACCTGGTCGACCAAGTACTCGCGGCCGATTCGCCGGACGAGCCTTCACTGATCAACAAAGAACAGCTCAAGCGACTCGATCGAACGGCTGCTCGCGACCTGTTACTGTTGGCGTGCAACTATGATCAATCGACGGCGTCCACTTTTTCTGATCGCTGGAATTCGTTGCGAAAGAAATTGCGATTCGGAAACTTGATGGCCAAGTGGGATTTTGTGTTCGCCATTCTTTGGGGAATCGCCGCAATCGCACTGACCGGCTGGTTGTACATGGACCAAGAGGTCGTGGATGAAGAAGCCGGTCGAAGCTTAAAGATCCTGTGGCTCGCGCCCCCCCTGATCATCTTGGGTCTGCTGCCGTACGCAATTCGCTGGACGAAATGTCAAATCGCGGCGATGGGAATCCGAAAACATATGCGTGTGGGTAAACGCGAAATCGGATCGCTGCGACGGGTGCTGATGAAATTCCCTGCGAAACAGCTCGCCAGCCAGCCGATGCCCCGATTCGACCGTACCGACGATCGCTACGAATTGCTGAACAAGTTCCAGTCCGTACTAGAACGGCTCGGATTCTCAGGCACCGTCGTCTTGATGGACCGTGTCGACGAACCGCATATGACCGGAGGCAAACCCGAATTGATGCGTCGGTTCGTTTGGCCACTGTTGGACAATAAACTTCTGAAACACCCCGGCCTCGGGTTCAAGATGATGTTGCCGCAAGAACTATATCGCGATGTCGAACGTGAGAGCCGTGAATTTCACGAACGAGCCCGACTGGACAAGCAAAATGTGATTCCCGCGTTTCAGTGGACCGGCGAGTCGCTATATGACTTGGCCCGTGCACGGATGCTCGCATGCAGCGACGAAAATCGTTCGCCGGAACCCAAAGACTTGTTCGACGAAGACATCAGTTATCAACGTATGCTGTCAGCATTTCAGTCGTTACGTGTGCCGCGGCATCTGTTTCGGTTCTTGTATCGAGCGCTCGTCGATCACTGCAACCGATACACCGATGCTCAGCCCGAATTTCGCATCAAGGCGGAAACATTCGAATCCGCACTTGCGGTTTACAGTCGGGAACTTGACGGCAATATGTCATAGGCAATCGCTTGGATCCCGGGCATTGGCCGCAGGCCGCTAGACACCCGACCAAGACGCGCGAGCTATAGAAATCCGAGCGGACCTTGTGCGCCGCCGGCGGGAAAAAAGTTGCGAATATTGGGCAGCACGTCGACCAGATCGGCGTTGTTCGCAATCCCGAACCACATCGCCATTTCGGCATTGAACTGATCGACCGAAGTCGTCGGGATCAAGATCCCCCGATACACGTCTAGCGGATTATTCATCACCGCCGGGTCGTTTGCCGCCAATGTCATCGGGTACTGGCCATAGATTCCGCCACCATTGACTGCCCCGCCCATCACAATCTGGTTACCGCCCCAACCGTGGTCGGACCCTTGTCCATTGCCCGCCAATGTTCGGGCAAAGTCCGAAACGGTAAACGACGTCACATTCGACGCCACGCCCAATTCTTCCGTGGCAGCATAAAACGCTGACATCGCCGAACTGACTTCGTCCATTAGCACGCCGTGTGGGCCGATCAGGTCCGCATGATTATCAAACCCGCCGATATTGACGAAGAAAATTTGTCGCGACTTGCCAAACCTCCCCGCAGCGCCGATCGTTCGGGCAACCCGCTGCAGTTGTTGTCCCAGATAGTTCGACGGAAACTCCGTGGTCAACGAAACGTCTTCGGTCGCGTCGTTGTACAACTGTGCCGCCTCGATCGCTTGTGATGTTGCATCGGCATACGTCTGAGTGACCAAGTTTGCATGGGTTCGACCGAGCGCGTCGTTGAATGAACGACGGAAAATGATGTCGGGGCCCCAGTCGTATCGGTAACCCTCATTGAGCGTTGCCCCATCCACGTTGACAACGTACGGATAAACGTTCGCGCCGGTTTGCAACAGATTCACGTCACCCACAGAGATGCTCATTCCGATGGCATCGTTATAGGCAGCCGGATCGGTCAGGATATCCGCCATCCGCCCACCCCAACCGGTGACATGCGTACGCGTTTGCGGAACCGATGTCTGCCAGTGGCGTGTGAAATCAGAGTGCGAATATAGCCCCAGTGGCAAATTGATGTCGTTGTCGTAGGCGGTGCGATCGGTCGGTTCGACCAGACTGCCCACGTTGGCAACGAATGCGACCTTCCCCTCGTTGTACAAACTTTGCAGGCCGGACATCGACGGATGCAATCCAAAGTTTCGCGCACTGTTGGTATCACCAATCATCAGCAAGTCATCATGCGGAATCGCCAATCCGGATTGATTTTGCGCGTAACGGATCGACAGATAGTCGTCATACTCGGCCGTATCGTATGGCATCAGCATATTGAACGAATCGTTGCCGCCATACAAGAAAATGCAAACCAGCGCTTTGTAATCGCCGGGAATGGGATCGGCCGCCATCACGGCGCTGGTTAACTGCAAACTGGTCAAGGTCGATGCGACCGAAACCGAACTGAGACATGCGGTCTGTCGTAAGAAGCTTCGGCGATCAATCGGGCGCGAGGCGTCTGCCGATCGAGTTCGCTTTGTGTTCCGTTGCATCATGGGGCTCGCGAATGAAGTCAGGTTGGTGAAGCGAAATGAAGTGTTAAAAAAGGAAGACGCGCGGCGGGGCGTCGATCGACTTTCGAAAGGGCGAATTCGATCCGGTGCAGCGATGGTTTTCCGGTGCAGCGATGGTCTACTGAGTGATCACGCACGACGGAGATAAGATCACCGCGTTCAGTGCCCCCATGAATCGCTCCCTTTCGTCAAGCCAAGGTCTTTCGGTAAACACCTCCTCAATGATCGCCGGAATATTCTCTTTGGTCGCTTGATCCATCGTGCCATTGCACAGCAGCAGGTCTAGCCGATCCATCATTGCCTGGGGATCGTCGACAATCAGTTCCAATTCGCGTTGATAATCGAACTTGATTGTCGAGACCAACGGTTGGCCATCCACATAACCGACCTGATTGCGGATTTGGCCTTCATAGATCTCCCATCGCAATCGATTCGCCGTGCGGTTGTTGATCACGGGTGTCAGCACTTGAAATTCCGGCGCGAACAACGTTGAATTCGGCAAGCGTCGGCTGGCCGCGACCTGTGACAGTGGCCCGGGTGGCTGGTAATCGGGCAGATAAAAGTTGAACACGCTTGGCGATGCGAAAGGCGCTTGCCCGAATTCCCATTCCATTCGTGGGATCACATACCAAGGGCTATTTTGTCCGTTGTAGAGCACTTCGCCGGATCGCAGTGCGCGAATCATCGCCGTGTATCGCAACACTGGCTCCCGCAAGCGACCAAACTCGGTGCCTCTTTCAACCACCGTCCAGCGCAGCGGGTCCGCTTGACGAATCCCGCGAACACCGCGAAACGCCTCGGGATCCAACAACACCGCTTTGACCAGTGCTTTCATGTCGCCACGCGGGGCGGAGCCCGTATCCCCATTGAACGCGGCCGCGACGCGATTGATATAGGCCCGCGACGGATTCGATCGTACCAGACGTTGAATCATACGCCGGGCGATGAACGGACCCACGTTGGGGTGGTCGGCCAAGTGATCCAGTGTCGCGTTGATGTCCTGCATGCCTTTGCCAGGCGTGCCGTCGTGGGCAGGCAAAATCAGGCCACCCACGATCGTCTTTTGCTCGGTGTCGTGATAGTCCTCCCACATTTCCATGGGCCGCTGAAAGTCTCTCGAGTCGCCATAGCCGAAATAATCGCTGTCGGGAAACGTCAGTCCGGTGAACACGCGCGCCATGTTCCGGATAACGTCATTGTCATACGTGGGAATCAACTCGCCGGCATCGTTGCGTTTCGCTCGACCGTCTCGCAACAGTTCATAAAGACCGATCGAGAACAATTGCATGACTTCGCGGGCATAGTTTTCGTCAGGATAAACGCCCGAGGCCGGATCGGCTTTTGCGTTTCGCAAATGCGACAAGAAGATCCCCATCACCGGATGCAGCGTCACGTCGCCTAGCAGTTGGCGATAGTTTCCGAATGAGTTTCGCACCAACATGTCATAGTAAGCCGTCGGGCCATACCAATGCGGGTAGCCGCGACTGTCCAGGGTTGCGTCACCGAAGTTGGAATCCTCGTCGTTGACGACAAATATCTGGCTGAGTGCCCAGGCGGTTCGTTGACGAAGCTGATCGGGCGCGTCGATCGCATTGTGCCAGAACGCGTGATACCGGTACCGCTGCAACCAAATCCGACCGTCGGTGTTGGTGTAACCGTGATCGGCGAGCATGCGATCAATCGTCTCTTGATGGTAAGAGGCCGGAATCTGGAACTGCTGATCGATCCACTCATCGCAGGCGGCACGTGTCCCGATTTGACGAATCCGAATCGCCAATTCATTGATCGAGTCCATATCCGGACCGAACGTCGCGTAGCTCAGAAATTGGGCCGCGCGAACCTGGGACCGTATGACACGAATCTCAGCACTGTTCTCGGCATCAAACGAACCAGCGGTCGCCGTTGCTAACGGAAAGAAGAGAGCGGCCAAGACGATCCATCGACTCGCGATGATCAATGGGTCAATGTTCGTCAGACCGATGTTCGACCGATGAACGCATGCACCAAGGATGCGCGGAATTTCGGTGATCGGTGCTTGGCGTGTGATCCGGTGCCGCGATGGCGTCTCTTGCTGGCTTGGACCACGACATGCACGAAACGACATCCTGACGACTCTCAGATGAATGACAAGTTGATAATGGGTGACCGGACAACAGGGCCATGGCGTCCGATCGAAGGAAAAGCTGACAAGGAAAGCGAGTTGAAAAGGACAAGGATAAGGATGAGCGGATAACGTCGTACCGACCGGGGACGATCAGGCACTTGCAATACGATCTCGCAGTTGTTGCCGACGTTATCGGGCAGGCTGCCGTGAGGCGTTGCAGTCCGCCGCACGCGAATGGCGTGCCGCTCATGTGATCCGAACCACCGCCCACCCGTCCGGTCGGGGGCACCAGCGACTCACCCAGATCGGTCGGTTTCCCGGGGTTTGCCTCGCACGAGCGTGCCCCAGCGACGCCGTTGATTGGCCCACCATTGCTCAGGCACCTGCGGCCCATCCGCCGAGCCACAGGTGGGCCGCATCAAGATCGAGTTTTCAAATTGAAGCAAGTCTGTTAAACTGCCAGCTTCGGACGCTTTCGAGATTTCCTCGCGTCCTCCATAAGCCAACTCGATGTCGGAACACATGTCCGTGTCCGACGTGAAACACTGGAGAATGAACTAGGTGGGTACAAAACGAACGGGTAAGGGGCGAAGAAAAGTTGGACGTAAGAAACGCCGGATGCGGGCCAAGATTCGCCATCGCAAGAAATAATCACGACTCTGTGGCGGATAGAATCCGCTGCCGAGGACTCGCGATGAAGTTTATGACTTTTTTCTAAGTCGATCTGTTAGCCGAGGCCGATGCACCTCGGATTCATCTCGAAAGTGAACGAAAAGTCTCGAAAAGAGACATTCAGAATCGGGCTCGGATCGGCGAGCCCCTGGGGTCATTAGCAACCATCGTTGGTGCGCATATCCGGCTGTTGCTCAGTGGCACAAACTCACTTTGTTGCTCAGTGGCGCAAACTCACATTGTTGCTCAGCGGCCCAAACTCACAGTATTGCTCAGTGGCGCAGACTCACAATGTCATCCCACAGCGCGTGATAGATTTAGCGCGTCCGGGCGGGTGCATTGTGCTATCGCCGACGGTGGTTTGATTACGCTGACCCTTCAGCGAGACCTAGCTTTGCGAGCCACCGCCTTGAGTTACCGTTCTCGTCGTGAGAGTTGCTGCGAGATTCGCGTTTGGCGTGTGCGAGTTGCTCTTCCAGATCGGCCATCTTTGCGGCAAGTTCCTGGCGTTCGCGCGAAAGCTTAGCGCGTTCGAGGGACGCCTCGATTTCGGCCTGTCGAAACTTCTCTTCCCATTCTTCCTGCATCTGCTGCAGTCGCTCGCGTTCTTCGCGCACCAGTTCGTCGGCATCGAACATCTCGGTGATCGCAGCAGCGCCGATCGCCAAGCCGCCGTCACGTGTTTCGGATTGGCTGTCCAACAAATGTTGCAACTCGCGAATCTGCTGTGAACGATCTTCCAGTTCCACGTCCCGCCGATCCAGCTCGTCCTGCATCTGCCGAACGTACTCGATCGGGTCGATTGTCTCGTCCGATTCGGTTTCGTTCAGACTGCTCACGAACGCTTCGGCGTCAAACGAGTCTTCTTCCATCTGTCGCAACATCAGCTGCTTGCGTTCTTCCCACGACAGTGTTTCGTTGCTGCGAGACTGGTCGTCGCCGAGCGAAGTCTCGACGCTGCGAGAGGCGAGCTGGGATGCGAGTTCGCTGTTTTGTTTTTCGAGGTCTTCGACTTGAGACCGAAGATGTTGGATCTCGGCTCGCAGCGGCTCGCTTTCACCTTCATTCGCATTGCGATCTGCGATGGCCACCTCCGCAGACGCTTCACGGGCACTGATTAACAGGTGGTGAATATCGGCAACCTGCTGCAGCATTCCTTGCAGCGCTTCGGTATTGGACTCGCACTGCTGCGCAAGACTTAGCAGCGCATCATCTCGCTGATCGCGGTCGGGGGGTGAAAGAATCTCTTCCGGCGTACCCCGATTCGATTGCCTTGAGTTTCCTGTCATGAATCCGTCAATGTGCTGACAAACTAATCTACGTGCTTTGGAAATGGGGCCCGAACGCGTCGGCACTGGCCAAACAATGCCCCGGGGCCAGCCGGTCAGTTGCCCGTGCGCTTGTATACAAATGCAACTGTCTATCCATACCTAGGTCGATCCAGTCATTTGTGACAAAATGAAGCCATGGCAAAAAAGAAATCCGCCCGATCCGGCGCCAAACAAACCGAAGAATCCGACGGTATCGATTTTGAGGATGCCCTTGCGGATGTTGAACAGATTGTCGGCAAGCTAGAAAGCGGCGACGCCGGCTTAGGTGAGTCTCTGGAACTATATGAAGCGGGCGTCAAGCGCTTGAAAGAGTGCCACCGATTATTAGGTCAGGCCGAGCAAAAGATTAGCTTGCTATCCGGTTTCGATGCCGACGGAAATGCGATCACAGAGCCGTTTGACGAAGTGGCGGATGAGACGCTGCAGCAAAAACAGGCGGCTCGCCAACGACGCCGGCGAGCGAAATCGCCAAAAAACGCCACTAAAGGCGGCGAATCAGACAATGGAGACGCCGACGACAGCTCGTCGACCGTGGACGATTCACCTGGGCTTTTCTAGACTATTTGAGCGGCAATCACGCCCAATCGGGCCTTACATCGACCCGCCGCCGGGTGGACGACGTTCGCGGATGACGGTTTTTGCCTGTCGTCCAATGATGCTGCTGGACTGCAAACAGCCCCGGTTGGCGAATAGCACAGGTCGGCGACCAGCCTGGGCTGCGAACAACACTGGGCTGCGGACAACACTGGGCGGCGAACAACACCGTGCAACTTTGTCCATGCACGAAGATGCCGTCATGACGCAGTGGCGTAACGATACGTTCGGCGGTCGACTTGAAAACTTACCGACATCAATCTTTACCGACATCAATTCCCTTCGCCTCCGTCTGACTCCAACGCCCCAGCGACTCGCTTGTCCGTGAACGAATCCTCCCCTGCAAGTCGATCTGTGACTCGAGAAATGACGGCGATCGCGGATCTAAAGTCTCCCATTGAAGACGCCCTGCTGGACGCTTGCCAATTCGGCGAAGGTTGTCCGGCACGATTGGGCGAGGCCATCCGTTACGCGGTGCTTTCGCCCGGGAAACGTCTGCGTCCGTGCCTGGTTCTGATGGCGGCGGAAGCCTGTGGCGGCAGTTTCGAGCAGGCGATGCCGGGCGCCGTGGCGGTTGAACTGATTCACGCCTATTCGCTGATTCATGACGATCTGCCAGCGATGGATGACGACGATTTGCGGCGAGGCCGTCCCACCGTTCATGTCGCCTTTGATGAAGCGACCGCGATCCTGGCTGGCGATGCGCTGCAGCCAATGGCAATGGAACATCTCGCCACACACGTGCGTAATGCCGAACAAGCAGTCGCTGCGATCGCGGCGCTGGCCAAAGCCGCAGGGCCGACCGAACTGGTCGGTGGGCAATCCGATGACCTGGCTGCCGAACGACAACACAACGATCCCGATCCGGAAATGCCACGACCGCCTGGCGCAAATGCGACCGACGAGACAACCATGCATGTTTCCGGCGATGCGGGAATAACGGCGACGGAAAGCGGGGCGGCAACTCCCTGCGAACAAACCACACGGTCACTTGCGCACCTGGAGGCGATTCATCGTCGCAAGACGGGCGCATTATTCGCGGTCTCGCTTGAATTGGGCGCAATTTTAAGCGAGGGCAGTGATGAGGCGAGGTTGGCTCTCGGTAATTACGCTAGAGAGCTGGGCTTGGGCTTTCAGGTGGCCGACGATCTACTAGATCACACAGCCGGTGAAGCAGAACTGGGAAAACGCACGGGAAAGGATGCCAGTCGCGGCAAACTGACTTTCCCCGCATTGATGGGCGTCGAGGCGTCTCGTTTGCGGGTCGAAGAACTGGTTGCGTCGGCGCGTCGCCACGCGTCATTCTTTGGTGATGCGGCATGGCGTTTGAATTGGTTGGCGGAATATGTTTTGGAGCGATCGCGTTGAATAGTGAATCATCAAGTGGTGAAGGAAATCCACAAACCGGTTCGAGTCACCCCTTGCTTGCGAGTCTGCATGACGCGACGCCGCTGCGAGGCTTTTCGACTCAACAGCTGGAAAGTCTAAGCGATGAAATTCGCGACGTCCTTTGCAATCTGCTGGCGACCCGAACGGCTCACTTCGCATCGAACCTTGGCGTCGTTGAGCTATGCATCGCGCTGCACTGCGAATTCGATTTTCGACGAGACCGACTGATTTGGGACACGGGTCACCAGATCTATCCGCATAAATTGGTGACCGGTCGATATAAGGATTTCCCTGGTATTCGCACACGCGGCGGGCTGATGGGTTATCCCAATCCACACGAGAGCCCTTATGACCTGTTCATGACCGGGCATGCCGGCAGCAGCGTCAGCACAGCGGTTGGGCTGCGCAGCGGAGACGTCGTCGGCGATCAATCGGACCGTCGTACCGTCGCGGTGATCGGTGACGGCGCGTTCCCCAGTGGCATCGTCTTTGAGGCGATGAACAATGCGGGCGAACTGGAGGACGATCTGACGATCATCTTGAATGACAACAAGATGTCAATTTGTCCTCGCGTTGGTTCGGTCGCAAATTACTTAGATCGACTGCGCAGCAATCCTTTCTATACGGGATTGAAAAGCGAGGTCGTTCGCTTGCTCGATCATGTGCCCATGTTTGGCGATCCCACCGAACGTCTGCTGGCGCAGATGAAGGAAGGCGTCAAAGCGGGACTGCTGGGCGGCATGCTGTTTGAAGAGCTAAACATCCGCTACGTCGGACCGATCGACGGTCATGACATCGCGCTGGTTCGCAAGTACTTAGCAATGGTCCGCGAGATGACCGGCCCGGTGCTGCTGCATGTGGTCACCGAAAAAGGTCACGGTTACAAGCCGGCAGCAGAAGACCCCGTCTTTTTTCACACGCCGCCTGCGTTCAAAGACAACGAAGCGACGAACGTTTCTGCCAGCGAGATCACACAGAAATCCGTCAGCAATCCCGTCGCTGCGGCGCCGTTCACCGTACCGGCTCGGGATGCAATTCGGCGACAAATGGCGACCGACCCGCGCGTCACGGTCATCACCGCGGCGATGTGCCAGGGCAATAAGTTGGAACCGGTGCGCGAACAGTTCCCCGATCGTTTTTTTGACGTCGGCATCTGTGAATCTCATGCCGTCGCCTTTGCCGCCGGCCAATGCAAGACGGGCCTGCGGCCGATCGTGGATATTTACAGCACGTTCCTGCAGCGCAGCTATGACCAGATCTTTCAAGAAGTCGCCCTGCAGGACTTGCCGGTCGTCTTTATGATGGACCGCGCGGGGCTGACCGGACCCGATGGACCGACACACCACGGACTGTTCGATATCGGTTACATGCGGCTGTTCCCGAACATGGTCGTGATGGCGCCGGGTTACGCCGCAGAAGTCGACATGATGCTGGCGGCGGCGTTAAAGCACGAACACCCATGCGGCATTCGATACCCCAAAGCACCTGCAATGGAAGTCGATCATGAACCGGCACCGATCGAGATCGGACGCAGTGAAGTGATTCGCGAAGGCACCGACGGAACCATCATCGCCTACGGCGCGATGCTGCAGCAAGCGATCGAAGCGGCCGACCTGCTGGACGGTCATCTGAGCGTCGGCGTCGTCAATGCCCGCTTTGCCAAACCGATCGATACCGAGATGTTGTCAGCCGCTTTGGCGGACAGAAAATTCGTCGTCACCTTAGAGGAAGGCACCGAACTAGGCGGATTTGGCTCGGCACTGCTGGAATGTGCGGTCCAACTGCGTTTAGATACGCGAGGCATCAAGGTTTTGGGGCTTCCGGATGAATTTATCGAGCATGGCGACCGTGATGACCTGTTGGATGAACACGGTTTAAGCCCTCAGCGAATCGCGGAAACCTGCCGCGAACTGGCCAACGCGCAACCTGTCCTGGCCCATTAGTCGCTAGGCTTTCGACCCGTCATGATTGACCGCGACGCGAATTCCCAGCACGAGGTTTCGTCGGAATGCGGACACAGTGTCGTCGGTGGACGCCATCTGACATAGAATCATCGGCAAGCCTCGGCAGCGGCTTGACCGGCGGATCGCGAATCAGCAAGTATCCAGCGGCCGACAGAATTGGACGCTCCGGATCGGCGCGACTGACCATTAGCGGACAAGGGACAGCATGAACGAACCGGCACGGTCGAACCACCGCAACTGGATCCGTGGCGGTGGAACACGCCCAAAGGTCGTCATCTTGGGCGCTCCCGATCGCGAACGGGTCAAGACGGAACTGAAACGTTTGCGTCCAGTCATCGCATCTCGCGCTGAAATCCTGGCGGAAGACCTAGAGTTCTCTTATGACTTCAGCGAACACCCCGAGAAACACTCGCCGGATCTCGTGATCGTGCTGGGCGGGGACGGTTCGATTCTGCAATCGGCACGTCAAATGGGGACCAATCAAGTGCCGGTGCTTGGCGTCAATTGCGGTCGCCTGGGTTTCCTTGCCGCGCTCTCGCCAGACGACTTCTTGAATACTTGGCCAGATGTTTGCTGTGGCGGATTCGAAATTGTCGAGCACCTGATGCTAAGTGCGACACTCATCCGCGACGGAAAAGAGATCGCCCAACAGTTGGCACTGAACGAAGTCGCGGTGTTGGGCGGACCGCCGTATCGCATCTTGGAAATCGATTTGTACGCCGATGATCTGTTGGCGACCAGTTACCGGTGCGATGGTTTGATCATTGCCACGCCGGTCGGATCCACCGCTCATAATCTTTCGGCAGGCGGGCCGATATTGCGTCGCAATCTTCAGGCGATCGTGATCTCTCCGATCAGCCCTCATACGTTGACCTATCGCCCGTTGGTCGACTCGGCGGATACGCGATTGGAACTCGCCGTTACGGAACCGAACGGATCCACCAGTGTTGTCATCGATGGCCGCATCATGAGCGCCATCTTGCCGGGTGACCGAATCTCGGTACGCCGCGCCGAAGAGTCGTTCAGGATGCTGTCGGTGCCAGGACAAAACGATTACCGGACACTGCGCGATAAACTCGGCTGGGGCGGTTCGGTCCCCGAGCAGCGCAGCTAGAGAGCCTCTGAGCAGCGCAGCTAGAGAGTCCCTGAGCAGCACAGCTGAACGGTTACGCGCGGCGGACTGGCTGCCCATCTGACTCGGTGCCGCGGACACCCATCGCGGTCGGTCTCCTCTCGTGGCCAGACGCCTTTCCCGCCAATCGTTGCAAACCCAATCACTGCGAATATCGCTGCAATCCCTAGTTCACGGCAACGCGCACGGGTTTGTCGGATTTTTGCGTGGCTGCCTCTTCGCGTATTCCACCTGACAACGCACCTTTCGATAGCACGATCTGCCTGACGAGGCGATCAGACGCCTGTATCGAAATTCGCAAGACGAGCCGACCGCATGACGACCATTCAAGCAACCCTGAATTACAAAGTCAGCAATGACGAATCGAATGAGTCTTCGACGCGGTGGTTGGTGCAAATCTATCCGCTGGACCTGGACTGTGGGCCGATCGAACTGAAGCACGAAATCACGACGTTGGGGCGTTCCAATGAGTGCACCATTCACGTCGATGAAGATTCGGTGTCGCGCAAACACGCCGAGATTCGCCAGACCGATTCAGGGCACGAGATTTTCGATTTGGGCAGCACCAACGGAGTCTTGGTCAACGAACTTTCAGTCAAACAAGTCCAGCTGCGCTCGGGCGATCGTATCCAACTTGGCGCACGCGTCTATCGCTTCTTGGCCGACAACGACTTTGAAGCGCAATACCATGAAACCGTCTATTCGATGATGACGCGTGATGGGTTGACCGCCGCATACAACAAGCGGTACTTGCTGGAATCACTCGCCCGAGAAATCCACCGCTGCAAACGATACGAACGACCGATTGCCGTCGCGCTGATGGACATCGATCACTTTAAAAGTGTGAACGACACGTACGGCCATCTGGTCGGCGACGAAGTACTGAAGGAACTAGCACGACGATTGCACAGCGTTCTGCGGGATGACGAAGTCCTGTCCCGATTCGGCGGCGAAGAGTTTGCGGTTGTCATGGTCGAAGCCGAACACGAACAGGCGCTAGAAGTTGCCGAGCGATGTCGCCAAGCGATCGCAAGCACACCGTTCGAGACCGCGGCCGGACCGCTGGCGATTACCGCCAGCTTTGGCGTCGCCGCCCCCGCCCCAGAATCACTCTGCTCGGTTGATGAGATTCTTGCCAGCGCCGACGAACGACTCTACGAAGCCAAAGAAAGCGGTCGAAACTGCGTGAAGTGCTAACCCAACTGAATGAGTCAAACTCGGGAGCATCACGACGACCATGAGTGACCAAAAAACGATTGCGCGATCCTCATCGACTCATGAGTCGCAAATACCTCAGATCCACGGTACCGACTCGCGAGGCCTACTCGCATCACCGCCAAGCCGATCTTGGACGGGTCGGTCGCTTGGCAAATACATCATCGGCGAACTGATCGGTAGAGGCGGAAACGGCGAAGTCTATCACGCGACCCATCAGTGGCTTGATCGCAGCGTCGCCATCAAATTTCTGATCGGAATTCGGGCGGACGATCACGAGTCGGCAGAAAGATTTCGCCGCGAGGCACAAGTCGCCGCGTCGATGATCCACCCCAACATCGTGCGTGCAACCGACGGTGGAATCGTGGCCGACCAATTGTTCTTGGTCACCGATTTGGTCGATGGATTCGATCTGTCCGAGTTGATCCAGCGACATCACCGGCTAAGCGTTGCGGACGTCTGCGAGATCGGATTTCAGGCGGCAACGGCACTCGGTTTCGTTGCCTCGTACAATACCGTTCACCGCGACGTTAAACCGTCCAACTTGATGCTTGATCGCGATGGTACCGTCAAACTGCTCGACTTGGGACTCGCACGGACGATGGACGGCGGGCACACGATGACAGCGACGGGTCAGGTGCTGGGCACGATTGACTATCTGGCCCCCGAACAGGCGACGGACCCGCGGCGGGTCGACCACCGTGCCGACGTCTATAGCCTGGGTTGTACGCTGTACTATTTATTGGCAGGCAAAGCGCCTTTTTCCACCGACCACCTTGATACCCTGACCGCCAAACTGCTGGCCACGATCGAGACGGATCCCACACCAATTCGAAAAGTTCGCCGCGATGTGCCGGCGAAATTGGCGGCTTTGATCGAATCGATGCTGGACAAAGAGCCCGGTCGCCGCCCGGCAACCTTCCAGACGATCGCCCAGTCGTTGAAGCCCTTTGCCGCAGACGCGGATCTGATGGCTCTTGTGTCCATTGACGGCAAACCAGCGACTTATTCCAAACAACCCCACACGCCGATGTCGCTGCAGGTCGGCGATCTGATGCGTGTGTCCTCCAAGGCAACCGTACGATTGTGCCTGAGAGGACTCGGTTTTCTCGAACCGGTGCCTTTGCAGCGTGCGGGTCAGCGCCAAACGTATCGATTCAGTTTCCGCTGGCTGAAATTAGTGACCGCGATTTCGCTCTTCGCGGTCTTGCTGTGGGTGATGAGGTTTCCACCGAGAAGACACGGTCCGGTGATTGCCCCGGTGATGCATCCGCACCACCGTACGATTCCGGGACACGACTATGGAGTTTCTGACGCGGAGTTGCGATACAACTCGCTGTTCGGCGGCTAGCATCCGCAAGCTCAAGGCTTTCGGGCCTCAAGGCTTCTCAGGCTCAACGCTTCTCGGGCTCAACGCTTCTCGGGCTCAAGGTGTCTCAGGCGCAAGGCTTCTCAGGCGCTGTGATCGCCGGTCCGTCACCCGCCTTCTTTCGTTAGCACTCCGCCTTGGCTTGGGATCGGCGTGCGAAGCTCCGAAGCCTGCTCAGTTGTGTTTTGCACGATGAATGAGCGCTTCTATGGGTTGAGCGTCCCTATTGATGAACGCCATACATCACTGGCTGAGTGAGTTCCAACGACGCATAAGGAGGCAACGCTTGTTGCAACTCTTGGATTTCATGTTGGCGTGGTCCCTGAACGTCCGGCATGATGTGGGTGACGAGCGCGACGATCAATTCGTTGCGACGACATTCACTAGCTTTGCGTTTGAACAGGTTTCCCACCACAGGAATCTTTGCGAACCCTGGGACGAACGAATTGGAATCAACGTTCTCTTCGCGAATCAATCCACCGATGATGACGCCGCCGCCATCGGGCAACAGAATCGTCGTCGACACCTCTGTGGTGTCTTCTTCTGGGAATCCGTTCTCGGTGATTTTTCCGCCGGACACTTTTGGCAACACCGTCATTAGGACGTTCCCATCGTCGGTGATGATCGGCCGTACGGTCAGCACGATACCGACTTCGAGAAATTCGACCGATTGCACGGTCGACGTTTGAGTCGTCGTCGAAACGGAATAGGGCAGCCGCTGGCCGATTTGAATTTTTGCTTCTTGATGGTTGACCACCGACAACTTGGGCGACGCGAGGGTCCGCGAATTGTTCTGCGATCGAATCAGTTCAAGCAGTCCGGTCATATCGGTTCCCTCGACACGTAGGGCGACCGAGGGGCCAGCCGATTCCTCCTCGGCCATGTTGGTGCCTTCTAACGTGATCTCGGCGCCTTCGAACCTTGCCAGTGTGCGCAGGTTCACGCCATGTCGGTCTTCACCGTCGAGCGCGATCTGCAGCAAGTGAGCTTCCACCAAAACTTGACGCGGCGGCACATCGATCTGGGCGATGTACTGCGCGATTCGCATGTGTGCCGCGGGCGTGTCTTCGACGACAAGCACTTCTCGAGTTTTCTTTTGATCGGTCGAGTCCGCTTCACTAACAAACGCGCTGCCGACGGGTGAGAGAAGACTGTTGGCGACTGATTCGACGTCGGCGGCGGCAATGTAATCCAGCGGATAGACCTGCAGGATTCGACCTTGGACTCGTGGATCCATGCCTGGCGAAGATGCGCCTGTCACATACAGCAGATTGCCCACTCGGTGCCAAGAGAATCCAGCGACTCCTAAGATCGCGTCGAGCACCTCTTCCATCGCGGCGCCGCGAATGCTGACGGTCACTGGACCGGACACATCGGGCGCGAGCACCAAGTTCATTGAGTGATGGTCGGCAATCATCCGCAACACCGATGTCAGTTCGGCACCGGTTGCCACCAGCGTGACGCGCCCGTTGTCATGATCCAAGCGGACACCGTCGCCCGTTGGAACTCGCTCGATGGGTACCAACACGGGTTCGCTGACGCGGTCGTAGTCCGATTCGCCGGCGACCTGACGAACCAGTGGAACGACGGCATTCGGTGATGCGGCGGCGGGCTGCGGCGAAGCGGTCACCACGGCCGACCGAGAAGACGAATGGTTCTGCGAGGCTTCCGCGTGAATTGCTCGGGCGATCTTGTTCCACGTGCTGACGGTGGGTGTGGATTGGTGAATCGGGTTCAGTTTGACCGACTCATTTTCGGCAACCTGCAGTGGCTTGACCAAAGGGCGCACCGGCCCCTGCGGCCTGGACTCGACGACCGACGATTCATTGGGCTGGTCCGCAACGGCGATCGCTGCAGAACCAACGAGCGCGCAGCAGGCCACGCAAACCAAGATCGATCCGCTGCGAATGAAATCGCCGCCGTTGCACATATGTTGACTAGCTCTCCGTAACGTAATGCCATCAAACCGAAATCGATCGCGACCAGGGCCGCGTTTCCGGCTTGGATGGTGCCGCCACTGCGTTGGGCAGTATCGTTTTCCGCGATCGAGACGACCCGGATTACCAGCACAATCGGCATAGTTTCACATAGCGGGTATCGGCGCGCGTGATCGATTGAGCAAAGAGATTCAAGCCAGAAAGTCGGGAATCAAGCGAAATGTCTAGATTCAGCCGACGCAAACCCGATGCGATCCCGCTAAGCGAGGGGAGTGCGAACGAGAAAAAAGGTTCGTGAGAACGGACAATAGGATCGACGCCGAGACCACTGGAGAAAGACGATAATCACTACTTTGCAATCGCAATACCGTCACTGGTGATGTCGACGATTTTGCGTCCATCGGGCAGAGTTTGCCCTGGGCGAACGATCGCGTTGCCGATCAATGCGGAGCCGCCTTCGGTCGTTCCCATCGAGTGCCCCTCAGAGGAACTGCCATAGACCGCTTCGACGCGAATCGGGCCCTCGGATGGCCGCAGAGCCCCGGATGAGCCCGAGTCCACCGGACGAACTCGGAAGAGAGTGCGTTGTTGCAATTCATGCAGCTCAATACGCGAAAGTTCTCGCAGCGCAAATCGCTCCAGAGCCGCTTGCAAATCCGCAGCGCCGGTGTCGTTGGCACCTTGCCTGTCACCTTGCAGCGCGACAGAACTGATTTCCAGTTCGGTGCCGGTGTTGCTTGCCGGACTGTCAGAAACAGCGTCCGGTTTGGTTTCCGGTTGGGTCAGGACCGCAATCAGCAGCCCCACCGCCAATACGGCGATCAACATGAGTTGTTTTTTACGTTTGGCCGAATCCGTATTCTTAGGCATCGGTCAGGTCCTTTGCGAACAGACGTGCCGCGGCAGTCCCCTCGGCGGCATAGGGCACCCGCATCATGACGGTGGCGACACACTGAACCTCGCCATCGACAACATCTGGCACGCGCTGCAAACGAACGCTTTGACACCAGACCGGCAGATGCGCCGCAGTCGATCCGGGATCGTTGTCGCTCGCGGTGTAATCCTGAGCGGTCGAGATCCGATGAATAAATTCATAGATCGAGTTGAAACGACCTTTGACTTGGCATTCCGCAATCAGCACCCCGACACGTTCGCCGACATGATTTTCCAATTGCCGTAATTGAACAACTTCAACGCGCGTGTCAAAACCCGCGCGACGAACTTGATCATTGACTTGCGTCCAATCAACCGACTGGGGCAACCACCGTGAGATCGTTTCGATGCGCCGCTGCAACGCGTCGCGCTCGTTCGTACAGGCGACGTAATCGGCTCGCCAATCCGCCGCTTGTTCCAGCAATTCGATCGCGTCAGCCATCTTAGCGCGATCCACGCGATCGCTACCCACGACGACTTCAGGATGCAGCCAAACCCAAGCAGTCGCCGCAATCAAGCCGACACAGACGAGTACGCCGAACAGACGAATCCGGTATGCCGACCTCAGAAATTCCAGCGCTGCACGACGAGAGCTTTCCGGGCGATCTTTTGCCGCATCGACACGAGCTTGTTTTTTGTCGGCGCTCATGGCAGGTCTCCGATCACGATCGGCGTTGCCTCAATCGACCTCGACAACTGACGCTGTTCGGCATCATTGTCCGCGATCATCGGTTCATGGATTCGATCTGACGCGTTCAGTCGATCGAGCCATTGCGCCATTGTTCGATCGTTGTCGACGTCGGCGGTTACCTTCATCGACGCTTTAGCCCAATCGGGGCGTGAAGATTGATCGGTCGGCGATTCCAAGGGTAAATGAATATCGACAGAATCAATGAGGATGCTGTCTTCAAAGTCGTGAGATGCCAGCGTCAACGCGGCGAGCAACTGGACGAGCTCATCATGAGGCTTGGCCGACTCGGCAAGGGTGCAGGCGAATCGCAACGATTCGACTTCGGCTTGCATCCGGATGACGTCTTGTCGCACGACCTGCAGCGGTGCCGCATCGGCCAACAATTGCGTCTGTTGACTTTCAACATTTTTCGCATGCGCCCACAATGCCGCGACGGTGCCCACAAGCAAGGCCAGCGACAGTAGCGACAAACCCGACCAGAGATAAGCCGTACGATGTATTTGACGTTGTTCGCGGAATCGCTGAGGCAACAAATCCATTGCGCTCAGCTCCATGGCGGTCAGTCCGAATTGGGATTCAGCTGTTCGCATCATCTCGTGACTCCCGCGTCTTGACCGGGCACGGGGTTTGTCTCTCGACCGGATTGCTGCCCCGTGTCGAGACTCGCTTTGTCATCGGCTTGCGGCATAGCCTTCATTTCGCGCTTCGTACGTCCCCCTTGTTTGCAAGCGACCGATCGTGACGCGGCAAATGCAAGCGAAAACGCCACGGCATTGCGGGGGTCATCCACGTTTGAATCCGATTGGATAAAACATCCCCGGGTGGCCTCGCCGGTGAACATCCACTTGGCGACCGGACGCTGCAAAAAGTTCGCAAATGCCACATCAATCCCCTCGATGTGCGCAAGGTCGCCGCACAGCATCACAACCGCATCCGGATCGACATCGCTTTGGTTCCGAGCGGCAAATTTCAGCGTCGCTTGTATTTCTTTTGCGACCTGTTCGATCCAGGGATGCAGTGAATCCACATCCTCGGCATAAAAGACTTGCCGGGGACAATTTGGCAGCACCCGGCTTAGCCCACATCGACCTGATTGCGTGACACACACCAACCCCGAGAGGCGTTGCAACAATACGAGGCATCGCGGTTGCAGGGACGTCAACGGCCCAGCGGCGAGCCCGAGCGCCACACCGTGAGGCAAGATACTTTGCACGTGGTAACCGATATCGCTGACGTGCTCTGCAATTTTGCACGCCGTATCGGTCGCCGTCGCGGCCAACACATGCAGGGGTGCACCGCTCGCGACGGGCCAATGCGACAGATGTGCCGAACTGCGAAACGCAGAAGCTCGAAACATCTGATCACATCGCTGGCGAATCTCGACAGGTAGTTGTGCGGCGGCATCCGATGCCGGTGCGACGGGGATTGTCTCGTAGTGAATCCAAGGTGATGGCATCGACAGCACGGCGACATTTTCCTCGCCGTCGACGCATCGAGGCAACGATTCGCCCAGCCGGTCAACCATTCGGTCGATTAACTCGGGAGTCGTGTTTTCCAACGGATTGAAGGGCAATTCGATTCGACAGCAGCTCGTACAGTGCAATGGACCAAGCCCATCGGAATGCCGCTGCTGCGGCTTCGCTTGATCAAGGGTCGCGATCCGCACGGTCGGGATGGAAAAGTCGATTCCGACGAAACGTGTGCTCGGTGTCGTGAATGCATCACGCATCCACCGAAAACGCGATGGCGTCGCGGCGATGGGTGTGTCGGTCGTCTCGAACGTGGCCGCTTGCAGCATGCTGGTGTCATCAAAAACAAAGGGGTGCCGAAAAGCCTCCGTCAACGGCTCTCGCGGGAACGCGTTTTTGCGTTGCCGAGACGGCGTCGATCTCGCTTGCGACTCGACCCGCACGACTCTGCCAGCGCCCGGTCCTGTTGGTGGCTGATTGCCGGCGGACCTGATCTGGCTTCCATCGTGGCGTTATCCCGATGGGTACAAAAACACTCAACCTCTTGGATGTACGTCACGGCCAGACGTGATTCAAACAAAGCTCGGACGGGGGCCCGTTCTCGATGCCCGGAGCGCATGATCGATCCGCAAAATCGTTTCAAACGCTATCGCCGCACCGTCGATACATCCAGCAGCGGCAACATCACCGACATCACGACGCCCGCAACAACGACGCCCATGAGCAGAATAATGACAGGCTCGAAACCAATCACGAGGCGTTTGATCCGGCGAGCGCCCTCCTGTTCATAAAAAGTCCCGATGTCCTCGAGGACTTCACCGACGCGCCCGGTTCGTTCTGCGGTGAACATCATCTGGGCGGCTTCGGGCGGCAGATAATCCACTTCCTTCATCACCGCACTGGCTTGCAGACCGTCGATGAGGTTTGATTCGATTTCTCGCAGCAAAGACTGCCAATACAGATCACGAGTCGTACGACGTGTCAGCCGAACCGTTTGCAGCAGCGGAACGCCGCCACGAATCATCGCCGACATTGTTCGAAAATTTCGACCGGCCACCAAGGGTCGATACGCGTCGCGAATGAGTGGACCGTACATCAGCAGTCGTCCAAGTGGCTTTTGGATCAACGGATGCCTGCGAAGCAACACCATTGCGGTGAGAAAGGCCAGCACGATCGGCAACAAAATCATCCAGTACTCGCGTGAAAAATCGCCAAGCTGCAACAAATATTGCGTCGATACCGGAACCGGCTTTCCGATCGAGGCAAAGACTTTGCTGAACTGTGGCAACACACCGATGATCAATGCCGACATGACCACCGAAGACGCACCGATCAGAATCAATGGATAGATCATCGCACTGAGGATCGCCCCGCGTGTCTCCAGCTCGCTTCGCATGCGCTCGCAGGTCTGCGTCAATGTCTCGGGCACTTCGCCACTGGCCTCGGCCGCCGAAAGCATGGGCGCCAATGTTGAGGGAAAGAACTCACCGTACACGGCGACCGCATTCGAAAACGAGCTACCTTGGCTAACCGCATCGTGAATGTTGGCCAAAGAGGCGGCCAGCTTGTCATCGTGGCATGACTTGGCAACGGTCTCAATCGCTTCCGCGATTTCCAGCCCGTTATTGCACATCACCGCCAACTGGTTCAGCGTCAATAACACCCGCCGACGAGAAACACCTCGACTCGGCAGGCTCAACGTATTGGGATCAAAACTCGCAGCAGCGGGCGTCGACGAATTTGCCGCCCCCTGGCTGTCGCCGATGGTTTCGCTGGCGTGCGACAAGGGATCGACATACGCGAGCGGCGACATCGGGTTACCCGAGTCGTGGTTGGCCGGTTCGTAGGGGGTGAATGCGGGATTCATAAGCTCGATGGACGATCACAGTCGTCCGCAATCCTTGGCTAATCAGTCAGTGCGACGCGACCGACCTCTTCGAGACTGGTCACACCCGCTTCGGCCAAACGCATACCTTCCGATAGCAGCGTCGGTCCGTGCAACGCGGCGCGCAATTGATCAAGCGTGGCGTTGGTATTGATCAGGTGTCGCATTTCCGTATCGCATTGCAACAGTTCATAGATCCCGGTCCGGCCGCGGTAACCGACTTCGAAACATTGCGAACAACCGCGACTGCGTGCAAAGGCGTGACGCAAGTTCCCGTCGTAGTTCAGCCCCTCAAGCAAACGTGCCGAAGGATAGTAGGACTCACGACAGTTTTCGCAAAGATTTCGCACCAACCGCTGGGCAACGACACCGACCAACGAGGCGGCGATCTTAAAACGTTCGACGCCCATATCGATCAGTCGCGTGATCGCCGAGACGCTGTCATTGGTGTGCAAGGTGCTGAGCACCAGGTGCCCGGTCAGGGCGGCTTGGATTGCCGTTTCGGCTGTTTCTCGGTCGCGAATTTCGCCGACCATGATCACGTCCGGGTCTTGCCTCAGGATGCTCCGCAGCGCCTGCGCGAATGTCATCCCATTCTCGCTTTGCACCTGAACTTGGTTGATCAATTCCAGCTGGTACTCGACGGGATCTTCGACCGTGATCACGTTTCGCTCGATACCTTTGATCAGTTCGATCGCCGAATACAACGTTGTCGTTTTGCCGCTGCCGGTAGGCCCGGTGACCAAGACCAATCCGTGCGGTCGGCTTAGCATGCCACGCATCGTGTCCAGTGAGTCGTTTGGCAAACCGAGTTTATTCAGGTCGAACGTAATATTCTTTCGATCCAACACTCGCATCACGACCTTTTCGCCCAAGACGGTCGGCAACGTGCTCACACGCAAGTCGACTTCGCGGCGAGCGATGCGAACGTGCAGTCGCCCGTCTTGCGGCTGACGGTGTTCGGCGATGTCCAATTTGGCCATCACCTTGATCCGTGACACGATCGCGGCGTGCAAGTCACGACGCGGTTTCATCACTTCTCGCAACAAACCATCAATGCGGAATCGAACGGAAGTACTCTTGTGCCCTGCTTCGATGTGAATGTCGCTGGCGCCTTGCTGAACAGCTTGAATGATCGCGTAATTGACAAGGTTGATGACCGGGCTTCCCTCGGCCAACTGTTCCACGCCAGTTGAATCCAATTCAATCGCTTCGGATTCCAGCTCGAGTTGTTCGACATCCATGCCGGCGGTGTCCGAGTCGACCGCATAGTTGTCCTCGTAACAGCGTGGCAGCAGACGATCGATTCCGGTGGCGAGTGTAAAAACGGGCCGGATCCTACAACCACTAATGCGTGCCAACGTATCGATCGCGGCCAAGTCTTGCGGGTCCGACATCGCGACGGTCAATTCGTCGCGAACCCGCATCAACGGCAATGCTTTGAATCGTTCGGCGAGCTCACGTGGAACCAGTCGCACGGCCAGCGGATCGATCAGCCCTTCTCGCAACCGGACGCCTTCGACCCCCAACTGTTGTCCCAACAACGGCAGCAAGTCGGCTTCAGAAACCAGCCCGAGTTCGGTGACGACTTCGCCCAATCGTTTTGCAGGCCGCTTCTTGGTCGACTTCGCGCCACGACCATTTCTTTGATCCTCTTCGGACGCTTGGTGAGACAGCGCCGACTCGAGTTCCTCGGCTCGAATGAGTCCGGCGTCGATCAGTCGCTGTCCCAGTGGCACGCGAGCCTCGGGCGCCGCGACCGGTTTCTCCGGCGCAACAACTCTCGGTCGCACCACGACCGCGCGGCGCTGTGACGCCACGTTGTCGATCAGTGCGATATCGCCAAGCGATGCCGCATGTTCGGAATTATCAGACGTCTCTGGCGGAGTGCTCATGCAAAGCTCCCCAGCGCGGCGGTCAAATCGTCATAGACCTTGATGCTTTCGCCGACGCCCGTGATTCTCAGCACATCGCGGCACAATTCCCCGACGCCACATAGACGGACGCATCCACCCCGACGACAGCAGGCTTCGTCCAGGTTCAGGATCCATTCCAAACCTTGCCCATCGATCAACGGAGTCTCGGATAGATTGATGACGATCATCGGCACACCGCCATTGATGTTGGCTTGCACTTTGGCGTCCATATCGGGAACATCGTCGGTGCGCAGCGCTCCCTGCGGCGTCACAACCAGTACGGAACCGTGTCGATCTAAAACAGGCATCGCCGTCTCTCCTGATTAGATTCCCGAACGAGATTTACCACTGACCGGTAATCGCATGGTGAACGTTGAGCCCTCACCGAGGGTACTATCGACGCTGATGTCACCGCCGTGCAGTCGCACGACCTCTTTGGCAAATGCAAGCCCAAGACCGTTGCCTCGCTCTTCGGATTGCTCGGCTTCGGCGCCGCGGAAAAACTTATCAAAGACCTTCGACTGTTCTTCTGGCGAAATACCGCGGCCGTTGTCTTGGACATCGATGCGAACCCATTGCTCGTCTTCGCTGGCTCGGATCAAGACTTCGCCTTCGTGATCGGTGTACTTGACTGCGTTTCCGACCAGATTGACCAAGGCCGCCTGCAGCTTGTCGCGATCGCCATTGACCATCGGCAGCTTTGCCGACAGGCTTGTGACGATCTTGATTTGCTTTTGATCCGCGTAGCCGGCAATCTGCTCCACGGCGTACTCGACAACGGGCAAGACTTCCAACTCGTGCCGATTCGCGATCATCGAACCGGCTTCCATCTGTGTGACCGACAACATCTGGTCGACCAACCGGCCCAAACGACGCGACTCAGCCACAATGACGTTGCAAAATTCCTTCTGGTGTTCGACATCCAATTGCTCGGCCGACTGTAACGCTTCGGCATAACCGTGCAAATTATTAAGCGGCGTACGCAGTTCGTGCGTCGCTGCCATCAAGAATTGGTCTCGCGCGTGGGCGGCGATCTCTTGTTGAGTGACGTCGTGCAGCACCCAGGCCAGGCCCTTACCGTCACCGGTTCGGCCGTCAAGGATTGACCGCGTGATACGCAGATCGACTTGCTTGGGTCCAATCATCGCGGTACGGCGGGCGTGTACCATTCGCACATTGCCCAGCAGGTCGCTCAGCAATCGCGATGCGTCTTCGTTCTCGCTGTCTCGCAAACCGATCAACGCAGGCAAATCGCGACCGATATGATCGGAGGAATCTTGATCAGCAGCTCCGTTACTGGCGGAATCATTGCCCGCGGTTTCGTCCAGCCCCAACAGCCCACAGGCCGCCGGGTTCAGGTACCGAATCGAACCATCGGGTCCCGTGATCACCCAAGCAATTGGCAATCCGCGCATGGCCCGCGCCAACGTCGTGGCCTCGCGATCAAGCGGTGCGTGCCGATGCGAATCGGTGACGCCTAACGAATTGCGCTGTGCATCGTGGACCAGCGTGTTCCAGCCGGCGACGGCATCGTCGGCACCGATGATCGACCGTGCCGAGCGTGCATCCTGAGGCGAATCAGCGATCCGACGCAGTTCCGATTCAATCGTCCTCAGGGTTCGAACGGAACCCATTGACGTCAAACCACCGAACGCGCAAACGGTGATGCCGATCACCCACAGGGACGACTGTAACGAAACGTCGGTGGGCGACGCATGCGCGATCAATGCCAAGCCCAGCATCGAGATAGCAGTCACGACAAAGAAAATTCCGATTCGCGTCGTCACGAGAGGACGGCGCGGATGAAATTTCTTTTGCTTTGCGGGTGAAGAAAGGGCCGGCGACCCGGAACCTGGATCCTTTGGCTCGACCCTTTCGGTCGTGCAGGAATCCAGATCAGTCATCGACAAAAGCTCCCGGCCCGATTCCTGGTCTTAGATCAAGGATCATCGGCGCGGCAGGCATTGATTCCGCCGCCGACGTCCCGCTCTTGAGAACCCCGTGCTGCGGGTGCCCGTTTGTTAGATCGTCTGTTTTTAGATCATCGGATTTTCGATCGCCCGACGATTTATCGCTGCGGTCATGTCCACTGAATTGCTGCAAGATCAACTCGCCCAGCTTTCGTGGACTAAACGGCTTGTGCATGATCGCGACGAGGCTCTTCTCTCGCATCAGTTCGACCGTGTCGAGTTCCAAACCTTTGGCGGTGCACAAGATCGTGGGTGGCCGTGTCAGCGACTCGGACTCGTCGAGCATCTCGATCAACTGCAGCCCGGTACAGACAGGCATTTGCAAATCGGTAACGAGAAAGTCGATACCGCCCTGACACATTCTTTCGAATCCCAGTTGGCCGTCAGCAGCCGTCTCGACGCGCAGCCCGTAACTGGCCACGGTAAAGTTCATCACGCGTCGAAAAACGGGATCGTCTTCGACGATCAGAATGTTTGGTGTTGCAGACATGTTAATTTTATCCTGGCGCGTGTGGCGTCGATTCGAAGTCTCTGCTTCGATCGCCGCACGTCCGATGACCTACCCCCGCAGGACACCCCGTTTCGCCAGAGAATCGCTGCAAACCTGATGGCAATGCCTTGTCCGTGCGAGCAACAAGACATTGTCCACCGTCAAACTTCACAACCTCAGTCGTTCAGTTGCCGTCTACCACTCCGAACCTTTTTCACCGGATTCAACGTTCAACTTGAGACTGCCGTTGGCGGGCTTGTAGGCCCAACCTGCGTCTTCCGATGCGTTGGCCGCTACGGCAACGGCCGTATCAGTGTCGGTATCGTAATAAACGTTGTCGTTATCACGCACGCCACCGATCGTTGGCGAAGGAAACGGGCCGTTCAGCATCGACGTCATGGCGTTTTTCAATTCGCCGTCGGCCGGGTACACGCCCGAACGCGCTCGATACATCTCGATTGCGTTTCGCATCACGCCGAGTTGTTGGCGAGTCGTATTCTCTTCGGCTGTTGCGGCCGTATCGAACATGCGAGGTGCTGCGACGGCAGCGATGATGCCGAGGATCAGGATGACAATTACCATCTCAATCAGCGAAAAACCGCCTCGCGAGAAACGTCGCTCGGCGCGATCAATAGTCGTAGGATTCATCTTGGTCGAACCTTTTTAAGTCTGGCGTAAAACGAAAACGCTAGTCGGACCAACATTGTTCCGCCCCGTGACGTCTTCGCGTATGATTTGCCCCCGGCGCATCAAACCTCGCAGGCTCGCGGCGCCGTATCTTTAGCCCTAAACACTACGACCTCGTTACGTTGAAGCTTGATCGGAGGCGCAAAACGAGCAAAAATTCCCCAGTCCTTTGGGGGACCGCTACCGTGCGAAACCGCACAGACCGTCTAACTGATCAGGTTTCGACGACCGGCAGACATCCATGTCGCCAGTTGATCGATCGAAACACGCGTTGAGTTTCGTCAACGCGTGACGTTTCGATTACGCAGCGTCGCATCGCCGCCTCTGGTTTCGCTTGTCGATTGGGCTGCGACAACGACCGACGATTCACGCAGAATTCGCTCGGGCGACCAATCACCCTGACGTGATCGCCCGTCATTCGGTCTGCCTTTTGCGAAACCTTGGCTTCAACCCTTCACCGTTGAATCCGTCATCAAGAGGTTTCGTTTTGGCCCCAACGAAGATCCCAAATCAGCCCAATGCGTCGGCACAAGGTTCGCCAGCTGTTTCCATGCGAACCCTGATGATCGTCCTATTCGCCATCGTCGTCTTGTCGATCGCTGGCGTGTCTCGGGGCGCCGAGCAAGACGCATCGGCGACAGGTTCATCACCAGCACCGGAGTCAACAACGACTTCAGTGCCCGTATCAACAACGACTCCAGCGCCGGGAACTTCCACCATCCAGTACGACGGGGTCAGTTATGTCGTTCCCGCGGCACGGCACACCGATCAAACCGTCGCTGCGGCGCGGGCACGATTCGCCGCGGCGGCGGATCGAACTTCGGCACGTCCGAAATACGTCGACATGGTTGCATCGTTGGCCAACTTTGACGCCGACGCCGACCCCGACGGATGGCGAGTCGAAGTGGTATTGCTGGACTCACAAGACCGCCCCGTGGTCACACGCGCCGCAGCGACATTCGAACTGATGCCTCGCGTTCCCACCGCCGACCATTTCAACTATGTCGACGCGGCCCGCCTGCCGGTCCGCTGGTCCATGAACCTGCCTTTTGGCGAGGACGGCGTAGCGCGAGTCAAGCTGCCGCTTCGCGAACCACTGCGTCCACTCTTTGGTTGGCCCTCAGCCGTGTTTCCGCACAAGGGTGACCGAACTCGCCGGACAACCAGCGTGGACCGCCGCATCAGTGGCACATGGCGGTCACGATCGATCGTCACCGACGACTGGCGAAACCAGCTCGGTCGCCCCAGCATGGGCGAGCTACGAGTGCGTGTCTCGGTGCCCACCGAAGGCGTGTTCAAAGCCGCGTTGGTGGTCCCGATCCGCCCATCAACCTTGGTTGACACATACTGGCCCTATCGATAAAGTGGCGTCCTTAACTTGGTTCAAGCGATTGCCCGAGCCCCTCATGGTTCGGGCAGTTTTTTTATCCGTACGCAGCAATTCGACCACACGCCGCCATGAATCCTCAAGACATTTTGCGCTATGTCGATTCGCTTCATCGTGAGAAGAATATCGACACGGAATTAGTCTTCGCGGCTATCGAGTCGGCTCTGCAAACGGCAGCGAAACGTCAATACGGCGAAGAAGCAGACATTGTTGTCCAGCTGGACCGCGAAAACGGACGGATGACAGCGGTCCTCGAAGGCGAACCGCTGGGCGAAGACCAGATCGGGCGCATCGGGGCACAAACCGCAAAGCAAGTCATCATTCAAAAGGTCCGCGAAGCCGAGCGTGATTCGCTGATGGCCGAGTACCGCGACCAGATCGGCGAAATTGTCAGCGGCATCATCGGTCGCGCCGATGGGGGCGTCGCCACGGTGAACCTGGGCAATGTCGAAGCCATCCTGCCCCGCAGCGAACAAATCCCGGGTGAAACGCTACACGCGGCCGAACGTGTCCGAGCGGTTGTTTTCGAAGTACGCGCAACCGGCAACCGCGTGCGAGTCGTGCTCAGCCGAACACGCCCACAGTTCGTTCAACGCTTGTTCGAACAAGAGATCCCCGAACTGAACGAAGGCATCATTTCGGTCAACTCAATCAGCCGTGAACCCGGCTATCGCAGTAAAGTTGCCGTCAGCAGCATCGATTCACAAGTCGACCCGATCGCCGTTTGCGTCGGCTATCGCGGCAGTCGGATCAAGGCCGTCCGCGAGGAACTCGCCGGCGAACACATCGACGTGGTCCGCTATAGCGAAGACCCCGAGGTCCTGATCCCCAACGCATTGCAACCCGCCGAAGTCGAGCAAGTCCTGCTTTGCGACATGATCGGCCGAGCGATTGTCCTGGTGCAGGAAGACCAGCTGTCACTCGCAATTGGTCGCCGAGGCCAAAACGTTCGCTTGGCCAGCAAGCTGTGTGGCTGGGATATCGAAATCATGACCGGCGGCGAACTGGAAGAACAAATCGAACGAGCCGTCGGTGGCTTCACCGCGATCGAGGGCATGACCGAAGAAATCGCCCAATCGTTGGTCGAACAAGGATACCTGTCCTATGACGATCTGTCGGTGATTGAACCGGATGCCTTCATGGAAATGAGCGGCTTGTCGGCCGACGCGGTCGACCGAATCGTCGAAGTCGCTGAGCAGAAAGCCGAAGAAGCCGAAGTCGCCGCCGCCGAAGAACGCCGGGTCCGACGCGAACAAGAGCGGATCCAGCGAGAGGCCGAAGAGACGGGGATCGCCGAACCCGCGGCCGCTCAAGCCGAAGCGACGGCCGAGAACGCAGCCGAATCAGGCGAGACCGAACCTGCCGCCGAACCAACCGATTCCGCCGCAGATGCAGCAGAAAACCCCGCAGAGACAGCCGAGCCAACTGCGGAAACAGCCGAGCCTGCTGCGGAAACAACCGAGGCCTCGGCAGAAACCCCTGACGCCAGCAGCGAACCGGCAACCGAGGCTGATCAGCCCGACGCCGCCGCGGCCGAAGCGGCTGCAGACCCCGATAGTGCGGATGACACCGCCACTAAAGCTTAGTTAGCGACAGCGTTAGCCAGAATGATGGCGGAAAGTTCCTTTGCAGACCTCTGCTTGGACAAGCTTTTTCGTTATCTTAGGAATGGGCTGAATCCGAAATCAGCCTCATGTGATCGAACCTTCCACACCGAACACTCCTTCGTGACCGGTCCAGGGCGGACTTTTCACGTCTGATGGAGGACGACCTTTATGTGATTTAAGCGATACCAAACCGAACCCGCCGGCCGCACTTCGATCCGAATCCGTGCGATCCGCCCCAATGTCGGGTTCCATACGTTTTTGACAGGATTTCCACCCAGTGCCCGCACGCATTTACGCGCTCGCAAAAGAACTGAACATCGACAGTAAAGATCTCGTTGATCTTGTAAAGAAAGTCGGAATCACCGGCAAAGGATCAGCGCTGGCCAGCCTAAGCGACGAGGAGGCTCAGCGCGTCCGCGATCATCTCGCAGGATCCGACGCCAAGCCCGAACCTCTTGCATCAGCGGCGGCCAGTTCCGCAGCACCGACGGCGGTGCGCGAAACGCTCACGCCTGAACGCAAGCCTCGTTCGATTCAAATCGGTCGATCATCCGGCTCGGCGTCTCGCCCACCCGCTGCCCGTGGTCCAGCCAAGCCCAAGACAGAGGCACCACGCCCGGTCCGCGCACCGGCCCCCTTGCCACCGGTCGAAAAAGTCGAAGTCGAAGCCCCCAAGGAACCGGTGGCTCAAGCACCCGAAGTCAAGCTCCCCCCTTCCGTTCGCGGAAAAAGCGGCGGACTCGTGGGTCGGGTTCCAGGCTCCAAGACCGTTGTTGACGATTCAATCGCCCCCATCCGCCAGGAATCATCGGCCGGCGACGCCGGTAACCGAATGCGGTCGCTGGACCGCAGCAGCGGTGGCGGAGCGTCCAAGCGTTCGGAAGGCTCGACCCCGAAACGCCGCGAGCCACGGATCAATGTCAAAATGGCGTCGCTGCCCGATGCCCCGGCCCCCGCAGCACCCGCGGCAAGCCCGAGTGAAAAGGCGCAAAAGCCTGACATCAAGCTCAGCAAAGATGTCATCGTCGGCCATAAACAAGGCGTCAAGGCGCCGCTGGAACAACTGGCCAAAGAAGACTCAGAAAAGAAACGTGGCGGTCGAGCCACAACTGGGGCCACCGCCTTCACCGGCGATAAACCCAAACGCGGTGGACGTGGCGGCGATTCCGATGACGAAGACAAACCACGTCGCAAAGGCCTTGCCGGCATGGCAAGCGCTCGTGCCGAGCGGTCTCGCGGCAACAAACGTCGACCGCAACTCGACGGGGGGATGTCAGGTCGCGACCACTACTCGCGGCGCCGAACACTCACCCGCCGTGGCACCAACACGGCGGCACCGCGAAAAGATGCCGTGGTGCTGGAACTGCCCTGTACCATTCGCTCGTTTTCCGAAGCCGCCGGCGTCCCTGCCGCGCAAATGCTTCGCACGCTGATGGGCATGCAGATGATGGTCAACATCAACTCGGAACTCGATTACGAGACCGCCGAGATGCTGGCGACCGAAATGGATCTGACACTTGAACTGAAGGCCGCCGAGACGCTCGAAGACGAACTGATCACGGAACTGGAATCGCAAGCCGACGAGCCGGAATCCTTGGTCCCACGGCCGCCAATCGTGACATTCCTCGGACACGTCGACCACGGTAAAACCAGCCTGCTGGATTACTTGATCGGAATCGACGTCGTCAGCGGCGAAGCCGGCGGGATCACCCAGCACATTCGTGCCTACGAAATCGAAAAAGACGGCCGCAGCATCACGTTCGTCGATACGCCCGGTCACGAAGCGTTCACCGAGATGCGTGCTCGCGGAGCCAACGTTACCGACATCGCGGTCCTGGTGGTCGCGGCTGATGACGGAATCATGCCGCAGACCGAAGAAGCCATCAGCCACGCCAAGGCTGCCGAAGTCCCCATCGTTGTCGCGATGAACAAGATCGACCTGGAAGGCGTCGATCCCAATCGCGTGATGACTCAGCTGACCGAACACCAGTTGACGCCAAGTGAATGGGGCGGTGACGTCGAAGTCGTGCCCACCAGTGCGACCAAAGGTACCGGCATGGATGAATTGCTGGAAACCTTGCTCACCGTCGCTGACTTGCACGAGTACACCGCTAACCCCCAACGCAGTGCGATGGGCGTTTGTCTGGAATCGGAACAACAGGGCGATCGCGGTGTCGTCGCCAAGCTGATCGTTCAAAACGGGACGATGAGAGTGGGCGACATTCTGGTTTGCGGTCCGTCGCATGGTCGCGTTCGTGCGATGACCAATACTTTGACGGGTGAACCGATCACCGAAGCCGGCCCCAGCATGCCGGTCAACTTGATCGGGCTGGACATTGCACCTGGCGCTGGTGATCGTTTCCATGTCTTGGACGATATCAGCCAAGCTCGCGAAATCGCCGCTTCACGTGCTCACGCCAGCAGCACCGAGAACTTGTCGGGTATCACCACGAAGGTGTCGTTCGAAAATTTCCAAGAGATGTTGCAGGACGGTCGACTCGGACAAGGCGAAGAACGGGTCAAACTGAATTTGATTGTTCGTGCCGACGTCAAAGGTTCGCTGGAAGCGATCGACAAAGAACTGTCGAAATTCGATCACCCAGAAGTCGAATTGCGAGTGCTGCAGCGAAGTGTTGGCGGTGTCACACTCGCCGACGTCACGCTGGCATCAGCATCCGATGCGGTGATTGTCGCGTTCAACGTTATCCCTGACGAACAAGCACGATCGCTAGCCGATGAACGCAAAGTTCAAGTGCGTCGTTACGATGTGATCTACAAATTGACTGACGACATCAAGGCGATGATCGAAGGCCGATTGAAACCGGAAGAACGCATCGTCGAACTCGGCCGTGCCCTGGTCAAACAGGTCTTTTCGATCAGCCGTGTCGGAACCATTGCCGGCTGTTACGTCGCGCAAGGTTCGATCCAACGTGGTTGCCGCATCCGCGTCAACCGTGACGGACGAACGATCGGTGACTACGAACTTGGGACGCTGCGGCGGATCAAGGAAGACGTCAAGGAAGTTCCCCGCGGGATGGAATGCGGGATCCGCTTGCAAGGTTTCAACGACGTCAAACAGGACGATGTGTTGGAAGCGTACAAGATCGAAGAGTTTGCCCGAACGTTGGACTAGGCTCCACGGCATACCGGACGAAGCGTCATCCGCTGGCGTTTCGGCCGCCTGGGCCCAGTCGCCGACGACGCGCCGCGGGATCACCGCGATCCGCACCCGTCGTCAAATCAAACACCAAGCCATACCGGCTTGGTATTCCTGAGGGAACGCCGGAGGAACGATTCAGCCGCACCATTTGCCAACGTGTGTCAGCGGAACGCGATTCGCCGGTCGATATCGACGTTCTGGCGTGTCGGCCCACACTGGTTTCCGTCCTAGCAATTGCTCATCCCAACGTTCACCCGCATCGTGCCAGCGATTCCTGGCACCGCACCAAACGGATCACTTCGTCGTTTCGATTTCTAAATCCTTCCTCATTCTGTTTCCCCTGTGTCTAGCCGCCGATTGTTAAAAGCCGCCGAGGCGATCCGAGAAGTCGTCGCGTCATCGATCCTGACCGAAATGCGCGACCCACGCGTCCAGGGCGTCACCGTCTTGGGTGTGGAGGTATCGCCAGACATGCGCGAGGCAAAAGTATCGGTCAGCGTGATGGGCACCGATTCGCAACAACAACTGGCACTCCGCGGACTGCAGAATGCAGCCGGATTTTTGCAAAGTAAAATTGCAAATCGGATCGACACCCGATACACGCCGCGATTGCAGTTCAAGCTGGACAAAGGCACCAAGAATGCCCTCGTTGTTGGCGAAATTCTCGCCAAAATACGCAGCGAACAAGATGAAAAACAAGACGACGATGAGCCTGACCCGAATCAAGATTAACTCGGATCAGAACCACTCGTGCTATCCCCTGTGAACAAATTCCCTGACATCTTCTTCCTCAGACCTCTCACCAACAATCGATGTCCGCAAGCAATCGCGCCAAACTAATCGGCAAGCTGCACACAGCACTCAAAAAGAATTACACCGGCCCCTCGGCTCAGCCGACGCGTCCGCTGCTGGAACACTTGCTTTACGCCTGCTTGCTCGAGGATGCACCGTTCGACTTGGCGGACGAGAGCCTGGCCAAGTGCGAGCAAGACTTTTTTGACTGGAACGAAGTCCGCGTCACCACGGTCACCGAACTCAGCCAAGTGTTTTCACGGTTGCCCGATCCAATGAAGGCGGCACGGCGTCTGAAGAGCAATCTGCAATCCGTCTTTGAAACGTTTTATACGTTCGACTTAGATCATCTGAAAAAAGACAACCTGGGCAAGGCGGTCGGCAAATTCGAAAAGATGCCGGCGATGAGTCCGTTTGTGCTCAGCTACACCGTACAGCACGGTCTCGGCGGACACTCCATACCGATCGACTATTCGGCCATGGTCATCATGCTGGCCACCGGCATTGTGACCCAAGCCGAAGCGATGGATGGTCGCGTGCCGGGAATCGAGCGAGCGATCCCCAAAAGCAAAGGTATCGAGTTCTCGGAATTGCTGCACACCGCGGCAGTCGCCCTCAGCCAAGACATCAAAGACAAGAAAGCTCGCGCACTACTGAATTCCGTCGATAAAGATTCCAGTGAGCGGCTGGACGAGTGGTTGGCCAGCAAGAAAGCCGCGAAACGCAGGGCCGCCAAACAAAAGGTCGAAGCCAAGAAAGCGGCCGAAGCAGCCGCCCTTGCCGCTATCGAGGCCGCCAAGAACGCACCCGAGCCAGTCAAGAAAACGGCCGGCAAGAAATCGGCTCCCAAAAAAGAAGTGTTGAGCGCTGCGGAGCAGGCGAAACAGACCGCAGCCAAAGTCGAAGCGGCGAAAAAGCGGGAAGTTGCCAAGGCAAAAAAGGAAGCCGCCGCTAAAAAGAAGACCACCACCAAAAAGGTAGCGTCATCAAAGAAAGCGGCCACGAAAACAACCACCGCAAAAACGACAACCACCAAGAAAGCGACTCCGACCAAAAAGTCAGCCAAGTCGTCGTCGACGGCATCAAAATCAACGAAATCGAAAACCACAAAGTCCAAAAGCACCAAGGCACCGACGAAAAAGCCTGCGGCTAAGAAAACGCCCGCAAAGGCGACCAAGAAGAAGGCATCGACAAAGAAGTCGCCGACTCGCAAGCTTTCTAAACGTAAACCAAGGTAACACGACCGACGTCGCAACCTGCACTTGCGACGTCATCAATCATCCAATTCCGCTATCCCCTTAGAACTAATCCAATACGCCATGGCAGGTCACTCAAAATGGGCGAACATCCAGCATCGTAAAGGTCGCGTGGATGCCCAACGTGGAAAGTTATGGAGCAAGCTGAGCAAAGCGATCATCGTCGCGGCCAAAAGCGGCGGGGGTGACCCCGACGCAAACATCCGATTGCGAAAAGCGATCGACGACGCCAAAGCGGTCAGCATGCCCAAGGACAATATCCAGCGTGCAATCAAGCGGGGAACGGGTGAACTGGATGGCGGCGACCTTGAGGAACTTGTCTACGAAGGCTACGGCCCCGGCGGCGTTGCCGTCATGTGCGAAACGCTGACCGACAACCGCAATCGCACCGGCCCCGAACTGCGAACGATCTTTTCTAAGATGGGCGGTGAAATCGGAAAGTCCGGGTGCGTTTCTTACTTGTTCGAGCGCAAGGGGCTGTTCGCGTTCAACGATGCGGCAGCAATCGAAGAGAAAGTCACCATGATTGCTCTCGAGCACGGGGCCGAAGACGTCGAACTGGATGACGATGGAACGCTGCAGGTAACCTGTTCGCCGGATGACCATCAAGCACTCATCGACGCGTTTGACGAGGCCGAACTGAAACCAGACGTCAGCGAGGTGACCCAAATCGCACAAACGACCGTCGACATCGATGCCGACTCGGCAAAGAAAGTCATGAACCTGCTGCAAAGCCTGGACGATCACGACGACGTTCAAAATGTCAGTACCAACCTGAACATCACCGACGAAATGCTGGAAGATTAAAACCGGCGCGTCGAAATTCGGTAGAATCATCGGTGCTTTCAATTGTCATCTCATCCCTCCGTGACTTGAATCTTGCCGATGACTACCGCTGTCGAGAACATGCAGGCCCAGGCCGAAGAATTCCGCGATCGCTACAACGCCGTGTCCGAAATGATCGGCCGCGTGATCGTCGGGCATCAAGACATCGTCCACGGCGTTCTGACGGCGATGCTTTGCGGCGGCCACTGCTTGCTTGAGGGCGTCCCCGGGCTGGGAAAGACAATGTTGGTTCGCACTCTATCGGAAGTGCTAGAACTCAATTTCAATCGCATTCAATTCACGCCCGACCTGATGCCCGCGGACATCTTGGGTACGAACATGATCGTCGAGGACGAAAGCGGTCGTCGGAAATTCGAATTCCAAAAGGGGCCCGTGTTCACGCAGATCTTGCTCGCCGACGAGATCAACCGAGCGACGCCCAAGACCCAGTCTGCGATGCTGGAAACGATGCAGGAAGGAACCGTCACCGCGGGTGGCACGCGTTTCCAGCTGGAACAGCCGTTCTTTGTTCTCGCCACGCAAAACCCGATCGAACAAGAAGGTACGTACCCGCTGCCCGAAGCACAACTGGATCGTTTCCTGTTCAAACTGGTCGTCGGTTACAGTTCCCGCGAAGACTTGAACACGATTGTTGATCGCACCACTCGGGGCGAACGAATCGCAATCGAAAAGGTCATGAACGGTGACGAAATCATCAAGTGGCAAGGGCTAGTGCGTCACGTCATCCTCGCACCCCACGTGCAAGACTATCTGGTCCGCCTGACCCTGGCCACGCACCCCGACGGCGCGCACAGCGTTGACGCAACGAACAATTACGTTCGCTGGGGCGCGAGTCCGCGCGGCGCACAAACGCTCGCACTTGCGTCAAAAGTACGCGCGCTGCTGGAGGGCCGTTACAACGTCAGCTTTGAAGACATCCGCCGTGTGTTCTTGCCCGCGATGCGGCACCGCGTACTCTTGAACTTTGAAGCCCAGGCCGAGGGCATCGACCCGGACCAAGTCCTTTTGGACATTCTGGAAAAAGTGCCCGAGAAGGCCGAATAGCATCATGCAGTTCGGCCCGCGACGGGTCGGCAAGCCGTTCTATTGCTGCTTACCGTATCGATCCTCGAAAGTTTGGACCGGATCGTAATCCGGTTTGCCGTAGAGAGCCTGCTGGCGTTCGGTACGGCAGTATGGATAGAAGTCAAAGATATCGCCTTTTCCCAAAATCCTGGGATCGCCCTGAGCAGTCAGTTCGCTCTTGAGTTGCTGCCACAACTGCTCTTTCGTGTCTGCAAATTTTGGATCGTCAGCCAAGTTATTGACGCAGTCCGGATCGGCTTGGATATCGAAAAGCTGTTCGCCCGGACGCTTGCCGAAACTCATTTCGTAAAACCGAAACTCGGGATCCGCCATCGACAGACCGGTTAGATACGACTTGGTCGGCGAGTCGTCACAGTTCAACAATCCGTACTGAGGGTCGCCCGCTGGCCAGCGACTCGGCTTGAAATTGTGTACGTACAGGAATCGGTCATTGCGAATGGCACGGGAGGGATAGCCGACCGACAACCAATCGCCATCTACCCGGCCGATATCGTGTCGCTCCTTGCCCAACAGGGTGTGATCGCGGTCGGCATCGACCCGGCCCGCCAGGTCCGAGACCAACTGCGGCATAAAGCTCTTGCCGGTCATCTGCGGGTGCGAATCGAGCCCCGCCGCTTCCATCAAAGTCGGTGCAAGATCTGGGAAGGTGATAAAGTCGGTGACGACTCGCCCCGGCTTGATTTTCGATCCCCACCGAACCGCAAAGGGAACGTGAAAACCGTCGTCGTAGATCTGGCCTTTGACCCGCGGGAAGGGCATGCCGTGGTCCGACGTGGCGATAATCAATGTCTCATCCAGAATTCCGCGTTCTTCCAACAACTCAAGACACATGCCAATGTGTTTGTCGTACCACTCAACCTCGATCGCATAGTCTGCGATGTCGCCGCGGATGGTTTCGTTGTCGGGATAATAGGCGGGAACAACCACGTCATCCAAATTGCGACCGTCTTTGATCCAAGAATCTTTTTCGTAAGCGCGGTGTGGCTCTTTTGTCCCCAGCCAGAAACAAAACGGCTGATCCCCCGTCCGTTCGTCAAGAAAATCTTTAAAGTTGGCAGCGTAGTCGACGTTGCTGATCCCCTTGTACGGTGCCTTCAATGTTCGTTTCGTGTAAGGATGCCCAGCCGGGTTGCTGGTCTGGAATTTGGTCCGCCCGACGTCGATATCGTCAAAGATTCCGGGCCCCCATCCTTTGCCGGTGAATCCCATGAAATAGCCCGACGATTCGATCAGGTAAGGATAGAATTTCCATTTGGCCGACAAGTATGGATTGTGGTTGCAGGCCTCTTCCAACTGCCAAGAGTATCGCCCGGTCAACAAGCAGGCTCGCGCCGGCGCGCATTTCGGATTGCAGTTGTATGCCTGTGTGAACAGCACGCCTTCGCGAGCAATACGATCAAAGTTAGGCGTTTCAACATACTTGCACCCATAGGCACCAAAACTGTCTCGCGACGCATCGTCAGCGATCAAAAACAAGATGTTGGGACGCTGCTGATCCGCGAGGCTCGGCGATGGAGTTGTCAAAACTCCGATCAGCGGACACAGCAAGAGTAAATTAGCGGCAAAGGCAAACGGCTTCATGGCGTTAGATCTGATGAAAGTTCGGTGAACAGAGTCGTGCGGCGCACGAACAATTGAGAGACGATACGATAACCGGAATTCTCGCCTGAAACAGCATCCACGGGGTCTCTTTTGATCAACCTTCGCTCGCACGCCTCGGCCGCACTGCGTTAGACTGACGAGGTCACATACGCACGGTTCCGGAGATTCTGTAATCCGATGCCAGCCGAATACGTACGGGACTACGAAATTGTCCCCGGCTATACACTGATCCGCAAACTCGCGACTGGGATGGCCGGCGAAGTGTGGATCGCACGAGCCTCGGGCGGCGTACGTGTCGCGGTCAAAATCATCAACGACTTGGAATTGCTGGGCAGCAAACGCGAACTGGGCGCTCTTCGCGTTGTTCGTGAGGTCAAACACCCCAACCTATGTCCACTCATCGGCGTATGGTTTTTCGACCGGGACGGCAAACTATTTGATCCATCCGATACCGACTTGATGCTGCTTAGTGAATCGTCGGCGATGGAGACCCAGTGCGTTGACGCCGACGAAGCCTCGGCCGACGCACTTACCCAACCCTTCGATTCCGATTTTGACACGCCGCAAGAACCCATCAACGGACTGCAGCCGTCCCGCATGGTTCTCGCAATGGGACTCGGTGAGAAGACACTTTTTGATCGCTTGGTCGAAGTGCGTTCTAGAAATTTGCAGAAATCAAATGCGGTCGACGGCGCTTCCACGAAATTGGAACCCTGCGATGGGATCCCTGCCGAGGAACTGTTGCGTTATATGGCTTCGTCAGCATCTGCGATCGACGAGCTCAATATCAGGCACAGCATTTACCACTGCGATATCAAGCCGCAAAACATCTTGATCGTTGGCGGGCAAGCGCAGGTATGTGATTTTGGTTTAGCGAGACAGGTCGAAAACGAATATCAAACACAACTGGCGTTTGGTACTCCCGCGTACGGAGCGCCCGAGATGCTGTTCGGCCGCACTTACAGCCGGTCCATTGACCAGTACTCGTTGGCGATGACGTATTACCACTTGCGAACCGGTCGATTGCCATACGAAGGCATGACTCAGTCGTCGTACCTTAAAGCGAAAGCGTCCGGAAACTTGGATCTGTCAAGATTGCCCAAACCGGAAATCGTTGTCATCGCGCGTGCGACCGATCTCGATCCCGAATCGCGTTACCAAAATTGCCAAACCTTTGTCGCCGCGCTAACCGAGGCCGTCCATGCCCCGCCAGTCACTGCGCCGAATCGAAAGCGGTTCGCAGCGGTGGGAGTCTCCGCCATCTTTCTCGTCGCAGGAGCCGCCACACTTATCCCGCGCCTAAGCTCGAGACCTCGACCCAACGGCTTGGCCGACACATTGCCCGAGAAACCGACCTCGAGAGCAAATCATGCGTTAGTAATCGATACGACTTCCGAGATGAACGATGCATCAACCGCGGACGAAATCATCGTTGCTAAAGCCGCGAAACCAGCAATCAAACCCGCCGAAAACAACGATGCCGATTGGCCGACACTAAATCCATCCACGATCGATCGGGACCCAAGACGGTTGCCGCCTGCAACGGGTATCGCGCACGCGGCAACGGCATCCGACGATCCGATCGATGATCCGATCACCGAGGTGCCGGCGAAAGACGATTGCAATCACGCCATTACTTCTCACATTCAGCAGCAGCGTCCCAACCGCGAAAAATTACTAGCGATATCCCGTAGTTTGGCAAATGCGAAACCTAGTGATCTGGTTGAACTTTCACTCGACAACGTGGATTCGGTCATCACTCTGCTGGGCGAACACGTCGCGGATCGATATTGGTCGGCCCGCACGCTGCCTGATCGCTCAAGTGAGATCGACGAAGAAGTAGCCGGTCTGTACCGAAAACTTGCAACTATCGTAGAGGATCGCTTTGTGGATCAAGCCAACGCGATGGGTCAATTGGCACTGATCGATGCGCAGATATCAGGATTGGAACCGACCGAAGGCGTCCGAGAGCTCGCGATCGCAACCGATGCGCTTCGTGCATTGATTGATGAAGACGGCAGATTTGTTGTACCAGAAAAATCCGCTGAGGCCCTGATCACACTGTGTCGTTCTGCACAACATCCCGGCGCACAGGACTGGAATCTCGATCGAGCGGATCGCGAAATCCAGTGGCTTCGGTCGCTGAGTTTGGATAACCAGCTCTTACAATCTGTATCGACGCAAGTCCAAGGCGAACACTTGATTCGATTGCTGCGTGCACGAAACCGAGCCAGCGCATTCGAAAGACTGAACCGCCAAACGCTTCATGCGATCGAGCCATTGGACAGTGAAGAAAATTGGTCATCGATAGCGCATGCGGCAAGCCGGATCATTCAGCCGGCCGTTTCGCAAAGTACGCCACTCGCACATCCGCGACAGGCATTGCCTGAATCTTACCCCCGTCTTTTACCGGATGATCTGAAACCGCTTTATGATTTGGCCCTGGGTTGGTCGGCCTGGGATTCATCCAACGCGGGACTCGCTTTTGCGTGCTGGAAACGCGTGTCCGCGGATCGTTCGATCACAGCAACAGTTGCAAAGGCCGACCGGGAACAGGCAGCGAAATACGTGATCGACCGATTGATCCGATCCGCAGTCGTGGATGATGATGACTTCGTAAGGTCCAGATATTCAACCTCGCATCGCATGGTCAGCGATGCCCTCGGCCTGCCCGAACGTCTCGCAGCGGATTCCGACCACATCATCGCAAGCATCGACCGCGAAAGATTCTTTTGTGAAATTGCGGCGCACAACTATGTCAAGGCGGCAGAACTCTGGGAACGTATTGGTACGCACAAAACAGTCTCACCGCAACTCGGTCGCGCTCTGCAACACCTAGCAATCAACCGAATCGAAAGCTCGTCGAAAAGCAAACCGACAAAGTGGCTAAATCTGCTCGCCATCGCATGCGTTCGCCAAGCCGCGTCGATCGATGACCTCTCGATCGAAAACGAATCGACGGACTGGCTGATCGACGAAGTGTTTCGCCCCGCGATGGAACACTTATCGCCAACCATCAAAGAGTTGAGTCGCGACGGCAATGCCGAGCTGGATCTGGCGAAGTCAAACGACGTCAAAACGTTTTGCGAACGATTCGTGCAACTCGCTGCAGTTCCGCATCGGCGAAAGAACTATGACGATCTAAGTCGATGGTGGAGTGACGTCCAGACCGCAGCATTATTCGCCGCCAAAACATCAGACAACCACGCGAGGGCTTCACAACTTTTCTCGATCGCCTTCGACGCGTATCTGCAGGTCCATCTTGAGCAGCAAGACGACGTGACCTACGGTGAAGCGACCGAAACGCTCGCGTCTTATTGGCGGGAAACCGCCCGGATCGACGGTGGCCCAGCCAGCGACGCGCTGCAAGCTCGCGTTCTCGCCCGAGAGAGTTATCGCGCCTCGAATCCGTCCGACGCGTTGGAAAAATACGGCTTGGCGATAGGGAAGTTTGACTCCGCCGTTAAAGATGCTCAGGCATCCAAGTCGCCGCAACTCGCCGATCTGCTTCGCGAGCGTTCGCTTGCCAGCCTGCGAGTATCCAAGTTCGTTGATGACGCTCGCGCGATTCAGTTGCGACAAGACGCACTCAATGACGCACGGCAATCGGTTGCCGCAGATCTCCCATGGCACTCCAACCGTGAAATGTCGCTGGCGAACCTTGCCGACGTTTGCGGCCAGATCGTCGTCGTGACCTTGGCCAATTCATCCGATACGGCACGCCGCCAGAAATTGCTGGACGAAGGAAATCGGGCGATTGACGATGCCATCGAGCGGCGAGTCGAGGATTCATTCGACTTGACCAATCTAGCGCTGAAAAAGCTGGTTCTGCTTCACATCGACTTGATTGCGAACCAACGCTCTGACCCAGCCAGATTCGCTGAAAAACAGGAAGAAGCCGCCGAGTTGATTCAGCGGTGGAGCGATGCGAATTCAGGAATTCCCGTCGAAACAAACTTGCGAGTCGATTCGCAGTATCTGAACTGCTTTTGGCACAGCGCCGTATCGCAATTGCATGTCGACCTGGGGGCGATGCAGCAGGCGATGCCTCATTCGGCCAAAGCTTTTCAGTTAGCGTCTACGCAACTGGATGCACGCGATCGACTTTTCTTTAAAGTGATCTTGCAATACGTCGGGCTGCGCAGCACGTTGTCGGCGAGGGCACTAGAAAGCGGTCAAAAGCCAGAGCTAGCTTCGGAGTTGATCGAAATCCTCGAGCGAATCGAGTCCCCGCCTCCTGATATTGAAAAGGTAAAGTCGGCGATGGCAAACATGCTGCGTCCGTATGTCCGCAAATAAAATGGGTCAATCCGATTGTCTTGGCCGGCAATTCGAATTCGGCCAACACCCCGAAGACAGCAGTGAAGGTAAGCCGAGCAGCGAACTGGCGTATTCGGCTATTCACTGGCCTTGCGCCCGATCTCAATACGCTACCGCTTGGCGTCTGAAATCCTATTAAATCTCTGCCACTGCCGATCGAGCTTTTTCGCGTCTGGCAGACCATCTTGGATGATCAACCGATACTGACAAACGTATTCTTCACCCGGTTTTATCTGGAAAGTACCAGCGACCATTGGAGCGAAACAACCATATGGTTTGCTGGGATGCAAACGGACGGGCTGCGGCGAACGAAAATTACTCTCGTGATTTAGAATCGCGATACAAGCGTTTGACCCGTTCGATTCTCCGTTCAGGTTTCCGCCAGACGGTCCGTACATGGCGATCCAATTTGGGCGCGAGTGATTACCATCATAACGGTCTTTTGATTCGCTGGTCACGAATGCATGCCCCATCACCTGTAACTCTGGCGTCTCGGTTTGCTCGCCATTTTCGATTGCCTTGGCGTACTGCTTTGCCGCGCCGGGAGCCTGGTCCGAATACCACTCGCCCGATCCGCGAATCGCCATTCCGCCGTAACGATACTCGTTGATGACAAGCGGATCATCGGTCGCACATCGGTGAGTGGATGTAATGTCGATGACAAAGCCGATCGGCGCTTCGCGAACAACGACGTCCCAGCGTTCACGCAAAACGGTCACGACGGACTGTGGATCGTGGATATCCTCGTGGACCAACTCAGCCGAGAATTCCGCTCGGTCGTCATGGTTTTCGACCCGCAGCACTTTCGCATGAGCCACCCGACCGAGTCCTTTCTTGATGTTCCAGAAATCAACCGCGTGTCCGCGAAACGTCGCGTTAACCCAAGCGTTGAACAAACCGGTTTGATGTGGATGATCAGCCGGATAGTGCCCGGAAACCATTGTTCCACTAGGGCTAAAAATTGGGTGGATGTACCCGCTGCGAGCATAGATGGGATCGATTCCATCAGGCGGTTGGGTATTGGATTTGTTGTATTGCAACACCGGTCGGTCGCCTACTTTAATCACAATCGCATCATCTGTTTCGCTCACGTGAGGCGCGGCGGCGGAAAGATCACCGCGAGATTCGTCCGCGGCCCCAGCAGAAACTGCCAAACCGACTAACAACCATGAACAACACAGCGCCATCAGAAAAACGAACTTCATCAAACTGCCTCTATCAGTGTGCCTCTAACCAATTGCTGCCGGTTCCCATTTCAACGACGATCGGAACCTTCATCGAAAACGCCGTGGTCATTGCTTGTTCAATTCTTGGCATCACCGCTTGCTGTTCGGACTTTGGCATATCGAAGACCAGTTCATCGTGAACAGTAAGCAGCATTTTGGTGTCAAAGCCTTCGGTTCGCAAAAGCCGATGAACTTTGATCATTGCCAGTTTTAGTATATCGGCGGCCGTACCCTGAATCGGACTGTTCATCGCTAATCGTTCGGCACCGCTGGCGACGGCCCGGCTTTTGGAATTGATGTCACGAATGTACCGTCGGCGACCGGTCGGGGTTGCGACGTATCCGTGTTCTTTTGCGAACGCGATCGTCTTGTCAATGTACGTCTGTACGCCAGGATATTTCTCAAAGTAGTTTTTAATCAGCTCGTTCGCTTCGGCTCGCGGAATATTCAATCGCTGCTGAAGCCCAAATGCGGAAATGCCGTAGATGATTCCAAAGTTGACCGTCTTGGCTTTGTCACGCATCTCACGAGTAACGTCTTCGGGATCGACTTTGTAGACTTTAGCCGCGGTGATTTGGTGAATATCTTCTCCACTGCGGAAAGCATCCAGCATGCCTTCATCGCCGCTCAGTTCGGCCATGACCCTTAGCTCGATCTGCGAATAGTCGGCCGACAACAGCAGGTGGTCTTCGTCTTTTGCAACGAACGCCGCCCGGATATCCCGTCCGCGTTCTTTGCGGATCGGAATCGTTTGCAAGTTGGGATGATTCGACTGTATCCGTCCGGTCGCCGTCCACGATTGACTGTAGTGAGTATGAACTCTGCCGGTTTTCGGATTGACTGTTTCCGGCAGTTGATCAACGTAAACCGACTTTAGTTTTCTTGCGTTTCGGTATTCCAGCACGTCGGCGACGATTTCGTGGCGACTGGACAGTCGCAACAACTCGGCTTCACGCGTCGAGTATTGCCCGGTCGCCGTCTTTTTGGGTTTGTCTTCAATCTGCAATTCTTCGTACAGCACAATGCCAAGCTGCTTGGGCGAATCGATATTGAATTCGTGTCCGGCCGCTTCAAAAATACGAGCCTGTAACTGTTCGATTTCGACCCCGAGGCGACCGGAGAAATCATGCAGCGCATCGATGTCCAACCGGATGCCTTCATATTCCATATCCACCAGAACGGGGATTAGCGGACATTCGACTTCGTCGCAAACCTGCGCAACGCCTCGCGCCTCGATATCCGGTCGAATTGCCGCGGCGACTTGCAACGTCACATCGGCGTCCTCGCACGCATATTCGGCAACTTTGGCGACATCAACGTCCCGCATATTCAGCTGGTCTTCGCCTTTGGGACCGATCAGATCGGACGTCGGAATCGGTTTGTAGTTCAGATACAGACTGGACAAGTAGTCCAACCCATGTCGCATTTCGGGTTCCTTCATCGAGTGAGCCAACATCGTGTCGGTCAACTGCCCGCGCACTTCGATCCCATTCCACTTCAACAATGTGATATCGTATTTCAGATTGTGACCAATTTTCTTGATCGACTCGTCCTCCAAGACTCCGCGAAATTCTTCGAGGACCTCAAGTGCGTCGGCTTTGTCGGGCGGGCAAACGACGTAATAACCTGTGTGCGGTTGGAACGAAAACGCGATCCCCAGGGGCAATGCTTCACGCGGATCCAAACCCGTTGTTTCGGTGTCAAAGCAAAAAACATCTTGCCTCGATAGTTTGTCGACAAGCTCGCGGCGCTGCTGTTTTGTTTCAATCGTTTTGTACTCGTGTTTAACGTCCGCGATGGTCTTTTCTTCCGCGGGTTCGTCAAACAACGATGCTTGAATTTCTGTTTCGCGTTTTTCACGAATGACCGCCGCTCGGTTTGCGGCAGACGAGAACGACTTGCCGAATAAACGCTTTCCCTGGGTATCGAACTCCAGTTCCATGAACAGCGATTTCAGTTTCTCTGTGTCGTATTTTTCCCAGCGAAAGGAATCGATGTCGGAATCGCAGGGCACATCCGTTTGAATTGTCACCAAACGCTTGGAAAGCAACGCCTGTTCGGAATTCTCAATGACTCTTTCTCGCTGTTTGCCTTTCAGTTCCTCGGCATGCTGAAGCAGGTTCTCGACGGATCCATATTTTGCGATCAGCTTTACCGCAGTCTTCGGTCCGATACCGGGGATCCCAGGAATATTGTCGCTCGCGTCTCCCATCAGACCCAGCACATCGATGACTTGTTCGACGCGCTCGATTTCCCACTGCTTGATGACCTCGTTTGGGCCTAGAATTTCCGCGCTGCCGCCTTTTCGACCGGGCTTGTAAACCCACGTATTTTCACCAACCAACTGGTGATAGTCTTTGTCCGGGGTGACCATGTAAGTCAGAAAACCTTGATCCGCCGCATGCGTTGCCAGCGTTCCGATAATGTCATCGGCTTCATAGCCCGGCATGCGAATGACTTTGATGTTGAACGCGTCCAACAGTCGATCGATGTACGGCAATTGCTTGGCAATGTCTTCCGGCATCGCGTCGCGCTGTGCTTTGTACTCGGGAAAGGCCTTGTGCCGTTCGGTGGGTTCCGACGTGTCGAAGGCGGCCAGCAAGTGAGTCGGCTCTTCGCGGCTGATGATGTCCATCAGCGCATTATTGAAACCGAAAATGGCCGAGGTACAGAGTCCTGAGGACGTGAATCGAGGACTACGCACCAAAGCGAAATGCGCGCGATAGGTCAGCGCCATTCCGTCCAGCAGATACAGTTTCTTTTCAGACTCAAGCAGCGAAGCGGTGGTAGACAGCGTTCATCTCGATATTAGCGGGAACTGATGACAGTGTTCTCGCCGATATCGTAACGAATTTACCGCGACAAGGCTTTCGGGGCACGATCGCGGGCCGATCCGGAACCGACAGCACTAGCGCCCCAGCAATACTATCACCGCGTGCCCCGACGCCGATCACCCCGTGCTACTCCGCCGCCGGCGTCGTATCGGCGACAGGTTCTTCCGCGTTTTCATCCGGCGCGATCGCTGTTCCCGAACCGCCTTTTTCCATTACCGTGGTCTCGCCTGCGGAATCACCGGCGGGACCAACCGGAGCCGCATACGGGTTGTCTTGAATACCATCGGGATTCCCACAGCCTGTCAACGGACAAAATGTCACCGTCAGCAGCGAACACAATAGGGCGACCGATCCGATTCGGTTGTTGACGAAAAGTCTCATCTTACAATCTTCCTGTGTTAGACAGCGGGTGCGTGTGAACTTTGCCAAGGTTCGCCAATGGTACCAAATACGAACCGAGTAATCCTGCAATGGCCCATCGCGCACTCGCCCTGTGCGCGCTCCAACAGTCAATGACTCAAAGCGTCAATAGGCTCAAACAGCCAGCCATCGCCCCGAACACAGACGTAACACTAGGCGCTTGGAAGAGAATACAGCGATTCCACTTTGACAATCGCGTAGTCATCGGGAAACGTATGAATTGCTTGCACTCGCATTGAGTTCTGGCGCGTCTCGATACTGATATAACTTAGCGCGCCCAACGCCATCCGGCCACTGGCATCGAAATGGTGCAGCAAGCCTTCGGTTGGACCTTTTTCCAGCTGTTGGCCGACCATCCAAAATAAATCCGGCTCGACCGATTCCAGCTGGAAATGCGTCCGGTACTCGATGCCGCCGCGGCAGCTGGCATGTTCCGTCCGGCTGCCTTTGAGTGATTTAGAAAACAAGCACCGACGCTTGGGCAGCGGCGTATGTGCGCTTGTGGCAACTTCACACAGAGTAAAATCACCCGAGAGTCCACTGCAGATTTCGGGCGATGACAATTCGGCGTCCGTCGGATCAGCGTTTCCAGGAAAGCCGTCACCTGGCAGACAATCAGCGATCTCGTCTATTGGCTCCCCAGCGGCGACCGCCCCATTGAGGGAACAGTCTTTTTCTTTTTGAGGACAACTATCACGCGAACCCAAATCACGTGTGGTCCACTTAATGACGTGGCCGCAATTTGTGATGTCGACGCGTGCTTCGTACCGGCTGCGGCTAATCAGGCGAGTTTTATGGACCACGTACAGCTCGGGATGAAGAGTCCGGCTGAAAACATGAAAAGCCAACTCGGCAACTTTGGGTCGAACCGAAAGCACGGCGGAATTCCGAATCACAATGGAGTATAAATAACCGACGCGAAGGTCGGGTTCGAATAGCGTCCCGTCACGATTGCGACGTCGCCACATGATGCCATTATACGCACCGCATCGAAATTGGCTAAAGAGCGTTTGTGGTCAAGAAAGCGAGAATAACTTTTTTGATGACATCGACATATTTACATTGACTTCCCATTGACATCGGCACTCGAGTTTTTCACATGGTCGTCGTGATCGACAATTACGATTCGTTTACATATAACTTGGTACAGCGGTTAGGCGAGATTGATCCTGCAATCGACATCCGCGTTTTTCGAAACGATGAGTTGACAGTGCAGCAGATCGATGATCTGAAGCCTTCGCGAATACTCGTCTCGCCCGGACCTTGTACGCCCAGCGAAGCGGGTGTCAGCGTCGAATGCGTCAAGCATTTTATCGGACGCATCCCGGTCTTGGGTGTCTGCTTGGGACACCAATCAATCGGCCAAGCGCTCGGCGGAAAAATCGTTCGCGCTCCAGAATTGATGCACGGCAAGACCGACAACATTGAACACGACAATCAAGGTCTGTTCGCTGGAATCGAGAACCCATTCATCGCCACACGCTATCACAGCCTTGTGATCGAGCCCTCGAGCCTGCCAGAGGAGCTTGTCGTTTCGGCTTGGACTGAAACGGGCGGACAACGTCAAATCATGGGCGTGCGTCACCGCACCCATGCCTTAGAAGGATGGCAGTTTCATCCCGAAAGTTTTCTGACGCAGCCGGGTATTGAATTGTTGCGTCGATTCCTTGCCTGGTGAGCGCTCGATCGGCCACCGGATCGAACGGATTTCGATTAAACTCTGTATTCGATTTCCAACCGTCGTTCGAACATGCATGTTGCCCAGTGCGCAGGTTCTGTAACGCTTAGCCCTTCCAACGATCAGGCTTTCCAGCACTCGCACTTTCCCGCGCTCGCACTATCCGGCGCAGGTGAATTGCATCAACGAACGACCTTCACCCCCTTTGGCACCTAACGTGCCGGCAGTCCTCAGCCGGAGATGACTTCGATGACTTCACTGACTCGCCGTTTCACATTGAAGGTCCTCGGACTCGCCGGAACTTGGCTTGGCCTGGCAAAGACAAGCCAAGCGCAAGACGACGCACCGGCAACTTCCCCGTCATCAACGGACAATCCGACGGCGACAATCTCGTGGTCGAACACACACGATCGTGTCTGGCTTCGCGGTGACTGCTGGGCGAATCCGATGGAAGATTGGCGAGTCGTCGATGGCGCAGCCGAATGCCAATCACTTGGCGGCGATCGCAACGTTCATCTGATCACGCATCAACTAACCGATCCATCCAAGCCGTTTGCGATGTCGGTCGTGATTAGTCGTGTTGAATTCAACAAGCAAGACAGTGGCGCCGGGTTCAAAGTCGGCGTCAAGAGCGAGCTAAACGAGTACCGCAGCAATACTTTTGCCAAGTCCGGGTATCGCGCGGGCGTGCTCGCCGGCCAGCTCGTCCTGGGCAATAAAACAGCGAGCGTCTCAGGATTGGATCACCCGCAAAACGTCACGCTTCGCCTGACGGGCAAACCGGCCGGCGAGCAGTACGCACTACAGCTGACCGCTATGAGTGCTGATGGGAAAGAACTGGGACGCATTGACAATCAATTCGCAAGCGATGCGGTCCTGGGAAATGTTGCGATCGTCAACAACTTTATTGCCAAACCGACCAAGCGAAAAGCGAACCCTGATGCCGAGGTGGGCAGCCGATATCGTTTTAACGATTGGGCGGTCGCCGGCGACGCATTCACCGTCAAACCCGAACGCGAATTTGGGCCGATCCTCTGGTCAATGTACTCGCTGAGCGATTCGCGGAGCGAGGAAGGCTTCGTCATGAAAATCAGCGCGTTGACCGGCCCGCTGGGTGACGCGGACAATCATGATATCGAACTGCATATCCAGGCGAACGGCACTTGGCGAAAGCTTGGAATCGTATCACTCGATACCGACGCATGGACGGCAACCTTTCGCATCGCCAATTGGGACGAGAGCGTCGAAACACCGTACAAGCTTGTGTACCGCGAGCGAGGCCTCGATGGCACCGAAGTTGAATCGGTTTGGTCCGGCAAAATCAAACCCAACCCGGTTGGTCGTCCGCTGCGCATCGGCGCGTTGACCTGCCAAAACGATTATGGGTTTCCCTATGAACCGGTGGCCGAGAATCTGGTCAAGCTTGACCCCGACATGCTTTACTTCTCGGGTGACCAACTTTACGAAAGCCATGGCGGCTATGGCATTATCCGCGAGCCGGCTGACCTTGCGATTTTGAATTATTTGCGCAAGTTCTATCAGCATGGCTGGGCGTTTCGCGATGCCATGAAAGACCGGCCAACACTGTGCATTCCCGATGACCACGATGTGTTTCAAGGAAATATCTGGGGCGAAGGCGGCAAGGCGATGGACGTCGAAAGCGGTGGTGCGTCGTCCAACGGCGGATACATTGAACCGGCGCGGATGGTCAACGTGGTCCACAAAACCAATGCCGCGCACCACCCAGACATTTTCGACCCGACGCCTGTGCTGCAAGATATCAGCGTGTACTTCGGCGACATGGTCTACGGCAACGTCAGCTTCGCGATCCTGGGCGATCGTCAATGGAAAAGCGGTCCGCAGCATGTCGATACCGGCAGCGGTCGGGCCGATCATGTTTCGGACCCAGACTTTGACACCTCGATTCTCGACAAACCGGGCCTGGTCCTGCTGGGCGAACGCCAAGAGAAGTTCCTCGAACACTGGGTCGACGACTGGCGTGGACACGAGATGAAAGTCTTGCTCAGCCAGACGGTATTCGCCGCCGTCGCGACCCACCACGGTCGTTATGACGGATTCTTGAAAGCGGATTTGGACTCGGGAGGATGGCCACAAACGGCTCGCAACAATGCGATCCGAATCATCCGTAAAGGCATGCCGTTGCACATCAACGGCGACCAACACCTGACCACGCTGGTCCAATATGGCATCGACGAGCAACGAGATAGTTGCTGGTCATTCTGTACACCCGCGATCGCGGCTGGGTATCCGCGTTGGTGGCGACCCGACGAATCGGGAATGCCACACGAGAATCGTCCCAAGCACGGTCTGGACAACACCGGCGAGTACTTAGACGGGTTCGGCAACAAAGCGTATGTGTACGCGGTCGGCAATCCGGAAGTCGGTACCGAAAAGAATCGCTACGACAAAGCGCACCAAAAGGGCAGCGGCTTCGGCGTTGTCACTGTCGACACAGAAGCCAAAACGTATCAACTGGACGCGTTTCGTTTCCTGGTCGATGCGACCGACGGAAAAGCCTCGAACCAATTCCCTGGTTGGCCGGTAACCATTCACCAACGCGAAAACTTAGGCGAGAACCGACTCGGTTAATCTCACGATCAGCAAACTCACTCAAGAACCACACCTGCATCCCCACCGTCCTCCACCAATCCTTCATCAATCCTCCCACGGAGCCCCACCATGAACCTGATGCGAACTTGCTCTTTCGTCGCTGGTTGCCTGCTGATACTGACACCTGGCACATTCCTTCGCGCCGAGGCACCGCCGAATTTCGTTTCGATCTTCAATGGTCGCGACCTTGATGGCTGGGAAGCACGTCCGCACTTCAGTCCCATCAAGCTGGCCGAAATGTCAGAAGATGAGCGAGCCGAAAAGAAAGCCGAGTGGATGGCCGACGCCCGCCAACATTGGTCGGTCGAGAATGGTGAATTAGTCAATGACGGGCACGGTGCATATTTGGTCACCGAAAAAGACTATCGCGATTACGAACTGTTGATCGAATACAAAACAGTCCCCCGCGCCGATAGTGGTATCTACTTAAAGGGAAACCCACAGGTCCAAATTTGGGACTACACCGATCCTAAGAAATACCCCAGGGGAGCCGACCTGGGCAGCGGCAGCCTTTGGAACAACACCGCCGGCGCGCCAGGCAAAGATCCCTTTGTGCTCGCCGACAAACCGTTCGGCCAGTGGAATCAGTTTCGGATCCAACAAGTCGGTGCACGCACCTCGGTGTGGTTGAACGATCACATGGTTGTCGATCATGCCATCATGGAAAATTACTGGGACCGCGAGTCGCCGCTATTCGTGTCGGGCCCTATTGAATTGCAAACGCACGGCGGTGAAATTCGCTGGCGCAATATCTACATTCGTGAACTCAGCAGCGACGAAGCAAACGCGGTCCTGCGCGAACACAAATCCCAAGCTTTCGCACCGATCTTTGACGGCAAGTCGCTGGACCACTGGCACGGCGCGGTCGAAAATTACGAAGTCGTCGATGGGTCGATTCGATGCAAGGAAGGACAGGGCGGCATGCTGCTAGCCGAAAAAGAATACGGCAATTTCATCGCCCGAGTCGAGTTTCGCCTTCCGCCCGGCGGCAACAACGGACTTGTTATCCGTAGCCCCGGAACCGGCAACGCGGCTTATGATTCGATGACCGAGTTACAGGTACTCGATAACGATCACGAGAAATACGCCACGTTGGATCCGCGACAGTACCACGGTTCATCCTACGGAATGGTTCCGGCCAAACGAGGTTTTTTGCGAGAAACGGGCGAATGGAATTTTCAAGAAGTGACGGTCGACGGCAGCACGATCAAGGTCGAACTGAACGGCAACGTGATTCTGGACGCCGACCTGTCGCAAGTCACCGAATTCGCCAAGGACCGAGAGCATCCCGGGAAAGATCGCACATCGGGATTCTTTGGCTTTGCAGGACACCGAGATCCGGTAGAGTTTCGTAACATCTCTATCCGTGAACTCGCCCCCACGATCGAACCGAAGAAAAAAAAATAGGATTGATTTTTTGAGTAACACCAAATCGTTTGCCGTCGGCGAAAAAAGTGCGGCGGCCTTTAATCGTGCCCGTCAGTTGATGCCGGGCGGGGTGAACAGCCCCGCCCGTGCGTTTGGCGCGGTCGGCGGAACCCCGCTCTTTATCGATAAAGCAGAGGGCCCCTATCTGTTTGACATCGATGGCCGACGGTACATCGATTTCATTGGCTCTTGGGGACCGATGATCTTGGGTCACGCTCATGCCGAGGTGATCGACGCGATTCAAGTGGCCGCGGCGCGCGGCACCAGTTTTGGTGCGCCCACTCAGGCCGAATCACAATTGGCCGAACAGATCATCGATGCCGTCCCCAGCGTCGAAAAAGTCAGGCTGGTCAATAGCGGCACCGAAGCGACGATGAGCGCCATCCGCGTCGCGCGCGGCGTGACAGGTCGCGACAAAATCATCAAGTTCGCCGGCAACTATCACGGCCACGTCGACAGTCTGCTGGTCGCGGCCGGCAGCGCAGCGGCGACCTTGGGCGTACCGGATTCACCGGGAGTCACCGAAGGCGCCGGCCGCGACACGATTGTGTTGCAGTACAACGACGTCGAAGGAATCCAGGCCGCATTCGCCGAACACCCCTCGCAAATCGCTGCGGTGATCCTAGAGCCTGTCGTGGGCAACATGGGGTGCGTTCCGCCAAGCGAAGCTTTTTTACAAGCGACTCGTGATCTGACATCGCGAGACGGATCGATTCTGATTTTTGACGAAGTCATGACCGGATTCCGACTCGCGTTTGGCGGAGCACAGGAACGCTTTGGAATCACGCCCGACATGACGACGCTGGGCAAAATTGTCGGTGGCGGAATGCCGCTGGGGGCTTACGGTGGCCGATCCGACATCATGGACCAAGTGCTTCCGGCAGGAAAAGTCTTCCAGGCTGGCACATTGAGCGGCAATCCCGTCGCCGTCGCCGCTGGCAGCACGACGCTGCGTCTGCTGAAAGAAAACCCTCCCTATGACGACTTGGAAAAGCTGGGTCAACGCTTGGCCGATGGACTAGATTCCGCCGCCGCGTCTGCCGGCGTCGACCATCAAGTACAGCGAGTCGGCAGCATGATGACGCTGTTCTTTAACCCACAACCGGTCGCCAACTGGTCGGACGCTGACAAATGCGATCGAGATGCATTCGGCCGCTATTTCTGGGGATTGATTGAGAAAGGCGTCTACATGCCTTGCAGCCAATTCGAAGCACTCTTTTTCGGTTCCACACACACCGAGGCGATGGTTGACGAAACGATCGACGCGGCAAAGACGGTCTTGTCCTCGCTGTAATGTCGTTGACTAAATCGCAGCTTCGCCGACAAGCATTGGCGGCGAGAAACCAACAGCAGAGCAAGGACGCTGTCAGCAACGCGATCATCGATCGCGTTTTAAGCTTGCCGCCCTATGTCCGCGCCGCGGTCGCACTCTGGTACGTCGATGTTCGCGACGAAGTACGGACCCGAGGTGCGCTACGCGAAGCAATCACAAGCGACAAGAAGATCGTCGTGCCGTACTGCGTCAACAAGTCGCTACGTTTATTTCATCTGCAGTCGATGGATGAACTGCAGGCAGCAGCGTTTGGAATCCTTGAACCTCGTCAAGAGTTGCGATCACTGACTGACAAGAACATCACAGCCGACGCATTGGATTTCATCATCGTTCCGGGAGTCGCTTTTTCCCCTGAGCGGCAACGACTCGGTCACGGAAAAGGATACTACGATCGACTGCTGTCGACGGTTCCCGAATCAACCACAAAGGTGGGCGTTGCGTTTGACTGCCAGATCATTAAATCGATTCCCAGCGATCCGCATGATATTGCAATGGATGTTGTGCTCACGCAGTCTCGCATGTTCACTTGACCTTTGCCGCCCTAACAATGACGTCGGAGCCGAGGCCTTGGCTAACCGACGTGCCGTAGCGCCTCAATCGGGTTCATTGCTGCCGCTCGCAGCGCGGGATAGATCCCAAAGACAACACCAACCGAGACCGAGATTCCGAATGCGATCGGGATAGACCAGGGCAAAATCACCGGCTCCATCGTCTGAACGGTTTCGGGCAACGATTCCATCAACTCCGGAAGCGAAGTATTCATCGCCCAACGGAACAACTCCATCAGCTTGCCGCAAGTCAGCCCGCCAAGGATACCGGTGATGCCGCCGGCGACCGACAGCAACACGGTCTCGATCAGGAATTGCCGAGTGATATCGCGCCGGCGGGCCCCCAGCGCCCTTCGAATCCCGATCTCGCGTGTCCGTTCGGTCACGGTTGCCAACATGATGTTCATGATGCCGATCCCACCAACCAGCAAAGATATCCCCGCCAACAATCCCATCATTGCCATAAACATTAATCGGGTATTTTGCGCCTGTTCCAGCAACTTTAGCGGCACGCCGACGGTATAGTCTTCGAACAAATGCGTGCGATCGAGTGCCTGCTCGACTGCCTGGCCGGTGGCAACCGCGTCCTCTTGGTTGCGCAACCGAAGCGTGATCTGCGAGATTGCTCGTCCACCGTTGTTACCGGTCGAGTAGACTTCACCGAAACGCACCCAGTAAGTTTGCAGGGGAAGGTAGATGTTGTCCGAGAAATCTTGGCTGCGAGTTGTCTTCTTGATACTTTCAATCTCGCCCCTGGTTTTCACGATGCCAACGACGCGAAAGTAATCGTCGATCACATGAATCGATTTACCGATGGCTTCTTCGTGACGAAAGAGTTCCTTGGCGACTTCTTCTGACAAGACACACACGTTCGCTGCGGTCGCGTTGTCTTGGTCGATCAGGAATCGGCCTTCTAGCAACTCGAGCGAATAGAGATCGGCATACTTCGGCGTACATGCGTTGATCTCACCTTCGACCAACCGGTCCAGGTACCGAAAATCTTGTCCGTTGCGTCGATAAAACGGTATCGCCATATCGATCGACGGAATCGTCGAACTGAGATGCTCAAAATCTTCATCCGTCAGGCCGTAGTAATAGACCTTCTTTCCGCCCAAATCGTCCGCCGACGGTTTGGCGGTCGTCACGATGATGTTCTTTGCACCCAGTTCTTGAATCTGTTCGTTCGCTTTCGAAGCAATGCCTTCGCTGATCGCCAACAACCAGATCACGCTGGCCACGCCAATGAAGATGCCGAGCACCGTCAGCATGGATCGAAGCGGATGCATTAACAGTGTTTTCAGACCAAGCCTTACGTCGCGCAAGCGCAGTCGCAGCTGCGATGGACGACCGCGTCGAGCCTGAATACTGTTATCGTGTCTTGTTTCGGCAGGTTCTCGAAGCCGATGATCCGATTCGACCACACCGTCTCGCAGTCGGACGATACGGCGGGCACGTTGAGCGACTTCCTCTTCGTGGGTCACCATCACGATCGTGGTGCCGTCGTTGTTCAGTTGATCGAACAGCGTCAGAATTTCTTCCGTGGTCGCCGTATCCAGATTCCCGGTCGCTTCATCAGCAAGGATGAATTCTGGATTGTTGACCAAGGAACGTGCGATTCCGGCACGCTGTTGTTGACCACCGGAAAGTTCGGTCGGTCGGTGGTCGGCCCGTTGATCCAAACCGACCAAGTTCGCGAGATCAATCGTGCGGTCGCGATCGGCCGCCGTCATCCCGCCGTTGTAAGCTAACGGGACTTCGATATTTTCGACGACGTTCAACTGAGGCAACAAGTTGTACGCCTGGAAGACGAAACCGATTCGCTTTGCTCGGATTCCCGAAAGCTGATCATCGCTTAGCTTTGCGACGTCGCATTCGCCAATGAAGTACTGACCCGATGTCGGCGTATCAAGCCCGCCGACCAAATTCAACAGCGTGCTTTTTCCGCTGCCCGATGGCCCCATGATGGCGACGTAATCGCCGCGTGGAACCTCAAGATTGATTCCCTTTAGGACGTGAACGGTTTCGCTGGCCAGATGATAATCTTTCCGCAGATCACGAATACTGAGGGCAATTTCCGAATCAACGGATTTGTCTTCGGCAACAGGCGACAAAATCGCATTCATTCAAGCTTGCCTCTTGTCGTGGACGGCTCGGCCGATCTGGCAACATGCCACAGATCGATCCGCAAGGTGATATCCAAAGGGCCTGACCGCCGAGCGATCGAGACCCCGCTGGCGACCTAAGTTGACTCTTCTGGCAAGTCAAGCATCTCTTGCAGTTCAGGATCGCCCAGGTTCAACACGACTTGCTCTTGTTCGCTCAATCCGCGTTCAATCACCGCTTCGATATCGTTGACCGATCCAACCTTGATGACCCGTGTTTCGATCGTGCCATCGGGACGAGAGACGCCACAATAGAAGTCCTCGTCGCGCTCGATGATCGCCTCGATCGGAATCCGCAACGCATCATCGATTTGCTCGACCATCACATTGACTTCGGCGGTCATTCCAGGCCGCAAGCCCAACGGTGGGTTCTCGATTTCGATTTCGACGGCGTATTCTTTGACATGATCCATGTAAACGCTGATCGACGGCAACGGATACTCGCTGACTTCGGTGACGCGCCCAACCAATGACAGGTCGGGCATCGCATCAAGCATCAAATTGGCCATCAGTCCCGGACGTACACTGCCGATACGCGATTCGTGGACCTTGGCAATCACACGCATCCGCTTGGGATCGGGCAACTGAATGATTGTCTGTCGTTCGCGAACCGGCATTCCCTCTTCGATGATGGCAGAGCTGCTGCTGCGCTTACTGCGGCCGTTGGCGTAGACGACCTGACCGGCGACGGGCGCGGTGATCGTACAATGCTCGATCTGTGTTTCGATTTCCTGCAACTGAACTTTATCCAGTTCCCAGGTCTTGGTTCTCGCTTGCAAGCGGGCTTCTGCGGTTTGAATGTCGGCGCGAAACTTGGTCATCATCTTTTCGCGGGTGAAATTCTGCAGAACGCTTAGCTTCGTTTCCGCAACGCCGAGCTCTTTCTTTGCTTTTTCGACGGCGAACGAATCTGCTTCCAACTGAGCTTCGGGGATGTAACCGCGCTCGGCGAGTCGCTTGCTGTAGGCGAGATACTCTTCGGCTCGCCGCATATTTTCTTCGGCAACGAATACGGCACTCTGCAGTTGCTCAAGCTGTTCTTTGTACGTGCCCTCGGCGTATTCATCTAATTCCAGCTTGGCCGAATCAAGCGTCGCTTGTGCTTCGATCATGGCAGATTCGCTGTTGCTGCCGACGATCTGTTGCTGAATCAATTCCTTTTGCAATCCAGAATCATCCAGCCGCACCAAGAAATCGCCTTTCTCGACCCAGGTCCCCTCGGGAACAATTTCGATGATGTTCACGCCGGACGATCCACGGCCGGACACCTGACAGCGGACTTCGACGTTGCTGGAACTTTCGACTTCGCCGCGCTCAAGGATCGTGTGAATGAAGGGACCGCGCTCGACCGGGCTGGTCAAGAACTCGATACTTGTCTCTTCACCGAACAAGGCGGCGAACGGATTGGGCAGCGATCCGGGCACCATTTGGATTACCAGACCGATCACCGTCAGGCTGCCAAGGCACAGCGCGAATGTCGTGCCGACTGAACCATGACGGCGAGCCCGTGTGTGTGCGCGAGAGCCCGCGCCACGCACTCTGTTGGACGTCTGTTTTTTCATCGTGCGACACGGGACGTGAGCCCGCGCTCTTAGGTGGGGTTACCCCGGTGAAGGGGCAGGTGGGCCAAGTCGCAGTAAGGTGGGATTCTGGATCGCGACGTGGAAGGTGGGGATGAAACTATACCACAATGTTAGCCGCCGAGCAAATTCAGTGTGGGTCACTCACATGGCGAACCAACGAGAGATTCTAAGGTGTTCCTGGCCGTTGGATCCAGTGAAATGCCCCCTGATTTACCGTGTTTTTTGGCGTCGGCTCCTCGTTTGAGCGGCCGCATCGTCGGCGGAAATGACGAGGGGCAAGCGTTCTGGCGAATCGGCGACATTATCGGCTTGTATCGGCAAAACCTGTTCTCCCCATGAAACCTGCAGCAGGGAATCCAATTCCGCCGAAAAGGCGGCATCGTCCCGCACCGACTTTTCTGATTCAAAGGGTTGATTCAGGTCCAGAGAATCAACTTCGATTAGGGCATCGTCGTCGGCGGAACCCAATTCACTGTATGCCTCACGACCGATGAACGAACCATCAGACCTGAACGCACCCTCAGGCAAGAACGATTCGACAGAGCCGAGCGGATCGATCATCGATCCAGCATCGATCATCGAACCGTCATCGAATGTCGAACTAGCGCCAGATGTCGAACTAGCGTCGATCGGGCCTGGATCAATCCACATACCGGTCGGATCAACCTGCATCGTGCCCATCTCAAAGTCCAGCAGGATCCTCAAGACTTCGTTGGCGACCCACACGTTCAAGAAGTCGTTTTGTGCATCCAACAAATCGCTAAGAGCGGACACAAGGTCACGCGCCGCGGTTGGCGAAGTCCGACTAGCCTGGTTCGGCTGTGGTGGCGGGTTCAGTTTCAATCGTGCGATGTCGACCTGGGCGATGGCGACCTGGACCGCGACACGGCGTACTTCAAGGTTAATTTGGCTTAGTGTCACGAGGCGCAATGTGTTGCGAATGCTTTGCGACACTCGGTCTTCGAACAACATGTAATCGCGACGGGCACGCTGGTAATTGATCAATGCTTCACGGTAACGATTACGTTCGGCCAATCGCGCCGTCGGCGTATCGAACTGCACCGCGAACCGAATGCGACTATCGTCGCCGTCAAAGTCCAAGACATTGTCGGCCTGCGTTCCCAACTGGCCATCGATCACGACATTCAAGTCGCTCTTAAGGTCATTCGCAAAGAACTCGATCTTTCGCCAAACGTCGACTAAATTTGCTCGAGCATTCATCCAGTCCAGTCGGTGAATACGTGCCATCGCCATTGCGTCATCGACATCGACTTCCAGTGGTGGCAACATGATGCCTTGCAACCGCGTCTCGGCCTGGACTAACGAAAGTTCCAACAACAAATCGGAAAGTCGACTGGCGTACGCGTTGACTCGCTTCCACGTATTGTTTTCGGGTTCAAGCTCGCCTGCACCAAGATCGCTTACTTCCTTGACAATCTCTTGGTGCTCGGCTCGCGCGCTTGCAAAGTCGTTGGCGATCGACGGCAACCGCTTTTGCAAGAAATTAAAACGCGTCACAAGAATCTCATCGTCGTACACGCGTTGATCGACGTCGGCATTCAACCGCTCGATCTGCTCGGCGACTTTGCGAAGCCGCTCGCGCCGCTGCGGTATGCGAGTCTCCAGCTCATCCAGGTCTTTCATCGCCGATTCCAGACGTGGCTCAATGCCGGCGTACAACTGGTCGATTTGTTCGAGGGCCCCACCGATGCGTTCTGCGGTCGGTTCTTCTCGCCACGAGCCGATCATGACAAGAATTTCCGCGATCGAATCTTGCAATTCGGTTTGCGCCGGATCGATCAACACAAATCGATCCAAGAAGGGATCTCGAATCTCGACAGGCAGCGAAGGAGGCAATCCGAGGTCGACCTTGAACGCATCGACTCGAGATTGATAGGCAGCGTTGGATGACAACAAACTACTTTGTGCGTTCAACAATGCTTGACGAGCTTGGTCAACTTGCAATCGGCTATTGATGCGGTTCGCGTCAAACAGAGCTTCCAGCCGGGCCACACTATCACGCAGCGCAGCAATATTGGTGATTTGGTTGCGAATCTGCTGTTGATCCTGCAGCAACCCCAAGTACCCGCCCGCATCGCCGGCACCGTTTCGGCCACTCGGCAATCCTGCGATCAGTCCCAATCCGGCCTGACCGACCGCACCATTGCGTGAAGGCCCAGGTCCCGAGTTTCGACCGACCGCAATGTCGACAAAGAACCCTTGCCGAAATTGATTCATCTGACGCACGTTGGCCAGCATACTGCGTTCGGTTTGCGTCAAGTTCTCCAGCACTCGGGCGCGGCCACCGCGCCGAAGCAGTGGTTGTACGAGGCTAAAGTCAATCGTTGAGGAAAACAGATCCGTATCGCTGCCCCACGAGTCCCAAACCAACGAATTGGCGAATCCGACCAGTAACTCGCCGCCGGTCGCGCCCAGTTTTGTAAACCCGACCGAGGAATCGATGGCACTTTCACTAAGCGATCCACGTCGACGCCCGCGTTCGTCTTGCGAAAAACCCGCCCCAGCAAACAATTGATGGTCGAATCGAAACCGCTCGAACGTGACATCAAGCGCGGTCAGATACAGTGTTTCCAGATTCTGTTGATAGACACGCGAATTGGTCCGCGCGACTCGGATCGCGTCGCGCAAATCCAAGCGAATCTCGCCGTCATCAGAGGTCGGTAAGTACGACAACCATTGTGGCGATTCGATCGACTGAATTTGCCCAAACTTATCCCAGTGAGGGTAGCCGAGCTTGCCATCGACGCAGTGCATGTAACGATGCGACGCGGGATCATCCGGCGGCATCGGCGGACAATCCATTGCGTGCGGATCGTACATCCGCGACGACGCCGGGACCTGGATGTGACCATGGTCAAGCGAGCCCCCCTTCTGTGCGATCACGCACTCGGCGTCACGATCGGCTCGAAGACGAAACCATTGTCGCGAGCAACCTAAGCCCACAAGACACATCGATAGCATCAGTGTCGCAATCAGATGCCTGCGTCTCATTTTTGGTTTTCAATCCGTCACGAGTTTCACGACCAGCCAGGAGCGCAACGATAGCCCTGTACGGCATAGTTATCGGTCCGTTGGTAGTGAAAAGTGAGCATGAAACGGATAGGAGGATTGAAATCACCGTTCCAACGTTATCGACTAGGCAAGGATTCGATCAATCACCTGGCCATGAACATCGGTCAGGCGAAACCGACGTCCCTGATATCGATACGTCAACCGTTCATGATCGATTCCCATCAAATGCAGAATCGTCGCATTGAAGTCATGCACATGGACGGCGTCTTCGACGACGTTGTAACCAAACTCGTCGGTCGCACCGTGACTGATTCCCGGCTTGATCCCGCCGCCCGCCATCCAGCTCGTGAAACACCGCGGATGATGATCTCGTCCATAATTGTCGGCGGTCAAAACACCTTGTGAATAAGACGTGCGCCCGAATTCACCACCCCAGATCACCAGCGTATCATCGAGCAAACCTCGGTTCTTCAAGTCTTTGACTAATGCGGCCGACGGCTGATCCGTTTCTTTGGCCTGACCTCGAATACCTTTGGGCAAATTCGAATGCTGGTCCCATCCCTGGTGGTACAACTGCACAAATCGAACGTCTCGTTCCGCCAAACGACGTGCCAACAAACAATTCGACGCAAACGTTCCTGGCTTGCGTGCTTCATCACCATAAAGCTTGAACGTCGATTCGGGCTCGTCGGAAAAATCCGCGGCATCGGGCACGCTGGATTGCATGCGAAACGCCATCTCATATTGCGCGATCCGTGATTCGATTTCCGGGTCCAGCTCTTTACGGAACTGATGCTGATTCAATGAGTTGATCGTGTTGAGTTGTTCGCGTCGACGATGGCTGGTGACTCCGTCTGGGTTGGAAAGATACAGCACCGGATCACTTCCGCCGCGGAATTGCACGCCCTGGTATTTCGAATCGAGGAACCCGTTTCCCCAAAGTCGCGCATACAGCGGTTGTCCACCCTGTCCCGCAGAAACCAAGACAATGAACGCGGGCAAGTCTTCGTTTTCGCTGCCCAGGCCGTATGACAACCAGGCGCCCAGGGATGGGCGTCCGGCAATCTGTGAACCCGTCTGAAACATCGTGATTGCAGGGTCGTGATTGATCGCTTCGGTCTGCATCGACTTGATGAAGCAAACATCGTCAACGATATCGCGGTGATGCGGCAACAGTTCGCTTAGCCATGCGCCTGATTGACCTGCGCGAGCAAACTTGAATTGTGACCCCGCAAGCGGTAACGATGATTGATTGACCGACATGCCGGTCAACCTTTGCTCACCACGGATTTCTGCCGGAAGCTCTTGGCCGTTCATTTTGTTCAACAGCGGCTTGTGATCAAACAAGTCTTGTTGCGCAGGACCACCGGACTGAAACAGATAAATGATGCGTTTCGCTTTGGGTTGAAAATGGGCACCATGCGTCGACGTCGCCCCCGAGGCTTGCCCGTTCACCAGGCTGCTCAGTGCCGCGGCGCCCACGGCGAGACTGCTGCCGCTGCTCTTGAAGAAGAGTCGACGATTCAACGTAATCGGATGAGTTGTCATGTGTTTTCCGGATGTTTGTAGACGGACCGCAGTGATCGCGGATTGTGTTCACAGATGATGTTCGCGCGTCGGTTAGTGTTTGCAAACGCCTAACGTTTCCAAACGGTTGCATCCAAATTCAGAATGGACTGACAAACGATCGTCATCGCCGCCAGTTCGGGCGCCTCCAAGTCGGTGGCGATGGGGGCCTGCCCGACTGAAATCAACTCAACGGCTTGCTGGGGATGCCGCTGAAAGTAGTCGCGTTCCGCATCCAGCAACGTCATTAGTGTTTGCAACTCTTGTTCATCCGCGGATCGCCCCGCTAAAGACGCAAAGGCATTCTGCACGCGGCGCGGCGCGTCGTCGGATTCAGACATCACGCTGGCGGCCAACACCCGGGCAGATTCGACAAATTGCACATCGTTCATCAGCACGAGCGCTTGCAATGGCGTATTGGTTCGCGAACGGGCCATCGTGCAGACTTCACGTGTGGTCGCATCCAGCGCTAACATGTTCGGCAGCGGTGCGGTTCGCTTCCAAACGGAGTAAAGCGATCGACGATACAGCGATTTTCCGACCGACTGTTGGTAAGGTGGCGACATCCCGTTGGATTCTCGCCACAGGTCTTCACCGGGCTGGTATGGCGACACCGGTGCACCACCCAGCTTTTGGTCGATCAAACCAGACGCCGCAAGCGCCAGGTCGCGAATCTGTTCTGCCGAAAGTCGATTCGACGGCCCGCGAGCTAGCAAGCGGTTGTCTGGATCGTCGGAAAGCCTGGACCGATCGGTGCGCGAATCCTGGCGATAAGTCGCCGACAGCACGATCTGCTTGCATAGGCGTTTGACGTCCCAACCGCCATCGACAAAGTCGCGGGCGAGCCAGTCGAGCAACTGCGGATGTGTCGGCAATTCGCCTTGTGAACCAAAATTTTCAGGCGTGCGCACAAGCGGCTCGGAAAAAAAGTTGCCCCAGATTCGATTGACCGCAACACGCGACGTCAGGGGATGCCGCGGATCGGTCACCCACTTGGCCAGTCCAAGACGGTCGCGAGTTGCATTCGCGGGGAATGGCAGCGCCAACTGCGACGGGATGTCGCGCTGAACGAGTGTGGATTCATCGGTGGGCGCATCGTATTGGCCGCGGGCCAGAATGTGTGCCGGCCGGGCCTCTTGCATTTCGCGCATCACAGGAATTTCATTGATGACCTCTTCGGCCAAGACAAATTCCTGACGAGCTTTCGTCAGTTCGGCCATTGCCCGACGCGCCAATGGATCGACCGCCGATGCGTAGTACTCAGGCGTCGGCTGCAAAGATTGTCCGTCAACGAGCTGCAGAAGCTCGGGCGCGGTCAAGGCCCGGTCAAACAATTGCACGTCGTCAATCCAACCTCCGTCGAAGCCTCGATCGCGAAAGCGCTGACCGATGACCAATTCGCCACCATGGTCGACCTTGACGTTCGCTTGCTTTTTCACCTCGTCTCGCAGCACGACGGTGTCCAGTTGGACGCCATCCAAATACAGCTTTAACCCGTTGGCAGTGGACGACCCATCGTAGGTCGCCGCGACTTGATGCCATGCGTTTGCGGGTATCGCATCGACGGTTGCAACGGCAATTGCATTGCCGGGCCAGACACGTGCCAGGCGTGATTCCAGACGACCACTCTGGATCGTCAGATCCCATCCGTTGTATCCGCAATCGGTGCCCCGCGTGTGGTGTGCAATCACGCTGCGGTACGATGTACGTTTGGTGTCTTGCAAGGTCACGACAAGGGAAAACGGCTTCCAGCGATCAAACGGCTCGATGCCCTTGGTCGTGATGCCTCGCTCACCATCGAGCCGAAGTGCCATTCGTTTCGGCGCATCCTCGGGGTCGTCTGGATGAGACGGTTTCGCGATTCGGTTGTCAGCCGCGGTCGCCGGATCGAGCATCGCGATCGGAGATTTCTTTACGGGCTCTTGAGCCGGCATCGTGGACCAGCGCCGATCGGATTCCGACGGATGATACAGCTCTTTCATCGACGATTGGTACGGATATTCGAACCCCAGCGCGAGTCTCAGGTCTGGAATCTGGATGCGTTCTGCACCAGGGGACTCCCACGCTGCGAACCGCTCAACCGCCGCCTCGTACGTCTTGCGATACTCGAACTCGGCTTGTTGCATTTTGGCTCTGGCGTCGGCAAGTGTCTGCTCCTGCTGCGGCGTGGGTAATAGCATCGACGGGCACGGGACCTTCTCGGTGCGGTCATAGACACCGCTTTCGTCAATCGAGTTAAAGAATGCGGAAAGCGCGTAATAGTCTCGCATCGGCAGCGGATCGTACTTGTGATCGTGGCATCGACAACATTCCATCGTCAGCCCCAACACAGCCGTCCCGAACGTATGAACTCGGTCGGCGACGTTTTCAATCCGCCATTCTTCGAACACCGCACCGCCCTCGTTGTTAAGCCGATGGATCCGGTTAAAGGCGGTTGCCAGTTTCTGGTCACGCGTCGGATTGGGAAGCAAATCACCCGCTAATTGCCACGTCAAGAAATCATCGTATGGCAAGTTCTGATTGAGTGCTCGCACGACCCAATCACGGTAAGGCCACTGCGTATTCAGCTTGTCCGATTGATACCCGTACGAGTCGGCGTACCGTGCTGCATCCAGCCACGATATCGACATGTGTTCGCCGAACGCGGGTGATTGCAACAATCGATCGACCACCGTTTCAAAGATTCCATCGGGCGATGCTGCGGTTGCGTGCCCGGCAAGCGACTCGTTGAACTTATCGATATCGTCTTTGGTGGGCGGCAACCCTGTCAGATCCAGCGTCACGCGTCGAAACCATCTTAGCGGTGAGGCGGCTGGATTCGGGCCGAGCCCTTCCTGGTCTAGCCGAGCGAGCACGAATCGGTCGATCGTTTGTTTGCACCACTGGGAGCGGCCCATTTGCGGCACGTCAACCGACATTGGCAATGGCTCAAACGACCAATGAGTCTGGTATTTCGCGCCCTGATCGATCCAGTCATTCAGGATTCGTTTCTCGTCGCTGGTCAGACTTAATTTGGATGTCGGCGGCGGCATCAGAACATCCGGATCGTCGCTGTGAATTCGATCAAGGACTTCACCGGATTCGATGTAATCGATCGCCTCGTCTCGTACATCCAAACGCAACCCCGCCTCGCGGTTACCAGCATCAGGTCCGTGACAAAAGTAGCATTTGTCCGAAAGAATCGGACGCACGTCGCGGTTGAAATCCAACTCGTCTGCCAAGCCCCACGGCGCAAAAACGAGCCCCGAAATCGCGAACAGCAGAGCCGATTGAAATGAATGATTCATGTGGTCGTCGAAACAATCAGTGAAGGTAAAACAGACTCGCCGTTGGACGCGAGCGGTGCACCACATTTTGGATAAAGCACGCCGTGATGTCTTGCACGGAGCCGACACGGCTGTGTATAAAACACGCATGAAAAATACCAGAATGCGGGATCGATTCTTCGACCGGTTGGGTTCTCAGAGCGAGATTTTTGAACTGTTCGACTTATTGCCCAGCGTTTCTTTTTTCGTCAAAGATCGGAAGGGCCGATTCATCGCGCTGAACCGTCGGGGGTGTGAATACTGCGGCGTGCAAACCGAAACCGAAGCGGTCGGCCGCACCGACCACGACTTCTTCACGAAACAGCGAGCCGACGAATACCGCGCCGATGACCTGATTGTGCTCGAGTCGGGCCAGCCGATCCTGAACCGGATCGAAAGCGCCCCTGAACCGGCGGGCTCGCCGCGATTGGTGATGACCAGCAAGATTCCACTTCATGACCGCCGTGGAAACGTCATTGGTATTGCGGGATTTTCTCGCGGTGTCGAACAGATTCGTGAACCGACGGACACGGTGGCTGCGTTCGCGGAAGTCATCCAACACATGCATCAATGTTTCGATCAACCACTGACGACCAACAGTTTGGCGACCATGGCCAACCTTTCGATCAGTCAATTCGAACGGCGATTCAGGCGTGCGTTTGGCGCGTCGGTGCGGCAATACTTGCTGCGCATTCGAATCGAAAATGCGGCAGAGATGCTGCGAGAAACCGAGCAAACGGTTTCCCAGATCGCTCTGGCAAGCGGGTTCTATGATCACGCCCATTTCAGTCGCAGTTTCCGGCGGATCATGAACATCACGCCCTCGCAGTACCGCTCGGGCCATCCACCTGCGAGCAAACAGCATCCACCAGCAACGACGGGCACCAACGTCAAGAACAAAGTGGCATTCGACTAGCGAGGACTAAATCGTGACGTGACAACGACCTTCTGGCAAACACAGCGACATCCATGTTGCGTTTCACGCTCGCGCCGGGTGCCCGCGGCCCACGGGTTTTAAACGTGAGCCGCGACGCGTGAGCGGCCGGGCATGAGTTGCGACAGGCGTTGCGCGGGCAAGGCCCGGTGCCTCACGGCCCGCGGCTCACGGGACTTTAAAAGTAAGCCGTAACGCGTGAGCGGCCGGGCATGAGTTGCGACAGGCGTTGCGCGCGCAAGGCCCGGTGCCTCACGGCCCGCGGCTCACGGGACTTTAAACGTAAGCCGTGACGCGTGAGCGGCCGGGCATGGTATTCCGGGATTGGGATGCGCGCGAAGAGTTGCCCGCGGCTCAAGGGGCTTTAAATGTGAGCCGTGACGCGTGAGCGGCCGGGCATGAGTTGCGACAGGCGATGCGCGGGCAAGGCCCGGTGCCTCACGGCCCGCGGCTCACAGGACTTTAAACGTGAGCCGCGACGCGTGAACGGCCGGGCCGTGAGTTGCGACAGGCGTTGCGCGCGCAAGGCCCGGTGCCTCACGGCCCGCGGCTCACAGGAATTTAAACGTGAGCCGTGACGCGTGAGCGGCCGGGCATGAGTTGCGACATGTATCGCGGGCAGATGGCCCGGTACCTTACGGCTTACGGAAATGCGATGGCGGGACGGTGCTTAGAGTCGGCTTTGTCGTTGTAAGAGATACTCGGTCAAGGCTTTATCGAACGGCATGCTGGTGTCTAGCGGCACGTAGTCGACTCGCAAATGGTTGCACCCGATTCGATACGCGTCTCGGAACTCCTCGATCTGTTTCAAGTAGTCTTCTCGAAAACCCGTCGCATCGACACTAATCGTTTCCCCACTTTCGGCGTCTTCGAATTGGACCGGTCCGTCATAAGGAAAATTCACTTCGGCTTCGTCCATGATGTGGAAAACGATCACGTCATGGCCGCCATGCCGCAACCGGGACAGCGATGCAATCACGTCATCCGGGTTTGTTTTTCCCGAGGCGTCGGGCAACAAGTCGGTGAACAGCATCACCAGCGAATGCTGCTTCAGCATCGCGGCAACTTGATTCAAGCATTGCGGCAAATCGGTACTGCCGGTCGGTTTGAGTTTGGCAAGCTGTGCCAAAATCTCAGCCAGGTGTCCGCGCCGACTGCGGGCTGGCAACGTGGCATGCAATTTCTCGTCGAACGTCATCAGCCCGACGGGATCTTGCTGCATGTTCATCAGATACGTCAGCGAAGCGGCCAAGCACGTTGCGTACTCGAACTTGGTCATCTGCTGGCTCTCGGTGAACCCCATGGACTTCGACAAGTCCATGACCAGATATCCGGTCAAATTCGTTTCTGCTTCGAAACGTTTGGTGTAGTACTTGTCGGTCTTGGCGTAGACCAGCCAATCGATCAGCTTTGGATCATCGCCGCGGTTGTACCGTCGGTGCTCACTGAACTGGACCGAGAATCCCTGCAACGGGCTGCTGTGCAAACCTTGCAGAAACCCACGCACCACCATCCGCGCACGCAAATCCAACCGTTTGATTTGCTTCAGCGATTCGGGCGACAGCAGTGCGGACACCGTCAAATTTCACTTTGCAGATTCAAGATTCCAATGATCATGCTTATCCCTTGGCCAACTTCTCGGGCTCGGGTGGCTTGATATCATCGAGCAATCGGTTGACGATGTCGTCGGTGCTCATGCCTTCGGCCTGCGCTTGAAAGTTGGCAGCGATGCGGTGGCGCAGCACCGGAATCGCGATTCGACGAATATCGCTGGGGTCGACGCTGAATCTGCCGTCCATGGCGGCCAACGCTTTCGCCCCGGCGATCAAGTTTTGCCCGGCTCGCGGGCCGGCGCCCCAGTCGACCAGATCGCGAACGTACGTCGGCGCCGTGTCTTCTTTAGGCCGCGTCGCGCGGACCAGCTGAGTGGCATAGCGAATCACGAACGGATTGACGGCGACGCTGCCGACCAATTTTTGAACATTCAAGATCGCTCGCGAAGAAAGTACCTTGTTCACCGTTGCGGTTTCGCCGCGAGTGGTTGTTGTCAGAATCTTCTCTTCCTCTTCAGCCGACGGATAACCGACTTTGATGTTGAACATGAATCGGTCCAACTGAGCTTCGGGCAGCGGATAGGTCCCTTCCTGCTCGATCGGGTTCTGCGTGGCGATACAGAAAAACGGTTGAGGCAAGTTCATCGTGTCGCGACCGACCGTGACCTGGCGTTCTTGCATCGCTTCCAGCAATGCGGCCTGCGTTTTCGGCGGCGTCCGGTTGATCTCGTCGGCCAACAAGATGTTGGTAAAGATGGGGCCCTCGACAAACCGAAAGCTGCGTTTGCCGTGCTCGTCTTCTTCCAGCACTTGCGTGCCGGTGATGTCCGACGGCATCAGGTCGGGTGTGAACTGAATCCGCTTGAAAGACACGTCCATGATGTCGGCCAGCGTGCTGACCATCAACGTCTTTGCCAGTCCGGGCACGCCTTCCAATAAACAGTGCCCGCGCGTAAAGATGGCCGCAAGCAACTGTTCGATCGTATCGTTTTGGCCCACAATGACTTTTGCCAACTCGCTTCGCATGGTCTGCTGATGTTCAGCGAACTCGCGAAGTACGTCACCCAGGTTGCGAGCCTTTCCCGCTGCGGGTTCCGATGTCGCGGATCCCGGTGGCGCGGACTGAGACGACGCAGATTCGGGTGGCGGCGGTGGCGTGGGGCTAGTCATGGTCCGAACAGAAATTCCTTTCTGGCAATCCTTTATGGCAAAGACGACACATGCAACAACGCGATCATGATCTTCGTCCGCTGTATCTTATGCCGCCACGACCATTTGCGGGAGCTGGGAAACAGTGGATCCCGCTGCTTGTCACGGCATGGATGCTGTTATTGCCGACCCAAAATGCAAACGCGGACATCGACGCGGCGATTGTGCAACGTTCAATCGATCGCGGGATTACCTATCTTCGCAAAACGCAGAATGAACGCGGAAGCTGGGATGAGTATTCAGGCCAGTCCTGTGGTGCGTCGGCTCTATGTACGCTCGCTTTGCTAAACGCGGGCGTGCCGCACGATGACCCGACCATGGTTCGCGCGATGCGATATTTGCGTAGCGTCGTGCCACATAAAACGTATTCGGTCGCACTGCAAACGTTAGTGTTCTGTCAACTGGGAGCCGCGGGCGACATCCAAGCGATTCGCCGAAACGTCGCGACTCTGGTGAAAAATCAAAAGCAGGCAGGAAACCAAGACCGCATCGGCAGCTGGGGATATGGCGGCCGAGCGGCGGGTGCTGGCGATCCATCGTTGGGCGACCCGTCCAACTCTCAATTCGCGCTGTTGGCGCTCGGTGCCGCAAAAGATCGAGGTGTTGAAATCGATCCCGCCGTGTTTCAGAGTGCGTTTGACTATTGGGTTCGCCATCAAGGACGCGGGGGCGGTTGGGCGTACACCAACCAGCAAACGCCCAGCGGCAGCATGACGTGCGCGGGAATCGCATCGGTCTTGATCACCAAAAGCAATATGCAATCGAGTGATTTGAACGATCGCGCCGACATTGCCTGCTGTGGCGGCGACGACGATGCCGACGATCCGGTCACCGGCGGACTGGATTGGTTGAACAAGAGCTTTTCGACTCAGGTGAACCCCGGCGGTCAGAAATTCACGTATTTCTATTACATGTATGCGTTGGAACGCGTCGGGCGTTTAACAGGACGTCGCTTCATTGGCGGTCATGATTGGTATCGAGAAGGCGCCGAACGATTGGTGGCGATCCAAGATCAGTTCGAAGGGTTCTGGTCCGGCGTGAACTGGGAAGAAGACCGCAACATCAGCACCTCGTTTGCACTTCTGTTTTTAAGCAAAGGGAAACGCCAAGTTGTTGTCGCCCAGTTGAGTCGCAATCAAAGCGAAGCACGGCACCCCGACGCGCTTCGCCAATTGGTTCGCCACGTTGAACGTGATTGGCGACGCGATCTGACTTGGCAAACGATCGAACTGACTCGCGCCGGAGTACCGGATTTGCTGCAAGCTCCCGTCATCGTGATTGCCGGACGCGAAGCACTGAACATCTCCGAGGGCGAAGCGGATCGGTTTAAACAATATATCGACCAAGGGGGCACAATCTTGTTCGAGGCCGAGGGGGGTGACGGCTGTGGCAACGCATCCGCTTTCGAACAGAGCGTCGCCGGATTGTGTGCGAACTGGTTCCCCGGCAGCAAGCTGGAACAATTACCGCCAAGTCATCCTGTTTGGTTTGCCGAGCACCGGATTGATCCAGAGAGTGTCGAACGGATCGGTAAAGATTTTTGGATTTACGGCATTCAAGCGTGCTGCCGCACCGCCGTCTTTTATGTCCCCCAAACGCTTTCTTGCCGCTGGGAACTCAGTGGTGAATTGTTTCGGCGCAGCGATCAAGTCTCGCCGGCCCGCGAACAAGTCGAATCGGCGGTTCGATTGGGACAGAACGTTATCGCATATGCGACCGGACGCGAACTGAAAGACAAATTGGATCAGCGCACCCTGCTGACCGGCGGCGACCTGCCCGAGACCCAGCGCGGCGTCACCCAGATCGCCATGCTGGCGCTGGACGCGGGCGGACTCGAAGCACAGCGTGCACTTTCCAACGTTGCGTCGATGATTCGTCAAAGCAGACCGATGAACATCGCCGCGGCACCGGAGGCCGTTGGATTCGATGCAACCGAACTTCAATTCCTGCCCGTCTTGTGGATTCACGGGCGAACCGATTTCAAACTCGACACGGCGCAACAAGAACAGCTGCGCGAATTCATCGAAAACAAAGGAATTGTGTTTGCCACCTCGATCTGCGGCAGCGAAGCGTTCACCGATGCGTTTCGGCGCGAATTGTCGGCAATCTTGCCGGGATCGAACCTGCAGCAGTTGCCGGCCGGGCATCCTGCGCTGACGCCGGCTTTTGGCGGATATGACATCACGTCGTTACAAATTCGCAAGCCAACCGAAACGGCCGACGGAGTGGTGCTGAGCCGACATCTGGGCGCACCACCGCTGCAAGTTGCTTCGGTCGACGGGTTCGACTCGGTGTTCTTTTCCCCGCTGGACGTCAGCTGCGCCCTGGAAAGCCAGAATTCGGTGCAGTGTCATGGTTACGAGACGACCGAAGCGGCCAAAATCGTTACGAACGTCTTGCTTTACGCGCTTCAGCAATAGTCAAAAAAACCGCAATTTCGGTCTTCTTCTCTCCCTCGCTAGCGAAACCTCACGTCTCCGAGCGGGTTTGATCCATCAGGCGGTGACTTTGCACGAAATCCTGCCGCTCAGCCGGTCGAGATGTACCGGGAACACTCATTCACTCATCAGCCTGGACACCAATCCTATGAAAGTAACTCGCATCGTGACTGGGATTCTTTCCGTCGCGCTTTTAGCACTTGTCGTTAGTGACGCCGTTGGACAAGACGAAGGACGCCGACGCGGCGGCGATCGAGGTGGTGATCGAGGCGGACCCGGTGGTGGCCGTGGCGGGCCCGGTGGTGGCTTCGGCGGAGGCGGCGGGTTCGGCGGCGGCCGTGGTGGCCCCGGTGGCGGACAGACGCAAGACCCAACGCTGGGATTGCTGCGCATCGAAGAAGTCCGTCAAGAACTTGAACTGCTGCCCGACCAAGAAGAAGCACTGACGAAGCTGTCCGAAAACGCCCGCGAAGGGTTCGAGCGAGGCAACTTCGATTTCCGTAACGCCAGCGAAGAAGAGCGAACGGCATACTTTGAAAAGATGCAAACGCAAATGAAAGAGCGTGCCGAACAAATGCAGGCACAGCTGGAAGAAGTGCTGTTGCCCGAGCAATTCGATCGACTGAAACAATTGGGCGTTCAAGTCCTCGGCATGCGTGCCCTGAGCGTTGAACGTGTCGCCAAAGATCTGGGCATCACCAGCGAGCAAAAAGAAAAGCTCGCGGAAGTCACTGGCAGCATGCGTGAAAAAATGATGGAAGTGATGCGTTCAGGCGATCGCGATTCCATGCGTGAAAAAATGGAAGAAATGCGAGCGGACATCGAAGGCGAAATGCTGAATGTCCTGAATAGCGATCAGAAGAAAAAGTTCGAAGAAATGAAAGGCGAACCGTTTGATTTCCCTGAAGGCGCCTCGGGGCGTGGTGGCTTCGGCGGCGGACGCGGTGGCCCCGGTGGCGGAGCAGGCGGACCGGGCGGTGGTCGTGGAGGTCGCGGCGGCCCCGGTGGTGGACGCGGCGGACCTGGCGGCGATCGCCAACGTCCTTCGGCCGAGTAATCAAGCGGCCCGGCGCTAGCTCAGCCCCCGGCGCTAGCTCAGCCCCAGCGCTAGCTCAGCCCCGGCGCTAGCTCAGCCCCGGCGCTAGCCCAGACCCAGCGCTACATCAGCCTCGTTCGCTGACTTTACCAATCACGAACGAGCGTCAGTCATGGCTGAACGCCCATGCGTTCAGCCGTTGTCATTGGGTCAGGTGTCGCTACTGTCGTTGGCCAGCGTTCCGCTTTTCCTACCCAACAATTTTCTTATTCGGCGGCACCGGGTCCTGTCCAGCGTCACTGTAATGTTGACCTCGTCTGGACACGCCATCGCCAACTAAGCATCAGCGTAATTCGGATCGCGACGAAGCGCTCCGTCGCACCGATAGGGACAGACTCACTTGTGAGTCTGTCCCGTTTTCTTGTCTGCTCATTGCGGTTTCCGCACCCATGCGGATCGCGCGCGACGTGTGCGATACCGCGTGCGATGGCGTCGTGCCGGCACCTTGAACGGCCCCGCGACGTGGCAAAGGTCGCAAAAACATCACCGAATGCGTAGCCGTTCCGATGCGGCTTGCCGCGGATCGACGCAGGACTGCGGCTCGAGTGAAGCGAATTGCAATCGCGTACTGCCCTGGCAACGCTTCCGGATCGTTACTCGGCGTTTCAATCTTCACCTGCACCGTGATGTTGTTGTCGGGCTAGAATGTACCTCCTTGTCATTTCAAATCCCTTGAAAACCACGCATTAAGTTTGCCCCATGCCTGTATCACGACGCCAATTTATCGCCACGAGTGCTCAAGCGATCGCGGCCGCGGGATTCTATTCTCACGCTGCTGCTGTCGATTCGCAGACAAAACGATCGCCCAACGAAGAGCCGGTGGTCGGGTTTATCGGCACGGGGATCCGATTCCACACCGCCTTGGGCAATGCAGGAACCAAATTTGGCCCCTGTGCAAAAATCGCTGACGTCGACGCGGCCCAAGCAGGACGCGCTTGGCAGAAAGTGATGGACGTTCATCGTGAAAAGAACTTGCCGATCGACATGACCGTTCACGAAGATTACCGTCACATCCTGGACGACAAACGGATCAACGCCGTCATCATCGCAACCCCCGATCACTGGCATACCAAGCAAGTGATCGAGGCATTGCAGGCAGGCAAGGATGTGTACTGCGAAAAACCTTTAACGCTGACGATCGACGAGGGGAACCTGATCGAGAAGGCAATCGCTCAGACCGGAGGGATCGTGCAAGTCGGCACTCAACAGCGGACCGAGTTTGGGACACGATTCGTCAAAGCGGCCGCCATCGCGCGTGACGGACGGATTGGCGACATCAAAAAACTGACCGTTTGCATCGGAGGCTCACGCGATGCGGTACCGATGCCCGTCGTGGAACCGCCGCGTCATTTGAATTGGGAGAAATGGCTGGGCCAATGTCCGATGGTCGAATACCGCGAGTCGCCCGAAATCGTTGACACCACCGGCTGGGGTGCCGGACATCCATTCAGCCGCGCCCATCGTTACTACCGCTGGTTCTACGAATACTCCGGCGGCAAACTGACCGACTGGGGCGCGCATCATGTCGATATCGCAATGCTGGCGTTAGACAAACTGAATGAAAACATCGGCAACATCACGATTGATCCTCTTTCGGTGACACACCCCGTTGAATTTGTCGATGGCATGCCGACCAAAGACGACCGCTTCAACGCCGCGACGGCTTTCCACGTCAAGGTCACGTTTGCCGACGGCGTCGAAATGCATGTTCGTGACACGGCAGAGGATGATCTGGGATTCGACAATGGCATCATGTTCGAAGGCACTCAGGGCCGCTTCTTGGTCAACCGCGGCAAATTGGTGGGTGCGCCAGTGGAACAACTGGAATCCAACCCGCTGACCGGTGACATGTTCGAAATGTTGTACGGCTGCCCGAAACCACAGTCGCACATGCACAACTTCTTTGACTGCGTCAAAAGCCGCGAGCAACCCATAGCGAACGTCAACAGCCACAATCAAATGTTGAACGTTTGCCACGCCATCAACATCGCAATGCGATTGAACCGTAAACTGATCTATAATCCTAAGACCCGTCATTTTGTGGACGATGCTCAGGCCGATTCGTTTGTTCGACGAGAGCAGCGCACAGGATACGAAATCGTCGTCTGATCGGCGTCTGACCGAGCGACTGATCAAACGCATATTCAACGGACCGACCGTCATCGACCATCACACTGCACAGGTACCTTTAATGCAGTCCCGCCGACGAATCCTCTGCTACGGAATTCTTGTGTGCTGCGTTCAAATGTGCTGTGTTCAAATGAGCTGTGGCGATGATGGTCCGGACAAGGCAAAGACACCGCAGCGGGCGAAACAGCAGCGCAAACCTCGCGTTCAGGTATTGATCAATGGCGAAACATTCTCGCTCGGTGACAAGCCAGCCTTTATCATGCACCCGGACTCACCCAGCGCGGCGACCCGCGACAAACCCTGGGTGTTCTATGCGCCTGCACTCACGCAGTATCCCGACGCGCATGAATCGTGGATGCATCAGCAAATTCTTGACCAGGGCATCACCATCGCGGGAATCAATGTCGGCGAGGCATATGGAAGCCCACTCGCGATGGAATCGTTCGACGCCTTGCATCAAGAAATGATCCAGCGAGGATTTCGCGATTCTCCGGTCTTACTGGGCCGCAGTCGCGGTGGGCTGTGGGTCAGCAGCTATGCGATCCGTTACCCGCACCGCGTGGCCGCCATCGCAGGCATCTATCCGGTACTGGATTTCACCACCTATCCCGGCATCGATCGTGCAGCGAGTGCCTATGGATTTAGCCCCGAACAGTTGGCCGCGGATGTCGACCGATTGAATCCGATCGCCCGCGCGAGCGAACTCGCAACCGCCAAAATCCCCGTTTACATCATCCATGGCAACGATGACAAAGTCGTTCCGATTGAGAAAAATTCCGCCGCGTTGGGTGAGCTATACCGGCAGGCCGGCGCAGAACACCTGATCACACTCGAAAGAATCGATGGCCAGGGGCACAGCTTTTGGGAAGGATACTTCCACTGCCAGCCGCTCGTCGACTTCGTCGTCCAACACGCCAAATAGTACCGCGAGAATCGTTCGAAATCGTGCCCGCCGGCTCGACAGGCCGGCCCCACCAGACAAGTACAGAGGCGACATCTTCGCGGCGGATAGGTTTGCAGCCCAGCGAACGTCCGTATGCGAAAAAGCTTCAGACGATCACTGGGAACGATCACTGGGAACGATCACTGGGAACGATCACTGGGAACGATCACTGGGAACGACTGCATCAGTGCCGCGTAATAAGAGCGAACGAAGCCTTACTGTTTGCCGCTGCCTTCGGATTTCACTTCACCGCACTTGGCGATGGTGATCACGCCGCGTGTTTTCCCATACGGTGCGGACCCGAGGGCTTCCAGTTTCTTGACCACATCCATCCCTTCGATCACGCGGCCGAACACAACATGCTTGCCATTCAAGTGTGGCGTCGGAACGGTCGTGATAAAGAATTGCGAACCATTGGTGTTTGGTCCCGCGTTGGCCATGCTCAGCAAGCCCGGCGCATTGTGGAAATATTTGAAGTTCTCGTCGGCAAACTTTTCGCCGTAGATACTGACACCGCCGGTACCGTTGCTGTTGGTAAAGTCACCGCCCTGCAGCATGAATCCAGGAATGATCCGATGAAAAACACAGCCTTCGTAGGAAAGAGGAATACCGCCGCTCGTTTTGCCCTTTTCGCCCGTGCATAAGGCACGAAAGTTTTCGCTTGTCTTGGGCACGTCCTCGCCGAACAGACCGATCACGATCCTGCCTGCGGGATCGCCGTTGACGGCCATGTCGAAGTACACCTGGTGCGAAACTTTGGCCTCGGCCGGATCGGCGGCTGTCGCGGTATCAGCGGTCAGGCTGCCACCGATCAGTGTGCCGAGCGTCAACAATGCGAGGGACAAAATGCTTCGATAGAACATGCAATACATCCTTAATGGTTGTGGGAGTGACCGGCAAACAAGAGAATTCGCCGTGAATGCCAGCCGAGCCGCAGTGCATGACCCGAATTGGCAGGGGTGAGATGTATTTTACCCGTTGGCTCGACGGGTCAAGGGCAGGGAAGCCAAGACACCGGCCCGAGCGAGCAGCGCTAGCGAGCAGCGTTGACGAGTCGGGGCGCTGGCGAGTCGGAACGTTGGCGATGCCACCCCAAACGCGTGAATGAGCATTGAAGCACGCCGCGCCGCCCAGTGCTCCTTTGCCCCACTGCTCCTTGGCCCCCGTGCTCCTTTGCCCCCGTGCCACACACCACGTTGAAATGCGACATCAAGGCAATGACGAGAACGTGTCTAAAACTGACGTGGGGTTTCTGGGCCGCGAGTCTGTGATGGATACGTTTGGCTCGGATACGCATTCTCAGGATACCGGTCCGCGGGAACTTGCGGTGGCTGCTGCCACTGGGTCGGCCCGGTATTGCCAGGCTGTGCGTTGGCCGGTGGATACGCATTGGGCGGATACGACGCCCGCTGGCGGTCCCAATCGGTCGGCGGGTTCGATGCCGTGCGATCTTGCGGATAGGCCGACGGTTGCTGGTATGCGGGCGTGGCGGGTTGATTGGGTGCGTATTGCGGCGAGTATGTCGGACCGTATTGCACGTGCTGCCCGTTTGAAGCTGGCTGCCCGTATGAAGCCGGCTGCCCGTACTGATTTGGCTGCCCGTACGAAGCTGGCTGCCCATACTGAGCTGGCTGCGCGTATTGATCCGGCTGGGCGTATGGGTCTTGCCGCGACGTGAACTGAGTTCCGTCGGCGTCGCTTCTCGCTGGATCGTTCTTGTGAAGCAATTCGCGTCCGCGATCGATCACCACCCTTGTGTCGCTGCGAATTTCATCACGATTGAATTTGATCGTGGTGTGTTCATCGTCTCGACTGATCGTGAACCAGCCCGCCATGAATGCGGCGGCAACGATGATGCCCAAAAGCAATAGATTACGCATGACGGACCATCCGTTGGTTCAGTGTCAAACAAGTGCGTGGCCGCCGGAATCGACGCGTCCTAACAAGTGGATGCGATCCTAGACAAATCCGCGATGCCAAGAATATATGAATCCGTTGCTATCAAATGATTCGATCGAGCGACAGCAACGTGCCGACCTTCCCTAATCGGCGCAGCGTTCAAAAAGAATTATCGGCCGGGACGCCGAACTGGTTGAGCGCCAGTTCGGCGATCGCTGCCTAATGGATCATTCCGCAGCAGCTTTTTTCTTCTTCGGATTTTTTCGCATCTCGGCCGGGCGAACTTGCTGGCCAGACGACGGCTTGAATTCACGGACCCAGATGTTGCGGAACCGAACCGGATTCTTGTGATCTTGCAACGAAATCGGCCCGGTCGGACCGTGCGCCGTGTACTCAGGCGGACGGTTGAACGGTGTGTCGCCTTTGAGTTCAAAATGGTTCTGGATCAGCACACCGTTGTGCACGACCGTCACATAGGCTGGCGACTGCAGCTGGCCAGCGTCATCAAAGCGCGGCGCGGTCCAGAAGATATCGTAGACGTTCCATTGGCCGGGTGGACGGTTTGCGTTGACCGCTGGCGGCGACTGCTTGTAGATCGCTCCGGCCTGCCCATCGAAGTATGTTTCGTTCTGGTATGAATCCAAAACCTGCACTTCGTATCGGTCCATCAAAAACACGCCGCTGTTCCCGCGTCCTTGACCGGTTCCCTCGGCGGGCAGCGGCGACGACCATTCGACGTGCAGTTGGCAATCACCGAACTCTTGCTTGGAAGTAATCTTGCCCTTGCCCGTGATGGCAACTCCGTCTTTTACGGTCCAGTTCTCGGCGTTCTGCCAGTTCGACAGATCGGTTCCATCAAACAAAACGATCGCATCGGACGGAGGATCCGCATTGGTTTCGCCGGGATCAACCACGGCGGGCTCTTCCCACTCGATGCCGCTGAGGTATTCGTCTGCATCGAGACGTTGTCGATCGGCGGAATGAACGAAAAGGGTCGCGGCAATCAGCGGCAACCAAGTTTGCGAAAATCGGATTTGCATCGAAGAACCTCAAAAGGAATGTTGAATATTGTTTCCGCGAAATCGGAGGCGGACCGACGCGAATCGCAACAAAACGCTGTGATTCGCCGTGCCTCGAGTGGGGCACGACCTTCTGCGCCGGCACCGTGGATTTTACACCTGCGTCACCGTATCCATGACATGGGGGACGCGTGTTTTCGACGAACAAAAGGTTTGAGCCCCTATCGTGCCAGCGATCGTTGGTTGCTGGAATTCGAGCACCGTGGTCAACTTTCGGTGCTGCCAATGGCCCTCCAGTCGGATTCACCACACTCTGATTTCCGGAATCGTAAAGCCTAATCAATGATGAACCGAATTGCATCTTCCATCGTGATCCTCTCAGTGATCCTCCTGGTCTCGTCGACGTCGGGATGTGGCCGGAGACCACCGAGCGCCGACAAATCGCCGGTCGCAGAGGTCGCAGTGGCCGACAGCGGTGTGCGATTGTCAGACGTTTCCCATGCCTTGAGCAAAGACGACTGGCCGGCTTGGCGCGGATCGTCGCAACTGGGGATCGCATCAGGCCAAGATTTGCCGACGCAGTGGGACGAAACCACCAACATTCGCTGGAAAGCCGATGTCCCCGGTCGCGGTCACGGGTCACCGATCATTGTCGGCGATGCTGTCTTTCTTGCCACCGCGATTGAATCGAAATCACAGCAGCGCGTTCTATGCTATTCCAAGGCGACAGGCGAAGTTCAGTGGGACGAGATCGTGCACAGCGGCGGATTCCCATCGGCAAACGAAGTTCACAAGAAAGGCTCGAACGCGAACAGCACACTGGCTAGCGATGGTGAGTTGTTGTTCGCCGCCTTTTTTAACTCTGGCAAGATCATCGCGACCGCGCTGGACATGACCGGACAACAAGTGTGGCAACGCGAAGTCGGTTCGTTCGGATCGAAATTCGGTTACGCGCCATCACCGATTCTTTATCAATCCTTTGTGATCATCGCGGCCGACAACTGGGGCGGTGGATATCTCGCCGCGCTGGACGCCAAGACGGGCGAAATCGCCTGGCGAGTCGCTCGTGGTGAAATCAGCACCTATTCGAGTCCCATGATTGCCAACATTGGTGGCCGCGATCAGTTGATCATCAGCGGTTGCGGTGCCGTCACCAGCTATGATCCGGCAAATGGTCAGCAACTTTGGCGAACCGAGTGCATCGCGGAAGCCACGTGCGGCACCGCGGTGACCGATGGCGAATCGATTTTCGCCAGCGGAGGCTATCCCGATAAAGAGACAGTGTGCTTGTCGGCCGACGGTGAAAAGAGGTGGTCCAATAACACGAAAGTCTACGAACCATCGATCATTGTCGATGCAGACCATGTCTTTGCAATCACCGACGATGGGATTGCCGTTTGCTTCGATGCATCCAGCGGCGAAGCCTTATGGCGAAAGCGACTGGGCGGAAACTTTAGTGCGTCACCGATCCTGGCGAGCGACCGAATCTATGCGTCAAACCTAAGCGGCGAAACCTTCGTATTCAAAGCTGCTGCCGATGGATATCACTCGATCAGCACCAATCAACTTGGCAGCGACTGTTACGCCAGCCCGGCGGTTTCCGACGGACAAATCTTCCTTCGCATCGGTACCGGCCTGGGCGACCAGCGGCACGAAACATTGGTGTGCATCGCGAACAATTAGCGACGCCTGCGCCGCAGCGCGACACGATTCAATCGAGCGGAAAACCGCGTTTTCGCAGCAGTGCACCCGTATCCACATCGCGACCGCGAAAGGCGCGAAAGCCATCGGCTGGGTCGATTGTGTCACCGACGCTCATGACATGATCATACAGACGTTTGGCGATTTCCTTGTCATAGTAAGTCCCCGCATCGTCAAAGACTTCCGCCGCGTCCGCCGTCAATGCATCGGACCACAAATAGCTGTAATAGCCGGCCGAATACGAATCGCTGCTAAAGATGTGTGAAAACTGAGGCGTCCGGTGTCGCATCGGAATCTCTTTCGGCATCCCGATCTCTGCCAACGTTTCGCGTTCAAATTTATCAGGATCGACGGGCGACTGGTCGGTCGTGTGAATCTTCATGTCAACAAGTGCACTGGCGAGATACTCGACCGTCGCAAAGCCTTGATTGAATGTCGCGGCATTCTTGATCTTTGCAATCAGAGACTCGGGCAGAGGCTGGCCGGTTTGGTAGTGAACACAGTATCGGCTCAGTATCTCGGGCGTGTCCAACCAGTGCTCTAGGATTTGTGACGGAAACTCGACGTAGTCTCGCGCCACCGACGTGCCCGCCTGTGACGGATAGTGCACGTTGCTGCACAACCCGTGCAGTGCATGTCCAAACTCATGAAACAGCGTGACCGCGTCGTCCCACGAAATCAGCACGATGTCACGCTCGGGGCCTTTGACAAAGTTGGAATTATTGGAAACGATCGGCGTGATCGTCTCGGTCATATTCTCTTGCACCCGGTACGCATTCATCCATGCGCCACTTCGTTTTCCCTCGCGAGCGTAGGGATCGAAATACCAAAGGCCCACATGTTGTCCGGCTCGGTCGGTAACTTCCCACACTCGAACGTCGGGATGGAAAACGGGAACGTCCGAAATCGGCTTGAACTGCAATCCGAATAATTCATCGGCGACCCACATCATTCCTTCCCGCAGCTTTTCCAGTTGCAAGTACGGTTTGACTTCGTTGAGGTCCAGATCGTATTTCGCTTTACGGACCTTTTCGGCGTAGTACCGATAGTCCCAAGGTTCGATCGTGATCTTGGCACCTTCTTTGTCCGCGATCGCTTGCATGTCGGCGACTTCTTCGCGCACACGCGCGACGGCTTTAGGCCAGACCTTCATCATCAGGTCCATCGTCGCCTCGGGCGTTTTTGCCATGGTGGGCTGCAATCGCCAATGCGCGTGCGTTTCATAGCCCAACAGTTTCGCCCGTGCCGCCCGCAGGCTCAGTATTTCGGTGATGATGCCATTGTTGTCGTGCTCGTCACCGTTGTCGCCACGGTTGTAATACGTCCGCCAGACCTCTTCGCGCAGTTGACGATCGTCGGCGTACGTCAGCACCGGGTCCATCGACGAACGGGTGTTCGTGATCGCCCACTGGCCTGGTTTTCCGCGATCTGCCGCGGCGCTGGCCATCGCAGCAACCTGACCGTCGGACAGTCCGGCAAGTTTGGATGCATCGGTGACCCAAGTGATGATTTTTTCGTCTTCTAAAATATTCTGACTGAAATCAGTGAATCGTCGCGCCAGGCGTGTGTTGATTTGCGACAGCTTTGCCTTGTCTCCTTCGCTAAGTTTCGCTCCGCGACGGACAAAGGTTTTGTAGAGATCGTCGACCAGCCGTTTCTTTTCCGTGTCGAACGTTTTCATCGCATCACTTTCGAACACCGCTTCGATGCGCGCGAAAAGCTTGCCGTTTTGATAGATACTGTCTTGGTGTTCGGAAAGCTTTGGCGCTACAGCCCGTTCGATATCCGGAATCGGTCCCAGGTTCAGATTCGATGCGTGAACATCAAACACGGTTTCAACGCGGTCCAGCATGCGACCCGCATCTTCCAGAGGGATGATCGTGTTCTCGAACGTCGGCTCGGCAGGATCATTCGCAATCGCTTCGATCTGCTGGCGTGCCGATTCGATCGCGGTGTCGAATGCCGGAACGAACTCGTCGGCACGCACTTCATTCCAAGGTGGGACGCCGCCATAGGGTCCCTGCCAAGGTCGCAGCAGCACAGAATTCACAACAGATTCCTTCTTGTTATTCGGCGTGGGGTTGTTCGGCTCCGTCGAAACGGACTGGGCGTCCGCCATCGAAAGATGAAAACCGAATGCCATCGCCAACCACACCCCAGCCTGGCGTGAGATCGGCCAAAGACGGTTTCGTACGATCGATTGGTTCATTGAAACATCTCGTGTGATTTGTTCCCGCCGCTGAGAATGTACGCCACCATATCGAGAATTTCTTCCTTGGTCATCCGGCTGAGCAATTCCGTCGGCATGGCGGACGTCTTGGAAACTGTCATTTCTTCGACAGTCTTACGATCGACGGTGACACGTTGATTCGGATCGGACAGGTCTGTGTTCAATGTCACTGTATCACCACTCAGATTCACAACCACGCCGCTATGAATTTTGCCTTCATCGGTCAACACGACCACCGACGAGAATTGTTCGTTGATGACTTTGCTGGGGTTGATGATTTGATCCAGCAAATCATGCGGCGAATATCGTCGTCCCGAGGAAGTCAGATCTGGCCCCGTCATGCCGCCTTGATTGTTGAACCGGTGACACGCGTAGCAGCCCGCAGCGGCAAACATGCGACGGCCGTTTCGAAAGTTGCGATCAACAAGCCCTTTTTTCGTGGCCGCGGAAAGATCGTCAAGCTGCCACGACTTCGCTTCGCGGCCGGAAAAGTATTCACCCAAATTCTCGAGTGCCGACTTCTTGACTGGTTTTCGCGCGAGCAATTCCGACATCGACTCTTTTGCCGAGTCAGGCAGCGATGCGACCGCGTCGTTGCGAATGTACTCGATAAAACGTTCGAAACTCGCCCCGCCTCGATAGTTACCAGCCTTCAGGAACCACTCGAAATATCTCTGTCTCAGCTCGGGCGTCCAGCCAGCCGTCAGCATACGAATCGATCGGGCATATTCGATTTGCTCTTCCTGAGTCGGCGCCGATTCGATCAGTTCCAACGCCTTCCTCGCCACCGACGGCGATTGCAACCACGCCAGCGTTTCGCAAAGCAGCCAATTCATCTCTTGCGAATCGGCGGGGAATAACGGATCAAGCCGTTCGATACACCTCGCAACGGTCTCGTCATCAGGCCGTCCAAAACGATTCAACGTGATTTGAAACGTTCGCAGCAAAGTGAGACGACCCGAGTCATCCAATCGGGACGGATCGATCCCAAGCAAAGCCGATAGAATTTTGTCTCGCATCGCCGTATCGACCGGCGGCGTGGATTCGTCGCGATGCTGGGGACAAACGCCTGTGACACGAGCAAGCGCCATCAACGATTCGACTTGCGTTGTCGAATCCGATTCTTGCAACGCCCGCATTTCCCACTGATCGACAGGCTGGTGTTCAATTGCGGTTCTTGCCGCCCAGCGGATGAATCGATCGTCGTCGGCCAAGAACGGCCAAGCAACTTTGACCGCTTGGGGATCTTGACGCCCATGGAACGCTTCGAGTTGGTGACGCGTCTGCCGCGCCGGATTCGTCGATTCCGTAACCGTCACAGGTTGGGTCGGCTGATCACCCACGTATGTCACGCGATACAGACCCGATTGAACCAGCCGTCCACCGATGGTGAAATACATCGCCCCGTCATCGGGATGAATGATCGCATCGGTAATTGGCAACGGCGCGCCGGTCACGAACTCTTCTTTGGTCGCCGAATAAGACGCACCGTCGGGCTTCATGTGAATCGCATAGAGTTTTCCCCAGCTCCAATCCAACGCGTACAGCGCGTCTTGGTACTTCGCCGGAAACTTAGCGCCATAGCCGAACGTGACACCGGTCGGTGATCCGGGACCGATGTCGATGACGGCCGGTAAGTTATCCGGATAAAAGGCGGGACGCTTGCCCGCACCATTTCGCCAACCAAACTCTGCGCCGCTGACAACGTGGTTGATTCGTGTCGGCCGATACCACGACGTATTGAAATCGTATTCCATATCGGCGTCATAGGTGAACAATTCACCGTCGCGGTTCAGCGCCGCGTCAAAGACATTCCGAAAGCCTGTGGCATAGACTTCGAACTCTTTTCCGTCTGGCGACACGCGATAGATGATTCCTCCCGGCCCCATCGTATCTCGCATAAAGCCACGTCCATCGGGCAATCGCGGCAACAGGTGATCCTCGCCCCAAATTTGCGGAACCGGTGACGAATCCTCGATATCAGTTCGTTTGGTGTTATTGCCGCAAACCAGAAACAGTGACTTTCCATCGGGTGTCGGCACGATCGCGTGAACGCCATGGTCACGCCGGGCCTCTAATTCACGCAACAGCTCGACATGATCCAGCTGGTCATCACCGTCGCTGTCGGTTAACCGATAAAGACCACACGGAACTTTGTTCTCGTAATCGTTAACGGCAACATAAAGCGAGTCGAATGCCCACAGCATTCCGTTGACCGCGCGAATGTCGGCGGGAACTTTCTGGACATCGCTTTGGCTCAGCGTTTGACCGGCGGGCGGTGGCGAAATTCGATACAGACCACCGAACTGATCGCTGACCAAGATACGATTTCGATTATCAAGTCCGATGTTGACCCACGATCCTTGTTCTTGACCGGGCACCGAGTAGAGCAACTCCACTTGGAAGCCGTCAGCGACAGTGATCCGATCAACGGGTGTCGCCTTATTCTCGCCCACTTCGGGGCCCACCGTTGTCGGTCGGGGCGGCCGCGGTTGCCGCTTCTGCTGGGCGAGCGAATCGGTGGCAATCAGAAACAGCAAGAATGACAGAACGAAATAACGAAACATGGCTTGGGTTATCAGTCGAGGTGGAAACTTGTTGGGGCTCACGAGCAATGAAGCTAGTCAGACAATAAAACCGGCCTGAAAACTAGCCGGCGGAATTTACAACGACGACACTTTAAGACGTCAATAGCGAGTTAACGGCATCCTTTGATACGAAATTCATTACCAGTGGCTGCGAACCATCGGACTGGGCTTGCTGCCACGTCGCATAGTACCCGTCGTCGGTAACAAGGACATCGACGTACCGACTGCAACCGGTGCCATGCGGGCTGATGAACATCGGTTCGTTCATCGACAAACGCTGGACGGAGTTTAGATCGTTGTTTTTGACAAAGGCCACTCCCCCGAGTTCCTCGCACGAGTAGCCTCGAGGTCGTTTGACGGCGGACGCATGTTCGTCAAGGTTTCTGACGCACTCGCCGCCATCATAAAAGAACAGGCTGATATCTTGGCCCGCGAAATCGCCAATTTGTGGCACTGGCATCAGCGACGTGCCACGCGTAATCGCGACATCCCAAGCAAACCCTCGAGGAAAAAAATCGAAACACGGTTGACCAACGGCGGACCCGTCGGCGGCAATCCGAACGTATCCGGTGTTCGAACTGGACCAACAAAACGGGTGCGAACAAAACAGCAAGCAATCGTCGCCTTGGTGCGAACCCAAAAAAGGATCCTTGACGTGAATAAACGCCGGATCATTGGTCGCAAGATGCGGCTGAACGTCCGCGTCTTTCAGTGATTCGATTTCATCAGCGATGAGCCGATCGATTGTCCAAACACCTGTGCCCGGTTTGAGGAATGACTTCACTTCGGCCGGGTAGTCGATGCCCGACTTTTCGGTCGACACGAACAACTGAACGCCAGTCTCGGTCAATCGCAACGCCGTGCCTTCGATCGAAAGCACGCCCAGCGATTCGGTGGACAGATCGGCTTTGGAAAAGCTGAGCGATTTTTCGAACGTCTGGCCTCGATCGGTAGACCGATAAATCGCCATTTCAAGTCCGCGTTCGCCCGCACCTAGCCCGGTGCGTGAGTCACCATGATTGCGAAACCGGCCGACGACCCACAGGTCGCCCGCGGCATCCTGCACCATATTTCCGCCGCCAAACCAAAAACCCGATGACGCCTGTTGAGGCGCAACGATGACGCGTGCGTTCTGTTGATCTACCAATAGCCGAGCGAGTTGAGAAAGTTTTTGTTGCATGTATTTATGTATTGGCCAGAGACAACTGTGCGAGCCTTTGGCATCCGGAGGTCAATGAAAGCGCCAAAACCGGAACCGCGCACAGCGAGTTCCGGTCTGCGATTTTGCGCGGGACAGAATCCGCGAAAAAACAATTGCTAGAAACGGCAAGAGCATTTCCGAAAACGACGCGGGCTTCGATTGCATGCTGGGTTTGATTGCACGCTGGGTTTGATTGCACGCTGGGTTCGCCACGCGTGCCCCACAGCCCGAAAGCGACTCCGAAACCAACGGCGATCAACGGCGATCAACGGCGATCAACGGCGTCCGAGGCTGGTGGCCGCGCCCGGGATTGAAAGACTCTCGACGTTAAACGGTTAGACGTTGTCGATCGAAGGGACCTCGAAGCCTTTGTTGTCCGGATCCTTCAACAACTTGTTCGCTTCGTCCGCAAATTCGCCGGTGTGAGTCTCTGTTTCGGCATCGAACGTCAAAGTTGGGCCGACGATGTACTTGTCACCATCTTCGGGAATCCCCACACCGTCCCGCATGACTTCGTGCAATTTGCCAAAGTGTTCGGCGGCGTCTTTGTTGTCACCAAAGCGGCCAGCCTTCTTGTTAAACGGCACCTCTTCACCCAAGCGGTACGAGTTGTTCATCAAGTGCCCCATCACGCTGCCGTAGTGAGCGTCGTTGGCATTGCCGTTTGCCATCATCGGGTCGCCGGCGCGGACCGCAGCGATAAAGGCGTTCCAGTTACCACCTGGCGTGACCTTGCCGGGTTCCAGTTCCAGCGGCTCGGATTTATCACTGCCAGGTCGACGAATCTTGTAAGTGCTTTCGCCGGTGATCACGCTGCCGTCTTCTAAGTAGTACTCGTTGAAGACCTGACGTTCGTACTTGTCATAGTTCACGTTGCGAACGTTAAAGAACACCATTTGTCCGTTGGGGTATTCGGCCATTGCGAACATCGTGTTCGGTGTCTCGCCCTGATCGTCCCACTTAAAGCGTCCGCCCATCCCCATCGCTCGGACCGGATGCGTCTGGTCGTCATCAATCGCCCAGCGAGCGACATCTAATTGGTGCGTGCCTTGATTGTTCATGTCACCGTTACCGGTTTCCCAGAACCAGTGCCAGTTATAATGCACGTAGTTGCCGTGATATTGGTCAATCACGGCGGGGCCTTTCCACAGATCCCAGTTCAGGTTGCTTGGCGGTGCTTCGACGGGTTTGTGGCCGATACCATTGCGTGGTTTGCAGCAGTATCCGTACGCGATCTTTAAACGCGGCAGCTTGCCGCTCTTCAGAGCCTCGTGCAGACCAGCGATTCCCGCGTCACTTCGGCGTTGTGTTCCATGCTGAACCACGACTCCGTACTTCTTCCAGGCCTCGACCGCGATGCGTCCTTCCGCGATGTCATGGCTCATGGGTTTTTCGACGTAGACATGCTTGCCGGCCTGAGCACCCCAGATCGTCATCAGCGAGTGCCAATGGTTGGGTGCAGCAATCGAGATGGCGTCGACGGTTTTGTCTTCCAGCACTTTTCGAATATCGCTGACGCCTTGCGTGGTCAGCTTGCCGCCGCCCTTGGCGTTGGCGTCTTTTTCCAAACGATTCATCGCTCGCGACAAAACGTTTTGGTCGGGATCGATCACGTAGGCGACTTCGACGTTTTCCGCCTCTGCCCAACCTTTCAGGTGGCTTTGGCCGCGGCCGTTGAGTCCCGCCACCGCGATTCGCACTCGGTCGTTGGCACCCTTGATGGCACCCGAGGCACGCGTCCCGGTTAACAACATCGAACCGCCGATTGCCGAAGTCGTTTGCAGGAATTGACGACGATTGGTTTGATTGCTTTTAGGAACTGGCATGCTTTCACCTATGAGGGAGCGTCTGTGGCAAAGGGTGGGATCGCCATTCTAACACGCAAGTGTCTCGTTGGTGTATGTCCAAACCGGCTGCCGGAAAAGAGTTAAAACGAATGGTTTGCCGACGCTCTGATCTTGCCGGGGCTGGTAAAATAGTGAACGAATGCGGTCGACGGTGGCATGATGAGGCTGCACGGTCGACTTGGGGACATCACTCCGTGTCCGCTAACAACAAGTCTCGTTGATTCTGGTGAGTAAGATGTCTCGTTTTGGTTTGATGATCGGGTTGATGACGGCAGCGTGCCTGGCCTGCGACCGTGCCGATGCCCAGTACTATCGCTTCGGTCCTGGCGGCGGAGTCTCGATTCAATCGCCGTTCTTTTCGCTGAACGTACCCTCGTCAAGCCGCTATTACGGCTATCGCGGCCCGCATCACCATGGCCCCCGCGGCCCCGGGATCGGCCTCTACGGGTCCAGCGTTTACGGATTTGGCACCTATGGGCCTAGCCTCGTCGTCCCGCCGTTGCCGCCCGTGCCGAGCTATCGCTCTTACCACTATCGATACCCCAGCAGTTCTTACCGGTACGGATCCTCTTATCGCCCGTATGGCTATTACTATTCGCCGGGCATCAGCAGCTTTCACCTTGAGATCGGACCTGATTACGTAGGACCAGACATTCGTACATCACCCTACGATCGTCCCGACCCTTACGCTTATCGCGGGAACGTGATCACGCCTCAGCAGCCCGGCGAAGTGTATTCGATGGGCCGCGTGCCGGTCGACGATGTCGATCCGGTTCGTCTCGCGGATGACTTGCGAATCGCAGCGGAACGTCTGCGGCAAAGCCTTGCATCGCGGCCCGACGATGCCGACGTGTGGCTGGACTACTTGAATCCCGATGCGATCATCGATGCGTTGAACGATTCCGATGTGGCCCGCAGCGATGTTGACTTGAGTGCGTTGGCTGGCAATTACGACGGTGTCGCTGGGAACCCGCAGCTAGGCTCAGTATCGACGGCTGCCGGCTTTTCCCGGGTGAGAAGCTTGCTGCGTCTCTGGCTTGATCGTCAAAATGGTTTCGACGCAGGGGCGGCAACATCAGCGATGCCGCAAGACGGCAACGAACAAGCTGCGGACGCCTCGTCCGGCGGTGAACCCGCGACCGAATCGATCCTTGAACCAGTCGACCCTTCCGAGTCCGAAATTCCCACGCCGCTGCCGGAACCGGACCCCAATGCGGATTCAACGCAAGCCGATGTCCCGAACGATGTCCCGGACAATTCCCCGAACAATGTCCCGAACGGGGCTGGCGAACCGGTCGAAAAGGCAACGCGGCGATCACTGTAGCGATTCGCGGCACTTGATCGCGGTGAACGTTCGCTGCAGTCGCTGGGCGTCGCTGGTTGATCGAAAGCGATTGATTGAAAGCGGGCGATATCGCACCGGCTATCTTGATCGCTCTCAGCGAGAAGTTCCCACCGTTTCCGCCAACTTGTCCGCGAAACCGTCTAAGGTGTCCGCCAGGATCTGACCGATCGCTTGCCGAGTCGCTGCGTCCAGGTGATCGAAATCGCCCGATTCATCCTGGCCATTGAGGATCATTGCCAAGCGTTGCTCGACATAGTCGCGAACCCGCGTGGGCAGCCCCTGGTACGAATCGCTGTGAATCAGATAGCTGCACGGATACTTGAAAATCCTTGTCCGCAGATCAAACTCTCGCAGCGATCGACCTTGTCGATCGGTCTTACCGCGAGAAAGGAACTTGTCCTGAAATTTCACGTCACCGATCACCGGGTCGGTTAAGACGAATTCGTCGGCGAACAGTAAATAGTCAAGCAGATTATCGCCGACCGATGCGATCCGCCGGACGTGTGACTCACTGACATAATCGGCATCGCGGCCGAGCAGCTTGTTCATCACCGCATCTTGGTGGGCGGCCCGGCGAGCCTCGTAGTTCGCTTTGGTGATCGCGTTGTGCAGTTGCGACTGATGTTCTAGCACCATCAACGCCACGATGTCGCTGCCCGGTGCCGCGTATCGATCCACATCGATGAACTCATCAAGACTTGTACGATTTGCACCCTGATCGCGATCAATCGCCGGCGTCGCGTCTTCATCGGCAATCGCGTTGCCGTTATGCCGCATCGTGCCATGCGTGCCGGTGACATACCATCCGCCGAACCGATCGGAAATCGGTGTCGTGTGGTCCGTGGTTTTCGTTCCCAATGAGTAATGCGGCGTGCCGTCGCGACCGGGAAACGTGCTGCGCACCAAAAATCCTGGCACATTCTGCGTGCGAGACGAGGCATGGCAAACGTTGCAGTGCCCAGGGTCACGTGTGATGGTCGGACGTCCCGCACTCTCAGAATCCGGTTGCTGGCGGATCGTATAAAAGATGGCACCTTGCTGTGGATCGACCGCGGATAGCTCGACCACGTCGCCGCTCTGGACCCAGCCCACATAAACGTCATCGTTGAAATACAACGCTCGCGGCCGCCTCGGCGAGATGCGAGAGATCTGCAAACTGGTCTTCGAAAAGACCAGTGTTTGCGATTCGGCCGGCACGTTCAGGGCATCCAGGATAGACGAGAGCCACCCATTCTTGTCGTTCCACTGCAGCGTTCGCTCACCACGGTCGAGCGCGTCCTTCAGTCGAGCAACCGCGTCGTCGACGGGCGCCGATTGGTAATTGATCGGCGGCCCGTCGTAATCCGTCTGAGCGTTTACCGTGGATGAACTGCAAAGGCAGAACAGCGCTACGAGAACCGAAAACGGTCGAACAGGAGAACAACTCATGATGAAAGCCCAAAGCAACTCGCAATCAGTCGTCTATTGAATCTCAATTGAATACGTCAGCGCGCCGATCGCTTGTCCAGCCGGCACGCCCTCGTAGTTGTCGTGACACATGATGCACTTTTCAAATACCACGGGAACTGGCGTGGCGACCCGGAGCATTCGCTTGTCGCCGTCGCGTTCGATTTTCTCAACCCACGTCGATTCCCCTGCCACCAAAGCCTTCAGGGCTTTCTTTTCGAAAGCGTCCTCGGGCGAATTCTCTTCGTTGATCGGCTCGCCTAGACCATCGACCAACCGAACGCGGTGCCACCCTTTCTGTTCGGCGGTTTGGAAGACTTGTTTGAACGCGGTGCCCGCGGGGATGGCATCCGTGTCGTTCACATAATTGTCGGTGATTGCAACGATCCCGCCTTTGTAGATGTCATCGAGCATGCGGACCATCCGCCGCGTTCGCTCGACAGGCCCTTTGCGGGCATGTTCCTGACTGCCCGGCTTGGCCTTTGTACCCGCTTTGTCTTTGCCGCCAGTGTCTTCGTCTTTGGCGACCGTGTCTTCGCCTTTCGCATGGGACAACCCAGGTTGCGACAGCCACAGGGTCACCGCCAAGCACGACAGCACCAGATGCGAAACCGTGAAAGAACCAATCAAAAAACGCTTGCTCTGCTCCGCCTTCATCTTCGAAATCTCCGCCTGATTGTTCGAACAAATTCCAATTAAAGACAATCTTGTCGCATTTAAATCCCGCAGCAAGACCAAATCCGATATTTTTGTCGCATTTTGGCTCGATTGGCCTCAGATGGGCTTCGAAATGGCCGTGATGCGGTTAAATTCGAAGGGCACCGCGGCTGAACCAAGGCTTCACGGTTGAACCGGACTTCGCGGCTGATCCGGACTTCGCGGCAGAATCAAGACTTCACGAACCCGAGCAGGCAATGTTTTCGCAAACGGTCGAGTACGCGTTGCGTGCCGTCGTGTATCTCGCACAACACCACGAACAAGGCGCCGTCGGCAATCGGACGATCGCCGAGGCCACTCAGGTTCCGACCAGCTATCTATCCAAGGTGCTGCACGACCTGGCAGAAGCCGAAATCTTGGTTTCTCGGCGAGGAGTTGGCGGCGGGTTCCAATTGCGACGATCGCCCGACGATCTGTCCGTGCTCGATGTCGTCAACGCAGTCGATCCGATGCAACGCATCACCGGATGTCCACTATCACTGGCGTCCCACTGCGAACAGCTGTGCCCGATGCACGCGAGGCTGGACGCGGCACTGGAGACGATGGAAAAGACACTTTCGGAATCATCGATCCGCGACGTCATGTTCGCGCCCAACGCCCCGCAGCCGCTGATCGATAAACCCTGAACCGATTCTCAGGAATCTTCTTGGCCGCCCTGCAATAAACAGGCGTCCCTGCGCATCTGAGTTGTATTCGTTACATCTTCAACTTCTCTCTCTCCCTCTCGCAGGAAAAAACTACGATGAAATTACGAATGCTCAGTTTGTTTGCGATCGCCGCAATGATGGTCTGCCCGACGTTTGCGGCAGACGAAGCTAAGAAAGGCAAGAAGGGCAATCGCCAAGCCGGTCGCCAAAACGTGGCCGCGGCGTTGATGAAACAGTTGGCCGAGGTGGGGCTGACCGACGAACAAAAAACCAAGATCACTGAGATGGGCAAGAAAGCGGGAGCCGAGATCAAGGCCATCCGCGAAGAAGCCGGATTCACAGCGGACCTTTCCAAGAAGCTGGCCGAGACTCAGCGTTCGATGAAAGATTCCGAGAAGAAGGGAAAAGACCGCATGGCAGCGATCCACGAAGCCGCCGGTCTGAGCGAAGCCCAAATCGCATCGCTCAAGAAGGCCAATGAGGTTCGCGGCAAGTTCCAAAAGGACGTGGTCGCGTTACTAACCGCCGAGCAAAAAACCAAACTGCCCGAGCAACTGAGCAGAACCATGAACCGCGGCAAGAAAGGCCAAGGCAAGAAAAAGAAAGACGCTGCCTAAGCGACCAGTTCCGAGTGCGATGAAAAGCTGCTAGCCGGCCGCGATCGCCTGGACGATCAGCCCTGACATTCTGTCCTGACTCTCTTTTCTGGCATTCTGTCCAGACTTATTGTCGAAGAAAAAAAACGGGCTCGCAACCAAAGTTGCGAGCCCGTTTTCGTTTCTGGCATCAATGCGACCTTTGACCGGTCACCGTTGAGCGTCGTTATTTCGCTCCGACCAATTGTTCGCGTTTGCGTTCTTCGATGATCTCTTCTTGGATGTTCGATGGAACTTGGCGATAGGTTTCCAGTTCCATGGTGAACGTCCCTTGGCCTTGCGTCATGCTTCGCAGGTCCGTTGCATAGCCGAACGTTTCGGCCAACGGGATTTCTGCTTTGATGATGCAATTGCCTTCGACAACATCGTTGCTGTTCATGATTCCACGACGCTTGATGACGTCACCGACGACGGTCCCTTGGAAATCCTCAGGCACTTCGATCTCGACATTCATGATCGGTTCAAGCAGTTTCGGCGCGGCTTGCTTGAAGTACTCACGGAAACAACCTTGTGCGGCGGTGTAAAACGCCTTTTCCGACGAGTCAACTTCGTGGAAGCTGCCGTCATCCAGATCGATCCGTGTTCCCACAACGGGATACTCAGCGACCGGGCCTTTCCCCAGGATGTCGCGGAAACCTTTTTCGATCGCAGGAATGTACTGCTTGGGAATACGACCACCGACGACGTGATCTTCGAATTCGAAGCTGTCTTCGCTGTCGGATTCGATCGGACTCAGCTTACCAACGATGTGAGCAAACTGACCGCTACCACCACTTTGCTTCTTGTGCTTGTAGTTGAACTCGACAACTTTAGTCGGGCTCTCACGGTAGCTAACCTTCGGTGCACCGACGGTGATATCGACGCCGTACTCGCGTCGAATCCGTTCGATGTAAACCTCAAGATGCAATTCACCCATGCCGCTGATCAGGATTTCCTTGGTTTCCTCGTCGGTTTCGACTCGGAACGTTGGGTCTTCCTTACGGAAACGCTGCAGGGCTTTGCCCATTTTGTCGCCGTCGCTGCGGTTGGTTGGCGAGACCGCGATTTTGATGACCGGTTCGGCCACAAACATCGACTCCAGTGTGCACTGGTCACGTTCGTTTCCGTACGTATCACCACTTGCCGCGTCGATGCCCATGATCGCAACGATGTCGCCGGCCTCGGCCGCGTCGATCTCTTCGCGTTTATCACTGTGCATCCGCACGATGCGGCTGAACCGTTCTTTACGACCGGTACGTTGGTTGATGTAGGTTTCGCCTTTCTTCGCTGTGCCCTGATAGATTCGCATGAACGTCAGTTGCCCAAACTCGTCGTCGACGATCTTGAATGCCATGCCGACGAACTGCGCTGCGGGATCGGCCTTGAGCGGAATTCGCTTTTCCTCATCCTTAGGGTCGCGACCACTGATGTCACGCTCTAATGGACTTGGCAAGTAACGAATGATCGCGTCGAGCAAAGGCTGAACACCTTTGTTCTTGAATGCCGTGCCCATATAGACAGGTGTCGCACCCGCCATAAGCGCCGATTTGGTGACCTGATAGATCAACTCTTTCGGCACTTCTTCTTCGCTAAGCAACAGTTCCATCAACCCATCGTCATACATCGACAGGCCTTCGAGCATTTTCGCTCGCGCGGCTTCGCATTCGTCTTTCAGATCATCGGGGATTGGACCGATCACGACTTCTTCGCCTTCGGCACCAGCGTGCGTCTGCGAGACCATTTCGATCAGGTCGACGACGCCTTTGAAGTTGTCTTCGGCACCGATCGGATATTGCATCATGATCGCGTCGGCACCCAGCTTGTCACGAAGCTGTTCGACGCCACGAAACGGATTCGCACCGGTTCGGTCCATCTTGTTGATGAAAGCGACACGGGGAATGTTGTACCGCTTCATTTGACGGTCGACGGTGATCGATTGGCTTTGCACACCACCGACACTGCACAGCACCAAGACGGCCCCGTCCAACACGCGCAGCGACCGCTCCACTTCGACGGTAAAGTCGACGTGACCGGGCGTGTCGATCAGGTTGATCGGATGACCTTTGTATTCAACGCTGGTAGCCGCACTGGTGATGGTGATTCCACGCTCGCGTTCCAGTTCCATATGGTCCATGGTCGCGCCATCGCCGTCACCCTTGACCTCTTCGATCTTATGGATTCGACCGGTGTAGAACAGGATTCGCTCGCTCAGGGTGGTTTTCCCCGAGTCGATGTGGGCGCTAATCCCGATGTTTCTCAGTTTCTCCAGATTCATAACAGCTACTTTTTACTTTGACTTGAACAGGCGCACGAAGTGCATTGGTGGTTCACCAGGAGGCACGAACAGCTCGTGACGGAAGGAAATGCCTGGGGAAATCGACACGTACGCAGTGGAAATCTCCGGAAAATTCCCGGCAGGGAACAGTTCAGCCATTGCTCGTGCAATCACGGCTAGAGCAACCGCTGGACCCTTCCCCTGAAAAAATCCCGGCATATTTACCTAAGGAATAGTTGGGAAATATGGCAAAGGTTTGACGTAAGCGGAAGGGCAAATCTTAGTCCAATCGTATCTCGTCGAGTCGATTTTTCCGTTATCGGTCGATCGCAGAGGCCCGATTTACCCTTGCCAGCGGCGGCAACCGTCGGCATACTTTGTCGCTTCGATTTTATGGGCGAGTCGACGGGAGGCAGAAGGCAGCATTTGACTGCCACGCTGCCGGTGCCGCCGACCGTTTAGTCCGTTCGCCATTGCCAGTTTTGAGATTTAGATGCCTCCACGTCCGATGAGTACACGCAGTCGAGCCCGCAAACGTTCGCGGGTCCGATCACGCACCAAGAAAAAGGATCCGATTTTCGTCGATGGCCAGCGTCCACGGCCGATGTACGTCGATTACAAGGATATTGAACTGTTAAAGAAAATGGTCAATCGCCAGGGCCGAATCGTCGGTCGCCGCAAGAGCGGTTGCACCGCAGCCAGCCAACACGCCGTCACCGCCGCCGTCAAACGCGCTCGGTTCATGGCCCTGCTGCCTTACGTCGGCGAATAATCACCCGGCGAGACGAGCCGCCTCGCGACCACGGCCGCCGCGCAGACATAACCGCGTGGCGCGACGAACACTGCCGAGCGAAGCAGACCGCCGTGTGGGTCTTCGCATCGAGGCGCCGAACGTTCTGGCCACAGAATCTGAGATTTCGCCCCGCTGAAATCTCAGATTGATCGCTGGCGCCTTGGTCGCTGGCGTCACGCGTCGCCCGCCCTGAGACGTTCTCCCTCTGCCGGGGTCCCGACCGCCTTGCTTGGTCAAGTTGTTGCCTTGCGTAGCCAACTTGTTGCGGGCCTCGATTATCAACATCGGTGGAATCCGAACTTCATCAAGTCAGTTTTTGGCGGGAAAACAGTTTGAACGACGCGGTTCCCGACCGAGGACTTTCCCCATGACTTTTTCTGTCACGCGACGCGTCGAATTTCGAGACACCGACGCGGCCGGAATTGTTCACTTCTCGGCATTCTTTCCGATGATGGAATCGGCCGAACACGAATTATTGCGGTCAGTCGGAATTCCCATTTTGCCGGTCGCCACCGGTTCCGCTCCCGCACTGACATGGCCCCGCGTTTCGGTCGCGTGCGATTACATCTCTGCGGCTCGATTCGAAGACGTCCTCCAGATCCATGTGCGGGTCATCAAGATTGGAAACAGCAGCCTGCAGTACGGTTTCGAAATCGTCCGTGATGAACAGGCGATCGCCAACGGCACCATGACGACGGTCTGTTGCCAATTGGCCAAAGACCCGGCCACCGGAGCAACCCATCTGGAAAAGTCCCAAATTCCTGACTCGATTCGAGCCCTGTTGGCGCCGCACGTTTCGCCGCCAGAATCCTAAACCTTCGCGGCACGGGAGGCATCGGTCATGGGTGCTTAATCAGTCTCGCTGCGGCGTTTATCCTAGCGGTCGCGTCGAACGGCAAACGTCGCGTTCGCCAAGCAAGTCCGGATTGGCGGGCTCCTTGTGGCCCATGAGGATGAGCAATCAAGTGCAATGGGCCGCCAATGAGCCCCTGAATCGACAGCGACAGGGCCCTTGAATCGACAGCGATGGTGCCTTGAACCAGATACCCGCTGGCTGCGTAGCCAAGCGTATTCCTATCATTTGTAATCATTCCATCCGTGTTCCTCGGACCGTACCGCACTATGTTTCTGGATTCCGCTTCGTTTCTGGATGTCGCCGCGTTCACTGCAGAGCCGGTCGCGGCTTTCATGTTGGAACCGGGACTCATTGTGGCTCAAGCCGGACGATGGCTGCCGACGTGGTTGACCCCGATCTGGCTGATCTCGCTGGGACTGCTGCTGGGCACGATTGCCACCGCCGTTGTCTTTGGCGTCCTGGGCGTGCTGTCGTTCATCCCGGGATTAGGCACACTGCCCGATTCGCCGCGTCGCGGTGTGGTTGCATCGTTGATTCTGGGCGGACTGTTTGCGGCACTGTTGTGTTGGCAATACATCCCCGGCACGGGTGAATACGCCCAGTCGCTGGTCGCGCCGCTGATCGTGATCGGTGTGATCCTAGGCTTCGGTGTGATCTATGGCATGTGGCACCGGACCCGATCCGAGTGGCCTCAATTGCTCAGCGAAGGTGTTGTCCCTTACATCCTTTCGACGATCGGCGGTTTCGCGCTGATCGGACTCGTCGGGACGTACTGGGTCGAAGGCCCGATGGAATTCATCGACTCGATCAAGGCCGTCAATCTGGTTGGCGATGGCACGGTGACGGTCGCGGTACCAGTGGCTGGTTCGCCGGATGTGGAAGCCGACCAAGCGCCATTCCATCCCGCCGGACTGGATTACAACCTCCGTAACTTGTCCGAGCTGACGATCCAAAGCGACCGCACCGTTCAGTTTGGTGATGCCGCAGACCCGGCCGGTTTCAGTCGCAGCCCGACCCGCATCAACGCGGGCGAAAAAATGGTGTACCGTTACGAAGACCGCGAAACGCCGCCGATCCCTGGCAACCCGGAACGGCTTCACATTCAAAACCGAGAACTGGATGCGGCCAACGTCGTCTTTACGTTCAAGTACCTGCCGCCGATCCCGCAAGTCACCACGGCGGTGGGAATCGGTGCGTGTTTCTTTTTTGTGATGGCTGGACTGGTCGCATTCCGACAAGCGGCGCCGCGTGTTTGGGCGCTGGCACTGTCGACAGCCAAGAATGAAATGGCGCAGCCGTTGTATTTGTTGTTGCTCGCGATCGGCTTGTTCGGTGTCTTGCTGTTCGGAATTTATCCGTTCAATACGATGGGTGACGACATCCGCATGTTGAAAGACAGCGGCGTGACACTGATCATGGTGCTGGGAATGCTGCAAGCGGTCTGGAGCGCGGGAACATCGGTCAGTGAAGAAATCGAAGGCCGTACGGCGCTGACCGTCCTGAGCAAGCCGGTTAGCCGCCGCTCGTTCATCCTGGGCAAGTACGCCGGAATCATCTTGGCAGTGCTTGTTTTGTTCGTCATCATCGCAGCGGTCTTGTTCGTCGTGATCAGCTATAAACCGATCTACGAGGCCCGCGAGAACAGCCGTGGGGCGCCGACTTGGCAAACCGGATTCGATGAAATCATGTCGACGGTTCCGATCCTCGGGCTGTACTTCATGCAAACCATGGCAATCGCCGGAGTCGCCGTGGCGTTGGCGACACGATTACCACTGCTGGCAAATTTCATCACATGTTTCACCATTTACGTGGTCGGCAACCTGACATCGCCGCTAGTCGCATCGGCTCGGGACAATAACGAATTAGTCGGGTTCGTGGGAAAATTGATCGCCGTCATTGTGCCGAATTTGAACGTCTTTAACGTTCAATCTGCCGTCGACTCGGGAAATCCGATCCCCATGATCTACTTGGCTGGCGCTTTCAACTATCTTGGTTGTTTCGTCATTGCGGTTTGGATGCTCGCGATGCTGCTTTTCGAGGATCGGGATCTCGCATAAGAAATCGTCCCCGTCCGTCACTGAAACGCTGGGCCAAGCAGCTTGAAACTACTGACCACGTTATCGGAACCACGGGGCGAACCTGAATCGTCGGGTGACCCGCTTGCCTATTTGTGGGCCCTTCTTTCGGGTCTGCTATTGCCGATCCTGATCGTCCTGGCTGGTTTGCTGGCCGCGGTGCTGGATCGAGGCGGGCTGCAGGAAACATCGATTCGGCTGGGTACCCATTTGTACCTGCCGCTGCCGCAGAGCTTTGTCGGCCAAGACGCATTGGTCCAGCTTTCTGAGTTGGTGGCGATCACATTTGCAATCGCCCTGCTGTTCTGCTTCGCCGTCTGGCGACACCGCCGCAGCGCTGATGCGCGCGCCGGGCGCCTCGTCAAAGCCTTACACGGACGACTGCTCGATCAAAGTATGCGACGCGCTGAAATCGAGGGCGCCGCGGCACAACACGTTCACGCCGAGGCGCTGATCGGCATTCACTTGCCGCGAATCCAATCCGCGCTCTCGCTCTGGTATCGGTCGATCCCCCGCAGCGTGTTGATCTTTGTCGGTTGCGTCGTTGTTGCCTTGCTGGTCAACGTTTGGCTTGCACTGCTGGCCGTCGTCAGCGGCGTGTTGGTTTGGCAACTCTATCAGAAACTGCACGATTCTGAACAAACCGAATTGTCGCGATGGGAGGTTCCACGCACACGAAAGCGGATGGCCGAACTGGTCGGACAAGCGCCGCTGCTTGCACGGCTGCAAGCACAAGGATTGGCCGATCAAGCTTTCGGCAGCGAACTGGAGGCGCTCTATCGGCGCCTTGATGCCGAAGAACGCCGCCAGGGACGCACATGGCCAACGCTCTTCTTGGCCTCATCGGTCGCCATCGCAGTCTTACTGCTGGGTCTGGGCGTCAACTTGTTCGACACCGATAACGGACTCAGCCTGCCGTCAGCACTGACCTTGGGGTTGTCACTGGTCGGTGCGGTGGCCGCTGCGTCACGGTTGTCCATGTTGCGAACACAATTGAATGCATCCAGTGATTCCAATGACGCCGTTTACAGTTACTTGCGGCGCGGGGAAGAATCCGTACCCAGCGAGCAACGCGTCGGATTCGCGGGACTGCGCGAGGGCGTCGAAATACGCGACCTGACGCTGGGCGGCGCCGATGGCAAGCCGATGTTAAGCCATCTCAGTTTGAAACTTGGACGTGGATCGTTCGTGTCACTGCTGGGCACCGAATCGGTTTCGACGCGTTCACTGACAGAACTGTTGATGGGTTTTGGCCGCGCCGGCGAAGGCGAAGTTCTGATCGACGGAATCGACTTAAAGGAGATTCATCCGCAGGCGTTGGCGCGAAACGTGATGTGGATCGATCCCGCCGGCCCGATATGGGATGGCACGATCCTCGAAAACTTGCGCGGCGGTGTCGAGACGTTCAACAACTCTGATATCGTCGAGGCGCTCGAAGCCGTTGATACCTACGAACGTCTTCAACGACTGCCTGAAGGTCTCAATACCTTTGTTTCCGCTGGCGACACATCGCTTGGGGTCGAAACGACCTACGCAATCGGGATTGCCCGAGCTTTGCTGCACAAGCCACCCATCGTGCTGGCCAAGGAACCGCCACCGCCGGCGGAACACATTGCCGAAGACCCTTGTTTAAAAGCCCTGCGGCACTTGGTCGAGGCGGGGACATTGGTCGTCATCCTGCCCAAGCGACTGCAAACACTACGCACGTCCGACCGTGTCGTCCTGTTTAACGGTGACCGTTTGGTCGGCGAAGGTCGACACGCGGAATTATTGGCTAGCAGCGATCTGTATCGGCACTTGAACTATTTGCTGTTCAACCCATACCGACATCAGCAGTAACACGTTTGGGTAACGCGTTGGACTTCCAGAGAAGTCGCTGGTGCGAAATCCTGAGACACACTCGCTGGCGCTCGCGCACCGGCAAACGTTCTATGATTGAGAACCGATGTCATTGTCGAAGTAAAGTACGCCTTTCAACGGCGGTAGTGCTCGAGAGCCTGAAAGCACGGATTCGCGAGTGAAATCGAATCCCGGAAGAGCGTGTCGTGGACTGGCGTACGTTGGCGAGAACATCCTGCGCCGCGGGCCGTGAGGCACCGGGCAACTTCTCCAGCGCATTTCACGTCCGGAATACCATGCCCGGCCGCTCACGCGTCACGGCTCACGTACCAATCCCTGAGCCGCGGGCCGTAAGGCACCGGGCGACTCTTCGCGCGCATCCCACGCCCGGATTACCATGCCCGGCCGCTCACGCGTTGCGGCTCACCTGTTTCCTGTCACCTTTTCCCTTACACCTCTCATAACCCTCAAGGTCACACCTGGCGTGTTGCGTTTCCTCAACAATCTATGATGCGAAAATGCATCATCGTCGTGACCTGCGTGGTAGGGTTCCTCGGACAAACTCTGTCCAAACCGAAACCCTTCCCGTCCTTGCCGGACCGTCCGGCTGAGGTCGGTCAGCCACGATCGTATCGATGAACCGCACTGCTTCCGCAACACCACGCTCGCTGAACCTGCCCATTGGGCGGTTGCTGTTGATTGCGCTGGCGTTGTGCGCTGCGGTCATCAGTGGGTGCAGCAATTTGCGGCTTCCTGCGATCGACCCAACCGGTTCAAGAATCTTTGCGCCACTTCCCACGACCACGACTCTTGCTCTGCCGGGTTCGGCGGGCGAACGTTGCGGGTGTTTCGGATGCTTCAGCGGCATTGGGCGTTGTTTACAAAACATCAAGTCGGGCAGCCCCGGCTTTCGCATGCCACAACCCGCGTTCCCTGAACCCGCCACCCCACCGGCCTGCCCGACGCCCGCGCCGATCGGTTCAGGTGCAAGCTCGGGTGCGATCAATGAACCGTGCGTCCCCAGCCAATCTTGCAACGGCGCATGCCAGAACGGTCCGCCGGCGGTACTGTATGACGACGAATGCTTGAGTACGAATCATCACAAGCTGCCCAAACGTGGCGAGCGTGGTTGCATCCTGTTGTCACCACAAAAAATCGTTGCACCGGTCGGCGGTGAAGTGGTGCTGTTATCCGGAATATGCGGAACAGACGGCTATCTGCAAGTCGGCCAACCTTTGGAATGGATGTTAACGCCCGACAGCGTTGGAACGTTCATCCAAGTCGGTGACGACGATCCCGGCGTGATGCATCGGCTGGCAAAAATAAAAAAAGCAAAAAAGCACGATCCGTCATACGCCCTCGGCGTGACCAGCACCAAGAAATCGCTGATCACGCGTGGAAATCTCGACCCGCGCGACGATGTCAGTCTCGAAAAGGGTCAGACCTGGATCACACTTAGCAGTCCCAGCGAGGGGACCAGTCGTGTGACCGTCCTGGCACCCGAGAGTGATTGTTGGGACAACCGCAAAGCAACCGCGACGATTTACTGGATTGATGCACGATGGCAATTCCCGTCGTCGCAAATCGTGCCCGCGGGCACCCCTGTCAGTCTGAACACGCGAGTGACGCGTGCCGAAGGATCGTTACCGGCCATTGGCTGGAAAGTTCGCTACGAAATCATGGATCCAAGCCTGGCAAGTTTTGCCGGAACGAATGGTTCATCGGTCGTCGAAGTCAACGTCGATGATGGCGGCAATGCGCAGGCCGAACTGCTGCCCGTTCCCGGCACCAGCGGTATCACGCCGATTGGCATCCAAGTCATTCGCCCGGGCGGAGTGTCCGATGACATTCCTACGATGACGATCGGACGTGGACAAACCTTTGTCACTTGGAGCTCGCCGCAGCTGGCGATCCGCGCCGGCGCACCTGCAGTTGCCAGTTTCAATGTTCCTGTTCAAGTCGTGGCCAACGTTTCCAACCCGGGCGACCAACCCGCAGAGAACGTTCGCGTCACCGTCAACATCCCCGCCGGCGCCAAGGCAACCAGCAGCGATGCATTCGCGCAAGTCTTGCCCAACGCGATCGTTTGGGAAATCGGGACGATTCCACCTCGCACCGAACTGGATGTGTTCATGGATGTGACGCTGCAACAATCCGTAAACCTAGGGTTTGAAGCTCGCGGTGAAGGGCTGTTGGCCAACGACAATGTCCGAATCGATGTTTTTCAGCCGTCGATCTCCCTGAGTGTTGTTCCCGAAAAGGATCGATACGAAGCCGGACAACCGGCCACATTTAACATCGACGTCAAAAATACGGGATCACAACCGTTACAGAACCTGCACCTATTCGCGCGGGGCGACGGCAAAATGGTTCACGAAGTTCGCGGCACCGAAGAAGTCGACAAACCGAAAGAGGACGGTCCTCTGCAACCAGGCGATACATGGCTGGTGGCCGTAACTTTTGTACCGACAGAATCGGGACGTCGCTGTATCGACGTACGAGCAACCGCCGATGGCGGACAACAAGCAACGTCGCAAAGTTGTGTCACGGTGATCAACCCGGTCCCACCAACCCCTGCGTTAACTGCAACTCTGGAAGGCCGGCAACGCTATGCCACCGGTGATACCGCACTGTTCCGATCACGCATCGCCAACACCGGCGAAGTGCCGCTGCGAGACGTTCGCGTCACAATGTCATACGACCCTCAGCTTGATCTGACGGGTGCGACCGAACGCGGGCTGCGCGACGCACGTTCGGGACAATACTTGGTCGAATGGTTGATCCCCAGCCTGCCACCGGGTTCGTCCGAGATGCTGGAGGCCCAATTCAGCGTCCTGCGAACAAATCCGCGCAGCACGATTGTCCTGACGTCACGTGCAGCCGAAGGTGCTACCGCCGACGAGACCTTTACGTTTGAGATCGTGCAAGGTGCCCCTCCAAGCCCACTCTCACCGAGTGATCGAGACGCGGCTCCATCGTTACCACCGGCATTACCGCCGCCTTCGATCCCAAGTGGCCCGGCACCGATCCCGGCGGCGCCCGAATTGGGCGGCACCGCTCCGGTCGCGCCGCCACTTGCGACCACTCCCACACGCAGCGGCAAGATTCAATATCGATTGGATGTGATGGACAATCCGGTTCGCGTCGGCGAACCGATTCGATATCGCTTGCGTGTTGTGAACGATTCCGATCGACCCGATGGCTGGGTCGGCATCCGATTCGTGTTGCCCGACGGTGTCAGCATTTCTCGAGCAGTTCAGCGTGAAAGTCCACAAGCGGGTGAGTTCACGATGAAGAACGGCATGGCGTACTTGGCCGATATCCGCACGATGCGTCCGGGTGAAGAAGTCAATTACGAACTGGTTTTGGTAAGTAATCAGGCACAAACGTTCCCATTGAACGTGGAAATTGTTAGCCAGAATAATCCGGACCCCATGATCAATCCGAATCCGGAAATCGTCACGGTTATCCCTTAGCCGACTGCCGCATTCGCTGACGTCGCCATGCTGTATTGCCTGAAGCGACGACCTTACCGGGCGAAGACATGCCTTCATCGCTTGCGTCGGCACGGTACCGCGAACACCAGGCTCGGCGTCCATACCGCAGACAGTTTTGGCAAGCTTCTTATGCGCTTCTTCACGGTACATGAATCGTCGCAATCCGTCTCACGTGATTCACGTGAAAGGCATCCAGTCGGTTGATCGCGGACTTTATCGATCAGCGCACAACGTACGCAACAAGCACATACTTAGCGGTGTGCGGTGCAAACCTGCATACTTCTTGATGGAACCGATGATACGTTGTGCGGTTATTCCGTGTGTCCGGCTATCGACTGTTGTTGCGATTTCCCCTTTGCATCACTCAAGACTACTCAGGACGGAACATGCAGTATGTATCCATTGAGCGTGTCATTCCCTGTGCGCCGACCCATGACGGTTTCTTACTCCCCTGACGCCATGACGACGATAACGTTACTAGACCGAGATGGCACCAATCTCTGCGAGCAGCCAACCCTACCCTCCCCGTTGGTCAGGTTCGATAAAGTTGATGGCGCCGACGTACCCCAGTCCTGAAAAAAGAAACCGCAGCGGCACTCCCTCCGCAGCGCATCTTTGGGATACGTCGGCGCATCACTTTGTCGAACGAACACCGACAATCCCAGGGTTGCCGCGACACGATCACGATTCCGTTTGCGACCGACTCAGCGCTCTCCCATGCTGCGATCGGCGTGACGACTCGTGGTGGTTTCGACGCGACCAAGCTCCACGCAGCGGCGGCGCACTCTCGGCTCTCTCCCACCCGTTCCCATGCGCCAACCCCTCCCGGAGGCACCATGGCCAAAAAAGATACGTTCCGTGTCGTTGCACGCGGTAGCGATGGATCTCTGTTGATCACCGACTACCCGACGTGCGAGCCATTACTGAAATCTCACCTTCAAGTCGGCACTGACGACTGCAGCACTGATTTGGCGCTGCGCGGCATGCCTGTTTTTCGAGGCTTGATCGGCCCGATGCCTGAAGGCAAAAATATTGTTCGCTACGAAACTCCTGAAGTCTTCGAAATGATGACCAAGGAATGGGGCAGCGCGAAACCGCGTCGCCGTCGTCGCCGATCCTCCGCCGCCGTGGCCGAAGAGAAAGCGAGATTGGCAGCCGAGTCCGAAGCCCTCAAGCAAGCGGAATCCGAATCCGTGCTGACCTGACCGGTTTCGGCCAGCGCCCTCATGTCAGTTTCCAGGTGACAACTTCGATCAAGTTTTGCTAAATACCCATGGATCAACGCTTCCCAATTTGGGAAGCCGGTTCATTGTGGTTCGCTAGCAAAACGGTCATGAAGAAGCTCATCGCGATAAAACTGCTAACGTTTGCGCTCGTCTGGACATGCAGTTTGACGCGGACGAGAGTTGGGTTCGGTTCAGTCGTCAGCGGTGATGAAGCATTAGCAGCAATCAACGAACAAAATTCTGGTTCCAGTGAGTCGAAATCTGTCCCGTTGTGGCGGCGGGGCATTTCGACCTGGACCGGAAACGGTTATCTCTTGCTGCCAGAGTCTTTCTCAGATGACATGGCCGGTACTCCGCCGAGGCCCTACACGGTTCCAACCGATCCGGCATCATCGACGCGGATCGGTGATACCGGCGATGGCGCCAACGGTGCCGCGATGCAATTGCCAGGCATTCAGGTCAACCCACTGGTTTCAAACAACAACGCTCTGCGAGCACGCGAGAGCGCCGCGCCGATGGCAACCGCCCTCGATCTGAATGCCACCGCTGCTGCGGACTTTGGCGCGATGGCGACCGAGAACCTTTCCGCGCCTTTGCGCTATCCAGACGAGTTGACCGCTGCGGCTTCTTTGAGCCCGACGAGTCCCGCGGCAATCGCTGCACCGTCGCCAACGATGACAACGTCGGCAGTTCAGCCGACCGTCGCGACCGTTACACCTGACGCCGCAGCGATTGAGCCGACGTCAATCGCGGATCCGTTAGCGGCGGGTGCTAGTATTACCGATCACATCGAAGCCGGCGTGGCAATTGTCCAGCCGCCTCTGCACGAAGAAGCGGTTCGCTGGTACCAGTACCCTTGGCGTTGGATGAGTAGCGGATGGACGAATCATGCCGAATTTGGCCTCGACGGCAGCAGCGGCAATTCCGATACGCTGGCGATTCAAACCGGACTGGAACTAAAACGCAAAACAGAAAGAGATACGTTTGCGTTAGATTTCGACTACCGATTCGTCACCAGCCAAGACGTCACGACCGAAGATAACGGTCGATTGAACCTGGACTACGATCATTTAGTCGGACAAACGTCGTGGTCTTACTTTGGCAAATTTGGAATGGAGTGGGATACGTTCAAGGCGTTTGATTTACGCCTGAATGTAAACAGCGGTATGGGATACCACTGGATTCGCAACGATCGGTCGAGCTTCGTCAGTCGTTTTGGTGCCGGTGCATCGAAAGAAATCGGCGCCCCCGATGATGACTGGACGCCGGAAGCCGTACTTGGACTCGACAGCGAACACCGGATCAACAAATACCACAAGATCAAAGGCAAGTTCGACTACTTTCCTGCCTGGGATAATTTCGACGATTACCGGTTGGTCACGGATTTGTCTTGGGAAATTTTGCTGGATGACGATGAAAACTTGAGCCTGAAACTCGCCGCCACCGACCGTTACGACAGCACGCCGCAAGGCGCTAAACCGAACGATCTGTTTTACTCATTGCTGTTGTTGGTGAAATTCTAGGTTCGGTCACCGAGCGTCAAGGCAATCGCAGACCGGCTGGCACAAGGAATCTTGCGAAGGTTTTTCGCAGACCGAACGCGGCAACATCAGGTTCCAGCAAGCAACGCAGTGTTGCGGCAGGCCCAAAGTATCCGATAAATCGCGACAATCGGATTATTCCAACTACGCTTCTTGCTTTTGCGTCACGGCAAGCTTGCCCGCCACACTAACGGCGACCTACGTTTCACCGGTCTATCCCTTTACTCGGTAGAAATGTCGACATGTCCGCTGCGCCGATCCCTTGGAAACACATCCGTAACGTCCTCGTTCTCTTTGCCCCGGTGTGGGTGGGAGCAACCTGCTTATTCGGAGTTGCCGGCGTTGGTTATGCGCTGTTCCGCAAAGACGTTTGGGCGGCTCGACTGCCCATCGTCGTTCGCGACGAAGCCACCACGGCGGTGGAACGCCTGGGGCGATTCGCCAGCCAAACCGACCTGAAAGCGGCACAAGAAACGCTGCTGGAAATGACTCAAAACCCCGAAGTTGTCAGTGCGGCACTGGAACAAATCGGCCCGCCGGATCGACGCAAAGACGAAGACTGGCCCAGCACGCGCGTCGTCGATGACACGATCAAGGCGTGCGTCAATCTGGTTGCTCCCAAGGGTACGGAATTTGGCAATACCGAGGTGGTCTACTTGCAGGTCAAAGGCAGTTCGCAGCAACGAACGGTCGACTTTTGCCGAGCGATGTTTGACAACCTGACCGAACACCTGCGTAAAGTTCGCCGGGTTCGAGCCGACAGCATTATCAGTGAGCTGACGCACGCCCGAAACTTGGCCATCCAGAATTTGGATGAAGCATCCGCCCGCATGCGGGAAATCGAAATCCAATTCGGTGCCGACCTGGGTGAGCTTCGAAATCTTAGCGACGCGATCTCGGGCGACGGGACAAACCGTCGGGCGCTCGAAGAAACAACGGTGGAATTACAGGCGGCCGAACTTGAGCTGGAAAAGATGGAGGAACTGAACAAAGTTCTTGTCGCCGGCGCACAAGACCCACAACACTTGCTGATCAGCGGCGGTGACTTGTTAAGCAGCCAACCCTCACTGCAACGACTGAAAGACGGATTGATCGACGCTCAACTTGCGACCAGTCAATTGTCGGGCGTCTTTACCGACGCCAATCCGAAACGACGTGCCGCTCTGGCCACCGAAAAGGAAATCAAGAGCCGCATGCAGCAAGAAACAGCTGCCGTGATCCGGGCAACAGAGCCCACAATTCGCCTACAGCGTGAACGTGTCAATCGGCTACATGAAAAGAAGGATCGCTTGGCCAAGCGCCTAGAAGAACTCGCCGAAGGTCGCAGCAACTATGCAAAAATCGACGCCGAAGTGCGGCATCGCACCGAAGCGTTGGGGCAAGCGGAACGTCATCTGAGTGAAGCACAGGCCAGCCGGTCCGCTGCACTTTCGACCAACCTTGTCGCGGAACTTGGACCACCACAAGTGACCGACAATCCAGTCGGTCCCGGTGGCAGCGTTCTGGTCGCAGGTTCAACGATGGCCGGTTTGATATTTGGACTTGGCGTCGTGTTCCTGGTCGCGCCGGGACCAACCGAAGGGCACGGTCGTCGTCGCTGGTCAGATTATCTGACTGGACACGGACGCCGCGCCTCCGACACGACCGTGTTGGGTCAGATGCCCGTTGCGGCCGGACCAGTGCCAATGGCCGCAGGTTCCGACGTGCGTCAGACGCCGCCCGCATAGCGATCACGTTGCCGCGGATTCGTCACAATCCTCTGAGCCGCGGGCCGTAAGGCACCGGGCCCTTGCACGCGATACACAACCTGACCATGCCCGGCCGCTCACGCGTCGCGGCTCACATCACAATCGCTGAGCCGCGGGCCGTAAGGCACCGGGCAACTCTTCACGCGCATCCCATGTCCGCAACTCATCCCCGGCCGCTCACGCGTCACGGCTCACGTCACAATCCCTGAGCCGCGGGCCGTAAGGCACCGGGCACTTGCACGCGATACATAACGTGACCATGCCCGGCCGCTCACGCGTCACGGCTCACGTCACAATCCTCTGAGCCGCGGGCCGTAAGGCACCGGGCAACTGCGCGCGATACATAACCTGACCATCCCCGGCCGCTCACGCGTCGCGGCTCACGTCACAATCCCTGAGCCGCGGGCCGTAAGGCACCGGGCAACTCTTCACGCGCATCCCATGTCCGCAACTCATGTCCGGCCGCTCACGCGTCACGGCTCACATCACAATCCCTGAGCCGCGGGCCGTAAGGCACCGGGCAACTCTTCACGCGCATCC
>CAXBGS010000003.1:0-899276 GCA_963975425.1 uncultured Pirellulaceae bacterium
CTGACGCTGAGGCACGAAAGCTAGGGTAGCGAACGGGATTAGATACCCCGGTAGTCCTAGCCGTAAACGATGAGTACTAGTTGGGAGGAGCTTCGGCTCATCCGGACGTAGCGAAAGCATTAAGTACTCCGCCTGGGGAGTATGGTCGCAAGGCTGAAACTCAAAGGAATTGACGGGGGCTCACACAAGCGGTGGAGCATGTGGCTTAATTCGAGGCAACGCGAAGAACCTTATCCTGGATTTGACATGCTTGTATTAGCTCTGTGAAAGCAGAGTGACGCCTTCGGGTGGAACTTGCACAGGTGCTGCATGGCTGTCGTCAGCTCGTGTCGTGAGATGTCGCGTTAAGTCGCTGAACGAGCGAAACCCCTATCCTTAGTTGCCAGCACGTCATGGTGGGGACTCTAAGGAGACTGCCGGTGTCAAACCGGAGGAAGGTGGGGACGACGTCAAGTCATCATGGCCTTTATGTCCAGGGCTGCACACGTGCTACAATGCGGCGTACAAAGGGAAGCAAAATCGCGAGATCAAGCAAATCCCAAAAAGCGTCGCTCAGTTCGGATTGCAGGCTGCAACTCGCCTGCATGAAGTTGGAATCGCTAGTAATCGCAGGTCAGCTATACTGCGGTGAATATGTTCCTGAGCCTTGTACACACCGCCCGTCAAGCCACGAAAGCGGGGGGCGTCCAAAGTCGCTGAGCTAACCCTTCGGGGAGGCAGGCGCCTAAGATGAACTCCGTGATTGGGACTAAGTCGTAACAAGGTAGCCGTAGGGGAACCTGCGGCTGGATCACCTCCTTTCTAAGGATTCTTAGAATATGGTAGGCCCGGGTGACTGGACCTACTGAATCCGTGGAAGCGACTCTCGCATACATCTCAACAGAAAACAGGCCTTCGGGCTCAATCCATCATCAAGCGTTCAACATGAACCCCACTTCGGACTGTCGCCAGCCGAAGTGGGGTTTTTTGTGCGCGCTCCGCAACCACAGCAAAACTTCACCCACAGCAAAACTTTCGGTTCCACGGATCGAACGCCCGATTCGCGCAGCCGCGAACCAACTTCTTCTGCCCGCAGTTTGTTAGCGTTTGGCCGATTTGCTTGACACCTACTTGGGGTCTCGTACAAACTGCTAGTTCAACTTCTTCACTGACACTTCCCCTTGGTTCTTGCTCTTGAAATCTGTTTCGTCACGACGCCCCTCGTGACGACGCGACTTTCGACATCGAATCATAAGCAGCAAAGAAAGAGATCGCAGCGCATGACAGACGAGAACAAGAAGAAGAAGAAAAAGAAGAAGGCAAAGAAAAACAAGGTTAGCCGGCGGACGTTCGCTGCGACTTCAATGGCGGCCGCCGCTCCAGTCCTCGTCGGTTGCAATGAGTCAAAACCGGAAGTGAAGGTGACCGCCTCGGAGGCATCAATGCCCCGTCTACAAATGGGCAGTAAACCTTCCAGAGACTGGAAGAGTGGCCGATCGATTCCGGCCAGGTATTACGTTGACCCAGAACACTTTGACAATGACGAACGATTCCTCGCAATGAACTTATGGTTGATGGTAGATCACCACAGCCGTATTCCCGAACCAGGCGACTACTTCACTTTTGAGTTCGGACGGGGCGAAAACATTATCGTGCTTCGCGACGAAAATCGGGACGTTCGTGCGTTTCATAATGTCTGCCGTCATCGTGGGTCACGACTTTGTCGAAACAGCGATACGGCAGAACCCGAAGGCGTTTCGATTCTTCAATCGGGGCCAAGTGGAAACACGCAAGTGTTTCGATGTCCTTACCATGGTTGGACGTACGACCTGCAAGGAAACTTGACCAAGGCTCATATGAAGTCGGATAGTTTTGACCTGTCCCAGAACGGGTTGCTTCCGTGCCATGTGCGAGTCGAAGGTGGGCATATCTTTGTCAACCTTTCGAAGCGACCGACTCCGCCACCGTTCAACGGCCAAGATTTTCTGCACTTTGCAGCAGAATACGCCATCGCTGACCTGAAAGTCGGAGCGCGTGGGGCCTACACGGTCAAGGCAAACTGGAAGTTGTTGGTCGAAAATTTCGTTGAGTGCTATCACTGCGGACCTTCACACCAAAATTTGGTCACGACCCATAACTGGGATTATCGCCTTACCGAGGAAGAGCAAGCATTCCGCGTTCAAGAGCTGCGGGCTTGGGTGGGTGATCGCCCCGGTGGTTTCTGGTCCTATGAAGGAGCACTAAATCCAGGCTTTGTCACGGGTTCGCTTGACGGAAAACCGATCGCACCGCTGCTGCCCGGTCGCAAGAAGTGGAGCAACCAAGCCAAAGATTTCGCTTATGGCTTTTCCACTTCATACTGGCAAGGATACGACGATTATGTCGTTGCCGCTCGATTCACCCCACGCAATGAATCGCGAATCGATTGTGAAATTTTCTGGCTTGTTCACCCGGATGCGGTCGAAGGCAAAGATTTTGAGGTCGATAATCTAAAAGCACTCTGGGAAACCACATTCAAGGAAGATATTTGGCTTTGCGAGAACCAACAACTTGGCGTCATGTCCGGCAGTTACAAACCGGGGCAGTATTTCGAATGCGAAGGAAACGTCGCGACGATTGCCAATTGGTACATGTCGACGGTCGCCAAAGGGTAAATTTCTATTGAGCGTTATTCAGCGGAGCCCAATTTCCAACGTTTTTGTGAATCGGATCAAGCGATTGCCGTTGATCTGCCTCTTGCTTGCGACTTTTGGCGGCTGCGATACCATCCATCGTGATCCGGCCGTCCCAGCGATGGACACATCGCACGATTCTGGTCCGATCTTGGCGAGCAATCCAATCTCGGTGACGGAATCGGAAGCAGAAACGAGCGTGATGCCAGAAAGCGTTGCGCCGGAAAACAATAACGCCGCCATGCTCACCATCGCCAACCGTTCGATTTGGGATGGGGTGTACACGGTACAACAGCGTCAGCGAGGCGAAAAAGTTTACGAATTAGCCTGCGTTCGTTGTCACGGCGAGTCCTTGGAGGGAACCGATTCGGTACCGACGCTCGTAGGTAAAGATTTTCTCGACCGCTGGAATAGAAAGAGAGTCGGAAACTTATTTTCGTACATGAAGGCGGAGATGCCGCCAAAGAAAAAACGAACACCTCATGAATATGCGGACGTTCTCGCGTTTCTTCTCAGCCGTAACGACGCACCTGTTGGCGAAGGCGAGCTAGCGCCAGACTTCATGGAACTGCAGAGCATCCGGATGAACGAAAAAGAATAAGCTCCCACGACACCGGAACGAATTCGATCCGGCTTATTCAACATGGACGGGACAAAGTTAGGATGCACGCCTGATTTTTTGTGCCGGTCAAGCCAACGGATGGTGACGTCGTTATCAACAGCGTCTCGCATCTCAAGAAATTCAATCGCTGTACTGACGCGACAGTCGTGTATCCGCAACGCGAGTCGAACGCCGACTCATTCTCAGCTTTTTTTGGCGTCAGAGCGTCCGAATTAAGCGAGACGGTAATCCGCGGTGCGGGTGACGAACCAGTACATCAATCCGTGCAAATAGAGCCCGGCGGTCAGTGGCGCCAAAATCGCTACAGTTTTGTCTGGGCCGTAGGGCCCCAAGATCCCGACGCCCGCGATTATGGCGCTATTGAGCGCGAGACCAAAAAGGCTGAATACGACCCAGATGTATGGATGCTTCATCAACATTCCCATCAGTGCAAACCAAACAAGCCCAAAAGTCACGCCGAATGCGGCCGCAATGGCAAATGTTTCCGATCGATAGACGCCGTCCACCGACGCCATCGCGCCGGCGCTTGCCATCGCAAAGGTCACCAGCATCAGCCCCCGAATATCGAAAGCGGATTTCTGTTGCGGACGACATTTTGCGATTCGCCGGCCCGTGATCTGGCGGTACATGATCGGAAACACCATCGCGACGGAAATCACCGCCAATGAGTGCCCAAGAATCGCAGCACTTCGATCGATTAACGAAGTTGCCACGAATAAACTGACCAAGGCGATCAACAAAAGAAACACGCGAAAGATTCGATCCGCACGAAGTGCCACGACGAATCGAGAGTCATCCGGATCGACTGGCCTGGCACCCAAGATCCACCATGTGGACATGAACATGACGCCGGCGGAAATGCCACCAAGCAGCAATGCGAATACCGCGTCGGGATTGCGCTGGCCATTCGGCGCCCCTGCTTTATAGATGATCACTGCACCTAATTCGAGCAGCGTCCACATCGCGACGATTGAAAAGACGGTCCATGGCGGACGAATATCGGGCAATGCATCGTTGTTGCTTGCCTCGTTGAACTGCAACGGTACCGATCGTCCTGGGCGTGACTCGGTTTGCCGTGTTCCCGCCTCCGCGAAGGTCTTTCCCTCAGAGTCCTTCAGCACCGACCACATCCCAGTCGATTGGTAACTGTCCATCACTGCGATTGGCCATCTGTTGCAGGATGCGCGAATCGATCGAGCTATCGCGAAATGTGATTTCTCCGCCGCCGGTCAGCAAGTTCACGCCACCGGCATGGTGGCTTGAAAGGCCGCCCACCGCATAAATCGGATTCGCCGAGGGCGCGATCAACGTGGCATCGAACGTCGCGGTCGGATCAGGTGTAACCTTGGCGATTCCCGTGCCCGTGTTTCGCAGTGTGCTGCGTGTACCGCTCATCCAACCAAGATCATCACTGGAATGAGAAATTTTTTCGCCGATCAGCAACGTATAACTCAGGCCATCGGTAATGTCATCACGAGAAATAGCCTCATTAAGAATGAAAACGCCATCGTTTGTTTCATCGATTGGTGTTTCCACACTCGCGTGAATCCCAGCGTATGCCGATGTGTTCGTCGCCAAGTTCGTGGCTGAGGGACATCGAACGTATGGCAAAGACATTGCACGCACGCGCGCGTTCGTGTCGTCATAAACGCCAACAGAAAAATCGATGTGGTCCAAAATCACCTGACAATCGAGTTGAGGGAGAATCGCGGAAATCCAGTTGTGATGGTATCCGACCGCCTCATTTCGGATTGGGCCGCGATCCGCAACCGTTCCCACTGGAAAGTGATTCATTTGATCGTGGTAGCTTGCCATCGCCAAACCAAGCGTCAACAAATTTTGCTGACACTGCGAACGCCTGCCCGATTCGCGCAGCGACTGAATCGCCGGCATCATCAGCCCGATGACGACGCCGATAATTGCGATCACCACCAACAATTCAACAAGCGTAAAACCAGGGTAGCGGCTAAATCGATTCATGGTTGGCCTGACTTGATCTGTTGTTCAACGGTGAAGACTTCTTTTCCATCACGGAATTCCGTCGCCTTCAAAAAAATTCGGTCACTCGAGGCATCGTTTTCCAGCGATTCAACCTGAATCCAATGCGAAGCTGAGGAATCGATTGGGAAACGAATCGGAACCGGCAACCGTTCGCCATATCGGCGGACCTCTTGCATTGCGGTATGCAATCTTTTCACACTCGCCGAATCGCGTACGGATCGGGCGCGCACGATTTCCAACCGCAACAATGAAATAGCAGCGCTACCGATCAGCACAACCAACACTAGCGACAACATCAGCGATATCACGCCTCGTCTATTTTTCGACAGTTTCAACGATCCGTCTCCGTTTTGGATTCAGAATTTTGGCCTGGCCGACATTCGATTCGGAAGACGGCATAGGACCTGGAGTGTATTTCGACGACGGCATCGGCCAGTTCGCCGCCCGGAATCCACTTCGTTTGGACGTCTTCACCGATCCAATAGCGATCACGCCGCAAGATGCTCTCAGAACTGTTCTTATCGTCCGCCATCGACCGCATTTCGATCCAGCGCCCATCCTGGCTGGATCGGAATTCGGTACTGTCTTCGCCGTGCCGCATTTTGATGCCGGCGGGACGATCCAATGTTTCGAATGCATTCGATTCGGCCGCCGTTTTGCGCAGCTCCGCCGCAAAACGTCGAATTTCACCCGTCTGGCGAACCGAATCACGGTATTTCATTTCGGCGTCGGTCAATTTGCTAAGCAGAGTAAGAGATCCCGACGCCAGCGCGATCAAAACCACAATGACCAAAACCATTTCAATCAGAGTGAATCCGCAGGAAATCGGACCGCGTTTTTTAGGGAGCCTCTGCATCGCGAAGCCTCCATCGGTGGGTGACGAGGCGTGATCCGGGCGATCCAGTATCAACGGCCTGAATCATGATATGAATGCCTTCATGGTCACCACTGACAAACGGTTCGGTGTCCCATTGGATAGCTTGGTCGCGGTACAAGTCGTTTAACTTCGCGACTTCGACTTCGACTGCATCAAAAGCCACACCATCAAGACGCGACGCTGCGTTGTCGAGCCTTAATTCGGAAGCCAATTCGCTCGCGGCTGCACGACGCAATGCGTGCTGCGAAGCCACAAGCCGAGCCAGGCAAGTTCCCGCGACCGCGAGAATCGCCAAGCTGCAGGCGACTTCGATCAATGTCATTGCTGATCGCTGAGCAATGGTACAAAGCCGCGCTCGTCTCGGCTGCGCCATTCGAAGCAACCGAGCATCATGATAGAACATGAACGAACCCCAACAGTTGTGCGAACAAACAATAACTATGTGCGAGCACAAAGGTACCAGCCGCCAAAATGGTGACCGGAACGAGCCAAGCGAGTCGGACCTGCCATCGCAACTCAAATCGTCTGACGGTGTCGTCGGCTAGCTGCTGAAATGCAAGAGCGAGCTGGCCATTTTTTTCAGACGCCTCGATCCACGGCTGTTCGGTGGCGGTTAACCAGCCACTCTGGCGCAATGCTTCGGAAAGTGGTTCGCCTCGTGCGATTCGTTTGACAGCCGCGCGCGACCGCCAGCGAATCCATCTGGAATTTGAGTTTTGCGCCGCCGTGTCAAGGATTTTCGCAACCGGCTGTCCGCGATCGACGCCATGTGCAAGCGACGATAATCCGACGGCGCGATGTTGCGTGCCCAGACAATCGCCATACCAAGGTGTCAGTCGCAGAATCCATTGCACAGGAAACAAACGGGAGGCAACAACCAGGCACAGCCACAGCAAAGCAAGGATACAAATCCCAACCGTCAATTGGCCGGATGCGTCGACGAATGAGGCAAGCCACGGGGAGTGCCGATCGAACCGGACACCAAATTCTTGTGATATTTGTTCCAGCGTCGGCAATACCCAAGATCGAAAAAACCAACCCAACAACAGACTGAATGCGATCAAATACATCAGATACGCCAGCTGTGGTCTGGTATGAACGCGAAGCCATCCTGGTCCGGTTCGCCAAGGCAATTCGCCCGTCGCGGTGGTCGAAAACAGGCGACAGCTCGCAGTGCCGGGACGTGCAGCTTCGACGAATGGAGTACCCGCTGTATTCGCTTGGATAGACAAGATCGAGTCGGCGGTGACGGGAACACGGGTCCGTCGAACGGCGGTTTCGACGGACTCGCCGCATTGCAAGCGGTAGGCGAAATGCGCCGCCCGGACTGCGACGCGACCTCCGCGGCCACGCGCAAACGCTTCCACCGCTTCTGGAATGGCACCACGACGCATAGCGACTAAACGAATGACGTCGTTCAGGGACGACGCCTCTTCTTTGCTGCGCCAACGAATCGCAAGAAACAGCAGTGCCGCCAACATAAAAAGTGCGGCGATGATGACCGGATGAGGCATCGCTATCGCCGCAACTAGAAACACAACCCCCGTCATGATCGAACGCAAAAGAGAGAGCCCACCGATCCAGCGGTAGGGAACACGATGCGGCCAGCGTGAGCGAAGATTCATGATGCAGACGCTGATCGTGACAATTGCTGCGATCAATATCACGATGCAGGTCACCGAAGCGATGGGAGGGATCATGCCATCACCCCCAACGACGTCATGATATTCCGGATGGCTGCGGCCAAGGCGATCGATGCGGTCGCGGCCGATAACACCATCAAGAATGTCGGAATGAATTGGCACGCCCGCTCGACTCGGTGAGTCGCCATTTCGAACATCCTTTCTGCAGCGACCGACCACAAGTGTTCGGTTTGCTCTCGCGTTCCGTTTATTCCCAACCCGGTTGTCCATCCGGACAGCCACTCGCCGCGAATCGGAAACCGTTCAAGCACCTGATCAACGTCCTGCCCGGCTCTCAGATCGACTGCCGATGTGGTTAGCCAATACTTCAGTCGAGACGATCGCGTCCGACGCGCCGTCAACTGAAACGCTTGCTCGTACGTTTGTCCGTTAGTGACGCACTGATAGATACTGTGACTCATTTCTGCCAGATCCAGTGATCGCAACGTGGACCCGACGAAAGGGACGAAGTCCCAAAACGCCTCCAGCCAACGCGGGGCCGCCCCAATCCGCCAAGCGAACAGTGAGACAATCAGAAACGTGAAAAGTGCAAGCGTTATGTACGCAGCTTGAATGATTGCCATCGGCCATTTCGCCAACGCTTCGAAGGATCCCCACCAATAAAACGCCCGGATATCAAGTGCGATGGGAGCTAGCGAGGCAAAAAGACTAACACCAACCAGCAACGCCGCGAGCCAATAGAGTAAACCGATCAGAACACAAATCGCGAGTCGACGTCGAATTGAAGTCGCCATTTCGTGCCGTGAAGCATTCAGGCTTGCTTCGGCAAAGCTAGAACTTTGATTCGCGATGGCAAGGTAAGCCCCGATGACGTTCGGAGCCGCATGCACGCTCGATGCGCGGAACAAGTCCGACGTCGACGCTTCTTCACCTCGTTCGATTCGATCGGCTAGTTCACGGATCTGTCGCCCGTCACGTCCGCGCGATTCCAATGCGAGGCTTCGCAACAGCGACACCTCGCCCTCGCGAGTCGAAACCGGTTCCGTTGTCGGCGTTTCATTCACGAGATCGGCCTATGATAAATCGTAAATAGGTTTCACCACCAACAGGCACATTGCCAAGATCAGTACCGTCATCATCACGAGAGCCGAAATCATCGGAAACCATTCCGACCAAAACTGCCAGCGGCGCTGCGAACGGAGATGGTACCAGTGAGCAAGATTTCGAAGCTCGTGCGCGTTGGGTGGATTGGTTTGCCCATCGGCCAGACGCGATAACCGCCAGTGCAGAAGCGGCGGCAGCAAGGACGAGTGATCATCCAACCGGATCGCGCCGGACCGAACCGCGTCGATGGTCGGTTGAACGTCGCTTCGCCACTTGCCGCCAGCGGTTGAATCCGCGGCGACTTCAACCGCTTCATCGAAGGCGAATCCCGATTCCGTTGCGATCGCAAGCATCTCGCAGAACGAAGCCCAGTTTGTTAACGCTTCGGTTTTCTTGGTGAATAACAACGGTAAGTCGCCGTGTCCTTGGCCCCAGCGAGCGCGGAGTCCTGCCACCAGCCAAGCTGCGGCAAAGATGACCAGCGGGACCCAAAAATACTCTTGCAGGAAACGAGCTGCGGTTTCCAACCACGGGGGAATCGGCAGAAAAACCAATTGATTTTCGACCATTTGAATCAAGAGCGTCGATACACCGAACGACGCAACCAAGTATGCAATCAGCATCGTGACGGCTGGATAAATCTTGGCAACGGTCGCGCGAACATGTCGTTCGTGACGACGTCGAAGCATCGCGGCCAGATGGTAAATCGGATCCGTCGTACCGGTGCGTGTGACACACTGCATCGCGACGCGCGACACGGGAGCCAAGCCACCGGAGACGGACGCAACCGCGTCGGCCGGCGGCATTCCCGATTGCAATTGTTGCGAGATTTGCCTAGCGGCAGCTCCGATTTGCCCCATCGACTTGCCGTTCAGCTCGCTCAGCCCCGCCGCGATTGGTCGACGCGCCGCCACCATGGATGCAATTTCTTCCAGCAACGAAGACAACTGAAGCAATGACAACTGCATTCACCCATCCAATCCGGTTCGAACTATCCTGCGTCCGCGTGACGGCCGAGCACACGATACACCTCTCGCTTATCCGTCACACCGCTTTCGACGAGACTCCAAGCGCGGTCGGCAAGTGACATCATACCAGCGCCGCGGGCGGCAAGTTGCATCTGCGATACCGATTGATTCGCATCGAGTGCCGACATGATGGCTTCACCAATCCGATCGCCATCAAACCGCGCGCACTGCGCGATTGCAATACGACCGGAATACCCAATGCCTGCGCAGGTGGCACAATCCTGTGCCGCGAGATCTTGGGGATCACGGCGACAATCAGAGCAAAGTCGCCGCAGCAGCCTCTGGCTGCAAATCGCCAATAGACCACTTTGCAGCAGATAGTTCGGCAAACTCATCTTCGCGAGTCGGCGCACGGCGCCTGAGACGTCGCTAGCATGCAACGAAGAAAAGCAAAGGTGACCTGTCAGTGAAGCGCCCAAAACAGCATCCGCCGTTTCCTCGTCTCGGATTTCGCTGACCAACAGGACCTCGGGATCTTGACGCACGGCGCTTCGCAACGCGGCGGCAAGCGTCATGCCCGCGGTTGGCACTAGTTGGCTTTGGCTGATGCCGTCGATCAACGATTCGACGGGATCTTCGATTGTCAAAACACTGCGTCGATTTTCGGCCGCCGCGATTTCGCGCAGACAGGCGTACAACGTTGTGGTCTTTCCGCTGCCCGCCGGTCCGCACATCAACACCACACCTTCACGACTGTCACAAATTTGCATCAAGTCGCTTGTCACGTCCGCGGGCAAACCTAATTCACCAACGGAAGAAAACGACTGCTTGCTTCCGAGCAAACGGATCACCGCTCGCGGACCGTGCACTGTCGGAAAGGTGCCCAAGCGCATTTCGACGTCCGCGGGCACCCCCGTAAGCGAGCCTTCCTGGGGTTGGCCGGACAGGTACGTGGGCAGTCCGGCCATGACCATCAAACGCGTGACGGGATTGGTCAATTCGCTGATGGGAATCGTGCCCACCAGCGACAAGACGCCGTCGACGCGCAGTAGGACTTCCCACTGCGTTTTCCGCGGATCCAAGTGGACATCGCTGGCATTCAGGTCGACGGCCGCCCGCAGAATCCGATTGACGAATTCGGTCGCGAACTGTGGGTCGGAAGGCGAGAGGTCGTCCCAAATTCGGGCCGTCTTCGAAATCACCTAGCTGTCCTTTCTTTCAAGCTGCTGGTCTGGCCTCGATCGAGAAAAATCCCTCGCCGAAAACACGACGAAAGACAGAAGATCGACAGAATAGCACAGACCCATCATCAATCCGATTCGCCAGCGTTCTGCCACAATGCCGTGTAAAGCGGCGCTATCCTTTTTCGGACGAGCGACTTCTGACGCAAGACCGGCCAATATGCGAGGCGTGACCGGCGCATTCCTTACATACTGCCAGCAAGCTGCACGCGAATTCGCATCAACGGATGGCAATTCTTGCAAACAGCAAATATCGTACGTGCATCCACGATCGTATGATCGCCGCCACGACATTCTTTAGGAAACCGGATTCATCAGTGACCGATAGCGGAATTCAAAACGAGCCCACCGCGATCCCCGATGGACCGCTGGCTCACATGAACCCAGGCATCTTGACGGTTCGCTCGATGATCGGCGGTGTCTTGATGGGACTGGCGAACCTGGTCCCCGGCATCAGCGGCGGCACGATGTTGCTGGCGACAGGCGTGTATCCCAAATTTATTGATGCGATCGCGAACGTCACACGACTTCGCTTTCGGTTCGAATCGATTCTCGTGCTGGCCTGCGTGGGCGGTGCGGCAGGTGCAGGAATTTTGTTGTGCGCCGGTGTCCTGAAGGACTTGGTCATCAATCACCGCTGGGTCATGTACAGCCTGTTTATCGGATTGACGCTGGGCGGATTGCCTGTGGTATGGCGGATGGCAAGACCAGCATCCAAGTCACTTGTGGTTTCAGCGATCGCTGCGTTTGCCGCGATGGTTGCGTTGGCGATGCTGCAAGCCGCCGGTGTCACGGGCAGCAACGGCTCTAACGGCCTAACATTGTTTTGTGCGGGACTGGCCGGCGCCGCCGCTATGATCCTGCCGGGCGTTTCGGGCGGCTATCTCTTGCTGTTGATGGGACAGTACATCCCCATCCTCAGCGGCATTGATCAATTCAAGTCTGCCCTGCGCGACCGAGACATTAGCGCGATGATGGACCCGGTATTTTTGGTCATCCTGCCAGTCGGGTTAGGCGTCGTGCTTGGAATTGCACTGGTGGGCAACGCGCTGCAATGGCTTCTGAAGCATCGTCGCAAATCAACACTTGGCGGACTGATCGGCCTGCTGTTGGGGTCGACGGTCGGGCTATGGCCATTTCAATCGCCCGTCGCACCTGAAGTCGGTGACACGATTAAAGGTCAAGTTGTTACCGAAGCGACAATCAGCGAGATCGATCCCGAAGACTATGCGACCACCTATTTCCATCCTGACCTAAAGCAAGTTGCTTGCTCGATCGGTCTAGTCGCCGCGGGTTTTGTGCTGACGATGGGTATCGCCCGAATCGGACACGACCCTTCACCGGAGGAATCTGGTGGAACCGCATAAGCGATCGATTTGGCGCAAAGAAACCAAGACGCTCTGCTGCGCCCGGTTCCGCGTGTGCTGCCAAGCACACGCGCCGCATCGTGACGGTGCCTTGAAGAGTCACGCGTCAGGCTTTGAATTCGTCGGTGCCGAATCGTCTCTGCTCGAACACAGTGCACCGGCAACACAGTGCACCGGCAACACAGCGAGCGGCCGGCGCGAACATGTTCGAAAACTCTCATCCCGCTTACGCGGTCGGCCTAACCATTTTGGATCCTAGTTCGTGATTAACATTGTCATCCTCGCGATCGTCCAGGGCATCGCTGAATTCTTACCCATCAGTTCATCCGGACACCTTGTCATTTTGGGCGCGTTGATGGGCGATGTGGAGGAATCGGCAACGCTGGAGATCATTCTGCACGCTGGAACACTGGGTTCGATCTTGATCGTGTTTTGGCGCCGCATCTTGGACTTGCTTAGCAGCGACCGCCGTGTGATCCCGATGTTAGTCGTCGGTACCATCCCGGCAGTGATCATCGGCCTGACAATCAAGATGAACTTCCAATCGATTCTCAAGAACCCACTGCTCGCCGGATGCATGCTGATCGTGACCGGCCTACTGCTGATCGTTCTCGGTCGCCTGAAACCAAGGTCAATGGAATACCGATCGATGAGCATGCTGGGTGCTTTCACCGTCGGTTGTTTTCAAGCCGTTGCGATCCTGCCGGGCATCAGTCGCAGCGGCTCGACGATCCTGGGTGGACGGCTGATGGGGCTGAAAAATGAAGACTCAGTCACATTTTCTTTCCTACTGGCGATCCCGGCAATTCTGGGCGCGACAGTGCTGGCGGTGAAGGATGTCATGGACCAAAAAGCCGCCGGCCAAGCGATGTCGCACTCGATTCCAGAGCTGTCCGTCGGAGCGTTGGTGGCGTTTTTTGTCGGTATTTTGGCTCTCAAATGGCTGATTGGCTGGAGCCGCCAAGATCGACTTCATTGGTTTGCATGGTGGTGCATTCCCGCCGGGGTGCTGGTGATTCTGCTATGCTTTCTGAACATCATCTAGTGTTGTTCGTCCCACCCAGAAACAGTGTGGACACGCGTTTAGCGGTGTGATAGATTCGATAGCACCTGAAATTTCTTGGCCGTTCACCATTTAGGTTCCCACCATGGCTAACTCCCAGCTAACAGAGCGACAGCAAAACGTTTACGACATGATCCGGGTTCTCATTGTCGATCGCGGTTATGGACCGACCGTCCGAGAGATTGGTGAACACTTTGGAATCAAAAGTCCCAATGGCGTGATGTGTCACTTGCGAGCGTTAGAGCGCAAAGGACTAATCCGTCGCAGCCCAAACAAGTCGCGTGCGATTGAATTGACGCACGCAGCAGACCGCAACGGTCACAGCTTGCCGATGGCAGGCATGGTCGCCGCCGGTCCGACATCGCTGGCGTTCGAACAAAACGATCGAGTCGATTTCAGCGAGATGTTCTTCAAAGATGACCGCTTTATCTTGCGTGTCTCAGGTGACTCGATGATCGATGCGCATATCAAAGATGGCGACTACGTCATTGTGCAAAAACAAGAAGTCGCAGAACCCGGGCAAATGGTTGTCGCGCAAACGACTGAGGGTGAAGCGACGCTGAAGTATTGGTATCCCGAAGAAGGCCGCATTCGATTGCAACCTGCCAATTCGCAGATGGAGCCAATCTATGTTACTGAAGCGACCGTGATCGGGATCGCCGTGGGCGTCGTGCGCAGCGGAATGTAGATCGCAGACGAATTTGATGTCATTGCGAACGCTGCCCGTTTGTCTAGATGGCCCGTTTGTTTACGTGGCCGTTATGTCTACGTGGTTCGCGTTCACTTCATCGGATGTCCACCGACGGCCGCATGTTCACGTTTTTTAGCAATGTGGCTCGATGCTCAACCGTTCTTAGGACAGGCCGAGCGTCAATACGCCGTCGATCGCCGAGCCAAAGCTTCAATCAACGATACTGTTCGTGACAGGCGTCGCAGCTTTGCGTGATCGCGCCGACTGATTTGCGAACCTCCTCGAAATCGTTTCGCTCGAGTGCCGTGACCGCGGCTCTCGCGCTCTCGGTCATCGCTTGGCTGAGCGCGGCATAGTCGGCATCATCAAAGTCGTCCATGCCTTCTTGCGTTAACACCAAGCCGATCACGGCAAGCACTTCGGCTTCTCGGCGTACTTGGTCAACATTGTTCTTGGCGGTTGCCTCGTTATTGGTCACTCCTTTGAGCGAGTCCAACGTCGCCTCGGCATATTCCATCATCGGTGATCGGTCCACGATGGATGACCAATCGGTCAATTCGTCGGCATCTCGATCGGCCAGCCCGCTGCCCGAGACCAAGTCCTGCAGGTCTGCTTTCCGCAGTTTCGCTTCGTTATAGACCTGAGTCGAACCGGCTTTGCAATTGAATGCGGTCCGCGCCAACAGATCACGTGCCGCTGCGGCCTGATCCTTCCAGCGAACGTCTTCACCGTGTAAGTCGATCACCGCAAACATCGTTGCCAAGATTGACAGGTCCAGCCGCGCATCCTGGTATCCACCGCCATTGAAAGCACCTGGGGTGGTAATCACTGAGTCGTAGTGCAACCGCACACGCTTGACCTCGTCTTCTAATGAAGTGGGAGAGATCAATTTTGTCCACCGATTCGTCGATTCGGACGACTCGGCGGCATCAGCGGTGGCCGACGAAGTCTTTGAGGACGCACTGGCCGCATTTTTCCGCAGCGATGACAACGTCGGCCGCTCGCCCCGAAAAGCATCTTCGATTGAATCAAAGAAAATGCCTCGCGTCTTGCCGCTGCTAAACTCTGGCGCGGGCGCTCGTGGTTCGTCACCGACCAAGCCGGCCGTTGCCAATACGAAAGAACTAACGGCTGCGACGTTCCGTATGTAGCGAATGAGCACGGACACCGATCCCATGGATAAGACTTGATCGTTTGTTAAAGGTCACGAACTATATCATAGTCATCTCGACCAACGACCACGGTTCCGTGCCGCGTCCTAGCGGTTGGCGTCGGCGCTGAAAATCGTTCGATACAGTCCACCCGCGACCACAGCCCCGACAATCGGCGCGAGCCAAAACAACCACAGTTGTCCGATCCACGCTGTACCGGCAATCAGAGCAGGCCCGGTGCTTCGAGCCGGATTGACCGACAAATTGGTAACGGGAATTCCGATCAGGTGAATCAGCGTCAGCCCTAACCCGATTGCGATCGGCGCAAACCCTGCTGGCGCACGTGCGTCGGTCGATCCCATGATGATGAACAAAAACATAAATGTCAGCACGACTTCAGCGACAAGGCAAGCCATAAGCGAATAACCGCCGGGCGAAAGTTCGCCGAAACCGTTGGATGCAAACCCCTTGGTTTCGAAACCGTTTTGCCCCGACGCGATCAAATACAACAACCCCGACGCCACGACGGCTCCGCCGACCTGCGATGCGACGTAGGGAACGAAATCCTTTGCGTCAAATCTGCCGCCGGCAACCAGTCCCGCGGAAACGGCCGGATTCAGATGACACCCGGAGATGTGTCCAATGGCATAGGCCATCGTCAACACCGTTAGACCGAACGCGAACGAGACACCTAACCAACCAATACCGACTTGTTCAACGCCAGCGGCGAGAATCGCCGCACCGCACCCACCAAAGACCAACCAAAATGTGCCGACAAATTCGGCGGCACATCGTTTTCCAAGTGAAATGGGTTTTTCCAGTGACATGGGCGGTACCGATTGCGAGAGGACGATCGTCAGAAAGCAGAATGCTTGATGAACAACGGATACCTGTAACGCGTGCTGTGTCATGACAACCCGCATGTCGCGATAGGCTGCACAAGCTTGGTATCATGAGCGTGCGAATCATCTAGACGGTCTCGATCGTCATCTGCTCAGATTCTTGCAAAGGATTAAGGACCATGGATAAAGCAATGGCGAGTCAATCACCGCTCACCGACACACCATCAATCGGTCGCTACTTGATTGAGCGAATGCGTGATTATGGAATTGAGGACGTGTTCGGCATTCCCGGCGACTATGTACTTTCGTTCTATAGCGAGCTCGAGCGAAGTGAGTTGAATGTGGTCGGGTGCACGCGGGAAGACTGCGCGGGATTTGCGGCGGATGCTTACTCGCGAATCCGGGGCATGGGAGCACTTTGTGTCACGTACTGTGTCGGCGGTCTTAGCGTATGCAATTCTGTGGCAGGAGCTTACGCGGAGAAATCGCCAGTCGTCGTGATCTCGGGTTCGCCCGGACTCAAGGAGCGTTCCACGGGTGCCTTGCTGCATCACATGGTCAGAGACTTTAGGACGCAATTCGATGTTTTTGAGAAATTCACGATCGCATCGGCCGAGTTGCATGATCCCGCGACCGCGTTTGCAGAAATCGATCGTGTGCTCGACGCGTGTGATCGATTCAAACGCCCGGTTTACTTAGAAATCCCTCGTGACATGGTGCACGTCGTTCCGCCAGGACCGACGTCGCATCGCTACGATCGACCGGTCGGTGCTAGCGGAACGGACGCCGAGGCGACCAGCGAGGCCGTACGCGAAACGGTGCGGCGTCTGGCGGAAGCCAAGAGACCTGTGATCTTGGCAGGCGTGGAAATGCATCGTTTCCGCCTGCAAGACGAGTTGCTGCAGCTTGCCGAAAACGCGAGTATCCCGATCGCGGCGACCATGCTGGGCAAGAGCGTCATCAGCGAACGCCATCCGTTGTATGTCGGTCTCTATGAGGGTGCGCTCGGCGACCCCGCCGTGACCCAAATGGTCGAAGAAAGCGACCTCGTTCTCTTGCTGGGCGCGTTCTTGAGCGACATCAACCTGGGAATCTACACCGCGAACCTGAATCCACAGCAATGCGTCTATGTGACCAGCGAAGACATCCGGATCTCGCACCATCATTACCGCAATGTCGATCTGCGCAATTTCCTAGTGGAACTTGTTCGCGCTAAACCACAAACGACAAAACGTTCGATTCTTCGTTACCAAGTGGGCACGACCGGCAAATTGCATCACGATCACGAACCGACCGAACAACCACTTAGCACCAGTTGGATGATCGCGCGGCTGAACCACCTGATCGATGCCGATACGATCGTCATCGCGGACGTGGGCGATTCGTTATTCGCATCGACAGAGTTGACCATTCACGATCGCGGCGAGTTCCTGAGTCCGGCTTACTATACGTCGATGGGATTTAGCATCCCGGCGGCCCTCGGGGCCGCGACCGCACGTCGCGACCATCGTGTGGTTGTCCTTGTTGGCGACGGCGCATTTCAAATGACCGGACAAGAACTCAGCTCTCTGATTCGTGATGGGCATGCACCGTTGGTGATCGTGCTGGATAATTCGGGTTATGGAACCGAGCGATATTTGCACGCGGGCGATTGGAAGTACAACAACGTTCAACCCTGGCAATACGCCGAATTGCCCCGCGTATACGGCGGCGGCGCAAGTCACTGTGTCTCCACCGAACAGCAATTTGAAAAGGCACTGCAAACGGCCTGGGCCGATACCCGTCAATTGCATTTGATCCACGCAAAGCTGCCAGAAAACGACGCCAGTGAAACTCTTCGAAAGTTAGCCGAAAGAATGAGCGAAAACGTCGAGTAGGCTCGTCTTGCCAATTTCGCTAAGATGTCAACCATGAAATTCACCAAGATGCACGGCGCCGGCAATGACTATGTCTATGTCAACGCGTTCGACGAAAAACTGCCCTCGGATCTACCCGAACTCGCCCGACAAATCTCGCATCGCCGTTTTGGCGTCGGCGGTGACGGACTGATCGTCATTCATCCCAGCGATGTCGCTGATGCACGCATGCAAATGTTTAATGCGGACGGCAGCGAAAGCGAAATGTGCGGGAACGGCATCCGCTGCGTCGCGAAATTTGTCTACGACCACAGCATCGCCGCCAAACCGTCGCTGAAAATCGAAACCGGTGCAGGCGTCTTGGCCGTCGATGTAGAAACCAACGGTGATCATCAAGTCCACCAAGTGACAGTGGACATGGGCAAACCAATACTGGAAGCACCCGAAATCCCGACGACGATCGCCGCGAGCGGTCGCATCGTCGATCAAGCCATAGACGTCAACGGCCAAACGATTCACGTCACTTGCGTCTCAATGGGCAATCCGCACTGCATTGTGTTCGTTGATTCCGCGTCTGATGACTTGGTGCTGGGTCTCGGACCGGCGATCGAGAACGATCCGCGTTTTCCTAATCGTGTGAACGTCGAATTCGTCGAAGTCCTCTCACGTGGCGAGGTTCGCCAGCGAACGTGGGAGCGTGGAAGCGGTGAGACATGGGCTTGTGGCACGGGGGCATCAGCCGTCTGTGTCGCGGGATTCCTGACCGGCCGCACGGAACGAAAGATCTTGAATCATCTCGTAGGCGGCGACCTGACGTTGCGGTGGGACGAAGCGTCCGATCACGTGATGATGACCGGTCCCGCGACAGAAGTTTTCTCCGGCCACTGGGAATACACCGCACCGTGAGTGCCGATCCGCAACACGTGATGTCGGTCGGTGAACTGACCGGCCATATCAAAGCGGTGGTGGAAGGCACGTTTCCATCGATGTGGGTCAGCGGCGAGCTGTCCGGGATCGCTCAACCACGCAGTGGACACGTTTATTTCACTTTGAAAGACGACGATTCGCAAATTCGCGGTGTGATGTGGCGCGGCGTGGCATCGAAACTTGACTTCGAAGTCGAGGACGGCCAGGAAGTGTTGTGTTTCGGTGATATCGAAGTCTACGCACCACGCGGCACTTACCAACTGGTTGTTCGCAAGATGCAACCACAAGGCGTCGGCGCCCTGCAACTTGCACTGCAACAATTGCAGCAAAAGCTAAGCGGTGAAGGGCTGTTCGCTGCAGAACGCAAACGCGAGTTGCCGACCTATCCCCGCCGAATCGGAATCATCACAAGTCCCAGCAGTGCCGCGGTCCGCGATTTTCTACAGGCCGCGACGAATCGTTTCCAAGGTGTTGAGATTGTTGTCATCCCTGCAGTGGTGCAGGGGCAAGGTGCAGCCAAATCGATCGTCGACGCTTTGAAAGCCGCACATCGAATCACGCCCCTGCTTGATGTCGTGATTTTGTCGCGTGGCGGCGGCAGCTTGGAAGATCTGTGGTGCTTTAACGAAGAGCCTGTCGTGCGAGCCGTTGCAGCATCTAACATTCCAACGGTGTCCGCAGTGGGCCACGAGATCGACGTTACGCTTTGCGACTTGGCCGCCGACGTGAGAGCGTTGACACCGACCGACGCAGCCACACGCGTGTTGCCCGATGGCGATGCGGTCCGCGACATGGTCGAGATGTTAACGCGGCGAATTCAACGAACAATGTCCTCCGCCATCGACTTGAGACGTCAACGTTTGGAATCGATTCAATCGCGGCAATGCATGCGAAAACCGATGGAATTGATTCATTTGCGATCGCGACGGCTCGATGAATTAGACGATCGCGCACGCCGAGCCATTCGATCGCGGTGGCGGCTCGGTGAAACAAAAGTGCAATCGCTCTCTGCGTCGCTTTCAGCACTGTCGCCTCTCAGCGTGCTGGCACGCGGATACAGCTTCACCCTGGACACCGATGGCAATCCAATCCGGAGCGCCGCTGACGTGTCCGAAGGCGACCTGATCCGCAGCCGGTTAGCCGTCGGCGAAATCGAATCGCGTGTCGTGCGTAAAGACCAATCGACCGATGCTTAGACGACGGAGCCTCATCCGATAGCGTCTGGCGTTGGAGTGCTCGATTCATCGTTCGACCCAGCCTCATGCCCAGGGTGACGCCCGCGGACGGACTTCGTGAAAGCCGTCACAAAGAGCCGCATTCTCTCCTTATTCGCGAATAAAGTTATTTTACTTGCCTTTGCCAGAGCAGTGACGTAGTATTGATTGCACGCGATGAGGAGCGAATTCGGCTCGGTTTTCCGCTCTTTTGCGCTGCCTTGCTCCGGTAAATCACCGGACAAGCCCTTTTCCTTATAGCCATATCGGGCTGACCCGAGCCGACAGCCCCACCGTCGGCGATTCGAAATCGCTGTGTCCGGGCGGCAATCTTGTCGGTTCGGTTTCGGCGTGCGTGTCCCCTCGGTGAGGAACGCCAGCAGTGCAGCGCTGTTGGCGGAACCGCATGGAAGCCGTCTCCATGATTGGGGGATTCAGACGATGGGTCACCTGTTCGGGTTCGAGCCAAGAAACGCAACCACTGATAAAACGCATCCGATCGTTGCGCCTGAGCAAAGTGGGTTCAACGAATACACCGGCCATGGGCAAGGGTCGATCGAGATCTCACCATCGGTGCCGGATGACCACTCAAGCGAGTCACCTCGCGGGCTGAGTCATTACCGTGGTGTTCCCGCGTTTGGGTTGTTGCAGCACGCCGCGGACGTACTGCCGGATCGCGAAGCGCTGCGCTATGGCGATGATGTTTGGACCTACCGAGAACTCAATCAAGATGCGATCCGCTGCGCCGCGATGTTGCAAGAGGCAGGCGTTCAGCCAGGCGACCGTGTAGGAATTTTGTTACCCAACGTGCCAGAGTTCGTGATCGCAGCCAATGGAGTGTGGCGGGCCGGTGCGATCGTTGTTGCCCTCAGTCCTCTGATGGTTGCCGATGAAGTCAACTCGCTGCTGAAAATAACCAACTGTAAACATGTCATTTGCTTAGATGTCTTGTCGCACCTCGTTGAATGCAGCGAACAAGCAGTCGAATCGATGTGGTTGGTTTCGATCCGCAAACACTTACCCGCACACCGTCAGTTGGGTTACGTCTGGGTACGACATCGCCGAACGGGATACTGGTCGCGTCGGGACGACGAAAAACATCGTCCGTTCTGGAAGTCAATCGAATCGACTCGCCGTCGATGGCAACCGATTTCAATCGACACCGTTTTGGATCCGGCTTACATCCTGCCCACCGGAGGCACAACGGGTTGTCCTAAAGCGGTTACGTTGAGTCACCAGAACATGGTGGCTAACGCGTGGCAACAATATGAACGAACACAGCGGTCATTCGGCAACGAAACGATGTTGGCGGTCCTGCCTTTCTTTCACAGCTATGGCGTGTCCGCGACGATGATGAGCGGCGCGATGATGGGCGCGTCATTGATTCTGCACCATCGCTTTAACACGCGGCAAGTCATCCGGTTGATTCAAGAGCATCGGCCTAGCGTGGTGCATGCTGTGCCGGCAATGTTGGTGGCGATCAATGAACGCCTGAGAGTTCGCGATGCCGATCTGTCGTCGATTAAATGGGTGATTTCAGGTGGTGCGCCCTTGGAGGAATCGATCGCGAGAGAATTCACCGAGCATACCGGCGCGACCATTGTGGAAGGATTCGGACTTTCCGAAGCGTCTCCGGTAACACACGTCGGCGACCTGTTCGGCGAACCACGTTACGGAACGATCGGGTTGCCGCTGCCGGAAACGAAATGTCTGATCGTTGACGCCGAAACGGGAACGCGGGAATTGCCCAACGGCGAAGTCGGCGAACTGATCATCAACGGTCCGCAAATCATGCTCGGGTACTGGAAAAACCCGGTCGAGACAAGCAAATCCATCCGATTTGGTTGGTTGTTCACAGGCGACCTCGCGACGCGTGACGACGATGGATTTTTTCGCATCGTTGGTCGCAAAAAAGACCTGATCATCACGTCAGGATTCAACGTCTATCCGGTCGAAGTCGAGGAAGCGTTGCGTGATGCCGATGGCGTCATGGACGCGGCGGTGGTTGGAGTACCAGACGCACGTCGTGGCGAAACGGTGAAAGCATTTATCGTCATGAAGCCAGGACACAAGTGGGACGAAGAAGGGCTACGCGAGCACTGTTTCCAAGTCCTCGCTGCCCACAAACGCCCGCGACTGTACGAGCAATGCGTTGGAGATTTACCTCGCAATTTCCTCGGAAAAGTTGTGAGGCGTCATCTGCGTGATTCAACCATCGACGTCGTCCCGATCGATGATTCAGCCGATGGCTAAGCTGATGACTCAGTCAACGGCTCCGAGACAGCACAAGTGCCGACCGAGAAAGCATCGACGTTAAGCGGCAACACTTCAAACGATGCAACCTCAACCGCTGCATCATCGTCGTTCAGCGAATCCCGTTTCACCAAGGAGACATCGTGATGGATAGGAATCAACCAATCGCTGTGATCGCAGGTGTGCGGACTCCGTTCGCGAAAGCGTTCACGTCGCTGCGCAACGTGAGTGCCGTCGAACTGGGCAAAGCGGCGGTGCTCGATGCACTGAGGCGAGCCGTCCTCACGCCCCAAGAAGTTGACGAGGTGATCATAGGCAACGTTGCAGGGCCGGCAGATTCGGCGAACATCGCTCGCGTGATCTCACTTGAATCCGGTATTCCAGCGGACCGCATCGCACATACGGTTAATCGAAACTGCGCCTCCGGGATGGAATCAGTTATTGCCGCATGGCAATCGATCCAGTCAGGTCGTGCCAAGACGATCGTCGCCGGCGGCACCGAGTCCATGTCACACATCCCTTTACTGTTTAGCGACACCGCGAAAGCGAACTGGATGCGACTGGCCAAGGCAAAGTCGCTAACAGCCAAACTGGCGGCGATGGCAAAGTTTCGTCCGCGCCATTTCAAACCTGTTGTGGGTATCGAGTTGGGACTGACCGACCCCGTCTCGGGACTGAATATGGGGCAGACCGCCGAAGTACTGGCGAAAGAGTTTTCCATCAAGCGAGACACGCAGGACAGATTCGCACTGGCAAGTCACCAGAAAGCAGTCGCGGCACAAACCGAATGTTTCCTATCCGGCGAGATCGTGACGGTAAAAACCGCTGAAGACGAACTGGTCGAAAAAGACAACGGCCCTCGTCACGGTCAGTCAATGGAACAGCTCGCTAAATTGCGTCCAATCTTTGACCGGAGCGGTACCGTGACGGCGGGCAACAGTTGCCCACTGACCGATGGTGCCGCGGCGCTGGTGTTGTCAGGCGTCGATGATATCGACCGATTCGCCGCGCCCCCGCTGGGCTATATCACAGCGTATGCCATCGCGGGATGCCAACCTCAGCGGATGGGGCTGGGGCCGGTTTACGCCACGGCCAAGTTGCTCAGTCAAACCGGATTGAGCTTGAAAGATTTTGACTTGATCGAGATCAACGAAGCATTCGCGGCACAAGTGATTGCGTGTCAACGAGCGGCGACATCCGACAAGTTCGCAAGAGACGAACTGGGGCTCGCCGGCGCTCTGGGCGAATTCTCGCCTGATCGACTGAATGTCCATGGTGGTGCGATTGCGATCGGGCACCCGGTGGGAACCACGGGAACCCGCTTGATCCTGACGCTGCTGCGATCACTGCGCGCATCGGGCGGTCGGCGGGGATTGGCAACGCTTTGCGTCGGAGGCGGGCAAGGATTCGCCGTGATGTTAGAAACGGAGTTGGACGGTAACCAATAACAGGTGGATGAAATGTACAAGTGCTTCGACATATCGGTGGATTCGCGAAACGTAGCGACCATCACAATCGACGTTCCGAAACGCCCTCTGAACGTCTTGGACCGTTGCGCGATGGAGGAACTGCACGCGATCGTGTCGGACCTGGAGTCGCGTGACACCGTTCGCCTGGTTGTTTTCCGCAGCGGAAAGGAAAGCGGATTTCTGGCCGGCGCCGACGTTTCGGCAATTGCGGACATTGATTCACCCGATCAGGCGACGGACCTGCTGATTCAGGGTCAAGACTTGTTCGCCCGGATCGAACGGCTCCCGATGCCCACCTTGGCGGTGATCCACGGCCCGTGCCTGGGCGGAGGACTGGAGTGGTCGCTTGCGTGTACTTACCGGATTGCACGAGATAACAGTTCCACACAAATCGGCTTGCCTGAAATCAAGCTGGGGCTGATCCCCGGTTGGGGTGGGACGCAACGTCTGCCAAGGCTGGTCGGATTGCCCGAAAGCTTGACGATGATCTTGCAAGGCAAACACCGCAGCGCCAAGGATGCAGCCCGCATCGGGCTTGTCGATCGTTCCATCGATCCGTCGATGTGGGAAACGGAAGTCGACGCATTCATCCAGGATATCCTCGATCACCCCGAATCTGCCAGATCACGCCCGAGACAATCATGGCGCCATTGGCTGATGAACTCAACGCGAATCGGACGCGGACTCGTCTTTCGTCAGGCGCGCAAAAAAATTCGCAACAAGTCCAAGCAGTATCCCGCTTTGTCGAGCGCGATACGCGCAATTGCATCCGGGTACTCGTCGCGAGTTGATGGATTCGCCGTTGAACGCATCGAGTTCGCAAAACTGATTTCGACGCCGACCTGTCGACGACTGTTAGAGCTGTTCTTTGCACGTGAACGGGCACGAAACGTAAAAACATGGTCGCCCGAAACCGGTGTCGCGATGCACGACGATCCGATTCGTAAGATTGGAGTCATTGGCGGTGGCGCGATGGGAGCAGGGATCGCCCAGCTATCCGCATTGCGTGGATTTGACGTGGCGATCAAGGAAATCGACGAACGTTCGGCCATGATGGCCAAAGAACGTATTGATGGTCTGATCGACGAACTTTCAGCGCGCAAGCGTTTCAGTGCTCAACAGCGTGACGAAATCCGCGGCCGAATTTTCGTGTCGACGGATCAGAGTCGGTTTGCCGATGCGGATTTAATCATCGAAGCAGTCGTCGAACGTGAAGACGTCAAATGCGCCGTCTTTACTGAAATGGATCACACCGTGAAGGACGGTGCAATCTTGGCAACGAACACGTCATCGCTGTCAGTGGACCGTATGGCAGAGGTCGTCAAGCGTCCGGCCGAAATGGCTGGCTTGCACTTTTTCAACCCCGTTCACCGCATGGAACTAGTGGAAGTGGTGCGGGGGCGAAAGACCAGTGACGCGACGGTGGCAAAGCTGGTCAGCCTGGTTCGCGCGCTCGGTAAAACGCCAGTTGTCACGTCGGATTCACCCGGTTTCTTGGTCAATCGCGTGCTGTTCCCTTACTTGGGCGAAGCGGTGGTGATGATTCGTGAAGGCTATGACGTCAGTATCATCGACCGTGAGCTGAAGAAGTTCGGCATGCCGATGGGGCCTTGTGAATTGCTCGACCAAGTCGGCTTGGACGTCGCACTGCACGTCGCCAAGTCCCTTGCAAAAACTTTAGTCGATGTCGAGCCGGTCGTTCAACAACTGACAAAAATGGTCGACGATGGACGACTCGGTGTGAAATCGGGTGAAGGCTTCTATCACTACATCGGCGGAAAGCGAACCGAGCCATCGATCGTTTCGGATTCAACCAGTGCCGTCTGTAACTTCGAAGACTTCGTCACCGACGGACTGACGAATATCCAGCGGCGATTGGTCTATCCGATGTTAAGTGAAGCAATCCGTTGCTACGAAGAGCGTGTCGTCGAGCATCCTTGGGCAATTGATCTGGCGATGGTGTTGGGCACCGGTTTTGCGCCTCACCAGGGCGGTCCACTTCATATGGTCGATGCGATCGGACATCCACGTGTCCTGCAGAACCTTTGTCGCCTTCGTTCGATTTGCGGGAATCGTTTTGCGCCGCCGAAAAGCTTGTTCGCTTCATCGGACCGAGGCCGAACGTTCTTTGGGGCTGACCAAGAACAAAGTCAGATCGATCCGGTCAGGACTTAACCGTCGACGCAAAGATCGCGGCCGACGCGGTCGGGCAACCTTCACACCAGGAATGCACCTTCAGACAGGAGAATCGTCATGAGTATCGAATTCAATAGCAAGGCAGTCGACACCGACCGCATCACGCCGGATGTCCACGCGACCTCGGCGCCGGTGTCGAATCCTGAAAGCGAACCGACGAAGCAGATCGAATCTGCGTCCGATAATTTGCGTCACAGTGACGCGAAAGAATCGTTCGCGGAAGTTGCGCTGCGGCTTGGCGGCGCGTCGGTGGATGAAGCGAAACGCACGGGAGTTGTCGATACGGCCGACGATCAAGTCGAAGACCTGTTTGCCGAGCAATATAAAACGACGAGCAGTCCGATTCACCGAGCGGTTTGGGACCACAGGATTCCCACGGAGCTGTTTCAATGCAAACCACAAATCTTGTCCGATGATGTCCAACAGGTTGCCAGACGTTCTCTCGACATTGTCCGCGCCCACCGTGGCGCTGGCACGTTGGTTGATGACCGAGGCAAGATCGCCGACGACGTCTTACAAGAACTGGGCGACGTGGGTTACTGGGGCATGCTCGTGTCCAAGCAGTACGGCGGCGCGGGTGCGTCGATGCGAGAATTTACGACCATGATCACTCAAATGGCAACGATTGATCCGACCGTTGCCGGGCTCGCGTCGGTACACGGGTGCATCGGCGCGGTCGATCCGGTGCGCGCCTTCGGCAATGATGAACAGAAGCGCCAGTTCTTGCCCAAACTTGCCGATGGGCGACGACTTTCAGCATTTGCGTTGACCGAACCGGGGGCCGGCAGCGACCTGACCGCGTTAAAAACAACGGCGGTGCTGGACGGCGACCATTACGTTGTCAACGGAGAAAAGCTGTTCATCACCAACGCGGTGCCAGGACGCACGATCGGACTGGTGTGCAAAATCCAAGGCAAGCCGGCCGTCTTGATCGTAGACCTGCCGATGCAAGAGGACGCCACGTTCCGCTTGAATCGGTATGGCATTTACGCGCTGCGCCGCGCGCACAACAACGGATTGATTTTCAACCAGTTCCGTGTCCCGAAAGAAAACTTGTTGACACCACCCAAGGGAGACGGATTAACGATCGCCTATCACGGATTGAACCTCGGTCGCGTCTCGTTGTGCGCAAACGCCGCCGGCACGATGCGATGGATGATGGCCGAAATGTTGCCTTGGGCCGCGTACCGTCAGACCTATGGTCAGGCAATCGACAAACGCGAATTGGTGCGACGGCGTCTGGGACGGTTGGCTGGATTGATCGTCGCTTGTGATGCACTAACGCAGTGGTGCAGTGGACTGATCGACCAAGGTTACCGCGGCGAGATGGAATGTATCATTGCGAAAATTTTTGGCAGCGAGGCACAAAAAGAAGCGGCAATCGAATTGCTGATGAAAACGCATGGCGGTCGTTCCTTCTTGCAAGGTCACATGTTCGGTGACAACGTGCACGAGTTCCTGGCGCCCTGTATCTATGAAGGCGAAGGAGAAATGCTGGGCATGGCGTTCTTCAAGTCACTGGTCAAGCAACACGGCAAAGAGTTCTTTGAACCGATCGGCCGCACGCTTCATGAGCTCGGCGTTTCGCAGCCCAACCTCACGAATCCAAAGCACCTGTGGGCACTCAAGGGTCCGATGACCAGATACGCAAAGTGGTATGCGAGTAAGAAGGCTGGGCGAAGTCGGTGGAGCGACTTGCCTAAGATGCACGCGAGTTTGGAGCGTCATGCGAGGTTCGCACAGAATCTGCTTTCGCGAAGCGGTATGGATATCAGCAATACGATGCGACATCACCAATTAAAACTCGCCGACCGTCAATGCCGCATGTCTGCGCTGTCGTCGCGTTTGCAAGACTCCGTCGTGATGCTAGTCACCAGTTTGTACGCGGCACAGTCCGGCGACCCAACGACGCGATTGGCTGCTGATGTCGTGTGCGAAGAATTGCGAGGACGCATCACTGGCACCCATCCGACCGATGCGGATTTCCGGCGCGTCACAAACTTGGGCCAAGCCATCACCGAACAAGGTTGGTCCGAACTGGACCACGTCACCTCGGGGGAAATTCTGCAACCTTATCAGTAAAGGCCTCCAAGATGATATTCGACCTATTTCGTATTCCCGGCATCCGTTTCGGTGATGAAAGTGCATCGCCTCTATCGCCGGCCGCGCCAACGGCGACCGTCGCGCTCGGCGGCGGTGGTGCTCGGGGACTCGCACACCTGGGCGTCATGGAAGCGATCGGCGGGTCAGAAGTTCAAACCGAGCGAATCGTGGGAGTCAGCATTGGTAGTCTGGTCGGCGCCATGTGTGCCGCCGATCGCGACATCCATCGGGTGCAGGCGACCGCGAACGAACTTCTGTACTCGCCGATCTTTCAACACAAACATCGACAACTGTTCGGAGAATCGCTTTCGGAGAGCGACGACGCGGGCGGTCTGTTTTCGTGGTACGGTCGCATTAAAAATGTGATGTCCGCTCACCGACGTTTGCGTCGTGCGGTCACCGGTCCCGCGTTGATGCCGGACACACTGCTGCGCGAGGCGATTGAGCGTCTGATTCCCGACACCGATATCGCAGACCTGCAAACGCCGCTCAGCATCGTCGCGGTCGACTTGTACAACGGGCATCCGATCGTGCTGGAAACAGGTTCACTTCGACAGGCGGTGCTCGCTTCCTCGGCGGTTCCCGGAATTTTTCCGCCGGTACCTTGGGAGGACAAATTATTGTGCGACATTGGCGTGCTGGACTCGTTGCCGGTCGATGTTGCGAACGCTTATGGAAATGACTTAACGATCGCCGTCGATGTCGGTCAGGAACACTCGTCCATTCACGAGTGCAATACGGCACTGGACGTGATGTTGCGGATGGATGATATCGGCGAACGACTGCTGCGGCGACGTGTATTGGCCGGCGCTGACGTCTTGATTCGACCCGATGTTGGCGCGGTCGCGTGGTGTGACTTCAGTGACCCACAACGCCTAATCGATGCCGGGCGTGCGGCTGGTTTCACTGCGATGGAACCTTACCAGACAACACACGCAGCTTGACCGTTTGAGCCAGCGAAAAGATTCCGTCCGCTTATGTCGCGGTTCGTCATCTCGGCAAACTTGACGTCATCTCGGCAAACTTGACGTCGCGCCGCGTTACCGCCCAGACCGCATGACCATCGCGTGCTTGCGGCGCACCTGGACCGATGGACGGTTCGCTGACTCCTTGGAACCTGTGGAATGTGGTCCCTGCAATCTGGCCTAGCGATCGGCTCCAGCCCCCCTCGGTCGGGCCCGCGGCCGCATCCCTAGCGGATGGTGAATGGGGTTCAAACAGATGACAAAGCGGTCTCGTGGGGAGCGTTTATGGCGATCACGCGGCTTTTCCGGGACAAAAGTGATTGTTTGTAAGCGGCTTTGCGCTAAGAATAGATGCGACTCGAAGAAGCTGTTGCCGACGTAGAGATTGCCCCGATGAAGTTCCTTGCCGCGTTTTGCATCCTTGTTTCACTTAGCCTGATTTCGGCCCCGGAAACTTTCGCCGGCGGTGCCATGGTTTTGTACTTCGACGCAATCGCTGGTGATGATGCATCGCCAGGCGACGACAACGGTCAGCAAGACGGCGGCGGTGTCGGCGGTTCGGCTCCTGGCGGAGCAGCGTCCGGCGGCGGAGCAGGCGCTGCTGGATCAGGCAACTCATCTTCTGGGCTTGGGGCGCTCGCAAGCGGTTCCGCCAACGAAGGCACCCAAAGTGATGCATCCGAGGGCGACTTGTTACAAAGTATCGCCGAGTCATCTTTGACCCCGACCAGCATCGTTGACGAGTTATCCATCGCGAACAATCCGATCTCGAGCGAAAACGGTCTCGGTGTGACGCCTCCGTCGGGTTCGGAGGTCGATCCCGAGTCAACGCCAACGCAAGAGTTGGTTGCAGCACCGTTCCCAACATCTTTACCGCCGTTCGCGCCACTGCCAATTGTACCGACACCCGCGACGCCGACGATGATCAATCCGCCAGCGACGCCGAGCGGGCCCGGCACGCCGATCATTCCATCGACACCGACGATGACAAGTGTTCCCATCGCGGGACCCACATTAACGAATGTTCCACAAGCGGCGACGGCGACACCTGAACCATCGAGTGCAATCGTTTGGTTGATGGGCGCGATCACACTGGCTGGATTCAAGCGACGAACGCGAACGGATCGCTAGTGCGCGGCGGCACTGTTCGCCGTTGCACATTGCACATTGCACGCGTGATGTCTTGCAGCACATCTGACGGACGTGGCTTTTCAATCGCCCGCCGGTTACTGACGTAGCTTTTCAATAGCCCACTGGGCAGCTTCACGCACCAAGGGTTCTTCGTCGCGGCAAGCAGTTTCAAGCACAGGAATCGCGTCTTGGTTCCCTTGATTGCCGAGCACGATCGCCGCGTTCCGCAGTAGTCCTCGCCTGCGAGTGCGCCACATCGGCGTCTTGCGAAACCGCTCGCGGAACTCATCATCGGAACACTGCAACAGCGAGGCCAGTTCAAGTGATTGCAATGAACTTGGATTGAGCCCGGCCGAGCGACTGGGTTTTCGGTTCCACGGACATACATCCTGACAGATATCGCAACCGAACAACCAGTCGCCGATACCGTCCCGCAAATCGTCCGCAATATCGTCACGGTGCTCGATTGTCAGATAGCTGATGCACCGCGACGCATCCAAGACGCCAGCCTGCGGAAACGCATCGGTCGGACACGCATCTAAACAGGCCGTACAGGTCCCGCAGTGCGACGCCGCGTGCGGTTCGTCGAACGGCAGATCAAGATCGGTCAGCACGCAAGCAAGAAAGAAATAGCTGCCGAGGGTTTTGTTCAGCAGCAGTGTGTTTTTCCCTCGCCACCCCAACCCGGCCAGTTGCGCGTACTCGCGTTCCATCAACGGCGCCGTGTCGATCACGCCACGCGCGTTGGCCGAGGGGATTCGATCTCGAATCAGGCGGCACATACGTTTCAGCTTGGGATGAACCACGTCGTGATAATCGACACCCGACCACGCGTACCTGGCGACTCGGCCGAATCCGCCAGGCACCAGATTTCGCTCCGATGCATCGTAGGGAAACGCCAGGACAATGATCGACCGTGCCCCCTCGAGAACACTGGCCGGATGCCGGTACGCTTCCTGGCGATCGGCAAAGTAGTTCATCCCAGCGGCGTAACCCGCATCGATCCATCGCGCAAGGTCACTAAAGCCGGTCGATTCCAGGGCCGGCGCGATACCCAAGCCGACAAAGCCCTCGTCCAAGGCCACCGATCGCAGGTTTCGGACGAGTGATTCGTGATCCTGCGCTGATGACATGAACAGACAATCGTTTGCTTGAGATGACGTTACCGCAAAGCAGACTCGCGACCGGCGACTCGGTTTTGGTCGCGACGGATGGCGTGGCGGTAGTACGTCTCTAAGCATAATGCTCCCATCGACGCCGTATAGATGCTGCCGCCGTAGCCGCCCCATACGCTAGTCGTTGGCCAGCTGCCGTCGGATCGCTGGGTTGTCAGCAAACGTCGCTGCAGCGATTGGTTCCAGCTGCGCCACGCCTCGTCTTGCAATTGATGCAAAGCCAGCGTCGCATAGTACCAATAGTAGTAGTTGTCTTGGCCGATCCCGGGCGGTTGCTGCAGTAAGTATCGTTCCGCCACAATCAATTCCGACGACGGTACTTGTTCGCCGATCAGTAATCGCGTCGCCAACGCTTCGGCCGTCATCGTGCGACTTGCCGCTTCACCCGGCCGATAGCTTGCCAAACTGCCACCGGTTCCTGCGCGGACGCTGCGCAGAAAACGCCGCACGCCACTGATCGACGCAGGGCTGACCGGTATCCCAGCGCGTTGGCCGGCGTCCAGAACCATCACTTGCCAACCGGTCTGACTCAAGTCACCGGAATCGCCAGCCGTGTATCGCCAACCGCCGGTACTGGGATGTTGCATTCGAACGGTAAACGCCATCGCGCGCCGAGCCGCTTCGGCAGCTGATGGATCGCCCGTGATGGCCGCGGCTTCGCACATTGCCAGCGCAGCCATCCCGTGACTGTAATTGGCTGCGTAGACGGCCGCATTGCCGGCCAGCGAGCCGTCCGGTTTTTGTTGTCGAATCAGATAGGACAGACCACGATAGACATGGTCTGCGTATTCACCTTGTGCGTGCGTATTGCCTGCTCCGATCATCGCCAAAAGTGCTAGACCGGTGATCGCCGTGTTGGCTTGCCGACCGGCACCGCCACGATTCATTCCCAGTGGTGCTCGCTCGCGTCCGGCGCCACTGGCGACCGGGTCCCAAGAACCATCGGTTCGCTGCGACTCGGCCAAGAATTTCAATGCTGCCTGCACCGCGGCTTCGGTTTCAGCACTGCCGCCAGTTTGGTCAAGAGCCTGCTCCTTTGCCGATCCGACGCGATTCGCAAAATCATTTGCGAGATCACCGACAACCGTACGGCGAGCAGCGTTCGATGTTGAAACCGGTTGTGCTTGAACAGGTTGGTCGATCGGTTGCGGATTCGCCTGCGCAACCGCGTCGGCATTTTGTTTCGGTGGCTGTGCCCGTGGCTCCGAAACCGCTGGCGGTTTCGTTTCGCTAAGCCATGCGTCCATGGCCGATTCAATGTCGGCAGTCAAATCATCGACCGGACTCTGTTGCAGAGCGTCGATTGACGGGTCTGCGGCCGCTTCGGCGGCAACCGTTTCTGCAGGCGGTGCTGCGGGCAATGGGCTGCCCGGCGCTGACGTCAGCTCCGGTTCAGTTGTCAGCTCCGCTTCACTTGGTACCTCGTCATCGATCGGTGAATCGCTCGCATCAAAGACGTCAAGCATCTCATCGATCGGCAGCGGTGCGATCGCCGCGACTTCGTCTTGTCCGGAAGCGTCGTCCAGATTCATCTCGGTTTCGAACGTAGCGAACGGAATCGTCTCGGCGCCGACACTGGAATCTTGTTCCGCGACCGTTGCGGAACCACCGCTGCGCTCGGTGAGGTAGGGCACCAGAAATATCAACAGCGCATGCAATACGATCGACAGCAGCAGGCAGACCACGCCCGCCTGACGACCTTCGCGACGTCGGCGTCTGAATAGATAAATACTTGCCAACAGCAGCACGACGGCGAAGACCGCGACTGGGTAGACAAGCCGAGGATCTGCCCAAAACTGGGCTGCATCATTCAACGGCGCATCCCCTGAGGCATGACACGTGCGGCGACACCCATTTGTTCGACTCCGCTGCTTTTGACGGCATGCAGGACTTCGAAGTATCGCTGCAGCGAACTGGATTCGTCCGCTCGCACAACGACCTTTAGGCCGGGATAGTTCTGATGCTGTATTTGCAACTCGGCCGCCAATTGCTCGATCGTGACGCTTTGACCGTCTAGTGCAATGACGCCATCGGATGTCACCTCGACAACCCGCTCGTCGGGCATTCTGGCGATACTCTGCAGCTGGCCGACGCTGGGAACGCTGACGTTCATGCGGCTTTCGGCTTCGCTAAACTTACTGCCCACCATGAAAAAGATGACCAACAAGAACACGACGTCAATCATCGGTGTCAGGTTAATCGTTGCGTCTTCGCTCGGTCGTCGCCGCATCGGTCTCTCGCCTTTGTGAAACAAGTTTCGTTGATCGTCCCGCGATCAAACGTTCCAATCGCGGAGCGAAAAACATCGGTCAGGCCGCACGTCGTTTGCGGTTTCGGCCACTGCCGGCATCTTCCAACCCTTCGGCCGAGATACAGTCGACGACTCGTTGACACAGCCGATCGATCTCATTCAGGTACCGATCCGACTTACCACTGAAATACATGTAGGCCAGGTAGGCCGGAATGGCGACGCAAAGGCCAGCCGCGGTGGTCATCAGCGCCTTGCTGATTCCCGACGCCAGCATCTCCGGGCGTCCGATCGATTCTTGGCTGCTGATAACGGCGAACGCTTCGATCATGCCAATCACGGTTCCCAGCAACCCCATCAACGGCGCGACGTTGCTGATCGCATGGAAGACTCGCAAATAGCGACGCAGTCCGTCCGAAACTCGATCGCCTGCGTCCATGACGGCTTGTTCGATTTCAAACATCGGTCGCCCCCAACGGCGCAGCGCTGCGCGAAACACCTCGGAAACTGGGCAATCAAAGTCTTCGCATATTTCCGTCGCTTCCTCGTGACTCAGTTGCCCGTCTTCGACACATTCCGTGAATCGCCGTACGAAGGGGCGCGGAATCACGCGACCGCGGCGCAGTGCGACGAGCCTTTCCATCGACAGTGTCAACACGATCAATGAACAAATTCCCAACGGAAGCATCAGCCATCCGCCTTCGGCCACCTTGAGAACGAACGCCGGCACGGGAATATTCCAAGACGATTCGCCTTCGGCGGCCTCGTCACCGGTTTCTTGGTATTGCACCGAATTCGGATCCACCGAACTTGCAGGAATCGCCGGAATCGAACCGGGGGCGAATCGTTGGTCGGGCTGTGCCGAGAACCTCTCGCGCGGCGGATACTGCTGGCCCCATGCGTCATCGGCCGCACAGCACGCAAGCGCCAGCAGACACAAGGCAATTAAACGGTGACAAGCGGAATGGGTTCGTATCATGAGGTTATCCGTCGGCTGTGTTAACGCCGCAGCTTGATGCTGTTTTGTGATGGATGATCGTTCGTGCGATTGGAGTCGGCGGGAGTGTTGGCTTGAGGCGTCAGCGCGGCCATGCGTGTACGCGCAGCCTGGGCATGTGGGTTGTCCGCAAATCGACTAATCAATGTCGAATAACAAACCGAGGCTTCTCGTGTCCGCCCCAATTGTTCGAATGATTTGCCAGCTTGAACCAGAGCAACAGGCACCCAGGGTCCGTCGGGATCGATCCCTTCAACCTTGCGGTACGCATTAATGGCTTCGGGATACTTTTGCTGCAGATAATGGGTTTCGCCGATGAGCCACTGCGCACGGCCTCGTAATTGGCGGATCGATTCGGGGTCGCGAATCATGCCCTCGAGGGTGCTTCGCGCTTCATCAAACTTCAGTCGTCTGATCTGAAGTTCGGCTGTCAACATTTCGACAAGCGATCGCCGCCGAGCATCATCGCCGATCGATTCACGGGCCGCCGCGATCCGCCGAGTCGCCTCTTCGGGATCGGCATGCGATGTGGCCGTCTCGGCGCAACGCAGTAACGTCGCAAAGTCGTCTGCGCCGCGGACGTCGACCACTTGTTTCCACCAAGGGTGAGCCGCTGCGGCTTGTCCGGTCTGCATCAACGCTTCGGCAAAAAGTCGTTCGATATTTGCCGACCGTGACTGCGAGTCGGTCTGCGGGTCAACCGATTCGGACGCCAGGGCGAGCATCGACCACAGTTCGTGTCTGCCCGCCCAGCGACAAGACGCTTCGCGTACGGCCAGCGACACCTCATCAGCGTCTTCGCTGGCGATCCATCCTGCCGCCGTCCGCTGGGCTTCGGCCATGCGATTGCCATGGACCAACTGTTGCAAAACGTCCGCCGCCGGTTGTCCGGTTTGATCGGTGCGAGCGAGCTGCTGTGCGAAAGCGTCCAACGCGTCGGCGTCACTCGCGTTCGCGGCAACACGAATCCCCAAACCGCACATGGCCGCGTCCAGTGCTTGCAATTTCGGTTCGCTGCCTTGCGACAGAACCCACTGAAGGACCGGCCCCGGAATGTCATTGATGGGGAAATACAGATACGTGCGAACAATTTCGTCGGCCGACTGGGACTGCGGAAACTGGGTTAGCAATCGGCCCAGCGTCTTGGTCGACTCGTCGGTCTTGCCCGCTTGCCGTAAACAAGTTGCGGCGAGGCGAAGTGCTCGGTGCCCGTCGGTGTTGTCGGGGAATTCCTGCACGAAATGAAGCAACTTTTTGGCTGCCGATTCAGGATGTTCTCCCGCGGTGGCTTCGGTCCAAGCCGCGCCCAGCAGTGCTTTTTCACGCTGCGATGCATCGGCGTGATCCACCGCGATTCGATAGGCCCTTTCGGCGAGCGCCAATTTACCTTGTCGCAGTGAATCAGACCCGACGTGCAAACATAACCGCACGGCCATTGCGACTTGAGGCGGCGCGGTGTCGAATCGCTCTGAGAGCAGGGGCAACAAACAATCGACAGCTTCGGCTTTCTTGTCGGCTTGCACCAACGCCGACGCGGCTGCCAAGTGCACCAGTGCCCTCGCCCGCGGATCCATCGACGCGGCGCGATCGCTACCTGCCGAGGCGACCGATCTGAGATAAAAGTCGACGGCCAAATCCTGTTCCTCGGCTTGTTGCAGCCCGCGAGCGACTTGAGCCAAGCGATGAGTCAGATCAATTGATCCGGCCTGGTCGTCGAGAAAGCGAAGTCGATCGGCAGCTTTGACAAACTGTCCAGCGGCAATCCACTGGTCAACCTCGGCCAACGATGGATTCGTCTCAGCCTTGTTCGCTGCGTCCAGACCTGGGGCGTCACCGCCGGTCACGGTTTCGGCGGGCTGTTGAGCAATCGCCGCTTTCCACCCGTAACTGGGTAGAATGAACGTGGCAATTAGCAGGATCGTTGAAGCGAATCGCATCGGTAGGGCTCTAGAAGTCATCGCGCCCGGCACAGCATTTTGCGCTGCCGGGATACCCGATCGGGGCCTCGGGGCCATTCACATCAGTTGCAAATACCCCAAATTGCGTCCCCGATGCAATCCCGCTTGAGGAACACTCCGAACGCGAGGAGATGTGGCAAAACGGGCAAAGAAGCGAGAAAACAGAGCTATTCCCACCGGAAGCTTTCATTTACTCTGGAATCTATGATTTCCGCCGAAAACGACCTCCCTGATCACCCGTCCAAGCGGATCGTGAACGCCCCGTCCTTCTGTTCCCTGATTGAATCCGAGTTTGTTCCGCAGGCATGCTGAAAGCACTAGAAATAGCAGGCTTTAAGAGCTTCGCGGACCGCACCCGATTCGACTTTCCCGACGGCATCACCGTCGTCGTCGGTCCCAATGGATCGGGCAAGTCCAACATCGTCGATGCCATCAAATGGGTTCTGGGCTCACAGAGCGCCAAGAGCCTCCGCGGCAAGGACATGTCGGACGTCATCTTCAAGGGATCCCAGACTCGCAAACCCGCTGGCGCGGCCGAAGCCACAATCGTGTTCGACAACGTGGATGGGAATCTGCCCGTCGATGCCGAAGAGGTCCGGGTGACCCGCCGCGTCTTTCGCAGCGGCGAGGGCGAGTACCTGATCAATAATCAGGCCGTCCGACTGAAAGACGTCAAAGACTTGATCCGCGGTACGGGTATCGGCATCGATGCCTATAGTCTGATCGAACAAGGCAAAGTCGACCGGATGCTGCAGGCCAACGCCAAGGATCGACGAGCAATCTTTGAAGAGGCGGCCGGAATCAGCCGCTTTAAAGCGAAAAAGTTGGAAGCCGAACGACGGCTCGCACGGGTTCAAACCAACCTGACGCGGCTAGGTGACATCGTTGATGAAGTCGCTTCACGCCTGAAAAGCATTCGCAGCCAGGCGAGCAAGGCGGAACGTTACCGCCAAGCAACCGAACGACTGAAAGTACTCCGCACCCAGCTGGCCTGGACCGACTGGGGCGAACTGTCAACCGAGTACGAATCCTCGGCGACAGAACTTGCCACCGCTATCGCCCAGCAACAAGAGCTGGAAACGCATCGAGAGGAGATGACTCGGCAACGGCAAGCTGCCGACTTGCAACTGCAAGAAATCGCCGACCAGGCCCGCGGCGTCGAGGAGACTCGGTCGGAACGGCTTCAACGCATCGCCGAATTGATCGGCCGTCGTGATGCCGACAACGCTGCCGTGGTCGACCTGAGAAGCAGTGTCGCCAAGTCGCTGCGCCGAGTCCGACTGCTGCAAACACAAGCCGGTTCTGCCGCCGACGAACTGCGTGAAGCGACCCAGCGTCTGGCTCGATACGAACGCGAACTGAGCGAGGTGCGGTCACGAACGGCAGAAGTGGAAGCGAATCGCGATCGAATTCAGCAAGAAGTCAACGACATCTTAAAAGAGCGTGAAACGATTCAACAGACTCACCTGGCCAGCGTTCGCCGAGTCGCAGAACTAGAATCCAATCGCCAGCAAACCGAGACTCGAATTTCCGAGGCCGCCCGCACCCTGGCGCATCTGGCCAAACGAATTCTATCGGCAAAGGACCATCTGACCGACGCGTCAGCCGAGGCGGAAAAAACACGAGAGCACGTCGCACAGCTCGAAAGCCAAATCGATCAGATCGCCAAGCAGATCGAATTGGCCGACGCCAAGCTTCAGGAGAGCCGTCGGACACTCAATCGACGAACCGAAGAAAACGCTGCGATCAAGATCCGCTTGCAGGGTGTGATTGAACGACACAGCGTGCTGCAAGATCTGCATCGCCGACAGGAAGGCGTCTCCGGTGGTGTGCAAACGATTTTGGCACAGCTGGATCAAGCATCGGAACTATTCCAAGGCATTGCGTCGGTCAGCGATCAGGTCCACGGCATTGTCGCGGACTGCTTTCAGGTCGACATCAAGGTTGCCCCACTGATCGATGCGGCCCTGGGGCATCGCAGCCAGTATGTCATTGTTCACGGCGGCAGCGTCCAGAACGCGATCGTCAGCGGAAAATTGAAAATCGATAGCCGCGTCGGGCTGATTCGCATCGACGAATTGCCGCGCCGGCGACCTGGTGACCGCATCCGGTTGGACGGACTCAAAGGCGTGCTTGGTCGTGGTGACCGCATGATCAAGTGCGAAGAAAAATACGAACCCCTCGCACGCCATTTGTTAAGCAACACGTGGCTGGTCGACTCGCTGGAAACCGCGTTGGGCCTGCGAAAACTAAGTGGTGCGGGCTTGCGATTCGTCACCGCCGCCGGTGAAGTCCTGGAAAGCGATGGCACCACAATCGTCGGGCCCGCCAGCACCGCGACCGGTCTGGTCAGCCGCCGAAGCCAATTATTGGCCGCCGAACAAGAAATTAAACACTACCAATTCCAATTATCCGAAGGCGAAGCAGAAGTCGAACGCGTCGCTGCGATCGTCGACGAACAGGCTGCGGCACTGGGACGGCTTGAACAGCAGCATCGATCGCTGATCACAAACCGTGCCGCCGCCGAGGCCGAACGACGGCACGCGGATGAACGAATGGAATCACGTCAGTCCGTTTACGCGGAAATCGATAGTGAAATTATCGCCTCGACTCGAATCCGCGAAACCGCTGCGAACCAAAGCCAGCAGTTAATGCAGCAGATCACCAACGGACGCCGCGAGACCGAATCGTTGGAACTGAAGTCGGCTGAGATCGAAGAAATGCTTTCGGAATCACAGACGTCGCTGCAGTCCGCCGTGAGTGCTGTGATGACAATCTCGGTCGACGTCGCGCGCGCGGAACAGAAATTCGAAGCTCTCTCCGCGACCATCCAGCAGCAACGCCGTGACCAAGCCGAACGCGAGGCCGCCGTCGCCGAAGTCCGCTCGCAAGCGGAATCGGGACGCAGCCGAATCAAAGAGTTGACCACCCGCGTGCTCGATGCGTCCAATCGTCTGTCGACGCTGCAGTGGGAAGCACAGCAAAGCAGCCAACAGCTCGAAGCCTTGGCCCAGCAGGCTGCCGAAGTCCGTGACGCGAACCGCGAAATCCTGAAGGCCAGCGAAGAGGCGATGAAAAACGCCAGCGCCGCAAGCGAGGCCGTTCACTCGCTGACGTCACGCCGCGATACGGTCAAGCTTCGGCTCGACACACTCGCCGATCGTATTTTCGAAGACTACGAAATCAATCTGCGTGAGACCGAACGACCAGACGATTTCCAACCGCCAGATGACCGTGAGGCGTGCGAAGACGAGATCAACACGCTGCGGGCACAGCTGCAGAAAACCAGCAGCGTGAACATGGAAGCACTTGCCGAACTTGAGGGTCTGCAATCACGTTACGACGAACTGCACGAACAGTATCAAGATCTGACCGCGGCAAAGGATTCGCTGCAGCGGATCATTGGGCGTATCAATGCTGACAGTCGCCGACTGTTCATGGATACGCTGGAAGCGATCCGCCAAAATTTCCAAGTTCTCTACCGTAAATCGTTTGGTGGTGGACACGCCGATTTGATCCTCGAGGAAAGCGACGATCCGCTGGAAGCCGGCGTCGAAATCGTCGCGACGCCACCTGGTAAACCCAGTTTTAGCAATTCGTTGTTGTCGGGTGGCGAAAAAGCGCTGACCGCCGTGGCGCTGTTGATGTCAATCTTCCAGTACCGGCCGAGCCCATTCTGTGTGCTGGACGAAGTCGATGCACCGTTTGACGAAGCCAACATCGGTCGCTTTGTTATGGTTCTGAACGAATTCTTGGACACATCGAAATTCGTGATCGTCACGCACAGCAAAAAGACGATGACTGCGGCCACCACATTGTATGGTGTCACGATGCAAGAATCGGGAGTCAGCAAACAAGTCTCGATTCGCTTCGAAGACGTCAGCGAGGACGGCGAAATCAACACCGAAGGCGAAGCCGCCTAGGATCCGGCCGGATCGGCATCAACTTGTCGGCTGCGATCCATGTGCAGATGCCTAAAGGGTCGCCCCGTGCGGATACCTGAGTGGTCGTTAAGGATGAGGCCAAACAGGCGTGAACTTCAATCGCCTGTCGTCGCCACAACTCATTTGCGTTGGCACGCGGCGCGATCGCGGGTAAACGTAACAACGATCCGATCGTCGTACTCACCTTCGTGTCTTCAAGATCGCGAACTGGCTAAACCCCGAGGCTCATCTTGCTCAGCCCCAAGGCCAGCAGCACGATAGAGACGATGCCGATATAGGTTCGCACGTGGTTCCACCGTTGCCAGCGGACTTGATAATCGTTCCAGCGATCGCCAGCATCGGAAACGTTGGTTTTCGCAAGCCGATTGTTCAGCGGCACATTGAACAGGATTGTCACGCCGAACGGACCAACCAAATAACAGATCGCTCCCGACAACAATGCGACTCGGCCGGGACGGTCGAAATCGAATCCGCAATCAACGGCAATCAAAGTGCACAACAGCGGCGTACCGAGGAAAAACAATAGAAAAATTGGATTGATAATTCTCTCGTTGATTCGCTGCATCGCCAACAGCCCCGCATCGTCGGATAGGTCCGCGAGTGCTTTCATCACAAAATTCGAAAAGGCGAACAGCAATCCCGTGACCACACCGGATCCGACGATCGCTGCAACAACAACCAGGGTCATCGATAAACTCTTCTCACGTAGTGGACAAAGCCATTGATCTCAAGTGTCAAGTTTCGGCGTTTCGGTTCTCGTTTCCGTCATTTTGTACGCTGCTGCGACTGATACTTTGACGCAATGATGTAGTTGGAAAGCATCGTGAGATTGCGGCTAAAGACTTCGCTGGACAGATACTGCATCCCTTTCTTGAACTTGGGTTGTCCGACCAGTCGTTCGCCATCATAGGTGCTGACCCATCGCCCCTGTTCATCCAGCGATTGCACGACATCACCGACGGTCTGCTTGACCGCATCAAGTGCTCGTATCATATCATTGCGTGAATGCGAAGAGCCGGTCGCTTGCAATCTCACGTAGGGATCCGTCTCGGCCTCGACAGATCGTGCTGCCGTTACATGAGCGAACCTTTTCTCGAGTTCATCAAGTCGCGAGTCCCACTTCCACCCATAGTGCGACGGCAAATCGGTGTCATCGTAGGTAAGCTCATAAACGGACTTACCTTTTCGAAACATGTACAGCGGTTTGTTCGTCTCCAACTCGTAGTACCTGGCCAACCTGCCGTCCGAAAGAAGCGATCGCTTCAGATACATCAGGGCACGCGGAATCGGCTCAAGATACTTGCGGTCACCTGTGATGATGAAAATGTTCATCAAGGTTTCCATCACCTCTTGGGATTCATCACCGGCGATGGCGGGTGGCTCGAATTTACGTGCCCAGATCGGCTGCATGTCGTAGTTATATTGCTGCGCCCATGCCGGCTGTGGGTCGGGCATTTGCGCTGACACCAAGAAATGACCTAATCGGCGTAACGCGGCGAGGTATTTGTCGTCGCCATAAACTTGGTGTGCGGTCGCCAGCGTATCGGCGACATCCCCACACACATTGTCATTCAACGTGTACATGTCCCAATAATTCTTGATTCGCCCGTCGACTCGCCAATCGTATTTCGGATAATTGGCTTTCAGTAAGGGCTGCTCGGTGGCTGCCGCCTTGAAGCCTTGCGGAAACGCGCCGTTGGCAAACTGGGCATCCAACAATGCATCCAGAGCTGTCATTGCACTTTCGTGGATCCGTGGGTCGCTAAACCGTAACGCCTGGTCAACTCGCACCATGAATTCGATCGCGGACTGAGTTTGCCCGTCATCCAGCGATGTCGTGCCGTCTCTTGGCTTTTTTCCGCCTTCATATGGATTGCCGAGTTCTTGCCCCTTGGTGTCGATCGAGTTTGACCATCCGCCTGATCGCAGCTGTCCATAGATTAACGCCCCGGCGGCATCTCGCGCGGCGTCAAGAAACACGCGGTCACCGGTCGCATCGTAGGCCTTCAGATAAGCCATCCCAACGGTTGGCGTGCCTGGTGGCTGTACCCATATCTGGTCTTCGGATGCTCTACCTTCCCCCCAGCGCTGCGCTAAATCGGTGCTGTAGTAATACACGTATCCGCCGCGGACTGATACCGATCGGCGATAGAAGTCGCCCGCTTTGTGAATCGTCGAAATCACAACCTGGTCGGTAATGGGTTCGTCGCCACACCCCACGCCGAGATCAAGCAAGAGAGACAGAAAAACGAAACTGCAAGTGGCGGCGCGCAAATGGAATCTCATTGAATGATTGCCTCTATTTCCAATCCGATCCAGAACAGTCTTCGCGGTACGATCGATTTGTCTGAGCACCGACAAAACCGAGAACCAATGATAACCGACCGGCCGAGCCTCCATTTTCGCGGGCCATCTGGCACAGGCACATCAACAATCCTCGCTGCACCGTCGTCATCGATCCAACGGCGAGTCCTGCGAATCCTTCGTGTTACCTAATACGTACCGATGGGCCCGACGAGAACCTGGGACTGACATGCATCGCGCGTCCATGAGAGTTGAAGGATGTTGGATTGATATGACGTACGTACCAGCGTCCGCTCCAGACGCAGCATCGATTGCGCGCGCTGCAAATCTTCTCGTCACTTAACAAGCTACTCGCCTAACAAGCTACTCGCCGAGAGGCAGTAAGGGGGGGAACACAGCCAAGGCTACAACTGCGCCCCGCTGCGGCGGTAGGTCGTTGGCGCTGCCCCAAGAGTATCAGGCTGCAGCAAAAAACGTTGAAAGGTAAATGTTGAAAGGTAGAAGACAAAAAGCTATGAGGTACCTCTCTTGGTTTTTCATATATATGAAGCTTGATGAGCGCACCCTTATGATTGACTATGGGCCCAAGGCTCACCCTGAGCAATTTTGGTTGAATAAATCGTTTCCTGATTCGATGCTGGTTCATTAGAGTGCGAACACGCGAGTCAATTTGGCGGCAGGACTCTCAAATTTACTTCGTTAATCTGCATGACTAGGAATCGAAATGTTTACGTTGAGAATGGCGCTAATTCCGGCGATATGTTTAGCGTTTGGCTATGGTGCGACGCAGGCCGCGTTGGTGAGTTACTTTAATTTCGAAGAGTTATCGATTGGTGATAGCGATGCCCCCGGCCAGGGAGGTGTACCACTCACGATCGATGCGACGACGGGCATAGGCTCCATTTCGCTCGCGGATTGGGGTGGTGGCGTCAACGATATCAGCGGAAACTCTGGGAATCTAAATCGGATTGACAGCGATACCGCAGCGTCGCTGCGAGGATTGTTTCTTCGCAGCTCGGCAGGCGATGCTAGACCGGATCCCCTTGGTGGAACATTTCCTGGGGGCAACGGAACGTTCATTCAACTGGACGTGGATTTAGACGGTTTCGCCGACCCCGTGATCTCTTACGCATTAAGGTCCAATACAGCGACCCCTGCCAACACCGAGTCGTGGTCTTGGAGCACCGATGGGGTTAACTTTACCTCGCTGCCGGATAACTACACGGCAGGGGCGGGGACAGGCCTTAGCTTCCAAATTCAAACGGTCGATTTCTCGGGAATTACAGAATTGACGGATGCGCCAAACGCGTCATTCCGCTTCACAGTGACCGACTATCCGTCAGCGGGGGCAAATACGCGGATCGACAACCTGCAACTGAATGCATCGTTGTCGGCGGTGCCCGAGCCATCATCGTTTTCCGTCTTGGCGCTTGCGGCCACGTCGATCGCAGCGACTGCCCGACGCCGCCGTAAACGAGCTTAAGCGACCCGCGATTAACCTCGTCGATGTGGGCCAACCTAAGCCAGCATCGAATAGCGCGAATCGATCGTTGGCGTACCGCCTTTTACCGGTTTTGTCGGCTTTACAGCAGAACGAATCCGTTTAACGGGCGGTGCACCGACGATTCGCCATTTCAAGCTAACCCGAATCGTGTTTGTTTCTTTTGCCAGAAAGACAGCGAGTGACTAACGTTTCGCGTCTGGGCCCGTATTCAATGCATTGGGCCAGGTTCGCGAGATCTGCCCTGGCTCATCACACCCTACCGCCGGATTCTTGCCACGAGAGTTACCATCGATATCTCGATCGACAATCGACACGGAATCGATTCTCACGACATCCGAAAGTGTCGGCCGCATCAGACCGTCAGATGCTCGTTTTAGCGTCAGATCGCACTCTGTGATCTTTACCAGTTGATCTTCGTTGGCTCTTCCCTGCTGAACTCGATTGCCGTCCCAGACAAAGTTTTCCGGTTTCGCTTGAACACGAAATAGGGGCCACTTATCCGGAAGAAACGCATTGTTGATGATCCGACAATCTGCGGGCGCAACCGACTGCGTTTTGCCGGCGCCCACACCAAACTCCATCGATACCTTGCAATCAATAAATGTGTTGTGAGCGACGGTAGCGTCACGCACCGGCGCGTATTCATGTAGCGGGCTATCTGGAATGCCATTCATCATGGAAAGTGCCGCACGTTCGGCATCGCCGCGCAGCCCTTCGAAATAGTTATTGATCACGGTATGGCCTTCGCCAATGATCCGAACGCCACCGGTTCCGCCGGATTTCTTTCCAAGAAAGAGGTTTTCTTCAACGATGCATCGATGTCCGTGTCGCAAAGTCAACGCGCCACGACATTCATCGAATACGTTGCGGCGGTAGATGTTCTCGCATGATTTATTTGAAACGATCTCCGCTTCTCCGTTGCATTGATGAAAGTAGTTGTCCTCAACAACCGTTCGGCAAACCAATTCTGAAACGTCACTGGTACCAATTCGAATCGTTTCGCCGCCGTTACGCCCCAATTCGGGCCGCGGACCAAAATGATTGTGGTCGATACGGTGATCGCCGGCGACATCGCTGACCCACACGACCAAGGTGGTGCCGCGACTCTTCTTGCCCGCAAAGTAACAATGGTCGACTCGATTGTGTGTCCCATAAACGTTGAGCCAGCGTGACTCTCTGCCATCATCAGAATCCTCGGCCTGCACAAAAGAACAATCCGTGACGCGGCAGTGATGGGCATGGCGCTGACTATGCGATCGCAACTGCACGACATCGCTGACGTTGTTATCACGAAACACGAGTCCTGACACGACGACGTGTTGTCCCGAGAATCGCAACTGAGTCTTTCCGGTGAGAACCACTTGTCCCGGTGATTCCGCTCGGATCTGAATGACAGATTCAAGCGTCCCTGGCAGTTGATCGAAAGCTAGTTCCACATCATTCCAAACGCCGTTTTCCAACACCAGCGAATCACCCGCAGCGACTTGTTTGACAATCGACTTGAAGTCGGTGGTGGGATCGATCCTAAAGTCTTTGGCGGTCACGGTTCGGGGAGACAGCACAGACGCGCACACCATCAGCACGCACAGCACCGACATACCGGTCGTCGACGGCTTTCCGCAGCATCTCATCTGTGGCAGAGATTTCTGAATGCAACAACAGAGCTTTGACACGATCAAACCAAGCCTTTCCACTGGATGGATATCCGCCAACACGAATTCGGTGCAATCGGCGTAAGGGTTCGTAAAGGATTTCCCCTTGACCGCCGGCGTCCGCCACCGATTCGCAATCATTCAAAACAGGTATTGCGATGCAAAACCAACTTACTGATTTGCGCGGCGGTGCTTAGTTCCAGGGGTCGCGCTGCTCGCGTATCAACATTTCGTTCGCAGCATCATTGTCAAGGAATCTCTCGTTCTTTGCATCCCATTTGGCGATATGCCCGGGGCCGGTTTCTGGAAAGAGGCGGATCATCGCGTTGGCAATATGGCACAAGACGGCAGACGCATTGCCGACCTCGACGGGAGCCCGTGGTTCGTCGCGTGACTTGACACAATCGATGAAATTGGCCATGTGAGACGAGTGTGGATCACTGGTTCCCTTGGGCTTTTCGGGACAGCCTTTGATCAATTCCGGATCGGATGCCGCCGTCCCTTTGTAACCGGTCTGCAACCAACCGTCGGTCCCTTCGAACCGCACTTGCACCGATTCGTAACCGCTTTCGCAAACAAGTTCCATTCCGTTTTCATACTTGCAGCGAAAACGAGTCTGCGTGGCGGTGTTGAACAAACTTCCGTCCGGCAGAAAACTGGCATTCATGCATTCCACTTCCGTCGGGCCGCTCGTATCGAGGCCCATGCCCCAATGCGCCATATCGTTGCCGTGAGCGCCAAAGTTAGTGATTTGGCCACCCGAATAGTCGTAGTGAAACCGGAATCGGTACAAGCAACGATCTTGATGGTATGGCAGATCCGGTGCCGGCCCAAGCCAAGCTCGGTAGTCAAACGTTTCGGGAACCGGCATGGGTTTCCATCCGGGCGGCGGACTGACCTTGTTGTTGAACCCGACTTTCGTGACGACGCGTTTGATACGACCAATTTTTCCGGCCTTGGCCGCCTCGCAGATAAACTGACTGTTGGGGTTGGATCGCTCGTGGCTTCCAGTTTGAAGGATGCGATTGTTCTTTCGCACGGCATCAATCATTAGACGTCCATCGGCAACTGAGAACGTCAGTGGCTTTTCACAGTACACGTCCTTGCCTGCTTCCAGGGCCATGCAAGTGATAATGCGATGCCAATGATCGGGCACCACGATCACCACCGCATCGATATCATCCCGGCTTAAGACATCGCGAAAATCGGAATACGCATCGCATTTGGCTGGCGTGCCACTCTTTGTTTTCTTTGCGTTGGCTGATTCGACCATTTGTTTCGCAGGAACTCGGCCATAGAAATGATCCGCCTCCTTGTAACCAAAACTGCCTTCGTTGACGTCACACACCGCCAGCACATTTCCGAGATCACGCGCGATGAATCGTTTGAGCAGTCCCATGCCCTGATTTCCGGTCCCGATGAACGCCACATTGATTCGATTGCCCGGCGCAGAGGCTCCCAGCACGGACGAACTGACGACCAGAGGCGCGGCGACTGCCAAGGACTGCTTGAGGAACTGTCGGCGATCGTTCATCGAATACTCTCCTAGGGAACGGCTTTGAAACTTAATCCGCGGTGACGGTTTCTATGACTGATTGGCAAGCAGCAGGTATCCAGCGGCTTCGATCATCTCGCCGAAATTCTATCGTCAAGACTCAGCGACTGGCCATCGTAGCTTGCTCGCGATCGCTTTCAATCAAGCCGCGAAAGAGCTCGACGGCTTCAGCATGAGCACGCGTGATCGGCTCCGACCCAGAACCTGCGGCGTGAACGCGATCGATCGCAGCACGGGATCCGCGCCGACATAAACACAAGCTTGAAACCAAGCGGCGACATCAAAACCAAATGACATTATCCTGGCCGAGAGTCCAGCACATCGCGATCGCAGACGTGGCCCTCGGTTGATTCATTTCGAGCGAGCAAGGACTGCGTTCATCAGTGGAGGCGCGATGCGATCGGCGTAGACAAGGGCTTTGCCACCCAGACTGCAGATCACTTCACTTTTGCGTCCGCGAATCGCGGCCAAAGTTGTTCGAGCGACGCGCTGCGGCGACCAGCTTCCGATACTCTTGGATGTTTGATCAGGATCGGTATCGACCAGTGAATCAAAGAACTCGCTGCGCGTCGTGCTGGGACTGACAAGTGTGACCTGGATCCCGGCGGGCTTTAGCTCGGCCCGCAGCGAGTCGCACCATCCGTGCAGCGCGAACTTACTGGCGCAGTACTCAGTTTTGTCCGGCACGGCACGGTGCCCCAGCACACTGCCGATACAACAAATCACCGGATGCCTTCCTTGCCGAAGCAGCGGAAGCAATGTCCGGGTCAGTTCGACCGGGGCAAAGAAGTTGACTTCCATGACATCACGAAGTCGCTCGGGGGCTGCATCTTCGAAGCGGCCAATCGCACCGACACCGGCGTTGTTGACCAGCAGGTCAAGCCGGCCGTCGCCCAGGTCGAAAGCACGCCTTGCGATTTCCTCTCGCACCGACGGCTCGGTCACATCACCGGCTAACGGGATGAAACGACCGCCGGCATCGGGCAAGGAAAGGATTTCAGATTCGAGTTCGTCCAACCGTTCTTGGCGGCGGGCATTTCCGATGACCGTCGCGCCGCGGCTGACCAGCAACTTAGCCAGCGACTGCCCGATACCACTGCTGACGCCGGTCACGACGGTGATCGATCCTTGGGGATTCCATCGCATGACCGTTACGCGCCCTTTGAGTACCGAACCATTGTTTCACTTGCCTGGCAGGCGGATTGCACCCAAACGTTTGGGGCAATGGTTCCACAATCGTTCATCAAGCGACTTCTGACGACGCGTCACCCATCGGCAACGTCGGGATGTCCATCGGCGTGTCACCGGCAATGGCATTTTTGCCACTGCATTCGATATTCGCCAAATCGGCTTCTTTGATCGAAACGGCGGACTTGCGCACCGGGCCCATCGCACGACTGGGAATGCGGACGTGAATGACAACGGATTTCTCACCAAACTCGCGTGACACCACTTCGCCTTTTGCCGACAGGTAGGCAAGCAAGCGACCGTCGGCCGGATCGACTTCGATCCGCAAATCCAAGAACTCACGTCCGAGCGCTTCGCCGATCGCTTCGATCAAGAGCGAAATTCCTTTGCCTTCCTTTGCGCTGACGGGAATTGCCTTGGGGTATCGGTCCAGCACGCGGTTCAACATCGCTGGCGATCGGATACCATCGATCTTGTTCAAGACCAAGACGGTGTCCTTCTCTTCGATTTCCATCTCTTCCAGGACTTTGTAAACGGCACTGATCTGTTCGAACACTGCCGGATTGCTTGCGTCGGCGACGTGCAACAACAAATCCGCTTGGCGTGTTTCTTCGAGAGTCGATTTAAAACTCGCGACCAAGGAGTGCGGCAAGTCTCGAATGAATCCGACCGTGTCGCTGAGCAAGACGGTTCCCCATCCGGGCAACCGACAACGCCGGGTGCGTGTATCGAGTGTGGCGAAGAGTTTGTTTTCAGCGTCGACACCCGCATCGGTCATGGCGTTCATCAACGTGCTTTTGCCGGCGTTGGTATAACCGACCAGTGAAACCGTTGGCACGTCGTCACGAGCGGACACTTCGCGTTCACGACGTCGCTCGACCTTGGACAAATCTTCTTTCAGATCATGAATCCGTTTCTGTGCCAACCGGCGGTCAACCTCGAGTTGTTTTTCACCTGGTCCACGCATGCCGACGCCCATGGCTTGTCGCGAAAGGTGTGTCCACATTCGCTTCAGTCGCGGCAAAGAGTATTCCAGCTGGGCCAGCTCGATTGCCAGACGCGACTCGTACGTTCGCGCTCCTGCGGCAAAGATATCCAAAATCAGTTCGGTACGGTCGAGCACTTTAACGCCGACCGACTTTTCCAAGTTCCGGATTTGGGCGGGGGTCAAATCATTGTCAAAGATGACAAGGTCCGCGCCACGTCGTTCGACCAACAAACGCAGTTCTTCCACTTTGCCTTTGCCAAGATACGTCGAGTGATCCGCCGATCCGCGGCGTTGGATCATTTCACCGACGACCTGAGTTCCGGCCGTCGTGGCGAGTCCATGGAGTTCTTCCAGTGGGTCTTCTTCGACTTTTTGTTCCGGCAAGATCAGCCGCGCCAGGACACTACGTTCCGGCTCGTCATCTTTGACTTTCAGTGGTTCACGCACGTTGTAAAGTTCGTCTCCTGTGGGTTCACGCCCGTAGCGCGGAAATGGACATGATCACGCGTCAGGGCTCACTTGCGCCCATTATACACTCGATCGACAAATATTCCCCTTCCAATCGTCTCTACAGCGTACCGATCCAGACCGAGCGATGGCCAGTCGGGTTCATTGTAAATTCGATTTCGACCGCAAAATGTGGTGATAATGCTGGGCAAATCGGTGCGATTCGTCGCGGACATATTGCAGCAGCCGCAGCGCAAAGGCATTCCGACTAAGCCGAATCGACTCAGTTTCGCCGGGGCGAAAAATTTCTTCGTCCCGTTTTGCCAGCGAAATTACCGTTGGCGGGGTGATTTCTTGATCACGAAATGCCGCCATCGCCGAACTTAACTGTCCCTTGCCTCCGTCGATTAACAGAATATCGGGAAAGGTTTCGCCGGTATCGCTCAGCTTGCGGAATCTCCGCGAAACAACTTCGTAAATACTTCGGAAGTCATCGACACCTTTGACATCTTGAATCCGGTAACGGCGATAGCCCGGCTTGAACGGCAATCCGTCGATAAATTGGACCAAACTTGCAACGGTTTCACCGCCGCCCAGGTGTGCGATATCGACGCCTTCGATCACGCGAGGTGTTTCGTCAAGGTTCAGCACCTTGCGCAATCCGGTGAGACCTTTCTTAGGGTCAATGTAGAACACTTCTGGTTGTGCATGCGTTTCCAAATCGCCTCGTTCGTCCAAACGTTCCAGCATGCTGATTTCGTCGCGCAGGATTGCGGCACGCTCAAAGTCCAATTGCTTGCTGGCCGACTGCATTTCGTTTCGCATTTCTTTCAGCAAACGCGTCTTGCCGCCCTCGAGAAATGTCTGCAAGCGTTTGATATCGCGGCGATAGTCTTCCTTGCTAATGCGCAGGTTACAGGGAGCGGTGCATTGGTTGATGCTGGCCAACAAGCATGGCCGAAACCATTGCCATTGTTGGTCGGTCTCGACGATATCGAGTGAACAGGTTCGAAACTTAAAGATTTTTTGCAGCACACTGATCGCACCTCGCAAGGCTCCTGCACTGGCAAAGGGACCATAAAGTTTGACGCCCTTGGCCTTGGGTTCCCGAGTCACCTCGACCCGCGGGAAGTCCTCACGCGTCATAATCATCAGGTACGGGAACGTCTTATCGTCCTTGAGTTCCTTGTTGTGTTTCGGCTGAACATCTTTGATCAAACGAGATTCCATCAACAAGGCGTCGACCTCGCTTTCGCACGCGACGAAATCGATATCCGCGATCTCACCAATCCAAGTGGCAGTTCGTTGGTCCTGCGCTGCGGCTTTGAGGAAATAGCTGCTGGCGCGGCTGCGCAGGTTCTTTGCTTTACCGACATAGATCACGACACCCGCCGCATCCTTCATCAGGTAAACCCCAGGTTCCTGCGGGAACGTTTTCACCTTGCGTGCGGCGTGGTCAAAACCAAGTTCGCCGTCGACTTCGGCTGATTCGGATGTCGTTTCGTTACTGCGTTGGCTGTCGTCCGTCATCCACTGACATCTTGAGAAAGAGATAAAGTTGCCCGCAAACCGGGTATGTTGTTATAGCCATTGGACAAGCATTTCCGCGATCCAAGTAGGAACAATCTCACGGGAGAATGATGACGTCGATTGTTTGCGAATCGCTTTACGCCCCAGCGATGAGCCAACAAACCGGGAAATTGTTCTACTATGTCAGTTTACTTTTTTCGTCCCACACCGTAGCGTCCCCCTGATCCTGTGGCGGCGGCTAGGGCTAGAGACATTCATGCCGGAGACCAAGAACGCCCTGAGAGTTTTAGCCGTCGAACCGTTCTATGGCGGCAGCCATCGCGTTTATTTGGACGGTGTCGTACGTCATAGCCGCCACGATTGGGCGCTGTTGGTCGGATCGCCGGTTCACTGGAAATGGCGGATGCGTTCGGCACCCCTGGAACTGTCAACGCGGCTTGCCGAGCATCTTGCCAAGCATGGACACCCCGATGTGGTTTGGTGCAGCAGCATGCTGGACCTGCCCACGTTTCTAGGCTTTGCCGCACAGCAAGGGCTGAAACCTTGCCCGACGGTCGCGTATTTTCACGAGAGCCAGTGGACCTATCCACAGCACACCGAAGCACGGGTCGATTTCCACTACGGATACACCAATTTAATGACGGCCATCGCGGCGGATCGCTGCTTGTTCAACTCGGCGTTTCATCGCGACGATTTTTTACACGCAAGTGAACAATTCACCCGGCGCATGCCGGACGCCAAAGCCATTCACGACTTCGATCGGCTGGCCGAAAAATGCGAGGTTGCCTATCCCGGATTCGAGCCCGCGTCGTCACAGGCCACCTCTTCGCAACCCACCGCTGTGCATCCGGCATCTCGCAACAAGCCAATTACGGTCGGATGGGTCTCGCGGTGGGAACATGACAAGCGGCCCGACCGGTTCGTCCAAGTACTGCGATCCCTGCGAGAATTAAACGTGCCGTTCCAGCTTATTTTGCTGGGTGCTCGTCCGCGTGAAGGTTCGGCAGACCTTGAAACGATTCGTCACGAATTTGAGTCGGCGATTCTGTTCGACGGGTTTGCCGCATCGCGCGCCGAGTACACCCGTTGGCTTGCCCACATGGATGTCGTCGTCTCCACCGCCGATCACGAGTTCTTTGGCATCGCCATTTGCGAAGCGATCCACGCCGGGGCGGTTGCTGTGGTTCCCGATCGACTCAGTTATCGGGAAACGGTCGGCACACCGACGCGATACCAGAGGATCGATGACGCGGCCGGTTCGATCTGCGACCTCAGCGGTCGAGACGACTTATCGCAGCTGAAGGCGCAGGGACGACAGCACATCTCGCATCTGTCCATGACACACACGGTGGCGAGACTTGACGAAGCGATCGATTCGATTGTTGATCACGATAACGGATCGTGATCGTACAGCGATCGATCTACTTTTCTTTCCAAACCGGATCATGATGCGACTCGGTGGATGATTCGAACCAACGCGTCAACGTCATCTTTTGACGAGTATAAAAATGGACGCCTTCGGTTCCCTGAATATGCAAGTCGCCAAAGAAAGATTGATTCCAACCGGTAAACGGCAGCCATGCCATCGGCGCAGGCACACCGACGTTGACCCCAATCATGCCGGCGTTGAACTCGCGTTTGAATCGTCGCGCCGCGTAGCCATCGCGGGTGAAAATCGACGCACCGTTGCCATAGCGGCATGACTTGCCAATCGCGATGGCTTCGTCGAGCGAATTCGTGCGGACAACCGACAACACAGGTCCAAAGATCTCTTCGGTCCACAGTGGCATCTCGGTTGTGACTTTGTCGACAACGCTTGGCCCCAACAAGAACGAATCGCCCGGATCGACCTTGCGCCCGTCCACGACGACTTCCGCGCCAACCTGGCCGGCCGTGTCCAGGTATCCGGCGACACGATCACGATGGTCTTGGCTGATCACGGGGCCCATCTGCGACTGATCATTTCCGTCGGTCGGCGCCACCGCCATCGCGTCGGCGACTTCGGCAAGCTGTGAAACCAAGGGATCGCCCGCATCGCCAACGGCCAAGGCAACCGAACCGGCCATGCAGCGTTGTCCGGCACATCCGAACGCTGACGCCGCAAGTGCCTTAGAAGACTGCACCATGTCGGCATCGGGCATGATGATCAGGTGATTTTTCGCCCCGCCGGCCGCTTGCACGCGTTTCCCCCCAGCCGACCCAACCTCGTAAACATATTTGGCGACCGACGTTGACCCGACAAATGAAATTGCCGCAACATCGTCGTGACGCAGCAGTGCGTTGACAACATCCTTGCCTCCATGGACCAAATTCATCACGCCTTCGGGCAAGCCCGCTTCCTGCAACAGTTCGACCAATCGAATTGCGCTCAGCGGAACCTTTTCACTTGGCTTCAAAATGAAAGTGTTCCCACACGTGATGGCGATCGGGAACATCCACAGTGGCACCATATTCGGAAAGTTATATGGCGTGATGCCGACGCAGACGCCGACCGGATGCCGATTCGTTTCTCCGTCGACGCTTTCCGCGATTTGCGGGAATGTTTGTCCCATCAGCAGCGCTGGCACGCCCGCAGCGAACTCGACCATCTCGAGCCCACGTTGCACTTCTGCCTTTGCTTCGCCGTATGTCTTGCCGTGTTCGCGTGTGACCAACCGCGCAAGTTCATCAAAATGTTTTTCGATCAATTGTCGGTAGGCGAACATCACTCGCGCACGAACGACAGCGGGGGTCTCGGACCACGCCGGCAATGCATCGCGTGCAGACGCAACGGCTAGATCAACATCCGCATCGCAACCCACGGGCGTACGAGCGATGACTTTTCCCGTTGATGGATTGAAGACCGCCGTTGATTCGTCCTTATTGCGGCTTGGCTGCCACTGACAACCGGCAAGCATCTTTACGATAGGGGCATCAGGCTGCATCGTTGACTCCGCATTGGATAGTTTGATGGATGAGGTGACGGTCAATTTGATAACTGAATTGACAACTGCCGTGGCGACAACATCGAACCTGTCGAACGGTTCGTTATGAACATCGACGTTGGAATATGGCAGGTGTGCAACACGCAAGCGCGTGAATCTTGCTAAGCTTAGCAAAGTTTTCAATGACCGAGGCACAAAGACAAGGAGACAGAACCGATGCCACGCATGGTCCGAGGTGCCCTGATCCAGGCCACGTTATCTGAACCCGGTGACGCGCCTGTTGATTTGATCAAACGTTCGATGATCGACAAACATGTTGATCTAATCGCGCAAGCCGCCGACCAGGGCGCGCAGGTATGTTGCTTGCAAGAGCTATTTTACGGACCGTACTTTTGCGCCGAGCAAAATGAAAAATGGTACGCGATGACCGAACCGGTTCCCGACGGTCCGACGACCAAGTTGATGATGGAACTGGCAAAGAAACATCAGATGGTGATGGTCGTTCCCGTTTACGAAGAAGACTTAACGGGCGTCTATTACAACACGGCCGCGGTGATTGATGCCGACGGGTCGTACCTGGGCAAGTTTCGCAAGATCCACATCCCGCATTGCAATCCGGGTTTCTGGGAAAAGTTTTATTTCCGACCCGGCAACCTTGGCTATCCGGTCTTTGACACACAGATCGGCAAGGTCGGCGTTTACATTTGCTATGACCGCCACTTCCCCGATGGTGCGCGGTGCTTGGGACTGGGCGGTGCCGAGATCGTTTTCAACCCAAGTGCAACGGTGGCGGGACTGAGCGAGTACTTGTGGAAACTGGAACAACCCGCCCACGCGGTAGCCAATCAATATTTTGTCGGCGCGATCAATCGTCCCGGCAGCGAATCACCCTGGAACATTGGTCAATTCTACGGCCAGAGCTATTTCTGTGATCCGCGTGGCCAATTGTTCGCACAGACCGACAAACGCGACGAAGACGCCATCGTGATTGGGGACATGGACTTTGACATGATTCGCGAAGTTCGAAACACATGGCAATTCTTCCGTGACCGACGACCGGAAACGTACGGACAAATCACCGAACTGTAGCACAACCACTGGCAGCAACATGGCACATGAAAATCGTGTTCTCTACGGACTCGATGATCGCCCTCCACTCGGCAAGGCGATGGTGCTGGCTTTGCAGCATGTTTTGACGATGTTCGGATCCACGGTCGCCGTCCCGCTGTTGCTGGGTCCGGCAATGGGAATGGAAACGCCGGCAATCGCGCTGCTTATTTCCAGTGTGATGCTCTGTTCGGGCATCGCGACGCTGATTCAATCGACGTTCGGCTCGCGACTTCCGATCATTCAAGGTGTCAGTTTTTCGTTTCTTGCTGCGTTCTTCATGATCATTGCCGCCGTCCACCCCGAAGGCGAAACCGTCGACGCGGGAGCAGCGATGCCTTATATCGCTGGTGCAATCATTGTCGGCGCGGTCGTTGAAATGATCATCGGATTCAGCGGGCTGATGGGTCAAATTCGGCGAGTACTCTCTCCGGTGGTGGTCGGACCGGTCATCATGCTGATCGGACTCGCGCTCTATCAGGCGGGTGCCCCCATCGCAGCAACCCATTGGCCGATTTCGATTTTGACGATGACGTTGATCGCGTTGTTCTCTTTCGTACTGTCGCGTCGAAGCTTGGTCTTTCGAATGTTCCCGATGCTGCTGGCAATCCTGGGGTCAGTCGGTGTCTGTGTGCTTTGTTCGGCAATCGGGTTGTTTGGCCAAGGCCATCCTTCGCGTCCGAATCTGGACGCGTTTCACGAAGCGGACTGGCTCCGCGTTAGCAACGTCGTTTTTCCTTGGGGACTGCCCAAGTTTCAACTCGGGTTCGTCGTCGCGGTCATCGCTGGCTATCTGGCATCGATGATCGAAAGTTTCGGCGACTATCACGCGTGCAAACAGATGGCTGGCGGCGGCGACCCCACCGCAGCGGAGATTTCGCGTGGCATCGGATGCGAAGGAATCGGCTGCGCGCTGACCGGAGTGTTCGGTGGTTTTAGTTCGACGTCGTATTCTGAAAACGTCGGGCTGATCGGACTGACCCAGGTTGGTTCTCGCTATGTCGTTCAGATCGGTGCGGTGATGTTGATCTTGCTGGGCTTGTTCGGCAAGTTTGGCGCTTTGGCGGCGGCGATTCCCACACCCGTGGTCGGCGGTCTGTACTGCGCAATGTTCGGTTTGATCTCGGCGGTCGGCATTCGCCAGTTCGCGCGAGCGGATTTGGCAAGCGACCGCAATTTGTTCATCGGCGGATTCTCGCTATTCATGGGCATCAGCGTTCCGTTCTATTTTGCCAATGGCGGCAGCGATAGTGCGACGGCGACCTTTCCCGATGGACTTGACGACGTGATTATCTCGATCGGGCAAACCGGCATGGCCGTTGCCGCGATCCTGGGCGTTGTGCTGGACAATGTGATCCCCGGGACGCGCACCGAACGCGGCCTTGAACCAGCAGCGTTGCCAGAGAATCCCCCAGCCTCGGCAGGAGAAAACTGATGAGTTCTGTTCGCCCCACACAAGTCGCGCTACCGGTTTGCGACCACAAGCCCACACCGTACCAGGGGCCCAGCCGCGATGAAGTGCTGGCCATGCGTCACAGGTACGTTAACCCAGGCGTGCTGACGTACTATCGTGATCCGTTGATGATCGTCGAAGGCAACATGCAATACCTGTGGGACGATCAAGGCAACCGTTATCTGGACGCGTTTGCAGGAATCGTCACCGTGAGCGTCGGTCACTGTCATCCGCATGTGGCGGCCGCGGTCAAACAGCAAGCCGGAACGCTTCAGCACACGACAACGATTTACTTGCATCCAACGATTGCACAATTCGCGGCAAAGCTTGCATCAAAAATGCCCGCCACCGCCGAAGGTGTCGCGCTGGACCGAACCTATTTTACGAACTCGGGCAGCGAAGCGAACGAAATCGCGATACTGATGTCGCGTGAATACACCGGCAACCAGGACGTCATTGGTTTGCGTAACGGCTATCACGGTGGAACCGCAACCACGATGGGGCTGACGTCGCACGGGACTTGGAAATTCCCCAGCAATCCACAAGCGAACATCTCACATTCGGTTCCCGGCTACTGCTATCGATGTCCGTTCGGACTGCAATACCCCAGCTGCGACGTCAAGTGTGCGCATGACATCAAGAATGTGATTCAATATCAAACCTCGGGTGAAATCGCCTGCTTCATCGGCGAACCGATCCAAGGAGTCGGCGGCGCGGTGGCTCCGCCGCCGGAGTTCTATCCGATCGTTTATGACATCGTTCGCCAGCACGGCGGATTGTGCATCGCCGACGAAGTCCAAGGCGGGTTTGGTCGAACCGGCAAACATTACTGGTCGCATCAAAACTGGGACGTCAAACCCGACATGGTTACGATGGCCAAAGGCATCGGCAACGGTGCGCCACTGGGTGCCGTGACGACGACCGAGCCGATTGCGTCAACGATGACCAAGCGAATTCACTTCAACACCTATGGCGGCAATCCGGTCTCGATGGCATCCGGACTGGCGACAATGGAAGTGATCGATGCGGAAGGGATCCAAGAAAACGCGGCGCGTGTCGGCGAGTTTCTCCAGGATGGACTCAGTGAACTGCAAAACAAACGTATGCTGATCGGTGATGTCCGCGGGATGGGACTGATGCTGGGCATCGAATTGGTGACCGACCGTGTCAGCAAAGAACCGGCCTCAGCCCAGGCGGCCGACTTGATGGAAATGACGAAACAGCGAGGCCTGATCTTGGGCAAAGGCGGATTGTTCGGAAACACGCTGCGAATCAAACCGCCGATGTGTATCACCAAAGATGATGCCGAATTCATGATCGCCACCATCGATGAATGCCTGGCCGAAATCGAAACAAAGCAAAACTGAGCCCGCCCATCGAGCGGGTCGATTGATGAAATCGGTACGTCGACTCGTGAATTTGGCGCGTCGATTCATGAATCATCCGCAAGGTCCACCAACCCATATTGAACCATAAACTCATCCATCGCTGAACGAGTCGAACGCTATGCCAACGCTTGAAACCACCGTCAACGGCATCAAATTCCCCAATCCGTTTGTCATCGGCTCGGGACCACCGGGCACGAACGCACGAGTGATTTGCCGCTCGTTCGCGGACGGGTGGGGCGGATCATCGGCGAAAACCGTCAGCCTGGATGCATCCAAGGTCGTCAACGTCGCACCGCGCTACGGGCGACTGAAAGACAGCACGGGCGAACCGTACGGCTGGGAAAACATCGAACTGATTTCGACGATGAGTTTCGATCAATGGATCGATGAGTTCAAAGAAGTGAAAGATCGCTATCCCGACAACGTGCTGATCGCGTCGGTCATGGAAGAATTCAATCGCGACGCGTGGTTCGAACTGATCCAACGTTGCGAAGAAGCGGGCGTGGACATGTTCGAGTGTAACTTTTCGTGCCCCCATGGTTTGCCCGAACGAAAAATGGGCGCGGCGATGGGCGAGAACCCCGACATTCTTGCCGAGGTTTGCGGTTGGGTGCGCGAGGCAACCGCGAAACCTGTCTGGGCCAAGATGACGCCCAATGTGACCCACATCGAGGATCCGTCGCGAGCATCGCTGGCCGCGGGCATGGATGGAATTTCGGCAATCAACACGATTCGCTCGGTGATCGGCGTTGACTTGGACACACTGCGTCCGATGCCAACGGTCGAGGGATACACGACGCCGGGCGGCTATTCATGCCGTGCGGTCAAACCCATCGCCCTGCGAATGACGATGGAAGTCGCCATGCTGATTCAAGACGAGTTTCCCGGTCGAACGCTATCGGGCATCGGCGGTATCGAAACCGGCGAAGACGCCGCTGAATTCATTCTGCTGGGCGCCGACACCGTTCAAGTCTGCACCGGCGTGATGAAACACGGATACAAGCTGGTTCAAACGATGTCAGAACAACTGCTCGCGTTTATGGAAAAACACGGGTTCGAAACCATCGACGACTTCAAAGGCAAAGCACTGCCATACTTTACAACGCATGCCGACCTGGTGCGGCGACAAGCCGAAGCGAAAGCCGAAAAAGCGGCCGCCAAAGCAAGGCAAGCAGGCATCACTTCCGATGAAAAATGGGACGGCGATGATTTCGTAAAACAGTCCGACGACTTGGTCGGAAATTAAAGACAGCGGAACGCGGGGTCTTCGGTAACGACGAGGACCGTGAATCGAATCTTAAGTAACGAAGGCATACTTGTGAGCATTCTTATTCGAGGCGGCACGCTGGTCACCACCGATCAGCGATATGTGGCTGATATCCTGGTCGAAGGCGAAACGATTTCGAGGATCGAACCATCGATCAGTGCCGACTCACTTGGCGATGTGGAAGTGATCGACGCGACCGGCCTGTATGTCTTTCCCGGTTTCATCGATCCACACGTACACATCTATTTGCCGTTCATGGGAACCTATGCCAAAGACACCTACGATTCGGGCAGTCGTGCGGCATTGGTCGGCGGAACGACAACGCTGATCGAAATGTGCTGCCCGTCCCGCGATGATGATCCATGGGAAGCGTACCAACTCTGGAAACAAAAAGCCGAAGGTTTATCGGCATGCGATTTCTCGTTCCACATGGGTGTCACGCGATTCGATGAATCGACGCCCGCATCGTTGCGGCGCATCGTCGATGACGGCATCACCTCTTTCAAAGTTTTCCTGGCTTACAAAGGTGCGTTCGGTGTCACCGACAGCGAACTTTTCCAAACGTGCCAGTTGGCGAACGAATTGGGAGTCGTGGTGACGGCGCACTGCGAAAACGCGGACCTCGTTGCCCAACTGCAGTCGCAATTGATCGCTGAGGGAAAATTGGGTCCTGAATATCACGAGCCTTCGCGGCCGGTTACCGTTGAAGCGGAAGGCGTCCATCACTTTTGTACGTTCTTAGAAATGACTGGCGCCTCGGGATACATCGTCCACACCTCGTGCCGCGATGCCGTGCAAGCGGCTTTGACGTTTCGCGACCGGGGCGTCGATGTGACGATCGAGACGGTCATTCCGTACCTGGTTCTCGACAGCTCGTATGCCGAGCGGCCAGATTTCGAAGGTGCCAAATACGTGATGAGTCCGCCGATTCGCGATATCAGCCATCAACCTTATCTATGGAATGCGCTCAACAACGGCGTCATTTCGACGGTCGCAACCGATCACGCGCCATTCGACTTTCATGGCCAGAAAGAGATGGGCAGACCACCGGAATCGGATTTCACCAAGATTCCCAACGGGATTCCCTCGGTCGAACACCGTGCGACCTTGTTGTACAGCCACGGCGTCGCAACCGGACGGATCGATTTACATCGATTCGTTGACGTCCTATCGACATCGGCAGCGAAACGATTCGGGATGTTCCCAAAGAAAGGAACCATCCAGCTTGGATGCGATGCGGACTTGGTGATCTGGGACCCCGATTATCGAGGCACCATCAGCGCGTCCACTCATGTCATGGATACAGACTATGACGGATTCGAGGGGTTCGAAATCCATGGCCGACCTCGCGACGTGCTGTGTCGCGGTCAGGTATCAGTGCGTGACGGCGTCTTCACAGGCACGTTAGGACATGGCCGGCAAGTGCCACGAGAACTCTCCGGTGCCTGCGAGTAACGTCGACGGCAAAGTGGCTAGCGTAGCGCGCCTTCGGCTGCACCAGCGGCTTGCTGTGGCGGCGCATCGTCCATGAAGTTCTCTTGGATGACTTTCCAATCTTTCGGCGGCTTGTCCAAAAACTTGCCGACAAAGTTAGAAAACCCGTGCGTGATCGCGTTACGTTTCATGTCGCTAAACTCATACACGTCCCACTTTGGATTTGTTTTACTGTGAAAATTGGGCGCATACATTTCCAGCGCAACGGGCAGGTATGTGCTTGAGTCCAATGAAATTTTGACCATCTTGTACTGCGAACGGTCGGCCTGAGTCTTGGGCCAAGCTTCGATTGCGATGATGCCATTGATCGGCGCCGCAACTTGCCGAACCCAGTAACGCTGTTGTATACGGTTGGCGTCTAAGTTAAAGACAAAGGGCAGGGGACTGTTAAAAATGTGCTGGCCCCGCATCGTTGGCGGCAAGGTTTGCACATGGCATTCTTCCTTGGCGTAGTCGAACTCGATTAGTCGTTCACCATCACACACCCAGTGCTCGCCGAATTGTCCGGGCTGGATTTTGTACGTTGGGTTACCGGCGACCATGCCGTTATAGAAGGCCAAGTTCTCGACCTTGAATTTTCCTTTATCGGGTGCGGCGTATCGAATCACACCGTCTGCCTTGGTTGCATGAGTCCCCGGTGGCGCCGCAAACATGTCATAGTGCCAGCGATCAAACTTGCACTCCAGCGTCTTGGTGCCTTTGCTGATGTGTTCCCAAGCCAGCAGGATCTCTTGCAGTTGTGCCTGAGCAGCCGGCGTCGGATTCGGAAATGGCTGCTGATTGGTGCCATTGGGCACGGCGGCCGGATTCCCGGGGACGGGCAACCCTTGCGCTTTCGCCATCGCCGCTTGCCGAGCCATCATTTGCTCGGTTTGCTGTCGCATCTGTTCACGCGCCGCGGCTTCGGCATCGGCCGCTTGCGAAGACATCTGCGATGTCGTGCCGCCCGCCTGCGGCTGCTGGCAATGGCTGAGTGAGTGAATCGAAATCGCGAGCCAAACGCTGCAAATCAGTCGCATCATCCGTGACGCCTGCATTGAATTGAGTCAAAAGTGAGGTGTCGAGTACATCCGGCTGTACCGACCGCGTGGGAATCCTAGCAGCCCAGCAAAGCCCGACGAAAGATCGAAAACGCGTGCTTTTCGGGCGTTTCTTGAGCTTGCGGACCTTAGGCTGACTCAATTCCGTTCGTTCGGGTCATGACGCTTGTGCCAATTGCCGATCTTCACAAGAGAAGATCCATTCGCGCGAGATGACCGATGCGTTTACCACCACCCATTCACATCCACTTGCTAGCAACCGCTTGCTTCGTATGCGGCTTTGGCGATTCGTGGTCGGATTCGGCGCGAGCCGATGAACAGCGGCCGCGTCAGCCGATCGAGCTATCCTTGGCTGCTGAAACCACGCCGGTGAAATGTCGAGCCGTTCGCCTGCAGCCAACCACCGCCGAGCTTGACCGTACCGTGGTCACGGCGGTCGCAGCGGACCCGCAGGGCGAGTTCGTCGCCGTGGCTGGCGACGACCATGCGATACGCATCTTGCGGACCGAAACGATGAGCGTTGTGCAGGTACTGCGTGGTCATCGCGACATGATTCGAACGCTGACGTTTGATCCGCGAGGCAAAAAGTTAGTCTCGGCCGGCAACGATGGCCAGCTGATCGTATGGAATCGCGACGACTCCTTTCGCATCATCCAGCGGATGAGTGACACGCCGGCATTGGTTTGCGTCCGGTTTGCTGCCGACGGAACCGAAATGGCCGCCGTCGGATTCGATAACGCGGTTTACATCATTGGTGGCAAGAATCGTCAACGCCCCGTCTTTCATTGTGACTGCCGCGATCTTCGCTGCGTGGAATACCGTGACGACAGCAAACTGCTCGCGGTCGCCGGACGCAGTGGCAATTTGCATTTATTCGATCCCGCGACCGGACGCCTGATCGGCGAACACACACTGCACCGCGGCCGCGTGCGGGCGATGAGCTTTCATCGAGATTCCAACACGGTCGTCACCGTGGGCGAAGACGGTGAACTGGTCGTCTTTGACACCCAGAATCAAAAAGAACTGCGACGCGTCAAAGTCACCAGTGGCAAACTGTTTTCCGTCACCACGATTGATAGTCAACACGTCGCGGTCGCCGGGGCCGACAACATTGTCCGGATCGTGAACACCGACGACGCCGTCGTGACGCAGCAACTGAGCGGGCATCAAGGTTCGATCCCAACGTTGTGCGCGAGCGGAGGATCGCTGTTCAGCGGCGGATTCGACGCCACGCTGCGACGATGGTCACTCGGCGATGCTGGCAGCCACCAGGAACGCATCGCCGAGAGCGAATCAAGAATCGACCGCTGAACAATTAAGCGTTGAGAAATCAACCGCAAAGCGACCGTCCCGGTCACGGGATGATCAACCAACATTCGGCACTGGGGGGTGCTCGAGCATGATTTGGAAGGATAGACGTAATCAAGTTCGCCGACAACGCGCACGCAACGAGTCAGCGACATCGGCGACGCGCCGACGTTGCTTGCCCGAACGGTTGGAAGAACGCCGCTTGTTGGCTGCCGATCCGATTCACGTCGGTGTGGTTTACCTTGAAACCGATTACTTGGAAAGCGATCAAGACGTCGGTGGTGATTCTCGCGGCGATCGGTTTATCTTGTCGTTTACCGGTGGTGCGCCGGACACCGAATTGACGGAACTGCGGATCGTTACCGACAAAGACGGCGACGGCATCACGGTCGGCGATCCGATTTACGATACGCAGCAGGGCGGACGCGGCAAGAACGGGTCGCACGGATTCCAAGTTGTGCGCGTGCAGACCTCCGATGGACGGCAAGTTGACGCGACGGCAGACGTCGAAGACGGTGGCCAAGAACTTGTGCTGCGACTGTCGAACTTCCGCGCCGGCGATCGCTTGGAATTCACGATTGACGTCGATGAGGTGCTGCGCAATGCCGTCGACTTGGCCGTCTTCAACGATCGATTGGACGTGATCACATCGGGGCAAGAGTTCCAAGATTCGATCTTGCATGCCTCCTTCGATGCGCCCCACTATGAAAACACGTCCGCCGACGCCGTGTTCTTGAACGACTACGGTGTCCCCACGCAATCGCACGGACTGGACCTGCCGCCGGACGAGGGAAAGGATATCGATTCGCGTCCGAATCGTTCCGCCGCCGCAGTCGCGACGACACAACAAGTCGCCAAACCGATTTCGGTCGAAGGCTACGTCTGGCTCGACAACGACTTGGATGCCATTCGCGAACCTGGCGAATCGCCATTGTCGGGGATCGAGTTGGCGCTTTGGCATCGCGATGTCAACACGGGCGAGTTCGTCGATACCAACCACCGTGCGGTTACCGACGAATCGGGACACTATGAATTTGCCAAATCTCTAGCGCTGCAACCGGGCGAATATCAAGTCGTCCAAACTCAACCCGCAGGGTTGTATAGCGTTGCCGCCGTACCCGGCACCGTCGACGGCGCGCCGACGGGAACGGCGATTTCACCGGATATCCTTTCCGGCATCGTGATTCCGCTGGGCGACCAATCGGCGGTCCATTTTGATTTTGCCGAAGCGGAACCGGCACAGCTTTCCGGTTATGTCTATCAAGACAACAACGACAACGGTCGTCGTGAGGCAGGCGAAACAGGCATCGCCGGAGTCACGATCAAGTTGATGCCGATTCAGACGATCGCGCAACAGTCGGAATTGACCGTGACGACAGCCGACGATGGCTCGTACGCCTTTACCGGACTTGTGCCAGGCACATACGAAGTCATCGAAGTCAATCAACCGGTCCATCTGGATGACGGGCGAGACAGCGCCGGCAGCATCAACGGAACGACTGTCGGGATCGCTGACGAAATGGGCGATCGCATCCGCCAAATCTGGATCAACGGCAGCGACGAAGCAATCGAATATAATTTTGGCGAGATACCGCGCGGCGAACTCTCGGGTTTCGTTTATCAAGTTGCACCGGGCCAGGATTGCAACGGAATCCACGACGCGGCGGGCAATATACCGCTGTCCGGCGTATTGGTGCAGCTGCAGACCAGTGACGGCGCGACGATTGCAAGCACGACGACCTTTGACGACGGCAGCTATCAGTTCACCGATATCAGCAAAGGCACCTATCGAATCATTCAAATCACTCCTGAGGGACTGATTGATGGTGAAGCACACACAGGCCTGATCGATGGACTGCGTGTGGGCGAATCGATCGACGGTGGACTGATCCAACAGATCACGATGACGGCCGGTGGTATCGGCACGCAGTACAACTTCTGTGAAGCCGCGCCGGCAAGCATCAGTGGCTATGTTTACCGCGATAATTCCGACGACGGCATCCGTGATGCGAGTGAGCAAGGGATTGCCGGCACCACCGTCACGTTGGTCGATTCGTCCAACCGATCTGTCGCGCAAACAACAACGGATGCCAATGGCCGCTACGAATTCACGGGCGTGATGCCCGGTGAATATGCGATCGTCCAGACGCAGCCGGCGGGATTCTATGACGGCAAGGATTCACCGGGAACCATCGATGGTCAAACCATCGGCAGCGCCGGCAATGACGGCGACTCGCTTCGCGCGGTTTTGTTGAAGCAAGGCCAGACGGGAATCGAATATAATTTCGGCGAATTGCTAGGCGCATCGTTGTCCGGCCGAGTCCATGCCGACACCGACGGCGATTGTGTTCTCGACGCCGACGAATCTCCGCTGCTGGGCGTGGTGATCCGATTGGTCGACAGCCATGGTACGGAGGTCGCGCAGACGACGACCGACGCCAACGGCCAATACCGCTTTGATGATCTTGCGCCGGGTGAATACACCGTTATCGAGGAACAACCGGCCGGTTTGTTGGAAGGCGATGCCCACGCGGGATCGGCCGGTGGCGAAGTGGAAACGGCCAGCCGAATCGGCGCGATCACGCTTGCCGCTGGCGAAGTGGCGGTTGATTACAACTTTTGTGAACACCCGGCATCAGAAATTTCCGGCAATGTTTACAACGATGCCGATGGTGACTGCGTTTTCGACGCAAACGAATCGGGAATCGCAAGCGTGCGTGTTGAACTGTACGACAGCGCCGGCGATTTGGTCGCATCGACCCAAACCGATGCCAACGGAAACTATCGATTCACGAACTTGTCGGCGGGAACTTACCTGGTCCGCGAGATGCAACCGGCCGGCTGGCTGCAGGGCAGTCAATCGGCGGGCAGTCATGGCGGCGATGACTCCGTTGACGATGTGATATCGATGATTCCAGTCGGCTGGGGCGAACGACTGACGAATTACAATTTTTGCGAGCTGGAACCGTCTAGCATTTCAGGATCGGTGTTTGTCGACACCAACGATGATTGCTTGAGAGATGCCGAGGAACAACCGCTTGCCGGCGTGACCGTCCGGCTTCGCGGCGACAACGGCGACATCTTGCGTACGACGGCAACCGATGCCGACGGTCGTTACGTGTTTGACGGACTTGCACCGGGCCGTTACGAAATCGAAGAGCTTCAGCCTGAGGGATACTTTCACGGCGGTCAATCGCTCGGCGATGGTGGCGGAGAGATACTGGGACCGGATCACTTGGCTGTAACGTTGTTCGCCGGGCGCGACGTGTCCGAGTACAATTTCTGCGAACTCGCACCTGCGTCGATCACCGGCGGAGTTTGGGAAGAAACCGATTTGAACCAATCGTTTGATCCCGGTGACATTCCGATTGCCGGTGTGATGATCGATCTGATCGACAGCAGCGGTGACCTGGTCGCCACCACCACCACGGGCACGAACGGCCAGTACATTTTCGATTCGCTCGCGCCAGGCGTTTACTCCGTACGTGAACATCAACCCGATGGATTGTTCCACGGTGGCCAAAACGTTGGCAGTCACGGCGGGACTGCGTCGGATGACGACTTCATTGTCGGGATTCAGCTGGGCAGCGGCGAAATCGCAACCAACTATGACTTCGCCGAGGTGCCGCCGGCAGTCATCTCTGGATTCGTGTTCCAAGACGGCGATTCGATTATCGCCTTCGACCCGCCACGTCCGGAGGATTTGCGAGAAATCCGAGATGGCCAGTTGACGGACGATGATACGCGGCTTGGTGGCATTGAAATCGAATTGCGCAATCTGCTCGGCCAACCCGTCGATGCCTCGCGTGCTTTAGCGGGTGTTTATGCGGGCGACACGATTCGAACGACGACCGACGAAAACGGCTATTACTTCTTTGCAGGTTTGCGGCCGGGCACGTACCACGTCTACCAGGTCCAACCGGATGACTTTGTCGATGGACTCGATACGCCGGGTACGACCGGTGGCATCGCGGTCAATCCCGCCGACCCATTGGAGGACGACGATCGAATCACAATCCAAACTTTGGCGCAAAGCAGTGCGACCGATCCGCGAAACGATGCCATTCTGAACGTCGCACTTGCGGCGGGCCAGTCGAGCGAGCACAACAATTTCAGCGAGATCGTCATTGCCGCTCCGCCGATTCCGTTGATACCACTGGAAACGAACGAACAGGTTCAAGCTCCCGACGTTCCGATCGATACATTCGAATCACGAATCCGCTTGGTCACGTTCGCATCGCCGGCTGAACTTCGCAGCCCGATTGTCGTCGACGACGAGTGGGCTGTCTCATGGCACCTCAGCGTGATCAACGGAGGCTACCCTCGTGGCGAAGAGGGCGACGATTCGATTGTCGAAGGTGTGAGCGCCAAACGGATGCAATCGAACTGGTCCGAAGGTGAAAACGCAGCCGGAAATTGGCAGCTTTACGATCTGGACGGAAACCCGGTCGCGGTCGATCAAGCGATGTCGTTGGGAACCGAAGACGCACTGGCGCTGGCCGGCGATTTCGACGGCGACGGAAACGATGAAGCCGCCATTTACGCAGGCGGTTCATGGTATGTCGACATGAACGGCAACGGCTATTGGGATGCCGGCGACTTGTGGATTCAACTGGGCACGACGCTGGACCATCCCGTCGTTGGCGATTGGGACGGCGACGGTAAAGACGACATCGCGATTTTTGGGCGGCAGTGGCAGCGTGACGCCCAGCGAATCAAACGCGACCCCGGACTGCCCGATCCCGACAACATGCGGCGGCGCAGCGTCGATGTACGGCAGCTTGTCACGCAGCGAGAAGATCGCGGTGAAGACCGCGAGCGACTTCTGCGGCAAGGCGATCGTGGGGACTTGCGTGCCGATGCGGTCGATCACGTCTTCCAGTATGGCGAAGCAGTTGATTTGCCGGTCGCAGGCGACTGGAACGGCGACGGTATCGACCAAATCGCGGTGTTCCGCAGCGGCATATGGCTGTTGGATACCGACGGCGACGGTCGGTGGACCCGGCGTGACGAACAATCAAAGTTCGGACGCCCCGGCGACGAACCGATCGTTGGCGACTTTGACGGTGACGGAATCGATGAAATCGGAGTGGTTCGCGGCGATCTGTGGATCATCGACACCGACGGTGACCGACGATTGACCGGCAACGATTTGCACGTCAAGATTCCACGTGCCGAAGCGGACAGCCAACCGGTCGTCGGCGACTGGGATGGTGACGGCGCCGATCAGCCGGGATACTACGATGACGCCGCATAAAAAAACCTGCACAGGCGCGAACCTCTAACACGAAACCGCAGATGCTTCTGATTGCGACCGACGAAGCGGGTTACGGTCCGAAACTAGGTCCCTTGGTGGTGGTCGCGACCGCATGGCGTCTGCCACCAGCAGTCACCAGCAACGCTTCGCAAGAACAGCTCGATCAGCTGTTTGTCGGCCTGCGCGAACCGATCGTTTGTGGCGAAACAAAGTTCGTGGTGGATGATTCTAAAGCGGTTTATCAATCCAAGGGCAAAGACGGAATAAAAACGCTGCACGCCGTGGTCAGTGCTGCCATCCATTGGATGAATTTGCACTCGCCATCGGCCAACCTGACTCGACTCGAACCGTTTCTGCGGGCGGTTGCGAGTAGTGATTACACCGACATCACAAAAACGGCTTGGCTGTCGGACTTGTCCGACGAGAATTTCTTGCCGCCTGAGACCACATTGCCGGTCGTTCATCGCTGGTCACAGTCGGGGCTGCAGTTACAACATATCGCGACCAAGGTCATTACGGCTCGACGGTTCAACGACGCCTGTCATTCAGGCATGAACAAGGCGGACTTGCTTTCGCAGTCGACACTCGGGTTGGTGCGTCACACACTCGAATCCTGTGCGAAAACCGACGACCGCGTCGACGTCTATTGCGATCGTCATGGCGGTCGCCAGTTTTATGGCGGTGTACTGCAGCATACGTTCGACGAATCACTGATCCAGATGATCGACGAATCGAAACAGCAAAGCACTTATCGCTTTTCGCACCTCGGCCGTGAGGCGGTGATTCGGTTCACGGTCAAAGGCGACTCATTCACACCGGTGGCGATGTCATCGATCATTGCGAAGTATCTACGTGAGCGATTCATGCAATCGATGAACCGTTACTTCGAAACCCGACACACCGGTGACGCCCCGCTGAAACCAACAGCCGGTTACCCCGTCGACGCGGATCGCTTTCTCGCAGAAATCGCAGACATCCTGCACAAGCAACCGATTGCACCGGACGACCTCGTTCGACAACGGTGACCCCTAACGCCTAGTGAGCGACGGCACGCGGGCCACAGGCTTTCGAACACAGGATTTCGGTCGCGGGCTTTGGGACATCGGCCACCGAATCATCGACCCGATGCGGGCGCAAGTTCGCAGTTAATTTTCGGCCACACAGTGATTGACCAGCGAGCCGATTCCGTCGATTTGCACACAACACTTGTCACCGGGCTTTAGAAACAGGGGTGGCGTTCGTGCGGCGCCAACGCCGGGTGGTGTTCCCGTAAAGATCAAGTCACCCGGACGCAGTGTGACGATCTTGGTCAAATGCTGAATCAACTGCGGAATGTCAAAGATAAGCTGTGCGGTCGTGCTCTCTTGAACCGTCTCGTCGTTGAGTAACATTCGTACCGGCACGTTCGTTGGATCGGTCAACTCTTCTTTCGTCGCGACACAGGGGCCGACCGGCGCGAAAGTGTCGAACGTTTTTCCAAGCAGCCATTGCCCACCCGGACGACCTTTTTGCCAATCACGTGCCGAGACGTCGTGGCCGCAAGCGTAACCGAACACGTATTGCATCGCGTCGGCGGCTTGAACGTGTTTGCCCTCGCGACCAATGATGACCACCAACTCGGCCTCGTAATCCACTTCGCTGGACACGCGCGGCAACACAATATCATCGCCATGACCGACCAATGTCGACGTGAACTTATTGAAAACCACGGGTTCATTGGGGATTTCGGACCCGGTCTCGATCGCATGGTCGCGGTAATTCAATCCGATACAGATCACTTTTTCGGGGATCGGCGTCGGCGTCAACAATCGTGGCGGCGCGGTCTGCCACGAGTCCTCGGACGGTTGTGGCAGACTCGCAATCCAGTCCGCACCCTTGCTAAACAAATCGTTGCCCGTCGGTGCGTCGTCCACAAGCTTGGACAACGGACAAACAAAAGCTCCCTCGGCAGACTCGCGATAAAGCGCGTATTGAGGCGAACCGGTGGAATCCGACAATCGACAAAGGGGCATGATGTTTTCCTAAGGATGATGAGCGAAACTAAACGGGAGACGATTCCGATGTCAACATTTGATCAACTTCGTTGCTGACGATCACGCCATAATTGATCGCGCCCAACCATCCGCTCATGATGATGCCGACGCTGCCGGCATGAAACATGCCGCCGACCTGTTGGGGCAGCTCACGACTGACGCCCAACCCTTCAAACTTGGTGCCAAAGCTGGCGCCCAATTCGTGACGGGTGTAGTGGTTGAATGTCCGCGGCGTGGCGGCTTCGGCACGATCGATTTTGTCTCGCACACCCGGAATGTATTTCTCGAGCGCATCGATCGTGGTTTCGACCAAGTCCTGCTTGCTGGCGGCGTAGTCTTCATCGTTCAGATCGGCCCAGTCCGACCAATTCGCGTTCGTACTGCTAACGATCGCGTAACGGTCTTTCTTTTCCGGCCGCGTACGTGGGTAATAGAAACTGAACGTCCGGCTGGTGATGTCACGACTGAGCAACAAGTCAGTCCGAAACTCTTTCGCCGTGCTGGTAAAGAACAGGTCGCCGCTTGATTCATCGATCGCTTCGCCTTCTTTCAGCGCCATATAGACTTGCGTGCTGCTATTGTTCAGCCGCACGGCTTCGGCCCGCTCGACGTAGTCCTTATCCAACTTCTCTGGGCCGATCATCTTTAAGACGGTGCTGCGCAGATTCGCGTTGCTGACTACCGCACGACAACGGATCTTGCGTCCGTTGACTTCGACGGCGCTGACGCGGCCGTTTTCAACCTGAATACGATCGACGTTGCAATTGATACGAATATCGACGCCATTCGATTGCAGTTCTTTTTTCATCCGAGCGACCAAGTCCTCGGTGCCGCCTTCGTAAATAAAGACGCCTTTGCTCATGAAATTACTGAACACAATTCCATAAGTAATCGCCGGGTCTTCTAACGTGGAACCATTGGCATAAGTGATCGGTTCCATCAACAGTCGTACGATGTCGTCACGTCCAGGAAAAAAGCGATCGAACAACTGGCGAGTCGTCGTCGTCTGGTCGTCATAAAAATTCATACTGCGTGCGGTGTCGAAGAACTCGTCGACCGTCGCCGGTTCCACACCAAAGTCAGTGGTCAGCAGCCGCGTGAAGTCTTCGCGATTGAACGTCGTTGTCAGCGAAAACTGTGGATTGTCAAAACGAATATTTTTCAGCTGGACGATCCGGTCCGCAATATCGCGACTCCAATACCGACGACAAGATTTGATCATGCCGTGCGGAAAACCATGCAGTGACACATCGAAGATATGACCGCCAGGTCGCAGGAACCAAGTTGCCAAACCCCCTAGCTTGTAGTGCTGTTCCAGCAATAGAACGCGATGACCGGCGCGGCCCAAGATGTTGGCCGACGTCATTCCCGCAAGACCGCTGCCAATCACAATCACGTCGTATTCGTCGGCGGCACCTTTTAAGAAATCGCGAGGCATGGCGGAGGTATCAGGTAGAAGGGTTGGGGGTAACAGGTGCCGAGAAATACGTTTGCCGATCGAGCCAATGGTTACAGCGGGCCGCTGTCGGGTTGCAGTTCGGCAAAGACACCCAGGATGTCGTCATCTGGTTGCCTATTACCGTACAACAACAAGCCGCCTTCGCCGACCAGCCATCTTTCGTCCAACAGCCTCATCGCTTGGGTGCGTTCGGTAAACGCGGTTCGCCGTCCGACTCCTGTACTGACGACATCGTTTGATTGTCGAAACACGCTGACGTGATCCATGGGCAAAACGGTGGCCATTCGCTTGGTTCCGCGATCGCTCCGCACGGTCAGGGTGATTTTCCAGCGATCATCCCGAGGATCCTGTTGAATTTGAATGATCACCTGTGACTCACCCGGCGGCAGATCGATCGCGGAGTACCACTGTGGCGACGGACGACCGCTTTTCCAGTGCGTACTGTACGCGATTCGGTATGCGGGCGATTGCGCAACGCGGACCTTGAACCGATACATCAGCGGTTGGTCCGAATCCAAACGCACTGCGGCAATTTGCCCGACGCCCGAAGGCTGCAAAAAACCCGATTGACGGCGCAAAATCGCCAGTTCGGATTCGGCCCGTTGCAGACGCACGGTGGTGGCAAGCCAACCGGCCAGCAGCCCGACGATGGTAAGCGCGACCAGCATTGCACGCAAAGAAAACCGCCATCGATATGGCAACGTCGATGAGCTACATTGCGACTCGGACTCTTCCTGTGCGGCGATCATGGTGACATTGTAGTATGAACACAAGCGATTCAGCGACGACCGTCGACGAGCTACGTCAGTTGGTAAAGCGTTTCGTCGACGAACGAGATTGGAATTCGTTCCACAACCCAAAAAACCTCGCGATGTCACTGGCGATCGAAGCGGGCGAACTGATGGAACATTTTCAGTGGCTTACGCTTGACGAAGCCGCGTTGATTGCCAACGATCCGCAACAAAAACATGATGTGGGCGAAGAAGTTTCTGATTGCCTGGCCTATATCCTGAGTCTTGCCAACGCGATGGACATCGACCTGAGTGAATCGCTGCGGGCCAAGATGATTCGCAACGCAGAAAAATACCCGCGTCCGCAATAACCCGTATACCCAGGAAGAATTGTTCGTCACGAAACATTGTTCGGGACGAAATGGGACATTCGCATTCGGGAGCCACCGTTCCGATTGGACGACCGATGACGAACGACGGATTGCGGATTACCGATTACGGTAATTGAAAAAGCCGCTTAGCATTGTCGGTCGTGACGCTTGCCAGATGCTCCGGCGGCACACCCCGAGCCTCAGCTAAGCATCGCAGCGTGTGCTCGACACGTGCCGGTTCGTTGGGCCGTTTACCGCGTAGCGGTTCGGGGCTGAGGTAGGGTGAATCGGTTTCGACGAGCAAGCGGTCTTCGGGAACCGCCTTGGCGACCGCTCTCAAGTCATCGCTTTTCTTGAACGTCACCATGCCGGCGAAACTGATGTACAGCCCAAGGTCCAGACACTGCTCGGCCGTTGCTCGGTCACCGGTGTACGAGTGCATGACGCCCGACGGCACCGTGGGCTGGCGTTTCAATTGATCGACGATCAGCGATGCGCTCTCTCGCATGTGGATCACCATCGGCAGTCCGGTATCGCGGCAAAGTTGCATGTGCCTGTCAAAATAGTCGTGTTGCATCGCCAGCGGTGTGTCGTCCCAGTAACAGTCCAATCCCGTCTCACCGATCGCTCGCACGCCGGGCAAGCCCGCGAGTTCTTCGATGACAGCAAAGTCGTCTGGATCGGCTTCGGCTGCGGAATTGGGTTGGATGCCAACCGTTGCGAATAGAAAGCCGGCGTATGCTGCGGCAAGGTCGCAGGCGCGGCGACTGGTCGCGACGTCAATGCCGATGACGTTGATACCGACCAAGCCTGCTTGCCGCGCTCGCTGGACGACTTCATCGACATTCTCGGCGAAGGCGTCCACGTTCAGGTGCGCGTGCGTGTCGAACAGTCGCAATGTCATCACGTCCAAAAGAATCGTGTCAGGTGATAGAAAACCGGCGCCGCGAAACACACGTTGTCGATTTGGTCCAGGAGGCCAGCGTGTCCTTGCACCAGCGTTCCGGTGTCGGTGACGCCCCGGTCGCGTTTAATTGCGCTCATCGTCATGGTTCCGGCGCAGGCCATCACGCTGACAACGGCACCCAGCACACCGGCTTCCCATGGATGAAACGGGGTCGCCCAACAGAGTGCTGATGCGATCAGACCGGTGGTCAAGAACGAACCGACAACACCTTCCCAAGTGCGCGACGCATTGATGCGTTCGGCGATCACATGACGCCCGGCCAACTTGCTCCAACCGCGTTCGAGCACCGATGCCAGTTGGGCAAGCAACAAAAAGAAAACCAGCACGCTGACGTTACTGCCGTCCCACTTTTCGCCCATCGTGGTCGACAAATTCAAGTCCAACAGGGCCGGCGCGTAGCTGAGCGAATACACGCAGATCAACAACCCCGACTGAATTTTGGCGCATCTTTCCAAGAACCGCTTGTAGTCCCCGGCAATCGCCGCGCGAGCCGGAATCAACAGGCTGGCATAGACCGGGATCATGATGCTGTACAAGCCATAGAAATCGACGTTGCCGCCGACCAACCACGTCGGCGGATCGCTGCCCAAGCCCACAAAGATGTACTGCAGCGGCGTGAAGATAAAAAACACCCAGAACAGCGTTCGATGATCACCCCGACGCGTCGGCGTCATCGTGATGAATTCGCGCAGAGCCCAGAATGAAACGAATCCGAACAGGATCACAACGCCGATGCGGTGCATCAGGAAACCGAACACCAAAATCGCCGCCATCATCCACCACACGCGCAGTTTGTGGTTGTAGCGTCGAATGATGGCCGATTCGATCCCCAGATTCTCGCGACGGGCGAGAATCAAACCGACCAGCGAGGCGATTCCCAGGGCAACAAGAATGACCGCCAACAAGACGTAGGTACGGTTGGTCAACCACAACGTTTCGTCAACCAACATCCAGGGCCCGACTCCCCTCAGCACGGCAGCCTGCAGCCCGGCAGCCTGCAGACTAACACCGGGAAAGCCGACACCCTGAAAACCGACACACGCCATCGCAGCGGTAAGACATTCGATCATGCCAGTCGTTCGACCACCGCCGCTCCCATGGCACACGTATCGATAGATTCACCGCCTCTGGCGATATCAGCCGTACGCAATCCATCGGTGAGCACTTTTGCGACCGCTGCTTCGATCGCGGCTGCTTCTTCATTCAATTGCAGCGAATGACGCAACAGCATCGCGGACGCCAAAATGGTGGCCAGCGGGTTGGCAATACTTTTGCCGGCGATATCGGGCGCCGAACCGTGGATCGGTTCGTACAGTCCAGGGCCGCTATCGCCCAGTGACGCGCTGGGCAACATGCCAAGTGACCCCGGCAACATGGATGCCTCATCGGTCAAAATGTCGCCAAACATATTTCCGGTCACGACGACGTCGAAATCACGCGGCCGATTGATCAAATGCATCGCCATCGCGTCGACCAGCACGACATCGTACTGGACATCGGCAAACTCTTCGGCCATCACGCGTGCGGCCACTTGTCGCCACAAGCGACTGGGTTCCAAGACGTTTGCCTTGTCGACACTGGTCAAGCGATTGTCTCGATTGCGCGCGGCCTTGGCAGCAAGACGCACGATTCGTTCGACTTCAGGAACGCTGTACACCATCGACTGGTACGCCGACTCCTCGGCACCGCTGCCGCTGCGCCCCGATTCACCAAAATAAATTCCGCCGGTCAATTCGCGAAAGAACAAGATGTCGGTGCCTTCGATGATGTCGCGCCGCAGCGGTGATGCGTCAACCAATTCGTCGAACAAACGAATCGGTCGCAGGTTCGCAAACAGCCCCAACTCTTTACGAATCTTCAGCAAGCCGACTTCCGGCCGAGTCTTTGCGGTCGGGTCATCCCACTTGGGTCCACCGACCGCACCCAACAAAATCGCATCCGAGGCGCGACAGGCATCGATCGTTGGCTGCGGCAAAGGGTCGCCGAAATTATCGATCGCGGTTCCACCGATCGGATGCGAAGAGAAATCGAATTCGTGACCGAATCGACTGGCGACTTGCGTAAGAACGGCTTGGGCTTGCTGGACGATTTCGGGACCGATCCCGTCGCCGGGCAATAGGACAATGTTGGCTTTCAAGGCAATCAGCGGGTTGGTGGTGTATGGACACGTTCGCCGTCAAACGACGGTTTTCGGGCGTTCATCGATCAGCCGACAATTTAGTCCAATCACGCCGGTGGCCCCAGGTGGCGATCCGTCCGGTCACCACAGCTTGCGGCGACACATCCCTCAGAGACCGCACAATCGGACAACTTTGTGGCGGTGGAGGCATTGCCTTGACATTCCGTCCGTCGCCCGTCGCCCGATCGACGAAGGGTTTAAGCGTTCTCGGCCCGCAAAAACCCTCCGTCGCTCCGCGAAAGAATCCAGAGTCCCGACCGATGCTTCAGCCCGTTCCCGATCCGACCCTGAATAGCGCCGCCCCCACCGTTTTGCCCGGAGGTTCCCTTGCCGGCGCATCACTGCCGGGCTCGCCACGGACGGACGCTTCGGTGCCCAGCACTCTGAATTCCAGCACTCTGAATTCCATCGCAATGGGTTCCAGTGCAACTGGTATCCAGACGCCTGCGCCCGATGCCCCCGTGACCGGTGTGCCTCTTTTATCGCCTGCGAGCGAATTGCCAGCACACGCGGGCGAACGGTCGACGGCGAATCGCCAGGCGGTTGAACTGGACCTAAAAGTCCTGCACGTTGTCAACGGAGAACACTTTTCGGGCGCCGAAAGGGTCCAGTCGCACCTGGGACGATGCTTACCCGCGTTCGGCGTCGCGGCTGATTTTGCTTGTGTCAAACCAGGAAAATTCGCAAAGCTGATCGATCAACAGGGTGGCCAGTGGGGAAACGGATTTGAAGTCCCGATGTCGAACCGATTCGATCTTCGCGCGGCATGGAAAGTTCGCGACTTGGTGGAAGACCACGGATACGACGTGCTGCACGCTCATACGCCACGCACCGCGATGATTGCCGCGATCGCATCGAGTCTGACCGATCTGCCGTGGGTCTATCATGTGCACAGCCCGGCGGCCCATGATTCGACGCGCAAGTGGATCAATCGGTTGAACGCAATGATCGAATCACAATCGCTGCGTGGCTGTTCGCATCTGATCACGGTCTCGGAAAGCCTGCGGTGTCACTGCGTCGCCGCGGGTATTTCCGAAGACAAAGTTTCGGTGGTTCACAATGGCGTTCCCGGCGTCTGCCCGCCACGTGAATCAACACCCACGCCCGGTGGACAATGGACGATCGGCATGGTCGCTCTGATTCGGCCGCGCAAAGGTTTGGAAATCGTGCTCGATGCTTTATCACAGCTCGATCAACAAGGTCTGGATGTCGTGCTGCGGTGCATCGGTCCGTTTGAAACAGAAGAATACGAAAAGCAAATCCAAGACCGGATCGATGAACTGGGCATTCGGCATCGAGTCCAGCAAGCCGGTTTCACCAACGATGTCCCTGCAGCCCTTGCGAAGCTGGACGCGATGGTCTTGCCAAGCTTGTTCGGTGAAGGCCTGCCGATGGTTGTCCTTGAATCGATGGCGGCCGGACTTCCAGTGATTGCCACTCGCGTCGAAGGGACGCCCGAAGCGATCACGGACCGCGTGGAAGGTCTGTTGGCCGAACCTCGCGATCCGGCGAGCCTTGCGGAGAAAATCGGCGATCTGGTGCGCGGCGAAATCGACTGGCACGAGATGTCCGAGGCTGCCATGCGACGTCACACGGCTGATTTCTCGGACGTCGCGATGGCGAAAGGCACTGCCGCAGTCTATCGCTGTTTGGTTTCGCGATAAGTATGTACCCCTGGAACAGGCCGTGCGCCGTTCCGGCGTGAAGTTGCTTGCGTTTTGTCGTGTCTGCCGGAACGGCGCACGGCTTGTTCCGGCCTACATCACTTCGCCACATCCCTTCTTTATGCGATCAACTCTGTAGTTTTCTCAAAATCGCATCGATGTTCTGTTTCGCATCGCCAAAGAGCATGTGAGTGTTGTCTTTATAGAACAATGGGTTTTCAACGCCGGCATAGCCGGTCGCCATGCCTCGTTTCATGACGACGCAGGACTTTGCCGTCCACACCTCGATGACCGGCATGCCGGCGATCGGACTGGCCGGATCCTCCAGCGCGGCTGGATTGACAATATCGTTGGCCCCGATGACCAAGGTGACATCCGTGTCCGACATGTCTTCGTTGATTTCATCCATTTCCAGCACAATGTCGTAGGGCACGTTCGCCTCGGCCAACAAGACGTTCATGTGCCCGGGCAATCGACCGGCAACCGGATGAATGGCAAACCGCACTTTTTTGCCTCTGGCGATCAACATCTTGACGACTTCGGCAAGCGAATGTTGCGCTTGGGCAACGGCCATCCCATAGCCGGGGACAATCACGACGCTTTGTGCCTCGTCGAGCAGATCGACCGTATCGTCGACACTGAATTCCGTGACCGCCCCCTCGATCTCTGCCGTCCCGCCGCCTGAGCTGGCACCATTGCCACTGCTTCCGAACCCGCCCAAGATCACACTTAGAAAACTGCGATTCATTGCCGCGCACATGATGTACGACAAAATCGCGCCAGAACTGCCAACCAATGCGCCGGTGATGATCAGCAAATGATTCTTTAGCATGAATCCGGCGGCCGCAGCGGCCCAGCCAGAATACGAATTCAACATCGATACCACGACCGGCATATCCGCCCCGCCGATCGCCACGACCATGTGCACGCCCAAAAAACAAGCGATGGCCGTCATGGACAACAGCGGCGTCATTGCATTTGCATGTTCCCCTCGTCCACAAAACCAAACGCCCAGCATCACGCACACCACCAGCAGTGCCAGATTCAACAAATGGCGACCGGGAATCGTTATCGGATTTCCACTGACGGTTCCTTTCAGTTTCAAGAAGGCGACGATCGAGCCCGTGAAGGTGATCGCACCGATAAACACGCCCACAAAGATTTCGATGTCATGAACCAAAATTTCGGACGCGGGCACATCAATGCCAGGCTGCAAGTGAGTTGAAATACCGACCAGCACGGCAGCCATGCCAACGAAACTGTGCAGCATGGCGACCAATTCGGGCATGCCGGTCATCGGAACCCGAGCCGCCAAAGTGGCACCGATCAACACGGCTGGAATGATCGCAAGGGCCGTCAATCCATATCCACCGGACATGAACCCAAAGACGGTTGCCGCAATCGCCAGCACCATTGCGATGATGCCCAATGCGTTGCCTCGCCGCGCGGTCGTCTGGGTCGACAATCCAGCCAGCGAAAAGATGAACATCACGCCGGCAACGATGTAGGCAACCGTCGCCATCGATTGGTCGATCGGCAGGTTCGCATCGGCGATCAAATCAAGTGACCACGGGATTAAGTTTTGCATCGTTTCTCTAAGTGGTACGCCCTGGTGAGATTCATCACGATGAATTATCTGGAATCGAAAATCCTGACAGCGTCGCGTTCGGTCGAAGTCCGATCGTTATCGATGAAACATTTTCAACATCCGCTGAGTTACCAAAAAACCACCGGCGACGTTGATGGTGGCAAAAAAGATTGCCAACGCACCGAGTATCGCCGCCGCGTTGTGGCCGACACCCACTTGGACCATCCCACCGACGATGATGATGCCACTGATGGCGTTGGTGACACTCATCAAGGGCGTGTGCAGGGCGGCTGTCACGTTCCAGATCACTTGCCAACCGACAATGCACGCGAGCACAAACACGGTGACGTCGGTGATGAATCCGCGATTCTGCGTGAACCCGATTCCCAGCAATGCCAAGGCCGCCAATACTAGTAGTACATATCCGGCAATGCCGGCGGTTTCTTTCGCGGCGACCACGGGCATGGCGACGGCAGGGACTGGCCGTACGGGCGGACGCGAGACCGCGACCGGTGGCGGAGGCCATGTGACGGTGCCGTCTTTGACGACCGTCGCACTGCGGATCACCTCGTCGTCCATATCGATATGAAAGTTTTTCGCACCACCAAGTTCATCGAGCAAGTGGAACAAGTTGGTTCCGTACAACTGGCTTGAGGTGTGCGCAAGTCGACTCGCCAGATCACTGTAACCGACAATATGGACGCCGCCGTGCTGGATAACTTGGTCAGGCACCGTGACTTCGCAATTGCCACCTTGTTCGGCCGCCAAGTCAACCACGACGCTGCCGGGGCGCATCGATTCGACCATCTCGCGCGTGATCAGTTTCGGGGCGGGTTTGCCTGGGATCAGTGCGGTGGTGATGATGATGTCGACGTCGCGTGCCTGGTCGGCAAACAGCTTCATTTCCGCTTCGATGAATTCCTTGCTCATCGTCTTTGCATAACCGCCAGCGGTTCCGCCGCTTTCTTGCTGCGGGAAATCTAACATCAAGAATTCGGCACCCATGCTCTTGACTTGATCAGCCACTTCCGGGCGCACGTCGAACCCTCGCACGATCGCTCCCAGGCCACGAGCGGCACCGATGGCGGCGAGGCCAGCGACACCGGCGCCGATCACCAGTACTTTCGCCGGCGGAACCTTTCCCGCCGCTGTGATCTGTCCTGTAAAGAATCGCCCAAACAAACCAGCGGCTTCGACGACCGCGCGATAGCCGGCGATATTGGCCATTGAACTTAGCGCGTCAAGTTTTTGTGCGCGGCTGATGCGAGGCACCGCATCGATTGCCAACGCATTGGCCTGCACTGCTGCGATGCGATCCAATGTCGATGTATTTTGTGCCGGCGCAAGAAAACTAATCAGCGTTTGTCCCGCATGCATCTGCGAGACCTCGTTTTCCTGAGGCCCACGAACCTTTAAGACGATATCCGCAAGTCGCCAAACGTCCGCCGCTTCGTCGACGACCTGACATCCGGCATCGCGATATTGTCGGTCCGGAAAACTTGCCGCATCACCCGCTCCGGTCTCAACCACAACCTCAAACTCGAGCCGCTGAATCAATTTGCGAGCGGTCTCGGGTGTCGCGGCCACACGGCGTTCACCGACGAAAATCTCCTTGGGTATTCCTACCTTCATGCGTGGTTCCCTCACCGTATTTTCAAGGCATCACCATCGATTTCGGTATCACCATCGATTCCAGGGCCGCCGCGGAAACGATGAAACCGATAACGAATCGAGTCGGCCAACGACAAATTCGAGACGCAAGCGGGCACCGAAACGCACCGATTTAACTCGCCGATTTAACACACCGACCCGACGCGTCTGCCTAGCGATTGCTGGGTATTCTAGTCGTGAATGATGATACTATGCGACGCGTACCCCGTCCGCCATGACGGGCGATTACCATCCACCCGAGGCCACGTTTGCCGCTTTATCTACCCTAACGGTGATAAAAGCATTGATCGGGACTCTGGGCAGTAGTATCTTGTTCACCAGTCTTCCGATCCGGTCGGATCCCAATCGGCAAGCGTATTCCTTGAAATTGGGTTCGCATTCCTGCCAATCATTCATCTGGGTGGAGTTTTCTGATGCTTAAAAACTTGTTTTGTATCTGCGTCGTTGCCATGTTGGTCCCGCAGATGGCCAGTGCGGCCGTTGTCCGCTTTGATGTAGCCCTTGATTCGAGCACCAACGGAACCGGATCGCCGGGCATGGGCTCGGCCACCGCGTTCTTGAATGACTTGACCGGACAGTTCGATGTGACGGGCACGTTTTCGGGTTTGAACGGAAACGCAACAAACCTTCACCTTCACGGCCTGACCGCGACTCCGGGCACTGGCAACGCGGGCGTCCTGGTGGGCGGATTTACTTTTGACAGCGGCGTCCAGTCGGGCACCTTCTCGCAGTCAACGGTGATCGCCGATCCAGCGGATGTTGCCGGCGTGATTGCAGGGCGATCTTATTTGAACCTGCACTCCAGCACTAATACCGGGGGCGAGATTCGTGGTTATCTTTTGAATCCAACCGCGGTACCCGAACCAGCGACCTGCGGCTTGCTATGTCTGTTCGCCGCTGGCGCAGCGATGCAACGTCGACGACGCTGATCGTGTACCGATGCGGGTTTGCCGTCGCGCACCCGGCTCGACGCAACTGGACCGGGTCTATCTTCTTTCACCGGTGGCTTTCACTGGTGAATCTCAATCACGTGCGCGCTCGCGGCCTTGGTTCCGAACCGAAGCAACGGTAACGCATGCGACATCCGGCGGGATTCGATCTCGGAACGCAAGCCACTGCGATTCCGATTCGAACCAAGCGAACACGCCGGGGCCCCAACTGCTTTGACCGACGCCGCGCACCCCTTGCCGGACCAGCCACTGAACAAGTTGGGTCACATGGGGGCCGTTGTAAGGTCCGCCTTGAACGGTTTGAAACAATTCACCGCTGCCGTGGTTGTATTGATGCACCGCCGCGGTGAACGCATCGAAGTCCTGACGACGGGCGGCAGGCAACATGGCGTCGGTAATGATCGACCTTAGCTCGTCGCGCCGCTGCGCCGGTGCCCTGGGTAAAAGACCGAATTGTTGGGATTCCGCCTCGCCGCTGACGAGTGTCGTGGCACGTGTCGGCCGCAGGATGGCCACACGCCAGACGTCGGGGATTTCCACTCGCTCAGCAACGCTATTCAATTCACTGCCGTCGGCGGCTTCTTCATAGATCAGTCCGCCATGAAAGTAACCGTGCGAACCGACGGCTGACCTTTTCCCCCGATTCGCCACCTGGGTCACGATCGACTCGGGTCCGATGTGGCGATCCAACACACACGTGATGGCCTCCGCCAGAGCGAGAGACATTTGCGTACCGCTGCCCAAGCCGCAATGAGCCGGGGGCCGCTTGGCGATACGAACTTCGCATTCGGGCAGTGCGGATTCACCGCACACTCTTGCTGCCCGCACGGCAACCGATTCGATGCGGTCGGCATCGACTTTGGCGGTGGTCTCGTCCGTTCGACTCTGGAAACGGCGACTCTTGCGGACCACGATTTCGGTGACCGGCTGATCGATCATGACACCGACACCACCAAATGGCGCTGCCGTGTCCAGTAGACCGAAATGCAGTCGCGAACCGGTCGTGATGCGAACCGTGCTCGTGCCAGTGCCAGTGCCAGTGCCGGTGGCTTGGCGAACAGCATCGCGATCAGTTGTTTTCGGCGATTCTTGCATGAACGGTATTTTGCAACATTTGGAACGCGTCGCGTTCTGCGGTCCCTCCCGTTTTTTCCACGAGAGGTTTCAGAAGTTCCAACTGCTCGATCAACGAAGACGCTGGAATCAGATGGACGCGAGTAGCGAGAATAGCAGCTTCGATCACGGCGTGCTTGGCCCGATTGAATCCAAAGAAGGGCCGAACCACTCCCGAGTCAACCACTCGGCAAGTGAATTGCGCCCTGGGACCATCATTCACTTCGGATTCGATTTCGACGGCGAACCAGCGGTGACAGTCCCTCAAGATCCATGACGACGATCCGTCGAGCGGTCGCACAAACTTCTCGACGGCCTCTTCGTGGGCAATCGTATCCACGGCGGCCCGGGCAAAAAGACTCGCATCATCAGTGATGTGAATCACCGCACGCCGGGTCGCATGCAGATTATGAAATGTGGTGGAAGTATGAAACGGCTTGAGGACGAACCGATTCCAATCGGGTGCGTCCGACTCGTCCACCTGCGGTCCCATCGGCGCAACGTTGACCTGACCGGATGGGTCGACCGTCGTCACGATGGATTCCAAAATCAAAATACGGGCTCCTGAGTCATCGAATTCAATTTAGGGCACATCCCAGCAACTCTTCAGAGCACAGGCTCGCCGGTCGCGACATCGGCCATGGCAACAAAATTCCCGATCACATCCATGCCACGATCGGTCAGTACCGACTCGGGATGAAACTGCACGCCGTGGATCGGGCGATCCCGATGCCGAATCCCCATGATCACGCCATCGTTATTTCGTGCCGTGACCACAAGTTCCTCCGTTACCGAATCGGGATCAATCACCAGCGAGTGATAACGCCCGACCGCCATGGGCGACGGACACCCGTGAAAGACTCCGCTGGCGTCGTGCGTGATCTGACTGCTGACGCCGTGCATGGGTCCCGCGGTGATGATTCGAGCACCGAATGCTTGACCGATCGACTGATGGCCCAGACACACACCCAGAATCGGCGTTGCATTGCCATAGTGACGAATCACATCAACGCTGCACCCGGCATCTTCGGGACGCCGGGGACCGGGCGAGACAACGATGGCGTTGGGATTCAAATCGCGACACCCCTGGACATCGATCGCATCGCTACGCACCACATGCGTTTCGCAACCAAGTCGCCGAATGTATCGGGCCAGGTTATGGACGAACGAGTCGTAGTTATCGAGCAGAAGAATCAATGGGCGTACTTACCGCGAGTTCTTGGCGTGTCACACGAGTCCAACATAGATCGGAACATCGCCTCGCGAAAAGTCCCCGGACGGATCACCATGGAAAACGCGAAGAGACAAAACCAGCCGGCCAGCTTGGATAGGCACACGTGACCGGAACTCGCACGTGGCCCGAATGATTATCTAGCCTGGAAATCGAACGCAATCAGCGTCGCGGCTTTGCGAATTTGATCTTATCGATCAGCTTGACGACTTGGTCGCCGTCCTTGTACCCGCTGACGGCGGTGATTGCCTGAATCACGAATCCATACCGCAGGTTGTAATCGGTATCGATTTCAATTTCGGGTCCATCTTCACCGGGGATCGGCGCGCTGGTTCCGACCAAAGAGACCACGTTGGCTCGCAACTGATCAAAGTCGACACCCAGATCGATTTCATTCAGCGACATTCCTGTCAGGGCACCGTCGTCGTTAGCTCGAAGACGCAGTTTTAGCGGCAAATCGGTGGGATCAACCTGCCCGCTGTTTTGACTGGCCAGCGGCATCCGGATGCTGAAGTCGCCTTCCATTTCGACGATTTTGAACGTCATGACAAAGAAAATCAGCAGCAGAAAAACGATATCGATCATGCTGGTCATGTTCAATTCATTCTTCAGCCCCTCTTCACGGTTGCGAATTTTCACGATCGATCCTCCTTCACGCGCAACGCAAAGTTCTCGAGCTCTTGTTCCTGCGCGACGCGGATGACTTCTTGAACATCACCGGCGGCGGTATCGCGGTGGGCTCGGATGACGACGTTGGCGTCGGCGGCCGTTTTCTTTTCAGCTCGAATCACAGCGAGTTCACGTTGCAATCCGACGCGAAGTGTCTCGGGCGTATAGTCATCGCCGCCGAGAATGATTTGGCCGTCCTGCGCGACATGCAAAATGATCGGAAACTCCAGGGGGGCTTCCGGTGGTTTGACCAATTGGCTGCTGGGCAACACGACGCGGTCATTCGCCTCGGTCTGGGCGAAGTTGATCAGGACCATAAAGAACGCGATCAACTGGAACGTCATGTCGATCATCGGCGTCAGGTCGCCTTCGGCCAAGTCGACTTTTTTCGATTTGACTCTCACGGACCTACTTACCTTCGGTTTGCGGTTTGAAGTCTTCGAAACGGCTCATCAAGTTTTCGCTCGTCACGCCGACCTCTAAAAGCAATCGCGAGACACGATTTCGCAAAATGTTGTACGCGGCGATCGCGGGAATGGCGACGGCCAAACCGACCAGCGTGGTGAACAAAGCGGTCGAGATACCGGCGGCCAAGTCGGCCGGCTTGGGCGTTGATCCGCCGATCGCAATGACTTGGAAAGAACTGATCATCCCTTGCACCGTACCGAACAGCCCGATCATGGGACTCAAGTTTCCAATCAGCGCCATATAGCTAAGGCGATGCTCTAGTTTCATGCTCTCTTCTTCGCCGACTTCCTGCATCCCTTCGAGTGCTTTGTTGTATCCGCGAGACAACTTCGCCAGACCGGCAGACAAGACCTGTCCAAGCACCGACTCGTCGGTCCGCGCCATGTCGTAAGCGCCCTGGAAATCTTTCGTGTTCAACTTTTCTTCGAAACTGTCGATCAACTCTTGCGGACAAAGCGTGTCTCGTCTTGCCGCCAACATGTTCATCACGAACAAAGAGACCAGCGTGACCGACAGCGCCAAGAAGACGAACAAATAACCCCATCCGAGTGATTCGATCACCCAGCTGAGCAAGTTTTGACTCGATTTCGGGGCGGGGGCAGCAGCATCACCACCACCGGCCGGTGCCGCGGCGGGTGCGGGAGCCGCGGCCGGTTCGGCCTCTGCGGCAGGAGCGTCGCCGAATTCTGCGGCCGCATCGTCTTGCGCAAACGATGTCGATCCGAACGACACGCAGCTTATCATTGCCAGAGCGATCAACACCGCTCGTAAGCAGGGGGCCGCGGGTAGACGGAACAAAGGTGTGCAGCAGGCTTCGGACATCAACGAAACGCTCCGAGAATACAGATGGTGGAAACAGGATTTGGCGGTGAACGACCTGGACCAACCGCGATTGATCCCTGTGACTCGTCAACCGCCCGACGGCGCCATCGAGAAAAGTACGGCTAGGGAAAGAACAGAATACTCTAGCAAACGTACTCAAACAGCACCCGCGCCCCAGAACAGGGCGCCGCGGATCGAAAAAAGTTCGCTTCGGTGGGATTCTGTGGCTTGCTCGGCCAAATCGACGAAGCCGCGAGCCTGGCACGACGGCACCGAAATTGCGACTGCGATTGCGTGACGTTGCCCGCGACTCGCATTGACGAGCCGACTCGTCTTTTGCGACCGATACGAGCGTTTCGCAACCCGCATGCGGCTATCGGCCATAGCCAGGATAGCGTTGCTGCAGCTCTTGCTTTGCCTCGGCCGCACGCTGGGGCTTACCAACTTTCGGCCACAAATCCACCAACCGCGTCAAAGCGTGGGCGTGGGCGTCAGGCTGACCGGAGAACATCAGATGCGTGTGCAAGTACGCCAGGATAGCCCCCTCGTCATCCCCCTTGGCTTCGTAACTTGCCCCCTGAGCGTTGTAAATTCTGGCGCCCATTTCGACATCAGCAGGCCCCATTTCTTCGATCAACGCATCCACCAGCGCCAGCCCCTCGTCGGCTCGATCCATGCGGGCCATGGCCACAGCCTTACCGGCTTTGGCGAGCAATTGAAGCCGCAGCGACGAAGGCGACTGGACCTTGAGACCGATGACTTTGTCAAACAAATCAAGCGCCGAGGCGGACTCGCCCTTGGCCAACATCGCAACGGCCGTCAGGTAAACCGATTCAATTTTGGTATTGGTTGACGGTGCGGCCCGCAACCGTTCATAGAAACTGATCGCTTGATCGTGTTTGTTCAGCGCCAGGGCAAGGTCGCCCGTCAGACGCTGAACCGAATAGTAGTGCCATGAATCGGGATAGGTGCGGACATAGTTGACCGCAGCCGAAGCGGCCTTTGTCTTGTTGCCTCGACCCGCGAGCGCCGATTTCACTTCGCACAGCAGCAAGTAGTATGCGGCATCGGCTTTCGACGCATCACGCTTGAGCGAACCGATATCGATCTTGCGCAGTTCTTCGAGTGCTTGTTCGTACTCGCCGTCGACAGCGAACTCGCGTCCCTTGGTCAAAGCCGATGGGTCACCTTGCAACGCGATCTTTTCAATGTCACCAGGAAGCAGTTTTTCTGTATTGTTTCCAACCTTGATGGTGATCCCATCCTTAGCCACCGACTGGATCGAGCCGCTGATTGCCTTTCCGTCCAGCGGCGTGACGCGGTCTAACTGCGCAACCGCCGTTTCGGATCCGACCCACCCCTGCGTCGCAATCAACAGTGCCGCAATCAAGAATGGTCGCGAAAATTTGCGTTGGTCGTTCGTCATGTTCTGTTTATCGAATCAGGGAAATCTGTGTTGGATGTCGCGACAAGGATGGACGTGAAAAATGCACTACTGCGGCGGTGTGGCGGCCAAGCCGGTCGCTTGCTGGCCAAGTGCACGTTGAATCTCTTTCATCAGCACGTCAAATTTCTTTCTTTGCTCGGGACCGCCCAGCTCGGGATACAACGATGCAACTTTGGTGATATCGGAAACCGCCTTTTGCATCACTTCGTTGCTGCCCATCGCTTTGCCCATCAAGTAGCGGCATGAAGCGACGTGGTAACGGGCGTCGAAAAACTTATCACGGAACTGTTCTTTGCCGCTGGTCAATTGACTGATTTTGCCCCAGCCCCAAATGACGTTTTTGCCATCGGCGCCGCGACGACCGCCCGATAGCGCTGTCGAATAAGCATTGGACGCGTATTTGGGTGCGACTTCGGCCGCCCACTTTTCATACGCAAGGGCCGCCTCGGATTGAGCGTCCAGCATCATCGGCTTGGCTTCTAGAATCGTGGCCAGCGTATCGATGGCTTTCTTGTATTGGCCAAGCAGCCGGTAACAACGAGCCAACTGGTACTGCAGCGCGAGCGGTTTCTCTTGATTGCCCTGCAACAGTGATTCAAATGTACTCGCGGCGGACTGGATCAGTTCCGCTGCCTGACCGGTCGCTTTCGAATCGGTTGGCAACATGGCCGACTCGCCCATTTGCATCAAAGTCTGGCCGACCCACGAAAGCGTGTCAGGATTCTTGGTCGTTTTCGCAATCCGATCAAGGAAGACTCGAAACGCGCCGATCAGCTTTTCTCGCTTGGCCGGTGGCGCACTGTCAAGCTGATCGCGAATACTGCCGGCCATTCGCATGTACGTTGCGCTGAGTCGTTTTTGTCCGTCGGGGCCGGCAAAGGATTTGCGCAGATTCTCCATCGTGTCCGTCGCCCGACCGAGCAGCTTTGCCGTATCCTGATCGGCAGAAATCATCAGCTGAACCAGGACTTGCAGTTCGGTGCCATACAAGTCACCGCCGAAACTTTCGGTAGGTGGTCCCAGCGACTTCATCAGTCCGATCGGACCATAGACGGGATGATCAAGAACTTTGATCGCCGCAGCCGCGTTATCCTGTTTTAGATAGATTTTGCCGAGCACAAGGGCCGCCTGCATTGCTTCGCCGTCGACGCGACCACTCTCGGCCGCTTCGAGTCCCAAACTCAGCTGTTCGCCGGCGCGATTTAGCAATTGCTGTGCATTTTCGCGATCTCCGTCACGGCCCGCCAAGACGGATGCGTTGTACAAGAGCTGTCCCAACAAACGCCGAAACTTTGCTTGCTCTGGTCCCTCGGCCATTTGGTTGATCAACGACTCGGCCTCGTCGAACCGGTCCTTTGACAGTGCCAAACGAATCATGACCCCTTCGGCGGCTCGCGCGTCGGGATTGTTTGGCCATGTCTTGGTCAGAAACTTGCCCAACGCGTCAACTTGATCGATCAGTCCCGCGTTGGCATCAGTGGGAACCTCGGCAAGCAGCAACTGCAGTGAATTGAGAGCCAACAAGCCGCCACGCAGCCCCACTTCGGTCCCCGGTGACGTGCGCGCCAAGAATCGTCCAACAACGGCGGCGTCACGGTATCGTTTCTCTTGATACAGAATGTAGGTCAACAATTGACGCGCTTCGTTGACCTTTTCGAAGTCACTATTTCGCGTCATCATGGCCAGCCCGCCACGAAGAATCACGATGCCGATGCCACTGGATTCGGCCAACTGTTTCGTGATTTCATTGATCTGGTCTTGGACTTCTTTCGATGGATTCGGCTCACTCGAGAGAACGGACAACGATTGCCGTAAACTTTCCGTCGCCGAAAGCAGTTGCCGTGCTTTTTCGACGGCGTCATCGAGACTCTTTGGCGGTTCGGCCTTGGGCAGTTCGACCTTGGTATCTTCGACGCCCAGATCGGCCATCAAGCTTTTCGCTTCTGCCAAATGCGGTCCGGGAACCTTGCTGGCGTTGACCAACAGCTTGCGTCCCTCGGACTGTGCGTTGTTCTTGTCGGGTCCGCTTTGCCCGCCGTCGTTTGCTTTGGCTAGATAGGCTTTTGCCACATGCACGCGCAGTTCTTGAACACTCGCGAGCGACTGTTCGTTTCGCCGCACGGACCTCAACATTTCTTCGCCCAGTTTGATGCCTTGTTGATAATCCGGCGGTGATTGTTTCAGCCAAAGCCGGATCGCCCCGCTGAGTGCTTGAAACTTTGCTTCGCGCAGCGGATCGGCGTCGACTTGGTCGAGCATCAACATGAATCGATCGAGTGCGTCCTTATTGTTCCCCAGCAGTTCTTGACATCGACCGGTGTAAAATAACGCGTTGGCGCCGATGGGATACTTTTGGCCATAGTTGTCGTACAAGTCGGTGAAAAGCTCGGTGCTTTTCTGTAACAACGCTTTGCCATCAGAAGCGGGATCCTTAAAGGTCTCCGCGGCAAGCCGACGAGTCTCGGCCGCATCAAACTTTGCCTGCAGGAATTCGGCGCGATACCGATCACGGCGCTGCGCCGCCTCGGGGTCTTTGGATGCATCGATCTTTTGACCTTGGATGTCTTTCAACTTGATGGTCAATTCGTCGACGATGGCATCGAACGTCTTTGCGGCTTCCAAGTAAGACTCGCGAGCGGCATCGCGCTGTGCATCGGTCGGATCGCTGGCCATCAACTGCGACGCGCGAACCATTTGCAATCGCCCCAACTGAGATCGAGCTTCGGCGATCCGTGGATGCGAACCCTGGCGGGTAAACTGTCGCAATTGTGTTTCGGCGTCACGAAAATTCCGATCGCGTTTGTCGGCATCGGTCGATGCGACGGCAGCGTCGATATAGGTCTGCGCCTTCTCAAGCGATGCGGCGGCAAGCAGCTCGGGATCGACACCGGGGTACTGATTCAGCCGATCCAGATAGATGACCGCCATGTCGTAGTAGCCTTGCGACCGCAATTGGTCCAAGAATGCTTGGGCCGGTTCGCCTTGGGCGACAACGCGTTTCGCCGTCGCCGCGGGAAAAGCAAAGACGCATGCGAACAAGACCAGAACAAAACCGATCGACCGTTGCGGGTCCAGCAAAACGGTCCCGTCGACAGGATGTCGGTTGAGTTCAGAAGAGACAGGCATCTAGCTCACTCGACGCAAAAAAAGAAAAGAACTCTTGGCTTATCGCCGCGAAACCCCGCCCGCCACCTGATTTCTATCAGCGGATTCGCCACAATCCTTTAGAGTAAAGAGGTCGCAGACGTCCTTCAAGCGTAGCCGAAACCAACACCCCGCTGATGCGCATTCCATCTCAATTTAATGACGACAGTCTCTATCGTGGCCGAAAACGCCCTGCGACCGCCGGCGGACCGTCGTATCGTCGACTGTTCCGATTGTTTATAGCCCTTGTGCTGGTTGTACTGGTGATGAAGGAAGCGGCACGGCCGCAGCTATACGAAACATTCTTTGGCGATTCACCCGAAACCACATTCTTTGCCGGATCGCCGGAGAGGATTGCCGCCGATGCGGCGCGACCGACGGGCGGATTGCAGCAAGATGACCAACGGCCAGCGTCAGGTACCCAGGCCGGCTTCACCGCCGAAACGTCGCCGGGCCCCGCGGACAAGGGCGACGAGGTGAACTTGGACGACACAAACCTGGACGACACAAACCTGGACGAATTGCTCAGCCACATTGTCGACGGCAGTGTTTGGCATGGCGACGACTTCCAACCGCTTTGTTACCTGCTGGCCCATGCCCATGAAGTTGACCACCGCAGCGCTGCATCGGTTTCCGTCTTACCATTGCTGCAGCAACCCGATGTCTATCGTGGCCAGCCGGTACGATTTGACGGGACGATCATGCGAAGCGAATTGGTGACGGCGGCCGAGAACAATTTAGGAATCACCGAGTACTGGAACCTATGGATGCTGCCAGCGGACAAAGGCGAACGACCATTACTGGCCGTCGTACGTGACGTGCCCGCCGAAGTCGCATCGATCGGCGACAGCGGTAAACCCGTCAAGGCAATGATACTGGGGCGGTTCTTCAAACGACTTGCCTATCGATCGTCCATCGGTGCGGACTTGGCGCCCGTCATTGTGGGCTCGCTGATGGTCCGCCGCGATGAGACCACGCCGGCCGCCGCACCATCCACCGATACAGCGGTTTCAAAGTCGAAACTTGTCGGTGGAATCGCCCTCGCATGTGCGTTGGGCCTGGCGCTAGCGGGGCTGACGATGTGGCGAACCTCCGTTTCGGCGCGTCGAGCACGCGAATTGCGTCAAGCCAACACCGGCCGATCCGCGATCTTCTTGCGCGAACTGAGCGAAGACGAAACGATGAAAACGGAAACGGATTCGAACGAGGGCGAGATATCTTGAATCGACACGCGTCAATACAACTGATTCGCCTATTGATCATCGGAACGATTGCGCTGGCACAACCGAACGAGACACTGCGTGGTCAATCGGCGATACCGCTGCTCAGTGGATTCGACGAGCAACGTATCGAAAACGTGTTCCCGATCCGGGACGAACCGACAGCGGGCGAGGCAGGAAAGCTTGTCTATCGTCTGCAACGCATCGCCCCCGCGACGCTGCGGGAGCTGAATACGCAGCGCGAGATGAAAGCGAATGACTCCGAATCCGATGACGTCAAGCTTCGCACCGATGACGTCAAGCTTCGCACCGGCGACGTTGTTTCGATGGAGGGTGTGATCGAAGAAATCGGAACATGGCCGATCCCCCGGCGACTGGTCGAATTCTTAGAAATTGCTGAACTGCAAGAAGTGTTGATTCGGCAATCCGATGGCAGTGGGGTGCGCATCATCACAACCGGGCTTGTCACCGATGCAGCCGAGGGCGACCGTGTTGCCGGCATCGGAATCGCACTCTCAGCGGATGACGACGCTACCGATCCAGATTCCAACGAAGATGATTCCAAGGCGGTCGCTGCCGGAAGATTGCAATGGTTTCCACGAGCGGCCTCCAGTGAAGGCGTGGCAATGCTCACCGACAAGGGAGTCGATGCGGCGGGCTTGGCCGACTTAGCGTCCCGAGATCGACGCCCATTGGCCGCCGAAGATGCTGACGTGTTCTATCCGGTGATGCGAGCGGCGGCCGAACTCGCGTCGGCTCAGGCGTCGACGATCACCACACCACAGTCGGTCGATCCGGTTCCGCTGCTTCGTGATCCCAACGCGTACGGCGGACACTGGCTGCGCATGACGCTGGGGACGGTTCGCGTGACCCGAATCGCCGTGACGGACGATCGCCGCCGCGAACAACTCGGCAGCGATCACTATTTCCAGATCGATGCGAGCGGCGACCTGGGCAACGTGGTCGTCTCGATCGCTCGGCCCGACGGCGACGCGGGGCCACCAATTCAATTCGAAAACACCTACCCGGTTTCACTGGTGACGCGAACGCTGCCGACGTTTTTGCGCGACGCCATTGTGCAACAAGAGGGTGCCGGCGCGATCACAACGATGATCAGCCGACCGATCCAGGTCGACGGTTTCTTCTTGCGGCTGTGGAGTTACGAAAGTGATTTCATGCAGCGAAAGGGTGGCGGTAAGCAATTTGGCCCGCTGATCGTCGCATCGCGATTTACGGATCTCGATCCGGGGACGTCTGATCCGGCCGGCGTCCGGGTCATCGGCTGGATCGCCGCGGTCGCCATCATCCTGGCGCTAGTCGGCACCGCGGTTTGGGCACGCGTCACTTCGTCGCACGACCGACGCATTCGGCGGAAACGGAAAAATCAAGAATCAGAACAATTACGTTTGCCCACCGAATCGTAGGCCAACTACCCAGCGTCACCGCCGACTTCATCACCTGACGTCGAAAAGCAATGAAGCGGACAAAACCATCGCACGGCTTGTTGCGGTCTAGCACTCGGCGTAAAACGTCGATCCTGTTGTCAATCAAACTCGAACATACGGAACCTTAATCCAATGCGTCGCGCCAAAATCTCTGTCATCGGAGCTGGAAATGTCGGAGCCACCTGTGCGCACTGGTGTGCTGCAGCCGAACTAGGCGACATCGTCTTGCTGGACATCCCACAGGCTGGCGACATGCCCGCGGGCAAAGCGTTGGATTTGATGCAGTCTTCACCGATCATGGGGTTCGACTCGAACATCGTCGGCACCAACAGCTACGAGGACACGGTTGACAGTGATGTGATCGTCGTCACCGCGGGCATTCCGCGCAAACCCGGCATGAGCCGCGACGATTTGCTTAACACAAATGCAAACATCATCACGAGTGTGGCAACCGAAATCAAAGCGACCAGCCCGAATGCGGTTGTGATCGTGGTCAGCAATCCGCTGGACGCGATGGTCCAGCAAATGTTCCGGGTCACAGGATTTGATTCGGCCAAGGTCTGCGGACAAGCTGGCGTTCTGGACACGGCGCGGTACCGAACATTCTTGGCGATGGAACTGGGCGTCAGTGTTGAAGACATCAGTGCGTTGTTGATGGGCGGCCACGGTGACACGATGGTGCCGATCCCCAGCTGCACCAGTGTCGGTGGCATTCCGATCACTCAGTTGATCGATCCTGCCCGCTTGGAAGAAATCGTCGACCGCACACGCAAGGGTGGCGCAGAGATCGTCTCATTGCTGAAAACCGGAAGCGCGTACTACGCACCGGCAGCGGCTTGCGCTCAGATGGTCGAAGCGGTCGTGCGAGACAAGAAACGCGTGATCCCTGTCGCTGCTCTATGTCAAGACGAATACAACGTTGGCGGATACTACGTCGGCGTGCCCGTCGTGATGGGCAGCGGTGGTGTTGAAAAGATCATCGAATTGAATTTGACCGACGAAGAAACGGCAAATTTCAACAACAGCGTCGAAGCCGTCAAACAGCTTGTCGCGACGATGGAGCAATTGCTATCGGCGTAACGGTCAAGATTGACGGTTGATGTTGTCGCAGGGGCGTTTTTTACGACACTTCCATCAATTTCCAAATCGTTTTCGGCTTCAGCGTTGACACGAACGGGTATTCGATCTTAGGTTGTCGCTCGCGATAATCATCGATCCAGACGTTTGACCTCACCGTCACGTTTGGACCACCGATCCAGTGCACCAACATGCGGAATCCGATGAGCCGTCTGAACCGATCAATTTCCTACAAGGGATTCGCTCCGGAAAATGAATCGAGTGACGACAAACACCTTCAGTGCGGCGCGTTGGGGTTCGGCATCGATGCCGACGACGCATTGTCAAATTATGGCGATGACTCACAGCCGTACTCGGATCTAACCGGCCCACAATATTCAGCGCCGCAACGGTTTTTCCTGCCGTTGCATTACGAGGCGAAATATCAGTACCCGCTGATCGTTTGGCTGCACAATGACGGTTTTAACGAGAACCAAATTGAACAGCTGATGCCGCACATCAGTTTGCGAAACTTCGTCGCCGTTGGTGTGCGAGGAATCCGTGCGGCGGACTCGGTCGGCCACCGATTCGACTGGCACAACAGCGCCTCGGCAATCGAATCGACACACCATCGGATCAGCGCCGCGATCGATGATGCGACTTCGCAGTTTTCCGTGCATCCGGACCGCATCATCCTGGCGGGCTATCAAAGCGGCGGGACGATGGCGATGCGAATCGCCATGCGAGACCCAGACCGCTTTGCCGCCGTCGCATCCTTTGGCGGACGCATGCCCCAGGGCAGCGGTGTGCTTGGCGACCTTGAACGACTGCGCCGGCGCAAACTGCCGATGCTTTGGCAATGGGCCGAAGACGATGTGAACTATCAGGCAGAGTCCTTGAAAGAAGACATCCAGTTGGCAATGACGATCAAAGCCAAGGTCGACATTATCCAACATAAAGGTGACGACGAAATGACCACGGCGACGCTCGGCGAGCTGAACCAATGGATCATGTCGCGAATCGTCAGCGGCGTCGCTGCTTCGTCCGCCGCCTCTGCCCGATGGTCGACCAGCCCGACCCAGTTTTCTTGCAACTGAGCAAGCTTTCTAGCGAATCAGCAAGCTTTCTTGCGACTCAGCAAGCTCGACTTTGCGCCACTCAGCGGGCTCGGAATCTTGCGCTCCAGCGGGACCTGCGTTGCCCGCCTTTGGCAGCCTGAATATTCTGCGGCCGGACTTTCCCGTTGCCGCAGCAGCACAGACGACCTTGCTGCCCAGTCACATCCGCATCCCTCTGTTGCGGATGCGGCCGACATTTTTTGCGTGGCTCACATTTTCGCGTGCCCATCGTTACACTGTGTGCGATGCGCTACAGGAACGCCCTCAACTTTCCTGCGGAACGATATTCCTGCGGCACGACACTTTCCCTGCGGCAGGATAATTTCCTGCGGCACAATAACTTCCTGCGGCACAATAACTTCCTGCGGCACAATGGCCCACCTTCCCGACACACCCGTGTGACTCACCATGACAGACGGCGACGCCCCAGCGGACGACGACCAGCAACCCAGTGCAGGCCCATCCGAATCGACCAAAGCTTCCTCAGGAAAAAAAATCCTGTTGGTCGATGATGATCTCGAAATCATTGAAACGGTTCAGTACGCATTAGAAAACGCCGGCTATCAAGTCGTGATCGCTCGCGACGGCAATCAAGGACTAGCGCTTTCGGAACGCGAAGACCCCGACTTGATGATCTTGGACATGATGATGCCCAAACGCAGCGGATTCTTGGTCCTGGAAAAGCTTCGCCGCGTCCGCGATGAACCGTTACCTGTCATCATGATCACGGGCAACGAAGGCAGTCGACACAAGGCCTACGCAGAGCTACTGGGCGTGAACGATTACATCCAAAAACCGTTTGCCATGTCGCGTCTGATCGGCGCCGTGGACAAACTGCTCCGCAAATAACAAAGCCATGGTTGGCATGGGTTGGCTCACCAAGCTCGAAAGCGTGTAAATCCAAGCCCCTGAACTCAATCCACCGTGAACCCAGACCAAACGTCGCGACGAATCCTGTTGGTGGCAGCCATTGCCGGTGCACTTGGCGTGATCATCGGTGCTTTCGGCGCACACGGACTCGAAGACACGATCCGCCGCGTCGGGTTTTACGACAATGACGCCTTGACGGCCGAACTGATCGAAAAACGGCTGGACCAATTCGATGTGGCAGCGCGTTACCACTTAGCTCACGCAGTCGCGCTGCTGGCACTGGCGGGCGTCTCGATCGGAAAACCGCAACGCCGCATCCTCGCCATGTGGCTGTTCACCGCCGGCATCGCTTTATTTAGCGGCAGCTTGTACCTGCTGGTACTGACCAATACGCCTTGGCTGGGCGCCATCACGCCGCTGGGCGGTTTGGCCTGGATCGCGGCTTGGCTATCCCTGTTATCGGTCAGCGTGGGCAATGGCGGTAACGACCCTGAGACCTAGTACGTGAACCCCGGGACTCTCAACTGCGAAACATCGCCGTTTCCGAGATCAGCCGGTTTCCATTAAGAAGCGAAATGGAACATTGACGCAAATCCAAGACTTGGGACCTCGCCGAAATCGTTTCGATCGCGTAACGTGTTTGCAACTTTGATTCGATCACCCGACGCCAACCGACGCGATGATGCCTGACGCGGTCGCCGATCAACTGAAATTCCCTTCCAGCTGGCGACGTCGACACCTGCTGGATCTGGAAACGCTTTCGGCCGAAGAGATTCGGACGATATTGGACGTTGCCGGTCAGATGAAGGAATTGACCCACGGGTGCCGGCGCAAGATATCGCTGCTTAGCGGAAAAACTTGCGCAAACGTCTTTTACGAAAACAGCACGCGGACGCGCAACAGTTTCTCGCTCGCCGCCAAAAGACTGGGTGCCGATACCGTCGAATTCAGCAGCGCCGGCAGCAGCGTCGCCAAGGGCGAAACGTTTGTCGACACCGCGAAGACCATCGAAGCGATGGGCGTCGACTGGGTTGTCACGCGGCACAGCACACCCGGGACGCCACACCTGCTGGCCCGCGAACTTGATTGCTGTGTGATCAATGCCGGCGATGGCCCCCACGATCATCCGACGCAAGGTCTGCTGGACATGCTGACGATCCAGCAGCATCGCGGGAACATCGACGGACTCACCGTCGCCTTGGTCGGCGACATCGCGCATAGTCGCACCGCGCGAGCGAATATTTGGGGACTTAGCAAACTGGGCGCTCACGTCATCATCTGCGGGCCGCCAACGCTTGTCAGCAAGCGTTGGGCCGAACTTGGATTCGAAGTCGCGCATAACCTGGACGAAATCCTGCCGCGATGCGATGTGCTGAATTTGCTGCGCATTCAATTCGAACGACAAAAAGCGAGACCCTTTCCCAGCGTGCATGAGTACGCCGCGCTGTATGCGATGAACGCGGCAAGAATGAGTCGCGCCAGAGCCGACATCTTGATCATGGCACCGGGACCGATTAACCGAGGTGTCGAAATCACACCGGAAGTGGCCGATGGCCCCCACTCGGTCATTCTGGAACAAGTCAACAACGGAATCGCCGTACGGATGGCAGCCTTGTGGTTGACCGCGGGAGTCGAGGCGGACTGATGAAAAACGTTCTGATCGAAAACGCGCGGCTAATCGATCCCAGCCAAAACATTGACGCGACCGCTCGCTTGCTGGTCATCGATGGACTGGTCGCCGCCATCAACCCCAGCGACGGCGATGTTCCGATCGAATGCCCCCACATGGATGTCGCGGGAAGGATTGTCGCGCCAGGCCTGATCGACTTGGGCGCCGAACTTCGTGAACCCGGTCGTGAAGAAGATGAAACCATCCAGTCCGGCAGCGACGCCGCGCTTGCCGGCGGATTCACATCGGTCTTGTGTTCGGCCAGCACACAGCCGGTCATCGATTCGCCAGCCGCCGTCGAATATGTTCGGCAGAAAGCCGCCAAAGCGTCTGGCACGCGCGTTCATGTGATCGGCTGCCTCAGCAAGGGACGCGAGGGCGAACAACTGGCCGAGTTCGGACTTCTTGCCGAAGCCGGCGCCGTCGCGTTCAGCGATTCACCTCGCCCGGTCGCCAACAACGCATTGCTGAAACGTGCCCTCGAGTACTGCACGATGTTCGACCTGCCGGTTTTTGATCGGCCGGAAATTCCCGAACTCGCCGAAAAAGGCGTGATGCACGAAGGACGCGTTTCCTTGGTGCTGGGCCTGAGAGGCTTGCCCACCGAAGCGGAAGACTTGGCCGTCGCCCGCGATGTTCGTCTCGCCGAAGCCACGTCGGGACGTCTGCACATCGGTCCGGTCAGCACGATGGGCGCGGTTGACTTGGTACGCCGCGTCAAGAAACGCGGCATCAAGATTACCGCTTCGGTTTGCCCTCACAACTTGTGCCTGTCTGACGAACTGCTGCGATCATTCGATTCGAGGTACAAAGTTCACCCGCCACTTCGCAGCCCTCGGCATGTCGAAACCCTTTGCGCGGCGGTGGCGGACGGCACGATCGACGCGATCCAAAGCGGGCACATGCCACGCAGCCGCGAAAAAAAGATGAATGACCTGGACCTGTCGCCGTTCGGCGCTTCGTCGCTAGAGACAACGTTATCCACCGTCATTACCTACTTGGTTCGGCCGGGTACGATCAGCTGGATGACGGCGATCGAACGACTATCGACCGCACCGGCCAGAATCGCTGGCGTCGAAGGAGGTTCTCTTGAGATAGGACGTGTCGCCGACATCGCGATCATTGATCCCGATGCCTCGTGGACAGTCGACGCGTCTCAGTTTCTTAGCGGCGGCGTCACCAGCCCGATGGACGGGACGCAAGTTTTCGGCCGCGTGACTCACGCTTTGGTCGGTGGCGTCATTCGATATCGACTTGCCCCCGAACGATCTCACATTGTTTAACCAGAAATGAAAATTGCAAAATACCTAGATGCATCCGGTTCCCCGTGTGTCGGGCGTGTGGAAGATGATCAGTTGGTGCCGTTGCGGCTCGATGGCAACATACGATCGCTTGCGGACGTGCTTGCCAGCGACGACCCCATGCAAACGGTCAACGCGCTGCACACCGAGAGTGCCATTTCGATCGACGACTCGATCCGCTGGTTGCCACCGATCGATCATCAAGAGGTCTGGGCAGCCGGCGTCACCTATAAGAAAAGCCAAACAGCGAGGATGGAAGAATCCGAGGCCGCAGCATCTTGCTATGACCAAGTCTACGAAGCCGATCGTCCCGAAATCTTTTTCAAAGCAACACCGCACCGCGTCAGTGGCCATGATCAGCCGCTGAGAATTCGTGCCGATGCCAAGTGGAATGTTCCCGAACCCGAAATCACATTGGTGCTGAGTCCGGATCTCAGAATCGTCGGTCTAACGGTCGGCAACGACATGAGTTCGCGCGACATCGAAGGTGAAAACCCGCTCTATTTGCCACAGGCCAAGTGTTACAACCAATGCGCCGGTCTCGGGCCATGGATTCGACTGTACGAATCGCTTCCACCGGTCAAAGACATCGGAGTCGACTTAAAGATCGTTCGCAAGGGCGATATTGTTTTTGATCAACAGACATCGGCCGCACAAATGGCTCGTGGTTTCGAAGAACTGGTCGGCTGGCTGGGCCGGGACAACAGTTTTCCTGGCGGTGCCTTCTTGATGACCGGCACCGGGATCGTTCCCACCTCGGAATTCACCTTGCAGCCGGATGACATCGTGAACATCACGATTGACGGCATCGGTACACTTTCCAATACGATCGTTCAGTCCTAGCGATCGCCCCGTCATCTCAACACCCCGATCCAACCCTGTTGATCGCGATCTCGTTTTGCCAGATCGCTCCGTCCCCCGCAACTCAGCCCCCAAAAGCACTCAAACCATGTCCACGGCAACCTCCACCGCCCGACAAGTCCTGATCGCCGGCAATTGGCGAGACTCGGATCATCGCGACACATTCCAAGCCACTGACCCGAACAAGAACGAGCCGCTGGCCGCTGAATTCCCGGTGAGTTCATGGGCAGACTGCGATGCGGCACTGGACGCTGCCGTCGATGCTGCACAACAACTGCGAAGTTTACCCGCCGAGAAAATCGCTTCGTTTCTGGACGCGTATGCCGATCGCATCGATGCGGCGAAAGAATCTCTGTCGGACGCCGCCTTCGCCGAGACCGGACTTGCGAGAAGTCCGCGACTGGCCGACGTCGAATTGCCGCGCACCAGCAACCAGCTCCGCACCGCCGCCGCCGCCTGCCGCAGCGGCAATTGGGCGTTGCCGACAGTCGATACCAAAGCCGGAATTCGATCCTGCTATGAATCGCTGGGCCCAGTGTGCGTCTTCGGCCCCAACAACTTTCCGTTCGCATTCGGAAGTGTATCCGGCGGCGATTTCGCGGCAGCCATTGCGGCAGGAAATCCGGTGATCGGCAAAGCCAACAGTTCACACCCAGAAACCACGCGTCTGTTCGCATCCGAAGCGATCGAAGCACTCCGCGAAACGGGCCTTCCGGAATCGACCGTCCAGTTGATTTATCGCACCAGTCACGCCGACGGCGAACGGTTGGTGTCGGACCCGCGTGTCGGCGCCACTGGTTACACCGGAAGCCGCGGGGCCGGTTTGGTCCTGAAGGCCGCCGCCGACAAGGCAGGTAAACCGATCTATTTGGAACTTTCCAGCGTCAATCCGGTCGTCATCACACCCGGCGCGATTGCCGAGCGCGGAGATGAAATTGTCGGCGAATTCATGACCAGTGTTTTGATGGGAACCGGCCAATTCTGTACCAACCCCGGACTTGTCGTCCTGATGCGAGATTCGGCAACCGACGATTTCGTGACGGCTATCACAGACAAATTTCAATCGAGCCCCGCCGGCACTCTCTTGTCTCCTTCGGTCGCCAAAAGCCTATCGTCGGCGGTAACCAAGTTGACGGAATTCGGCGCAAAACTGTTGACCGGTGGCGGCCAGCCAGAATCGGACCGCTGTGCCTATGCGAACACGCTGATGCAGGTGTCCGGAAAAGATTTCCTAGGCAACCCGGAAGGTTTTCAAACCGAAGCGTTCGGCAATGCATCGTTGCTTGTCATCGCCGATGATGTGGACCAAGTCTGCGACGTCATTCGTCACCTCGAAGGCAACCTGACCGGATGCGTTTACAGTGCCAACGACGGACGCGACGAGGAAATCGCACAACGAGTTTCGTTCGAACTGACCCCAAAAGTCGGCCGCTTGCTTAATGACAAGATGCCGACCGGTGTTGCCGTCAGCCCCGCCATGAATCACGGCGGACCGTTTCCGGCGACGGGGCATCCGGGTTTCACCGCAGTTGGCGTCCCCGGGTCGCTGCTACGATTTGCAAAGCTGACCAGCTATGACAATGTCCGCGAACCGCGTCTGCCGACTTTGCTGCGAAACAAGAATCCGACCGGCGAGACATGGCGTCTGGTCGACGGAACCTGGACGTGCAATGACATCGCGTAATGATGAGATGGCGTAGCAATCACTTCGCCTCGTCATGACACAAAGCAGCAGGGACATTGCGAGCGATGTATGACGCGAATGTGTTTCTAATTTGATTACGTCGCGTCGACGCATATCACCTGCGTCCGGGGCAAGCCCGAAACAAGCCCGAAACAAGCCCGAAACAAGCCCGAAGCAAGCCCTGAACAAGCCCGAACGACAAGAAAAACGCGAACGCTTTAACCGATCACTTCGGTACCGACCCAGGGCTGCAACACTTTCGGGATCGCAATGCTGCCGTCGGCGCGTTGATGGTTCTCTAGAATCGCAATCATTGCTCGCCCCGTTGCGAACGCGGTTCCGTTCAGGGTGTGCACGAACTCGGTGCCTTTTTGCCCGGGCGTTTTAAAACGAACATTCAATCGCCGCGACTGGTAATCGGTACAGTTGCTGGTACTGGTGACTTCGCCGTATTCACCACCATCGCCGCGTCCGGGCATCCAGGCTTCGAGGTCATACTTGCGATAGGCCGGTCCGCCCAGATCGCCTGCCGCCGTGTCAATCACGCGATAGGGGACTTCTAGCGTGTCAAACAGGTCGCATTCCAGCTGGCGCAGCTCTTCATGCACCGCGTCGCTTTCCTCTGGCTTGGTGAACGCAAACATTTCGATTTTTGTGAATTGATGAACGCGATACAGTCCTTTGGACGCGCGTCCTGCGGCACCGGCTTCGGTCCGAAAACAATGGCTCAGCCCGCACAGGCGCATGGGCAATTGATCCACATCGATCGTCTGTCCCGCCATCATTCCGCCGAGCGTAATTTCGGCCGTCCCGACCAGATTCAATTCTGTATTCTCGATGCTGTAAATCTGAGTCTCAGGCCCGCGTGGCGAAAAACCGATCCCCTGCAGAATATGCGTCAGCGCCAAATCGGGGGTCGTGACCGGCGTGAACCCGCGTTCGCTTAGAAAACTGATGGCGAATTGCTGCAGCGCCAGGTCCAACCGGACTGCTTCGTTTCGCAAATAGTAAAATCCCGATCCTGCGACGCGAGCAGCACTTTCAAAATCGAACAGATCGTGCTTTTCGCCAAGTTCAACATGATCAAGCGGTTTGAAGTCGAAGCTGGGAATCGCTGTTTTCCCAAGCGACAATTCCTTGGCGTCGTCCTCGCCACCCTCGGGCACATCGGGATGGGTCAGATTAGGAATGACCGTTTGCAGATCGTTGATCTGTTCGTCAAGTTCATCGTGTTCACGCTGGGCCGCGTCTTTCTGCTCTCGCAGCTCACGCCCCTTCGCGATCATGGCCTGGCGTTCGGCGTCGTCTTTTGCTTTTCCGATTCCCTTGCTGGTCTCGTTGGCTTGCTGATTGAGTTGTTGGGCAAGCTGCAACTTCTCCATTCGCTTTTTCTCAAGCTCGACAATGCGTCCGAGCTCTACCTTCACGCCTCGACGATCACAGTTCTGTTGAACCAGGTCTAAATTTTGAACAATAAATTTTCTGTCAAGCATAATTTTCTTTTAGATGAGTTGTCCGATGTTTTGCCACAGCAATGCCGAAGCCCGGATGCCACGGTGGAAATCGGCGACTCGAAATTTTTCGTTGGGGCTATGCAGGTTGTCGTCGGACAACCCCCAGCCCATCAATAGACAATCACACTGGAGTACTTCTTGGAAGCGGGTGACGATCGGAATCGAACCTCCTTCGCGAATCAAGACCGGACTGACCCCAAATGCGGACTCGATCGCGTCTCTTGCCGCTTGCATGAACGGGCTGGCCGTATTGGCCAACATGCCCGGCGCACCGTGGTCGGGTTCCAGAGCGACTTTAACGCCCGGCGGCGTATGACGTTCCACATGCGCCCGAAGTCCCTCGGTGATTTTTTGGGGATCCTGGTCGGGCACCAACCGAAAGCTAAATTTTGCGGATGCCGTGGCGGGAATGATCGTCTTGACGCCTTCGCCTTGATGACCCGATGTCAGACCGTTGATGTCAAAGGTCGGTCTTGCCCAGCGACGTTCGTCGGTCGTGTAGCCGGATTCACCGAACAATGCATCGACCCCGATCGCCTTGGCAAATTGTCCGTCATCCGATGGCAATTGGCGCCACTGCTTGCGCTCTTCCTCGCTCAATGATTGCACATCGTTATAGTAGCCCGGAATCTGAATTTTCCCTTGGTCATCGACGAACGACGAAAGCAGGTGACACAGCGCGATTGCAGGATTCATCACCGCACCGCCGAACGACCCGCTGTGTAAATCCTGGCTCGGCCCATCAACTTTGATCTCATAGGTCGCGATTCCGCGCAGCCCATACGTGATCGCCGGCTGTCCATCGGCGTACTGACTGCTGTCGCTAATGACCACGCAATCACAGGCCAATTGTTCCTTGAGCTGGGGAAGCATGCGTTCCAAATTTTCGCTGCCGACTTCCTCTTCACCTTCGATCAGCAATTTGATTTGAAAGGGAAGCGGCGTGCCGCTGGCGACCCAATCACAGACGCTGTGGATATGCGTCAGCACTTGACCTTTGTCATCGGTCGCGCCACGGGCATATAGATTTCCGTTTCGGACGGTCGGCTCGAACGGACCGGTGATCCACTGATCCAAGGGTTCGGGAGGCTGGACGTCGTAGTGGCCGTACACCAAGACGATCGGCGCTCCATCGACGGCCGGCGTTTGGGCGAATACCATCGGGTGCCCGTCGGTCGCAATGGTCTGGACAGACAGTCCAGCTCGCTTAAATTTTTCGCTCAACCAATCGGCGGCGCGCCCCACGTCGGCAACGTGCCGAGAGTCGCTGCTAACGCTGGGAATTTTGAGCCACTGAACCAGTTCGTCCAGATGCCGCGGCGAATCGCTTTCGATTGTGTCCAAGACGGAAGAGGTCGACATGGAATTTTTTGGGCAAGTTTGAGGATTGGCGAATTGGCGAGAGCTGGGCGTCTAGAATCGAGTCCATTTCGGGTTCGAGCGTGCCCACAACGGGGCCTGGCACCAGCATTTGGACGCCCTTGTTGCCGGCCAGCGTGAATCCGTGTTCACAGCCGCCGATCACAATCAAAGTTGCAAAACAAGCGGTAAAAACCAGTGGAAAGGGCTGCCGACCGCCACGCGGCGGCGCTACAATATATCTCGTTCTGCGGTGACGAGAATGACGTGCAGAAATCACCCCAGTAACGATGTTTCCGAATCAGCAAGGAGCGTTGTCAGCAATGGCAGAGCATCACTCGATGGTGGCAGAGCCACAAACCACACCGAAACGTAACCAAAAACAAAAGCCCAAGAAGCAGCCACGCTATCACGTCGTACTTTGGGATGACCCGGACCACAGCTACGAATACGTCGTGCTGATGATGAAGCAGGTCTTTCGGCGCCCGATCGAGGCAGGATTCCAAATTGCAAAGGAAGTCGACACAAGCGGCCGAGCCATTTGCTTGACGACGACGCTGGAACATGCCGAACTGAAACGCGATCAAATCCACGCGTTCGGCAAGGACGAACTGATCGCTCGGTGCAAAGGCAGCATGTCGGCGACGATCGAACCGGTAAACGAATAACACAGCATGACCGCAAAACTTCGCGTGGCCACGCTCGGTTGCAAAGTCAACCAATACGAAACCGAGCTGGTTCGTCAAGGATTGCAGCAAGTCGGTTTCGATGACTGCGCGCGTGACGAAGTCGCCGACGTGTGCCTGGTTAATACTTGCACCGTCACGAATGAAGGCGACGTCAAAAGCCGTCAAATCATCCGGCGGATGGCTCGGCAAAACCCGGGCGCAAAGCTCGTCGTGATGGGTTGCTATGCAACGCGCGCGCCCGAAGAAGTCGCACAGCTGCCCGGTGTCACCGACGTCGTCACCGACAAACGCGAACTGCCCGACTTGATGACACGGTTTGGTGTCGTCGATGTTCCCACCGGACTGGACGGTTACTCGGGACGTCAACGCGCGTATGTCAAAGTTCAGGACGGGTGCTTGCTTCGTTGCAGCTACTGCATCATCCCGCATGTGCGCCCCAAATTGACCAGTCGCCCGCTGTCGCACATTGTCGACGAAGTCACTCGATTGGTGCAGGCCGGCCATCACGAGGTTGTCTTGACCGGGATTCACTTGGGCCACTACGGCGTCGACTGGAATCGCAACAAGCCGAAAGAACAATGGGTACGCTTAGCCCACTTGCTTCGCGAACTCTGTCGCATCGATGGCGATTTCCGCATCCGGCTCAGCAGTATCGAAGCGACCGAAGTCACACGTGAGTTGATCGCGATCATGTCGGAGCATGCCGACCGGATCGTCCCCCATCTTCATCTCTGTTTGCAAAGCGGCAGCGATAGTGTGCTCCGCCGGATGCGCCGGCGATGGGGAACGCGAATGTTTCTGGACCGTTGTCGCATCTTGCGCGAGTCATTGGAAAACCCTGCCATCACGACGGACGTCATCGTTGGGTTTCCGGGCGAAACCGAAGACGAGTTTATCCAGACGCTGAACACATGCCGCGAAGCCGGATTTTCGAAGATCCACGCTTTTCCCTTTAGCGCTCGGCGTGGCACGCCTGCTGCCGAGATGCCCGACAAGGTCTGCAAAACGGAACAGGCGGCGCGGATGCAACGCTTGGCTGAACTAGAAACCCAACTTCGCAAAGACTATTTCCACAGCTTGATCGGCAGTTCGGTACAGTTGCTCGTCGAATCCTCGAAACCAATCGTGTCGCTGAATCGGCATGATTCGAGCACAAGCGTGCTGATGCGAGGCACCACTTGTCGCTACGCGCCGGCCGAGTGCATTAAAACCATCGACGACTCGGTGAACCCGGCGGACATGGTGGGGCAATTGATCCAAGCGAAAGTCACATCAGCAGCCCAGAATCACATCGCCGTCGAACAACACACAGCCGAATCCGCCTAAATCAACCTCGGTGCTGGGCGGTGATTTACACCCCAAGTCACCATGTTTAGGGATGTTCGTTAGGGATGTTCATGCGACACGCCATTGCCTTGTGCCTCGTTGCGTACGCGGTGACGAATCTGTCGGCACAGATGATTCAAACACAGATCCCGCAGCAACAATTTGGATCGTCCTACTTCGAGCGAAACGGTTTCCAGTGGAACGTGGGCGGCCCAAACTTCTCGTTCAATTCCGGCCAACCGGCAACACCGCCATTTGGGAACGCGGATCCAAACGCGGGGTCGCGCGGGCGAATCGGCTTTGGGGGCGGAAAAGTTTCGGGCAGCCTGGGGTTCAATTTTTCGCAGGGCAGCAACCGGTCGATTTCGTCCTCAACGCCATCGCTAACCACCACCAATGGATACCCGGGTTCTTTCAGCAGCCAGACGATCCGCCCCTTCGTGACGGGAATCACGCCTGTGGTCGGCGATTACCCGAGGACGACGCCAGCCCAACAGATGTCCGATGCATTCCGTCAACGACAGGCATCGCAACTGCAAGAGCAGCGAATGAAAGCCGCCGCTAAGAAACAGAGCAAGGCTTATCAACAATACAAAAGAGGGATTGATGCCGAGCAGGAGGGTGAATTGCAAAAAGCCCGCGCAAACTATCGACTTGCCCTGGGCAGCGCCACTGGCGAACTGCGACAAGCGGTGCTGAAACGCTTGCGTGCCAACGGCTGGTGAATTCAAGCGGCCACTCACAACCGATCGACCGACCGACGCAAGACTTGCTGTCGATGCCGCGTTTCTGATCAGATGAACCAAAGCCGACCGGCCCCCGTGCAGGAGCCGGATCGTACTTTAAATCGTTTTTCATGGCGCAGTTAACCAGCCCAAACGGTGGCAGGAAAACGCCGCGATTTTCGATCAGTGCCTATGCTTGATCAGTGCCTATGCTCGATCAGTGCCTGTGCTCGATCAGTGCCTGTGCTTGATCAGTGACTGTGCTCGAAATCAGGTTCTTTGCCTTCGTAGGCTCGGTACAGATCAAAGATCGATTTCTCGAGAGCCTTCGCCGTTTCCGGATCGGCCGACTGCTTGCATTTCATGGCATTGACCATAACGGCGTGGGCAGCCATCAACTTCTTGCCGTACTCGGGATCGTCAGCTTTGATTCGCTGGGCCATGAAGTAGTCGGCGATTGTTCGCTGAATATTCGTCGCGTGGTCCTCTTTGGTCATCGCCCAACGCGCCAGTTGGTTGATCGCTTGCGCGTCGACATCAGTGCTTAACTCGTTCAACTGCAACTGCGCCTTTGAAATCGTATGCTCGTCTTCGAGCATTTGTTCGAAACGCAGTTGGTCGCTGTAGATTCCACACGGCACTTGGCAGTGCGCCGATGCGATCGTGGCGAATGTGCAAACGAGGGCTGCCGATAATAGTGATCGAATCATCGTTGAAACTCCGGAAGGTTAGTTAAGAGAAACTATGGGTCACTTGGGTCAAACATCGTAGCAGACTGTCTACGGTTGTAATTCCATGATCTCGACTTTACGAAACTCAACACCATGGCTTTCTGATTGCAGCGAGATACTGCCGCCACTCAACATCATGGTGCCGGCAGCTTTGCCGAGTTCTACTGCGTGCGGATCGCGGTCGTCCAGTTGGGACTTTGTGTATTGCAGTACCGTCTCGCCGTCGAGGATATGCTTGATCACGCCGTTGCCATGCACCTCGATTTCGGCCGTGACCCACTGGTCACCGTGATAGGTTCTCGATGATGAACTTGTACAGTGGGGCAAGAACAATTCGCCGTCTTTGACAACGTTCGTGCCCGGCGTGCAAAGGTTTGCGTTGGTGCGATCTTTCTTACCGTCGCCGCCGAGCAACTGGACTTCCACCGACACCGGAAAGTCTTGATCTTTGGCCATCGTTTCGGGGCGTTCGCCGTGAATCATGACCCCACTATTGCGGAACGCCCATCCGGGACCGCCTTTACATTGATCGCCGACGAATCGGTATTCGACACGCAATCGATAGTTCGAAAAATCGTCTTTGTAAAACAGGTGCCCGAATGTCTGATTGAAATCATCGTAGCCTTCATAGCCGACTTTAAGCAGACCGTCTTCGACGCGAAACGTGTTGGCGTAATTTTCGCCGACTTCGTGGTATCGAATCTTTGGTGTCCATCCGTCAAGGTCTTTGCCGTTGAACAGCTGCACCCATTTCCCCTGGTTCGATCCCTCGACTTCCTCTGCGTTTGTCGGCCCGGCAAAAACTGTTATGGCCAGGACCAGCAAGGGCGCACATACCGCAATCAATTGGTTCATAATGTCAGCCAAATTCTAAGATAAGTTACGTGGACGAGCTGATGATTCTACACCGATTGACTGTCGCCGTGATATCGCCGGCGATCTTGCTGATGCATGCGATGACGGGCATCGCCGATGACGTTGACGTTTCACCCATGACCCGTGAATTGGTCCCTGGCGTGACGTTGACCCAGGTTTCGCAGCATCCTGACGTCGTCACGCCAACCGGCATCGATGTCGACGCCAACGGAAACATCTGGGTCGTCGCAAGCCACACGCACTTCCGCCCGAAAGATTATCAAGGCCCTGACCACGATCAAATCGTCGTGATCGCCGCCGATGGATCGCGACGTGTTTTCTACGAAGCCACCGACGCGACGATGGACTTGGAATTGGGCGACGACGGCTGGGTCTACTTGGCCGAGCGAGACCGCGTGCTGCGCGTCAAAGACAGCGACGGAGACGGCGTCGGCGATATCGAACAAGATATCGCCGTACTGGACACGACCGAAGATTATCCGCACAACGGGCTCAGCGGAATGGCTTGGCATCCCGATGGGGATTTGGTCTTCGCTCTCGGTGAGAATTACTGGACACCTTGGACGTTAACAGGCACCGATCAGTCAACCGAAACCGGCACCGGGGAAGGCGGCATTTTCCGGATCCGCCCCGACGGAAGCAATGTGCGGCGGATCGCGAGAGGATTCTGGAATCCTTTCGGCGTATGCGTTCGTAAGGATGGCACGATCTTTGCCGCCGAGAACGATCCCGGTGCGCGACCTCCGTGTCGATTGATACACGTGGTGCAAGGCGGCGACTACGGATACCAGCGAGAGTTCGGCAACGCGCCATTCCATCCGTTCGTCTGCTGGAACGGAGAGCTGCGAGGGACACTGCCGATGTTGCACAGCGTCGGCGAAGCCCCGTGCGGAATTGCCCCGATCGCCAACGGTTTGATCGTACCGACCTGGGCGGACCACCGAATCGACTTCTATCCGCTTTCGCCGCAGGGTGCGAGTTTTCAAACGAAACGTGTCACACTGGTCACCGGTGGTGATAACTTTCGCCCCGTGTGTATCACAAAAGTCTCTGATACCCGCTTTTATTTGACGGATTGGGTCTTCGGGTCGTACGAACTGCACGGCTACGGGCGAATTTGGCGTTTAGACATCGATCCGGCGGCGGATTGGCTGGGCGAAATGGAATTAGCACCGCCAAACGACGCTGCGAATCTTGCCGAGCGGCTTCGACAGGGTGCGCCCGACTTCACGACAACTCAAATCCTGGACCACGCTCGCAGCGATGACGCATTTATCGCTCGCGCGGCAATCGATGCGCTTTCAAATCGCGTTGGGGATCTAAGGCCGAAAGATGTTGAAAAATGGCCGCTCGACGATCAACTAAATCTCATTCACGCGATCCGCAAGTCTTCACCAAAGAACAGGCTTTGGCTCGACTATTTTTGGAACAAGAAAAATGAAGACGTGCGTTTTGAAACGCTGCGCTGGATCACCGAAGAAAAAATTGTTGGTTTTCGTGATCAGGTCGAACAAGACTTAGCCAACTCGGATTCCTCGTACAGGATTTTCGAAGCGACCTTGGCCGCACGAAACACGTTGGCGGGTAACCCACGTGCCGGCATTGCCGATGCCGACATGCTGATGGCACGAGTCACCGACCGTAAGGCGAGCCCGATCACCCGCGCCTACGCTCTGCGGCTGATCAACCCAACGCATGGCAAGATCACCAGAAAACTTTGCGACGAGTTACTTTCGATTAACAACACGAGCGTCACACATGAATTGACGCGGACATTAGCGGACGCTGGCAAATCGTTTTCACAGCCACTGCTGCGACGTATCGCATCCGATCACACAAGTTCCGTCGAAACGATCGCCAATGCCATCGCAGGCCTGAACCCATCAGATGCGGATTCACGCACGGTACTGATTCGTTTCGCGGGTTCCGAGAATCGTGTGCTACGCGATGAAGCGTTGCGCTCGCTGCGGTTCACCCAATTCCAACAATCGACGCTTGATCAGCTTCAATCATTAAAACGGAAATTCCCCGAATCAGTGGATCTGTTCGACGCGGCAATCGATCCTCAGTCGATCAAGCTCAATCGTCCACCGGCAACCGATACCACGGCGTGGCAGGATCGGTTGGGCTCGATCGCCGGTGAACCCGATCGAGCCGCGGGTGCAAGGATTTTCTTTCACCATCGAGTCGGCACATGTGCGAAATGCCACCGTCATTCCGGACGCGGCATGGTCGTTGGTCCAGATCTTTCGGCCGCATCAACACAAGGCGATCCGAATCGATTATTGCGTTCGCTGTTGCAGCCAAGTCGCGACGTCGATCCACAATTCTATCCCTGGTCGTTAATCACCGAAGACGGCGTCGCCTTTACAGGAATCATGCTTCGCAAAGGCGGCACCAGCGGCAAGGAATTCTACCGAGATAGCGCCGGGAAAGAAAAATCGTTCCTAAAGTCTGAAATCACACACCGGAAAGAGCTGTCCACATCGATGATGCCCGATGGCTTGATTGACTTGATGACCGATCGCGAAATTCGCGATCTGCTGTCGTTTCTGGACAACCAGCAATAAGTACCTCAACGAGCTGCGATACCGACGCAATAGAACGGACCTGCGTGTGCGTTTGCTCGTTTGGCTCAAGTCACCACGATGATCGGACGCCGACATTTTGACAGACAGCATCAAACGCCGAGAGCGGCGCGTAACCGATCCATCGTCGGCGGAATGTTCTCGTATGGCTTTTCGTCTTCGTATTCCAAAATCACGAAACCTTGGTAGCCGGCATCCTTTAGGATTCCGCCGACGCGCTCGAGATCGGCAGGATACTTTTTCCCATCGGGCGATTTCATGCTCGCTTTCACTTGAACGTTGACGGCGTACCCCACACATTTGACCAAGTCGCCATACGGATCGTCGGTGTGAAAATTCCCAGAGTCCAGGTTGATACCGAACCACGGCTGATCGACTCGCTTGACGATTGTCAGCAATTGGTCCGGCGTCAGCCCGCCGTGGTTTTCGACACCGATGAAGATGCCTTTCTTGCCGGCGTGTTCCGCACATTGACTCAAAGCATCGACGGCTTGATCCAGCCTCGCCGGATCGTCGGCGAGTTCTTTTCCCTTTCCGGCAAAGAGTCGAATGTGGGGTGCGCCTAGATCCGCAGCGCGATCGATCCAACCGATGGCGTCTTCGATTTCGCGCTTAAGGCCCGGCCCTGTTCCAACCGTGAAATTGTTTCCGATTGCGGTTCCCGAAATTGTGACACCTTTCAAAAAAGCTTCGCGACGCAAATTGCGAAAGTAGTCTTGGTCGGCCGAGGGTGGAAAGAAATAGCTGGTTAATTCAGCCGATTCAATGTGATTGTCGACGCAGTAGTCCAGGAATCCGGACATATCAATGGCCTGACCGTCGGCGGACGGTTTTTGCGGCTTGCCTTTTTTAAATGCGAAGTAATCTCGCAAGGAATACGCAGCAAGCCCCAACCGAAACCTTGGTGGGCCGTGGCGATCAATCGGCTCTGCGGCATCCAGGCGAACGGGATGGGGCGTTGCGAGACAAGCGGCAGCGGTACCGGTCGCCGCTAACGAGAGGAATTGACGTCGTTGCATGATGTCCGTTTCGGTTTGGGGGGATACAATTTGCGGATGAAATCAACTTTGCGAAAGCGAACGCTGCCCGAACAATCACGACGTGTGCGTGAATTACGCGAACGAACACGAGCGACGCTCGACCAATTGCGGGCGGAATTATTGTCGCAGCGTGTTGAGGTGAAAAATCAAGCCGGAGAAAGTCAGCAAGCGGTTCATTGGGTGGGTGAATTGTCATCGTCGGCCCTCAGCACGGCGACGGCGGTCAGTGCGATTTCGGCGACGCTATTGTATGCCAGCGAGACGCAGAATGCTCGCCCGGACGATCCGGACGACCGCCACCCTGCGCCGAGTCATCGATCTGACAAGCGAAGCGTCTCCGGCGACCAGGCAAACAAAGATTCAGCACCGCCAACACTGCAGGACGAGCATGTTTCGTTGATCAAGCGGGGCATGTCGACGCTGCGAGCGAGCCAAAATGATGATGGCGGATACGGCGACACCGACCGCAGCTATTCCAATATTGCGACCAGTTATCTTGTCTTGGCGGCGTCAACGCTGGCCGAGAAAACGGTGGGACCGTCGCACGCACTTTCGAACGAGCAATGCGGACGACTCGAATCCTATCTAGACCTTGCCGGCGGGATTGCCGGATTACGCAAGCGGTACGGCACCGACAAGACGTTTGTTGTCCCGATCTTGAACAACCTCGCGATCGCGGGATTGGTTCCATGGTCCGAGGTCGCCGCACTGCCATTTGAAGCGGCGGTGTTCCCTCAATCGATGTATCGATTCTTGCGGATGCCGGTCGTCAGTTATGCGATTCCCGCTTTGGTCGCGATCGGACAGGCGCGGCACTTTCTGGGGCCAAGAGCGTTGCCGCCGATACGATGGATTCGTGCCGCATCGGTCAAGCGAACGATGAACGTCTTGAAACGAATGCAGCCTGAGAGCGGAGGTTATCTCGAGGCGACTCCGTTGACGGCATTCGTTGTGATGAGTTTGGCGGTGACCGGGCGAGGCGGCTGCGAAGTCGCGCAGCGGGGCCTGGGATTTCTGCGGCAATCGATCACCGATGACAACAGTTGGCCAATCGATACGAACCTTGCGACCTGGGTTACATCGCTGGCGATGCATGCGCTCGCATCGGACCCCCAGGACGATGGCTCGTGGTGCAGCGAGGCTCTCGTCCGCTGGCACTTGAATTGCCAACACCGTCGCCGCCATCCATTCACCGGCGCCGAACCGGGCGGATGGGGCTGGACCGATCTTAGCGGCGCCGTACCGGATGGCGATGATACCCCGGCGGCGATCATTGCGCTGCGACACGCGAGGCCACACGTTTTGCCAGAACTGCGAGACGAAATCGATGCCGCCATCGATGAAGGGGTCTCTTGGTTAGATCAATTACAAAATCGCAACGGCGGTTGGCCGACATTCTGTCGCGGCTGGGGAAAGCTGCCATTCGATCGCAGCAGCACGGATCTCACGGCGCATGCGTTAAGGGCGTACCGTGCCGCGGGTAAATCGAATTCCGCACGAGAGGACGCGGCGAAAAATTTCCTGATTCGCTCGCAACGAAGTGACGGCTCATGGCTGCCGTTGTGGTTCGGCAATCAAGACTTGCCCGACGACATCAACCCCATTTACGGAACGGCACGCGTCATGTTGTGTCATGATTCGGGAGGAATCAGCAAGGCCGACTACGACCGAGCGGCCGCTTTCTTGATCAAAAACCAGAACCCCGACGGAGGCTGGGGTGGCGGACCATCTGTACGAAAATGGATCACCCGTCAGGGAGGCGACTGCCCCGACTCGCTGGTCAGTAGCGTGGAAGAAACCGCACTGGCACTGGAAGCGTTGACCCAAGCGATCGGGGATGAACGAAAACTTTCGCCCCGGCCAGGGGTTGAAAGGTCCGATGGTCATCGCCGTGACGGTGAAGGCGAGAGCGACATTTCCCCAGAAACCGTGGGCGGTGGGAACGATCCACTATTTGAGGCTATAATTTGCGGCGTCGAGTTCTTATTGCAAAGCGTGCGCGATGGCCGTCATCATGTCGCTTGGCCGATCGGATTCTACTTCGCCAAACTTTGGTACCACGAGCGATTGTATCCTTTGATCTTTGCGACCACGGCGCTTGGCAGTTATCTAAGAGCGACGGTCGACAAAGACGACGTTTGAATTCGCAGCATCATCACGAGTGACCCCTGAGGTAAATCGTTTGTCTACGGGACTAAGCCCTAACGAAAAGACGGAATCGGCCATCACATCTGGCGCAGGCGGGCCCGATCAGCAATCCGATGCATCATCGCCCGAGGGTCGTTCGCGGCGGCGAAAAACCAGCCATCTAAAAGATGTGCCGGCGACGCTAGAGATGCGTGAGAGCTTAAGAGCGCGATGCGAACAAATCGCGGCGAAACTCGATCCGTCCACGCCGATCAACAAGGACCAAATGGAGCAAATTGCTCGACGGGCTTTGGAGGAAGCAGATTTGCCGGAGGGCTATCTGGGCTGGATGATGGTGATGATCAGTTCTGAGTTTTGGAAAGACGCGCTGTCGGCCGTCCCCCCAGAACGTCGCCTGTTTCTGCTGCCGCATTGCCTGAAACACGCCGAAGGTTGCCCGGCCGAATACGACCAATTCGGAATGAACTGTAAAGAGTGCGGTGCTTGCAGCATTGCTGACTTCCGTGGTCTGGCCGAAGAAATGGGCTATCGAGTCTTGGTCGCCGAAGGATCACCGGTCGTGATGAAAATCATCGTCGGCGGTTATGTCGATGCGGTCGTTGGCGTCGCTTGCTTGAACGTTCTAGAAAAAGCAATCGACAAAGTCCTCTTGGCCGGTATTCCTTGCATGGCGGTTCCACTGCTAAGCAGCGATTGCCGCAACACCAAGGTCGACGAAGCCTGGGTCGACCAGATGATTCGCACCCCGTACGTGCCGGCCCAACAGAAAACTCGCAGCTACGTTCACTTGATGCGCGCCGCCAGTGATCTGTTCAAAACGGAGACGTTGGACCGGCTGGCGCCCCGTATTCGGGCACAGGAGCCGATCGGCGACACGCCCGCAACGGTCCAGTCGCTGCAGTCGATGGACATGATCGCGGCAACCGAACATATTGCCTACGATTTCCTTACCCGTGGCGGCAAACATTCGCGACCTTTCATAACGTTGGCCGCCTATGACGCGATGACCGGCGGCGACGGAACAACCGCCGACGGAGAACAATCCGTGGCAACGATTCCCGATACGGTCCGTCGTGCCGCGATGAGCATCGAGACGTTCCACAAGGCTAGCCTGGTCCACGATGATATCGAAGACGATGATGCGTTTCGCTATGGCCAGCCGGCCGTGCACCGTCGATTCGGACTGCCCACCGCGATCAATGTGGGCGACTACTTGATCGGATTGGGGTATCGCTTGCTCAGTCGCGTCGACACTGGGGACTCAACCAATGGCGACTCAAACTCTGGCGACTCAAACACTGGCGACTCAACCCATCGCGACCCAGACAAAACGATCACCGCACAGGCGCGGGTCGACGTTCTCGACGGACTTGCCGCGGCACACTTGCGATTGGCCGAAGGGCAGGGGGCCGAACTGCTGTGGCGAGATACCAAGGACCGTCGATTGACACCGCTAGACGCGCTGAAAGTCTACGCGTTAAAGACGTCCCCTGCGTTCGAAGCGGCTTTGATGAGCGGGATTCGCTTGGCCGGTGACGCGACGTCGTACGTCGAACCGGTCCGCACATTCAGCCGTAACATGGGCGTGGCGTTCCAGATCCTGAATGACTTGGGCGACTGGAACGGCGACGAAAGCAACAAACTTTCTGCGGGCGGCGATGTGTTCGGTGGGCGACCGACATTACTGTGGGCGTTGGCACTCGAAGCGCTTGATCAACAGGGCCAGGACGAGTTGCTGGGGCTGGCCGATCCGACCTGCGGGTTAACCGACGAACAACGATTGTCGCGAGTTCGCAAGCTGTATGAAAGCGTCAACGTTTTCGAAACCGCGCTGCAACTGGTCGACAAACATCAAGCCCGTGCCGAGCAGATCGCGGACGAAATCGAGCCCGATGCACTTCGCCGGCTCTTTTATTTCCTGGTTGATACCGTTTTGGAACGCCCCGAACTCCCTTCGCCATCGGTTGTCTCGATCGGCGTCGGTGGCCCGATTGTTTAATTGTCCGATCGAAACCGTTAGTCGCTGAACTGAACAGGATTCGATCGGCGCACGCGTCACGCCCACCCTATCACGCTTCACTCATTGCGAGCCCCGCCAACAGTCTTTCAGTTAGGTCAAGCGGCATGAACCCGGCACTTTCGCGAGACGATTCTCGCGTCAAAATCGAAACGCTCTTAGATCAATTTTATGGCCGGCCGCCCGGTTACCAACAACTCGGTGATTTTGCATCCGCCGACGAAGTCCCGCCGCCCTACGATTCGCTGCTGGACCACAACGAACACATGACGGTGACGGTCGAGTCGCATTACGGCGAACCGGTCGACGTCGTCGTGCACCAGACTGTCCGACAAGACAACTGGTATTCGCGAGAAATCACGCTGGTCACGTCGAATTCCCGGCGAATCGTCCAATATGGGATTGTGCGATTAAACATCGACGCCTTAGAACCAGAGGTCTGGCAACAAATCGAAAGCCAGGAAATCCCGCTGGGGCGTGTGCTGATCGAACACAATGTCTTGCGGGAAGTCGAGTTATGTGAACTCTGGAAAGTCAAATCCGGACCCTGCCTCGCCTCGCTGCTGCACCTAAGCATCGGCCAAACGGTTTACGGACGCACTGCACTGATCTACTGTGACGGCGAACCCGCCATCGAATTACTAGAGATCGTTGCCCCGTGTGCAGCCGAAACGCCCGAGTAACAGGGGCGGCCCGACGGCCATTGGGGGACCGAAGGAAAGAGGCGGCCCAACGGATAGAGGCGGCCCGGGTGACTGCGGCGACCCGACTCGCTGCGGCGACTCGAGTGACCAGGGATTGCCGCGAACATTTTCAATGCCCTAAAGGATTGCGACGATGACACGGAACCGTATCACGGATCGAACCAGCCGTCTTTTCACGTCACCGCGGAGGTCGGCCCTGGCCTTGCCGGCGACCCTCAGCTTTTTGCTTCTCGCCGCAGTCCTGCCAACGCACGCCTTGGCACAGGAAGACATCGGCCCGCAAGACACTTCGGCCGCCGATTCGATCCTGCGATCGACCGACGAAGCCAAAGTTTCTGGATTACGTGCTCACGCGCTCGGGTCATTGCAAAAAGGGGACCCTGCAGCGGCCATTAAAGCGGCCGATGCGATGGTACGGATCAGCCCCGATGACCCGCGCACCACACGGCTGGCCGGAGACATCTACTTGCGCAGCGGTAAACCCAAATGGGCCGTTCGCATGTTCGACCGCTATTTGGAAACGAACGCGGATGAGATGCCTGATCTTTGGCAGCGAGGCATTGCGCTGTACTTCATGGGCGACTTCAAGACCGGTGCCGAGCAGTTCGAACGACACCGAACAGTCAACCCCAACGACGTTGAAAATGCGGCGTGGCATTTCTTGTGCGTCTCGAAACTCGATTCACCCGATGAAGCCAAGAAACGCGTGCTTGCTGCGCCGAATGATCCCCGAATTCCGATGGAAGAGATTCGCCACATGCTGATCACCGGCGACCGCGACGCGGTGACAAACCGAATCAATGAAACGCCAGCCAATTCACCAACAAGATTGGCCGCACAGTTTTACGGCAACTTTTATTTGGGGTTGTACGCCGACGCGTTGGGCGAAACGGAGAAGGCGAAATCGCTGATGAAGCAAGCGGCTAAAGATGCGCCAAGAAATTACATGGGCGACATCGCACGTGTTTACGCCGACTGGCTCGGCGAAGGCGACCTGTAATCAAGGCCGCGATTGCTTGATCGCGCCTTCGCCACGTTCTATTCACCGCACTCGTTTTTTTACTGCGGCAACGGGAACGCGCCGCTGCGATGATGATGTTGTCGCTGGCCTAGATCGCGGCCGACAACTCGGCTTCGTCCGGTTTGCAAGTCGCTTTCATCACCGTAAAGAACGACAAGCGGTTGGGCTTATAACAATGATCCAACCGGAGCGGCAGTTCACCGATGACTTGGTCAAGGTCCAAATCGGTGCGCCAACCTAAACGCTTGGTGATGTTGCCGGCCGAATCGATCACACGTGCGATCAACGGATTGTCACTGCGAAAATGATTGATGATCAGGATTCGGCCGCCGGGCCGACAGACGCGAACGATCTCGCGCATCATGGCGGCCGGATCGGAAACGACGCTTACGGTGTGAAATGAGCTGACAAAGTCAAAGCTTGAATCGGGAAACGTCAACTTCTCGGCGTTCATTGGCATCACGTTGACGTGCCGCCAGTCCTTTTCGTCGATCAATTGCTGTGCTTCGGCCAGCATCGATTCTGACAGATCGACTCCGGTCACGTCGACGTGTGTGGGATACGCATCAAGCGAGAGCCCGGTGCCGACGCCGACTTCCAACAATTTCGCTCCTTCGGGAAAAGAAAGTGATCCCAAGGCTGCGACAATGTTTCGTCGCGCGATAGCAGGCCACAATGCCTGATAGGCCGGAACCAGATTGCGATACAAGCTGCTGCGGTGCGGCTGGGCCTCGGTGCCGCCGCGTGCATGCGTGCTTCGATGTTTTTTCTGATTGCCAGGCTTCGGACTTGTGACGGTACTCATAGACAGTGATTGCTCCGAGCGGACTGCGAGTTCAGACAGGAACGGTGATATCCCCGTTCTTTCTTCGGTGCCAGGATCGCAGATTCCCAGCATCAGTCAAACACGTTTAACGCAGGCAAGATTATTGCAACTTCCCACCGCCACACAACTTAGGCATCGTTCCCCGAGCCAATCGGGAAGGATTTCTTGCGAGATATTACAGTGCCGATACAAGCCAGGGCCCTGCGGACAACTGTCCAACACCGCCAATACGCAAAGTTTACGCCACTGCGCCAAAGTCACTGCGCCAAAGTCACTGGGGCGATCGGCCCGGGGCCCCCGCACCGCTCCGTCGCTTTGCGATCGACCGAACCGGCGCGCCGAAAGCGTAGTAGCAGAACGCTAACGGTAAGGCCAGCCAGTGCAACAAGAAGACCCCGACAAGTGCAAAGAGCGCCTGGCCAATTTGATGGGGGGCCCGTCGCCCGCGGACCCACTGCTGCACCACATGCGGATACTGGTACCGCGAAACCATCAAGAAAGCCAAGGCCAGCGCCAGCATGGGTATAAAGTAATGGGACGCCGACAGCAGATTGGCGGCGAGCGAACGCACCGAATCGGGATAGATCGAGTCCGCGACGACTGACGATAGTTCCGGCATCGCGATTGCAAACGCCGCCAGAGTCCCGGCGGCGGCAGGGCTGGGCAATCCGTCAAAGCCTTCATGCGTATCGTCCTCGGTCGTTTCCACGTTGAACCGGGCAAGCCGAATCAAGACGCATAGCGCAAAGAGCACGCCGATGGCCCAGGTCAAACGCTGTGGCAATAAATCGCTGATACGCCACACAATCACCGCTGGGGCGGTGCCAAAGGTGATTGCATCGCAGAGGCTGTCCAGTTCCGCGCCGAACTGACTTTCCTGTCCCGTCATTCGCGCCGCCGAACCATCGAGCGCGTCGAATAGCATTCCGGCAAAGATCAGAATGCCCGCGACAAAAAGCTTTTGGTCATCGGGCCATTCCAGCGAGACACTCATGGCAACCGCGATCGAAGCCAAGCCACAGACGCCGTTGCCTAGCGTCAACATCGTGGGCAAAACGGCCAACGTCAGCCGGCGTCGCCGACGGCGTTTCTTCTTGGGCGGCCGACTCGGCGCCGCGTCGTCGTCGCCCAGCGGCGCATCATCACTGAGCGATGAATCATCGCCATGCGGCGGTTCGTCGGTCGGGAATAGCTCTCGTTTCAGTTCGCTCATGCTTTGGTCCAGACGGGGTATCGGCGGTCAGTCACGCCGCTCCGTCGATCTTATGTCGTCAGGTCGGCCCCGTTTCATCAGATCCGCCCCGCGGCCCCACAATCACGGGGTGGCGAGGATCCGAGTCCTTCGTGGGGGCGCTAAACCTTGCGTCTTAAATGGTCATTGAAATAAGGGATAAAAAATCAATTCTGTTAGCGGGCGTCGCAACCGAAATTTCGCGATTGAGTCAACAAGACAACTCTGATTGTTGTGCTGGGATCGTCATGCGCGGGGCGCGATCGGTCGCACTGGGATTTGACCTTCAAATCGGTCGACCTCTGCAAAATATGCACGTCTGACGTGTGGTCATTATTTTCCAGCGTATCCGCTATAACAGAGTGATGTCGATACGCTCAACAAATGATTCAAACTCTTTGCTCGAACCGGCCGGAGTACCGCACCGATGATGACGCCGCGATATCTGGTTCCGTTCGATTCTCGAAGAGCGTTCCACCGCTTTACCGATGTCCTGGTCATTGGCGCGGGATTGGCGGGGCTGCGTGCGGCTAACTCGATCGACCCGCACCACAGCGTGCTGGTTGTCACCAAGGACTCACTTCGCGAATCCAACAGCAACTACGCCCAAGGCGGCATCGCCGGTGTGCTGGACCCCTGTGATCGGTTCGAATCGCACATTGCCGACACATTAGCGGCCGGCGGCAACCTGTGCGACACCGACGTCGTTGACATGGTCGTCCGTGAAGGGCCGCGGCGGATCGAAGAACTGATCCGCTGGGGCACCGATTTTGATACCGAGAACGGCGAATTAGAACTCGGTCGCGAAGGCGGTCACAGCCGCGAACGAATCGTGCATGCCCAGGGCGACGCGACCGGCCGCGAGATCATGCGGGCGGTCATCGAACAAACCCGACAAAAAGAAAACGTTGATATCTGGGAAGACGCGTTCACCGTCGACCTGCTGACGCATGAAGGCCGTTGCCGAGGCGCGGTGATCGTCGGCGAAGACAAGCGTCCGCTGATGGTCTGGGCGCGAGAAACGATACTTTGCACCGGTGGCGCCGGGCAAGTCTTTCGGGAATCAACCAATCCGTCCGTGGCGACCGGTGATGGTTTTGCCCTGGCTTATCGGGCGGGCGTACAACTGCGGGACATGGAATTCATGCAGTTTCACCCGACCGTCCTGTACATCGCGGGTTCGTCTCGATCGCTGATCACCGAAGCGGTGCGAGGGGAGGGTGCTCATCTGATGGACGTGAACGGCCACCGATTCATGCCAGAATACGACCAACGTGCTGAGCTTGCCCCACGCGACGTGGTCAGTCAATCGATCATCCGTCAGATGGAAATCACCAAACACCCCAGTGTTTACCTGGACCTTTCCCACCTGGATGCCAATCACGTTCGAGACCGATTCCCAGGCATCGACGAGACTTGTGCCAAGTTCGGACTGGATATCACGTCGGACCGCATCCCCGTGCGTCCGGGTGCCCATTACATGATTGGCGGGGTCACCGTCGATCGCCAGGGACGCACGACGTTGCCCGGTTTGTGGGCCGCGGGCGAAGCGACCAGCAGTGGATTGCATGGCGCAAACCGATTGGCCAGCAACAGTCTGCTGGAAGGCTTGGTGTATGGTGCCCACGCCGGCGAAGCGGTCTCGCGAGCGGTCGGCGAAGAACCCCGTTCGCTGCAGGCGCTGCGGATCCGCCATCCCGAGTACAACGAGGGCGAGGCGTTCGACGTGGCGGATGTTCGCGTTTCGCTAAAGAGTTTGATGGGACGACTTGCCAGCGTTCAGCGAGATGGCGAGGGACTCAAGGAAGCCGCCGAATCGATCCGATCCTTCGCCGCGTACGTCATGCCGCACCAGTTCGAAACCTTTGAGGGATGGGAGTTGCAAAATCTAATGCTGACGGCATCATGCATGGTCGACAGCGCGATCGCGCGCACGGAATCCCGTGGCGTTCACTTTCGCAGCGACTTTCCCGTCACCGATGACGAGAATTGGCGACGACACCTAACGATCCAAATCGACGTCGATGCGGGGCACCCCAAGCTGGGCAAAATGCTCGAGCCCAGTGCGCCCGTCCCGGCAACCTTTTCCGCAGATTCGTAGCATCTTTCGCATGTCCGTGCCACGTCTTATCGATTGCGATTGGCGGAACTGTCAGAATTACCTTTCGCGGCATTACTTCTCGCGGAGTCGGCGAGCATGTACTTGCCGCTTGCGAAGTTCGGCCTGCGGATTGCGGATTATCGATCCACCATCATCGATCCACCGTTATCGATCCACTCATGAACATCCGTCGTTGCGGCAGTACCCGGCACGCGGCGTCAAGCTGCCAACGACCCATTTCCAACGCCACATCGGTAAGGACGAAACAGCACCGTGACTAACATGATTCAGGAACAGGATGAAGTTCCAATCGTCGTTCGTTCGAATGTCACGACTCCGATCAGTGAGCTGAGTTTCCTGAGACGATCGCTGCTGTTCGCCGAACTTTCAATGTTCACGTACAACGATGAAGCCGAAGCCGCTGCGGCAGCAAAGCTCGCTGGCTTTCCCGATTCCACGTTTTATGACCGCGACGGTTCCCAGGCGTTTCGATTCCGGAACGATCACGACTGTATCATCGCCTGCCGCGGCACCGAACCGAACGAATGGAACGATATTCGCGCCGATGCGAATGCGGCAAGCGTACTGGCCGAAACGGTCGGCAAGGTGCATCGCGGGTTCAAACAAGAAGTCGATGATCTTTGGCCGATGTTAGAAACGGCACTGATGACCAACGAGCAACCTCTGTGGTTTTGCGGACATTCACTCGGCGGCGCCATGGCCACGATTTGTGCGGGTCGATGTTTTTTGTCACACATCGCCAGCAATCCGAGCGAGTTGTTCACCTTTGGCAGCCCGCGGGTCGGCGACAAACGGTACATCAATCACGTCTCGCTCGACCATTACCGGTACGTCAACAACAACGACATCGTCACGAGAGTCCCACCAGTCCTGTTGGGTTACCGGCACTGCGGCCGCGAAGTCTACTTGGACCGCAACGGCGAAATCAAAAAGCTGGGCCTGATCATGAAGCGTCGCGATCGCTGGCGAGGCTTTTTAGGCGGATTGCGGCGATTCAAAGTCGATCATTTTTCGGATCACTCGATTCACCGGTATATCGAAGGCGTTTGGAAGGCCGTCGAGAAAGAAGAATCCGATTTGCGATCGGGTGAAAGCGCAACAAAATCCGTTGACGATTTCGCACAAGATGCCCCCAAACCTGCCGAAGGTTCGCCGGCGGATTTGGCCGATCAAGCCGATCGCGACGCGAGTCATGCCCCCAACCAACCGCGTCGAGTTTAAACGTATGACAGAACCTGAGAGCCAGACCGCAAATGTCGGCGGCGTCGAACTGAAACTTGCGCATCCTTACGTCAGTCCCAGCAAATGGATTGGGCGTGAAGAGATCCTGATGCAGTTGTTGGCTTGCTGGATCACGCTGGATGACGCCGACCTGCCACTGACGCCACGATTGACCGGTTCGCCAGGAGTCGGCAAGACACAATTGGCAATCGCAGCGGCTGCGGCGCAAGGCCGACCGCTTTACATCTATCAGTGCACCGCAGACACACGTCCGGAAGACTTGCTGATCACGCCGGTGCTGAGCCAGGGTGGAAAGATCGCCTACCACGCATCTCCCTTGGTCACGGCGATGATCCGTGGCGGCGTCTGCATTTTGGACGAAGGCAACCGGATGAACGAAAAGTCGTGGGCATCGCTCGCGCCACTTTTCGACGGTCGGCGACATGTCGAATCGATAGTGGCCGGGACGACCATCCCGGCGTCGCCCGACTTTCGCGCCGCGGTCACGATGAATCGCGACGAATCCACATTCGAGATTCCGGATTACATTCTCAGCCGGCTGCAGCCAACGCTGAGCGTCGGATTCCCCGATAAGCACGACGAGATGGCGATCCTGCAGTACCACTTGCCATTTGCCGAACCCGAGATGCTGGCCATCACGGTCGAGTTTCTTCAGCATTCTCATGAATTGAAACTCGACTTTTCGCCTCGCGACGGAATCAATCTGCTGCGGTACGCCATCAAGAGAATGTCACAAGACTCCACCCATCCGATCACCCGCGATCAAGCCTGGCGGGAAGCACTCGAGATGTGCTTAGGTGAAGACGCGATGGACCTGGAAGCGATGGCCCAGCGGCGTCGCCGGACGCTCGGCGGTGACGCCGTGCCGCTGGGACTGGCCGATTTATTCTTTGACCCGGAAGACCCTTTGCATCCGGATCGCGATGACGACGAAGACGACGACGATTAGCGATCGAAAACAGGGAAAGCCACGAAACATTTCTGGGTCGCAATCGCTGCTCTGGGTGCCAAGAACGGGAACCCTGGCAGTGAATTCCGGTACACCGGCACCACCGGATCGATCGACACGGGTGAGATTTCACATCCGACCGACCTCAAATTCGCCGGTTTTCGCGGCGTAGAACCGTCCGAATTCCGGACGACAGCCCTATGAACCGTCGTCATATCCGCGTCGCCTGGTGGGCGCCGCCTGCCCGATATCGATCGGGCGGGCAAACTCTGATGGTATCTAGGCCCCCCGACACTCCATTCGTGGAACTTTTGACGCGATTGGCCGTCCAAAGCACCACGCGGCGGTGCGGATTTTATGAGTCAAACGGCCTCTCCAATTGGGGGGATGACAAGGCCTGGCTTCGTCAAACTCCATCATTGTCGCTACGACCGTCATGGTTTGGCCCGACTTTGCCTGTTGTTGAAAATACGGCAACTGGCAACTGTTTGCGGGTTTTTTGGCCCCAACTATACTCGGCGACTAAGTTTCGGCTGTACCCACAGTCGGAGACCAACTCGTCGTTTTAGCCCTATCGATTTTCCGTTGCAGTGGGTTTTCCGCTCGCATCGACACCCTTCCAACTACGTCCGTTTTGATCGCATCCGGCCCGTGCCGGAGCGTCCATGCGGAGACATCGCCAATAAGGTTTGGTCTATGACCTCGCGTAAGCGAAATAGCGCCACAACATCGTCGTCTTCAAAACGCCGCGATCGCCAGACATCTCGTCCCGCCAGCGCAAAAGATGCGTCGTTGCATAGCCGTATGAAACGTCGCCAGAGCCTTTTAGAGACGCTCGAGCCGCGGCAGTTGCTAGCCGGTCCGCAGTTGATCGGCATTCAACCGAACGAAGGCGACTTGATCGTCAACGGATCGGAACTGAGCACGGCGCCGCGTGTCTTGACGTTCGGGTTTGATCAGGGCCAACAAATCGATAGTGGAACGCTGGACGGCATCCGCGTCACCCGCAGCGGTGATGATGGTGTGTTCAACACGGGTGATGACGTTCAGATCACGCCAGGCTTGGTCACACTGGGCGAGCCAAACGAAAACGAAGTCGTGGTACGGTTCGCCGAGTCGCTGCCCGATGACAATTATCGCATCGAAGTTTTCGGGTTCGACGATCCGGGCCGCAATATTGTCGCGCTGCGCAATACCGATGGCGAAGCACTGATTCCGGATGTCGCGGGCAGCCGCAGCGACGTGATCGATTTCCAGCTAAAACTCGGCGCGCTAATCGAGGCGGTCGTACCTCAACCTGTCGTTCGCACCGATGACGGTTCGCTTCATCAAAACCGCGACGAGATTGTTGTCTACTTCAATGAAGATCCGCTATTCGTCGAGAATGACGAATCTGGAAATCCGACCGAGCGTTCGGCAGAGAACCCGCGTTTCTATCAACTGTTGCTGACCCAGGAAACAGTCCGAACGACCGACGACTTACTGTTCCAACCGGACCGCGTCGTCTATGACCAAGCGACTCACACCGCCCGATTATTTTTCGCAGGCGACATCAATAACTTGCCGGGCGTTTCCGAAGGCGGCGGAACTTGGCGTCTACGCATCGGCACGGCTGTCGATAGCCGAGTCGACCTGATCCTGCCCCCAACACAAGTTGCCGTAACCGCATCGGCGGTCAACGATTTCCAATACGACGGGCTGCGCGTCACGTTCTTTTCCAAAGCGATCGGCGAAGCCGGCAGCGGACGCGAAATCAGCTTTATCGATTCGGGCAGCGGTGGACTAATCGCGTCGCTGGACGTTGATGGCCATGTGATTTTCGATTTCGGCGGCGACACACCGACGTTCAACAATCTGCAATCGGCGATCACCGCGGCACCTGCCGTCGTGGCGGCGATCGGAATGAACGTTGAACGTAACGGGGTTGCCGGCGACGGCGCTAATCTGACCGTCCCGTCGTACGTCGTGGGCGCTCCTGCAATGCAGCTTCACGCCGCAGGCGAAACGCTTAGCACGGCCCTTGATGTCGGTGTCTTTGGACCGGACAACCAATTGACCAGCTTGGTCTTTAGCGAATCGATCGAACCTCAACCCTTCGGAATCGATCTGCCGGGCAGCAACAACGATCCGGGACACCGGACGTTCGAGGGCGTGAACGTCAACACGTTGGTCAAGCACATCAATTCGCGGTTTGGCGCGGACTCGACCGATGGCATCACTGAAATCCCGTACAACTTCAACGGGATTTTCGAATCGGTTGGCAACAATAATTTCCTGAACCAGATCGACGAACGCCAGAAAGATCGTATCCGCGAAGCGGTCAATCTGTGGGCGTCGCAAATCGGTGTTCAGTTCCGTGAAACGGTCGACCAGGGAATCACGTTTGCTGTTGGCGACACGGACGTGATCCAGTCGGCCCCCGGTACGCAACGGTTCAACACAACCGATTACACCGTCCGCATCGACCCGACATTCGACGAGTCCTTGTTGGTGTTCGGCATCAACACGGACTTTGATACGGCATTCGGCGAAAGTTTTTTCCGCGTTGCGATGTCGGGCATCGGATTCCTGCTGGGCTTGGAACAGGCCGGCGACCTGCCACCGCAAACGTTGATGAGCCTGAATCGACAATTCCTGTTCGACTCGATCAACACGGAAGAGCAGATCAGTCCGCTCGAGCCGATCTTCCCTGGCAATTTTGACGTCCTGCACGGTCAACACCTGCATCGTCCGGACAGCATTGACGTTGACCTTTATCGATTCGAAGTCGACCTGGGCGACGCCAACCGCCAAGGTTTGCTGACCGCAGAGACGTTCGCCGAACGGCTTGCCGATTCAAGCTTGCTGGACACAACGCTGACTCTGTTCGAAGAAGTCCAAGCGGTGGGAACGAGCGATTTCGGTGTCGGCATTGGCACGTCTGTACGATTCGACGCGATCGCTAAGGGAATCGCGGGCAACAACGCGCGGATCGATTTTATCTTGAGCAACCGGACGGGTGCCAACACCGGTCCGATCGTTTCACAGGCGGTTGATGCCAGTGGCAATGGAATCCCCAATGCGATCCTGATCGACTTGCCACGCGCCAGCGTCAATGTCACGTCGCTGACGATCGGCGATGTGATCGATGCGATCAACAACGACCCGTTCGCATCCTCGATCATGCGTGCATCGCTGGCGTCCGGCGACGCCAATGAAGACATCCTGCGAACCGAACTTGATTTCGGTTCGGTGGTGCTGCGCGGCGGCGGATTGAATCAATTAAGTCGCAACGACGATTACTTCAGCGAAGACTCTCGCATCACGGCATCCCTCGATAGCGGCGTTTATTACATCGGCATCGCCGCTAGTGGCAACGACAACTACGACCCGTCGGTCCCCGGCAGCAGTTTCGGCGGCCTGACACAAGGTCGATACGACTTGAACCTGAAATTCGAGCCTCAAGTCGACGAGTCCGATGCGATTCGCGACCTGGACAGCTCGCGAGTCGATGTGCCGGGAACTTTGTTAGACGGCGACGGCGATGGCGTCCCCGGTGGCGTTCACAACTTCTGGTTTCAAACGCGACCTGAAAATCGCCTGATCAGTTTTACCGACAATGGTGCCGCGATCACCAACGGACAAACATTGACCGTAACAGGCGCCAATGGGATCGTGCGAACGTTCCAGTTTGTCGACTTCGGGGGCAGCGCGTCCGGGGGCAACATCCCCGTGTTTTACAATTCCGGCGCCAGCGGCCAGCCGACCCCTGCGGGCAACCTGGCTGGCACATTGCAATCCGCAATCAACAGCGTGCAAGGCATCACCGGTGTCACGGCTTCGCAGACCACCTCGGGCCTCGAATTCCGCGGCGAGCAAAAACTGGAATTCTCAGATAACTTCCGCGGCGTCGAAGTATTCGGCCGAAACATCTTTGTCGATAAAACGGCCGGGCCTCAGGCCGACGGAAGTCTTGCCAGCCCGTTCAACAACATCAGCAATTCGGCCGTTGCCAATGCCTTTGGTTCATCGCTGAGTGGTGACATTGTCCGCATTGTTGGAAACGGTGGTGCCGATCAAGACATCACGACGATTGCGGATAACTTCAGTTATCAGATTGGCACATCCAACACCGGCGGTGTTGCACTGGAAGATGGCCGTACGATGGAAGTCCCCGCGGGCGTGACGACCATTATCGACGCCGGAGCCGCATTCAAACTTCGCGGTGCACGCATCGGCGTCGGCAGCAGCACCGTTCAAGTCGATCGCAGCGGTGGCGCCCTTCAAGTCTTGGGGACGCCGCGTCTGATCGACATCAGTTTGTCGGGCGAAACGGTCGAAACGACGTTGCTTGGTGGCCAAGATTCCCAAGGACTTGGGTACGACGATGGCAGCGTGATCTTTACCAGTCTTCGTGATCGCAGCGTCGATACATCTGCCTCTGGCAACTCGCCTGCGCCTGCGGCCGGTGATTGGGGCGGAATCGTATACCGCCGCGATTTAGACCAAGCGGAGGGTCGCCGCGACTTGGAAGACGAAGGCATCTTCCTGCAATACGTCAACCACGCTGAATTCCGGTACGGCGGCAGCAGCAATGTCGTCGTCGACTCCGTCCAGCAATTGATCAATCCCATCCAGATGATCAACTTGCGTCCGACAATCACGTTCAACGAAATCATGTTCAGCGCCGACGCAGCAATCAGCGCGTCGCCGAACAGTTTTGCCGAAGAGAGCTATCAGTCACCGCTGTTCCAGCAAGCCGGTTCATTCACGGCCGATTATGACCGCGTGGGTCCAGACATCCACAACAACTTGGTCGTCAACAACAGTATCAACGGACTGTTCATTCGCTCGGAAACCAGTCCCAATCGTCCGCCGGATCAATTGACCGTCGCAGGCCGGCTCGATGATACCGACATCGTTCACTACCTCGCCGAGAATTTGGTCGTTGCGGGTCAGCCCGGCGGGTCGATCGATGACGGGTTCGCGCCCAACCTGTCGTTTGTATCCGGACGACGACTTGCCGGCGGAACACTGCAGCAAACAACCGCCGCTGGTCAGCCGAATTATGAATATCGACTGACCTTCGTTGACCGAGATGGATTCGAATCACGATCGACCGAACAGGCCAATGCGTTTCAATTCACCGTTAGCGAAAACAACAGCTCGATCGAGTTGATCGGTCTGCCGTTGATCGATTCGTCGACCAGCGATTTCGTTTCTCGGCGTCTTTACCGGGCGGTCATTCGCGACGCATCGGGCAACGTGATTCCCGAGCAAAGTCGCAGCTATGAATTGGTTGCCGACTTGGATTCGACCACCGACACGTATATCGACAACGGTTCCTCGACCGACGGACTGCTGGACATCAATCGTCTGGGTATTCGCGGACGACTGGACGGATCGTTGGTCTTTGATCCCGGTTTGATTTTGAAATTGCGAGGCGCGCGAATCGAACTGGGTTATGGCACGCAACTGTTGGCCGAAGGGGTCGCAGAGAACCGTGTCATCATCACCAGTTCGCTGGACGATCGCTTCGGCACCGGCGGAACGTTCGATACGAACAACGACAATCAGACCGCCAACGGCGCGACCGATCCAGAGCGAGGCGACTGGTCGGGCATCTATGCCGCTGCCGGCGCCCATGTCAGTCTTGACAACGCCGTCATCGCGTTCGGTGGCGGAATCAGCTTGCTCGAAGGCGGCGAATCGAGAGGATTTGCACCGCTGGAACTGCAACAAGCGACCGGTCGTATTACGAACACACGTTTTGAATTCAATGACGACGGACAAGACGGTGCCGGTGCATCGGGCCGCCAAGGTCGCTTGGACGTTGATCCTTCGGTGATTTTTGTTCGTGGATCGCAGCCGACCATTGTCGGCAACGAGTTCATTGACAACCGTGGCGCGATCATCACCATCGACAGCGAATCGATGACCAGCGATCCCAACGAGGACGAAGGTCGTCAAACCGGCAGCAGCGAACGGATTGCCGATCTGAACGACAACCGTGGTCCGCTGATTCGGCAAAACGTCTACGACGTGGTTCCGGCCGATTTGCCCGAAGACATTCAGGTCAGCGGCTTGGTCGTTCGTGCCGGCGTGACGGTGACCACCGAAAGCGTGTTCGACGATACGGACATCGTTCACATCCTGAACGATTCGTTGACCGTCGACAATTTCCACAGCAGCGGCGGACTGCGTTTGCAAAGCCGCCCGGATGAGAGCTTGGTCATCAAGCTGTCCGGCGGAGGCACCCCGAACAGTGCTACGCTGGGAACCGGCATCACGGCGACCGGTACGCCAAGCGACATCGTCGATCGAATCGGCGGCAGCGTCCAGATCATCGGGTACCCCGGGGCACCCGTCGTCTTGACCAGTATCAAAGACGATACCGTCGGTGCGGGGCGTCGTCCCGACGGATCGCAGTTCACCGACACCAATGGTGACTCGTTCGGTTCGCGACCGGCACCCAACGATTGGCGAAGCATCTTGCTGGACCAATACAGCAACGATCGCAACGTCGATGTCCAACTGGAACAAGAAGCGTCGACCTCGGTCGCGCCGGGCAACAACGCCACCACGGATTCGGCGCAGTTGCTGGGCGAATTGGCACCGAATTTGTCATCCAGTGACGACCAACGCCGACTCGGTTTTGAAGTGGAAGGCTACTTGAGTGGCCCGGCTGACGTCGACACTTATAGCTTTATCGGCATCCCCGGCACGGAAGTCTGGATCGACATCGATCGCACATCCAGTAACCTCGACACGGTGATCGAGTTGCTTGACGCTACCGGCAAACTGCTGGCGCGCAGCGATAACTCATTCGCCGAAATTGATGGCACCGAGTCGCTGGCGATCTTTGACGATGATCTTGAGTCTCGCGTCAGTTCGCTGCAGTCGCGAGCGGATGAGTACACTGATTTCAGCGCTGGCGGACTCTACTCTGATTTCCATTCACTCAATCTTCGGGACGCCGGAATCCATCTGCCGCTGCCTGGTTCGGTATCACCGAACAACGATGGCAGCACTTACTTCTTCCGCGTCCGCAGTGCGTCGGTTGATCCAGATGATGTGACGGGCGGTTTGACCGATGGCTCTTACCGCGTCCAAGTCCGTTTGCAGGAAGAGCAAGAGTTCCCCGGCAGCGTGATTCGCTATGCCGATATTCGTTTTGCCAACCACGGCATCCATATTCAAGGCTTGCCGGGTTCATCCCCGCTGCTTGGCGAAGCCCAAGAAAACGAATCGGTCGTTAACCCGACCAATGTGGTTTCGAATTTCCTGAGCAACACCTTCACGGACACCTTCGCCAGTAACGATGTGATCGTCAAATCGGTTGGTACGGCTACTGACACGACGCCACCAGGTGCTCGCGCTCAAAACCTGGGCAACTTGACCGGCAACAAGTCGAACGTGATTAGCGTCGGCGGCAGCCTGCAGAACTTTGGCAACAATTCGCCGTTCGACGTCGACTTTTACCAGTTCGACATCAGCCTGGACGACTTCGGTGCGACTCAGTTTCCCTCGACCGTGTTCGACATCGACTATGCAGCCGACTTCAATAGCCGGCCGGACACGCGTCTAGCCGTCTTTTACGATCCCGATGGCGAACGCGGCGACACGCTTCCTCGACTGATTTACGTCGGTGAAAGCAGCAATATCGCCGAAGACCAGCCAAGCCCAGGCACGACCAATGACCTGATCGAACGGTTGGCTCGCGGATCGGTATCGACCAATGATCCGTTCATCGGGCCGGTCGCACTTGCGGAAGGTTCGTATTACGTCGCGGTGACCGAGCAAGGCTTTGTCCCAGAAGACTTTATCGACAACATCTTGCTGCGACGCGAACCCATCAATTCGGTCAACCGCATTGTCGTCGATCGCATCGACGAAACCGACACCGACACGGCGGGACCGGCTCAGATCAGCGAGCTATTCTCGGATGCATCGATCGCGTCGGGCGGATTCGAGGTCACGCTTGATCGTGGCGTCGATCGTGGCCACGGTAACCCGCGTGACATGACCGGCCTGAGCAACCAAACGTACTCGGAAGGTTTGGGACTTATCCCGTTCGACGTCGGTTCGTTGCCAGCGACATCGTTTGACCTGGATACGCTGGACTGGTCGGCCGGTGACCGCGCAGACATTGGTTCGTCGGCGATCACGGGCAGCACGAACACCTCGATTTTCATTCCTCATGTCTCGGTCAACGGTTCGTTCGCCGGCGACATCGCAGACTTCTTTCAGATCACAATTCCTACGGACAATACCCGCGTCATCATCGATGTCGACGAAGGGTTCAACCCGTTCCAAGGGATCGATGACGATGACGACGCAACGCCGCCGTTCCGTTTCGACCCGGACAGTGTCGATCTTGATTTGGTCATCATCGATGCGGGCTTTAACTTCGTCACGACTCCGACATTGCTTGAACGCAGCGACGCACTGGACGGCCGCGCGGGAAGCCCGCCGGTTGACACGACGATCCCTGGTTTCGAAAACTTTGACGGCGAGTCGCTGGACCCATTCTTCGATGGCTTCCTGAATGCGGGAACCTATTTCATCGGTCTGGTTCCTCCATCGACGTCCGTGACGGCCGACGGCACAACGGTCGGCGTGACCTCAGGAGCGCCGCTGGTTAGTGGCGAATACTTGCTACACGTCTCGGTCGAAGATCACGTCGTACCGTCGGTGGGCAACAACGAATCGATTCATTTCGATCGTCCGTCCGCGATCGCGCCGGGCCAGTTGGTCAGCGAAGCGTTTGACCTCAGCGGATACGGCGCGGCTGACTTGCCCAACCTGTACTTCAATTATCTTTACAGCCCCGGATTGGGCGACAGCGTTCAGTACACGATCACCAGTGACCAAGCCGCCGCCGGCAGTGGTGACGAGTTGATCCTGAGCGATCTGCAGTTCGACGCGCAGTGGCGTCAGAACATCGTCGACTTGTCGGACTTTGCCGGCCACACCGGCGTGCAAGTGACGTTCGACTACAACCTCGGTGCGGGTTCCGGTGAAGGTCTGTACTTGGATGACTTTGTCGTCGGCTTTGCCGAACGTGGCGAAGAAGTTTTCTTTGCACGAGAAGGCGAAGACGAGTTCCGCAGTGATGGCAGCACGATTCGCGGCGGCGGCGAATACCAGCTAGAACTCCGCCGTGGAACGGATTTCGCAACGTCAACGTTTGGTCAAATCAACCTGCAACGTTCCTTCGACACGAATGCTCGGCACGCGCAAGAAGTCACGTTGGTGACCCCAGCCGGCGATCAAGTGGTTGACGGAGACACCTTCCAAATCAGCGACGGTTCGATCACGCAAACGTTCGAGTTTGACGTTGATGGCGAAGGCGTCACGGGATTCGATTCGATTCCGGTCCGTATCGCGTCGACCGCAACGGCGACCGAAGTGGCCGAAGTCATTCGAGACGCCATCAATCAGTCCAATCGGATCAACGTCGAAGCGTCTTCGTCATCAGGAAACTCAACTGGTGCGATGACCGACAATCGGCTGAACTTGTACGGAGCGGCCAACGGCACGTTCCAAGCGATTTCAGCTCCGACAGACGCACCGCCGGCCGGCACGATGTTGACGGCATCGGGCGGGCACGTGTTAATCCCAGCGATGCTATTCGACGGCACCGGCGATGAGAACTACTTGCGTACGCAAGGACAAGTGATCATCGAATCCAATACGATCAGCGATGTACGCGCGATTGGAATCTGGAGCGAACCGGGACTGCGTGATGTCGATGAAGAAGATCGTCGACAGGACCCCGAAGCATTCTTCTTTGGCAACAACCCGTTTGACGGTAGCATCACGGCGCAACACCCGTTCCTGCAACAACCACCGGTTGGCAATCCATACCCAGGCGCTGTGCGAAACTTGCCAGTGACAAACGATTCGGTCTTGGGCGGACTCGCGCCGGGCGTTGTCGTTCGTAACAACACGATCGACCAGGCCGGATATGCCGGCATCAAAGTCGATGGCGAAGCACGACCTTGGGTGATCACGGACATCGACGGAACGGTTGCCGGCAGTGGCATTGCCGACGGTCACACGTTTGCGATCGATGCGGCGGGCACACGAGTCGTCTTTGAGTTCGACGATGTCAGTGGCGAGAACGTCATGAACGGCGGCAGCGGCGTCGTGGGCGGCGATGGGGTTGCCGATGGACACGTTCCGATTTACTACCGCCTGGGTGACGGCGATTACAACGACGGTTCGAGTAACGGTGCCGTACGTCCGTACCCGTACAGCAATATGGAATTGATGACCGCGATTCATCAAGCGATCCAAGGCAGTATTTTGGTGACCAACGGGCTTGTCGAATTGGTCACGCCCTACATCGGTCCTTCACCATTCAGTCGTGATGAAGCCGGTGAAGAAAACGCGGTTTCGCGAGGAGCCTTCCCCACCGCTGCCGTCTACGTCTATGGCGCCAGCGCCATTTACGACAGCAACTTTTATCAAAAAATCGGACGAACCGGTGCACCATCGGGCTTCAGCTCGCTGCAATACTCACTGGCACCGATCTCCGAAGCGGTACAGCCCGTCGCCCAAGTGGTCAACAACACGATCTACGGTGCCGACGGAACGGAATACGGCAACCCTGACGCGGCCGATACCGAACCGAACGACTTATTGTCACAAGCCGTCGATACGAAACGCGGGCGTTCACATAACGGCGCTTACATCGATACCGCGACGATCGGCAGCAATATCGATGGCGTCGATCCATCATCGGACGTCGACTTTTATCAAGTCGAATTGGTCGTTGGCGACCGCTTGATCATCGATATCGACACGGTCGCAGGTGGCGTTGACACCGTCGTCCAGTTGTTCGACGAGGTCGGTGAACGAATTATCTTGACCGACGCGCTGGGCAATAAAGTCACGAGTATCGAATCAGGCGACGCTCCCGACCATTTGGACCCGCGCAGCACCGTGGCGACACCCGTTACCGATGACGGCCGCGGCGTCGATCCGTTTGTCGATTTCACGGCACTCGAGACCGGCACTTACTACGTCGCCGTCAGCAGCAGTGGAAACACGTCATTCGATCCCGAAACCTTGTCGGGACGTTCCGGCGGCACCGGCGGAACTGGCGATTACGAAATCGGCTTGGAAGTCTACGCTCCGCGTTCGGTTGTGATGAGCATCGACGATGGTGCCGAAGGCGCAGGCAATACGGGTACCAAAGCGGCAGATTTGGTTGGCACGACGTTCACCGTTACGCAAATCCCAGATTTCGCACCCGGAACTCCGACGCAAAGCGGCGATACCGCGACAACCGTTGGCAACCAAATCACATTCGAATTTACCAATGCGACCGGCGGCAGAACGATCCTGGCGAACGGGAACGTCAACGTGCCGCTGATCACCGCGGATGACGATGGCTATCGTGTCCCTGGTATCATGCGTGCGATCCAAGAATCCGTGCGAGGTATCATTGATCCTAATGTCGGGCTGGATCAGCCAACGATTCCGAACAACGAGTTCGGTAACGGCCCGGACGGTCGAACCGGTCCAGTCACACGGGCGACGGCCACCGCACTGGGCGGCCGCTCAGGTGATAATGATGGAATCGCGAACCTGTCGCGATTCAATGCCTTGTTCCACTGGCTCAGCCCCACCGACAGTGACTTCATTGGTGGATTTGGGCACAACCGCAAGGAAAACGGCGAACAAGATGTCGTCCCTGGCGGCACGCTGACCGATGGTGACGGAACGACAGAACTGTACGTGCTGTGGGAAAATATCGCAGGCATTGAACTGAGCCCCGAGGCAATCGCTGCAGGATTGAAGCTGACGCCTGACAGTACAAAGCCTGAGTATTCACAGGAATCCGATCAGTTGCTGGCGGAAACCGGCATTTTGATTGCGGGCGGATCGAGCTCGACGCTGCTCAACAATGTCATCGTTAATACTCACCAAGGGATCGTCTCGGAAGAGTCCAGCTATTACGGATTCGGCCAACGCGTCGTCAACAACAGTGACGAGTTCATCAAGCCTCAAAACGTCGTCCTGGCAGGTAACGTTTTCCAGAACGATGAACCGTTAAATAACCAGATTCGGTTTGACCTCACTTGGCCAATCGATATCGAAAACCCGTTTGATTTCTTTGACACCGGAACGTCGACAGATATCGAGGTCGGTGCGACCAACGTGGCCGACCAAGCCGACGACTTTAACTTTGTCGTCGGAACAAACGAACCGCTGCTGAGGAACCCGCAAGGGAACGACTTCACACCGGATCAAAATTCGATCGTGATCGACTCGGCAATCAACACGCTGGTGGGTCGCGATGCGTTGTCCGCCGTCGCACAGTCGGTCGGATTGTCGGTCAGCAACATTTTTGCACCGGACCGTGACGTCAACGGCATCCTGCGTGCCGACAACCCATTGGTCGCCCCTCCGGGCGGTTTGGGTTCGAACGTCTTTAAAGATCGTGGTTCCAACGAACTGGCCGACTTCATCGGTCCGGTCGCGGCGCTTGAATCCCCCCGAGACAACGACGCCAACGCGATCGACGGTGACCCCGCGGTCGGATTCTTGAACTTGAAGTCGGGTGTCTACGACGAGTTCCGTATCCAGCTGAGCGATAACGGCGACGAGTCCGATCCGTTTATCGGGTTCGGTATCGACGACCAAACCGTGGTCGTTTCCGACTTGCCGGGCATTCGCAAGCCTGGCGCCGTGATCACGCTGTTCGAAAACGACCGGCTGCTACAAGAGGGAATCGACTACACGTTTAGCTATGACGAAACGAAGAACGTGATCACGCTGAAACCGCTGGCCGGAATTTGGCGAAATGATCGCAGCTATCGAATCGCGCTAAACAATCAGGACCGTACCGTTCTTACGGCGCCCGATGCGAACTCCGTAAGCGACGGCGATCAGTTCTCGATCACCGATACCAACGGCGGCAAGGTGGTCTTTGAGTTCGAATCGGGTTACACCGTGCTCGTTCCCGAAGCACTAACCATCACGGTTCCACAGACAGGCACAAACGCAGGCGGATTAAGCGACGGCGATATCTTCTTGATCAACGACGGGTCGAATCCGCCAGTCGTGTTCGAATTTAACAGTGACGCGGCAAGCCTGCCGGGTTCGGTGCAAGTTCCGTTGTCGGCCGACCCGACACCGTTGGATGCGGCCGCACTGGAGACATTCCTGAACCAGATTGCGATGGACATCGAAGTCGCGATCCAAGGCGAAGTCACCGCCGGCCGCCTTGATTTGGACGTCCGCCGCGACGGAACCAGCTTGGTACTGGGTGCCGAACCGGGCGCGACCGTGACCACATCGGGCAGCGGGTTGCAACAAGCATCGCGAACGTTAGCAATGGTCGTGCCCGCAGTCGGAACGGCCGTCAACGGCGTTGCCGATGGCGACACGTTTACGCTCAGCAACGGCAACATCGCCGTGACGTTCGAGGTGGACACCAACGGTACCGTTAATTCCTCTTCGTCCGTGCCCGTCACGCTAAGCGGCACATTGACCGGCAATGAAGTCGCCGACATCATTTCGTCGGTGATCTCGTCGTCTGCACTTGGTCTGGACACAAGCGTTAGCGGGCAAACGGTTTACTTGAACCTGCCCGCGAATGGATCGGCCAGCGTCGGTGCGGGCAGTCGTCTAACGGTTTCGGGATTGGCACGCACACCTGGCGACGGCGACACGATCACGTTCAATCCAACCGGCGGCGGTGCCGCGGTTGTCTTTGAAGTGAACCGAACGGATGAACCCGACGGCAGTGGTGGCGTGATGGACGATGGTGTCACCGACCCGAACATCCCGATCAACCTCACGCGTTCCACAACCGCGGACGAGTTTGCCGGCCTTGTCGCGACCGCAATTCAAGGACAGTCCATCAGCGGATTGAACGCTAACGAAATTCAACCGATCGATGGCGGAACGCTCGCGATCGGAGGCGACGTCGGCCTTGGACTTTCCGTCACCGGAAATTCGTTCGACGTGATCGGCGCCCCGTCGGTGACCGGATCGTCAACGCTGCAGGTTTTCGGCCCGCTGATCTTGAGCCTGCCGCAGTTCGGCGGCGGCGGTGTGCTTGATGGCACCACGATCATCTTGCGAGATGCTGCGGGCAATCGGCGCATTTTCGAGTTTGAAGAACTGCTGACCAACAACGGATTGGACAATCCTGCGGCAACCAGCATTCCGTTCAATTCCTTTGACGACGTCGACGCACTTTCGACCAGCTTTGTCAACACGATCAACGCCGCCGGCCTTGGAATCACGGCCCAGCACACGGGCATGGGACGCATCTCGCTGGGACGAATTGACGCCTCGCGAGTCGAGATCCCCGTGATCTTGCGGTTGCCAACGATTGGTGGCGCTGGAATCCCTGACGAGGCGACGATCACGCTCAACGCTGCGGACGGCACACCTCAAGTGTTCGAGTTTGATTCCAACGGCACGCTGAATGACCCGACGGCGATCGCGATCAACTATACGGTTGCCGATTCGGTCGCCTTCATCGCGTCCAATGTGGTTAATGCGATTAACAGTGCTGGCCTGGGAATCAACGCCGAACGTCTGGGTAACACTCAGGTCTCGCTCGGGTCGATCAGTACATCGCGAGTCGAACTGCAAAATGGCAGTGTGATTACTGCGGTCGCATTGCAAGGCGCGCCGCTGCGTCGTGCAATCGTCAACGACGGTGAAGTCTTGACGCTGCGTCAGGGTGGTTTCGCCGTTAACTTTGAATTCGAATCGGTCAACAACGGGGGTGGCGTCAACACGGGCAACATCGCCGTCGCATTCCAACCCGGATCGACCGTGGGTGACGTCGCGGTCAGCTTGGCCGCCGCCATCAACAACAACAAGAACGGTTTGCGTCTTGATGCGGTTGCCGAACTGGATAGCAATGGTCAGCCGACCGGCCAAGTCTTCTTGAACGACTTGCCTGGCACGATCATCGATGTCTCTCGCGCACAGACGCTCAATGTCACCGGCGTCCCGGGCGGAGCGATTCCGGTACGCATCAATCCTGCGTTCTCGGCGACCGAGGTCAAACAAGCGTTGCTAACGGCGATCAACTCGGTCAACATTCCGGGCGAATTGCCATCGACGACGCTGTCGGCATCAGATCGTGGTGGTGCGACACTGTTCGTCAGCAATGGTCAACTGTTCGAAGGCCCGATCACGTCGTACTTCTTGCCAGGCGTCAAAGACAAGGCAGGCAATCTGCTGGAAGAGAATCGCGACGACCTGACGACTCAGTTTACGATTTTGATGCCGACCGTCGGATTGGATTTCGGCGACGCGCCGGACCCGGTCACACTCGTCCCCGGTCGTTACCCGACACTCGTCAACCAAGATGGTGCACGACACGTGATCGGCGGCGACGTCCGCCTTGGTTCGCTGATCGATGCCGATATCGATGGCATGCCCGTGCGGGCCGCCGATGGGGACGACCTTACGATCTCGATTTCGTCGCTGGGAACCCTGTTCGAAACATCCGTCGTGAATGGTTCGGCACAGATCAGTGTTGCCGCGGGCGTCGATCCATCGACACGCGATGGCGACACGATCACGATCAACACCGGTGTGGCTCAAGCCACGCTGGAGTTTGACTTGAATGGGCGATTCAACGAAGACAACTTCGCGATTCGTCCGATTTCGCCAATCACGCCTGAATCGATTGCGACGGCAATCGAAGCCGCGATTATCGAAAGTCCGATTGTCGCCGCTGCGGTGGTTGTCGACGGCGGAACCGTCTCGGTGGTATCCGATGACGAGGACGGCGTGGACTTTGGCAGCGACATCAATCCGGCGGGCATTCTGAACAAAGGCGTGCTAACACCGATCAGCGTCACGGTCACCGGCAGCGGCGTCGTCGAAGCTTGGATTGACTTTAATGTCGATGGCGACTGGACCGATCCGGGCGAACAAATCATCGGCATCAATACTCCGGGTGCCATCTTCACCGACGCGGGTGGCCCCGTCACTCGGGTGTTCACCGTGACGGTGCCGACGACGTCACCGACGCCTCCGGGGCCGATGGAAACATACGCTCGATTCCGTGTTTCGCGGGACGGTGGACTCGACCCGACTGGGCTCGCACTTAGCGGCGAAGTCGAAGACTATCGACTGAGCATCTTGCCAGGGTCGCCGCCGACGCTGACCGATGCCAACGCCAACCGCGTCTATACCGTCGCCGAAGATCGGCCGTTGCAAGTGCTTGACCGCGTCGGCACGCTAACGCCAAACGACAATGACAATGGGTTGTTGGTCGGCGTGGTTGATCCGGACGGCGATGATGTCGCCATCATTCCGCAAGATGTCGGCATGCGAACGCTGACGACTCCGGGCGGTACCGTGGCGGGTGAGTTGAATGTTTCCAGCGATGGCACGTTCACGTTCGTTCCAGCCCTGGACTTTAACGGAGTCGCGACGTTCACGGCACGAGTGACCGATTTGAACTCGCTTGACCCGAGTTCACAGATCATTAATTCGCGTCCGATCAGCGTGACCATCAATGTCACGCCAATCAACGATCGTCCGTTCGCGACGACGGCTGACGTCATCGTCAACCGAACGATCGATGAAGACGTCCAGCAAACGTTCACAACGGCCGACTTGATCGATCCGTTCTATGTCGCAGGTCCGGACAACGAGTCAGATCAGCCGCTGATCATCCAGTCGGCCGGCAGCATTCGCGGAAACGCGTTCTCGTCCCAAGGTGGATCGATCACGCTGGCCAACGGCGGAACCGTACTGATCTACACTCCGCCGGCCGATTACAACGGCACAACGCCTGATACATTCACCTATGTCGTCGCCGATGTGGTTCCATCGGGACAACTGAGTGAGTCGGCAACGCAAATCGGAACGGTAACGTTGACGATCAACGCGGTGAATGATGCACCGCGTTTGGTAGACGACCAATACTTTACCGAAGAAGACGTTGCATTGGTCATTCCGATCAATGGAACGGCCGGCAACCCAGGTATTCTTGACGACGACACCGCCGGGCCTGCCGACGAAGTCTCCGCGGGTCAGACGATCATGTTGCAAGATGGTCAATTCCCCAAGACGACCTTCCGCGGCGGCAACGTCCGGATCGAAGGATCGAATCTGGTCTACACGCCGCCAGCGTTATTCAGCGGCAGCGACCAATTCGAATACACCGTTATCGACAATCTGGGTCTGACGGCAACGGCAACGGTTTCTGTTGTGGTCGGCGGGGTGAACAATGCTCCGCGATTCGTTGGTATCGATGGCGATCCGGGTCAGGTTTCGCTGTCGTTCACCGAAAGCAAACTGGATCCTGTTCAGCAAACGTTCAATTTGACGAATTGGTTCAGCGACCCCGAAAGTGACCCACTGACATTTGTCGTCACGTCCAGCAACGCATCAATCGTCGCCGCGGCGGTTCAAGGTGAATTGCTAACACTGACGTTGCCGCCTTTCGCATTCGGCAACGCGACACTGTCGGTCACGGCTCGTGATTCCAGCGGCCTGACAACGACGCAACAGGTTCCCGTCACGGTCGTGAACACTCCGGACGCACCTCAGGTCATCGGCTCGCTTGATCCGTTGGCAGGAACCGAAGACATGCTGGTCACGGCCGACCTGTCGACGGTCTTTGACGATCCCGATGGCGAACAGTTGCAATACACCGTAGCTCGCTTGGGAGGTTTGATCACGCCGACGCCGTCGCAAATCGCGCAACATCCGCTGGTTCAATCGATCCAGACGGTCGGCGATCAATTACGAATCCAGCTGAAACCGAATCAATCGGGCACGGTCGAAATCGAATTGGCCGCTTCCGATGGATCACAGCAGGTCAGTGATACGTTCGAGTTGCAAATCAGCGCAGTACCCGACGCACCGATTGCGGTTGCCGACGGCTACAACGTGCCGATCGGTGCCACACTGCAAGTGCTGAACCCGGCCGACGGACTGCTTCGCAACGACGGCGACGCCGACGGCGACCTGATTCAAGTCGATCTGAACTCGGTGACCAATCCGACATTGGGAACGGTGCAAGTCAACGCGAACGGCACATTCGTTTACACCAGCCAATCGGGTGATGCAGGCGAAGTGGATACGTTCACTTATCGCACGATCGACTCGACGGGGCGGCAAAGCGAAATCGTGACGGTTTCCTTGACGCTGAACCAATCGGCGTACCAGAATCCAATCCAAGGATTCGAAATGGATGTCAACGCGGACGGAAAGGTATCGGCGATCGACGCCCTTCGCGTGATCAACTTGCTGAACCGCCGTCTCAGCGGACAGGGTGGCGATCTGCCGGTTAGCGAAATCGGTTCACCGCCACCGGATTACGTCGATGTCGACGGAAACGGACGCATCACGGCCAACGATGCACTGCGCGTTATCAATGAATTGAACCGCCGCAACGCAACAGGCCAGGGCGAACAGTTTGGCGAAGGAGAATTCTTGACGCCGATCCAAACGATTTCCGGCCAATTGGATTTCGCATCCACAACTGCCTTCGCATCGGCGTCCACAAGCAACTTGCCTGTTCGCAACCTGTCACCGGCACCGGTTACTGAAGCCGACACGCGTGACACGCTGTTTACCGCGGGCTTGGAAATTGACGCCAGCGATCTTGAGTCAACCACCGAATTGCTTTCGTCATCTGCAGACGCCAACAGCAACCGTGCTGACAGCATCGACGACGCACTTTCCAGCTTACTGGATGATCTTGCGATCAGCACATCCATCAATGGGTAGCACCACAACCGTTACCCTATACCTGTAAATACTTACATTTCATTATCCCCTCCTTCATAGGCCAGGTCAGATATGACCGAAAGAACTCGACGTCATCTTCGCCGGAGTCTTGATCGCAATCGTTCGCGCAACCTTCACCACGAGACGCTCGAAAAGCGTGAACTGTTGGCAGCGGAATTGGGTGTTGATTCGAACGCCCCGAGACTGATCTCGGTTTCCGCGAATGCGGGCGAGCAGTTCGACTTGTCGGCGAATAACTTGCTCAACGAGTCGCCTCGAGAGTTGACGCTCCGTTTTGACGGCAGCCAGCAACTCGATCCGGATACCTTTTCGGCGATCCAATTCCGATCCTCTGGTGGTGATGGATCGTTCTCCGAAGGCAACGAGCGAGTCATCCAGCCGGGGTTCTTAGGATTTGCCGACGACGGCGGATCGCGCATCATCGTTGCGAGGTTTGCCGAGACGTTGGCGGACGATCAATACGTGCTCGAGATTGCCGGCTATGACGACACGAACGCAGGCATCGTCGGACTGCGCAACGTTGACGGCGACCTATTCTGTCCTCCGCTGGCGAGCGAGACCGGCCAACCGATCCAGCAAATCCAATTCGACGTCGAAGTCGGACCGAAAGTGGTCGCCGTTGTCCCGCAGCCCATCGTCGGTACGGGAAATCTGCGCACCCAGATGCGCGATCAAATCTTTGTTTACTTCAACGACGATCCGCTAACCAATCCTGATGGCGGCGTCGTCGCCAGCACCGGTGCGCCCAGCGACCCGACTGTTGTTCAGCCTCGCTTTTACAATCTGTTCCTGACCGAGAACACCGTTGAGACGGGGGACGACAGCGTTGTTAACCCCGAAAGCGTCGAGTATGACCCGGCACTGAATCGAGCCGTGCTGACCTTCGCCGGTGACGACTTGCTGGATTTGACACCCGCCGGCGAAGCGGGAACATTCCGCCTGCGCATCGGCACATCGCAGCCTAAACCGGTGACGCTTGCGCCCGATGCGACTGATTTGACGAGTGATGTTGACGATACATTCGCCGGCGCTCGCGACCTGGGCATTGCGTTCGGGTCGGCCGGCGACAGCAGTGTCGTCGTCAGTGGCGAAATCGAAGCGACATCTGGCAATACGATGCAGTGGCCCGGCATCGACGTCCCTGGCGTCCGAGATGACCGCCGCGACGCGCAAGTCATCGGCCGCGCCGACACCAACGACGGCGTCAACGTCTTCTATTACAACTTCGCCGATTTGTACGGCACCGACGCGATCGGGAATCAACTCGAGAACGCGATCACGCCTGCGCAGCAGCAGCGCACTCGTGAAATCCTTGATCTGTATGCCGAACATCTGGGCGTCCAGTTCATTGAATCGGAAGACCGCGGACTGCAAATCGTCACTGGTGACTTGCGAGCACTGGTTGAAACTGCGGTGACCGGCCCGGGCGTCCCCCTGCTTGAATACCGCGTCAACGATGCGGATCCGACTCGCGGCGTCTTGATCCTTGACGCCGGTGAAAACTGGTTTGACGGTTACGGGCTAAGCCCCGACGCACGACCGAGCTGGTTTGTCGAAGCGCTGCGCGGTGTTGGTTCGCTGTTAGGCATTGGTAATACGTTCGAGCAAGTTCCTGGCGTGGCCAGCGGATCTGACCCGAGCCTTTACAATGCATTGCTATTTCCCAACGCCGATGGCAGCATTCCGGCGAACTTTAGCATCGAACCGGACTTTCTGAGTTCCAGCGATATCATTCCTGGCCAGGCGCTACATCGGCCTGAAATTAAAGACGCCGATCTTTACAAATTCGAAGTCACCCAGCCGGGAACGATCACCGTTGAATCGTTCGCACAGCGTCTGCTGGAAACGAGCATGCTTGATACCGATATCAAGCTGTGGAAACGCGACGCGACCAGCGGTGCATACGAACTGGTTGCGCGCAACGAAGACTTTTACGGCGAGGATTCGTTCATCGCGGTTGACGTGGCCCCCGAGTCATCGGGCGCGACGGCGACCTATGTCGTGGGCATCACCGCGACCGGAAACGATGACTACAACCCCAACATTGCCGGCAGCGGCGGCGGGGGCCGATCCCAAGGGATCTATGACCTGCGAATTCGCTACGAAGGCACGCAGGTCGGGTCGATCACTGACACCAACGGATCGCTGCTCGATGGCGATTCCGATGGAATCGAGGGCGGCGATTTCAATTTCTGGTTCCGCGTTGCCAACACGAAAGATGCCGCAGCCGCGGGTGAACCGCGCACCCTGTTCGTTAACCGCACCGATGGTGCCGACTTGACCAGCCGTGGCTCACTTGACGCGCCGTATGGAACGATCAACTTTGCGTTCGATCAAGCGCGGCCGGGGGATATCGTCCGCCTGTTGCCTGACGCCGGGCTGGATGGATTGATCGCGACGACCGCAGACAACTTGGCGTACGAAATCGGCCGCGGCGGCAGCGGCAATCAAATTCTTGGCGACGGAGAGACCTTCGAAGTCCCACGCGGCGTGACGGTGATGATTGACGCCGGGGCCATCCTGAAACTACGCAATGCCAAGATCAGCGTCGGCAGCGAGTCGATTGACGAGGACCGTTCCCTGGCCGCGCTGCAGGTACTCGGGACGCCTGTCATCATTGATCAAAACGGTGCAATGATCGACGGCACGGTCCAGTTGACTAGCTATAACGAAGAACGCCGCGATGGCGTACTGCTCGGGCAAGACACCAACACGTTGCCCACGACACCGATCGCCGGCGACTGGGCCGGCGTCGAATTCCGCAACGACTTTGACTATTCCGAAGGCCGACCGGTTTGGGAAACCGAAGGCATTTTCTTGGACTACGTCTCGCACGCTGATTTACGCTACGGCGGTGGTGCCGTCTCACTGCTTGCACCATCGGTAACCCCGTTGGAAATGCGAGAAAGTCGCCCGACACTGATTTACAACCAGATCAGCGAAAGCCGTGAAGCCGCTTTGAGCGCGGATCCGAACAGTTTCTTGGAAACAAATTTCCACGCACCGATTTTCCAGCAAGCTTCGCTCGATCGGTTCGGCACGACCTTTACCAGCGACTACGACCGCGTCGGACCACAGATCCGAGGCAACGTCCTGCAAGACAACTCGATCAACGGCCTGTTCGTTCGCGTCGTCACGCCCGCGGTTGGCGAACGCGAACCGATGTCAGTCAGCGGACGACTGGATGACCGTGACATTGTGCACGTGCTAAGTGAGGTCTTGGTATTGCAAGGCGAAGTCGGCGGACCGTTGGCGTTGGAAGATCGACCAGACGTGCTGAGCACAACCGTCAACAGTGGTGCTACCCCGACAGGTACACTCACCGACGGCAGCATCGTTGATTATCGTTTGACATTCGTCACCGAAGCGGGATACGAATCACTTGCCAGCCTGCCAACTCGCTCGGTCACCGTCGGCAGCGGCGGCGCCGTCACCCTGGCAAACTTGCCAGCAGCACCGGAACTGTATGCGGGCCGCAAGTTGTATCGCTTGACCGCGTCGGGCGACTACGAATTTGTCGCGCAACTTGATCGTGCGACGACGGCATTCACCGACGATGGAACGACTCGCGGTGGCCTGCTTGCCGAGAGCGCCTTGGCAACCGGAACGGATGAACGCTTGCTCGCGCGATTCGATGCTCGATTGAGTATTGATCCGGGCATCGTCATCAAGAACGACAGTTCGCGAATCGAAGCCACCTTTGGTGCTGACTTCTATGCCGAAGGCGTCGACGGCAGCCCGATCGTATTCACCAGTCGCTTGGATGACCGATACGGCGCCGGCGGTACATTCGATACCAACAATGACGGCGCCGCCGGCACCCCGGATCAAGGTGATTGGAGCGGTCTGGTTTTCCGGCAAGGAAGCACGGCCTCGATCGACCACGCCGTCATCAGCTTTGGCGGTGGTGAAAGTGCAACATCGGGCGGGTTCGATCACTTCAACGCCGTCGAAATTTTGCAGGCGAACGTGCGTATCGCCAATTCGACGATCGCAAACAATGCCGACGGAATTGACGGAACCTCGTCGATCCGCGACGGCATCGGGTTCAACGGCCCGACTGCCATTTTCGTCCGTGGCGCCCAACCGACCATTGTCGGCAACGTGATCGTCGAAAATGACGGCGCCGGAATCAGCATCAACCCCGACGCGCTGAATTACCTTTCGGTCAGCGACGCAGGTCGCAGCACGGGGCTGGTCGATTTGTTTGTGACCGACTCGGACAATCAAGGCCCGCTGTTGGCTGCAAACGAGTTCGACAACAATGTGATCAACGGCCTGCTGGTTCGCAACGAGTCGCTAACCACCGAAAGCGTTTGGGACGATACCGATATCGTCCATGTCGTCGAGCGCCAAGTTTATGCGTGGAATCATCATCAGCGCGGCGGCTTGCGACTTAAGAGTGATCCGAACCAAAGCCTGGTCGTGAAGCTGCAAGACGGAGGCTCGCTGGTTGCGGCGCGCGTCCGCACCGATGTCGTCGACAGTATCGGCGGAACCATTCAAGTCATCGGGCAACCCGGTTTCCCTGTCATCTTGACGAGCATCCACGACGATACTGTCGGTGCCGGATTTACACCCGGCGGTTTGCCACAACTGGACACCGACAATGCGGACATCGCGCCGTCAACAGATTGGTACGGAATCACCATTCATCCTGGCGCGAATGATCGTAATGTCGCGTTCATTCCCGAATCCGAACGAGCGATTGCAACCGCCTCGGGCGAAAACGCGATCCCCGACATGGCCCAAATGTTGGGCTCATTGGCGCAAAACGAGACATCATCGGATGAAAACCGGCGACTCGGTTTTAACGTCCGCGGCACACTGAGCCAAAACGGCGATATCGACGTCTACAGCTTCACCGCGAACGGCGGCACCGAAGTTTACTTTGACATCGACGATACCGATTTCGGGTTGGACACAATCATCGAGGTTGTCGACGTCAATGGGCAAATCTTAGCGCTCAGCGACAGCTCGACTCGAGAATCGGTGATGCCATCGGAACTGGTAAACAATATCGGCGCCCAGCGTGTCTTGCCGCTGCGAAAGAGCGGTGAAAAGACGGTCGAGAATCCGAACCCACTCGACCCGGGCATGCGGGTGATCCTGACCGGTAATAGCGCGACGGTGAATCAGTACTATGTTCGAGTTCGCAGCAGCAACCTCGGTCCCGGCGATGCGGTTTCGCAATTGACCGATCCCTCGTTCGTCGCCGCGGGGAAATCGAAGGGACAATACCAACTTTCGATCCGACTGCGTGAGACCGACGAAGTCGCAGGCAGCACGGTTCGGTTGGCCGACATCCGTTACGCATTCAACGCGATCGATGTTTCCGCGGCCCCCAACAACTCTCCGCTAGCCAGCGAGCACGCCGAAGAACTTAGCGAAAGCGGCCTCGACCAAAACGACACGGGAACTGCCTTTGATGGCACCGAAGGCAGCGCCACGTTCAGCAATGGATCGGCCGACCCACTGGGTTCGATCAGTCAATCCGAACGCGGTGCCCTGCGAGTCAGTGGCGTACTGGGTAATCAAGTCGCGACAACGGATCCGTTGTTTGGTGTCCTTGCCGAACAGGATATCGACGTCTACCGAGTCAACTTATTCGCCAACAGTCAAGAGCCAGACGTGATCGGCGAAAACCGATTCGTCTCGACCGTGTTCGACATCGATTACGCCGATCAGCTTGGCCGAGCCAACACATCAATCTCGGTCTACACCGCCACAGGCCGATTGATCCTGCACAGCCGCGATTCCAACATCGCCGACGACCAAGGCCGTCCGACGCAGGCGAACGATTCGACAAACTTGGCGGGTGGATCGGCCGGTACGCTGGACGCGTATATCGGTCCGGTCGAACTGCAAGAGGGAACTTACTACGTCGTCGTCAGCAGCGCGCAGATGATCCCCGAGTCGTTGAACCAGTTGTTCCTGGAATCGCCCGCCGAAAGCACCGTCCGCATCTTGCCGATCGATTCGGTCCGCCGAATCGGCGAAGAAAGCTTTGAAGAAGTTTCGCTGGGCGTTAACAGCGCATTCGACTTTGGCGAAGTCAACTTACTGAACACCGCCGCGGACAAGCCGACGATCACTCCGCTGTTCGACGAAACATCGCTGGTTCCGTACAAACTGGAAGACGTGCGGCTGTTCTTGACCATTGATGGCGGGTTGACCGGTAACAATCAGTCGACCGTCATCACGGTCGACCCCTTTACCGGGCAACTGGAACGGACACTCGGCGAGTTCGCGCAACCCGTTGGCGACTTGGCGATGCGTCGCGACGGCGAACTGTATGCCTACAGCACCGGTCCGGTTGCCGGCCAGCAACCGGCCAACGGAAACATCGGAAACTTTTTGAACGTCAGCTCGACCGACGGCAGCGCTGCCGGCGGAGGCGACGACGGCTTGACATTCCGCCGATCCAACGCCGCGGGTACGCAAACAGAAAACGACGACGCCGCGCAGTTGATTATCAACGGAATTGCGTTTGTTCCGTCAAGCAACAACTCCGCCATACCTAGCAACAACCCGAACATTCCCAATGGCGAGCGTGCGCTGATCATCGGCGACCGGGATACGTTCGGGCGTGGCGAGGTCCCAGATGCTCTTCGCAGAAACATCTTGTATTCGGTCGTGGCAAACTCGGGGGCGGCGACCAACCAAGGCAGCACCAACGGGAACCTGGATCGCAACTTTCCAAACGCGCCATACAACGATGGGCTTGGTGCGGCAAGCAACAAGCAAGAACTCGGCATCGTCGACGTCGGACAGTTCCCGGACTCGGTCCTGCCGGTGGGTGAAACAGATCCAACTTATGCGGGCAGCATTACCGGGATCGCAATGGATCCCCAGCAGACGGACAACCTGGTCTTCGCCGTCACCGAATCCGGATACATCTATTCGTTTGACCCCGACGATACACGAAGTGTCGATGTGGATCTGGACCCGCTAAACCTCTACAACCGGGTCATCGAAACAACCAACCATGGCCAAATCACTCCGCACCCCGACGACTTCGCGTCGGTCTTCAATGGCGGCAGAGTCAGTTTTTCGAGCTTGACCCTTGGCCCGAGGATCACCGAACGAGTTGGTACCACGGGCCTCGGACCCCACTCGCGTGTCCTGTTTGGCGTGACCGAAAACGGCTGGATCTACACCATGCAGGTGAATCCGGACACGATGAGAATCGAACCGGCCTACAGTCTGCAAGACGGCAACTACGCCTTGCCGATGGTCGATCAATTCGGGTTCCCGCTATCGGTCTCGCCAAACGGAGCTGCATTTAGCATCCGCGAAGAGAACCTGTGGCACCAAACGTCCGATCGTGGCGGAGGAAACTTTGGCGAAGCACACGGCCTGTTCGTTAGCCACAATCAATCCCGAATCCGCACGGCTCCTGGCTCGAGTCTTTACTTCGGTGTCGAAGTCACCGCGAACGCCGCGAACAATACGATTGAGGGCGGTGGGCCCGCAAACGGCATCTTGAACCCGGGCGGCGCCCACGGCAGCGTCGTCAGTCGCCCCATGAACCTGGAAGACTACAGCTCCGGTGACAAGCCGACGCTGTACTTCAGTTACTTCCTGGCAACCGAAGGCGACGACTACGATCCGCCAAGCAACAACGGCATTGCCAATCAGCAAGTCGATGCCTTCCGCGTGTTCGCCGCGGGCGACGACGGCCAGTGGCGACTGTTGACCACCAATGATTCGTATCGTCGATTCAGCAATGTACCAACGGCTGACGAATATGATTACTTCGGTTTGACGGGGACCCCGGTCCAAGAAACGTTCGAAAACACGTCGGATTGGCGGCAAGCTCGCGTTGACTTGTCTCCATTGGCGGGGCACAAGAACGTTCAAATTCGCTTTGACTTTTCGACCGCCGGCGGGATGCACTCGCAATTCGTGACGACGGGTTATCTGACGGAGATCCAGTCGGTTGAAGGTACGGATCTGACCGACGGAAGCAGTTTCACGCTGCAGGATAGCCAGGACTTCAGCACGACCACGTTCGAGTTTGTTCGTGGCGCTGCGTTTAATGTGCCCAACCCGTTGACCGTCGTTGATGGACAACAGATTTTGCTGTCGGACGCTCAGGGCGCAACGACCACGATCACGTTGACGACCGGAGCGACGACCGGGCCGGGCATTGTTCAATTCGCTCGCACCGATTCAGCGACCGATCTCGCGGCAAATATTGTCGCCGAATTGCAAACGGTGGCACCTCAGCTTCAAGCCGTTGCCACTGGCCCCGCGATTCGCGTTGCCGAAGCAAATTCGTTTGCCTTGAATCCAGCCCGCTTCGGAGCCTACGCGGCCACCATCCCTGCCAACGTTGCGTCGCTTGACGGCCAAACGCTTGAATTCACCAACGCCGACGGCTTGGCCACGCAGGTCACGTTGACCCAGACACCTGCGACACCGGTGGTGATGACAGAAATCCCGATCTTGGCCACCGATGACGCGACCACGCTTGCCGAAAGGATCGCAGACACGTTGTCACTGCTTGACCCGCTACTGTTGGGATCGAGCAACGCGGATCAACTGATCGTCGCTGGCGTTGCTTCCTTTGATACGCCAGCGCTGGCCATAACGTCGTTCAATCAAGGCACGACAGCTTCACAGCACCTGCCCAACGGCAACGTGCCGATCTTCTATCAAGAAGGAATGACGTCGGTCGAAGTTCGTGACGCGATCCGAAACGGATTGGCAAACGGAATTGGGTTCATCTCAACGGCAAGCGGTGTCTCCAGGGCAACCGCCGATAACTATCCCGAGTACGGCGTCAACCGAATTCGAACGTACAACAAGCAGCTTTTCTTGAATGACTCTGCCGTCGGGTTCAGTACTTTCTTACCCGGGGACGAGTTTGGCGCGGCAACGAGTTCCTCGGTTTCGAACGGACAAACCAATACGCGTCCGGCGGACAACAATAACGTCGAAGGTGTCTACATCGATGACATCTTGATCGGGTTTGCCGAACGTGGTGAAACGGTCTACAACGCGCCCGTCAATCGCAACTTTGATGTATTGCCAGAGACTCGAACGTTCACGTTCGAAGACACGCAGGTTCCCGAGTACCCCAACGAAATCCTCGTGGGCGGCTATACACTCGAGATCCGCACGGCTGCCGAGTATGGCGTTCCCGAGGACTATGATCCGATCCGGCTTGGACTGGACGAACAGTTCGGGTTTGGCCGCTCGTTCGATACCAACGATCGCCTTTCCGGCGGCGTCACGCTGATTAGTCCTTCAGCGGCCGACGTGAATGATGGCGACCTGTTCGTTCTCGGCAACGGCTCACAGCGATTGACATTCGAATTTGACGACAATGGCAGTGTTGCCCCCGGGCACGTGGCAATCGCGATGACGCCCGTTGGCGTCGGCGCGGCGTTCAACACCGATACCGATGATGATGCCGTGTTGGCGGCTTCGATCCGCGATGCGATCAATAGCCCTCAAGCATCCAACGTGCTGGGCATCCTTGCGGCCGGACGTGATGGACGCGACGCGGGTGCTCAAACGAGCAACCGTGTCGAGTTATTCGGCGACTTGATCGAAGTGAATCCAACCTCAGGACGATTCGTCAAAGTCGATCTTGTTGCTGAGGAAACGTTCTACGGTCGCGAGTCCGCTCGAACGCTACCGGAGGTGGATCACGATGACCAAAGCTTGGTCGACTCGATCTACTTTGATACGTTTGCCCAGGCGACGGTTACCGATTTTGTTAACGGCGCAACTGATACCTTGGTTGCGGTCGGAAAGATCGGTGACAACGTCGGCACCGACGATGCGAACGTCTTGATCCCACGTCTCCCTGAACAAGACATTGACATTGTCAAGATATTCTTGAACGCCGGCGATGTCATCGATGTCGATATCGATACAGTCGGTTGGGCGATGGCGAACGCCTTTGAAACGCCTCGAATCACAATCTTTGACCAAGGCTTTAACTTCGTTGCCGACAGCTTTGGCGGCGTGGCGGCGTTCGATGGCGAGACGGCCGATGGCGCGGCCATCGATGACTTTGCTGCGGCGACCTCGGGTTACTATTACGTCGCGGTTAGCTCCCTTCCGACCGGCTTTGATCAAGAAATCTTTGGTGAATACCAATTGACCATCCGGCCGGGTACGGTCGTCAGCAATGGCGAAGTGATCGACCGTGACATCTTGATGGTGGATTACCATTCGGACCAAGGCGACACGAATCGATTCCGCGATCAAGGTCAGATCATTATCGAATCGAACTTCATTCGCGACTTTGGCAACACGGGTATCCGCGCCACGTTCGACACAGGTGCAACTTCGGTCGATGACGATGCGAACTTTACCAGCACGCCACTGGACCGACGTCCCGGTGCCGCTGCGATGCTGCGGAATGACAATACCGATCGTTTGCTGCCGGGCACGGTGATCAGCAACAACGTGGTGATTGCCAGTGGCAACCAGACCGGAATCGTATTCTCGGGCGAAGTCGCCGGTGGAGGTGATTCACCAGCACCGGTACCGTTCGGCCGCATCGTCAACAACACCGTTGTCGGCAGCGGCGTGGGAACCGCGATTAACGTCAGTGCCAACGCGAGCCCGACGATTCTTAACAACGTCGTTTCGGGATTCAACACCGGACTGAACATTGCCGGCAACAGCCGGACATCGGTGCAAGGCGGAAACGCGTATCACCAAAACGCAACCAACGCCAATGTGCCGATCGCAAACTCATCGTTTGTGATTGCCGATACGACAGCCTTATTCCAAGACCCTGATCGCGGAATCTATATACCGGCCAACGGTTCGCAGGTGATCGACAGTTCGTTCGCGTCACTGAACGATCGTTCTAACTTCGTCAACACGGTCAAACAGCCGGTCGGCATTTCTTCGTCTCCAATCATCGCCCCGTCATTTGACGCTTATGGCAATCCTCGATTCGATGACCCGAATGTCGCGACACCGGGCGGTGTCGGTTCGAATGTCTTTATCGATCGCGGCGGTATCGACCGGGCCGACTTTGTTCGCCCCGTTGCATCGCTGGTCAATCCGGTCGACTTCATTCTCGGCTTTGGCTCACCCGTTGATGGCGGCGATACCGATCCATCGGAATCGTTCGTGCGGATTCGCGAAAGCAACGTCGAGTTTTTCGAAATCCAGTTGACCGATCCGTCGGGCACAGGACCGGATGACGACACGATTACGGACGAAAGCGTGTTGTTGACCGAAAACGGCCAAGCGCTCGTGTCGGGTGTTGATTACGTATTCGGATACAGCGGCAACAGCCGCACCATTCGCCTGACACCACTGTCGGGTCTGTGGCGTCCCGATGCGGTTTATGAAATCACGTTGAACAACCAAAATCGTGTTGCGGTGACATTGCCAAGTGGCAATCAGATTAACGATGGCGATCAAGTGATCATCCGAGATCTGGGTGGCAGCCAGGGCGTCTTTGAGTTTGACAGCGGATACTCCGTCAGCGTTCCGCAAACGACGACTTTGACCATCACCGGTGTCAACACAGATTTCGTCGACGGTGAAACATTCACCATCACCGCGCCCAATGCGAATACGGTGACGTTGGAAGTCGAACGAGCCGGTGGCGTCACGGTTGGCAACGTGGCCGTCGACCTCAGTTCGGCCGGTACGATCGGTCAAGTGCGCGACGCCTTCTTGGCAGCCCTGGCTGCTCCGGCGCCGTTCATCACTCCGGCAATCTCGGTCGCCGATCATTTGCAACTGGCCCCTGCGTCGGTGGGCACCGACTCGATTCAACTGGGGACGATGGCCGGACATGTCGTCACCGCTCCGGTGACGGGCATGACCGTAAGCGGTCAACCCGGTGGTATCACGGACGGTCAAACATTCACGTACACCTCGGGTGCGGAAAGTGTCACATTCGAGTTCACGACCGATGGCGTGTTGAACGATGACACGAACACTGCGATTCCGTTTGCGATCACCAATACGCCCGACGAAATCGCTGCGGCAATCGTTGCCGCGGTGACGCCTACGAATCTTGGGCTGATCGGCGCACAAGTCCTGGTTGGCGGCGTCGCCCTGCTGGGCGGTGATGCGTCGGACCAGATCGATGTTTCCTCTTCGGCACTTGCCTTGACCGGGTCGGCCGGCGTCAGCGCGGGCGCAACGGCTGTCAATTTCTTGCCGACGGCTCAGTTCACTCCTGTCTCTGCCGCCGCGACACTGCAAAGCGCCATCTTACTTTCGTCGCTAAACGTTCAAACGTTCGCCCCCGGCGGCGGAACTTTGTTTATCTCGCAGGCCCAGTCGGTCACCGGCAGCATCGGCGGCGGTGCCGTTGGCTCACTCGGAACGGTCGTGCCAGCCATCACGGACTTGGCCGGTAACCCGATTCGTGAAACCCGCGAGAACAACGAAACTCGCTTTACGATCATCATGCCAGAAGTGGTGTTCGACTTCGGCGATGCGGGCGAGTCGGGACTGACGTATCGAACCTTGTTATCACAAGACGGTGCACGGCACACACTGGGCGATTCACGACTGCCGAGACTTGGTCAGTACGTCGATGCCGAAGACACCGGGCAACCGGGCCCCGCCGATAGCGATGACGCGCCAGTTCAATACACCCTGACAGAATCGGGTGGAGTCTTCTCGGTACCAGCCGCGGCAGCGAACACGCAGCAGGTCACCACGCTCAGCAATCCGGGAACCGGTGGGCAAACGATTTCCATCGAAGTCGAAGGTTTCGTTACCACGTTCGAGTTGGTGGAATCCACATCGAATCCGACCGTCGGAAACATCCCGGTTGCTTTGGTGGCCAGCGATTCACCGGCAGAGATCACCAGTAAATTGGTGACGGCGATTCGCGGCAATGTCGCCGAAGTGGGCTCGGCATTGTTGATCGAAATCGACGAAGCCGCGCCGGAAACATTCACGATCACCGCGATCGACGACGAAGACGGAATTTCGGTCGGAACGTTCACATCCAATGGCATTGATTATCAAGTATTCACCGTACCCGGGTCGGGTGCCACCGTTGGCGCGGATGATGTGCTCGGGTTCTTGAACCCTGCGGACCCGGCGGGAACCAATGTCGCGGTAACGGTAGCCGGCGCCGGACTGCTAGACGCATGGGTCGACTTTGACCGCAGCGGCACGTTCGATGCCGACGAGCAATTGCTGCGGAATACGCCGGTCGTCGATGGACTGAACATCTTGACCGTCGTCACGCCGAGTGATGCGATCGGAATCGAAGATCGTGTCGACACGTGGGCCCGATTCCGCATCAGCGCAGGCGGCAACACCTTGCCAACCGGTGTAGCGGTTGGCGGTGAAGTCGAGGACTATCAGATCTCGGTTGTCAAAGAAACCTCGCCGATCCCAGTTGCGGACACGTACAGCGTGGGCGAAGACGACACGCTGATCATCGACGACACCAGCCCCAACCCGCTGCTTAGCAACGACATCGGTGTCAACAACACGTTGTTGCCGACACGGTTGCTTGTCACCGAACAGCCGGAATTCGGCACGCTGACGATCACAAACGAGTTCACAGGCGAGTTCACATATGTGCCGTTCGATGGCATCACCGGACCGACCAGTGGTTTTGACGGCACAGACACGTTCACGTATCGCTTGCTAACCCAAGGCAACGACTCAGACACCGATCCGGCACAACTGCTGTTCGCTACGGTGACGATCAACATCATCGGCGAAAACGATCCGCCAGTCTTTGACGCGATCGAAACGATCGATCTGCTGGAAGACTCTTCGCCGGCATCGGTGGCAAACGTCATTACCAACGCTATGCCGGGACCAGCGTCTGCACCGGATGAGCTGGAACTGCAGACAGTTTCCTTCAGCATCGACATGGCACGTTCATCGGTCCCTGCGGGGTTGATGACAGCGGCACCGGACATCTCGACGACTGCCGACGACGGAACGATCACATTCTTCCCCGCGGACGATGCGGTCGGAACGGCAACCTACGTCATCGTTGCCACCGACGACGACCCGACCGATCCCCGCAGCACCGACGCGACGATCACCGTCAACGTCCGTCCCGTCAATGATCCGCCCGAGTTCAATCCGACGCTGACGAACATTGGCGAAACGGCGAATCCAGACGACGCGTACAGTGTCGGCCGAGAAGAAGTCAACGGCGAAATCGTTGCCGCACCGATTACCTACACACTGCGTGAAGACAACACGCAACCGGGCAACACATCCGATCCCTACTTCATCGCGTTGTCGACCGACACGTCGGCTCCGGGGTATCAACGGATCGGGTTGTTGGATGTGTTCGTCGTCGGCCCGGCCAATGAGACCGACGCGACACCGGGTGGTTCGCAGACACTGTTCTTGGCCGACTATCCGACCACAACGAATCTGGGCGGCACGCTGACGCCGGTCATGGAAAACGGCGTTTTGATCGGATTGGATTACGTTCCGCCGCAAGACTTTAACAACGCTATCGGTGGAAACGATTCGTTCACCTACACCGTGGGCGATCAAAGCCCGTCCGGCGGCGAAACGTTCGATCCGGACACCGGGACGTTCATCGATGACGGTTTGACGGCGACCAATCGTGTCGAGTTCAACCTGAATCCGGTTAATGACCGACCAGAATTCCAAGCGACGACGAATCGCATCGAAGTTCGCGAAGACAGCAGCACGCTGAATTTCCCAGGCTACGCCGTCAACATCAACGCAGGCCCACCGCTGACCGCGTTTGACGAAGTCGATTTTAATTCCGGACAAAATGTCATCTTCAGCGTCACCTCGCTTGGATTCAACGAAGATCAATCGGAACTGTTCTTTACCGAGTACCCCACGGTTTCGCCGGACGGTCAATTGCAATTCCGCCCGGCACCGAATGTGTTCGGCGAGTTTGATTTCGAAATTGTGGCGACCGACGATGGCCCTGGAAATGCAACCCGCGGCGATTTGATTTCGTCGTTGCCCGTCACGTTGACCATCGATGTCCAGCCGGTCAACGACCCGCCGCGAGTTGATCCGGCAGCGGATCCGTTGCAGTTTGAACTACTCGAAGACGGCACGATTGACATTCTGGTCTCAGGCGACGGCAACAGCCGAGGACTGCTTGATGTCTTCTTGCCCGGTCCGTCAAACGAATCGGCAAACATCGATCCGGGAGGAAACCAATCCGTCTTGCTGGGCATGCCAGTGCCGGCGGCGAGTGCCGAAGGCGGCAGTCTGACGCCGATCACAGAAAACGGCACGATCACGCGTCTGCGGTATGTTCCTCGCGCCGATTTCACGGGAACCGATTCGTTCATCTATGCAGTGACCGATGACGGCGTGACGGTTGATGTGAATACGGGCGGCGTCGGGCGTCTGGATCCCCGCATTGCATCGAACACGGTGACGCTGGAAGTCATGCCGGTCAACGACGCGCCGCAGTTCGGCGGTGCCGACGATGTCGTCGTCGACGAAGATTCCGGGGACGTCAGCGTCACGGCTTGGGCGTCAAACGTATTAGCCGGTCCGATCACGGCGATCGATGAACTTGGCGGAGCAAACGGCCAGCAAATCGATTTCCTGATCACGCAAATCTCTGGTGACGCGGCATTGTTCGCACAAGCACCCACCGCATCCATTTCCGGAGATACCGCAAACCTAAACTTCACGCCTGCCGATGACGCCAGCGGCGTGGCAACATTCCAGGTGCAACTGCGAGACAGTGGACCGACCGACGGTGGCATCGGGGATGTCAACGTCAGCGACGTGCGAACCTTTACCATCACCGTTAATCCGGTCAACGACGCGCCAACCTATACGCCCGGCGGCGAAGTTTCGGTCAACGAAGACAGCGGACCGTACAACGCACTGTGGGCAACGAACGTTTCCCCAGGTCCGGCCGACGAGGCGACTCAAAGTGTACGATTCGACGTTTCAACGCCTGCCGAATCCGCCATGCTGTTCCAAACACTGCCAACGATCAATGACGAAGGCGTGCTGCGGTTCACGCCGGCAGCCAACGCCAACGGAATCGTGGAATTGTCGGTCACAGCGATCGACAGCGAAGGCGGAACGGCCGAGGCCGTGACACTGCGGATTGTGATTGGTGAAGTCAACGATCCACCTATCGCGATCGCCGACACGTTCAGCAATGTGCTTACGTCCAATCGTCCACTGGTTGGATCGACATTGCTGAACGGACAAACGTATGATCCGGACAATGCGGTCAGCGAAGACGGTGTCTTTGTGATTTCAACGGCCGACCTGCTGGCCAACGACATCGACCCAGATTTGGATCCGGACTTGAACGCAAATCCCGACGAAGTCTTGACGATCGTCATGCCGGCTCTTTCATTCTCGGTCAGTGGCGCACGCGTCACTTACGATGCCGACGCCGGAACGATCACCTACGATCCGACCGATTCGATCTCGGCGCAGTCGTTGGCGCCCGGAGAGAACTTACTGGACTCGTTCTCGTATTCACTGCGAGACAGCGACGGTGTCGTCAGCACGCCTAGCCTGGTCAGCATCAACGTCGCCGGTGTCAACGATGCTCCTCGGCTGGAACCGGATGCCCCTCAGTTCAACCCTGATGGCCCGACGATTTTCAATCCGCTTGACAATGATTCGGACGTCGATGGAACCATCGATCCATTCTCGGTTGTGATCTCGTTCCAGCCTGCCAACGGTTCGATCTCAATCGCGCCGGACGGCACGATGACATACACGCCGTTTGGTGTGTTCTCGGGCGACGACATTTTCCGCTATACCGTCGCCGATAATTTGGGCGATCGCAGCGAAGAGGCAACGGTTACGATCTCGGTCAACGCCGCACCGATCGCGCGTGATGACCAGGCCAGCGGGTTCCTGGACGAGTCGTTCGTGATCAACGTCGCTGGTAACGACGAAGACCTTGACGGCACGCTTGACCTGACCAGCATCGTGATTGTCGACGCACCGGGCCGCGGCCAAGCCGTACCGCTGAGCGATGGAACGATTCGCTACGTTCCCGATCCTGGATTCTTAGGTTTCGATTCGTTCCAGTACACGATTGCCGATAACCAGGGTCGTGCCAGCACACCGGCCGATGTCGATGTCCGCGTTGTCGCCAGCCGATTGCAAAATCCAGATGAGAATTTGGATGTCAATGATGACGGCGAGATTAGCGCAATCGACCCGCTGTTGGTGATCAATCTGCTGAGCCGATCAGGCAATGCGGGTGGCATTCCGGTCGAACCGGGTGACCAAGGCCCTAACTACTACGACGTCAACGGTGACCGTCGCATTACCGCAATCGATGCGATCCGTGTGATCAATGAATTGAATCGACGAAACGCATTGGGCGGAACGGCCCAGGGTGAATCCTTGCTAGGTGAATCCTTGTTAGGTGAATCAACATTGGGTGTTGATGCGGGCGTCGATGCATTTACCGCATCGCAGTCGCTCAACTCACTCGGCTCGATCGACGTCAGTGCGTCGCAATCGATATCGACGGACCCGTCACCGGGCGAAACGCTGCACACGGATCCGATCGCACGGATGGTCGACGAAACGCTATCGCGATCGGTGTCCAATTCAGCCGGATTGCCAAGTGCAATCGATGTGATCGCTGAGGACCGTGATGCGGACGGCGATCATGATGAAAAACTGTTGGCGTTAGATGCGGCAATGGCGGACTTGATTTAGGAAGGCAATAGCAGCGAACACGGGGGGCAAGAACGAAACGTGCGGTGCTCATGCACGGACGGGACAAATCGATTGGCTCGCATGGCGACTTGAATGTCGGGTGGCGCGACGATGGCGACGACAAAATCGCCGCCAATCGTTTAGAAAATCCGATTGCCTGAACGGATGAAAACGGTATCTCTCAGACGACATTTCGATGAGGAACATCGGAATGTCGTTACCTGCTGCGCTGATGCAGAAAACCGCATTGGCTTCTTCTTGCGCGTACCCAGAAAAATTGTGGGGTGAACGCGTTTTCTCGCTGAAACTTTTGCCAATAAAGTTCCCCTCAAAATCGGCACGATTGCTACATTTCGCACCGCTGTTTGCCTAAATTAGTACTCAACTGTGCGTGTCTATGCGCGCAGTAAAGGTGCGTGTAACGGCCGGGAAGCCGTCGCTGCGCGTATCGGCATTTGATCTCATTCATTCCATTCCTACTGAGACCAGGTCAATTTCATGACCCCTAGCCGCAATCGCCGCCAACGACTGGCACGTAAGCAAGCCACACAGCAAAAGAAGCAGCGTCATCTTCATCACGAAACACTTGAACGCCGCGAGCTTCTTGCCGCTGAGATCCAGAGCTTCGACGCGGAGCTGTTTAACGAACCTCACGCGCACCCCGTCTTTGCGCCAGGCACGAAACCGGAAGTGGTCGATTTTTGGGAAGACCAACACGGCCCACTTGAGGAAGATCTCAATAGCCTGACCAGCCCGATCAACTTGGGTGGTACACGCTGGACCAATCCGACCGGAGGTCCCAGCGCCAATCAAGGCGATGGAGCCGTGGTGACATGGAGCATCGTTCCCGACGGCACCCCGGTTGCCGGATCGGCAACGGGACCTAGCGACTTGGTTGCGTTCATGGACGGTATCTATGGCGGTGGCGGTGCCACGATTGCTGATCGCCCTTGGTTTCCGCTGTTCGAAGATATCTATGACAACTGGAGCACGTTGACGGGCTTGGAATTTGTCTATGAACCGAGCGATGACGGCGCAGCGCAAGGCGGTACCAACCGCGGCGTGACGGGCGTTCGCGGTGATGTGCGAGTGGCAGGCGCATTTATCGACGGCAACTCTAACGTGCTCGCCTATAACTTCTTTCCCAACGCGGGCGGCAACGCCGGTGCCGACGGCGACATGGTCATCGACACGGGAGACAACTTTTACTTGAACAATGCGGATGGTCCGACCGGCGAAAACCGCGGACTGATCAATGTGCTAGGGCACGAGGCAGGTCACGGCATCGGACTCGGCCATGTGATTCCGACCGACGGCACCAAATTGATGGAACCGTTCATCAACCTGGGTTTCCTAGGCCCGCAGCACGACGACATTCTTGCGGCGCAAACTTTGTATGGAGACCGGTTCAGCGACAACGACACCCAAGGCACGGCGGTTCACATCGGCTCGCTAGACATTGCCAATATCCAGTTAGAAAACGTTTCGATCGACGACAACAACGATGTCGACTGGTATTCGTTCGATGCGTCCGGCGGATCGTTGCTGCGGGTCGACCTTAGCCCCGACGGCTTCGCTTATCAGAACGGTCCGCAAGGCGGAAACCCAAGCGCCTTTGACAGTTCGATTCTCAGCGATTTGCGTTTCGATGTCTTCGGTCCCGACGGAGCCCTGGTTGCCCGTGAAGATCGCACCGGTGTTGGCGAGAGTGAGCAACTTCCCGACGTTCAGCTAACCCAAACCGGTACGTATACGATCGGTGTCTATGGCGATTCGTCGTTACCGCCGGCCAACGGCACCAATACGCAGACTCAACTTTACAATCTTGATATCGCAAGCTTGCCAGGCGATTTGAAGATTGCCTTCCCTCGCACGAACTCGGCGCCCGATCCCACTCGTCCCAGTTTGATCGGTGTCGGACCGCACGACGGGCTGCTGTTGGAACTGGATATCGATGACCAGCCGACGGCACTGACGCAGTCGCCCAACGAGTTGACACTCAGTTTTGATGGCCGATTCCGCTTGGACGCAAACTCGCTCAGTGACATTGAGAACCTTTACGTTCAGTACACCGAGCACCGCACCACGAATGCATTCGGATTCGAAGTCGGTGATTTCCCCACACCGAATTTGTCAGATCCGCAATCCGATCCAAGCTTATTGAACATTGGGCATCGTGAGTTCAATGACAGTTTCAACCAAGTCACACTACGATTCGCCGAATCGCTACGCGATGGATTTTATCGAGTCGTGATTACCGACGGCGTGGTGGGCGACGACAACACAACGTCGGTCGTCGAGTCTCGACCGTTCTTGCCTTCGGTCGCTGATGCGACAGAACAGGAAGTTCACTTTCAATTGGAACTGGGCGCCAGCGTTGTTTCGGTCGTCCCCCAACCTCTGGATGTGAACCAGGACAAGGACGCCGGTACGGTTGAAATCCTCGAAAACCGCAACGCCATTGACGTTTACTTTGACGACGCGGATTTATTCGACAACGGCAGTACAATTCACACGTTGAATTATTACCAGTTGATCGATACCAAGGGCACCGTTGAATACGACGACGATGTCAATCTCGGTTCACCGATCAGCGTCGTCACACCCGCGCAGCGGGGCGAGGGCACCGAAGGTGCCGAACTGCTGCCGTCGCAGCGTTGGGTACGCCTTGTCTTTGGCAGCGAACTGGATGTTCTGGCAGGCGCAAGCACCACCGAGACACTGAGATTGCGGATCGGTGACTCGATCGACCCGACCACCGTAATCCTAAAGACCGACGACACTGGCAACGAGGACCTGGGTGTCATCGGTGACCGCTTTAGTCTGAAGGTCGAAGGCCAATCGATTTCTGGTGAATACCTGGACGTCGACTACCCGGGCAGCGGCGACGCTGCGGGACACCGTGACATTGCCATCGAAGACCACCTGCTATTCGGTGCTGATGCAAGCCCCGGTATTTCGACGGTCTATTACAGTTTTTCCAAGGGCGTGCCGTACGGAGCATCCTCGACCAGTGTCATTCCGAATCTGAACAACCAGATGACCGAGGACATGGAACAGAGGTTCCGTGAAGTGTTCGGAATTTTGGGTGCAACGTTTGGCATCGATTTCGTTGAGACGCCTGACAACCGATTACCAACAGCCGATCCATCGAGCCCCTTCGCGACAAGTCTGCGAGTGGTCGTTGGCGACATGTTCCCGACTGCAATCGCGCCGGGCGATGCGGCCGCGACCAACGCCATTGGCGATGGCAACCTTGCAAATTACCTTCACATCCATCCGGTCACGGGCGAAGACGTGAATCTGTTGGTGTTTGACGGGAACGAGAATTTCTACGAAGGCTTTGGGGATTCACCGGACCCGAATCGACCATCCATCTTCAATGCCGCGCTCGGTGAGATCATGCGCGTGCTTGGACTGAATGATCCGTCCGACCTTCCACGCGGCAGTTACCTGGGATTCACACCGACGATCGCAGCCAGCGGAGGCATCGAATGGGTGTTCCCCGGCAACAGCGATGTCGTTCATGGCCAACATCTATACAAGCCTGAATCACTGGATGTCGACCTTTATGAATTTGAGCTTAGCGTCGCCGGCAACCTGAATGCTGAGATCGTTGCGAACCGACTGGCCGACGCCAGCACATTGGACGCACGCATGGCGTTGTTCCAGCAAGTCAGTGATGCGTTTGGTGATTCGCGATGGGAATTGGTGGCCGTCAACGATGACTACTTTGGCCGCGATCCTTTCATCGAGTTGACACTGTCCAGTGGCATCTACGCGTTGGGCATTGCAGCGGAAGGCAACTCCTTCGACCCGAACTCATCCGGCCACGGCAGCGGCGGGACCAGTGAAGGCGAGTATGACTTGCGACTCGATTTCATTCCAACCGCTGATCAAATCAACAACCTGGCGATGATGGACGCCGATGGAAGTATTTTCGATGGCGACCGCGACGGGCATGAAGGCGGAAACTATAACTTCTGGTTCAATGTTGCACCGGAGCGGGTCTCGGGGGCTTCGCCAAGTGCTGCCGCAGACGAAGTCATTTTTGTGCACAAAGGTTTCACTGGCACGAGTACCGGTGGGCCCAACGCGCCTTACAACAATCTAGGTGTCGCCATCGGACGCGCCTCGGCCGGCGATATCATTCGCGTCTTGGGGGACAAGGGTTTCGATGATGACATCGTCACTCCGATCGACAGCGACGCGTATCTGGTTGGACGCAGCGGCGCGACGTTGCCCGACGGTGCCAACGTCGAAATCCCGGCGGGTGTAACGTTGATGATCGACGGAGGAGCCGTCTTTAAAATGTCCGACAGCCGCATCGTCGTCGGTTCCGATGAGGCGTCTGAGCGACTGGGCAGTGCCATCCAGGTGCTCGGCACCCCGGGTAACCAGGTCTATTTCACGAGTTACCAAGACGACGTCAATGGCATCGGCACGCAAAGCAACCCGACCAACCAGGTACTCGCACCCGGCGACTGGGGCGGCATCGAAATCCGCGGCGATGTCGACCGCGCCAGTGGCAGAGTCGACCTGGAACGTGAAGGCGTTTTCATCAATTACATCAATCATGCGTATCTGAATTATGGTGGCGGTTCGGTCAGCGGTCGGACGATCGCGCCGATCGACGTCTCGAGCCAGCGACCAGAAATTTCCTTCAACACGATCCTGAACAGCGGATCGGCGGCGATTTCGGCCGATCCGAACGCGTTTGAATTCACGACGTTTACCGAAAATCGTTACCAGCAGTTTGGCGAATTTGTCCCAGACTACGATCGGGTCGGTCCTGATTTCTATCGAAACCAACTGGAACGAAACGCACAGAACGGCGTCTTTATCTCAATCGAAACGCTGCCCGGCGGGCGTCTGGAACAATTGCAAGTTTCGGCTCGACTGGACGACGATGACATCGTTCACATCCTCAGCGAAAACTTGCTGCTCGACGGATCGCCGGGTGGTCCATTTACCGAGTTTGACCCGGTCGGCCCCAGCCAGGGAACGCGTCCAGCGGTTTCCTCACTCACGGTCAGCACGATTGAGTCGGGGAACCTGACCGACGGGACGTACACATACACGTACACGTTCGTCGATGCCTTTGGGAACGAGTCGCTGCCAAGCCAACCCAAGACTTATGTGCTTGGTGGAACGACCGACGGCAGTGGATCGCTGCGCATCAATAACCTGCCTCGCGCGGGCGGCGATTTTGTCGGTCGCCGTATCTATCGCCAAGATGTGGGATCACCTGATTTCGTTTTGCTTGCTGAAATCGACGGTGTCGCAAATTCGTTCACCGACCACGGCAACCATACGTTCCGCACCGGTGCGACGATTCCGGCAAACGATCCGCTGTTCAGCGACGGCGCATCATTCCGACGTGGTTTACGCGATGCCGGATTGGTTATCGATCCCGGGTTGGTCATCAAGTCCGGCGGCGCGCGGATCGAACTGGGCATGGGCACCACGTTGCTTGCCGAGGGAAACCAAGGCGACGAAATCATTTTCACTTCGCTCGCCGACGATCGCTACGGCCGCGGCGGAACGTTCGACACCAACAACAATGTGTCCGTGCCCGGCAGTGACACCGATGGAGAGATCGGCGACTGGGGCGGCATCTATGCCGGCCGATTGAGCCGACTGAGTCTGGACCACGGCGTCATCGCCAATGCCGGCGGCGTGGTCGGACTGGTGGGTACGACGGGTGCGTTCAATGCCGTCGAAATTCACGAGGCGGAAGCACGGATCGCGAACACGTTGTTCGAACGAATCGCAAGTGGGCAGGGCGGTGCGACAAACGAAGTTCGCGAAGGACGCGGTCCCAATGACGAAGCCATCATTTACGTCGTCGGCGCCCAACCGATCCTGGTCGGCAATACTTTCGATGGTGACGATGACGCCGACAATGTCAATCCAGCTTCAGGAGCGACTTCCGACGGCGTGGTTGCAATCAGCATCAATGCGGATTCGCTAAACGCCGAATTCGTTTCTGACATTGGCCGTCAAACCGGGATCGTGGATATTTTCCCGGGCACGATCGGCAACCAAGGTCCCTTGGTCCGTGGAAACCAGATGGAGCGAGTGTTTCTGAATGCGATGCACATTCGCGAGCAAACCCTGACGACTGAGTCTGTCTGGGACGATACCGACATCGTGCATTTGGTAGCCGGCGAAATCAACATTCCGAACTTCCACACGGCGGGCGGCCTGCGTTTGCAGAGCAGCAACGATGAATCGCTGGTGGTAAAACTCTTTGGCGACGATGCGGGATTCACCGCGGGCGGCCTACCGCTGGACATCAACGACCGCATCGGTGGCCGACTGCACGTCATCGGCACCCCCGGGTTCCCCGTCATCCTTACGTCCGTCAATGACCCCAGTGTCGGCGCCGGCTTTGACCCGAAGGGACTTCCACAACGAGCAACGAACAATGTCGCATCGGCCGGCGACGGGTTACCGATTGGACCGGAAGTCGACAACGGTACAACGATCGACAATGACACGGCCGTCACAACGACAGGGTTCTTTGAAGTGACACCTCGCGGCGGCGGCGATATCGCCAGCAGTCGCGTCACGATCGATGGCAACACCGGTCAAATCGTTGGTGCCGACTTCATTTTCGACTTCAACAATTTCATTGACGTTGGAGGCAATGGAAACGGCATCAATCTACAAACATCCACGATCACGACGCCCCCCACACTGATCGGTGATGACCACGTCATTAGTGAAGGAACAATCACCGGAAATGGCGGCGCCGTCGTACGTTGGCGAGCTGAAACAACCATCGAAGATGGTGAAACGGTTGTTTTCAATCGCATCTTCCTTGATAGTGACGCGCCGCTTGGTGACTTAAGATTCATCAACTATCTCGACCAGGACGTGACAGTCAGCAGCGACATTCTGTATCCGGCAGGCACGCCCGGACAGGATGACTTCCGTGCGTTCACCTTGGGCAACGCCGCTCGCGCCGGGTTCTCACAGGGCGGTATCTACCAACCGGCACCAGGGCAACTTGAAAACGCAACGTACGCCGGCTGGGCTGCCGATGCGTATCCGCAGTTGCTAAACGTGATTGGCGCGGCGGGGACGACATACACCGTTGCCGGAAATATTGACACAACGGATTTACCCGTCATCAATGACCCTGACTTGGGAACCATTTACGGGCCTCGCGATGTCACAACGGCGTTCGCTTGGGACGTCGACCCGTTGGCAACTTCGGCAACGATCACTTCGTTCTTGGAACTCATTCCGCGCAATCCCAATGCGTCCGCCGGCGAATGGAAAGGGATCACGCTTAATGAGTACAGCCATGACCGCAATGTCGAAACGATCATCGAGCTGGAAACCGACATTTCGGGATTCGGTGACACCAATGATGATCCTGCGCTCAATGCACAGGACATCGGCCGGTTGGCAACCGGTGAAAAGTCGTCCGACGAGAATTTCCGCCTCGGCTTTACGATCAACGGTGCGATCGCCGTCCCCGGCGATGTTGACGTCTACGAGTTCGAGGGTACAGCTGGCACCCAGGTGTGGATCGATATCGATCGCACCGAATTTGGGCTCGACAGTGTTGTGGAACTCGTTGACATCGATGGCAACATCATCGCGTTGAGCGACAACTCACGTGCGGAAAATGCTGACGTCGATAATTTACCGGCATACATGGGCGCGGGTCTGCCGATGCAATCGGATCCGTTGGCACTGCGCAATGTCGACGGCAGCTATCAGGATGCCTACAGCATTAATGATCGAGACGCAGGATTCCGTGTGGTCTTGCCGGGCACCGAAGGCAATAAGCGTCCGTACTTTATCCGGGTACGCAGCGCACAGAATTCGATCGCGGACCTGATGGATGACTCGCGCATTGATCGCGGCAAGACGCAAGGCAGTTATCAACTGCAACTTCGACTGCGAGAGCAGGATGAATTTGCCGGTTCAACGATCCGACATGCCGATATTCGTTTTGCGACGACCGGCATCGAGTTGGTTGGGTTGCCGGCACACAGCCCCCTCGGCGGATCGGTTCATCACGCCGGCGGCAACAATGTGATCGATGCCGGCAATGTTGGGCAGTCGGATCGAGGCTTGATTTCAGCTGCCGGGTCGGTCAACGGCAATCAAAACGGTTTCAACTTTAGCGTATCAACACCAGCGGTGGTGACCGACCCGAACGCGCTATCGCCGACGGTCGAAGAAGTCCCCGGCGCGATCGACAACACGTTTGACCGCGTCTCCGTTTCGATCGACGTCGATTACGCCGACGCCAACACGACCGCGTATTTGTTCAACGGCGATCATCTGATCGCCATCGGTACTGATTCCAACATTCTGGACGACCGCACAATCCCCATCACGCCAATCGATGAAACCGATTTATCGCGTGGCAGCGATTCAGTTAGCGATCCATTCATTGGGCCGATCGAACTGCGTACGAGCGGTGACTATTCGGTTTACGTGTCTTCTAACAACCAAATCGCGAATGTCCTGAACCAATACACGAACGCAGGATCGGCAAATACTGGAATACGGCTAGAGCCGATCGATGGATACAATCGAATTGTCGATGAAAGATTCAGCGCAAACGGGGCCGCCGATGTGCAAGCGCAATCCGGCAATCCGTCCGATCTGACCGCATTGCAACCGGTTTTCGGAACCGGTGACGCGACAATTCACAAGTGGCACCTCGGCGACATTCCGCTGCTGGCGGTGACCGGGAACGCGTTAAACGTATTCAACGCATTCACCGGCCGCCAAGATTCGCGACTTGTACCGGACATCAACACCAACCTGAATGCCGTTAGCAATCCGATTCGCGATATCGTCGCTTTCGCAGGAAATCCCGACGGTCAAATGTTTGGCATTGTCGAAAATCCGAACGGCAATAACGTTTTCAGTGACGCGACAGACGTGCGGTTCATTTCCGCAGACGCATCGATAGCGACTTCCGCGAACCAAATCCAGACGAACACGTTCGAGGCGGCCATTAGTGCCGCGACCCCACCGGTCATCACCGCCGTCGCGTCGCCAAACGCGTCAGCGGCCGAGGGACTTAGTTTTAAGGCCGTTACTTATTGGAACAACCCGAATACGGTTGCGCGGGACACCGGCAACTTGCGACGTTTGTATGCCGTTGCCGATCGCAATGATTTCAACGGAGTAACCGTTAGCGCCTTCACGGGCCAACAAGGCAATACGGTGGGAATCACTGGCGCGGTGCCAAATGTTCCCGTCCAGCAGCGCACGAACATGATCTTTATGCTCGATCCTGACACAGGCTCGGTCATCAATCGGTACAACGGCCAGAACCGCAACGGCATTCCAGCTCAGTTCGCAGCGGCGTCGCCCAACAACTATTTCGCGAATGATCGAAACGGCGGGACAACGGGTGCATTGAACGGTCAAACGGGCGTCCCTGAATACGTTCCGTTTTCCGGCACCGACGTCGTCGGACAGGTCGTTGTGCCGACGATCGGTTCGGTCACCAGTGTCGCCTCTAACGAAACTTCGGTCTTCGCTTTTACTGACTTGGGCGAAATATTTCGATATGACGTGATCGATAGCGGCAACGCATTTGGTGATTTAGTCCCGAACGATTTGGCTGACCCTGCGACGCCCGGGGCCGAGACCGGACGCATTCTGGATGTCGACGGCAATTTACTCACATTCGCCGCCGTCACCAGTGGACCGATCAATCATGAATTGATCGATGACGGTGACGACGACACCATCACACGATATTTCTTTGGTGTGAAAGCGGGCACGGACGAACTATATGCGTTCAACCTAGACGATATCGAATCTGGCGATGCAACCGCCGTGCGTGTTTTCCGTAATGCCGCGGGACAAACGTCGCTACAAAACTTTGATTCATCCGACGTCGCCGGTCTGTACTTCAGCCCACTGGATCAGAATCTGTGGCACCTCAGCGACACCACGGCGACGGAACCAGGACACGGCGTCCCACCGTTCAACGGCGATCTTACCAATCCGTATGTCAACAATAACGAGGCAAGCCGACCGAATCGAAACGGTGGCGGTTCGCTGTTCTTTGGATTTGACCCGTTAGATGATGACTTCAACCACCTGAGCGAAAATCGCATCTACCCTCAGCCCAGCAATGGAAATCAGTTTGTTCCTGGCACTCAACCGTTCGGGTTCGACAACGGGACTGCGTTCCCGGGCGGCGCCTATGGCACGATCGAGAGCAAGTCGATCGACCTATCCAGCATCGCAGCGGACGACTTGCCGTTCCTATATTTCAACTACAAGTTAGGCTCTGAGGATGCCGAAATTGACGGCCCCAACAACAACCCCAACGAATTCATGCGAGACTCGCTGCGCGTGCTTGTCTCTGGCGACGACAACCAATGGAAACTGGTCGCCACCAACAATGCCGGGCACGTACAAAACGGGAACACGAACACGCCGGATTACCAAGAGTTCAACTCGCTTTACAGTGGCGGATACTTTGATTCGGTCAATCAAGTTTATGTTCAAGAACTGTTCGATGACGGCAACAACTATCGCCAAGCCCGTATCGACTTAGCTCCCTTCGCGGGAAACAAGAACGTCAACATCCGATTCGAATACAGTTCGGCGGGTGAGTTGCGTCCTGACCAGAGCGAATTACACGGCGTTCCTGGCAAACTGATCGAAGACGGTTACACGTTTGAAATCGAAGGCCGAACGTTCGAGTTTGATCTTGGGTTGGTTCTTGACCTGCCATCGGGCGAAAATCTCAGTGACGGTGATAGACTGCAATACACCTCGGGTGGCGTGACGCGAACATTGTTCGAGTTCACCAGCGGGGTGCCCAGCGCGTCGCAAGTTAATTTCTCCGACAACGATTCGGCAACGGACATCACCAACAAAGTTCTTGCGTACCTGAACACGACCCTGAATCCGCTAATCGGCGATCTTTCGGCAACGTCCGATCCAGAGGCTCCCTCGCGAATTAGCATGCCGAACGTGAATAAAGATGTCACGTACAGCACCGTCGGATTACCGCCAGAGTTCTTAGTGTCGACACCCGGCCTCAGCGTTCCCTCCAATTTCCCGGTCAACATTGCCAGATCTGATACGGCCTCGATGGTGCGTGACGCAATGGTCGAATCCCTGATCAATTCGACACTGGTCGACCCAGCAGTGGTGGGGACACCGGACGCTTCGGTTGCCTTCCCGACGATCGGCGATGCAGGAATACGAATCTATTCGGGGATCAATCAAGCTGGCGATACCCTCGCGGTGATCAACGGTCAAGATTACGGCGGCGCCCACCCCGGCAGCCCGTTCGGGCTGTACAACGATGAGGACGGCGACTCCTTTGCAGATCCGGCCAACGTTCAAATCACGGAGAACAATGCGGCGTCTTCGGTGCACATCGATGACATCGTGATCGGGCTGGCCGAACGCGGCGAGATGGTCATCGGCGCCCCGGCGGATAACACTTTCATCAATAATCCGGCCAACCAAGTTCTTCCAGAAAACAATCAAACGTTCAACACGTATCGCCGAGCCTTATCTGGCGTTGGTCCGGGTACGGGCATCGTTACACAAACGGATTATCAACTGGAGATCCGCACCAGTCGCGAATACGCCGACAATGCTCCGTCCGGATTACTTGCGAGACCGATTGATTCGTACTATTCGCCCAACCAGCGGCTAGCCGAAGGCGTCAGCATTTTCGTCGCACACGCCGGGGCAGGGATCACCGACGCGGACTACTTTACGCTGTCCAATGGCGTCGAAACGATCGAGTTCGAATACAACGATGTCGGCAACGATGGACTCGGGGGTGACGGCATCCTGGATCCGTCACGAATCGCCATCGACTACCGGCCAATCGACACTCGCGGCGAGATCGCGGCAAGAATTATCGAAGCCATCAATCGTCCGGGCGTGCAATCGATTCTGGGAATTCGCGCGACGACCAGCGGCGGCTTGTTGGTCGATACGTCCGACAGTGTGATCGCACTGCATGGCCGAGCGTCTGCGGACGTCTTTGGTCGTGTCGACTTCGATCCCGTCAATAATGCGAGCAACGAATTCGACATTCGCATTGCGGACATGCAAAAGTTAATCGATCTCAGCCCCAACTCGGACCCGATCGTGTTCCACTTGGTCGACGACGACCTGGGACTGCGACGAACGTTCCAGTTCGTCAAGAATCCCGGCGGTGACTATCCGAATGCGTTTGCGAACACATCGCGAATCAACATCAACAACGTTACCGACAGCAGCATCGTCGCGGCGAGGCTACTTGACGCACTAAACGCGCAAGGATTCGCAGTCGCCGCGAATCAACCCTCCTCCGGTAACAGCGTTCGCATTGTCTTGAAAAACCCGCTCGGTTTCGTATCTGGCAGCGACGCGATTCAGGCAGGTTATCTCGATCACCTTGTTGGGATCGTCAACGGCGGCGACGACGTCAAGGGCGAGGACCTGTCAGACGCCAATCGCTTTATCGACCAGGGCCAGATCATTATTCAAGCGACCAGCGTCTTTGCTTCATCGAACTACGGCATCGATGCTCGTGCGACCACCGATGCAAACGGGCTGCCTCTTCCGGGGCCAGTCCGCAATCTTCCTGTGGACAATACTGCGAATCTCTTGCCAGGCGTCGTTTTGCAAAACAACCTGCTAGTCGGCAACCAGCAGGGTGGAATTCGCATCGCCGGTGGCGGCCCCAACGACAATGTCTCGGCTCCGTTCGCGCGAGTTGTCAACAATACCGTCTTTGGTGCCGAACAGCCCAATGGAATCGGTATCCGGATCGAAAATGGTGCCGCACCGACGCTGATGAACAACGCGATTGCCAACACCAACAACGCGATCTCTCGCAGCGGCAATACGGACCCGAACCAAATCGTGGTACTGGGAACATTGTTCCAAGACAACAACACAAACTTGCCGGCTGGACTGGTCGATCCGTTCCAATTCGTGGTCACGACACCAGGCGGCACTTCGCAGTTCCGCGACACCATGTTCGGTGGTGGCGGAACACCGTATGAAGTGAACTTTTATCCGAACGAAGTCATCGACAGCCTGCTGATCGACAGCAGCATGAAAAGCCGCGAGGAACGCAGCGAGCTCGATAACGTCAAGACCGCCGTCGGTATCGCTCCGAGCCCAATCATCGCACCGGACACCGATCTGGTCGGTCGCAAACGTCTGAACGACCCGCTGGTCAATCCGAACATCGGCGGCCAGGGTTCATCGGTATTCCAAGACCGCGGAGCGCTGGATAGCAGCGATGACGAAGGCCCGATCGCGAGGTTGCTGCGTCCCTTGGACAATGACTCGGCGGACCTGGACAACGAATTGCTGGTCACGACCGTGTTCCGCGGTGATGACATTAACAACCCGAGTGATGTCAGCGAACTGAGTGATTCGCTGTTGACGCACTTTGCGATTCAGTTGATCGAACCGACCGGTATCGGCCCGGACATCAACACGATTTCTTCCGATCAAGTCATTGTGACCGAGAATGGCAGACTGTTGAGCGAAGGTGCCGAATACACGTTTGGGTACAGCATCAGCAGCCGACAGATTCGCCTGACACCAACGGCGGGCTTATGGAAACCTGATGCGGTTTACGAAATCACGCTGCTCAATGAAGATCATTTACGTGTCGACACCAACAGTCCAACCAACTCGTTAGATACAGGCACCGGTTTTGACATCGCCGACGGCGATCAGCTAGAGGTTGTCGGCGACGTGCCCGTCACCTTTGAATACGACAGTGGCTACGTGTTGCAACTGGGCCAGCCGCTGGTGATCGAAGTCAATTCGGGAATCGGCAATACAGGTGTACGGTTTGGCGACACAGTCACACTGGAATACGACGTCGACCAAGACCGACTGACCGACAACTCGCGCACCGTCGTACTGGAATTTGTCGCACCCGGCGATTCGGCGAACGCCGGCAATATCCCCGTGCCAGTCGCACTCGGGTTCACCCCCGATCAAGTTTCCGATGCGTTGCTTGCTGCACTGCAAGGCGACATCTCGGGCGGCGGTCAAACGATACGTGACTACTTGGTCATCAACCCGTTCCGGATTCCAGGCGGGATCCAGCTGAACGCGTTCTTGCGCCAGACCGTCTCGGTCGAAAACACGAACGGTTCGATCACCAGTATCGGCAACACTTTTTCGGTCACCGACGGTCACCGATTCAGCTACACCACAGCGGGTGGGATCGACGGACTGACTCAGCAATTCCGTATCGATGTCATCAATGACATCGGGACCGCAGAAACTCAGGTCACCGAAGACCGACTGCTGGACAACGATTCGATCGTCAGTGTCGCGGACGCCAGTGGTTTTGCAGCCGGCGATTTCATACGCGTCGCTAGCGAAATCATGCTGATCAGCAGCGTCGCTGGAAACGATTTAACGGTCGCACGGGCACAACTCGGCAGCAAGGCGGCACTGGCTTACGCGGGAGCCGAAGTGGTCCTGCTGCAGCCTTCAGGAATCACATCTGTCGCCGCGACTGCCGATGCCACATCCGCGACGATCGAGGTTCATGATGCGGTCGCACTAGGCGTCAGTCCCGGCGACTACGTTCGCGTGGGCACAGAGATCGTGCGTGTTGACGTGGTCACCGGCGACCAGCTAACGGTGACCCGCGGCCAGTTAGGAACCGACGGCGTTGTCCACGCTGCCAACACCGTGGTTGCCTTGGTCAGATCCCAGCGCACGACAACCCTTGACGAGATGCGGATTGGTCCGAGTGGTCAGCCCGAACCGGCAACTCTGTTGCCGAACGACACGGTCATCGAAGTCATCAAACTTGACACGTTCGATCCGATCAATGGTGACTTGTTACGAATCGGCGACGAAGTGCTGACCATCATCGATATCGTCGACAACGGCACGACTTTATCTATCACGGTGGATCGTGGCGCGTTTGATACACCGGTCGTCGAGGTTCCTGTTGGCAGCGAAGTCACCGTGATCGACAGCAACATCGCTCCGATCTATCTGTTTGCCACCGATACACTGGACGACCGAGACGTCGAACCCAACGGTGTGCGAATTGGTGTGGCATCGAAGATCGCGAGGACGCTGCGAGAATTTGGCGACGCCGACAGCGACACGGACTTGCGACTTCCACACGCGCAGGGCATCGACAATGGTCGCGTCTATCTAGGCGGACAAGTTGGCGACGTTGTCAATCTGCGAAGCGGGATGGACGATGGCTTGGGAGCCGCAATCATCGCCGAACCGGGTGTCACTGGGGGACTGTCCCTGGTGATCCCCGATGCGATCGACATCCCTGGGCTCGACGGAGAGCAGCTGACCATCACAGACAGCTCGGTCACCCCCGCCGTGACGACGACGTTCGAGTTTTCACTCGATGCGAACGTGCCGCTGGGCGTGGAACTCGTCCGCATCAATAACGTGGCAAGCCCGAGCGAGTTGGTTGCACAGCTTGCTCAAGCGATCGCCAATGCGAACATTGGACTGAGTCCCACGGCAGACCCCAACGACGCGAATGTGCTGCGACTGAACGAAAGCTTCCAGATTTCGATCGACACCATGTCAACCGGCTTTGGCACCGTCGGCGTCACCGGTGGCGCCGTACCGATCCCGTTCATTCCGGATGTTTCCTTCCCGGCTGAAGCGGTGGCAGCTGGACTGCTGGATGCGATCACGCACCAGCCCGCACTTGGATTGACGGGATTCGCGGTTGGCGGTGGCCGGTTCTACCTCAAGAGCGATGGCAGCACCAACCTGTCTGCCGATCAAATCGTCTTGACGCCGCTGGGTCGGCTCGACATCGGCCAAGAAGCGATCGTGGGGATCAAGGACCTTGCTGGAAACAACCTGCAACCGAACCGACCGGTCGATCAGACCAAGTTCACGATTCTGTTGGGTGAGCAAGAGTTGGATTACGGTGATGCGGACTCAATTCGCTCGCCGGGACGCGCGCCGCAGACCAGATCCGAAGTCATCGCCGCGGGAATCCAAAACGATGCTGCCCGTCACGTCATACTTACCGGCATCGGATTCGAATCGGATCCTAAACTCGGCCGGGTCGTCGACGGCGAAGTCAACGGAGTGCCTAGTGTCGGTGCGGACTCAGACGACGATAGTGCGACGGGGACGATCAGCGTCTCGGTTGATGAAAACGCCACCCGCGTGACGGTTGCGGGCATTGCTGGATTTGCCGGTCGCGAAAACGACTTTGTGCAGATCGACGATGAATACTTGAAGATCGTCGCGATCGACGGAAACGAACTCGTCGTGCTTCGCGGTCAAGCAGGCACCGTCAACGTTTCGCATTCGGCGGGAACGACCGTTGAACTGGTCGACGATGAAGAGGGCGTGACCCTTGACTCGCTGCGTGCGGTCTTTAACGCATCGCTGAACGGCGAACAGACCGCGTTGATCGATCTTGAGGTATCCGACTATGGAGTGATCGACGCCTGGGTTGACTGGAATCGTGATGGAGACTTCAGCGATTCCTTCGAACGTCAACTCTCGAGGGTTTCTGTATGGCCCGGCATGACGAGTTTGCCGATCCGTGTACCAACGCAATCCGATATCGGATTCGATGTCACCGGTCCGGCGTTCGGCACCGACGCGATTCTGCGCGTCCGCGTCAGTCAGAACGGCGGGCTGCGGGCCGACCAAATCGCGGTCGGCGGTGAGATCGAGGATCACTTGATTCACTTGATTCGCGGCACGGAGCCGGATGTTGATACGGATCTGCCCAACAACGGAAACCCAACCTTCGTCTGGGACGAAGATGCCAATGGCGGCTTGTTCGACAGTTCGACCGGCAGCACTTTTAATCCGGCCAATCCAAACCACGGCGTGATCCCGCCAGGGGCGACGGATGCCGACGGCGATGCAATTTTCGCGCTCGAAGTTGTCAACCCGCACACCGGACGCGTTTCTATCGTTGCTGATGGCGGAACACTTGTCGGACTGCAAGACTCGCTCGGCCGGACGGCCGGGAACTTGACCATGACGACTGACGGAAACTTCACGTTCGACACCGTCGCCGACTACAACACGCAAACGTTGAAAGGGCCTGATCAGATCGTCGGCACCGCCGACGATGGCCCAACACCGGAACTGACGTTCCTGTACCGCATCGTTGATGCGACGGGCGTGCCAAGCACCGAGTTCGGCACCGTCACCTTGGTCGTCAATCCGGTCAACGATGTACCGACCATCGATGACCCCAGCGATTTCGTTCCGCCTGCGGATTTTGTTGGTGCCAACGCACTGAACGAAGACGATCCGACGCAAACGGTCAACCTCAGCGGTATCACAACCGGTGCCGGCGAGACGCAACAACTTCGCGTCTACTCGACCAGCGACAACACTCTTCTGATCCCCGATCCATCGGTCATCTATGACGGGATCGAAACAACCGGAACACTGTCCTTCACACCTGAAAAGGACATCTATGGCGATGCGGTGATCACGATCTTTGTCGAAGACGGCGGCATCGATGGTGACCTTAGCACCACGACAGACAATGACACGACTTCGGTCAGCTTTACGGTGACGGTCAATCCGGTCAACGACGCCCCGATCGCTCATGACCGAGCCTTCCAGGGGACCGAAGCACACGAGGCCGGTGGCGATGATCCCAACACCGAACCGTTTGTCATTCCGTTTACCAAAGCCGACTTGCTCAACGGCAACGCCAGCGATGGCGAAACTCCCGTGCAGCCCGGTCCTACGGTAGCGATCAGCCCGTACGACGAAGGCAACCAGGTTACTCCGCTGGACGCCAGTTCGCCGATGCAAGTCGTGCGATTCGAATTTCCCGTCACATCGGGTTTGGCTGCCATTGACGTGCTCACGGACGAAACCAACTTGATCGCGGGATCTGGATACGCCGTGCGCACCACGTCGACCGGAACGCTGAGATTCAATTTCAGCGGGGGTCAATTCGTCGACGGTTTGTATACACCATTCCCCGAATACAACCGACAAATCGAATTCCCGGCCGTCGCAGAAACGTTCTCGTACGTCATCTTGGATGACGGCGTTTCGATCTTGCCCGGCCCTGGCGGTACGCCATCGACGATTGTTGAGCCGAAACGATCCGCGCCGGCAGAAATCAGCCTGACGATCGTTGAAACCAACGACGCGCCGGTCTTCCCGCCGTCGTTTGATCACAACCCGGCGATTGTCGAAATCGAACCCGGCGATACGCCAGAAGTCGTGGTCGATATTATCCCCGAGGCTTCAGAACTGATCACGCCGGGTCCATTGACCCCGCCGCTGACATCGCTTGACGAACTGGCGCAGCAAGACGTGACGATCGAATTCATCCCAGTCAATATCCCGGGTGGAACCGTCGCGGTTCCTTACGGCCCAGACAGCCTGATGGCACAGGCTCCGGTCTTATTGGCCGACGGGACGCTAATGATCTATCCGACGCCCGACGCCTTCGGGAAAGCAGTCTTTGATGTTCAAGTCACAGATTTCAATCGTGATGCCAGCCCGCTAACTAGCCATACGACCACCGAACGGATCACAATTACGGTCGCAGGTACCAACGACAAACCGATTGCTCAAGACTTTGCCAAGAGCGTCCTTGAAGCGGTCGAAGCGGTTGGCGAATCAACGGCGGATCCCGCGTTCCAAATTACGTTCACTGCACAGGAACTGCTTGACATCGGTGGGCCTCGCACCTCCTTGCCTCATGAACGACATGCGACGATCAACGGCCTGTTTGACGAGAGCGAACAAGATCTGGAAGTCGTTGAATTCGTCATCCCCAATCCTGCGGGCGGGGCTGACATTATCGTCAACGACACGACCAGTGGTGTCATCACGCCCAACGGCGGCACGCTATCGTTTACGTTCGCCGGCGGAGTCTTTGTCCAAGGCGTATACGAACCGGCGACCGATTACAACGAAACAACCCCATACTTTGACGCGACCGACGTCTTCGGTTACATCATCGCCGACTCGGGACTGGTCGAAGTTCCCGGTTCCGATTTCGTCAACGCACCAGCCGCGAGTGACCAAGTCGATCTGGGATCGCTGCGAAGTGATCCGGCGACGATCGCGTTTAGTGTGATGCCGGCAAATGATGCGCCGGCATTTCCCGCTTCGTTTGAGTACACGCCTTTCACATTGGAAATCGAACCCCGCCCGATTCCGTTTGTTTCCATTGACATCATCCCAGGCTTTACCGATCGCATCACGCCGGGACCGCTAACGGCGTTGGACGAACTGGATGAGACCAACCAACAAACGACGCGTATCGAGTTAGTTCCGGTCAACATCCCCGGCGGCACGCCGACCGATCCTTACGGGCCGACCAGCCTGCTGACGCAACCCGCCACATTGTCGGCCGACGGTGTGCTGAGAATGTTCCCTCGTCCCGACGCGTTTGGCGTCGCCGTGTTTGACATCGTGGTGACCGACACGTTGCCCGATGGCAGCCCGTTGCCGGGAAGCTTAACCACAACGGAACGGCTGACCGTGACGTTTGAAGGGACCAACGACCAGCCCGTCGCACAAGACTATACCCGCACCATTACCGAAGCCGCCGAAGGACTGGGCGAATCGACCAGTGACCCCGCGTTCCAAATCGCGTTCACGGCAGAGGACTTGTTGGACATCGGCGGACCACGTTCGGCGGTTGCCCACCTGCGCAACGGAATCGTGCCCGACTTGTTCGATGAGAGCCAACAGGTTCTCGATGTGGTCGAGTTCTTGATCCCGAATCCCGCAGGCGGCGCTGATATCGTGGTCAATTCAACGACCAACAACGTGATCACGACGACCGGTGGCAAGTTATCGTTCACCTTTGATGTCGATGTGTTTGTCTCAGGCGTCTTCGAGCCGGCGATTGATTACAACAATACGGTGCCATACTTTGCGGCGCCGGAATCATTCCAGTACATCATCCGAGACTCGGGCCCGATCGATGTTCCTGGGACTGACTTTATCAACGCCCCTGGCCCCGCGGACAAAGTCAACCACTTTATGGTTCGATCCGAGCCAGCTGATATCACGTTTAACGTGATTCAACGCAATGACCCACCGGTCATCCCACCCTTTGCCGAAATTCCAGTTCAGACTGAATTCGAACCGGGCGGGCAAACATCGTTCACGTTTGACCTGTTGGCCGACGATGCCAGCCTGATCACGGCGGGTCCGTTGACGGCGTTGGATGAGATGGATCAGCAGGACATCGTGATCACGGTAGCCGCAATCAATGTTCCCGGATCGATTCCGAATACGTTCGGCCCGAATAGCTTGTTGATGCGTCAACCGACGCTGACGGCCGATGGCATCCTGACCGTGTTCCCAACCCCTGATGCTTACGGCATTGCGATTCTTGAAGTTCAGGTCACCGACACCCTGGCCGGCGGTGGCGCACTTGCGGACAGCTTGACCACGACACAACTGGTGACGATCACCATCAACGGTGTGAACGATCGGCCCGTCGCTTACGACCGCTCGTTCTCGCAAGTGGAGGCGGTTGAATCTCTGGGTGAATCCACCAGCGATCCTGCACACCAAATCCGGTTCACCAAAGCCGATCTGTTGCGCCGTGATTTGACAGCCGACGGCAATGATCCAGAACCGGCTTACACACACCCGCGACAAGGCGAAGTCGACGCGACCTTCGATGAGCGTGAGCAAGCGTTGAAAATCGTTTCGGTCGCCGACGGCAACGAGTTCATTCAGGCGAATGTCGATGGTGTTCGGACCATGACGACCGCGTCCGGCGGACGCATCGACTTTACGTTTGCCGGTGGTGAACTAGTCGAAGGCGTCTATACACCGGCACGTGACTTTAACCAGAACACGCCGTTCTTGACCGACGACATCTTCACGTTCGTGGTCGAAGACTCTGGGCTGGTCACCAACCCGGGCGCCGATTTTGCCGCCGATCCAGCAATCCCAACATCGATTGATCTGGGCACCCTGGCCAGTGAACCCGCAACGGTGACGCTGACGATTTTGCCGGTCAATGACCCGCCAATCTTTAGTGGTGCCAATGACGTCTTGGTTAGCGAAGATGCCGGGCCAAGAACGATCGCCCGTTGGGCCACTGGAATCCAAGCTGGTCCCGCCGGCGCAAACGATGAACTGCAAGACCCGCCCGCGGAATTGACGTTCGATTTGACGTTGATTTCCGGTGATCCTTCGTTATTCGCATCGCCACCGGTCGCTGCGATCTCTGGTAGCGATGCGACACTAAGTTTCGAAACCTCTGCCGATCGAAACGGCGTGGCGGTTTACGAAGTTCAGCTGCGAGAAATCGACGGACCGAGTAATCCCGCGAACGGTGACACACCCGTCAGCGCGAAACAAACATTCACGATCACCGTCAACCCGATCAACGACCCGCCCACCTTTACGGCAGGCGGCGTTGTCACGGTGGACGAAGACAGTGCGGCTTACAGAGCCCCTTGGGCCACCGACATTTCGACCGGTCCTGCGGAAGAACCCACGACCCAGACCATCGACCGTTTCGTACTGAGCTTGCCCGCGGGCACCGAAAACCTATTCGCCACCCAGCCGACAATCGACATTGATGGGACCCTATCGTTTGCACCCGCAAACAACGCTGCGGGAGACGTCATGATCGACGTCGCTGCTGTCGATTCGGAGGGACTGTCCAGCGCGACACAGACACTGACAATCCGCATTGTCGACTTTGATGACTCGCCGGTGCCATTCAATGACGAACTAGATAGCAACGAAGACGACGTCTTAGTGATCGAATCTGCCGAAATCTTGCAAAACGATATCGACCCCGATTTGCTGACGAATCCAAACGAATCCCTATCGGTCGTCTTGCCGGCGCAGCTGACGACATCACTAGGTTCCACCGTGACCTTTGATGAGACTACAGGAAAAATCACGTACGATCCGACGACCTCGCAATCACTTCAGGAACTCGCCCCCGGCGAATCACTTGTTGACCGATTTATATACGGCGTGACGGATGCGGACGAGGAAGACCCGCTCCCAACGGCCGAAGTGATCCTAACCATTGCCGGACGCAATGACGCTCCTGTTCCAGGCGACGACGTGCTAAGCGTTAGCCCCGATGCGACAACGATCTTGAGCCCATTGGTTAACGACACGGACATCGATGGCACGATCGATCCCGCGTCGATCATCATCACCGAACAGCCGACACAAGGCTCGCTATCGATCGAAACGAACGGCACTTTGTTGTATACGCCTGGCGTTGGATTCTCGGGACTCGACTCGTTCCGTTACACCGTCGGCGACAATCTTGGACAACAAAGTCAACAAGCAACAATCAATGTCTCGGCTTCGGGTGCTCCGGATACCGGTGATGATCTCAGCGGAACATTCACCGGTGGCCCGGTCGACATCGATGTCTTGAGCAACGACACAACCAATGCCGGTACATTGGACCCGTCGACCATCGTGATCACGACGCCGCCAACCAACGGAACGGCGGTCCCGCAAGCTGACGGAACCATCCGTTACACGCCCAACGGCGGATTCACGGGAGAAGACACCTTTGTTTATACGGTTGCCGACACATCCGGACGCATCAGCAACGGGGCGACGGTCAGCGTCAACGTCGTGCAGAGCAACCTGCAAAACCCTCGCAATTTCATGGACGTCAACGCCAGCGGGACCGTCACGTCTCTGGACGCGCTGTTGATCGTCAATCGGCTAAGTCGGGCCGGCAATGTATCCAACATTCCAGTTCAATCACCCGATCGCGGACCGAATTACTACGACGTCAGTGGGGACTTGAACATCAGTGCCGGTGACGCACTGCGTGTGATCAACTACCTCAGTCGACAGGGGCCTGGCGGTGAGAGCGAATCGATCGTCGATGCGTCTTCAATCGCCTCGGCACCCATTGCCTCAGCATCAGTTGCCTCCGCATCAGTTGCCGCAGCACTGGAGGAATCGGAAACGGCCGAACGCACCGATGACGGGGGCCAGCCTGGTGCCGCTGCATTCGCCGATGCCGCCGACAAGGTGATCGCGACGTCTCGACTGGATTCCACGCCGTTGGAATTGATCGACTTGATCGCTCAGGAACAAGGCGATGAAGATGACGACGATCGAATCGATGCCATCGATGCCGCGATCCAGTCGTTGGTATAGAAAGAGTCACAAATTCAAACCACGAAGCAAAATGCATTGCCGCTGGCTAGGAGAGCGCCGCAAGGTTTTCTCCGTCACCGGCCACATGCACCCGTTCCGCAACGGAAACGGTTCTTGCCGTTCATGGTCGACACGGGCGTCGTGACGAATTACTCACTGATGACGTCCACCTTGTTCCAGTATGCCCATTCGTTGCGCCAGCCGTTCGCTCGATTCTCGATGGTCAATTGCACTTCTTTCCCAGTATAAGACGAAAGATCGACGGAGACATTCATCCATTCATCCGTCATGCTCTTTGAGTCAACCGTTTTGTCGATCAGCAAGTCCTGATTCGCAAACACTCGCAGTTGCCAATCACCATGCGGATGATGACTCACCTGCATATTCAATCGTGTTCGCTTTCCTGCGGGAATACGCATGGCACGGGTCAGACGACAGGGAGTCGTTCGATCTTTGGGATGCGTTTGTACGGCGGACCGATTGCGAAACGATGTGTGATGAACAACCCCACCTTCGCCAACGCCATCGACGCGGAATCCGGCGGCCACCGATTGGATCGTCTTCTGCTGTGCAGCGGCACTCTGATCCGCCGAGAAATCTAATTGCGAGACAGCGTCACCGCTGACCATGCGTCTTGCCACGAACTGTGAAAGCATCGGCATTTTGCTATGCACGGCCAGTTTCAACGCGCGCTGCGGATCCGCTGGCACCATGGGTTCTAGCGCAAACCAGATCATTCGCGGCAAATTGTGGTCATCAACGTCCTCACCGTGCTGTGCCAAACCCTCGAGAATCGACCAACGTTGATCGAATGACATACGCCCCAGTGCAGCAGCAAGATACAAGCGTACGACCGGAGAGGGATCGCCCTTGGCCATCGACGCAAGCCGTTGCACAAGCGACGCGGGCAACTCAGCCTGATCGCCCGAGGGTCGCACACCAAACGCACTGATGTCGCTGTCTTCACACAGCAACTGTATGGACCATGCTCGAACGTACTCGTCATCGTGCGAAAGCAATCGGACAAGTCTGGAATGGCTGAGCCCCCCTGTCACGTGCAGCGCCCATAACGCTCGCAATTTCTTCGCCGACGCAGGGGCTGCTTCGAACATTCGCCAAAGCAGGTCGTGGACGAGCGGTCGGTTCAGCGCACCGCTTGCCGCTCGGGAGTGCAGCAGAACGCGGGCCTGACGCACATACCAGTCGTTGGTGTTGTCTTGAAGTCCGACCAATTGTTCGTCCGACATCGATCGCAAATCAGGACGAACAATTCGCGGGGCCCCCTTCGGCATGACTCGATAAACACGGCCGGAATTGGGAAAGTTGATGGCGTTGCCACATACGTCGGTGTCGTGCCAGTCCAAGAGATAAACACCTCCCTCAGGACCGATTTCGACGCTGAATCCGACCCACGCGAGGTCATTCGCCGGCAAAAAATCGTCTCCATGTTTTCCGATGAATCCGGAACCATCTCGGACCAGCACATCGGTTAACACCGCATGTTCATGGATATTGCACATGAACAATCGATTTCGATATTCGCGGGGAAACGCATCAGCCAAATACACACGAGCGCCACCGTGCGCCGACAAGTGGGTGTGATCGCGGATCGTCTTGATATCGTCGTAAACGTGCGGGTTGACGTGAGGTCGATTCTGTTTGTGGTACACACCGCCCTGAATGACATGAAACAAATGCGGAATGACACAGCACGTTGCAAAGCCTTGACCGTGATCATCGAAATCGAACCCCCATGGATTTGACAACCCTCGAGCGAAGACTTCGAACTTTTTCTTAGTCGGATGATAGCGCCAGATCCCTGCATCAATGAACTGGCGTTTTGATTCGTCGTCGCCGGGTTTGCCCACGTGAGAATGCGTAAACACGCCGTGACAGCCGTACAGCCAACCGTCCGGCCCCCAATTGAAACTGTTCAAGGTTTCGTGACGATCGTTAATGCCCCAACCATCCAACAACACCTCCGCCGGGCCATCAGGCACGTCATCACCGTCGGCATCCGGAATGAACGAAAGGTTCGGTGGTGATCCGACAAACACGCCACCGAACCCGAGTGCGATTCCGGATGTGAATGTCAATTTGTCCGTGAACGTTTTCTTCCGATCAAAGACACCGTCACTATCGGTGTCCTCTAGAATCTGAATCCGTGTGACACGATCCTCGGTGTGCTGTCGACGCGTACGATAGTTAAAATTTTCGACAACCCACATTCGACCACGATCATCGAAACAGAACGCAATCGGTTCGCCGATATCGGGTTCTGCGGCAAATATCGAAACCTCGAATCCCGCCGGAATTGCCATCTGGTCGACGGCTTGCTGCGGGCTCAGGAACGGTGCCTCACTGGTTTTGTGTTGTTTTTTGGGTAACTCGTTGCGTTTCGGCTCTGCCGCGCCCACGCTCCCATTAAACGCCTGGCAAACCGTGGCGCAGGTGAGGAGTGAATTTCTGGCGATTTTGGACCAAGGGGTGGCTTTCATTCGGGCAACTCCACCTGTTCTTTCGTTTGCAAGTACTTCACCAAGTCGACAAGTTCATCTCGTTTCAGTTGTTCCAACTGTCCGTCGGGCATCATCGATTTGGGTGAGCGTTTCCGGGCTTCGATATCCTGCTGTAAGACAGTCATGCGCGGCTGCTGCACCGTTTTTAGAATTACCTTTCGGCTATCCTCTTCGGCGACGACACCACTGAGTAAACGTCCATCGACGGTTTGAATGAGTACCATCCTGTAACTGTCAGGGACGTCATAACTTGGATCAACACTATTGAGCAGTAAGTAATCCAAGTTGGCTCGGTTTGACCCGGTTAAATCGGGACCGATATCGCCACCCTCGCCATACAGCAAGTGACAGTTCGCGCAGGTCTTTTGAAAGACCGTGCGTCCATGTCTCGCATCAGCCGCCGCGAGAGTCTCGGGCGTTAATATACGCTTGTACTTTGCGATCAGCTTTTCACGATCCGGTTGCAACGGGCGAATCCGGCCAAACGTTTTCACGAAGGCATCGCCCAACAAGCTTTCCATCGAACGCGCGACATGGGCGGGAATATCGTCACGCGAAACGACGCCACTGTGAATCGCATTGAGCAAGGCATGTGCATAGATTTCGCGTGACGCCAGTGTTTCGATTGCGGCCTTCTTCGACCCCGTATCCATCTCACGATATCGTCGAACAAGCAGGTCGGATGCGTCTGGATTCCCCGTCACCGCGAATCCGCGAATTGCATCGATTCCCAGCACCTTGTCATCGAGTAACTGTGGCAGCAACGAATCGAGTTGATCATTCTTTGCGGTCAACAACGCGTTGAGCGCCGTCCGTCGCACTTCGGGATCGGCAGAGGGATCTTGTACGGTTTTGATCGCTCGCAGTATCGCGGAACGATCTCCGAAAACATGAGAAAGCTGCATCGCATACTTGCGAACGATGTGATCGTCGCTAGTGCCAAGTTTCATCGCGACGTCGGCCCATCGCGATGGCGGATGAACATTCCGGCGACCGGCAAGACCGTCCAGCATGCCTCGCATCAGAGACGCTCGAATCGCGTCGCTTTCTGTCTCATCGAGCGTCTGCACCAACAACCGCAACGAAACAGCTTCATCATCTGCCTTGGTAAACTCGGTGACAGACAACGAAAAGAACAACGCAATAAGACTCACCTTAACCCGCATCATTTCGCAACTCACGTTCACTAACTTCGTCGATCGATTCGATGGATTTCGCTGACCACCTAGACTTTACAAGACCGAGTGGAGCCTGTGTTGAAAGTGCGACCGATCCACGCGACGAGAAATTCACAGCGAACGCCGCGGATGTGCCTCTGTAGCGATAAGACAATCGAAAGTTTCGGCTTCTGCGGTGGCCCGCACAGGGCGGATGCCGCTGTGTGGATGCTGCTGTTTCACGGCGAGTTTCTCATCAGCCACCGTTGACGCCGACCGCTTGTGGGCGGCGCGTCCGTGACCTTCGCCATGTTTGTCGCGGCGAACCATCATTGCCGCACCACGATGCGTTTGAGAAACCTGGCCACGGTTCGAGCATGGTTCGGCCAGGGGTCGCCACGGTGTGAGGATTGGTAACGATTGCACAGAATTCATGGACGCCACCTGGACTGTAAGCCGAAGGAACAAGGAGACGTTCTTTTTCGGCTTTAGGACATTGGCATGAGCCTTCTCGGCACCATTCAGCAATCGGCAGGCGCGCTGAGCGTCGCGCAGATCGGTCTGCAGGTTGTCGGAAATAACATCGCTAACGCGAACACCGAAGGCTACATACGCCAAGAGTTGCAGCAAGCGTCGTCGGTGGCCGTCCGCGAAGGCAACCTGATCAAGGGCCTGGGCGTTCGCGCGACGGGAATTGTTCAAGTCATCGACGATGCGCTCGCCGAGCGGATGTTGGCCGCAAAGACCGATCTGGCCGGGGCCGAGTCGCTAGACAAGGCATACAAACAGCTTGAGGAATTGGTTAGCGACTTAGACAACAGCGGTCTGAACCAACAACTGACACTGTTCAACAACGCCTTGCACGAACTCTCAGCTCAACCCGCCGAAGGTGCGATTCGTGACTTTGTCATCCTGCAAGGACAGACGCTGGCGGACAGCATCCAGACGGCGCGGCAAAACGCGATCGACCGCCAAACAACTTGGAATGCCGGTTTGCCCGACACGGCAAACCAAATCAACCGGCTGACCGAACGAATCGCGCGTTTGAATCTTGAGATCGCGACGATCGAGGGCGGCGGCCTGGTTCACAGTGACGCGACCGGCCTGCGTGACCAGCGATTGAGAGATCTGGACGAACTTGCCGGGTTCGTTAACATCAACATCCAAGAACGCGAAAGCGGTTCGATCTCGGTTTTTGTTGGTGGCGACTACTTGATCAGCAATGGCATTCGCCGTGAAGTCTACACCGCCTACGATCCCGACGCGGGCGGAAATGAAGTCAGGATTCTCGAGACGGATTCTCCGCTGCAAGTCACCGGTGGAACGCTCGCGGCCACCATGGAAGCACGTGACGGCGTCTTTTCGGATTTCGTCGGCCAGCTAGATAAAATGGCGACCACGCTGATTCGCGGGATCAATGAAGTCCACTCGCAGGGACAAGGCCGCCGTGGATTCACCGAGATTGAGTCGGCCGTTTCCACCGATGCTTTCGTTCCGCTGGAAAATGCCGGCCTCGGTTTTCTGCCGACCAACGGAACATTTGACTTAAGTGTTGTCGACAAAGAAGGCGAACTGATCTCGACGCACCGGATTCCTGTGCGCATCTTGGGTACCGTCGACGACTCAACGGTCAGCTCTATCGTATCGGACATCGATCAAATTGAAGGAATCACCGCGACAGTCACAAGTGAAGGCAAGATCGAAATCCTAACCGACTCGCCAACCGCTCGTTTCACCTTTGGTGAAGACACCAGCGGTTTCGTGGCAGCGGCGGGATTGAACACCTTTTTCGTCGGTGATTCCGCGGTTGATATCAGCGTGAACCCGACTCTGCTGCAGAACAGCGACTACCTTGCCATCAGTTCTGGCGGGATCAATCAAGACACCGACGTATTGATCGACTTGGTTGACCTTGTGGATAAACCGCTTGATGAACTGGACGGACGCTCGATCCGTGGGGTCTACGAAGAAACGGTTTCGGTATTGGCGCAGCGTATCAATCTGCAAAACAGCAGCACCGAAGGCATCCGAAACTTTCACGCGACCCTGCAAAGCCAACACTTGGCGATCACGGGCGTCAACATTGACGAAGAAGCCATCAACATGATTACCTACCAACGCGCGTTCCAGGCGTCGTCCAGAGTGATCGCGACCGCCAATGAGATGCTAGAGATCCTGGTCAATCTGTAACGCGAGATCGCGTCTGTAGCCCTGCAGGACAAACGGCCAAAGGTCAACCGCCGATTACCTTGGGTGCTGCAATCTTTCCGCATCCCACCACCATCGTTGAATTAACGTTGGCTGATCCTGGACAGGGTCCGCGATCGAGTCCAGGGACGGGTACACCGGGACGTCTTCGACGACCGTTTGTCGGGGATCGACAGCCACACCACCGCTTGCCAACAACACGTGATGTCGTGTTCGCCCATGACGCACCGTATGCAGGGTGGCAATCGATTCGACTTGACGCGGTGCCGGCATGAACTGGCTTGGCGAAGACGATTCGGCCGCGAACGAGGCTAACAATCCTCCTTTCAAATCCGACGAAGCGTATCGATGCAAGATTTCAGCGACGGAAGCACACCGGTAAATGGATTCTAGCGATGCGTAAATCGGATACTTCTGGCGAATCGATCCCCAGTTCCTGTTAAAGTCCGTGACGAATGCTTGTGTGCGAGGATCCACCGCGTGGTGCCCACGTTCTCCGGAGGCAACCGCCCGCTCGTTCTGCCCGCTAAGCCGAACCGGAACGCCGGCTAACTCGAACACTCGCTTGTCGATATCGCTTCGCACGTTGCATTTGGCCGATGTGAACCACAGCCGCAGCAACAAATCATCCGGCGTTCCTTGATCGATCATCGCGTCGACCATGTCCAAATAACTTTTCGCCGGTTGCGGCAACGCTCGCTCACCTAATGCCAACTGTTTCATGTGCCGATCCGATTCGACCATCAGATAACCGATAGCGGTGTCCGCCGGTGTGCCGAAGACTTCTACACGTTGCATCCCCAGCGCATCCTTCATGCGTTCGGCTGCCTGCCCCAAGGGGACGCGACCGCCTTTGACGTCAGCCGCAAGTCGTGCTGTTTGCCGCAGCCCTTCGGTGGTGGGATCGATCGAGCACCCGAACGGGCGCTGTGAAAGTGCGGATGCGATACATGTGAAGAAGAAATCGGACCGAAGGACATGCAGCTTGGTCACCGCGTCGCGATACCATCCTTGAAAGTCCTCGATACCACCAACAGGCCCGACCAGGATGACGTCGTCATCGCCAATCATCACATACTGCACGCGGGAAAGCCCGGCCAGATATCGCGTCTCGATCGATGCGGGCGCGCCTTGCATTCGGCTCGATGCGATCTGGTCGCGCAGACGTTTTAGTGACACGAATCGCAATTTCGATGGCGATCGCCACTGGGACGATTCCTGACTCGCATTCGCAAAATCCGCAGAGCCACCGCTTAACAAAACTCGCAAGTTTTCCGCTTCGTCGACGTCCATCAGAACAGGGTTTTCGCGAACCGTTCCCTGTGAGTCCACCAAAATTCCTTGCGGATACTCGGACATCGTGCTTGGTCCGCCGAGTGCTTCCCAGGTATCGGGAACGACCGTCGTTTGGATCAAATCAATCAGCGACTGAAAATCAGCAAACGAGCTGCCACCTTGACCATCCATTGCCGATTCGCGTGACGCGGGCGAATCGATCTCGCGGAGCGTTGCCGCGGCAGCCGTCGAATAACCGGATTCGCGTTGTGCGCTGGCGACTTGTGCGAGGACACGGTCGCGCGCCGTTGGCAAACTCTGGCCAGCGATTTTTTTCGCCGCTACGAATTCGCCTGCTCGTAAATGGTCATTCAACATACTCGCCTGCTCGATTCCGGCTCGCTCATCGGCGTTGGCAGAGTTATCACCGAAATTCGCGTTACAGAATACAAGCGAGAGCGAAACGCCCATTAGCAAGGATCGCAATTCCATGATCGGTCGTCCGCTTTGATAAGAGTCAAGAACGCGTGAAGTTTGCTGCTTTCCCAAAGCCGCCTCGGCAGATGCAGACGCACACCGGTCACATCAGCCTGTGCAAGGCGTGCAAATCACAGGCCGGCATCTAGTTTAGCCGATCGCAGGCAAGTGCTCGCGCATTTAAGCCGAGAAGCATCGAAGAGAGTGTTGCGAAACCGAACGATGTGGTGCCGCAAAATTGCTCATTCGTGATTCGCACGCGAGCCGCTGACAACGTTCCCGCTGCGCGAGCCAGATTTTGGGTCGTTGATTTTGCGATCGTCAACATCGACCCATTCGCCTCGGATCAGACGCTGCTGCGGCGAGAAGCGTGCCTTGTAGTTCAGGTGCCGATTGGCAGCGACGTACATGCCCAGATAAACAAACGGACGTTCCGATTGCCGGGCCCACTGGATCGTTTTTAGAAGTGCGTACGTCCCCAAGCTATAACGGCTCATCGCCGGATCAAAGAATGTGTAGACCGCCGACACGCTGGATTGGCCAATGTCGACGATCGCAATCGCAATCAGTTTGTCATCCAAGCAAATCTTGAGCTCGAGCGAATCACAGCAGGATTCGACCAAGAACGATCGGTATGATTCCGCATCAACTTCATCTCCTCGGCCCAACGATCGCTGCTCGCGGTGCAAGTTGAACAATTCAACGCGGCGCGAATCGACTTCGGGTTGGTCCCACAAAGCGACCAATTCACGATCGCCGCGTTGTAAGACACGCTTCATCGACTTGGTGAACTGGAATGTCGACGTTTCGATTCGAGTCGGCAAGCACTCGGTACAACTGGGGCATTGTGTGCGATAAACAAAGTCGCCACTACGACGGTAGCCGTTCTCGAGTAAGCGATCGGTAATCGCTGGGGTGACGCTGCCGACAGGCAACTGCAGCGGCATGCGAGCGGTCACACCGTCGAGATAGGGACACGGTTGCAACTGGTCTTGAACGACCACCAACTTGCATTGTCGGTCTGCGAAACGAACTTGATTGGATGAGTTCGGGTGCATCAATCATTCAACCGTGAAGGATTCAACTGGGGAGATCTGTCCCCACCCAAACATCATACGCAAACTGAGCCCTGAACGCGCGTTCCCTAGCGGATCATTTTTTTGCGGATTCACCCGATCGCCGCCAATTTTTATCGTCCGTGGCGTCCTGAATACCGATTCGACATTCGAGGTCATGCGATCAAAAACCGCGTCGCTGACGAGGTTCGATTCGACCTATCATCGACTTGGCCAACGTCACACGGATGTCGTCGGCGTTAATCCCACCACCACTGGCCGTCCGCCAAGTCCGCGGGCCCGGCGTCGTTTTTGACTGCGACACTTTCGCCGGTACGATCGACATCAAGCGTGTCCGATCGCAATGCGAGTCGCGGCTGCATTTGGACACCGCCGCCCAGTGGAGTCATCAGTGTGTTCCCACGCCAGATTGCATTGACCGCGGTTTCGACTTGCTCGGGAGCCTGGTAACGCTCGACGGAAAACTTAGCTTCGTTACCCAACGCGCCCAAATCCCATCCGGCTTGGGTATAGAAGTCTTGCTCTTGAATGTAAGCAGCGGCGATTGCGACATCGATCAGTTGACGCAGTTCGGCATAGATGCGAACGCGTTGGGCAATCAGGTTAAATCGATCGGTAAAGTCTTTACAAAACGCTTGGCTGGCGCGATTGGCACGTCCGGTTGCGATTCGTTGACCTCCGGCGACACGCTCGTTGGCACCAACCAATTGCACGCCGCGTTCGTTGATTTTCATGGCAAGCCCGTCTTCGCTGACCGCGATCCCGTCATAGTTGGGCTGGAAGTACCAACGCTCCATGGCATTTGCCGCGACGACGCTGGGGTTGGCTCGGTCGACATAGCTTTGCAGCTTGACCGGCAGTTTTTCCAAACCGATGCCGACCAACTTCATGCGATAATCGGCTTCGACCAAGACGCGTGCAAAGTGCGTGGAATTGGGGATCCCTACGATATTGACGGTCTGCAGTCCCAACTGATCTTTCAATCCGCGTGCGAGTCGCTGGTCATCACTGGGACGAACGCGACCGCGAACCGAAGCCAAATACTTTTGCATTCGCTGCAAGCCTTCCGCGGTCGGATCAATCGAGACGCTGATCACGCGTGTGGGCGGTGAGTGGGGCGAATAAGCGCGAAGGGCCGTCGCCATGTCTTCCAACAGAACGACCGGTTTGCCACTTTCGATTCCCACAAAACGATCGGTCGGATCAGCGACGAAACCTTCGGCCGGACCCGCAATGACAATGTCATTACTGTCGGGGTAGTAAAAGACGTACTGAACCGCCGTCAAACCGGCAAGTGCCAGCATGTCGTCCGATGCGCCGTCGCCCGTTTCCAAACGCTTGGCTAATTCGGCATCCAGTCGTGTCAGTGAAACTTTACGCAACTTGCTCGACGACATCAGTTGGTTGCCACGCTGACGTCGCGCCGCGGCAAGTCGTTGCTGAGCCACACGCGGGTCGAACTGACGAACCTTTAACACGCCCGCGGGATCGACATCGACACCAGCAACCGGTTGCCCGAAGTTGATGTTCGTATCGCCACCGTCATTGTTTGCCAAAGCGGGAGAACCGTCCGCCAGCAAGAACAAAGCGGTAAGAAACAAACATGCTGCACCGGAGAAGGAGCGAAGAGATCGGTTGAGATTCATGAAGGTTTCTGCCCAGAGGCAGCAAATTAGCTGGGGAAATGCGTTGCCAAAGCTGCGGCAATGCGGGAAAGGAGCCTGTTTGAAGTGTAGTCAAGCAAGGCCAGCCTCTCAACAAAAAACCGCCCATCGCCCGCCTAGCCGACGAGAAAGCTGTACCATCGAAGCCGATCGGACCGATCTTCGCTAGAAATGCGACCGGACATCCCCACGAGGAGATGCCTCCAGAGCGGTGAAACAGCGCAGAGCCCCCCGTGTAACCGGCATGTTCGCCAGGAAGCGAACCATCAAAACAACCCGTTTCCCGGGCATATATTTTCCCAGGCGTATATTTCCAAGCAAGCCAATATTTCCAAGCACATCAAAGAATCCGCCCGCGGCATTGGCTCCTGGCGTTCGGGGCGAAGCGATCGCTTGACCCGGGCGAGGACCCGGGGCAGTCTGCATCCCAGCCAGACCGCTGCGAATCCCAAACTGACGATTTCAAACGCTTTTCAGCTTCGATCGATACAACCACCGCGCGTTCATGGCCAAGTCAGCGAAATCGAAACGCAAGCCGCAACCGGGGCGTGGCAGCGGCAGGTCGCCACAGAAGCCGGCGCACCTGAAGGATTCGACGGGCCAATCGGCGGCACCGCGAAACGCGTGCCTCGATACGCTTCGCGGACTGGCCATCGTGCTGATGGTGATCGACCACGTTGCCGATTTGTTGTTGGACATCAGCATCCGCGATTCCAACGTGCGGCTGGGGACGCGACTGGCCATGCCGCTGTTTTGCGTGCTGATGGGCTATTTTTTGAAAATCGAATCGCGTCATCGATTCCGGCGGTTACTGGAAGTCATCGCAGCATCGGCCTTGGCCAATTTGGTGTTCTATCCGCGGTACGGCGTGCTGGAAATACTGGCCAGCCTGGTCGTGGCCGCGCTGCTGTTCAAAGCGACAGGGCGGTGGTTTGTGCTGATGGTGTTGGCACTGTTTCTGTATCCCTGGGATCCACTGGCGGCTTGGTTCGATTTCCCGCCGACGATCGTGATCAGCTTTGTGGCGCAAGGGATGATTCTGCGTCGACTGGGCATCAAAGCGGCATTGGCATCGGGAATCCTGCTGTCCAGCGGCGCGATCTGGATGTATCAGATGAATCCGTTGGGCGTGAACTACAAGCTCTGTCTGTTCATTCTGCCCGCCACGCTGCTGTTATATCTGGGAGACCGTCTGCCGGAAAAACGCATTGCCACTCTGCAATGGATCGGCAAATACCCACTGACCATCTATGTCGCTCAGTACTACGCCATCTCTCTCGCGGCCGAATTGCTTCAGCGATAAGCATCATTGGGCGTTCAGACCATTTCATCGAACCGCCTATTTCGCCGATCGGGCGATTTCGTTGATCGGACTGGCTAGGCGCCGCCACCGTACGGGCGTACGAGGCCGGGTCTTTCCCAAATTTCTGGATAGCCTAGAATCGCCCGCGGACATTTCTGGACCCCCTTTTACGAATGAAGACTGAGATGAGTGGTGACTGCGATTTTGGCCTGATTGGGCTGGCCGTGATGGGCGAAAATCTGGCTCTTAACGTCGAGAGCCGAGGCTATAAGGTAGCCGTCTACAATCGCACGACCAGCAAGGTCGATGCCCTGATGGAAGGCCGCGCCAAAGGCAAGAACTTTGTCGGCACGCACACCATTGAAGAGTTCGTCAAAGCGGTCAAGCGTCCTCGGAAGTTGATGATGCTGGTCAAAGCGGGCCCTGCGGTCGACGCGCTGATCGAGCAACTTTTGCCCCACTGTGAGCCCGGCGACATCATCATCGACGGTGGCAACGAGCAGTACCAGAACACCGAACGACGAACCAAACAGGTCGAAGAGGCCGGCATGTTGTACGTCGGATGCGGTGTGTCCGGAGGCGAAGAAGGTGCGTTGAAGGGCCCCAGCTTGATGCCCGGCGGCAGCGCCGAAGCATGGCCGCATATCAAGGAAATGTTCCAATCCATCGCCGCCAAGGTCGGACCCAACAATGACATTCCCTGCTGCGAGTGGCTCGGCAGCGGCGGTGCAGGCAACTATGTCAAGATGGTCCACAACGGCATCGAATACGGCGACATGCAGCTGATCTGCGAAGCCTATCAGTTGCTGCACGAACTTGGTGGACTCAGCAACGATGAACTCTACGACGTGTTTGCCGACTGGAACCAAGGCGAATTACAGAGCTATCTGATCGAAATCACGCGTGACATCTTCAGCGTCAAAGACGACCAAGGTGGCGACGACCATCTCGTAGACAAGATTCAAGACGTCGCCGGCGCTAAGGGAACCGGCAAATGGATGAGCCAACTGGCCCTCGACCTGGGTGTCCCCAGCACGCTGGTGACAACCGCCGTGTTTGCTCGAGGATTGTCGGCCCAAAAAGAAGCTCGCGTCCGGGCATCGAAGTCACTTAACGGCCCGTCGGAGTCGTCCAACCCGGAAATGCAGGCGATCGCAAAGTCATTGGTCGGTGATCGTGCCGAGTTCGTCGAAGCGGTTCGCCAAGCGCTTTACGCATCAAAAATCGTTTCATACGCTCAAGGTTTCGTCCAATTGCAAGCCGCCTCGGCCGAGCACGGCTGGGGACTCGACTATGGTGCCGCCGCGTTGCTGTGGCGTGGCGGTTGCATTATCCGTGCCCAGTTCCTCGATCGCATCAAGGAAGCGTTTGACAAAGACGCCAATCTAGAGAATCTGCTGCTGGACAAGTACTTTGAAAACGCCGTCGAGAATGCGCAAGAAAAGTGGCGTAAGGTCGTTGCGATCGCATCGATCATGGGCATTCCTGTTCCCGCCTTTAGCACCGCGTTGTGCTACTACGACGGCTACCGCATGGCTCGTCTGCCGGCCAACCTGCTGCAAGCCCAGCGGGATTATTTCGGCGCTCACACCTACCAACGCGTCGACAAAGACGGCACGTTCCACACCGAGTGGATCCAGCTTCGCAAAGAGCCCACCAACGCCTAGAGCTGATTTTGACAAAGCCCGCCGAATGGCAATCTGTCGACGAACTGTTCGAACGCCGACTGCTGAAAACATCAAACTCAGCAGTCGACTTTGAATGGATCACTCGTGCAAATGCGGAAGCAGGGCTTCCGGCGATTGATGTTTCACCGCTGCAGGGCAAATTCCTGCACCTGCTCGTGCAGATCTCTGGAGCCAAACGCGTGCTGGAAATTGGCACGCTAGGTGGTTACAGCACCGCATGGATGGCGTCGGCGTTGCCAGAGGATGGCGAACTGACCACGATCGAAATCAACGCCGCACACGCGGGCGTTGCCGCTGCGAATCTTGCTCAAGCCGGTTTGACTGACCGCGTCCACCTTCGCCTGGGAGACGCCAATGCGATCCTGGCCGAAATGATTCGACTGGAAACATCCGCGTTTGATTTTGTCTTTATCGACGCCGACAAAGTATCCGGCGAAGCATATTTCAAATCCGCCCTTGAACTGACGCGACCGGGCAGCACCATCGTGTGCGACAACATGGTCCGTGGCGGCAACATTATCGACGAAGACACCGACGATCCGGATGTCGCCGGCACGCAACGTCTGCTCGGCGCCGTCGCGGCGGAACCATCGGTGAGCGCAACGGCCATCCAGACGGTCGGACAAAAGGGGCACGACGGTTTTGCGATCATGACCGTCGAGGCATCTTCACGCGAATCCTAATCGCGAACTGCGATCGCCCACGAACGCAGATCCTAGCAGGCCACCGATGTTGCACTTCAGTGCAACGCGAGACGGGATTGCGATCGGGGTGCTCCGCAGGAATGTTCAGGTCGAGCCAACCCGCCAATCAGACTCGTGGCGAAAACCAGCGGCAAGTCTCGCGACGCGATGCGCAGCTGACGCGCGCAAGGATTCACGCGGCACGGTGAATAATCCGATCACGGAACAGCGCGAGGGACCGAGACAAGCCGCAAGCATGGCTGTACTTGACCGGTTTGCGACTGTGCATTCTTTCGGCCTGACCGTTCCGAATCGCCTAAAACATAGGATCCAAGGTGATTTGGCGCAGTTTTATTGCCGTGATGGCCTCCAAGACTGCGAGTCGATTGCGACCGGCTGCGCCGAAAACTAAGATCATCTGTGAGGGGTTTAAACGTAGTGCAGCAGTGCGGCATCAATAGAGAGCGTCATTTGGATTCGTTGGGCGGAACAAGAATCATTCGTCTGTGGCGGCATGCGTCGTTCCCATCGAAGGCGTTGCCGAAACGGAAGAGGGGCTCGTGCGGATGAAAACTTACTATCAGTTCTTGGGCGTCGACGAGGATGCCGATGAGGACGAGATTCGTGCCGCGTATCGACGCTGCATGCTAAAGATCCATCCTGACCTTCACCCCGAGGACACAGACGCTCAGGAGGTCACACAGCGATTGAACGCGGCGTTCCAAACGCTGCTGGATCATGAGTCACGCGAGAAGTACGACGAAAGCTTACAGCGTCAACGCGAGCTGGAATCGCAACCTTCTCCGGACACAACTGAAATCCCAACCGGTGATGACCGGGCGTCGGCGTTTCGAAGCCGCGCTCATCCATCCTCAGCCCCTGGCCCCAAGCAACCATCGCGATCGAAAAAGGCGGGCAAAGCCGGTAAGCCTCGAAAGCTGAACAACAAAAAACGATCGTATCAACGAGGCCTGCTCGCTAGCGCGTTCGCAAAACTGCTGCCGATTAGCGTGGGGCTTGGCTCGGCAGGCATCGTCGTGCTTCTCTTGCTTTGGATCATCAAGGGGCAACACCCTCTCGACCTGCTTCAACCGCCAAAAACGGCATTGAAGCCGGAGGATCTGGTCGTCGATTTTGGCGAAACGGACACCCCGGCCAATACCAGCGAGGCGGACAACTCAATCGGCCAGAACGCTCAGGTGGCCCAGAACGCGCTGAGCCAGAATGCGCTGAGCCAGAACCTTGTTGCCGATCTAACGGGTCAGGCGGCAGGCGACGCGTCGGAGACGATGCCTAGCGATATCGAGCGTATTGCGGCGGTACCTGATGTGTTTACCGAGCCGCAGGTGACCGTTTCGCCGCAGTACGCCGTGCCTTCGCAATCCGCCGGCCCGCCGACTTCACACCCGCCTGCAAGCGGCCATCCGGGATCAGTCGACGTGGCCGCGGCAGAGCCTAGTTCGGACGACCTCAACGGGCTGCCAATGAGCACGGGCGAACTCGGTTCGTTCGAATCGAAAGAACCGTTTGATTTCGGTGACGAAAGTGACTTGGTCTCGATCGACCAGCAACTCGCCAATCAAACCACCTATCCGACACCAACGGAAACCGAGCGTGCGGAGAAACGCAAGCTCGTCGCGACACTGTTCAAAGACCGGTACAGCTCGGCAAAATCGCGACCACAGAAACGCCAACTGGCGGCGGAAATCCTTTCGGTTGCGGCCGAGACTCACGACGATATTCCGGGCATGTACGTGCTGCTGCGAATCGGTCGCGACATGGCCGTCAACGCCGGCGATGTCCGCTTGGCCGAACAAGCCATCGATCAACTTGCCCGCTATTTCGAAATCAATCGGCTTCGATTCACTCTCGATGCCTTCAAGCAGATCGAAAAAAACGTCGTCGACCGCAGCGGCAAAGAACACCTGTACGCAGCAGCGACCCGACTGATCGACGAATTTGAATCGCAAGACGACTATGACAGCGCCATGGCGTCCTCAAGAATCGCGGTCGACTGCGCCAGGTCGCTGCGAAACGGCCGGTTGGTCCAAGCGTCCAAGGACCGCCAAGAACAGGTCGAAAGGGTCGGCAAAAAACTCAAATCGATCGAACCATCCATCGCGTTGCTCGCAGCCGATCCGTCCGATCCACAAGCGAATCTGGCGGTCGGCCAATATCTGTGTTTTTGGAAAGGGCAATGGGACCGCGGCTTGAAAATGCTGGCCAATTGCTCCAATCCGAGCCTCTGCCAAGCGGCCACACTGGACCTTGCAACCGACACCAGCGAAGACGCATTGGAAACCGGAGACCAGTGGTGGCAGGCATCCCAAGAACTCGATCCGCATGAATCCAAGCAGGCTCGTGCCAGGGCGGTGGTGCACTACCTGCGTGCCCGTGACAAGACGAACGGACTGCACCGGCGCCGTATCGAACAGCGGATCGCCGAGGTCGACATCAGCGATATCGCGTACCTGGCCCAGCGAGTTTTTGACGGCCACGAGAATTCTGGTGGCACTTCGCCGAATCTGGGTCACGGACACCTGAACTCGATCGGCATGAAACTGATCCGAATCCCGGCCGGTCGATTCGTGATGGGCAGCCAATCACAGGCGCCGATTAGCCCGTTAACAGCCGCTGGAATTTCCTCAGCGGCTGCGTTCAGTGACGAACATCCGCCGCACTCGGTGACGATCAGTTCGCCGTTTTATATGGGCATGTTCGAGGTCACTGTCGCACAATTTGCAGAATTCGTTCGTGATTCGGGTTACGTCACCGAGGCGCATCGTGATGGCCGGGGCGGTGAAGGATGGAACGCAAACGCAAAGGCTTTCGTGTCATCGGCCGAGCACAACTGGACCACACCGGGGTTCGCACAAAGCAGCTCGCACCCGGTCGTTTTGGTTTCCTGGAACGACGCCGAAGCGTTTTGCGAATGGCTGTCTCGTCGTGAAGGCAAAACCTATCGGCTGCCTTATGAAGCGGAATGGGAATACGCGTGTCGCGCCGGTTCGCAAACGCGGTATCAGCATGGCAATATCGCTCACGACTTAGAACGTTTCGCCAATGTTTTTGACGAGGGTTCGTCGCGTTTCCTGGCGGTCCAAAAGGAAAGCACCGATGGCGACGACGCGTTCCTGTTTACCGCGCCGACTGGCAGCTTCCTGCCCAACCGATTCGGGCTATTCGACATGCAAGGGAATGTGTGGGAATGGTGCCGAGACGGCTACCTGCCGACCTACTACGCATCGTCGCCGGCCGTGGACCCGAAGGGATCGCCCGGCGGAATGAACAAGTCGATGCGAGGCGGATCGTTTTTCTCAGGCAGTGAAGGGTGCCGCAGCGCCAAACGCAACTTTGCAGGCTCGACCCACCGCAGCGCGGTGCTGGGATTCCGGATCGTGATGGAAGCTGCCGGCCCGTAGCAACGCGTCAAAGTGCTGCGACGAATAACACCACAGCAACGAAAAACGGCGTTGCCCATGGGGTGAGCAACGCCGTTTTGATGATTTCCGCAGGTTTTGCCGGCGTTCCAGTCGTTCAGATCGCTGCCCCGACTAGCCCGAGTAGCCCAACCAGGCCGGAGCGCGGGGCAGTGAAATTGATGGTTACCGCTTGGCCGTAAGCATCTTTTCCAAGTCGCCGTCCAGTTCGGCGGCACGAACATTGTGCCGCACGACCTTGCCGGCTTTGTCGACCAGCATCATCGTTGGCAGTGTCTGGACGCCGAATGCCTTGGCCAATTGGCTTGCTTCCAATCCACCGTCGTCGAACAACTGGATCCACGGCAGCGGAGTTTCTTTCAGGAAGCCGTTTGCCAGTTCACGAGTCACGTCGACGTTGATTCCGACCAGAATCAACCCGGCCTTTTGGTAACGTGCCTGTAAGCGTCTCAGCAGCTTCATGTCCTGCTTGCAGGGCTCGCACCACGTGGCCCAGTAATGGATCACCACAGGACGCCCTCGCAGCGCCGACAGCTTGAACGGCTTGCCATCGATTGTCGTGCCCTCCAAGTCGATCGTACGGCCGACCGATTCCAAGCGACGCACGGCGCCGGCCGCTTTTTCACCCATATCGGTGCCGGCAAAGTCCTTCGCAACGCTCTTGTAATACCCCAGGGCCTCGCGTTCCTTATCCTCAAACTCTTTGCTGAGGGCCAATTGCAGCATCGCTTGGGCCGCCTCGCCTGTCCGCGGAAAACGATCGACAAAGTCCGTCAAAGCGGTCAGGTACCACTCTTGAACTTTGGCAAAGTCCGCGTCAGGGGTTTGGCGTGTGACGTATTCGGTACCGATCGTCTGAAAGTCGGCGTATGCCCTCAGCGGCTTGTTGTCACTCGGGATCGCTCGGCTAATCGCACGCAGACGCGCCAAGCCGTCAGGATAAGCCCCGTTCTGCGTTGCCACACTGACCATGTCGATCAACTGACGCGTCCAGGTCGCCCGTTCATCGGCCGTTTCACTGGCTTTGACCAAACCCATCACGGTTTCGGCGCGCTGGTCATGAAGCCCCGCTAAGGTCTTTTTATCGCTGGTTTTCGAAAGCGTCGCATCGATTTTCTCCAGTCGCGCGACCAACTCTTGAATCTTCGGAGCGATTCCGCTGGTGGTCGCTCCCGCGGCGGCCCCGGAATGATGTGCCGCAAAGAAATTACTGATCGGCTGGGCAACGGCGTCGTCCGTAGTGCCCACCGAAGGCAGGTCAACCAGCCGCCAAGCGTCGCCGATTCGAACGATCGTGCCGACGAGAATCTGACCGCTTCCATCGGCGTCTTCGAACATCGCAACGGCATTCTCGTACACGATCACGTCGCGTTTTGACCCATCGGTTCCCGCAGGCACGATTCCCGGTGGTGGTGAAGCGAACTGGACCCACTGCGCGTCTGGACCGACGACCTTCTGCCGTTCGGCAAGTCGCGAAAACTCACGTGCGGCGCGCTCGGCTTTTACCGACAATTCTTCCGTTTTATCGCCCCCCAAACTCAACGATTTCAGCTCACTCGGCGATGCCAACAGCCGGGCAAAACGCGCCCCGTCGGCATCGCGAATCGCGGCGATCATTTCAGCCGAAACCTCTTCGGCTGAGATTTGTTTCCAGCGGTCGATCGTCCCGTTTTCGTCATCGTCGATCCCCCACCGAATTCCCAAGGTGCCGAGCCAGCGGTGCTGATCGGCGCGCCCGTTGAAATCGCCATCGATGTCTCGATAAACCTCCACGCCGTAGCGGAAGTAGCACCACAAGTCGATTTTTTTGTCACCATTGGTGTCGGCAAATCGACGCAGCACGCTGCCATCGGGTCCGACCACTTCCCAGCCGGACCAATCCGCGTGATCGATATCGCGAACGCTGCATTGATCGACCTCATCTGCGTCGACCAAGTCGTATTCCACTTCCTTTTGAACTGGATTTAGCGACAGGGCAGCTTTGGCGGACGGGGTGGCCGCGACGGCGACATCCGCCGTCAAACAGGCGACCGGCAGGGCGCAAAAGGCGAAAAAAAGCCGGCTTCGGCGTTTAGAACGCGAGCAGCGACTGTAAAGCATTCGATCCGTCATGCTGATTGTTTCCAGGTTTGTTCAGGGAAGGAGTTGGTTTAGTTTTGGGAGGGAAAAAACGGGGGAAGTGACATAGTCCGCTGCGGTATTTTGCACGAACCTTGCTGCCGGAGAAAATGTCGATTCAAGCATTCGGGGACAACTAGCCGAAAAAAGAGGCTCCGAGAGACACAAATCGGGCGTCTGTTCCCTTTGACAGACAAACGAGTTTGCGTAAACTCTCGTTCCCACTTCGGCAACTTGCCGAACAGGAAACCTCAAATTGAAGTTTCAAACGCAGCCGTTTTCGGGTGTTGAGGGCGTGTAGCTCAGTTGGTTAGAGCGCGTCGCTGATAACGACGAGGTCCCAGATTCGAATTCTGGCACGCCCACTCGCCGCGTTGCGGCGGGTTTGAAATCCAAAATTTGAAATCTCAAGTGCATCCGCTCGCGGGTGCAACGGGGGTGTAGCTCAGTTGGGAGAGCGCTTGCTTTGCAAGCAAGATGTCGTCGGTTCAAGTCCGTCCACCTCCACTTGCGGCCGCCGTTGAAACCAAGCTTTTGGTATCAGCGGCGGCCTTTTTTAACGCCATCAAAACTAATTCTAAACTTTTGCTTAACAGAGGTTGACCCACTTCCGAAGATCGATATCCTTCTCTCTCGCACTCTTTGGTTCTGCACTCCGCCAGAACCCGCCTCACACGCAGGCGAAAAGAGTTCGAGCCGGCTCCGAAAAGTGATTTCAAAAAAAATCCTCCAAGAGCAGTTGACGGCACGAAAGACCATCGCTATCTTTCGCCCCTCACATGTGACCAACCGGTCGCCGCAAACGTTTCTGCACTGGCTATTTCTGCCGGCTAGCACGAACAAAAACTTGCGTCGACCGGCTGTTTACGCAGCGTCCCTCGCTGAACCTAGTCACGCTCATTGAGCTTGATGTCGGCAGCGAGTCATTGATTTTTGACAATTTGGTTGTTTGGTAATTGGCATCTGAAAAGAGCATCATGCTCGATCGATGTCCTGGCCATTTCTCAGTTGAGTGAACTCGCAAGAGTTGGCTTGGCCGGCGAAAGTGTCCGGATGGATGATTGAGCTTGGTGAATACAAGTTCTTTAAAAGCGTCACTTATCGAGTCAATGCAGCACGAGCCATTTTGGTGGTGAGATACTGCGGCGGCAAGTTAAGTGAATTTGATTCTTAAAAGATTTGTGCGAACGAGGTCACTGCAAACGTAATTCGGCAGAAATGCTTTCACGGTTTACCGTGTGGGCGTTAAAGTCGATGCACAAAAGCGGTGGCTTACATGTGATATCGTTAAGTAGTTGACTTAATCGAGATTCGCGACTTTGTGCCGGCAAACTGGCTTGTCATAGACAATCCGGTGGGCTGTGTATGAGTTCGGGATTTCGGTGGCCAATCTACTAAGGGCGCATGGGGGATGTCTTGGCGTTGAGAGACGATGAAGGGCGTGGAAGTCTGCGAAAATCTTGGGGGAGCTGACAAACAAGTTATGATCCCGAGGTCCCTGAATTACCCCGAACTGAATACATAGGTTCGGAAGTGATAACCTGGTGAACTGAAACATCTAAGTAACCAGAGGAAGAGAAAGAAAAATCGATTCCGTCAGTAGCGGCGAGCGAAATCGGAAGAGCCCAAACCGCGGAGGTTTCCTCTGCGGGGTTGTAGGACTCCAATATCTGATTGTTGATTGCTAGTAGAAGATTCTGGAAAGGATCGCCACAGAGGGTGACAGTCCCGTATACGAAAGCGAATCAGCACGGTAGGAGCACCTGAGTAGGTCCAGTCACGTGAAACCTGGACTGAATCCACGGGGACCATCCCGTAAGGCTAAATACTCCTCAACGACCGATAGCGTACCAGTAGCGTGAGTGAATGGTGAGAAGAACCCCTGCTAGGGGAGGAATGTGAACCTGAAACCATGTGCCTACAAGCGGTCGGAGCCCGATTAGAACGGGTGACGGCGTGCCTTTTGCATAATGATCCGGCGAGTTGTGGTATACGGCTTGGTTAAGTTCTTACGGAACGTAGCCCAAGGGAAACCGAGTCTGAATAGGGCGAAATTGTCGTGTGCTGCAGACGCGAAAGCTGTGTGATCTACCCATGAGCAGGTTGAAGCGCGGGTTAAACTGCGTGGAGGACCGAACCCACTTAGGTTGAAAACTGAGGGGATGACTTGTGGGGAGGACTGAAAGTGTAATCAAACCAGCAGATAGCTCGTTCTCTCCGAAATATCTTGAGGGATAGCGTCGAGTTAACTATGCACCGGGGGTAGAGAGACTGAATCGGATGGGGGCCCTTCCCGGGGTACCCCACCGAACCAAACTCCGAATACCGGTGTAACTACCTCGGCAGTCAGTCCCTGGGGGATAAGCTCCAGGGTCGAGAGGGAAACAACCCAGATCGCCTGCTAAGGTCCCGAAGGACCACTTAGTCACTAAGGAAGTTGAAATGCTGTGACAGCTGGGATGTTGGCTTAGAAGCAGCCACCATTTAAAAAGTGCGTAACAGCTTACCAGTCGAGCATTTCTGCGCCGATAATGAACGGGAGTAAGTGGTACACCGAAGCAGCGGGCTCTAGTTTACTAGAGCGGTAGGAGAGCGCCGAAGATCAGATACGAGCCGTACGGTAACGAGCGGTGTCGGGGTCTTCGGGTGATTATGCCGGAATGAGTAACGATAAAACAGGTGAGAATCCTGTTCGCCGAAAGCGTAAGGTTTCCTGGGGAAGGCAATTCCGCCCAGGGTTAGCCGGTACCTTAGTCGAGGCCGAAAGGCGTAGACGATGGACAGCAGGTCAACATTCCTGCGCCGGCTGTATGTTCGATGCTGGGACGGCGTCCAGAAAGTGAGCGGTACGAATAGAAATGTCCGTAGCGAACGCTGAGGAGTCGGGGGTTAAATGACCCGTATAATCCAAGGCATAGCTCGAGAGCACCTAAGTTCTCGAAGTCATTGGAAGGACGTCCAAGAAAAGCAGCTAAGTTATGCATACAGTCGACCGTACTAAAACTGACACAGGTACGCGAGATGAGAATTCTAAGGCGCTCGGGAGAACGGTGGTTAAGGAACTCTGCAAAATGGCCCCGTAAGTTCGCGATAAGGGGCGCCTTCTTTGGTTCACGCTGAGGGAGGCCACAGAAAATCGGCTCTAACGACTGTTTATCAAAAACACAGGTCTCTGCTAACACGCAAGTGGATGTATAGAGACTGACGCCTGCCCGGTGCTGGTAGGTTAAGGAAGACGGTTATCCCTTCGGGGAGAAGCTGGCGACCGAAGCCCCAGTAAACGGCGGCCCTAACTATGAGGGTCCTAAGGTAGCGAAGTTCCTTGTCGGGTAAGTTCCGACCTGCATGAAAGGCGTAACGATTGGAGCACTGTCTCAACCACCGACCCGGTGAAATTGTAGTTGTGGTGAAGATGCCACATACCCGCGGCTAGACGGAAAGACCCCGTGAACCTTTACTGTAGGCTGATATTGGGTTGAGATATGTCTTGTGTAGGATAGCTGGGAGGCTTCGAACCGGTGGCGCCAGCCATTGGGGAGCCGTTGTTGAAATACCAGCCTGGTCATATTTTAATTCTAACTTTGATCCCATGAAACTGGGCAAAGAACAGTGTCAGTCGGGCAGTTTGACTGGGGCGGTCTCCTCCCAAAGAGTAACGGAGGAGTGCAAAGGTACACTCAGCCTGGTCGGCAATCAGGCGTAGAGCGTAAAGGTAGAAGTGTGCTTAACTGCGAGACCCATAAGTCGAGCAGATACGAAAGTAGGTCTTAGTGATCCGGTAATCCCGAATGGAAGGGTTATCGCTCATCAGATAAAAGGTACTCCGGGGATAACAGGCTTATCGCATCCGAGCGTCCACAGCGGCGATGCGGTTTGGCACCTCGATGTCGGCTCATCACATCCTGGGGGTGTAGAAGCTCCCAAGGGTTTGGCTGTTCGCCAATGAAAGTGGTACGTGAGCTGGGTTCAGACCGTCGTGAGACAGGTCGGTCCCTATCTACCGTGGGCGTTCGAATCTTGAAGGGGTTCAACTTTAGTACGAGAGGATTTAGTTGGACGAACCACTGGTGTACCAGTTGTCGCGCTAGCGGCACGGCTGGATAGCTAAGTTCGGAACGGATAAACGCTGAAAGCATCTAAGCGTGAAGCCCGCCCTGAGATTAGGATTCGTAGTTCCTAGAACGAGAGCCCCCTGGAAGACTACCAGGTTGATAGGCTGGACGTGTAAGCACAGTAATGTGTTAAGCTAACCAGTACTAACGGGCGAAGGATTGGCCATCGATATCCCGCACTCATATCTGCAGGAATCAAATGGCTTTTGAAGAACGCTTCACTTCTCTTGTCCCAAGAGAATGATGTAGTTCGACTTTGAAGACAACAATTACCAAACAACTGGCGCATCGGCGGTGAAATACCCGCCGGTGTGTCTTTCCGGCGACCATACCAGAAAGGTTCTACCTGTTCCCATCTCGAACACAGCAGTCAAGCTTTCTGGGCCGATGATAGTGCCCACCAGCGTGAAAGTAGGTATTGCCGGATTTTTAAAACCCTTTTTGTCGTAGCCGACAAGAAGGGTTTTTTCGTGCGCATGTAGTCGCTCCAATCGATTCGGTCGCATGACGCGCTGTATCATTCTCTCTCCCCCCGGACCAATGAATCGCAATGTTGCGTTGATCAAATCATTGCGTGAGACAGGAACAATTCAATCGCTGGTTGTTCTCGATTATGAAAGTCCCTCCAGACTTTCACGGTGGTGGAACCTACTGCGATACAAGCAGCGCAGCGGTCACGAAACGATTCATTCGAAAAGGTAGGCAATCCCCGCCCTTTACTCGAAGCCTTTCTCGTTGACTCGCTGCAATACGACTGGCCTCGCTGTATCGCGGACTCAATCCATCACCAAGGCCGCGATGACTGCGGCCGCCGTCTCGATGCGAAGAATACGTTTACCTAGACTTACCGATTGAAACCCATGCGAGATTGCCTGGGCAACCTCTTCTTCGCTCCATCCACCCTCGGGACCGATCAACGCAACAACACTTTCATTCAGATCTTTTCGCGGCGACACGGGTGCCGCACCACTTGGATGCGCGATCCAGCGGTTTGATGAAAACAAACCGCCGCTAAGGAATTCGGCCAGCGACCCAGGGTCATGAACGACCATCAAGCGGTTGCGACCGCATTGTTTACAAGATTCGATGACGGAACGTCGCAATTTCTCGATAAGTGACGTCGACGGCGGACGCTGAGTGCGATCACCAATGATCGGAGTGACCGACGCGACGCCTAATTCAGTCAGTCGCTCGACCATCTCTTTCGCGCGATCCGGTTTGGGCAGAGCAATCCCAAGGCTTAAACTGATCGACGACTCGCGATCGAGCTCGGTTGCCGGACCACATTGGCAACAAACCTGCCGGCGATTCACAGAGGAAACCTTTGCCTCGGCCTCATTCCCGATTCCGTCGAACAAAATAATTGTGTCACCGATCGAAACTCGCATGACCCTCGCCGCATGTTGGGCTTCGCCATTGTCTAGCTGGATCAGTCCTCCGCCCAATGGCAATTCGGGATGGAAGTATCTTCGGGTCATTTCGGCTCGGCTTATCGAAGCAACTTGTAACGAATCAAGTTTCACGGATCGTTGGACGATGATAGCGGTTGGCAAAACTTTTTTCTTGCCCTGTCTGTTTCCGGCACAGAAAGACGTCCATGAGCTCGCTTTACCGAAATCGCGACTACCTAGAATATTGGGGCCTGGATACGCCACCGTTCGTCCAACGTGATCCAAATCGCTTTTTCAGTGGATCGGCGCAAAGAGACGTGCTCGCTGAAATAGAAAACTTTGTGGCGAGCGGCAATCGTTTAGCAATTTTGGTAAGCGCACCAGGATGCGGAGCGACGCGTATCTTTGAACACTTATCACTGCTTTCCGGGATCGGCGATCAGGCCGTCGAAATCGCTTTGGCTCCTGCAATTCCCACCGCCAGCGAATCGTTGCGATCGGTTTGGCTGATCGATGCTCGACGAAATCGCGACTCAATACGTGATGCGGCGTCACGATCCAATACATCCGTCGTCATTCGTGCGGACTACGAATCGAGAGCGAACATCATCCGTGAGGTTGGCCAGATTCCGACCGTCATCGAGCTTGCGCACATGCCGAAGTCCGATGCACCAAGCTACGTCGACTACGCAGTGCGAATGGCCGGTGGCAAAAAACAAATTTTCACAGAGTCTGCCATCTTTCGCCTGCACGAACTGAGTGCAGGCTGTATACGGAATTTTTCCCGCATGGCTGAAAACGCTTTATGGAAATCTTGGGTTTGCCAAGCAACGAAAGTGGGACCGAACATGGTCCAACCCATATCGGTGACTAGCCGCGAAGCGGCATAAGACAGCGAGTTTTTTTGCGACCGCACTGATTGGTCGATCGCGTCTTCGCGAACACGGTTCGCTAAATCTTGGGTGATTCGAAACGATAAAGTGCTTTGTCGCTTCGGATCAGCAACGCATTGTCGACAGCGACTGGCGACGCCATGATTTGCCCTTCAATCTGGTTTTCTGCCACGATTTCGCCGTCGGCACCCGGCTTGAGCACCGTCACTTTGCCGTCGTGTGAACCAAAATAGATATGCCCGCCGGCAAACAGCGGTGACGAAGAGTAATCGCCGCCGACCCGTTTCTTCCAAATGAGTTCGCCATCCTCTGATGAAAAGCAACTGGCGATTCCATCATCGGAAATGATGTAAATCAGCCCATCATGCAATAGCGGCGATGGTTTCTTTGAAATTCCCTTGGGTTCTCGCCACAGGACATGGGTTTCGGTCACATCACCGGAACCGTCGATGCGAACTGCCCACAACTCTGGTTTCCCGAAGCCGGTCGCGAAAAAAACAATGTCATCTTTGACGACGGGCCGAGGGACAACAGAGAAACCTGAGCCGTGGCGTACTTTCCAAAGTTCGTCGCCGGTCTTGGGGTCGTAAGAAACCATCCATTGGGCCCCCAAGCAGATAACTTGGTCACGCCCGGACATGTCGGATAAGGCAACTGGCGTGCAATAAGATTTCTTTTGATCTCCATCGGGGGCGTCCATCTCGGGACGCTCTGTCTCCCAAAGCGTCTCGCCAGTCATTTTATCCAGCGCTGCGACGTACTGGCGATCAACGCCATCCTGGATCAAGACCAAAATGTTTTTGTAAACGATGGGCGAGCTACCGGGCCCTTCCTTGTGTTCGAGCGGTAACAAACGCTCCCAGATTTTCTGTCCCGAAACGCGATCCAGACAAAAGGTGCCGAACGTCCCAAAGTGACAGTAAATTCGCTGGCCATCGATCACCGGTGTGGGCGACGCGTATGTATTTTGCGAATGAATCGAGTCCGGGCCTTCAACCACCCCCAGATCAATCGACTTCAAAATCTTGCCGGTCGCCAGATCAACGCTCACAAGTTGCAACAAAATCGATTCAGCGATTGACTTTATTTTCAGTTTCTTTTCTTCGACCCCCGCCGCCCGAAGAAGAGCGATTCGCTTGTCTTCATCAGGAACCTTTTCGATGGCCGTCGTTAGCCAAACGACTCCATCGGCAACGACCGGGGACGACCAGGCTCGTCCGGGAATTTCTGTTTTCCAAGAAACGTTTTGTTTCTCACCAAATTCAATCGGAACATTCTGGCCCAGTGCGATGCCATCGCCGTTGGGTCCGCGGAATTGTGGCCACGAGTCATCGGCAGAAACATTGCAACAAACACAAAAACAAACACAGAGAAGACCGGCCAAGATGGCCAATGGATTTCGGCGGGTTGGGTTCATATCGAGACAAATCTTAGTAGCAAGAGTGGTGGGTTCTAAAACGATCGGCTTAATATCCGGTGACATCCGCGGGCTTACCGTCCCAGCGTGCCGGATCGAGCCCAAATAGCTGTCGCGCGGGATCCAGGATAGCCGGCGTCGCACTTGCTCCGGCTCGGGTGACCCCCAAGGATTTTACTTCAATCAACTTAACGAGGTCGCGAACTCCACCGGCAGCTTTGACTTCTACCGGCGATTCCGTGTGTTCAATCATTAATTTCAGATCTTCGATGGTTGCTCCGCCGGTACCAAAACCGGTCGATGTCTTGACCCAATCGGCCCCCACATCACAGCAGATTTCACAAAGTTTCTTTTTGTGATCGTCCTGCAGGTAACAGTTCTCAAAAATGACTTTTACTTTTCGGTCGGACGCATGGGCCAAATCGACGATCGAGGAAATCTCATCACGAACATAGTCGAACTGTCCGCTAAGTACGGCCGAGATATTGACGACCATATCGAGCTCGATTGCACCGTCGGCGATTGCCTGTTTCGATTCCGCCAATTTCGTCGATGACGCCTGGCCACCGTGCGGAAATCCAATCACCGTGCTCGCCAACACTGTCGAATCAGCGAGAATTTCCGCACACCGGCGAACGTAATAGGGCATGATGCACACGCTGGCTACGTCATAGGCGGCGGCCATGTTGCAACCGCTTTCCAGATCCTCGACCGTCAGGGTCGGCGAAAGCAGTGCGTGGTCAATCATCTTGGATAATCCAAGGTATTCATCGCTCATTGGGTTCTTCGTTTAGAGAGAAAAGAATGGGTGCCGATGCCATGATACCGGAAAAAATCAGGTTGGGCTTCCGCCCCAACGCATCCGGACTGCGCGGCGGGAATTCCGTACAGTCGAAAGCTATGCCAATTCATCGCGATACGCTTTCCGCCCAGTTGCGTAGCTCTCCAAATCAGGCAACTCAGCCCGATCCGGATCCGATTCTCTCATCATTTTTTCGAGAAATGGCCGGCACCATCCACAGCCGGTTCCGGCCCCGTAACACTGAGACAACTGGCTTGCGACGGTTGGTTTTTCGGCACGAATGAATTGCGCTACTTTATGGCGCGAGACGTGAAAACAGAGACAGAGATCTTGGTCATCGTCCATATAATGAATGCCAACGATTACGGTGCGGCTGTGAAACGGACATGACACGATTGCGAGTCGTCATGTTAATATTGTTTTAACAAAACCATGAGGCATCCGTTTGCTTGTGAAAAGCCAGAGTTCACGCTCTTGGTTGGGCAACTGGATACCAGCTGTAAGACGGAATTGAATGATGCGTCTCGTTCTGGGCATATTCATCGTCGCAGTGCAAGCCGCGTCCGCGGTTAGCGCGGCCGATCCATCCGGCCCCGTCAGCTTCCAGCAAGAGGTGTTGCCATTGCTTGAGCAACACTGCAATCGGTGCCATCATCCGGACGAGTCGCAGGGTGGACTTGATCTCACGCGAATGTCAACCATTCGGCGAGGTGGTGATCAGCATGGAACCTCACTGGTTCCTGGAAAACCGAACGAGAGTCCGCTGATTCGCGTGCTTACTGGCGACATTGAACCGGCGATGCCGTTGGAATCCGAGGCGTTACCTCAGGAGCAAATCGAGCGACTCACCCGCTGGGTGAAGGAAGGTGCGATCGATGATTCGCCACAATTCTCAACGGATGATCTCGCTTTTTTTGAACGTGAGGTGCGTCCTATATTTTTCGCTCACTGTTTCAAATGTCACGCAGGTTCTGATCCGGCCAGCAGCCTTTCACTAACGTCAAGATTCGCAATTCTGCGTGGTGGTGATCGAGGTCCATCTGTGGTTGTTGGCAGACCCGAGCAGAGTCGGTTGATGGACGCGGTCCGGCATAATGGCGAATTAAGAATGCCGCTGAGAGGTGACCATTTGAGCGACAAGCAAATCCGCTCGTTAGAACAGTGGATTCGACGCGGCTTGCCGTGGCCTAGCGAGCAACTTGTTCTTACACGTGAAAAACAGTTCACCATTAGCAACGCGGATCGCGATCACTGGGCATTCCGACCTCTACCTACGTCATTAGCAAAAGATTGGTCGATCGACGCGTTGCTTGATCGAATACAAAACAACGCACGAATCACGAGGAGCCCGCCGGCCGATCGGTACCGCTTGCTTCGACGTGCCACATTCGATCTGATCGGTTACCCACCGACTCCGGATGAGATCGCCGGTTTCGTCAATGACGACTCGGCCGACGCATTTACTAAAGTGGTTGATCGACTGCTTGATTCGCAACACTTCGGTTGGCGATGGGGTCGCCACTGGCTCGACTACACTCGCAACGGTGTCAACGGACAACCAAATCGAGGCCCAGACTTAGACTCCGAACGATACGCCGCATGGGTTGCACAATGCCTAAACGAAGATCGACCATACGACTGGTTCGTCAAAGTACACTTGGCCGGCGACAAAATGCCCGCCTATCAAAGTTCATCCAACGAGACTTCGTCCGACAAACATTCTCCGTTCGTAGGTCCAACAGAATCAAACGATACTACCGAGACGCCGAACACCGACGGCGCCAAGTCCCCGATTGTCAGCTACTCCGTCGACCAGGCATTGGCGGCCGCGGTTCCGCTCAATGGGTTGCGAACATTCCAAGAAGCGGGAACTCAAACGTTCGTTCTAATGGATAAGCTCGATGAAGGCGTCGAGTTTATGGGGCGTTCCTTGATGGGTATCAGTCTCGAATGTGCACGCTGCCACGATCATAAGTTTGATCCCATCTCGCAGCGTGATTATTACGCGTTGCTCGGATTCTTTCAAAGCAGTTGGTACGCGCCGGTGCCGATTTCAACTGAAACGCAATCGGAGGCGGTCGCAGCGGTTAAATCCTATCGCCAACTGGCGGCAGAGCGGGCGCGGCTCAGCGGATTCATTCGCCGAGAGAGTACAAAGCTGAATATTGGCGGCGGCGGGCGCACAAAGAAGTGGCGAGAATCGCGCGTACCGATTCTTGGTGCAAGAGATCATCGCCTGCTGGAGTTGGAATCGGATGTGATACGCGGTGAGTTATCTGAAGCAGAAACGGGCAACAACGGACAACGTATTAAAGATCTACGCGAATTGCTTGCTCGGTGCCAAGCGAGGCTCCGTGATCACATACCGCCCGAGTTCGACCTGAGCACATTCAAACAGATCGGTTATTTCATCGCTGGTCACAAGAGTCAACAAGGACTGATTAGCAGGGCAACGGCGGTTGGCTTAGAAGCAACCGCTTCAGAACTGCAAAAACAGGCAATCTTTTGGCAGCAGGAACGAGAGCGATGGTTGGAGCGTTCGAGGTATGGCGGATTTGCCAGAGACGATCCCGAAGTCGCTGAATTGGTTCATGCCGCCGATCGGATTCGCGAACTCGATCGTCAGCTCAACGGTAATCCATCGCAACCGTGGGTCAGCATCGGCACAGACCATTTGATGGTTCGCACCGACGGTGGACTGCGGCGTGCCGAAGACTTGGCCGACCTGGATGCGGATGCGAGCGCAGCCGGGTTGCAATTCAACAAGAATGACCCGAACCGTGTCTTGATGCACCCGTACTACATCGGTGATGCGAGACAGCTCGACCGTGGCGACGTGCTTTACCCGCTTGAATTGGTTCCACGCGATGTGCCACAGTTCTTTCGCAGCTTTGATAGCCCGCACTCGCGAAACGGAATCGCGAGTTTCGGATCACAGAGACGCCAGGATTCCAGCGGTCGTCTTCCGCTGGCCCAGTGGCTGACTCGCCCCAATACGGTTCAATCGTCCCTCGTCGCACGCGCGGCGGTCAATCGAGTCTGGCAACATCTTTTTGGCGAAGGCCTGTGCCGGACGCCGAAAGAACTCGGGCGTCTCGGAGAGGTCCCAGATATCCCTGACCTTATCGATGGCTTGGCGTTTCGGTTCATCGCAGAGCAGTGGTCGATCAAGAAACTGGTGCGAGAGATCATGTTAAGTCGCACATATCAACAGTCGTCCCTGCCGACGGGAATCTCGCTACAGCGAGATCCCGACAATCGTTTCTTTGCGCGACAGAACATGCGCAGACTCGAAGCAGAACCGATTGTGAACATGCTCTCATGGTTCGATCACAACAAGCGAATCGAATCGTCAGAGCAAAGAAACGAAATCCTTTCAAAGTACTCTGTTTGGCTGCCACACTTCGACGGTCCAACACACGACGAGATTATCGAACGACGGAACGCCTCGATTATGGCGACGCAGGCACTGTTCCTGATGAACGATCTTGGCTCTATCAACTCCATCGTGAACGCGATAACGAATCGATTGCAAAGTCAGGAAAAAGTCGACCTCATTAAAATACTCGACCCGCTTTATCAACTCGTACTGCAACGTCCGCCCACGAGCGAGGACAGAGCGTTTGCAAATTCGTTTTTGTCAGATCGCCGAAGTCGTTTTGGAAACAGTGATCCATCCGCAGAGATTCAACAGTTTGTTCACTTGCTGTTGTGTGGAAACGAATTGATTCACATTGAGTGAACTTATTTTCCGTTGGATGCAAATTTGATTCAGGGCACTCTATCGATGACGACTCGACGCGAATTTCTAATCCGCCTAACAACCGCTCCGGGAATCATTGCATCCGGGTCCATTGCTAACGGTTCTGAAGACGTTGCCGACGAAACCGGCAAGCTTCATCATCCTGGCAAAGTCAAGAGTATCATTTTCTATTACTGTTACGGTGGGCCGGCCCAGGGACATACATTCGATCCACCAGCGCGCACTATCGACAAATCGCTTCATCCGTTTCGGTTCAAGCACTGCGGCAAGTCGGGCATTGAGATCAGCGAAGTCTTCCCGCGTTTGCAAACGGTCGCAGATGATTTGTGCCTTGTGCGTTCCGGATACGGGGCAAAAGCGACGCACAACGAAGGTGGCCAATACATCTTCACCGGCAGCAGCACGCTTGGTGCGAGTTTGGGTGCATGGATGCAGTTCGGACTCGGAAGTCGCAACCCAAGCCTTCCCGCTTTCACAATGCTGACCGGACGCGTTGACGGCGATAACTGGGCGCTCAGCGATGGCGCTGTGCATGGTGGCGCAAGAGCGATCGGCGCCGGCGGCCTGCCACCGTCGTTACAGGCACAGATCGTAAATGATCTAAAGAAACCGATCGACAATCTGAACCCACGCTACGAGAACACTAATCAGAAATGGTGGCTTGGACAGCTGCACAAGTGGAATCAGCATTTTTCGCAACGCCATCCTGATGCCCCTGAACTACTGTCGCGAAGTGAGTCGTTTGAAACAGCAAGAAAGATGCAGAGCGCTGCACCGGATGCCTTCAATCTCTCCAGCGAACTGCAACACAAGGGGAACCGATCCCGATACGGCCTTGATGAATTGGCGACACGCAGCACCGGCACGAAACTGTTGCTTGCTAGACGTCTGGTCGAGCGTGGCGTCCGCTTTGTGCTTGTTCCATCGATGAGAGTTCCTAATCAAGAGGGCGGTTCGGTCGATTGGGACACGCACACGCCGACGTCGGTACGCGGCGGAATTCCGAACCTAGCCCGCGCGTGTGACCAGCCACTCGCGGGTCTGATTGCGGACCTAAAAGATCGTGGCCTCTTTGAGCAGACTCTTGTGATTTGGGGGGGAGAAATGGGGCGAGGTGGTAACGGTTTTATGAACCACAATGGAAACGCGTTCACGTGGTGGATGGCCGGCGGCGGCGTGCCTGGCGGAACGACCTATGGTGCCACCGACGAACTCGGCATGACGGCCGTCGAAAAACCAATCCACGTACGAGACTTGCATGCGACCATTCTATGGATGTGTGGACTCGATCATCGAAAACTAAAGCACAACGGAACTGGTCTTGACGACACATGCGTCGTCGCCCACGAGTTAGTCGGTTAAGCTCGATTTGTGATCCGCAACATCGATGACAATCTGGGGTTTGGTCGAATCACTCTATATGATCGAATCTGTGATCAGTGCCGTGGCAATTCGACACGCGGCCTGATAGGCCTCAATGTCTAAGTACTCGTCGGCCGTATGAATGTTTTGCTGGCCACAACCCAGGGTGACTGAAGAGATTCCGTGCTTGAACAACCAATTCGCATCCAACCCACCGTTGGCAACCTCGCAATAGGGTTCGCGGCCGATCGCACGGATGGTTTCCATAGCCGCCAATACGGATGGATGGTCATCGGGTAACCGAAACGCCTCGTAGTCGACGTGTGAGTCAAAATGCAACGAACCTGCGGCACCTTTGATATTCTGAACCCCCGCCGCGGCTCGCTCGAACGAATTCTTGATTTGCTCGACGATCCGCATTCGCATTTGTGAATCATGGCTGCGGGCTTCCGCTCGCAGAGTCACTTCAGGCGTGACAACATTAGTCGCATCGCCTCCGTTGATCACGCCGACATTCGCCGTGCCCGTGCCGAACTCGTTTTCAACTTTGCCCAACCAACCGTTTGTATCCAGTTCGGCAATCGCTCGCGCTGCCATCACGATTGCACTGGCGCCGTTTTCGGGTGCCACACCGGCATGCGCCGGAATGCCGGTCAGGCGAATATTCATGCGTTCGCCGCCGATGGCACCGACCGTCACTTTTTCAACAGTGCCGCCATCAAAATTGAAGGCCCGGTCGACGTTTCCGATCGCCGACACGTCCAGATTGCGAGCCCCCTCGAGTCCGATTTCTTCTTGCACAAAAAATCCTATCACGGCGGGCGGAAACTCTTTGTCGCCTAATTTCATGCGTTCGGCAACGGCCGAAAGGATCGCCGCGCACCCGCTCCGGTCATCTGCTCCGAGACCGGTCGGCGCACTGCTACGAACTCGGTCACCCTCGACCACGGGCTGACATCCCAAGCAAATGGGAACCGTGTCCATGTGGGCCGACAACAATGTTCGGGGCCCTTGGCCGCTGCCCCTCAGGGTCACGATCAGATTTCCACAATTCCCGCTCAGGCGGGTTCGATTTTCGGCCCCATCAAACTGAATCTGGTCGTCGGTGACGCCAAAAGACCGCAAGGACTTGACGATATGGCTTGCGACCGCGGCTTCGTCGCCGCTTCCGCCTGGAATTGCGGCTAGTTCGAGGAAACGCTGCAGCGAGGCGTTTTGATCAACTTCGGCTATCTTCATCGAGCGGTTACACTTTGGTGTGAGAATTAGAATTTCGCAGCACACTTACTATACCGATCGCGAACCTTATAGCCGACCATCGATTCAGTGAACTTACCCGTCATCGAAGCATCGACCACAACGCCCCCGCCGGACCGTGATCGACGTCACCTACTGAATTTGACATCGGCGGAATTGAAACAGTGGCTTACCGAGCACGGGCATCCGGCATTTCGCGGCAACCAAATTCTGGGGTGGGTTTACGCGCGACGTGCGACCAGCTTTCAGCAAATGAGTGATCTGCCGCAGAACCTACGCGAACAGCTTGCCGCGTCGTTTGACATTTTCGTTACCGTAATTTCGGATGCCGTCACATCGCGAGACGGGACCGATAAGCTGCTGGTCAAATTACCCGATGGCGGTGAAGTCGAGTGCGTATTGCTTAGGGATGGATCGCGACGCAGCATCTGTGTCAGCAGCCAGGTCGGGTGTGCCATGGGATGCGTGTTCTGTGCCAGCGGGCTGGACGGAGTCGATCGAAACCTGACGCGCGGCGAAATTCTGGAACAGATGCTACGTCTGCAGCACCGCCTTGATCCCGATGAACGTCTCAGCCATATCGTGATGATGGGCATGGGCGAGCCACTGGCGAACTTGGAAAATGTGTTCGCCGCGCTTGAAGTTGCCAAAGACAAGCAGGGCCTCGGCATCAGCCCGCGTCGCATCACGATCAGCACGGTCGGTCTGCCACCGGCAATCGATCGGCTCGCATCCCGCGGTGTTCCCTATAATCTTGCCGTGAGTCTACACGCACCCAACGACGAATTACGAAGCAAGTTGGTGCCGGTTAACGACAAAATCGGAATTGACGCCGTCCTCGGTGCCGCAGATCGGTACTTCGCATCCAGCGGCCGACGGCTCACGTTCGAATACGTTCTGCTCGGTGGCGTGAATGATTCACAAGATCATGCACGTGAATTGGCCGGCTTATTGCGACATCGTAATGTGCTTTTGAATGTGATTCCATACAATCCGGTCGCAGGACTTCCCTACGTCACGCCCAGTAAGAACTCGATCGAAAACTTTCGATCAGTGCTAGAATCGTCCGGAGTGAACATCAAATTTCGACAGCGAAAGGGCAGTGAGATCGATGCCGCTTGCGGACAACTGCGTCGAAATCGCCAGCAGGTCAATGCCAAATAGAGACCGTACCGGCGGATGCGATACGGCGCCTGCTCGGAATCTTTTCAGACGCACAAATTCGATTTGTGACGAGAGGATCATCACGGCGAACCGATCTTGACGTTTACTTTGGCAAGCTATCGAGCGGATGGATCTCAAACTTGCGCACCCAGCACTCCGCCATTTCTGTCTGCATGGCGATATAGCCTGCGGTTGGATAACAATTCGTGCCCTCGTTGACCAACACGCCGTTCAACAGAATCTTGATCGTGTCATCGCGGCAAATCACGTCCATTCGATTCCATTGTCCGACCGGATACTCGACCTCCTTGGCGCCGCGGTAGCCCTTGACGTCTTCCCAATCAGGGTCGCGATCTTTCCAATTGATTCGGGGCTTCCGTTCGTCGCTATCGGGTGATGCATAGGGGAAACTCCTCTTGTGTGCGCCGGCAGTAAACACATACTCGCCATCACGGTCCTGAGTGACTTCCGCATCCATGTTCGTCGGCGCACTCTCGCGCTCGTCGCCGCGACCAGCCAACACCAAAATGTCACCAGTCCCGCCTTCGATCATTTGTGCTTCGATACTGTACATGTAAGTGTTGCCGTAGCTTCCTTCGCCCCCGTAACAGTGCGCAAGCACGCCGCAGTCCCGCGCCCTTGTTTCGCGGAACCCGTAGGTGTTTTCGCCCCACTTGAACTCGACCACCAAGTGGTAATCCCGATATGCCTCAGGCGTACGGATATAGCCGATCCCTTTACCGACAATGTGTAGATGACCGGAGCGATTGAGTCGAAAAAGTTCGTCCTTCTTCGTCGTCAATGATCGCTTTTCGTCGACGTGAAACGGAATGTCGGCAAACTTGGCCGGGTCGATCACGTTGATCACTTCGGTCGGTACGATCGCAAGCTTGGGATCGATCGGTGCTTTGGGGTCGACCGCCGCCGCATCCTGAGCGGGTAGCTGCGTTGCACTAACAATCAAACTTGCCAAAAGGATTAGCCAGGGGCTTCTCGTAGACTTCATCGTGTTCCTTATCTCTCGGCTGATACTTCAAACGGAACATCATCCTACCGAATCTGAAGCCAAAGATTCACTGGCCAGCTAAATTCTTTGATGGGATTGATTCACGCCATAGCTTCGTCCCCCCCGGCTAGTCATTTGCGGCGACGACCGCATCACAGGGGACAATGGGTGCATCGTATTTGAATCGGACGATCGCATTGCGGAATTGGCTGTCAAAATCGATTTAACCGTTGCACGCGATGGGTTCGGTTCCAAAGCCCGAGTCGGCAATGTCTTTACTGCCGTCGTTTTTTGACGCGTGTGCAAAGCTTGTAACGTCGATATTTGTACTCGCTAAAACGTTTGTGAAGCCCGAGGTTTTGCCGTGACTCGTCGTCTATCGTTACTCGCATTGTTAGTCGTTTTCGTCGCCGCCGACTCGTCGGCACAGAATCGATTTCATCGACGTCGCGGTGCATTGTTAGGCGGACTTGCCGGCGCGGCGATCGGCGCGGCAATTGGCGACAAAGGAGATAACGAAACCGCAGGGGCTCTGATTGGTGGTGCCGTCGGCGCCGTCGCGGGCGGTTCCATCGGCGATCAAAAAGACCGCCGCATCGAACACAACATGCAGTACCACTCGGGGCACCACCACCATCACAACGCCCCACCGCAGTACCAGACCTATCCGTACCATGTCTATCCCGAGTACGTACAACCGCAGCCCGTCTATCCAAGCTATCGCCAACCCTACTATCCCGAAACAATCACGCCACCACTGACCAACGCCCCCGTTTCGCCAGATGACGTGGTCGCGATGACACGCAGTGGGCTAAGCGACGTGATGATCATCCAGCAGATTCAGATGAAGGGCGTCTCGCAGCAATTGACCGTTAACGATGTGATCCAATTGCATCGGCTCGGTGTACGCGAACCCGTCATTAGCGCGATGCAAGGCGTTATTCCTATCCAGACGCCTGACACAATGACCAACGGCAACTTGAATTCGATACCGAGTGACCATCCGGGTTTGCCACAGCCTTATTCTTCGGACGAAACGATCTATCGTGTGCCTACGACGCAAAACGAAGTTTACGGGCCAAGCATCCTGAACCCGCCTCAACCATAGGTTCGTGTCGCGTCAATGTTCGTTGCCAGTGATCAATCGGGCCGGCAAATGGCTGACGGAATTTAACCAGTCCAATTGCCAACGACTGCCATCAAAATTCAGCTTGCTGATACCGGTGTTTCTCAGCGGTCCGAACGAGTCGGTATCGACCGCGCCGCCCATCATCACACGCAGCAACCAACGCTTGAAATCCGCGTGAATCACGACGACGATGTTCCGCTGGCTGGTGCCAAACGCGTCGATCAATCGCTGTGTTACCTGCTGGGCCCGCATCGCGACTTCCTCTTCCGTTTCTTGCGGACGGCCTCCCCACCAACCTTTTTCTTCGATGGTATCGTCGATCAGGCAATCGATTGCATTCTCTTGAAAGTGCCGCTGGATCGCTGAACGCCCCAGTCCCATCGCACCGTGAATCTCGCCGACCTTGTGACCGCGATAGCAACCGCCACGTTCGAAGACGTCGTGCCAAATATTTACCTGCTGGCGCGTTCCTTGGACGACCTGCAGCGTCGTTTCAATGGTGCGCAGGAACGGACTTGTGATTAGCGTGTCGATCTTTAACGTTCGAGTCCAATCAGCAAGATGCTGCGCTTGCATGCGACCAACCGCCGTGATCGCAGGGTCTTCAACACGCTCGTAGGGCGGTCGGGCGTTGTTCGCGCTTTCCGCATGTCGGATGAGAAATAATTGCATGAATGTTTACTAGTCTCGTCTCAATCGTCCAAATTCTTTCGAAATCGGGATCGAACGTAATCGATCATCATCCACTGCACGACAGCAAGTAAAACGGGAACCAAGTACAGCGAAAACTGTGCAAGTTTCGGATTGTGCATCCACTCGGGGCCGAACCGATCAAATGCAGCCAGAAACGCTAGTACGAGCGAGCCGTTGATAAACAGCATCAAGCATGTGATCAGAGCCGAACCGATCGATAGCACACAGCCACGTGGAATCGCTTTGGGTGCCTGGCCCGTTTCATTCGAATTCGTACTTCCTGGAAATTCTTGGCTCACGTGTCGATGGTACTCGCGTGCAAACAGTCTTGAGATGACAAATTCCGAGATAACGTCCGGTTTCGAGATGTCGGCCCATCAGGTTTGCACGGCCGGTCATTCGTGGTCGGCCCGCCGTGATTTGACGTTTCAGGTTGGCTTGCCAGCCCGGAGATCACCGCCTGGTATGGACTGTTGATTGGATTGTGGCGTTGTGGTTGGATGATGATGTGCAGCTTGGTTGTCTGGCTATTCGGCGTTTTGGCGGTGACGTATGTAATTGGGCGGTGGCATTCGCGAACCGCCATCGACCCCGTCTCCACAGGTTGCCGGATTGCCCTCTATCATGCTAACGCGTTTCTTAATTTCATCACACCTACCGCGAACGAATCATCATGACTGAAACCCGAACTGAACACGATTCCATGGGCGAAGTTCGCGTTCCTGCCAATGCCTATTACGGAGCCCAAACGCAGCGTGCCGTTGAAAATTTCCCGATCAGCGGGTGGAACTTGCCGCCGGCGATGATCTCGGCAATGGGATGGGTCAAGTTTGCTTGTGGGACGGCCAACCGCGACCTCGGCAAGTTGACCGGATCGGGCAAAAATCCAATGACCGATTCGCAGGTCGACGCGATGTTGACCGCAGCCGAAGAAGTCGCATCGGGAAAGTTCGATGACCAATTCCCGGTCGATGTTTTTCAAACCGGCAGCGGTACCAGCAGTAACATGAACATCAACGAGGTGATCAGTAACCGGGCGACCGAGATCGCGGGCGGCGACCGCATGTCGGCCGAAAAACTGATTCACCCCAATGACCATGTGAACATGGGGCAAAGTACGAACGATACGTTCCCCACGGCAATTCATGTGGCAACGGCCGTCCAAATCGAAACATCATTGCTGCCGACCCTGCGGCGGTTGCATGCCGCGCTCCGCCAAAAGGCCGATCAGTGGGACAAGATTATCAAGATTGGCCGAACGCACTTGATGGACGCGACACCACTGAGGCTTGGACAGGAGTTCGGCGGATTCGCGAGACAGATTGAACTTTCGATCCAGCGAACCGAAGCCGCTCGCGATGCGGTTTTGGAATTGCCCGTCGGCGGCACCGCTGTGGGCAGCGGAATCAACACACATCCGGAATTCGGTGCCCGCGTTGCGAAAGTCTTGGCCGACAAGACGGGCATCGGTTTCGTCGAAGCCGTCGATCATTTCGAAGCGAACGCCCAGCGCGACGCCCTGGTTCATTCCCACGGCAATCTGAAATGTGTTGCACAAACGCTGTTCAACGTTGCCAACAATATTCGCTGGTTGGGCAGCGGTCCACGTTGTGGATTCTATGAAGTGAAATTGCCCAGTCGCCAACCGGGCAGCAGTATCATGCCTGGAAAAGTCAATCCGGTGATGTGCGAATCCATGATGCAGCTGACCGCTCGGGTGATGGGCAACGACACTTGCATCACCGCAAGCGGCGCGGCAGGTGGGAATTTCCAGTTGAATATCATGATGCCCGTCATGGCGCACACCGTGCTGGAATCGATACACTTGCTGGCACAGGGCACTGAAGCATTCGTCGATTTCTGCGTCGATGAAATGGAACCGAATGCGGAATCGTGCGAAGCCGCCGTCGAACAAAGCCTATCGATGTGCACCAGCTTGAATCCGTTGATCGGTTACGAAACGGCCGCCAAACTTGCCAAAGAAGCATTCGCGACCGGGCAAACGATACGTGAACTGTGCCTGGAAAAGAAAATACTTCCCGAAGAAACGCTCACCGAAGCGCTAGACCCGTGGAAGATGACCGAACCACAGGCCTAACGGAATGGCAGGCTAATCCGGATGGCAGGCTAATCCGGATGGTAGGCTAATCCGAATGGCAGGCTAATCCGAACGGCAGGCTAAACGGGCTCGCCTAGATCTCGAGTCCGTGAATTCCTGCGGCGGTGCTGCTTCCGAATTGATCGATTTCGATCCCCATTCGCTGCGCCAGTGAAACGAACAGGTTTGCAAACGGTGTGTTGTTCTTCGCATCGTGCCGAAGATGCTGACCGTGACGGTAACCTCCACCGGCCAGGATGACCGGCAGGTTTCGCCAGTCGTGGCTACTCGCGTTACCTAGATTCGAGCCGAACAAGACGGCCGTTTGATCCAGCAGGTTTGCGTCCGCGTCGGAGCTGGACTTCAATTTTGTTAAGAACTCGCCAAACGTTTCGAACTCTGCCTCTTCGATCACTTTCAGCTCGCTGATCTTCGCGGGGTCTTTGCCGTGGTGTGAAAGATTGTGCCAGTCGCTCGAAACGCCCGGAATTTCAGGGACCGCATTCAAACCGCCAAGCGAGAATGTGACCGTCCGCGTACTGTCGGTCTCGAGAGCCAGCACAATCAAATCGTATAACGCCCGCTGCTGGCCGATCGGATCGGTCTTTTCAAAGTCAGTCTTGGGTTGATCGGCATCGATGGACGGTTTGCGCTGCGTCGCCCAAGCTTGGCTCGTTTTCAAATTGTTCTCGAGATCGCGCACGGCCGAGAAGTACTCGTCCAGCTTTTCGAGGTCGCGACGCCCCAGTTGTTGCTGTAGGCTGCGCGCTTGGTTCCGCACCGTGTCCAAGATGCTTCGTCCTCGCCGCAAATCCCGCATTTCGTTTTTGATTTGGTTTTCGGTGCCGGAAACAAACAGCTTTTTGAACAGTCCGACGGCGCTTTGTTCGCCGGGAATCGGCACCCCATTGCTGGTCCATGAAAGTGACCGTCCACTGGTCGAAAGGGCAAGGTAAGGAAAACGTGTTTGCCCGCCGATTCCGCGAGCGATCATCTGATCCAGCGAGATCGTGTTTTTGAATCCTGCCAACCCCGGACGCCGAGCCGATGTCAACCAAGTCATCTCGGATGCATGACCGTTGTTCCCCTGCTGTTCAGGGTGCGACAACCCCGAAAACACCGTTAAATCGTTGCGGTGATTTCTTAGTCGCTGCAGATAGGGCGTCAGCTGAAAATCGCGTCCGGATCGATCCGGAAACAGATGCGGCCCGTGAAATCCCAATCCGGCACAAACCGCAACGAGTCGTTTGGGCGCAACCGGCGGTGTCGCCGCCGTCGCGCTAAGCATCGGCGACATCGCTTCTAACATCGGCAATCCGATCGCCGCCGCGCCGCTGCCGCGAAGCAACTGGCGACGTGAAATCACTTTTCGAGTTTGAACAAGCGGGTGACTCATGATTACTTTCGCCGGAAAATTTTGCTCTGAACAACTTCGTGGATTAGATCACGAACGCCGTGCCGGCGTGCTGCCGATGATTCAACTATGCGGTTGATTTCGTCGCGATCCGAGAATCCCATCTCTCGGCCCGTTGCGAACACCAATAACTTCGTCGCCAGCGTCCTTGCCAAGCGATCATCGTCTTTGACCAGTTGATCGCGAAACTGCGGGTAATCCGCAAATGTTCGCCCGTCCGCCATCTGACCGCTCACGTCCACCGGCAGCCCTAGTGAATATCTTACCTTACGGCCGTCGACGACTTTTGAAACCTTGTCGCCGCCGCCCATCGTTCGAAACCGTTCGCGATACCCGCCAATCGGATTAAAACATTCCAGGGCGAATCCGGGCGGATCAATCACTTGATGACACGATCGACAGGTGTCTGAATCACGATGCTTGTCGAGTAACTCTCGCAGCGTCGAGGCACCACGAATGTCCGGTTCCACGCCGGGAATGCCCGGTGGTGGCGGTGCCGGTGAGTGTCCCAGAATGCGCTCGTTGACCCACACGCCGCGAACGACCGGCGAGGTATTGGTTCCGTTGGCCGAGACCTTCAAAATACTGGCTTGCGACAAAAGTCCGCCACGAACCGATGACTCGCCCAAGGTCACCTCGCGAAACTCTGGACCGTGAACGCCGTCAATACCGTAATGTTCGGCCATGCGTTCGTTCAACATCGCGAAATCGGACTTGACCAAATGGCTGACGGGCTGATTCTCGTCAATCAACTTGCGAAAGAACGATCGCGTCTCCTCAACCATCGAGAACCGCAGATAAGGATCAAACTCGGGAAAGAGTTTTTGATCGGGAACGGTGAAGTCCATGTCGCGAAGATCCAGCCACGCATCGGCAAAGTCGATGACAAACCTATCGCTATCGGGATCATCCAACAGACGATTCACCTGGGCTCGGATCGTGTTGGGGTTCTTAGAAAGCTCGCCAACGGCGGCGGCGCTGCGCAGCGATTCATCGGGCAGACTGCGACGCAGAAAGTAAGAAAGCCTTGTCGCAAGGGCGTCGTCCCCCAGCCATCCGGCGGGCTCTCGCAGAAACAGAAACTCGGTCGAGCACAGGATTGCAGTCACCGAGGTTCGCAGTGCTTCCTCGACCGAACTGCCTTGCTCACGTTCAGAATGGAACAGTGCGACAAATGGCTTTAACTCATTCGGCTCAACGGGTCGCCGAAAGGCGTGCGTGGCGAAGCGCAACAGTGACTGCGAGACTTGTTCGTCAATCGATTCGGCGACAATCGTAAATTTCGGAACATACCAAGGTTTCAACCGATCCCTGGGATTGCGCGGCGGCAGTTCCGTGCGATTCAATCCATCGAAAATCAGTCGATGTCCTCGCGTTGGAAACTCATCAACGATTGGGCCTTCGATTTCAATTGCCTTGATCGCTAACCCTGGTCCTTTGTAATTCTCGATGCCGTTTTTCTTGATCAAGTTATCAGGATCCGAAATACCAAATGGTGTCACTTCGACCATGTATCTTGAATCCATCCACGCCGTCGTTTCCACCGTTGTCGGTTCACCTGGTGAAAAAGAAAAATAGCCATAGGTTGGATTTGTGGCGCCGCGTGCGTAGGTCTTTGATCCAATCGAGAACGTGATGGGCCGCTCTGATTGATGTGCGTATCCAGTGACGCGAATATGATAGAAACCACTTTGCTTTGCAGCCGCCTCTCGCAGCATGCCTGTGGGATAGCTCAACCTGCGATAAAAAACGACGGCGCCGTCGTCGAGCAGCAACCAATGCTTGCCCAAGAATTTATTGGCCTCTCGCGTTTTCGCGTAGGACGCCTCGACGACATTGCTCTCAGGCGGTTTCAATGTGGTTGCAATGGCGGTATCTAAGACGGTTTTCGCCGCATTTAAATAGGCCTGCATTTGAACCATGGACACACTTAGCGATTCACCGACGTTGTCGAATTCGTGCGACCGCCCGTCCTCTGGTAACAAATCGCCCAGACGCAGATTCGTTCCAAACATATCGTTAAGTGTGTTTTCATATTCTTGACGATTCAATCGCCGCAGCACCGTCCCCTTGATCGCCTCGTGGGATGTCGACAATGACTCGGCAAGCTTTGACACGAACTTGCCTTGCTCTTTCGCACTCGGTGGATCGTAGTCCGGCGGCGGCATTTCGCCGTTGCTGACCCGATCATGAATTCGTTCCCAGCGAGCAAAAATTGCACGGTCGCTTAGGTCCGTGCCCAAAAGGCTAAGATCGAGACCTGCGTCTGCGGCCTCACCTTCGTGACAGTCATAGCAATGCGTATTTAGAAACGACGCGACGTCAGCGTGTATTCCGTCAGCCACAGCCGAACCGGATAGAATCGTCCAAACGACAAACAGGACAGAACGAATCCGGAACGGCGTCATGTGCTTTCGACTCGTGCAGGTTGTTTCGAAATGGTGACAGGCATGCTTCGTGCCCGTGATATCCCCGACTGCATCTTTGTTGACCGTATCCTCCTTGACCGCGATGTGTCTTGCATATCGGCAGCAGTTCGGCGCAGCGTCACCTGACTCTCTCTCAACTCATCGTTGTTTCGGGCCAGTGTCCCAACGAGTCGGTATTCCGACAGACCTACGGAGAGTCAGGTTTGCCCCATTGATCCAGTCGCAGCCACTCTACTGCTTGCCGATTGAAAACTCCATCATACTTTGATTCGACCGCAGTTCGCTATCCTGACAATCTGAATGAGCTTGAAACGATGATCGACCCAATATTTTCTTGGCTGCAATCACTCGATTGGTCCCGTTTGGTTCCGGAGATATTGGGCAAGGGAATTGGCGTTTTGGCGGGTGTAGCCATCAGTTGGTGGCTGCTGTTTCGAAAACGCATGAAGTCGTTAGACCGATTGCAACGCGGCGACTCAGACGACTTATTGTTTCAAGCCCACTATTTGATTCCGACGACCGACGACTCACTCCAGTTGGTGTTTCGAAACGTGGCCCCTCGGCAAACACTCGACACCGCGTATGACAATCCACTGGCCCGGGAAGAGTTAAAAAAACTTGCCGCCGCGACCACGCTTGGATCGCCGATTCTACCGACACAGGGACGCATCGGATTCGAAGTGCTCAATGATGCTGCTGGAATCCTTTCCGGCTTTTTGGCCACTTCGCCCATGCCACGTCGAGTGTGGTTGTTCTGCATGACCTGCGAAGATCGAGCGATCGTTCGCAAGCAATGTATCCGGTGCTTTCTTATTGCAGAAACCGACTTGAAACGCTTTAGCGACTGGCAATGGTGCCGGGAAAATGTGCGTACCGAGAGACCCTGGCACTGGTTCCGAATCGTCGCGTTGCACCGAATCGCACGACACCACGACGACGAGCAACTCGCGTTACCGAATCGCGACGATGGATTAATGCCGCTGGTGGATGATCAGCGAAAGCATCGTCGAATCATGCCACTGTCGCTCGGATTGCCCGAATCAGAAATTGCGATCGGCCCCGCTTTGTCGATTCAATGGCTCGAAAAAGAAAGAGAACTTGCTCGTCTGGGGATCGAACTGAACAATGATGAACTAAAAATCCAATAGCAAACTTCGCAGGCAACCTATCTTCGCCGCAGTCGGATCGCGACGAAACGAAAACAAGAACGCCAAGCTTGCTGGGTCATGACTACACATAGGCACCCGCTCGCATAGAGTCGCGGGCGGATCAATAACACATCTAGTTTTTCCTACCGCCTAGCTGGATCTGTAACGCTTCGTTTTTGCCGAAGTATTGGTTGAACTTGCGTTCCGCCTCTGGGTCTTTTTCCTTCAGTTCTTGAGCATCCTTGTAGGAGTCTTTTTTGACGCCCCCGTTTCCGTCAGGCCGCTCGACGTGTAATCCGTTCTTGTCTTTGACAAACCGAAACTTCTTGCCGTTCTCTTCGATCGAAAGTTCTCTCCGCGTGGTGCCCGCTTTGATTTGCAGTGCGTTTCGGATTTGAATTTGAAACGCCGGGTTGGCCACCGGAATCATCATCCGCCCGCGAGTCGGTGCTTTTTTCGGTTCGTCCATCGGTTGCAAGAATCGTCTGGCAGCCGATGATCGATGGTGATTCGAATCGTCCGCGATTCGCTGCAAGGATTCAACGGCCCGGTGCCTTAGCATCGCGTCGTCGCCTTTGACGTGTTGCTTGAGCACTTCTAAAGCGCGTTGTGAAACCTCTGCGTCAAACTGGGCACATGTGTCTTCTAGCTGATCGATCGCCGACACGCCCAAGTTCCTCAATCGTGCCGTCGCTTCCATGCGGTCGCGAAAGCGAGGCGACTGCAGCCGTTCGATCCAATGACGGACTTGATCTTGATCGGATCCTGCGCGCGGCAATTCAACATCGTGGGAACGCGCGACCCGGTCTTCCGCCAACAACGTGCGTGTGTTCACAACGCCGCACGCCCCAATCAAACAGGTCACCAGGCATAGCAACCGCACCGTGACGACAGGTATCGATTGCATGATGATTCCTCTAATCGGGCGGGGAACGACTCGAATTCTACGACTGTGGCTTGCCGATACAAAACAGATCGGTCGAACCTCGAATGTAAATCTTACCGTTCGAGATTGCGAATGACGCATAGCAATTCTGCCCGAGCGGATTTTCCGAGACAACATCGGCTTCGTTGCCTGAACGGACGACATAGGTGATGCCGTCATCGGCTGTAAAGAAGACCAATCCGTCAACGGTCACCAATGACGCGCTAAAGTGTCGGCCAAGCCGCTCACGCCAGATTCGTTCGCCGGTTTGGGTATCGAAACAATTTGCGATCCCTCGGTCATCGGCGACAAACAATTGGTCATCCAGCACAACGGGGGAGGGCACATAGCATTTTGCCAGCGTACTGTGCCATGCGACGTGTGAATCGGTCACATCACCGGTGCCATCGGCGCGAATCCCCATCACGTGGTGCGTCGGAAACCCGGCCGACATGTAATACTTTTCACCATCAAACACCATCGACGCGACAAACTGTTCAGTCGGCCCATCGATCGTCCACCAAGTGGAGCCGTCACGCGGATCCAGACTCGTGATTTGCTTACTGCCCGAAAAAACGAGATGCGGTTGACCATCGATATCGCGTAGCAGCGGCGTGACATAACTTCGCGTGCGATGCTGACGAGGCGACTTCCAAACCGTTTTGCCGGTATGACGATTGAGCGCAACGACGTACGAATCGCCGTCATGGTCGCCATTGACGATAACCAGATCTTCGAACAACACGGGACTGCTGCAATAGCCATGCTTGCTGGCGAAATCGCCCGGCCGAACCAGCCACTGCTGCTCGCCCGCGTGATCGTAGGCGGCAACCACCATTTTTCCGTTCGTCACCAAGCTGACTTTCTCGCCCTGCTGCAGCTCCGATGAATCGTGACCTTCGAGAAACGTGACGTAGACCCATTTGCCGTCGCTGGCCGGTGTCCCCGATGCAAAGCTATTCAGCTTGTGCTTGTACTCCAGTGGTACATCCAAAACGGTGCGTTCCCAGCGCTGATCGCCCGTATTTGCGTCATAACAAACAAGCTTTCGCTGGAATGTTTCTTGGTCACAGGTCGTCACAAACAAGTTGTCGCCACAGACGATCGGCGATGAGTGTCCGATTCCCGGCACAGGAACGCGCCAGAGAACGCCTTCACCGGTTTCGCCGTTCCATACCACCGGAACGTCGGTTTCGTTGCTCGATCCGTCACCGCGAGGGCCACGCCAACCCGGCCAGTCTTCGGCGACCAAGAATGTTGCTGAAAGAAATACCGCCGCGACCGCTAAGCCGCAGGGAATGGCCGAATGCTTCTGTACCAACATGAATCGATCTCGGTGTCCATCAAATGGTTTGTAACAAACGTACCCAACGCAGCAATGCATCTTTGTCGACAGTGCCGCCGCGAACAATCGGATATCCGGCCGCTTTTAACGCCGTGGCCCAAGGGGGTGCGTCGTCGGGGCTGGAAATCGGCAACAAAATCTGCAGCGACTGCGCGGCATCGTTTTCGCGCAGCCTAACCGCAGGAGCTCGTGTTTTTTCGGATGCTGCTACACCGCGAAATGTCTCTGCCGCGGACAAAGCAACCGCCAATGCCATGGAATCGGACGCCTCGGATTTCCCATCGCTCATTGCACCGGGTGCCGCCACTGCCACGGCGGCACTGCTAATCTCTGCTTGCTTGATTGCCGCGGCGGCAAAACGTGACACGACATCGATTTCTTTTGGCTGCCAACGCTCGCTGTCTTCCGATGCGATAGCACAAACCACAACGCCATATTCACTGGCTTTTTCTTTCCAATCGTTCAGTTCGTCTTCGGGTGCGGCTTGGTCGGCATTCAGCAACAGGATCAGCATGCCGAGGGAATCGCGGGGGTCTTCCGTTTCATCATCCACCTCTGGCAAGACGATCGCTGCCGAATTTGCCGCATCCGGCAGTTTTAGCTCTTTCACTATCCAGCGGGTTTCATCGGCTGGGGCTTTCCAATCATCCGGCATTGTGGCTAGGGCCTCCCCGGCGATGCTTGTGGGTTTGACAGAAATATCGACGTCCGTTGCACCGCGTTTGAGCTTTATCTCGATGGGTCTGTCCGGTTCGGCGGCGATCATTTGACGACGAAGCGATTGCACGTCGTTGATATCGGATTCGCCCAAACGAAGAATGATGTCGCCAACATCGATCTGCCCGTCGGCTGGTGAATTGGGCACGACGGACTGGACGACCACGGCCGTCGATTCGCCATCGGTATCCACCTCCGGTCTCACGGCGATCCCCAGGCGTTGCGGTTGCAGCGGAGGAATGGTTTCGGCCAAAGTCACCTCGACGGAACTGACTTGATCGTCCCGCCGATATTCAATTGCAATCTGTTCGCCGGCGTCGTATCGACCCAAGATCTGTTTAATTTCTTGATGTCGCCTGACTTTGTCGCCCGCGACGGACACGATCGCATCACCGGGCAGCAGCCCAACTTTTTCGGCGGGCGATCGAGTGCGGACGGCGGCCAATTCGGTGTCGTTATCGTAGGGGTCATCCGACTTGACAACGATCCCGATCAATCCCTTCTTGATGTCCTTGCCGTTCTTTAGTCGATCCAACTTTTGTCGAATGATGGTGGCCGGAATCGCGAAAGCGACGCCCGAGTCATACCAACTGGTTGCATCGGGAGCACCGCCCTCTGCGACCGCAGGGATCAAAATACCCAAGACGTTTCCATTCAAATCGATCAACGGCCCGCCGTAGAACGTGGGCGATACACGTGCGTCGGTCTGCAGTGCGATTCCGTCGAGTCGATCGACGGCACTCAGCACACCGGTGCTGATCATGGGCGATCCTTTGCTGCCGTACCTGCCGACCGCAACGACGGTGCGTCCGATACGCAGATCCAGATCATCGGAAAATTTCATCGTCTGCAGTGGCTGTGACGTTTCGATTTTCAGCAGCGCGAGATCGCGGTGATGGTCCTGCGAAACCACTTCGGCAGCATGCCGCGTTCCATCGGGCAAGACCACCAGAATGCTCGCTGCGGTTCGCGCAGCGACGAGGCTCGATGCAATGATGAATCCTTCCGAATCGACAACGACGCCCGACGTCGGCGCATCCAGTTCGACCTCGCCCTCGGCGCCTCCGCTAACGCCGATGATTTCAATCGTCACCACCGACGGCAGCACTTCGCCGGCGGCAGCACGGACCGCTTCGGCCATCGCGGCGCGATAGGTCGCATCATCGCCGCGTACAATCAATGGGGAATACACCAAAGTGCAAACCGTGGCCAACAACGCGATGGTATGATTCCGCAAAGTTTTCTCCGGCTGATAAACGTCCACGATGCGTCGCATGCCTAAAGCTGACGCACTCACATCTGAATTTGAATCGAAAAAGTTTCTGACACGAGTCACGGCTTTAACGTCACCGGCAGGATTTCGTTACCTCGTTGGATTGTCAGCTCGACGGGATCACGACGATCGATTCGACGCAACATGTCACGCAGCTTTCTTTGACTTTCCACTCGGTTGCCACCCAGCATCAGGACCAAATCGTCGGGCCGTAATCCGGCTTCCGATGCGGGACTTCCCGAAACCACATCGTCAACATAAACGGGTGTCGATTCCAGAACGTCCGGTATCAGAACCAGCCCCAGCGTTTGTGGCTGGTGCGATTTATCGCGTGGCAAGATCGGTTGTGCTTCGACGGCAGCAGTCGTCACACGTCCGGCGATAATATCGCCGATGGTTTCGCGTAACGCCGAAGCCGGCAAAGCGTAGTTCAACCAGACTCCCGTCGACGCGTCCCGCAACTCTTTACCCAACATACCGATCAGGTTGCCATCCCCGTCGACGACCGCACCACCAGCGGCCCCGGGATTGTTTGCAACCAGGTCAAGGATAAACACCTCGCCTTGATAGGGCGTCTTGAACGTGCCGCGCCGCGCATCGAGGGTCGTGATGGCGGCGATATTTCCTTGCATCACACTGGCTGACTCGTTGCCCGCCGCGATTCCGAACAAATTGCTTACCGCCAGCACCGGATCACCCCACTGAGGCTCGAGATCGGCGCGGATCCGGAAGAACGGCAACTCGGATGATTCGATTTTCAAAACCGCCAGTTCCAAAGACGGTTCAAATCCGACGATCGTCGATTCAAAACGTCGGCCGTCATCAAGCACAACGATCGGTTCGACGTCCAGCACATAACTCCACGCCGTCGCGACATGCCCCTCGGGCGACACCAAGAATCCCGACTGATACGCCTCCAGTCCCGAAATCCCGCCGGCGCCGTAGACTTTGACCACGCGCGACTGCGCGTCTCGGGCTGCACCGGATAACGGAGGTTGCGAATGAACCGCGACAGAACCGATTGCCATCGACAGCAGTAACAGCAAAACACGCATCACGGCTTTTCCTCCACCGTTACCGCTTTCTCGATATCCCAAGTCTTCACCTTCACGCGAACGACTGAGTCCAATCCGTATCGCAGGTCCAGGATGGTCGGCTGTCCGTCGGCATCGCGTGTGACCCAGAGTTCGGCAGGATCGTCGTCACGATCGGCGGACACTTCAATCACTTCAACAAGCCCCGACTCGGGATGGCTCAACCAGCGAACTTCCATTTCCCCGTCGATACCGACCATGCAATCACGCAGCGGGCGTTGACCACCCAAAGGCATGGTGCCTAGATAATAGCTTTCACCGAATTTCAACGTGCCTTGCGAGATCATTCGCCGCCATGCATCCAAAGCTGGCAGCATCCCCCCGAGACTTCTTTGGTCGACAAGATCATACGCATCGCCTTTCGATTCGACATCGATTGCATCTTCGCCAATGATCATCCCCAGTGCGTCGCCATTGACGCCGATTGTCACCGACCGTGGGTTAGGTTCATCCGTTTCACCTTGGATCATCCACGAAACCGGTTGGTCCGCATCATGACTGGGAAACTGACTCCGCAGCGACGTCATAAAACGTTCTTGCCGGGCGAGGTTGAAATGGTAATTCGCGTAACCCTCACGTTTCTGGATCAAATCGCGTGCCGGCTTGGGATATTTCGGCGCTTCCTTCGCACCACCATGACCGTGGGGGCGCTCTTTCATCGGCAACTTCTTCGGCGTGTCCCCTTCGGAATCATCCTCGTCTTTCTTTTGCTGACGAGGCGGCGGGGGAGGCAAAGCGGCAGCCATTTTTTTCAATAGTTCGTCTTTGCGATGAACGCCCATCAATCGGACAAGAGTTTCGGTGGTGACGCCATCGTTGCGGTAAACGAGTTTCACTCGCCATCCGTTGGGCAACGTGGCTAAGACATTCTGCACATCGTTCGCCGTTTGAACGGGGCGACCATCGATCTCGAGTATTTCTGCGCCGAATGTCAATCCGCGTCGATAGGCGTCACTCGTTTCCAGAATATTGCTGACGCGAACGCCGCCATCGGAATCGGTAGAAACAGTCGCGCCCAGCGTAGCGTGATCGACGACCCGCCCGCTGTGCAGATAACCCAAGAAGTTCTTTGCCTGATGAATCGAAATTGCGTAACCAACACCGACATTGATCCGCCCACGTTTTTCGAATGATGCTCGTCCAACGATGCCCAGCAGTCGTCCGTTGGCATCATACAGCGGTCCGCCGGAATTCCCCGGATTGATGGACGCATCGGTCTGCAGACAATCGGCGTATTCCAGCAACGTGCCGGAGGGATATTGATATCGCCCCACGCCACTGAGAATGCCCCAACTAACCGTCGGCTGCAGATTCGACGCCAACAGGAATGGATTGCCGATCACCATGTTCCAGTCTCCCGCTTTGGCCAGTCGGCTATCGGCCATTTCGGCGTAGGGAAAATCGTCACGACCGAGCAGTTTGATCAGCGCCAAATCGCCAACCGGATCGATGCCGACAATCACCGCATCGTAAATATTTCCGTCGCTAAGCCCGCAACGCATGTATTCGCCGGCCGGACTGCTGACGTGAAAGTTTGTGAGGGCAAAACCATCTGGCGAAATCAGGACGCCGCTGCCACCGCCGCCGCCGCCAGGAACAAACACGCTGACCGCCGATGGCATCGCGACCTGAATCGCATCGATGCGTTGCTGCTCCGCTTTTGCGACGATCGGATCGAGCGTGATTGGACCGTTGGCATTCGCAGGAAAAATGCCAAAGACTACCGCCACCGCAAAAACCAACGACATCAATGCCTCTTCCAGACCGGTCCCACTGCGGAGAAGTCCGGACACAGAAGCAATCGGTGATAAAGTGATGCCAGGAAACGTGTTGTCTCTCATTTTAACATCCTTGGTCGTAACAAGATCACTCGATCGCCAACGTCGCCATCGTCACCGCTATCGACTTGAATCTTCAGTCGCTTGGCTCCCGCAGCAGGAATTTCGAATCCAAGCGTTTCGCCGCCAGAGAGTTCTTCGTTCCAAACTTGTTCGCCGTCCAAAACGATGCGCACCATGACATCGCCGGCTTGATCGACCACTTCGTCACGGCGAACGGCACCGGCAAATGTTTGAAAGCCATCGTCCAGTCGATATTCGATGGACGAATCACCGATCAACAGCATGTCCGAATCTCCAACGGGCGACGGACCAAACCAGTCTCTCATCAAACCGTCGGTGGCTTCCGTCTTTAGATAGGGTGTGTACGCCGCAGCGGCCGGTTGCTGTGCCGCCAACAAAGTCAAACCACCGGACCAACGGATCGAATCCAGATGCGACAGCGGAATCCTGTGCGTCAACGCGTCATTGATTTCGATTTCCAGCGATTTCGAATCCTGAGACGTTCTGACCGATCGCGCCATCCACTTTGATCCGTATCGATCGGTGACTTGAATCGACGCTGCATTCGGGTCGATCGCGGCGCCACCGAACACGACGCCTTCCAAGCGATCCGTCGGCGCATCGACAGTTTCGCCATCTAAATTGAATCCCACGAAACCGCCACCGATCGATTCGACAATTCCTTCGGTGGGATCCAAACGGTCACCATCGCGACGGATCACCAACAGGTCGCGTCGCAGCGGCTTGTCCATCAATCCCAACCACTGCGGATCGGTCAGCGGCGAAGCGACGCGAAAACGTATCGACCGGACTTGCTTGACGGGCACTTTCACGACGTCTTGGCGGCGAGGTTCGATCGTCAGCGTCTCGCCTGTGAGCGAAAAATCTTGTGCGGCAATCTTGCTGCCGCCAACCAACGTCACCCGACTGGTCGGGCCGGTAGCTTCGTCTCGCTCAATTGGCGAAAGGGACAAGACGTCATCAAAGGCAAGCTCGGCCGATCCAGTTTCCGATTGAAAAACGATCGCCGATTCATTGATCTCAACCAACGCGCCTTTCAACGTTTCGCCCGAGTTCATCGTCACCCGTGCGGGAATGACCGCGACCAATATCAACAACGCCGACCGCGAGAGGATCGAAAACGCAAAAACAAATCCCAAAACCGTGCTCCCAGAAGCAATCGAAGGCCGGTTCGCATCCGCTGTCGTCGAACGCAACATCATCGGCCATGTCACCCGCTATTCTAGCGCAGCCGCATCGAATTGTCTGCCGAACTTGACCGCTATCCACGCCATTTTGTCCGCCACGGTGGACCTTGACGACTTGAATACGGGGAATCGATCGCTTTTCTGGATCATGATTGCCGGAGGCCGGAAAAGAGGACCGCCGATTTTCTTGGACGCGAACGCTGCACGAATGCCGAGAACTTCGAAAAAGACGACCGCCGCCACGTCTGGACGCAGGCGATCACGAACTCGACTGTTCGTTCAACCCCCAGTCATAGTCGAGAAACTTGACGCTGCCTGTTCCGGCACTGGCTTGGTCCTTGCCCCCGGCGGCAGGCAACCACGGCGAGATCTTTTTCAGACGCGCTGACTTCGAGTCCCCGAAGTCTTCGCCGAACCAATTTAGAATCGATGAGAGATAGAATGTTTGCGAACTGGCATCGTATCGGAAATTTCGGGATCGGCTAAAAAAGTCCTTTGCGTTTCGGTCGAGTTGCTCGTTCAGTTTGTCGGCCAGGTATGCCTCGTTTAGCAGGCGTGGGCAGCCGATCGATGCACAAACGATCGCGAAGTGGATTCTCGGTTCCGACATTTTTCGTAACACCTGATGCTCGATCGCTTCAAGCGACAACGGCGTGCCGCTCACGAACAATTGCAGGTCTTCCCAGATGTTGTATCCAAACAGCTTTGCCGTGTGATTGCGAATGCTGGTGGTGGGGTACTCATTCAAAATGCCTTTGACCGTAACCGCGTTGTACGCGTTAATAAAAAATGCAAGTTTTGATGCGCGCGTTGCCTGGTGAGACAGGCTGGCGGACGAAAGCATTTCCAGGTACGCATCAAGCTGCTTGACGTCGTCGATGCTCGCCTTCCACGCCTTGTAATCAACCAGGCCGTCATCATTCACATACGTCTTTAGCAAGCGATCCCACACTTGATGGTCGATCGCGTCCATCGAAAGCGATAACGTTGTTTTCGAGCCCAAATAAATCGGCGAGCCCGCGTTCGCGTGAACCATTGCAAAGCTCGCCATTAAAAACACATTGACGGCAAAGACAAGCACGATCCCGCGACTGCCTTGGGGCACCAACACGATCGGAGATTGCTTACGTGCAGTTTGCTTCCATACTTGCGACAGCGACGATTCTAAACTTTGAGGCATTCCGTTCTCTCCTTAGCAATAGCGGGGCAGTGCGCTGGGAATGGACAAAACACTCTTGATTCCGCCGCTGAGAATGCTTTTGCGAGTCTCAGGCTGTCTTATAGGCTGCGGACCCGCCGGTGCGGTTCACGGATCCTTATTCAGACATTTGGGTTTATGCGGTATTCTCTGCAAGGATCCGTCGGTTGATCGAACGGTGTGACAATTCACAGGCATCGACTTACCGCAATCACTCGCAATCGGCACATCATGACATCCAGCCCGCAAGCCAACCGAACCAAGCTGATTGTTGTGGCGCTGATCGTCATTGCCGCGGGACTATTGCTGTGGCAATACGGCGATCTGCTTTCACTGGAAAAGTTGGCCGCAAAAGAAACGCAGCTAAGAGAGTTTCAATCCGACAATCCGTATTTGGTTTATGGACTCGCGTTTTCGGTATACGTTGTCGTCACAGGTTTGTCGCTGCCCGGTGCCGCCGCGCTGACGCTGGTCTATGGATGGTATTTCGGATTTGTTCGCGGGCTTGTGTTGGTCAGTTTTGCGTCGACCGCTGGTGCAACGGTCGCGTTCCTGATGACGCGGTACCTGCTGCGTGATTCGATTCAAAACAAATTTGGTGACCGCCTGAAAACCTTCAATCATCACCTGGAAACCGAGGGTGCCTCGTACTTATTCACCTTGCGTTTGGTTCCTTTAGTACCGTTCTTCGTTATCAACTTGGTGATGGGGCTGACGCCACTCAAAGCAAGAACGTTTTGGTGGGTCAGTCAACTGGGGATGTTGCCCGGAACAGCGGTGTACGTGTTTGCCGGATCACGCGTGCCGAATCTAAGCGTGTTGGCCGAAGAAGGCGTCAAGGCAGTGTTTTCACCATCACAGCTGTTGCAAATGACGGTGGCGTTCGGGTTGCTGGGAGTCTTCCCGATTGCTGTGAAATACATCTTGAAACTATTTACCAATCGCACACCCGAGACCGCTCAACATGACTGACATGATCCAACTGCAACCCTATGACCGACACAATCAAAAACTGGAATCGAACGTCCATCCGCCCGATTGGGTCAACCCGACTCCATCGGGACGATACAACTTGGTCGTCATCGGCGGCGGGACGGCAGGTTTGGTTTCGGCCATGGGTGCCAACGGTATCGGCGCCAAGGTTGCCTTGATCGAACGCGACTTATTGGGTGGCGACTGCCTGAATGTCGGCTGCGTCCCGTCCAAGGCACTGATCAGCGCGGCCCATGCCGCGGCCGCCGTCCGCGACGCCGGTAAATTCGGAGTCCGCGTCCCCGAAGGTTCCTCTGTCGACTTTCCGGCCGTCATGGAACGGATGCGAGAACTGCGCGCCGGGATCAGCCCTCATGACTCGGCCACCAGATTTCGCGACGCGGGAATCGACGTCTTTATCGGCAGCGGAACATTCACCGGTCGCGACACGGTTGAAGTCGACGGCCAAACATTGAAGTTCAAGAAAGCGGTGATCGCGACCGGGGCACGCGCAGCAAAACTGCCGATCCCTGGATTGGATGACATTGATGCGTTGACGAATGAGTCAGTCTTTTCGCTTACCGAACTGCCGAAACGACTGGTCGTGATCGGCGGAGGTCCCATCGGGGCCGAGATGGCACAGTGCTTCGCCCGATTCGGCAGCGAAGTGACGCAAATTGAAAAATCGAATCATATCTTGTCGCGCGAAGAAACCGATGCAGCAATGATCGTCCAGCAGTCGCTCGCACGTGATGGTGTGAAGTTTTTGCTGAACGCAGAAACCAAGCGAGTTGAACGTCGCGGCGATGAAAAGATCGTCATCGTCGAACAGAATGGACAACCGATCGAAGTTGTCGGCGATCAAGTCTTGGTGGGCATCGGACGCGCGCCCAACGTCCACGGCATGGGGTTGGAAACAGCGGGGGTCGAATTCGACGAGCGCAAAGGAATCACCGTTGACGATCGCTTACAAACAACCAATCCGAGTATTTTTGCAGCGGGCGATGTAGCCTCGAAATTGAAGTTCACGCATGCGGCCGACTTCATGGCCCGCACCGTGATCCAGAACGCACTGTTCATGGGGCGCGGCAAGGTCAGTAACCTGACCATCCCATGGGCGACCTACACTTCGCCCGAACTGGCCCACGTTGGCATCTATCCTGACGAAGCCAGCAAGCAGGGCATTGAGATTGACACATATACCCAGCCACTGGACGAGGTTGACCGGGCGATTTTGAAAAGCGAAACCGAGGGCTTTGTCAGGGTCCATGTGGCGAAAGGCCAGGACAAGATTCTCGGGGCGACCATCGTTGCCGCGAACGCCGGCGACATGATCGGTGAAATCACTTTGGCAATCGCCAACGGTTTGGGACTGAAACAAATCGGGTCGACCATTCATCCCTATCCGACACAAGCCGAAGCCATCCGAAAGCTGGGCGATCAATACAACCGCACGCGACTGACACCACTGGTTGCTAAGGCGCTAGACAAATGGCTGGCTTGGACGCGATAGCAATCAAGAAGCGATTTGACAAAAAACGGACGCCCCCATCGAGGACGTCCGTTACTAACCTTACCTAAGGCTCTGCTAAAGCTAAGCGGATCGACGACGCCGGACACCAATAACACTCAGTGCACCAACGGCAAAGATCGCAAGTGAACCGGGTTCAGGCACAGCAGCATCAACTAACCTTCCAGGTGCACTGGTATGGGTCGCAAAAAAACCTGCTGAACCTTGACCGTCGGTAAAATTCTCGTCTTGGAAATCATTGTCAAAGTGCCAATCATGAGCTCCGTTCGAGGCGTCGAACCACCCACTGCCGAGCTGACCAAGCGCGTCACTTGTAAAGTCAGTAGACCAGCTGTCGATGTCACCTGGCATCATGGTGAAATCGTAAGCACCGCTCTGGAGCCGGGCCGATACGAAATCGGCTTGAACAAAATTCTGATTCTCAACCGTCATTCCACCATTATCGAATAGAACCGTGGCAACATAGGTGGCGCCAAAAGGAGCAGATGGACCGATTGCACCATCCCATGCACCCGAGTACTCATACGCAATCACTCCCGCGTTGGTGGTCGTCGGCGATGTCAATCCGCCCACCAAGGCAACGGCGAGCACCGCCATTAGTCGTGTCTTCATTCGTCTCTCCAAATAGATCTAAGTTCTGTCAACGGTAACGAATCGATCATTCAACCTGCGCGATGCGTGTCTGCGAAATATCCCGGGCAAACAAACCTTGACATGTTCTGTTTTCAGGGGAATACCTGCCTCGGAGCTTATTCCTAAAACGCCGGACTTGGCTCGGACCATATTTCGAACCAATCCATCGCGAGCTACAGCTTAACCACCCGATGGATGCCGATGGTCTGAATCAAGTCAATCGTTAAGCAAAAACACTCAAATCGATCGTGAACGCAATTGCAGTGCACAAAACAGCACGTCAGGCAATGCTGCTTCGAAACTCGATCGTTCCAATATCTAATATGATCGCGAAAGAACTCACGCTTTATTGACCTCGTCGCAATTCGAACTCATGCCCAGTAAGCCTAAACCACAGAATTCATACGCAATCCTTGGGACCGGTGCACTTGGCGGTTTGTATGGTGGGATGCTCGCCAATGCCGGGTTCGACGTCCATTTCTTACTGCATAGCGACTATCAGCATGTGGTCGATCACGGACTGCGGGTGGAGAGCATTTGGGGCGATTTCGAGTTGCCGACGGTCAATGCTCACCAAAGCGTCAACACGATGCCGGCTTGCGACGTAACGATTGTCGCGCTCAAGACGACGCTTAACGACTTGCTTCCCGAACTTTTGCCATCGCCCACGGGAGACGGAGGTTCCGTTCTGGTGCTGCAAAACGGGCTGGACGTCGAATCGGACTCCGCGGCGGTGGTCGGCCAGGATCGTGTCATGGGCGGGTGCTGTTTCCTATGCAGCAATAAAGTGGGGCCCGGACACATCAAACATTTGGACTTCGGCCGCATCGTGTTTGGCGACTTTGCGACACCAGCGGGAACGATCAGCGATCGCACTCGCCAAATCTGTGACGATTTGGTGTCCGCGGGAATCGACGCACAAGTCTCGGACAACCTGCCGATGGTGCGGTGGCGCAAACTGATGTGGAACATTCCGTTCAACGGACTTTCGGTCGCATTAAATGCATCGACCAAAGAAATTGTCGATGATCCATACGCTTGCGAGCTGGCCGACGCGATCATCCGTGAAGTCCATGCCGCAGCCGCGATCTGCGGCGTCGATGTCGCCAACGAAATGATCGAAAAGACGATGGAAAACACACGCAAGATGGTGCCGTATGACAGCAGTATGCGCATCGACTTCCTGAACAAGCGGCCGATGGAACTGCAGGCGATCCTCGGCAACCCGATCGCCGCGGTCCGGGAAAAAGGCGGCGAGATGCCCCGCGTTGAAATGCTATATCAACAGCTACGGTTCATGGACGCCCGCGGCATGCCATGACCTGGTGCGGGCAGCAACGGTGTCCGACCACGGGCGGCGGTCGCAACATGCGCCAAATCGGCTGCGAATCCCCGGGCGAACACGGTCACGGCGGTACCACCCAACATCAGCAAGAACGTTTGCACCATGGGGATCACGACCAAGTCATGGAACATTGCGTTGCAGACATAGGCGGCAATCATTGCCAAGACCAGCAATCCAATCTGGTTGCTTTCGGCGTTGCAACCACGGCGACAGGCAAGTTGCCAGGCGACCGCGAACAGCATCAGCAACAGGACGCTGTAGGCGAGCAGTCCCACGGCGCCTGTGTCAACCAACAGCATCAGGAAAGTGTTGTGCTGCGCGTACTCGCGCACTTCGGCAAGTGGCAAGTCGTAGCTGCGATTGTCATGAAACGGTGAGTTGTGTTCGAAGTAATGCCCGAATCCGTGGCCGACGATCGGTTTTGCCTTGAACATTTCCCAGGCCACGACGGCCAACAGTGGTCGTAACTCGACCGACTTGGCCGCATCGGCTGCCGATAAGGCCTTATCTCGCTTCATCGACATCAGCTGATCTTTCAAGCCCATCGCCATTGCACCGCCGAACACCATCGCGGCGGAAAGGCCCAGCACGCGCACCCACCGTGGAGTACGCACGAGCACGACGACACCGACCGCTGCCACCGCCCCCATCCAAACGCTGCGCGTCAGCGTTGCGTAACAGCCGAACAGCATCAGCATGCAAAGAATTCCGTAGCCTAGTTTTCCACGGCGACCGGACGACATGAATTCAAGCATCGACGCAACGAGAGCGACCGTCATGATCATGCCGTTGCCGATCGGGTTCATCAGCGGCCCGCGAGCTCGGCCGTAAAAAATCCACTGCTGTGGGTCAACGATATATCGAGGGTAAACGAACCCGTGCATCCCCGTGACTTCAAAAACCGCCGTGATCGATAGATACGTGCCGAGTGCGATCAGCAGACGCTTGATCCAACGAATATCGGTCACCTGCAAATTGACAACGCGCGTGACCCAATAAGTTCCCAGAGGCAGCAAGATATAAAACAACCAACGTGCGGTCGGCGAACTGCCGGTCGGAGGTTGCCCGCCTCGTTGACAGCTGACAAACAGGTACGCGGTGATGGCGAGCAACAGCCAGTCGATGCGCGTCATCGTGACCTTGGCCAGATTGCCAAGTCGCCACTGCACCACCACAAGTCCGATCATCGCCGCCCATAGCAGCCGATCAACGCTGATCTGGATTGGCCCATCGATGGCAAAGAATGCGGGACCGAAAATCGTTCCCACCCCTAGCAACAGAACCGCAAAGTGCATTGCGTGACCACTGCGAATGATCGGGATCGACCATACGATTCCGCAGAGACAATAAAGTGGAATCAAAAAGTCCATTCGGGCACTTCGGTGCGTGACAGAATCGTCTGGATCCGGCTGACCCTGATTCAGGCCGGGTCGTGACGATTTCAATGATCATGCCGGCATCAGTCATCACAACCGGGCCGAAAACAAAGGCGCAAGGCGATTGCCAAACGTCATCGATGAAACATAGGTCACGAAACTTGTCGCTAAGCTTGCTGACCGGCGAAGTGCTGAAACCCTTCCAAAACACCGCTGGTCGCGTGCGATTGCGCGATCACCAATCGATCGGTCCAACCTGCTAGCCGATGTGCCTTGGTGGCGGCATCGGCAACTGCGCGATGGGCGTTCCCGACGACGACTGCCCGATAACCCGCCGTCAACGCGGCGAGGTCGTTGCCAGAGTCACCCGAGAACACGATCGATGAGGGTGGGGTACCCGTGAATGCGGCCCACCATTTCAACGCATAAGCTTTCGAAACATCTCGGGGCAATAAGTCGATCAAGCCGTTGCCAGTGAATGGATCGACGCTGGAAATCAGATTCCAAGGTGCATCGCCGATGCAGTGACGGACTTGATCGGCGATTGCACCAATCGTGTCAGCATCGCAGTAAAAGCTTATTTTGAACGACGTCTGTTTTTCGGATTCTTGCAGTCGCACCGCATCGATTTGTTTCAAACTTTCTAGCACACCGTTGCGATCGTGATCCCCGACCAATTCTTGTAAATGCATTCGATAGTCTTCGACGATGCAATGTTGGCCCTGCGCGTTGACGTGATAGATCGACGCGCCGACATCACAAATCATCCAGGGCGGCGACGGCAAGCCTTCCTCGCGAATCGCTTTCATGACAAGTTGATAATGCCGACCGGTTACATACATCAACTCGACACCGTGTCGGTCAAGGGCATCGCCGAGCGTCACAAGATCGCGACGGTTCTGATCGTTTCCACTCAGCGGAATGAAAGTGCCATCCATATCGGTGGCCAGAATCTTTATGTGAGGCGACGGTGCGGTATCAGACACGACTGAGCCATAAATACTGGTATCGATCGAGCTCTAATTCTTCGCTGGTCGGATACGTCTTGCCAGAGATTGCATCTTCGAAAAACCGGCCAAGACCTGCAGTGCGCAAATGATTACCACTGATCGTTTGCGGATACTCTGAAAAATTAGCCGCGACAATCAACCGGTGGCCTTCGTGGCTTCGCGAGAAACATAAAACGTGCGGATTGCCCGTCGATACCAATTCCATCGTTTGACCGGCCAACGCGGGCAGCGACTTACGCATCTGGATCATCTTTTGCAGCGATCGAAAGATCGTCTTGCGTATCGACCCGTGTCCGGTGTCCAGATCGTCGCCCAAATCATCCAAGAATTCCCATTGCATCTTAGGCCGATGCACCCAACGCGTGTCACCGGCTTTGGCAGGATCTTTGACGAAGTCATAGTCGTTCAACATGCCCCACTCTTCGCCCAAATAGATCAACGGAATACCGCCGATGCTAAGGGTAATGCTTTGCAGTAACATCATGCGCCGGATGCTCAGCTCACGCTGTTCCGGCGAATCGCGTTCGATTGCCAATTCGAGACCGGCCAATGATGCCAGCGTTCCTGCGATTCGCATATCGCCCGTTTCGACGTTTTGTTGAAATGGCACGCCGCGAGCGAACGAGCCTTCGTGCTGTCCGGTGTAAAAACGGTTCAGGAATTGACGGTGATCGTAGGCGTTGATTCCCAGGACGGCCGCGTCGGCATCGTCGAATGTCCATCCGATATCGTCGTGACATCGCAAGTAATTGACCCAAGCGGTGTGCTTTGGCAAGACGTGCCGGTGGCTAAGCGATCGGACCAGCAAGTCGGTTTTGCGAGTCGCCAGCGATTCCCACAACAGTGCCATCAGGGTCGGGTTGTACGATAACTGGCACTCTTGCGGACTGATGTATTTGACCACGTCATCGGGATGCACAATCGCTTCGGATTTGAACAGCAACCCTGGTGTCGCGATGCGAGCCAGGCGATTGAACGCGCGAATCAACTGATGTGCTTTGGGAAGATTTTCGCAACTCGTTCCCATTTCTTTCCAAATGAAGGCGACTGCATCGAGACGCAGCATGTCGACGCCGGTACCCGCGATGAAAAACATCTCTTCCAGCATCGCGCGGAATACCGCCGGATTGCTGTAGTTCAGATCCCACTGAAAGCTGTTGAATGTCGTCCACACCCACTGCTGCATCCCGTCGTGCCACGTGAAGTTGCCACGGCGAACCGTGGGGAAGATTTCGCGCAGCGTCTGTTCGTATCGATCCGGTTGCTGGCGGTCGGGAAACAGATAATAGAATTCTTGATATTCACGATTTCCTGATTGAGCAAGTTTGGCCCAGTCGTGATCATCTGAGGTGTGATTAAAGACGAAATCCAGCACCAACAGGATCCCGGCCTCACGAAGCTCATCGGCCAGTTTCCTTAAATCCTCGATGGTTCCCAATCGAGGATCAACGCTGCGGTAGTTGCTGATGGCATACCCACCGTCGCTGTCGCCCGGTCTGACGGCGAACAACGGCATCAAGTGCAAGTAAGTCAATCCGAGGTCTTTGAAGTACCCGATCGATTCACGCAGCTTGCCGAGGTTTTCACTGAACAGGTCGACGTATAGCGCGCCACCGACGATTTTTTGCGACGCAAACCAATCGGGCGTATTCACGCGATGGCGATCGAGTTCGCGAAGCTGCTCGGGCCGGTCGATCCATGCCCGCACGGCCGTGATCAGAATTTGTTCGAGATGATAAAAGAAGTCATAACGCTGTCCGTACAATTCATACAGCAGCGAAAACAACTCGGGCCAATATTCGGCCAACCTTACATCAAATTCATGCCGCAGCTTTTCATCAACGTCAGCCGCATCCCACGCCTCTTGCAAACGCGGTTGCAACCGCTGCAACGTCAGGTCGGCTTTGAATCGAATCTCTGATCGCGGACCGGCAGCCCCATTACTCGCTGATGGGTTGTGGTTCGATTCGATCATTCGGAATAACGATGTTGTCTAAGAACTGGTAGTACTGAATGCCTTCGAGGATGCCCCGCGCGTGCTCGCCTTCGGCAAAATACACGCGTGGCCGGTTTTTCAACCGCTGCAGCTCGGGACTATAGTTGCCGACCACGACCCCCAATGTCCGTCCCAGCAGCATGCCGGCGTCGTTTCCCGAGTCGCCGGCGACAAGCACGCTGTCGGGTGAGAACCCCCACTTCCACAGCACATGTCGCAGCGATAAGTCGCTGCCGCCTCGAACCGGAATCACATCCAGGTACATCCCCAGCGATAGGACAACTTTAGCACGCAGTCCAGCCTCGCGTAGCTTCTTTTTGATCACCGTCAGTGTGGGCGATTTATCGAAATCAACCTCATAGCTGATCTTGAACTCCGATTGGTTCTCCTCGGGCTGGCGGAATAATCCGGGCAGGGAGGATAACAGGGCGTCGATTTCGTCCGGACGCCACGCGTATCCGATCTGCTTTCGCCAACTGCGGTCCGGCGTGAGCGCTTCGCCGTAATGCAACTGTGTGCCCGCATCTGTGTCGATCAGATCGGGCTTGGGCAGCCCCAGTTCATCAATCAACTGCATCGCGCTGTCCAGCCGCCGTCCGGTGGCGATCCCAAAGCCGATATGGTCATTCTCGCGGATCAATTCGTTGAATTCGGCCAACGCTTGGTCATCGCCGGTCAGCGTGTTATCTAAATCCGTGATCACCAAACGGTCGAATTCCGGAAGACGTCGGACGCGTGGCCGATCGACCAGCGCTGGTGTCGCAGAATGCTTAAGAATGTCATCCAAGTCACGCAAGTAACGATGTGCGTGATTAGCCCAAGCGTAATGCTTTCGAGTTCCCGAGATCCCCGCCCGTGACCACTCGTCCCATTGTTCTGGCTCTGTCAGCGTTCGCAGCAATGCTTTTTCGATTTCGTCAGAATCAAGCGGATCGATCAACAACCCGTTGTCACAATTGCCGATGATGTCGCGTGGGCCGCCGTCGTTAGTCGCCACGATCGGCAACCCGGTCGCACCGGCCTCCAACAGCGTTAGACCAAATGGTTCCGTCAGTGCCGGGTTGATAAACACACCACGGCCGGCCGCGCCCAATCGATATAAATCCGGCACATCGCTGGGCGAGTGCGTTTTGGGGTAAGCCACCTGTCCATACAAATCGTACTTGTCGATCAGGTACATCACATTGCTGATGACTTGCTGTTGAGGCTTGGGCAATTCACGCATGTCATCACGCGTGCCCATGATCATCACCAGGTTGGCAAGTTCGCGTAGCTGTTCACTTTGACCGTAGACATGCACCAGCTTTTCGAGATTCTTTCGCTCATCGGGACGCGCCATCGTCAGGATCATCGGCTTGTCGGGATCTCGCAAGAAGCGTCCCAATTCGCCTGCGATCGGAACGTCCGAGAAGTCTTTATCGGGGGGCGAAAAATTCGTCAGGTCAACGCCCGGCGGAATCACTTCCATCCGCGACGGTTCATAGTGATCGTAAAGTTCGTACTGATCACTGACTTCTTGACTGGTGCTGGTGACGACCATCGAGGCCGTTTCAAGCGAAATTTCTTCCGCTTCGGTACGAGTCGCAAACTTGTACCGCTTCTCTAGCGATTCTGGCGAAGATTTCCCCAGCAGCAAACGTTGCTTTTTAACGCGGCCGAGCGAGTGGCCGGTAAAGATGTACGGAATGTGCAGCAGCCGCGCCAATTGGGCCCCAGCGAGCCCGGCGTCGGCGTAATGGCCGTGAATAATGTCGGGCAAACCGGTCCGCCGAAAATGGACAAGCGTCTGATCGACAAACATTTCGATGAAGGGCCAGAGTGCTTCTTTCTTGAGATAACGCTTGGGCCCAAACGGGATGCGAACGATTTTTGCGTTTTCAGAAATCGGCTCTTCCAGCCGCGCATAGTCATCACTGATTTTTGGATCGAAGATTTGGCGGGTCAGCAATTCGACTTCGCGAACGTTCGGATGGGAAGCCAACTCGCGTGCCAGTTCCAGCACATATTTGACTTGCCCTCCCGTGTCGGCGTCGCGTCCGAGTTCCGCGTCTTTCGCTCGGATCAGCCCATGCAGACTGATCAACGTAATTTTCAGCGGCTCTTCGCGGTCCAACAAACTCATGACGTCGTTCTCCCGCGCGTCGGCGGAACTCTCCGTTAGTAAATAGTTTTCGCTGTCTGATTCCGTAGCGATCATCTTTTTTCGATTCCTCGCGGCGGGTACGAATATGGTGGGTTGCAGTTTCTTTCGGCTAAAACACACGTTCAGTGCTCGAAACGCGATAAAAGCTCAAAATACGAATAAAAGAAACGCGGTTTCCTCCAAATGCAACTTCGGTGCCAACGCCTATTCGAGCGTCCCGCTGTCGAAGTTTTGTTGACATAGACCGACAAACAACCCGCTTGGCCACTCGCCGACCAACGATGCCGTTCGTCTGGTCGATGATCAATCAGGTGCCCATTCGTGTGCCCGTCGCGACAACGCTCGTCTTGGCTGCATTCAACCTAACCGATCGATCAGCCGACACAAACTGTCTTTGCTAAGATTAGCAAGCAACCAATGCGTTTGTTCCGTCGCCTGCGGCAGCACACGCGATACCTCGCTGTATCTGCAATAGGACGACTTTCGATGACAACGGTGTCATCAGGCCCCGGACGGGTGCGGCAACGCGCGGACCATCGTATTTCTCAGCGATCCCCATTCCTTTTACAGTGACAGCGTGATGACCCGATCGACACGACACGTGATTGCCTCTTTTGTTTTGATATTCTGCTGCGTCTCAAGTGCATTCGCACAAGACCGACCGAATGTCGTTGTTATTCTGGCCGACGATTTGGGTTACGGTGATGTTCAGCCACTGAATGTGAATTCATCGGTGCCGACTCCGGCGTTCAATCGCCTAGCAAGCGAGGGCATCACATTCACCGACGCGCATACGCCCTCGGCCGTATGCACGCCGACGCGATATGGACTGCTGACCGGACGCTATTGCTGGCGGACACGATTAAAGAAGGGCGTACAAAACGGATACGGCCAACCTTTGATTGACCGGGATCGCGACACCATCGCATCCGTCCTGGGACAATCGGATTACCGGACGTTTGTGGTTGGAAAGTGGCATCTTGGTCTTGGCCTGCACGGCGAAGAAGGCAATCTGTCACTGGATCAACCGCTCACGCATCACCCCGGCAGCGTTGGATTTGACCACTCGTTGATCATCCCGGCGTCATTAGACTTTCCGCCCTATGTTTACTTTCGCGACGGTGCGGCGACCACGACCGAAACGAGTGAGCAAGCAGCACAAGGCTTTCCGGAATTTTTACGCAAAGGCCCTCGCGCCGCCGATTTTGACATGCGTGGCTGCCTGGACCGTTTGACCGACGAAGCGGTCGAGGTCATCGAATCGATGTCCGAATCCAAACGCCCCACGTTTCTGTACTTTCCATTGACGGCACCCCATAAACCGGTCATGCCGGCCAAGCGATTTCAAGGCACAACGCAAATCGGCAGCTATGGTGATTTCGTCCGCCAGGTCGATGCAACGGTCGGTCGTGTTCTGAATGCGCTGACCACAGCTAACGTCATCGACAACACCATTGTGATTGTGACCAGCGACAACGGGTCATTCATGCACCGACTGGAAGAAGGCGAAGCCGATCACGTCGACGATGATTCGATCCAAGGCTATCGCGCCGCCCATCACACGGCCAACGCAAATTGGCGAGGAACCAAAGCGGACATCTGGGAAGCCGGACACCGAGTGCCATTCTTTGTCCGCTTGCCTCGCGCAGAACACGCCGGACGACGAATCACCAACACAGTCGGACTGGTTGATGTGTTGGCGACCGTATCGGATTTTGTCGGTGCGAAACGACCGGAAACGGCTGGACCGGATTCGGTTAGCTTTGCCGAATTACTGGCCGATCCCACGTCGACTTTCCAACGACCACCACTGATTTGCCACAGCAGCGGCGGCATGTTCGCGATTCGGCACGGCAAGTGGAAACTGATCGCGGGCAACGGCAGCGGCGGCCGCGAGAATCCCAAAGGCAAGCCGTTCGCAGAGCCATGGATGCTGGTCGACTTGACAGCAGACCCCGGCGAGACGACCGACGTTTCGGCAGCGAACCGCGAAGTGTTCGATCGATTGAAACAACAGTTGTTAGAGATCAAAGGCGACGATTAGCAGGCTGGTGATCTAAATGATGATGAACCGCTGGCCGTCAGGCCAAGGGTAAGGCCAGATACCTCAAGCAATCAAGAGCAAGTGAGGATCAAAGTAGGCAGGAACAAGCCGTGCGCCGTTCCGGCATGAATCGCCGATTGATAACGCATTTGCCGGAACGGCGCAGAGCTTGTTCCAGCCTACGACCCGCCGCGCGCGACGACCAAAAAAAATACAAACCTGCGGATTTGGTTGCGTTCTGGCAAGCCATAAGCCGCGCATCGGTGAACCAGCAGGCAGGAACAAGCCGTGCGCCGTTCCGGCATGAATCGCCGATCGATAGCGCATTCGCCGGATCGCAATGACGCGGCGGTGTCTGTTACTTGTGCGGACATCCAACCATCATGAAACGCCGAAAAGCCCGAGGCGTCCGAAGACGCAACTCGAGCTGTTCGTGAACAAGGGTCGTGATTCCCGACGCGAGTGGGCGACCCTCGTTAGGCCTCCGCCCAACGGAATATTAGTTAACGGTTTAGTGGAGCGATTCGCTCACGGTGTAGGCAATGGTTTCCGTTTCACGGGCTGAGGTGCATAGTCGACCGAGATCGTTGACTCGTGACTGATTTGGTCGATCGCGGTGTTCGGATCGGGTGTGGGCAACGCCGGCGGAGCGAGCGTCGATTCGTTCAACACTTCCGGCTGTGCGTTGTCAGGAAACATCCGATTCGGCGGATTCATTTCGCGGCTAGGTGGCCCCATGCTTTCGATGGTCACGTGGGGTGACAGCAGTTGCTGTGACGAGTTACCCATCTCGGAAAGCGGCACATCGTTGACGTCGACAGGACCACGGTGCGGTTCCAGATTCAATTCCAGTGGATCGCTGCCTAGTCCGTTCACTTGTGGCGGCATGGCTTGACCAACCGATGTGACTCCGCTGCCGATAATTTCCATCGCGGCGTCGGCGTCACGCAGGGGTCCGGTGCGAACGACGGCCGGTCGGCTCACGCCGTATTGCAATTGCTTGCCGGCACTGCGTTCACGTGCTCGTTCCAGAGCATCGCAGTAGGCTTTGTCGTTCCAAGGTCCTTCGGCCAAAGTGATGTTGCTGTTGGCCAACATCGTGCCTTTTAGGTAATCGACATAGTTGACGGACTTGTTGTACTCGCCAAGTGCACGGTAGTAGTCGATCTGTGCTTGGGCACGTCGCTGCTGACTTTGCAGAACGACATTGACCGAGCTTCGACCACCCTTGAATTCGGCCAATCGTGCTTCGACTTCTTGCTCAGCTGCTTGCCAACGTTGTGCATTGGTTTGCACCAGTTGATAGTGGGTCGCAACTTTTGCAACCGCGTCGCTTAGCTGGCTGACCAACAGTCGCTCTTGTTCTTGCAGGAACGCTTTTTCCCGAGCGAGTCGCAGCTGTGCGCCACGAATGCGTGTTAGTTCCCGTCGCATTCCGATCGCTGGCGGAGTGATCTCGAGTCGGATGGCACCTTCCTGGTAGTTGCCTTCGGTTAATTCACCCAGGGCGCTGCTGCCGGGATCAGGAAAATTCACACCGCGGCGATTGGGCGGCCCAAGCGTATCCCCGACACCCACCCAGCGGTACAGTAACGACAGATTGACTTCAGGCAGCACTTGATTCTTTGCCGACACCAGTTCCAGTTCACTCTGTTTGATTCGCACTTTGTTGCGGCGGATCTCTGGGCTCAAGTACAACAACTGCGCGACGGTTTCGTCCCAGTCATGTTCCACACGGGCAAGACTGGGCTCATCGACCGGACGAACCAATCGGCCATCGGTCGCCGCCAAGCCAAGCACTTCACGCAGGGCGCGTTCGCGGCCGTAAACGCCGAATTGGTCGGAACCGGGCAGGTTTGATCCCGCAAGCGCGGATTCCAGCAAACCACGAAATTGGTAGTACTGCTCAACCGCTTGGGCAAGTTCTTGTCGCGTGCCGGTACCGTTTTCTAGATTCAATCGAGCGAACTGGGCGGTCGCGATCGCACTGTTGCGTCCGATGATCGATGTGGCAACGGCGCGGTAGGAGATATACAGGTCCCAGTATTTGACCTCGACGTCACGGACCAAGTTTCGCACTTGGATTTCGAAGTCCGCGATCGAAATGTCTTCGTTCAAACTGGCCAAGACAACCGGAATGCGGTTGACCATCGTGCCGCGGTTACGCATCAACGGATGCTGCACTTGAGCTTCCAGCAGAGCGGTGTAGTCGCTGGGAACGGCTCGACCGAACCCGTTGATCGGTGTGTTATTTCGCGAATACAGAATCTGTTGACGCAGGGTCGCCACGCCACCGGTCGCCATCCGCTTACTGATCGCGGACTGCTGAGTCACATTCGTCGCCTGACTGACTTGTGGATTGATCGTGTTCTGGGCCCCAACGTTTTGCGCCCGATCGGTCGTCGCAAAGTTCACAAAACCGCTGGCCTGTGCGTCGAATTCGGCCAAAGCGTCTTCGACGCCGCCGACTTGATTGGCTCGCAAGACGCCTCGTGGCAGCACACGGTTGCCGCTGCTGTCGATCGTTAACGGAATGGACTGAGTCGTTGCTTGGCCGACTGCGACATCATAGATGCTGCCGAACTGGTCCGCCGAACCGCTGGTGAACTGGGCCGCGATGTTTTGGCGAAACTCTGCGTTGCCGCTGGTGGTGATAAAGAACTTGGCGTTCTGAAGTGCGATCGAAACGCATTCTTCTAACGACAGATCCCAGAATTGGTAATCGTGGTTACCGATTGTCAGCGGGCGTACGGCCTGGGTTGTCTCAGCCAGGCTTTCGACTTCGACATCGGGATACTCGATCGACGTCGCCGTGTTCAGATAATACTGAAGGTCCGGCGTCTCGTTATAGAAGAACGGTTGCGTAGGTGTGCAACCGACCGACATCAGGACCATGATCCCGATTTGCAGATAGGTAGTGATTCGAATTAGCGAGCGATTCATGCTCTAGGCTTCCTAGGTCGTGCCGCCGTGAAACACACAGATTGATCCCCGCCTACGAGCGGATTCTGCGTATTCCCGTACGGGCCGAGAGTGGAAGCCCCCCACCAACGTCATCCCGGTTTGTCATCACGACGCAACCGAGAAGACCTCGTCCAGGGACAGTTATCGGACCGGCCAATGTCAAACTTTGACGGTTCCGACAAAAAAACTGAAGGTTCTTTTCAGCGGTCCTCTGGCAACATCAATGGATCGGACAGCGTGCCTGGCGCTGGCAACATCTCGTCACCGAGTTCGACCGTCTCGATTTCCTCAATCACGCCTTGTTCCGAGGACGAATACGCGTTTGGTGCACCGCCCATGGGCCTCGGACCGATCTGCAACGACTCCCAAGGCTTTGGATAGAAGTAGTAATTTTCTTGTCGCGGCAGATTGCACTCGTAGGCGCGCATGTGTTTCGCGCGGTGCCATGCAATCGCTTCTTGGCTGGTCGGCGCCACGTAGTACGCGATTTTTCCGCCAAGATTTCTGGGGCGGTTGTAAACGCGGCGGTAGGACGGCGGCAAATTGTTGCCAACCGGACCAATGCAATCGACGCGCGGCCGTACGGGCTGGTTCGCTCGATCGGGATGGTGCGCTTGCACCGTGCCGGCAAAGATTCCGATCAGCACCAAGCCGGCTAAAATGCGGGGAAATATCAACCGTTTCATCGGTCTGCTCGCGTTGGGAGTGTTGTTTGCGATAGTTGTTTTCGTTGATCTCTGTGCGAAACACAAACGACGAAGTGCTTCGCTAACACTCTGATCGGCACGATTTGCTATCAATCCGAAACGCGAGTTCGGTTGGGCCGAATTTACGGCCCACGTTGTCGATAGCACTCGGCGCGTTCGAATGCACGAGAATTGACCGGGCATCGAGATTGACGAACGATAGATAACGTCGAGCTCAAGATATCGACGAGCCAGCGCTATGATCGGCAGCGAACTATCGCTTCGCCCGGGCGCGGTAATGGCGGCCGAGTGCCAGCAAACTGATCAACCACATCGCGCCGAACAGCAGCGGTGCAAACGTTGTGAAACTTGCGGAAAGAAACGCGACGGCAAAGAAACCGAGACCGAATAAAGCCGAAACACCCCAAACGTGACCGGCCATCGCGAGGAACCCGAATCCGCTGAGCGCTGCTGCGGTGGGAAACAAGAACGACTGCTCGACGCCTTGCATCAGCATCACCAAATTCATCACCGCTAGTGAGGCCAGGTAGCCCAACCAAATCGAAAACACAGGGCGTTCGGCCACCGTACGTGGCAAGATCGATCCCTCGCGCGCGTGACCGATCTGCACCGCGATCGCAATCAACATTGCCGCACGCGGCAAGAAATAAGTCGCCCAAGCTGGCAGATCCCACAGGGACAAAACAAATATCGCGGCGTGGGCGGCGAAGATCGTCACGCCCAGCATGGCCAGCGTGCGTCCCCAGTTCTCGAAGTAATCCTGGTGCTGATCACGGCGAATCTCTCTCGCCACACGATCGATCAATCCACTGCCCGATGCTTCTGTCGATTCGCCGCAAAGATACCGCTCGAGATCATCCGCCAGTGCATCAGCCGAATCGTATCGTTCGGCTGCGTCAAACCGCATCGCTTGCAAACAGATTTTCTCGAGGTCGTGGGGAACCTCCTTGCGGATTTGCCTGGGACTCTCCGGTTCGTCTTGCAACACGCAGCGAAGAACTTCGACCGCGGTGGATCCTGCGTGTGGAGGTTTTCCGGTCAGCAATGCATACAATATCGCGCCCAACGAATAGACGTCGCTAAGCGTTCCACTGAGCCGACCAGCGGCCTGCTCGGGACTCATGAAATGCGGCGTCCCCAAGACCTGTCCGGTCCGCGTCAGTCCGCCATCGGCTAGCGATCCGTCACGCTGCCACTTGGCCAAACCGAAATCGGTCACCTGAGCTCTGCCGTCGGTGCCGACCAAAATATTGTCGGGTTTCAGATCGCGATGAATGATCCCGACCCGGTGCGCGTAGGCCACCGCACGGGCAACGTCGCGAACCAGCCGTGCGGATTCCTGATCATCAAAGACACCATCGGTGACCCGCTGTTGCAATGTGGGACCGTCGACCAAGGGCATCGAAAAGTATTCGTATCCTTGCCACGATCCGATTTCGTAGATTGCGATGATACCGGGATGATCCAATCGTGCCGCCGCTTCGGCTTCGATGCGAAACCGTTGTCGTTCTTCCTCACCCGCCAGCACGCCGCTGCTAATCAACTTGAGTGCGACCGGTCGCTGTAACCCTTGTTGTCGGGCGCGATAGACAACTCCCATCCCGCCCCGAGCGATCTCGGCTTCGATCGAGTAGGGGCCGACCTGCGTACCGACCAAAGAAGACGTCTCTGGCAGCGGCTCATCACCCAACCAATGATGGTTACGAAAAAAGCTGGTCAGCTCGTCGGCATGCTGTGGATGCGCACTCAAAAACTCGGACGGATCCGGGCGCTGGCCCGCTTCGATCCGCTGCAAGTAGTCGGCCATCACCGATTCAAGCGATAGCGACGGGTCAGTCCGGGAATCCGAAGACTTGTTCATCTTGGCAGTATAACCGGCAGCATCGCGGCCCGACGCGGGCGGTCACCCAACTTATTTCGACTCGATTCATTGGTATTTCTGCTCGACCACGAACGTCTGACCATCGCGCCGGAGCGCACGCCCCGCTCGTGGTTGAAATTCGTGGATGGATCTAGGCAAACAGAGCCGCAACGAGTCCGAGTGAAAGAATGAACAACAGAATACCCAGCAAAATCCAAACGATGATGGAAGTCTTGTATTTGATGTGTGGCGTTTGCTGGATGACTTTCTGATAGGCCGGCGAAAACACCATCTTGCCCTTCTCGCTGACCAACAGATACAGAAAATAACCGGAGATCAACGTACCGATAGGGAATCCCAATAATCCGATGCCACTGAGGATGATCGCGGCGATCCTTGACCAGGGCCGCAGTTGCCGGATCGCAACGCCCGTCAAGCCTTGAAAGAGTCCCATGACCAAATAGACCAGGCCAATCACGCCGACAATCACTCGTGCATTGGGATCCGGATGGTTGGCGGCACCTAGCATCGATGCCAAAACCGACAAACCGATGAGAACAAGGAAGATCGCGCCTAAAAAGAACAGCGTGCCGATCGACTTTACGGAAGCCTCGTGCGACAGATAAAACTTTCGCATCGTTTCGGCATCATCGTGATCCGTCTCTGGTGATGAAACGTCTGCCGTCGGGGCGTAGGGATTGATCCCTTTCGCTTGCCCCATGGTGGACTCAACGGAAAAAGGGTTCGGTTCGTCCGGCACCAATAGGTCTCCCAGAGGCATGATTGCGGCAGTGGCGTCAAGATGCTCTTGTATCATATCGTCGGCGGGTCATGTGGTACGGAGCCACCGATCACGATGACCTTTCGCAATGACCTCTGATAGAATACGCCGGACCTGGTCAGAACAGACACGTTTTCAATCGACTCCGATCGGTCAACGATTGATCGCCTGATGAATGTTCTTGGACAAATAGTTTTGGACCAGTGATGCTGTCTTGGCGTCATTGCTTTTCTTGCCACTGAATATCCTGATCCCCCTGATCTTAGCGCGAACCCAATGCGACGCCCCCTTCGCCCATGAACCGAAACAAAGGACTGTTACTCGCGTGCCTGTGCTTGGTCACAGTGGCGGCCTACATCCCGGCGATCCGCGGCGGATTTATCTGGGATGACAACGACTATGTCACCAGCAATATGACGCTTCGCGATGCGTCTGGTTTGCGAGATATCTGGCTCGATCCGTCCGCGACCCCACAGTATTACCCACTGGTGCATTCGTCATTCTGGATCGAATATCACCTGTGGGGGCTGCATCCGACGGGATATCACATCGTCAACGTTCTGATCCACATCGCCAACTCGTTGCTGTTGTGGCGGCTGTTGAGTCGGTTTTCCATTCCAGCGGCCTGGTTCGCTGCGTTTGTCTTTGCCATTCATCCGGTGCATGTCGAATCGGTTGCCTGGATCACCGAACGCAAGAACGTCTTGTCGGGTTTCTTTTACTTGAGCGCTGCTCTGTGCTTTTTAAGGTTCTGGGATTTCACACAAACCGGCGACGTTCCGACGGGCCAAGCCGGCAGCGACCAGGACGGAAGCGTCCCAGACGGTGCCCCGCAGAATCCTGTCGCGCAGGATTCTGTCGCGCAGGATTCTGTTGTGGAGAGCGATACCGAACACAGCGTCCCTGAACGCAACTGGGCATGGTTCGTCGCGGCACATCTTTGCTTCGTCGGCGCGCTGCTTAGCAAAACGGTTGCCGCCACATTACCGGCCGCACTGTTGGTGATGATTTGGTGGAAGCGTGGACGAGTGACATCAGGAAACGTCTTGATGTTGGTACCGATGTTTATTGTCGGCATCGGCATGGGATTGATGACGGTTTGGCTGGAAAAGAATCAAGTCGGCGCCAGCGGGATCGACTGGCAATTGTCCGCGATCGATCGTTGCTTGATCGCCGGCCGAGCGATCTGGTTCTACGCGGGCAAATTGGTCTGGCCTTTCGAGCTGATCTTCACGTACCCGCGCTGGGATATTGATTCGTCGGCGCCCTGGCAATACCTGTTTCCCGTTGGAGTCGTGATTGTCTTGATCGCACTTTGGTCGGCGCGTCATCGAATCGGGCGAGGACCGCTGGCGGCGGTTTGCTTTTTCTGCGGGACGTTGTTTCCAGCACTCGGTTTTTTTGATGTCTATCCGATGCGTTTTTCGTACGTCGCCGACCACTTTCAATACATGGCCAGCATCGGCGTGATTGTGCTAGCGGTTGCCGCGGCGAACGAAGCGCTGCAACGAATGTTTGAACGTTCTGGTGTTTGGAAAATCGCCGCAGCCGTATCGGTCACGATCGTCCTGGCGCTGCTGACGGCCAGACAAGGCCAAATTTACGAAGGTCTGGAAACGCTCTGGCGCGACACGCTTGCCAAGAATCCCGAGTCGTTCATGGGGCACAACAACCTGGGTCGTCTTCTGAACGATCGGGGTGACTACTCAGAAGCCGAGATGCATTTGCGCGAATCGATCCGAATCAAACCCGGCTTCGTCGATTCGGTGGTCAATTTGGCAAAAGCACGCGAAGGGCAGGGCGCGTTCGAAGATGCGTTGAATCTGTACAAAGAGGCGACCGAAATTGAACCCGAATTCGCTCCTGCGTGGAACGGACTTGGCGCGATTCATGGCATTCAGGGGCAACACGATCGCGCCGAACAGTCTTTAACCCGAGCGATCGAGATCAACCCGATCTATGCCAGCGCATATTCCAATTTAGCGACCGTCTACGCGGGACAAGAGAAATGGGACTTGGCGGTCGAATTTTACCAAAAGGCAATCAAACTCGACCCCAACTTGGTCGACGCACGTTCGAACCTCGCTCGCGTTTTCATGTCACAACAGAAGTTCGACGAGGCACAACGAGTGCTAAAGGATGCGTTAGAAATTCGGCCGGACGATATCAGCACACTGTTGAACCTTGGCGTGATCGCGGCAAACCAACAGCGGTATGAAACGGCGATTCACTATTTCAAAAGTGTGCTAAAGCGCGACCCCGGCCATGTGGCAGCGACGTACAACCTGGCGGCGATGTACGATGCCACCGGCGACGCGATGAACGCCACGCGATACATGGACGAGTATCGACGGTTGAGCGGACAATAATGTCAAACATAACACCACACTAAATCGACGATGAAACCGACTGATCAAGCAGACTCGACCGACGCCCCTCGACCGAGCGTGCGAATCTGGGTCGACGCCGATGCGTGCCCCATCGCCATCAAAGAAATCTTGTTTCGAACGGCAAAACGGCTCGAGATCGAAACCATTTTGGTGGCGAATCAGTCGGTCAGCATCCCATCGTCGGAATTGATCAAACGGATCACGGTGCGCGACGGCGCGGATGTCGCCGACGACCGAATTGTTGAGTTGATGCAGCCACTTGATGTGGTCATCACGGGCGATATCCCCTTGGCCTCACGCGTGGTGGATAAAGGAGGTGTCGCGATTGGAACTCGTGGTGAATTGTTCGATGACGCCAGCGTTCACGGACGGCTCGCTTCTCGCAACCTGATGGAACAGTTCCGTTCGGCCGGTGTTGAAACGAGCGGGCCGAAACCGTTGACGAACAAGGATGTCCAGACTTTCGCCAATCAACTCGATCGCATGCTGACTCGCATGATCAGACGGTCCGCGAAGGCTCGCTAATCGCCGGACCTTTGGCATCCTCGCTAGAATCGTCCGAGTACATCTGCCAGCGTTTGCCAACGATCAACCGCGATCCTCGGCGAAAAGTCAGAAACGACCACGCCCAACTGGCGACGACAAATAGACGGTTTCGAAATCCCGTCAGAAAATAAATATGCACGACCAACCAGGCTAGCCAAGCGACGACGCCCGTCATTCGATACTTGCCCACTTCGGTGATCGCGCGACTGCGACCGATCGTGGCCATTTGACCTTTGTCAAAGTATTGGAACTCGCCACGTTCCTTTCCGGCCAAGTCGTTTTCGATCGCACGAGCAACGAATTGACCTTGCTGAACCGCCGCCGGTGCGACGCCGGGAACTTGTCGTCCCGTCTTTTTGTCAATGAACGCGCACTGATCGCCCGCCACAAAGACGTTCGGAAAATCCGGTAACGAGAGGTCTGGATTAACGATCACTCGCCCCTGTCGGTCACACGACAAACCGCTGTCTTGACCCAATTCAGATGCCTTGACTCCCGCAGCCCACAACACGGTCGCGGCACGAATCCGTTCGCCTGAGACATCGACGCCATCGCTGTTCACATTTGTCAGCCGGCTGCTGGTCCAGGTTTGCACGCCCAGCTGTTCCAAATCACGAGTCGCGCGAGCGGACAGTTTTTCGGAAAACATCGGCAAGATGCGCGGCCCGGCTTCAACCAGGATGATGCGAGAAAGTTTCGAATCGATGTTGCGAAAGTCTCGAGCCAACGTGAACCGGCTCATCTCACCGATTGCTCCGGCGAGTTCGACCCCGGTTGGGCCTCCGCCGACCACGATGAACGTCAGTTGTCGCCGCCGTTCGTCGGGGTCGTCCGTCAATTCGGCCTTTTCAAAAGCGGACAACACACGGCGGCGAATCTCGGTCGCCTGTTCGATGGTTTTCAAGCCGGGTGCAAAGGGTTCCCACTGCGGATTGCCAAAGTAGCTGTGCATCGCGCCACAGGCCATTAGCAAATAGTCGTAGGGCAGGTCACCGATATCCGTATGGATCTGTGATAACGCCGGGTCGACCGATTTGACTTCGCCGCAGATCACTCGCACGTTGTTCTGTCCCGAGAACAAACTGCGAATCGGAGCCGCAATGTCGGCGGGGTTCAGGCCTGCCATCGCGACTTGATACAACAACGGCTGGAACAAATGGTGGTTGCGACGGTCAATCAACGTGATCTGCAATTTTGGATCACGGGCCAGTCGTTTCGCCGCATTCAAGCCAGCAAAACCGCCACCCACGATCACGACCCGTTTCTTGTCCACTAACTCGCTCATCGGATTGCCGTCGAGGTAAATGCGGAGGATAAACCGTGTGGCCACGCTGCCACCACTCTCAACCGCAAGATGAAAGTCTCTCGTTTCTTAACCGGCGTGGCTGCCCCTGTTTCACAGTCGGCCTTGCGACGACTGGGCGGTCTTGCGACGATCGGGCTCGAATGGGGATAGTGCATTTGCAGGACTCTTTTCCGAGAAGTCGTTTCACAACCAGGAAGTCACTGCTAAGAAGTCACTGCCCGTTTCCGCCGGCTCTTTGCTTAAGATTATCGTCTCTGTGACCATGACCAAGATCGATCGCTACATTCTGGTGCTGTTCTTGCGAACCGTACTCATTTGTTTCTGTTCGATCGCCGGAATCTTTGTCGTGTTTCACGCCTTTACAAGCATGGATGATTTTGTCCGGCAGGGCGAGGCCCAGGACGGTCTGATTCGCGTGATGGCGCGCTACTACGGGCCGTACATGCTGCTGTTGTTTGACATGACCGGCGCGATGATCACGCTGTTGTCGCTGTTGTTCACCGTTGGTTGGTTACGGCGAACCGGCGAGTTAACGGCGACGTTGTCGGCGGGAATTTCGCATGGGCGGATATTGAAACCCATGGTGATTGCTTCGCTGATCATTATTGTCGTCCAACTTGCCAACCGCGAATTCCTGCTGCCACATTATCGAGACAACCTGTCGATGAAGGCAAAATACAGCGTCGAAGAAAAGGAAGAGTCACTGTTGCCGCGGTACGACCAAACCAGCGCGATGTTGTTGGACGGAGACGCCGTGAAACCCAAAAGCCATGTGATTATTCATCCCAATTTTCGCATCTACGGCGAGTACCCTTCGTTCGGTGACACATTGATGGCCGAGTCGGCAGAATGGGTCGACGCAAACCAGACGCATCCGTCGGGATACCTGCTTCGTGGCGTGCGTCTCCCCGAGGGAATCGATCAGCTTCGTTCGGTCGGAACGAAAGCACGCCCGATCCTGTTGACCAGTCATGACCAAAATTGGCTGCAATCAGGGCAGTGCTTTTTTGCGACATCGGTACACACCGATCTGCTGCTCAATAACGAATCGACCAAGCGGCTTTCGTCGGTCGCCGAACTCGTCCGCCGCGTCCGCAACCCGGCGGTCCGCAGCAGTGCCGCGATTCATGTGGCCTTGCACGAGCGAATCATTCGCGTGCCGCTTGATTTCGCGTTGGTCTGTCTAGGATTACCGTTGGTGGTCAATCGGCGCGAGCGTAATTTGTTTGTGATGATCGCCGCGGCGCTCGGCACCGTGCTCGGTTTCTTTATGCTCAAGACGCTCGCCGGAGCGATGGGCGGTGGCGGCTATTTGCTTTCGCCATCGATGGCCGCTTGGATGCCGCTGCTGATTCTCGGTCCGATCGCGTACAGCCGTCTGCGTGACGTCCAAACGGTATGACACCCGATCAAATATCGATCGTCATCCCGACGCTGAATGAAGAATCCAACATCGCCGCTTGTATCGCTTCGGCCAAGGCATCAGGCGCGACCGAAGTCATCGTGGCCGATGGCGGCAGCACCGATGCGACGTGGCGTACCGCCGAATCGTCAGGAACCACCAAACTGATCCGTTCGCTGCCGGGACGAGGCGTGCAATTGAATGCCGGCGCGCGATTCACCAAGGGCGAGTTCATTCTATTCCTGCACGCCGACAACCGGTTAAGCAAAGATTGTCTGGGCCAGATCTGCAAACACCCCGAGACCACTTGGGGCGCATTCCGACAAAGAATCGATTCGGACCGAACCGTATTTCGCTGGCTGGAAGCAGGCAATGCAGCCAGGGCCAAGGTCAAGAAAATGCCGTTCGGCGATCAAGGCATCTTCGTGCGGCGCAGCGTATTTCTTTCCGAGGGCGGATTCGATGAAGTGCCTCTGATGGAAGACGTCATCTTATCGAAAAAGCTTCGCCGCATCGCGAAACCGATCCTGCTGCCAGGCCCACTCACCATCAGCGCCCGTCGCTGGGAACACAACGGCGTGGTCCGGCAAACCGTCCGCAACTGGACGATCCAACTTTCCCACTCGCTCGGCGTCACGCCCGAACGCCTGGCCAAGTGGTACCGCTGAGAAAGGCCACGAGCCACGAATCCGCTCTATCCGGCAGCACGGGGATGTGCTTTTTCGTACACCTGACGCAGGTTCGCGGCGCTAACATGAGTATAGATCTGTGTGGTCGCCAAACTCTTGTGCCCCAGCAGTTCTTGCACGCTGCGGATGTCGGCGCCCCGGTCCAGCAGGTGCGTTGCGAAACTATGCCGCAACGTATGTGGACTGGTCCGCGTGTCCAAGCCCGTAACCGCGATATGCTTCTCTAACATCCGGCCGACGCTACGAGTGGTCAAGATGCGTCCAAAGCGATTGACGAACACCGGCGCCTCGCGGCCGAGAGCTTCGGTTTTCGGATCGCGAACGCGTTTTTGTTCATACGCTTTGATCGCTTTGATCGCGTAGGACCCTAGCGGGCTGATCCGTTCCTTGCGTCCTTTCCCACGGACACGCAGGATTTGTTCATCGGGATCCAGGTCACAGTCGCGCAGCGCAACCAGCTCGCTGACTCGCAGTCCGGCCGAATACATCGTTTCCAAGATCGCTCGGTCTCGCAAACCCGCGACGTCGGCCGGCGGCGGAGCCAGCAATAATTTGCCGACCTCATCGTTGGACAAGACATGCGGCAGCTTGCGCTGTCGGCGCGGATTGCGAAGCGGCTTGGCCGGATTGCTGTTGGCGATCCCTTCACGCATCGCAAAGCGATAGAAACTGCGGAGCGATGCGAGCTTGCGAGAAATGGTTGTCCGCGCGTAACCGGCCTGCTGAAGTGCAGCCTGAAAACTGCGCAGATCACTGGGTGCGAGCGCGCCGGGGTGCGGAATCGAGCCGTTCGTCGCTTCCAACCAATCCATCAGCCCGAACAGGTCCTCACGATACGACTTGATCGTCAAGTCGGACGCATTGCGTTCGGTTGCAAGGTACTGCAGGAACTTGGTGATGGCGCTCCGCATGATTCTGCCTGGATGCCTATCGCTCGGGATGCCAACCGCGGGGATCGGCGGCTAGTGAAAATCGTCGATCGACAGACTGTCAAATTCTTCGTTGAAGAACATGTCGTCTTCGGTCGGTACGGCATCGCGAATTTTGCGGCTAAGCATCGCCGCGTCATACCACGAAAAGTCCAACTCGGGATCGGCAGCGAACCGAGCCAATTGACGCAACGTCTCATCGCGATTTCGATCGTCGAAGAGGAAGATGAAGCGTTCCTCACCTTTGACCAACGCAAGTACGTTGATTTCCATGTCCATCGCGGAGTCCGTTTGCTGATATTGCGACGCTGATTACCAGGACGCCGGTTACTTACCCGGCTTACCTAGACTCAGTATCGGCTCAGTGGCCACCGCAGGATGAGATCGCTTTGGTCAGTTCCCCCCCGTGATTCCAACATCTCGGCGATATGCAAGTGACAACAGAAACGAATGAAATCATCGCTACGTTTTAAGTAACCCTGCCATCCTCCCGGACGTGCATCATCACCGGTCTCGACGTAGTCACCGAGACGTTTTGTGAAGTAAGGATCATTGGCACGATAGATTTTGGTATGCGAAAGCACCGGTTCATGGCTGATCGTTGTCGGCGCCGGATGCGGCGATGGAGGATCAGGAATCAGATCGGTCGGATTGGGCCAATGCGGCGGCAGCGGCGCCTCGATTTCTTCGATGGCAAAGTCGTCGCCGGAATACCCGGCCGGAATCTCTGCGGAATCCGTTCCCTCGTTGAAATCGTTGTTCCTTAACACGTTCGATGGCAGCGTTGGCGACGCCAAGTCATGCGATCGCGGCTGGTCCATGTCCGACGAGGGCAATTGCAGGCCATCCAAGTCCATGGGCAATGCAAGATCCTGCGGTTGATCGTGGGAAGTTTGCCGGACGGCGTCTGTGCGAACATCGTTGTTTTTGCGTCCATCACGCGGGTCGATGTCGTTTTGCCGGTCGAGTTCGTCTTGAGCACCATTACTTGAATTGGCCGGCAAAGCCGTTTCGTCGGTGACGGAGGATTCATCCGATACCGGTGACAGCAGACCATCGGGTACGCCTTGTGGCGACTGCGTTGCTAGTTGGCTTCGTGCGAGTTCAAACTCGGCTTCACGCACGATGCGGCGCGGTATTTCTTTCTCGGCTTCGGTTCCCCAGGGCAGCCCGTAACCGGCCGGAATCGGATGAAAGCCTTCGTTGGCTGCATACCAATGCACCGTCATCGCCAAACGTGGCGGATAATACATATCGAAATCAGTGACGCTGCCAACGACGACGGCTTCGACCCCTAAGACTTGTGCGAGATGCTGAAACGATTTTCCGTCACGGGGCTCGCCGTAAACGCTGGCATACTGAAACCACTGAGCCTTGGTCACGCCGACGGGCAGGACTTCGAAACCGGGGATCGATTGCAATTCGGCGTAGTAGGCTTCGGCAATCGCATCACCGTCGACGGACGGTTCGCTGCTCTGGTTATAGAAAGGCAGCACCGCGACACGCTTGATCTGCGGAAACGGATTGTGCAGCGAATCGCGAAAACGTGTCTCGGGAACGAGCGAACATCCCGAGATGGCGGCGACGCATGACAAGAGCGCGATCGCACAGAACGCCCGATTAACGGCGTCAATGGTCGCAACGGTTGAATTCAGTTTCACGGCTAGTGCCAGCGCAGGGATGCGCGCATGGTCCTCGCCCCCACTGGCAAGGATCGGCCGATTCGGCAGGCCGACTTTAGCGATTCGGCAAGAAAGATGGCCAGCTTGCTACTAATGACCGCCCCCGCCCCTCACCGAGCCCGCCTCACCGAGCCCGCCAATCAGGTGCAGCGATGGGCCGTGTCGACAGCTATCGACCGTCTCAACAGCGATCGGCCGTCGTCATAACTATCGTCCGTAGTAATAACTATCGGCCGTAGTAATAACTATCGGCCGTAGTAATAAACGGGCACATAGTAGGTGCGATTGGGCGAATACCGGCTGGAAGTCATCGGGGTCGAGCCCCAATTGGGTCGCAGCGGCTCATGGCCGATCCATAGATTGCGTTCCAGGCGAGCGATGCGTTGCCGCGAGCGGTACAGGGCACGTGCCTGTCGCAACTCGGCCGCTGTCATCGGGCTGGTGCGAAGGTCCGACGCACTGGACGGATTCGGCGAGGTTTCAAGCGACTCGAACAGGGACGAAACGGCGTCCGATTGTCCCTTACCCGTGTCTTGCGCCGTCGCGTTGCACACTGCCGAAAGTGAAAGGATCATCGTTGCGGCGATGAAGAAGCGGCGAATTTTCATGGCAGGTTCCACGATGGGATGGACGGAATTGAAAACCGATCTGACTTGTCTGGGGCATCGGATGCCCGCTCAGTCAGACTTCATCAACCATGACGATTCCGCGGCGGGATCGCAAAAATTGTCGACGAAGATGCGGATTATTTGGGTCGTCCCCCTTCAATTTTTTCGCAGAGCGATTCCACTGTAGTAAGAAGTCGGGCGTTGTCCCGAACAGGGTCAGGCCACCTGAACGCGCCCTGGCTGACCACTTCAATCAAACTTCCATTTCAAAACACGCCAGGAGAACCATCCCCGTGAAAATTTGCCGACAACTTTTTTCGTGCGTCGCCGTCATCATGCTCGCAGCCTCGTTTGGTTGCCAACCGCCAGCCGCCGACACCGACGTTGATGTATCGACGTCCACCGCCGAAGAAGCTGGCAGCGGAACATCGAACACGACCACCGGCGCCGAAACACCCGCCAGCAACGTGACGACCGGCAGCGAAACGCCTGCTGGCGAAACTCCCTAGAGCATTCCGTCGTAAAGACAGCCACCGTCGCCTGACGGTGGTCCTCGCTTGGATGAACATCGCTAAGAATCAAGACCCAATATTGTTTCTAGTGATGCTATAAGCACTAACAAACGCGGCATGCCGCGAACGGCAACAAGACGAAAGGCCAATGCGAATGATTTCGCATTGGCCTTTTTCGTGCAGCGATCACCGCGATCCTGTCACGCTCAGGCATGCAAGACAGCGGACCAGCCCGACAACATCAACGAAGACTCTCGAAGTGATCCGTAATCAGCTTCGCGTGTTCCGAGACGACAGATTTGTACTGCGATTGACCGACAACATTGCGTGTTTCTTGCAGCCCATCGGTGTAATCGTACAGCTCGTGGCGCAACACCCGCTGACGCTGACTTTGATCGCGCCACTGGACGTAACGATACCGCTTTGTTCGCACCGTGTAGGCCATTGTGTTTTGATGGTCACCGCCCACCGGTGATATCTGTCCAAAGGCCGCATGCTTGATCGCGTCAACGTCGCCCGATACCAACGGCATCAGCGACTCGCCCTGCAGGTGCTCCGGTCGATCGAGACCACAGTATTCCACCAGCGTTGGATAAACATCCACCGTTTCGACAATCGCATCGGTGTGACGGCCCGATAGCGATTGGCGTCCTGGAAAGCGAACGATCAAGGGTGAACGCATCGCGCCCTCAAACTGGGTGTGCTTGGCCCAACGATTCTGATCACCAAGATGAAATCCGTGGTCTCCCCAAATCACGACCGCGGTGGAATCGGTTAGCCCAAGTCGCTCGAGCTGTTCCAGCAGACGACCGATATGATGATCGGTGTAACTGACACAGGCATAGTAGGCCTTGGTCAGTTGCAGCGTTTGCGATTCGTCCGGGCGATCTGATCGTGAAAACATCTTTCGTTGCTCGACGTCGTTTTCGTCAACGCGTGAGTAACCGTATGAATCAATTTCGCCCCAGTTGTACATGAAGTCGACGGCGTCGGCCGGAAACTGCTGCGGAGCAAGCGGTGCGAGATCAACGTCATCATAAAGTTCCCAAGAGCGTTTCGGCGCGACCAACGGCAGATGTGGCTTATAGAAACCCACCGCGATAAAAAACGGCACGTCCTGGTGTTCTTGTATTGCCGCAAGCGCTTTTTCAGCATTGCGAAAATCAGTGTGAGCCTGTTCGTTGCCGTTGAAAATCTCGATTGCCGGTCGCCAGGATTCCCGCTTGTTCTTGGCCTTCGGCTGGTAGGGAAAATCGACGTAACAGGCCCAATCCGTCGGCGACTTCGTCGGTTTTTCACTCCAGCCGCAACCGTCAGCGCCACCGGTGCCGTGATAGATCTTGCCAAACCCCAAAGTCGTATAGCCGTGGCGGCGAAACGACAGCGGCAACGTCGGCATGCGGTCGGGTTGTTGGGCAATCACAGACCACTGGCCGTTGTGATAGATCCCAGAGCGATCCGGCCGGACGCCACCGGTCAAGACGCAGCGAGACGGTCCGCAAACCGGCCACTGAACATAGTGTCGATCAAACCGGATTGCCGTCTTGGCGAACCGGTCGATGTTTGGCGTGATCGCTTGCCCGCCGTAGCACCCCATGACCGGTCGTAAGTCATCGATGCAAATCAACAAGACATTCTTGCGTGATTGTTTCGCGACGGGGACCGCGTCACCAACCGCCCACGCGGATGAACTTGTCAGCACACCGATTGCCACCCACCACACACGCCAATTCATTCCTGAACACCTTTTACTTGGTTGTAAGACGTGACGACGCGCGGCTTAACCTTTTTGCGTCCCGGGTGCCTTACCAAAGATCGATCGTAAATCCGTCACATCGGTGATGAGCACCTTGCCACCTGAGGACTGACCGGTTCCCGTTAGTGTCACTCCGGTTCCACAGTGGTACGCAAGATTGAAATCATGAAAATCGCGAAACTGAACTTCTACGCGGACGGATTGTCTGCCTTGGACGTCGACATAAAACACTTTGGCTTCGTCCAAGTTCTCTGACATCCGCAGGCGTCCCTGAACCGTGATCTTCTCACCTTCCGTCCGCACCCAGCTTTCGAACGCCCTTTCGCGGTAAGGCTGAAAATCCGAACCATCCAGACCAGGTAAAGGATCGGCCGATCGTCCGTACGCATCCGATTCGATGCCGAACTTTTTCAACAGTGACAGGTGCAACCGGCCAAGTTGTTGGTTCTGGTCGTACCGGACATAGCGTCCCGTCTTGATCATTTGCTTGCCGCCCGCCAAGACAATCGGGATGCGAGTCGCGGTGTGATTGTCGCTGTGCCCCATCCCGCTGCCATACAACACCAGCGTATTGTCCAGCAGTGTACCGTCACCCTCCTGATGAGATTTCAATTTCGTTAGCAACGAATCAAACTTTTCCATATGCCACAAACTAATTTTCAGCAGCGAATCGAGATTCGTCCGGCTAAAGTTACGAAAAAAGTGCGACAGGTAGTGGTGCTGTTCGGTAATTCCGAGAAAGTCAAAGACCATCCGACTGTTGCTGTTGCCCAACATATAAGTGACGCAGCGTGTCGAGTCGGTCCACAGAGCCAGAACGATCAGGTCAATCATGGTTTCGACTTGCTCGTCCAGCGTTGCGCTGGTCCCAGGTCGGCGCAGCTTGGCGACATCGACATTCAGATCGGCCTGTCGCATATTTTGCAGGCGTTTCTCACTGCCACGAACAACGCTTAGGTATTCGTCTAACGTTCTGCGATCTTCTCGACCGGCACTTCGCATCAAAGATTTTGCGTCGTCCTGAACTTGATCGAGCACGCTGATCAGTTCACGTCGTCGTTGTGGATTGGCAGCCGGATTTCGAAACAGTCGATCGAAAATGAGCTGAGGATCACTTTCGCGCGGAATGGCCGCTCCGTGTCGGTCATAGGAGATATAGCTGCAACCGAACTGATTCGGGAACAACCCTTCCGTTGTCAGTTCCAGAGATCGATGCGGCGTGTCACCGCAAATCTTGTCGGCGATGATTTGGTCGACCGAGGCCGACGTCGTATTCTCGTGGTGCCCGGACAAGAATCGTCGAGTCGAATTCTTATGCGACGAAAAACCAAAGTCGCCCATGTTGTCCAAGATCAACAAGTCGTCTTTGTGCTTTGCAAACGGCTTCATCAAAGGCGACATACGGAAGTCGTACTCGCTGCCGCCATTGATGTTCCAACTGGGCGGATGCACGCCGTTCGGTTTGAACAACGTCATGAAGCGTGTTGGCGGCGATTGGTCCGCATCGGTACTTGCCGATGCACGCGTCAGATTCAGCATCGGCAATGGCAACAGCGTTCCCGCGCCTCGCAAAAACTTGCGGCGTTGAATTCTTGTGTTCATCTAACTTCGATCATCCAAGAGTATTGTTTCTCGAAATGGCAAGCTGCCAGCAACTTCATGGAAAAGGTCTCGCCACGAACCGTTTGTCTCGATCATCTTTTGGGTGATCGAACGAACGACGGCCGCGTCATCAACCGTCAGCTTGCGACCGTACGCATACGCCATGGTCCGCTGCACGATATTTCGAACAACCGCCTCTCGCTGACTCGTTGCCAAAATCTGTTTTAGCTGTTCGATTCCCGCAAACGTTTCGCCACTGGGCAACTTGCCACTGGTATCCAGTTCGGCGGGATCGTCAATGTAGTCCGATTTCTTCGGGGCTCTCTTTTTTTGCGGATTGTCCGAGGTCAGGCGGTAATGTCCATTGTCGTCAAACGCTTGCAGTGCGAATCCCAGCGGGTCGATTTTATTATGACAGACCGCGCAGCTGTTGTTTCGACGATGCTGTTCGAACCGCTGGCGAAACGTCAGGTTCTCACCGCGACGGTTAGGCTCGACCTGTCCGACATTGGCTGGCGGATCGGGCAGCTCGTCGCCCAAGATTCGCTCCAGCACCCAGGTTCCGCGCAGAATTGGCCCCCGGTTCATCGCCAGCACGCCAGGCATCGTCAAAATGCCACCGCGATAAGTCGCCTGCTCCAGTTCGATGCGCTGGTTCGGATAGGTTTGCTGTTCGATACCTCGCTGTTTCTCACTCTTGGTCAACTGTTTCGAATCGGCACCGTACATCTTCGCTGTGTAGCGATTCGCAAACGCCGTCCGGCTGTCGATCAACTCGATCAACGGTCGGTCTTCAGCGATCAGATACTTCACGAAATCGATCGGCTGGGACTGCAGCGCGGCGGTCTCAGGCGGATTATCTGAAACGTGTTCGATTTCAGAAAGCGAAAGCCACTCGGTAACAAACACCTCGGCAAGACTGTCCGCTTTGGGCGATGCGAGCATCCGATCGATCTGCGAGGCATACGTTTGCGGATCACTTAACGTGCCGTCGGCTGCCGACTGCATCAATGCCTCATCGGGCATATCCGCCCACAAAAAATACGACAAGCGTTCGGCAAGTTCGAACCGGTCCACCGGCTGCTGCCCGACGCTGTTCCGCTCGATTCGCAATCCGCGATAGATGAAGTCGGGCGACATCAGCAACATTTCCAGCTCGGCCTTCAACGCCAACTTTAATTCCGCGCCACGCCGACCGCCGAGCCGCGCCACAATCGCTTTGACTTCCGACTCTGGCACATCGCGGCGTTTGACAAGCGGCACAAATTTCTGCAGCAGTCTGTTGGCATGTTTCGGCGTGAATGTGTCACCATTGATCGGACCGGTGAACCGAGCAAGTTCCTCACGTCGCGGCAGAGAGAAAAATTCTTGCAGCGCGGCATCGACCAGAAACGAATATTGATCCCAAACGACAGACGTCAGTGGGTTCTGATGTGTATCGTTCTTGAATCCACTTTGTCCCGGCGGATCCTCTGGCAGCAACTTGATCACCATCGAGCGCTGCGTCACCGTCTGCTCGGCCTCGATCACGTCGACTTCCAGATCAAAACCCAACAGGGTTCGAAGTGTGTTGCGGTATTCGGTGACCGACAAACGTCTCGGCCGCATCACGGCAGGTCGTGGTTCGGCTTGACCGACAAATACTTGATACCAATTTTCGATACGTCGGCGATCTTCATCCGACGGTTGCTTGGCATCCTCGGGCGGCATCGATCCGGACCGCAGCACATCGATCATCGACTGCCAAATCTCGAACGCTTCATTGACCGCTTGCCGCGTTTCGATTGCCCCGAAATCAATGTCTCCGTTGACATCATCACCGGCATGGCATTCAAAGCAAAACTGCTTCAGAAACGGCTTCACCTCGTTTTCAAAGGTGTCCGCGCCTACACTTGCCGAGGTGAACGACATGACCGCCAACAGATGCACCGCGATCGCAATGCGATGATTCCATCGCGATCGAGGCGGCCAAGAATTCCGATGCAAATCACCAATCATCAACGGCTAATTCACGTGGGCGGCGGGAAACACAGGCGGGCAGAGCAATGATCAGCACACTCGAAAAACGCAATGATCATCGAGGAAAGATCAATGGCGGATCGCACTCATCGGCGTCACTGATCGATTGCATTCAAACATGAGTATAGTCGATCCGAACGAACACGTGATTTCGCGGGCGGCCGGCCAGTATCTGATTCGGCGCGGCGTCCCGATCAGGACAAGCGGAGCTGAAACGATTGCCGTCCGAACGACTTCCCATTGATTTGCAGCGTCAAATGATGCGTTCCGGGATACAGCGTGTAGGTTGTCGCATCCGCTTTCAGGACATGACGTTTGCTGATCGCAATCGTCTGCCCACGTTCGACGTCCAATTGCTTGATCTTGTGAACTCTCGGCGCAAGCGTACCGTTCGCTTTGACGAAATCGATGACGTAATCGACGATCAGCGATTCATTCCGGTTTGCGGTCAACGAGAATGAAAAATTGACCGCTTGGCCGGCTTGCACTTTCGCGGGGCAAATCGAAAACTGGCTAACTTGAATTTTCGGATCTGCACGGAAGCCAAGGAACCGCAGAGCGGACCGGTCGCCGCGTTTGATCAGCGTGCGCAATGCGTGTCGGCTCATCCATTTTAATTCGTTGGCGTCTTGCTGTTTCGCCTGCTTCCACCGCTTCAGTGAATCGAGAACGACCTTGGGGCTGCTTTTAGAAATATCGTTCAAATGATTCGCGACTGACCTTGTTACGTAACGAGTCGAATCGGCATGTAGCGCATCGAGCATCGGCAACGGGACTCGTGGGTCGATCGAAAGACGTCCCGACCAAGGCAACAGCGGACGTGTCCCTTCGCTGACCAGTCGACGCACGTGATAGTTCGTGTCCGATGTCCACTTGTCCAGTTCCGCCAGCGTTTCCGAGGGATGAGTGCCGATGAACGGGCGAATCGCGTCTTCCATCGAAAACCGTTTCGTGATCGCCTTCAACGTTTTCAGGGACAGCTTCAGATAGCGTTTTTCCAAACCGTTACGGACAACAAACTGCCCAAGCGGTGCGAAGATAAAGTCACCGAAGTCATCGTCGGTGTTGTTGGGATCCAACGGAGGCGGAAGTGCTGATGTGATTTGCTTGGCGGCAACGCGATAATCGTCAGCAAGCCGGCGTTCAAGCTGCTCGGCAATGTGCACGATCCGTTGCTTTAATTCGAGCTGCTTTAGGCCCCGCATTGTGTCTCGAACAAAGCCGGACGCATCAAAGGAGTCATCCGACGCCGCAAATAAACTCGACAGGTACTGAACACGGTCGCGATTGAAGAGTTGATCTTTCAGGCTGAAACTTGCCTCGGTTCGTTTACCTGCCATCGGTGCCGTTGCGATTCGCTAGAGTATGGGAAGTACGAAAAGTGGTTCCTGTCCGCACCGTTTCATTTGGTTGTCGCCGATCGCATGGATCGATTCACTATGAGTCCAACAGATCGATACCAGGCCCACCCTGATCGGCCAACGTTTTCTGTCACTGACTCGATTTTGACAAGGTGAAGTCTTGAGAACATTTAATCTGCTGATCATCGTCTCGCTCTGCTCGGCCGTCGCCACCGCGCAACCGTCGCCCACGTCCAACCGTAGGGGCGGACGTTCACCGCAGTTGCTTTTTCAGCAATTCGACAAGAACGCTGACGGCCGTGTCAGTCGCGAGGAAACAGACGACGCGGCGTTCTTTGATCGCGTTGATACCGACGCCGATGGTTTCATCACGCGGCGGGAAGCAACCTCGTTTGCACAGCGAGATCGACCTCAAGAGACGCAACCGAGCGCCCCGGTCTTTCCGGCTAACACTGCCGACGTTGCCGCCAAACGAAGCCTGCTGGCACAAATCGATCCGGTTGTCGGCAAGCAATCGCGTCCGCCGAATGTCGTGCTGATTTTGGCCGATGATCTGGGATACGCCGACACGGCAACCTACGGCTCTCGTTCGATCCCGACGCCCCACATTGATCGGCTTGCGTCCGCTGGCGCAAAGCTGACCGACGCTTATGTGACCGCGGCGTCATGTAGTCCTTCTCGCGCCGGCTTAATATCGGGCCGTTATCAACAACGATTCGGTTTCGAATTCAATACGGCCGGCGCGGCGATCACGCATCGGCTACACCGCGGACTTGATCCCGCGGCCGTCACACTCGCTGACGTGATGCAGTCGGCGGGATATCGGACAGCCGCAATCGGAAAATGGCACCTGGGCACACGGGCACAGTTTCATCCACTGGTGCGAGGCTTTGACGAATTCTATGGGTTCCTGGGCGGCGCACATTCCTTCTTTTCCGCTAAATCAGACGAGCCAATACATAGCACCTTGATGCGCGGGGGAGATCCGTTGATCGAACCTGAGTACTTGACCGACGCAATCGCTCGAGAGACCGTCAATTTCATCGAAAAGCATGCCGACCAACCGTTCTTTGCCTACGTTCCGTTCAATGCGGTTCACACACCGATCGAAGCCACAAAGAAATACCAAGACCGGTTCCCCGACGTCACCGATCCAACTCGGCGAGATTACTATGCGATGACCAGCGCGCTGGATGATGCCGTTGGCAACATTATCGCCGCAGTTGCCGATCACGATTTAACGGACAACACACTTGTGATATTCGTCAACGACAACGGCGGACCAACGTACACAGGCGTGCAAAGCAACGAACCGCTAAAGCTTGGCAAACTGTTTTTGTTCGAAGGCGGCGTGCGTGTGCCAATGCTAATCAAATGGCCGAACGCAATTCCCGCAAAACAAGTTTTCGGTGGCACCACCAGCACGCTGGACCTGTTTCCGACCATTGCCGCTGCGGCCGGAATCGACGTCCCGACGGCAATTCCTCTCGACGGTGTCAATCTGCTTCCCTATCTGACTGGCGAGCGAGATGGATCACCCCATGAAACTCTTTTCTGGAGCAACGGCCCCAATACTGCCGTCCGACATGGCGATTGGAAACTTGTCTGCTCTGGTGATTCCAAATGGCTATACGATCTATCCGATGATCTCGGTGAAACCAAGAACCTGGCCGAATCGCATGCCGAAAAGCTGCAACAACTGCAAACGCTCTTACGAGATTGGCAAGAAGAAATGTTGCCGCCAAAATGGCCCAGCAAGGCAGGTCGACGGGTCCACGACGTGGATGGTCAACCTTACGAACAGAACATCTAAACACCTACATGAAAGTTCTCGATTAACGAGCAACCATGAATATCAATCCCACTTATTGGTTCGTGCGAAATCCATTCGGTGCGATGGCCATCGTATTCGCTCTGACGGTGTCGACCGACTTAACCCCGATTGCACATGGGCAACAGACCGCAACGGCCAGCTCTTCAATCAAGTCAACCGATTGGCCCTGGTGGCGAGGCCCCAGCGGTGACGGCATCGCCCCAGCCGGCCAGCAACCGCCAACGAAGTGGAGCGAAACCGAGAATGTTCTGTGGCGCGCTGCCGTCCCCGGACGTGGTCACGGAAGTGCGACCGTGCTGGGCGATCAAGTTTTCTTGGCGACCGCAGACGAATCCCGTGATGGTCAGTTCGTTCTCTGTTTTGATCGTAACTCGGGCAATCAAGTGTGGGAAACCGCCGTGCATCAAGGCGGACTGAAGCACCAAGGTAAAAGAAAGCCGAACGAGAAAGCGTCTTTGGCATCCTCGACCGTCGCGACCAATGGCCAGTTGCTGTACATCAACTTTCTTAACGACGGCGCCGTCTGGACATCGGCACTATCTCGCGCCGGTGACATCGTGTGGCAAAAAAAGATTAGCGACTATGTCATTCACCAAGGCTACGGTTCATCGCCCACCGTTTACCAAGACCTCGTTATCGTCGCGGCAGACAATAAGAGCGGCGGTGCGGTTGTGGCGCTGGATCAAACGACGGGCACCGAAGTGTGGCGACGCGGACGGCCGACGACACCGAACTATCCATCGCCTGTCGTCCTGATGGCTGCGGGTCGCGAACAATTGATCATGACCGGCTGCAACTTGGTCACCAGTCTCGATCCGGCTAGCGGTAAAGAATTATGGGAGATCGAAGGAGCGACGACCGAATGTGTGACGTCCACGGTCACCGACGGCAAACACGTATTCACGACCGGCGGATTCCCCAAGAACCACATCGCTGCCGTCGCAGCCGACGGATCGGGAACGACGACGTGGGAAGTCAACACGCGAGCCTACGTTCCCTCGCTGCTGATCAAAGATCAACACCTGTTCGCGGTGCTAGACGCGGGCGTGGCGACTTGCATGCGATGCGACACCGGCGAAGAGGTCTGGAAGGCAAGACTCGGCGGAACGTTCAGCAGTTCGCCAGTCATGGTCAATGATCTCATTTACGCAACAAACGAAGACGGCGAAACGTTCATCTTTCGCGCGCGAACGGACAAATTCGAATTAGTCGCAAAGAACCAACTTGGCGAAAGCGTCTTTGCCACACCGGCCATCTGCGGAAACCAGATCTTTACCCGAGTCGCTCATCACAAAGACGGTCAACGAAACGAATATCTGTACTGCCTTGCAAAAGAGTAACACATCAAGGAACGATGCTCCGCTTGTTCCAGACTCCGTGAGCCCTCGTTCTGAGGACTGGGACAAAGAGCGAACGTAAGAATCGGTCCCGATGCGCAATCGGCTTGCTTTAGGTTGCGGTCATGCCATTCAATTCAGCAGGCAGCGGGGATCGGTTCACGCTACTTTCGTTTCTTCTTTGGCAGTTTATAAGTTGCCCCGTTGTCCGGTGGAACTTCGTTGTGCCATGCGAGTAATTCCGCTCGCAGCTGTTTAACGATCTCGGGTTTTTCTGTGGACAGGTCGGTCGTTTCCTCCCGATCCGCTTCGAGGTCATACAACAACGCATCCGTCCCGTCGTACTCACACAACAGTTTCCACTTGCCATGGCGAACGGCGAGATCCGGCAGATCGTCGACTCCGTAAAAGGCATCGCGATCAGGAGGACGACGGAAAAAAATGGGCTGATCACGCGAAGATTCCGAATGCCCGAGCAGAGTTTTCGAAAGCGACTCTCCGTCAAAGGAGACTCCGGTTGCCTCGACGTCTGCGATCGACAGCAACGACGGCACCAGATCGATCGCCGAAAAGACCGAGTTCTTGTTTACCGCCCCTACTTTCCGAGGATTGACGAGTCCTGGCCCCCACGCGATCAGCGATGATCGGATGCCGCCTTCGAACAAATGTGTTTTGAAACCTCGGAAAGGCCCCGCCGAACCGGCACCTTGCTCGGGACCATTATCGCTGCATACGAGTATTAGCGTGTTGGATCGCAACTTTTCATCGCCGCGAATGTAATTGAACAATTCGCCAAGCTGTTCATCCGCCGTTTCAAGGACTCCGTGATAGAGCGTCCTCTTTTCGCCATCACCGCGTCTCGCCTTGGGGGGGAAAAATGGCGAATGCACATCATCAGGCCAAACATTGACATAAAAAGGTTTGTCATCGGCGTCGGCACGCTTGATGAAATCGATCGCTGCTTGTGTAAATGATTCCGTTACCAGAGATCGGTCTTGCCAAATGATTTCTCCGCGTCCAAGCGTATCACTGTTATGTGTGTGTTTCGTCGTGGGGCTGCCGTCGTAAGCATCTTTGATGGCCAAGACACGCGGGCCCAGCCCTTCGAAGTTGGTTAATGATTCTTCGAATCCATACTCGGTAATCAAAGGTGCTTCGCCGACGTCACGCTGGCCACCCATGTGCCACTTGCCGAAATGACCGGTCGCGTAACCGGCGTCGTGAAGAAACCTCGCAAGCATCGGCGCACTCGGATCCAGCCATTGAGCCATGCCGCGATCAATATTCTGCTGACGATAGGCAAGATACGACGAAATTCGCCATCGCTGCGGATACTGCCCCGTCGAAATCGCAACCCGCGATGGCGAACAGATCGGCGAGTTGACGTAGAACTGTTCAAATCGGATGCCCTCTTCTGCAAGCCGATCAATATTTTCGGTGGTGACTGACTCGTTGCCGAAGCAAGAAAAGTCGCCCCAGCCCATGTCGTCGATGAAGACCAGAACAAGATTGGGCTGATCAGAAGCCTGGACACCATCGGGCACCCAAGTGATCGCGGCGGCCAAAAGCCAGAAGGTCAGCAAACGTGTCATGGACACCATCCTCTATGTAGGCAAGCAGTAAGCAGAAAGTAAGCCGAAACGAGCCGTGCGCAGTGGCGGCATTGAATCGCGATTGTCCAAAAAGAATGCCGGAACACTGCACGGCTTGTTACAGCCTACGGTGCGGAATCTCGAATCATTGAGCCGAAAACTTAAACACGGTTGACGTCTTGTATTCTTCGCCCGGCTGCAGGATTGTCGACGGAAAACTGTCTTGATTCGGGCTGTCGGGATAGTGCTGGGTTTCCAAGCAGAATCCACCTCGATGCACATAGGGCTTGCCTGACTTGCCCGTCAGTCGTCCGTCCAAGAAGTTTCCGCAGTAGAATTGAATACCCGGCTCGGTCGTTTGAATCTCAAGCGTCCGTCCCGTTGTGGGTTCATGAACGCGTGCGGCTAACTTCATTTTGCGGTCCGCTTGATTAAGCACCCAGTTGTGATCATAGCCGCCACCGAATGTGAGTTGTTCGTTATGTTGGCCGATATCACGCCCGATGGGTTTGGCGGTCGTAAAATCGAACGGGGTTCCGGATACATCGCGCAGTTCGCCGGTGGGAATCAGCCCTTCATCGACAGGCGTGAATTTTGATGCGTTCAACATCAACTCGTGGCCCAAGATGTCGCCGTTGCCTTCGCCTTTGAGATTAAAGTAAGTGTGCTGAGTCAAATTCACCGGCGTCGCTTTGTCGGTGGTGGCGTGGTAGTCGACGATGATTTCGTTGTCATTGGTTAATTTGTAAGTGACTTTGATTTTCAGATTGCCCGGATAGCCTTCTTCGCCGTCTTTCGCGGTATACGACATTTCGACGCCGTCGTATCCGTCGCCGCCAACCAGAGTTGCGTCCCAAACCACTTTGTCAAAACCGATCACACCACCGTGCAAATGGTTTTCGCCATTGTTGACCGCCAACGTGTAAGTTTCGTCACCGATCGAAAACGATCCCTTGGCGATACGATTACCGTAGCGGCCAACGATCGCGCCAAAGTAAGGCTTGTCGACAGCGTTCATATAGTCTTCCACGCGGTCATAGCCCAGCGCCACGTCCGCCATTTTGCCTTTGCGATCGGGCACGACGATGGATGTGATGATCGCACCATAGTTCGTGATTTTCACCGTCATCCCCGAACTATTTTTGATCGAGTATTGCTTGATACTGTCGAAATCGTCGATCGAGATTTCTGCACGCGCCGACTGGGGAATCGCGAGCAACAAGGTGCAAGCCATCACAGCGGTACAAAGACAGCGATTTGGGCGCATGAGGGAAACGATCAGACGCATTCGGGTTTCTCCTGAGGGGTGGATTCAAATTCAATACGATGGGCACCGCGGGCGGGCCGAGTGACGAAACTTGCTGGCTCAATGCCGCTCTGTTTGAGGTACAAATCGTTAATTCGCTGCGACGTCGCAGCGGCCTGGTCGGTTCGGATCAGCGTGACGGTACATCCGCCGAACCCGCCCCCGGTCATCCGTGATCCCAAAACACCATGCTCTGGCCCCAATTGAACCGCAATATCAACCAGCATATCGACTTCGTTGCAACTGACTTCGAAATCATCGCGTAGTGATTGATGGCTGCCGTTCATCAAGTGCCCCAAACGGTCCCAATCGCTATCTCGGGCGGCCTGCGCGGCGTTCCAGGTCCGGTCCGTCTCGGTCACGATATGATGGGCACGGCGTTGCTCGATCTCTGTCAATTGATCCGAGCATGATGTGATCGTTTCAAGCGTCACATCGCGCCACGAATCGATCCCGATTTTAGCAAGTGCCGACTCACATTGCGCGCGCCGTTGTGCGTACTCGCCGCCGGTCAACTCATGTTTAACATTGCTGTTGGTCACCAGCACCGAGACGTTGTCATCGACCAGTGGAACCGATTGCGAAGTGCGATCGCGACAATCCAACAGCATCAATGCGTTTTCACCGCACATCACGCTACTGAACTGATCCATAATCCCGCAGGGAACGCCCGCAAATTCGTGTTCGGCTTGCTGACACAACAGGGCCTTCTCGATCGGATCGATATCTTGTTGCGTCACGGATTCTAACAATGTGGCGGTCGCCACTTCCAATGCCGCACTGCTGGACAAGCCACCACCGATTGGAACATTCGACTGGACGACGACATTGACGGGCGGGCATGGCCGTTGAGACTGTTTCCATCCACTGAGCACCCCGCGAATGTAGTTAGACCATTCGACATCAGTGGGTTCGATTTGCTGGTCAACATTGACTTCGAACGCCTGATTCAAGTCCACGCTATAAAATGTCGAGGCTGGACCCTGCGCCGGGGCGGCGGCAAGTACCACGTAGCGCTCGATCGCCATCGGCAAAACGAATCCGTCGTTGTAATCGATATGCTCGCCGATCAAATTCACGCGGCCCGGTGCCGCAACCACCCAGGTCGGCGCGACACGATAACGTTTGCGATAGTGATCGACGGTCGAATCAACCAACCGCCTGAACCGATCATGCGATGATTCGGAGGCCGCAGAAAGTGTTGACATCGAGAAGTCCGAGTGCGAAAGGGCGGGCCGATGGGATCAACCGGCCGGGCCGACATCTTCTTCCGACTGGGGGTGGGATTCAATGAGACGCTCCGTCGCCAAATTGAGATGCTTTGCCATCGCGGAACCAGCACGTCGCCGGATCACCAAGGCCATCTCGTTAGGGCTGGGCAGAACGCCGGTACGCGCCGGGAGTCATCTGGGTCTCGCGGCGAAAAACCACGTGCATGTATTCTGGATGAGCGAAACCGCAGTGCTGTGCGATTTGATCCATCGATAAATCCGTCGCCGCCAACAACTCGCGCGCATGCTTGACTTGGACGACCCGAATCTCTTGCTGCGGTGATCGGTTGAGATATTTTCGCATCTGCCGTTCAAGCGTGCTTCGCGACACCGGCACGTTCGCCAACACATCTTTCACGGAAATCCCTTCACAGGCGTGCTCACGAATGAACCGCAACGCCGCCGCGATTTCGGGGTCATCGATGGCGACCACGTCGGTCGATTGACGCGTCGCAATTCCCAGCGGCGCGATCAACGTTTCTCGCTCGGGCGGTTGCTTCTTGTCCATCAACATCGACAGCAACTCGGCGGCGCGATACCCAACCAACTCTGCGTTAGGAATGACACTGGAAAGAGGCGGTTCGCATAGCTGGCACAAGACTTCATCATTGTCGACACCGATCACAGCCACTTGTTCGGGCACGGTCAGGCCGGCTTCGGCGCATGCCTCTAAAACGTTTTGACCACGAATGTCGTTGCAAGCCAGGATTCCCGCGGGTTTCGGTAAACCTTGAATCCATTTCTTAAGATGCTGCTTTTCTTCCTCCCATCCGCGGGCGGACGAACCATGCCATGCCGAATTGAACACCTCGCACGTCGCGTTTCGTTCCGACGCCGCGTCGACAAAGGCATTCTGTCGGCGCAGCGACCAGGCTTCGGATGTGAATCCACAAAACCCTAGGCTCTTGAATCCACGTTCGGATAAATGATCGACGGCTAGACGAGCGATCTGTGCATCGTCTGACCAAACGTGCGTGAACCCGAGATCGCGTCCGCGATCGGTCAATTCGACCAACGGCACTCCCGTCGCCGCGACCGCTTCGGCTAGCTGCTTGGTCGTTGCGCGAGAAATGATGCCGTGTCCCTTCCAGTGCGAAAGCCAAGCCGGTGGTGCAGTGCGCAAGTCGCGTTGTTCGAGAAAAACAGACCAATTGCGATGCGTACGACGGAACCGAACCATTCCCGCCAGCAAGTCACGTCCGTAGATCGTTGACGTCTCGATAATCAGCGCGACTTGACGTTTGGCAGGCATATTCGTCTTAAAAGGTTGAAGGAACCAATGTCCTCGTATGGGTTATCGAGTTCCCCAACGCCGATTCTGCCACTTACCTCGAGCAAATCGCCGCGTCAGCACCAGTGGCTTCATAATGCACATCTGAACACACTCCGGGATTCCTCACCGAAAAACAGGCGAAACAGGAGAGATAGGCAGCTTTCGGCACCTAGATCGACTATGATCCCAGATCCATACGGGGGGCGCATTGATCCAGTGTCGAATTGATTCACACAAAGAAGCTTCATCATGAACACCTATTGTCTGTTCGTCCGTCGAGTTGCCACGGTTCTAATTCTTGCGACGGCTTCGACACAGGGATCCGCAGCCCTCATCAGCATTAACAGTCACGTCACCGGCGAGAACCCTGGTGTGACCGCGACGGTCGCGACCATTAGCTTGACGCAGAACGGTTCCGATGTCGATTTCCTGTTGACCAATTCGATTGCCAACTTGGGTATCGCCGCCAGCAACGACTCTTGCATTTCGGACCTCGCTTTTACGTTTTCGCAAAATTCGGTTCTCACCCCGACGTCTTTCACAAATTTTGGTGGAACGCAAACGCCAACGGTAACGTCTAGCGATTTCGCCATTAACCCCGCCGGCAGCTTTCAAGGCGGATACGATTTCTTTCTGGAACTTAGTTTTCCAACATCGAACGCGATGGGTGGCATCAATCGTTTCAAGCATGGCGAGACGGCATCCTGGACGATTCTCAATGTGAATGTTGCCGACTTCCAATCCCCCTTGGTCACCGGCACCGGACACGACGCGCTCGCGGCTGTCCACATTCAGTCGTTAGCAAGCGGCCAGTCAACCACCTACGCATCGCAAGCGGTTCCCGAACCATGCTGCGTTCTTCCGCTGGCCGGTCTGGGCATGGTCGGCATTTACCGACGTCGGCGACGACGTGCGGAAAAACGTTAGCGGTATAGCGTCGAGCACAGACCGAGCCACGGCAACGTGAACTTACATCAAGAACGACGTTGCCGCCGCAAGGGCGAGGACTAACGATCTTCTTGACGCCTGTGCGAACCCGGCAAAGTCCGACCGGCACGGCCGAGTCAGGGCGTGCTTCGAAAGCGACTGGGGCTAATACCCGTTTCGCGTTTGAACGCGGCGGCCATGTACTCGGGATGCTCGAAACCAGCCAGGTCAGAGATTTCGCTGATCGGTAAATCCGTTTCCCTGAGCAGTTCTTTGACGCGATTCATTCGTTGTCGCTGGATCTCTTGATGGGGCGAGCGACCCAGCGTTTTTTGAAAACGGCTTTCCAGCATGCGCCGCGACAAGTCGACTTGTTTCAACACATCTGACACTCGAATGTTGTGGTTGGCGTGCTGACGAATGTACCGCAGCGCAACGGCGACATCGGGATCATCGATCGCCAACACGTCCGTTGACTCACGTGTCCGCACCCCTAGCGGCTTGGTGACCAGGGGCTCGGTAGAAACCGATTCGCCTCTCATCATCCGTTCTAACAACTCGGCGGCTTCATATCCGGTGCGTTTGGTGTCTGGGATGATGCTCGAAAGCGGCGGATTGGCAAACTCGCACAGCAGGCGATCGTTGTCGACACCCAAGACGGCGATTTCTTCCGGGACAGCGATTTCGAGCTCACGGCAGACATCCAATACCTGCTGTGCCTTGAAGTCGTAACAAGCCATGATTGCGACGGGGCGGGGCAGTCCGCGCAACCATTTCGCAAGCCTTTTTTTCTCATTGTCCAGTTCGAACCCCGGATCGTATCGCGAGATCGACTGATGAACATGCAGCGAGCGATTGCGTTGAGCCACGATTTCGGTGAACCGGCGGCACCGCGCGTCGGACCATGCGAATGCCGGATCACCGCAATACGCAAGATGCTGAAACCCACGTGAGATAAAGTGGTCGACCGCAAGCAGCGCGATCGCCCGGTCATCGGTGTCCGCCCAGGGGATGTTGGGGACGTGACGCGCCGCACTGAGATCAACTACGGGCAGGCAAGTCTTGGTAACGACTTTGGCAATGTTGTCGGTCTCGATCCGCGCGATGATTCCGTCTCCCTGCCACTTCGTCAACCATTTCGGAGGATCGGCCCCGCGTTCCTGCTCTGTCACAAACACGGACCAATTCGCGTGTCGTTTGACGTAGGCCAGAACACCTTCGAGCAACCCTCGCGAATAAGCGTTGGATGTCTCGACAAGCAATGCAACGTTCCGGCGCTGATTCATTCGAAGGCTTCAAGCGAGAAAGCATATGCGGCATCGTTGGCTTGGGTAAATTCATTCGGCAAAGACCATCGACGCCCAAGCATTGCGCCCCGACGATCCGAACCAAAGTCACAAATCGCAAACAAAGCGATTGCATCCCAAACCGATCCAGACGGTGAAATATCTATGATGCATGACGCAACATCTACTGGCAAGCGGCCCGGCCAGCGTCAACAATGTTGGGGCTATACGACGAACCTGATGTCGCCCCCCATCCTTTCCCCCTGCTGAGGACGCCGTGACTGCTTTCCCCGAAATCGAAAAAATCCGCTACGAAGGCCCTAAGTCGGACAATCCACTGGCGTTTCGCTGGTACAACCCCGACGAAGTCGTCGAGGGAAAGACGATGAAGGAACATTTGCGATTCACCGTTTGCTATTGGCATACGTTTCGGGCGACCGGTGGTGATCCGTTTGGCGGGGGCACGATGCAAAGGCCTTGGGACGACGGGACCGAATCGGTCGAGAACGCCTGCAATCGCGCTCGCGTCGCGTTTGAGTTTTTTGAAAAACTTGACGCGCCTTTCTATGCATTTCACGATCGCGACGTTGCCCCCGAAGGCGAGAGTCTTTCACAAACCAACGCGAACTTTGACGCGGTCGCCAAGGTCTTGAAGGAAGAACAAGATCGCAGCGGAGTAAAACTCCTGTGGGGCACCGCAAACATGTTCAGCAATCCGCGTTTCATGCATGGTGCCGCAACGACTTGCAACGTCGAGGTCTACGCGTACGCGGCGGCGCAAGTCAAAAAAGCGCTCGAAGTCACTCACATGCTGGGCGGCGAAAACTATGTGTTCTGGGGCGGTCGCGAAGGATACCAAAACCTCTACAACACCGACATGAAACGCGAACTGGACCACCTCGGTCGGTTTTTTCACATGGCAGTCGACTATGCCAAAGAGATTGGATTCACAGGCCAGTTCTTGATCGAACCGAAACCGAAAGAGCCGACCAAGCACCAGTACGATAGCGACGCGGCCGCCTGCCTGAATTTCCTGCGAGCGTACGGCTTGACGGACCATTTCAAACTGAACATCGAGACCAACCACGCCACGTTGGCTGGCCATACGATGATGCACGAACTGGAATACGCCGGCATGCAGGACGCGTTGGGTTCGATCGACGCAAATACCGGCGACTTGTTGCTGGGTTGGGACACGGATCAGTTTCCCACTGATTACTACCTGACCACGCAAACAATGTTGGTGTTGCTGAAATATGGTTTGGCGCCCGGTGGAGTTAACTTTGACGCCAAGGTCCGGCGTGAGAGCTTCGAGCCGATCGACTTGTTCTACGCTCACATCGGAGGCATGGATGCTTTCGCCCGCGGACTGAAAATCGCTGCCGCGATTCGCAAAGACAATGCAATCGAAAAGATCGTTTCACAACGATACAGCAGCTGGGACAGCGATCTGGGCAGCCATATCGAATCGGGGGCATCTAATTTCACCGAGCTTGAAGCACTGATGTTGGAGAAAGGTGACGCGGGGGCCAACCAAAGCGGTCGCCAAGAACTGCTCGAGAACATCGTCAACCGCTACATCGACGCGGTCTGATCCCGTCGTCCTAAGATCGCAGCACTGGCAATCCCGCGATCGGACGAGTGCCGTGAAAACCGAGTCCTCTCGCGGATATCGCGAGAGGCAAGGTGGTGACGAATCGGCAGCGGCCAGAGCCGATGCGCCGCGAGAAAACCGTTTTATGACACGGCATTGCCCCAAAGCGCCATAACGAGCAAAATATGGCCAGTCGCTCGGAGGATAAGCGAATTGGTGAGCAGCCTCACTGGAACTGAGGTACCCCGCAAGGGGCTGCGGGTTCGAGTCCCGTGTCCTCCGCCTTCTTAAAAAACACCCCGCAAGACCCGTGTGTTGCGGGGTGTTTTTTTGCAAGTACGCTTTCTGTGCCACGACATGCGAAACCAGTCGCAGTTCTGCTGGACGAGCGAAGTAATCCGGCGGCGGAGCACGATCATGCTCAGATCGCAAGCTGCACCGCGCAATCCACGCCGCACCGCATGCACAATCCACCGGCATCATTAACACTGTAGCTGTGGACATTCGGTCGATCTGGCCGTCTAAGTAAGTATTCACCGAAGAAACGCTTCTGCGAAACAAACGATAACGCCCGATCAATGTTGCCTTTTTACATGAGGCGACCGTACCAGGAATTCCAAGCCATGCTTCAGCTCGTCCTCGCAATCTTCTGTTTGTTGGTCGTTACCACCGAAACGCTTGCCGCTGACTGGCCTGAATTCTTGGGGCCTGGCGGTGCCGCGCGATCATCGGACGTTGTACCGACCACGTGGGACGCGACCAAAAATCTGGCGTGGAAAGTTGACTTGCCGGGCAGCGGTTCTTCCAGCCCGATCATCATCAACGACAAACTGATCCTTACGTGTTACATCGCCGGTGAGGGCAACGGTGGGGGCAAACGGCAAGTGCTTTGCTTCAACAAACGCACCGGCGTCGAAATCTGGTCCGTCGACTTTCCGATCGACTATCGCGAAGACGGGTACCAGGGCTATATCACCGAACACGGGTACGCCAGCAACACGCCAGTGAGTGATGGCGAGAACGTCTACGTCTTTCTTGGCAAAGGCGGCGTGCACTCCATCAGTCTGGACGGAAAGACGAACTGGAGCGTCGATGTGGGAAAAGAATCGAGCAACCGTCAGTGGGGCTCCGCCGCAAGCCTCGTTTTGTATGAGGACAGCATCATCGTGAACGCGGCAGAAGAAGCAAAGTCGATCATCGCCCTGGACAAAGCCACCGGGAAAGAGATTTGGCGACAAGAAGCCGGGATGCTGGAACTGACTTATGGCACGCCACGTATCGTCAAGAATGAAAACGGCGCACATGAGCTTGTGATTAGCGTTCCCGGCGAAATCTGGTCCATGAATCCTTCGACCGGTAAGCTGTTGTGGTTCGCCGAATCACCCATGACCGGAAACGTTTCGCCATCCGTCATCGTGGATGGTGACACCATCTATAGCTTTGGCGGCTATCGCGCCTCTGGCAGTATCGCAGTGAAAACTGGCGGCAAGAATGATGTGACCGATTCCAATGTTGCCTGGACGAACCGGTCGAGTTCGTATGTGGCGACGCCCTTGTTGGTCGGCGACCGATTCTACTGGATCGATGATCGGGGAATCGCTTATTGCACATCCGCGCACGACGGCGAAGTGATCTATCGCGAGCGAGTCGGCGACTTGCAGAGTGGACGTCCCGTGTATGCATCGCCGATCTTGATTGGCAATCACATCTATGTCGTCACGCGTCGCAGCGGCACATTGGTGTACGACGCCGGCGACTCTTTCAAGCCACTCGCACGGAATGTCATCGATGGCGACGAAACAGATTTTAACGCTTCGCCGGCCGTTTCCGATGGCATGCTGTATTTGCGCAGCAATCAATCGCTCTATGGCATTGCAGAGAAGCCGTAAATCACATCTTGCTCGCCGCGTTCAAGACACGCCGTGTTCGAAACAAAACACGCGGTTCACTTCGCTGCAGCGAACATTCACGACGTTACCCGAATCGCTAATCAATCGACACGGAATCGTTATCAATCAACGACAACGGTCCGCGCAACCCGCAAACCGTAAAAACCGTTTCGGGAATGGGGTAGATCTGCCGCCGCTGAACCCTCCAATGTACCCGGAGCGCGACGTTCGCCGCCGCTGCTGAAACCGAAGACATGGCGTCGTTTCCCGGGCTTGATGTCATGCCCCCATTCGCGAACCCCGTCGTACATCGCAAACATGCCGAAATCGTTGGGAATCTTTGCAGCCGACGGAAAATACCTTACTTCGCCATCGGCTCCTGTTGAGGTCTCGAAGTAAAAGTAGTACTGATCGGCCAACGAATCAGAATATCCATAGAATCGCCGAGATTCCGTCATGGCGGCACACGCGTAGGTCCATTCGGCGGCTGTCGGCAACCGGTATGCTTCGCCGTCGACGACGCCCGCGTAGGAAACATCGGGTGACTCGCGATCCAGCGAGACGGGATAACATCGGCTTGGATCCGAGTCGAGCTGTTTACTCAGCCAGCGACAATAATCGATCGCGTCGAACCAGTCCGTTAAGCCGATGGGGCAATCGCCTGTCGGAGAACGATGTCGGTAATATTGATGTGTGGGTGAATATCTTTGAAATTGATCAACGGTCACTTCCATCATCGAAATTTCGAAGATGCGACCGATTCCTGTTACATCGCGTGCGTCGATGACGCACATCGTTTGTCCTTCTGAATTGACATACCAAGTTTTCCGCGGATCGGCTTTTGCTTGGGCCAGCATATCAATCGTTGCACGTATCCAAGCATCCTGCCCCCAACGCGTTAAGACCCATTGCGCTGCGGAATGGATGCCTCGATCCGGATCATTTTCGAAAGCGTCTTTCGCCATCGCAATTGCCTGATATCGCAGCGAGTCATCCACGGATTCCCAATCGAAACCGCCCAGAATCATCAGCAAGCCGCGACGTATCGAGGGCTCAGGCTCTCGGGAGAAACGCGCAAGTGTGGTTTCGAAATCCCCACCCAATGGCGCAACCCGATGAATCAGATAGCTGCGAGCATGAGGCAACGATGTCTGTTTTAACAAGTTCCATGTCGATTCCCCCGCATCCATGCGATGCAGCAGTGCAGCGGCCGTTCCTTGACGTCGAGCCTGTGCATCGTATTCGGGTTCAGACAATCGGTCGTCGATTTTGCCGAACGCAATCTTGCGAATCTGCGGCGATAGCTCTGCCAGACGATTATCCAAGAGTGGCAGGACCGATTCGTGCTGGATCGGATCCGCGCTAAGAAAAAAGTCCAAAAGTTCTTCGGGCTTTTCTTGCAAGAACTGTCCGAGGAAAAAAGTCGCCAGCGACCGTCTTGGTGAGACCTCCGAGTCTTCTGAAATGGCTCGCAATCTCGGAACGAAGTGGGAACCGAAAGTCTTCATTCCGTCAACCAACGGCATGTAATCCTGTGGCGAGACCCTAGCGTGACGTAACAGTTCATCGGTGAGTTCATCGATGGGCCAACTCTGCGGAGGCGTCAATGTCGATGGCGACGAGGTCGCACCAAGCATCATGGCGGCGCGAAGCCGCTTTGCAGCGCTAAATTCATCGCTGCCTAAAACGGTCTCAAACAATTGACGGCACCGGTCCGGTAACGGCTGCAGCTCTCTGCGAAGCACCAGCAATAGCGGAAGGTCCGAATCCAGACTCATTCTGGCCAGCTCATCGGCTTGATGGGGTTCGTCGGGCAGCAGTGCGAGTCGGTTCACGACATCAAATCGGCTACCTGGTTCCGCGGCGTTCAACCGATTGGTCAGTTCACGCCTTGCGAATGAACGATAATGATTTATTTGGTGCAACGTTTCCGAGAGTTCGTCCGTTCTTGCAACTTGCAACCGCTGGACCAGTGCCACTGCATTGACGTAGCGTCGATAACCTATCGCCGCGGTGGTGACACAAAGCAGTGCAGCGACAACCGCCAGGAACCTTGTGGTGTGTCGTCGCCCCGCGACTCGCATCATCTCTTTTTCCGCAGTGTTCCAATGGTTTTTCGATGACCAGAACAAAATGGTCAGCCAGTCGAACCAAGGCGGGGTGAACGTGGGATGTGGTTTCGATGACCACAGCCCCGCGTACTCGGCCAGTCGCAGATCCGCGCGCCCCTTGCGGGTTTCGCGTTGCCGCCGTGTCAGCCACTGCTCAATCGCGGGCACTAAGAAATCGTGCGTCAGCTGATAGTATCGTGAACCATCATCCGATTGGCTGAAACTATCATCACCGGTCTTCGTTCCCGATGGGTCAGTCGGGGTGACCAATCGCAAATCGTTGTCGAGAACCCGCATGACTTGATCAAACTGTTCGTGTCGTTCGTTGTATCCCGACAATTCGCGAAGCGATTGCTCGCTTTGCATATTTCCTTTTATGTCGACACCATGTTCCGGCAGCAGTGCGCGCAACACTTGCCGAACGGCCGGCTCGTGAGTCCGCTGTGCCGCTGGTGCCAAGTCGCTGCTGAACGACTCTTCCAGGAATTGAAGACCGAGTCCTTTCACGCCACCCAACTTTTTTAAAGTCCCGATATCCCATGGTTGCGACTTGATCATTTCGACAAACAAAGACAAACGCACCGGGAACACTTTCCCGTCTTCACTTAACTGCTCCGCCGCGTTGTCCAGGAAAGATATTTGTTCAGAAGAAAAAGATTTGCTTTCCGGTGGCAACCGTTCGTATGCGACCCCCAACTCAGCAAGCACGCGACGGGCATGACGGGTCGAAAAAAGATCGACGAGCGTGGCGTTATGGTTTTGTTTAAGCGGCACCTCTAGAATCGCCATGAAACGGGATAATGCCAACCAAAAGTCGTCACGAATCAGCAACAAGCACTGCACGTGGTGACCGTCACACTGGCGCAGTGCCGTCGCCAATTCAGGACTGGATTCCTCCGATCGACCGTGCAACCATTGCTCGAACTGATCGATCACCAGCAGCAATCGCCTGGTTTGCGAACCTTCGAACTCGCTCCGGATCGTCGCCAGTGTCTGAGTAAGGCTCTCGTTCAATCGAATATTGGGGCATTTACGACGTATCCCGCGCAACAGCCTTGATTCGGTATCTTCGCGCGTTGCTTCGACAAAAACGGTGCTGACCGAATCACTTAGCAGCGGCAATAGTCCCGCTTTGACGAACGACGATTTCCCGCACCCAGAGGGTCCATACAGCACGCCAACGCGAGGCGGATCGACGACATCGCGGCCTTCGATCTGCCGCTGCCAAAAACGAATACTCTCGGGGACCCACTGGCGATCACGTGGTCCCGGCAACAATCGGCAAAAAAACGCGGAATCGTGGCGATCAAAGGAACGCAACCCGCGGGGAATTACGCCCGAAAATCGATCGGAATCCGGGGTCGGCTCTGAACCGACAACAATCGAATGACTGCTGGATGTTCCGGCGCTGGTTTTCAAAAAATGTACCAAGTCGTCGACGAAATCACCCGCCGTGCTGTACCGATGCGATGCCCGTTTGGCGAGTGCCTTGAGACAGATACGCTGCAATTCGTGAGGCAACGTCGCGTTGTGTTGTCTCGGAGGACTGGGCTCTTTGCTTAGCAGCTGATAGATAATCGAGTCGCGATCGCGTCCCCGAAACGGCCGGACGCCCGTGGTCATTTCGTACAGCACAACGCCCAGGCTGAAGATGTCGCTGCGTCCGTCGACCAAGTGACTTTCGCCCCTTGCTTGTTCGGGGCTCATATACGCCGGTGTTCCCACCCGTATTTGGTTCGGATCGATCGTCTCATCTCGCAAAGCCAAACCAAAATCGGCAAGAAAGGGTTTATGGTCTTGGTTCAGCAGGATGTTTCCGGGCTTGATATCTCGGTGGACGATTCCTTGAGCGTGAACATAGCGGAGCGCGTCGCCAACATCGATCAACAGCTCGATACCTTCGCGCAAAGTAAAAGGCGACGATTTCATTTGCCCGGCAAGATTGGTGCCATCGACAAAAGCCGAAACCATGAAGGGCAACCCGTCGTCGGTAACCCCCACGTCATGGACACTGACAATATTGGGGTGCTCCATTTTTGCCAGTGTTCGAGCTTCGTCGAGATACTTTTGCACCGCCTTGGATGACGAGATTCGATAGACGTGGGGCACTTTGATCGCAACGTGACGCTGCAATTGCCGGTCAAACGCTTTGAAAACACGTCCGTATCCCCCTTCGCCCAACAGAGATGAAACGGCATAGCGGCCGAGAGTCTCTGGGATTTTGGCGGGGGATCGTGATGACTCGAACGAATCACTCAAGGACCGAGTGACACCGGTCCAATCACTTGCCGATGTAGGCAGGACATCGTTCATCGACATTTCAATATGCGAGGCCCGATTTTCCCTTCCGGTCTCATGATCCACGAATTCACTCCGGCCCACAGCGTCGATTGAATCAACGATTGTAGCTGGACTCTCAGACGGAAAAGAAAAATCACGGTGCGAAAAATGAGCACTCCGCACCCGACCGCCGGTCAATGGCCAACGTCTTGTTGCGTTTTCAAGGCTGCGTTGAGTTCAAGCGTTGGGCGAATCCGCAATTGTCGTCGGCACGGGGTGGGCCTTTAACCAAAGATTCAGCTGAGTAGTGAACGGATCTTGGCGCGAAGGAGCTTGGCACGAAGGACCGTCAAGCTTTCCTTCGCGTTGCCAAACGCGAGAGATCGGATTGGCGCTTGCGCGAATTCGTTCGATCCATTGGTCAACGCTGTTGACAATGGCGTGCTTCGTTTCGCTGGACACACGACGCCGCTTTAAAATCACTCGCCCGCCCGAGGAAGTGCGATCGAGCAAGACAAGGTTACCATTGTCGGCGGCGTAACGCTGCCCGTGATAGTAAACTCGGCGGAGCTGGTGTTGGGCATTGAATTGGAACACCGGGTCGACACCGCAATACAAGCTGGCTTGTCCCTGATCTCGAAACCCGACCACCACTGTCACGCCATCGATTGTCGCTTCACCGCGCACCGACATCGTCTTTCCATCACGCAACAGATTCTCTCGGTCGTGCTCTTCAATCGCCATTGTTCGTTTGGACATTCACCGATTCAACGCAAGGGTGTTGCCAGTTCACGGTTCAACAACCAGTCGGTCGCCCGATCGGTCCAAGTGCCGATATTCGATCCGGCGACCGTTCGAGTTCCATAACCGTGGCCGCCGGATTCGTACACATGTAATTCCGCCATCACGCCATGCCGCTTCAGTCCGGCGTATAACAAGACGCTGCCAATCGATGATGATCGATCGTCGTGCGTGTGTACGATAAAAGCGGGCGGCGAGTTCGGCCCCGGCTTGATCTCTGGTAACAACTGACCGATCGAGTTTTCTTCCTTGTCACTTCCCGAAACCACAATTCGCCAAGGATAGACCAACATCGAAAAACTGGGCAGACAGTCTTGCGAGTCCACGGCATCGATCGCGTCGTAAGCAGCGACTCCTTCGCTGGTGTGCAGCACCGCCCCGACTTGACCACCGGCAGAGAACGCTAATTGTCCCACGCGTTCTGGATTGATATTCCACTCGTTCGCTTTTGATCGAATCAATCGAATCGCACGCTGTGCATCTTGCAGAGGTCGTTGCCAAGATGGTTCGTCCTCTGCTTTTAATTCGTTGGTGCGATAACGCAGGACGAAAACGGCGACTCCTAACCGATTAAAGATGGGCGCCGTCGCCGATCCTTCCATGTCTGGCACGATTTTACCAAAGCCTCCTCCTGGTAAGACCAACAGTGCCGTCCCGTTTGGATGCTCTGGCAAAAAGACATCGATACTCGGCCGCCGCACACCGCTGACTCGCGTGACGTCCGATTTGTCCGTGGGCCGGGGTGGCAAGGCCGATCCAACATCCAAAGAAGTTTCGCCGGGTGCCAATTCCGGCCAAATGAATATATTCGTCGCCGTCTTCGGTACTTCGGCAGAGACCATCGAGGACAAGCATCCGACGAGGAAAAAACCGCCAAATACAACCGAGCGGGCAAGCAATCGAGTCATCCCCATGCGAGACTCTTCCGCATGAACGATTGCTAGAGGAGGCGGACTGTGGCGGTTCATCTTGCTGCTGTTGATCTTGCTGCTTTTCATCGGGTGGCGAGATGTCATAAGGTTGATCCTTGCGTGTGTCGGTCCAGGTGTGAACTCGCTACCGATGGCAATCTTGTATCGGAAAAGCTAATGACCAATGTATCCGACCGACACGGGATCGGCAGACGGGTCAACGACGCCCCGATTGCCCCTAAAATCGTTGCCCGAAAGTTTGTCAATGGTCGCGGGAAATACAAACAATTGCACCGCGTTTGGGGGCTCTCCTGCCCTTGGACCTCGGTGCGGTCTTTCCTGCCATCGGCGGAAGTGCTTCTGATTGCCTAAATGCTACGATTCGTCAAAGATTGTCACCCATGGACGTCGGTGACCCTGCGGGTGAGAGAGCCCGAGGCAGGACCACTGCACGTCCGAAATCCGACGTCTCCGAAATTCGACGCCGTCGCAATCAATTCACAATCACAATCAATTCACATCCCCGTCAATTATCACTCCGTCATCGTGTGCCTCATCGACTCGGCCGACGGATACGATGATACAAAAACAGGAACACCACGAATGCAGGACTCTGCCGAAAGCGAGCTACGCACCGAAATCGGATATCTGGGCAAAATCTTGGGTGACACGATCCGTGACTTTGCGGGCGAGCAAGGATTCGAAATGGTGGAAGAGTTGCGCAAGCTCGCTTGGGATCGTCGAACGGGCGTCGACTCCGCCGAACAAGTCATGACCGATCGAATCGCCTCGCTCGAGTCTGCAGAGATCTTGGTGGTGATTCATGCGTTCGCGATCTTCCTTGATCTACTGAATATGGCCGAGGATCGTCAGCGAGTCCGCATTCTTAGCCAACGTGCGCGCGAGGCGTATCCCCAACCGCGAAACGAATCGATTCGCGACGCGATTGCGGATCTGAAAGAGTCAGGAAAGTCGGCCGCTGAGATTCAGTCGATCCTGGATTCGCTTCACATCGAATTGGTGTTCACCGCGCATCCGACGGACGCAAAACGGCGATCAATTCGTCGAAAGTTAATCCAGGTGCGCGAACTTTTGACGCAACTGGACGGAAACCCTTTACCCGAACAACGTCAACGCATCGAACAGATGCTTCGCGGCGAAATCGCAAAGATCTGGCAAACGGACTTCATTCGACCTTGGCGACCGACCGTGATGCAAGAAGTTGCCCGGGGACTTTCGATCAAACCGGTCCTCTGGAATGAAGTCCCCCGAATCGCGAACGAGCTACGTTGTGCGACCGACGAGAATTATAAGAATGTCACACCGCACCGTCCTTGCCTGACGTTCGGGACCTGGATCGGCGGTGACCGCGACGGTCACCCGGGCGTGACCGCCGACGTGACCAAAGAAACGGTCGCGTGGCTTCGGCACGAGGCGATCCGGCTTCACCTGCACACCTGCGATGAACTTTTCGATTCGCTCAGTTTGTCAACGCGTCAAACGCAAATCCCAGAGTTCCTGGTTCGCAACGTGTTGAAAATGCGTTCTCAGTTCCCGATCCTGGACGAACGATTATCACCGCTGCCGCCCGGTGAAGTGTGTCGTCATTGGCTATCGATCATTCGCTGGCGATTAGAATCGACGCAACGCATCACGTTCGAAAAAAACTCGGGCGCTCCTGAATCGATTGCCGGTGACCTGGAAAGTCCCTACGCGTCGGCCAGCGAACTGATGGCCGACGTCGATGTATTAGCCACGGCATTGGAGCGTTCGCGTGGCGGACAGCACAGCCTGCAGGAACTGCAAGCGTGGCGAGCTCAGATCGAAACGTTCGGCTTTCACCTTGCCCGATTGGACGTCCGGCAGAACGCCAAAGTCTATTATCAAGTGATCGACGAAGTCCTACGAGCAACCGGACGCTGCGAGAACTATGAATCGGCAACCGAAGCAGAACGCATCAAAGCGCTAACAGATTCGTTAGGAAAAGGCATCCAGCCGTCGGACGATGCATCCGATATGGCAAAAGAAACGTTTCGAACGTTCGAAGCCTTGAACGAAATCACCGATCGTTTTTCAGCAGCAGCTTTCGGGGCGCACGTGATCAGCATGACCGCGGCACCTAGTGATATTTTGGCCGTGCTTTGGTTTGCATCACAAGTTTCGTCACAAAGCTCATTGACTGGTTCGGCCCAGCAGGACGAACCCGGATTCACGATGCCGATCGCGCCGCTGCTGGAAACAATCGATGACTTACAAGCGGGGCCGGCGATCTTGGAAGGCATGCTGAAAATCCCGGTCTACCGCGATTACTTGCGCAGCCAGGGTGATCGCCAAATGATCATGCTCGGTTACTCCGACAGCACCAAAGACGGAGGCTATATCTCTGCGTGCTGGTCACTGTATCACGCACAACAACAATTGATCAAAGTCGCCGACAAACATGGTATCGAGCTCACCTTTTTTCATGGCCGCGGCGGATCTCTTGGACGCGGCGGCGGCCCAACGGCTCGCAGTATCCTGTCGCTTCCCCATGGGACGTTCCGTGGATCGCTTCGACTGACCGAACAAGGTGAAGTACTGTCGGATCGGTACGACGATCCGGCCATCGCTCACCGGCATCTGGAACAAGTCGTCTGGTCCTCGTTGTTAGCCGTTGGCAATCCAGCCGACCCACCGCCGAGTGACTGGATCGAAACGATGAACGAAGCGTCACACAGTTCGTTTCGACATTACCGCCAGTTGCTAGAACAACCTGGTTTTGTCGACTTCTTTCGTCAGGTCACGCCGATCGCTGAAATCGAGCAATTGCCCATCGGATCGAGACCGTCGCGGCGGAAACCGGGCGGCGGCTTGAGCGATTTGCGCGCGATTCCATGGGTGTTTTCATGGACCCAGTCGCGGTGCCTGCTGCCGGCGTGGTACGGCATGGGTTCGGCGTTTGCATCGATGATTGCAGACCCAGCAAAGCTGCAGCAGTTGCACGAAATGTACCAGCGGTGGCCGTTCTTTCGCGCGATGATCGATAACGCAGAACTTGCCCTCGCCAAGTCGGACATCAAGATTGCCGAACACTACGCAAAGCTTGCCGGCACCAACGATTCCCGTTCGCCAATCGGCCAAATGATCGAAGCGGAATTTGATGAATCGCGACGGGCCGTTCTGCAGCTAACCGGCCGCGACGAACTGCTGGGTGGGACCCCTTGGTTGAAAGAATCCATTCGCGTCCGCAATCGATTCATTGACCCACTGAATTTGATTCAAGTCGAATTGCTGCGTCGAAGCCGCCGCCCTGATCAACGGCCAATGGACGCCGAAGAGCTTCGGCATCTGACACGCCTGTCGATCAATGGCATCGCATCCGGGATGCGAACCAGCGGCTAAACCGACATGTCGCAAACACTGATCCACGACTTATTGTATATCCTTTCGGCCGGATTGCTGGCCGGCCTGATCTGCAAACGGCTACGAGTTTCCGTATTGATCGGATATCTCGTTGCCGGGGTGATTCTGGGTCAAGGAATGCTAGGCCTTGTCTTGGATCAGCACCACCAATTGGAAAACTTTGCCGAGGCAGGGGTTTTCCTGCTGCTGTTCTCGATCGGTTTAGAGTTTTCGCTGGACGATCTCGCAAAACTCGGTCGCAACTTGGTCATTGGCGGCGCCACACAAATGTTGTTGGTGGCATTACCGTTCTCGCTGGCGCTGCGCTCGTTAGGCATCGGATGGCAGTCGTCATTAATCGTCGCCTCTGCGATCGCATTCAGTTCAACCGTGTTGGTGTTTCGAGCTCTTGCAGAGTGGGGAAAGTCAGAACAGCCCCCCGGACGTCGAGCGATCGGGATCCTGTTGTTTCAAGACGCTGCGTTGGTCCCCTTGTTGCTGTTGGTGCCGCTATTGACCGGCACCGGCGCGAATCCTGGAACGCGCGAGTACATCGGTTTGGTTGGGATTTCGGCGATGTTCGTGATCGCCGTCATCAGTATCCGATATTCGCTCGGCAAATGGCTGATACCTCGTTTAGCCGGATATCGCAGCCCCGAACTCGTAATCCTGTTTACCATCGTTTTACTCAGCGGCGTAACATTGTCTGCCCATTTGGTCGGCTTGCCGCCCGCAGTGGGGGCGTTTGCGGCAGGCTTGATTTTCAACGGTAACCGATGGACCAAACAAATTGATGCACTGGTGTTACCGTTTCGCGAGACCTTTGCCGTGGTCTTTTTTGTCGGTTTGGGCTTGGTGCTTGATCCGCGTCTGATGTGGAACGAACCTTTGATCATCTTTGGCGGGTTGGCTAGCGTCGTGACGATCAAGGCGGCGGCGGCGACCGTCGCGCTGCGTATGACCGGATTGTCGATGCGAGATTCATTGGGGATGGGAATCGGCCTTGCGCACATCGGTGAATTCGCGTTCGTTTTAGTATTGCTTGGTGTCGAATCGGGCTTGCTTTCGGAATCCAATTACCAGCGCATCGTCGCCATCGCAGTTTGCTCGCTGATCATCACGCCGCCCCTGCTCAAGGTTGGATTGGGCCTTGTCGACAGCAAGTTCACTGCGGCCGACGTCGATCAAACGTTGCATATTGCCGCAGATCCAAGGATGCGAGCGACCATCGTTGGCGCTGGGCCGACAGGTCGACAACTTGCCTCGCAACTAGAAATCATGGGAAGGGATGTATGCATCATCGACCTAAGTCCGATCAACCTGCACCCGTTCGCACAGGAAGGATTCCGGACGATCGCCGGTGACGCAACCAACCCCCGACAACTGAAGCTTGCGTTGGTCGATGAATCCTTTCTCACCATTGTTTGCGTCCCCAATGATGAGACGGCAATTCGAATCGTGCGTGCGATTCGCAAACTGAATCCGCAGGGAACGTTGATCGTCCGGTGCCGATATATGCTGAATGCCGAAAAATTGCGGCATGCCGGTGCTGACCATGTGATTAGCGAAGAGGCGGAGGCCTCGTTTGCTCTCATGCGTATGATTCACTCCATCGAATAACCCGCCAACTGAGGTCGAACATGTGACTGAAATCGATAACGCGGACGCATCCAACGAAGAGGCGGCGTTTGACGAACAGCAAATGCACGAATTACTGACGCAAATCGGCCTACCACTGGGGATCACGATTGACTTGTCGGATGTTCATGCGGCCGAATCGATTCAACCGCCAGGCACTGATTTTTTCGTCAGACTTCGATCGAGTGGACAACAGGCAGGATTATTCATCGATGAGGTTTCATTTGGTTCCGAACAGGAAGCAATCGAACTCGTGCGCGCGGGCACACCGGTCATTCTAGTAACCGGAACAAACTCGTGCGTCGTACTGCAGAATCCGCTCGGTCGTGGCATCGAGGCGACTGCAATCACCAAGAACACGAAAACGTTTTATTTGAGCGGTCGAAAGCTGCGGAAAATGTTGCGGTCTCCATCGGCCACACGAACGTTTATCGTCAACAAAGAACTCGAGTGCGATTTGATTTCAAGCGCGAACGTCAACCGATTCGACCAAGCATCCATCGACGACGATCATCATGACAGTCACTCGATCCACATGAAACCGTTGCCCCGGTTCATTGGACTGTTGGAAATGGACCGTCGAGACATCGGATCGGTCATTCTGTTCGCGTTCGTTTCAGGGGTGCTTTCGCTGGCAACTCCGCTGGCCGTGGAATCGTTGGTGAACGTCGTCAGTTGGGGAACCTATCTACAGCCGCTGATCATTCTGGGGCTGATGCTGCTGACATGCCTGGGACTGGCAGGCATCTTAAAGGTACTGCAAACGTTTGTGGTCGAAATCATCCAGCGACGACAGTTCGTTCGCATCATCAGCGATCTCGCTCATCGATTCCCGCGAGCAGCACAGGAGAGTCTCGTTGCGGAACATCGACGAGAACTAGCCAATCGCGTGTTCGACATCATGACCATTCAAAAGGCGACGGCGGTACTATTGCTCGACGGGGTATCCATTGTCCTGACCACCATCATAGGTCTGGTACTGCTTGCGTTTTATCACCCGTTCTTATTGGGATTTGATATCTTGCTGGTCATCACAATGGTGGCGACCGTGTGGCTGCTGGGGCAGGGCGGAATTCGCACATCGATTGCCGAATCCATCACCAAATACAAAGTCGCGCACTGGTTACAAGATGTGCTGGCGTTTCCGACGGTCTTTAAAACGGGTGGCGGCGAATCGCTTGCCGTTAGTCGGGCCAACCAATTGACGGCTGAATACATTGTCGCGCGGCAACGTCAGTTTCGAGTTGTGATTCGCCAGGTGATATTCGCCGTTGGCCTGCAAGTGATTGCTTCGACGGCACTGCTGGCACTCGGCGGCTGGCTGGTCATCGAAGGCCAACTGACATTAGGACAGCTGGTTGCAAGTGAATTAGTCGTGACGGTGGTCGTGGGAGCCTTTGCCAAGGCGGGCAAATCGCTTGAGAAGTTTTATGATCTGATGGCCGGGATCGATAAGGTCGGCCACTTGCTGGATATCAAAACAGATCATCGACACAATGTCGGCCCGTTAAGTGATGGTCCGATCGAGGCAAGTTGGACCGATCTTATCTTTCGACGTCCCACAAGCGAGTCGAGATTGCCTGCATCGAAAATCGCGGCGGGCGATCGTGTCGCCGTTATCGGCGGTGATATTGACGGATGCTCAGACCTTGCCAAAACACTGGCTGGGCTTGCAGAGCCAACCGTCGGACTTGTCCAGGTCGCCGGATTCGACGCCCTGCAAGCGGCCACCGGCAGCGACGGACAGCTGATCGGCTATGCGGGCGACCGGCAAATTTTCCATGGTACGGTCCGCGAAAACATTGATCTTGGGCGCAGCGGTATCGGCCACCACCGCTTGCGTGAAGTACTGAAAAACCTTGGTCTTGCCGACGCGGTACAGCACTTGGACGAAGGTCTAGAAAGCACGCTGCAGACCGATGGCTATCCGATGACCCAATCACAAGTGGACTTATTGACTCTGGCCAGAGCGATCGCGCCGCGCCCCAAATTGCTTGTGATCAACGGTCTTCTCGATCGCATGGATTCGCAACGGGTTTCTCGTGTTTGGGAACACCTTTCCGATCCCGATGCGCCGTGGACGCTTGTTGTCATCACACACCGTGAAGATATCGCAGATCGATGCGACAACAAGATCACAGTTCGACCAACCGAAAACCCAACCCTTTAGATAGCGATTGAACATGCTCCGCACTTTTCACCCACCCGAGTGCTCACCCGTGATGCGGATGGTGAGAACGACTCGATTGATTCGTTTTTTTGCGAAACTGACGTTCCTCTCGCTGCTGGCCTCCGTGGTCGCCATGATCTTCTTGCCGTGGCAGCAAACGGCACGTGGCATCGGGACGGTGGTCGCGCTTGATCCACAGAAACGCCCGCAACCTTTGCTCAGTCCATCCAAGGGCGTTGTCAGTTTTGTCAAACCTGGGTTGCGTGAGGGCAGCTACGTTGAAAAAAACGAACTGCTTTTGCGGCTTTCTCCGTTTGCCGCAGACGGTGTCATGCAGATCGAAACGCAAATCGTCGCAATGGAATCCAAGGAAGCCGCTGCGATTTCGAGCCTCGAGGTTGCCAAACAGGCTGCAGCATTACAAGTCAGCAGTGGCCGCAGCCTAACGGAGTCACTTAAGCAAGACTATCAAGCGGCAAAACAAAAGTGGGAACAGGCAAAGAACGAAGTCACTTCGTTGCAGGCGGAACTCAATGACAAACGCAACCAGCTGAGGATAGCCGAAGAAGTCGCAAGTAAAGGTCTCGTGTCTCGCGAAGAACTCTTTTCCAAACAACAAGCTGTCGGGTCGCAACACGCGAAGGTGCTGAAAGCGGAAAATGCGGTCGACGAAGCCTACGCGACCCTGTTGTCCAAGGAAGAAGAAATCGAATCGAAGATGCAAGAAATTGACATCAAGAATCGCACCGCCAACCAAAAGGTGCTCGAATCGATGCAAAAGATCAACACGATCGAAAAAGAAATGATGGATATCCGAAGCAAGCGCGGCGAACTGGATCGACTGGAAATCCGCGCCCCCCGATCCGGATTTATCCAGCAATGGTTCGGCGTCGAAGGCAGCGACACGATCAAAGAGGGCGACCGTCTGTTCGTCATCGTGCCGGACACCGACGAGCTTGCTGTGGAGATGAAGGTCAGTGGAAATGACATGCCCCTGATTCACGAAGGTGACCGGGTTCGGTTGCAATTTGAAGGCTGGCCCGCCGTTCAATTCGTGGGCTGGCCATCAGTCGCCGTGGGTACGTTCGGCGGTAAAGTCAACCGAGTCTTCCCAACTGATGATGGCATGGGCAATTTTCGTGTAGTCGTTACACCCGATAATCACTTTGATCGCGAAGATGGATGGCCAAACGACCGATATTTGAGACAAGGTGTGCGCGCCAACGGATGGGTGCTGCTCAAACAGGTCCCACTCGGTTACGAGATATGGCGTCAACTCAATGGTTTTCCGCCGGTCGTTGCCCAAGCGGAACCAGAAAAGTCGCAGCAAAAGGGCAGCAAACCCAAACTGCCCAAACTTTAATTCCATCGAGAATGCGGACCTGGAACGGGTACCGTTCTTCTCTCTGTGTCCTGGTCGCGGTGGTCCTGAACGGATCGATATGGCTCGGTCAAACGCACGGTCAACATCCGACCAATGGCCCAGCGTCAACGGATTCGTACTCGCAGTTCATCACACTTCTGCAGCAAGGTCATGACGACACGAATCGAGAGGCCGAGACGACCGATACCAACCAGCAAACCCGTTCCGGCCGTGCCCTCGAATCAATCCAGGAATCGGATTCTGAAGTCAGGATCGATCTCCCGATTGAACCATTGACGCTTGCTGACGTGATCGCGAGCGTCTATCGGTCCTATCCAGAAATCGTTGCCGCACGCCAACAAGCGTCCCTCGCGGGTGGCGACTTGATGTCAGCGTACGGCGCTTACGATACGAAGGTGGGCGCCTATTCGTTGTCCGAGGCGCTCGGATTCTACGAGAATTATCGCAGCGGACTCAGTGCGGCAAGGCAAACTTGGTGGGGCGGGTATGTCTCGGCCGGGTACCGTATCGGACGTGGCTCATTTCAACCTTGGTACAAAGAACGCGAAACCAACAAGGGTGGCGAAATGAAAATCGCCGTCACCCAACCACTGCTGCAAGGCCGAGCCATCGACGCGCAACGCGTGGCCGTCTTTCAAAGATCCTTGGATCGGCAAGCGGCTGAACCGATCGTCCAGCAAGCGATCCTCGAATCATCAGGTGAGGCTGCATCGCTTTATTGGCAGTGGGTGGCATCGGGGGCAATTCTGGAGGCGCAAAAAGAACTATTGGCGTTAGCGGAAAAACGGAACGAGCAGTTCAAGGCAGGTGTCGAGGCAGGAAAGTTTGCTGAAATCGACCTGATTTTAAATGAACAGCTGATCGCGGAACGACGTGCAAAGCAGCTTGAAGTCGAAAGAAAGTTTCGAGCCGCTTCATTCAAATTGGGTGTTTTTCTGCGCAGCGATTCGGGACAACCTCTCGTACCGGGTGACGACTGGTTGCCGAGTTTTTTTCCGAAAATGGATCCGCCTCCACCGCTTGATCTGGATAACGAATTGGCTGCCGCGCTGGCGAGGCGTCCCGAGCCGCAAATTTTGCAGTTCGAACTTCGAAAGGTGCGCTACGATCAACGCCTTGCCTGCAATGAGCTGATGCCGCGTATTGATCTGGTCGCCGAAGCATCACAGGACGTCGGCGAATCACTGAAATCACCCGACGACAAAGGCGATTTCCAACTGGTGCTCGGACTCCAAAGCGAAGTGCCTATCCAACGACGCAAAGCACGCGGCAAGATTCAAGCGACCGCCGCCAAGTCGGCTCAGATCAACGAAAAAATCCGGTTGGTCCAGAACAAAATTTCTGCCGAGTTGCAAACCGCGCACAACGATCTCTTGATCTACGCACAAGTCGTCGAACAAACGGAGCTTGCGCTGCGCGCGGCCCTGGAAACGCTTAAACGCTATCGATTCGCGTTTTCGATGGGCAAAATTGACCTGATCTACCTCAATTTGCTCGAAACGAAAACCAACGAAACGGAGATCAAGCTGGTCGAAGCTCAACGCGACTGGTTCGCGGCTCTTTCAGCGATGCAACTTGCCCTGGGGCTAGATCCGCTTGACCAGGCAGTGAACATTTCGTTACTACCACCGAGTAACCTTCCCGGCCCGGGTCATTTGCCCGAAACGCCAACGGATTCACCGGCAGACCTTCAAGAAGACTGGAAATTGCATTCCCGACAACCCTAGGCTCGAATCGCCCCAAGCGAGTCGATGGCGGTCAACGCAAGGAATCTTCGTACATATGTTCAAGCGTCTCGCCGTCGTTCTGTTCGTTGCCAATTTGGCTTGCCTGAGTTTCGGACAGCCACTTGCGCCGACCGATTTCGGCAGCATCGATGTCGGCAGCGAGAGTGACCGTGTCGATTCGGTTCATTACGAACCACTCTGCTGCGACGAGTCCCTGCAGGAGCAACCGCTATCGCGTTTCAAGAAACAAGCCCTGCAAAGTATCTCCGTCTCCTCGGGCGGCCTGCTGAACATGGGAAACGGTGGCCTGAGCAGCATGTATCTGGACGCATCTATCGGAAGCGGTATTCCGCTTGGCAGCTTTGACAATATTATCGGCGTCCGGCCGCGAGTTCGAACCGACTGGATCGACGCCGCCCCAGGGATCGACATTCCCGACGAACTGTACCAATTTGAACTGCAATTTTTTTATCGCCGACCAATTCACGATCGGCTATCGCTGATGGCCATCGTCAGCCCTGCAATTCGCAGTGACCTGACAACCAGCAATGACGCGTTCCGCATCTTTGCACTAGGACTGTTGAACTGGGAATGCGTCCGCGACCGGCTGACCGTTTCTGTCGGAGCAGTCTACCTTGGCAGAGCCGACTTGCCGGTGCTGCCGGCGCTCGGGCTCTCTTGGAGCCCCAACCGCAGGACAAAGCTGGACTTGCGATTTCCATCGTCAAAACTTGCCTATCGCTTGGCGAAAGATGGCGGACGTAGCGAAGTTTGGTCCTACTTGTCCGGTGGACTCGGCGGAAACACATGGGCAGTCACACGGCAATCGTCGGCCACCGACGAATTATCGCTGCGAGATATCAGGCTTGCACTGGGCGCAGAAAAACTGCTCGATGGCGGCGGAGGCTGGTTTGCAGAGACGGGATTCGCATTCGCAAGACGCATCGAGTATGAAAGTGATGATAGCGAAGTCCAGTTGGACGACGCGTTCATGGTGCAGGCCGGTTGGCGTTATTAACGCCAACGCCGCGGGATGAAATCAGCCCGGCGTGACAATCGGGGTTGCGCACCGGAAAATTGAAATCAGCAGCAGAAAACACTGAACTCGGCGGCAGAAAACACTGGCTCGGCGGCAAACAGGGCTCTCTACAAAAACAAATTTCCGTGCAAAAACGGGGTGTCCGCGACCACACCGCAACGACCGCTGTGATTTTTCGACGCAATCAACGTCGCCCGTTACTCAAACCGCCGCCGCTTTGCCGACTGCACTGTCTTGTAATATTGTCCCAGCTTGCGTGAATCCTGTCGTCGCTGGTGGATCGATTTTGCGTTCCTGGCTTGCTCGGCCTGTAATTTGAAATAGCTCTTCAGTCGCCGAGGCTCCAGCTCGCCAGATTCGATGGCGTCTCGAACGGCACAGCCAGGTTCGGCTTGGTGGGTACAATCGCCAAAGCGACAGGACTGGGCCAGGGTCATGATTTCGTCAAAGACCTCAGCGACCCCGCTTTCGCAATCGGCCAGCTGCAATTCTCGCATTCCGGGCGTGTCGATCAATAAACCGCCAGCGTCAAGTCGATGGATGCACCTGGCGGTCGTTGTGTGACGCCCTTTGGAATCATCTTCGCGGATGCCCTGCGTATCGAGCTCGGGTGCCCCCAGACTCATTGCCAGGGTAGATTTACCGACTCCCGATGATCCAACAAGTGCCACGGTCTGTCCAACACGGCACCAATCGGAAAGTACATCCATCTGGGCGCGATCACGCCCGTCGACGGTCTCCACGATCAGACCACTTTTCAGTGCGCTGGCCTGTTGTTGTAAACGGACGGGATCGTCGGACAAGTCAGCTTTTGTCAAGACAATCACCGGGTTGACTCCCGCCTCGGCGGCGAGCGAAAGATATCGTTCCAACCGCGAGGGGTTGAAGTCGTGATTGCAGGAACTGACGATAAACAGCGTATTCAAATTCGCCGCAATGGATTGGCTCTTCACTTGCTCGCCCGCGGCCTTTCGTTTGACCAGCGATTCACGCTCCAAACGTCGCGTGCCCCGATAGCTCTGCGGTTCGACCAATAACCAATCGCCCACTGCTAAATCGCCGCACGAATGCGTCAACTGCGTCGGCACCAAGACTTCGTCGCTCGCCAACAGAAGCAGAACTTGGCTGCCGAAGTGCGCGCCAACTCGAGCGACCAGAAGGTTTTGTTCCTCGTCGCTTGTCAACTGTTGCTCAAAGGCAGGCTTCCAGCCGAGAGAATGGAGTGCTTGTAGGGTCATGATTGGTACGCAAACCGGCAAATTTAGATCATGCCGACCAAAGACACACCATGCATCTGCGGGGTTCGCGCAAAACCAAGCCACGAGCATTCGATCGGGCAAAGGCTGGATTCCCTTACCAGCTCACCACCTCATCCCCACCGCTCGGCTCGCCGATGCCTCCGGGCTACCGGTCACTGTCACCGATGCAGTACAGATTCTCAGCGGTTCGCAGAAAGAACTGACCTTGAGAAACAGCCAGCGACGCCATGCATTTTTCGTCGATCGTATTGCGGGTAATTTCTTCGTACTTCGCTCCCGGACGAAGCACCAAGCATACGCCTTCCTCGGACAAGATATAAATTCGTCCATCCGCAAAGACCGGCGATGCAGAGTAGGATCCGCTGAGTCGCTTTAGCCATACGATGTCTCCGCTGGCCGCATCGATACAATACAGAATGTTGTCGCGAGTGATCGAATAAAGATGCGGATCGATATATAAGAATGACGGAAGCGCCGGGACGCCTTTGGTTTGTTCCCAAGCGATATGGGTTTCGGTTATGTCTCCCTGTCCGCCCATCCGAATTGCGCGAATAGTCGGTTCTTCGAAACCTGACGAAGTGAAAATCAGTTCGTTACCAATGACCGGCGAAGGAGTCACGCCTTCGCCTTGGCTATAGATGGACCAAATCCTCTCACCCGTTTTGACGTCGTGTCCTTGCACGCAATCACCACTGGCCGAAACGATTTGATTGCCACTGTCGATCAGGATTGGAGTGACATGTCCAATACGGGATTTGCCCCGCGAACCTTTCCACCGCACGTCGCCCGTTGCCGTATCCAGAGAGAGCACGACCGCTTCGTCCCAAGGTATTTTCCAGCCGACCTTGCTTTTATCGGCACGACTGCCATCGAACGGCATGATCAATTGATCGCCGGCGAGAATCGGCGAAGCCCCCAGACCGTGGATACTGCGGTACTTGACGCTTGTGTTCTTCCAAACCAATTCGCCATCTAAATCGACCGCGACAATCGCACCATCGGAAAAAACACAGTACACCTGCTTGCCATCGGTGACCGGTGTCGGCGTCGCGTACGAATTCTGAGCGCGTTTGGGATTCAGTTCTTGTCGGTGAACGAGCGTATTCCAGCGAATATCGCCGCTCTTTCGATCGACACAAATCACTCGACAATCTGCTCCCTCGTCCGTGGTTGTCGTCAAGAACACGCGATCGTCCAGCACGATCGGCGATGACCATGCGTTGCCCGGAATCGACGCTTTCCAAACCACGTTCTCGGTCGATGACCATCGGATCGGCAAATTCGTTTCTTCCGAAATGCCTTGGCCGTTGGGCCCTCGAAACCGAGTCCAATTATCGGCATGAACCAAGCAACTGGACGTAATCGAGAACAACAGACAGAGCGACAGCAACACGCGGATCGATCGCATCAAGGCATTCCTCAGCAGGGAGACGTTTGGAGTAGCGGTCATCATACCGAAGACGCGGCCAACCCGCAGCAAACAGGTGCCATCGATCCAAGACGGAATCATCCTGCCGAACCGCCGCTCCCATCTCGCCCCCAATGACAAGAACGATCGGAAGTGCGGACTAAAGAGAATTCCGACGACGACGCAGTGAACCCACGCCCACCAGCAAACAGCCGATGCCAAACGTCGATCAGCAGGATGAGCAGAATCAGAAGGGATGCCGCCGAAAACTGACTTAAGAAACCACGTCCGTCGCTCGATACACTGCAGCGGTTTGCGTGATCCGATGCTTGGTCGTTCGGTGGATCGTATGGGTTCATCCACTTCGCCCGGTACTCGGCACATCTCGGTCGCGCCGGCCAACGTTTGTTCTACTAAACACCTGTCATTGTATCAGGACTGCATTGTTTTTCGCGAGTCAATCGCTTCTGGATTGCCTTCGATCGGCTTCGATGAGTCTGCCCAGGAAACGATCGAATCCCAAGCTGCGTTCGACATCGATGCCCGTTGATCCTGGGGACGACGCAAATCAGCGGGAGTGATTGCAAAAGCCGACCCGTTATCAAAGTGGGCCACGACTCTGTCGCTGGCGACTTCGATATTTTTCGCATCGGACCACTTAAAGTGGCTAACCACGCCCGGCAACTGAGTCAGCACACCGTCACGGCAAACCCAGCCCCACTGTCCGTACACGAATCTTGGTCTTTCAAGCTTTGAATACTTTGGATACGCGGTGACTTGCGAAACAACGGCGACGGCAATCGCGGCGGTAATGTAGACACCATCCCAATCCAGTAAGAACATGGCGACCACGGTTCCCATCGCCACGTAAGCAACAATCGAATAGATCCACGCCTCGGCTATCTGACGTCTCGTCGCCGGCGGATGTGTCGCAACGAAATTGGAAAAGCCGATCGAATCTGCCGGCATGTCGGTCCAATCGGGCACGACTTGGTACACCGCCGGACCGGTGGTCTGCGATCGATACCGCGCAATCGCATCGCGTAGCAACCTTGGTTCATAGCCGTCGATGCATCGCGAGGGAATTGCGACAAAAGCATCGTCCGCGGATTTCCAGTCCAATCGAATTCCATAAGCTTTCACAGCGACCTCCGGAAACGCAGCCCACGCAAATTGCTGCATTTGATTTGCCGACTCGCTGTAAAAGGTCAACCCAAAAGCGTCTAAGTACCCTCGCAATGGACCGATCAAACCCGGATTTCGTTTGATCAAACGTTTGACGCGAGACCGTCGACTGACCATCCGATCAGCCGCAAGCAGCAGCCCCGCCAGAACCAACACGATCGCCAAAAGTGCACCGACTCCGTTCACTGGCTGAGTCGTCCCCATGAACAACATCGCAACCGGCAGTATCAGGAAAGGCCCGACGAAGATAAAGCTGAGCACCCGCATGACGATGACGATTCGTGGAACACGAATCAGGCGGACAAAATCGTCAACGTTGACGTGGCCATGCAACACGATGCGATCGTCAATGTTGCCGGTGCGCCGTGTTTCGACGGGCGGCTGATAAGGATTCGCGGGATGACTCATCTGCCTGACCACGAGACGCATATGGGGTTTGCCGATAATTATGGCAGGAATTGCCGGTACTCGTGGGCAATTGAGTCCTTCGTTCCGGCTCGTTCGTCCAGTTGACCAATCGCTGCACGGAAGCCTCGCGAACCGCTAGACCGGACTGATAGGCTGAACCGCTGATTGACCAAAGCACTGAGTTCGACGCAACGAACGAGGATATTCGACAAGTTGAGTCCGGCATCTGCACAGTGGCGATCCCTCGGATCGATCGATAGCGAAACTCGCAGCACAGTGCCTGAGTCACCACCCCCGAGTGCCGGCAGCACCTTTGAACGGCCCGACGACATCGTTTGTGATCCAGCCACCATAGAAGTCGCCCGGCTGGGCGATTACCAATTCGCCATCGATGTAGCAGGCATCCATTTTCCCCGAATCACGTTGGAATGATGCACCTTGGAATGTCCTGCTACATCAAGATATCGTCCACCGGCACTAGCGGATCCGGAACGTCTCCTTCGCTCATCATTTGGCGAACATCGATTTCGATCGTGCGGCAAAGCGCAGTCATCGGAACGTCGTTCATAAAGTTTTCGAATGGGTCCTCGCTGGTGTCACCCACCGATTCCATTGTGTAGAAAACCCAAGAAATCAATACGGAAATCGGTACGTTCAGCCAAATCAACTCGCCATGCGATGCGATCTCGCCAACAATCGCGAACGGCATCAGAGCAATGAATATCCAGGTAAAAACGTTGCTGAAGTAAGCATACTGACGTGGAAAGGGCGTATTCTTGATTCGTTCACACTTTCCTTGCAGCGAGTACATCTCGGTCACCAGTTTCATCAACGCGATGTGGCGAAAATTGTCGATCAATTGATCGTCTTCATAAATCCGCTTTAGATGATCACTCTGCAAACGCAAAATTTGAGTTGCTGAATTGACTTGGCTGCAAACAACGGTCAATTCGCGCTGGGGAAGCAGTTGACACAATTGTTGACGCATTGCATCCAAGTCGGTCGCCTGAGCGAATCGCAACTGGCTTCCACGCGGCGTAAATCCGAAAGGAGTCTTACGGCGAAGCTGGAATCGCAACGCATGCATCCACGCCAAATGGCGATAGATCAATGCTCGATGCGTTTCGCTGACGGATACCGGATCGATCACGTCTTGGGCGTGATGCGATGAAACAAAGCTCAGAACATCATTCGCAAACGAGCGGCTGACGTTAACGATCCCACCCCAAATCTTTCGACCTTCCCAATTGCGGTCGTAAGACTGGTCATTCTTGAAACCGATATAGAACGCCACGGCAACGCCGATTGTCGTGAGTGGCGCGATTGGGATACTGCAATCGATCCCTTCATCACGCAGCGTTTGATACAAGTAAGTGACCGCGCCACTCCAGGCGGCGAACACGATGATCCCAGACCAAGCGAATCGCAGCACGACAGACCATCGAATGTTTCGGCGAGTGTACATCGCGTTATTTGCTCCCGGGCTATTGTTAAATTTCGATGAGTCATCAATTGCGGTAAATCGTCAATTGCTACGGTTCGCCACCTGGTGGCCGTCGCCAAAGTCTACCCGTTGCCGATGAAAACAGAACCTTTGATTCAGAAACGTCATCGCGAGAACGCATCGGTGGCCGGTTCCATTCCAGCCTGTCCGTGTGACAATAGTGCTGGGCAACCGTTGGGCAACGAAATTGCCAAGTCGCTATGACCACATCCGCATTCCCAGTACACAATCGGCCCTATCGATCATGATGCGATCACTCGAGTCATCCGCCTTTCCAACGTTCAATGACGAACAGATGGCCGCGATCGGTTCGATAGCGGACCTGTTGTCGTTCCAGCCCGAACAAGAACTGATCTCTCAAGGGCAAAAGGACTACCCTTTCTATGTGGTCAAGTCCGGCAAGGTCCGAATCGTCGAACCCGAGGGTGATTCAAGTAAGCCAATTGCGATACACGGTGCCGGAGCTTTTACCGGCGACATTGACATGCTGACGGGTCGATCGTCTTTGTTTGTCGCCATCGCCGACGACGAAGTCGAGGTCTATCGGCTGTGCGCCTACCGTTTACGAAAACTGTTGAACGAGTGCCCCGATGTCAGTGAATTGCTGTTAGACGCTTTTCAAAAACGCCGCGAACTTGTGGCAGAGAATGGTTTGACCGGGGTACGGATGATCGGACGTTCAAACACGATAGAGACGTCACGACTGCTCGAGTTCTTTTACAAGAACCATGTGCCGCACAAATTTTTCGAAGCCGATCACGACGACGGAAAGCTGCAGCTTGAAATGTTAGGTGCAACCGATTTACCACTGCCCGTGATCCGATGCAACAAACACACCATCGGCAATCCGTCGTTGCCGAAACTAGCCGAATGCATTGGCATTGCGAGAGACGTGAACGAACAGCTGTTCGACCTCGTCATCGTCGGCGCAGGTCCGGCCGGATTGGCGGCCGCCGTCTATGCGGCATCGGAAGGCATCAAGACCTTGGTCATCGATGCGGTGGGCCCGGGAGGCCAGGCAGGAAGCAGTTCGAAGATCGAGAATTTCATCGGCTTCCCCTCGGGGCTTAGCGGTAACGACCTTGCCAATCGTGGCTATCTACAAGCCCTCAAGTTCGGAACGCAATTCATCGCTCCCATCACGGTCGGGTCCATCGATTCCGATCATTCGGGTGAACACCGATTAAAACTTTGCACCGGACAAACGGCACGCGCACGATGCGTCTTGATCGCAAGCGGTGTTACCTATCGGCAGTTGGGCTTGCCCGGCTGTCAACGTCTTGAGGGTGCCGGCGTGTACTATGCGGCAACGCTTGTCGAGGCACGCGTGTGCGACCAAGCGACCGCGGTCGTTGTCGGCGGCGGAAACTCGGCCGGCCAGGCGGCCATGTTCCTGGCCCAGCACGCGAATGAAGTCAAACTGCTGATCCGCGGCGACGACTTGTCCAAGAGCATGTCCGCCTACTTGTGCGACCGGGTGCTCAAGAACCCGAAAATCGAAGTCTGTAAGCATTGTGAGATTGAACGCATCCACGGTGACGAACATGTCGAGTCGATCGAAGTTAGAAACAATCGAGACGAAACAACCGAATCCATAACATGCGCCGGAGTCTTTATCTTCATTGGCGCGAAGCCACACACAGACTGGTTGCCCGAAAAGGTTCTGCTTGACGACAAGGGTTTCGTCATGACAGGGTCTTCATTTTATTCCGCCGACAGCGAACTGCGATCGCGATGGCCACTGACACGCGGGCCATGCGACCTGGAAACGACCGTTCCTGGCATCATGGCGGCCGGTGACGTTCGCGCCGGAACCACCAAACGCTGCGGATTTGCGGTGGGCGACGGATCCTTAGCCGTGTCTTGCGTGCATCGCTATCTAAACGATATCTAGCCCGCCATCTCGATCGGTACTGGCCTGATTCTCTCCGGCCATAGCGTCAGCACTCGGCCATAGCGCCAGCACATTGGCCGATAGGACCAGTGCACCACCAATCACCAAGGGCGTGCTGAAGCTCTCGTTCGCGTAAGTGATCGTGCAGAGCACGCTTAGCTGCGCCGGCAGCACCATCGCCCACAACGACGCGAATAGAGGCTCTGTCGTGTAGAGCACGGCCGCTTGCCCGGCGGATAGCATCGGCTGGTACTTGTTCATCCAATGAAAGGCGAGCAGGGAAGGGAACACACATAGAAACGCAATCAACATGATCAACGGTGGCTGCGATGCCAGCCCGACCCAAGTCACCGAATGGCTTGCCTGGGCCGCAGTCGTCTCGGAAACCAGTCGATAAGAAAACCAAAATGTCAGCGTCCCCAGCAGCGCGGTTGTGGCAAACATGCTGGGCGTAAAAGCCTCGGCGTCGTATCGTTTCCCAAACCAATCGATCAACAAAATCTGAAAACTGAAGACAACCGCTCCGGCAACCGTTAACAGGTCACCGACCCCCCATCCCACGAGTGAGTGATCGGCGATCTTCACTCGCCCAAAGTTGACGGTGATCCATCCGGTCAAAACCGATACACCAGCCAGTGCCACGATCGCCGCTAGCACTACTGGAACTCTTGGCAAACGCCGCCGCCAGATTGTCATGATGATCGGCGTGAAGACGACGGTTAAACTTGTCAAGAATCCACTGCGAGAAGCTGGGATGGTCGCCAAGCCCATGACCTGTAACATCAAGCCGCAATAGAAAACGGCTCCAAGTGCGCATCCCGCCCCAAAATGCGGCCATCGAACTCGCCTCACGATCCCTCGCAGCAAGACCAACAACAGGATGAGGGCCAGGCCAAACCGGATCGCGATCATCCAAGCGGCAGTCGACAGTCGCAGTGCCGCTGATGCGGTTTCTTCGGTAACACCGAAGTGTTGATCCAACGACAGATTCAGACTTCGCATGACGGGAAATGAACTTCCCCATAGCACGTTAACGATCACCAATGCGGCGATCGCTTTACGCCGACTTCGTTGCTGCGCCGGCCCAATCATGCGTTCGACACTGGATCCAAACCTGACGCTCGTCGTGACACTGCCGATTGAAATGAAACAAGAAGATTGAAGCCGAACGACCAGCAAGTCGCTACTTCACGCCCTCGATATTTCCACTCGTATCGGCGAGCGGCAACGAACCTAAGTGAGTTGCTTCGATCGCATTACAGCGCCGAACTAGCACCGCTAATCAGCTTGATGAACTCGTCATTGCTTTCGAAACGTCCAAGCTGCTTGGTCAATTGTTCCATTGCATCACAGGGATGCATGCTGCTTAGCGTTCGACGCAACATCGTGACGGCTTCGTACGTTTCCTCGTCATGAAGCAATTCTTCGCGACGAGTACCGCTTTGCGAAATATCGATCGAAGGCCAAACACGACGATCGGCTAGCTTGCGATCGAGCACCAATTCCATGTTACCGGTGCCCTTGAACTCTTGGAAAATCGCTTCGTCCATCCGGCTATTGGTATCGACCAGACAGGTGCCGACGATGGTCAGCGATCCGCCTTCGTCAAAAGCCCGCGCAGTCGCGAACAGCTTTTTGGGAATATCCATTGCTTTGATATCCAGGCCGCCGGTCATCGTCGCGCCGCCACGTCCGCCACGCCCAACCCACTTGTTGAACGCGCGGGCAAGTCGCGTGATCGAATCAAGCATCAGAAAGACGTCTTGCCCGGTTTCGGCAAGTCGCCGGGCGCGATCGATCACCAGTTGGCTCAAACGCACATGGCTTTCAACGTCCATATCTAGACTGCTGGCAACGACTTCACCCCCAAGGATGCTGCGCCGCATATCGGTCACTTCTTCTGGTCGTTCGTCGATCAATAGAACGATCAGTTTCAGCGTCGGATGATTCTCAGAGATCCCGCGGGCGATATCTTGCAGCATGATCGTTTTACCGCTTCGTGGCGGTGCGACGATGAGTGCTCGCTGGCCCTTGCCCAGGGGTGCCAACAGGTCAATCACTCGATTGGTGATCGGTTTCTTGCCGACTTCCAAGTTCAACCACTGGTCCGGATTGATCGCCGTTAGAGAGTCAAAGCTCTTCACGTCAGGGTAGGCCTCAGGGGCAATTCCATCGACGTCAAGAATTTCGCGAACACGCGGCCCCTGCTGTCGCCGGGCCTGTTGCACCATCGCTTTGATGTGCACGCCCTGGCGCAGTCCGAAGCGTTCGATCATTGTTCCGGGAACAAACGGATCGCTGCGTTCGCGGGCATAGTTGTTTTCTTGTCCGCGAAGAAACCCATAACCGTTGGGGTGCAGTTCCAGGATGCCTTCGCCTTCTTCTAACGGAGCATCGCTGGGAATGTCGGCTGGCTCCTGATCCATCGCGCCGCCGCGGGATTGGCCATTATTCTGTCCGCCACCGCCTCCACCGCCACCGCGGCGTCGTCGACGAGTCCGAGGCTTTCCGTTGCCGCCTCCCTGACCGCCGCTGTTGCCTCCCGAGCCACTTCCACCGGATCCACGACCGCGGTTGCTTTGTTTCTTTTTCGCCATTTGTTGTCCAGAGTGCTGACGTCCACGTGGCGATCGACGATCGACCATTCGACTGAGTGAACACGTTCGTTCGCGTGGCCGATCGTCGGTGCCGGATCGACGGTGCCGACAAAGTTGCAACTTGCAAATCCGTCGTCACTTGCGACCAACACCAATGGCGACCCCGCTCAGCACACCAATGGTTGTGCCGTGGCTGTGTCAGCGTGGTTGAAGAATACCGCACCAATAATTTAGGAAACAAAACCCGGCAAGTTAGCGGCGGTAACGCGAACTGCTTGGTCAAAAAATCCGAGCCGACTCCGTGTCGGTTCCGACTCAACTAGGTTGAACGATTCGTTGCGACACAGTGTCAAAACACCGGTGATTAAGAGTCAGTCCGAGAATCCTGGGAACGTCTTAAAACCGGGCAAAACACTGGCGCGAAAGGCTTCTGTTGAAAACGCGAAATTTTCAAACCGTGAGCTTCAATACTTGTCTCGTATGTGTCGTTTCAGCAAGCGTGCTAATCGTGTCGATGGTAACCGTTCTGTGCTGTGACGCTGTGACCCAGATGCGTTTCCCACACACGTGAATCCTGGTCGTCGCAATTGCAAAGAGCGAAAGGGGCTTGCTTGTGAAACCGCTGACAGAGAGGGACGAAATCACGTCGTCCTCGGAGAGACAGGTGAGGAACCCCTCGACCCGCCATCGTTAATTCGTGTTGAAATATAGCCTCTCCGCGGTCTCTGTCAAGTCCGAACCACTCGATTGGCTGCGTGCGTACTCTCGATCTATCTCTCTTGATTTCAACGTCTTCGGCGGCGTTTCGGTCCCGTGCCGCCGCTGGACTCTACCGGTCTGCTGCTGAATTTCGCCGGCGATTCTGGCTGGAATCGGCAGACCGCGGATTCTGGAAAAGCGGGGCAGTGATCGCCGATTAGCAGGTCACGATGGACCCGCCAGACCCAAAATTTATCGAATCTGCCCCCATCTTATCACCATCGGATGGCCAAATGTGAAGGATTTCCGGAAATCCCTGCTTCTGCCCATCGGCCGTGATTCACCGATCCGACATGGGCAAAGTGAATCCCCGCTCTGAAACGTTATCCGCGGTTTCTCGTTCGGCCATGCCGCGTTTTCCCCATGCATGCGTCCCATTCGGATCCGAAATGGACACCCCAAGGATCACCCCCAGTTGCTAGCAAGCACGGCAGCTCCGCCCCGCGCAAGGGAAATACGTTTGCCGACAAACATTCGCCAGCCGCTTGCGTCTCATCACCAGCCGAAGTTCGTCTGGCGTCAAAGTCGACCCAAATTGTAGTTTCTGCTTAAGCCGCACGACCGGATCAGCCGAAACTGACCCTGTGCCAATCTTGGTTCAAACACCTTCCCACTTCCTACGAAATTTGACGACAGGACAGGCTCGATGCGAACGGCAATTCACTCCCGAATCACCGCGGTCGCGGCCAGCATGATTGTGGCCTGCACTTTGGTTTTCACCGATTCCGCGTCTGCCGAAATCACTTGGCAAGAAAACCTCCGGACCGCTCACGCACAGGCCAAGGCGGAAGGCAAACTGCTGCTGCTGCACTTCTATAGCGATAACTGCGTTTGGTGCGATCGGCTGGAAGCAGGTTCGTTCCAGGCGCCCGAAGTCGCCGAAACGCTGCACAAGAGCTTTGTGCCGGTAAAAATCCACGGCGGCAACAATCCCAAGCTGACCCAGATGTTCAAGGTCAAAGCATTCCCGACCGATGTGATCGTGACCACCGAAGGCGAAACGCTTTCGCATACGGTTAGCCCGCAAAAGGCGAACGACTATGTCGCCATGCTGCATCGTGTTCCCAAAGCCGCTCCAGGCCCATCAATGACCATGCCCGCAGGCAGTGAAGCCATTGCCTCGGTGACACCGAAAGCCACGGCACCATCAACGACGACCGCACCGGCCCAAGCAGCTGCCGTCCCCGATTACGCCCGCAACCCACCGACGGCTAACGTCGCCGCCGCGCCGCCGGTTGCCACACCAGCACCACAAACCACCGCGCCGGCCGCAAGTGCACCACCGAGTGCCGTCGCAAGCCTGACGCTGCCCGTTGGAAACGCACCCGTCGCCAACGCACCCACACCATCGCCTGAATCCGGTTTGGAATTGCCAAGTGGGACCGCAGGTATTTTGGCCGGTGCACGAACCGAAGGCATGAGCCTGGATGTGCCCAGCAAAGCAAGCGCCAGCGTAGCAACCACGAAATCCATCACCGACGGCGCGGCGATGACCGAGACGCCTGAACTGGCGATGCAAGGTTACTGTGCTGTCACCGTGATCAAAGAAGATCGCTGGGTTGAAGGCGATCCGAAATTCGGCGTCGTCCACTTGGGCAAACTGTACTTGTTCTCCAATGCAGACGCGATGCAAACCTTCTTAGCCGACCCGATTCCTTACACGCCTGTGCTAAACGAAATCGATGTCGTGCGATTCTTCGAAGAACGCAAGATCGTCCCCGGCAAACGCGAATGGGGACTCAAAGACCCGACTCACAATCGAATGTTCTTCTTTGCCGACGAGGCCGCGATGAACCACTTTTGGAACGAGTACAAACGCTATACCGGACCAGCGATTGAAGTCATGAATCAAGCGATCGCCGACGCCAATCCAGGCACCTGATTCGTCACGAATCCCACCCATTCACAGCCAGTGAAGCGGGCATCGCCCGCAATCGAATAACGCTCGGCCAGACTTATGTTTGGGCGAGCGTTTTTTGGTGACGGTCGGTCCGCGTGCCGAGACTTAGCATGTTGCGGCGCACCGACAACAACGTCAACGGTTCACGTCGACCTGGCTAGCTGGCACGGCATACGGTGGACGGATGCCATTGAGAATCGCGAATCCGGCGGTCAAAAAACCGATGGCCAGCGCCACCCAAACTCCGCGTGCGGCAGGCTTGCCAAAACGTTGTTTGATTGCCGCAATCGTTTTCAATTCATACGGCACCGACCATGGACCGACCGCGATCGCAGCTGCCGTGACGGCAGACAAAACAGAAATCAGGCCGACCAGAGACTCGTCATAACTCAAAGCTGTTTCTCCACTGATGGATGGCAAGGCCATGCCAGTTTCGATGTGTGATCGGCATGCTTGACCGATCATCCGTTTCCACCATCAATCCGCTTGTCGTAACCTGCGCCGGATCGCGCGAATCTGAACGCGTGCCGATTCAACATCGGGGCAAATTTCCAGACATCGCTGAAGCGCTTCGATGGCGGCGTGCGCGTCACCCAACAACACTCGACATTTCGCCAAGCCTTGCCAGGCGGGATAGTGGTAACGGCAATTCCACAAACAAGCGCGATAGGCCATTTCAGCTTGATGGTGATTTTCGAGACCGTGCCAACAAATCGCCAGCTGATGATGCGCCTCGGCGTAACTGGGGGCTTGGTCGACAAGGATCATCGTCGGCGCCAACGCGGCGGCATGTTCGCCGCCGTCATTCAAGTGCATCACCTTTAACAACTGCTGGTGGTGCAGTGGTGCCGCGTTACGGACAAGCAAGGCGCGAAACGAATCATCCGCAGCCAAACGGACGCCTCGATCAGAATCCGCGAGCGAGCGTCCGAGCGGTTCGACCGCATCACGATCGCCCAGCATCCCCAACGCTAAGGCCGACGCACGTCGCATCTCGACATCGCTTCGCTGCAGCAAGGCAGCCAGTGTCGATGAACTGTAGTACCGGTCAACCTCGGACGCGAACTGAGGCGAATCTGCCGAGACAAGGTACCGACGATAGGCAGAGACAAGTCGGGTGGTTCGCAGCAAGGGAGAGGTCACGATACTTTCCGTCGAGTCATCATAGTTGTGTTGTCACCGATACGGTCGTGTGCATCCTACGCAGTAAGATGTCGCCGGCAAGCGGCAATACCCTGCAAAAACCAGCTGCCGCACATCAGCACCCGTCGGCAGATTCCGACCGGGACGGATGAGCGACACCTATCCAAACCTACTATCTTGCCCCGTCGCATTTCTTTGGTTCGATTCCGCCGCTATGCGAGTCTAGTTACGCCTGCGAGAGCCGACAAGGAATCAATTGATACCAATCCCGTCTCGATCGGGTATGGTGCCACCTGAGACACAATTTCCCGGCGGAATACGATCACATCGTTGCCAACTGTCCTCCTCAAGACCCCCAATGCCGGCCGGTGGATCCCGTTGCCGCCCGGTTCAGTGGCGTTTCGAATCGAACACACTCGCACACCGACTTGGGCCCAGCCTTGATCGATTCCTGCTGGCGAACGAAAATCGAATTTCCCATCGCAATTCCGAGTGAACGTGGACACGAATCGATTTAACAACGCTCTGTTGAACAACGCAAAAATTGCCGTTGTCCTATCGCTGGTATTTCTTGGCCCGACACGGTGTGGGCACGCCGACGACATGCGGCGTAAAACGAAGTTCTGGGCTCAACTCAATGCGCCCATGACAGCCGTCGTCGACGGCATGTCACTGCGTGATGCGCTTCAACGTGTGAGCGAACCCGTCGCCGTTAATCTTTTCCTAGACCGCCACGTTGATCCGACAAGTCCCATCAAAGCTGGCAGCGTTGGCCCGACCATTTTTATGGCCATCACGGAGATTGCGAAAGCGCGCGATTGTGTCGTCATGCCTGTCTGCAACGTCGTCTTGGTAGGCCGCGCCGATTGGGTGGATGCGACGTCGGCATCACTGATACAAGCTTCGCAGGAAGACACCGATGCGGACGTTGTCGATGTCCAGTGGCCTGAACTGACCAGTGGCAGCAAAGCGTTAGCCGCCGCTGCAGGAATGGACTCCGCGAATACTGATAGTGTCCCGCTTCCTCACGATCTATGGCCCGCGCAAACTTGGAAACAGATCGATCGTCGCGTTGCCATCGCGCTGGTGCTGGCACAATTCGATCTGGGGCTTTCCGGTTTCCATGATGCATCGTCGACTGAAATTCAGGCCAGTCCCATTGATGCGAAGTACATGGCAGAACGCATGTATTCTTCGGACGCGCATTCGTCGTTACTCCGCCGGGTGATCCGAGCCAGTGATGCAAAGAGTCGGGCGGTGGTCGAGGATGACTCATTGCGAATCCAAGCAAGCACGACCGCGCACCGCCTGGGTACGGATGCCTTATTGTCGCAATACGCGAAAGTGGTTGCGGCACAAAACACAAACGAAACATTGACATTCAGCTTGCGACGCACCGAGACATCTGCCGGTGCGGCACTGCACCAATTTGCGCAGGCGGCCGGTCGCCAGTGCATCATCGAACCGGATGCCATCCAGGCGTGCCAGCAACAAATCAGCCTGGAAGCGAACGACGAGACATTAAAGAGCCTGATCAATCGAGTCGCACAGAAAGCCGGTGTCATTGTCCAATGGCACGATCAAAAAATTGTGGTGACCATGCCGAAGTAAACCATGCCGACGTCAATTGCGCCGACGTCAATCGCGCCGACGTCATTTGCGCAGTGATCATCCGCGTAAGGGAAAACGACAGCGGCATCAAGCCGCGCAGGCTTGATCAACGGTTGATGGAGATCTCAGCTTGCCGGAGGGCTTCGGCCAACGCCTGAATTTGCTGCACAGAAAGCTCTTCGGCGCGGGCGGTTTCACCGTGTCCTAGACCGCCAAGAACCGCATCGACTTGCGTTTTGTCCAAACGGCCCTTCATTGCGCTGATGACAACGCTGCGCAAAAACTTGCGGCGATGAAAAAACAGCGAGCGAACGGTTTTGTGAAAGTAAACCAGGTCTGGAAACTGGTCGCGCCATTGCGGCACCGCATCCAAGCGAATGATCGCCGACTGAACTTTCGGCCGAGGCCAGAATACTTTGGGCGGCAAGTCACGGACCAATTCGACCTTGCACAATGACTGAACCCAAACGCTAAGCGCGCCATAGTCCTTGGTCCGCGGCTGAGCGGACATTCGATCGGCCATCTCCTTTTGAATCGTGACGACCATTGCAGCAGGCGGCGGTGTTTCAAGCAACAAGTTGCTGATGATCGGCGTGGCGACGTTATAGGGCAAATTGGCGACCAACAAGAACCTCGCGTCCTCGCCCAAACGCTGCAACGCGTCACGGATTTGAACCATGATGTCTTCGCGCAATGTGTTTTTGTTCTTCAGTGCATCACCGTGCAACAAGCGCACGTTCGGCCTGCCCGATAACTCCTCACTGGCGAGTTGATGCAAGTTGGCGTCAATCTCGACGCTCAAGACGGCACCGGCAGCGTCGGACAGACGCGATGTCAACGATCCGACGCCCGTTCCGACCTCGAGCACGACGTCGTTCTTGTTCAGCTGGGCGGATCGGGCAATGAGATCGACCAGATTCAAATCGATCAGGAAGTTCTGGCCGTAGCGTGACACCGGCTGCAGACCGGCCGCGGCTAGACGCCGAGAGAGATACGAAGCGGTTTGGCGGGGCTGTTTGGCGCGAGGCTCACCCCATGTGGGTGCATCGGCCTGCGATTGTTCGGGCTGCGATTGTTCGGGCTTTGGTTCTTCGGAACCTGATGCTTCTGGAATTTTGTTCATGTCGACTCACGCGTGAACTGCAGGGACCGTTCGACATACTTTGCCAACACGTCCGTTTCTAAGTTAACTTCGTCGCCGACTTGCCTGACACCCAAGGTGGTTTCGCTGAGGGTATGCGGGATCAGGGCGACACTGAAAGATTGCTGATCGGCATCCACGACCGTCAGACTGATTCCATCGATCGCGATACTGCCTTTGGATGCGATTTGGCTGGCCAATCGTGTGGGGATGCCGAACGTCAGATGCGACCAGGGCGGATCGTCGCGACGCTCCGTCAAGGTTCCAACCGCATCGATATGACCGGTCACATAGTGGCCCCCCAGCCGATCGCCGACAGCAAGTGCGCGTTCCAAGTTGACTCCATCACCCTGGTTCAGCCGGCCCAGATTCGTGCGTGCGAGGGTCTCCTCACCCGCTTCGAAATCGAACTCGCGATCATCGTCGCCGATGCGTACGACCGTTAAACAGCACCCATTGATCGAGATACTGTCGCCGATTGCAACCTTATCGGGATCATCTTCGGCGGCGACAAAGGCATCGGTCGCAATCGTCAGCAATTTCCCAGGTGGTTGATTGCGAATTTGCTTGACCGATCCGACCGTTTCGACAAGTCCGGTGAACATGACAGTAAGGAATACCAGGGAAAACCGAGGAACGACCAGTGGTCGCGAAGAAAGTAAAGCCGGGTGTTCACCTTGGGTGGCATTGGACAAAATGCTGCGCGAATACTTGGAGTCGCCCCGGTCGATTCCGACCGGTCCGCAACCGCCATGTGTCACGCCCCATGGGTCACGCCCCATACTACACGTTCGAACTGGAGACACGTTCCAATGCGATCGGCACCGAACGCCGGGCCTGGACCAGAAACGCCTGGGCCTGGACCAGAAACGCCTGGGCCTCGACCGGAATGTGCATCAAGCGAAACGCGCCTAGCACCGTAAGTTATGGGCAAAAACGCCCGGTTCCCGGAACGTCCCAAGGTAACATCCGGCTAAGACTACCAGTTAATTATTCAAACTCATACTCCCGAATCAAACGAATCTCGAGGTTCCCATGACATTGATCGAAGCAGTCCACGCGCGACAAATTCTTGACAGCCGCGGAAATCCAACCGTCGAATGCGAAGTCCTGTTGTCCGACGGTGCCCACGGACGCGCGGCCGTCCCCAGCGGTGCCAGCACCGGTGCCCACGAAGCCTGGGAACTGCGTGACGGCGACAAGTCCGTCTTCATGGGCAAAGGTGTCCAAAAGGCCGTCGATAACGTCAACAACAAAATCGCCGACGCGCTGGATGGGATGGACGCGACCGATCAAGCCGGTATCGACGCGGCAATGATTCAGCTCGATGGCACAGCAAACAAAAGTGAACTCGGCGCGAACGCGATCCTTGGCGTCTCGCTGGCCACGGCTCATGCGGCCGCCGCATCGACAAACCAACCACTGTACCGATATCTCGGCGGCGCGGGCGCCCGTTTGTTGCCAGCCCCGATGATGAACATCATCAACGGTGGCGAACACGCGGACAATTCCGTCGACGTGCAAGAGTTCATGGTCATGCCGCTGGGTTTCGAGCGATTCAGCGACGCGCTGCGTGCCGGAACAGAAATCTTTCATCACCTGAAAAAAGTGCTGTCAGACAAAGGTTACAACACCGCCGTCGGCGACGAAGGTGGTTTCGCGCCGGACCTAAAGAGCAATCAAGAAGCGCTCGATGTGATCATGCAAGCGATCGACAAAGCCGGCTATAAAGCGGGCGAGCAAATCTGGATCGCGCTGGACGCGGCATCGACCGAGTTCTATGACCGCGAAAGCAAGAAGTATTCGATCGACGGCAAACAACTTTCCGGCGACGAAATGGTCGACTTCTTGGCGGACTGGTGTAACAACTACCCGATCTGCAGCATCGAAGACGGTTGCGACGAAGACGACTGGGATAGCTGGAAGAAGCTGACCGAGAAGGTCGGCGATCATGTACAATTGGTCGGCGACGACTTGTTCGTTACCAACGTCGAACGATTGCAACGCGGAATCGACGAAGGCATTGCGAACAGCATTCTGATCAAAGTCAATCAGATCGGTACGCTTACCGAAACGATCGACGCGATCCAGCTTGCCAATCGCAACAACTACACCGCCGTGACCAGTCACCGCAGTGGTGAAACCGAAGACGCAACCATTGCCGACCTCGCCGTTGCCATGTCGACCGGCCAAATCAAAACCGGATCGGCAAGCCGCAGCGATCGCATGGCGAAGTACAACCAATTGCTGCGCATCGAAGAAATGCTGGGCGATACCGCTCAATATGGCGGACCACTCTTTCACGGAAAGAAATGAAAACGCTGCTTGCCGAACAACCGCTTATCGTCTCATTGATGCTAGGCGCGTTTTCAGTCGCCCTGTTGTACGGATGGCTGCAAACCGGCAAGCAGGCCGCCGCCGTGATCGGACTGCTGATCGCCCTGTTGATTCCGGGCGAATGGTGGTTGGCCGCCCATTGGAAAACCGATCGCGAAGAAATTCGCGAACTGATCCTCGAGACCGCCGATGCCGTTCGCGTGAACGATATCGAGCGGGTCGTCAGGGTGATCATGGAAGAACGCCAGGGGACCATTGCGCAGGCGCGCAGCGAATTGGCTCGATTCGAATTCGACGATGCCCGCGTGACGGGCATCCGCCAAATCGATGTGGTCGCGGGCACCTATCCACCGGAAGCCGACGTCGACATCAATGTTGTCGTCGTGGTCAGCGACAAGCGAGGACAATTTGCCAGCCTGCGAGTCCCCCGAAGGCTGCAATTCCAGATGCGAAAGATTGAGGCAAACGATGGATCCGGGCCCCGGTGGTTTGTCACCGATTACAACCACATGCCACCGGTCGGACAGCCAGATGCATACTCGCCTCAATCCAACTAGCCGTTGCTCTCGGCCGTGCCGTCCGGTGCTCGCCAATCGCGTTTGCATCGCTTCAAGCCAAGCCATACACACCGCCGACGAATCGTACGGCCCGACGAACCACTCATTGCGTCCTGAGCTCGCTTGATGAATTCTTCCACATCGGTCTTCGTGACCGTCGATGGCATCGACGGCGTCGGGAAGTCGACGCAAATTGATCGGCTGACACAACATCTCGCCGACTGCGGTCACGATGTCATCACGGTCCAGGATCCCGGCAGTTCCGAGATCGGCAAACGGCTGCGAGAATTGCTGCTCGACAGCGACCTTGAAATGCATCGTCGTACCGAAGCGATGTTGTTCATGGCGAGCCGAAGCGAAATGATCGAATCGACCATTCGCCCCGCACTGGCCGAAGGCAAGTCAGTCATCTCGGACCGTTTTCTGCTGGCGAATGTCGTTTACCAGAGTATCGGGACCGATGACGTCACCGCAGAACTGCTGTGGCGGCTGGGCCGTCTGGCCGCAGGCGAATTGCGTCCCGCCCTGACGATCTTGCTGGACATGCCCGCCGAAGCCGCGATGCGGCGAGTCGGCGATCGCCGCGACCGCATGGAATCACGTGGCGTTGCCTACATGGAATCGGTGCGTCAAGCATTCCTTGAACAACTGCCCGAAAGCAGCGAGCACACGATCGTCGTCAATGCCAACCAAGACGTTGAGCAGGTCACTGCGGAAATGCTTGCGGCCGTCGACTCGTTCCTGGCAAGTCGCTAACAGCGAGTCCACGCACAGTGCAATCGCAAAGCAAGCAATCGCAAAGCAAGCAATCGCAAAGCAGACGATCGCACCATAGCCAGGCGCAAGCTAAGCAGGCGAGCTGGACGACGACATCACGCGTTTGGCCGCGACCAAATCGCGGAACCGATACCGCAGATTCTTAAGCCAAAAGAATAAGTACAAATTGCCGACGATCGATACCAGCAGCAAGATATTAAACAGCGGGCCCTTGGGCTCCTCGCGAGGAATGACTGAGTCCCCACGGGGTCGCGTTGCCCCGTAACCGGCCGAGACGTCGGAGGCAGAATAAGTAGACCGATCAAGATTTGTCGGCTGAGTCGAAACGCCCGAAGTTTGCGCGACGCGGGTTTCTGGCTGTGGCCGCTGCAGCGTCGTCACCGCGGTGGTCTGACTGGTCGACGGTGGATAGACGCTCGTCGTTGCGAGCCCACGATTCGGGTCCGGATATGAGGCGTTAAACTGCACGTTCGCAGCTCGCGGATCGTTGTAAGCTTGTCCGTTGTACTGAGGTGCTGAGGCGTTAGGATCGGCGGTGCCGCGAGCAAAGTCATAGCCTGTAGGTTGACTCAGCCGCGGATCGGCTTGACCGCTCGGGATCGACGGATTCGATGCCACCTGAGTGGCGGAAGCGACTGGCCGCCCCCACTGATCAAGAACGCGGCCGTCACGATCGATCGGCCGTCCATAGGCGTCAAATGACCAACCGCCACTGGGTAACTGGGCCACTTGCTCGGCCGTCAGTCGCGGGTCCACGCTTGCTGCCACATTCATGTTTTGCGAAACACCTGCCGTTTGGGCGCCGAACGCGGTCCCATACGTTGGTTCGTTGCCGCCGAATCGCGAGTCGTTGCTGGTCGAAGCCAGCCGTGGATCCGCATTGCCGGCCGAACCGCCAGACATCCCGATGGGCGAACGGCCAAAGTTGGATGTCGTTCCGAATCCAGTCGATCGCTCTTGCGCGGCAAGCCGGGCGCGTTCCTGCTCGGCCCGAAGTTGTTCCGCGCGAGCCTGTTCTACCCGAGCTTGCTCGGCGCGAAGCTGTTCGGCGCGAGCTTGTTCAGTACGGAGCTGGTCAGTACGGAGCTGGTCGGCGCGAGCACGTTCTGCCGCGGCCTGCGCCAGCGGGTTGGTAAAATTACTGTTGGCGGACGCGGCCCCCGTGGACGAACGCGGGTCAGGTGGCCCGACCAATTCACGGTTGCTGTCAACCGGATCCGTTGTGGGTCGACGAAGTCGTCCATCGGGGCCATACCAGTTTTGATCTCGTTGGCCGGTAGGATCCGTGCTCGCAACGCCTTGTCGCGAGAGGGCTGCCGCACTGGCCGGATCGGCACCGGTGAAATTTGGCAATTGAGGGTTGCTTGCCGTTGCGTTATTGCCGCCGCGCCCCAGCAGTGTATCGGCCGCGTTGCGAAGTGCGTTGCCCGCGCGATTTTGCAACTCGTTCGCCGTTGCGCGCGCTTGATCGGTACCGGCGTTGGCGGCACGACGCTGCATCTCCGCCGTAAAATCATCGACTCCCGTTCGCAAATTTCCCGCGGCACGCGTGGCGGCATCGTTCAGGGTGTCGGGCAAATCAAATCCGCCAGCCGGTTTCATGACCTGCTCGCGTATCTCGGGAATCGGAACCGGCGAACCATCATGCGCAGCGGTGCGCACCGATGATAGATGCGAAAGCTTGGCGGTTTGATTCAGTTCCGGCGGCGTGATCTCGTGCAGCGTTTCGTCACCAACCTTGACCACCACCCGCGAGACATGAGCCTGCACCTTGGGATTGATGACGCTGGTCAGTTCACCGCTTTGCTGCAGCTCGTCAAGCTGATCGGGCGGAATTTGGATGATGTATTCCACGCCTCCGTTTCCGTCCGGTTGCCAGCCGTACGTGATGCCCATCGCGGCGAGCAACAATAGCACAGGGACTCCGCCCATCGCTTCAATCCTTGAATAGTTTTCCAGTACTTCGCGAAGCCACCGAATCCATCGGCGCGTGTTTCGCAAGTGTTTCACCGTGAGGTTTACTAGCAGAAGTTTACCGCCGCCGTCACGAACAGGTAAAGAGAGATATCACGGGGCAAATCGCGTCGCTGTCAGGCATCTCGGCAGCGCTGGCGATCTGGGCAGCTTTACGGCGCCGTCAATTCCTGCAAACGCCGATAAGATTCAATCAACATTTTGCTAGCTTCATCGATTTCGTCGGGCGAATTGAACTTGCCGATTCCGAATCGCACGCTTCGGCGAGCGGAAGATTCGTCGATGCCCATCGCGGTCAACACATGACTGGGCCTGGCATCAACACTGCTGCATGCCGATCCGCTGCTGAACGCAACTTCGGGTGTTGCCGACATCCATGCTTCACCTTCGACAGCAGGCAGCGTGATATTCAGGTTTCCCGCCAATCGATCTTCATCGTCCAACAATGGTCCGTTCAAACGCAGTGGCGTGATCGCTTTTTGAAGCGTATTCCAAAGCCGATCTCTAAGCGAAGCCGACTGTTTGGAATTTGGCTCTAAATCAGCAACACCAATTCTCAGCGCGGTCGCCAACCCGACGATGCCGGCCGGGTTCATCGTCCCACAACGCAGGCCTTGTTGCTGGCCGCCGCCCACCATCATGGGACGCAATCGCACGCGCCGATTTCCGTTGCCGACAATCAACAGCCCCGCCCCCTTGGGCCCATAGAACTTGTGCGCCGACGCACTCAGCAGATCGACATCGGCTTGCACGACGTTAACTGGAATACGCCCGACCGCTTGGGTCGCATCGCTATGCAACAGTGCGCCGCGGTCATGACAAAGATTGGCGATTTGCTGCATCGGCGCGACGGTTCCGACTTCGTTGTTGGCCCACATGACCGAAACGATTGCAGTGTCGTCATCGATCGTGTCGGCCAATTGCTGCAGGTCCACGCGCCCCGCTGCGTCAACTCTCACGTGCGAAACGCGAAAGCCATCGCGTTTTAAATCGTTGGCGACGTCCAGCACGGCAGGATGCTCGGTCGCCACCGTGACGATATGCCGGCGTTTTTGCCGTGGATGAGTGCAAACACCGCGCAGAGCCAGATTGTTACTTTCGGTCGCACCACTCGTGATGACGACCGACTCGGCCGACGCGTCCAACACCTCGGCAATCTCGGCGATCGCTTGCCCAATCGCATCCGCGGCGGTGCGTCCCATCTGATGCGACGTGCTATGCGGATTGCCAAACTCATCCGCAAACCAAGGCAACATCGCTTGAACAACGCGATCGTCGCAGCGTGTCGTGGCGTGGTTGTCTAAGTAAATCATCGTCGCGAAGGTGAATAGGCTTTAATCATCATCCATGGCCACGGATCGGTTCACGATCCGTGCGCCTGGCGTGCTAACGCTTGGCGTGCTGGCAAGCTGGCATACTGGCGTGTCGGTAATACGGCCCGGACGACGATATTGTTGCGAGATCGCGGACCGCATCGATGCCCCATTGCTAACGGGTTTGTGGAAAGAGTGCTTGCAGCGCCAGCTGGCTCCATGTTTCCAGACGTTCGATGTCGCGATGAAGTTCGTCGATACCAACGAAACCGCCTTCGGCCAAGTCCGCTTCGTTGCTGCTGACGTCAGGCGATTCGAGGATGAATCGGTGCACCACACCAAGATGGACTTGACCGACTTCATTCGACGGATCATAGATCAGCCCTTCGCGTGTTTCGGTATAGCTCGAACTCAACTGAACTTCTTCCTCGAGTTCGCGGTGCATGCCTGTGGAATAGGGATCGGCACCATCGGCGGCATCTTCGCGGCTGATGTGTCCACCGATTCCGATACTTCGTTTGGCGTGCAAGCGAGATTCACCGGACCCGCCGCCACGTGTGTAAGCGAACAAATTCACTTCGCCGGCATCATTCGTCCACTGCAGCAGCACATACGGAATCAGCTGTTTAAAGCTGGGGTCGGTTTCCATCTGACTGCGAGGTTCAAACGACAATTCGCCGGACGAAAGAATGGGCGAGAGGTACCGATCGACGTTTGGCTGGAAACCTTCGAATGCCCCGATTTCATGAATCACAGTTTCGGGCACCACGAGAATGTGTTCTTCGGTCTCAGGCATTTCGGCTCCTCGGGATGTCGGTTTCAAGGCGCGTCAGTATCGACCGCACGCCGCCGAAAGAAAAGTAGGCTGGAACCCACCCTGTTCCCCTTGCACGACGACAAGTCCCCGTTGCACGACGACAAGCCCTTGTTGCAAAACAACAAGCCAGTTCGCCGAAATCGCCTAGACGATTAGCATCGCATCGCCATAGCTAAAGAATCTGTACTCTTGCTCGATCGCCGCTTTATAGGCTTGCATGGCCAATTCGCGCGAGGCGAATGCACTGACCAGCACCAACAGCGAGCTGCGCGGGAGATGAAAGTTTGTCATCAACGCGTCGACGGCACCAAAGGTATAGGGCGGGCGAATGAATAGATCCGTGACTCCGGTCCAGGCATCCAGTTGCCCCGCGTTTGCGGCGACCGACGATTCCAAGACTCGCACACTGGTGGTCCCCACTGCGATACAGCGGCCGCCTGATTCTCGCGACTGTCGGATGCGTTGGGCCGTTTGGCGATCGATCTGGCCCCATTCTTCGTGCATTTCATGCTGTTCCAAATCGTCCGCCTGGATCGGCCGAAACGTCCCGATTCCAACATGCAGCGTGACTTCGGCCGTATTGACATTAGCGTTTTGGATTTGACGCAGCAATTTGTCCGTGAAGTGCAATCCGGCCGTGGGTGCGGCGACACTTCCTCGCTCACTGGCGTAAACGGTTTGATAGTTTTCGACATCCGCGTCGACCATTTGCCCATCGCGAATGTACGGTGGCAGCGGAACTCGCCCGAACTGCTGCAACCAGTCAGCCGGATCGGAAAGTTCACCCAACTCGACATCACCGACCGGAACATAACCGGCGGGAAGCTGTGGAGTGGCCAACAAATTACCGTTGTCCGTCCGGGCGACCACGACCAATTGCATCGCGTCGCGTGAATGCCGGTCTCGGATCGTCAGCGTCTCGCCGGGAACCAGCGTGCCACGCGTTTTCGTCAGCACTTCCCAAATCCCTGAATCGGTATCCGAGCGCAGAAACAACCCCTGCCATTTCCCACCTGTGCGAGTGCGATAGCCGACCAATCGCGCCGGGACGACGCGACTGTTGTTCATCACCATGATGTCGCCGGCATTCAACAATTCCGGCAGATCGCGAACGTGATAGTGATCGATGTCGCCCGACTTGCGATTGACGACCATCAACCGCGCATCGCTGCGCGTCGCAAGCGGTTCCTGTGCGATCCGTTCGCGAGGCAAGTCGTAGTCGTAGTCGGCAATGTCGCTCATGCGATCGAAAGCTTTCGAAGTGGCTGTTAGCTGTTTGTCATGTTGTCGTTTGGAACAAGCCTGCTCACCAATTGCTGCATGATAAGGTTCATGCAGGTGGGAGCCCTACGCCGGTTTGCGTTTCATGTGCTGATAGGCTCTTGTCGTGGCGATGCGTCCGCGGCGCGTGCGGACAATCAATTCGCTGCGCAACAGAAAGGGCTCAACTTCGTCTTCCAGCGTGTCCCCGCTGACGTTCATCGTATGCGCGATCGCCTCCAACCCGGTCGGGCCTCCGGCAAAGATTCGCATCAGCGTGTCCAGATACCCGCGGTCTTGCTTGTCCAATCCCAGCGAGTCGATTCCGATCATATCCAGCGCGGACGTTGTGATTTGCGCATCGACCTTTCCGTCCGCTTTGCTCTGGGCGTAATCTCGCACCCACAACAATCGATTGTTTGCCAATCGTGGCGTACTGCGGCTTCGGCCGGCAATGACTTCGGCCGACGGATCATCGACTGGCAACTTCAATTTGATGGCGTTGCGGCGCACGATTTCGCAAAGTTCCGGCTTGGTGTACCAACCGAGATGTTCGCGTATTTGAAATCGATCGCGTAGCGGCGCGCTGAGCATGCCCGCGCGCGTCGTGGCACCGATCAAGGTGAACGGACGCAGTTCAAGATTTAACGTTCGCGCACTGACGCCTTCGCCCAACACGACATCGATGCGGTAATCTTCCATCGCGGTGTAGAGATATTCTTCGACGGCCTTGGGCACGCGATGGATTTCGTCGATGAACAGCACGCTGCCTTCGGACAGGTTGGTCAAATAGGGGATCAAGTCCTTGGGCGCCTTCAGACCGGCACCGTTGGCCATTTGAACCGTCGTCTGCATTTCCGTGGGAATGACCGTTGCGAACGTTGTCTTTCCCAGGCCGGGCGGGCCGTCAAACAGAATATGTCCCAGCGGTTCGCCCCGTTTCTGGGCCGCGTCGATGGCGATACGAAGACGCTCGATCACGTCGCGTTGACCGACCATCTCTTCCATCCGGCGAGGGCGCAGCGAACTATCGGCCTCCCTGGGTGCTTCCGGGCGGACACCCTCAGGTGCATCGCTTTCGATTTCGCTATGTTGGTAAACTGCTTCTCGCGCCATAAGCTTTTCAGTTCCGTTGAGTTTGGCTTGGCAGGCTGGAACAATCCGTGCGTGGTTCTGGCGTAACCGAATCATCCCGACGGAATATGCCCCGCGGAATTTGCCCGGCGGAATATGATCGTACGGATCGTAATCGTACAGAATCTTACGGCGATTGATGCTGGAATCGCGCACGCCCTTGCCCAGCCTACCTTTTTCGCTCTCTGACGCACACCACAAAACGAATCCACCCGGATCCATGGCTTTTCAGAACCATCAACCAAGTTCGTCCCACTGGCACGGTTTCACTCAAATGGCCGATTACGAGCCATTGTCGATCCATGACGCACAAGGATGCTGGCTGACGACCACCGATGGCCGGCGGCTGTTTGATGGCGTCTCCAGCCTGTGGTGCAACGTTCATGGACACCGACATCCGGCCATCGACGACGCGATCCGCGGCCAACTGGACCGGGTGGCTCATGTGACCACTTTGGGTATGTCTTGCGACACGACCGACGCTCTGGCACAGCGATTGGTCGAGATCACACCCGGCGATCTTTCGCACGTGTTTTTCAGCAGCGATGGGTCCTCGGCGGTGGAGGCCGCATTGAAGATGGCGTTTCAGTACTGGCACCAGCGCAAAGACGCCCGTCCAAAGAAAACGTCTTACCTAGCACTTTCTCAGGCGTACCACGGCGACACCACCGGTGCGGTCTCGCTGGGCGGCATCAAGTATTTCCATCAGTTGTTCGCCCCGATTTTGTTTTCACCGATCCGCGGCCCCGTCCCTTGCACGTATCGCCTGCCCCAAGGCTTGCCCATCGACCGCGCGTGCGAACATTATGCCAGTGAAATCGAATCATTGATTCGTACTCATCACGAAGAATTGGCCGCCCTCGTCATCGAGCCGCTGGTGCAAGGTGCCGCAGGGATGATCACGCATCCGGCTGGCCTGCTGAAAAGAATTCGAGAACTGTGTGACCAGTACGATGTGCTGTTGATCTGTGACGAAGTGGCAACCGGATTTGGGCGGACCGGAAAGATGTTCGCATGCGATCATGAGTCCGTCACGCCGGACATCTTGTGCGTTGGGAAAGGCTTGACCGGTGGCTATCTGCCGATGGCTGCAACCCTTGCACGCCCCCACATCTACGAAGCGTTCCTAGGCGACGCATCACAATCGCGTCAGTTCTTTCACGGACATACCTATGGGGGAAATCCGCTCGCCGCCGCAGCAGCACTAGCCTCGATTGACTTATTCCAACAAAACCGTCTGCTGGAAACGGTCAATGAGAGCGCCCAGTTTTTGCGTGAACAGCTGCGACCGATCCAAAACCACCCCAACGTTGGCGACATCCGCGGCCGCGGATTGATGGTGGGAATCGAACTGGTCGCCAATCGCGAAACCAAAGAAACCTTTCCGCCAGACGGATTGATCGGACGCCGTGTCTGTGAAACGGCAATTGAACGTGGCGTTTGGCTGCGACCGTTGTCCGACGTCGTCATCATCATGCCACCGTTGGTCGCAAGCCGATCCGAACTTGAAATGCTGGCTGAGGTGACCGGTCATGCGATCGAGGCCGTTGTCGGTCCGATGCAAACCAGTCGCTCGTTGAACGAGACGCAAGTCTGCTCGGCCAGGACTGCTGAGCGGCATTCGGCCGTCGAGTGACAATAAACAGCCGAGCCAAGATAGTTAGCCGAGCCACGATCGACCGGCGAGACACACGAGATGGGACCGAAACAGCATGACCGACCCAAACGCCAGTTCGGATGACAATCCGAAAATCGACGCCAGCGATCCCGCGATTGTCGCGCAGTATGAACCGTACCTGCGCATGCTGGCGCGGACACAAATGCGGCGTGCCTATCAAGCCAAAATCGGCACATCCGACATTGTCCAACAAGCGATGCTGCAGGCGGTGCAAGGTTTCGACGGCTTTCGTGGCTCGACCGAAGCCGAGTTTCGCGGTTGGCTGCGACAGATACTCGCCCGAAACATGTGCCACCTCGACCGAGACCTGCATCGCGACAAACGAGACATTCGACGCGAGCAATCGATGGAACAAAAGCTGGCCCAGTCATCGATGCGGCTGGAGGGATTGCTGGCTGGCGACGGCCCGACGCCCAGCCAAAACGTTGCGATGGGCGAACACGTGATCCGCGTCGCACAAGCAGTTAACCGATTGCCCGAATTGCAACGCGACGCGGTGCGACTGCATTACCTGGAAGGCATGAAGCTAAGCGAAGTGGCCAGCCAATTAGACAAATCCACCGGTGCGGTCGCCGGACTGCTGCATCGCGGAATGAAAGCCCTACGAAAACAACTCGACAACCGCGACGAATGAGTTCGCAAGCAACCTTCTTTGACTGAGCAACTGATGCGATTGATACTGATGGGAACCGGACCGTTTGCGGTTCCTTCCTTTGAAGCTTTACGGGACGCTGGACACGAAATCGCGTTGGTCGTCACCAAGCCACAACCGGCCGTCCGCAGCCGCAAAGGACCGCCACCGGCACCGGTCCGGACGTGGGCGGAATCGGCCGAGTTGCCGATCTTTGATCCGGTGAGCATCAACGATCCGGAATCGGTCGATCATATCGCCGCTGTGGGCGCGAAACTGATGGTGGTTTGTGATTATGGCCAGATTCTAAAACCGGCCGCGCTCGCCGCATCACGCCTGGGCGGAATCAACCTGCACGGTTCGCTGCTGCCGGCCTACCGCGGTGCCGCTCCTGTGCAACGGTCGTTGTTATCCGGCGATGAAACCACGGGCGTCAGCGTGATTCACATGACACCGCGACTCGATGGCGGCCCAATCATCACGACACGAGAAACGAGAATCAGTGACCAGGAAACTGCCGGCGAACTGGAAGAGCGATTATCGCAAATCGGTATCGAGGCAACGCTGCAAGCGATCGAGAAACTGGCCGACTGGGACGAAAGATCACCGATCGGCCAACCGCAGGATCCCTCTCGCGTCAGCAAGGCGCCGCGTCTAAGCAAAGCGGAAGCGGAAATCGATTGGTCGCGAACTTCACGCCAGATCGATTGCCACGTTCGTGGCATGCAGCCATGGCCGGTGGCATTCACACACATCACGCCACCGTCGGCGAAACAGCCCATCCGACTGGCCATCAAGCAAGTGAAGCCACTGAAAATAACGCCACCGGACGCGGTGCCCGGCGAGATCATCGAAGGTGACGGATTGTGTGTCGCCACGGGGGACTCAGCGATTGAAATCACTCGTCTGCAACCCGCGGGAAAACGTGAAATGGATGCCAGCGATTTCACCCGAGGCCACGCCCTGCCACCCGGAACCCGTTTTCATTGATTTTGGGTCATTGCTTGCCGGGGCGTTGATCGCTCGGTGACTTTTCAGAACACGCTTTTTAGAAAGCGATTTTCATCGAATCATTTCGCGACCAGCAAACTTACTTCGCGCCCAACGCGTCCGAGCGACGTTTGGCCGAAAGCACATCGGACATTTGCGCCCAATATTTCAAGATACATCGATACGCAAAAAACGCGGCAACCAACCCGACGGCCGTCGCCGCCACTGCGGTCAACATCACGTCCTTGGCTTCCAGCCCCGACGAAATCAACAAAGCACACCCTAGCAACGGAATCCCTGCCGCGGCCAATAGAAAATTTTCACTCTGGCGAATCACTCGGTTCGCGCGCAGATCGAACGTATCGTCCCGCATCGCCTTCTTGATCAACTGCGGATAGTAAACCGTCGTGACCAGAACCGTCATCCCAAAGAACGGATAGATCGCCGCAACACCGCCACAGATCGCCAGCGAGAAAAAGAAACGCCAGGCTTCGCCGCTTGGAAATTGAGGATACATTGCCGATAACGCGATGGGATACGTAACGCCCGCGATGCCCCACAGCATGCCACCAATCAACGCCGAACGAAGCGGCAATGCCAGAATGGAATTCAGCGAATCGTCGGCGATTGCCCGGTTGGACTTCAAATCGCTAAACGCGCCGACCAATGATTTTGTCAACCAAATCAAAAACGCGATTCCGATCGCAAACCCGATGAACGTGACCCACACGCACAGCGGATCGAACCCTTCCTTCATCTCGGGATGAACCGTCAACAGTTCACGTTGGTTGTAATAAAAGTTAAAGATCGCCGCGGCAATATTCGGAACCAAAATAACCGCACCGGCGATCAACCACGGTGAGACGCCCAGAACGCGATAGCGTGGACTGTCCTGTTCGGGTTCGAAGATGACGGCGGCGTCCGGGTGCAGTGCCAGACGCAAACGTCCGGCAAATTGCGAACCCGACTTGGGACGATCGTCCAGATCGTAAGCCAACGCTTGGCGCAGCGATGTTTCCAAGATTCGTTCGGCGGCTCCGCCAAGTGAATTCGACACCTCGGGTTCCTGTTCGCGCGACCGCAATTGCTGCCCGACGGCCTGTGTCCAAGAACTGGGCGATCCATCTTGCCGAAACGGTCGATGGCCTTGCCACAATTCCCACAACAGAATCGCGAGTGAGTAAAAATCCGCCGGTTCGCCAACGTCGTCTTGCGTCAAATCCGAGTCGGCGGAAACCGCCTGAAGATGCTCTGGGGCCATGTATCCGATCGAGCCACCGAACGTCGACGCCGCGCCGGCGCGTCCGGCCGCCCCCGTCAGGCTGACGTTAAAATCGGCTAACTTGGGAACCGCCTCTCCTGATAGCAGCACATTGGCGGGTTTGACATCGCGGTGCAAAACGCCTTGTCGGTGTGCTTCTTCAAGCGCCTCGGCCAATTGCACTCCGATCCATACAACGATCATCGGCCATGTCGCTTCGGCCAACCAATCACGAATCGACGAACGATCGGGAACCGCCTGCGCCGAACGCAACATCTGACGATCGACCGACGCTAACAGCGAATCGCCGCCGCGTTGATGCTCACGCGTCTCGCGCACCGATCGCACGACATCGGCCAGCGTTCCGCCCGGCTGGTACTGCATGTACATCAAATGCAGTCCCGATTCAGGCAACATACGTTGATCGAAAACGCGAACGATGTTGGGATGATCCAGCTGAGCAAGTGCTTGAGGCTCGGCACCGGTGCCTCGCGAGACCTTGAGCGCGACCAACCGCTGCATGGATTGTTGCTGGGCCAGATAAACGTGCGCGAACGCGCCGCTGCCGAGCGCCTGGATGATCACAAAGTCATCGATGGTCTGGCCGATCGCCAGTTCGGGCGGCGCGCCACGTTTGCTGATCGCTTGCGTATTCTCTTGCGACCCGAGCAGCGGTCCGATGATGGTGTCGAACTGTGGAAATCTCGCGGCGTATTCTTGCGGCGATGGTTCTTCGCCAGCTTCCTTGCGCAGCTGCAACTCTTCCAGCACCAAATCGACGGGAATCTGGTCTCGCGAAAGATGGTCCTTGAGTGGTTCCAGATAATCTTCGATGCGAGGCACGTCACCGGCTTCGGCAATCATCGCCATGTCCAGCTTGATCAGTTCGACCAGAATAAATTGCGCATCTTCGGCAGGATGTTCCGGCACGAATCGCAACAGCTCGCTGCGATGATTGATCGGCGCTTCGGCCAAAAACTGTTCCAGTGATGCTTCCAGACGATCATTGATGTCCAGTTCGGTCGCTTCTTCGTACGACGGACGGGCGGCATCGTCGACGTCGTCGGAACTCCGCGGCGTCGGGTTCGATGGAGCGGACTGGGAAGACATGGAAAAAAGATCACCGTGGATTGAGCAATGCCCCGCGGAGCCGCAATGCCTTGACTTCAGGCCGCACTGACTTCAGGCCGCACTGAATCCCGGCCGTACTGGCTGCTGAGCCTGCACTTGCTTGAACCTGCACTTGCTTGAGCCTGCACTTGCCTGAGCCTGCACCGGCCGCTGAGCCTGCACTGACAGCTGTACCTGCACTGTACCGTTGATTCGGGCCCCTGCAGTCCTGGCGCCGGGCACCGCTCCCGTATCGCCACCGTCGGCCAAGCATGCCAGCCGAAGCAAACGCAGAGACTATGATTCTAATGAGAACTTCCTCGCGAGGATGCGCCAAACCCCTATACTGATCGCGAATGATGTTTTTGCGACGACCACCCGGCAAGGAACAAGAAAATGGATCCCACCGACGCGCCGGCCGAGCAGCCTGATGACTCCGATTCGGATTTGATCGAACGCGTGAAGTCGCGTGATACCGAGGCGCTGGCAGAGTTTATCCAACAGAACCGCGACCGGCTGACCGGTTTCATCCGCAGTATTACCGGCGACCACCTGCTGTCGGTGGTCGAGCTTGATGATCTGGTGCAAGAAGTGTCGACCGCCGCGTTGACGGGACTCGAAACGGCTCCGTTACAGCAGTACGAGCCGATGCAGTGGCTGCAACAGATCGCACGTCGCCGTGTCGTCGACGCCCACCGTTTTCATTTCGACGCCAAACGACGAGATGCCGGTCGCAAGCAATCGATTCACTCGGCATCAGGCGCCAGTTCGTCTGGTCAGGGACTTGAAGCACTGTTGGCCGCTAGCATGACTTCACCCAGCGCGGCGATGAGCCGCGACGTCCGGATGTCGCGGATGCAAGAAGCCATCGCCGGTCTGCCGGAGGAACAGCGGGAAATCATCCGCATGCGTTACGCCGAAGGCATGCCGACCAAAAAGATCGCCGAGAAAGTCGGCAAGACCGACGTCGCCGTGCGCGTGTTGCTCTCACGCAGCATGCGACAGCTAGAAAAGCAACTGGAAGACGTCAAACCGTCGCCGCGGTAATCAAACGGCGAATCGTCTCGATCATTTAGCGTGTCAGTTTCAACGAACGCGTCAAAGGCCGATGCAATGAAAGATCATGCCGCGTTTGTCGCCAACGAGTATCAACATCGCTGATTGCGAGAATGCGGGCTTGGAACAAACGATCCGAACCGCGAGCGACCAGCGACACGGGACTTAACGAAACGTGGGAACAACGGCCCGTGCAAATTCTTTGATGTCGTTTAGCCGATGAAACGTTTCAGACATTCCATCAACCGGGCGACTTCGGTTTCCAACGCCGGCAGCAACGATTCGGTCGAGTCGATTTCATCGTTGACGGCGCGTTGTTCGATCGCCTGCGCGGCGTTGAAGACTCGTTTGGCGCCGAACAAATTTGCGGACCCTTTCAACGTGTGCGAAGCCCGGCGCACTTCCTTGGTATCCCGCGCCGGGATCGACTTGCGAAGCGACTCCATGATCGTCTGACATTCGTCCTGGAATACTTCTGCCAGTTTTCTTGCTCCATCGAACCCTCCCGGAACACGCGCGGCGGCGACCTGAAAGTCAACGACATCTGGATCGGGTCGATCGGTGCTGCGGCAAGACGCGGCGGCGTGTTCCTGTGTGGCAGCTTCTTTCGCTCTGGATGCGACCGAGAGTATCTCCGCGTCCGACTTACGGTTTCGCCGGGCGGATTGCGCCGCTTGGTTCTCCGCCAACATCTCTTTGCTGGGCGCGTACTTGGCTAACAGTTCTCGCAACTGTGCCGGCGCGATTGGCTTGGTCAAATAGTCGTCCATACCCGCATCGCGACAGGCTTTGGCGTCTTCGGTCATGGCCGCCGCGGTCACGGCAATGATGGGGACGTGGCCCCCGGTTGCCTGTTCGCGTTCGCGGATCGCTTCGGTCGCTTCGAGCCCATCCATGACGGGCATGTGCATGTCCATCAGGATGATATCGAAATTCTCCGTTTCCCATCGCTGGACGGCTTCGCGTCCATCGACAGCGACGAATGCGGAATGTCCTGCTGCCTGCAACATTCCGACCGCAACGTGCTGGTTGGCCAGTCCGTCTTCGGCAACCAAGACCCGCATCGGCGGTGTATCGTCATCGAAAATCGGATGCGAATCCATCACGCTGGCATCGGAAACCGACATCACGTCCAAAACGGTATCCAGCAGTTCGGACTGAATGACTGGCTTGGTCATAAAGCGGGCAATACCGATTTCTTTGCACCGTCTCGCGTCGTCGGGCCGCTGTGCCGAGGAAAGCATGATCAACACGGTTTGATCCGATTGGTCATAGTCACGGATCGCTTCGGCCAGTTGAAAGCCGTCCATTTCCGGCATCATACAATCCAGCACGACCAGCGCGAACGGATTGCCGTCATCGTGAGCTTGTTGATACATCCGCAGCGCGCTCGCCGCGTCGTTGGCGATGGACGGACGCAAACGCCAAGCTGTAAATATCTCTTCTAAAATACGGCGGTTGGTCGAGTTATCATCGACGACCAGCACGGGCAAGTCGTTCAGCGAAGCGGCACGTTCTTTGGTGTCGATTTGCTGGTCATCGGCAACGGCCAACTCGGTGATAAACGAAAACGTCGTACCTTTGCCAAGCGTGCTATCGAGCGTCAGCTCGCCGTTCATCAGTTCGACCAGTTGTTTCGAGATTGCCAGCCCCAGACCCGTGCCGCCGTAACGACGCGTCGTCGATGCGTCGGCTTGCGTGAAGGCTTCCAGTACGGCCGCCTGCTTTTCTTTCGGGATGCCAACGCCGGTGTCCCGGACGCGGAACATCACTCGCAAACGCTGAGAATTTTCGGATCGACCGGCCTTCGGTTTCGGTTCCGCATCGCGGCTGCGCGAGTCAACACCGTGGCTGCGCGAGTCAACACCGTGGCTGCGTGAATCCGCATCGCGGCGGCGGGGTTCGGCAATGCTGACGTCAACCGCGACTTCACCGTGATCGGTGAACTTGATTGCGTTCCCGATCAGGTTCATCAAAATTTGCCGCAATCGTCCGGGGTCACCCAGCAAACGGTCGGGGATCTCGGGTGCGACACGGCAGGCCAATTCCAGACCTTTCTCGGCACTGCGCAGCGACAGCGTCCGCCCGGTTTTGCCAACGACATCGCGCAGCGAAAACGGAATCGTTTCCAGTTCCAGCTTTCTCGCTTCGATTTTCGAAAAGTCCAGAATATCGTTCAGCAACCTTAACAGCGAATCGGCCGATTCACGAACCAACGAGATGTAGTCGCTCTGCTCTTGCGAAAGTTCGGTCTGCGAGAGCAGTTCGGACATCCCGATAATCGCATTCATCGGCGTCCGGATTTCGTGACTCATGTTCGCCAAGAAATCACTCTTGGCGCGGTTCGCTTTATCGGCGGCGTCGCGGGCCTCGACCAAGGCGTCTTGCGAACGCTTCAGCTCCGTCACATCGCGAGAAATGCCAAAGGTGCCGATGATTTTGCCTGATTCGTTTTGAAACGGCATCTTGGTCGACATCGCCCAAGTGTCATCGCGATCGGGCCATGTTTCTTTTTCGACGCGGTCAACCAGCGGTTCGCCCGTTTCGATCACACGCAGTTCGTCTTCGCGAGCCGCCCGGGCGTGTTCCTCCGAAAAAATGTCCGCATCGGTCTTCCCGACGACCTCTTCTTCGCTTTGCATCCCGAACTTTCGCGCCAGCGCATCGCTAACGCGGATGAATCGGCTATCGGGATCTTTGAAATAGATCGAATCGGGAATATTGCTCAACAAGGTATTGAGCAAGTGGCGATCCCGGGCTTGCTGTTGAGTCGCCAAGATATTTTCGGTGACCTCCCAGAACACCAATTGCACGCCGATCACTTTCCCTTGGCGATTGATGACTGGCGACTTGATCCGTTCGATCCAGCAAGATTGTCCTTGGCCTCCCCGCGTTTCTTCGGTGCACCGAACCGAGGTCCCGGTCGCGATGATATGTTGGTCATCCTGCGTGAACTTTTCGGCCATTTCTGCGGGAAACAGATCCACGTCGCGTTTGCCGACGATTTGATCGAGGGTCAATCCGCGGAACTGAAGATACGCGTCGTTGGCAAAAACACGCCGACCTTTTAAATCCTTGATCAACAAACTCAGCGGCAGCGCATTGACCAGCGACCGATACGTCGCGGGCGAATCGTCTTGCGAATAGGTTTCGACGCTAATTTCGGATCGAATCCCAGACAGCTCGTCATCGGTGGACGGCTCGTCGATTGTATCGCCGGATGAGTTAACAGGATCAGGCACGCGATTTTCTCATCGACGCGAGGAAGGCTCGGCTTGGATGTGACCGAGACGTTCGGAACGACTCAGACTCGCCTCTTGATCATCGTAACCTCATTGCCCTTGTCGTTAAATCTCAACTCGTCAACGAAGCTGCTCATTAGTCTGAGACCACGTCCTTTTTCGGTATCCATGCTATCGGGATCCCCCGGTGCGGGAACGATGGATGTATCGAATCCTGGGCCTTGATCGCGAATCATAATACGCACCTCGTCGCTGGTGGCGGTCGCTTCGAACATAACCTTGCGATCGCAGTAGGGTGACTCGCTGCGGCGACTGACGATGGCGTCATTGGTCGCATCGTCATAGACAATGGCATTGTCTGACGGCGTTTCTTCGCGAGATAGTTCTAAGTTCCCGCGGTACATCGCGTTCAAGAGCGAGTGTTCAATCGCCACGCCCAGCCGTACCAATTGCATCCCGCCGACGGTCCCCATGCCCGAGACGACTTGCAGCATCAACCCGACCAGCGGCGATATCAGCTCGCCATCGTTATCCAGTTCGAACTCGAAAACATTCTTGCGGAGCGTCGAAATCAGTTTGGCGTAGCTACTGTCGCCACGAATCACTCCCAAAACGTCGGTGATCGCATCGTTCAATAACGTTGGCAACGAGTCTTTGGGGACATAGCTTGCGGCGCCCTTGCGGAGCGCCTCGGTGGCTAACTGCTCGGAACCGCGACTGGTCACCAAAATCGCGGGCACGTGCGCGAAATCCAGCTGCATCGCCTCGACCAACTGCAGCCCGTTCATTTCAGGCATTTCCAGGTCCGTGACAACCACATCGAAAGCGTCGTTTTCAAGCATTTCCTGCCCGAGTCGCCCGTTTTCGGCGTGGCAGACATCGTGCGATCCGTTTTCCAACAGCATCGTGATCTCAGCGGCCTGAGTGCGGCTATCCTCAACTAATAATACACGCGCCATCTTCGTACTCGATTCGTAGGGATGCTGTTACCTGTGTACCCGCGTCCGTTCTTAGTTGACGCGCAACGTTGTTCGGCCCGGGTGGCGTAGTCGCTGTCCCGAAAAGCGTCCAACTGGCGGAGCGTCGGACACACCGAGCCAACGGGAACGTGTTGCGAAACAACGGCCAGCATCGGCCCCGTCACGACGAACGAGGTCGTGCTTCACACCAACACCGATATTGTACACCTCCAGGTCCCCGAGGTGGGCTTGATGGGCAAGACGACTGGACGTGACCAACCTTGCCGTTTGCAGAGGGAATCCGGGCTCAACCAGGCACAAAACTGTCGTCGGCGGAGAGTTTCCGAGCAAAGTGGGCTAACAGTTCTGCGATATGGTCAAGGTCGTCCAGCGAGGTGACCTCGACAGCGGAGTGCATGTAACGATTCGGTATCGCCACAAGTCCCGTCGCGACGCCTTGGCCGTGCGTCTGCAACACATTGGCATCGTTGGGCGTCGCGCGGCCAATCGCCGCCAATTGATAGGGGATCGAATTGGCCTCGGCCAATTCGATCAAACGCTCGGCAACTTTGTGGTTGATATTGGGTCCGCGAAAGATCACCGGACCGCCGCCGATGCGAATGTCACCGCGTTGTTGCTTGTCGATCGTGGGGCAGTCCGAAGCGTGGGTCACATCGACTGCGATTGCAACATCGGGGTTGATGCTGCCCGCGGCCGTCTTGGCGCCACGCAAACCGATCTCTTCTTGTACCGTCGCGACGCTGTGCAGGTGACAGTTGACCGCGGATTGGTCGACCGCCGCACGGCGCAGGGCTTCCATCACCGTCCACATACCGGTCTTGTTGTCCATGCCCGGCCCAGAAATCCGATTGCCTTGCAGCGTGCGGAAGGCCAGTTCCAACGTGACCGGATCACCGATGCGGACCAGTTTCTTGGCTTCGGATTCGTCGCGTGCACCGATATCCAGCCACAATTCCTCGATCTTGACGACGCGTTGGCGTTCCTCGGTCGTCAGCAAGTGAATCGGCTTGCGGCTGATCACGGCCGGAATCGGCCCGTCGGCCGTCCACACCGTCATCGCTTGCCCGACCAATTGCTGAGGATCCCATCCGCCAATTGTTTGCGCGTACAGAAATCCCATTTCATCGATGTGTGAAACCAACATTCCGATCTGGTCACAGTGCCCCGCATACATCAATCGCGGCCCATCGCCGGCCGCGAGCGATGCGATTTGGTTGCCATGCACATCGATGCGCAGCTGATCGGCATAGGGCTGTATGTAGTCGCGGATGACTCGCTGGATCGGTTCTTCATATCCAGACGGGCTGGGCGTCTTGATGGCGGTTTTCAGAAATTCCAGAGCCGAGTCTTCCATGGTGTTTTCTTTTCGCAATTGGTTTCTGGTGAAAGAAGTCGTTTGGCCCATTGGCCGCGTCGTGATGGATGCGTCAAACGATCGACGCCGTCATCGGACAATTAGCCCACTTGGCAATGCACCCACTTGGCAATGTTCCCACTTGGCAATGTTCCCGTGTGGCAAAGCACCCGCCTGGCAGACACGTCGTTGGGCAGGCGGCGTGTCGCTTGGGTCAATCTTGTTGAATTGGCGAAGGCTTGCTTGTCGTGGTGAAGGGGTGTTGTTTCGAGCACGTCTTGTTCGGTTCACACTTTTTATCCGGATCACACTTTGCCTATTCGAAACATCAGCCGCAACTAGCAAGGGTTACCAGATTGAAAACGATTTGTCATCGGTTCGGTTGGCGCTTCGTCGCATTTGCCCGGATCATCGGCTGCAAATTCGTACGCAGGCTGCAAAATGATGTCGTCACATCCGGGCCAGAAAGAATGTTCAGAAATATTTTTCAGCGATTTTGGCCGCATCGATCTGGCACTTTCATGTGGACTTGGGCGTCGAATTGTGAAGAAACATCGGGTTTCAGCGACTTCGCCGTTGGTGAGGGCCGTTGGGCTTGAACCGGTCCGGTCTGCAGAAACCGCTGATACTGCCTGTTCCCGTTCAAACGCACTAAAGAGTTAGCCCGGTTTTTCTCGACACTAAATCTCGGACAGAGGACTTTCGAGCTTAGTTCGACGACTCACGGGTCCACAATCCACTTGTCGACGGCGATGTGCCGGCGATGGGCAAGATAGCTGAACCCGAGAAACGTCGAACCGCGTAAGCTTGAATGAAACTGTTCACCCAGGGGGGAATCTGGGAAATGCATCCGGACGACGAATGACAGCAATGTCAGCGGTCGTGCGGTGTCGACTCGGCGGTCATAGCCGAACGTTCCTGCGATGGACCGACAAAACAGTCACACCCGCTGTTTTGACACAACCATCGTGAGGGAACGTTGGGCATTGATCGCCGCGGTCCATAGCTTCTGCCCCGCCGACTTTGCCCGTTTGAGTATTCAATTTGGCTTGGTCGTAACCCATGTTATTAACCAAAACCACAAGAACCCGTTCGGGGAGCGTCGCAGGACGCGAGCCGGCTGGCCCAGACCCAGCGCCAAAACTTGACGCAGTGATTGTCGTGGCGACCCACCGCCATCGGTAATGCGACCGAACAGGACCGGTCGTGTGGCAGAGAGATGAGGCGAAAGACAGGCCGCTAGATTATTGGGTACCGACGCACCAATGATCGAGGGAACTATCAACGAGGCGTTATGGAGAGCCTGACATGAAGGTCTTTACGACTGGACAGGTCGCCAAGATTTGTAAAGTTGCACCCCGAACTGTATCCAAATGGTTCGATTCGGGGCGTTTAAAAGGCTACCGTATTCCTGGATCTCAGGATCGTCGTATTCCACGTGAATACCTGATCAAGTTCCTGAAGGAACACGGTATGCCCCTAGGTGATTTGGAAGACGAAGCGATGGCAAAGTGCCTGATCGTTGCCCAAGACCAGGTGCTTATTGAAAATCTGAAGCGAGAACTGCCACCCGAAAAATCGTTCAAGGTCGCCGTGGCCGCAAGCGGTTTCGAAGCTGGCATTCAAGCCGAAAGTTTCAACCCGGATTGTATCATTGTCGACTTTTCGATCGGTAAGATCGAAGCCGTGCAGATTTGCCAAAATCTGCGTAAAAACATCGACTTCACTGATATTATCTTGATCGCATTGCTGCCAGATGATGGCCAGCCAATGAGTTTCGATCGCAGCAGCATCAACGAAACGTTCAAAAAACCGTTCGACGCCCACTTGTTGGCCGAACGACTGCGAACGCTTGTCGGTGCCAAGAAAGAATTGGTCTAAGACAGAGCACGCCGGAAACGGCAAACTCTCCAAACGACCTCGAAAGCGTCACACATCCCCGCAGATGTGTGACGTTTTTTTCGTTTTGTTTGAAAGGTCATCGGTAAAGGAAGACAGAAACGGGCGTGCCGTTTCGCAAACTCGTCCTATCAAGGCGCGGAACTCTTGGAGTCCGGTTTCCTTTTCCGGCAACGCCTGCCACGGAGTGTCAGGCGACTGTACGAGACGGCGCAGTGTCTTGCCTTGTTAGTCAGCAGACTGATTGGCTTCCTCGCGGTGATGCTCGGCGCGAACGTCATCGCCCAAGTTTTCGTAACAGACCGCCAGCGACTTGTGCGCATTGGGCCGGAGCTTTTCAACGGCCAAAGCGCGTTCCAAATCAGGCACCGCGTCGAGATAGCGTTCCATCCGCAGCAAGATTTGTCCTCGTGATTCGTAGAAGTGCGGAGTGGCGTTCGGCGTCATTTCGATCGCCTTCTCGGACAGCTTGAGCGCTTGCTCGAGCTGTTCGTCGCCTCGGGTCGAAATCGCCACCGCGAGGTTGTTCAAGATGGCACCCGATCGAGGCATCAATTCCGACGCGAGAGTCAAATGCGTCGTTGCGGTTTCCACGTCGTTCCGCATCAGGGCGACGGTTCCATCGACGAAATGCGAAATCGCGGGCGATGCGTTTGCGACTAAATGCTCTCGCAACTTGACAACCTCGGCATCGTCCTCACCCAAGGTAGCGAACACCTGGTCCGCTAGCTGCGTCAACACGCGAGGGTTGTTGGGAGCGTACTGGAGCGCCGTTTGAAGCATCTTCAAAACGCGTTTATCGGCGGCAACGGGATCGTCAGGGTTTTCGGTTTTCCGAATATGCGTAATCCAAGCGACCATCGAGTCTCCCATCGCTTGGTTCAATCGTAATGCATCTTTCTTGGTCTTGGTGACTCGAATTGCTCGATCAAGCGTCTTCACGGCGTCGGTGTAGCGTTGCAGAAACAACTGGTTCTGAGCTACGGCCAACGACAAAACCGTGTTGTTCGGCTCTCTCTCACTTAATTCGGAGACTCGCTGCAAGGCGGATTCGGCGCGTTGATTGGCTTCCTCTTCTCGGCCAAGTTTTCGCAGGATGGCCGCGCACTGAAGCCCACGGATTGGCTGACGACGTGAGAGACGATCCAACAACGGCACGGCATCGGAGAGCCGTTCGGCAGCGATCAGATAGTCAGCGTAAAGCTGTTGGATTGCGGCGTCGTTTGGCTTTCCGAGGTTGATCAAAGCCAAAATGTTGCCAAATTCTTCCTGCTGCTCTTTGTCGAGTTGAGACCATTCGTGGCCGACATAAAGCTTGGACAGCAACCAACGCGCAGCCTCTTCGTGCTGGTGGTCATTCACGAGCCTGCGCATCGTTTCGATCGGTTCGGTTGGCGGCTCATCATCCTCGCCCACCTGTTTGCTCAATGCCAGCGCAAGTCGGAAGAGAATTTCCGGTGCGTCGGGTGTCTGCGTCAGTTGTTCACGCAGTATGTTTTCCGCGGCTTGATAGTCTTCCATTTCCCAAGCTTCGGCGAAGGCTTTGTCGGCCGGCGTCGACGTTGTGATGACATTTGCGATCGCACGAGGAGCCGCCTGTTCCCCTGCTTTCTCGGCCTCTTGACGATGAAATTTGCTGAGCTTTTCGTCGCCCAGCCGCGCGTGGCATTCCGCTAGCGACGTGTGCGTTTTGACCGTGTGCTTGTCGATCTCGAGGGCGCGCTGCAGATCGGGAATCGCATCGGCAAATCGGCCCAGACGAAACAGCAATTGGCCGCGATTCGCGTACAAGAACGGCGTATCGATGCGCGCCATTTCGATCGCTTTCTCCGATAGCCTTAAGGATGCCTCAAGATGGTTGTCGTCGTCGTCGGATATCTCGTGTGAAAAGCTGTTGAGAACCGCTGCAGTCTTGGGGATCGATACGGAAGCCTTTTTCAGGTGCGTCGTCGCGTTATCCAAGTCATCGGACATCAGTGCTGCAGCACCGTTGATCAGATGAGATACCGCGGACGATGCGTGATCGGTCAGTGCTTTCAGCCGTAGGGCCTTCTCTTCCTCGTCGCCATGGACCATTCCTAACACCTGGTCGGCGAGCAGCGCCTGGACGCTGTCGTCGTTGGGGGCACGCTGGAATCCAATCTCCAGCAAACCGAAGACGCGAACTGGATCGGATCGTGAGTCCTCTCCCGGATCGTTCACTTGGATGTCAGCCGCCCACCGGGCGAACGAGTCGCGGATTAAATCTCTGATCCGTTCCCGGTCGCTCATTTTCTTGGATTCCCGCATCATGCGATCGAGCATCGTTATCGCCTCGGCGTAACGATCCAAGAGCCGCATGTTCTTGGCGACGGCGATCGTCGCGACCGGGTCAGTTGGATCTTTCTGATGCAAATCGTTCAACTTTTCGAGCGTCGAATTCGCGCGTTGATTCGCCTCGTCGACTTTCCCCAATTCTTGCAGAATGATGGCACACTGTAGGTCGCGCATCGGATCCGCTATCGCCAGTTTCTCCAACAGCGGCAGGGCATCGGCCAGACGTTCCGACGCAATCAAGTAGTCTGCGTAGAGGTGTTGGACCGAGACGTCTTCGGGTTGCGCGTCATTGACCAGCGCTAACAGACCACCCAACTCCACTCGCTCCTCAGGATTGAGTCTCGACCACTGCCGTCCCAAATAGAGTTGATTGACCAGGCCCCGCGCCGCCTCTTCGTGTTGGTCATCGTCGACCAACCGACGCAGAAGTGTCAGCGATTCCGCCTGCTTTTTCGACTCGTCCAGTTTTCCAAGAGCCACTGCCAGTCGGAATCGAAGTTGCGGATTGTCAGGGTCATCGCTGAGTTGATAACGCAAAAGTGCTTCTGCGTTTTGAAATCCGTCGCCGTGCCAAGCTACGCTGAATTCGTTCGCAACCTCTGGGGAAATGCCGTGATCGTCGGCACAAGCCGAACGCAACACGGATGCGGATAGCACACACACGATCAATCCGAATAGCGGCAACCCATGCAACTGGAATCCGTACAAGCGAATGAATGAAGGCATTGATCGTTCTCACTCTGGTTGAGCCATCCTGTGTACAGTCAGGCAGGGACGTAAAGTTCCACCAACAGCAGGCCCCTCTTTTCGGGGGGGGCAAGCCATTCTGTCAAACAGTGCCCGGTTTTGCAATGTTTGGACAAGTTTTCCAACGAAAGTCCTGTCACCGAATCACACCAGCTAATAGCATCCGTTCATCGCGTGGGACGAAACTCACGCGCCTTGGAGCATCTCTATTTTGACGTTCTAATCGTCCGAATTAGTCACTGATTGCTTGCCGAACCCCATTGCTGTTATGAGCCGAGACTCCAGTCACTTTGGCCCCGAAGGGGACGCGCGGATGGTCGATGTGACCAGCAAACCTGTCACCACTCGTGTGGCGATCGCGACCGGTAGCGTTTCCATGGACAACGCGACCGCCGGTGTCATCCGCGGCGGCACGGCCCAGAAAGGCGACGTGCTGTCCATCGCCCGGATTGCGGCCATCCAGTCGACCAAGTTGACTCAGCAATTGATCCCCCTGTGCCACGCGATCCCGATCGAAGCGGTTTCGGTGCGATTCGACTGGCCAGAAACGAATTTGCTGCGCTGCCTGGTCGAAGTTCGGACGACGGCAAAAACGGGGGTGGAGATGGAAGCGATGACCGCCGTCTCGGTAGCCTGCTTGACCGTTTATGACATGGTCAAGTCAATTGACCGCGGTATGACGATCGGACCACTGCAATTGGAACAAAAGTCAGGCGGCAGCAGTGGACTGTATCAGCGAGCCGATTTCGACGGATCGGGTGACACACCCTTGACGGGCGAATCCTGAGTTCGCTGTTAACTCGATATCCCGATTTCGGTTAGCAATCTGTCAAGTGTTCACCGCAAGTGCTGGCGAAAACGGATCCATCTTTCTTAGGAATTGAATCGAAATGGAATCGACTTCCACCGCTCGCGGGCGCACCAAGACTCGCTCCGCCGGCGAGCCGGACATGCAATCGCCGATCACCGCCAAGGCGAAACAGCATGGCCAAAAGGTTATCTCCGACGACCGACTCGCCGAACTATACGGCCCCATCGCCGATCCGCTTAGACGCGTTGAACACCGATTGCAAAGCGAATTGCAGAGCCGATACGAATTACTCAACCCATTGCTGCGGCACGGCACGCAGCTGGGCGGAAAACGTTTGCGGCCAGCCATGTTGTTGCTGTCCGGTGCGGCGGCGAGAACAGCAACGGCGGCGGAAACCGCACCCCACGACGCAACCAGCGACAACTTAGTCGTCTTGGGCACCGTGATTGAAATGGTGCACACCGCGACGCTGATTCACGACGATGTGTTGGATGCTGCGGCGACGCGGCGGCACGTACCCACCGTCAATGCAAAGTGGAATAGCGACACGAGCATCCTGCTTGGTGATTACTTGTTTGCGCAAAGCTTTTATCTCGCCGCAACGCTTGGCGAGCCCCGGGCGTGTCGCTGGGTCGGTGAAGCAGCCCGACGTGTATGCGAAGGCGAGTTGCGACAAGTGCTGTGCCGTGACGTGATTCAGCTGAGCGAAGAGAGCTACATCGATATCATTCGCGGAAAAACAGCCGAATTGTGTCAGGTCGCTTGCCGTCTGGGTGCGAGCTACTGTGGCGCCGGCGACGACGTTGTCCAAGCCTTGGGCCGATACGGCGATGCGGTCGGTATCGCCTTTCAGATTGCCGACGACTATCTAGACCTGTGGGGCGACGAAGCCACGATCGGAAAAACACTGGGCACCGATTTGCAGCAGGGTAAAGCGACCTTGCCAATCATCCGCCTGTTAAGCACCGCCGAAGCCCCAGAGCGTGAAAAGATCATCCACGTGCTTTCCGGTCCTGCCGACCAGCGGCTAGCGAGCCTTCGCCCGATGCTGCTTCGCAGCGACGCGCGAGAATACACCCGGAACGTGGCCGATGAATATCGCGCCGTGGCCATGTCAGCAATTGATGCGTTGGATGATTCCGCAGCAAAACGGTCGCTGATTGCGATCGCCAATTTTGCGGTCGATCGCCGTTTTTAGCGACCGCTTCGAGACTCGGCGAATTTCCCTTCACTTGCAAAAGCCGTAACTTCTTTGCGAAAGCGTCGCCCTTCTTCGACCGCCGTGAAACCAGCGCCGGCCAGGCAACCGTCTTCTGATTCGGTGGACCAGACGACTTCGCCAATACCGGTTTTGCCATCGGGCAAGATCACCAGGATCCTTGCACCGACGGTGAGCGCGACGTCGGTGCTTAGCTGCAGTCCTGAATTAGAGACATCAATCAGCGTGGCAACCTTCAAGGCGATCTGTGGATTCTGTTGGCGAACTTGCACGTTCAAGTTCACTCGGTCGCGCTTCTCATCACGCTGGCTGACCAATTCTTCCTGAACGAATTTGCCCAGACATTCCTGTTGCAGTTCGCGGCGAAACTGAAATCCATAAGTCATCGTGCCGACACCGGTTTGTCGTTGCCAGCACAGTCGTCCCGCAACGATCAATTCCGACTCGCTGCCTTGAGGCTTGACACGGACGACGCCGAATTTTGGCGCCGAGCGCGGCGGCTGGTTCACGCGAATCGCACAACCTTGCAGGCTGAGGTCCGCTAAGTGGCAACCGATCGTTTGTTCGTCGGCACCAATCCCGATCGTCAGCTGGGCCGGCAAAGGATGGGACCAATCGGCGTTGTATCGGGTTGTCTCGCGACCTTGCGCCTTTTCGTTTTGTGCATCAAAGCTAACGTTCATCTGCGTGGATTCCGAACGGGATGGGTGGTGCCTTTGATCGGCGACGAGAGCAACCAATGCCGCTCTGTAAGAGGGTATGTCACGGTTTTCGTCGTCATTTCTCGGACCGCGGCGAATCGGCTGGGGCGGCGATTCTCTGCCGCATCTGATACCGGCTGTGACGAATAAAACGCTTGTGCTAGCCGTCCGGCTACGATATCGCGTGTGATGCGTCGCGGTCTCGTGATCGCCTAAACGTCGCATTTTGGTGGACCGTGAGCCGTAAGGCACCGGGCGGAGCGACGTGCCCGCCCGATTACCCATCGCGGCTCACCATGACCAGACAGCGCCTAGACGCCTCGCGGATCCGCCTCGCAGCGATCATATTGGTTGGTGCTGCGATCCGCGTGGTTGCGAGTTGCCTGTGATGCGATGCGTCAAAGATTCAGCAGGTGCCTCATTGCCGGCGCCACACAAACAATGCTCTCGCGACTGACTGATTCACCCTCCGCGTTGAGGGAAACTGTGAAATGAAGGAACCAAATCATCATTGAATCCAAAACCAAGAACGGTGAATTGTCCACCAACGGAGATAGCGTTTGTGCCGGCCAACCGGCAGAGCCACCGTTGTACGTCGATCCAAACGAACCGCGCAACGACCAAGTGGACTTCAAGCGGATCGAAGCCGCCGTTCGCGTGATCTTGGATGCGGTCGGCGAAGATCCCGATCGCGAAGGGCTGCAAGAAACGCCCGCCCGTGTCGCTCGAATGTACGCGGAAATGTTTGCCGGACTGCATGGCGACCCTGGCCGACATTTGGCAAAAGTGTTTACCGAAGACTACGATGAAATTGTGCTCGTCCGCGACATCAGTTTTTGCAGCATGTGTGAACACCATTTGTTGCCGTTCACCGGACGTGCCCACATCGCGTACCTGCCCAGCGGCAAGGTGGTCGGACTGAGCAAGCTGGCTCGTGTGGTCGAAGAGGTCGCTCGACGTCCGCAGGTGCAAGAACGATTGACGCAAACGATCGCCGACTTGGTCGAGACGCGATTGTCCGCGCGCGGTGTCGCCGTCGTTTGCGAAGCCACCCACAGTTGCATGACGATGCGAGGCGTACGCAAACCCGGCAGTTTATGCTTGACCAGTGCGATGCGAGGTTCGTTCCGAGACGATCCGAAATCAAGAGCCGAAGTGCTCGGGCTGATCAATCGCGACGCGGGATGATTCGGCGGCTGATTTTTCGGCGGCGATCGCGTTGACGACCAGTTCCCGATCCCGGGACCTTGGGCGGTCGCCTTTCGCCAGTAACGACACCGGCCAACAGGGTAAGTCGCGAACTTCATGGACATCGAACGACAACGTGTGCAAGACGACTTGCGCGGCATTGTCCGCGGCGACGTTCTGTGCGACCCCATGACCACCCAGCTGTACGCGTCCGATGCCAGCATCTATCAGATTCGTCCGCTCGGCGTGATCCGACCGCGAGTCGCAGCCGACGTCGTTGCGACCGCGCAATATGCCGCCGAGCATGACCTGTCGATTCACCCGCGCGGCAGCGGCAGTGGCGTCGCCGGTGAATCGATCGGACCGGGACTGGTCCTGGATTTTTCGCGATACATGCAGCGGATCACCGCCAGCGAGGACAAGTCGCGATTGACGGTGCAAAGCGGAGTCATGTTGGCCGACTTGAACCGTTCGATTCGAGACGACGGACGTTGGTACGGTCCCGATCCGATGACGCGCAGCATCACGACCATGGGCAGCGTGCTAGCGACAAACGCGTCTGGCAGTCATTACCTGCGCAGCGGATCCGCTCGTGACACCATCGAATCAATGCGAGTGGTGACCGTTGACGGCGAACTGATCGAAATTCACCGGCACGGGCGTGACGAAGAATCCACCGCCGGACGCTTGGCCCGTGGGATCGTCGAAATTCGCAACCAGTTCCGCGACTCCATCGAGCGTTTCGCTGGACCACCCATGTCACGCGGCGGATATCGCCTGGATGACGTGGTCGACGAGAACGAAACCGTTGACTTGGCAAAATTCATGGTCGGCACCCAGGGAACACTTGGGATCATGGTCGACGCGACCGTGCGGACCGAACTGATCCCGGCGCATCGTGGATTGGCATTGTTGTTCTATCACCGCCTGGATTCGGCCGCCCGCGGCGCCGTGCGTGCGACCAGTCACGGCGTCGTCGCTTGTGATTTGATGGATCGGCGTCTGTTGCAAATCGCGTTGGAAACGGATTCGCGTTTCGAAAACGTGCTGCCGCGCGAAGCAGAAGCGATGTTGCTGGTCGAAATCCAAGGTGAATCGCTGGGTGACCTCTACGACCGACTGTCGGTCGTTCGCGAAGATTTGACGCACGGCAGCGACGACGCATTCGCGTCGATCGATACAGTCAAACAATCCGAACGCGATATGTACTGGGCCTTATCACGCCGCGTGATTCCGCGTCTGGAACGCGTCCGCGGCGCTCATGCACCGCTGCCTTTCACCGATGACATCTGGGTACCGCCGGATAAGTTGCCCGATGTCTTGACGGCCGTCCAAGACACATTGAAAAGCCTGCAAACGACAGCGACCGTATTCGCGCACGCGGGTCACGGACAACTGCACGTGCGGCCGTTCTTGAACCTGGGCGACACGCATGACCGCGACCGTTTGATGCGGTTGTCACAAGAGATCGCCGAAGTCGTCTGGAATCACGGCGGTCAAATCAGTGTCGAACACGCCGCGGGCCTAAGCCGATCGTATCTGATGCCGCGGCAATTCGGCGAAATGTGGCAAGCGCTCGGTCAAGTCAAACGCTTGTTCGATCCGTTTCACCGCCTGAACCCAGGAAAGTACTTCGGCGCCGTGCTGCAGAAACCGAACGAGAACCTTCGTCCGGCCGACCAGACGATCGAAGTCGTTGCCGACAATCGTGTGCTAGTCCAAGCCGACCAGCCAACGATCGACGCGGCACGCCAGCGAGGCGAATCGGTCGCGCAGCTTCAAGTGCTGCAGCAGTGGCCCGCCGGCGCAACGATCAACCAAGTCGCGCGAGGTTGCAACGGATGTGCGCGATGCCGTGCGAGTGCATCCGGCGAGCGGCAATGCCCGGTATTTCGCGCGTCACCACGCGAGGAAGCCTCACCACGAGCCAAAGCCAACTTGCTGCGCGCCGTGCTCGGTGGCCAGCTGCGCGTGGAAGACCTTGCCGAGGAACGCGCCAAAGAGATTGCCGATCTTTGTTTTAACTGCCACCAGTGTCGCGTCGAATGCCCCGCGACCGTCGACATCCCCAAAATCGTGGGAGAATTGAAAGCCCAATACGTTGCCACGAACGGTTTGCCGCTTTCGGAAATGCTGCTGGGCCGTATCGATACGATCTCGGCAATCGCATCGCGGTTTCCATCGCTTGCCAATGCGATGATCAACAGTCCCGCAATTCGATGGACCGCCGAACGACTCTTCGGATTGTCTGCGGCGAGACAAATGCCTGAGGTCGCGGGCAAGACGTTCTTGCGATATTCGGCGGGCCGGCGGTGGACCAAACCAAAGCCACACGGCGGATTGAAAGTCGCCTACTACGTGGACCATTACGCGAATTTTCACGATCCGGATATCGGGCGAGCCCTGTCGGAAGTGCTGCAACAAAACGGTATCGGCCTGTACGTTCCATTGATGCAAATCGCCAGCGGAATGGCACGGGTTTCCTCTGGCGATCTAAAGGGTGCCCGCAAAGTGGCGCGGCGCAATGTCCGGATGCTCGCCGAGTGCGTTCGACAGGGCTACACGGTCTTAGCGACCGAACCCAGTGCGATCCTGTGCCTGAAACACGAATATCCTAATCTGCTAGACGATGAAGACGCCCACTTGGTGGCCGAACATTCCCACGAGGCTTGCGATTTCCTGTGGCAATTGAACCAACAGCAGCGGTTGTCGCTCGATTTCGAACCGATTGATGCCACCATCGCCTACCATCAACCGTGCCACTTGCGAGTGATGGATCCGATCGGCGCCGGCCCCAGCTTGCTGGAACTGATCCCCGAACTGACCGTTCAACGGATCGAGGCCGGATGCAGCGGGATGGCTGGCACCTGGGGCTTACAAAAAAAGAACTATCGAAATAGTCTGCGCATTGGATGGCCTTTGATTTCTGCAATGCGATCGGCACGTGTTTCGGCCGCGACGACCGAATGCAGCGCTTGTAAAATGCAAATCGAACACGGCAGCGGAAATCAAACGGTTCATCCAATCAAGTTATTGGCGTACGCCTATGGCCGAATGCCAAAGGTGGGCGACGAATTGGGATGGACGAGTTAAGAAATGCAAATCGAAGTGCTTTTGTTTGCCGCCCTTCGCGAAGCGGCTGGCCGCGACAGAATAACGATCGACGTCAGCGATCAGCCAACGGCCGACGATGTCATTCAAGCGATCGCTGATCGACTGCCATCGGTCGCGGCACTGATGCCGGCGTGCCGGGTCGCCGTCGATTCCAGCTATGTCGGGCCCGATACTCTGGTGCCCCCCAATAGCGAAGTCGCACTGATTCCTCCGGTGAGCGGCGGATGAACACGGACAGCATTTCGATCGAACTGGTCCATTGCCCCATCGATTTGGCCAGCCTGCAAACGAAGATCGCCGATCCCGATGTCGGCGCCCACGGATGGTTCTTTGGCGTCACGCGACGCCGGACAACGACCAACGATCCTGAACCGAAAATCACCCAATCGCTTTCGTACCAGGCGCACGAACCGATGGCCGAAAAACAGTTGTTGCAAATCGCCGCTGATGCCATACAGCGGTTTGGACTGACAAAGTTGGTCATTGTGCATCGGCTTGGTGATGTTCCCGTCGGCCAGGCGAGCGTCGTGGTCGGATGCAGCAGTCCACATCGGCCCGCTACTTTCGAGGCGCTTCCGTGGGTGATGGACATACTCAAACGCGATGTTCCCATTTGGAAATGCGAACGTTACGTCGATGAAACCTCCGCGTGGGTTCACCCGCAGGTCTCGCAGGAAAGTGACAAAACACCGTGAGTCAGCGACGCATCTATCTGGATCATGCGGCTACGTCTTGGCCGAAATCCGAAGCGGTGTTGGCGGCCATGGACCACTTCCACCGAACCGAAGGTGCCGCGGCGGGGCGAGGCACTTATGCCGCCGCGTTTCGCGCCAGCGCGGGCATCGCGCAGTGTCGTCGCCGAATTGCAAGAATGATTGACGCCGACGACGAAACATGTATTTCATTTCACAGCAACGCCACCGCCGCGCTGAACGCTGCGATCCACGGGCTGATCCGTCCGGGCGATCACGTCGTGACGACCGCGGCGGAACACAACAGTGTGCTGCGCCCGCTGACCTACCTGCAAGAGAATCAAAGAGTCCGCCTGACGATCGTTCCCTGTGACGCGAAAGGATCGGTCGATGCTAACGAAGTCATCGACGCGGTCGGCCCCGACACACGAATGGTCGCCGTCACCCACGCCAGCAACGTGACTGGTGCGATGCAACCGATCGAAGAGATTGGATTTGCATTGAAAGAAAAGGATGTCGCCGTGCTGTGCGACGCGGCACAAACGTTCGGATATATGCCGATAAGCCTCAAAGAGATGAATGTGGATCTGTTCGTTGCACCTGGGCATAAAGGTGGCGCGGGTCCGCTGGGCACGGCCATGCTGTATTGCCATCCGAGGTGGCACGACGAACTGCGCCCGACAATACAAGGCGGCACGGGAAGCCAGTCCGAGTCACTTACGATGCCCGAATCGATGCCCGACAAGCTGGAATCCGGTAACCTGAACGTCCCCGCAATCGTCGGCTGGGACGCCGGTCTTCGTGAATTGACGGATGAGGTGCTGACGGCAACCGCCAGTCGTTTTCTTGACTTAAGTGCGATGCTGTATCGCAGACTCGCAAAGATTCCTCACGTCAACGTGATCGGTCCCAGCAATTTCGTTCCTTTGGTTAGCTTGACCATTGACGGCATGTCCCCATCCGATATCAGCGCCGTGCTGGATAGCGATTTCGGAATTGAAACGCGTGCCGGTTTTCACTGCGCCGCACTGATCCACCATTACATCAACACCGAACAAGACGGTACGCTAAGGATCAGCGCCGGACGAGAGACGTCTGACGATGAGATCGATAGGGTCATCGACGCGATCAAGGACATCGCGTTCGAACTGAACAGATAGATAAGTTGGCGATGTCAGAAAAGAAAAAGAAGAAAAAATCGTCTGACAAGGGGAGCAAGCAACCCTGGTATGCGGACGGTTTGCAGTTTCAGTGCACACAGTGTGGCGATTGCTGCGGCGGTGAACCTGGATTCGTATGGGTCGGCGAAGACGAAATCGAAGCCTTGGCGGCCGAGATGAAGATCACCGTCGATGAGTTCGAGTACCAATTCGTTCGCCAAGTTGGCCGCGATAAAAGCTTGAAAGAATACCCCGATGGCGACTGCATCTTGTTGGACCCCGAAACCCGCAAGTGCACCGTCTACGGTGCCCGCCCGATCCAGTGTCGGACTTGGCCGTTTTGGGATTCGAACCTCAAAAAACGCAAGGATTGGAAAGAGACGTGCGAGGTGTGCCCGGGCGCCGGACAGGGAAAGCTTTACTCACTCGAACACATCGAAATGACGCGTAAAGAAAAATCGGTTTGAGCCCCCCCAAACCAGTCCGCTAGTCCCAACCTGTACACAATTCTTGAACCTGCAGGCTAGCACCAAGACCTAAAGCTAGCATCGCTTGAGGTACCTAACCTCCATCCATCATCCATCATCCATCGTGACAGGATTGGCCCGTTGGCCGCGGGTTGATGGGGATCGCGGAATAGCTGCCGGACGTCCGTTTAGCCCGTTTTTGACGAATAGTCGGATTAGCTCAAGAATCCTGACCAGGGGCGTCGATACCCTGTGACGTGGAGAATCGGTGCTGCAACCGGTTCGCCCTCGAAACCCACGTGGAGATGTTGACGACCCGAGACCGTAGCCTTAGACTTGCATCAGCATTAAGTTTATAGGTACTAAGGGTTTACAACGATCCCTCGAATCCGGTTTCGAGGCGACAGGGAGTCATGAGTGACCAAAAAAGACATCGTGCGAACGATCTCCGAAGAGGTCGGACTGACTCAGCAGCAGACGAAAGAGATTGTTCAAAAGACCTTTGACGCGATTATCGAATCCTTGGTACGAGAACGAAGGATTGAGCTGAGGAATTTTGGCGTTTTTGAAGTCAAACCGAGAGCGGCCCGCAAGGCCCGCAATCCACGCACCGGCCAGCAAGTGGACGTGCCCAAAAAGTACGTCGTGACCTTCAAGCCGGGAAAACACATGGAAGCGAAGGTTCGCGACCTGGATAGCGCTGAAATCGACGCAGCTGACGGTACCGCACATACCAATGTGGTCCAAGATGCGGTCAACCAAGCAGCCAAATCCGGGACTCCCGCCGCCAAAAAATCGCCGAGTGATTTCCCCAATGATGGGCAGGCCGGTTCACCGTCGGTGCCTCGCAGCCCCAGTGGCCGCTGGGACACGACGTGAGCAAGCGAGAAAACGAAATTACCAAACACTGACTGAAGAAGTATCGCCCAGCAATGGGGACCGTTCACGGAGGAACGATCAATGCGACGATTGATGCAACTCACTTTGCTGGCCGTCTGTTTCAGCTCGACCGTCGGCTGTTTCTTGCCGATCTATTCGGCTCGTCCGGAACGACGCGTTCAACAACTTCTGTATACATCCGAAGACCTCCGTTCGTTGGTCGCCGAGTGGGAACGGTTCTGGTTCCTCGACTCGCCAAGTCACCTGACGCCAATTCGTACACACGGCGGCATCATGTAGCCAGACTCGCGCGGCCCACGACGTTGGTTCGGTTAAGAACGAACGCAAACGCGCTGGCGAACGACTGGCTACCAATCGCATACTGGGATCCGATGAAAGACGCTGCGCTTGCCGTCTTTGATTGCCAGCCTTTTATGATCAGCCTCTGGCCCGGTTTGGATCCGAACGCATTGCGATGGCGTGACCGCAAACAGCAGCTTACGTTTCTGTCAGCGGCTGGGTCATCGCCGCAAAGCGGCGTGATGAAGTTCGTCCGATCCATAGTGTGATCGGTCGGTCGCCACACTCGCGCAGTCGCTTCATCATTTTCGCAGGATCGTGATCGGTCCCGCGGACTTTGATGGCCTGTGGAAACATCTTGCGCGTCCTAAGTTCGCGACGCAGCCCGCGGTCGTCGCACGTGCCGCTCCAAATCACGCGGCCGACGACCGACATCTGCCTGACGATCGAATCGGGTGGCGCGCCGTTAGACGAAAGAAATCCCGCGGGTCCCGCTAACGTAGCCAGGTTGTGCGAAAGCGCGAACGCTTCCGTTAAACCTGCCGCACGAATCGCCGCATCGGGATCGTACAAGTACTCGCCCGGACCGCTGAATTGTTCCAGCGTGCGAGCGCCGGGGTTGGCGGAGAAGCATACGGCACGCGAGTCCGTCGATATTGCGATCGCGCTGTGTGCACCCGGCCTCGCGTCCTGCGCTCGTTGGCAGATTTCGCCGAATAGTACCGACTGTTCTCGTACGCTTCCTTGCAGCGAAATCCAAGCTCGGTGCGCCCGCTGCGAAACGGAATCCTCAAGCTGTGCGGCCGGCGCCAATTTGACGGCCGCACCGGCCGATTGATCAACGATTCGCAGCACTTCTGGCCACGCGGGCTGGTATTGATCCGGGCGCGTCGTTCGCGTTTGCGCCGCTCGCCGATCCGGATCGATGTGAACGAAACAGTCCGAGGGAATTTGCGTGGACGTCACGTCCGCACACAACACACGAGCCGTGTACTGGGGATCGCGAAGGGCTTCGCCGCCGGGCGCTGCGGAACGCGTGGTTTGCAAATGATTCTCAGCGAACCTACCTTCCGAAGCCAAGTTGGCGGCGGTCATCGATAACAACGCACGATCACAGTCCACGGCCGTCAACGGACCACGTGTGGACAACGGGACCGCATCGCCACCGATTCCGCAGCACAGATCAAAGACGTGGCGGTCTTGCATCCACTGCGATTTATAACGTGCGACTTGCCAAGGTGTCGCTTGTTGAAGCGATTTCGGAGTCACCCACCACAAGCCGGCCCCCAGCTTTTTGTTCGCCTTGGTCTGCAGCGAAGCGACCGAAACAAACAGCGTCGCGAGCTGCTCGCCGTATCGCCGCCGCAGATCAAGCATCGTTGCAGGACCGAGCGGTTCATGCCTCGATTGATCTGCCAATTCACGAACCACACTTGCATAGTCACCCAGCGGAACAGGTCCGTTTGGTCCGGTTAGCGAATTTGTCTCGGCGGCCAATGGAATGTTGCTGGGGCGTGATTGCTGGCGATGTTTGATTCTGCGGATTGTCGTTGTTGACTGGATTGTTTTAGCCGCGCCGGCAGATCTTACCAACTGCAAGTCAAACCAACGCAAACGCCGATGACGAATGATGAGTGCCAACGTCCTTGCGGCGCTCCTTCGGCTCCTCCTCCCCACGTGACGCCCGATGTTTCCTCGATTTCGATTACTCGCAATTCTCGCCGCTGCTGCGGGCGGCCCCTATGTGGCGTCCGAGACCGAATGGGGGCGATCGATGTCCTCACGCGTCACCAACGTCATGCGTGACGTGAATGAACTGCGGCCGGTTAGCACTCGCTCGAGCGATGGCTTCTATGGCGGGTCATCCCAAAAAGGAAACGGCGGAAAATACGCCAATCACGCGCATCACGAAGTCGAGACCCTGCGTGGATCGAACCCGCAACAGTATCGCTACGACGAACAGATCGCTCGAAAACTCGGCGCTATTCCAAGCCAACCGGGGACCGAACCCGAACTGGTCGGAGCACGTGTCAGTGACTTGCGAGAAGTGCTACGATTCGACATCACGCCCGACTGGGTCATCAATCGATTCGCTCGCGTCAGCACCGTGTTGGCCGACCTGAATCTGGAAGGCTTGCGTGTGCCGATTGTCACGGGCACCAGAGCCGACGATATGGCCGGCACGTTGACGTACTACTTTGACCGACGCGGAACACTGCAGCGGTTGACCATTCACGGTTTTACCGGGCATCCAGCGAAACTTGTCGGCACGATGACGCAATTCTACGGGCTTCAAACTGAACCCTCCTTAGAAGCGGGCGTCTACACACGGCGATGGAACGGACTACCCGTTCACTTCCTGCGACTAACCCACGCACCGGTGGTCTACTCCGATGCGGTCCACCAAAAGTACACGGTGTTCATGGAACTGAACCAACCGAATCTCGCGTATGGGATTAGTGATGAGGCCAAACGCATCGTCATCTCGGACCGCGGCAGCGGACGCTGGTAAGAAGTCCAATGTCGCCGGAAAGACTGCCTTAGCGGATGCTTTGACGCCCAAGGGTAAGACAAAGCGGTAGGGGCGCAAGCTGAGCGGGGCCCTAAGCCCCACAAAAGACTTTCACTGCGGGTTCAATCCACGTTAAACTAGGACTTAGATTGCCTGGGAGTGCGTCTGAATTGAATGCGGAGAGAATTGATGAGTACGGCTTGGTACTACATGTCCTCGGGTTGGCTGAGAAAGGCGCGACGCGTCGGTCCGATCAGTGAATCCGATTTGCTCGCGCGAATTGACAAAGGCAAGATCGCTCCGGAGACGTTGTTGCAAAGCACCAAGACGAAAGGAAAATGGGTTCCGATGAATTCCGTCGGACCGGCAATGAAACGCTGGAAACTAACTCACCCAAGCGAAGAAAAAGCTTAAAGCTTAGCGCCGAGGCTCCACTGAAAACTCGTGTGATGACGGCCGCCGACTATGCGGCCATCGCGGTCGCGCCGGTGCTGATCTTCTTGATGATCAGCAGTCTCGCCAACTTCTTGATGCTGGTCTTTTATCAAGGCCAATACCCGCTAAGGGTAGCCTGGATCGTGTTGATGTTCACGATGGGTTTCGTCGGCATTGCCCGCATCGCGATCGAACAAGATCGCGCGTACTCACTTGGCTACGCCGCGATCCTTGGCGTTGCCGGTTTTGTATCGATGACGCGTTTCGTCGGCGCACCGATTTTTTGCGCTTTCATCTTGGGTGTGATTGCGTACCTGTCCGACCGAATCGTTGACGACTGCACGCTGATCGATGACTCGGTTGATTCCAGCGGGCAGGGCTTGGTCGACTTTGGACGAAAAGAACTGAAGAAACAAATCAAGCTTGCCCAGCAAGCGCAGCGACAACCGCCATCACGATCGAAGTCATCACCGTCCAATGCAGATGGCACGGCCGCGAATACTAAAACGTTAGCAGCAGACGCCTCGGCAACCAGAGACGTCACCGTAGCCGAAGACGCCAACGCGCCAGCGGTCAAACCGCGGCGCGGTGCTCGCGGACGCAAAAGCCAACCAGGGCGAACGGTGATGTACCTGGCTCTCGCGGCGTTTCCGCTCTTTGGGCTCGGCCAGTTCATGCTGCGCGACGATTCACTCACCTGGCAACGTGCCCAGTGGTTGCTGGCCGTCTATTTGTTTTCCAGCTTTTCACTGCTGGTGACGACCAGTTTCCTGGGACTTCGTCGGTACCTGCGTCAACGCGGCGTTGATATGCCTGCGAATGTATCGATCGGTTGGTTGGCCGGCGGCATTCTAATGACTGCCGCTGTGATTTCGTTGGCCTATTTCATACCGGTTCCGGGCCAAGCGATTGCGTCGGTCAAAGTGCCGGATTGGCTGGACTCGCCCAAGGATTTCTCGGCCAGCCGATTCGGCTGGGGCAAGGAAGGGGCAGGGGAGTCGACGCAGGGCGACGCGTCAACGTCGGCAGACGCGAAACCCGAAGGCAAACAAACGCAAGGCACGCGTTCGCAAAAAGGAGCGCCCGCGGGTGATAGCGGTGACGGGAACAGGAAAGACGGCCCGCCGGGAAAAAAAGACGGCGGCAATAAGTCCGCCGGCGAACAAAAGTCGGCAGATTCGCCCTCGAAATCAGATTCGCCCTCAAAATCAAAGTCGTCCGAATCCAGTCCCAGCGACAAACAGCAGGGCGGAAAAAAAGACGATCAATCGAGTAACAGCAAAAGCGAGCGGTCCGCCCAGCAGCAACAGCAAGACAAAGCCAAGTCGCAACCAACCGGTGCCGAACAAAACAAGTCCAACCAAAACAATTCGGACCAAAAACAAGCTCAACCGAACGACTCGCGCCAAAGCCAGTCCGAGGAAACCGAAGACCCAGGCGAACCCGACTCAAAAACGGAAGCAGAGCGTGAGTCAGACGATCGCAACAACGATCAACAAGCGAGTCGCGACGATCAAAACAGCGATCAAGAGAACCAGAACAACTCGAACGAGCCCCCGCCGAAGGAACCCCAGTCGAATTCAGCGGCGAATGCATCGGGTAATCCCAGTCCACCACCAAAGCCGGATTCGACGCCGACACTGGGCGGTGTATTGTCCGTTATCGGTGGCCTGTTCAAGTTGGTCATCATCGCAGTCTTATTTGCAATCGTCGCTGCCTACTTATGGATCCATCGTGACGCGATCGCGAGATGGTGGAACAGCTTGTTCGCTCGACCGAGTAATTCCGACGACGTCGCGGAAAAAACATCGCTAGAGATCGAGACATCGGCGCCGCTGCGACCGTTTTCGTCGTTCCGCAACCCGATCGGTCGCGAAAAGGATCCGCGCCGAGTGATGGTGATAACGTTTCAAGCGTTTGAAGCCTGGACGCGCGAGCAAGGCTGGACACGTGAAAAAGACGAAACGCCCAGCGAGTTCATGCAGCGAGTGGCCGACTCATTACCGCAAATGTCGTCTGCAGCCGGGCGCGTCGTCACGGCCTACAACCGTATCGTTTATGGTCGCGGACGGCCGACACAATCGGACATCAACGCCGCCAAACAAGTTTGGCAGGCAATGGGCTAGATCAGCAGCAATGAGCAACGACACGGATGCAACAACGTGTCGGTACCGCGAAGCCGCACGGATGTCCCCTCAATCGCTTTGAGATTTTCTTTGTGCGCACGCGACCAGCCCTGAGCGCACGCGACCAGCCCTGAGCGCACGGATCAGTTCTGTGCGCACGGGATCAGTTCTGTGCGCACGGGATCATGCTTCGACCAACGGGCCTAACCGGCTTTGAACATCACGCGTCTGCGGGGCTCGCGTTCGATCACATCGAGGCTGTATGTCGATAGGGTTCTGTCGGCAACCTCAAAACCGTGGCGGAACAGCAGGCTAAACTCGTGGTGCGTCAATCGTCGCAACGTCGTTTCGATCCCCGAAACGTAACGGACCTCATCATCGCTCAACGTCGGCTTCGCACCGACTCGGGTCCGCGAATACGCTCGTTTGGTTTGCAACCCCAATCTCAGGTAAGCACCGCTGCCGGGGTTTTGTCGAAAGAAGTCGATCAACATTCGTGCTCGTAAGCTGCGAACCTGATCCGTCGCGACATCGACCAAACGCATCGATGCCTTTAAATACCCCGGACGCCAGCGCCACCCGCGTGATTCGCTCTGCAACCGACGCGAGGCATCACAGACGATCAAAAAATCGGTACCTTCGCGCAGGCCTTCGCCAGGTTTGAATAATGATTCTACGCCCAGGTTGTCATAGACGCCGCCATCCCACAGGTGCAGCTTTTTGTACTTGGGTGAAATCTCTTGCCAATCATCGTCACGGTGCTCGCACCACCGATAGTGACGTGATTTAACAATCAATGGACCGATCAAACCGGGAACGGCTGCCGACGCAGCCAAAGCATGTGACAACGGAAAGTCGGGATTGGTGATGTACTTGGTTTGATAGTCGCCCATCAGGTCACGCTGAAACCGCCAATTCTTTCCCGTTTGGTAGCACGTCGCATTGATGATCCAATAGGGCGACAGGGGTAAATCGGCAAGCTTTCCAGCGATTTTCCAGTGGCGTTCAATCTCGCCGCCCAAAACGGCAGCCCGTCCCGATGCCAGTCGCCACGGATACATCAGCGACTTGAGCGCATAGGACCACTGCAGATCCTTAGACGTTAGCAACGCGTGAATCTGTGGCACGACATCGTGCAAATATTCAGCACTGCTAGGCCATCGATTTCCGGTGGAAGCAAACACCAATCCCGCCGCGAGACTGCCGCCCGACACGGTACTGATGAATCGGACCTTGTTCATCAAGTCCTGCCGCGCCAGTCGCGCCAGCACGCCCAGGTGAAACACGGTTGCGCGTACTCCGCCGCCGGAAAATGCAAGTGCGATCTTCATGGGCGGCAGGATGCTTCGGCGGATTCGTTACGAGGAACTCACGACCCACACTTGGGCCGAACGAGCAGCAGCGTACTCGCTAGCCCCCTCGAAAATCCATGTCAATTCTTGCCAGCCCGCAGACGGCGACGCTTCCGTTTCGAGGGAAAATCGGCGAGGTTGGTTTCCCTGAAATCACGGGATGAGAACCCTACTAAAATCTGGCCAACCCGGCGAAACACCGCATCATCGCGTTGCTAAAACACCCAGTGCTCGCCCGGTCCTTGCTGTGGCTGGATATCGATCTGGTCGATCTCGATCGGCGCGTTGTCGGTGACCGGCAGATACAGTCGCATGGTGCCCAGCGGGCCGTCATGCTTCAATTCGACGGTGATCTCTTGCCAGTCGCCGGCAGCAATTTCAAACGGCGCGGTGAGCACGGTTGAATCGTCTTTTGCACCACGAGGCAGACAATCGATTCTTGCGGAACCGCCCACAGCACTGCGGACCTTGATCGTGACGGTTGCCGGCGCCGTCATACGCCGGGTCGCGTGTCCCAGAAAGACGCTCGCTTGTTGACCATGTTTTTTAACGCTCAGCACACCGTCGTCGATCGTTGCAAGACAACCGCGTTGTTTCCACGCATCCAACTTTTCGGCATCGGATTTTGCTCGCGACGGATTGAAATTTGGATTCGGCCGCGGGTAAAGCGCATCGGTGTCTTCCAAGAATCCGTCAATCAGACGGTCAAGCTCTTTCGTCAGATCGGGTTCTGTTGCCGCCAAGTTGTTCGACTCACTAATGTCATCTCGCAAGTTGAATAGCTCGAACATATCCGGATTACCGAACCACCGAATCAACTTGTAATCACCGCGTCGAACCCAGACTCCACCCGCACGATTGACACCGGCGTGTGGGTGATAGTTGAAATACGCATCTCGCGAAAAGTCGCCGTCGCCGGTCAACACATCAGCGTAACTGACGCCATCAATCGGTTGATCAGGCGGCATCGGGATGTTCAACAGTTCCATTAGCGTTGGATAAAAATCGATAGGCCCCACGATGGCCTCATGCGTGCTGCCGGGCTGAATCTTCCCAGCCCATGCCCACATCAGCGGGACTCGCGTGCCACCTTCGTACAGTGTTCCCTTACCGTCGCGAAGCGGAGTATTCATCGTCGGCGGCTGATCACCTGCCCATTTCCGCCAATCTTTCAGGAAATCGCTTTTGTGTTTTTCGGCCGCCTGTGTCTTCGCAGTACCGGGGACGTTGCTGTGCTGGTTTCCACCGTTATCGGAATAAAAAATGACGATCGTTTCATCGGCGATCCCTTGTGCGTCAAGTTCATCCAGGATGCGCCCGAAGCAATCATCAACGCTCTTCATCATCGAGGCCATGATCGGATTGCCTTGACGGCCGGTGGGATCTTTCTTGTTGGCAAAGTACTCGGTGTATTCGCGTTTATGTCCCCACGGACCGTGCACGCCGTAACACCATAGGTTCAAGAAGAACGGCTGATCATCGCGACGGCTACGAATGAACCGGACCGCTTCGTCGGCTTGGCGGTCGACGATGTATTCGCCCGGTGGACCATCGGTGATCGTCCCAACTCGACTCTTTGCCGTCGGGGTTCCTTCGGCGGTCACCCCATACGGTGAGAAGTACTCGCCGGGAGGACCTGGATCGGGATGACAATGAAACGCAACGTCGAAACCTTGTTGTTCGGGCCAATAGGGTTTCGTCAGACCAATGTGCCACTTGCCAATATGGGCGGTGCGATATCCGGCGGCCTTAAGAGTCTCTGCATAAGTGATCTGGGACGGATCGAGATAATTCTTGCTCTCGGGCGTCAACATGGCAACGTGCGGTGGCGCCGAGTCCTTCAGAAAGACATGGCCTGCCGGTTGCGGCGACAAATGTCCCGAAGCAGTGGTCACTTGATGCCGCGCGGTGTACTGGCCCGACAGCAAACTCGCCCGCGATGGCGAGCACAGTGGTTGGGCGTACGCGTTGGTGAACAACATCGCGCGCTTTGCGAATTCGTCGGTGCGAGGTGTCTCGTAGTACTGTGATCCGTACACGCCACAGTCCATCCAGCCCATGTCATCGACCAAAAAGAACACCACATTCGGCGGCTTCGCAGAGGTAACGTTCTCGGCGGCGCCAAGGCTGACCGACAGCGAAACACAGGCAAGCGTGACAATCGTCAATATTGTTTTCATGGATCATTTGGTCGGAGTTATCGTCAGTGAATTGTCAGCCTCCATCTTAACTTCCGCTTGCTTATGACGGTCAACCAAGTACCGGTGATCGCGGCCAGAAACCACCGATTTTGCGACCTCCAGCCCGCGTGCCTTCGACAGAGGTATCACAGGAATTGATGTTGGCTTAAACTCGTTGGTTTGAAATCCAGGATGCCGCGTGCATCGGTCGTTTGTGCATTGGCATACCGCCGTCACCATCGTCGCTGCACCTTGGGGCACGCTAAACCTTGATCGGCAGAGGCAACAGCCGAACCGTGGATTCCGACTCACACCAACAACGCGATCCTCGCTTGCCTGAACCCCACTTGCACGCTGCCGAAGCGGTCCAGTTTGTCCGCGAATCGATCGACCTTGCGACGCGAGATCCCGAACTTGCTTGCGGCGGGGCCGTCGATGCCAGCGGTGTCTGCCGCGTCTTGTTGGAACTTTCGGTGGACCGTTATGGACGCGGCGGCAAAGACGTGCTGATGGATTGGGGAATCGTCACCAGCGAAGACGTCGGCCTGATCATTGATCGGCTGATCAAGGCGGGCGCGGCTCAGCAGTACAGTGATGGCCCTGCCGACGATTTCGTGGGCATCTTTGACTTGACCAAGCCGCCGGAAAGCTGGCAGCTGCGTTGGTAGCGGACACCGAAAGGGTCACGGACGTAGTGCTGGCCGCAAATCGGTTTTAACGGGCGACGCTGTGGGTCAGTCCTGCCGCGAAGCGTTTGCCGGCCCACTCACCACGGTGTCGGCCAGTGTGCGTCCTTTGGCCGCTTCACGCTCGGCGCGTTTGAGTTCGACGAGCGTTTTCCAGGCCGAGTGCGTGTTGGTCGGACGCGACTGGTGCGCAATCGTAAGGATCGTCTCGATCGAGATTTTCTCGGCCGGTCGGGCGAGCATCAAACCCGCCTCGTCGGCCGCACCGACGGCAACACGCCGCAGCAGATTTGCCTCGATTAGTTTGTCGGTCATCTCATTGACGATGCGTCCAGGCAGCCCCAATTGATCGGCAAGGTCTTGGTGTTTGACGTCGCGTCCTGCCGCGAACGCCGAGGCGACCTCCGTCATAATCGGCAGCATCCAATCTGGATCACCGTGGATCAAGCCGGCCTCGTTCCAATCGATTCGTTTCGGCCGGCGTCCACCCAACGTTTGCAACGTGAACGTCAAAATCAAACCGAACAACACGATCAGCCACGTCACATAGATCCAAAACAGAAACAAAGGGATCAGACCTAGCGAACCGTAAATTGCCGAATACGGGACCGCGGTGACGACATAAATTTGAAAACCGAGCTTTGCAGCCTCCCACAACAACGCGCCCACCAGCGAACCGACCCCAGCGGCTCGTGCAGAAACGTGCGTGTTAGGCATCAACGCATACAACAAGAACAACAATACCCAGCTGGCACCGATCGACAGCATGTGGCTGAGCACCGGACGTACGTTCCAGCCGTCCCCCATCGCCGCGAACCACTCGACGACTTGACCGGACATGTACAGACTCATGGCGAGCAGTCCGCTGCCCAACGTGATGATCGACCAGTGAATCGCAACGCGAATGTGAACCGGACGTTTCGTCGGCGCGTCATAGATGCGATTAAAAACCGATTCGGTCGATTCGGCCAGCGCGACGGCGGCGTAAACGAACAGCAACAGTCCGACGACACCGATCGATGCAAAGTCCAAGGACGAAACCTTACGCGTGGCCTCGCGCAGCGTGCGGCGGATGCTTGCCTGGGATTGCCGGCGAGCTTCCTTGTCGGTCTCGTCATTCAGTTCGCCGGAATCATCCAGTTCGCCGGAATCATTGAACGAATCTCGCCCGTTCGCCGATCCGGTTTGGTCCGTGGTGATTCCGTCGTCACCGACAATCGGCGCGGTCAATTCACCGGGCATCAGCCCAGACACTTGTGGCGACAGTTCGGATGTCTGTCTGGAGAGCGCCGACTCAGTCGCTTCGTCTGCTAAGTCCGGCGACTGCAAGTAAGTGTCAGGGATCTCGGGAACGCCGAAGAACGAATACAGCTGGCTTTCGACTTTGGTTTGAACGTCTTCTAGACCGCCGACGATGCGAAACATGACCAACCCCAACACGACGACGGGGATCAGCGCAAAGATCGTCCGATAGGTCAGTTCGGCCGCCATGCCTTCGGCGCGATGACGATGCAACTGACGACTGCAGTGGGCGGCGAGTTCCCAGCCATATCTCAGCTGATGTTGACGCCGCGTCAGTTCTTCGCGGGGGCGCCGCACCGCATCGACGACGTAGTCAATGAATCGGTTCACGGCAAACGGGCTTTCGAAATCTTTGGCACTTGGCGTTTCAACAGGCTGCCAGCCATTCTACGCCGCGCGGCGAATCTCTTGGTCGCCCGATTCGCGGTCGGTCTGCGAAACGTCCGCGGCCGGCTCGGGTTTTGCCGGCGACATGGAAATCACTGCCGGCGGTTCATCCGTCTGTGGCTGAGCCAATTGCGGTACCAACGCCTCACCGCTTAGCGAACAGAGCCACTTTCCGTCGGAGGACGCGATTTTCAGCTCGTCTTCTTCCATGAACCAGACGGCCCGATAGTCACCTGCATCAAATTGGCGACCACAGTAGAATCCGTCTCGAATCAGAATCGATTCACCGAGTATTTTCGGCGATGACTCGTCCTGCGCCCCAGATTGCTCATGCAACCATTGTTCTAATCGCATTCGGACGGCGGCAAGTCGCTGAGAATTGGTCATCCGGTAAATCTGCTCCGATTGCGGTACGATACGCTGGTGTAAGGCTTCAATTTCCTCGCAGGAGATTGATCCAACGCGCATTGCATAAACAAGTATTCGGCACGAACGATCCTCAGGGCCGGTCGGTCTCGAATAGTTCGCACTGAACACCTAGAATCCCTATTTCCACAGATATGACAGGTCGGCTGTCGCCTTTTCCAACGTTTGCTTTCGATCCGGAATCACTGACGAAACTTCGGACGTCCGCAATCGGTGGCGAAAATGCATTCATTTTGAGTCATTTGAACGAGCCGACGAAATCACTTTTCCTTTGAGAGACCCAATGCGAATCCTGCTTGACGAGACCCAGTTGACCAGCGGCGTCGAAGAATTGGCTGGCAATATCGATCGTCACTACGGCGAACAACCATTGACGGTGATCGCGGTGATGACCGGCAGTTTGGTGTTGTTCGCGGATTTAATTCGCCGGCTCTCGATGCCCCAACGCGTTGGCGTCGTGCAAGCGTCCAGCTATCGGGGTGGAACCCAGTCGGGCGAACTCAAAATCGATGCCGGGATGCTTATCGATGTCAAAGATCGAGATGTCCTGTTGGTCGATGACATCTTTGACACCGGCCAGACGCTCGATCGTTTGACGGCCGAGCTGCGTGCGTTGGGTGCTAAATCGGTCAAGACTGCAGTCCTGCTGCACAAACAGCGTGAGCATTCCGTGAAGATGCGACCGGACTTTGTCGCCTTCGAAATTCCCGACGAGTTTGTGGTGGGATACGGACTAGACTATCTCGATATGTATCGAAACCTGCCGTATCTGGGTGTGCTGGAACCCGCCGAAATCGAAGCGACTGCGATGGAAGCAAAGACGTGACCGGACATTCCAGTCCCGCGCAACCCACACCCTTTCATCCTGCGCAGGCCCATTCACCGCGCCCTCGCGTGTTGTTGATCGGTCGTCATTTTTGGCCACACGGCTCGATCGACGCGGCGGCCTATCTGATGCAGCTTGCCACCGACTTGTGCCGGCGTGACATCCACACAGAAGTGTTGACGCCACAATATGCGTCGTCTTGGGCGCCACGTTTTGACTTTCGTGAACTGACCGTGCATCGCCCCGCGTCGGCGCCGCGATTTGATAGTGCGATTGGTCGTGATTGGTCGGTCAACCGATATGTCCGCATCCTCGCCAGTTGGATCCGCGAACACGGCCGATCGTACGATGTGATGATGATCGATCGGGCCCAAGAGGAAGTGATCGCGGCAGTCGAAGCGGCCAAGTCGGTCGGCTGTGCCACGGTGGTTCGCATCGGCGGTTGGGAACAAGACAACGATATCCGTTGGTGGCAAACGCATCGCTCGGCAGGCCGATGCATGGCGTTTACCAGACGGGCCGACATTGTCGTTGCCAAGAGTCCTCAGGATCATCGAGCGCTGGTCGCCAACGCTTTCGAACATGAACGTGTGGTCCGAATTCAGGACGGGTTCACAGCGGGATCGACACGCGCCGAACGCGACAAGCAGCGGTATCGCAGAGCGTTGGCTGCCATCAACGGTGACCTTGCCGCGCCGGCGGACATGCCCGTCGCACTGTGCTGCACACCGCTGCGTGGCGACACGGGCATCCGAATGCTAACCGAGTCGATCCGAGTATTGGTTTCTCGGTACCCGAGGCTACGCTTTTGGTTGATCGGCGACGGTCCTGACCGAGGTTCGATCTATGACTTCCTGCGAGGCGAAGGAGTCCGCGACGCGATCGCGATGCCGGGTTCGTTCGCCGAAATGAAAGACTTGTTCATCGCGGCAGATTTGTTTGTCCAGCTTGGGGGGACAGGACTGGATTCACACTTGCGACAAGCCGTCAACGAAAGCTTGCCGATTGTCTCGGTCGACAACGAATCCACGCGTGCGGTCTTGTCGGCCGATGCCCCAGCCTCCGGACGAGTTGGCGGCAATGTCAATGTCTCCAGCGAGCATGAACACAAGACGGATTCCGACCTGGTCGCCTGGTTTGAACCCGACAGAATCAAGTCGCTGCGTCTTGCCATGCGTCGCGTGCTGGACCAGCCGCAAGAGAGCGCCGACCGCGCGGCCGAGCTGCGACGAGTGCTTTGCCGTCAACGCCCCCATCACGACACCGTTGACGCATACGTGCAATTGATTCGCCGCCTTGCCGGACGCCGCGCCAACAAGACCGACGCTCAGCAATCGAAAACAGAACGCTCGAATTCCCAGCAATCCGACACACAGCACACTGACGCTCCATCGATTGAATCGGCATCATGACGATACGCGTTGCATTGATTATTCCGACGATGGATCGTGGCGGAGCGGAGAAGCAGCTTTGTCTGCTGGCGACCCATTTGCCACCAGACGAGTTCGATGTCCACGTGGTCCTGTTGACTCGAGACGGTCCCCGCAGCGAGCTGCTGCGGCAAGCCGGAATCCCTGTCACCGTGATCGGCAAACGATTCAAGGCCGACCCGACCGCACTGTTGCGGCTGCGCAACCATCTAAAACAGATCGCACCGGACATCGTCCACACGTGGATTTTTGCGGCGAACAGTTTTGGTCGGGCCGCGGCGAAACTGGCGACCGTTCCTCGCATCTTGGCCAGCGAACGGTGTGTGGATCTGTGGAAAACATCAGCGCACTTCATGATTGACCGGCAACTCGCCAGATTCACCGAGAAGATCACAACGAACAGCGTGGGCGTTCGCGACTTCTACGCAGCCCACGGTATCCATCCGGACCTGTTCCAAGTCATTCCCAATGGTGTCTTGCCGCGAACGGCTGGCTCGATCGATCGCCAGGAAGCGTGTCGTCGGCTGGAGGTTCCGCCGGACCGAAAAATCATTCTCGCCGTGGGTCGCTTGTGGCCGCAGAAACGATACCGTGATCTGATTTGGGCCGCCGAGTTGTTAGCGGCCCTGCGGCAAGACACGACCCTTGTCATCGTTGGCGACGGTCCTCAACGAGGCGAATTGTTGCGTCACCGAGATGCCGTCACCACAGCGTCGCACGTGCGTTTCGCGGGACAACGCGAGGACGTCGCCGAATTGCTGCCACACGCCGCTGCGTTTTGGCTCGGCAGTGAATATGAAGGCCAAAGTAATGCCCTGATCGAAGCGATGCAGGCCGGCGTGCCGGTCGTCGCCAGTGATATCGCAGGAAACCGCGATCTGGTGATCGAGGGACAGACGGGACGGCTGGTTGCACTAGGGGATCGTGCCGATTTTGCACGTCAAACCAATGATTTGCTCGAAAATCCTGCGCAGTCGTTACAGCTAGCCAACGCCGCTCGCCAGAGAATCGAAAACGACTTTTCGGTCCAAGCGATGGTCGATTCGCATGCCAATCTGTATCGAAAGAAGCCGCCACTCGCCGCAGGGTGATAAACCGTTCCGCTCGTAACGATCAGGGGACGGTCGGCGCACCGAATTTCTTAGCAAACATCGTTTTTGCTACAGAAACGCATTGAGAAGCAACGTCGTACAGATACGATCGGAAGGGTGAGGACGTGAATCTGCACTCGCCTTTGGTTGCCCGCGAAGTGGGCCACCCGGCGGGAACGTTGGTATGCGGCGGTCCTCGCCACTCTCAGCGATGACCGCGTTTTGATTGCGGCCGCAGCCCAGAGTGCCACATCACAGAGCGCCTAGTAACGGGCCAGACGCTGCCGAGGCTTTTCAACGAATGGACATGAGCGATACCAGCCGACCGTCGATCGACGAAGTCGATTTATTGTTGGCCAATGCTCGGTTGCGAGACGAGCTGGAACCGTTTCGCGATGAATCGATTGACGATCCGTCGACGAATCGGATGCCGTTGCATACCGAAAATGAATACTTGGCTTCGATGCTGGCTTGGGAACGTGCTCCCGCGTTGCCCATCGCCCGATGGTTCACGCCGACACTGGAATTGCCGCCGCCGGAGTCGATGAACGACCAGGAGCTCAGCGAGCAATTGCACATCACCGTGAACCAGCTTTTCTCGGTGCAAGTCGTCCTGCGATGCACCGATCACCTAAGCGACCGCGAGCTGTACAAGATCATCTATCGCGACATCTTGCCGTGCTGTGAAAAGAAGGTTGAATTGCCCGGTAAGTTTCTCGAGTGGCGTTGCATCGAGGACAACGAAACGTGGCTGCGTTATTACGCCAACCCGATCGAACGCCGCCGATTTCAAGAAGAGTACGACGTCGACCTGCCCGCACCCGAAGACCCCAAGTACACAAGAAACTTGCCGGGCTAATGACGGAAGAATATCGGTTCCCGACCGGTATTCCCGATAAGCTTGGTTCAGCGGGAAACCTTCAATCGACGTTTGCGATATTTCCAGATACAGGCGATGGCGGCGAAACCGTCTCGCCAGCCAATTTTCTTGCCTTCGTCATAGCTGCGGCAGTTGTATCCTGTCGGGACTTCCAGAATTCGCGCATCCGTTGCAGCGACTTTGGCCGTGATTTCCGGCTCGAACCCAAAGCGGCATTCACGTAGTTCCATTGATCGGATCAGGTCGCCGTCGAACGCTTTGTGGCAGGTTTCCATGTCGGTCAGCCGCAGCCCCGTCAGTGCGTTGCTGAGCTGTGTGAGGACAAAATTTCCGGCACGATGCACTAGCGACGGGTCACTTGTTCCGCCCTGGTATCGCGAACCGTAAACGACTTCGGCGTCGCCGTCCAAGATCGGCCAAACGACGCGCAGCAAGTCGGCCGGATCATATTCCAGATCGGCATCTTGAATCGCCACGACGCTGCCCAGACTGTGCCGGATCGCCAGCCGGACTGCCGAACCTTTGCCGTGGTTACGGCGGCGACAGATAATCTTGACTCCCGATTGCGGCTTAAGACTCATCAGCCACTGTGCCGTCCCGTCGGTGCTGCCATCATCAACAATGATGACCTCGCACGCGGGCGGCATCACCTCGTCGATTCGCGCAAGAACTTTGGGTAACGTTTCTCGTTCGTTGTAGACCGGCACGATGATCGACAAATCAAATTGGTCGATCGGGCGAACGCCACTTGCCGCGGCCGTCGCGTCGGCAATCAGGTCCAGCGTCTGGTCGATGCGGTCGATGACCTCGTCGGTGCGTTTTGCAGCGGCCCTGGTATTCCAAACCGAATCCGTATCGCTCAGCAGCGCGTCGACGGTGCTTTGCGTTGACATGGTTTCTTGGGTTATCTGATCTGTCGACATCGCGGTGCGCCATCCATTTTTCGGTAGATGCGGGACTAGAAATTTTCCCACCGAATGAAGGTTGGGGTCCAGATCATTCGAAGTCCGCAGAATCCGAACAAGCGAAGCCGAACCAGTGGGCAAGGGAGTGGGCCTGCGCGGATTAAAACGACTGCAACACTCAAACCATAAATCGGTCCGTGACCGCGAAGCGATCCAACCCCAAGCACACCCCCGCACGCGATAACGCTGTGATCCCGGCCGGTTCGGCGAGCTTGTCGGGGGTAGCCTTGCTGGGAAGTGGACGTGACAATCACGGGTCGAAAACCGAAAATTCCGCGTGAGACCGACTGCGAAGCACCATGGAACTCCTGCTTTATCTCGCACTCGTTCCCACGTTGGGTGTGTTGGCCCAGTGGCTGGCTTGGCGCAGCGGATTGCCCAGCATTTTGGTGCTGTTGCTGTTCGGCCTGACGCTGGGATATTTCGTTCAGCCCGACGAATACTTGCGTCAAATCACCAGCGGCGACGAATTCGCAGGTCCGCGACTGCTGTTTCCCTTCGTTTCGTTGTCCGTCGCAGTGATCATGTTCGAAGGCGGCTTGTCGCTGAAACTTGGCGAGCTGCGTGAGGCCGGCAGCGCTGCTTTTCGACTCTGCACCGCCGGCGCCCTGATCACGTTTGCCGGAGCGACGATCGCAGCCCATTACTGCTTGGGTTTCGACTGGCGGCTGGCCACGCTGTTGGGTGCCATTTTGGTCGTCACGGGACCGACCGTGATCGGCCCGCTGCTAAGACAAGTCCGACCGAGCCGACGTGTCGCCTCGACACTGAAATGGGAAGGCATTGTGATTGACCCCATCGGCGCGGTGTTGGCCGTGCTGGTGTTCGAACAATTGATGCCCAGCGGTGATCATGGCCACGAAGCTTCGGCCTGGATGATGCTCGCCAAAACAATTGCCATCGGGATCGTGTTGGGAACGGGCGGCGGTTTCGTTTTGACGTTGGCACTGAAACGCTATTGGGTTCCCGATCAGCTGCACGGTGTGGCGGCGCTCGTGACCAGTTTGCTGTTGTTTGCGATCAGCAACCGGATGGCTCACGAGTCCGGATTGATCACCGTGACCGTGCTCGGCATCTGGTTGACCAACCAAAAACATTTCGACATTGAACATATCGTCGAATTGAAAGAAAACCTTCGGACGCTGCTGATTGGATGCCTCTTTATCGTGCTCGGTTCTCGCGTGGACATTGCCGATGTTGCCGAGATTGGCTGGCCGGGGCTGGTCTTTGTTGTGGTGCTGATTCTGATCGTGCGACCCTTGTCTGTTTTCATTTCGCTATTAGGCAGCCCGCTGAATTTGAGAGAACAGGCGTTCGTCGCCGGGCTTGCACCGCGTGGAATCGTGGCGGCCGCGGTCAGCAGTGTCTTTGCGCTGCAGATGGAACAAAGCGCCGCGGGAACGGCGATCCCCGGGGCCGACCAACTGGGGACAGTCACGTTCTTGGTCATCGTTTGTACCGTCGCGGTCTACGGACTCGCCGCATCGCCGTTGGCTCAGTGGTTAGGTCTGGCCGATGAAAGCAACAACGGCTTATTGATCGCGGGTGCCGACGCATGGGTTCGCGACCTCGCCGCCGAATTCAAAAAAGCGGGTATCGCCGTCGTACTGGTCGACACCAACTACAACAAAGTCTCGCAAGCCCGCATCGAAGGTATCGAATCGCACTGCATCAATATTTTGAACGAACATGCCCGCGAGGACCTACCTCTGGCCGGGATCGGACGTCTGTTAGCGATGACACCCAATGATGAAGTCAACTCGTTGGCGGTGCGTGAATGCCGAACCATGTTCGACCGGTCCAGGCTGTATCAGCTAACGTTCAATACCGAAAACTCACACTCGCGCCGGGGAATGACGCGAAACTTGATGGGACGACAACTGTTCGGTGAAGGCCTCACTTTTTCGCAAATGCGAGACCTTCATGCGGCGGGAGCCAAATTCAAGGCGACAACGCTGACCGACGAGTTCTCTTACGCTGACTTCCAAGAAACCTACGGATCCGACGCTTATCTATTGTGTACGCTATCCGGAGATGGCAACCTCGCCATCAATACGGTCGATGATCCGTTGGTTCCGGTCGCCGGACAAACGGTCATCGCGATGGTTTCGTCAGTCCCGGTCCCCAAGAATCATGCCGCCAAGTCTTCGAAAGACTAACCACACACTTCTCGCCGCGACTTACTTGATCGATTCCTTTCTTCGTGAACGTGCAACTTTCTTGAAATGATCGACCGACTCGTTTCCTACTTCGAACCTTTCCCGTTGCTGCTGGCTTTAGTGCCATTGATCGGCTATTTGTCGTTGATGGGACTGATTCGCGTCAGCGGGAATACTCTGATCACGTCCGGGGCGCGCGATATCGCGGCGCTCGGATTGGCGATTTCGGGACTGGTCGCGGTCGGTCCCGCAGAATTGTTTTTTCCCATGGCCGCGGCCACCGCATTCGGTCCCTTCGTGTGGATTGTGCTGATCATCTTTTATGCACTGTGCGTCACGCTGGTCGCCATGACCGCCAAACCGAAACTGGTGGCATATGGCCGGACGGCCGAGGAGATGTATCCGCTGTTGTTGACCGCCGCGCAGCAGATTGATGCCGATGCCGTGGGTGATGATGAACAGATGCAAGTCGAACTGCCCGGTGCCAAGGTGCATTTATTGGCCTTCAGTCATCCCGGCATCGACTTTACTTACATCACGTCGCTGGAACCGAACACGTCGGTTACATTCTGGAACTTACTGCTGTCCAACCTCAGAACACAAGTCGCCTCGACGCCAAAGACATCGCCTAGACAAGGTTACGGGATGCTGTTGATTGCTGTTGGACTGGCGAGCATTTTGTTGTGGCAAGGCTTAGATAAACAAACGCTGGTCGTCGAAGGGTTTCGTGACTGGCTATGGCGATAAACACGAGGAGCAAATTCATTGCAAGCGAAAGATATTAAGAGCGGCACGATCGTCGTTTACGAAGGCAATCCGGTCGCCATCGAAGGCATCACGGTGCATTCGCCGTCGGCCCGAGGCGCCGCAACGCTTTACAAATTTCGAGCACGTAACGTCGTCACGCGTAATAAAATTGATCTGACGATGAAGGGTACCGATTCGATTGATGAAGCGGACTTCAGCAAACGAAACGTCCAGATGATGTACACCGATCCCGAGAAGATTTACTTGATGGATCAAGAGGATTATCAACAGTTCGAATTGCCCATTGACGACGTTTCCGAGCAGTTGCCCTACATCACCGAAGGACTCGAGGGCATGCGGGCATTGATTTACAACGACGAATGCGTTGCGTTGGAGGTGCCTCCGACGGTCGAACTTACGATCAAGCAGTGTGACCCAGGTGTCAAAGGTAACTCGGCGACATCACGCACAAAACCAGCAACCCTGGAAACCGACCTCGTTGTCCAGGTTCCTGAGTACATCAAGGAAGGTGAAAAAGTAAAAGTCGACACCCGCACCGGGGCCTACCTGTCGCGGGCATGACCAACGGCTTGCACGCCGCCGCATTGGGGGTCTTCGTTTCCCGAAAACCATCGCTGGACGTGGCTGCAGCATTCCGATTCGCGTGCAGTCTTCTTCCCGGCAAGGATGACCGTGGCCGGCCCCAGACCTGGGCTGTTTATCGGAACAGAACGCCCGGCGGGACGGTGCGATCATGAGGGTTAATCCAACAAGCACGCTGGGGGACAATGTTTAGGATTTTGCGCTCAATGTTTCGCCAAAAAATACTGGCCGAACCGTTCCACAGCGGCCGATCCACCTTCCTATCGCCCCCATGCACTTGCTGATGGCACGGGCGCGTCTAAGATACACGTGCGGCGTCTGAATAAGGCCCCGTGCGACTTCGGTCTTCCATTTCGGCAGAGGGATCATTTTTAGGGTTCGCCTAAGTCACCAAAGGCTTGTGCAGTAGCACGCTGAGGCTTTCGCGTTTCTCCCAGCGGCTCCATTTTGCCGCCGATAGGTCGAAGTTTTAGTAGTCGGTCGACAGATCCACCGGATTATGTCGACCGGCTATTTTTTTTGCGCTATGACCGTTCAAGAACGCTGCGTCTGCGCGGGACACAAGTTCAAACTTTGGCGACCGCCATGTGCTGATCAGGGCGGATTTGCGGCGAGTTGCTTTCCGCCTATGATTCCATTAATCATGAGCCTTGAAAGCGACCCCAGCACGACCTCCGACGACGCGCCACGCAGCATCGCACCGGCCCCACAACTGTCCGGCCGCGGCCTACTGTGGCTGCTGCTGCTCGTTTCGCTGTTGCCGTTGGTATCACTAAGTGTCTACGCGATTTTTTTTGGCCGAGCCGCCGATCGCGAATTGCCCGTCGAAGTCGTCTTGGACAAACGGCCGGTCGATGCGTTGGGTCAACGAGGCTCAATCTTGACGGACGTCGTGGTGATCAAGAATCTCGCGGATCACGCGATCCCTAACCTGACGGTCAATTTAAACGGTCAATATTTTCTCTATCAAAACTCGCCGCTCGCGGTCGACGAAACACTCGTGTTACCGCAGCAAATTTTTAAGACCAAAGCAAACCAAGTGTTCGTACCGGGCCGTTACCCGATCGACGAAGTCACGGTGACGGGACGACTGCCCAGCGGCGCGAGGGGTGTCGCCGAAGTCCCTTTCACCCACTAATCACGGAAAAGCGGACAGGACGTATCAAGGCCGGCTCACCAATCGATTCGCTCTTTGCCGTCGATGGTCAGTAACGCTTTCAGCTTTGTGTCATCCATGTCATCTCGTTTGAGGGTGTGAACGGCCCCGTCAAGCGCTAGCACCAACACTTCTTCTTGGTGACCAAAGACATCCTCCTTTGGGTTCTCCTGCGAAATCACCCATGGCTCGGGCGACATCCAAGGAACGGCTTGGTCCGGCGGCGCCAGAATCAACGCAATCGTGTTGGACAGTCCGTCCTTCACATCCCGAAAACGTTTCGGCGGACCATCGCCGTGCCAGATGGAACCGGGAAAGACGGGTGCGCGAAAACGCGTTTTTGGGGCATTCGGTGAAGAAGGTGCGGCCACCGAATAGACGGGAACGATTTTCATTGCGGCAGAAGCGTTTGCCTCGCTATCGTAAAAATCGCCCAGCTCGATATTGTCATAGAGTTCTGATTGCTGCAGATAGGGAAGCAGCGCCACCCGCCAGCTGAGCAGAGGTGTCCCATCCAGCGCGGTAAAACATCGTGGAACCATATGAGATTGGCCCGCATGGTAATTGTGCAACACAATCCCTATCTTTTTTGCGGCATCCGTCGCAGCGGTTCGATTCGCGTCGGCGCGACTTGGATCGCCCCATTTCTCAACAAGCTTCACCAACGCGATCGGATCAATGTCAACGATCAAGAGTGATCCGTTCGATGTGACTCGTCCGAGCGGCCGAGAAACATCGGCTGCTGCGAACAGCTTGTCGATGACCTCTCGCAAACGTTGGCACGCTTGGATGTCGCTAGCTTCGATCCGAACATGAAGCCTTCCATCCTGAGTCTTCTCAGACGAATCACCATGTTCCACGGTTTCGTTGGGAGACGCGGTGGGAAGATCGAATCCGACAACAATTCGATCAACGTCATCCATGACTTGCTTGGGCGAAAAATCAACAGGAAACGAACGGGGTAATCGATCAGGCCAGAACGCGATAAGTTCAGCCTTCGCTGACTCGGGCAGTGAGAGAACGGCGGTGTGAGAATAATCCCACGGGCGATGTAACGGATCGACCAAATCCGAGCGTCCCTCGGACGAGCCTGGGTTCAGAAGTTTTCTTGCCCGCGAAAACACCTCCCTTCGTTCTTCAACGCTGGGATTGATTTGCAGCGGTGGATCCGGGGCAAACAGATTGTTGATGACTGTGCCGAACAGACGAGTACCTTTTCGGTGTAGCGGACTGAACATCGGAACCACCGAAAACCATTCGCGACGCGAGATCGATTCCCAAGAAACGGAGAGATAGACGTGAGAGTCTTCTTCAAGTTCGAAGGGCTCGCTGGATAGGACTTGCTGAGCATTGGCGGCTCGGGCGCGAGCATCTTCATCACTGTTCGCTGACATCGAAAAAGGGCCGGTAATTTTTTGCAGCCATCGGAGTGTCGCCATCGGTTCCAGTTTGGCGACATCGATTTCGACGAGCACAAAATCGCTGCGATCCAGACCAGGCATCACAGGATGCCATTTGGCTTTTGATTCATCGACGTCATTGATCAATGCCTTTTGCGGCGCCGGGTCGACGACCTTCAGCGATTGAGCTTTCGCCAACGATCCGGCCCAAACGAAAACAATCAGAATCATTGTGGTCCGCATCATCGTTTATCGCCTCGTGAGGTAAGCGCCAACTGAACTGGAGTCTCATCACCAGTGCGGTAACGCGGCCCGCGCGTCAGCATGGCTCGCGTTGGCGCTTGACGGTGATAAAAGAAATCCGATTTGGAGACCGGATCCGGCCACGCCGGAACAGGTTCGATCCTGTCGAGCGAATCAGGGAACTCGCCCGCGATCGCCGCGTGCATTCGAATCGCTTCGATCGTGCAAAGGTATCCATGCTTTTGATGCAGTCGCGAATTCGCCTGGTGTACCGCACTGACCGCGGGAAACAGATTGCCCAGGATCGACAAGATGATGTCATTCTCTTCACCGGTGGCCTGCAAATCCGCTTCGATTCGATCGGCATAGGGGGCAGCAACCGTTTTGGGCAGCAGCGACCACTTGAACCACTTGTCACGGCTTTGAGCAAATCTCAACACAGTTGCCCGCAGTACAGCTTCGGGTGCCGACAACTCATCCACGCGGCCCGACCACTGAGTGGTTTCGGCAAGCAGCTGGCGAGAGGGCTGCTCCATCGACGCAACGTAAATTCCTGCAAGTAGCTTGGCTTTGACCAAGGTGTCGGGCCCAGGTTCCGGCTGTTGAACGGCATTCACCTCGTGGACCAACCTCAGTATTCGTACGCGAGCGGCTTCGGCCCCGATGACGGCGTCGGGCAATGGATCAAGCCCGTAGCACAACTTTGTCGTAAACACCGATTCGAATTCAAGCGACTGACGTGTTTCGAATAAGTCATCCACCGGAATCGACGCGAGTGCCCAATACAAGTTTGGACATCCCGGTTGTTGCATCGCTTCTTCGACAACTTCGAACAGACTCTCGGCGATTGCATATCCGACCAAACGATTGACCAGGAAATCGGTGCTGTGTCCTGCGATTTCGGCCAAACGCATGCCGAGACGAATGTCTTGCTCAAAGTCGTCCCACCGATGCTCGGCGACGGCGAGCCGTGCGCGGATGACCAGCAAACGCGCCAGCCCTCGCATCTCTTGTACTTCCGGTAATACGGTCGCGATGACCTCGGTCGCCGTTAGTTGTTCGAACTGCAAATCGTATTGTAAATCCATCATATTCTCGGCACGTGCCAGCTCGCCAAGCGGCCCTGACGCGTACTTTTCGACGAACCGATGAACCTCACCAAGAGGCAACTTCTCAATCGACAGGTCCTGCCACCGCGAAAACTGCTCACTGATTTCGATAGCCTCGTCACGGTCATAGCTGGACTTGGCGGCCAACAAAATCGCGCGGCTGACAAATGGCATCGGATTGGCTTGCCGTCGTAATTCGGGCGACGGCCAAAATCGATGAACAAGCGCCGGCTCCGGTTCGGCTGCCGCGTGCACGCGGAAAACGACCTGGGGAGGCGTTTCCGGCTTTGCCTGACGGCTGGCTTTCTGCAGAGCAGGGGACACCATCGTTTGTGCGTCGGCGACATCGCCGGCAAAACACAAGAGAGCGAGGCACAAAGGCACCGAGAGATGAATTCGATCAAGCATTGGAGTCATCATTCCAGGTCTCCTAACCGTTGATAGGCCGCGTCGATATTTCGTGCCGTCAGCACACCACGAGGTTGGACGTGCGTCGTCGCATGTCGCGGCAAGCGGTAGATTTCGAACGATGGATGCAGCCCGGATGTGGAAATACTCGACATGCCTGATCGGTCCGACAGCGCGACCGATGTCGTTCCACCCACGTCAACTATTTGAAATGCGACTGCCGCCGACGGTCGTGCTCGGCCAAGCGTCTCGGGTTCATCGATCGCATCGGTCTTCTCGATCGCATCCAGTGAAGTCGCCACGGCAGCCACCGATAGCGCAGACGGCACTGGTTGCCCCGATGGAGATTTCGGCGGAACGATTGCCAAATCGGACGCGTCGGTCAAGTCTTTGGCTGCACCAGCGTGATAGGCCAACGTGCCGACGACGACGCCCGTGATCGCTGCGACGGACAACAATCGAACGACGTCGGATCGCCCAAAGGTCATCTTTCGAGCAGCACCGGCCTCGAGCCCGGCACGATAAAACACATCGGCTGGGTCCATGTCAGTCGATGATGGACGCAAGCTTCGTAAGCTTCGTTCAAAGTCATCTTGGATCTCGGGTTCAAGCGGATTCATTGCGACTCGGATTTTGGGTTTGTTGTAAGTGTCTTGGGTTTGGCTGAAAGGACGGTGCATTGATCGTCACCGTCACCGAATCGTGCCCGCAAGGTTTGGATTCCATTGCGGTAACAGCGGTGAGTCGATGCGCGTGAGAGGCCGACGACTTCGGCGATCGACGCAAATGTCATTTCGCCCCACAAATGCATGACGATGACTTCGCGTGTCGGCGACGGCATCTGGCGAAGAGCGGTCGTCACGGCTTCACCGTCAAGCCTGTCGTCGATCATCGCTTGCGACGAATCAAACCAGCTGGCGATCATCACATGATTTTCCCGGGCGATCCGCCGACGAGTGCCACGATCGGCCTGCAAGATTCGGTTGCGGGTCACGGTGACCAACCATGCCAACGGGTCCCTTGGGACGGATGGCTGCATGGCCAACGCCACAAACGCATCTTGGACGGCGTCAGCCGCAGCCTCGGCATCAACGCTGCGCGCGATCAGCAGCAGTCGTTCGCTGTGGACTTGCCACAGTCGTCGAAGCGTGGCTGGATCGAGCACAGACGACTCGCGGTGGATGTTCGACCTTCACACAAGCAATACGGCATCGCCTGCTCTCTATCGACAAGGATGCCACGATCGGGCCGCGATCTCAAGAAATTCCGCTTTTCCAAGCTCCGCAAACGATAAACGCCCCAAACAACCCGTATGCCCACATAACCCGTAGGCCGGAACAAGCCGTGCGCCGTTCCGGCATGGTGCAACAAGAAGGCAGTCCTTGCCGGAACGGCGCACGGCTTGTTCCGGCCTACTTGTTGCTCTTGCTATTGGGGTCGCGTGGTTAGGCCAAGAGTGCGGCGATGGGATCGCCGTCGCCACCAATCTTGAACGGTCGTCCATTGGGCGCGAACTTTTCGACGTCCAGCGGCAGTCCGGCGGCGGCGGCAATCGTACGGTTGAAATCCGAAACCGAAACGTGGTCCTTGGCAACCGAGAATCCTGTTTCGTCGGATTCGCCGTACGCCTGGCCGCCTTTGATTCCGGCACCGGCCAGCAAGCTGCAGAACGCGCCTGGATGGTGATCGCGTCCGCCGTTGACGTTCATCTTTGGCTTGCGGCCAAATTCCGTCGTCAGCACGACCAATGTTTCGTCCAGCAAACCATTTGCGTGCAGGTCTTTCAACAAGCTGCCCAATGCGTTGTCCAGGTTGGTGCCGTGCGTATCAAGTCGATCATAGAGTTCTTGATGCATGTCCCAACCGCCATAGTTCACTTCCACGAACCGTGCGCCGGCCTGAACCAAGCGTCTGGCCAACAAACATCCTTGGCCCAGTTTGTTGTTGCCGTAAGCCTCTTTGATTTCCTCAGGCTCATCCGCCAGATCAAACACTTTCAGATGAGAACTGCCCATCAATCGTTGGGCTTCGGAATAAAGCTGGTTGTAGGCTTCGACGCCACTGTTACTGCGGCGGCGCTGAAAGACTTGATCGAACTTGCTGGCCAACATCAACCGGCGATTGAATACGTCTTCGTCCAAGTATTTTGGCAATTCGGTGTTTTCCAAACCGGCCGACGGGTTAGCGATCGGCACAGGTGAAAGCGAAGGTTCCAGAAATCCAGCACCGGGGTGACGATTACCGCTGCCAACCAAATAGTTGCCGGGCAATTCGCTGTTTAGTCGTCCTTGTTCATCCACCATCCAAGCGCCCATCCCGGGGTGCTGGATGCTGTTCAATTTCTTATACGCCGTGCGCATTAGATACTTGCCCTTGTCGTGCGCGCCGGTTTCGGTACTCAACGAACGCACAACAGCGATGGCGCCGGCAAGGTACGCCAGTTTTGGAAATCGATCGCCAAACGCGACACCGGGAACGCGCGTCTGAATCGGCTTTGTCTCGCCAGCCTCTTCGACACCGACTTTCGGGTCAAAGGTATCCAGGTGTGTCATCGCTCCGTCCATGAACAGATAGATAACGTGCTTGGCTTTCCCAGACTTCACGGCAGAGGCCGCGAGTGCTTCACCCATGAAACCTTGCGAAACGGCACTGCCGGCAAATGAAACCCCAAGACAGGTACGTGCGGCGCTTTTGATAAAATCGCGTCGATCGTTCAGGCTAAATTCAGGTCGTGACATATCAGTTTCTCATTCGAGAAGAATCGGTTAGTAGTTAAGACGCGATGTTACTGGATGAACAGAAACTCGCGTGTATTGAGCAAAGCCCAAATGATGTTTCCGTAGGCCGAACCGATGCGATCGGCTTTGGACAACTCGCTGGCCGCCGCGCGACGATCGATCGAGTTGGGTTCTCGAGTCAGTACGCTTAAGAAAATCGCATCGACACGATCGCGTGCACTGGGAATCGCCAGCACATTGTCGACGATCGCCGATCCCGGTTCGAGCATGACGTGTGTGATGGGACCATTGAACATCGCCAGAATTTGCGGCACGGTGGCTTGTTGGTCTGCACCGTTGATGGTCTCGCGATCACCCTGGCCGAATTGACGCAGGAAGTGGTCCGGCGGAAGTGGCGATGGCAGTTCACTGGCGCGGCACAGCACGTTGCCTTGGAACGCATGCTTGTTCAAGTTTCGTTTATAAGTTCCCGTAAAATACGTTTGCTGGAAACGTTCCGATTTTGCTTTCACCGTGTCATAGGTCGCCTTGGAAAAATCCAGGTCGATCACGGGCGCCAAGTCCTTTGCCGTCGGACGTTGAAACGGCCACGGATTGTGCACGGCAAGCGTCAACAACGAATCCCATACTTGTTCTGCTGTCATGCGGCGCACGGCCGGCCCCGGGTAATAATAAGTCTCGCCGCTGGTGATGTCGAAATCGGATGCTTCGCGTTGGTAGGTCTCGCTGTACAAGATCGTCCGCAAAAGTTGCTTCAAGTCGAAATCGATTCGAACCAGCTCAGCCGCTAAGAACTCCATCAGCGGTTCGTTTGTGCAAGGGTGCTCGTCGCGAAAATCATCAATCGGCTCGACCAACCCGACTCCCAAGAATCGGCTCCAAAATCGGTTCACGATCGTCTTACTGAACTGTGGATTTTCAGGACTGGTGATCCACGCGGCCAACTGTTCACGCGGGGTCGATTCGGAGGCCGACGAAGGGACATCGCCCCACAGCACGGCCGGGTCGACGACGGCTTTCGGCTTTGCGTCCTCGTAGGCGTAGTCGTGGGGCAGTCGCATCGTGGCTTTAACTTCCTTGACGCTGTACGTGTTCGCGCGTGCGACACGCTGAAAGGCGCCCGGCACGCGACCGTTGGGATATTTCTTGCGTGCTTCGCTAATCAAGTCGTTTGCGGGATTTGACTTTTCAAACCCCGGATCGCCCTTGGTGATGCGCGTCCGGGTCCCGGCCGTGTAAGCGGCAAGTTCATAGAATTGATACTGCGTCCATTGATCAAACGGGTGATCGTGGCATTGAGCGCAGCCGATCTGCGTGCCCAAAAAAATGCGAACGGTGTTGTCGACGTAGGGCAACGCCATTCCGTCGTCACGCAGTTGGAAACCAACGGCCGGATTTTCCCAGGTCTTACCGTCAGCGGTCAGCATCTCGTAGACCCACTGGTCATACTTTTTGTTGGTGCGGATCGCATCCTTGACGTATCCCAAAAACGGGTCCGCCACGATGTTCGGCTGTGGTCGTTCGACCAGACGCAACGTATCCGCCCAAAAGTTGTACATGTTGCTGACATAGTCGGGACTGTTCAGCAATTCATCGATCAGATTCTCGCGACGATTCGCATCGGTCGAGTTCAAAAAGTCGGTCGCTTCTTGCAGGGTCGGGATTCGTCCTGCGACATCCAAATAGACCCTTCGCAGAAACGTCTCGTCCGGCGCCAACGGATTCGGCGTCATGCCTTTGGCGATCAATTGGTCTTCGACAAACCCGTCGATACGATTCGCAGCAAACGCGGCATCCTCGCGCGATCCGGCGCTGACCGGTGTGACCTTCATGCCCACCGGTTTCTTTTGCCGAACACTTTCGGGCAATCGAATTTTTACGGGCGGTTTGGCCTTGGGCTTCTTTTTCTGCGCATAGGACGAACTGGGAACAAGCGCAGTACCAAGCACGATTAAACAAAGAAAGATTCGAATGGGCATCAGTTGCCTGTCGCGTTAAGCAAGTGGAAAACTGTCGAAAAGAAAAAAAGGCGGGGGGGAAGGGTCATCGGTACGGACAAAATTCCTTTTATCCGGATCGAGTTTTTGGTTGCCTGTAGAAAGCAACCGCTTCAATCACCATGATAGTCAAGAAAGACCGTTTCTTGCCAACTTGGAGACCCTGTACCTCTAGAACGCACACGCGGTGCCAATGAACCCGTTAGAATCGCGCTAAACGGCGACCGACACGGCGCCTAAGCCCGGGTAAGATAAGTCCTGGAAAGATTAGGGCGGATGAAAAGGATGCCGGAAAAAACTCAGGACGGCATCCGCCATGATTCCGTTGCTCCGAGATAGTTCCGTTACGCCACTTGGTCGTGCTGCCCACCTCGACCGGCAATGCAAACATCCCACCCACCTTCCCCCCTCTGTAAGACAGATCCGCAATGAAATTTGCTCATTATCGACAGTTGGTTGTTTTGATCGCGTTGGCCTGTGCCAGTTTCTTTGTCCAACCAGAATTGGCGCTAGCGGAGTCGGCGGCCAGCGGCTCAGCGGCGACGAAAACGAAAATCCGCGTGGAGACTGACGCACAGTCGGGCGGCTGGAGCATCTTTTCGGGCGACGATTTGTTCGCGACCTACATCCCGGACAGCAACGGTAAACCGATCGTTTATCCGATCGCCGGACCAAGCGGCCATCCGATGACGCGCAACTTTCCCATGAAGCAGGATGTGAAGGAAGAACGAAGCGACCACGACCACCACCGTTCGCTCTGGTTGACGCACGGCGAAGTGAACGGGATCGATTTCTGGCTAGACGATGAAGAAAAAGGGTGTGGCAAAATCGTACAAATCAGTGGCAGTGCGACCGTCGACCCAGACACCGGCGCCGCCGTCATCACCACCGAAAACGAATGGCGAGGCCCAGACGGCAAAAGAGTGCTTTCGGACAAGCGTCGCTTCGCATTCTTTGAAGAAGGCGGGCGTCGCATCATCGACTGTGACACCCTGCTGATGGCGACCGATGGTGACGTTAATTTCGGCGATACCAAAGAAGGCAGCTTCGGTATGCGAGTCGGCGGGACCATGAAGGTCGACGCAAAACTGGGTGGAATCATCACCAATGCCGAAGGCCTGAACAATAAAGATGCGTGGGGCAAAAAATCGGCCTGGGTCGACTACAGTGGCCCCGTCAACGGCGACACCGTTGGGATCACCATTCACGGGCATCCCAGCGGGTTCGGCTTTCCGTGTCGGTGGCACGTGCGGACCTATGGTTTGTTTGCAGCCAACCCGTTCGGTGTGCACCACTTTACCGGTGGCACGCAGACGTCAGGCATTGTGCTGAAAGAAGGCAACCGAATGCGACTAAACTATCGCGTGGTGTTGCATGACGGACCACTGGACGCTGAACAAGCGGCCGAGGACAGCGAGCAATACGCGAACGATCCGCGACCAGAAATGGAATAGGTTATTCATGAGTCAACAACAGGATTTAGTCCCTCGCATGACATCCACCCGTGTTCATCCATTTAGCCTTAGCGGACGACGTGCCCTCATCACTGGCGGGACACAAGGCGTGGGTGCCGCAATCGCCGATTCAATCGCAATGGCCGGTGCCGACGTTGTGCTCGCGGGATTGCGCGATGATGACCAGGCCCAAGCAACGCTTGCACAATGCCGCGATCACGGCGTCACCGCTGAATTGGTCACCACGAATCTGGCCCAGACACCCGATGAGTACCTGGAAGCATTGCTTGACGACGTCGACGATAAACTTCCTGATATCGACTTGCTTGTTAACAACGCCGGGACGTTTATCGATACTCCTTTTCTAGAAATGGATTATGCCCGGTACCAGACGACCATGCAGTTGAACGTCACCGCGGGGTACTTCCTGACACAAGCGTTCGCCAAACGATGGGTTGAACAGGGTACCCCCGGGCGAGTTCTGTTTACCGGATCGATCAATGGATTCTTGTCCGAACCGGACCATACCGCCTACGACGCGAGCAAGGGTGCCGTTGCGGCGCTCGTCCGGTCGCTCTGCGTGGCGCTTGCCCCGCACGGCATTCGCGTTAATTCGATGGCACCGGGACTGGTCCGCACGCCGCTGACCGATGTCCTGAACCAAGACGCGAATCTGGACGCCTGGATGAAGCTGCACACCCCCAACGGAAGGGTGCCTGACGCAAAAGTCTGTGGCCCAACGGCAGTTTTCTTGCTCTCCGATGCCGCAGAACATATTCACGGTCAGACGATCTTGGTCGACGGCGGAATGAGCGTTTGGCAGCAGCCTGACGCGCCCGCATAGCCCCCCCGACGGTACTGTCATTGTCGCTTTAATCGGCTTGGTTTGACGCAGGTCAGGCGGCTCGTTAGCATTGTTTGCTGGAACGGAGACACCATCCGTGCCGATGACTATGATACATACCTACCCCAGACTTGATCGATGATTACCACTTTACGTGTACATCGGAGACCGAGTTCCCGCCTTTAAGACTCGCTGCCCAGTCGGACGTTCCGGCCCAGCGACTTCCGTTTCTTCGAGCATTGCATGACGGACTTGTTCCGACAGCTGTGTGTAAACCCAACCAACCGGCTTGTGATATCAAGCGGTATCGATGGGTACGCGTGGACAGTGCGATCGTTTGAAACGGTAATCGAATCCTACGCTATCGATCCCCGCACATAACCTGCCTGTACTGGAGAACCGACCCATGCGTTGCCACGGAAACCCACTCAGTCGTCGAGGATTCCTCGCCGCCGGAACGCTCGGCACGATCGGCTTGTCGCTTCCTGAACTCTTGATGCGCCAATCGATGGCCGCTCAAAAACATTACGACTTCGTCGAAGCCAAGGCCAAGAGCGTCATCCACGTCTATTTGCCTGGCGGAATGGCTCACCAAGAATCCTGGGATCCGAAGCCGTACGCGCCGCTTGAATATCGTGGCGATTTGAAACCGATCAAGACCAACACGGGTGAACTGTTCGCCGAGTCGGTTCCCCAGTTGGCCAAGCGGGCCGACAAGTTCAGCATCATTCGCAGCATGACTCATGGCGAAGCCGCTCACGAGCGTGGCACGCACAACATGTTCACCGGCTATAAGCCTAGCCCTGCGATCCAGTATCCCAGTTTTGGCGCAGTGGTCAGCCACGAGTACGGCCCCCGCAACAATTTGCCTCCCTACGTGTGCATTCCGAATGTGCCCAACGAGTATGCGGGCACCGGTTACTTGCCGGGCAGCTACGGGGGATTCGCACTCGGTGCGGATCCGGCGCGTGATGATTTTAAAGTCCGCGACCTGGACCTGGCCGGCGGCGTTGACGATCAGCGATTCATGCGGCGTAAGTCGGCACTCGAAGTCGTTAACCAACACTTCGTCAGCACCGCGGCGGCGGCAGACAATGTCGGCGCGATGAACACGTTCTACGAGCGTGCCTATGACTTGTTGGATACCCCAGCAGCCAAGGAAGCGTTTGATCTGAGCAAAGAAGACGACAAGATGCGTGATCGCTACGGTCGCAATCAAGCCGGACAACGACTGCTGATGGCGCGACGGTTGGTGGAAGCCGGTACCCGTCTGGTCACCTTGACGTACGGCAGCTGGGACATGCACCTGGGCATCACCGATCGCTTCAAGTCACAGATGCCGTCGCTGGATGTTGCCCTTTCGGCATTGCTGGATGACTTGTCCGCGCGAGGCATGCTCGACGATACCCTGGTGATGGTCAGCAGTGAGTTCGGACGAACGCCAAAGATCAACAAAGACGCTGGACGTGATCACTGGGCCAAGGTCTTCAGCGTGATGATGGCCGGCGGAGGGATCAAAGGTGGCGTGATTCACGGTGCATCCGATGCGACGGCCGCCGAACCAGAAGACAGTCCCGTTTCGCCAGCCGACTTGGCCGCGACGATGTATCGCCTGATGGGTATCGTCTCGGACAAAGAACTGATGGCCCCCGGCGGACGCCCGATCGAAATTGTCGACGGTGGGAAACTGATCAAACCGATCATGGCCTAGCAAGACTTCCACGCGGCGATGCGCAGCTGCCGCATTCAATCGGGTCGATCTTGATCGACCCGCTTGGCAACAGCCATCGGCCAGCCGCAAGCTCTGGCCCGAACCCGAAGACGCATGACACCTTTATTTAACAGTTTGTGTTCGTTAGCGACGTCCGACTTAAGGGCGATAATGACTTAAGGGCGACAAACACAATTTGGGCGCTAACGAAAATTGGGCCCCGAAGACAAACCAGTCCCCCAAGACAGACGTTGTCAATCACAAGTACGGTCACAACTTGCCGTGGCCTGGAACAACACGCATCCGAGTTCTCCATTCTACGACGGAATTGATCATGACCACCCAAACAACCTTTCGCCGTGGCGGCGTGATGAGGCTTATGGTCTTGGCGACGTTCTTTGCCACCGGCTTGATTAGCATTTCAACGACGCAGGCTGCGCTTCCGGTGATCGACAGCCTGAAACCGCTGGGAGTCGTTCGGGGCGAAGAATCAACGATCACGTTCCGAGGTCAGCGGGTCGGTGACGCTTACAAAGTCTTGGTCGACGAGCCCGGCATCGAAATTTTGGAAGTCAAAGCGGTCAACGACAAGCAAGTCGACGTCAAGCTAAAGGCCTCACCCACACTCACGCCCGGTTTATACGCCGTACGGTTGGTCACCAAGAGCGGGATTGCAAACTTGCGCCTGATCGGTGTCGGAACGATGCCGATCACCGCCGAAGTTGAACCGAACAATGACTTCGAATCGCCACAATTGATCGAGCTGAACACGACGGTCGATGGAATCGTCGACCGCGAAGACATCGACCACTATCAGATCCAACTGAAAGCCGGCCAGACCCTCAATGTCGAGATCGAAGGTATCCGGCTGGGTTACACATTGAACAACCAAAATGTGCTTGATCCCTACGTCGCGATTCTGGACGACCGTCGTTTCGAGGTCGCTTCCAATGACGATTCATCGTTATTGCAACAAGACAGCCTGTGCACGTTCACGGCGCCGGCCGACGGCACCTACACGGTATTGGTTCGAGACAGTTCGTTCTTGGGCAGTCGGGTGGGCGGTTACCGATTGCACGTCGGAACGTTCCCACGCCCGATCGCCGCGATTCCTGCCGGCGGTAACCCCGGATCGACTTTGCGGGCCACGCTGATCGACCAAAACTTCAACGCAACCAGCGCCGAAGTCGAACTACCCAGCACGACTCATGATCGATGGCCCGTCGTGACCGAAAACGAAAATGGGATCAGCCCGTCGCCCAACTGGATTCGTGTCAACGAATTGCCCGTCGAGATGGAAAAGGAACCCAACGACGATTACCGCAAGGCACCCACGTACAAGGTACCGGCCGCATTTTGCGGAGTGATCGAGAAAGAGCAGGATTACGACTGCTTTACATTCACCGGTAAGAAAGGCACTCGCTATCGCGTGGAAACCTTTGCCCGCCACATCTTACGTTCGCCGCTGGACGCCTATGTCAACGTTTTCGGCCCCGATAATAAGACCATTCAGTCGGGCGATGATGCTGGCGGAAAACTGGACCCGACCCTCGAATTCACCGCCAAGGCGGACGGCCCCCACACCGTTCGCATCTACGATCAGCTTCGCGGCGGAAGCCCGGCGCATCAATACCGCATCGAAGTCACGTCGCCACAACCGACGTTTAACCTGACATTGAAAGAGCTTCGTCGCGTCGAAACTCACGTCGTGCCCGTTCCCAGTGGCGGCAGCATCGGAATGGTGGTGACCGCCGCGCGACGCGGATACAGCGGCGAAATACGATTGGATTTGGAAGGCCTGCCAAAAGGTGTGACTGCCACAACTTTCCCGATGCCTGCGGGTCGTTCAGAAATCCCTGTTCTGTTGACCGCCGCTAAAGGAGCAGAACACGACGCATCTTTGTTCAAAGTCAATGGACGCGGCGATGATAAGAACTTTCATGTGGTCGGATCGTTTTCGCAGCTGCACCATCTCGTGCTCGGACAAAACCGTCGTCACATGTGGTCGCGAACCACGGATCGGTCGACGATGGCCGTCACCGATGAGGCTCCGTTTACAATCGAGTTGATTCAGCCGAAAACTCCGATCGTGCAAAGCGGCAGCAAGTCGCTGCAGGTCAAGATCGTTCGCGACGAAGGATTCGACGGGACCGTTTCACTGCGTACGCTGTACAACCCGCCGGGAGTCAGCATCAACAACAGTCGCCGCATGTCCAAAGGCCAGAACGAGGTGGACATCCCGATCACGGCCAACAGTAAAGCGGGCGTCGGAACATGGCCGCTGATCATGATCGCGTCCTATTCGACCGGCAGCGGCACGAGGTACATCGCGACCAACCCGATCATGCTGGACGTACAACCGGCCTACTTCGCACCGAAATTCACCAAGGCTGCCGGCGAGCTTGGAACGGAATCGGCCGTCAACGTTTCTCTTGAAATCGAACGTGAATATGACGGACAGGCCGAAGTCGAGTTGGTCGGACTGCCCAAAGGCGTGACCAGCCCTGCAGCCGTTCAAAAAATCGATGCGGATACCAAAGTCGTGACGTTCCCGTTGGTGATTGCCAAGGACGCGCGTCCCGGTACTCATAAAACGCTGGTTTGTCAGTCTCGCATCAAAGTCGGTGACGAATTGATCATTCAAACCACCGGCGGCGGTGAAATTCGCGTCGACAAACCGGTCGAAACAAAGAAAACGCCCGCGAAACCCGCCAGCGACAAAGCAAAAAAACCGGCCGCGCCGAAAGCCCTGAGTCGTTTGGAACAACTGCGTCAAAACAAATAACGCGAACGGCGGATCGCGATCGGCGCCCCGCAACGGGCCGGTCACTAGAGGGCCGGTCACTTGATCCGTCAAACAACCACACAAAACTAGCTGCGATGAATCAACACCCGAAACGGAAGACCATGACCATGAATTCCGCACGCCATGCAATGATCGGACTCGCGATGTTCTGCATCGCCGGTCCGACAATCGCTGCCGAACCGGTCGCCGCAACATCAACACCATCATCTGCGGCGCGTCGCAAACCCGATCTCGCTGTGTACCCGCCTGAAATCAAACTCGGGTCGTCTCAGGACTTCCAATCGTTCGTGGCAGTCCTGCGCCGAGACGACGGTGTCAGCGAAGACGCCAGCGACCGCGTGGAGTGGTCGATCGCTGATCCGTCGAAGGTAAAACGCAACGGTTTTCAGTTGCTGCCGATAGCTGATGGAAAGACGGAATTGGTCGCAAAGTACCTGGGTTCGGTCGTCCGGATTCCTGTGGAAGTTACCGGTGCGTCCGTGACGCCGCCGGTCAGTTTTGAAAAAGACGTGATGCCGGTGCTGACGCGATCAGGATGCAATACCGGATCGTGTCACGGTGCCGCACGCGGCAAGGACGGTTTTCGAATCAGCTTGTTCGGATTTGATCCCGAAGGCGATTACCAACGAATCACTCGCGAGATCGGTGTCCGCCGAATCAATCTTGCTATTCCGGAAGAAAGCCTGTTCTTGAAAAAGGCGATTGGTGCGGTTCCACATACCGGCGGAAAGCTGTTCGATAAAGACTCGGACTACTACGCCACGCTGTTGTCTTGGCTGAGTGACGGCGCAAAGATCGATCCCAAAGATGCCAAACCGCCGAGCGTGGATTCGGTCGCTCTATACCCACCGCAAGCCGTGATCGAAGGCGACGGCAACACGCAACGATTTGTCGCCGTAGCGACTTACAGCGACGGCAGCACCCGCGACGTCACCCGCTTGGCCGCATTCTCGTCCAACAATGCGGGAACCGCCGACATCGACGACCTGGGTACCGTCACGGCGGGACGTCGGGGCGAAGCGTTTGTGATGGCTCGCTTTGACACCCATACCACCGGCAGCCAAGTAATCGCGTTGCCCGTGGGACTGCAGTACAAGGCACCGAAAGTCCAAGGCGACTACATCGATCAACTTGTCGGCAAAAAACTTATCCAATTAAGAATCTTGCCGAGCGATAAGTGCAGCGACCAAGAGTTCATTCGTCGCGCGACCATCGACATCACCGGATTGCTGCCGACCGAAGAAGAATACAAGAAGTTCGTTAACGACCCGGCGCCGGACAAGCGGTCGGCATTGATCGATCAACTGCTCGACCGAAAAGAATTCAGCGAAATCTGGGCGATGAAATTTGCTCAGTTGCTGATGATCAAGAGCACAAACCAAGTCAGTTACAAATCGGCGTTCCTGTATGCGAGTTGGTTGACCGACAAATTTGCTCGGAATGTTCCGATCGATCAAATGGTCCGCGAACTGCTAACGAGCACCGGAGGCACGTTTAGTTCGCCGGCAACCAACTTTTACGAAATTGAACGTGACACGCTAAAGCGATCAGAGAATGTTGCCCAAGTCTTTATGGGCATTCGGACGCAATGTGCCCAGTGTCACAATCATCCGTTTGATCGCTGGACGATGAACGACTATTACGGATTCGCATCGTTCTTTTCGCAGGTTGGCCGCAAGAACGCAGAAGATTACCGAGAACAAATCATCTACAACCGGTTCAGTGGCGAAGTCAATCACCTGGTGACCAAGAAGCCGGTACCGCCAAAGTTTCTTGGTGGCGAGTCGCCGCAAACTAAAGGCAAAGATCGTCGGGCCGTGTTGGCGCAATGGCTGACGAGTCCTGACAATCCTTACTTTGCTCGCAGCATCGCGAACCGCGTTTGGGCACATTACATGGGCGTCGGATTGGTCGACCAAGTCGACGATATCCGAGTCAGCAATCCGCCAAGCAATCCGGAACTCTTCGACAAACTGGGCGAAAAACTGGTTGAGTACGAATTCGATTTCCGCCGCTTGGTCCGCGATATCTGCAACAGTGATGCCTATCAACGCAGCAGTCTGACGAACGAAACCAACGCCCATGACCACCGCAACTATGCACACGCGGTCATCCGGCGTATTCCTGCCGAATCAATGCTGGATTGCATCTGCCAGGTGACCCAGGCACCGGACAAGTTCAAGGGTCTGCCCGTGGGTGCTCGTGCCGTACAAATTGCTGACGGCACAACATCGAACTACTTCCTGACCACTTTCGGCCGATCACCTCGTGCAACCGTATGTGATTGCGAGGCGACGACCGAACCGTCATTGTCGCAGGCCTTACACCTGCTCAACGGTTCGACCGTCAGCAACAAGATTGCTGCGGGCAAAGTCGTTCAAAAATGGGTCAAGGAAGAGAAACTGGAGCCGTCACAAGTGATCGAGCGAATTTACGTACGCTCGCTTTCGCGTCAGCCCACCACTCAAGAACGAGAGTCATTGTTGGCTAGCGTCGGCAAAGCTGAAAACCAAACGGCGGCGTTAGAAGATGTCTTCTGGGCGGTCTTGAACAGTCGCGAATTTGTGTTCAATCACTAAGTTGGCGACACCGGATCGGTAATTAAGGTAAATACCAGAGTCGGCCGATTCGCATCAGAACTGGCCGGCTAACGTCGGAGTCGCCCCGAACTCGTGAGATTTCACCTGTTCGCGTTTTGGCTTAGGCAACATGCGTTCGTTCGCCCCGTCGACGACCGCAGAGTCAGTACTCGAATCATTGCATTGATAAGAAACATGATGAAACGCATTTCCTTCGCTATACTCGCGTTAAGTGCTTCGATGCTGCACGCCCAGGACAAGCCCACCGAAGCGGCGAAAAAAGTGACGTTCGAGGACGATGTCAAACCAATCCTTCGTCAGCATTGTTTCAACTGCCACAATCAGAACGAGCAGAAAGGTGGCTTGGCCGTTGATAGTTACACGGCGTTGATCGAAGGCGGCGGAAGTGGCGAAATCGTCTATGACGATGGCGATGCAGAAGGCAGTCGCTTGTGGCAATTGGTCAACCATGATGACACACCCATCATGCCGCCCAAGCAAGACAAATTGCCGGCCGACCAGTTGGCGGTGATTCGCGCATGGATCGAGGGCGGCATTCTTGAAAACTCTGGTTCAAAAGCCAAAGCCACAAAGAAAAACGCATTGGCTTACGTGGCAACCACCAACGGCAAGCCCGAGGGTCCCGCCGCAATGCCCGAGTCGGTTCCCTTTCTATCGCAAGTCGTGACCGAACGTGCCGCAGCGGCAACAGCCATCGCAACAAGCCCTTGGGCGCCGCTGGTAGCCATCGCCGGACAAAAACAGATCGCGCTTTATCACACCGAATCAAACGAGTTGCTTGGCATCCTGCCGTTCCCCGAAGGCGTTGCTCAATCGTTGCGATTCAGCCGCGACGGCCGATATCTGGTTGCAGGCGGAGGCGAACATGCGGTTCTTGGCATCGCTGCGGTGTACGACATCAAGACTGGCGAGCGGGCCGCAACCGTGGGCGATGAACTGGATATCGTCTTCGACGCCGATACCAACGAGACACTCACGCGTGTCGCCTTAGGTGGACCGCAACGAATGCTGCGTGTCTTTGATGTCGCCGATGGCGAGCTGCTGTTCGATATCAAGAAACATACCGACTGGATTTATACGGTCGCATTTAGCCCGGATGGTGTGCTGATCGCGTCGGGTGATCGCAGCGGAGGCCTTTGTGTTTGGGAAGCCGACACGGGTCGTCTGTACCTTGATTTGACCGGTCACAAAGGTGCGATCACACAAGTCGCATGGCGTGATGATTCAAACTTGCTGGCCAGTGCTAGCGAAGACGGCACGGTCAAGTTGTGGGATGTCAATTCCGGAAAAGTGGTCCGGTCGATCAATGCTCACGGATCGGGTGTCACCGACGTTAACTTTGATCACCAAGGTCAGTTGATTACTGCCGGCAAGGACAACCGCGTCAAAATCTGGGACGCGGCTGGAAAAGAGGTCCAAAAGTTCGGCCCGATGCCCGAGGCAGTACTGGAAGCCGCTGTTTCGTTCGACAGCAAACGCGTTGTTTTTGGCGACTGGAACGGAACGTTCGTCAATACAACGGTCGCCGAACCGCGACAAACCGCGAACTTGCATCCGAATCCAGAGGCTACCGAAATACGCCTTCAAAAACTTGGCGAGCAATTGGTGTCGCTGCAGACCGCTGTGAAAAAGTACAAGCAACAGGCTGACCAGACGAAGTCCGCAGTCGCGTCGGCGAAAAAGGTCGCACAAGAAATCAATGCGGAGCTCGCGTTGACGTCCAAAGAGAGCGACTCAGCCGAACAGAAAATCGCATCCCTGCGAAAACGAATCGAAAAATTAGACACATCGCTGCCCGAACTCAATGCAACCAGCCGTACGCTGCATGACCAAGTCATTGCCAACCGTGTCATGCTGGAAAAGAACGCACAGTTGCAGGAAACCGTTGCGGCATCGGAACAAAAGCTTGCCGAACACTTGCTAAACCTTGCCGAGCAACGTCGCAGTCGTGCAGCCGCGGAAAAATCGGTTGCCGCGACGACCAAAACGCTGGTGCAAAAACGTGCAACGGTTAAGAAACTTGCTGCCGATGCCGACAAGGCTAACAAGGCGTTAGCGGAAGCAACAAAACGATCAAAAGATGCTGCCACGACGCTGGCCGAAACGCAAGCCGACCTCACGAAAGTTCAAGCAGAAATCAATCAGATGAAGACCGTCGCTCGATAGTGACGTTTTCGGTTGATTCGCCGACACGTTTCGATTCTGAGATAACGCTTGCTGCAGCCACCTGCATGCTTCATTAAAACGTCCCACCTCCACACTGCGTTTCAGCGGTACCACTGCACATTCGTCGCCCGGTCTCGACGCGTTGCGCGTTTATTCGCGAGCAAACAACATCCGTGCCCTCGGTCACTCTAAAATGCTTGAATGATCGGCCGACGCGGTACACACCACGCCTGCACCGGGTCGTCGTTACGCGCCCGCCAACAGGACGCTTTGATACGGCGTCTTGGTGCCATGCCGATCCCCACCACAATACGCTTTCCACGTCACAGTCAGTTTCTAATTCGAATGGCGGGAGTCATCCAGTGAACGATACAACTAAGAATCCATCCCAGGTCAAAGTCGACCGGCGTACCTACCTCAAGTCTTCATCGCTAACCACGTCCGCGCTCGCGGCGGGATCACTGTTGGTGCCAAATCCACTCGCCTCGCGCGCCTTCGCGGCAGGGTCCGAAACCGTCAAGGTTGGCTTGGTTGGCTGTGGCGGTCGGGGTGCCGGCGCGGCGGCTCAAGCGCTTTCCACCGGCATGGATGTCACACTTTGGGCAATGGCCGACGCGTTCACTGACCGCTTGGAACTGAGCCTCAGTTCGCTGCTGCGTGGCAAAGCGGGTAAATCAAAGGTTGAACCGGGCAATGGTTTTGGCGGCGCGATCGACGTCCCACCGGAAAGACGATTCGTCGGCTTGGACGCGTATCGTAAGTTGATCGACAGCGGTGTCGATGTGGTGATCCTGACCGGGCCTCCCGGATTCCGTCCGCAACAATTCGAACATGCCGTCAACGCGGGCAAGCATGTCTTTATGGAAAAGCCGGTCGCCACCGACGCGCACGGCGTTCGCCGCGTGCTCGAGGCAGCAAAGGTCGCCAAAGAGAAGAATCTCAAGGTGGGTGTTGGCCTACAACGTCATCACCAGGCGACGTACCAGGAAGCCGTCCGCCGGATTCAAGACGGACAGATCGGACGAATCACATCAATGCGATGTTTCTGGAACGGTGGACCACCGGCCAAGACCGCGATTCCGAAAGAACAGATGACAGAATTGGAATACCAGGTTCGCAACTGGTACTTCTTTGATTGGTTAAGTGGCGATCACATCTGTGAACAACACATTCACAACTTAGATGTTTGCAACTGGGTCAGCGGACAACTGCCGATCTCGGCCGAGGGAATGGGCGGCCGACAAGTTCGAACCGATAAACGTTTCGGAAATATCTTTGACCATCATGCCGTGATCTACACCTATCCCGATGGTACCAAGATGCACAGCTATTGCCGGCAAATTCCCGGCTGCACTCGTTTAGTTGCCGAACAGATCGAAGGATCGCAGGGAACCGCAAACCTGGGCACGGGCGATTGTTCCTTGGTCAAGCGTGACAGTTCGGGAACAACGTCACCGATCTGGGAAACGCCGCGCAAACGCCCCGAGGGCTACCAAAGCCCCTATCAAGTCGAATGGAACGCGATGGTCGACGCGGTGTTAAATGACAAGCCACACAACGAAGCCGAGTATGGCGCGACCAGCACAATGACGGCCATTCTCGGCCGTTTAGCAACGTATTCGGGTAAAGAAATCGGCTGGGACGAAGCGTTCGCGTCGGAGCGCATACTGACGACCGACGCTGAAACTTGGGACGCCGAAGCCCCCGTGAAACCACTGTCCGACGGCTCGTACCGAATTGCCATCCCCGGCGTGACCAAGGTGCTATGATGGATCGCCGAACATTTATCGCCAGCGGTACGCTGGCCGCGACCGCCGCGACGTTACCGTCGGCGGTTAGTGCTGCGGAAACGAATCGTCCATTCAAGCTGGCATACGCGCCTCATTTCGGCATGTTCGAAAATTTGGCCGGCGCCGACTTGCTGGACCAGCTCCGATTCGCCGCCGATCAAGGTTTCACCGCATGGGAAGACAACCCCATGAAGGATCGTGATCCCAGCACACAATCGCAGATTGCAAGCGAGATGGAAAAGTTGGGCATGCGCATGGGAGTGATCTCGGCGCTGAAAGGCGTTTGGAAAGCCGTCAACTTTGCCGGTGATGACGCGGCCGCGCGCGACCAAGTGCTCGAGGCGATGCGCTCGATTATCGACGTCGCTAAACGCGTCAACACAAAATACTTGACGGTCGTCTGCGGTCTTGAGGACCCCAAGCTTCCCATGGGTTACCAAACCGCAAACTGCATCGACTTGCTGAAACGATGCTGCGATATCATCGAACCACACGGTTTGGTGATGGTGCTGGAACCGCTCAATAGGATCAAGAATCATCCTGGCGTTTTGCTGTCTGGTTCGCCTCAGGCTTATCAGATTTGTAATGCCATTGATCGCCCCTCGTGCAAGATACTATTCGACATTTACCATCAGCAGATCACCGAAGGGAACTTGATTCCGAATATCGATCGATGCTGGGACCAGATCGGGTACATGCAATGCGGCGACAACCCGGGACGTAAAGAACCAGGCACTGGTGAAATTCATTACCGTAATGTTTTCCAGCATTTGGTCGACAAAGAGTTCGACGGCATCATGGGAATGGAACACGGTAATGCAAAGAAAGGCGCCGCCGGCGAGCAGGCCGTGATCGACGCGTATCGATCCGTTGACCCGGCATAGCGACACTTTCGATTCGTTTCACCAAGTTGATATCGGCCGCCGATGACGCGCGACATACCTGCAGATCGCCATCCGCGGCCAGATGAACAGTTCGTGCAACTGTTCGCTCGACACGAACGTGACTTACGCGCCTTCATTCGTTCGATGGGACTTGAATGGACGGCCGTAGATGACGTTCTGCAGACAGCCAGCCTTGTGATGTGGCGTAAATGGGATGAGTTCGATCCCGATTCAAACTTCATGCACTGGGCACGGGTCGTCGCAAGATTCGAGGTCCTGAAGTTCCGCCGCAATCTGGCCCGAGACCGACACGTCTTTCACGACAGTGTCATGGAATTACTTGCGGACGCGTCGGAAGAACTTGATTCGCAAGTTTCGACCGATTCCTATCGCAACGCGCTTCACCAATGCTTGGAAGAATTGCCGCCACGAACCGGACATCTGATCCGAGCCGCCTATCAGGGTGATCGATCGATTCGCGACGTCGCCGACGACGCGGGCCAATCCGCCGCGGCATTCTACAAAACGCTAAACCGAATTCGCGAGAAACTGAGGCGGTGCATCCAAAAGCGTCTAGACTTGGTTCACTAGAAACCCTGCTATGGCCACGACATCGTACGCATTGCAGAGACCAAGCACATTTCCAAGAAAAATCCTATTTTTTCGCGGGTAATCCCAGTTCGATCGGGAGTGTGTTTGTATGGATGAAGATCGCATCATACAGCTCACTCAGGCTCACCTCGACGGACGCATCTCGGACCAGGACTTCGCTGATCTGCAGCAGCGACTGACCGACAATCCCGACGCGCGTAGGATCTACGCGCAATTCGCTCGTTTGGATGCCGAACTATGCGAAACTGGCATCGATGTCATCCCAACAAAGACGATGGTCGAGCGGAAGCCGTATCGACCGATGGGTCGGCCATTCGATTTGCGAATACTCGCGGTGGCCGCGACGATCCTGTTGTTAATCATTCCTGTCTGGACGCGATGGCCCGGTGACGAAGAGCGCAGTCTTGATTCGAAACCGGTCCCGGTATCGCCCGTTCGCAGCGTAGCCGTCATCTCGGCCGAAGCAGATGCGGTGTGGAACACCGATGCAACGAAGTCGTTGGGTAAAGGCACAACGCTTGAACCAGGGAAACTGGAATTGATGGCCGGATTGGCTCAGATTGATTTCTTCTGTGGCGCATCGATCACGTTAGCCGGACCTGCGGTGATCGAAATGCGGAACAGCAAGCTTGCCATCTTGCACAGCGGTCGCGTTCGAGCGGATGTACCGCCGGCCGCTCGCGGATTCGAAATTCGCGCCTCTGATGTACGGCTGGAGGATCTTGGGACGAGTTTTGGTATTGCTGCCAATGCGAACGGTCAAGCCAAAATTGTGGTGTTTGATGGCGAAGTCCGTGCGATCGATCGCGGCGGCCGGTTTGTATCCTTGCTTACCGGCGACGCGGCAAATCTCGCCGGTGGCAAAGCGTCAAAGGTTTCCACTGGCATGACTTCCGAAACGGCGGCAAACGACGCAAGTGCGTTTCCTGACATCGATGCGGTCATTCGGCAATCCGGCGGTCTGGATGAATCCCGCTACGCAACCTGGAAAGCGGCCGCGACGCATCGACGGCAAGATCCGCGTTTGGTTGCCTATTATGACTTCGAAGGACTCACCGATGCGTCACGTCGGCTGCCCAATCAAGCGACCAACGGTGGCGGCTCGGAACTTGACGGCGGCATTGTCGGCGCCCGCGTCTCGGTGGGCCGATGGCCGGCGAAAACAGCGCTTGATTTCCGTGGGGAAGGCGACCGAGTGCGTTTCGATATACCCGGCGACTTTGATGCGATCACGCTTTACGCATGGGTACGCATAGATGCGCTCGACCGCCAACTGAATTCTCTGTTCCTCACGGACCACTATGATCCCGGTGAAATCCACTGGCAGCTTTCATCGCTCGGAACGCTTCGGTTTGCGACGAGCCCGGCAGGTGTCGTGGACGACATCCAAGCCGAAAACCGTCGATTTGTCTCCATACCATTCTGGAATTCCAGCAAGAGCGGGCAATGGTTTCTGCTGGCAACCACGGTCGATCGCCAGGCTAGGCAAACGGTCACGCATTATATTAATGGTCAAGCCATCGGTCTCGGTAAAGGTCACAACACGGACAAGCCGCTTCCGAAAATGCGAATCGGGACTGCGGACTTAGGCAACTGGACCGAGCCCATCAGCCCTCTGAGTGCGATACGTTCGTTAAACGGACGCATCGACGAATTCGCGATCTATTCGGCCGCGTTGTCCGCCGACGAGATTCAGACGATCTATGAACAGGGAAAGCCATGAGAAATGTTGCGGTTATCATCATCGCCAACATGTTGGTGTTGTCGGCTGTCGTTGCAGAAGAAGTGACCGATGGCGAGAAACTGTTTGCACTGCGAGTCAAACCGCTGGTCGCCGAAAAATGCATGGCCTGCCACGGTGACGATCCGGATGAAATCCAAGGCGAGTTCGACATGCGCACGCGGGAGTCCATGCTGCTTGGCGGTGAATCGTTCCAGCATGAAGTGCTGATCCCCGGTAAAGGCGACGAAAGCTTTCTGTACTTGACCACAACGCGTCAGGAGGGTGGATACGAAATGCCGCCCAAGGAAGCAGATCAATTGTCCGAAGAACAACAATGGTGGATTCGTGACTGGATCAACGCCGGAGCGCCTTGGCCGGACGACGAACGCGTTAAACAAATACAAGCCGAGTATGCCGAAGGCGAAAAAGTGTTGACGTCCAAGGCACTTTCAGACGACTGGCAAAATCGCCGCTATGAACCTGGCAAGCTGTGGGCGTATCGCCCCTTGAACGTTGTCGACGTACCTGCCGACGCTCACCCGGTCGATTGGTTCATTGATCGAAGACTCGCGGAGGTGGAATTAGAACCTGCCCCATCGGCCAACGCCGACAAACTGGTGCGACGAATCAGCTTTGGCTTGACCGGTTTGCCGCCGCAACCGGACGACGTGAGTCGCTTTTCATCCGATTACGAAAACAATCCAGAGACTGCAGTTTTACGTTATGCCAAAAGACTGATGCGGTCGCCGCACTATGGTGAGCATTTCGGTTTGCACTGGTTGGATGTTTCGCGGTACGCGGATTCGGCCGGATTTGCGAACGACTATAGCCGTCCTAATGCATGGCGGTATCGCGATTACGTGGTACGTGCATTCAACGATGACAAACCTTACGACGACTTCGTTCGCGAACAAATCGCCGGCGATGAAATCAACCCCAACGATCCTGAGCACCTGATCGCGACCGGTTTTCTGCGGATGGGTCCGTGGGAACAGACGGGAATGAGCGTTTTCAAAGAGACTCGTCAACAATGGCTCGACGACGTCACCGATTCTGTCGGTCAAGCATTTCTTGGTCACGCGATGCAATGCGCCAAGTGTCATGATCACAAGTTTGATCCCGTGCCAACGCGAGATTACTACGGCATGATGGCCGTGTTCTCGACCACGCAGTTCAGTGACCGCGATGCGCCATTCTTAGACACCGAAAACCAATCGGGGTTTAAGGAATCCGACGAATGGGTTCAGGCAAAAGTGGATGCCTATAACCAACAACAAAAACAGCTCAGCCAACGCGTCAGCAAGCAGCAGAAAAAAGAGACCGCCGAGGCGAAAGTAGGTGATAACGGATTGCTGCCCGGCGACGAAGCTTCGTTGGCGCGGATGCGCAAGAACATCATGCGTCACAGTCTAGAATTCCATCGAACCCAACCGATCGCACTTAGCGTCTATACCGGCAGCACGGTTGAGCAAAAGAATTACAACAAACGCATCCTGTTGCCTGAAAACCCGTGGCTCAGAGGGAAGCTTGAACCCGACACCATCTTCAATGGCGGAAGCGTTTACTCGCCTGGCGAGCCGGTCAAACCCGGGGCGCTGAGTGCGGCCGAATCGCTTGGCGGCATCGCCCCTCAACCTTTCGCCGGTGGCAAATCAAAGCGGAGGCTCGCGTTGGCGGATTGGATCGTCAATCCGAAGAATCCCTTAACCGCAAGGGTCATGGTCAACCGTGTATGGTCGTGGCACTTCGGCCAAGGCTTGGCGGCCAATCCCAATAACGTCGGCGGAACCGGTGGTGTGCCGACGCATCCCAATCTGCTGGATTACTTGGCCGATTGGTTCGTCCATCACGATTGGTCCGTCAAGCAGTTGAACGAATTGATTGTGACCTCCAAGGCCTATCGTCGAAGCTCGCTTCACCCATCCCCCCAAGCACTGTCTCAGCGAGACCCCGGCGGAAAATTGTATGCAACATTCTTGCCGCGCCGTTTGACGGCAGAAGAACTGCGTGACGCGATGTTAGTCGCCAGCGGCGAATTGAATCGACAAATCGGCGGTATCCCGGCCAGGCCGGACGTGAATTTAGAAGTCGCGTTTCAACCTCGCCAGATCATGGGAGGCACCGCGTCGGTCTACGAGCCCGATCCATTGCCGGATCAAAGAAATCGCCGCAGCCTCTATGCCGAAAAACTTCGTGGACTGCGTGATCCGTTTTTCGAATCGTTTAACCAACCCGGACCCGACAAATCCTGTGAACTGCGCGAGACGTCGACGGTCGCTCCACAAGCGCTGACGCTATTCAATTCTGGCGAAGTCCTCGATCGCGCCTACGCCATGGCAAACCGCTTGACCAGCGAAAACCTTGATCCACATGCCACCATTGAAAAGGCGTTCCGATTGACACTCGGACGCGCGGCCACCGAAGCCGAAATCAAGGAATGCATCGAGCATTGGAACCAGGCCGCGACCGAAGAATCATCCAAATCGTACGACCTAAAAACCTACCCAAGCAAAATCGAACGGACCGTGATGGCTGAAAAGACCGGTGAACCCTATAGCTTCGAAGAACAGATGCCGGCGTACACCCGATACCAACCCGATATTCAACCGGCCGAACTCGATGCGACGACCCGCGGGTTGGCGCAAGTCTGCTTGGTGCTTTTCAATCTGAATGAATTCGCTTACTTGGACTGATCATGAGTCAGAAAACACCCGTTGCTTTCGCAACTCCTAATCGTCGCGAAGCTCTATTCGGACTCGGTGCCGGTTTAGGGTCCGTTGCGCTAACGTCGCTGTTAGAACGAACCAACGCCGCAAGCACGAGTGCGGGCGGGGTTCATCATCCGGCCAAAGCGAAACGCTGCATTTTCTTGATGATGGAAGGCGGCCCCTCGCACATCGACACGTTTGATCCCAAACCAGAACTAACGAAACAACATCTCAAAGCGTTCACTCGAAAAGGCGACATGGAAAGCGCGATGTCATCCGGCAAGCGTTACTATGTCAAGAGCCCGTTCGAATTCATCAAAGCAGGACAGAGCGGTGCGGACATTTGCACGCAATGGGAGCACCTGAAACATCGCGTCGACGACATCTGTTTTTTCCGCGGCGCCCAGGTGGATAGCGTTAATCATCCCACCGCATGCTACCAACTGAACACGGGCAACCAATTCGGTGGCGATCCGGCCGTCGGCGCTTGGGTGACCTATGGGATGGGCACATCCAATGAAAACTTGCCGGGATTCGTTGTTCTGCCTCGCACAAGTTACCCGCAAGGCGGCGCCGGAAATTGGTCCAACGGTTTCCTGCCCGCCGGATTCCAGGGCACACCGTTGCGTCCGGAGGGAAGTCCTATCCTGAACCTCAATCCTCCCGAAGGAGTCTCACGCGAGCGCCAGCGAAAAAACCTGGACTTGCTGAGCAAGCTGAACCAACAACACCTGGATCAGCGCCCCGGTCGCAGCGATCTGGAGGCGAGATTATCCAGTTACGAATTGGCGTACCGAATGCAGACCGAAGTCCCCGGCGTGTTGGACCTGGACGGCGAAACGCAAAGCACTCTGGATGCGTATGGAATCGGCGAAGCTAAGACGGATTCGTTCGGACGCAAGTGCTTGCTGGCCAGGCGTCTGGTCGAAAAAGGCGTTCGGTTTGTTCAGGCATATGCCGGAAACTGGGATAGTCACGACTACATCGAAAAGGCACACGGATCGCTCATTCAATCTGTCGACAAGCCGATCGCAGCTTTATTGGGCGACCTGAAAGATCGAGGAATGCTGGAAGACACGCTGGTCGTGTGGTGTGGCGAGTTCGGACGGACGCCGGACAACGGGCTGCGCGGGGGAAGTCAATCGTACGGACGCGACCACAACGCAAAGGCGATGACGATGTGGTTTGCCGGCGGCGGCTGCAACGCGGGTCATACCATCGGCGGTACGGATGAAATGGGGGCGACCGCGGTCGAAGAGGTCCATCACATACGCGACGTCCACATCACGTTGCTGCACATGTTGGGACTCGATGACAACAAGCTTACTTATTACCACGCCGGCCGCTTTAAGCAGCTCAGCCAGTTCGGTGGAAACTTGATCGACAAACTAATCGCTTAGCTTTCCACTCTAAATCAGCTCTTGCAACGACTTCAGTGCGAGTGGCTCTTTCGTTGCGAATGGTTCGCCAAAGTCGCGGTTGATCAGGCGTCCCCAGTTGGCGGCATCATCTCTCAATCGATCAAGCAGCGCCGGCGAGTCGGTCGGTCGACCGGTCACGAATTGACTCTCGTACGCGGCAATCGATTCCTTCTTTCGGGTCCAGTGATCACTGATGTCGACAATCCAGTTCGGCTGAACCGCCAAACGCAAGTGGATGCAATAGTAATAGTAAACGCGTTCAGGATGAAATCGTTCGCCGGGCATGTCCGTCTTGCTTAGTTTGGACCAAAAACGTGCCGCTTCGATCATGCCGGTGGCCGCGACGTGATCCGGATGCGCGTCTTCCCAATAGGGCGCGAAAATCCAGCGCGGCCGCAGCATGCGGAAATAGCTTGCGATGAGCTGTCTCGCCTCCAATGTGTGTTCAAGTTTTCGATTCGGCAGCCCCGCATTTCCCCGCCAAGTCAGGTTCAATATCTCGGTTGCACGTGCCGTCTCTTTGCGTCTGAGTGATTCGCTGCCGTGCGGGGTGGGTTCACCTGTGGTCAGGTCTAGCACGCCGACACGCCATCCCATGTCGATCATCTTGGCGATCGTGCCTCCCATGCCCAATTCGGCATCATCCGGATGCGGCGCGACGACCAGCATATCCAGCGGGTCCACCTGCGTTAGTGCGGACGGTGGGTCAGTGAAAATTGTGATACTCAAGGCAATGGGCTCGCAGATTCAGTGGACGTTGCGCGTGTTCGTTAACTTAGTCATGTGTTTCAGCGAGTTGTAACCGCATCGCGAACACTCTCGCGTGTTTGCCGATTTAAAAGCAGAGCGTCGTTTCGGATTCCAGGAAATTCGCGTCCCCAGACCAGTAAGACAAACTTCGTGGCGGTCCTGTATCGTTTCTAACGTTGATAAATCGGCAAATAATGGTATCGCACACTCAGGCTCAACACCGCTAGCGCGGTTGCGTAAACGACGCCCAGATTCTTTTCCTCGCCGGTCCGAGATATCCAAGATCCGTCACCGCGTTGTTGATCTAACAATAGCTTGGGGACAAGTGCATCAGCGATCTCGGCCATCTTGCCGCCTGCCTGATGCATCGACTGAGCGTAGTAGTAGATACCGTAAAAGAAAAAACGCTCGTTCTCACGAGGAGGATTTTCCAGCAGCCATTTGGAGGCGCCGGAAACGAAAGGCGAATCGTATTGCCCGCAAACCTGCATCGCCAACATTCCCGCGGCCGTCATGGTGAAAGACGGGTGGTGTGTTCCCGGTGTATAGCTGAAACCACTGACGGCCACGCGGGGAGTCCCATCCGCGTTGCGTGGCGACGCGTAAGAATTTTCAAGATATGTCACCGCATCAGCGATCGCACTGGCGGGCACATCCAATCCATCATTCTTCGCCGATCGCAACGCCATCAGTTGCCAAACGGAAACGGACAAGTCCGAATCGGTGCTGGTCGGCGTGTACCGCCAACCTCCATTCAGCTTGGTGGGTTTTCGAACTTTTTGCGCCGCCAAAATTAGTTTTAATGCATCAGCGAGGGCCGAGTGGATTCGTTCGTTTTGTTGCGTCGTTGCCCCCATCCCCAACACCTCGGTCAGCATCAGTGTTGTGATCCCGTGGCCATACATCCGCGAACCGTCTGATCCGCCAAAGTATCCTTCACGCGTCTGATGATTCTTTTGCAAGATGAAATCGATCGCGTTCCGCATGGCGGACCCGCGCGGGGTTGATTCGGATGGATCCGTTCCCAGTGCGGCCATTGCCATGATCGCCAACGAAGTCATCGCAACCTGGTGCCCGCGATCAGCGATTCGACCATCCTGTTGCGAAAAACTGGTCAGGAAATCAACGCCGCGCGCGACGGCCCGGTCGATGTCGTCCGCGACATACAGCCGGCGTGTTTCGTCATCCGACGATGCTTTACAGGACGCGATCAAACTAGCCGTCATGGCGATCCATCCACGGCGACTGATTCGGCGACTGTCGTGATCGTGGCAAAACCGTTGGCCCTCGGTCATTTGCGATACGACATCACCGCAATCAACGAGCCGTCCGATATCACCATTAAAATTCGAACCGACGGATTTTCGCCTGCAAGCCAAAACGTCTGTATGGCTATCGGAACGGTAACGCATGGTCATTCTCGAGCCTCCTGAACCGAGCGTTCGGCGATTGCCCGAAAATAGGCGGACACCTCGCGTCGATATTGAGGCGACACGGTCGACCATTCACTCTGCAGAACATCTTCGGGCGCCTGTCGACGCAGGTCGCCCCAATCGTCCCCGACTCGATCAACCGCGGATGGATCGATGGTGGGATCGTTCATATCGGCAATGGACGAAGCTCCCTCGGAAGGATCCTCACCGGGCTGATTCCGCTGTGATTGCCCCGATCGTGCGGTCGGCGGCTTCTGTCCACGTCGTTGCCTAGCCGCATTTTGTTGTTCGTTTTCTAACATCGACGACAACGTTGGCGACGCTTCTGCGGCCGATTGTGGCGAAGAGCTTGATGACGAAGGATCCGATGGAGGTTTGCCTTGCGAAGACGACGATGAATCCGATGAGGCAGCATCTTGTTCGCCCTCTTGAGCACTTTGATCCTGTGGAGGCTGCGATTGAGAAGGTGGCTGCGCCGACAACATCGCTCGATCAAGCTCATCCAGTGTCTTCGCTAATTGCCTGGATTGTTCTTCACTTAGAGAGGATGGCTCGTCGGAATTCGGTTGCGACTGCCCTGGCGGTTGATCGGACGCTTGTCCTGGCGGTTGATCGCTGGGTTGCTCGGCTTGCCCGCTGGGTTGCTCGGTTTGCCCGCTGGGTTGCTCGGCTTGCCCGCTGGGCGATTGCTCAGACCGCCCGCTGGGCGAGGTCCCGGATGATTGCCCCAGTAACGCTTGCAACAAACTCGCGGTGCGGTCGATTTGCTGACCGGCATCCTCAAGATCCTCCTTAGCCTTGCTTGACCGGCTGGCATCTTCGCTGGCAGCTTGCAACGACTCACGTGCCTGTTGAGTCGCCGGCACGGTTTGCTCAACGACAGCATCGGCTATTTGCTGAACGGATTCTGCGACGTCCGTTTTCTCCAGTCTCTCTTCATGACGTCCCGCACGCCGAATATCTTCGCCGGCATCTGTCACGTCAAATTCCACATCTCTTTGCCGCTGGATCAAACGCGACGACTCATCTTTGGATGCCCGCAGTGCAGAGGCATCTTCGTTTTCGTCTTGCCACCGAAGCAATTCATTTGCGACGGAATCGATCTCAGCCCGCGTCGATTCCAACATGTTCTGGACCGCATCATTGACCAAGTTCGCCGGTTCCAACTTCGGTGCTTTTTCAGTGCGCACTTGGCGGATTCGGCGTGCCGCCTCTGACGCTTTCTCGCTGGCAAATTGATTCGTCTTCTTCGCTTCGTCCACGGCCCGTGTCGCGTCCACAAGTCGTTGCCTTGCCTCTTGCAGCTTTGCGGCATCCTTATCGCTGAGTTCTTTATTCGATTTCGGATCGTCAAGCCTGCGAATCTCATCTTTGGCGTCACGCTGCTTTCGCTGAGCCTGCTGCAGACGCGGGCCCGTCTCGCGAACCGCGTTCGTCCACGCGCGCTGCTCATTCGTGATCGAACGAATCAGCGTGTTTCGACGGGCGTTGTCGATTTGCTTGACGCGCTGGGCTGCTTGCAAGGGTGGATCGATCGACTCGTTCTTTCCCGCGATATCGTCGACGTCACGTTGAATGTTCTGAAGCAAATCTTTTGCTTGTCGCAGAGCGTCGGCGACTTCGGTCGCAGTTGCGGAAAGTTCCGACAACAATGATTGGTCGCCGCCGGTGGACTGTGCTTTTGCAACGGCTTGCTGCAACTGTTTACGAACGTCCCCTAACTGCTGGCGGATGGTTCCATTTTGCCCCAAGTCGACAGTGCGTTCGGCTGCATTCATATTTGCATCGTCAATCCCCGCGATTTGCATTGCCGCATTTCGGACCGATGCATTCATCCGTTTCTTTCGTTCGGCGATCGCAGGATCACTGCGTTCAAGCGATTGCTGTACGGCTTGTTCCTGCTCGGACGCCTGACGCAATTTGTTTAACGCCGCATCGAGAGCACGCGAGGTGATATCGGAAAGCTCATCTTGCATGACGGGATCGTCTTTCAACTGAGATTCCAAACGTCGCAACATTTCCTCCGGATCACTCTCGGCCGCTTTTGCGATCGCTTCGGCACGACGCTGCCTCATGTCGGCTTCGTCGCGCAGGCGTGACTCTTCGATCGCTTGGCGGAGTGCTTCGCGAGATTCAGATGCATCAAGACCTTGATCGGCTTGCTCGAAATGGTTGGCAACTTGCTGCAGCGTTTCAGAAAGTTCCGCAAGTGATTCCCCGTTTTCCTGCAGGCTGGTCCTTCGCTGGTCGTCGTTTGATTGACTCTTGGCCAGTTGCATCGACTCCTTGGCACGGCGGAGTGCTGATTCGACCGCGGCGGCTGACAAATCTGCATCGTGAGCAAGTTCGCGTTGCTTTTCATCCGTTAAATCGACCGTGTTGGCTCGATCGTGCAACCGATCAATCGTCTCTTTGGCCGCCGACTCGGCATCACGTTGTTGTTCGGCAAGCGATGCGGTTTGCGGCTGCGTTGCGTCTTGATTGTCATCGCTGCGTTTTGCCGCCTCGGCAGCCAAACGCGCCGCTTCTCGCGCTTGTTCGGATAGCGTTTTCACGAATTCCAAGATCTCTTCGCGAGCCCGCTGGACATCTGACTGGACCGCATCGATCGATGTAAGCGATTGATGCACAACGGCGCCGAGCGAAACGAACGCGGAAATCGGCGGGTCCTTGCTCCACCGTCGACCATCAATGCGATTTTTTGCGTGATTGAAGTCAGGACTCTGACGAACTTGATCAAGCGGTCGCACCAATTCCGCAAGCACTTTGTGTTTGCGCATTCGTTTCGCCCAAGACTGCAAACCGACGCGATACTGGTCCAACCAAAAGGAATGCGAAATCTTACTGCTAGCGTTATCAACGAAGTCACGTTCGGCGTCTCGCAACGAAGCAAGTTGACGATGAAGCCGTGATGCGTGATGGACGTTTTCGATCACTTCAATTGCATTGGCCAATCGAGTGTACACCTCGTCCGGCGGGATATCGTGATACGCCCGATACCCGTCTGAGCTGACCGATTTGATTGCCTGAGACAACAGCCCAAGATCAGCCGCATAACGCAAATCCACGACGGGGCGCTGACGATGCAAGTCCGCTTCGTCATCAACCCGGCTTTGCAATTCCGCCATATAGGTAGAGAACATCTCTCGCACATCGGCCAGCTGTTCTTTTCGTTGCTGCAAGAGGACGGGCGATTTTTCGCGATCAACCTCTTGCTCTGTTTTCCGCAGCAACTTGCCGATATCGTTCGCTTGCCGCAAAGCATCGGACAAATCGCTGATTTGCTGTCTCACCTCGGCGATCAATTTCGCATTCGTCGATGCAAGTCGTCCATCGACAAGCGAATGAGCAACGCGCGAACTCAATTCTTCGTGAAAGTCGTGGACCATGCGCCGCAGGGTTTGTTCTTGTGCATTCTCGTTGACCACGTCGTCAAGTCGCTGTGACCATTGATTTGACCAGGTCGTCCAGCCATCACCTTGGAAATGCCGCTGCGTCGATTGAGGCAGCAATTCTTCGTTGCTGTCGATCAAGTCACGAATGGCCTTTAGTCGATCGTTTGCAACTTTCAGATACCTGGGAATGCGTGAAGCGGAAACGGTGTTGGACACATCAACAATCGGTTGCAAACTGTTGCGCAATAAAATCGCATCACCGGCAACGGACAGTGTGAGCGAGTGGCCGACAAGGCTGTCGAGCATCTGACTGACGCGGTCGGCATCTTTTTGCAGCGACGACGCCAAGGCTTGTTTCTTTCGCTGCTTTCCCGAAGCAACCGTTTCGACGTCACCGGTCGACACACCGGTCAATGTTCGTGTCAGGTCGGCAACGGCATGCCCGAGCAATTCGACGTTGCTCGCTTCGGTGGATGAACGACTTTGTTGCAAATGATCGGCGATGCGATCGATCAAACGCTCAGACTCTGCTGACCATGTCGCCAGACTTTCCGATGAATCCGGCTCCGCGCCCCCGCCGGTTTCAGCTGTCGAAGCCAAGACTTGCCCTTGCTGGATCCACTGCCTCCATTGCCTTGAGATATCCGCCAGTTCCATCAAGCGGTCATGGCGATCGGAATCAAAACCTTCGTCGGCAATCAGAATATCCACGATCGAAGAACTGGATGTTTGCCCGCGTCGGTCCGTGGCGATCACTCGCGTGCGAACGATATCACCCGGACTGAGATGGATCGGTTCGCCCTGGCCATCGGCCAACATCGTCAAATCCCAATCCCAATCGTGAACGATATCACGGCCAGGTTGGTCGACTTGCAGGTCTTGCTTGATCAGCCTTTGCCCGTTGACGGAATACTCTTGCGCCGCTGTCGACAGTGGCATGTCGTCCTGGATCGATACGGCAAGTGGCAAAACATCGATCGGCGAAGCCAACAACGAACGCAAATCGGATGACTGCCACTGCACCTTGGGCGCGATATCCGGTACGGGAGAAATTGAATACGTTGGGCTGAACGGATTCCCAAGACCGCTTTCCATGCCGGTCGCATTGACTTGATATTGCCCATTCAGACGAACGGGAATCACAATCTTGTGCCGTGTGCTGCTTCCATCGACCGGTTCCATCGGAAACGTAACGTCGCGTCCAACAAACCGCACGGAGGCTTCCGAGACCGGCTGGTCGAACGTCACGGTGACTTCGGCCTTGGTCCCGACGAAGGCTTGCAGGTCGCCATGCGAGTTCACTTCGACGCGATCATGCAGCTGCGTGTACTCGGGAAATTCATAGCGCACGCGGAACTCTTTCGTTCTCGGACGGGGCAGAGGTGTCAACGAGTGCCAAAGTGTGATCGCATCGCCCGCGACCAATTGATAGTGCAATACTTGATCACTGAAGGACAGGTTCGCAGCGTAACGAACCGCAGCCACGGCATCGGGTGCATCGGCTGGCAACTCGCTATCGCCGGCAATGTGTCGCGGTGACATAATCGTTTCGCCTTGCTCGCCGCCCGCATCGCGCCAGCGCAACACCACCGAATCGGCTGTTTTTCCCGAGATATCGGCAACCACGGCGACCACATCGCCTTCGGCAACAAACCCGGTCGGTGGTTCCGGTTTGACGATCCTGATCACCGTCTGTGAAGCCCGCTGAATCGCGAACCCTGGCAACGCTGCACGACCGAGTCGTCTCGCAAATTGAAGCGAGGGAATCAGAGAAACCACTAAACAGACCAGCGCAATCACCAATCCAGTCGAAAGCCATTTTCGTACCAGCCCGATCGGAAGCAGTCGCTGCACGTCAATTTTGGCGACCCGCTGAGCGACGTTTCGCTGCAACGAATCACGAAAGTATTGCGAGCCGTTGGTTTCCGACGGATCAGAAAGTTCCACCGCCGATAGAACGTCATCGCGAACCTGAGGGTCGACCGATTCAAGTTGCCTTGCCAGTTGCCGCAGTCCAACGCCGGCGTACCGATTCAATCCCGTGTACCAGACAACCAAAATCGTTGTCGCATAGCCCAGCCCACTAAGCGTCCATCGCAACACATCGCTTAGAAAAAAGAAATAATCCAACACGATGATCGCGAACATGCACATGACAAACACGATCACGCCGACCATGGCCGCCCGCAGCAGAATGAGTCGGCGACGTCGACGATCGAATCGCAGCAGCGTGAACCTTGTTTTCGGATCAAGCTGTAACGCATCATCGAAACCGTTGTGATATGACGCCATCGTTAAACCAGTCCTACTTTTTTGCGTAGCCACCATTCGGCCGCGAGTACAACGATCACCATCGCGAACCAATAGCACGATTGCCACAGCAGGGTGTCTGATTCGACAATGCTGCCGCTCGACAGCGGCTTCAGACTGTTCAACAACTCGTCCGCATGTGACTCGTGAAAGTATTCGCCGCCCGAACTTTTTGCGATGTTCGACATGGATTCGATGTCCAACGACAATCGATCCAGTTCACGTCGATCGTTCTGGCCAATCCAAATCGGTGTGCTGGCAAGAAACGACGATTCGTCAAAGCCACTCGCCCGCACGCGAATGGTGTAGGCGCCCGCCGGCAATGCAGCCGAACGGCCCTCATAGGTTCCTCTCAGCGGATCCTCCACATCCAGCGGTACCGTGGCAACGACTCGACTGTTGTGAACGCCAGGGTCGTTGCTGATGAACAGGGCATCCACCGTTGCATCGCCAACCGGTTCCCCACTGGGGTCTTGCAAACGCACACGGACGCGTGGCGATGCGCCGGTGTTGTATTCGATCCTGTCGGTGGCGATTGAGACAAAATCATCTTGGGATGAATAGGGTGGCTGAACGGCCGCAGCGAGTAACTGGTTCCAGAACCTGGCGTGAAAACGATCGGCCACCTTGTATCGCCAACGCCACGTTTCGTCCGACGAGACAAAGAACACGCGCCCGGCGCCAAAGAGACGTGTCACCAGCCAAGGCGCTTCGCGACCGTCGACGCCAACCGCATCGGCCCACACTTCGGCCCCCTCAGAGGCACGCACCCGTCCGGCCGTCTTTGGTGACGGCAAGATCTCCCACAACTCGCTCAGCGAAGTCGATTCGCCGGTCAAATTCATCGCGTCTTGATCCAGCCCAAGTGCAGTCGGCCGGATCGATCGCACCTCGATACGCGGTTGCCCATCGATGTATTGCACCGGAATGAGGTCGGCGATGATCCCCTCGGAAAGCCGGTTCATTCGATCATAGCGACCGTCAATCAAGATAAGCCCACCGCCTCGTGTGACAAATTCTTTCAATTGGTACGCATCGTTGGGCGTTAACTGTTCGGGCGGCACCTCACCCAAAATCAAGGCATCGTACTTCGCCCATGCTTGATCAGTCGACGGAAACTGCCCGGGTTGTTCACCACGAACAAGCCGAAGCTGGTCGGTGCCGGGGCCAAATAGAATCGTCGTGACATCCCACGCAGGATCTCGTCCGAACAGGTTTCTCAGATAACGGATTTCCCAGCGGCTGGAACCATCCAAGATTAGCAATTGACGATTTCGAACCGAGGCGCCCACACGAAATGGGAACTGATTGTTCTGCGGCAGTCGATCACTGATCGATTCGACAGACTTCTCTGGTGTCAAAACTTCGACGGTTGCGATGAGGTCCAAAATGATGGTCGACCGCTGCACTCCGCGAATTCGGCTGGCGGCCCTGTCTTGTAACAACGATTCCATCTCGATCTGAAACGGGACACTGGTGCCAGCTTCGATCGCTTCGTCGAATTGCTTTTCCCAGACACTCTCGCCGTTCGAACGAACCGTCAAACGGATGGGCTTTTGATCGAATCCGGTTTGCTTCAGCACGATTCGCCCGGCAAGCACTCCGTCGGCCGCGACGTTTTCGGGGTGATCGACATCGACGATTCCAAAATCGGGCGGTTCATCGGTCGCCCCCACTCCGAACGTGTGAACAATGACCCCCGAATCACCGAGTTGACGCGCGACTTGGACCGCCGAGCTGCCGACCGTATCGCGGCCATCGCTGAGCAACACAACCGCGTGGCGAGCTTGCGTCACGTCATCACTGGCAGCATCTTGCGGGTCACGCTCGTTTGATGCATCGACTTGCCGCATCAACCGCGACAACGGGGACGACAGATCCGTTTGCCCGGCATCATCGGGCAGCGAAAGCGTGGTCGGCGACGACGGATCGGTTGTCGACGACCACAGACTCGTTACGTCACCATCGGCAAAGCTGACCACATCGATCTCATGCGTCCGACCTAACGAATGCAGCCAACCGGGTTGAAAAGCGTCGCCAATCAACAATCGCGCCGCGCGATCCTTGCGATTGGGACTGGCGTCCGCAGCCGCGCTATCGCTAATTGACATGCTTTGCGATATGTCTAGCGCGAAAGTGACCCGCCCCAGCGTACCGACCCGTTGGCGACGGTGCCAAATCGGCCCCGTCAATATCATGATGACCAGGGCAACAGCAACCGATCGCAACAGTGGCAGGACAAACGAGTACGGCGCATCAAGTTGCTTGGTTTCACGGTGATACAAATAGCCGACCGCTGCGGCGCCACCGAGTGCCAACAAGGTGCCGACGATTGGCGACAGCTGACCGGCGAAACGAAGGCTTCCGAATAGATTTGCGGTTGCGATCATGTCGTCACCGCCGATCGTTGGGGCGACGTGGATTTTGGCACGCGCCAGCGACGTTGTTGCAACAAGACCTCCATGACCAAAGCCGCCAATAGCGCTAACAGCAACCAGCGCCACACTTCACGACCAAAGCGACGCGTTTGATCCGCCGCTTGAAACGAGACGGCGTCTTGAAAAACACCGCCACCCAGAGCGTCAGCCAGCGCACGTAAACGTTGCGGATTCACATCCCGCAGCTCGGATTCCGAGGCGGGAATCCCATCGATATCATCAGGCTGATCTTGCGAATGGCCCGCCAAGTCCATCATCAACTGATGCATCATCGGGACAAAAACGGGACGCAGTGGCAGGGTCGACCAATCGGCATCGCAAGGAATGGCGAACTGGGCAATTTTACCGCGGCCAAATGGGGCCAGCACCACCAGGGGATCGCCGTTGTTCAGTTCCAGGATGGTCGTTGAATTGGATGCATCGCGACCATCGGCCGTTTCCGGATCCCGATGGGTCAGCTTTCGATACGATTGCACGTCGATACGTCGGATCGCCGATTGCTGATCGTCCGCGACCAGCGCCCATGGCAAGTACTGTGGATTGATTTGTCCGATTCGGAAAGGTGATGAGTTGCCACGATCATCACCACGCCTCGTCGATCGGCCATGCACCTCGCCCATGACGACTGGCAATCGCATTGGGCCCGACTGCAAATTATCATCGGCCACGCCCCAATCCTGGTTGAATGTCGATGGGTTCAACCGGTCACCATCGAAGATCGCCAATGCCCCGCCATCAGCAACGAACGACGCCAGATGCGATCGCACATCCGGATCGACTTCGTTCACGTTTGCCAAAACAACGACATGGGTATTGGACAGATCACTTTTACGGTCACGGACGAGGCGTTTAAAGATCGCGGCTGAAACCACGTCGGTGCGAATCGGATCAGGACGATCGGCTGTATTGAACGAGAACGGACTGAGCGCAATTGCCAAGAAATCCGTTTCGCCTTGAAGCGGTTTTGAACTCGGATCGCCACTGACCAAAAGCACATTGACCTGGTTCAAAACTTCCACGGACAATTCGCGGCGATTGTCGGCAAGCAAAGCATCATCATGCTCGATCACCACAGATACTTGATGAGGCCCTTCGTCTGCAAATCTAAGCATCGCTCGTGCGATTGATGTCGACCTTGGTTCCGCCTCAATCGAAACGGTTCGGACCACTTCATCGTCGATCGACCAAATCACACGCAGGTTTCTTACAGCAAAATCACTCGAGTTGCGAATCTTTGCATCGAAGGGCGTTTTCCGTTCCGTCACGATCGCTGGCGCGTCCACTCCAACAGAATCAACCGACAAATTCTTTAGTTTCTCGGTCTGTTGGGCGATATTCAAGAAACTGAACGCAGGCGGCAACGGATGCGACCGGACCGCCGCTTTGGTGACATCGACCGACTCGATCGCGGCATCATCAACAATATTGCTTTGAAAGTCTGAAACGATCACAACATGACGATGCGGATTGGACGCACTTTCAGCCGCCTCGGCACCGGCTTGAACAAGACGTCCGACGTCGACGGGACCCGAATCGGCGACAAGAGTATTGATCTTTGCGACCGCCTGATGCACACCCATTTTCGATGCAGGCTCATCGGCGCGACTGGACGTCAGCAAGATCACTTCGTCGCGGCGCGATTGCTGCGACAAAAACTGATTCAGTTCCTGTTTTGCTTTTTCGAATCGCACGACCTCATTGGGTTCGCTGGCGGTCATACTGCGACTGTCGTCAATGACGATCACGAATGACTGCGGTTCGTCACCCGGCAGCGCGTTCCAGTGCGTAATGACCGGCCGGGCCAAACAGAACGCCAATAAGATGGGAATGGCGCAGCGAACCAGCAGCAACAATAGATCGTTCCACTGGAACCGACGCCGCTTCGCCACGACCGCCTCGGTCAACAGATACATCGCTCCCCAATCGACGATCTTGAATTGACTTCGAAAAATCAAATGGATGATCAGCGGGATGGCGAACGCGAGGGCGCCAAGAGCAAGCGAGGCATTCAGCAGGCTCATCGAGAACGCCTCCGCAAAACACTTTTGCGAAACGCCAAGTACTCGTGGATCGCGTCGGCGTAGGGCTGATCCGTGACGACTTGGACAAGGTCCACGCGATTCTTGCGACAAACAGCCGAAAGCGATTCGGCATGTTGGGCGAATCGGTCCAAGTACGTTTGTCGGATGGTCCTGGAATTGACCGTTTGTTCGTTGGATGAATTCTCTAAATCACGAAACCGAGTTCGCTGCGTGAACGGAAAATCCATTTCGTCGCGGTCCAGCACTTGAAAGAGGATGACTTCGTGCCGCGCCACGCGGAACTGTGCAAGCGCACGACCGATCGAGTCGACGTCGCCCATCGCATCGGTCAAAATCACCAACAGTCCGCGACGACCGAGTTTGGGGGCAACCTGCGTGAACACGGTCCCCAGGTCGGTTTCGTGTCGTGAAGCGTGGGACGCGAGAGCGGTTAGAATCGCTTTCATGTGCGACGGCCGGCTTCGCAGTGGAACATGGTCGCGAAGCTGGTCGTCGAAAGTGATGCAGCCGACGGCGTCCTGCTGGCCCAACATCAGAAATGACAGCGATGCGGCAAGACGCGTCGCGTATTCGTACTTGCTGATTCCCTGACTGCGTTCGCCCGTATACGCCATGGAACCACTCTGGTCGACCAACAGATGACAACGCAGATTCGTTTCTTCTTCGAACTCGCGGATGTACAGCCGATCGCTTTTGCCAAAAACCTTCCAATCGATATTTCTTAGCTCGTCACCGACCACATAGGGACGGTGCTCTTTGAATTCGACGCTATAGCCTTTATGCGGCGAACGGTGATGCCCGGAACAGAATCCTTCCACGACACCGCGCGCGAACAGCTGAAGTGATGCGACCCGAGACAACTCGGCGGGCGTCAGCAGATCCAGGATGCGCATAGAAAGAAATAACAGCAGTTTGGCCAAGGTCGATTGTGAACCGCTATTATACGTTGATTCGCTAATTCTGGGTGCACACCATCCGATAGAAACCTGCCTCACTATCCAGCCGATTCCTATGCCAAACCTCGCCTCTCTACGCTCGCCCCTCGCCGCTGTGGTGGCGGTCTTTTGCCATGTCAGCTTCGCCGACATCGCTGCCGCCGAATTGTCCGTGGGGGCGGCGGTGGTGGACATCACGCCTGAACAGCTGCCGGTCCTAGTCAATGGTTCGATGACGGCAAGATACGCTGACGAAATAAAAACACACGTCAACGCACGTGCCATCGTCGTCGGTGACGGACAAAACAAAATCGCGATGGTCGTCGTCGACAGTTGCATGGTTCCACAGGTCTTGCTGGACGACGCCAAACATCGTGTCGCCAGTCGTGTCGGCATTCCCGCAGACCACATCATGATCTCTGCGACGCACACACACACCGCACCGTCCGCGTTCAGCGCCCTGGGGACACCGGCGGACGAGAACTACGTTCCTTTTCTACGTGAAAGGCTGGTCGAATCCATCGCCCAGGCGGCAGAAAAAATGCAGCCGGCGCGAGTGGGCTGGGGCAGTGCGATGGCGCCGGAATTCACGGCGCTGCGCCGCTGGATTCGACGCCCCGACCGCATTGATCTCGATCCGTTCGGCAATCCGACCGTACGAGCGAATATGCACGCTGCTAGAACCCCCGACGACGTGATCGGCCCGTCCGGCCCCGAAGACCCAGAACTGTCGATGATCGCTTTCGAATCGCTGGACGGAGAACCAATAGCCGTTCTTGCCAATTTCTCGATGCACTACTTTCAAGACCAACCAATCAGCGCCGACTATTTCGGTTTGTTCTGTGATGCGATGCAACGAAAAATATCGCCGGACGTCGTCGTGGCGATGTCGCACGGCTGCAGCGGCGATATCTGGCGTCGCGACTACGCGGCGGGCGAGACCGGACTGGAACATACGATTGACACGTTCGCACAAGGCCTAGCCGACATCGCGATGGAAACGTTTCGATCCATCACGTATGACCAGGTTGACGATATCGAGATGGCAGAATCACGCTTGCCAATGCGATATCGAGTTCCCGATGCACAGCGTTTGCAATGGGCACAAGAAATCGTCGACGGACTCAACGGCGAGCTTCCTAAGAAGCGGCCAGAGATCTATGCCCTCGAACAAGTCTTGTTGCACAAAATGCAAACCACCAAAGTCGTCGTTCAAGCGATCCGAATCGGAAAGATTGCAATCGTAACCACGCCGAACGAAACGTACGCACTGACGGGGCTAAAGTTCAAACATCAGAGCCCACTCGATCAGACCATGGTGATCGAACTTGCCAACGGTGCCGATGGATACATTCCGCCGCCGGAACAACATCACCTGGGCGGATACAACACATGGGCAGCACGTTCGGCAGGACTTGAGGTACAGGCCGAACCTAAAATCGTTGCCGCCGGCCTGCGGCTGTTGGAGGACGTTTCGGGGCAACCCCGTCGAATTAACAAAGAATCGATCGGGACGGCGGCGGAATCAATCCTGAAAGCCAATCCAATTGCCTATTGGCGGATGGCCGAGATGCAAGGTTCCATCGCGGCCGACGCATCGGGCAATGAACGTCATGCAATGTACGAACCCGGCGTTGTCTTTTTTCTCGAAGGCCCACCGTTACCTTTCACACGGCCGGGCCAACAGAACCGCTGCGCCCATTTCGCCGGTGGCCGAATGCATTGGCAATCCGGTGCGATGAACGATGAGTACACGGTCGTGCTGTCGATCTGGAATGGCATGCCGACCGATGCCCGAGAAACAACCGGATGGTTCTTTTCGCGCGATTTCGATAGCGGAATCAGTCGCGTCGGCGAGCATCTTGGCATCACCGGCACGGCCAACGAACCCGGCCGACTCGTTTGGCAACGGGGCACCGATTCGGAAACAAGCGTCGGCCGTACGCCGATCGAGCAACGAACCTGGAACCAAGTCGTGCTGGTGCGGTCGAATGACCGCGTCCGCGTTTTTCTCAATGGCAATCCAGAGCCGGAAATCGATACTCGGCTTCAAGGATCCAAAGGAACAGCGCCGAGTATCTTCATCGGCGGCCGCAGCGACAACGAATCGAATTTTGAAGGACGCATCGATGAAGTTGCCGTTTTCGATCGAGCGTTGTCAAAGGACAAAGCCGTTGACTTTAGTCGCCAGTGAACGATTCCGAGAAAGGAAGAATCAAAATTCAGTCGCACACGGTGACTGAATTTTCGATGCGGTCCCCCACGGCCGAGCCCACAGCGCCAGAAACCAATTTCGATTCGCTTGGCAAAGTTCGCAATCGCGAAACCTTGGCCGGGACGAATCGATGATTACAGCGACGTGCTGCTTTTGAGAACTGGGATGAGCAGCGCCATGACGACGGCCAAAACCATCACAGCCATGATCAACAGCATGATGGGCTCGAGCAGTCGGACAAACAAATCGAGTCGCCGGAAAGTAACCTTTTCCAGCGAATCGGCAATGTCTGGCAGGACAGTGTCCAGCGAGTTACTTTCCTCTCCCACGCTGATCATCTCGACCACTGCGATCGGAAAGTGGCCCGATGCACGCAGTGGCGAGGCAAGACTTTCGCCACTGCGAATGTTCTCAGTCGCGTCTTCGATCGACTTGCTCAACAGACGATTACCCGCGGCGCTGCGGCTGATTTCCAGCGACTTCAAAATGGGCACGCCGTTACCCAACAAGGTTCCCAGCACACGGCAGAATCGGGCCACGGCAAGATTCATCAAGATGCCGCCGAGCACCGGGACCTTCAGCTTTGCACGGTCGGCGAATTCCTTTCCCGCTTCGGTCGCAAGTTGGATCTTGATGACAAAAAAGATGACGAGAATCGCCACAAGGATCATCCAGCCATAGTTCTGCAGCGCGTTGCTAAACGTCAGCAACCACTCGGTCATCGCGGGCATCTCTCCCTTTTGTCGCAGCCGGTCGAACAGCATGTCAAACTTGGGGACAAAGAACACCAACAGCGCTGACACGACGACGGTACCAACGGAGAACAGAAAGATGGGATAGGCCAGGGCGCTAACGGTTCGCCCTTTGAGGTCTTCTTGCAGTTCGGTGAACGTGCCGACACGGTCGAGCGCGTCTTCTAAGAATCCGCCTTCGGTACCAGCGCGAACCATGTTGACACCCATCTCGCTGAAGACGCCCGGGAAGCGAGCCATTGCATCGCCGATCGGCTCACCATCCTCCACTCGATTCTTGATGTCACTGACAACTTCACTAAGCGTTTCGTTGCTCGATTGGCTTCCCAACACGGTCAGCGACCGGATCATGGGCACGCCGTTGCGCAGCAGCGAAGCGAGCTGACCATAAAAGGTCGCCATCACTTGGCCTTTTACCTTCTTGCGCCCGCCACGCATGATCGCCAGGCCGCCACCGCTGGCCGTCGTATTGCGCACGTTGACCGGAAACAACGATCGTTCCGACAGAATCGCCGTCACTTCGCGTTCACCGTTGGCCTCGATTGTTCCGGTAACCTGTTTGCCCGACATGTCACGAGCGGTATAGGCAAAAGTAGGCATTGGAGAGGTGGGAAAGTTAAAGGTAAAAGTTTAAGTGTGACAAGCAACAGCAAGAGAGCCAGAGGTGCTCGATAACAAAAACCTGTTACCTTTCACCTTTTCCCTCCAACCTTTTACAACGCTTCGCCCTTGGTAACGCGGAGCACTTCGTCGACGCTGGTATCGCCGGAAATCACTTTATCCCAGGCGTCCATTCGCAAGGTTCTCATTCCGTTGGCGACGGCCGCTTTACGGACCTGCCAACTGCTGGCACGTTCCAGTGCAAGCTGTCGAATGTCGTCATTGGCCACCAGCAATTCATAGATACCCATCCGGCCGCTGTATCCGACTTGGCGGCACTCGCGACAACCGGGACTGCGATACATCGTGGTGTTGCCATCGACTCGGTCCCACGGAAAATCTTTGGGCATTTCGTCTTTTGTCGGCTGGTATGGTTCTTTGCAGTGAACACACAATCGTCGCAACAACCGCTGTGCCATCACCCCTTCGACCGTACCGGCGACCAGGAATGGTTCGACGCCCATGTCTGCCATACGGGTAAACGCACCGGCGGCATCGTTGGTGTGCAGGGTACTGAAGACAAGGTGACCGGTCAGCGAAGCCTGAATCGCACTTTCGGCCGTCTCTAAATCTCGGATTTCACCGACGAGCACGACGTCGGGGTCATGACGCAGGATACTGCGCAGCGAATGAGCGAAGGTGAATCCGATTTTTGAGTGGACTTGGATTTGATTGATTCCGTCCAACTGATACTCGACCGGATCTTCGGTCGTGATGATCTTGGTCTCGGGCGAACGGATCTGCAGCAGACTGCTGTACAGCGTCGTCGTTTTACCACTACCGGTTGGCCCCGTGACCAGAACAATTCCGTGCGGAAGCTCAATCAGCTTGCTGAACGTATCGTGAATTTCCTTGGACATCCCCAGTTTGCCGAGGTCAAAGACCATCGACGACTTATCCAGAATCCGCATGACCAGGCCTTCGCCGTGAATCATCGGAATCACACTCATCCGAATGTCCACTTCGCGGCCTCGGACTCGCAGCTTGATGCGTCCGTCCTGCGGCAATCGCTTTTCGGCGATATTCAAATGAGCCATGATTTTCAAGCGGCTGATGATCGCTGCTTGAAAGCGGTTGATTTCCGGCGGGGTCGGTTGAGGGTGTAAAATACCGTCGATTCGGTACCGGATTGCAATGCCGTCGGATTGCGTCTCGATGTGAACGTCACTGGTACGCGTTTCGATCGCTTCGAGCAGAATTTCGTTGACCAACCGAATGACGGAAGCCTCCTGAGCCATCTCGCTCAGTTCGCTGCCATCGGTTTCGATTTTTTCCAGCAGCTCGACATCCTCGTCTTCCTTGGCCGCCATCAGCCCTTCGACGGTCTCGCTACCGACGCCCAAGTGGCGTTTCATCAACCGCGCGATCTCTGCACGTTCGGCGACGATCGGGATAATGTTCCGCCCGGTCGCCGCGCTGGCCTCGTCCAACGGATACAGGTCAAACGGATCCGAAGTTGCCACCACAATCGAGTCGTCCTCGAACCGGATCGGAAAGAGCGACTGGCGATAAATCAGTTTTTGCGGAAAGCCTTCCAACGCCGCCAAGTCAATTTCGGCTTCGCGCAGATCGATATAGTCCAACCCGACTTCTTCCGCGATCGCTCGCAGCGCGTCGGCCTCTTGGACATAGCCCAAGTCGACCGCGGCCTGCACGACCGTCGGAGCATCGGCGGCGCGGCTTTGCGTTAACTGTTCGTCGCTGAGAAGACCGCGACGTTTTAGGATTTCACCGGCATGCATGATCATGAAAGTATAAACTCACTGAGTGTGAGGCGTTGGATTGCGTCGATTCATTGGGTGGTCATCACAGACCAAGGATGCTGTCACCGGAGCAACGGTTGCGGTGCATCGGTTTCTGTCACAGGACGACCCAACGAATATTAGTTCAAATGGCCGCCGAATGAGCAATCCGAATGAGCAATCTGATCGACACATCACAGGACGGATGTCCGGTTGCCGTGTAGGTAGGTGATCAACGGGTAGGTAGGTGTCTGACTTGTCGGCAGGTGCTGATCTGGAAAGACCGTTGCTTGTCTGACCGAAATGAGTGATTTGTGCTGGTGTTTGAACTGTCGGAAAATGGAGTTCACGGAAGAAATCGGGACGCGGGAAAAATGAATCGACGAAAGTTCAAGTCAACGATAATGGGGGTCAGCGACAACGAAAGTCGACAATGTTTCGAGTCGACCAAAATTTGAGACGGCGATGTTTCGAGTCGACAGTCTTGCGAGTCAACAAGGTCTTGAGTCAACGGGGTTTTGAGTCAACGGGGCGGTGCGAATCGATCGTCGGAAAATGGTATCGATGAATTCTCGTTTGCCCCCATCACATAGCCTCCGGGCCATCGCCGGCTTAGTTGCCACGACCGCCGCCGGGGCCGCCACCACCGCCTCGACCACCACCGCCACCGAATCCGCCGCCGCCGCCAGGACCACCGCCACCGCCGCGACCACCGCCAAATCCGCCCGGACCGCCGGTGCCGCCGCGACCGCCACCGAATCCACCCGGTCCGCCACCGCCAAATCGGGCTCGGAACGCGTCGATTCTGGACTGAATGTCCGACGCCGAGGATGGATTGCTGCCACCGCCTGCGGCCGACGGGCTAGAGGATCCCGAGCTACTGCTGCTAGTGGTCGTGACCTGAGTTCCCAGAATTGCTTCGATCGCTTCCTTCACCGCGTCGGCATTCATATTGCCGGGAAGGGTCACGACTTGCACACTCTCTTCGGCCGAGATGCCGCCCTGGTCGAGCTCCTCGACCAACTGACGAACTTCTTCAAAGTCTTGCGGCGTGGCGATCACCACCAGCGAGTTGCTGCGTTCATCAACGGAAATCGTAATCTTCGACGGTTCGCTTGTCGGTGCCGACGCGCCACCGCGCCCGCCGCGACCGCCACCGCCTCGCAGCGCGGCGATAAAGTCTTGTGGACTGGGTTGCCCGCCGCCACCGCCTCCGCCGCCGCGGCCACCCGCACCACCACCGCCACTGGATTCACCACCCATCTTGTCGGCGAATACGGCTTTGACGACTTCGGAAACGTCTTTTGCGCTTTGATAAATCACCGGGATCAGCCGAGGCTTGGCGGTGATTTCGATATCTTCTGGACTTTCTTGCCGGTCCATTTTTTCAAGGATCAGTTCGATCATTTGCAAATCGGTCGCGTTCGCCTGAATGATCAAGGCGTTCAAACGAACTTCTGGAACGATGCTGACCGATCCGGTCGTGGTCAGAATCGATTTCGACGACGACGCTTCACCGCCGCCGCCGCCCATTCCCATCAGTCCACCAAGCATGCCGCCGCCGAGACCGCCCATCAGCGAATCGGTCATCGAAGACACCGATGAGTCGCCGCCACCGAGAATGTTTGAGATCAACTCGGCCGCCACATCGGCTTTCATATACTTCAGCCAAAAGATCGTGGGTAAATCACTGGCCACACCGGTCGGCTCGGCTACCGATTCGACCAATGACTGAAAAGCATCCAAAGCCGCAGCGTCCTCGGACGCGATGATGATTCCGCTGGGCCCGAGTTGCACAACAATGTCGGAATCATTGATTTGCGGAATCTCATTTTTCAACGAATCCACATCCGCATTGGCCGCGGGCTCGACCGGAAACGTGACCAAATGCACGTCCGACGCGGCAGGCAGTCTGGCGTCGGTGGGCAACTCGGGCGTGTTGCTTGGCGTCGTATCGGCGGCTTGGGTTTCCTGAGGACGAATCACGCGTCGCTCGGGAATGCCACCGGTGGATCCGCCGCGGTTGCGAGCCGGGGTGATCGTGCGAATCTGATTGGGGCGATTTGTCATCGGCCAAAGCGTTTGCACTTGGTTTAGCGCGTCTTCGGCGGCGCGACCGGTGTAAGGCAGGATTCGAATCTTGCCGTCGAGTGCGCCAACGGCGTCTTCACCTTCGAGTTCGCGGATCAGATTTTCGACCAACTCGATTTCGTTTTTTGTACCGCGGACCCACAAACGCCCGGTGACGGGATCACCATCAACGATCGGCCCCTCGCCGCCCTCTTCGGTGACCCCAAAGAATTTGTTGATGGTCAGCAGAGCCTGCGATGGGTCCAAGCGACGCAAATCGATCACACGGAAATCTTCGCCCGATCCTTCTAATTCCGAAATCGTCCTGGCAATCAACTCTTGCGTGTCCGGACGAGCGAACGCGATGATCGAGTTTGCTTTCGGCTCAACCGCGATGCGGGCATCGGGTGTACCTGCCAACAGAGTCTGCAAAACATCGAACACGGTCGGTGTGTCGGCGGTCGTGATCGCATGCGTTTTCATGACGGGCAATGCGATTTCCGCATCGGCGTCGGCCGCGTTGGTCATCAGCGGCTTATCGGCTTTTGAAACGATGCCTTTCAGAATCGCAATCTTACTGGCCAGTCCCGTCGCGTAGATTCGGTCCCCGTACAGGCCCACGGCCAAACGAATTTCGTCGTTGGAATTTTCACCCGGCTCTAATCCCAACAAAGGGCGAGCCAGTTCGAGCATTTCATCGCTGCCGCGGTGTTGCAAAATGATTTCAACGACTTCGGTTTCCGCCGCCGTGATCAGCGTTCGGATGGCGATCAACTTGCTGGCCGAATCAGAGACCTTCACTTGTCGAGCGCTTTCAAGGACGATCACCAACCCCCAAGGATTCACCATTTGTGCCAGTTCTTCCCTGGCGTCGTCCGGCGACAAGCTTCCCAAAGGAAAGACACAACTGACGATTTCGGTGCGACCGCGTTGGTCCAGTTCCTCTGGCGAAACCAGTTCGGCAACTTGGCTGATAAAACGTTTCGCGTTTTCGGCTTCGTAGTCAATGACCTGCAAGATGCGTCCCGAGCGGACAATTGCATAGCCTCGATCAAGCAACAAACGATTCAGCAAATCCATCGCTTCGGCGACCGTGTACGATCGCGTCGGGTCGCGAAAATTCACGGTCCCCGTTGGCGGGCGGTCGACTTGCAATGATAAGTCTGCTTCGTTGGAAAACCATTCCAAGACGTCACTCCAGCTAGCGCCAGAAAAATTGAACGTCAGCTTTGGCTCGGCATCGTTTTGCGGGGGCAAAGCAGCTTCGAGTGCTCGAACGGCATCCTCGACCGACATGTCGGCAGGCGACACCTGTTCGGTCGCCTCGGCGGCCTGCGCTTCGGCATCGGCTTGCGTGACGTCGGCGACCTCGCGATCGCGATCGTCCGAGGCTCCGCTGCTGCTGGCCTCCTGAGCAAGGCCCACAGACGCCAGGATGACCGGGCAAACAAGAATTGTCCCAAATCTTAGAATCGTTTTCATATCGACAAGAACCACGAAGGTTGAGAAATCAAAGCGTTTCGGCACAGCAATCCTGGGCCTGAGATTTTTTGCACTGAAGAGCTTTCCAGCAGTGACGAGTTCTAATTGCATCGAGAGTCTCTGGCATCGAGAGTCTCTGGCACGGTGCGTTCCAGGACCATCTTAGTCGCAGAAATCATGATCCCCTCAGGCAAAAAAGAGCGACACGACCGAGGTTTTGTATGGCCGTGACACACGTCTTCTAACCCCTTCAAACGACGGAGGTTCTGATCTCAACGCATTAATTCTGAGGCATTTCGCGGCCAGATTCGAGATCCCTGAGGCCGAGTCGGAATGTGGGCCCGTGCAAGCATATTCGCTGGATTCGGCACAACCGAACCACCAATCGCGTTTACTGGCGATCGATCGGCCCAATTCCGCCCAATAATCGTACAATTGCGAAATCCAGGGCTGATCTGAAATCCGCGGATGATCGCCACGGTTGGCCCCCGCGGGCGACTTCTGTTGGTCAGCCGCCGTAAAATGACTTGGGCAAGGCGTCACGTCTTGTTACGCTTGACGCCACAATTGAATCGCGCATGCAGGCGAATCACCCATGGCGGCGTGGGGCGCCCGTCATCCATCGTCCGGACGAGAAAGCTTCGATGCTGAAAAAGCCACATCTGAAAAAACTAATTTTGACCGACGGCCAACGCGACGCGATGCGACGTGCCGGTCGTGTGAACGCACAGCTGATGGACTACCTGCGGCCCAACGTTCAAGCAGGGATTGCGACCCAGCAGATCGACGAAATGGTCCAACAATGGACCAGCGATCATGGGCATATCGCCGCGACACTTGGATATCAGAATTTCCCGAAAAGTTGCTGCATCAGCGTCAACGATGTGATCTGTCATGGCATCCCGGATGACTACGTGCTGCAAGACGGCGACATCGTAAACGTCGACATCACGACAATTGCTGATGGCTGGCACGGTGACCAAAGTGAAACGTTCATCATTGGTGAAGTGTCCGAAGAAAAACGTGCCGTCACCCAATGTGCGTTCGACTGCATGCACGCCGCAATTGATGCATTGAAGCCTGGGTGCCGCGTGGCACTGATCGGCGAAACCGTGGTACCCGAAGCGCACCGCCGTGGATTCAGTGTGGTTCGTGAATATGTCGGACACGGACTGGGTCGACAATTTCATCTTGATCCATCGATTCCACACTTTCCGAATCGACAAAGCCGAGTGGATCGACTTTATCCCGGGATGTGCTTTACCGTTGAACCCATGATCAATGCGGGGACTCGGTACACGCGCTGTGACAAGAAAGATGGCTGGACCGTACGGACGAAAGACAAACGGCCGTCGGCACAATTCGAGCATTCGATTCTGATGACCGAAGATGGCCCCGAAATTCTGACGCAAACTCAGAACGGTCCGCAACGCGGACATCAGTTCTAACGCCAGCCCGTCACGGTACCGCTTTCACGTCAGCGGCCCGTCACTCGACGGGCCTGCGTTACACTGAATTTTCTGAACGCGCCTATGTTCGGTTTTGTCATGCGACACGCGAACAAATTGTCGCTCGGGACGTCTTGTCGCCCAAGACATTTTGAACGTTGGCGTTTCTGGCAACGATCGCCCGCTCATCTTTTCGAGACGGACGTGACCGAACGTGTGGCACTGGCGTGTTGAATCTTCATTCGTGAATTGAACTTGGTCGCGTCCTGGATCGCGGCTACGCGGGAAGCCGAATCATCGGCGGGTGGCAAAGTTCGGCAAAAATCCGCTTGCAAAATCCGAGAAATCCACGCTCGCGTCGCCGTTGGCATCCAGTTCGTCACGGTAATTCGCCGACCCGACGCTGGTCGCAAACGCTGGCAGAAATCCGCTGGCGAAATCGGTGAAGTTGACACTTCCGTCGCCGTCTGTGTCACCATACAGACGGAAGAACTCATCGGCCGGATCAGCGCCGAATACAAAATCTTCTACCATCGGTTGGCCGCCGACGAGTGTCGTGACGAGCGCGGCGTCGATCACCAATCGATAGTTGCCATCGGCAAGCGTATTGACCGAGTCGCGCGTGATGACGCTTGTCCCCGGATCGAAGGTAATCGTTGCAACGGTCTGGCCCAGGACCGCAGCGGTGGACACACTCAAGCTGTTGACATCAATCGAACTTGATCCGCTGGGAATGCCAAGATTCGTCAGCGAGAACGCGGCCGCGGGAGCATTGACCAAGTCTTCGAAAACAACTTGAACCGATGACAATGACGACCTCTGCGGTTCACCCTCATTGATCACCACGCGATCGACGGCCGCTGAATTGCCGATACCGACTTGGCGGAACTGCACGTTGTCGACGATTGCGACACCACCAACCTCGGTATCGCTCCAGAAATAAATTCGCACCGCCACCGGTGATTCGACTTGCTGCAGAAACGGGACCCCACCCAGCGGAACGCGAACCGTCGTCCACGATCCGGTTGACGTAACCGCACCTCCACCAATCTTGGACTCAAAGTTGTCACCTCCACTGGCCCCTGGATTCATCCCGGCGTCTTCGTCGGCATAGACCGCAAAGCGCCCGATCGAGTCCGCCGAGTCGCGAAACAGATCGAATGACAACTCAGCGGCGCTCAAGCTTGAACCGACCTCGGGCGTGACCGTGAACGTCAGATAATTGGTGCTGGCTGTCTCGGGCCCGACCTCGATCGATTCGTTCCATCCGGGGCCTAGCAACAATCCGCGGTCAGGGTTTCCGACAGCGGAACTGACCATCGCCGCCCCGCCGCTGGTGATGTCCGATGCCAGGGTCGGCACATGCGAATCAGACGAACTGACGTCGAGGTTCGTTTGGAACCGGTAATCGGCCAATGATTCGCCAACGAGATGGTCATCATCCAGGATCCAGTATGTGGTCGGTTTTTGAACGACGCCGTCACCGTTGGCATCGTGGATTTCTAGACCGGCACTGGGATTCGTCAAACGAAACTCAATCGACTCGTTTGATTCCGTCTCGCCATCATCGATCACCGATAGATCGATCGGCAACGACGTCGCGAGTGTACCGTCATAGGTTCCCGCCGGAAGATCAACGGCTAGGACATGCGTGTAGTCGCTACCCGCGGTGGCCGTTGCTGAGACGACTGCCACGTCGATCGTTGCTGACGAGGCCAATGTTCCATCCACCAATAAACGTGGCAGGTTTGCTCCCGCCGATTCCGCCTCGCCGTACCAGTCGGATGCAAACTCGACTCGCACGGTTGGATCCTCAGTACTCGCGAAAGGGATCACGATCGCGGACTGCTGCCCCTGAGCCATTGTGGCGCCGGTGCGCACCAGAACATCGCCGCTGCCGAACGCTTTCCACAACTCAAGCCGGACCGAGCCATTATTAAAATCCGCGAATAATCCCGACTGAGACATCAGTCCGGCAGCTTCAAAGTACGATTGCCAGCCATCGACCGGGTCAGTCGCGAAATAGTCATAAGTCTCAACGCGATCGTCGGTGCCATCGCCGTCGAAGTCGTAACGGACGCGCGCTTGAGTTGCATTTCCACCGCTTTGCCCCGCGTCCAAATACAACTCAAACTGTGTTGTTTTGGATGCGTCATAGATGCCGTCAATTCCCGACACGGTGTAAACCAAGGGTTGATCCGGCGTCCCGATGTGCGAACCACCGGTGACAGGAATCGTGTCCGATGCTGCAGCCAGCCCAGGAGTCGGCGACAAGGTTCCGGACGTTTCTCGGGTGATTCGCACGTTGTCATAGAAGATTCCCGACCCGTTGTAGTTTCCCACTCGGTTATTGAAACCGAACTGGATCGTGCCGCCATTTACCCAAGCGGGATTCAATGTTTGTGACAAAGTCGAAGCCGCCGTGAACGAGTTTACGGCGCCAATTGTGTCAAACGTCTGTTGTGCCAACAGGTTGAAAGAACCATCAAAGACTCGGATGAACGCGCCCACTTCGGTGTCCCCAGTGATGGGTGCCGCCGCATTTCTGGCAAAGTCAAAGTCAAAATGAAACGTATCGGCCGAAGCGGCATCGGCGCCCGAAAACGGTTGTGAACGAAACAAACTAATCGCCTCTCGGCGCGCCGGATTCGAATGCACCGCGCCATTGTCATAGTTGGCATAGAAGTTGATGTAGTGGTTCGCGCCCGCGTCGATCAATGCGGAAATTTGTGGCCCGTCACCGAGCGCCGGGCCGCTGTACGCGCCCAACCCCGCGTTGTCTGAATAGTATTGCCATCCATCAGCGGCCAGCACGGTGGGCGATGGATTCAGGCCGTCAAAATTTTGAAAGTACACCGTCGGCGAAGCGGCTCCGTCAAACAAGTAAAGCGTGTCGCTGACACCACTGGCTGGCTCATCGTCGGTGACCAAGATGTCCACCGACCGATCTTGAAAACCGGTTGCCGACACCGTGAACGAAACCGCTTGCGTCCCGTCGATTAGCAAGTCGTCGACCGCTTCGATCGCGAATGTCGCTGATGTCTGGCCAATCGGGATCGTCACCGTCGCCGCGCCGACCACGATCGCCTGGCCCACGTCGCTGCTGGTCAAGGTCACATCGGCAGCAGCGGTCGTGTCCCCGCTACGGGTAACGGTCACGATTGCCGTTCCGTTGAATTCCGAAATCGATGTCTCGTCCGCCGCTACGGACAAGTACTGGCCGGGTCTCCATGAAAAGTTTGTCGCACCGCTGGCGATATACGTGAACGCGGGGACCGAAATCGTCGTGCCATCGGAATAGCTAGCCGTGATATCGGTGTCAGCTGGATTGTAGGCGACATAGGTTTTCTGGCCCGCTTTATCAAACACGGCATAGGACGCCAAGTCCGCCGTGACGGTTGGATCGACGTGCCCGAGTTCGTTTAGCGCGCTAATCCAGTGATAGTTCTTGGCCAACGGCTGAGTTTCTGAACTAGGGCTCGCGTTAAAGTCGGCCAGTGCAGTCGCCGGGTCAGCAAACGCCAGATACGAAGCCATCAAATCGGTCCACTCATCGACCGGTCCACCGTTTTGTTGGACGACGTGATCGTACACCGATTGCACGTAAGCCGGATCATGCCCCAGATAAAGCGAACCACCCGTCAGCGGCAAATAGTTGATCCCTTGGATCAATTCGGGACTGGGCGAAAAGAACGTGGTGTAATCCACTCCGTCGCTCCACAAGATGCCGATCATTGGATGCGGATATGCCGGATTGAAGACCGCATCGTCGACGTCAAACCAATACTGCTCCAGTGCGGCTTGGTGTGTCGTCACCATGTAAATCCCCAGATCACGAATCGCATCGTCACCCACGGCCGACCCCCAGTGAATCAGCCCGTTGGCGAAATGCATGGCCTCTGATGACGATTCCTGATTGTTGCCCCGCTGGAACAGCGCGTTGCCCGATGCCCATGAATGACCGGCATACGCATCGAAGTTGCGAATGAATTGAAACGTCTGATCATCGCGTTCCCAATTGGCGACGTCACGAATCAACAGTTCGACCATTCCGCCCCAATTGGATTCTTGGGCCCAAAGTGGATCGTACATCGCAACGATCGCGGCGGATTGAATAAAGTATCCATAGTGAAAGTGGTGATCGTTCAAATCTTGGGCGGAACCAAAGCTATCGGGATATCCGATGAGCGCATCCCAGCTTTGGTCGTAATAGAACTGCCCGTTGCCGCCGTCGTCCGCATCGAACCAGTCCTCCAGTTCACTGCGCACTTCACTCAAGAATCGATCGCGGGCCGGAATATGTCCGACCTGTTCGGCAAGTGGGATCAACTGCGCCAACTTAAACATATCCGTACCGGTGAAGTACGAATCGGATGTCGAAAGAATATTCGCCTGTTGGAATAGTTGATCGACATACGAATACAGCTGCGCCGGATCGGCCCCCACCTCGGGCAACAGAGGCAGCGTCCCGTAATGCGTCATCGAAGTCATGAACGACGCGCCACTTGCGACTTTCATCTGGCCCCGCGATGAATTGTACGAATACCCCGTCAAGGGCGTCGACGAGTTCAGCCATTGATGTCGATACAGCGCCATCAATGTTTCATCCAAGTGTCCATTGCCGCTTTCTTTCAGCTCCGTGGTTGCCGAATAAGTCGCATTGGATGTCGATGTCGACGCATCGTAGTCCCACGTGACGCTCGTGTCGGTCACGAAAGCGTACGCACGCTGGCGAAAGTATTCCAAGGTCGCCGACGAACCATCGGGCAGCAAAGCGACCGAGAAAAAATCATCGCCGTTCAAGTCATTGGTAAACGTGCGTCCGCTCTGGATCCACTGCGAACTGCTGGGACCGAATAGACCGTATTCTTTACCTTGGATGCTGATATGCGCGACACCTGCGGTGTTGCTGCGCACGGTTACCGACTGGTCAAACTGAACGACGGCATCACGTGTCCCTTGTCGCGTCGCATAGACGAACGGCAAACCATGCCCGAATGTTGTCTCCAGCCGATCCACGCCGCTTTGCCATCGTGTCGTCACCGTCCAGTCGCTATAGGACGCGACGCTCGCGCCGGCGGTACTTAAACCATCTAACTTGATGCGCAAGTTTTCGTCGTGCAGGTACCGATAGCCCGAGTCCCACACGACGGGATCGCGAGGGTACCCGACCGCGAGTCCGTCACTGCGAGTCTGCGTGGAAAGGGGATGCGAAAAGATCGGCATCGAAGTGGGCGATGTTTCAAACGCGATCGCCGACCACCACTCGGCCGCAGCGACCGGACCGGTAAAGTCGCCCGTGACCCTTGGCGCCGGCGATGGAGCCGGTTCACCGGCCGGACGCACGGACGTGAGCGATCCCAAACCGACATCGACAATCGCCGGCAACGCCGGATAGTCGGCAATGTTAAAAGGAGTCGTCGCGAGCAGCCGTCGTGTTTCCAAGCACTCGAAGCGCCGCAACGTCGAAACGCCGCCATGAAACCGGTTACAAAAATCGTTCGGGCGTGATCGGACCATAGCGATTGTGACCTGGGCTTTCGCGCCGCTGCTGCCAAGACCAACAGGCAACGCGCAGAGATTGAGGGGGAAGAAGCGGGGAACCGAGGTTCCACGGCCAACCAGCCATGCTGAACGCATGTGCGGTCATCTGACACGTTAGCCCACGCCGAACTGAGATGCATCCCCTTCTGATGGGGACGCACAGGTGAATCAAATCGAATCGGGCACGCGAGATTTCCCCACCACGGCTTCCCAAACGCCAATTCATCGTTATCCGACGCGGGATCGCGGCGCACCGCCCCCTCAGTCATCGCCGCAAAAACGCTGAGACCACAGGCAGGCCAGCGACCGATTCGCCCGCCGCAAGCGTGAATCTGTCGAGGTTGCTATCGCAAGAAGATCAGCATCAAGAGGTGTTCGGGTAGCCAACCCGACAGCAGCAACGCCCCGCAAACAGTGACGGCGGTCGCCGCGACCAAGATACTCGGACGCATCGATGAACGGCTTTTCTTGACAAGATTTTGAGTCGTCGCGTCTCGGCCCTCTTCAACGATTTGCGCGACCGCATCGGGACAGTGCCGATTGATGAACGCGATCCCGGCGTGGCATTGATCATCCTGCTTCACTTGCCAAACGGACTTGGCCTCGATCACGATGTCCTCGTCGGCTTCCACACGAATGCGAAGCCGTACGTCGTCGGGAATCGTGGTCGGCGACAACACCTTCAAACCGCCCGTCGAACAATCTTGGATCTCAATATCGATCTCACCGGAGTGCAATTCCCAGGTCATCTTTGCCGGTTGGTTCCAACAAACCCGATCTTCGTTTCGACGATTGACGATTCGTTCACGCGCAAGCGTTTCAAGCACGTCACCGGTCAACGGCTCGATCAGCTCACATCCGTAAACGGTTTGCCCACCGACCCAGGGATCGACACGGCGAATGATCCCCCCAAAGGCACCGAAAGAACGATCGGTCTTCAGTTCGATCAAGACAACTTGCCCGATTCGAAACCCTCCGTTGCACAAGAATCGCACTCCGTGCGTGGACATATCGATGATACTGCCACGCCGAGGCTGCTCGTCCTCATGAAAACAATCGCACTGCAATCGCTCGGCGTCCTCGGTCTTGAACCGCGGTTCTTTTCGTCGCCCGAGTGTTTCGTCTTCGTTCATAGAAATGCACACCGCAAATCGGAGGAGCTGCCCAAAGGACAAATAGCTCACCAGTGCGGCATCGGCGCATCGCATTTGCAAACGAGTTCCGTTTTGTCCACCGCCGCCGTACCCGCAACGATTGTGAGGAATGATCGGGTTATATGCTCCCAGCCCATAAGTTCATCAAGCGAGCGGGGCTGTCTCCGTGGCCGAAGGTGTTTCAGAACCTTCGATCGTCACTCTCGATCGATCTGGTACAGCATGAACGGATCCCCACGGTCGCCGAGTGGACGGGGCACAGTGTCGAGACCGTGCAGAAGTTTTACCTGATGATCACGAAAGAGCATCGGGAGCTAGCGAAATCTCGGGAGCAAAGACGGAAAGAGAAGTCGCAGCAAAATCCGCAGCAGACAATGTCGGAAGATAGGGGACAGAGAGAGACGCGAGATAGTGAAAGTCTCGTATCTTCTGGGGCTGACACGGTTTGTCATTCCCCATCAATGGGCGTTGAGGGACTCGAACCCCCGACCCTCTCGGTGTAAACGAGATGCTCTAGCCAACTGAGCTAAACGCCCGATTTGTGGTAAGGATGGTAGCAGGTGACCGGTTCAAAGGTAACAGGTCAAGGCTTGGATGGCCCCAAACCTAATTAGCGATTGAGTGCTTTGGCTTGGCGATTTCGTCGCTCGGCGCGAATTTTTGCGCGGCGACTGGTTTCACTTGGCTTTTCGTAAAACGCTTTGCGACGCATGTCTTTCTTCAAACCGCTTCGCTCAACCAACTTTCGAAATCGACGAACCGCCTCTTGGATCGATTCCCGATCACGAATCACTAACTTGACCATTTCTGCTCCGAATTCATGCTCTGCTGGGTCTCCTGACGCGGTCCCCCCTGGGGGCGTGGTTTGCCAACGGACTTCCGCCGAGTTGCGGAAAGCTCGGAAGTTTAGCCAAACATCGCCGTTTTTCGCAATGGCTGATGCGTTCAATCCCGCCAAAATCCTGCGGTTATCCTTCGCCGGAAAGGGGGATTTTCGACTTCTCTCGGGTTTCGATTCAGATTTCTTGTGGTTCTCGGCCAAGTTTGTCCCACTGGCAGGACCGGAACAACCGTAAAAGCTTGCCTCGATCACGTGACAGTTGCAACACGTCGCGGGCTGCCGAAGCAGGGCGGTGGCGGACGATGGACTAGCTGATGCGACGCCGCCGTGATGCGTGTCGCGATGCAGCGAGAACCACAAAGGATGCTTCATGTCGCCGACACCCACGGGCCTTACCGCTGGTCACGAACCTGGACAGTTGCTCGACGAACTGGAACGACGCCAGGACGAAGTGCTGTTGGAACTGGACGCCCTGGATGCCCGACTGAACGAAGTCTTGAAGGGCCTGGGCGCAGGCCCCGACGAAGAGATGGAAGTGTGAGGACCGCTGCGTCCTCAATAGGAATCGTCTCAATTTAGCCGGGAATCGTCTCAATTTAGCCTTGAACCGTCTCGATGCGGTGCATCGTCAATCCTCGTTGTCTCTTGTCAAGTGACCGCTGCGATTGATCGCCAACAGCAGCCACATCATCACGGTGACGCTGCCGACGACACCGAGGATGCCGACGATACTCAGTCGCTGAATCCCGAACGTGATGTTGTCAGGAAATAAAACTGGCGGCACCTCGAACGCCAACAACAACGACGAGCCCAGGAAGACCGCACTGGTCATCAGGCCCAGCACCAACCGGTTCACGGTCGGTCCGAGTCGCTGGTGCTCTAGTCGCAATCGCACTTCGCCGCGGCGCGCTTGGTGCAGCAACGAAAGCACTTCGTCGGGCGCAAACTCGAGAAAGTTTTCCGCTTCTAAATAGATTCGACGCGCTTGGCGAATTCGCCGCTGGGGACTCAATCGCCGAAGCTTGGTTTGACGCATGAATGTCTTGACGACGTCAAGCGAATCGAAACTCGCGCCGAGTTCACGCAGCGTTCCTTCGAGCGAAATCAGCATTTTGATCAGCAGCGCGGATTGATTGGGCAGCTTGATCGCGTGCCGGTGCAATATCTCGCTGAGGTCATTGAGCGCACCGGTCAGGTCAAAGTCACCGAGACTTTGTCGACCATAGTTTCCCACAAAATCGGCGACATCGATGCCCAAGGCCGGTTCATCCAGCGTCGGTGGTGCATCGCCGACGCGCCGAATCAGTCGGGTCAGCCGGTTTTGGTCGCCGCTGCCGATGGCGACCAACATCTCTTCGATGGTCTCGCGGAGTGTTTCGTCGATGCGGCCGGTCATACCGAAATCGAGAATTCCGAGGCGGCCGTCTCTCAACAACAACAGATTTCCTAAATGCGGATCGGCGTGGAAGAGACCTTCGTCAAAGATCATCGAAAGGTAAACCTTTGCGATCGACTCGGTCAGTCGTTGCTTGATTTCAACGTCGACATTTTCTTGCTTGACCAGTTCGGACAACGGTGTGCCGACCAATTCCTCCATCACCAGAACGCGGCGCGTGCACAGCTCGTTGATGGGCCGCGGGATGACCACATCGGTGTCATGCTTTTGCAACATCGCCGCGAAGTGATCCAAATTCTGACGCTCGCGACTGAAGTCCATTTCCCGCGTGATCATGGGCGCAAGTTGGCGTACGATTTCGACGGGATCCCAAACGGCCAACGTGTCGACTCGCTGGGCAAGCTGAGCCAGTCCCAACATGACTTCGATATCCTGGCGGATCGTACGTTCGATCTGACTCCGCTGGACCTTGATGACGACTTGGCGTCCGTTGTTCAAGATTGCGCGATGGACTTGTCCGATCGATGCGGTCGCCAGCGGTTTGGGATCGATCGATTTGAAGTTCGATTCGTAGTCGTCGCCGAGCTCTTCACGCAGCGTTTGACGCACCTTTTCGATTTCATCGGGACGAACGTTTGCCCGCAACCGCTTGAGTTCTTCGCCGAGCGTGGGACCGACAAGATCGGGCCGGGCGGCGAGGATTTGCCCGAGCTTGATAAAGGTGGGGCCGAGATCGGTCAGCGCCATTCGCACGCGTTGTTCGCGCGAGTATTGTGATAGCGGTACGCCGCGACGATCCTTAAACGCATCGCGAAACGGCAAGCGACGATACTGGCTAAGCCAATCGGCAAGTCCATAACGTTGAAGCACCACCAGGATCTCCCGCCACCGCTTCAAGTTGCGGTACAGTTGTGGGATCGCGGTGATTTTCATTGCGTGGGGCTAGCCGAGTAAAAAGTTATAGGGTGACCGAAAACGGTGTGCGATGCGATGAGCCAGCCGATGCGGAAATGCTGAATTCCATCAGCGAACTTGCTGGAATATTCCTGGGTGCCGATTCGCTTGCTGGTTTGGACTTTTATTCTGATTCGTGATTCGCAGGTGGATCTTTTCTTTCGTGTGGATACAGCCCCTTTTTTTGACGTTCCAGCTGATGGTCGTGTCGGTCACGATTGCAGCGATTGTAGGGGTCAGCGCCGCGTGGGCCGCATCGACGCTGGAATCAGCAGGTCGTTTGGGCCGTACGGTTGCACTCGTTTTCTTGGCGTGCATGGTCGCCGCGTTGGCGATGCCCATGATTTTGCACGCAGCTGCATGGGAGGCAACGGCGGGCAAGTTCGGGTGGCTGCCGCTGACTCAGACCGGTTCGCGGGCAACAGGCTTGACCGCATTCGGCGCGTTTGGAGGGCTGACGGCATGCGGATGGATTCACGGATTGGTCGGTGCCGCAATGACCGCATTGGCGACCTGGCACGGCGTCCGCACGGTTCCACAAGCGATCTTGGATCAGGCAAGTCTGGAACGATCGCCATCGAGCGTCTGGTGGCGCATCCGGTTGCCGCTGGCCATGCCGTGGATGGCGACAGCATTGTTGGCGACCGCTGCGTTGGCCGCGACGGAGATGACGGTCGTGGATCTGTACGGATTCCGCACCGTCGCCGACGAGTTCTATCTTTACTTTGCCGTCAGCCCCACATCGACATCGCTGGCGATGATGTGCGTTTTGCCGATCGTGATCGGATCCATCCTGATGGCGGTCGTGACGTCGTTTCCACGAGAGCGAATCTCGGTTCGTCGCAACGAGAATCGTGCGAGCGGCCTGCTGACGTCGCCGAACAAGTCGACTGGCAAGTCGACGAGTAAGTCGAGGGGGGCAGAACGATGGCTTGGCCCGCGCCGGTCAACCACGATCGCCGCTGGCGTGTGGGCAATGGCGGTCGCGACCATGATTCTGTTGGTTCCCGTCGCTGGCCTATTCGTCAAAGCAGGACATCAAGTCCGCGTGCGAGACGATCGAGTCGAAGTGCATTGGTCGGTTCAACAAGCCGCGACGACGCTGGCGACCGCGCCGACAGATTACGCGAGTGAATACGGCTGGACGATTATGCTTTCGGTAATCACCGGCGTGGTTGCGATCCTGATCGCATGGCCGCTTGCCGCACTGGCGAGATCGTCGGCCGCCATCGGCCGCCTCGCCGACCTGATATCGATCGCCATGTTCATGATTCCGGGGCCGGTGATCGGATTACTGGTGGTACGTTTGTTTCGAATGGATGTTCCCGCGTTCGACATGCTGTACCAGCGGACATTGATTCCGACAACGATCGCCCTGTTGTTTCGCGCCGCACCCCCGGCGTACTGGGTGATGCGAGCAGGGTATCGTGTGATGGATCCGACACTGATCGACGCGGCACGATTGGACGGCAGTTTCGTGGCTCGCATGTGGACCATCGATCGTGGCATGCTTGCGACAAGTTGTTTCGTCGCGTTTGCCGGTTCGTGTTTAATTGCATCGGGCGACGTCCCGGCGACCCTGCCCGTGATTCCACCGGGAGTCACAACGGTCGGGACACGATTGTTCGGACTGCTGCACAGTGGCGCGCGTCAACAAGAGGCTGTTTTGGCGATTTGGTACGTCGGTGGCTGCATCGCAGTCGCTTTGTTCGGGTTGTGGCGGATACAGAATCGCGAGATGCGGCGGAGTTAGCTTTCGGGCCGTCACGTTGGTTCCGGTCGCATGTTAGAATGGAAAATTCCTGCTTCTTATCTGTCTTGAAGGTCAAGAGTCCATTCATGCCACGGTTGGTGCTTTTCAGTTGTCTTGTCATAAGCGGGCTTGCCGCCGCGACGTCCGAAGCCGTCGAAACCGTTCGATTTCGCGAATCGGGCCTATCCAACGGCGCACCATTGCGAGGCGATCAGCCGCGAACCGTTGTCGGTGAAATCTTAGTCGAGGCTCAAGACGGCGGGCTGATGTTGATGTCCGATGACGGCCGCATTTGGTCGATCGAGCCGGATCAAATCATTGAACGCACCTCTGACGAGACCGAGCTGGTCCCGATCACGACCGACGAAATGGAACGTCGGATGCTCGAGGAGTTGCCGGAAGGGTTTCGCGTCTACCGCACGAACGACTACTTGATTTTCCACAACACCACCGACGATTATGTCCGAGCGGTGGGAACCTTGTTTCAACAGCTGCATCGCAGCTTTTTCACCTACTGGAAAAATCAACGCTGGGACTTGCCGCCGCCACGCTTTCCGTTGGTGGCGCTTGTGTTCGCGACACGAGCCGACTTTACACGCCACGCACAGGCTGACATCGGCGACACGGCGAACAACGTGATCGGATACTACCATTTGTCAAGCAATCGCATGACGACGTACAAGGTGCAAAACCTGGAACGTAACGTCGCGACAATTATCCACGAAGCCACGCACCAACTGGCGTACAACTGTGGCATGCAAACGCGATTCGCTGATAACCCGATGTGGGTCAGCGAAGGCTTGGCGACGTATTTCGAATCGCCCGACATCAGCAACCCGCGAAAGTGGCGTGGCATTGGCCGGGTGAACCAAATCAATTTGGCACGTTGGCGAAAGTACGTTCCCGGGCGGCCGGACGAATCGCTGGTGACGTTACTGGCAGACGACACTCGCTATCGAAATTCGTCGACCGCGATCAACGCATACGCCGAAGGTTGGGCTTTGACGTACTTTTTGATCAAGACCAAGCGCAAGGAGTACGTCGAGTACTTGCGTCAACTCAGCGCCAGCCGTCCGCTGGAATCGTCATCGAAACGCGAACGGATCGAAATGTTCGAACAAGCCTTCGGGTCTAGCGTGGCCGAAATCGACCGGGCGATGGTGACGTATCTAAGACGCGTTCGCTAACCCCCGCGTCACCGAACCCACGGCGATCACCATTAGCCCACGCAGACCGTGTTTAGCACTTGCAGACCGTGTTTTGCACATGCAGACCATCATTGGTCCGCATACACCATCGTGCTTTCTTCTTTGGTCACCGGTGTTGTCGATTGGTCGCTGGTGACGATCGCTTTGACCAAGTGGGTTCCGGCTGAAATGCCCTGGGCGCGAACGCGATAAACCACTTCGTCGTTTGCGGCTAACTGATTCCTGGGCTGAAAGAACACTCCGCCACGACCGTCTTCTTGGGCATCGCCATCGGCGCCCAACAGGACCAAACCGCTGGGCAATTGCAACTGAACACGCACGTTGCTGTCGTTGCGTGAACCGCTGTTGCTCAGGCGAATTTCATACACCGTCTCGCCACCGACTTCGATGGGATCGGAAACGTCATTAATCGAGAATGTCAGTTCAGCCAGCGAATCGACTGCAACGGTTCGCTCGTTTTTCGCGACAACGCCCAGATCGGCTCTGGCTTCCAAACGGATCGCTTGCTCGCCCTCTTCGACGGGCAACAGGGTCAACGGCACCGTTCCGTTTCCGCCTTGCGGTAAATTGGCCAGCGACCAAAACACGGTGTGCTGGTTCGGATCGTATTGACCTTCGTAATCGGTGCTGACGAATGTGAAACCACGGTCCAGGTGGGCCGCGATTTCGACGTTGGTCGCGTCGGCGGTACCAACGTTCGCGATATCAAGCTGGTATGTCGCTTGTCGTTCCAAGAAACGACGTTGCGGACCATTTAGAGCGACCTGCAACTGTGGCGAGACGATTTCGACTTCGATCGTATCGACCGCCTCGAGTCCGTCGTCGCCGGTCAGTCGAATTTGATTCTGAATCACGCCCGGCGACACCGCACGGAGCCGTAAGACTTGGCGGCGAACTTCGCCAGCGGCCAATGTTCCCAGCAAGTTGTCCAGTTGTCGTCCCTTGGGGTGTTCCAGTCCATCGGGAACGTCTTCTTGCAGCACGACGCCGGTGGCGTCACCGGTACCTGGGTTGGACACTTCCAATTCGATTTCGAGCTGTTGCCCGATGAGGACTTTGGGTGGTCCTTTTTGCACGATTTTGAGTTCCGGTCGCGTGCTCATCGTGCGAACCGAGGCTGCCGCTTCGAACGTCACGCGAGCGACGCTGCCGAGTTCGCCTTCTTGCTCGGGGATCAGTTGCATTGTGACCGTACGCTCGTCGCCCACCGTCATCGCGCCCAACTGCCACACCAATGCGTCGCCTTGTTGGATCGGGGTCGGTGACGCGTCGACCAGACGCATGCCGGCGGGAACGCGATCGTGGACCGTCACGCCGAGCGCCTCGGCAGAGCCGACGTTTTGGACATGAATCACAAACGATGCCGGCTTGCCGACTTTGACTTCGCTGGGCGCGCGTTTATGAATGACAATGCTGGGCGACTGAATGCCTTCGAGGCGGCGGTCACCCGGCGAAGCGATCGTGGCTTCCGGATCAACGGTGATCGGTGCGGCAGCGACCGGTCCATCGATCGGGCGTGGCGCATATCCACCGCCGCCAAAGTTACCCTGCTGTGGTAACGACGCGACTCGCGCAGCCGGAGCGGCGGCGGCAGGTGGCCCCAGAGGATCGAACTGGTTTTGGGCGTAAGGATTCGCGGCGGGTGGATTCGAATAGGCGTCTGAGGGCGAGGCATTCATGGCCGTCGCTGGCGCTGCGTTGATTCCGTTCGCCGCGGCCGGTGCCATCGTTGGGTCTGCGTAAGGAGACGGTGCGTCGGCTGGAAACTGTGCATCAGGCGCCTGTGCATCAGGTGTCTGTGCATAGCGGAGCGTCGGCTGTGCCGCAGCGGAAGGGACCGGATCGACAAAGCGAGGTTGCGATTGGGTCGACAAGGCGGCATCAGGCTGTTGCGGTGATGCGGATTCAGGCGAGGGAACCGTTCGCAGGAAAGCTTGTGGCGACTCGTCGAACGAAGACGAGTTTGGTTGCGAACCTTGACCAAGTAATGGTTGTGCAGCGACCGATGCAGATGCGTCGCTGGGCGAATTGGCGTAGTCCTGCAGGTCGGCTTGGGCGTCGCCACGAAGATCGTTTGCAGGTCCGGTGGAGGATTGCCCGTAGTTTGGTGATTGCCCGTAGTTTGGTGACTGCCCGTAGCCGGAAGCCGCACCACTATCCATCGCGGGCGGTTGCTCGAACTGCAATTCCGGCATCGCGGCATTGGACAGATTCGGGTGTTGCGATCCCGAAGTGGGTGATCCGCTAAGGGCAACCGATGGCGCGTCGGCACTGGCGGAATTTTCCTCCCCCGGCAGAGACGTGTTCATCGTCGGCAGCGTCATACTGGCGATCGTGCCTGATTCATTAGTGTCAAGCTGTGCGTTAGGAAGCGCAAAGGCAGGACCACTCGCCGGGTCCGATTCCATCACTTCGCCCGTGGTCGAATCCACGATCGCAAACCCCATGGCAGGCGATCCGGGTTTCGCATCATCATCGTTGCCGGGTTGCACAAATGCATCACCCGCCGGGATGGTGAATCCCTCCGTGCGGTCCGCGCCGGTGTCGACGTCGCTCGGCTCAGAATGCTGGACCAGTTGCACTGCGCCATGGTCGATCGATCGCCCGTCGCCGGCATCCTGGTGGGGCATGTTTTGCAAGTCGTGACCGGAACCGGGAACCGCCTGAATGGGCGCGGGCGGCTCGCCCAAAGCCGGAGGCTGCGAAACCTCCCACTGCGAGTTCGCTTGGTCTTGTTGATCTTTTTGAGCCTGTGCTGCAGCCAATGCGCCGAGCAAGATGGTGACAGCACCAGCGGCGAGTCTTACGCCAAACGGTTTCATGGGTCGCATTCCTTCGCGAAATAACCGGCCATTCCTTCGACCTTCACCCCGTCGTTACCAAAAAAGGCGTGTAGGCCGAAAGGTCAGCTCCTGGCCGAAAAAGCAGCTCTTGCCAACCTTTGCTGTAAACAGAAAACCCAACTAGCCCTCATTGCCGCGGGTATCCCAATCCAATGGAGGATTCGCCGGTGAGAGTCCGTTGCCGTCGCACAGCGTGACGCGTCGCCGCACAAGAATCGCTTAGGTCTGCCTTAATCCATTGATGGTTCGAAGCAATCAAGAGGTGAGAGGTACACCCGGCTTCGAAACGCCAAGTTGAATAGCACTTATCTCGATCAAGGTCGTGCCCGGGACAAAGCCAAGGAGACGCCTTTTCTTTTGATCTGAGCACCGTTGATAAGGGCTGAGGCGGGCCGTTGAGGAACGGCGCGGTCTGATCAGAACGGGTTTCCGGCCAATCTAAGCGAGACTTTTTGACCAGCGTTGGCCATGCTCGGCAACTTTGAAATTCAGCGACTCAAGCTTGGCGATTAAGTTTGATAGCGTTTGGTCGACGGCCGTTTCGACAGAAAAGACGCGGCGATTCGCGAGCGACTGAATGGTCGAAGCGATCAAGAACGATTCCGCCACGGTCAACTCACCACGATCATGAATGTCACCCAGATCGAGAATCGAATCGGCGCAACTCATCACCTGGGCCTCAGGATCGCTTAACCACAGATCGATGCTGGCAAGTGGCGCGGCCGACCGATGGTCCACCAACGTTTGCCGCTCGATATCCAGATGCGACATCGCTGACGCTTGATCGAATTCCGCCGGAACCAGAACCGCTTGCTCGATGCGGGTGGTCCGCCGCAGCTGTAACGCTTCGCGGCTGACCGGTGGACGATACGGGCTAGTCCCGACCACCAACCGTGAGACCGTTCCGGATGTGCCGTAACCGCATCGCGAAAGCAATGATGAAGTTCGCGCGTCAGCCGCCGGAACGCCGATCCCGTGACCGATCGGTGAAAGGCCGGCGTAGCCAAGTGTTCGATCACGAACGGGTCCGACCACGATTCGGCGGAATCCAGCATCAGCGATTCGCGTCTCGGCGTCGCCCAGCAATTGATCACACACGGAAAGGCCATTTTCGGCCGTGAAACAGATGGCGCAAATCACCGCTGTTTCCGCATCCGATGCGTCCGGCTGAAAGTGACACCAAGCGACAACCGAGTCATCATGCAGGGCCACCAGCAATGAGTCGCGTTGAAAGCTCGTTCGCGACAAGATGGCCTGTTCGATCGTCGCCGTACTGACCGGAGGCGAAGGCCCGGATTCGGACCAATGCCGAATCCAAACGTCGGCAAGCTCGGGTAAGTCACGATTTCGAAAGGATCGTATTTCGGTCACTTCAGCACTCAACACAATGGGTAGCTCTCTACGCCGCCGGCAGCTCTCAATACTCGCCACATTCGATTCGACACATCGATCGGTCCAGCCATCACGAGCGTGAAATCATCCACTTTGGGTGGATTTCGCCTGGGGCGTGAAGTATGGCACATTGCGACGTCCTTGGAAGTTGGGGCCCCAGCCCGCGCGAGACCAAGGTTACGCGCGAGCCCAAGGTTACGTTCTTGCCAACGTTATGAGTGTGATCAAGGTTATGGGTGGGTCCGCATCGCGGTAATGATGTTGGGCCTACGCGCATGACTAAAGCCCAAACGCGAGATTAGGCTTGATCATCGACGACCGCCGGCGGTGCTTCTCTAACATCCTGCCACCGATTTTTATCACCAGCAATCCAAGCATTCACGGATTTTGCCGCGTCTAACCCACATCGATTTCCAGCCAGCTGGAATCGTGATACTCGATCGGGCCGATCGCGCCGCAAATGTCGCGTGTAAATCGTCGTGATCGAATCGTCGCGCTCGGGTAATTGTGCCGGAATGTTTGAGCCAGCATGCTCGCCCTGAAAATCAACGCCCTTCGGCGGTTGGCGACGATCGCGATAGAATACAACGATGCACACTCAAGGTTCGACCAGACTATCAAGCCGCAATCCGGCTCCGGCAATTCTGCCCAGCGACCAGCGATACCGCTTGGGCGGGTGGCTGTTCTTGTTGTCGCTGGTGATGTTTTTTCTATCCAGCATTTTGCTGTACGGTTTGTACGCTTATTGGCGACGCGACGATCCACACAGTGATGCACCGTTGCCGTTGAGCTTTCTGTTGAGCACGAGCTGCCTGATTGTGATCAGCGTGCTGGCTCATTTGGCGACCCGTTCGGTACGTCGCGAGCAGCGTGCCAGAACGGCAACGCTATTGGCACTGACATCCCTATTGGCCGTGCTGTTCATGGGCGTCCAGTTCACTGCGATGCGCGGCATGCTGACTGGTCCGACGCTGATGGCCGGGGCCGGGCGAGGCCTGACCGGCATGATCGTGGTGCTCGCGTTTCTGCATGCTCTACACGTCGCCGGCGGAATCATTGCCCTGGGGATCGTTTCGGTCCGCGCGGGGCTCGGCCGATATGATCACGAACGCCACTGGCCGGTCGACTTCGCCGCCCACTATTGGCATTTTCTAGATCTCGTGTGGCTATGCATGCTGTTGGCCTTTTGGTTGACCAGCGGCGGCTTTGCCGTCTGAGCAAGCGTGAACCGATGCCGGCTCAGACTCGCTCAAGTTCAGAATGACTTTGTTCAGGCTCGGCCTGGGCCTCGGCCTGATCAATCGAAAATTGCATCGATCAATCAGACCGTCGTCAAGCAAGCCTTGATCGTCCAACCGTGGTTGGCGATTAACCCATGGGGGTCGGCTCGTAAGGAATGTCTTCGATCAATTCCATCGGCAGCGGCGCGACATGCAGTCCGGCATCGGTGGAGATACCGTCAACGGCTTCCTGAGCACGCTGGACTGTGCTTTCGCGAGTTTGTCCCTTGTACCGAACCGACGATGCAGAGGGGCTAACAGGACCTTCGAAATTGATCGATGCCAAGTGCTTGATCAGTTCCACGTGATTGATCGCGCCTTCTTTTTCAGGCAGCACGCGATCGGTGGTCGTTGCTTTGCCTGCTTCAACGTCCTCGGCCAAAGAACCGAGTCGAACGGCCGTGATCTCTTCAACCTTTAAACCGGTGATCTGGTCCATCGTGCCTTCGCCGACAACCCAATCCCAGGTATCCAACAGCACGCCGGTACCCGCAAGACCGACCGCACGGACCAGCGCGATCAGCCCTTCGGTATTACGGACGAACGGAAACTGCTTGCCTTCGTCGAGTTCTTTACCGGCGTTGAAGCCGATTGCCAGCTTGATGTCTTTGCCCGAGAGGACTTCGGCGACCTGTTTCAGACGCGTCGTTTGCAGGTCAAAAAATTCAGGATACGAGGTGTCTTCCGAGGCGACGGGGATACGCACATACGCGCAACGTGCCCCCAGCGATCCCGCCAGTTCAGCCATCGGGTGCAGCGTCCCGACCTGACTTGTAAAAATGTCGTCGGCCGCGTTCAGGTCAATATCCAGTTCGAATCCGCCGACTTTGATTTCGGCGGCTTTGAGGTATTTCGACGCGTCTTCGGGCGATGTTCGCTGTGAACGACGCACCATCTCGGTCATGTCGATGTCCATACCGCGAAAACCGTACGTCAATGCCAGTTCGATCAATTCGCTTTGGCGACCGTTAATGCCGAGTGCATCGGGCGAAAAGTTTTTTAACATGAGTGTGTGCCTTTTGTTTTGTGATTTGAGTGGTGTTCATCAGTCGTTCAGGGTGGCACGATCGACATTGGGCACCGTTCAACCGGTCGATCGTGCCGTCAAATCACGGTGGTAGCAGACTTGTGATTTCGGGCGTAGCGGGGCAGAGTATCGCAGAATAGAGGTGTCCGAGCCAATGGGGCTTGCATGGGTCGATGCCGCCGATCACGGCCGATACGTTGATCCGGTGGAATCGGCTCAGGGCCGATCGGAACCGCCCGAATGCCATCGACGGGCCTCTCATGAGCATCCGGCAGAAGTTTGGCTCGGCGTCTTTCGCAAAGAGGACGTCCCGACCACCATGTGATTATTCTTTCGGCTCATTTCCCCTTGGTTTTTCACGTGCCTGACGATTCAACCCGCAATGAACTCCAAACGCAGCGCAACGGGCATGCCGGCGTCGTCTTTTTGGGCACCGGCACCAGCGTGGGCGTGCCGGCACTGGGTTGCCAATGCGAGGTTTGCCGCAGCACGGATCCGCGAAACAACCGCACGCGATGCGCCATCGTGATCCAAACGGCAAAGGGAAACATCCTGATCGACACGCCGCCCGATTTGCGGACACAGTTGCTGCGCGAGAAAATCGGCTTGGTCCATGCCACCGTGTTTACCCATGAACATGCCGACCACATCTTTGGACTGGATGACTTGCGACTGTTCCCGTTCCGTCTGGGCGGTCCGATGCCGCTGTACTGCAACGCGGAAGTCGAGCAGCGTATTCGTAAATCATTCGATTACGCGTTTATCGAACGCCAGCACACTCATCCCGGCGCCGTCCCACAGCTGGAATTCAGCCGGATCGATACGTCGCCGTTTGAGGTCTTTGGTGTTCCCTTTGTGCCGATACCGATGAAACACGGCCCACACTTCAACGTATTCGGATTTCGCATCGGCAACTTTGCGTATTGCACCGACACGAACGAGATTCCAGAGTCGTCGATGCGTCTGCTCGCCGGGGTCGATACGTTTGTGATTGGCGCATTGCGTGAGCGAGTCCATCCGACGCATTTCAACGTTGAACAGGCGGTCGCGGTGGCTCGCCAACTCTCGCCACGCCAGACCTGGCTGACGCATTTGTCACACGATCTTGATCACGCAACGACGTCGTCGCAGCTTCCCGACGGAATCGACTTGGCCTACGACGGCCTGCGTTTGGCGATCGAACTCGATCCGACCGTTACGAATCGTTCCTAGAGCCTTTTTTGATCCAAGGTTCTATGTCGATTGAACACGAGGATCGCGAAAGCGTATCCGGATCAGCGGCGGGAAAATCTTATGGGGACAGATCGTGACGTTCGAACTAACATCGGATGCCGTCGAACGAAGGTCGCAATTTAGTACTGACCCACGGCGGCCTGCGCAGACGTTACGCTGTGTATCCTCCAGATTCAGCGAATGATTGTTCGCGACCTGTTTCCCATTGATCGAGCTGTCATGGTTGCACCCGACACCCCTTCACCCGAGCGTCAATACAACACCAAGCTCGGCTTGATACTGTTTGTTGTGTATTTAATCCTGTATCTCGGGTTTGTGTTGATCAACGCATACCAAGCCCAGGTCATGGAAACCATTGTTTTTGCCGGGCTGAATCTAGCCATCATCTATGGTTTTGCCCTGATCGTGATCGCGCTGGTATTGGCGTTGATTTACGGAGCGGCTTGCCGAACCGAACCCCTGGCATCATCACCCGAGAAAACATCCGACTCGGCCGAGCATACGTCTGTTCAAGGAGGGAACCAAGAATGATTTACGATCCTTCCTGGATTGCCGTTGGCGTCTTCATGGCGTTCGTCGGACTGACCGTCGGTCTTAGCTTTTTCCTGGGTCGCAAGGCGAAATCGTCCGAGGGATACTTTGCCGCGCACGGCCAAATCCCCTGGTTCGTCAACGGAGTCGCCTTTGCGGGTGACTATCTGTCTGCCGCCTCGTTCCTAGGCATCTGCGGAATGATCGCGGCCTACGGCTATGACGGCTTCCTTTATTCAATCGGATTCCTAGCCGGCTGGATCGTCGCGTTGTTTGTCATCGCCGAACCGATGAAACGGCTCGGACGATTCACGTTCGCCGATGCGCTCGATTCCACGTTTGACTCGCGCGGCATCAAGGCCGCCGCAGGACTCAGCACGCTGATCGTCAGCGTCTTTTACTTGATCCCGCAAATGGTCGGTGCCGGTTCTTTGATTCAACCGTTGCTTGGCTTTCCGCATTGGGTCGGCGTGGTGATGGTGGGCATTGTCGTGATCACAATCGTGGTGACCGCCGGCATGGTGTCGACGACTTGGGTGCAGTTCTTAAAAGGATCCCTGCTGGTCTTTTTCAGCGCAATCCTGGTGGCGTTGTTGCTTAGCCGAGGTTTCGAAACAAACAACGAAGCGTTTCAGACGATCGGACCGCTGACGGCGGAGGAATTGAATGCCTCTCAGATCAACGGACGCAATGTGCTTTCGTCAGACGATGGCTGGCAAGAACATGCCGAGTTCGTGCGCCTCGCCCGAGCCAACAACGACGGATTTGACGTCTTTCATGTCGACCAATCCGACGATGGAGCCGTGCTGCGACAAGCTCAGTCGGTTACCAAGATAGGCGGCGAAGTGTTCATCGACGGCGCGCCACGCGGACGCGATGACAGCGAGCGTGAACTGCAGCCGGTCGGCTATGTTTCAAAGCTTCCCGGTGACCAGCAAAAATCCGGTCCGCTCGGCCCGATCAGTTTCTTCACCACACTTAGCGAGAGCGAAGTGATGCTGTGGCGAGACAAAAAAATCACTCACGCCGAAGGCGCCACAACGGTTTATTACCAAAAGCCCACCACTGGCCCCCAAGTCTTGCGTCCGGGTGAGCACCCAAAATTTGCGGGCATCCGTACCGGCGATCCGAAAGACCAACTGAATTTTCTGTCACTGATGCTGGCGTTGTTCTGTGGCACCGCATCGCTGCCACACATTTTGATTCGTTACTACACCGTCAAAGACGGTGCCGCGGCACGCAAGAGTACCATCGTCGGGATCGCAACGATCGGATTCTTTTACGTGTTGACGCTGTACCTGGGCCTGGGCGCCATGACCAGCGGCGCACTTGACCTGACCGATTCGAACATGGCCGCGCCGCTGCTCGCACGCAGCATCAACCAGTGGCTATTCGCCATCATTTCGGCCATCGCATTCACGACCGTGCTGGGCACCGTCAGCGGATTGATCTTGGCCAGCAGCGGAGCGGTCGCGCACGATTTACTGGGCGGTGTTTTGGGGATCAAGCTGTCCGGAGACAAACAAGTTCGGGTCGCAAAGATCGCCGCCGTGATCGTCGGCGTGATCGCCATCGTCTTGGGAATTTTGTTCAAAGAATTGAACGTCGGCTACCTGGTCGGATGGGCCTTCAGCATTGCGGCAAGCGCGAATTTACCCGCGCTTGTGATGCTGTTGTTCTGGAAACGAACGACCAAGCAAGGCATCATTGCCAGCGTCGTCGTGGGAATGTTCAGCTCGCTGGGATGGATCCTGCTGTCCGGTGACACCTACAAAAGTGTCTATGGCTGGGACCCGGCCGATGCGATCGCGCCGTTCAGCCAGCCGGGAATCGTGACGATTCCACTGGCATTCCTGACGTTAATCGTGGTCTCACTGATGACCGATCCACCGGAAAAAGCGATCTAACGCATCGCTGGAAAACGGCACAGAATGACATTCTGTGCCAGTTTCCGAAAAGCTCACTCAGGCTAGTTCTTCGAGTCGGCCGCTGCTGTCGCCGATCGATTCCGCCGGAGTTCCCATGACGTCAAGCATGGACAAGAACAAGTTGCCCATCGGTCGCTCGCGCGACGCGACGATGTGTCGGCCGGTCTCGATCCGACCACCAGCTCCGCCGGCCAAGATGATGGGCAAGTCGTGGTGATCGTGGCGATTGGCGTCACTCAGTCCACTGCCATACAGCACCATCGATTGATCAAGCAGTGACCCGCCCGCATCAGTGGTCTCGTTCATGCGGCCCAGGAAGTAAGCAAACTGCTCGACCAAATACTTATCAATGCGTTGCAGCTCGACCAGTGTTTCTTCGCGATTGCGGTGATGGCTCATCGAATGGTGCGCGTCTTTGATACCCAGCTCGGTGTATCGACGTTTTCCGCCGGCATTGTCCAGCATGAATGTCGCAACCCGCGTCACGTCGGTCTGAAACGCAACGACCATCAAGTCGTACATCAGCCGCGCGTGCTCCCGAAAACTCTCGACGCGACCATGCGGGACATTCAAATCCGGCATCGCTTGAGCGTCTTCGTGTTCGGACCTTTCGATCCGCTTTTCGATTTCGCGCACGCTCGAAAAGTATTCGTCTAACTTGCGACGATCATTCGATCCTACCTTGCGATGCAAACGATCAGCCTCGGCCTGGACGACATCAAGAATACTCTTGCGCACAAAGTCTCTTTCGCGACGTTTCGCACTGTCGCCAGAGCCGAACATTCGCTCGAATGCTTGCCGCGGAATGATCTCTTTGGGCATCGGACGACTTTCGTCACGCCACGAAATGTTCGACGAATAGGCACAGCTGTAACCGCTGTCGCAACTGCCCGCGTTGCGACTGCCTTCCAACCCCAACTCGATCGACGACAGCCGCGTTTGACCGGCAAGCTGGGTCGCCGCGACTTGATCAACCGAAATTCCTAGATGGATGTTCGTACTGGTTTTCGTCGGACGGGCAGCCGTCAAGTAAGTTGCGGCACAGCGAGCGTGATCGCCAGCACCATCTTTGTACCCGCGACCGTTGTCGTGCGCCAGACCCGAAATCACGTTAAGCTTTGACTGAAATGGCTTCAGCGGCTGCAGTGTTTTGGAAAGCTGCCAATGATCAGCCTCGGCTTTCTCGGGCTTCCAATCGCGCATGATGGCGCCGTTGGCAAAGAAGACGCACGCCATGCGCACCGGTGTCGACACGTTTTCCTCCGATGCGAACGCGCTCCGCGACATCGGCGTCATCGCTTCGAGCAACGGCAATCCCAAGACGCAACCCGCACCTCGCAGCACGGTTCGTCGGTCGATCTTTGACTCAGTCAATTCAGGAAGACTCATCACGGTTCCATTGAAAGTAAAGAAAGGGTCGACTGCGAACGACGCCCAACACCAAGTCGGCAAAACGAAAACCGTCTGCCTCTGTCGCGGCGATGATCTCTTCAACGCTGCACTCATCATAGGGCGTCAATTCGCGTCCGAGGGCATACGTCATCAACCGACGCGTGACGGTTTTGGCAAAAGCGACCTTTTCGCTGCGCGCTAACATTTGGCTTAATTCGGCGGCACCGTTGAATCGCCGTCCGCCGGGCAGTTCACCGTTGGCGTCGATCGGATCCTTGCCATCGGCTTCACGGTACTGCCCGATCGCATCGTAAACTTCCAATCCGAACCCAAGCTGATCCATCACACGATGGCAAGCGGAACATGCGGGACTTGCTCGGTGCAATTCGAGTTGCTCGCGCAGTGTCATGCCACCGTCGCTTCCCTCGGACTGTTCCAGTTCGGGCACGCCTGGCGGTGGATCGGGCGGCGGCGTCCCCAAGACGTTTTCGAGAATCCATTTGCCACGCATCACGGGTGATGTACGAGTCGGGTTGCTTGTCAGCGTCAGCACGCTGGCGTGCGATAACACGCCTCGCCGAGGCGTTTGCGCCAACGAGACTTTGACAAAGTCCTCCGCGGACATTTCCTGCGAATTCTTGCCTGCCATTGGGATCCCGTAGTGGCCGGCGAGTCGCTGGTCGACAAACGAATAATCAGCCGTCAGCAACTCGTTTAGCGGCAAATTGTTTCGAGCGACGTGCATGAACAGCAACTCCGTTTCTCGCCGCATTGCGGCGGCCAACTCATCTTCAAAATTGGTGAATTGCTCGGTATCCGCTTCATGCACGTCAAGGTTACGCAGCCCCAACCACTGCGAGGCAAACTGTGTCGCGAGCGAATCAGCACGGTTGTCTGCAATCATGCGTTTGACATGTGACGCGATGCCCTTGTCATTCAACTTGCCTTTCTCTGCGTCACGCAAGAGCGTTTCGTCCGGCAAACTGCTCCACAAAAAGTACGACAGTCGCGTTGCCAATTGAAACGGGTCCAGTGGAACACTGCCGTCACTCTCGGGCGTGGATTCCGCGCTGGGCGTTTCAACCCGGTACAGGAAATTCGGCGAGACCAGAACCGCTGAAATTGCGATCTGCAGCCCCCGATAAAAGGATTCGCCACGCTCGGTCGCATCGACGACCAATTTCACATAAGGCCTTACGTCTTCGTCGACGACAGGCCGTCGGAAGGCGCGCCGCAGTAACGGACGCAAACACTCGGCGGCCGACTTGTTGACGTCCACCCAGCGCCCGTCCTTTTGTCGCGGCAAATCGCGGATCAGTTTGTCTTGGCCTGCAGGCAGCTCATCACGCCGCGGACGGATCGGCCCAGAAACGGCAAGCCGCCGAATCATCAATGAATAATGGTCTTCGTCAACATCACCGGACACCTGCAACGCGGTCTTTGTTTTTTCTCGGCCCAGCGCTAACCGTTCCGGCGTCAGTTGATCGATCCGATCGAAACGCGTCGTTCCCACCTCATACGGTTCATCGTCCGGAATTTTGCTCAGGATGAAACGGTGCTCACCGGGTTCCAGTTCAAGCGTTACCGCTTCGTAATCGTTGCTCCCGCCGCCGCCAAAATGACGCAGAGTCACGACCGCACGCAGCAAACCGGTTTGGTCGTAAAGTCCGACAGTCGACAGCGTGTGATGACGTCGACCGTTGCCGCCATAGATACCGAATCGATACTCGCCGCGACGTGGCACACTGAATTCGGTCCAGACGTAAGAACCCGGCGCGAGGTATCGACCGAAGAATCGACCCGTTTGGCTGTCCCCTTCGACCAACAGTTTTTCACTACTGCGATCCACATCCGCTTTCGGCAACGAATCCGGATCGACGATCACCTGCGACGCGACGTATTCTGCCGCCGAGAAGTATTTCTCCATCAACATCGGTGACAACGTCAGCAAGTCGCCGTTGTTATCAAACCCGGCGCCGACTTCGTCCGATGGAAACGCATCGGCGGGCTGCAAATCGATTCCGAATAAATCTCGAACCGAATGGTTGTACTCGGCGCGGTTCAATCGCCGCGCCGTCACCTTGCCGGGGCGCGGTCGCGTATCACACGATACGGCGTACAGCGTGTGGTCCAGCGCCATCACTAACCGTTTCCGCTGCTGCTCAGTCAGCGTCTCGGCATCATCGGGTGGCATTGCTCCGAAGCGAACCATTTCGAGAACTCGCTGCATCGACCCGGTAGATTCTGAGACCCCGTCGATCGTCGCAAACGATGAAAGATCCAGTTCGGCTTCGGCGTTGTCGCTGCTGTGACAGTCCAAACAGAATTGCTGGATCAGCGGCCAACCCTCTTCGCTCCATTTCGATTCGATTGATGCATCAACCACCGACGTATCGGCGGCCAAGCAGGACGCCGTAGCAACGACGGCCGATGTAACCATCAGCCCGGTGACTTGCACCAGCGCTGCGGCGGGTCGGAAAGAATACGCAGATCGATTCAACGATAGAATTTCTTAAGCGAGGCGGGATCTAACATTGCCCAGGGCTGCGGCAAGGAATCACGCCACGAGCCAGGAAAAATGTTGTAGGCAGGATTATGGGAGGGCAGGCCGGGGTCGGCGGTTCAGCTTGGCCGTGCACCGGCACGCGGTGCAGCCCTCCACTATAGAATACCGACGAAATCACACCAGAGAAAACAAACAGTGAACGCAAGTTCACTCGAATGTCGTCAGCAAGTCCGCAGGAATGCGCGACGGTCGACCTTCTCGGTCAATACAAGCGATCACAGACTCCGCTTCGACGATCAAATCGCCGTCTCGTCGGATGATGTACTGGTGTCGCATTCGGACCTTACGGATTTCCACAACGCGGGTCTGCAGTTGCAACAGATCATCGAATTCGGCCGCTGCGTGGTACTTAATGCTCATTTCCGCCACCACAAGCATCAATCCAGAGTCTTCTAAGTGCTTGTAACTGACACCGGCCGAACGGAGCATCTCGACCCGCCCGCGCTCGAAGTAATTCAAATAGTTGCCGTGATGAACGCGTCGTTGGCCGTCCGTTTCCTGGTAAGCAACGCGGATTTCCAGTTCGTGTAGTTTGTTTGACAACGTGCTTGGCATCACTGAGATCGCGGACTTTGAATTGCCTGCAAGGCGAACGAAGCCTACACTTGCCGCTTCACAGAGGCCATAGAGGACTTCCGCCCCGGCATCGAAAGACGGAACGCCACGGTCGTATCCACGCATTTCAAGAAGAATTAGCGATGAGTTTTGGTGAGGATTCTGGTACCGCCTTTCAAACCATGCGAGGCCGCAACTTTCCGGCCATCCGCCAGTTCACGATCTTTCTGGAAAATCGTGTTGGTCAGTTGCTGGAGGTGCTCAAGCGATTCGAAGGCACCGGCATCCGCGTCGTTGCGTTGTCGATCAATGACGCGGCCGAATGTGCGTTCGTCCGCTTTCTCGTCAGTGACGCCGACCGTGGCCGAGAAATCCTCGAACGCAGCGGGCTGGCCATCATCGAAACCGACCTGATCGGCGTCGAACTGCCTCCCGGACCACAACCGCTATTGCGAGTTTGCACCGCGCTGCTGCAGTCGGAACTGAACATCATCCAGGCTTATCCATTGATCATCCGCCCCAACGGTAATCCCGCAGTGGCCTTGATGGTCGACAACATCGAATCGGCGATGGTCACCCTGGATGAAAAAGGGTTCACAATCATCACCGAAGGCGACCTGGAAGACGATCCGACGACAAACCAATAGAGCTGGCCACGGACCAGTCGCCGGCAACCAACCCGTCGCCGGCAGCGGTCTCATGCGATCGACGAATCTAGCGCCACGAGTCCACCGCCACGGGGCGTCTTCTTTTCAAACGAGGGTCATTGCGATCCAGGCCCGCCGAAGCAGGCCCAGTGAATTAGGCCCAGTCAAGCAGGCCCAGTGTGTCCGGCCGACTAAAACTCTTCGTCGATAATCTCTTTCGACGCTCGTGTCCCGAGGGCACCCCAAACACCGTAGGGACTTTCAGATCCCGGCACCGATTCATCCATACCACCGAGCCAAACATTGCCGTGGTGGATGTCACCGGCATCGATCGAATCGGTGAAGAACTTCACCGCGCCGTCTGCCATCAGCATGTGCGATCCGCCTTGGTGTCGGCTGCTGGTGGACGCGACGCCCGCCGAACTGACCGTATCGGCAAGACACAGTTCCATGTTCGGTGGACGAATGGTGTTAAACGCGCTGAAGACCGTGGAACCGGATGCCCAGCGATACCCGCGCCCCAGCGCAGGCCCGGCCAGCGTGGGCGGCGTTCCGTTAACCCAAAACAGCGGACGCACAGGGTCAATCTGTCCATCATGTTCGCAGTGATCGGGTTCGTCGCGAATGTCATCGGCCAATCCCATGTTCAATGAGGCCGACGTCCGCTTGTCACGATCGCCCAGGTCGGTTGCGATTTCGCCCGCCATGAACGTAAACGCCATGCCATCCAGGATGTCGCGGAACTTCGTTGTTTGTCTCGGCACGAATATGCCACGGCATGCAGCGCGGGCTTGCTGCGATGTTGCCGATGTGCCCCGAGACAACACATCCATACTGACTTGCGTCGCCCCATTTTCCATGCGATGAATCGAATCGCCCAAACAAGCGGCATAGTTCGTGCGACCAAAACCGGGCAGACCGATCCCGGGATCGCTGGGACAGCGCAATGTCGGGATTTCGCTCTGCCATGGCTTGTATTGATTTTGACTTGTTCGCGGCCCCATCGCCGGCCAGGGCGGCGTTTGCATCATGCCATCGACGCGCTCGGAATTAGGATTGCTGATCTGTTCCCAAAGTGCTTGTTGCTCAAAGAACGGTGTTGCCGCGACCCAGATCGACAAATCCATCCGATTGGATGTATCCGATGCGGCTGGTTGGCCGTTGACCCAGGTTCCGCCGCGATGCTGGGGCAATTGGTTGTAAGCGGAATGATAGTTGTGCAGCGCTAAACCGAGTTGTTTGAAATTGTTGCTGCAGCTCATCCGGCGAGCCGCCTCACGTGCGGCTTGCACGGCCGGCAACAACAAACCGACAAGAACGCCGATGATGGCGATGACCACCAATAATTCGACCAGTGTGAACGCGCGGCGGCGCGCATGAAAGCGTAAAGACATCGTAACAGGCACCTTAAAAAAACAGATTGAATGACCAAAAATACTCTCGCCACGCGCAGGCACTTTGGCCTTCATCCGCGGCGATTGACCGACAGCACGCTGTCAGCAAAGAAACGGGGTCAAACAATCGATGGTGGACCTCGCGCTGGGTCGCTACCCAACACTTGATCGCGAGGATGCCTGATCGAGGCAAGTCGAAAAACACGACATGCAACCAAGTCGTCGCAAACGGCGGGACGATCTGCAACGCGATCGGTACATAGCGAACGAGCAGAACAGAGCACACACAAGCCGTCGCAATCCACGACCGGGTGCCCGGGAACGAAACGGGACGGACGCTTAGCATCGTGATCGCAATACGCAACGTTCTTGCTCGAGACGCTTTCGGTCGAGTCGCCATACGTCGCAGCATTGCCCGTCGCAGCATTGCCCGTCGCGACACTGCCCGCGATCGATTTCGAACCCGCGATGGGCTCCGAGGTCTTGGCGTGGCCCCAGTCAGCAAACGTCTCGTGCGAATGACCACAGCACGAGGAACAATCTTGCGGGTCATCGGCGAACCGCAAACCGGCATCGGCCGGGATGGATTGGATCGGCGAACCGATCAAACTGGTTTCGCAACACGCTGAATCGCCGCCGCCGTGGGCTCCCACATGCGAGTGATGGACACTCGCGTGATGGTGATGATGCATCGCCGGCAGCAGCCATCCACCGATGACGTATGCGAAAAGCGCGATGCGGGAGGTCCAATTCAACAAAGCAGGACGTTGGGTTGCGTTGCGAGTAACAGGTTTAAGCCAATTTTGTTCAGATCAATCTAGAGAGGCGACAAATATTCGACCAGCGACGAAAGACCATTTCGCGAAATCTTCATCTGTGTCAATACCGATTTCAAGCTCTGAAAGTCAAGCTCGCTGATTCTCAAGGCTCAAGCGTGCCCCTGTCGGAACGCGACCGTCCTGCCGCGCCGGTCTTCGGCATCACGCCCGCCCGATTATACCTGGCAAGCCGCGATTGACACCTTCATTGCCAAGGGCAGACCTTTATTGCCAAGGGCAGACCGAGCACGACTCGGGCGCCTACTTCAGTAACGCGTGAAACAGCCGTTGAACACGTGTCACGAACGCCGAAACACGCCATTTGCGTTGATTTCGACCAAATTCACGGTGTCCGAATATTTTCCGGTCCCACGCACCACGACGACGTCGCCTTTTTCGATTCCCAGCAATTCCCGTGCATCTGTGGCCAGCACGTTTCCGTCGCTATCCAAAATTTTCACGACCACTTTCGGAGCCTTTTCAAGCTTGCGTTTACAAAAGGGACAGTTATCCGCGTGTTCGGGATCGCCCGCTGCGTGATCTTGATCTGGCAACTCGGACAACATGAACGAGGCTTGGCCCGCCTCGAACGGTTCGTGGTCACCCGCATCGACTCGGCCCACCAAAACGATTGGCCCCATCTCCGTGTTTGACTCCATCGCCTCCGTCGGTGTCTTGGCACCGGAGGGTTCTGTGGACAAAACGAAGGACGAATCGGCGGTGGCGTTCTTGCCCGTTTCGCTCGCTTGCTCACAACCGACGATGCCCATGGTGGCGATCAGCAGTGTGAAATAGCCGGCGAATGGCATGCACCTGACACTTGGCCTGATGGCAAACGGGAATCGATCCATTTCTCACTCCTTGGTATGGCCGGCATGTTCTTGCAACGTCTTGACCGCCGCGTCGATTGACGCAGCGACTTCGCTGTATTCCTTGCCGCCGTCAGAATGAAAGGTTTCATCAACGGCGGTGTAGCTATCGAACAGCTCATCGACGGCCACGGTCAGTTCTTCCTTGTGCTCCGCACTTTCACCACCGTCCTTGACCAGCGATTCAATGCATCCCAACAGGCGGCCGATCTCGTGAAGTGGACCGTGGGCCGCATCGAGATCATCGGCCTTGAACGCGTCTCGAATCGTATTGCGAAGCTGAACCAGTTCGGTCAACGCATCGGCAAGGTTGTCGGGTAATTCTGGCTCATCGAGTGAGACCAAGCTGTCCGCATCGAGTCCCGCCGCGTCCGCATCGATCGTGGTCGTTGCGCCATGATCGTGGTCATGGTCGCCATGCCCGTGGCCCTCATGATCGTGGCCCTCGTGTTCATGTCCCTCGTGATCATGATCGTGGTCATCGTGGCTGGCCGCGGCCGTTTCGTCGGGGCTGTCCGTCGAAGCCGAACCGCCGCAGCCCGCGACAAGGAGACTCGCCGCAACCATCGGAACGCTAAATAGGGTGAAGGCCGCACGCATTGAATTGGCTCACAACAGAGAGAGTGGGGGGATCCAGAAATTTACGAAAGTTGCCTTGCTGGCAGCACAAGTTTCGCCAGCCCGGCAAGCTTCATTAGCCCGGCAAGTCTCCTCGGCTCCGCAAGTTCCTTCGGCTCAGCAAGTTTCGTCGGCAAGTTTTTTACGACAGAAACCGAGCGAGCAATCGACACCTACGCAGGCGACCGACCGCTGGTTCGCCATCGGCTTGCCTACAAGCATCAGGAAAGCCGCTTGGCCAGACCGCAGCCCGGCGATGCATGCTTTCGGCAGATGCTCTCGAGCAGACACCGTCACGCAGATGCCCAGTTAAGCAGATGTCCAGTTGAGCAGATGCCGCTGGCAACCGCGAACTCAAACACTGCCTCAAGCGCTGCGGCTGTTGCGTCGGCGATCACTTTCTTTGAGCACGACTTTTCTCAGCCGGATGCTCTCAGGCGTGATTTCGACCAGTTCGTCATCTTCGATATATTCTAGCGCGGCTTCCAGTGACAAATCGCGTGGCGGTTTCAGAATTACGTTCTCGTCGCTGCCGGACGCCCGCATATTGGTCAATTTTTTCTCTCGGCACGGATTCACCGTCATGTCGTTTTCACGAGCGTTTTCGCCGACGATCATGCCTTCATAGACCTCCGTACCGGCGGGGACCAGTAACTCACTGCGGTCCTGCAGCCCGAACATCGCGAATGGCATTGTCTTGCCGCTGACCATCGAGATCAGCACGCCATTGGCGCGCTTGGGCAGGTCACCTTCGATAGGACGATAACTGTCAAAGCGGTGATGGATGATCGCGGTGCCGCGGGTGGCATTCAGCAGTTTCGTCCTCAGACCGATCAGTCCTCGCGATGGGATTGTGAATCGCAGCAAGCTGTATTCGCCTCGCTGGTTCATTTCTTCCAACTGACCACGTCGGAGTCCGACCAGTTCCATCACCGGCCCCATCGTCTCGGTGGGAACTTCCACGCGCAACGTTTCGAACGGTTCGTGTTTCTTTCCATCGATCTCTTTAAAGATCACACGTGGCTTGCCGACGCTTAACTCGAAACCTTCGCGGCGCATCGTTTCGATCAAGATCGCCAAGTGTAAAACGCCACGGCCTTTGACGGCGTAGGCTTCGGCCCCTTCGACCATTTCGACCCGCAACGCCACGTTGCGTTCGAGTTCTTTCTCAAGCCTGGCCTTTAACTGGCGCGTCGTCACGTACTTGCCTTCGCGACCGACCATCGGCGACGAGTTCACGCTAAAGACCATTTCCAATGTGGGCTCATCCACTTTCAGTCGCGGCAGCGCGTTGTCGGCGTCGACGGCCCCGACGGTGTCGCCAATTTCGACATTCGGAAAGCCTTCGATTGCGACGATGTCACCGGCGGATGCGGATTCAGCAGCCACACGCCCGAGGTTATCGAAAACGAACAATCCGCCGACCTTTTGTTTCGACACGCCGTCCGCACCATGCAGGTCGATCGTCTGTCCGGCCGTGATGGTCCCGGCCTCGATGCGCCCGACGGCGATTCGCCCGACGTATTCGCTCCAGTCCAGCGTGGTCACCATCATCTGCAGCGAAGCATCCTGGTCGACGTCGGGACCGGGCAACTTGTCGACCATGAGATCCAGCAAGGGTCGCATGTCGGTCGACAACATCTCGGGCGACGTCGTGGCAAACCCTTCCTTGGCGCTAGTGAAGACATAACTGGCGGTATCCAGCATGTCTTCCCCACCAAGCTCGGCGAGTAGTTCTAATCCCTCATCAAGTGCCTCCAGCGGTCGACCGTCAGGACGATCGACCTTGTTGACCACGACAATCGGCGTGACGCCCGCCTGGATCGCTTTTTCAAGCACGAAACGCGTTTGTGGCATCGGGCCTTCGGCGGCATCGACCAACAGCAGACAACCGTCGGCCATTTTCACGACGCGCTCCACTTCGCCACCAAAGTCCGCGTGGCCGGGCGTATCGATCAAATTTATTTTGACGCCGCGATAGGGGATCGCGATATTCTTTGACAGAATCGTGATGCCGCGCTCTCGTTCCAAATCGTTGGAATCGAGAATACGCTCGCCCTGCAATTCCGTATCACGAAATTGGCCGCTTTGACGCAGCAGACAATCAACCAACGTGGTTTTACCGTGGTCGACGTGAGCAATGATGACGATATTTCGGATGTCGGAGCGGCGCAAAGGGATCGTTTCAATTCGGCGAGGCAGTGATTGACAGAAATTTCAGCCGGTTATCTGACCGGCTGATCCATTTCCCGTCGAGACGTACCAGGAAAGTCACGTGGCCGTCCAGAGGGCAGATACCCTTGCGTCGCTCTACGGGTCGATCAAGCAACGTTAGCCAGCGGTGACAATGAAATCATGGGCGGCCGAAATGCAATGGCGTTGCGAGTTTTGATGCGCTGTGTAATATTTCCGACTTGAAAGAGTCTTCTGGGACTCTGCTTCCCCCAAAAGTCCGCTGCGACCACTCCGACGCTGCGGACTATTGAACGAATCGACTTTGTGAAAAATATCACAAGCTTCAGGGCTGGTTTTTCGCAGCCGATTCCTGGATGTGACGCGAGCACGACAATTCGATGACGACCATCAAACAGGGTTTGAATTTACCCATCTCGGGCGCCCCCGAGCAGCATATCGACGTGGCCAAACCGGCACGGCGAGTCGCGTTATTGGGCGATGACTATGTCGGCATGAAACCGACGATGCTGGTCGCCCCCGGCGAGCGAGTAAAGCTGGGGCAGCCCGTATTCGAAGACAAAAAGACCGAGGGCGTCATCTTTACGTCGCCGGCATCGGGCACGGTTGCGGAAGTCAATCGTGGGCTGAAACGCAAATTCGAATCCATCGTGATCGACGTCGACGGCGACGATGCGTATCAGTTCGATGCGGCACAGGGAGCCGATCCCGACGCTCTGGGCCGAACCGGAGTCACCGAACAATTAGTCGCCAGCGGATTGTGGACGTCGATCCGAACGCGACCTTTTGGCAAAATCCCGTTGCCCGGCAGCGTGCCCAGTTCGATCTTTGTCCAAGCGATCGACACGAATCCTTTGGCGGCCGATCCTGCGATCGCGATGTCGGACCGGAAGGATCAATTCAGCTTGGGTCTGCGATGCCTGTCGCAATTGACCGATGGCAAGGTCCACGTTTGCAAGGGCGAACAATCGGAAATCCCCGGCGCGGGAATCGACCGAGTCCACGTCGAAACTTTCGGCGGCCCCCACCCGGCCGGATTGGTCGGAACACACATTCATTTCCTCGACCCGGTCGGTCCCAACAAAACCGTTTGGTACATCAATTACCAAGACGTTTGCGCGATCGGGTCGCTGTTGACCACGGGCAAGCTGGACGTTCGCCGAATCGTTTCCCTGGCCGGCCCCATCGTGAATCAGCCGCGGTTGTTGGAAACACGCATCGGTGCCGACTTGCTGGACTTGGTCGACGGCGAACTTGCCCAAGACGTCAAGCCTCGCGTCGTTTCCGGCTCCGTTCTCTGTGGCCGCACGGCTGAGTCACCACGCCATTACCTGGGCCGGTTCCACATGCAGGTTTCGGTACTGCAAGAGGGCGACGAGCGTGAGTTCCTGGGCTGGCAAAAACCTGGTTTTGACAAATTTTCAACGACGCGTGTCTTTGCTTCGGCCGGCATGCCGGGCAAGAAATTTGACATGACCACCACCACACACGGCAGTGAACGAGCGATGGTTCCACTGGGGACCTACGAGAAAGTCATGCCGCTGGACATCTTACCGACGCAGTTGTTGCGAGCCTTGATTTGCCGCGACACCGACCAAGCGCAACAGCTCGGTGCGTTGGAACTCGAAGAGGAAGACTTGGCGCTCTGCACCTTTGTCTGCCCGGGCAAATACGAATACGGATCGTTGCTACGCGATAACCTGTCGACGATCGAACGAGAAGGTTAAGAACGAATATGAAACCACTCCGCGATGCCCTCGATAAAGTCCACCCGCTATTTGCGAAGGGTGGAATACTCGAGATGGCGTATCCCATGTACGAGGCGTTGGACACGTTCTTGTACACCCCCGGCGAAGTCGCCCACGGGTCGACTCACGTTCGCGATGGCATCGACCTGAAGCGAATGATGATCACCGTGGTCATGGCTTTGGTCCCTGTCACGCTGTTCGGAATGTGGAACACCGGCTATCAAGCCAACACCGCAATCCAAGAAATGGCCAAGGTCGGTATGGATCACCAGGGTGATTGGCATTACACCATTCACGAAGCGATCGGCTTTGAGAATGATCCGGCCAACCACGCCGACAATTTCATCTTGGGCGCAATTCACTTCTTACCGATTTACATCGTCTGTATGTTTGTCGGCGGACACATCGAATTGGTCTTCAGCGTCCTGCGAGGACACGAAATCAACGAAGGGTTCCTGGTCACAGGGCTGCTTTTTCCGTTGACGCTGCCGGCATCGATCCCATTGTGGCAGGTGGCGTTGGGCATCGCGTTCGGGGTCATCGTGGCCAAAGAGGTGTTCGGGGGAACCGGACGAAACTTCTTGAACGTCGCCCTGGCCAGTCGCGCATTCCTGTACTTCGCCTACGCCGGACAAATCAGCGGCGACAAGGTCTGGACTGCCGTTGATGGGTTCAGCGGGGCGACGGCACTTGGCCAAATGGCAAACGCTGCACCGAACATGGCCGGCGGCGAACCGGTACGCACCGCAGCGGTCGATTCGCTTTCGTCGATCGAATATGTGTGGGGTTCCACCGGGCAAATCACTTGGATGGACGCATTCCTAGGAACCATCCAAGGATGCATCGGCGAAACCAGCACGTTGCTATGCATCGTGGGCGCGGCCATCCTGATCGCGGCCGGCATCGGGTCATGGAAAGTCATGGCCGGCGTCGTCGGTGGTGCCGTTGTCACGTCGTTGTTGCTCAACGGCGTCAACACGGGGACCAACGCAATGATGGGCGTCCCTTTTTATTGGCATCTCGTGATCGGCGGACTCGCATTCGGGTTGGTCTTCATGGCAACGGACCCTGTCAGTGCCTCGATGACAGAGAAAGGCAAATGGATTTATGGTGCGTTGATCGGATTCATGACGATCTTGATTCGAGTCATCAATCCGGCGTTTCCCGAAGGCATCATGCTGGCGATTTTGTTCGGCAACGTCTTCGCACCACTGATCGATTATTTCGTAGTCCAGGCCAATGTTCGCCGGAGGGTTGCCCGCTATGCAACAACGTGATTCTGTTGGCAAGACAATTCTTGTCGCCACCGTTTTGTGCATCGTTTGTTCGCTGTGCGTCAGCGCCGCGGCGGTGGCACTGCGTGATCGTCAAGAAGAAAACAAAACGCTCGACCGCCAGAAAAACATTCTGGACGCGACCGGTTTGGCACTGGGTGAATACGGGAAACCGGCCGGTGAGCTAGACCGCGAACAAATCGACAATCTTTACAGCTGGATCAGCGAAAAGTTGGTCGATCTGGAAACGGGCCAGTACAACACCGATCTCGACATCGCGACGTACGATCCACGCGAAGCCGTCAACAAAGAAGATTCCAGTATCGCCATCGTCGAACCGAAATACGATCTGGGTGAACAACGCCGCGAAAAAGTCGCCAAGGTTTACTTCGTCAAGAAACCGGGCGAAGACAAAATTCGGCAAGTCGTGTTGCCCGTCTATGGCAAAGGGCTTTGGTCGACCTTGTACGGCTATCTGGCCATCAAGAACGATTTGGAAACAATCCAAGGACTGACCTTTTACGCTCACGGCGAAACGCCTGGTTTGGGCGGCGAAGTCGACAACCCGGCTTGGAAAGCACAGTGGACCGGACAAAAGCTGTATGACGAGAGCGGCGAACCGGCCGCCATGGTTTACAAAGGCCCGGCGCCTCCGGGAAATCCTTACAGCGTCGACGGACTCTCCGGTGCAACGATCACCAGTCGCGGCGTCACGAACTTAATTCGCTATTGGGCCAGCGACGAAGGCTACGGTCCGTTTTTGGATCAGCTTAAGAAAGAGACGGGAGCATAACATGGCAGCCGAAAAGCCCAGCAAGATCCTTTTGGATCCACTGATCGATAACAACCCGATCGCGTTACAAATCCTCGGGATTTGCAGCGCCTTGGCCGTGACGACCAAGATGGAAACGTCGCTGGTGATGAGCATCGCGGTGATCGCGGTCACCGCATTCAGCAACCTGGCGGTCAGTTCGATCCGACACTTCATCCCCAGCAGCATTCGGATCATCGTCCAGATGACCGTGATCGCATCGCTGGTGATCGTCGTGGATCAAATATTGAAAGCCTACCTGTACGACATCAGCAAACAGTTGTCGGTGTTCGTGGGACTGATCATCACCAATTGCATCGTGATGGGACGTGCCGAAGGATTCGCGATGAAGAACAGCGCCGGCCTTAGCTTTCTGGACGGGGTCGGCAACGGACTCGGTTACGGTCTGGTGTTGATGGTTGTCGCATTCTTTCGCGAGCTATTCGGCAGCGGTTCGTTGTTCGGCATCGAAATTCTGCAACTCGATCGCAACGGCGGTTGGTACAACCCGAACAACCTGATGCTGCTTCCGCCCAGTGCATTCTTCTTGATCGGATTCATGATCTGGGTAATCCGAGCCTACAAGCCTGAACAGATCGAAGAGGCGTGATTGAGTCATGATTGAACAATACCTAAGCATATTCCTGAAAGCTGTTTTCGTCGAAAACTTGGCGCTCGCATTCTTTCTGGGAATGTGCACGTTTTTGGCGATCAGCAAGAACGTAAAGACCGCGTTGGGCCTCGGCTTGGCCGTGATTGTGATTGAAGCGATCACAATTCCGGCGAACCAACTGATTTACTCGTTGCTGCTAAAGAAAGGCGCAATGGTTTGGGCGAACGGTTTCGTCTCGCCCTCGACAATCGACTTTTCCACCGTCGACCTGACGTTCCTCGGTTTCATTAGCTACATCGGCGTGATTGCGGCGATGGTGCAAATCTTGGAAATGGTGCTCGATAAGTTTTTCCCTCCGCTGTACAACGCGCTGGGCATCTTCCTGCCGCTGATCACGGTGAACTGTGCCATCCTGGGCGGTTCATTGTTCATGCAAGAACGCAACTACAACTTCGGTGAATCGGTCGTGTACGGCATCGGCTGTGGCGTCGGCTGGGCACTGGCGATCGCCGCCTTGGCAGGCATTCGCGAGAAGATGAAATACAGTGATGTGCCGCCACCGCTTCGCGGTTTAGGTATCACGTTCATCACTGTGGGTCTGATGGCGCTGGCGTTTATGTCGTTCAGCGGTATTCAGCTGTAATCAAAATAGAATTTTCAACAAAGCTTACACACTGGCGAGCTTCTACTGATGGGTACTGTGTTTCTTGGCGTCGCGATGTTCACCATCGTCGTGATCGCGCTTGTTTTGCTGATTCTGGCTGCCAAAAGCCAGCTGGTCGCGTCCGGCCCGGTCAAAATCATGATCAATCAGCAAAAAGAGATCGAAGTCCCCGCCGGCGGTAAGCTGCTGGGCGCATTGGCCGATGCGGGCATCTTTGTCAGCAGCGCATGTGGCGGTGGTGGTACGTGCGCACAGTGCAAAGTGAAAGTGACCGACGGCGGTGGCGACATCTTGGCGACCGAGAAAGGACACATCACCAAAAAAGAAGCGGCCGAGGGCGAACGGCTCAGCTGCCAAGTCGCCGTCAAGACCGACATGGTCGTCGAAGTCCCCGCCGAAGCATTCGATACCAAGAAATGGGAATGCACCGTCCAGAGCAACCACAACGTCGCGACGTTCATCAAAGAGTTCGTGCTGAAATTGCCTGAGGGCGAAGAAGTCGACTTCAAAGCCGGCGGTTACATCCAAATCGAATGCCCACCCCACGAAGTCGCGTACAAAGACTTTGACATCGAGGAAGAGTATCACGAGGACTGGGACAGGTTCAACATTTGGCGATACGTGTCCAAAGTCGACGAACCGGTCGTGCGTGCCTATTCGATGGCGAACTATCCCGGTGAAAAAGGCATCATCATGCTGAACGTGCGTGTGGCAAGCCCGCCGCCACGTGCACCGGAAGGCACACCGCCTGGAAAGATGAGCAGCTATATCTTTAGCCTGAAACCCGGCGACAGTGCCACGATCAGTGGTCCGTACGGCGAGTTCTTTATCAAAGACACCGACGCCGAAATGGTTTATATCGGCGGTGGTGCCGGAATGGCGCCGCTGCGAAGCCATATTTTCGAATTGTTCAAACGACAGAAAACGGATCGCAAAGTCAGCTACTGGTATGGCGGCCGAAGTCTGCGTGAACTGTTCTACATCGACCACTTCCGCGACATCGAAAAAGACTTCCCGAACTTTAAGTTCAATATCGCGCTGTCCGAACCGCAGCCCGAAGACAACTGGGATGGGTATGTCGGATTCATTCACCAGGTCTTGCTGGATAACTACCTGAGCAAACACCCGGCACCGGAAGACATCGAGTACTACATTTGTGGCCCTCCGATGATGAATCAAGCTGTCTTCAAGATGCTGGATGATCTTGGCGTCGAGCCCGAAAACATCGCCTACGATGACTTTGGCGGTTAGGACCACCGTCCAAGCGGCGCAGACTTTCGTCGATGACGTGACTTTTCCAGTCGGTGGATGAGGCAGTACGATCGAACAGGGCTGACGAGATTTCAAATCTTTGATTTAGAATCGGTCATGCCCATTGGCCCCGCGGTCGCTTCCGCATCCGATCCTTCCACCGGCGGAAGGATGAAGTCACTCGCGATCTAAACCATCATGACATCTTCCCAAACGCGACGATTACCTTGGCTAATCGCGTCGCTACTTGCCATTGCGGCCTTCGCCATTGCGAACGATTCCAATGCGCAAGACGATCCCCGAATGCTCTCGTTCGGCGGTGAGACGATGGGGACGACCTACGTGGTCAAGATCTTTAATCCTCCCGAGTCCGAAGTTCCGTTTCCGTTTCAGGTCGATGCGGAACTGCGGCGGGTTAACGACGAAATGTCGACCTATTTAGCTTCGTCAGAGATCAGTCGATTCAACTCAAGCGATTCCACGGACTGGTTTCCCGTCAGCGAGTCGTTCGCACGCGTGGTTCAGTTTGCGTTAGAGGTTTCCACAAAGACCGACGGAGCATTTGACGTGACAGTTGGCCCTTTGGTCGACGCTTGGAATTTCGGCGCCGGATCGGACCGGGATTCCGCACCGCAGGTACCGGACTCGGCCACGCTTGATCAATTGGCAAAGTCCATCGGTTTTGAAAATCTAAAGTCAAGATTGGAACCGCCGGCCATCCGCAAAACGAATCCAGATTTGCAGATCGACTTGTCGGCGATCGCCAAGGGCCACGGCGTTGATCGCGTCGTCGAATTACTGGACCGCGCCGGTGCCAAAAACGTCTTTGTCGAAATTGGCGGTGAAGTTCGCACCAGCGGTGACAAGGCGGGACAGTGGTGGAAAGTTGGCATCCAGTTGCCCGATGCGGCTAGAGACACCGTCATGGTGGCTCATTCGCTGAGCACCGATGCCGGAAACGACGAGGCGATGGCAACCTCGGGTGACTATCGCAACACGTTTTCCAGCGGCGGAATCCGCTACTCTCATACCCTGGACCCGATGACTCGGCGGCCCGTCACACACGACTTGGCAAGTGTATCCGTGTTGGCGGATTCCTGCATGGCGGCCGATGCCTGGGCGACGGCAATCAATGTCTTGGGACCGACCAAGGGACTTGAGGTGGCCGAGCAAGAAGGTTTGGATGCCTTGCTGGTCAGACGCACGGCCGATGGATACCAATTGAGCGGAACGGGAACACTCGCCCGCTACGCTCCGACGCCCAATTCACCCGGGGCAAACAACTCAACTGGGGCATCCGATTCAACCGACGCCCCCGAGGGAACAGACGCGACGGCGGAATCAGGCGGTTTCTTTCCGGTCATGTTGCTAACGACGCTTGCGTTGACGGTGATCCTGTTTGCAATGGCGATCGGAGTCATCTTTGGTCGTCGATCCATTAGTGGTTCCTGTGGCGGATTGGCAAACGAGCGCAACGATGACGGCAGTGTCAGTTGCTCGCTGTGCAGTAATCCCGATGACGCGTGCAAAGAATTGCGTGAACGCATGAAACGCAACAGCTAAGCATTGATCACTTCACGGATGTCCAACAGGTAAACCTGCCGTCCGCCGTCGTGCGGACTGTCGATGGCGACCTGCGTTCCATCTTCACTGCTTCGCGGGTGCGTGTCACAGCGCCACTCGCCACGATATGCCGGCGGGGCAGGGAAGTGCCCCAGGTCGACTCTTCGACCGCTGGGCACGTGATACAAATAGACGGTTTGACGAGACGTCTGCTTATCGGGATACGTGTCGTTTAAAATCCAATCGTCATAGGGTGCGGCCAGAAAAGTATTATGCCCGTTGCTCGGCATCTTATCGTGGCCGAGGGGGATGATGGTGTTGGTGCGGTCTTTGAATGTGTAAAACGCACTGGGACGTCCCTTGGGCCGCGTCCACATCGTTACCTCTTCGTCGTTTTTCCAGATAAAGTGCGACGTATAGCCGGACGGATCGAGGACGTACACGTTTCCGCCGTCCATATCGGCAGTGATCATACGCGTGACGAAATTGCCTTGGTAAGACAACGTCTTCGGATCGAACTGTGGCCGATAGCGATGCAAAACGATAAACCGGTCTCCGGCGGGATTGACCAGCAGGTGATTGAAATAGTGCCAAGCATTGGCATGCCGATCTCCGTCGGGCCACGCGATCTTTGCGGCGTCAGCAAGAGACAAGATCAACCGTTCTTCGCCCGTTTGCAAATCAACCCGCCAGATGCCTGATTCGGCCGGTGCGTGTTGTTCGACATACGGATCGGCTAAACCGTCATAGCCGTAACCCGGGCGCAGGTTATTAATGCGGCGAAAGTCGGCCGACAGACCAAAGCGTCCGTCGGGCGAAATCGTATAGATCGGTCGGGGCAAAGTCCGGACGGTCCGGTCAACCTTTCGATAGATCCGGCACACGAACTGGTCGCCTTCTCGATCGTTCCAGAGTATCTGTTGTCCTTCGTCGCCGACCCACTGCAACATACAACCTTGTTGCCATCCCCAGGCACGACTTTGCCCGATCGAGTGCCAACGGTCACCGTCGGCGGTATCGACGAAACCAACACCGATCGAATCGTCACCCGTCGGTGATCGACCCTCGAACGACACTTCATTGGCAAGCACGAGTTTACCGGACGGATCAAACTCACGTTTATCGTAATAGCCGAACCAATGATTCATTGGCCCTCGTGTGATCGCACGTGTCGGAACAAACGTTTCGAGAGGGCCGACACCGGCGGTGTTCGCTTGGTCGGCCCGCACCGCTGAAGCACTGACGGCGCCGACGATCCCTTGCAACCAGTAAGTCTGGAATTGGCGACGACTAAGCATCATGACCTTTCTTTCGCAGCAGTGAATGTTGGTGATCAATCCGTCTTTTGCCGAATTTACCCGTGCTCGCATTGGAAACGATTGTATCGAGTCGACCGACCTGATGGCGCTAACGCTCGCTGGCGACCGGACCGATCATTCCACGTTCGCGTCGTGAGTGAAAACGTGCCCGATCGAGCATCCGCGGACTGTGGTATCCCCACGAGTGTTTCTGAAAACTCACTGCGTCGTCCGCAATCGTCAGGACCGTCACATTCAGTTGGGGGGCCAAAAGACCGGACCTGTTTGGCACCGCCGGCGGACGCTCAAGCGAAGTTCGTAGCCTAGCGTTCAGTTAAGACGTTCCAACCCGATCGGACTGCCCAGCGTCGATCTGATGGAAGCCGATTCGGTTCAAGCGGATCTGGCAGAGGCCGATCTGGTAGCGTCTGATCTGATTGTGCCAGTGCACGAACCGATTCGATCCTCCGACGAATGCCCCAACGCCAATATGTTTCGCACGCGTTCCGCCAAACGACTCGATCGCAGCGTCCGTCGCGGAGTCGCGGTGGTCGAACTTGCGATCTGCTTACCGATCCTCGCGTTGATTTTGATCGCGACCACCGAAGCTTGTGTCATGCTGCAGTTGCAGCACAACCTGGCAATCACCGCCTACGAAGGCGCAAGAATCGGCATCATCCCCGGCACCAACAGCACGGCGGTCGAAGCGCAATGCTCGATGCTGCTGGATGACCGCAACATCAATGATTACACGATCACGATGCTTCCCAGCGACCCGACAACGCTGGATGTCGGCGACGCGTTCACGGTCACGGTATCAGCAGACTGTGATGCGAATACCGTCCTGGCGTCAATGTTCTTTGAGGGCAGACAACTGAACGAATCCGTTGTGATGCTCGCCGAATAGTCCAGCGTCCATAAACGTCTCGAGAACTTTTCACCCCTTCCATCGAGAGCAAACCCTGTGGCAGACAAGACAATGAAACGTCGTTCGGGATCGACCATGATGACCGTCATGATCTTGATTCCGGTGCTGTTCATCATGGCCGGGATGGCGATCAATCTGGCGTACACACAAGTCGTTCACGCCAAAGTACAGATCGTCGCAGACGCATCCGCTCGCGCCGCCGGTCGGGTGTATGCAGAAACGGGCGACGAAGCACTGGCACTGGCAGCCGCGCAACAACTATCAACGCTGAATCCGATCCAATCGGTGGTCATTCCGATCGAAGCGGGCGACCTGGAGTTCGGACTGAGTCAGCGAAATTCTCACAATCAAGCCTACTCGTTTACAGCGTCCGAAAACGGAAACGCGGTACGAGTCACGACGAACGCCTATGCGGCGGGTTCTGGCACAGGGATTTCCACCGTGTTTCCGGTATTCGGTCAGGGACTGGAAATCCGCACGGCCAAAACCGCAACCAATTCGCAGACGACGCTCGACGTAGCAGTCATTGTCGACCGAAGTGGATCGATGGCGTTCGCTGCAAATGAAGCCAGCAGTGGCGGCACACCTGCGGCGGCGCCGGCCGGATGGGACTACGGTGATCCGGTGCCACCAAACAGCCGCTGGCTCGATTTGGTTGCATCGGTCAATGGTTTTTGCGATGAACTTTCGCAAACCGCAAAAACGGAGAGAATTGGGCTGGTCAGTTATGCAAACACAGTATCACGCGACGTCGATCTGACCGAAACGTATTCGCTGATCAATGATCACAACATGAGCATCTCGTCCGCGTTTCACGGCGGAATGACGAATGTCGGTGGCGGCATCGAGGAAGGGATTCTGGCGGTCACTCACCCCTCGCTGAGCCGACCTTGGGCAAACAATGCGTTGGTCCTGATGAGCGACGGCAACCATAACACCGGTACCGATCCGCTGGTTGCCGCAGCATCAGCGGCCGACCAGCAGATTCCCATTTACACCGTCAGCTTTAGTGACGAAGCCGACCAAGTACTGATGCAACAGATTGCCGACATGACCGGCGGCACGCACTATCACGCGGTCGACGCTCAACAGCTGAACGAAGCGTTTCGCAAAATCGCACGACGACTGCCGTCGATGCTAACCGAGTAGGATCGATATGAATGGACTACGCAATCAACGTGATCGACAGGGTGCCGTCGCCGTCGAGTTCGCCATCGCCATCAGCATCCTGTTGATGCTGGTGTTCGCATCCATTGAGTTCGTGCGGCTGAATATGCTGCGACATTCGGTTGAACAAGCTTCGTACCAGGCGGCCCGCAAGGGAATCATTACCGGTGCAAAGGTAAATAACGTGAAGCAGGAAGCACAAAACCACCTAGCCTTGCTGAACGTCAATAACGCCACTGTTACCGTCACGCCAAACAATATCAAAGACGACACCCAAATCATCCAGGTGAACGTCAGCGTCCCCGTCACGGGAAACAGCTGGGTCGCACCGGTTTATTTTTTTGGTGACATCACCGGCCAAACAAGAATGCTGGCGGAACGGGCCGCAGCGGACATGGCCGACGCGCTTCCCTCGCCGACTACTTAAACATGCAGCGTCCGCAGCGCTAACGCAATTGTTTGCCGGACCGATCGTTGGAACCGTCACCGAGCGCGTTGTGCGAAAGTTGCCAATAGATCCAAGGACTCTCGCCTCGAGGCGTCAATTGCGCGCGGCGTGGCGCCGGCAACCGAGCCCGGACGACTTCATACAAGTCTTTCAACATCGACGCATTGTCCCCGTAATAGCTATGTCCCAGCAGGCTGAGATCGATTCCGCTCACGTCGATCGTTTCCACGCCGGGCACCACGACGATATCCGCGCCGCTTTCACCGGCTCGTGGATATCCATGCACCTGTTTTGATGCGACAAGTGCCTGATCGTCGGACGACGCATACAACGTCACTTGTTCGGCGACTTCTAAAAGCGACGGCGCTAAATCGCGCCGAAACCGATCGGCATCGACGTCCGGCGCAGCAAGCACGATCCGATCAAATGGCGGATCCAGCTCGCTGTCCCAATGCCAACGGATTTGTTGCATCGCGGCCGTCATCGGTCGATTCCCCATGCTATGAGCGATCACGTTGATGGAATCGGCTCCGCTCTCTCTTGCCAGAGCCAGCAAGAATGTTTCCAGATGTGTTCCCGTCCACGCCGCATTCGTTTCGTCGATCGAATAACCCAACAGCTTGCCTTGGCTCGGCCAGCTGTAGCACACCGGAACGCCTTCGAACGGAAGATCGACAGCGATTTGCGCGGTGCGTTGGACGGCCGACTCGAAATCGACATTGAACCCATGAATGAAAACAAGCAGATCGCGATCGGGTGACTTTGCAACCGTTTTCGATAGGCGGCTATTAAAATCAGCGTCCGTCAATTCGGTCGCACTCGTCAGGACGATGTGTTCACGCTGGTCTTCGCGTATTTCGAAACGCAGCAGACTCGGGCGTTCGACAACGCCTTTTTTGTGCTTGTCGGGAACCGTGACCTTGCAAACGCCGCGAACCAGCGTGCCTCGATCTCCCGTGTACGTCACGCCGTGTTTTTCGATACTGGCCTGCCCGGCAACCACGCACGCGCCGGCGAGCGCCCCGGTGACGCAACCCAACAATGTCGACATGGTGGCCGCCCTGGTTTTGCCAACGAGCCAACCGAGCGCCGAGAGCAGGAACAATCCGACCGAGACGCCAAAGAGTGTCACGAACGCTTTTTTCTGGCCGGTGACTTCGTAGGCTGATAGAGGTAACGGCCCGTGCATCCGATCGGTTGCGTAAAACACTTGGATCGTCGCAAAACCCTTTTCCGCATCGTGACTCGATCCCGCTGGCAAACTGGTGAAGGGCCCCATCGAATGAGATTCGGCAGTCGTCGCTTGAGATTCGGCAGTCGACGTTGGGGAATCGGCGATTGCAGCACCAGCGACCGAAGAGGCGGCAGGCGCGCTGGATGCAGCAGGCGCGCTCGCTGCCGCACCCGGAGCGCTGGAGGCTGTTGCAACCGGAGCGGTTGGGGTCGCCATGGACTCGATCGCCATGGCACTGGACGCCGCCGTCTTTGGCTTGGATGGTTTGTACGGCGTCGAGATCGCCGAGGATCGATCCGAACCACTTTGCCACTGGGACGCGCTAGAGGACTTGACGGCTGAATCAAATTTCTTCGACAAGCTCGCGCCCAACTTTCCCTTGGACCATTTGTTTCCCTTGGACGACTTGATCGATGAGGAGGACGCATTCTTGGTCGACTTGACGGACGATTTCGCTAGCGACTTGCTCGGCACTGGTGTTGCGGACATTGCCACGCCAGATTCGTCGGACAGTTCAGCGGAATCACCCTCGAAATCGGTCATTCCCATCACGTCGGTTTCTGCCGTCTCGGCATTCGCGATCGCATGGGCATCGACGCGAACGTCCTCGGTTGCCTCCATCCGAGAGGGCTGTTCGGCGGGCGTCGCGTCGTGCGATTCCGATGGTTCGTGCGATTCCGATGGTTCGTGCGATTCCGATGGTCGCGCCGTTGCCATCTCGCTGTGGTCTGCCCGTGAACAGCCGACGACGATGGCGAACATCGCCGCCACGCTGAAAACCCTTACCGCGTGTCGATAATCGGCGGTCTTCGAAACAGACATGTCACTTCCATTGTGTGCTTGATAATCGATCTACTCGGGCACCCACCTCTATATCAATCATCCCCCATTTGGGTCGATGCCAATCTGAGCGCGCCAACGCCCTGCCACCGCTTGAAACACCCTGCCACCGCTTGAGCAGAGAGTGGGCCGTTTCCGGTATCGATGCATCGCCAGGATGCGTTGATATACTGGAGCCCTCGTTCAGAAAGGCACGTATTCAGTGGGGCTTGGACGCGTTTAGGAACAGCGCGTTTCCCTGCGCATTGACGTTTGCTTTGACGTACGAACGATTTCAATTTCACTAACGCTTAAAGGCTTTCATGATGAACCGTTTTTCCGTGGTCGGATGTTTACTTTCGGTTTGCTTTCTATCGGTGGCCCACGCCGAAAAGAACGCGACGCTGCCAACGAAGATCACTTCCGTCGGGTCGCCGATCTTTGCCGAATCATTCGATCAATCGCTACCTGAATCGGCAAAAATCGCAAAGGGTCAATGGAACGTTCAAGACGGAGTGTTGGTCGCACGCGAAATCGCCGCGGACAATCACGCCGCGGTCCTCTCGATCGGATCGGCCAACAAAGATTCGGTCGTCCGGTTCTCGTTCAAACTGGACGACAACGCCGAGGAATTTCATTTCAGCTTGAATCACAAGGGCGGCCACTTGTTCCGAGTCGTCGTTTCGCCCAGCACACTTGCCGTGAACCTTGACAAAGACAAGAAAGACCCGAAATCGAAAGCCATGGCATTGGCCAAAGAAAAAGGCCAGTTCGCCAAAGGCGAGTGGCACACGATGCAAATCGAGATCGTCGGCGACAAAGTTGCGGTGCAAACGGACAACGGAGTCTCGCTAGAAACGTCGCATCCGCGATTGGATACCGAGAAACCGAACTATCGATTCGTCATGAAAGACGCGACGCTTTGTCTGGATGACCTGCACGTCTGGGCCGTCAAATAATTGGGCTGTGAGATAGTCAGAGGCATGCTATCGTCAGAGGCGGTGGATCGCGCCGCGATCTGAGCGCCAGAGAAATCTAGCATGGTCGCCGATGGCTTGGTGATCGTTGCGTCGTACGCATCGATCGGCGAGCAATCCGCGACCGTTTTTCTATCGCTGCTCTCGGTAGGTCGTCCAGCTCAGATAGATCAGAATCCCGCCAAAAACCACGAAAGCGATGTCCATCAATGGACGTGCATTTCGCAGAGGTGCGCTGTCGGCCATCCCCAGCATGCCCATCGCGAAATCGGCCAGGAACAGGACAACGATCAGGATCGACGCCACAAGGCTGATGAGACAAAGAGCCTTGGGCATCAAAAACCTCGTCTTGAAGTTGCGTGGGAACGAACAAAAAGGGGGGACATGGGAAAGCGAGTCGCAGTATAGTTGCCGATTGCCATGTTTCCCAAGCCTACGTCATGTCGCTAAATTAGCGAATTGGCGACACGAGATGGTTTGTAGGGATTAATCCAGGGATAGGACGATGGAATCGGGACATGGCAAACGCCAGGACAGCTATTCTGCCGATTCGGGACAAAATTCCCAGGACCTGCTGAACGAATTGCCATGGCAGTGGTGGCGGCAAAAAATGCCGGTCACCGCCAAGTGGGCGTATCTGGACCATGCCGCGGTCGGCCCGATGAGCGAGGGTGCCGCCCGGGCGATCGCCGAATTCTCTGCCCAGGCGGCCACCGAAGGCGACACGTGCTGGCCCCAGTGGGCGGCCAGAATCGGTGTCCTGCGCGACCGCTTTGCATCACTGCTGGGGTGCGATGCGGGCGAAATTTGCATGGTTCCGAATACTTCGACCGGCATCAATATCGTCGCCGAAGGCTGGCCGTGGAAGCCTGGCGACAGCGTCGTGGTTCCCGAAGGCGAATTTCCCAGCAATCTGTTTCCGTGGCTGAACCAAGCATCTCGCGGGGTACAAGTCCGGATCGTACCCCGGCGTGGCAGCGAGGTCGCGGTCGAGGATCTGATCCAGCACTGCGACGAAACGACTCGATTGATCGCAGTCAGCTGGGTCGGGTACGCCAGCGGTTTTCGCATCGACGTCGACGAATTGGTCCGACAGGCTCACCAGCGAGGCATCCTCGTCTTTTTAGATGCGATCCAGGGACTGGGAGTTTATCCACTCGACCTGAGGCAGTGTCCGGTCGATTTCCTAGCCGCCGACGGGCACAAATGGCTGCTGGGGCCTGAAGGGGCGGGGATGGCGATGATACGCCGCGAACATCTCGATCGGCTGCGCTGCACCAATGTGGGGTGGAGCAGTGTGAAGCAGTCTCACGACTTCGGTCACGCCAAATTCGAACTGCGAGACGACGCTGCTCGATTCGAACCCGGATCGGCAAACATGGTCGGAATTGCCGGTTTGCTGCAGAGCGTCGAATTATTCACTCAGATCAACCAAGCTCACGGCGATTCGGCCATCGCCGAACGGGTCATCGGCCTCACCAAACGCTTGGACCAAATGCTGTTGGCCGAGGGCGCCACCACCACGATGCCGGCCCAAAAACAGCATCGCAGCGGCATCTTGAATTTCAATCTGCCGGGGATCGAACCAGCAGAACTGCGAAAGGAAGGCCTGCGACGGGGCGTGGTTTTAAGCTGCCGGGGAGGCGGCGTGCGGGCCAGTATCCACGCCTACAACAACGAAGACGATTTCTCACGTCTGATCGACACCGTCAGGGCGATGAAGTAGCCAGTCGGTTCCCTGGCAACAAGACTTGCCAGCCTGTTCAGGTTTGGACGTGAACGATGAGGCAGAAGATGAAGTAGAATCGGATCACTCACCCGTCACAAACGGCTGAATGGAACGGTTCCACGGTCGTCCGAGCAACTGGTCGTCCGAGCAAGTAAGTCATCCGAGCGACTTAGTCATCCAAGCGACTTAGGCGTCCAAAGAACTTAGACATTCAAAGTACCGACCCGGCCATTCTCGCCCCCCAACCGCTCCGCATTCGAAAAGCGTTTCCATCCATGCCGCATACCCGGACCGCCGTCTATACCGGATCATTCGATCCGATCACCCTGGGCCACCTGCATATCATCGAACGTGCATCTCATTTGTTCGATGTACTGGTGATTGGGATCGGGATCAATGCGGACAAACGCCCGCTGTTCAATACAGCGGATCGTGTCGACTTGGTGAAACGGGTGACCGGCGACATCGATAACGTTCGCGTGGAAGTCTTTGAGGGATTGGCGGTCGACTTCGTGCGATCACTCAATGCCAATATCATGGTCCGTGGCATTCGACCTTTGACGGATATCGCGGGCGAGTTCACGATGATGATGGCGAACCACCAGCTTGATCCTGGCGTCGAAACCGTGTTCCTCATGGCCGACGAACGATTCGCGCACGTTAGCAGCTCGCTGCTAAAACAAATTGCGTCGATGAGCGATGACGATGAACAGCTGGCCAAGTTTGTGCCGCTCGCGATCATCAAACCGCTGCGTGAAAAAATGCGAAAACGTTCGCAGGCGATCAGTGCAGCAGAATAGCTGGACCGACAATCGTTAGACCGGGCAATCTTTGCACGTGCCATCGTTAGACCGGGCCATCGTGCCGATCAAGCGGCGATCTTTGCGGGAGGCCGCCCGGATTCGTCGCGAGCGTCTGGATCAAATCGCTTGATCCGCGACGAAGACTCGGGTTCCATTTTGTCAAAGATCGAGCCCAACAATCGTGGGTGAAAACAGGTGTACGCCCACATCAATCCTAGCGCCGTTCCACCGAACAGGTCGCTCAGGAAATGCGCACCGCAGTACAGTCGCTGCATGAATGTCCCCAGACACAGGGCGGCGAACAAAAAACGGCCGCGAGGCAGCACCACCCACAGTCCGACGGCCAACGCCGTTGCCGTTGCCGTACTGCCACTGGGGAACGCACGCGTCGAAGCGGTAAAGCTGGCAACTTGCTCGAGTTGCCAATCGAATTTCCAAAGCATCGCCAAATCGTAGGTCGCGATATCTAGATTCAGCACATGTGGCCGCGGACGCAGCACGAACATTTTCGTGATGGTCGCAACCGCACCTGATCCCATGGCCAGCGTCGCCAACCGCGGAACATGCCACCGGCGGCGCGGAGCCAGCATCAGAATCCCGACCAGAATCAACAAGATGCCGGTGCCGTGGGAAAAGAACAGCATCAAATCCAACATCGATCCCACTTCGCGGGGGAACGGATCGTCATGAAACCAGCGTGCGATCGGGATATCAATCAGCGTGACCAATGGCACCATCAGCATCGCAATCACCGCCAGCCACATCAGCGCGCCCGTGTGATAAATGGTCACTGGTCCGGTGCGGTCGCGGGCACCCAGTGTTTGATTCAGGGTGAGAGTCGATTCGCGATCAGTAGGTTGGTTCGTCATGCTTCGGTTCAAACGCACAAGACTCGGCGTGAAACTCGTCAGTCAATCCACATCCGGCGAAGCAAAACGGCCCGACGACACATACCGTTGCCATCGCTGACTGCCATCCCATCGCAGGGACCGGCAGGCTACTCAAATTCGGACGATCCGCGAAAGATCAGGTCCGCGTGCCAAACGTCACCAGACACGGCAAAACCGCGTCGATGGGAAAGAAAATGCGTTCGCAATTTTGCGTGTGCCGTTACAGCGGTTCGCTAAAGAGTTCGCTGATCGATTGATCGTGGTGGATCCGTTTGATCGCTTCGGCCAACAGCGGCGCGACGCTTAGCTGCACCAGATTCGGCAGCTGCTTTTCTGCTAACACGGGAATCGTATCGGACACGATGATCGAATCGATGGGGGCATCACGCAAGCGCTGAACGGCCGGACCACACAGCACACCGTGAGTGCACGCGATGTGAATTTCTGCTGCGCCCGCCTCATGCACCAAACGGGCCGCACCACAGATTGAGCCGGCCGTGCTGATCATGTCGTCAAACAACAGAGCGATCTTTCCTTCGACAGGTCCACCGATGATGGTGCTCTGCTGGACATTGGTCGCGCTGGTGCGTCGTTTGTCCACGATTGCCAGTTTCCCGCCCAGTCGTTTGCCGTGGCCGAGAGCCCGCTTGATACTGCCCTCGTCGGGACTGACGACAACGATCTTGTCGTTGATCAGGCCACGATCGGTGAAGTGATCGTTCAGCACGGGTGCGGCGTACAAGTGATCGACGGGCACATCAAAGAAACCTTGAATCTGGGCCGCGTGCAAATCCATCGTCAACACGCGATCGGCTCCCGCCCGGGTGATGATATTCGCGGCCAGCTTTGCGGTGATGGGAACACGGCCTTCGTCTTTGCGATCCTGGCGTGCGTATCCAAAGTAGGGAATCACCGCCGTGATTCGCTCGGCACTGGCTCGTTTACAACAGTCGATCATGATCAACAACTCCAGCAAGTTGTCGTTGACCGGCGGGCACGTCGGCTGGATCAGAAAAACGTCGCGGCCGCGAACGTCCTCGTCCAGCTTGCAGTAGTTTTCACCATCGGGAAACTTGCCCAGCGTGATTGCGGCCGGCTCTAAGTGCAGGTGCCGACAGATTTTCGCGGCCAACGCCTGATTGGCTCGTCCGCTGAAGATCTTCAGTTCACGCATATCCCATGGCTCGCATTGTTTCGTCGACGAGTTTCAATTCGTCCGGATTGTTGATCGAGAGTGATTCACATGCTTGAAGCACCGGCAGTGCCTCGACAGGCCGGCCGGCTTCGTAAAGCAAACGGGCACAGTCCGTTAGATAGTACTCCGATTGAGCGTTATCGTTGCTAAGCCGATCCAGAGAATCACATAAATCGGCGGTTTGGAACAAATAGGTGCTCATGTTGACTTCGGTGATCGCCAATTGCTCGGGCGTCGCGTCCTTTTGCTCGACGATCCCGGTGAAGTCACCATCAGCGTTGCGGACGATCCGCCCTAGCCCGTGCGGGTTATCTTTCAACAAGGTGCCCAACAGCAGCGCCGGCTGGGCCTCGTTCAGGTGATCGAGCAACTTGGACAGGCTGGTGGGCTGAATCAATGGCGAGTCGCCCGCGACCACAATGGTCGGTCCGGATTGGATTTTCAGCTCGTCACGGCACATTTGCACGGCGTGACCGGTCCCCAGCTGCTGTTCCTGTAAGACGTATTGAATATTCCCGTCACGGCCTCGCAACGCTTCCTTGACGCGATCAGCCTGATGTCCAACAACGACGATTTGCCGATGGATCCCTGCCTTTTCGAGGGCATCGAGCACAAAATGGATCATCGGGCGATCGACCACCGGGCACAAAACCTTGGGCAAATCACTCTTCATACGGGTGCCCTTGCCGGCGGCAAGAACGATGGCACATGGCTCGCTCATTGAGTCCTACACGTGTGGGGGGAACAAAAGCAGCAGCGACCGAGCCGACGTGCCCGGGGCAACATGTTGTCGTCTTCGGCAAGATCGAACAAGGCGGGCCGGAATTGCAGGTGTTTTTTTCCGACCGAGGTTCGTTTCTGGTCCGCCGCGCCGTCCTCGCGCATCGGCGGCCGGCTAGTGGATTTGAGTGTCTCGGTGAGTTCGTCCGGCGTTCCTGTGCGGGCGGGCATCGATTCGCTTGAACGATCCGCTGGGCATTTCGCCGTGGGAAATGCTGGTTTCAGGCCCTGGCGATACGATCGAACCAAAGCGAATCCCTCTGATCGAACCGACGCGAATCGCTCTGGTCGAACCGCTTTGGTCGAATCTCTCTGGTCGCGGGCAGCCAGAACAGGCAAAATCTCACTTCGGCTCCTCTTGCGGCCGCTCACAACGTCGCCACGGATGGATCATGGAAATCGCGAAAGAGTTTGCCGCTTATGTTTTGGTGCGATTGATCGTCGCCGTCATTCAAACCCTGCCGCTGGACATGGGCAACGCGGTCTGCCACGCCGGCGCTCGACTGCTCGCCGGGCCGCTGAATGTTCGGGGAAAAACCACCGACGAAAACCTTCGACGCGTCTTTCCTGACAGCACGCCGGAGCAACGTCGCCAACTTTCGCTTTCGATGTGGCATCATCTGTTATTGATGGGCTGCGAGGTGGCTTGGGCACAGCGCCGGCTGCACCTGTCGAATTGGAGCCAATACGTTCGATTCAAAAACAGCCGCACAACGCTGCGCCACTTGCTGGATACCCGCCCGGTCGTCACCGTCACCGGCCACTATGGCAATTTCGAGATCGGTGGGTACACGATGGGCTTGATGGGAATCTCGTCGACGACGATTGCCCGCCGACTAGACAACCGCTTTCTGCACAACTGGGTCCATCGGTTTCGCGGCGCCAAAGGTCAGCATATGGTCGACAAGGAAGGCTGCGCGCCGCTGGTGCAAGCGCATCTAGAAAACGGCGGAACCCTGTCATTGTTGGCCGACCAGCACGCCGGCGAGAAAGGTTGCTGGGTCAAGTTCATGGGGGTACCTGCCTCTTGCCACAAAGCACTCGCGTTGTTTTCACTCGGCAGCGACTCACCGATGATGGCGGGCTATACGCGACGTGTTGACGGACAACCGATGCAATTCGAATCGGCGTGCACGGGCGTCGCCGATCCACAAGACGATCCGGACGGCCATTGTGAATCCGTCACAGCGCTGACTCAGTGGTACAACCGTCAATTGGCCGAATCGGTCGCACTTTCGGTAGAACAGTATTGGTGGCTGCATCGACGTTGGCGACAGCCACCCGAACGCGTTGCCAAACGTTTCGCCAAGGCTGCCGCAAAACAGGCGGCATAACACGCCGCGAAATGCCTATCGCACCGGCAACGCCGGCCGATGAGAATCGGTGCCCGAACAGCGAAAGCGACCGCGCGACACGAAACACGAAACACGATCGCGTTTCATTTAGCGATCAAACCGTTACCTAGCGAGCAATCGTCCCACCGACGGCGGCAACCGATTGCGGCATTTCGTATGCGGTGAACTCGGCCCAGACGGGCATATGATCGCTCAACAAGAGCGCTTGGTCTTCGGTCAGTCCGAGTTCGCGTTTCAGATCAAAGACGCCGAATCGCCCCGTGAACTCTCGGGTCATGTTGCGATCGATCAGGATGTGATCATACGTCTTGGTGCCCAACGTATTGGTGGGAACATCGCCTGCGATCGAAATCATCGAAGGGATTTGCAGCAGTTCGCCCAGACCGCCGGTATCGACGTTCAAATCACCCAGCAGAATGCAGTCTTCTTCTCCTGACGAACCATACTCGTATTGGCGAACGCGAACGAACACGTCATCCAGGACGTTGATTTCGTTATTCTCCGATCGCATGGAGACTTCGTCGGGATCGGTATGGGCGTTGATCAACGTAAAGCTGAACGGCATGCGGCCGTCGGTGGGGACGGTCCGTGTCTGAAAAGTCGCCACCATGGGCTCGCGGTGCATCAGGTCCGCAGAATCTTGAACCACATACGCACTGTCGGGCATCATCATGATGCGAGTCCGGTCCCACACGAACGCATAGGATTCGCGATAGGACGTGCGGCCAATCGGTTGACTGAGCGTGGCAGTGAAATTGCCACCAGACGCATTGATCAAATCGACCAGCTGCTCAACGGCCAACGAGTCACCACCGAGCACTTCTTGAATCGCCACGACATCGAACGTTGCAATCACTTTGGCCAGAGTCCCCAGCACGTCGATTCCGTCGCGATCTCGTGTTCCTGATTTGGTGTGACCGAACTTTTGGATATTGAACGTTGCGATGCGAATCGTTTCGTTGGACTTGGGGCCGAGTTGTTCCAGACTGACCGGCTGGACGTTGACGGAGTCAGAGGAAACCTGTGCCGCCAAATCATCAAGCGATGGCAGGTCGACCCGGCCGGTCAAGACGTAAAACGCGGCCGCAATCACGCCCGCCGCGGTGACCACCGGCCCGATCCAACGGATCAACGGGATGTTGCTGATGAACGAGCGCGTGCTGCTATTGCTTCGTGATCGAGACCGCTTGCGGCGGCGGTTAAAGATCAAACCCATCTGCCGGCCTCCTTGCCGTCGATGTCCGTTTTGGTGCGTGAGTCTGTGCCGGGGACCGCTTCATGCGGCGGCATCAAGCGCCTTGATGGCTTCTTTGGTCAATCGCGGCAGTCGCGGCGGAGCGTCGTCAGCGACCGCTCGCAGCGTCGGCACCGCCGAGATCGACACCGGCCCGAGCTGGCGAAGGGCCCAAGCGGCGCGCTCGCGTGCGGGCAAGTACATCGAATCGCGAAGACAACTTTCCAAAGCAGAAACCGCAGCGGAGGCCGCTTGAGGATCACCCCCGATGGCTTCTCCGATCCGGCCAAGCATCGTTGCGGACCAATAACAAACCTCACCATCGCGCGATTCGGCTAACTGGCGGACCAAGACATCGGCCTCGTGAGCCGCCGGACGGACCGATGATTCCAAAGCCTCCGCAGCCCAAACGCGAACCTCGTCGTGAGGACTGCCGGCCAGGTGTACCGCCTGCGCTGTGACGCCTTGCGCATCACCTGCACGCGCGATCTGACGCAACGCGGCGACCTGCTGATCAAATGACTCGCTTTCCAACTGCTCAGACCAGTTGCCTGAACTCTCTTTGCCAGGGGTGCCTGAACTTGAGGGGGGCGAGACCGATGAGGCGGAATTTTGGGCGGAATCGCCTGCGGTGCCGGCCTGATCGAGCGGCCGGTCGTCGGCCTGATCATTCGCCAAATTTTTTCGTGGTTCCATGTTCGCGCATCCTTGCTTGTGAAACAGCGATACGCCGAGAGCTACATAAAAGCAGAACTTGGTGGCAAGATCAGTCACACTTGCGATCGCCCCGTCGGCGTGGTGTTGGTTAGAATCAAAGGTCCCAACCCGAGTACCATCCGTCTTCTCGTTTGACGCCATCAGACATGCAATCTCCCACCGACTTTGCCATCATTCCCGATCGTCAATCGATCGAAACGGTCAGCAGAGAAATCCGATTCTTTCCGACTTCGCAACCGAATCCAAAGGCGTTGACGAGGGAAGACATTGATGTGTGGAATCGCGATGGGTACCTCGGCCCACTGGATGTGTTCGACAACGACACCATCACCGACATCCGTTCGTACTTTGATCAATTGCTGGCACAGGCCTTGGCCGAGGGCCGCGACAGCTATTCCATCAGCAGCGCGCATTTGAAGCATCCGCGCGTCTGGGACCTGCTATGCGACGAACGAGTCGTCCGGTATGTCCGTGACCTGTTGGGCGAGGATGTGATCGGCTGGGGATCGCACTTCTTTTGCAAAATGCCGGGCGACGGCAAACGCGTCGATTGGCATCAGGACTGCAGTTATTGGCCGCTGACGCCCACCAAAGCAGTGACGGTCTGGCTGGCAATCGACGACGCCGATGCAGCCAACGGATGCATGGAAACTTATTTGGGATCGCACACGCACGGACTGATTGATTTCGAAGCCAGCGATGCCGCCGATGGCAACGTTCTTGATCAAAGCGTCAAGGAACCCGAAAAATACGGACGTCATCAACTGACGCCTCTGCGTGCCGGTCAGATTTCAATCCACAGCGATCTGCTGGTGCATGGTTCCTCGCCCAACGACAGCGAACGCCGACGCTGTGGGCTGACGCTGCGATATTGTCCGGCAAGCGTGACCGCGTACTTGGGCTGGAATGCCAAAGGTGTCGTGGTGTCGGGACGATCCGACCGACAACAGTGGCCCGGGGCGATCAAACCGAATGATTCCTGATCGCGGCTGATTCCTGATCGGGGCGGAACGACTTTCCGTGACAACGCAATTTCCTGTGACAACGCAATTTTCGCGTCGCGGCCTGATGAATCGTGGCTGCCCGAGTCGTGTTGATGGGCTGATTCGTAATGACGGATTGCGAAATTCGACATCCGGCTACAATGGGGCCGGATCGGCTTGCCGGGCGGTCCTCGTTCTAGCGTTTTCTTGAAGGTCTTTTGATGAGTCTTGCGTCACACTACGCAGCCGCGGGCTGTGCCATCTCGTTCGAACTGTTTCCGCCCAAAACGGACGCGGGGATTGAAACATTGTGCGAGAACGTTCAACGGCTGACGCAGTTCAATCCCGCATATTTCACGTGCACCTATGGCGCAGGCGGATCGACTCAGGGCACGACGCTGCAAGTGCTGGAAAAGGTAAAAGCGATTACCAATCTTCCCGTCGCATCACACCTGACATGCGTGGGAGCAACCGTCGATCAACTGGATGCGTATCTGCAAGACGCCCGTCAACGAGGAACCGACTATATCGTGGCCCTGCGTGGCGATCCGCCCAAGGGAACGGACAAGTTCCAAAAGACCGAAGGAGGTTTACAGTACGCCAACGAACTTGTCGAACTGATTCGTCAACGGCATCAAGACTTTGGCGTCGCCGTCGCCGGATACCCCGAGGTTCATCAAGAGGCAGTCGATGCGGCGACGGACTTGACCAACTTGAAACGAAAAGTTGATGCCGGAGCGGACATCGTGATCACACAGTTGTTTTACGACAACGATGACTTCTATCGGTTTCGTGATCTCTGCGTCGCGGCCGGTATCAGCGTGCCCATTGTGCCGGGCATCCTGCCGGTGACCAATTTCAAGCAAGCACAGCGCATCGCATCGATGTGCAAGGCGTGCATTCCACCGGACTTAGAAAACGCGATGAACGAAAGTGATGACGCCGAGTATCAATTCAACATTGGCGTCGACCACGCACGGAAACAAACGATCGACTTGGTTGAGAATGATGTACCGGGCATTCACTACTACGTTCTGAACAAGAGCGACGCGGCAGAAAAGATGCTCGACGGACTGCAATTGGTTCGCTAGTTGCGAGTCAGGTCCCAAGCGTCCATCCATGTGACGCGTCGAAATTGCATGTCAAAGTTCTCTTCGAGCCGTTCTGCCATATCCGGCAGGTGTCCGGCACCGTAAAAGACCGAAACCTTTTTCTTTCCGGCGTCCAGTTCTTCTCTCAGGATGCCGAATGCCTTGGCGTTGCGACCTTTGATCAAAGTGTTCTCGCCATTCTCGTCATCCATGCCGGCCGTGACCGATTCGATGTCGACCAATTGCCTCGCCATCGTCCGCTTCATCATCTTGGATCGGTCGCTACTGAACAGGGCCAGCAGCATACCCGTGTCGCCACCGGTCGCCGCGCTGGAGGCCAATCCGGCGCCCATCATTCGGGCGGCCATTTTCCAAATACTATCACCACGACGGTTCAGGTCTTCGGAGAATTCCTCGGGGCTCATATCGGCGTGGCGAAAGTTATCCGCCATGTAATCGATTAGCTCGAGTTGATATTCCAGGTTCAGGACGTCTTTCATCCCCGTCTGCATCGATGCGAGCACCGAACGACGCTTCTTTAGATCGGCGGGTCGAATGCGAGTCCCATCGGGAGCGACCAACTCGTACAGCACGGTGTCGTATTTCGCGAGTCGCTTTTTCAGATCGCGGTAATACTCTCGCTGCCCAATGTGAACGACACCGACGAGATCAACGATCTGTCCCGCGTACTTCGAACCTTCCTTACCGCGGTACCGAACGATCGAAGTTTGCAATGCTTGCGGTTGTCCATCGACGGTGTGCACCCTTAGATAGCGCGACTCATCTTTTGAATCTTGCGGTTTCGATTTCGCCGAGTCCTTGCCCTGAGCCTTTTTTTCGCCGCCGGTCTTCTCCGATGCCGCCACCGAGGGTGGATCAGCAACGGCGGTCTGAGCGAATGATCGAACCGCGTCGAACGAGAAAGCAAGAACGGCAAGTGCCAACATTAGCAGGCGCATGGGATGGAACCCTTCAGTAAGAAACAGTCGTCGACGCGTAAAGCGGCTTGGATCGTGGCTGGACGTTTCGCAGCGGTCGCCCCCGGCGGGCGCTGCACCGGATCGAGTGCTGCACCGGATCGAGTGCTGCACCGGATCGAGTGCTGCACCGGATCGAGTACTGCGCCGGATCGAGTACTGCACCTTATTGAGTACTGTGCTGGATCGGGCTCAGCATCGCCACAGGCACCGTGCCCGTGACAATCGCTGCGATAGGCATAGCACCGCGACGAACGACAACCAAGTGACCTGCCGCCGCACGATTGGACCTGCCGCCGCACGATTGGACCTGCCCGGCGACCGCCAAGCACGCGTTTGTATGGATACTTTAGGATAGCGCTTCGGCGAGTGGTCGGCTAGTGTTCGCCGATCAGGCCTCGAGATTCAGGCCGCCGGAATGCGATTGGCCTCCGGCTTGGACAACGTCGTTGCGGGCGACGGGCGCTTCATTCACACAAACCATTCGCCACGTCTCGGCCTCGGTTTCCAGTACCAGACGGATCTCATCGATCGCGTCCGCATCGCGAACTTCTTCCGCGGTGATCAAGTGCTTGGTCAAAAACACGTACAAATCGGCGACCTTTCGACAAATCTCATCCTTGTCACCGGTCACACCGCTCAACAATTCATTCAGAATTTCGAACAGTTTCAGCGAGTATTCGTTCGCCGCGGCGGATGCTTGGCCGGAAGAATCGTGATTTTCCAGTGGTGATGGACCTCGCCAAGCGTCCGAAAGTTGACGGGCGACTTCGACACCTCGTTCGATCAACATCAACCGAAGCCGCGCTGGCGATGCCGTTTGAATATTCGCATCGAGGTATTCTTGTCCGCCGGTGGTGCGAAAATTTGGCGTCATCTTGAAAACTTCCTTGTCATCGAAATTTAGAACAGGGTGCAAGCTTGATTAGCTGGCGATCGAAATCGGTTGAATCTGACTGATATAGGTTTGATTCTCTTGCAGCTTTGCGATCGCCTGCTCGGTTGCAATGAATTGCGACAACAGACGTTCGCGCTCTGCGTCCAATCGAGTGTTGAGCGTATCGACACGAGAGCTATTTCGTTCGATTTGGTCACCGATCGTTTCCGAGCGATTGAGCAGCAAGCCGCCATCGGTACCGGCCATGCGATCGGCCAGACTGCTTAGTTTCTTTGCGAGCCCTGAATCAACGCCTGTTTCGTCATCAACATTGACGAAGAACTTTTCTACCGCGTCTTGGTCTGCACTGATTGCCGATTCCAGCTTCGACTTGTCCAGGCTTAGTTTTCCTTGGTCGTTGAACTTGATTCCGACTTCGCCCAGTGATCGCAGTGTGCTGCCGGTTCGGATCGTGCCCGAGAGCAGACGCGTGTATCCGGTTTCGATCCTCAGGGCCTCGGATGTTCCAAACAACAAACCGATTTCATCGGTATCGGCGTTAAAGAATGTCAACGAATCCAGCTTGTCCACCAACTTGTTGTATTGATCGACAAACGACTGAGCGGCCTTGGTTACCGCATCAGGATTCTTACCAACGCTGACGGTGATCGGATCGGTGGACAGAGCTTTCAGTGTCAGATTCAGCCCCGTGTTTTCGTCATCGAAAACACCATCGGACGACGTCAAGAACCGGTTGGTCCCACCGTCGGTCGACAAGGTGATGATCGCGTCCTGGCCAACGCTATCGGTTTTGAAATCCAGGTCCAAACCGCCGGTATTGATCGCCAGTCGTCCCGATTCACCGCCGACACGACTGCGAATGCGAAGTGAGTAGGTGCCGTCATCATTCGTCTTGACCGACGCATCGCCGTATCGACCGTCCGCGTTGATCGCCGCAACGATGTCCTCCAGCGTATCATCCGCTTCGATCTCAATCGTGTCGGACTCCGTTCCGATCAGCGCCGAGACGGTTGACCCGCCGAATGTTTGTTCCGTTGCCGTGCCCGCAATGCCAAGGTCGGCTGCGGCGGTGCCCGTACCGGTATCCGAGATTGAGAGTGTTTGCCCGCCACCGGCCGTATCAACAACCGCAATCCCATCACCCGATTCGTTCAACGATGCGGTGATGCCGATATCCAAGTCATTCAGCTTGTCGATCAATTCACCGACCGTCGTGATTTCGTCCGTGGTAATGTTCACGGCACTAACGGCACCACTGCTGTCGGTCACCGTAAAGCTGCCGCCGTTGATGCCTGAACCCTGGTTCAAATCAGCCAACAGAGTGGACTCGGTAACCGTTTGTCGGTTCAGGTTTCCGCCGGTAATGATTTGGTCATCGGTCGATCCAGAAATCTTTAATTGCGTCGCCGTATCGTCTCCCGAGGATACGCTGAACGTTCCCGTACCACCGGAAACATCGCGAAGCCGCAATCCGTTTTTGGCGTCATTCAAACGAGCCGTTACATCGATACCGGACGCATTGATCGCGTCCACGACTTCGCTTAATGACGTGGCTGATGACAAATCAACCGTTGCGGTTGTGGCGTCCGACAGTGCAATATCGATGCTTGTCAGTGGACCAATCCCCACGCCGCCGCCAAGTTCGCCCAGCGACGCACCACGCAGTGCCGATACACCCTCGGGTAATTCAAGCGTGTTGCCGACAACGGAACTGGATGCTTCGTTGATTCCCCAGAGGCCTAGATCGGCCGTCGTTTCGTTGTTGCCAAGTTGCTCAACAATTAGGTTGGATGCGGTCGAACCGGTCTCGTCAATCAGCTTGATTGCGTTGCCTTCGGTTGTCGCGCGAACGCCTACCTGTGCGTCATTGATCGCGGTCAAAACATCGTCAAACGTTCTGGCCTGCGTCAGGTCGATTTCGGCCGAAGCGCCACTGCGATCGGTAACTCGAATGGTCCCTAAATCAACGCCCAGGCCACCGTTGAGCGAAGCAAGCTGCACGGAGTCATCGACGAAGCCACCAGGACTAATCGAGATGCTTCCAGTCAAACCCAGTTCCGTATCCGCCGCCTCGAAACGCTGCAACGAATTCACACTGTGCGTCGCCGCTAATTGAATCGTGTTGACCAAATGCTCTGCGATCGCGGCGTCCTCGGTCGTGTCGACCGAAAGCGCTTCGGAATTGGACGACTCGGCGCTTTTACTGCGGAACAGTGACGTCGACGATAGCTGGTCACCGGCGAGCTGGACGCCAATCACCGATGCGGTCAATTCCGCGTACGCCTGCTGCTGTTGCTGCAGCGTGTTGATCTGCGACAGCAAGCGGTCACGGGGTTGTGCGCTGATCGCAATCAACTGATCGACGGTACCGACGATATCGGTTCCGGTAATCAAGCCGACTGAACTTGCGATTCGCCCCATAGAACGATCCTGATCTTCGTAGTGAAAGTTGCGTTAGATACAGATGTATCAATTGAATCGGATATCTGCGGCACTTCGGATGAGAATTCATCCGGTGCCATTTTCAACTTAGGCCACAAATCGGCTCCAAGCCCCATCCGTCCTATTTATTTGTCCGGGTATTCATCACCCGCCGTCACACACCTGTTTCCGCGCAATGTCTGGCGAATTGAACCGTGAGGGGGCTCGGACAGCGGCTGTTGGAAGATCGATGAATCGCGTTTCCCAAAAAATCTGACTCTCGAAAAAAAGCGGCCGGCGAGAGACTTCTTGCCGGCCGCCTTTGCTATCAGCGTTTTGCTATCAGATTACGATCGTGCGTTTACTGCCACGCTGCGATGCGTTTTCGTTATCGCAGCAATGACAACACGTTTTGAGGATTCTGGTTGGCCAGCGACAGAACGTTTGTGCCTGACTGGACCAGGATTTGAGCTCGCGTCAGATTGGCGGACTCTTGTGCGAAGTCAGCATCACGGATCGAACTTTCCGCTTCTTGCAAGTTGGCCAGCGTATCGTTCAAGCTGACCAAGTTGCTTTCCAAAGTCGTAGCCTGGAATGCACCGAGCCGACCACGAAGACCGGTAACCTTGTCGATCACGTCATCGATGATCTTGGCCGCACCGTTGACATCGTTGATCAGACTTTTGGCTTGGCCGCTGCCCAGTTCGTACAGCCGTCCGTTGGGACCACCGATCTGGCCGGTGCTGACGCTGCCGATTCCCAACCGTGCCTGCTGGTTACTCGTCACGTCCGGACCGAGCTGGAACAACGCGCCACCACCGGTGATCGAGAACGAGAAATTGGTGCTGCTGGCATCATCGACGGTGATGTTCAAGTCAAGCGAGCTTGTGTTGATCGAAAGCGTGTTTGCTTCTCCGGTTGCTTCGATGCCGTTGACGGTTGCAAAGATATCGACGCCGGTGTCGCGTAGTGCCGACAGACTGGCGCCAAAGGTTCCGCCGTCGCCCTCGGTGATCACATCGATATTGACCAGTGCATCGCTGCCGTAAGCGGTTGAGTTGAATGCGAGTGCGCCACTAACCACATTGGCCGCAACGCCGGTACTGTCGGAAACCAAGTTCACCGCGGCCGCGATTTGCGAGCTGGATGTTCCGGCACCGAAGTTGAATGTTTCAGCACCGTCGGCACCGTTCAGCTGGAACACTAAGTCGGCGGCAAGAACTTCACCCCCGGTCGTGCCCGTCTTTAGCGTTTCGGCCGCAGCCGTGAAGTCGTTGTCAGCGATGTCCGCGGCAGCGACGGCCGTAAAGATTTGGTCCCCGCCGTCGTCTTGGACTGCGTTGATCGCAGTGACGATGTTGGCGAAAGTATTGGGCGTCGTTGTGGCTGCGGAGTTGTAATTGACCGTTAGGACTTTTTGGTCCGCATCAAACGCTGCCGAGGCTGTATAGGTTGCAACGGAGTCATCGTTGACGTCGTTGAATCGAATTTCGACGTTATTGAATTCCGATCCCAGCGTATTGGCGGTGATCGAAAGCGCCTGCTCTGGCGTGGCGGTGACGTCCGCGGGTGCCGCGGCAGCCAGTTCGGTCCCGCTGACGACGGTCGCGGTGATGCCTTCGATTCCGTTAAGCGCCGCAAGGATATTGGCGTTATCAGTCGTACCACCGACACCGAAATCACTATTGATCGTCAGCACCGTGTCCGCGGCACTCAGTGCAGCCGTCGCGGTATCATCGCCACTGCCGCTGTCGGCGAACGTGATGGTCGCGAGCGATTCGGGACCAGTGATCAAGACCACTTGGCCATTGATCGTTGCTTCTTGGACAATCCCTTCACCGGTCCCGGCAACGGCGGCCGCGGGTGCGGTGAAGGCGGCCGAGTTAGCAGTGATTTCTGCTTGGCTGGCTGCGGCCGCGATGACAACTTCGACGTCGATTTGGCCGGTCGCGCCCAAGTTGGCTTGGTCGATTTTGGCGTCGCTGACGCTTGCGACCGAACCGATCGTACTGACAAAGTCCAAAGACCCGTCCAACAGCTTGCGACCCTGGAACGTAGTCGTTTGGGCGATTCGGTTGATGGCTTCCAGCGATGAGTCAATCTGCAACTGGTTTGCAGCGATTTCCTCGTCACTGAGCGCGCCAGAGTTGGCCGCTTCGACGATCAATCCGCGAACATCGTTTAGCAGGTTGCTGACCTGGCCCAGAGCACTGTCAGCGGTACTGATGATTTGGCTCGCTCGCCGCGTATTGGTGATCGCTTTGCCGAGACTCGTGATTTCACTTCGCAAAGCCTCACTGGCGATCAAACCGGCCGGATCATCTGCACCACTATTGATTCGCAAGCCGGTGCTAAGTCGCGTCAGCGCGGTCTGAAGGTCGCTGTTACTGGCCTGCAATCGGTTTTGCGCGACCAGCGATGGAACGTTTGTATTGATTCTGGTCATGGAAGGATGATTCCGGTAAGTGTGGTATCGGATTCCAGTCCACGAGTGGTGCTGGAACATCTGGTTTTGAATGCTGCTAGCCCATCAAACCGATGCCCAGGGTTTGACAAAAATGATCAGCAGCACATCGCGAGACCTCAGGGTCCCGACAGATTCATCGACCAGCCGCCACGTCTTTCCCGCGCCCGTTTGCTTAAAGTGTTTCAATCGACCGTCACGTTCTCGGGATAGGCCGTGCATTCGGCACAACCGGACCGAACGAGCGGTTCCGGGATCAAGCGGGGACCAGCTGTTTCCCGCAATCAGCGGCATTATTCGGCAAATTGACGCCATCGCGAGTAAAAAGAACGCAGGTTATGCTGGGGTTTTGAAACGTTCATTCGCGAAGGAAACTTGATGGAAATTCTCGGCGGACCGCTCTACGCCGTCGCCGGAGCCGGGGAATCACACGGGCCGGCAGTCACCACGATCGTGTTCGGATGCCCGGCCGGTCAAAAGATCTCGCGTCAACAGGTCCAGTCCTTTCTTGACCGCCGGCGGCCCGGCGGCAATCGCCACGGCACGCCGCGAAACGAAAAGGACAAAGTCGTCTTTTTGTCGGGACTTTACCAACAAGACCACCAACGGCTGCTGGGCGGCTCGAAGGTAACGGTCAACGTCGACGATGCCACCTTCGACACCGAAGGCTACGAGGAAGGCTTTGCCACCGGCGAACCGATTGCGGCGATCGTACTGTCGACCTCCAAGAAATCGGGGGACTACACCCAGTTCACTGGCCCGACCGGCGAAGTTCGTCCCGGTCACACCGACTTGGTCAAGTTCCACAAGTCGCGCGGGTTTGTGGATGTGCGCGGCGGCGGACGCAGCAGTTACCGATCCACGATCAGCGATGTGATCGGCGGCTCGATCGCTCGCATCACGCTGGACGAACAATTCGGCACCGTCATCCTCTCGTCGATCTCGCAAGTCGGGTCCCTGAAGGCAAGTACAAGCCTGTCGGAACACTTTCAAAAACAAATCGGCGCGGGCGAAAGCTTGGCCGTGCCTCGCGAAGAAATCGATGCGGTGCTGGCAAAAATGCACAGCGCCGAGATCCATTCGGTCGATGCCGACTTTGCAAAGGAGGCAGGCGAGTTGATCAAGGCGACACGCAAACAAGGTGACTCGATCGGAGCCGCCGTCGAAGTCGTTGCCTTGAACGTACCGCCGCTATTGGGCGATCCGCTTTATCAAAGTTTAAAAGCGAGGATCATGGGAACGCTGGGCGGACTGAACGCGGTCCAGTCGTGCGAAGTCGGTGCGGGATGTGACGTGATCGAGCGGTTGGGCAGCGAGAACAATGATCCGATCCGATCGGGCGGTTACGTCACCAACACGCACGGAGGATTGATCGGTGGCATCACCACCGGCATGCCGCTGGTCTTTCGTGTCGGTTTCAAACCGACATCCACAATCAACAAACCGCAAAAATCCGTCCGCAAGAATCTAAGCGAAATCGATTTTGAACTCGACAAGGGTCGTCACGACCCGTGCGTCGGAGTGCGTGCCGGGGTGACACTGGAATCGCGAGTGGCGATCGAGCTGATGAACGCGGCACTCACTCACCAAGCACAACAACTCGACGGCAACCTGCCCAAGCTGTTTTAATTACAGCAGCTGTTTTAACCACAGCAGCTGTGTTGGCGAAACGGAAAGCTCCATCCGGCCAGGCGAGGCGCGACGACGCGGCCTTAAATCTTGGCGTCGATTCCGTCTTTTTCGATGGCCAAGACTTTATCCAAACGCCGGGCGTGTCGCTCCTGGGGAACGTATTTCGCGTCCAAGAATGCGGCGACGATTTCGAACGCCAGCTCAGAGCCGATGATCCGGCCACCGATGCACAACACGTTCATGTCGTCGTGTTCAACGCCCTGATGTGCCGAATACGTGTCGTGACAAATCGCCGCGCGAATGCCTTTGATTTTATTGGCGGCGACGCTGACCCCCACGCCGCTGCCACACACCATGATGCCGCGATCGGCCTTGCCGTCGATGATTTGACGGGCGACCCGAAGTGCAAAATCCGGATAGTCACAGCTCTCTTCGCTGTCGGTTCCGCAATCGATCAAGGCATCAAGACGATCGGCGAACCGCTCGGCCAAAGCCGTTTTCAGGGGAAAACCGGCGTGGTCGCCTCCCAAAGCGACGCGAAGATTGGACGTTTCAGACATGGATTGACGATTCCCTGGCAGTGACAACAGGCCTGTGACAATAGACGCACTTGATACCACGCCGAACGTTTTACGTCAGCGGGCACTCCGATTCGGTCCGCGAACACCCGGATCGGGTCAAAAAAAGTCGATTTCGCCGTGAAACGGGCTGACAGCTGTTGTGACGTTTTTTTTGCTTTGATAGGTTACCGGGCTACCTCGCTGGGTGTGTTGCCTTGCGATTTGATACTGTTTCGTTCCTCAAACCCTCTTGAGCGCCACACCGGCCCACGTTTCCATCTCGCCGCGATCGATTCGCCGCGGCAGGAATCGAGTCAACGCCGAAGTGCCTAGACGCTCATCTTGGACCCCTTTCTATGGTCAACCGTAACCTTATCCGCAGCCTTGAAGACGATGACGTCCTTGGCGAATTAGCAACCCTTGCTCCCGAAGAAGAGGCCGAGCAGTGGTTGCTAGAAGCCTTTGAAATCGAACAACAAGACTACGCCCAAGGCAAAATCGTCGACGGACGAATTGTCGAAATCAATGATGAATGGGCGCTCATCGACGTAGGATTCAAAAGCGAAGGCACGGTTAGCCTGGACGAATGGGGTGGCGAAGAGACACCGCCCAAGGTCGGCGACACGGTCAAAGTCCTGATCGAAGAGATGGAGGACGAGCTCGGCGCGGCCGACGACCCATACGGCATGATCTCGCTGAGCAAACGCAAAGCGGAAAAGATCATCGAATGGGAAGCGATGATGGAAACGGTTGCCGAAGGCCAAGTGGTCACCGGTACCGTGATTCGAAAAATCAAAGGCGGCTTGTTGGTCGACATCGGCGTCAACGTGTTCCTGCCAGGCAGCCAAGTCGACATCCGCCGTCCCGGCGACATCGGCGACTTCATCGGCCGCGTGATCCAAGCCGAAGTGCTGAAGATCGACGACACACGTCGCAATATCGTGATCAGCCGCCGATCGCTGATCGAACGACAACGCGAAGAAGATCGCGCGTACTTGATGAAAGAGCTGGAAGTCGGCCAGATCCGCAAGGGAATCGTCAAGAACATCGCCGACTTCGGTGCGTTCGTCGACCTCGGCGGCATCGACGGCTTGCTGCACATCACCGACATGGCCTGGGAACGAATCGGTCACCCGACCGAAATGGTTTCGATCGACCAGGAAATCGAAGTCAAAGTGCTGCATATCGACCGCGAAAAACAAAAAATCGCGCTCGGACTGAAGCAAAAAGACCGCAACCCGTGGGAAAACATCGAGGCCAAGTATCCGGTCAGCTCCGATCACAAGGGCGAAGTCGTCAACGTCATGAGCTACGGTGCGTTCGTCAAGCTTGAGCCAGGCATCGAAGGCTTGGTTCACATCAGCGAGATGAGCTGGACCAAACGGGTCAATCACCCGAGCGAATTGGTGAACATCGGCGACGAAATCGAAGTCAAAATCTTGGGCGTCGATGCGGAAGGCCAACAGTTATCACTGGGCATGAAGCAAACGCAAAAGAACCCTTGGGACGAAGTCCTGGAACGTTACCCCGAAGGCAGCGATGTCAACGGCAAGGTCCGAAACCTTACCAACTACGGTGCATTCATCGAGCTGGAAGAGGGCATCGACGGCCTGTTGCACGTCAGCGATATGTCGTGGACGCGAAAGATCGGTCATCCCAGCGAATTGCTCGAAAAGGGCCAAGAACTGGCATGCCGCGTGTTAAGCGTCGACGAATCACGTCGCCGGATCGCACTGGGCCTGAAACAACTTGATAACGATCCGTGGGATGGCGACATTCCGGACAAGTATCAGCCCGGCCAATTGGTCAAAGGCAATGTGACCAAGATCACCAACTTTGGTGTCTTTATCGGTCTGGAAGACGGCTTGGAAGGATTGCTGCACATCAGCGAGCTTGCCGAGCACAAGGTCGAAGACCCCGAGGAAGTCGTCAAAGTCGGCGACGAGATCGAAGTGAAAGTCTTACGCGTGGACACCGACGAACGAAAAATCGGTTTGTCGCTCAAACGTGTCGACTGGGGCGAAGAGCAAGAGAAAGCTGCTGCCGAAGCGGAAGCCGCCGAAAGCGGAATCCCGGCGTCCGAAGGCGACCTGAAGGGTGGCCTGGGCAGCGGCGAAGGCCCACTTTTCCCTGGCGGAGAGTGAGCCGGCCCCGGATCAGAACTGCGAGTGACACGCTCGCATGATGATCGCTGAATAACAAAAGGCGTCGCGACCAAGCTTGGTCGCGACGCCTTTTTTCGTTTCCGCCTGAAGAACTGAAATTTCAAAAACCGAAATTTCAAATCGACGAACTGCGTTCTTTACTTGGCGGCGTCGAATCGAGCGGCAACGGCGTCCCAGTCGACAACGTTCCAGAATGCCGAAACGTAGTCGGGACGTCGGTTTTGGTAGTTCAGGTAGTACGCGTGCTCCCAAACATCCAAACCTAGAATCGGCGTGCCGCTGATCCCGGCGACGGCTTCGCCCATCAGTGGGCTGTCTTGGTTTGCCGTGCTGCCAACTTTCAATTCGCCACCGTCGACGACCAACCAGGCCCAACCGCTGCCGAATCGAGTGGCCGCGGCGGTCGCGAACTGCTCTTTCATCGCGTCGACCGACCCGAATGCCTTGGTAATGGCCGCTTCCAGATCACCCGACGGGCTTCCGCCTTTGCCGGGGCCCATCACGGTCCAGAACAAGGAGTGGTTAGCGTGGCCGCCACCGTTGTTACGGACGGCGCCCTGCTTGTCGGCCGGTACCGATGCCAAGTCGGAAATCAGCTCTTCGATCGATTTGCTTTCCAGATCGGTGCCTTCGATCGCAGCGTTGACCTTATTGATGTACGCCTGATGGTGCTTGGTGTGATGGATTTCCATCGTCCGTGCGTCGACGTGAGGCTCCAGGGCGTCGTAAGCGTAAGGTAGTGCGGGCAATGAGAATGCCATGATTGGTGACAGCTCCGTATGTGCGTGAGTCAGTGGTGTACGCGATTGGGATCGATTCCCATCCAAAGACTGCACAATAGCGGTCATGACCGTCATCGCAAGTGGGGGCCAAGAATCACGGCGCCGGGGAGTGAAAATCCTCTCGCGACTGGCCAGGTGAACAACATGCCCCGCGGATGAAAATCGACTCATTGCTCATCCATCGACCCGCGCGGCCGTTATCCCGCCAAGCCCGCGATTCAGCTCAGCCCGCGATTCAGCTCAGCCCGCGATTCAGCTCAGCCCATTTCAGATGTACCCATTTCAGATGCATCCGAGTCAGGTCTGCCCGAACGAGGCTTGCATGCGATACGAGCTGACCATGCGATCAGCATTCGACCACGCCGCTTACATGTACGTGGTTCCGGCACCCGCATGTACGACAAGACCGCGTGTGTGTGATCACAAGCGGTGCATCTAGTGGGTGTCGTCGGAGACAATTTTGCCCATCAGATAGCTGCGCAAACTGACGACCAATTGATCCACGCACGTTTTCAGCTCTCGGTTGCGTCGATCGCGGTTACGGATTGGCGTGACGTGAACATGGACCTTGGTCTGGCAGGGCGATTTTCGTTTCTGGTCACCCTCGGCAATGGTTTCGCTAAGGGTCAACATCACTGCCAGGGCGATCTGATGGTCGACTCTTCGGCGTCCACCGGTCGTGCATTGACCGTTGACTTTCAGAGACAATTGGCTTTCGGTGACGTGAACAATTTCTGCCCCGTGGTCGGCAATGAACCCTCGTAACTTTTCGATGGCCAAGTCGATCGGCACAGGCGTGACGATGTCGACGTCGTTGTGTTCGGTTCCTTCGTTTCCGCCCAACCAGTTCAGCCAGCCTCGTTTGGACGATGCCTTTTCCGAATAGTCGATATGTTTACCGGTACCGAGTTGAATCACGCGGTTGCGGCCGTTGTCCTTGGCCTTCAACAGGGCCCGGTCGGCACGCGCGAGAACGGTCTCGGCCGAGTCGCCCGCCTGAAATTCCGTCACGCCGAAACTTGACGTCACCGATTCGCCACCCAGCCCGTTCAAAGGCGTACGTTCCAGCGCCGCACGAATCGCTTCGGCGCGCGTCGCGGCGGTCGCGTTGTCACAATTGACCGCCAGCAACAGGAACTCTTCGCCGCCATAGCGAGCCACCAAATCGCCGTCGCGGCTGTGCTCACCGAGAATCGAAGCGAAATTGATCAACGCTTCATCGCCGGCCGGATGCCCGTGAACATCGTTGACACGTTTAAAGTGGTCGATGTCGCAAATGATCAGACTAAAGCTTGGCCCACCCGCCACCGTCTCAGCGGTCATCTTTTTGATGGTTTCGTCAAACAGGGCGCGATTGGCAACACCGGTCAACGGATCAAGCGTCGAACGTTGATGCAGCGTTTCGATTTTTTCTTCGAGATTGGTTTGGTCAGAAAGGTCCCGGATCACGACCACCGCACCGTGCGTTCCCGGCGTCGGGCCGATGACGGGTGAAACCTGCAGATGCACGGGCACCATCGCGCCGCTGGATGACATGATCGCCATCTTGCGCGTGGTCGATGTCCCCTGGTGCAGGCATTCGTAGACGGGGCAATCCCGCGAAGAATCGTCACCATGACTCAGCCCGATCCCCGCCATCGTCCAGGTCTGGCCAACGATCGCGCTGTCGGGGATACCTGTGATTCGATGCATGACGTGGTTCCACTGCGTCACGGTGCCTTCACGGTCGGTGAACACGGCACCATCCTTCATCGTGCCCAACAGCTGTTGATGGAACAAAGTTTCGCGTCGAACGGTGTCTTGCTCGACCGGCAGCGAAACCGGTGAACCGCTCCACATTTGGTCTCCGACGTCGGGGCGCAATTGCTGCAGCCATCGGTTCACGACAACTCCTTGCAACATCTCGGGGCGCTGCTCGAGCATGCGACTGAAATCGATCGCCAGTTCCGGATCGAACTGCGTTCCGCTGCCTTCGATCAATTGCTTTACAGCGCGTTCGCGACTCATCGCTGGACGATAGACGGTGTCGGTCGTCATGGCGTCGAACGCATCGGTGATTGCCAACATCCTGGCACCGAGCGGCAACTTTTCTTCACGAGTCGATTCTGCTTGTCGCCGGCTATCGAACCATGTATTTGAATACCGCACGATGCTCAGCAATTCGATATCGCTGGTACAACCTCGCAAGATTTCGCACCCCAACTCGGGACAGCAATCCATCGTCAACTGCTCGTCAACGGTCAACTTGCCAGGCTTTCGCAGGATGCGATCAGGGACGCCGATTTTGCCAAGGTCGTGCAGCAATGCCGCGACCTCGATTCGATCGCGATCCTCGTCACTCAGTTCCAAGCGTTGACACCATGCCGAACATGAAAGAGCGACACGTAAACTATGAACTGCGGTGGGAGCGTGCTTGGTTCGCAGCGCGTAAAACAGCGAAGTCGCCATCCCAAGACGCACCAGTGCCAACTGGTTTTCGAAACGAGTGTCCCGGTCGGCCCCGGTAAACGCATCGGATGATCCAGTGGATTCCTGCAATCCGATCAGCAGCTTCCCGATCCTCGCATGATCCTGATCAATCGATGCCGCCGTTAACGGTGCGCCCACCAAAGGCGCATCACTTGGATCGGTTGTTCGAATTGGCGTCGTTATGTCGGTCATGCGGGTCACGCGAAAACGGTGCGGCGATAGATATAAGAAACCTACGCCACAAACTGCCCAGCGGTGCCGCGATGCAGTCGATTTGGCGACACTAAATTGCGTCCCAAGCAGGCTCTTGAGAGCCCCAGGAACCCGAATAGGGGGCCAGCAACACGGTTCCGTAGCATCCTTTTGTTCAGGTTCGGCCGAATCCTGCAGGTTCGGTAGATTCTGTCGAGATTTTCCATTTGATCGAGTAGGGGGATTTGGGCGGATCGTGCTGTTTTCAGGGAATGCTTGCGATTGTCGTCCCACCCACCTAACATGCATTTAGTGATCTGCCTGAGTCATCGTTTCATTTCGCGACCCTCTGGGGGACCGACCACTCGCGTGAGTGAATCGAACATCACTTAACCTTCCTCTGCTAATCTCATCTTGTGGTGCCGCGTCCGTGAGCCTATCCGAAGTCGATCGCGAGTTATTGCGACGCTGTCTCGAGCGTGCCCCCCGCGCATGGCAGGATTTCGCCGACCGTTTTTTGGGATTGGTCGTGCACGTCGCCAACCATACGGCCGAGTGCCGCGGATTCGAGCTTGATGAAGCGACACGGGATGATCTGGTCGCCGATGTCTTTTTGACGATCGTGGCAAACGACTTCGAAGTGCTCCGCCGATTCCGCCGCAACTGTTCGTTGGCGACGTACCTGACGGTCATTTCCAGACGCGTCATCGCACGGCGCCTGCATTCGGCGATGCGCATCCGCAACCAAGCCAACAACGGCGCGGTCTCGGCAACGGAATCCGGCATGGACGCACCGCCCACCCGGATCGAAAACCAAGAAGAAATCCAAAAGCTGTTGCTGCGTCTGGATCCCAAGGAAGCCAACGTGGTGCGGATGTATCACTTGGAAGGAAAGTCGTACCGCGAGATCAGCGAGTACGTTGGCATGACCGAAAACAGCATCGGTCCGGTCCTGACACGAGCCCGTGAAAAAATGCGAAACGGCTCCGATCATTCCTGACGCGTTGCTGCTGACACGGCGTTCCTGTCACGTCAGTGCCGATCGGGTATTCCAAACATGCCGTCGCTGATGCAACTCACCCGTCAATCATTGGGTTCAGGGCCGGGTCGTTGTACATCTTCATCTGATGATACGTCTTGTGGCGTTTGATGCCCGAGCAGATATCGTTGAGCAGCTGCTGAAGACTATCCGATAATTCGGCGAATTGCTGCTCACACGTCGACAGTCGCTGCGTGACCGATTGCTGAACGGCGGGCGGGGTATCAACGCGATCGAGTTGTTCGCGGTAGTGATAGATACGGATCGACATGATCGAGAGTCGATCGATGGCGCTGCCGGGCGTCTCGGTATTCAGTGGGGCATTCGCGACCGGAACAATGCCTGCTTGCCGAAGCACTGACGCGATTGCGTCATCAAGACGTTCGATGCAATCGTTGCGTTGCTGATTCAGTTGGTCGATTGTGCGTTTGACGTCCGCGATCTGGCGATCCGAGGCGGTGCGACTGCGAGCTTTATCCTCTTCGTGCCACAGACGAAAATTGCACGCGTGTTGCTGCCGCACGAGCGATAGAAAAGACGGCTCCGGCAGAGAGCCCCTTGCTTGATCGGCGGGCCCGTCTAAACGCGCCGGCCCACCTAAGCACGACGGCATGGGTTCCGGTGCATCGATCGGTTCTTCGTGCCACCGCCGAACGGCCTCGGTTTGCAACCGGGTGATTTGTTCGACGGTGGGCAGAGCCGCGTTGCACATAAAAAGATGCGTCGACCTAAACTTCTTTTTCGTCGATCCAAGTCATCATCTTGCGCAAGCCGCGACCGATCTGCTCGACGCCGTGCTGTTGCTCGCGGCGACGCGTCGCTTTGAAGAACGGCGCACCGGCTCGGTTTTCGGAAATCCACTTTCTGGCGAATTCGCCACACTGGATTTCGTTCAAGATGCGTTTCATCTCGGCTTTCGTTTCTGCCGTGATCACGCGTGGACCGCTGACGTAATCACCGTATTCAGCGGTGTTACTGATACTGTATCGCATGTAGCTGAGCCCGCCTTCGTACAGCAGATCGACGATCAGTTTCAGTTCGTGCATGCACTCAAAGTAGGCCATTTCAGGCTGGTAGCCCGCTTCGACCAGTGTTTCATAACCGGCTTTGACCAATTCGCTGACGCCACCACACAAGACAACTTGTTCACCGAACAGGTCCGTTTCGGTTTCTTCGGCAAACGTGGTTTGGATCACACCGCCTCGAGTTCCGCCGATCCCCTTGGCATAGGCCAAACCGATTTGCTTGGTCGATTCGGCGGCATCATCGCCCAACGCGATCAGACATGGCACGCCGCCACCTTTTTCATACTCGCTGCGGACCAGGTGTCCGGGGCCTTTGGGGGCAACCAACAGAGTGTCGATCCCCGCCGGCGGCTCGATTTGGCCAAAGTGGATGTTGAAACCGTGCGAACACATCAACACGTTGCCCTTGGACAAGTTGGGTGCGATGTGCTGGCGATAGATATCGCCTTGGACTTCATCAGGCAGCAAGATGTTGATGACGTCGGCCGCCTTCGTCGCATCGGCAATCGATTTTGGCTCGAAACCGTGCGAGACAGCAAGATCGTAGTTGGCCGAACCGGGGCGTTGACCGATGATGACGTCACAGCCACTGTCACGAAGATTTTGAGCCTGCGCGTGGCCTTGTGAGCCATAACCGAGGATCGCAATCGTTTTGCCTTTCAAGTGAGAAAGATCGGCATCGTTTTCGTAATAAATCGTGGCAGCCATGTCTGGTGTTCTTTCGTGGTGGTTGGTGAGTGATGTGTGTTAAATCGTTAAGCGCCAAGAACGATTCCGGCGCGCGTTGGATAGGAGAAGCGACGATCGACAATCAATTCGTCGTCTGGATGATCGTGATGACCGAAACGCTAAGCTGACGCGGCCGCTGGTTTGTCGGCTGCGACAAGCGATTCGCTGCTGTCGCTGCGGACCATCGCGATTCGCCCGGTGCGAACCAGTTCAGTGATGCCATAGGGGCGGACGCGATCGATGAATGCCTGGACCTTATTCTCGCGTCCGCTAATTTCGACCATCACTTCGTCTGGCCCGACGTCGACGATCTTGCCCCGAAAGATATCGGTCAACTCGCGAATCTCTGCTCGCACACCACCTGCGGGTGCCTTGATCTTGATCAACAGCAAATCGCGTTCGACAAAGTCTTGGCTGCTGACATCAAGGACACGGACAACGGTGACGATCTTTTCGAGCTGTTTGCCCACCTGTTCCAAGACGCGATCGTCACCAACGACCACGAAAGTCATCCGCGACAAATGTGGATCCTCGGTCTCGCCGACCGCCAAAGAATCAATATTGAATCCGCGCGATGCAAGCATCCCAGAGATGTGGGCGAGTACCCCAGGCACGTTCTGAACGAGCGCTGAGAGAACGTGACGATGGTTCGGGGAGGACATTCGGGGAGCCAAAAAGTGCGTATTTCGGGTCAAGGACAGTGATTGCATGGGCCGCATGATAATTTTGAGGCTAAAAACCAACAAGTGGCACGATTAGTCGCGATAGCTTGCCCAGCCTAACTACCGCCATGGGCATGGCTAGACCAACGGGCGAGACCAACGGGCCGAACCAATAGGACTGCCCGCGAGCAGCCTTTCGCCTGTTCGCCAGCAACACCGCCGAATCAGCCCACTAGCGGGCTCCACCCGAAAGCTCCACCAGCTGTGCCCCCTGCAAGCGTCGTGCTATGGCAGTGATGTGCGGCACTGCGATCTCGAATCACTTACTGTGAAATCAGATGTAAAACGCGGTGCCGGCTGATTTTCGAGTGTATTTCGGTGCTTGTCAGAGCCTTTCTGGGCAGAGCCGAGGGCAGGAAATCTATCCGCCGAGGCCCCATCCAGCTACGATTGATGGCAGGTGATCCTTTGATTTCAGGCCGTCGTCCGGTTCGCGATCTAATTCGTCCACATCAGCCCGCGTTGGGCTGACGCCCAGCAAGAGCGAAGTGGCGGGCTGGAAGTTCGCCTGCCACGACGCCTGGTCGGCCCGGATCGCTGGATCGGACCTCCGCACTTCACCCATTGCCCCACGAATCAACGTGTTACTGATGGATTTCCGCTGCTGATGGGCTTCCGAATCGAATTACCGGTTTATCGCGGCCCACTGGATTTGCTGTTGTATCTGGTCCGGCGACAGGAAGTCAGCTTGACCGAGATGTCGTTGGCGAAGGTCGTCAATCAGTACCTCGAATACCTCGACGTTTTACAGCAATTGGATTTGGCCGATGTCGGCGATTTCATCGACTTGGCCAGCACGCTAGTCGAAATGAAGAGCCAGGCCGTCCTGCCGCAATTGGTCGAGGACGACGCTGAAGAATTGATCGAGGACTCTCAGACCGAATTGGTCGAACGATTGCTGCAGTACAAAGAAATTCGTGATGCGGCATCGGTTTTAGAGGAGATGGGCAACCGCTGGCAGCAACGTTACGAGCGGATGTCGGATGATTTGCCGGCACGTCGAGTTGATCCCGGCGACCAGCCGATCGTGGACTTGGAAATCTGGGACTTGGTCAGCGCATTTGGGCGCATCATGCGTGAAGCCGCCGGCCCGCCCCAAACCGAGGTGGTCTACGACGACACGCCGATTCATGTGTACATGACCCGCATCCACGATCGCCTGCAGAGCGACGAAAAAGTCCCGTTGTTGGACCTGGTCCACGGCGGCATCCACAAATCGTCGGTCATTGGTTGGTTTTTGGCGACTCTGGAACTGACACGTCACCACGGCGCCGCGGTCGAACAGGACGAACACGGTGACATCTATGTCGTTCGCACCACCGGTTACTCGGACCAGCTAAGCGTTCACGAGGTCGACAATTACGACGCATCGGAACTGGAAGACGCGAACATGCCCGGACGCCCACGCTAGCGGCAAGTGGCCGTGGCATTTCGCTCTCGCGCAGCCCGAACAGCGTCCTTGTCCCGCATGCGCCCTCTCAGCGACCCCAAGGCGAGCGGGCATCCTCAAAGCAAGCGGGCATCCGGCTTGTCGCCGAGCGACCACCCGTCGCGGGGCGAGGCCAGAACCCCTGGTGATTTCTGGCAGTGCGGACTAACATTTCCGCACCGTTTTTAGGGCTCTTTTCGCACTCTTGTTCCACCACAGGTGACCACTCTGATGAGCGTTGCATCGACCGATATTCAAGACCTTGCCGTCGACACCATCCGCACGCTGAGTATGGACGCGGTGCAAACGGCCAACAGCGGTCACCCCGGGACCCCGATGGCGCTGGCCCCGATCGCCTATCAGTTGTTCAACCACGCCATGCGGTATGACCCCGCACAGCCCCATTGGCCCAACCGAGACCGGTTTGTGCTCTCGTGTGGTCATGCATCGATGCTGCTGTACAGCGTGCTGCACCTCTCGGGCGTGAAAGCGACCGACGACAACGGCAACCCGACCGATGATCTTTCGGTCACCCTCGACGACATCAAGCGTTTTCGGCAAATCGGCAGCGTCTGTGCCGGTCACCCCGAGTTCGCCGAAGCGGCCGGCATCGAAACGACCACCGGGCCACTGGGCGCTGGCGTCAGCAACAGCGTCGGCATGGCCATGGCCGAAAAATGGCTGAAAGCCAACTACAACACCGATGACCTGACACTGTTCAATTACAACGTGTTCGCCTTGTGCAGTGACGGCGACATGATGGAAGGCGTCGCGTGCGAAGCCGCCTCATTGGCCGGACACCTGAAACTGGACAACCTTTGTTGGTTGTACGATGACAACCACATCACGATCGAAGGAGACACCGATCTCGCGTTCAGTGAAGATGTCGGCGAACGGTTCCAGGGACTCGGCTGGAACGTGCTGAAGGTCGACGATGCGAACGACCTGGCGGCGCTCGCGAAGGCGATTGAGCAATTCAAAGCGTGCAGCGACAAGCCGACCCTGATCATCGTCAAGAGCATCATCGGGTACGGAGCACCGAACAAGCAAAACACCCACGGCGCCCACGGTGCACCACTCGGCTGGGACGAAGTCGCGCTGGCAAAAGAGAGTTATGGGTTGCCCAAGGATGAAAAATTCTTCGTCCCCGATGGCGTTCGCGAGCACTTTGCCGACAACGTAGGCCAGAACGGTGCGGACGCTTATCAAGCATGGAACGAGGTGTGGAAGAAGTACCAATCCGCCAATGCCGACAAGGCCGCCGAACTGCAAGCGATGTTCGATGGCAAACTGCCGGCCGGATGGGACAAAGACATTCCCGAGTTCGAGGCCAGCGAGAAAGGCGATGCCACGCGTAATAGCGGCGGCAAAGTGTTGAACGCGATCGCCAAAAACATTCCCTTCATGATCGGCGGATCGGCCGACTTGGCCCCCAGCAACAAATCGAATTTGACGTTCGATAATGCCGGCGACTTCCTGCCCGGCCATTACGAGGGCCGCAATTTGCACTTCGGCATTCGCGAACACGCCATGGCAGGTATCGTCAACGGCTTGTCACTTTCCGGATTGCGTTCCTACGGCGCGACCTTCTTTGTGTTTACCGACTACATGCGTGGCGGGATGCGACTAGCCAGCATCATGCATCAACCGGTGATCTACATTTTGACGCACGATTCGATCGGTGTCGGCGAGGACGGCCCAACACACCAACCGGTCGAACACCTGACCGCGTGCCGCGCCATCCCCGGCCTGAACGTTTTCCGTCCCGGCGATGCCAACGAAGTGGCCGAGTGCTATCGGGCGGCGATGCAGATCAACGATCACCCGTCGGCGTTCGTTCTGTCGCGGCAGAACATGTCGACACTGGACCGATCCAAATATGCATCGGCCAGCGGCTGTGCCAAGGGCGGGTACATCTTGTCCGACTGTGAGGGCACGCCCGATGTCATTTTGATGGGCAGCGGCAGCGAGCTAGGCCTATGCGTCGAAGCCGGCGAAACGCTGACGGCCGATGGCAAAAAGGTGCGTATCGTCAGCATGCCTTGTATGGACATTTTTGAGCAACAAGACGAAGCCTATCAACTGGAAGTCCTGCCACCGGCCGTCACCAACCGGGTCGCCGTCGAAGCCGGCATTCGTATGTGCTGGGACCGGTGGATCGGATTGCAAGGCAAATTCATCGGCATGAGCGGTTTCGGAGCGAGTGGTCCCTACGACCAAGTCTACGAGCACTTCGGCATCAACGCCGCTGCCGTCGTCGCCGCCGCCAAAGCGTAACGGAATCCGGCAAGACGCAACCGAAACGGCAGAAACCGTAGCCGCAGAAACCGAGGCCGCCGCAATGGCAAACGCCTCGCGTGATGGATGGGTTCGAACACCAGTTTCGATCCGGCGCGGTGGCGACACTGCTTCGTCAGTCCGACAAATCGCCCCGTGACTTGGCTCCGGTGCTCACGCTCGATGGCGGCACCGATTCGACAAATGGATTTGATGCTGCCTGGCCCGGATTCCACGCTGGATCATTCGGGTCCTGCTCGGACGAACTCCACGGCCACTGAATCGATTCGCCTTTGAAAAAAGCGGTGACCTGGTTGCCCTCGTGATAGTCGCCATAGACGCGATTTCCACCTCCGGGCAAGCCCGCTTCGATGCCACCCATCACATAGCAACTGCCGTAATAGATTGCGACGTGAAAGCCGGCAATGGCGATGACGGCTGAGATCACCGATTTCATTTCAAGCTCTGCTTTAGCGGAACGTCGTGGAACAAGAGCCAATCGCCCCCGTTTCGAACGCTACGTCATCATTCGAGCTTGTGCAAACAAGAAATCGAGATTCCCGACGCTTCGCCGGCTAACCCAGTAGCGATCCACGCGGCGCTGTCCCGCTAGGCTTCGCCAGAGAGAGCGTCGATCGCCCACTGTCGCGCCCGATCAAGCTTTTGGTCCAGCGGTCCGTACAAGAGAAAAAGCGCATCCGCACCGCCGATGTAATCGAAAGCCGAATCCACCTCGGATGAATCAAGCAACCCGAGTGATTGATACAACCGAATCTCCGCCAACGTTCGCAGACTAGGGCGACTTGCACCGGGCAATCGCGACGCCGACAGCAGCATCCCCACCCGTTTCTTTGCGATGTCTTTCGTCAACGTCGGCATCTCGCTGACATTCGCCTTTTGATCCATGATGGCAAGGATTAACGTTAGCTGATCTTTCACGTAGTCTGCTTCATTGCCGCGCCCGCCCCGTGAATACCGTTCGGCTTCGTCTTTATCGATTCCCTTGGACACGCCTAGAATCCGGCCATCGCCGACCTGAATGACTCGACATCGCGAAGTGTTTTCGACGTTGTCTTCGCGACCCGTTTTCAGGGCGACGTCAAAGTGCAGCAAGAAATCGATGCCCATTGCCCGCGCCATTTCTGTGCGATCCGCCGAAGCACCTTCACCGAGATAAACGATGCCGGGAACCCAAATCGGCGCAGCCGATGGACCGCTCTCTAAGATGGACGGCGGGGCGACAACTTCAGGCTCGGGCTCGTCGCCACCACGCGAGCTTCGTGGACGTGGCTGGTTCGCAGCAGGTTCTTCGGGCGGTTCGGTGCCGATCAAGCTGAGTGCCGTCCCAAACGTTCCGCTACGAAATCGCGTTTCGAACTCTTCCGCCACCGTCGTGGCGACCAATCCCATTGCCATTTCGAGGATCTCGCTAGGACTCGGTTCCTCGGCCTCACCGTTGCGCCCCCGACTGCTTCCGCGCGAGGATGATTGACCGATCGGATTGGCGTCCTCTAATTCCCCACCTCGCAGGGCCATCGATACGCCCCAGCGAATTTGCCAAACCGGTCGGCGAAGTTGCTGACTGAATCGAACCGCACTCAGTGGTTCTTTTGCATGTTCGTACTCGGCGACGGTATGTGCAAAGAACAGCTCCATCGCCAACGGAAGATCGCCATCCTGCAACACCTTGCCGGCATCTCCGAGCAACAGCGGGCCACTTTTGATTTCCACCGGTTCCGCATCGGGATCGATCACCAATGGAGAAAAGTCGATTTTGCGAACCAGTCCCTGGGCCGACAGCCCGTACGTGTTCATCAGCTCGGCGGTCAGGTCACCCGATCGCTGAGCCACTGCTTGATCGGAGCGGAACCATCGATCCAGAGATGAGGAAGCCAGCGCGCCGGCGAGTATTGCGACGGCATGCACAAGTTGACGATTGCGGTGAATTTTCATGGCAGGCGTCTTATTTACGGTGCGTCTTCTAATTTACGGTGCGTCTTCGACGTTCCACACGCCGCTTGACGTGTGTTCAATTGGAATCTTTGGCCGATCGCATGACGGTCGGGCGATCAACCCTTGCTTTCACTTCGGGAATCTTTTCAACGATATTCGCGGTAAAACGGCTTTCGTCCGCCGCATTGGGACCGCTCCGTTGGCCGCGGTGCAACCGACCAATGGCCGCGGTGCAACCGATCGATAGCCGCGGTGCAACCGATCGATAGCCGCGGTGCAACCGACCGATAGCCGCGGTGGGACCGATCGATGGCCGCGGTGGGACCGCTCCGATCTCCCTGCGAAACCGCGAAAAATAGGCGACGGCGGCGGCTTAACTGCGTATCATAGACGCTTAGCACGCGGACTGTGCATCTCCGCAACATACTTGCGGGTTGTCCGTCGTATGAATTTCGCGACTTTTCCATTCTCGCCACTCTTGGGAGGGGAACTTTTTGGATGCAAATGCATCCAAAGTCGCGATGCGGAAGAAAGAAGTGACCGGGGCGTGTGCAGCCATCGGTGGCTGTCTTATCGAAAAATCAGGTGGACACCATCGGATTGGTCATTACCGCTTGCGACAACAGGGTCTGGAATTCAACGAGAAATGAGCAAGCGAAAAATCTGGCTTCGACGTTCGCACGGTCGCAAGGACATGGAAATCCGCGATGCCGTTGCCTCGCCGCGTAGGGGCCGACGGTTGCTGGTGGAACGATTAGCCCAGCGACGCGTGCTCGCCGCGATCATGGGCGAAGTTTTTCATGACGCCAATCTTTCGCTGCGCCGCGAGGGGGCCGAATCAGCGCTGGAAAGCCGTGTGCTGTATTTGGATGCCAACCAGAACGACACGCTGGACATTGGCGAACCCGTCTCGCTCTCTGACGCAGCGGGGCAATTCACGTTTCCTAACTTGTCCGACGGCACCTACCTGGTGCGTCTGTTCAACGGCACTTCGACGCAACAACAAACGTTCCCTGTCGAAGCGCAGAATCAAGGCCCAGGTCTCAACGTCGCCAGCGGAACCGAAGCCATCGCGATCGGCCCAGCGACCGCCGTGTTGTCGGGCGGCAGCGTGTATGTCGGTGAGACGGCGACGGGCCAGTCAGACGAAATCACCATTGCCGATACGATTGCCGACATCGTCGCCATGCCCGACGGCACATTGCTCGCGATCGGAACCGATGGCGGCGAGCAAGGCGCATGGCTAGTCGATACAGACAACCAAACGGTGCGGCCGACGGGATTCATGATCGGCGATGTTCCGGTCGATGATGGCGGCGTCGTGTGGTCACAAATCGAAATCGATACCGCCGGGCTCGGTTTTGCTCTCGGTCAAGACGGCGGCGAACGTGTGCTGCGTTCCATCGACGCATCGGATGCGTCGAGCGGATTACAAGTCGCCGCATCGGTCAGCGTACCGATGGACGCTCAGTTGTTGTCTTCCGCCGCTGGACCGCGATCAATCCTTGCTTGGGCGGGCGACGGAGGGCTTGAACTAGCGTTATGGAGCAACGGTGGTTCGCAGATCGGGACCAACACCGTTACGTTGCCTGGCGCCGCCGAACTGCTGGACTTTGATGACGCGACCGGATTACTGGCCGTCCGCAGCACCGATGGCGGCGTTTCGGTTCACGATGTTGATGGAAATTTCGCGACACTACATACGTTCGCCGACATCGGCGACAGCGTCTTACTGGATGGATCGCGTGAGCTATTGATGGCCCTTTCGCCAACGGAAAGCTTGTTGCGTTTGATCGACCTGCGTGACGGTTCGACGTTGATCGATCTGGGCGTCAATCTTGCGACGGTTGGCAATGACGTCACGATCGCGCCGGGCAACTCTCGTGATTCCGTTCTCTTGCTCGGTTCGGCGGGCGTCGCCAACGTGTCACTGCTGAAACCGGGTGGCCACCGAGTCGAAGTCAGCGAAGGTGGACCGTCAGAGCCAATCCGGTTTGGCGTCAACGTGTCCGGCGACAATGCTCCGCCCAACTATGTGGTCGCGCCGTCATTCACATTGTCCGAGGACACCGTCCTGAACGTATCGGCCCCCAGCGTGTTGCTGTCGGCGAGCGATGCCGATGGCGACTCCATGATTCTGCTGCAAACCGGTCCGGCTGGTCACGGAATGGCCGTGGCAAATATTGCCGGCGGGCTGCGGTATGAGCCCGAGCAAGATTTCAACGGCGACGACGCAATTCCAGTGATCTTGCACGACGGACGCGATCCCTCCGGCGTCGAATCGATTCAAATCGTTATCCTGCCCGTCCCGGATCCACCCACGCTGCAGTCGCCGCAGCAACCGCTGCCCGAAAACGCACAACCGGGCGAAATCGTCGGCCCCCTGACGCTTTTGGATCCCGACGGCCCGATCGACGACATCACCGTCATTATTGACGACACCCGCTTCGAAATTCTTAATGGTCAAATCATCTTTGTCGGTGGTGACCTGGATTTCGAGACCGAAACCCAAACACAGATCCGAATCGAACTGATCGATGAAGAGTACTCGCCGGAGCCGATCGAACAAGTCATCACCGTTAGCATCGGTGATGTGAACGAGCCAGTGACGGACATTTTTGACATCTTCTCGGACACGGCCGTGTTCGAAAATATCCAGGGCTCGTACGTCTCGACGTTTGACGTCGAAGACGAAGACCTGAACGATCAGCATACGCTGTCGGTGGACGACAGCCGGTTTGTCTTCCGCGGTTTTGACTTGTACCTCGCCGACGACGAAACGCTCGATTTCGAGCGGACGCCCAGCGTTCCGATTCAAGTCACAGCGACAGACCGAGGTGGAAACTCACTGACCCTCGACTTCACCGTTCGCGTCATCGATGAACCGGAACAAGCCGGCACGATCGAACTGGGCGGCGATTCGCTCGTCGAATTCGTTCCCGGGGATGTCGTCGGCGAAGTGATCGTTGACGGAGTCCGAGTCGGGAGCGGGTATGACATGTCGGTCGACGATTCGCGATTCGAAATCGTCGATTCGATCTTGAAACTGACCGACGATCAATTTGTCGAACTCGCGGTACAAAGTGCGATCGAGCTGACGATCACGGCGCAAGATGTTGATGGGGAATTTGATCCTGTTAGCGAAGTGTTTGTCATCGATGTGCTCGCCAACTCGACCCCGTTTCACAACGACAGTTTTCCTTACGATGTCAATCGCAGTGGCCAAGTCACCGCCGCCGATGCATTGATCATCATCAACTACCTGAACGCGTTCGGCCCCGGCCCTGTGGGTTCCGGAAATCCGGCATACGGGTACGACGTGAACAGCGATCTGTACGTCACAGCACTCGACGCACTGTTAGTTCTGAATTACCTGAACTTGCCGGGCAATACGGGCACCGTCAATGGCGAGGGCGGTGAGGGCGAAACCGAAGGCGAGGGCGAATCGATTGCGGAAGGCGAATCCCCGGCGGCGCGACCGATTGATCGCCGCATCCCGGTGATCGCGGGTGATAATGCCGTCGCCGGCACACGCGAGGCCCCCACGGCCGACGATCCTCAAGAGGGCAGCCCACGTTCATACCGGCGTCCTGATTCCATTGACGTCCGTGACAGAGCAGTCTTGCCGCAGATCGATACGCTCGCCTCACAAACAGACCCTCGGTACACGGATGATCAAGATACGGCCGACGAAGTCAGTTCGTATCGCCGTGCTGTGGACGACGTATTGCGATTGCTCGGCGATCACGACGTCTAGTCGGCCGCTAGCGGCAACACCCAATCGGTTGCCGATCGATCATGCGGCATGTGGTTCAGCTAGCGGCGCGTTTTTGGCGTGCAGCTTGCTGAGCTAACAACTTCTTTTGGAATCGGCTCTGGACGACGTCGACCACGATCAGCACCGCCAGCACAAAATAGAACGTGCTCTTTGCCATCGGCATGACATGATGACCGAACAACTGCAAATCCGCTAAGTGGCCGCCTTCGCTGACCAACATGACGCCGACGATGAACAGGATGAATAGTCCAAGAACTTCGTACATGCGGTTCTTTTTCAGAAACGACGCGACTCGGTCGGCTAACCAAATCATCAACACCCCGCTGATGACAATGGCAACCGCCATCGTCAGAAAATCCGTCGTCAACGCCATCGCGCTTAAGATTGAATCAAAGGAGAACACCAAGTTCATCACGACGATCAAAGTCACCGCTTTGGCGACACTATTTCGCGATTGAGAGTCTTCTCCCTCGTGATCGAGATCGGGCACCGCGAGCAAATGGTAGATCTCTTTCAAGGCGGTCCAAAGAATAAACGCGCCACCGCATAGGACAATCAAGCTGTGCCCCGAGATCGAGGCACTGACGAATCCGGATGTGAATTCGACGAAGGGATCTCGCAACTTTTCGATCAAGTTCACCACGACGAACAACAGCAGAATCCGAAGAACAATTGCCATGCCGATGCCCGATTTGCGAACAAGCGACTGCTTATCCTCCGCCACTCGTTTGCTCTCGATCGAGATGTAAAGCAGATTGTCGAAACCGAGGACGGCTTGCAGCAAGACCAGCATCCCCAAGGTGAACAGGCCGCTGATTGACAACAGTCCGGCATCGTTCGGTGCACCCGGCCCCGCATGCGAATCAGCCCCATGCGAATCGGCCACGTGTGAATCAGCGGCATGTTCAGCGACCGCTGTCGCCACATCCGCAACGACGTCTGGGGCGAGAGCCGCCATCGTTGGAATCGAACTTGCCAGCGTTGAAAGTGAGTCGATCCATTCCATCATGATTTTTTTCCATTAACGATCGGTTGGCACACGCATCAGGCAACTCGCATCAGGCAACTCGGGTCGGGCACCATCTGCGGCAAAAGATTATGATGTCAGCCGACGAACTTCACCACCGCAGGCTTTGCGGTGCCCCTTACCGTTTCACCCTCGCAAATTCACATGACTAGATCCATCATTGCTGTCGCCTTTGCCAGCGTGTTCGCGGCCTTGACCGGCGTCTCGCTTGCGGACGATGCACACCAGTATTACGAGGTGCGCAGCTATCTATTGTCCGAAAAATCAGACACCAAGGCGATCGACACCTATTTGGAGGACGCTTTACTGCCGGCTCTGCAGCGTCAAGGTATCGGTCCGATCGGCGTTTTCACCAACGCGCCGTCCGATGAATCGGGCAGCCCGCGAATCGTCGTCGTGATTCCCTATGACAGTCCGAATCAAATTGCCACGGTCAAGAAGAACGTCGCCGCGGATGCCGACTATCAATCCGCAGCAGAACCGTTGCTCGGTCGCCAGAAAAACGATGCCGCCTATGACCGCATTCAAAGCGAGTTGCTGGTTGCAATGGACTGCATGCCGAAACTGAACGTCACCAGCGAATCACTGAGCAATTCCAATCGGGTCTACGAGTTGCGTCTTTACGAGAGTCCGACGGAAAAGCTGGGCGATTTGAAAGTCGACATGTTCAACAATGGCGAAGTTCCGATCTTTTATGACTGTGGCATTCAGCCGGTCTTTATTGGCCAAGGCTTGATCGGCCCACAGACTCCCAACCTGACCTATTTGACAACGTACCCTAGCGATGCGGCACGACTGAAAGCCTGGGAAGCATTCAAAGTGAATCCGGACTGGCAAGTGCTCAAAGTGGTCGAAAAGTACAAAGGCACCGTCAGCAAGATTGACAAATTTGTCTTGATGCCCAAACCCTACTCGCAGATGTAATTGGCGGATTTGCGAACTCAACCGGCGGTCTTGCCGATGCGATTGCCCGGTGTGATGACGCCACGTTCGCGCCGGTCGGGGCCGTTGGCGGTCGCGGCTTTCCGCCTATCGTCGCTCGCGTTTACCCAGACGTCAAAATCGGCCGGTCAATTCGATGCATTTCTAGCCGTCGAATCCGGCCGACACTGTCCCACCGGTATCTCGATCGGTACATTGCTCGCATGACTCCAATGATGCGGCAATACCACGAGGCGAAAGCAGCATGCGGCGACGCAATGCTATTCTTTCGCATGGGCGATTTTTACGAACTTTTCTTGGATGATGCCAAGATCGCGGCCAAGGTGCTCGGCTTAACGCTGACCAGCCGCGACAAGGATAGCGACAACCCGACCGCCATGGCCGGGTTCCCGCATCACCAGCTTGATTCGTATTTGCACAAACTGATCCAGGCGGGCTATCGGGCGGCCGTCTGTGAACAGATGGAGGATCCAAAACAGGCCAAAGGATTGGTCAAACGGGAAATCACCCGAGTCGTCAGCGCCGGCACCCTGACCGACGACGGGCTGCTTGACCCGCGCGAAGCAAACTATGTCGCGGCCGTGTTTCCGCTGCATGACAAGCGAGCGGAAAAAGAGAACGCCGAACCGCAGGTGGGAATCGCCTGGGCCGAGCTTTCCAGCGGCCGATTCGAAGCCGGCACCTTTCCGCTTTCTCGCATCGATGATGAACTAGAACGGATCGGCCCGGCCGAAGTCATCTATCGCGAAGACGACGCAAAATTCAGCCCGGACACGACCGCGACATGGTCGTGGACGGCGAGACCGGCTTGGACGTTCGCCGAAGACGCCTCGCGAGAGACTCTTTGCAAACAGTTTTCCGTTCACAATTTGGAAGGCTTTGGTTTCGGCGACGATGACGGTCCTGCGATTCGAGCCGCGGGTGCCGTACTAACCTATCTGCAGGAAACACAGCGGCGTTCACTCGATCACTTTCGCACCCTGACGTCGCATCAACAGTGCGGTGTCTTGCAGATTGATGCGTCGACCCGTCGCAGCCTCGAAATCACGCGAACGCTTCGGACCGCTTCACGCGATGGTTCGTTGCTGGACGTGATCGATCAAACCTGCACCCCGATGGGTTCGCGGTTGCTGGCCGACTGGATCGCGGCGCCCCTGATCGACATCGACGCGATCAATGCACGGCTTGACAGTGTCGCCGAACTGGCCAACGACGTCACCCTGCGCGGCGACGTGCGAACAACGTTAAAACAGACCTATGACCTGACACGATTGCTGGCCAGGATCGCCACCGGGCGAACAGGCCCGCGCGATTTACAGCAAGTCGCGGTGACACTTGCGAATCTTCCCAAATTAAAAGCGAGACTGACCGACCGCAGTGCGGCGCGACTCACCTTCGTCGAATCACATTTGCATCTCTGTCCTGAACTGCGCTGCCAGCTCGAATCGGCGCTGGCCGACGAATGCCCACTTGCCGCATCGGACGGCAATTTCATCCGCGCAGGATTCGACAAAGACTTGGATGCGCTTCGTGAACTAGCGCGTGGTGGCAAGCAATGGATCGCCGCCTATCAACAGAAACAGATGGAAGAGACGGGCATCCAAAATCTGAAGGTCGGTTACAACAAAGTCTTCGGATATTACCTGGAAGTCACCAACGCGCACAAAGACAAAGTGCCGGACTTCTTCATTCGCAAACAGACGCTGAAAAACTGCGAACGTTATATCACGCCGGATCTGAAGGAATACGAAGAAAAAGTGCTCGCCGCGGATGACAAAGCTTCATCCCGCGAACAAGAAATCTTCGCGCACCTACGATCCGAAACGCATCGGCACCTATCGACGTTGCAAGAAGTCGGCATGGCAATCGCCGAGCTGGATGTGCTTGCGTCGCTGGCCGAGATCGCCTGCCATCGTGGATGGGTCCGCCCGACCTTGGTGGACGATTCCGTCTTGCGCATCAACGCGGGTCGACACCCAGTACTGGACGTGACGATGCCACAAGGTGAATTCGTTCCCAATGACTGCGTCCATTCGCCTGAATCGGGAATGATCTTGTTAATCACTGGCCCCAACATGGCCGGAAAGAGCACCTACATTCGTCAGGTTGCGTTGATCACGTTGATGGCTCAAGCCGGTTCGTTTGTACCGGCAACATCTGCCGAGATCGGAATTGCCGACCGCATCTTTGCCCGTGTTGGTGCCAGTGACGAACTGAGTCGCGGGCAAAGTACCTTCATGGTCGAGATGGTCGAAACGGCTCGGATTCTCAATACGGCGACATCACGCAGCCTTGTCATCTTGGATGAAATCGGACGGGGCACGAGCACCTATGACGGCCTATCACTTGCTTGGGCGATCACGGAACACCTGCATGAACAGATCGGCTGCCGAACACTGTTCGCAACGCACTACCACGAACTGACACAACTGGACGAATCGCTGCCGCAAGTGGCAAACCTGAACGTTGCGGTCAAGGAATGGAACGACGAGGTCGTCTTCCTGCATCGCATCGTCGCCGGCGGTGCCGATAAGAGCTACGGCATCCACGTGGCCCGCTTGGCCGGCATTCCCACGTCGGTCAACGAACGCGCCAAAGATGTCTTGGCGCAATTGGAAGCCGACCACCGCGACGCCTTGGACCGACCCACGATCCAGGCGCCAGGTACCGGTTCGGCAAGCGGCCAATACCAGCTAACCCTCTTTGGATTCGCCGACCACCCGCTGCTTGAACAAGTGCAAAAGCTAGACGTCAATTCCATGACGCCCATCGAAGCGATGCAGTTTCTGCAAGAAGCACAAGCGAATCTAAAATCGCCCAAAAACGCTTAACCCGGTTCGCCCGTGCACCGATGCCAACAGAGCAATCCCAAGGCAGCCGAACTGCACCCGTCCGCAATGCGCCCCTTAGCGACCGTCGCAGCGTCGCCGACGACCTGCGATCACATCGACGTGATCGCGGATGCGTCAATGAAGACCGTTCTAAGTCGACTTGATTTTCACCGTCCGCAGATGCAGTTCGGTTAGCTGTTCGTCGTCGACGCTGCCCGGTGCTTCGGTCATCAAGTCCGATGCCTTTTGCGTTTTCGGGAATGCGATGACTTCGCGGATGTTTTCCAGCCCGGCGAACAACATCACCCAGCGATCGACACCCAGCGCGATACCACCGTGCGGCGGTGCGCCGTACTTCAACGCGTTGAGCAAGAATCCGAAACGATCTTCGGCCGTCTCTTCGTCGATCCCCAACAATCCAAAGACCTTTGACTGCGTGGCCGGATCATGGATTCGAATCGTGCCGCCGCCGGCTTCGCTGCCGTTGATGACCAAGTCATACGCTTGGGCACGGCATGCTGCGGGATCGCTGTCTAGTTTTTCCAAGTCGCGTTTCAGCGGAGCGGTGAAGGGGTGGTGCATCGCGTTCCAACGACCGCTCTCTTCGTCGCGATCGAACATTGGAAACTCGGTGATCCAGCTGCAGTGAAAATCGTCGGGACCGTAAAGCTTTAGCTCGGCACCCAGTCGCTTGCGCAAGCCGTACAGACCCTTGCAGGTCACTTCCCAGGTATCGGCCAGGAACATCAACAAGTCGCCCGGTTGGCCGCCCATCAGTTCTTTGATTTCGGCCAAGTGGGCTTCTTCGAAATTCTTGCTGATCGGACTCCACAACGATCCGTCATCTTCGACGCGGAACCAGGCAAGTCCTTTGGCGCCGAAGTCTTTGACGAAATCGGTCAATGCATCGATCTGTCGACGAGAGTATTGGGTGGCGGCGCCTTTGACGCGCATGCCTCGCACAAAATTGCCCGCGTCCGCGGTGCCACGGAAGACTCGGAACTCGGTTTTCTTTGCCACCGATGTGATGTCGGTGATTTCCATATCGAAACGTAAATCCGGCGCATCATGGCCGTAACGACGCATCGCTTCGTCATACGTCATGTGGGTCAGTGGGGTCGGCACATCGATGCCCAACACCTTCTTGGCCGTCTCGGCGACCAAACCATCGATCATGGTGATGATGTCGTCCTGGTCGACGAACGACATTTCCAGGTCAAGCTGAGTGAACTCGGGTTGGCGATCGGCCCGCAAGTCTTCGTCGCGAAAACACTTGGCGACTTGAACGTAACGGTCAAAGCCGGCGACCATCAGAATCTGCTTGTACAACTGCGGTGACTGTGGCAGTGCATAAAAGCTTCCCGGATGAACACGACTGGGAACCAAGTAATCGCGAGCGCCTTCGGGTGTGCTGCGTCCGAGGATCGGCGTTTCGACATCGATAAAATCACGCTCGGCAAAGTAATCTCGCATGATCTTGATGATTTGGCTGCGGCGGATCATTGCCTGCTGCATTTCGGGCCGACGCAAGTCCAAGAACCGGTATTTCAGACGCAAGTCTTCGCCGGGCAAGTCCGCTTGGCTGGGCGTGAACGGCGGCGTGGTGCAGGCGTTCAAGATTTCGTAGTGGTGGCAACGAACTTCGATGTCACCGGTCGCCAGCTTTTCGTTGGCTTTGCCTTCCAATCGATCGGCGACTTTCCCACGCACCAGGATCACGCTTTCGGCGGGAACATGTCCGGCGTCATTGATGAGATCGGCGGTTGCTTCGGGAGGCCCGATCACCACCTGCGTCAGGCCATATCGATCGCGCAAGTCAATGAAGACCGCGCCGCCGTGATCACGTTTGCTCTCGACCCATCCGCACAGGGTTACTTCGGTTCCGACGTCGTCTTTGCGGAGCTGGCCGCAGTGATGGGTGCGTAGCACGAAAAATTAAGGGGTTAGGGAGGAAGTCGTGTGAAATCTCGGTCCCAGATTCTAGACGTAACCAGGGCGATAGCTGGAGGGGGGCCGAGGCGAGATTTAGGCCGATGCCCAGCAAAGCCGCGGCATAACCAAAGAAAATACCGGCTCCCCATCGAGGAGCCGGTATTCTGGACCTGTTATCAACGGTGCCCCTTCATGAGGGCACCCGCGTCAACACCGTGATCAAGATTCGCCGGTTGTCGCGGCTGCCTCGGCAAATGCCTCTCGTTCGTGCTCTTCCGCGGTTTCGTTGATCGTCACCGGCTTGTATCCACCGATGCTCTTGAAGTATAGCAGGATCAGCAGATAAACCGCCGCCATGGTGGCGGGAATGAACGAGTCCGCTTTTAGCGTCGCCCGGTCACCCGCCTGGCTTGCGGCAAAGATCGCACTTTGCTCTGGCGTGGGCGACTCAGCCTTGCTGGCCTCATCCATCACCACCCCATCGATCGCATTGACCTCGTCAAAGAACAAGAACTTTGAAGGCGTTTCGGTATTCTTGACTTCTTCGTAAACCGCAGGATTACTTTCCTGCAGTGCGGCGGCGGCAAAACGGTCCTTTCCGTAGCCCAGTCCCGGACCGCCCAACAGCCCGGCCGAAAGCATCCCAATCCCACCCATGATCGAAATGGCAACCGCACCGGTACGCGGGTAACGGTCCGAAGCGACCGCCAACATCGTCGGCCAAAAGAAAGTCTTACCGACTGCGTAAATCCCAAGAGCAAGCAACGCCATCGTGAACGTCTGCATGACGCTAGCCATTTGCAGACCGACGACGGCCAAGATCGAACAAATCAGCAACAACCCGACGGGCGAAACCTTCAAGTTCTTTTCGATGAAGTGTGCACAGAACCGGAGTGCGAACATGATCGACGATGTCCAGATAAACAGCCACTTGCCTTGCTCGGACGTGAACAGATTACCCGTGATGTTTTGAATCCAACCATCCGTTCCGAGTTCGACCGCACCGACCAACGCGTGAGTGAGGAACAAGATGAACAGCAAGATTGATCCGACCGAGAACTGAGTCATCACGCCGACAACTGCCAGCAACACCGCACCGATGATCCAACCAGCAATACTGGCGCCATCGCCCAGCAGCGGAGCCAGCACGTCACCGAAGAACAGCGCGAGCAAACCACAGGCAACAGCGGCACCGAGCAACCCAACGTCCTTCAGCATCTCGCCGAGACTCAATCCCTTTTCGGACGCTTCACTCTGCGGGAAGCTTTGCCCCATGAACATCAGCCCATAGGCCAACGTCGGAACCAGATAGAGCGCCAACTGAAGTTTCCAGCTGAGTTCCATGCGATCGTCAAGAATCCAACCCAGGATCGCTCCGATGATCATCCCGGCCGGCCAACTGGCGTGCAAAATATTCAAGTAGTGGGTGCGGTTGTTTGGGAACAGCGTCGCAACCAACGGATTCGCAACTGCTTCCAAAGTTCCGTTGGCATACGCGAACAGGAACATTCCCCAGAACAAAAAGTTGTATGCGTTTTCAGGTGTCGAAGCGGCGAAAGTGACAAATGCCGAGAGCACGTGGAACAGAAACGCCACGACGACCAGTTTGCCGTAGCCGATCTTGTCTGCGATCACGCCGCCGACAATGATGCCGAAACAAAACCCGGTGAATCCGGCACCGCCAATGGCACCCAACTGGGATGCGGTGAATCCGTATTCGCCTCCCCAGTTGTCGAAAATCCCGCCGCGGATTGCGAACCCAACACCAGCTGCCAAGATGGCCATGAATCCGGCCCAGAGAAGGCGTTTCGCGTTGGGGGCGATGCCCGGTTCTTCGATGCTACTCATCTGGCGTTGCCTGTATTTTTCGTTAAGCGGGTATGAAGGGCGGAATACTGAACAGAAATGCTGTCATTCGCGGCGCGCCGCGTCAAGTAATCTGCCGCTAGTTCGGCGTACAAGCAGACATTAATTCGCTCAGCAGGCCGTTGCCACTGGTACCCCCGCTATACTTTCCCCAAAAACCCATTTTCGCCGCCGCGGCGGCTTTGCCCCCACTTTCGCAGAGATTTGCTATGCGTTTCTTGCTTCCTGCCACTGTCGTTCTGTCGCTGACCTACGGAGTCCTCGCGCCAATGTCATTTGCCGATCATCCAGAAAAGGGCGAACACGAATGTGCACTCGACTTCAAAATGAAGAATATCGATGGCGAATCGGTCGACCTCGAGGACTACGAAGGCAACGTGGTCCTGATCGTCAACACCGCCAGTCAGTGTGGCCTGACGCCTCAGTACGCCGGACTGCAACAGCTGTTCAAGAAATATGAAGACAAGGGATTCGTCGTGCTCGGATTCCCATGCAACCAGTTCGGCAGCCAAGAACCGGGTACCTCGGAAGAAATCAAGCAGTTTTGCAGCACCAATTACGACGTGTCCTTCCCAATGTTTGACAAAATCGAAGTCAACGGTGACGGCGCCGCTCCGCTGTACAAATATTTAACCGGGAAGGACGTGCAACCAGCTGGGAAAGGCAAGATCAGCTGGAACTTTGAGAAATTCTTGATCGATCGCGAAGGAAATTTGGTTCATCGATTCGCACCGCGAACCAAACCAACCGATGCCGAATTGGTCAAGTCGATCGAGTCTGAACTTGAAAAGAGCGAAGGCTAATCACGGCTGGAACCGGGCGTATTAGCGTTCCAAGCTTAACGTTCGAAGCGCTTTCTCGCTCGGTCACTCGATCCGATGTCGCGTCCGGATTGAATCCAAAAGAATCCATTTGGGCGTAGGATCACGGGCGTAGGATTTATTGACAACGCCGCTGGCAGATTCATCGACAACGCTGCTGGCAACTGGACCCCGGCAGACCGATCGACGTGAATGCGGAACCTGCCGACAGCCTGAAAACGAATGTGGCCCAAAGCAATGTGGTCCAGAGCGTTGGATTAGCGGGCCAACTTGAATCAACTAAACTGATGCCGGCGAGCGAATGACTCGTCGGCATTTTTTTGTATGAATAGAAATCGGATGGTGATATGCGTCTCACGTTGCTGTTGTTTTTGGTTTCGGTGTCGGTCAGCGGTCAGGCCGAAGAACCGTTGTTGCGTGCCGGGGACCGTGTCGCCCTGCTGGGCGGCACTTTTTTCGAGCAAATGCAATCCGCCGGTGCATTGGAAGCAGAAATCCAATGCCGCCGACCGGACTGGAAACTCAGCTTTCGCAACATCGGCTGGTCGGGTGATGACGTTCACGGCGTTGCAAGAAAACGTTTTGATGGCCCCGAAGACGGTTTCAAACGTTTGCTGCAAGATATCGAAACGGCCGACCCAACCGTTGTGCTGGTCGCCTACGGATTTGCTGAGGCGAGCGACGGGATCGAGTCCGCAAAACGGTTTGAATCAGGCCTGACCCAACTGGTGGAGGCGGTGACGACGCCGACGCGACGAGTCATCTTGGTTTCGCCAATCGCGATGCCTGGCTATCGCGTCAAAGATTACGACCAAGCGATGCAAATTTGCCTGCAAGCGGTTCAGCGTGTGTCGCAGGCGACGGGGACACCGGCGGTATCGGTCAAGTGGAACCCTAGCGATACAGAATTGAATCAACAGCGGCTATTGCCCAACGCGTACGGCTATCAAGCGTTCGCAAGGCAAATCGCCGATCCGCTGGTCGGCGGCCAGCCTTGCCAGCAGCCCCATCCGGACTTGGTCGACCTGGTCGTTCAAAAGAATCAACTTTTCTTTCATCGCTATCGACCTCAGAACGAAACGTACTTGCTGTTGTTCCGCAAACACGAGCAGGGGAACAACGCCGTCGAAATCCCTCAATTCGATCCGTTAATCGAGCAAGCCGACAAGGCAATTTGGGACGCCGCCGCAACGAACCGTTAGACCACTGGCTCGGGAATCGGGCGGCTTGGTTGGCTCGACGGGGGGAACCTGAACGCTCGCAATGGATGCGCCGGGACTGATGGAGCCACCTGGACGGATGAGCCAACTGAACTGGGTGTGATTCGATGGGGCTGGGGCGACTGATCTTGGGGCGACTGGGCGGCTAGATTCCGCGATTGCCCCCTGGGGAGATCATGGTCAACCGGCCACACACCAGATGCCTCGGTTGGCCACTCTTGCCAGCCCGCCTGCCCAGCCTTAGGCTTTGCCGTTTGCGCGGTGCACGATTTTGGTGTCCGTGGTCACTGATTTCTCGTGCTGAGTTTCTTGGAGTTTTACGGTGTCTGGAACGTGCGTGATCGGTCTGCAGTGGGGTGACGAGGCCAAAGGCAAACTCGTCGACCTGCTGGCTCCACAATTCGATTGGGTCGTGCGCTATCAGGGCGGCGCAAACGCGGGGCATACCGTGGTTGCCGGTGACGAGACCTACAAACTGCATCACATTCCCAGCGGCATTTTGCATCCGCACGTGCACAACGTGATCACGCCGGGCGTGGTCATCAATCCGTCGACCATGCTGGATGAGATCGATGGCCTGGCCGCACGCGGCGTCGACTGCAAAGCGAATCTGCGGATCAGCAGCCGAGCCCACTTGGTCATGCCTTGGCATATTGCCGAAGACCGACAGATCAACGCAACCGCCGTGCGCGGGGAATCGATTGGAACGACCAACCGAGGAATCGGTCCCTGTTATCGAGACAAGGTCGGGCGGACACACGCGATTCGCATGATCGATTTGGTCCAATCGCATCGCGACGACCGTATTCGCACGGTCGCGGAACAAAAAATCGAAATGCTGAAAAAGCTCGGTGCGTCCGAGGAAGAACTGGAAAGCGTTCAGCCCGATCGCGTGATCGAGATGGCGGCCGGTTGGGCCGAGCGACTGGGCGACATGATCGATGACACGACCGAACTGCTGCTCGATGCGTGTGAACAAGACAAGCGAATGTTGTTCGAGGGTGCCCAGGGCGCGTTGCTGGATATCGACCACGGCACTTATCCGTTTGTCACCAGCAGCAACAGCAGCGGCGTCGGCGTTTGTGCGGGCGCAGGCGTTCCACCGCGATGGATCCATCAAGTTCTCGGTGTCTGCAAAGCTTACAGCACCCGTGTCGGCGGCGGCCCCTTTGTGACCGAGCTGGACAATGAGATTGGCAACCAAATTCGTGAACTGGGCAATGAATTCGGGACAACCACCGGCCGACCGAGACGTTGCGGTTGGTTCGACGCCGTGGCGGTCCGCTATACGGCACGGCTCAGCGGCGTGACGCGTCTGGCGTTGATGATGATGGACGTGCTTGCCCATCTGGATGAACTCAACGTTTGCGTCGCTTATGAACTCGATGGCAAACGCATCGATCGATTCCCCAGCCATGCCGACGAACTTCGTCGCTGCACACCGATCTACGAAACGATCCCCGGTTGGAAACAGCCGGTCGACGATGCCCGCAGCGTCAGTGATTTTCCCGCCGGCGCGCTAGACTATGTACGACGCATCGAAGAACTGGTCGGTGTGCCCGTGGGTGTGTTGTCGGTCGGTCCGGACCGAGTGCAAACCATCTTTACCGAAGCGTCCGATGTGCTTCAGTTGCAGCCCGTCGGTCAGCAGTAATTGGTCAGCCATTGATGAGCGAGCGGATTGACGTGCCGACATCGAATCCAGCGACGCTGCAAGTCGACAAAGACGCTCTGCCGCGGCACATTGCGATCATCATGGATGGCAACGGCCGCTGGGCACAAGCACGCGATTTGCCCAGGATCGAGGGGCATCGCCGTGGGGTGGGAACGGTGCGGATGGTCAGCGAAACGGCTACGGAAATCGGCATCGAAGCGGTTACGCTTTATTGCTTGTCCAGCGAAAACTGGAAACGCCCCCAAGCCGAACTCGACTTTTTAATGCATCTGTTGGAGCAGTATTTGGTCGAAGAACGTCGCACAATCATGGATCAAGGCTTACGCCTGAAAGTGATCGGACGCCGCGATCGGCTGCCCGACGGAGTGATTGCGGAGATGAACAAAACGCTGGAGATGTCGGCGTCAAACCCCGGCACCCAACTGGTCTTAGCAATCGATTACGGCGGCCGTGATGAGATCTGCCAAGCGACACGCGAGATTGCGAGAAAGGTCAGCGCTGGCGAAATCACGATCGAGCAGATCGACGAAGCATTGGTGACCGATCACCTTTACACATCCGACCTGCCGGAAGTTGACTTGATGATCCGTACCGGCGGCGACTTGCGCGTGAGCAATTTCTTGCTTTGGCAATTGAGCTACGCCGAATTGTGGGTGACCGAATCGTGCTGGCCCGAATTCGCACGCGAAGATTTTTTCAGTGCCATCGAAGACTTCGCCACTCGGCAACGACGCTTCGGTGGACTGAACGTCAACGAGTAGGCCGCAACCACCGGAACCCGCAAACTTGCTCACACAACGACTCGCGACGTCTGCCGTACTGATCAGCATCGCTTCATTGCTGATCTACCTGGACTCATCCGTTCCCTTTGCCGACGTGGGCGGAATCTGGCTGTTGCCGCTGCTGGGTTTCTTTGCGCTGGGAACCGCTTGGGATATCACGACGCTGTTGCGACGGGCCGGTCGCCTGGTCTCGCCACGTGTCGCGATCGCCGCGACCACGACGGTCACATTCAGTGCTGCGATCCCGATGCTGTGGCCCCTGGCCGATTCGACCTATCCGCCCAACTGCCCCATCGGAAGGCTCGGCTGGATCGTTGTTGGTTCTGTCACCGCGATCTTTGGGATTCTGATCGTCGAGATGTATCGATACGGCCGCCACGTCGAAACCGAACTCGCCGCGGGGATCGAAAAAAATGTTGGCTTGGTGGATTCGCGAACCATCCAGCGTGCAATGTCGTCCGTGTTCGTATCTCAGTACGTCGGATTGCCAATGGCTTTGCTGGTGGCTCTGCGAACCATGCAAGAGGGCAACTGGGGGCTATGGGCACTCTTGACGACGATCGCGGTGACCAAGAGCGCCGATGCCGGTGCGTATTTCACTGGCAAGGCGATCGGGCGACATAAGTTGATTCCACGCCTTAGTCCCGGAAAGACCATCGAAGGGGCAATCGGCGGAATCGTAACCGCTACGATCGTCGCATTTGTTTGCCTGAGCCAGTTATTTCAGACCGGCCCTGACGGCGCACAAGTGTCCACCGCGACCGCATCGATTACGGCGCTGACCAATCCGCTCTGGGGATCGATTCTGCTTGGTCCGCTTCTTGCGGTAGCCGGAATGGTCGGTGATTTAGCCGAATCGCTCGTCAAACGGGACTCAGGTGCCAAAGATAGTGGCAACCTGTTGCCCGGACTGGGCGGGGTCTGGGATGTAACGGATTCGCTAATTGCTGCAATTTTACCGGCGATTTTGTGTTTCGCCGCCGGAGTTGGCGGATGAGCGAGGTGCGACCATGATTTTCGTCATACGCTTTGAAAAAGCGTATAGAGCCTCGGCAAATGTATAGAATTGTGACCCGAGTTTACTTAACCGTCCGCAGGCAGACTGCATGACCGAAGCGTCGTTATCGATCACCAATCCAGAAGAGTTGCTGGCTCTATTCGGGCCGCGTGACCAACATCTGCGCAAGCTCCGTCGACTCTTTGATGTCGCGATCACCCAGCGGAACGGACAAATCCGAATCTCGGGCGAAGGCGAAGACGTCGAAAGGGCGACCCGTGCGCTGGAAAAGCTGCGCGTACTATCGCGAAAGAACGGCGAACTGAGCGCCGGTGATGTCGATACGGCCGCCTATGAAGAGGGTGCGATGGTCGAAGGGGCCGCACCGCAAATTCCGGCCGCCGAGATCGACATCCAGCATACCGGGCGCAAAATCAAGCCTCGCACGCCCGGCCAATCCCGTTATGTTGACGCGATTCGCCAATACGACCTGACCTTTGCGACCGGTCCCGCCGGATGCGGAAAAACCTTTTTGGCCGTGGCCACCGCGGTTGAATCGCTGCGTGCCGGTCACATCCGCAAGATCGTGCTGGTTCGGCCTGCCGTCGAAGCCGGAGAAAGTTTGGGATTCCTGCCGGGGGACCTTCGTGCCAAACTAAACCCGTACTTGCGACCGCTGATGGACGCACTGGGCGACATGGTCGACTTTGACCAGGCACGACAATTGATGGAACGAGACGTGATCGAGGTCATTCCTTTGGCTTACATGCGAGGACGAACCTTGACCGACGCGTTTGTGATTTTGGACGAAGCACAAAACACCACCGTCGCGCAGATGAAAATGTTTCTGACTCGCATGGGCGAGCGCAGCAAAATGGTCGTCAGCGGGGACGCAACACAACAAGACTTGCCACGTGGCACAACCAGCGGATTGCGAGATGCGATTCGTCGTTTAAAACGAATTGACTCAATCGGCTTTGTGGAACTGACCGCCAGCGACATTGTTCGCCACCGCTTAGTCCAACGTATCGTCGAAGAATACGAAAAATCCGAAAACCGAGACAAGCAAGGTTCGGGATCAACATCAAGCCACCAACGTGAGGACCGCAGGGAATAGCTTTTGTCGCTGGTGATTGATCACCGGCGAGTCGTCGATGCCCATGGCGATCGACGTCCTTTCCCACCGTGATGAACGGTGCATCCAAACAGCGCGCCCGCCAAGAGCGGATCGAATCGCTTGGGATCCCCAAGCCGAGACTGATCCAGTGGTGGCAGCGTAGCGACAAATCTGAGTGGGCGACTCGAATCGGCATCGCAGTGTTGGCGGCCCTTGCGCTGCTGGTGCTTTGCCAGACCTGGATCCCACCTTTCGCTTACCGCGCCGGTGCGATCCCGGCGCGTGACTTGGTCACCCGCGTGACATTCGACGTCGTTAACGAACCGGAAACCGAAGCCGTTCGGATCCAGAAGCGTCGGGAAGCGATGACGATGTATCGTAATCGCCCCCAGATCCTGAACCAGCTTCGCAGCGCGCTCAAGAACCAACTGTTCCTCGCACTCAGTGCCGAATCGTACGCGGACCTTCAGGACGACGAAAAAGACGCCTTCGCCCAATTCTACAAATTTGATCCGGCAGAAGAGAAACCTGATCCGCCGGCCGATCGGTTCGAAACGTTCAAGAAAGTCCTCAAAGACGACCCCGAACTCACCAAAGTCGACAAGGCCGTCGACGTCGCGATGCAATCGATTCGCGACTTCGGCTTGCTTCGCGGTCTGCAACACACCGACAAGCAGGGCAACCAAGAGTTCATCCAAGTGTTCCTGGCCGGGAACACCGAAGACGCTCAATTTGTAAAGACCGATCAAGTCCAAGTCGCACAGGTCGGCCCAAAGCTTAGAAAAGCGCTGCGTGACCAGTTCCGCACACTCTTCGAAGGGGACGATGGCCAAGTCGTTGCCAAGATGATTGGTGCTTGGATCGAGGAACGATTACCTGAATATGAAACGCTGCAGTACGACGACGAACTGAGCGAAAAGGTACGGGCGAAGGCCGAACTGGCTGTTGAACCGGTGATGACCAAGTATCGCACCGGAACGTCAAGGTTGGCCGATGCGGGCAAGCCATTATCGACAACCGAACTGGCACTCTTGCGGACGGAATGGCAAGAACTGGTCAGCAAGATGAACTGGGGCGATCGCATCGCCCGCGTCGCCGCGTACGCCGGCATGATCGCAGCGCTGTACCTGCTGTGCGGATCGTACATCTTCTTTGTCGATGACCGGCGATTGGTCATGGACCCTTGGAAATTGGCCAAGATGTTGACGTTGATGGTCGCCGCGATTTCACTCGGCTACTTTGCCGCTCGTGACCAATGGCGCGGCGAATTGATCCCGCTGGTACTGGCATCGATCGTCGCGGCGGTGGTCTACGGACGCGAACTCGCACTGCTGTTGATGTCGGCCGCCTGCCTAAGCCTGACACTATTTTTGGGCGGCGAGCTTTCCGAATTTGTAATGATGGTCGCGGCATGCATCACTTGCACACTGTTGCTCGACCGCATCCGCAGCCGCACGCACCTGTTATACGTCGGTGGACTTTCCGCGGCCGTCACGATGGCCACCGTTATCGGTGTCGGTATCGTTTCCGGACAAACGCTCTCCAGCGGCGCACCGGGCAGCGAACTGGAACCGATCTATCGCGGCCCTCAGTTCGACACCGTCGTGGGCGCGTTGATGATGGAAGCACTTTGGTCGGGCGCCTGCATCCTGGTTTCCGCCTTGGCGATGACCGGACTGTTGCCGCTGGTGGAAAAAGCATTTGGCGTGCAAACCGATCTCAGCCTGCTGGAACTGGGCGATGCCAGCCACCCGTTGCTGCGACGATTGGCTCAACGAGCCCCCGGGACGTACAACCACTCGATCAACGTTGCATCGATTGCCGAAGCGGCCGCCGAAGCGATCGGCGCAAACGGATTGCTGGTGCGTGTCGGCGCGTATTTCCACGACATCGGCAAGATGTTCAAGCCGGAATACTTCATCGAGAATCAAAGTGCTGGTGTGAACCAACACGATTCACTGCAGCCCGCGATGAGCACGCTGGTGATCATTGCCCATGTCAAAGACGGTGCCGACTTGGCCCGCAGCCACCACCTGCCCGAACCGATCATCGATTTTATCTTGCAGCATCACGGCACGACCCTGGTCGAATATTTCTATCGCGAGGCGGCAAAACGTAGCGAAGAAGACCCCAACGGCGAGTCGGTCAGCGACAAGGATTTCCGGTACCCGGGTCCGAAACCGCAGACGCTAGAAGCCGCCGTGATGATGCTGGCCGATACCGTCGAAAGTGCTAGTCGTACTTTGGTCGATCCCACTCCCGCTCGTATCAAGGGATTGGTCGACACGATTGCGCAAAAGAAAATGGCTGACGGCCAATTCGATGAATGCGGGTTGACGTTCCGACAACTCGATCGTGTTCGTAACAGTCTTGTGAAGTCCCTTACCGCCATCTATCACGCTCGTGTCAAATACCCTGGACAGCAGGCCGGCTGATCGGCTCGGGAAAATCGGAAACGATTCCGCGGCCGCCCGTACTCCCCTGCGAACAAGTTCATTGCAAGTCGAAATTCTCATTGATGACCACGTCGATGCTTGGGCATCGGAATCCATGATGATCGACGCCGTTCAACGCGCGGCATCCTTTCGCGGATTCTCTCGCGGTGAAATCGGTGTACGTATCACCGACGATCCCACGATTCACGTGTTCAATCGCACTCATTTGGGACACGACTATGCGACCGACGTGATCAGTTTTGCTTACTCGGCCCAGGGCGATCATTTGACGGGTGAACTGGTTGCCAGTGCTGACACGGCCGCGTCGATGTCGAGCGATGGCTGGTCGGCCGAAGCGGAATTGTTGCTGTACCTGGTCCACGGAACGCTTCACATCGCGGGCATGGACGATCACGATCCCGCCGATCGTGCGGCCATGCGTGAGGCCGAAAAAGCAATCATGACATCGATCGGCTTTGCCCACATTGAACGCTTTGGTGCCGACCAAGCATTGCATCTTGACGCACCAGAGGCTGAAGAGACCAGCGACTGCGAACGCGTCAACGATGACCGGGCAAACGACAACCAACCCGACAATGCCGCTGGCAACGAACAGGGACCAAGGCAGTGAACGACAATTGGACGTGGTGGCTCTTGTCGGCTGTCGGATTCGCGCTTAGCAGCGTCGGCGGACTCGGCGGTGAACTGCTGGATCGCTTTGCCGGCCGCGCGCTCGAAGCCTACTGTCGATTGAAACGGAACCGCGATCGATTCGGAGCGGTGCTGGACAACCAAGACTCTGCGATCCGCGGCAGCGAATACTTGCGAATGATCGGGACCGTGATGTTCTTGATCTCCGGGACCGCGGCCATCTATGTCGGTGACGGTTTGCCCTCGCTTGGTCGGCTGACGGTGTGGGGTATCTGTGCGGGCGGTTTGATGATGATGACACACGTCTGGCTGCCCGCGTCGGTGACTCGGTTCGCGTCCACACCCGTGCTGTATCACACCTGGCCGTTTTGGCGCTCGCTTGCAATCGTGATGCACCCGCTATCGGCGCCCGGCGAATTGGTTGAATGGGTGACTCGCCGATTAGCCGGCAAGGAAGAAAGCGAAGACGAAGACGAAGAGCAACTGGAAGACGAAATTCGCACCATCGTCACCGCAGGCACGCGTGAAGGCTTCTTCGGACCTGGGGTTCGCGAAATGATCCAGGGCGTGATGGAATTGCACGAAGATACGGTTGGCCACATCATGACGCCGCGGGATGACGTCGATGCTATCGACGCGTCGGCAAGTTGGGGCGACATTCTGCGCCACGTCGTCGATGCCGGACGGACCCGCTTTCCCGTCTTTGACGGAACGCTGGATTCCATCGTCGGCGTTTTGTATGTGAAAGATTTATTGCCCAGCCTGACCACTGGCGCGGTGCCCGACCGACCTCTGTCAGAAATCATGCGCCGTCCGTGGACCGTGCCCAAAGACCGCTCGGTCGAGTTGTTGCTTCGCGAATTCTTGCATAGTCGCAGCCACATGGCGATCGTGCTGGACGAATTCCAGCAGATGGCCGGTGTCGTGACGATCGAAGACGCCCTGGAAGAGATCGTGGGTGAAATTGTCGACGAATCCGACGAGGACGAAGAGTTCGCGATCGAAGTGATCGATGACTCAACAGTCAAAGTTGACGGTCGCGTCATGATTGACGACTTGAACGAAACGCTCGGCTGGGACTTGCCCGAAAGCGACGATTACGAAACCGTCGCCGGCTATGTCCTCTCGCACACCGGTGTCATCCCCGAGCAAGGGCACCGACTATCGATCGGCGAAGCGGAAATCGAGATCCTGAAAGCGAGTAAACGCAAAATCGAATCCATGCGAATTCACCGCGTCCACGGCGATCGCAAAGTCGGTTAAGAACCGATTCAACCCTGCCGGTACGCGGGCGGGGTTGGTGCCGTCGAATTGTGCCATCAATCGGTGCCATCGAGAGCCTCGTTCTGCCAGCCGCCGTTTCCCGCAGCGCTCGACGCTTTCGATTTCTCTTTTTCGATTTCTGCTCAAATTTGGCGAAACGCTGTAAGAACGAGAGTCCTGTGGGATGATACTTGTTAGGAGAACAGTATCGTGCCGGAATTCCCGCAAACCAGCCATAGCCTCATCGCTCGCGTCAAGGACCTCAGCGATGCCCCGTCGTGGGCTGAGTTCTTGGCGATCTATCAACCAGTCGTGTTCCGCATGGCGCGGCGACGCGGTCTGCAGGATGCCGATGCGATGGACGTCAGTCAGCAAATCTTTCTATCCATCGCGAATTCCATCGACGGCTGGGAAGCCGACGAGAGCCGTCCGCCTTTCCGTGCTTGGCTGACGACGGTTGCTCGCAATGCGATCACCAAATCGCTCACGCGCCGGCCTCGCGATGTCGCCACAGGTACCTCGTCAGTCGACCAGCTTCTCAGTGCACTGCCCGATGACGGCTGGACCCGTGATGAGCTTGCCAAAGAGACACGACGCGAAGTCGTCCACTGCGTCTCTAAAAAAATCCGAAACGAGTTCAGCGAATCGGTTTGGCAAAGCTTCTATCGCACAGCCATCCAAGGCGAAGCCATTGCCGACGTGGCCCAATCGCTGGGCTGTTCGACCGGTTCGATCTATGTCGCACGTTTCCGTGTGATTGCCCGCTTAAAAGAAAAAGTAGCTGAAATCACCAACCATTGGGACTTGGGAGAGTTGACTCATGACGATTGAATCGACGGACGCTTGTTTGGGTGACGAACAGCTGCAGAGACTGGCCGATGACGTACTGCTTCCGCCTGAGATCTCAGACATCGAATGGCACGTGAGCCAGTGCAGCCGATGCCGTGAACTGCTGGAATCTCGATCCATCGACCAAACTTGGCAACGCGAATTCGTGACCGTCTTGCATCGTGAAAGCGATGAAGTCTTCGAACAAGACGCGATCGATGATCGCCCCGATGATGAGGAGCTGAACGGTACGATTTTGAACTTACTCGGCCCCACCGACGACCCGCAAATGCTCGGTCGTATCGCCGACTATGAAGTGGTCGGGGTGATTGGTCGTGGCGGCATGGGCGTCGTGTTCAAGGCGTTCGATGGAGCCTTGAACCGGTATGTCGCGATCAAAATGCTGTTGCCACACCTCGCCGCATCCGGCGCCGCAAGAAAAAGATTCGAGCGTGAGGGACAAGCGGCTGCGGCAGTGGTGGACGATCACGTATTACCGATTTTTGCCGTATCACAGTGGCAGGGGATTCCCTATTTGGTCACGCAGTATTTGCGTGGTGGCACGCTTCAAAAACGCATTTACGAATCGGGGCCGCTAGATTTGCGAGAGGTTCTGCGAATCGGCTTGCAAACCTCGCGTGGCTTAGCCGCCGCTCATGCGCAAGGCCTGGTTCATCGGGATGTCAAACCGGCGAACATCTTGCTGGACGGATCGGTGGACCGAACAATGCTGACCGATTTCGGATTGGCGCGGGCGGTCGACGATGCCAGCATCACTCGCACGGGAATGATTACCGGCACGCCACAGTACATGTCTCCCGAACAAGCCCGTGGCAAATCGGTTGACGCCCGATCCGATTTGTTCGGACTCGGGTGCGTCCTGTACGCCATGTGCACCGGTCGCCCGCCGTTTCGTGCCGACAGCAGCTATGCCATCCTGCGATTGATCACCGACGAGGAGCCATGCCCGATCCGGGAAATCAATCCCGAGATTCCAGAATGGCTGGCGTCAATCATCGGCAAACTCATGTCCAAGCATCCCGAGGATCGATACGCGTCGGCCGATGAAGTGGCAGATGTCTTGGAAAGTTATCTAGCACATGTGCAGCAACCAACGGCACACCCGATCCCCGCGTCACACGTTGCGGTGACACAGTCAGACCGATCAAGGCACTATCCGCCGATCATACGATGGGCCATCGCCGCCGCATTTGCGTTCTCGCTCGTCGTTGCCGGCGTACTCATCGTGCTGGAACTCAACAAGGGCACGCTCACGATTGAGTCCGAAGCGGACAACGTTCCGATCCGAATCATCCAAGGCGACGAGGTTGTCGAGAAGTTGACGGTATCGCAGTCCGGAACATCCACGCGCGTTGCATCGGGCGATTACGTGGTTGAAATCGAAGGTGAAGTCTCGGGAATTTCAGTGGTCGACGGTGTCGTTTCACTCCGGCGCGGTGCTACCGAGACCGTCAGAATCGCAACGAACACTCGGCAGGAACCGCCCGGCAACGATCAATCCTTGTCTGAAAAAGAGACCGCAAGCGTTGAGGCAAGTTCCGAACCACCGGTCCAAACAATCGACTCGGACGATGACGGGCACGCTCGGCCCGACGATCCGCTGTCGTCATTGATCGCGCGTCTACGTGAGCAGAAAAATCTTGTGGGACTCGGCGCGATGGTGATGGTGGATCGCGAACTGAAGTCCGTCGCGACTTCCGGCGAACGAAAGGTCGGCAGCGGGGTCCCTCTTCAAACCGACGATCTTTGGCATCTGGGCGGGATCACCAAGTCGATCACCGCCACAATGATTGCCCGACTGGTCGAATCGAAACAGATGCAGTGGACCGACACCGTTGGAAAGGTCTTTCCCGATCCCAACGTTCATCCAGACTGGAAACCGGTCACGCTTGAGCAACTGCTTACCGACTGCGCGGGGGCCCCGGCAAATTTCCCCAGTAACGTATGGCTGCAGCGCCCCAAGGTTGGCCCCGAGTCCTCACAAGCACGACGTGACGCGGTGTTGGATGTGATGGCGGACAAACCCTCACGTCGGCCCGGCGAAAAGTTTGAATACTCGAATGTCGGCATTGCGATGGCCGCGGCGATGGCCGAGGAGGTGACCGGCATGACATGGGAAAACCTCGTCAGACGAGAAGTGTTCGAACCTCTGAACCTTGTGACCGCAGGATTCGGCCCGCCGAAGAGTAGCGACATAACGTTGGCTCAACCGCGGGGCCATCTCACCAAATTCGGCGGGAAATTCGCGATGGACGACGATGTCGACAATACGCCGATCATGGGACCATCGGGCTCTGTTCACATGACACTTCATGAACTGTGTCTCTATGCGACCGAACACGTTTTTGGTGATCTTGGCGAAGGCAAACTGCTGAGCGCAGACACGTATAAAAAGCTGCACACCCCCATGTGCGAGCCCTATGCATTTGGCTTGATCAAGAACGCCCCCAGCCCGCAAGTCCCTTACACCATGTACTGGCACAACGGGTCCAACACGATGTGGTACGCCTTGGTCGCGTTCATTCCGCAGACAAAGACCGTCATCGCGGTCACGTCGAATGATGGCGACATCGACGCGGCCGAATCGGCCGCATGGAAAATCCTGGCAGACAACGCGGTGCCAATCGAAGTTCGGCCGAGCAGCAGCTTTGCAAAAAAGTCTCCGTTTACGGCCATACGATGGCAAACGGTTGAACCGGAGGTCAGGCTTGGCGAAGAGTGGTTCAAACTTAAGTCCATCAACGGACTTTCAACCGCTGAGATCACGTCGTTCAGTCGCCGAATCTACGGAGACCTCTGGAAAAAGCGATTCGCAGAGGACCTGATCGAACTTCTGAGCCGCATGGGGCATCCGCCCAAGGACACGGTAGCGTTGGTCGTTGAATCACTCGATTCGGGCGCAACTTCTGTGCGAGAGAACGTCCCGATGACGGAAGCGAATCGACGAGCTATTTGGACCGCGGCCCGAGATCGCGATGAGTAAATACCCATATGCAATCTGGCCATGTCGAGACGACTGCCGGCGCACGATGAAAACGTCAACACAGTGACTGATAGCGATATCACACCGATAGCGAAAACCGATTGAGCCAACAGCCGTTTAACATTGAGAGAATCCGCCATGTCCAGACTCGATCATCCAATCGTCACCCCGCCGGCGGCTGCCACACGTCGTTCGACCGCCATGCTGCGTTTAGCTTTTTGTATCGGCCTTGCAGCGGGAGCACTTAGCGCACCGCTCACACTGACCGCGAACGCCCAAGGAAATCCGTCTGCATCTCTTTCCGCCAAACTTGCAGAGATTTGCCGTAAGCATGATGTCCCGGCACTAGCCGCCGCGGTCGTCAACACAGACGGGTTAGTTCAATCGGAGTGCTTTGGCAGCCGAAAACGGGGAACATCGGACAAGATCGATTTGTCGGATCGCTTTCCGATCGGGTCGTGCACCAAGTCAATGACAGCCACGTTGGCGGCGGTCTTGGTCGAAGCTGAAAAGATCGATTGGAATTCGAGCATTGGAGATGTTTGGCCGAAAGCTTCCGCGGCCGATATCCATCCCCGATTACGCAATGTAACTCTCGATGAACTTTTGTCGCACCAGAGCGGTTTGCCCAGTGATATCTCGGGACAAGCATGGGCGAGCTTTTTCAGAGAACAGCAGGCTCCTGTGCTGGAGCGCAGACGAATGCTCAAGCTTGTGCTGTCCAAACCACCCACACAGCCGCAAGGAAAATGCGTCTATTCGAATCTTGGCTATGTGGTCGCCGCCGCAATGCTGGAAACCCGAGCCCGACAGTCGTACGAATCACTGGTCAAACAGCACATTCTAGACCCTCTGGAAATGCATTCGGCCGACTTTCGCTCGATGCCATCGGCAACGCGAATGCGGCCGCCGATGCTGTGGGGCCACCATGCGGTGAGCGGCGAACCGGTGGACCCGCGATTGGTGGGCGCTGAAAACCCAACGGTCTATGCCCCTTGTGGAACGATGCACCTGTCGATCGAAGACTATGCCAAGTACGCGCGGTGGCATTTGGCGGGGCAACCCTCGCCGGTGTTGCAATCGCAGAGTGCGTTTGATCACCTCCACGAACCACAAGTGGACTACACCCTTCCCGGCACCAAGTATGCGTGTGGTTGGATTTGCGTCCCGACGGCACTAGGCCCTGCGCTCAACCACGGCGGTTCCAATACGAATTCGTACGCGTTGATCTGGGTCCTGCCCAAATCAAACTTTGCCGCGGTCGTTTGCACCAACACCGGGCAACCGCAAGCGTTCCCCGCATGCGACGAAGTGATGCAACACCTGATGATGTCGCATGCGGCCGCCGGAACTCCGTGATGCAGAGTCCCGTGATACAGAGTCCCGTGATACAGAGTCCCGTGATACAGAGTCCTGCGACAGGGAGCCGGTCGCCCTCGTGACCGGTTGACGACGCCGCCCAAGACCACAGCCCCTTAGCCCTGGGACCTCGTCCCGATCATGCATGCGATCCGACAAGTAAGGGCCTGACCCGCAAGGACGGTAATCGCGCATCGTTAATTTTCGGTGCTGGGGACCGCCACCACAGACCGGTAAGGCGCAGACCGTCTGCGAAAGCAGGCATGGCAGATATCTTTGCATTTTCGACCAGTGCCTCGCCGGCAACTTTGCATGGCTCCCGGGCTACTCGGCATCAGTTTGCGCGGCTACACTTTAGCGAGCCTTACTCGCACGTGTAAAACCGGAACTTCTGATGAGTGACACTGCCAACTTGGACGTACAAGAAACGGACACCGTGCGACTGATGTACGGTGACAAAGAATTAATCCTGCCAGTGGTGGAGGGGTCCGAAGGCGAACGGGCGATCGACATCAGCCGACTGCGAGCCGATACGGGGCTGATCACCCTGGATGAAGGATTCGTGAACACCGGCAGCACTCGCAGCGCAATCACCTTCCTGAACGGCGAAGAGGGCATCCTTCGGTATCGCGGTTACCCGATCGAGCAACTCGCGGCCAATTGCGACTTTATCGAAACCGCGTTCTTGCTGATCTATGGCGAACTGCCGACGGCGTCTCAAGCGGACGAATTCAGGGCCGGCATTCGTGATCATACGATGATTCACGAAGACATGCGGTCGTTCTACAACGGCTTTCCTCGCGACGCGCACCCGATGGCGATCCTAAGCAGTGTGGTTGGGGCCCTGTCGACGTTCTATCAAGACTCGATGGACTTGAACGACCCCGATCAGGTCGAGGTGTCGATCTATCGGCTGCTCGCAAAACTGCCGACGATTGCGGCATACAGTTACAAGAAATCAATCGGCCAGCCGTTCATGTATCCCAGTAACGACCTCAGTTACTGCGAAAACTTCTTGCACATGATGTTTGCAACTCCGGCCCATGAACACATGGTCGATCCGGATTTCGCCGAAGCCCTGAACCTGCTGTTGATCGTTCACGCCGACCATGAGCAGAACTGCAGCACATCGACCGTGCGAATGGTCGGCAGCAGCAACGCCAACATCTTCGCCTCGATCTCGGCCGGCATTGGCGCATTGTGGGGGCCACTGCATGGCGGTGCCAATGAGGCCTGCGTCAACATGCTGGAGAAAATTGCGGCCGATGGCGGCAACGTTAAGAAGTACGTCGACATGGCCAAGGACAAAGAGAACGGGTTCCGCTTGATGGGATTCGGCCACCGTGTCTACAAGAACTTCGATCCTCGCGCGAAAATCATCCGAGCCAGCTGTGACAAGTTGTTGGCGAAACTGGATTTAAAGGATCCGCTGTTCGACGTCGCACAGGAACTGCAGGATGTGGCGTTAAAAGACGAATACTTTATCGAACGCAAACTGTATCCGAACGTCGACTTTTATTCCGGCGTGATCTATCGCGCCCTCGGCATTCCCGTGCAAATGTTTACGGTGCTGTTTGCCATCGGTCGATTGCCAGGTTGGATTGCGCACTGGCGAGAAATGCACGCGAATCCCGGCAAGCGAATCAATCGCCCGCGTCAGGTTTACACCGGCCAAACCGAACGCGACTTCCTGCCCGTCGACAAACGATGATCCGCTATTTCGCAGCATTAGCGGACCCGACCTCACTGAAAACCAAGGCCGACGGCCCCAGCGGAAAACTGCCGCTGAGTGACGAAATCCTGCGTCACTGGAGCAGTGGTGACATTTTCGGTTTGACGCAAAGCGTCGGCATGGGATTTGACCCGAGACGTGTTTTGGGCGATCAGTATCTGATCCTCAGCACCCAAGGCGGCGTGCGCAATCCCGATGGCACCCCCGTCGCACTTGGATACCACACCGGACACTGGGAAGTCGGGTTGCTGGTCCAGGCGGCTGCTGAACAAATCACGCAGCATGACGGCGTCCCCTTTGCTGCATTTGTCAGCGACCCTTGCGATGGTCGCAGCCAAGGCACACGCGGTATGTTCGATTCGTTGCCGTACCGCAACGACGCGGCGATTGTGATGCGTCGGCTCATCCGTTCGTTGCCTCGGCGCAAAGGCGTGATCGGCGTTGCGACCTGCGACAAAGGATTGCCCGCAATGATGATGGCGCTGGCGGGCTGTGGCGATCTTGCCAATGTGCTGGTCCCAGGCGGGGTCACCTTGCCGCCGACGGTGGGCGAAGACGCCGGAAAAGTTCAAACAATCGGTGCACGCTACAGTCGCGGCGAAATGAGCCTCGAAGAAGCCTCGCTGGAAGGCTGTCGAGCTTGTGGAACCCCTGGCGGAGGATGCCAATTCTTGGGCACCGCCGCGACCAGCCAAGTCGTTGCCGAGGCACTGGGGATGACCGTGCCCCATGCGGCATTGGCGCCCAGCGGCCAACCGATTTGGATGCAAATCGCACGCGACTCGGCCGAAACGTCGCGGCAAATGCACGCCAGCGGCGTGTCGACGGCCGACATCCTGACGCCCGACGCGATTTACAATGCCATGCTGATCCACGCCGCGGTCGGTGGCAGCACAAACCTGCTGTTGCATATCCCCGCCGTCGCTGCCGCCGCCGGACTTGACCGACCGACGGCTGATGATTTTCGGTACATCAATTCGCTGGTCCCACGCTTTGTCGATTGCCTGCCCAACGGTCCCGTGGGCCATCCGACAATTCGAGTGTTCTTGGCTGGCGGTGTCCCAGAGGTCGCATGGCACCTGCGAGAACTTGGCTTGCTTCGCTGCGAGGCGAAAACGGTTTCTGGAATGACTTGGAACGAGTTGCTGGATCAATGGCACACCAGTGACCGACGCGCCGTGTGCCGTGAACGTTTACAACAGGCCGATGGAATTGACCCCGATGAAGTCATCGTGCCACCGTCGGTCGCCAAACAGCGCGGGTTCACCAGCACGGTTTGCTTCCCAGGCGGAAATCTTTGCCCCGAAGGCTCTGTGATCAAAGCAACGTCCATCGATCCGGACGTGATCGATGACGATGGCGTTTATCGCAAACGAGGCACGGCGAGAGTCTTCACCAGCGAACAAGCTGCGATCGCCGCGATCAAAGGTCAATCCGAAAACGAAATCGAATCCGATAACGTGATCGTGCTGATCGGCCGTGGCCCCCTAGGCTGTGGCATGGAAGAAACGTATCAAATCACTTCGGCACTAAAATACCTCTCATTCGGCAAGCACGTTGCCCTGGTTACCGATGCCAGATTCTCCGGCGTCAGTACCGGTGCATGCATCGGCCACGTTGGCCCCGAAGCACTTGCCGGCGGACCGATCGCTAAGGTTCGCGATGGCGATATCATCGAGATCGAAATTGACCGCAACACGATGGACGGCCGCGTCGAACTAGTGCAAACGTTCGACGGTGAAAACGTTGACACGGCACTGGAGCACCGCGCGCCGCATCCGGACTTGGCGGTCGAAAGTCACATGCCGGACGATTCGCGACTATGGGCGGCACTGCAACAGTGCGGCGGTGGTGCCTGGGGTGGTTGCGTGTACGACGTCGACGAAATCCTTGCGACTTTGAAAGCGGGACAAGCGGTGCGTCAATCGCAAGCTGTCGATCGGGCGAGCACACAGAGAACGTCAAGCCCGTACCAAAGCCCGATCTCTCGTTGAGCTTCTGCCCTCTCGCTCAGCCTCCTGGCCTCTCGCTCAGCCTCCTGGCCCGAGCAGCTTGCTGACTTCGATGACGCCCTGACCCGAGCGAGGATTCATGCGTTTCGACGGATCATGCGAGCCGGCCGGTCATGAAAATCGTTTCAGCGATACGACAACGGGTCCAACGCGGCCGCCAATCAAGGTAAATCAGCGAAATCCTAAGGCCCGTCAACTCGGCGCCACGGGCTCTTACCGGACCGCAATGTTCCCACGAGGCCCCACTCACTTGCGATTTGACCGCAAGCCGCAATAATCGTGGGTTCTGAAATTCATTTCCCTTACAGGCTTAGGATTCCGTTATGGCTTTGGTGCCCCTTCGCGTTGTGCTCGACCACGCCGCAGAAAACGATTACGGCGTTGCCGCATTCAACGTCAACAACATGGAGCAAATCCAGGCGATCATGGAGGCGGCCGAACAAACCGATTCGCCCGTCATCATCCAGGCGTCGCGTGGTGCTCGTGCGTATTCCCAAGACGCGTACCTGCGTCACTTGATGATCGCCGCAACCGAACTGTATCCGCACATCCCAACGGTCATGCACCAGGATCACGGCAACAGCCCCGAGACCTGTTTGTCGGCGATCGAAAACGGATTCACCAGCGTCATGATGGACGGCTCGCTGGAAGAAGACGGCAAGACACCGGCCGACTATGACTACAACGTTCGCGTCACTGCGGAAGTCGTCAAGATGGCTCACGCTCGGGGCGTCAGCGTCGAAGGTGAACTCGGATGCCTTGGTTCGCTGGAAAGTGGCGAAGGCGAACAAGAAGACGGACACGGTGCGGTCGGCGAATTGACGCACGACCAACTGTTGACCGATCCCGACGAAGCACAACGCTTTGTCGAAGAAACCGGCGTCGACGCCTTGGCCGTTGCGATCGGAACCAGTCACGGCGCATACAAATTCACCAAGAAACCAACCGGTGAAGTCTTGGCGATGGACCGTATCGAAGCCATCCACGCAAAGCTGCCCAACACGCACTTGGTCATGCACGGCAGCAGCAGTGTCCCGCAAGAGCTGCAGGACATCATCAACCAGTACGGTGGCCAGATGAAGCAAACGTACGGCGTACCGGTTGAAGAGATTCAACGCGGCATCAAGAGCGGCGTTCGCAAAATCAATGTCGACACCGATTGCCGCATGGCAATCACCGGCGCGATTCGCAAGGTGTTCGCCGAGGACCCATCGGCATTCGATCCACGCGCCTATCTGAAACCGGCCCGCGAAGCGATGAAACAAGTTTGCGTCGCACGGATGACGGCTTTTGGACAGGCCGGAAACGGTGCGAAGCTGCGTGACGCGATGGGCGCAACCGCCTAGCCGCAGAACGATCTGTAAAATCCCAATGAAGGCCGGTGCGAATGCGCCGGCCTTCTTTTTGCATTGATTCGGCAGGCCATGTTCGACGATTTGCCCAGCGAGAATCCAAACGGTGAACCCCTGCCTGGCGACAATTCGCTTGGCGACAATTCGCTTGGCGCCGATTCGCCAGGTGCCCATCGCCCCGGCGTTAACTTACTGGGCGCCTTCGTTCACCAGGCTCGGTCCCAACCGCACGCAACCGCGGTCACGGCCTTGCGGGACGGCAGTGTCGTTTCGCTGACATGGCAACAACTATCCGGCATCGTCGCCGTTGCCGCCGCTCATCTGGATCGCTTGCTGGGTCCAGCGGGCCAAACGCAGCGACGCCTGGTCTATCCGAGTCACAACGGGATCGCCGATATCGTTCTGGCTTTGGCTTGCCCCGCCGCGAATATCGTCGAATTCCCGATCGACCATCGACTCGGCGACCATACCGCAGCAGAGATTCGTGATCGCTCTGGCGGAATCTGGCTTGGACCGGAACAACAACAGCAACTTGTTTCGGCCGCACATGATGAATCGAGCCAGCGGAATGACGCGACCGCTTTGACATCATCCCTGGCCGCGACCGCGGACAAGATCAACGCCATCGACCCGGCATTGGTTCTGTGGACCAGTGGCACGACGGGCCAGCCCAAGGGAGTCATGCTGTCTCATGCAAACTTAGTCGGCAACGCCGCGGCCAAGCTTGCCGCCGTACCACAGAGGCGCGATGACATTCGCCTGACCACGCTGCCGATGTGCCACGCCTATGCACGAACGTGCGACTTGGGAACTTGGCTGCTCAGTGGTTGCGGTCTCGCCATCGCATCGGGGTTCGACGGCTGGCAAGCGCTGGGGCCGATCGTCCGCCCAACACTTGCCAACACGGTCCCCAGTCTGTCGGAAAGACTGCTTGCTTCGCCGTGCGAAACGATGGGAATCGATCGGCTGCGGCTACTCGGCTGCGGTGGGGCTGCGATGCGCGAGTCCGACTTTGTTCGCTGGAACAGGCGCGGCGCCACCGTGATTCAAGGTTACGGGCTGACCGAATCGGGGCCGGTTATCTGCAGCGCGACGCCTGCCAACGCAACGCCGGGCTTGGTGGGAAATCTGGTCCAAGGCTGGCAGAGCGATGTCCGTGATGGGCGGCTGTACGTACGCGGACCTCACACCATGATCGGATACCTGGACGACCCTGAGGCAACTGCGCGCCGGATCGATGACGATGGGTGGTTAGACACGGGCGATGTCGTCGAGTTCGAACAAGCCATGCAGCAATTTCGAATCCTCGGACGAGCCGACGATACGATCGTGCTGGACAATGGTCACAAGGTTCATCCGTCGGAAGCCGAACGCCTTGTTTCGCTGATCCCAGGCGTACGTCATGCAATGCTAGTGGGCAACGGGCGGACAACCATCCTGTGGATTGATTCGATGGCCGGTGCCGAGCAAAGCCGAATCGAAGAACGGGCCGAAGCGATGTTCGGCAACCATCCACCCTGGAAACGGCCACGCGAGATCAAATTCTTTGACTCGCCATTATCTCTGGAAAACGGCGAACTTACACAAAAGGGTGCGATCCGCCGCGAAGTGGTTGCACAGCGTTTTTCGGCTCGATCCACTTAAAGTCGCTTGTCGGACCAGGTCAAGCGACATACCCGCTGGCCCCCATGCGAGCGACTCGATCAAGCAGGATCGTAGGCCCCGCTGCCCAGCCCGCGCCCCCTCGGCAAGAACTTGCACATCAAGATCCCGAGGAAGTACAAGAACATCAGCGGGACGGCGAGCGCGACCATGCTGGTAACGTCTGCCGGCGTTAACAGCATCGACAGAACAAAGATCACCAGTACGGCGACTTTCCAACTGTCGATGTACGCCTGAGTTTCGAACAACCCGATTCGCTGCAAGAACAGCATCACCAGTGGCAACTGAAACGCGACGCCAAAACCAAGCGGCAACATCAACACAAAATTGACGTAGTACGTCAAGCGTGGCTCGACCGCGACATCCATACTGCCGTTGAACGTCAACAAGAACGCCAGCACGTAATGCAACACCAGGAAGAAAGCCAAGATCACACCGCTGGCAAAGAGAATGACACTGAATGGCAAATAGATGTAAACGTACTTACGTTCGTGCGCGTGCAAACCCGCGGCCACGAATGACCAGATGTGATAAAAGATCATTGGTGATGCCAATACCGCGCCGACGATCAACCCAGCTTTGACCCAGATCATGAACGGCTCTTCCATTTTGAAAGAGCTGACTTGTGCATCGCGCTTTCGCAATTGCACACGCGGCTTCAGTTCGGTGGGATCGGGCAGCTTGGGCAACAGATCCGTGATCGCGTCAGGCCGAATCATTTCGCCTTCGCCACCAGGTTTTTCGATAATGTCCGACGGCGTCAGTGTGTGCAGATGATCGGGAACGTCGTAAACGAGTTCCCACACTAGACCCTGCTGGATCAAAAAGTCTTTCAGCGGCTGCACCTCGGGGTCCGTCAAATCGGTGATCCCCAATTCGTGCAGGTCACGAGCCGTATTGAACTCCTGAATCGCCTCTTTCAACGGCGTCTGGATGTACCGAATCACGCGATTGGCAAATACCAAACCGACGCACAAACCGATCAGTAGCCAAATAATGGCTTTGACGAGTGACCCACGAAGTTCCTCCAGGTGCTCCCCGAAGGTCATCGTCGAATTTTCAAACAGGTCGTCTTTGGGGCGAGCCGGTCGATCCACAGCAGTTCGTATCAGGGGGGAAGGGCGGGGACTAGAAAGAGTGTTTGGATGGGCCTCGAGCCACGGTTAACCAAAGTCACTGAATCCGCATCATTTCAATGCAGGTGACCACGATTCTGTCGCAAAATCTTGGCACATGGACGCTTTTCGGAACAGAAACGCCCCGCAGCGGTACCACGAGGCGGTAAACGATCACTGTCCGACTAGACGCCTTCACTAGTGTAACAGGGAGTGCGAAAATCGCATGCACCGCATTGGAAATTACGTACGATCAAGTCGTGTATTTCACGGATCGGTCAAGTCAAGAACGCATGTCATCCGGCCACTGAACTCACCCATTCATCGCCCATGAATCCCTACGTCCTACGATTTCGACCTGTTCTGAAGCAAACGATCTGGGGTGGACGCCGACTGGGCGAACGGCTGGGCAAGCCGATCGGTCCTGAATCGAATTATGCCGAAAGCTGGGAAATTGTCGATCACGGCGACGATCAAAGCATCGTGACCAGCGGCTCTCTGGAGGGTTGCACGCTCGCCGAACTGGCAAAACAGCATGGCGAATGGCTGCTGGGAAAGAAAACGGGGCAACAGGACTCAAAGCAATTTCCTTTACTGCTGAAGTATCTGGACTGCAATCGCGTCTTGTCCGTTCAGGTACATCCCGATGATCGATACGCGATGGCCATGGAAAAGCCTGATCGAGGCAAGACCGAGGCGTGGTACATCGTCGCGGCAGAAAAAGACAGCCTTGTCTACGCAGGTCTGAAAACGGGAGTCGATCAGCAAACGTTAAGCGAAGCGATGATGGCCGGACAAACGGACGAGGTCCTGCACAGTTTCCATCCACAGCCTGGCGACTGTGTTTTCATCCCCAGCGGCACCGTCCACGCTTTGGGCGCAGGATTGTTGGTCGCCGAAATTCAACAATCCAGTGACACAACATTTCGTTTGTTCGATTGGAACCGTGTCGATGAACAAGGCAATGCCCGACCGCTTCACATCAAAGAGTCGCTGGCCGTCTCGGATTATGAAACCGGACCGATCAAGCCGCAACGCAGCGATTATGAACAACAAGGTTGGCAGACGTTAGCAACGTGCGACAAGTTTGTGTTCCGATCACTTGAAAACGGAGTCGCCACGCTCGGCGGCGACCAGCGATTTCACATTCTGACCGTACCGCGAGGCGGTGCATCGATCGAGTCGGGCGGAGTGTACGAGGAGATAAAAACGGGCGAGTCGGTACTGCTGCCGGCCGCCCATCCGGAAGTCAAAGTGGCCGTTGCACCTGAGAGCACGTTACTGGAGGCACACCTGCCGGCCTAGCAAAGCAGAGCCACTTGTTTGACCCAAGCTTGTTTCGTCTCTGGGTGTACGCCGGTGGCAATCGTTCGCTACGACGCGATTTTCGTTCCAGACGCATCATCAATGAATTTGATGCTCATGCCAAAATCTTTCAGCAGCAGCCGACTCGTGATTCGGCTGGATTCGTAGATCACCGGCAAACCGCTGCCGGGATGTGTGCCACCACCAACCAGATAAACGCCGTCAATCTCGCGAAATCGATTCCCGGGCCGACGGTGCAACATCTGCCCAAGGTTATGCGCAAGATTGAAGGTCGCCCCGCGATAGATTTGGTAATCATGCTGCCAATCATCTGGCGTGATCCGGTGTTCGAACCGGATACGATCACGAATGTCTCCCAATCCAATCGCACTCATTCGGTCAAGCGTCAAGTCACGAAACGCATCCGCCTCGCGCGACCAATCGACGTTGGGATGCTGATGGGTCACTGGGACTAGCACGTACAACGTGCTATGTCCCGCAGGGGCCAACGTATTGTCCGTGACACCCGCATTTTGAACATAGAATGACGGATCACGACTCAGCTGGTGTGTTTTTTCGATCTCGATCAAATTCTGTTCGTAATCCGAACTGATGTGAATGTTGTGATGTGGTAACGATTCGTAGAGCCCTTCGATTCCTAAATACAGCATGAATGTACTGCACGAGAAACGTTTTTTCTCGATCGACCGATCATCCCACTTACCACGTGCGCTGTTGGGTAAATGGCGAGTCATCCAAGCGGCGAAGTCCGCGTTGATGACGAACGCATCCGCCTCGTAACGCCCCTGCTGGGTGCTGACGGCCATCAAACGCTTGCCGTTCAGTTCGACGGATTCGACCGGTTCGTCCAGCCGAATGTCGACACCCATCGAAGTGGCAATCTCTGCCGTGCGTTCGCTGACACTGCTGCAACCGCCTCGCGGGTGCCACACGCCATGTTCGTATTCCAAGAATGACAAAATGCTGAACAGACTTGGACACTGAAATGGCGACATGCCCAAGTATTTCGACTGAAACGCGAACGCGATGACCAGCCTCGGGTCGTCAAAATAGCGTCCGAGTTCCTTTCCCAAACTGCGTGCCGGGTGCAAGTGTGGCGCCGCACGCATCACCGACGGGCGCAGCAAATCCAGCGGCGAACGAAAGGGTGATTCCAAGATGGGCCGAAACTTAGCCAGTTTGTCTCGGTTGTCATCCATGTACCGTCGCAAGCTGCCAACGTCCGACGGCGAGAATTCCGCGATCTGGCGGTCCATCGCATCCATATCCGGCGTACAGTCAAGTGCGCCGCCTTGGCCGAACGTCAATCGATACTGCGGATCAAGCCGCTGCATCGGAATTTCGTCCATCAGTTCGTACCCGACCGATGCATAGATTTCCGAAAGCACGCGTGGGTACAGAAAGAAAGTTGGCCCACAATCAAATCGATACCCGCCGGACTCAATTGCCGAGGTGCGCCCACCGACGCGGTCACGACGTTCCAGAACGGTAACCTCGCAACCGGAATGAGCCAATTGAATCGCGGTGGCCAGTCCGCCCGGGCCGGCGCCTACAATGACAACTTTGCGAGATGACAATCCGGGCACCTTTTGTTAACCATCCGATTCTTCCAACGGTCCCAGACACGGCTGGGCCCTAGAGTGTAGGCACGCATCAACCGCGGCGTCGCACAATCCTGGCCGTACGTCCTGCAACAACCTGTAAAAATACGGACCGCGGCTGCGAAAGATCGGCAACGTCGTGCCGAGCTAGAATCCGCCCTCGGTCAACCCTTTTTCGATTTCGCTGCGAACAATCTCTGCGAGCGAAACGTCGTCCGACCAATCATCGGAAACATCGCTCCGGTCAGAAAGCAGTTTGGCTCGATTGATCACGTCAGCGACGGCTTCGGATGTCAGCGGATCGATCAATTTGCGACCAGCAGCGGAATCGTCGGATTTGTAGACAGGCTTCAACACATCCTCGACATCAAACGATGTGACATCGCCCAGTTCGACGGCACGGCGCAAACGGGCCAATTCTATTAAGCCAGCTCTCGCTTCTTCGGTGCCCTCACGATCCAGAAAAGCTTCGACGACCCGAAGTTCGCCCCACTGAATGACCGGCAATCGCACCAGACGCTGCATCACAGCAGCGGCTTGCCAATCTTCGTGGTCGCCTCGCTCGAGTCCCTTCGCAAATTCCTTCAGCTGATCGACGACGTCACGTTTCTCTTCCGGCTGCAGCCGGCTCTGTTCGACTTGCGGGATGTATGACGCCTCGATGGTGCGCAGTGCGAGTTCGGCGCGTTTTTGAAACAACAACCAAGTTGTAAATCCACACGCAATGAAGCCAATGATCCCCATCAACAACGTGGCTGCCAGGATCGCAGGCATCCAACCGGGGCCCTCGTCCTGCAGCGTGCTTTCGTCCGTGTCCACGCCTTGCCCTGCATCGGTTTGGGTGACGCGATCTGAGTCGTCATCCCGATCTGCATCGTCGGGGTGCTCTGGCGGGCTTTGGTCTTCGTTCAATGAGCCGGAGCCTTACAGAAGGTCATTTCGGATGCTGAGAATCTTGTACTTTTGGATTCCGGCAGGGACTTCGATTTCCGCAATCTCACCGACTTTGCACCCCAGCAGCCCTTGGCCAAACGGACTGGTGATCAAAATCTTTCCTGCGTCGTAGTCTTCATCGCCTGCGCCAACCATGGTGAATTCTTCTTCGTCACCATACGTCAGGTCCTCAACCGTCACCGTGCAGCCGAACACGACTTCGTCCTTGGGCAACTGAGACACATCGACAATGGATGCCCGCGCGACCTTGTCTTTCAACTCGTTGATCTTTGCCATCAGCATGCCTTGGTTTTCACGCTGGGCATGGTATTCCGCGTTCTCTTTCAGGTCTCCTTCCTCGCGGGCTTCGGCGATTTTTTCGGTGATCGCCGGCATCTCCTCATTCTCCAGACGGCTGATTTCCGCCTTGATCTTGTTGTAACCCTCGCGCGTCATCGGCACACCGTTACTCATCGCCTATGGCTCCTCTATTGCCGGAAAGCGTCTAATGCGGGAAACCTCATCAGGCCCCCAAAAAAGAAAACCTCTCCTTGGATTGCAAGGAAAGGCTTTCTGGGTGACTTGCTCGTTATTGTCGTGATTTCGGCGTCGGATGTAAAGACGTAGGACCGACGCATGTGCATTCTGAACCGGTCGGGTTTCTGATGTTCAGCCCTGACCGCTGCGTTTCACAGATCGCTTTTTCGTCGGCGTTCATTTGACATTGGGCGAGTGACATTTGGCAAGCATCCTTGCATTGCCCCCCCTGCGTTGCCGACCACCGGTCGGGCTCGGTCAACTGTCGAACAGCTGATCACGCTCCTCCACCGGAACATCGCCCGGATCGCCCTCGTGTGGCACACCGATTTCTTCATCCAGCCAGCGCCCCAGGTCCACCATCTGACACCGCTGACTGCAAAAGGGCGGAACTTCGGTCTCGTCGATCAAGAAGCGTCGGCCGCATGTCGAACACACCATCGCGTCGGGGTCTCGCTGAGATGCCGATGAAAACGAGGTCATGATTCAAGTCTCCTTTGCCAGCTTGAAACGCTGAGGGGTGGCGGGCACAAATCGCCATCGAAAAATGGGGGTTGGTTCGGTCGTGTCGTCGCAGACGATTTGTCGGCGGTGGCCAGCTTCAGCCAATCCATCTCTTGGAACGCCTGATTTTCGCAGAAACGAATTTGATCGCCGCCGACCACGCTTACCGCGACAACATCAATAGTAAGTCTCGAATCTGTTCATGGACATCCGTCGTCGCACTCACAACCAACACGCGACGGAGCGCAAAGTATTGTATCGTGCCGGGCCCACCACGCTGCGTCCAAAATTCCGGCGCGACCACTTGCTGGATCAACTCGATCAGTTGCCAGCCGTTGTCAAAAGCACCCCCAGCGGCGAAACCGTTGTATCGCACCGATCTGCGATGGGTCGGGGACACTCGGTTCGACCCGGTGGAGGCATCTGTGGCGACGTCGCCGATTACGGTTGGATCATCATCGCTATCAAGATTCCTGGTCAACATCGCGACGTTTGCGGTCAACGCGGCCTCGACGTCACGCGTCAGATGCTCCGGCCGTTGGATATCATTGCGTTTCAGGATCGCTTGCTGTCGGCGGGATTCGGTGAGCAATCGTCGGCGGATTTTTGACGCGTCTTGCTTTAACATTTCGCTGGATCCGTAACGCGAGTCCGACCGCAGCCGCACGTAAAAGTCGCAAAGCGCCAGCGTCGCCTGTTCGCGATGGGATTCGTTTCCAGCCGTCGCCTGCAGTCTCAGCAACTCACGGGTGCAATGACGCAGCGATGTCAATGAAACCTCACGGGTCGCCGATCCGTCCGCCATGAGGTTTGTGGCCAATAGCAATGCGATCACGGTCGGCGCGAGGCTCTGCGTGCGGTAACCGGTGGATACGAAACGGGGCCTTGCATTTCCGACATCATGCGGGGTCGCTGATGTTAGAATGATCGGTTGACCAATGTCCGCTAAAGAGTCATGACTCATGCCCGTCTCTGCCTTTCGCGATTCGATCACCCACGATTGCCGTCTCGCGATCACGCACCGCTTGGACGCACCGAAACGTCTCGATTCGATTGTATCGTTTCGCCACAACCGAGCGATTACGATACGCCGAATTCGATTGATTTGCGTTGCCGCCTTCGTTGTGATCGGTGTCAACAAGGCTAGCGAATCGCGTGCCGATCAGCCATCGGACCCGTCGGACACTTCCTCGGCAGCGGCACAAACCACAACGGCAAAATACAGTCCCGAAGTTGTGACCAAGGCGGAAAGCATTTTGCAAGATGCGGGTCTCAAACGGACTGGACGAGTATTTCAATCCACCGAGACAGCAACAATCTCGCGCGCCTTGAGTTCGCTCAATCGAACCTCGCGAGAACTGCGTTTGGTGCACAAGGACTGGGTCGAGGCCGCGACGAGAGTCTCGAAGATTGGTCACGAGCTAAAACGACTGAATTTGCAAGACGGCGAATACAACCTGCAACTTGCTCGCGTTGCAGGCGTCAATACCGCCGCGAACAATCGACTGGTCGGCTTGATCAATGCAACGCGGGCCAAGATGAAAGCACTCCGCGACGAAGAAAACGTGGCCAAGGAGGCTGCGGCGAAAAAGAGAGCAGCGTTGAACGTTGCCGAGTCAGAATTCGCGACCATCGTCTTGGCTATCCGCAGCGACTACCGCGACTTGGAAGAGGAACTTCGCGAATCCTTGCAGGCGCAGGATGTTCAGACCGCGATCAAAGTCATGTCGGCGAATTTTCAAACCGGTGACGACTGGACCGCCAGCCGGATTCTGGCGGCGCTTGACAAGAGAATCGTGCGGATCGAACAACAAATCTTCAGCGAATCGATCCCGCTGCAATTTGCGGACAACGGATCGCTATACGTCAATGTCGTCGTCGGTAGCAAAACGGCTCGCATGGTCGTTGATAGCGGAGCAACGTTGATCAGCTTGCCGGCACGGACCGCGGCCGAATTGGGCATCAAAATTCCCGCCGACGCGCCCAAGCTAAATTTGGTACTGGCCGACGGACGCACCATCCCCGCCCGCCGCGTCACGTTGGACAAAGTCCGTGTCGGACAATTCGAAGCGGAAGAAGTCGATGCAGCCATTTTGGACGCATCGGCCATCGGGTCACAGCCACTGCTGGGAATGAGCTACCTGGGCAACTTTAAGTTCGAAATCAACACACCCGAGAAGAGTTTGAAAATGCTGAGGGTTGCTGCGGAAGAACTATGAACTTGATTCGTTCGTTACAAACCAACCTTCCGGCGGTTCGGGCAAACCAAACGATTCATGATAGTCACGTTGCCTCAGTTCGATCCACACCATCGTCTGCTTGTGCAATTTGGTTGGATGTCGCCGAATGGCAAGACGTGCGAGTTCTTTCGCACGCGAAAAATTCTGTGCCGCGGCTTCGGCGATTGCCAAATTGTGAAGTGCTGCAACTTGCACCGGATTGCGATCAACAATTTCTGACCAGATTTGCCGGGCTTTGCCCCATTCGCCACGCATCGCGGCCAGGTTGCCCTCGCGGACACGCTTGCTGCCAGGCAACAAGTACGGTATTTCCAGCTGAATGCGATCGCGTGAGACGGTCGGTGTGAATAACCCGAACGTTTCTCGCACCGCTGCGGTGGTCAGCACTTGCTGCCGATCGGTCAGCATCGCAAGATCGGGATATCGCTCGATCGCTGATTCATAGTCAACGACGACGGGCCGGCCACCGGCGGATTGCCGATCCGTCAATGATACGAGCCGCCACGAGAGCGAGAGGTTGCTTTCGTTTTGCTTCGAGCCGGTCGGATTGGAAGCCTGCAGGACTCGACCGTGAAGCATAAAATCGAAGCCTTCACGACGTGCGACAGCCGCCAACGCGACATCGCTTGGTTGCTCGTCGACAAAATTGACTAATTGGATTTGAGTTTTCGGCTGCAATTCGCTGGCCGCCACCATCTTCACCGTCCGCCCCGGATCGCTGGGAGCCTCGGCGATGACCCCGCTGCTGATTGCTTCGGAAATATCATCAGGGCCAGAAACCTGTGCGACTGCGACCGATTTGCCGACGGTCGATTCCAGTGTCGGCGGTTGCCAGACGTGAATCGGGACGCCCATCCGACAACCGGATAGGATCGTCGCCGACGCGAACAACATTACGGTAGGAATATATTTCTTGACCATCATGCCCGTTCCGATACCGACATCGGTCGGCAAGCGTCAAGACGAAAATGGCCTCATGCTATCGCTGACGCCAATCAAAACCCGACATTTCCGCCAGCGCCAATGTCAGTGCATGCGTCCCATTTTTGGCCCACCCCTTGGACTGCACCGATTGATACAACTGCTCGGCCAGCGCCAAACCGGGCATACACAGGCCCAAGCGGCGACTTTCGGCCAACGCGATCCCCATGTCTTTGACAAAGTGTTCGACGAAAAATCCTGGATCAAAATTGTTGTCGATGATCCGCGGTCCCAAATTCGTCAACGACCAACTGCCCGCAGCACCGGACCCGACAGATTTCAACACGGTCGGTAAATCCAATCCGGCACGGTGGCCGTAAACGAGCGCTTCGCAGACGCCAACCATCCCGGCCGCGATCAATGTCTGATTTACCATCTTGGTATGTTGGCCGGCACCGGCGGGGCCTTGATGAACGATCGTTTTTCCCATCGCTTCCCAGCAAGGCTGCAGCGCGTCGACGATTTCTTTTTGGCCTCCGATCATGATCGACAGGATGCCTTCTTTCGCGCCCTTGTCGCCACCAGAAACCGGCGCGTCCAGAGAGTGAACTCCCTTGGCTTGCGCCATTTCGGCAATCTCGACGGCCAGCGAAGGTTCGCTTGTGGTCATGTCGACAATCACGTTGCCCGATTCGCAACCGGCCAAGACGCCCGAATCTTCACACAGCAAGACCTGTCGCACGTCGCGAGGAAATCCAACGATCGAGAAAATGACGTCGGATTGTTCGGCGACGGCACGAGGCGAATCGGCCCAGATCGCACCTTGATCGACCAACGCCTTCGCCTTTTCTGCCGTGCGAGTGAACACCGTGGTCCGAAAACCTGCGGAAAGAAGGTGACCGCACATGCTGGCGCCCATCACTCCTGTTCCAATCCAACCAATGCGTGTCTCTGATGGCGAAATCGTTGGCGTCGACATGTCGATAACTTCAATCGAGTATTAGTGAGCAAGAAACGAATCAGGATGCGCGTCGAAAGCGAATCGTACTGGTAAGGATGATCGATACCGCCGACATCGCAATCGCAACCGCAATCACGCTGCCTAGATTAAACGGACCTTTCGATTGCCACCAGACGATGGCGTACCCAATCGCACCCAACAACAAAGCGTAATACGTGAAAACGAGCAGCGTTTTGCGAATCACGATACCTTCTTTGCCGGTCAGCCCGACCACCGCAGACGCCGCAACGACGTTGTGCACACAGATGGTGTTCCCTGCGGCGCCTCCGACGGCTTGTAAGGCGACAATCCAGATGGGATCGACGCCGATTCGTTCACCCACGTCATATTGAAAGAGTGCGAACATCATGTTGCTAACCGTGTTGCTGCCGGCGACCGACGCACCAATTCCGCCAATGAATGTCGCCAAGAACGGCCATGCATCGCCGGCAAGATTGCTGACCCCACGGGCCAACGCGATCGGCATCTCGTCATAACCGGCAGCGCCGCCGCTGCTGTTGATAAAGACTTGCACCATCGGAACGGTAAAGATCAAGGCGACCGAAGCGGCAAGGATTGTTCGGCCCGAATCCTTCCAAGCACGCCCGTAGGCGGCGAAACTCATTCGGTGCAAAACAAACGCGGCCAGCGACGCGACAACGAATACGGTGCCGGGCAAGTAGACCGGCCGAATGACTTCGGTAATCTCGGTACCAAAGATCTCCGCAACTTCGATCGTGAATGACTTGATCCACACGGCGGGCGAGAAATCCGTCATGGGCAATGCGTCTTGCCGCGTCAACACCAGCAACGCCGCAACGACCAGATACGGCGCCCATGCCGTCACCAACGAAAAGGTCGGCATGGTTTCTTCCGATTCATTAACAACCGCTCCCGTCCAATCAGGGTCCCATCGTTCGGGAACGTCAAACTGCCAAGGCGGTGAACCACGGGGAACCAGAAAACCGGCTCGGGCGGCGGGCACCACAATCATCAATCCAATCAATCCACCCAGCAGCGAAGGAAACTCCGGCCCCAAAAAACAGGCAACCGCCAAGTACGGCAGTGTCATTGCCAGTGCGGCAAAGATCGCGAACCGCCAAACCGCGATGCCCTCCCAAATCGAACGATTCTTGCCAAAGAAACGTGTCAGCATCGCCACCAGAAAAAGTGGAATCATCGTGCCGGCGATCGCGTGCAACAGTGCGACGCGAAATCCGACATCTGACAACATCGAATAGCCGTCAGTGTATCCGGCGCCAGACGCGAATTGATCGACCGTTCCTTCGCCAGCGAGCCCAGTGCCGACGCCGACCAGAATCGGAGTCCCGACCGCCCCAAAGGAAACGGGTGTGCTTTGAATGATCATCCCTGACACGACCGCCGCCAAAGGAGGAAATCCTAAGCCGACCAACAGCGGAACCGCCACCGCCGCTGGCGTTCCGAATCCCGCTGCGCCTTCGATGAACGATCCGAACAACCAAGCAATGATGATTACCTGAATGCGACGATCCTCGGAGACGCCACGAAAGGACTGCCGTATTTTTGACAGCGCACCACTCTCTCGCAGCGTTCGAAGTAACAAAATAGCGCCGAAAATGATGTACAGCAGTTCGGCCGCGACGATCAAACCTTTCACGCTCGCCGCAGCCACCTGAATCGCAGGCACACGCCACACAAACAGTGCCAGCGCAGCGGCAACCAGATAGGAAATTGGCATGGCACGACTGGCCGGCATTCGCAGCACAACCAGAAACAGTGCGACCGCGGTGATTGGAAGCAAAGACAGCAGCGAGAGTATTTCAGCGCTCACGTATTTCCCTGACTTGGAGGCAAGGCCCGCATTCTATGCGAGACAGAACCGCCAGGGTTGTCGCCGCCTTTCCGGGGTCAATTCACTAAGCATCACTAATAGCTGGATGGATCCAACTTTACTTTGCCACGAAAAATCCAATAGACGATCGCGGTGTAGCTAAGGACACAGGGCAACCCGATCGTAGCGATCAACAGCATGGTCATCAGAGTCTGTTGACTGCTGCGCGCGTTGTTCAACGTGATGGAATACTCCGGGTCCACGGTCGACAACATCAGATTCGGAAAAATGGCAACACTGAACAATGTTGCCAGTGCCAAGATGATTGCCGAAGAAGTAAAAAACGCATAACCGGGCCGCCCCAAATGCATCGCCCTTGGAATATTCAAGACCGCCAACGCGTTCAGTGCCGGCACAATCCACAACCACGGGTGATGCCGAAAGTTATAGGTGGCATGCGGACAGTGCCACCAGGTCGCGACCGAGACGGTGACGTATAGCGATGCAAAGACGTAGAACAACGGCATAATGACGCGTTGCACACCTTCCTGTAATTCACCTTCGGTTTTCAAGTACAGATAGACTGCACCGTGTAGGGCAAACAAGCACGTCGTCAATACTCCAACCATCAGCGGATACCAGTGCAACTGCTCCAGCAAACTGCCTTGGTATTGATAGTCAGCGCCCATTTGCATACCGGTCATAATATTCCCGGCCGCAATTCCCAACAGCATTGCCAACGACAGGCTGGACAGGAAAAAAATACCATCCCACACTCGACGCCAGCGATCCGAATGAACCTTGGACCGAAACTCCAAACTGACCGCGCGGCCGATCAAGAACAGCAACAACAAGTGAAACGCGGTGTAAAAGCTGCTAAAGACGCCGCCGTAAGCGTTGGGAAAAGCAGCAAACAGCGCCCCACCAAAAGTCACTAGCCAGACCTCGTTTCCGTCCCACAGCGGACCAATCGAATTCATCACCAGTCGCCGCTGATGATCCGTCTTGGCGACAAAAGGGTGCAGTATGCCGACCCCTAAATCAAAACCGTCCAGGATCGCATAGCCGGATATCAGCACGCCCAAAAGCACGAACCAGATAAACGTCAACGTGTCGTAGGAAAACATCTCATCGAGCGAATTCAATCGTCGTCCTCCATCAGTGAACCGCCATAGCTGCGACCGCTGTGACTGATCAACTCGCTCATCGATTCTGTATCGTGCCCTCGACGAATTGATTCCTTGTGCGCCGCGAGTTCATCCTCTGTTTCAGGTCCATGTTGAATCTTTGCATTCAAGACATAAATCCAAACCATAAACAGCATGCTATAGATGATTCCGAACATCACGATCGAACCGAGCACTTGCTGCGCCGTGACGGATTCGCTGAGCCCGTCCCGCGTGCGCAGCCCGATCATTTCGACGCCGTCTTGTACCGACGGGTAAACGATCCACGGTTGCCGCCCGACTTCTGCTGTGATCCAGCCGGCATGATTGGCAACCATCGCGGCGACCGGCGCAAAAACGAAAATCCACATCAACCATCGCTGCTTATGGAACGTCCCTCGCCAAAAGAACCATAATCCAACCGCTGCGAGTCCAATCAGTGTGGTTCCGATCGCAACCATCAAATGAAACATCTGAAACGGCAACCAAACCGGCGGACGATCCTCCGGTGGTATTTGATCCAATCCCGCAACGGGTTCTTCGAAATTGTTATGGACCAGAAAGCTGAGCATCGCGGGTAACCGGAGTCCGAAATGAACCGTTTCATTGTCTGCATCGGGCCACCCAAACAAATACAGTCCTGTCGGTTCATCGGAAGAATCAAAGTGTGCTTCCATCGCCGCAAGTTTGGCGGGCTGGGTCTCGGCAAGTTTCTTCGCAGAATCGTGGCCCGAGACCGCAGAGAGCAGCGTCAAGATCAACGCCGAGGGCAGCGAAATGGACAAGCACCGACGGGCAACTGTCAGATGCTTTCCTTTTAACAAATAGTAGGCGGACACCGACGTCACGAAAAAAGCGCCCAATACAAGCGCGCCGACAACCGTGTGTGTTAATCGATCCACACTGGATGGATTGAATACCATTGCCCAAAAATCGGTCACTTCCGCGCGAGGGATCGACTTACCTTGCACCTCGTGCCAAACGATGTGATACCCCGCAGGCGTCTGTTGCCAACTATTGGCAATCACAATCCAAACGGCGCTGAACACGCTGCCTAGAAACACAAGTGCGGTACTCAATAAATGCACTTTCGGGGTAACGCGATCCCAACCGAAGACCAGAATCGCGAGAAATCCACTTTCTAAAAAGAACGCAAAGATCCCTTCCGCTGCCAGCGCTGAACCGAATACATCACCCACAAAGCGTGAATAGGCGGCCCAGTTCGTTCCAAATTCGAACTCCATCACGATGCCGGTTGCGACGCCCATGCCAAAGTTCACGGCAAAGACGCGCGTCCAAAATCGTGCGGCACACTCCCAAGCCAAGTCGCGTGTGCGAAAGTATTGCAGCTCACACAGGAACAACTGCAACCCCAGCCCAATCGAAAGCGGCGGAAACAGATAGTGGAACATGATGGTTCCAGCAAACTGAAGCCGGCTGAGAATTTCAACGTCCATGACACGGCAACTATGGTGATGTACTCGCGCGAAACCAACACTTAAAGTGAACCATCGTACGCTATTGCAACGAGTAGGTTAGGAAGACCTCCAACCCGCAGCCTGCACAGCGATCGCCAGGTCGATCATCCTCGCTTACGCGTGGGCCGACGCCCCAGTGACGCAAAGATCAAACCCGCAATGGATTGAATCGCATCGGTCATCAAGCGCCCAATCAATTCCCCTTCGATGGCTAAAACGAATCGCTCGCGTGCTGCGCTGTCGACCGGCTTTCGACACTTATTCTATGATCGTAAGATCCGATTGAGTTCGCATTGCGCTCTCTGTCGCAGGGACGTTTTGACGCATCAATTTTGCATCGAGCAGTCGCTGAATGACGCCAGATGGTATCACCGCTGTATCGCGTCTGATGGTATCACCAAGAGATCGCGACAATGATGCCCCTACCGAAATCTCTGCTATGGCTCTCGCCGCAGATCGCCGCGATAGGTTGTCAGCTTGTCGGCAAAGTACTCACGCCAAGCTTGCTTGTCGTAGCCAAAGTCAGCACCGGGTTCAATCAGCTTTAACAGACTCAGTGCCGTCGCGTTCCTTTTATAGGTCACGATGGTTTCTTTCTTGTTTCCCGTCGAGAAACTGCCGGCGCCGCCGCTAGAGTTGGTCGGGCCACCGAAGCCGGCATTGATGCCGGGGCCGCTTGCGGATTCAATCCTGTGTTCGGTCACCAGGGCGTCGATATAGGTCAATGCGAGTTCGGGGTTGGGAAAGAACTCGAGCGCACGCAGCGCATCTTTCACTTCGCGAGGACTGTTGGATTTCAACTTTTGTCGGTAGTAGTCGACCGCTGATGGGGCACCGTACTGTTGCAAATGTGTCAGTGCTGCCTCACGGACCACGTCATCGGCGTCGTTATAGCCGACCAGCGTCAACGCCTTGACTGAAATGGCATTACGAAACTTTCCTAACAGCTGGATGTAAAGCATCCGCATACGCCGAGGTTGCTTATTGCCCAACTCTCTTGCGATCGCGGCCGCTGCAAGCGGATCATCGATCGCGGCAAGTTCTTGAAACGCTTCTTGTGCCTTTTCGGGTTTCACGTTGGGATTCAATGCCATCGCGCGCAGGCGTGTGATGTCCTTGATCCAACGTTTTGCTTTCTCGTTCGTTTCGTCTTGGTACTGTTCGATGGCAACGGCCTCGGGCAGTTTCCATTTGCCGCCGTCCCGAATCATGCCGCGTTTTCGTTGCTGATCCGAATAGAGAATCCAGTCGTTACCGTCTTTGACATAATCAAGTGCCGCGCGGGCCAGCGCATGATCCGGGTCTAACGCGATTGCACGTTGATAGTGATATCGCTTTTGTCCCTGCAGTGGCAGCTCGTTGGCGACGCACCACCGGGCCAGTTCGTAATGCTTTTGTGGATCGTCGCCCGCCTCGGCAGCCAACCGCCGATACTCGGCCAACTGGTCGCCCGTCACAACGCGGCGAACACGACTCTCAGGCAGCGCCAACGTGATCCCGTCATCCACTTTGACGATGACGTGCGGCACCTTCCCGGACGTGCTGCGCCGCAGGACCTTGCCGGCGACGTGCCCGCCACCGGAGAGCTCGACCGTGTCGGCGCAGGTGTCCGCCATGTACCCGGCCGACACCGCGAGCACGATCGAAAGGGCAAATAGAACGACGGAACGAGGATTTATTCGCATTTTGGCAGTCCGGTCCGGCGAGTATCGCAAATGTGCCGTTGTAACAAATCTACCCCCATTCTAGCCTCCAGCGGCAAAATCCCTTCATTCACGCAAGTTGGCGGCCGATAACGATACTTGACCATTGTGATCATGTTTGTAGTCTATGTCTGCGGATCACGCGAAAAGGACATATTGTTCGATGCCGAGCCAACCATACCCTATCCCCCAAAATTCCGTCGATTTCCCGATGAGTAACTCGAACGACCCGGCCAAACCGCTGGATTCCGGCAGCGTTTCACCCAGCCCGCCGCCGCTGCGCGTGATCACTCCGGATGACTTCAACGACGGCCCTCGTGGTGCGATGGCGGCCGATCCGCCGTTGCATCCGACCGACGCGTACTTGGCGGAATTGGAATCCGAGAGCCAATTGCTCGAGACATCAACGCCGCAAGAAATTTTGAAATGGGCGGTCGATCGCTTCGGCGACAAGTTCACGATGGCCACCGCATTCGGTCCCGAAGGCATGACGATCATTCACATGCTTTCACAGATCGCGCCGGAAACGCCAATCTTTAACTTGGAAACCGGCTATCAATTCGAAGAAACGCTGCAGCTGCGCGAACGCGTCAAAGAGCGGTACGGGATCGAAGTCGAATTTAAACATCCCGAACAAACCGTTGAGCAGTACGAAGCTGCCAACGGCGGTCCGCTCTACAAGACCAATCCCAACCAATGTTGCTTTGACCGCAAGCTACGCGTTTTGCATGAAGCAGCAAAGGGACAGCATGCCTGGGCCAGCGCGATCCGCCGTGACCAAAGTCCGGATCGGGCCAAGGCACCGATCGTCGGCTGGGATCGAAAGTTTCAGCTGGTGAAAGTCAGCCCTTTAGCGAACTGGACTAAGAAAGATGTCTGGTCGCTGATCGCCGCCGAAGACATTCCGTACAACCCGCTGCACGACCAAGGTTACCCGAGCGTTGGATGCCAACCTTGCACCCGTGCGGTCATGATTGGCGAAGACGAACGTGCCGGTCGTTGGAGCGGATTCCAGAAGACAGAATGCGGGCTTCACGACTGAGCGTACAACCATGGTGATTTCTGCACGTGTGCACTACGCCTGTCTGGCGCTGACCGAACTCGCAACCCACGGCGCCGACTCGGCGCCCGTTGCTGTGCGAGAGATGACGCTTCGTCACGGCATTCCGGGCCCGTTCTTGGTTCAGATCCTTCGCACTCTGCGAGCCGCAGGCTGGGTCGAAAGTATTCGCGGCAGTCAGGGCGGTTACCGTATCACCGTCGATCCGTCCCAACTGACCTTGCTGGACATTGCCGAAGCCGTTGGATGCCAAGACGCAACGTGTCGTGCGGGAACCGAGTCGACGAAAGCCGATGAGATATTGCAAGAGTTCTGGGATGACGCGGCAGAGGCGTCGCGCCGCGTCCTGGCACAAGTTCGATTGATCGACTTGGTCGAACGCTGCCGGCACGGCGATGCGACCATGTTTTATATCTGAGTTTCATAACAGAGACTCGTCTTGATCGACGACTCGTCTTGATCGACCGTGGGCTAGGTCGGCGGAGTCGTCCGAGTTCACCGCGTCGGCGGCTGCATCCTCTTTTGATACTCGGCCAATCCGTGCAGCGCGTGATATAAGACGCCACATTCCAGTTCGACGTCCTCACACTGCGTCAGCACCGCGCAGACTCTTCGAACACTTCGCTCGACCCAGGGTTGCCGCAGCGTCTCATCAGGCGCCGCGATCGCGAGAAATTCGAGCACATGCCCGGTCGTTCCCAGCGTCTCGCCTAGGTCACGAGTCCAACCGGGGCGATGCAAGTAGGCGATCGAAAACGATCCGTCGGCATTCTGGTTCAACTTGGCCGCTTCGATCGCCGCTTGAATCACATCGTCCGCTTGTTGCCAGACACCCGTAATCGGTCGCCCTTCTTGTCGACGCTTGTTGAGCGCCATCGCGGCACCAATCAGTCGGTGAGTTCCACCACAGACCGAGCTTTCCAGGTCTTGATCGAGTTCCAACTCCAACAGAAACTCGGTGCTGTACTGTTCGCCGTCGCGGGCTACCCACTGATGGGTTGTCTCATGCAGCGCGACCAGGGCGATCATGGTCCAGCTGAACTCAAGTTCCAAATTTAGCGGCACGTCATACTCCGCTTGGTTCAGCCAATCCAACATCGTAAACGTCGCCTCACCGACTTGGATTTCGGTGTCGGCATCGAGCCCGCTTTGCAACATCACGGCAAGCCACTGGTCATAGTGCCCCTGACCGACCTTGGTCGCCGGATCGATGTCCAACCGAAGCCCACGACGCGGCGGACTTCCCAGCGGATCGCCCGGCCGCGGCTGAAAACCGGCCAGCGATCCGCCGGCAAGCAAATAAGACACCGCAGGCTGTTCTCGATTGGCCGTCCTCACATTGAAATCTCTGCCATACGCCAATATGCCGTGCAATACTTGCCAAGCGCCATGCGTTTCGGTCGAAAGCCAACGTTTCTGCAAGTTGGCATCCAGTGTGTCCGCCACCAAAACATCGAGGCTCGGCGTCTGATGAGATTCTGTGATCGACGCGTCGGTCGCAACAGGAACGACCGGAACTCCGGAAAGAGGGCACCCCGCCATCAGCAACGAAAGAAACGCAAGAGTGAGACAAATAGATCGGGGCATTGTGATACCAAGTTGGATGGATCGTCTTGGGCGGCAAGAGAGCCAGGTCACCGATGTCCATCAAATCGGTTGAATTGGCGCGTCGGTTACCCGCCGACTGCGATTCTAGTTAAATTCTATGTGCAATCACACTTCGCCCCAATTTGGTCGCTAATCGATTTGCAATTGAATTGACGATCGTTCAACGGTTCGCAGCGTCACGAAAAATGACGAATCGCTTCGCGTCCCAGAGGGCCCTCAAGCGTAACGACCGAGCACGCGTCGATCGCGGAGCGATCAACGACCATGACCGAATCCCCCTCACCTTTGAGACATCTCATGCACCGATACACCAATCGCCGCCAATTCATGCAAGCCGCTTCGGCGGGCGCTGCCTGTGTTTGCCTGCCACGCATCGCCAAGGCAGATCATCATCTTGCCGGTGACGCACCGCTGAAGATCTCGCTTGCCGAGTGGTCGCTGCACCGAATGTTAAAAGACAAAACAAATCACATTACCAACTTGGACTTCCCTCGCATCGCCAAGGAAGAATTCGCGATTGATGGAATCGAATACGTCAATCAGTTTTTCAAAGACAAAGCGAAAGACTCGAAGTATTTGGCCGAACTGAACAAGCGATGCAGCGATCTAGGTGTGAAAAGTTTGTTGATCATGATCGATGGCGAAGGCAACTTGGGTGACCCGAAAAACGATGCACGCGAGACAGCGATTCAAAAACATCATCCCTGGGTCGATGCGGCAAAAGAACTCGGCTGTCACTCGATTCGCGTGAACGCGAAAAGCAGCGGATCGTATGAAGAGCAGCAATCACTTGCTGCGGATGGCTTACGCCGGCTGAGTGAATACGCCGCAACGATGGACATCAACGTGATCGTCGAGAATCACGGCGGGCTAAGCAGCAACGGAAAGTGGCTCACAGGTGTCATGGAAAAGGTCGACATGGACAACTGCGGCACGCTGCCGGACTTTGGTAATTTCTGGATCGAGAAGAATCCAGGCGAGTGGTACGACAACTATCAAGGCGTGGATGAATTGATGCCGTACGCAAAAGCGGTGAGCGCCAAGACCTACAATTTCGACGGCGATTCCAACACAACTTTCCGCACTGACAAGTTCGGCAACAAGACTGAGATCGATTATGAAAAGATGATGGCGATCGTGTTAAGGCATGGCTATGACGGTTACGTCGGCATCGAATACGAAGGCGAAGACACCGACGAATACGCCGGCATACGAAAAAGCAAAGCCTTGCTAGAACGCGTTGCCACCAAACTCAGCAAATCCGCCACCACGGGATAATGAGAAATAAACCGAGTTTGCCTTAACTCAACGTTCATTCTGAATTTATCGTCGCGTATGCGCTCCGCATATCAGCCCTGCTCCTCATCAAACATGGTGAGCGAGCCGCGGATGGGTTCACACACGTCCGGCGTCTTTGCTTTTTTGGTGTACGGACTTTGCAAGTGCGAGCCCCTAGCTCCAAATAAGCAGAACAACCCGTAGACATTGCCTAGCCTCCCCTGGAAACGCTCATCACCGCTACGCAATGCTAACAATACGCAGCTCCCGCGGTGGAAAGCAAGCCACCACAAGGACTACAATCTGCTTCAAGTTATGTTACGAGGATCAAGGCTCGCACCATGGGGAAGAGGGTGATGCGAACGCGACATCGATATCTGCCATACGAACCGGACACCCGGACGTTTTTTCTTGTTTTATCAAGTTTATTGTTCGCTTGCAGTTCCGGCTATTTTCGAAAGCTACCGGCGCAGGAGACTTTCGCTGACGAACCTTTTCGCCAGTGGACATCAACGGCCGGAACGACAGTCTCAGCTCGGCTCGTCAAAAGCGAACACGAGAGCATTTCACTGATTCTAAAAGGGGAAGCCAATCCACGGTCGATCCCGCTGGACAAACTTCAACCGGCCGATCGCAGGTACGTTGCTCAGCGTCTATTTGATGCCCAAGATCGGCGACAATTTGAGTTGGTCAAGTCACACCTTCGCTCGGTGAACGAGAGACCGCAAACGGTAAGCCGCTTGTTGATTCAGATTCACAACGAGTTTCCGCATAGCCCGTATGCCGGCCTTTGGGCCGCAGTGACATTAAGCGCCGGTTCAAACGAATACGGTCAAGCAAGAGTCATTCTCGAAAACACGATTAGGCGGATCAAGAGACAACAGGAACTTGACGAAAGTCGTCATCGGATGACGCTCTGCTCGGCGAATAACAATTTGGCGATTTGCTTGATCAAATCGCGGAAAGGTGACTCAGCCGCAACTCGAATGACCGAAGCAATCGAGTCCCTTGATCGTTTGCCGCCTGTCATTCGATCGAATGCTGAGTTGTTGAATGAGTTGACACAGGATGGCGGAAGCCCAATCACTTTTTCACCATCCATTCGAACACGTCTGATGCGAAGCATCGCGCTTGCCGAAACGCCGGGCAGCGGAACTAAACTTCCAGACGGCTGGCACTACACTTTGGATTTCGATGCGCCGTCCGAGTCATCGGGTGCGTTAAAGATCGACGGAATCGACGCGCCAATTGATGGCCTTCAACTGTTGGCCTCCGGAAGCGGTTTTGTCGTTGCGCCCGGGATCGTGCTAACCGCCCGCCCTGTTATCGAGACGACGGACTACCGAGGCCCTAAGCTGGTAACTGTGATCACGGACGCAGCTTCATCAATGCGAAAAAGTGAATTGGTTCGCGATTTGCTAGTCGCATCAACACAATCGTACGCAGTACACGGTTCCGTCGGAACCAGCGAAGCATTCTCGGACACAACATGGACGAATTACAACTATGTTCGTCCGCAAAATGGTCAATTAGGTGCAGAAATTGCTGCGTTGCGAGTTCCGAACCTTTCGCTACCGCCCGTTCAAGTTGCCAGGGACGATCCGTCGAAGGATACGCAAATTCGAATCCTCGGTTTTGCACGAGGGCAAGCCGGACTCGATCGCGGACTACAAATTGAATCTGGAAAGATTTTGCGACCGCGAACCATTGCGGGCATGTTCTCCGTGGCGGGCCAGACAGGTCGCTGCGTCACCCTTGAGACATCCGCACGCGTTATGGGAGGAAATCGCGGCGGCCCAGTCGTAGACGATCGAAACCAAGTTGTGGGAATTGCGTATGACACTCCAGTGTCTGGCAGTGATTCGAGGGGAATGATTTTTGGTTCGGGAGAATTCCTTCGCTGGTTTTTTGACCATGTACAAACGGCTTCGCCGACCAGCCCCAATCCAGAATCAACCGCAGAAGAAAGATTCAACCAAGTTTCGAATTCGACTGTGGCTGTATTTTGTTGGGGGCCGCGGCAAAAGTCATCGTCACGATTGTTCAGCGAGTTTACAGACGGTAGCCGCGATTCAGGAGGAATCTATCTGAAAGACCACTGGTGTCTTGCATGTGACGGCAAAGGATTTATCGGCTGCCCCGTTCGTGGCTGCAATAAAGGCGTTGTCGCGGGACGCCGCACCGTTGACGGTCCGATTAACCCGATCACTGGAAAACGAACAAAAGTTCAAACGGTAACCCGAGGTCGTTGTTCAACCTGCGCCGGCGCTGGTGGAAAAAAATGCCCACACTGCGACGGCGGCCGAATTTGAAAACCTTGAAACAGATTATCGTCGAAAATGACGGACACCAATACTTCGTCAATCCAACCGGAACAGCACCTGCTTTGATCCGTAGAAATCACAGTTAATGCGATTTCGACTGATATTCGGCCAGGGCGTTCATCGACGGTTTCAGTTGAGTGTAGAGGTCGCGATAGATGGGGAATAGCTTGTTGTAATTAGCAACGGCTTTGCGATCGACCTTGGTTTCTTCGGCGACTTGAATGGTTGCCTTGCAGGCGGATTCGATCGATTTGTAAGCTCCATCACCGACCGCAGCTAGCAGTGCGACGCCATAGGCGGGGCCTTGCTCAACCTGCAGTGTCGTAATTTTCTTGCCGAACACGTCCGCTTGCATCTGACGCCAAAACGGATTCTTGCTGCCGCCGCCGGAGGCACGAATTTGCTTGACCGGTACCCCGAGCGACTCGATGATGTCCAAACTGTCACGCAGGGCAAACGTGATGCCCTCCATCACACTGCGGGTCATGTGACCGCGCGTGTGCGTCAAGTTCATACCAACGAAACTGCCTCGAGCATTGGGATCGGCGTGCGGGGTTCGTTCGCCATTCAAATAGGGCAAAAACAGTAACCCATCGCTGCCCGCGGGCACCTGTTCCGCTTCACCGGTCGCCGCCTCGTAACGTTTCTTGTCGCTAATTCCTGCAAGTCCTTGCAGCACCGAGTCGACCCACCACTGCAGCGATCCTCCGCTGGTCAGGTTCACACCCATCATGTGCCACTTACCATTGACCGCGTGACAGAACGTGTGCAATCGGCCTGCAGCATCGTATTGCGGTTCATCACTGTGAACGAACATCACACCGCTGGTACCGATCGAAGTGCTTAGCACGCCGCTGCGAACCACACCATTTCCGACGGCACCGGCCGCACAATCGCCCGCGCCGCCGACGACCTTGCAGTCGGTGGTCAGTCCGAGTTGCTTGGCCGCTTGCGACGTCAGAGTCCCGGTAACTTCGTCGCTTTCAACAACGCGGGGTAATAGCGACGCATCAAGTTCCAACTTGCCGAGCAACCTTGTGGACCATCGTCGCTTGATGACGTCCAGCAATAATGTCCCGCTGGCGTCGCTAACCTCGGTCACATAGTCGCCGATCAAACGTCGGCGAATATCATCTTTGGGCAATAGCACCTTGGCGAGTTTGTCAAAGTTTCGTTTTTCGTTGTTACGCAGCCACAAAATTTTTGGAGCTTGAAACCCGGTCAGCGCCGGATTGGCGACCATCTTGATCAGCGCCTTGCGCCCGCCCGCGCGTGAGGTAATCTCTTCACTCTCCGCCGCAGTGCGTTGGTCATTCCAAAGCAGGGCAGGGCGGATGACTTGATCGTTGCCGTCAAGAAAGACCGAACCATGCATTTGCCCACTGAGACCGATCGCTTTCACGTCGGCCGGTTTTAGCTTTGACCTCTTGATGACCGCGCGAACGGTCTTGACCGTCGCTTTCCACCAATCCTCAGGGTCTTGTTCGGTCCAGCCCGGCCTGGGTTGGTGCATCGGATATTCGGCGTTGGATTCCGCAATGACTTCGCCATCGTCTTTGATCAACAGCGTCTTCGTTCCGCTAGTTCCGACGTCGATTCCCAGATAGTGACTCATGCTGAAATATCGCTCTCGTTGATCCGCACCGGATGTGCCCGGCTGCGGGTAAGGGTCTTGTCAAACATTCATTTTACGTCAGGAAGCTGCACGAGCTTTTTCCTGCGGCGGCCAATCCGCTGGCACGTTGATTGATCGGATCGGGCGTCGCCTACCCGAGTCGAACCGGTGACCAATATAGTGCGTACTCGGAAGTGAAATAGTCACCGTCGCAATTGCCAAGTTGCAGGTCCGCGACCAAGCCTTCCGGCGCACTTCGTCGATCCAGCATTCTCACCTCAACACAGTCTTCATGTTATGTCCGATTCGATCAGCCATCCTTGCATAGCGCGACCGATTTGCGAGGCCCATCATCGCCGCGGACTTCATCGTCGCGAATTCATAGGACGAGCGGCCCAGGCCATCGGCGCCGGAGCCGTCCTAGGCGGGACGCAAATCGGCTGCGTCCCGAAGACCGAACCATCAACTGAATCGGCGACGACTTCGCCATCGGCACCGCTCCGCATTGCGTTGCTGGCGACCGGGAACCCGGCAGAAGCGATCCGACGGGCGTGGTCGGCCGTTTCGGATCAACCGATCGATTTGGACGTAGCCGAACTCGATCGTGCACAAGTGGCCGATACAACGAGCTTGCTGACGTCGGCCAAACGTGCCGATGTGCTGATCTATCCGCTGGCGATGGTCGGTGAAGCAACCAGCAGCGACATTGTGATCGATTTTTCGGATTCTGACCTGTCGTCGATCGAATCCGCCAACGGCCCCTTGATGGTCGGCCTGCGAAACGCGACTCGTTTCTCGGGTCGTGTCAGCGCGATCCCGCTGGGTGCGCAAGTGCCGGCGCTGATGTCGACGACGAACACAAGCCCACTGAGGGACTGGAACGAGTACGACCGCTGGGTTGCCGAAGACCTGAACGGCAAGGCAGCCGAACCGCTAGCAGCCGGCTGGGCGGCCGCGATGTTCTTATGGCGAGCGGCATCGATGACGCAAGGAACATGGCTGTTTGGACGTGAAAACCTGCAACCCGTCATTGCCGAGGACACGTACGTGAGCGTGTTGGAACAACTCGCGAAAACGGCAAACCGGTATCAAGCCAGCCGTTTGACGCCCAAAGAAATATGGAAGGGGCTCGCCGACGGCCAGATCATGGCTGGCATTGGCTTTCCACAGTCGATCCACATCGACGGTGTGTCGATCGGGAATCTGCCGGGCGATGATCAGTCGCCTCGAGTGCTGTTGGACATGTACACGCCGGTTGTTTCCATAAGCAGTGGCTGTCGCCAAAGCATGGCGGCCAAGCAATTCATCACCTGGCTGTGCGGTGGCGATGGCAGCGAGAACCTGCGCCAACAGGTTCCATCGTTGACTCGAACGCGGACCGCTCGCTTGAACGTCGATTCGGAATCCGAAACGGGACAGCACGATCAGTACGACGCTTGGCTTGCCGAGAGAATGAAAACGACGATGACACTGCCGGCCATCCAACTGCACGCGGCGACGAAATATTACCAAGCACTCGACCAGCAAGTCGGGCGATGCCTGGACGGAAAGGCCAATCCCGCGGAAGCGTTGGGCGAAGCGGCCAAACAGTGGCAAGCAATTACGACCGAAGTCGGCACCGAGCAACAGATGCGACAGTGGCGACGATGCCAAGGCATGCGGGCTTAGAACAATCAAGAATGCCGCGATAGAAATGGTTGCCTGACAATGGAAATCGGCGGACAGCCATGACGCAAAGAACAAGCCACCGCGGGCCAACGCCCGCAGCCTCTCGCGAACGGTGCACAAAAAAAGTCATGCGTAAAAACGCATGACTTTCGATTCGGTGTTCGAAAGGCCCGATGGGCCAGTCACGAAGGGGGTGACTACTCTTTCGAAGCTGCGACGGCTTCTTCTTCTGCCGGAGAGTCTTCGGAGGCCGGCGATTCGTCACTGACCGGTTCATCGGCTTCAAACGATGGCCGCTCCGCCTTTCGCTTCACGCGATCGTTCTTACCGACCAATTCAAGAATAGCTCGTTCACCTGCATCGCCGAGCCGTGGCGTGGCCAAGCGTACGATGCGAGTGTAACCACCGGGTCGATCGACATATCGCTCTGCGATCGTGTCAAACAGGATGCTCGTCGCCTGCTTATCGCCGATCAGTTGAACAATGCGACGTTGTGCGGTAACGACTTCGGCACGAGCCTGAGCCCACTTTTGCCAGTTGTCGCTCTTACGCCATTCCTTGTACGCGTCGGTACCACGATCGGCCGAAGTCTCGTACTTACGAGCTTCTTCAGCAGCGGGTAACGATTTCTTCGCGATCGTGATGCACTTTTCGACCAGTGGACGAATTTCTTTTGCCTTGTGCAGCGTGGTCGTGATACGACCGGCAACCTTTGGCGCGTTGTCGTCCAACGACGCGTCGCGTTCGGTCAAGAACAGTGCACTGGCCATGTTCTTCATCATCGCTTTGCGATGGCTCGGGCTTCGTCCGAGTGTGCGGCCTTTTCTACGGTGTCGCATGGCGATTATCCGTCAATCAAAATCTGAGTGTGGTGGTCGTGAATTTTCAAACAATCGGCCGCCTTGAACGAGGCGGCCGGAACTTTGTTGTTACAAAAAGCGGTGGCTGATTCAAACAGCGTTTGCTTGGGTCAGCGCCGGCTTTAGAACAACGGCTGGCTGGGAACTCGCATCCCCAGGTGAAGCCCGTACTGCGATAATTTTTCACGCACTTCGTTCAACGTGGTGTCGCCAAAGTTTCTCACTTCCAGCAACGAATCTTCGGTGCGTTGGACGAGGTCGCGAATGGTCTGAATGTTTTCGCTTTCCAAGCAGTTGTTCGCACGAACCGACAATCGCATGTCGGCGAGTGTCATATTCAACTTGGCTTCCAACTGGGCTTCCGGCGATCCGGCACCGCCGCGTGCAGCCGAGTAGATACTCGGTCCGAGCTCGCGATACTGAACGAACGGGTTGAGGTGTTTACGAAGAATCTTGGCCGCTTCGACCAGTGCCATCTCGGGTGAGATGGTGCCATCGGTCCAAATCTCAAGCACAAGCTTGTCGTAGTTTGTCTTTTGCCCGACACGCGTGTCTTCCACTTCGTAGCGAACCCGCGTGACGGGGCTGTAAACCGCGTCGATGGGAATGATCCCGATCTCGTGATCGACACTACTGTGTTCGGTACTGGGGACATAGCCGCGACCGTTCTCGACGACCATTTCCATCATGAACGGCGTGTCGTCGGTCAACGTCGCGATGACGTGATCCTTATTGATAATTTCGACGTCCGAATCGGTTTGCACATCGGCACCGGTGATCACGCCGGCGGTTTCGCGCTCGATCGTGATGACGCGAGTTGCTTCGCTGTGATTGCGAACGACAAGACTTTTCACGTTCAGGACAATGTCCGTGACGTCTTCATTCACGCCGGGGATCGAGGTGAACTCGTGCTGCGCGCCGCGAATTTTGATTTGGGTAACAGCGCTGCCCATCAAACTGCTGAGCAAGACGCGTCGCAGGCTGTTTCCGACGCTCGCACCGAAACCCCGCTCGAACGGCTCGGCCGTGAACTTACCGTAGCTGGCTGTCAGGGTGTCACGGTCGACTTCTACAGTGCTTGGCAATTCCATGCCACGCCAACGAATATGCATCGTCATAAGACCTCGATTCTGAGCTTCAGATGTGGGAGGTGTAAATTATTTGGTAAACGTCCCGGCACAAAACGAATGCGGGACGAACAGATCAGGCTGCCGAATTAGACGCGTCGTTTCTTGCGTGGGCGGCAACCGTTGTGGGGGATGGGCGTGACGTCTTCAATCAATTTGACGTTCAAGCCGGCGGCCTGCAGCGAAGTGATCGCACTTTCGCGGCCACTGCCAGGACCTTTGACGCGGACTTCGACATCACGCATGCCAAACTTCGTGGCCTTTTCGGCGGCTTGCTGGGCCGCACACTGGCCGGCAAACGGAGTACTTTTTCGACTGCCCTTAAACCCGCTGGTTCCAGCACTCGCCCAACACAACGTGTCACCCTTGGTATCGGTGATCGTTACCGTCGTGTTGTTAAACGTTGCGTGAACGTGAGCGATCCCGTTGCTGACGTTTCGTCGGACGCGTTTTTTCTTGTTGCTCTTTGCCACGGCAAAGTCTCTTCCAGTAAATCGATATAAATTTCAGTAACCACGTTCACGAGCCGCCGCCGGCGACTCGCTGGGAACAGAAGCATCAGACTGCGATTAACGCAAATCCTTGACGCCTTTCTTACCGGCAACCGTCTTGCGAGGGCCTTTTCGCGTGCGAGCGTTTGTCTTGGTCCGCTGACCACGCACGGGCAAGCCGACGCGGTGGCGAATACCGCGATAGCATTTCACTTCGCGAAGACGGCTGATGTTTTGCGTCACCGATCGGCGAAGCGGACCTTCGACGGTGTAGTCACGTTCCAGCAGTGCAGCGATGCGACCGAGCTCGTCCTCGCCCAAATCCCTTGCGGGCCGGGCAGGGTCGATGCCCAGCTTTTCACAGACTTCCCGTGCGGTGTGCAATCCGACACCGTACAGATAGGTCAGCGAATACTGGGTTTGCTTGTCGTTCGGGACATCAACGCCCATCAAACGAGGCATCTGAAGACTCCTGGAATAGTTGAAAACTGCGGCTGCGGGCGACCGCAGCGGCATACTTGAAACACAAAACGGCGAGGCAAAGCGACGTCTCGCTCAAAACTGGCAAGATCTTTCGGCTAAGAATCCCGGAATATAGCGACCGGCCCCCTTTTTGCTCAATGGGGACGTGCCTTGTTTTTTCAGGTAATTTTGTGTTTCTGGTCCGGCGGACGCCCAAACCGGCCCCTTCGTCCGATCTGCCGGCGATGGAAGTGCGGTTGCGGTGACGATTAGGCCGGCAATCCCGGCATAACTTTACCCATCACCCAGCCGGCGAGTCCATCAAGCCGCCAGACAACCTTACTGCGATGATTTTACTGCGATGATTCAGACAGCTTACTGCGATGATTTAGTCATGCGGATGAATTCGGTGGGAAATTCGTCATGCTCGCCGGCTGGCAGTCGCGTGATTTCGTCGACCCCAAACTCGGTCATATCGAACTGGAGGACCGTATCGCCGGTGACGTTGGCCAAGACTCGAGTCAGCAGAATTTCGCGGCAGTAGGGAAGCATCACCCCGTAAATCTCTGCGCCTCCAACAACAAACCCGCGGGCACTGCCCAGACACCGCAGCGCCGCCGCTGGCGAATCGGCGACTTCGACCCCTTCGAAACTCCAGTCCCGATTTCGCGTCAGCACCACGGTTCGCCTGCCCGGCAGCGGACGACCGATCGAATCGAATGTCTTGCGGCCCATGATCAACACGCCGCCCATGGTCAGACGTTTAAAACGCTGCAGATCACTGCGTAATCGCCAGGGCATCGAGCCATCGCGGCCGATAACGCCGGTCGGCGTCATCGCAACCACAGCGGTGAGTGAGCACCGAGCCACCGGTGGCCGCACGTCAGCTTGAGACGGCCCGTTAGCTTGAGACGGCTCGTCAGCTTGAGACTGCACGTCAGCTTGAGACGGCCCGTTAGCTTGAGACGGCTCGTCAGGCGGCAACTGAACATCACCCGGTGCCGGGGAACCATCGAGTGGTCGGGATTCGCCAGAACGACTCAAACTGCCACCGGCGCCTTGATCGCGGGATGCGGATCATAGTCGGTCAACTGAAAGTCTTCGTAGGCGAACTGGTCGATCGACTCTGGCGTGGATAGCAGCGTCATCTTTGGCAACGGGCGGGGCGCTCGCGACAACTGCTCGTTGGCCTGTTCGAAATGGTTTTTGTACAGGTGCACATCGCCCATCGTGTGAACGAACTCGCCTGGCTGGAGACCGGTGACCTTGGCCATCATCATCGTCATCAACGCGTAACTGGCGATATTAAAGGGCACACCCAAGAACAAGTCCGCGCTGCGTTGATACAACTGACACGACAATCGCCCCTGAGCGACATGGAACTGAAACAACAGGTGACACGGCGGCAAGGCCATCTGGCCGACATCGGCAACATTCCAAGCCGACACGATCAGTCGCCTGGATTCGGGCTGCTCGCGAATATCCCGCTGCACCTGGGCAATTTGATCGATCGTCGTTCCATCGGCGGCGGGCCAAGAACGCCACTGGTGCCCGTAAACCGGCCCCAAGTCACCGTTCTCGTCGGCCCATTCATCCCAAATCGTGACCCCATTCTCTTGCAGCCAGTGCACGTTCGTATCACCACGAAGAAACCAAAGCAGTTCGTAAAAAATCGAACGCACATGTAGCTTCTTGGTCGTCAGCAGCGGAAACCCATCGGCCAAGTCGAATCGAATCTGACGCCCGAACAGCCCTCGGGTCCCCACTCCGGTCCGATCGTCACGGTCGACGCCGTGGTGCAGTACTTCGTCGAGCAGTTCAAGGTAATTTTGCATCGGTGCGGTCGATTTCCTTCGCGTTCAAACGCTCGCTGGACGCTGCCAATCAATGGTCCAGTGACGGTCACTGGTCATTTGAACGTCATCAGCGTCGATGCCAAGCCCTAAACCCATTTCGCGTATCTCCGGCAACGTGAGCGCGGCGTGCAACGACTGTCGCAGCAACTGCTGCCCCTGCTGGGATTCATCGGCAGCATGCTGGCGGACAAGTTGCTCGACCGCTTCATCGGTCTCCGGACGCACCAGATCGCGAATAAAGACCCGCCCACCTGCGGCGACCAAGCGCACAGCTGCCCTGAGGCCCTCGGCAGGATCGTCCAAATGATGCAGCACCGAGTTGCTAACCACGGTGTTGGCCATACCTTCCTCAAACGTCATCAAGTCGGCGACATCGGCGTGCTCAAGAAAGACCCGGTCCAACATGCCAGCAAAGTCGATCTGCATTTTCGCGATCTCAAGCATCTCGATTGAAGAGTCGATCGCCATCACGGTCCATTCGTCATTACGACGACACATTTCGATGGGGATCAATGCGGGACCACATCCAATGTCAATGATTCTCGGCCCCACATCGCCCACCTCGATCAAATCATCAACGAATGCTCGATTGACGTCGGTGTGATCCATGGCTTCGTACTGCATCGCATCGGCGCGCAAATCGACCGGATGCGGCTCGGGTGTTCGGGGCAGGGTCAACACATTGCTTTCGAATAAGTGGTGAGAATCAATCGACCGAACCGTTTCTTTGACTTTTTAACGCGTCGCGGTAACGCGACAACACGTCAGCAGAGCGATCTAGCTGTCGATTATAGGGATCATATTGATTGTGAGAAGAAAGCCGAAATCAACTCCACAGCAGCTTCGCTTGCGGTACCGAAATGCGCACTGCAACCTTTTCGAGCACGAAGCATTCGACATCGGCAAAATCTCGGTTAGAACTGGCAAAAGCCGTAAAACGGCCTGCATCAACTGCAGCAAATGGTTAGCATTGGCGGCCTGGGCAGATTAGCCTTAGGTTGCCGATTAGCTAAAGAATTCCGGGTCTGGACCCATCGGCAAACCAATGTCAGTAACGCCCACATCGAATCCGCTCGTTTGTTTCTAACCAAGAGTGAGTTTCCGTGGATCAATACCAAGCCGAATCGTGGGCGATGCTCAGTATCGATGATCTCATTCGCTTGTGCAGCGACCGCCGAAGGTCCGTCGCTGCGACAATGTTCGCCGTCGTGTTCGCAGCCGCGATCATCGTGCTGGCGTGGCCCAACCGATACGACAGCGATGGCTTGATGTACGTCCGACTTGGCCGCGGTGCGCTGTCGGTCGACCCAACCGCACAAGCGACCTCGTCGGTATCGCTGCAAGACTCGCGTGCATCGGAGGTGGCCAGTGTCGCAGAGATGCTGGCCAGTCGCGAGATCGCCGAGCGCGTCGTGAACGCGTTGGGAGTCGAAACCGTCAATCAACCTCGCACTTGGATTTCGAAGTACGCCAAAGCATTGTCGAAGTCGATCCCGCGGCAATCGAACGTTACCGCACCGGGAACCTTGAGCGCCGAAGAATACAAAAAGCAGATTGCAACCGAAGAAGCGATCAAGAAAGTTCAGACCGCTCTTTCGGTGTCCGTCACCAAGAAAGGACACACGGTTGCCGTTTCCGCGGAAACACCGGACCCGCTCTTATCGCAATCGATTGTCCAGACCGTGATGGACCAATACGGCAGCTACCACGTCGAAGCCCATCGCGCGGATGGTTCGCTTGAGTTTTTCAAGAAGCAAGTTGAATCAAGCCGAGCGGAAGCGATCAAAGCGAGAGAAGAATTGCAGTCGGCCAAAAGCTCGCTGGGCTGGCTTGGCGAAGAGTCAGCCGTTGCCGTGCTGAAGGAGCGAATGACGCAACTAAAGATTGCACTGGATGAAGCCGAGAGCATTTTCGCTGAAAGCGAAAGCCATGCCGCGTCACTTGGCAAAAGTCTGGATTCGGTCGCCGAATGGATTCCGACAGAAGTCACCAAAGGTGTCGCCAACAATGCCGGTGACTCGATGCGAAACACGCTGTACGGGCTGCAACTGCGAGGCAGTGAAGAACTATCGAAACTGAGCCCGAATCATCCACGTTATCAGATGATGAAAAGCTCGATCGACAAGAGCGTCAGTATCGCGGAAACCGAAAATGCAGAACGCGAGCTATCGCGTGAAGCGGTCAACCCTGTTCGGCAGAGTCTTCAATCAGACTACGAGCTTGCGATCGCAAAAGCAGCTGGAGCGAAGAGTCGACGCGATTCGCTTCAAAAGAGTTTGCGACAGGCTCAAGATGATCTAGTGCGGCTCAACAATGACGCAATTATGCTGTCCAAGCTGACCTGGGAAGCGGACATCGCCGAAAAAAACTATCTCGAACACGCCAAGAGCCTCGAGGAAGTACGGATCGCTGACGCACTGGATCAAAGCAACTTGTCAGACGTCTCCGTGATTCAACAAGCCTCGTTGAAACTTAAGAAAGTCGGCCCGCCGCGAGCCTTACTATTGGCCGGCAGCATCCCCTTTGGGCTGTGCCTCGGCATTCTGCAAGCCCTGCTGCGATTCACGCTAAGCGTCTCTCGCGAATCTCATCGGCAAGGCATGGCGGGTCAACCGAACGAACCACGCGTTAATGCTGAGGCGATCGAACGGGTCGACGAAGCATCGCGTCAAGTCCGCGGCCCGCATCGGCCAACGACACGCGGTGAAACGCAACGCCGACCGAACACAAGTATCGACAGCCTGAGCGATGATTCGGATTTATTGAATGAATCAGCCGAATTGGTCGTGACCTCTCACCCCAAGTGAAGGTCGGGAACAAGATGCCAGACAAAAAATAGATTCATAAGATTATTAGATTTTTAGTTTTTTTAGACATCATTGATTGATTCGCGTTCGTTTGGGAATAGCGAACGCACCACGAACTAGCTTCGCAGGGAACCGAGAGGACTCGGCCAGGCGAAAACAACAAGGTTTTGCAACGTGCTTGGAGCATTCATCGAAAACTGTGCGCGTCGGCTAAGTCGTCAAGATGAGAACGACTTATTGCTGGGCGTGTCGCAGTTTGAACGCGAATTATCTCGCGAGCGGATTCGCGCTTCGCGGCGTTCGATTCCTTTTTGCTTAATCTCGATCGAATTGGGGCGCGCATGCGCATCTCGGCGAAACGAACAGACTTTGATTCGTTTGCTGCACCGACATTTGCGGATGACCGATCAAAAGGGTTGGCTCGGCAGAAAAAAACTGGGCGTGCTCTTGGTCGATACGCCTGAAATGGGCGGACGTGCCGCGCTTGATCGCTTGAACGAACTGACCGACAAGCACGGCTTGCAGGTCCGCATGAATCTCCGTGTCCATGACCCACAAGGCTTCGGTCCAGGCGACGGCACGCCCGGCGCCCCCAACGGCGAACAAAATCACGACGGCGTTCATGTCCACGAGGGCCACGAGCATGTCCACGAGGGCCACGAGCGACGCGGCACAAAGGAGCCTGCATCGCGTTGGGTCCGGCTCAGCGAGGCCGACGTGGAAGTGTCAGCGGAATTGCCGCTGACCAAAGAAGCGTCAATTCGTCAGGCCACCAAGCGTGGACTTGACATCATTGGTGCGGGCATCGGCCTTGTGGTTTGCTCACCGATGATCATCGCGGCGATGGTTGCCGTGAAATTGACAAGCGCCGGACCAGCGATCTTTGCACAGACGCGCGAAGGCCAATACGGACGTCCGTTCACTATCTATAAATTGCGAACAATGGACGTCGATGCAGAAAAAAACCAAGACCGGCTTCGCGCAGACAGCCACCGCGACGGCCCAGCCTTTAAGATAAAACACGACCCGCGCGTGACAAGAGTCGGCAACTTTTTGCGATCCACATGCATCGACGAGCTACCTCAATTGTGGAATGTGCTGAAAGGCGACATGTCGCTGGTCGGGCCGCGTCCGTTGCCTTGGCATGAAAGCCGTTCATGCAGCGCTTGGCACCGACGCCGGTTAGACATTCGACCAGGCATGACTTGCGATTGGCAAGTCAACAAGGCAGCCGCACCCACGTTTGACGACTGGATGAGAATGGACTTGCGATACATCGACGAAACCACCATCGCTCGCGACCTAAGGCTGATCGCACAAACCGTGTTCGTTCCGCTGCGAGGGAAGGGTAGTGAATAACCGTGCTGCTTAGTCATCGACCAAGCACGGGTTCATCACTCGCGGGACAAGGACGAAAGGACGATGTCGGCGTGCTGGACGCTCGCGTCGTTTTCTTAACGCACTATATCCCTTTGTATCAAGTTCGAGTCCTACAAGAACTTGCGACACGCGTGCGCGACTTCCATGTGTTGCTTAGCACACCTATCGAACCCAATCGAGATTTCGAACTGGATTGGTCGGGGCTGGATGTATCGATCCAAAAGACCTGGATGTTGCGACATTGGTGGACCCACCAAAGCAACGACGACGCGGGCAGCTTTACCGATCCGCTTTACATTCATATCCCGCGCGACACCAACGCAAAGCTTCGCGCCTTGCAGCCCGACGTCGTGATGTCGTTGGAACTGGGTGCGAGATCACTGGGTGCTGTTCGATATTGCCGTCGCCACCCCGAGACAAAGTCGATTTTGTGCACCTACATGAGCGAGCACACCGAACAGGATCGAGGACGTTTGCGACTTGGCCTGCGTAAATACTTGGTCCAACGGGCGGATGCCCTGACTTATAACGGCCCGTCATGCAAACGGTACTTGCGGACACTCGGTGCCGATGAAGACGCCCTTTACCATCTGCCATACGCAGCCGATGACCGGACCGTTTGGCGGGGAGCGATTGACCGCGACGAAGACGAATCACGTCACCGATTGCTTTGCGTCGGACAACTCACCGAGCGTAAAGGCGTGACGCGTTTGCTGAGACAGTTATCGGAGTATTGCCGGCGACGACCGCAACAGAGAATCGAAATCCTGTTCGCCGGCAATGGACCGCTGAAATCGGAACTGCAGCAAGCCACGACGCCGACGAACCTGGACGTCCAAATACTCGGCAACATGCCGCCGAAAGAGTTGTCGGAGCTCATGTTGCAATGCGGCAACATCATCACACCGACGTTGGCCGATGAATGGCTGCTGGTTGTCAACGAAGGGATGCAGGCAGGCATGCCGATCATTGGCAGCATCTATTCACAAGCCGTTGATAGTTTGGTCCGTCAAGGCGAAAACGGCTGGCGGTATGACCCGACCGATGACCAGTCACTGGCAATTACCCTGGATAAGTACTTCACGGTCGACGCCGACCAATTAGCATCGATGCGAATCGCTGCGCGGCAATCGGTCACCGAGCGTACGCCCCAGTGGGCCTCGGCCGGCGCCGTCGATGCGGTCCAAGCCGTGCTGAAAGACAGACCCCATTCGTAAATCCGTTCTCCCATGAATCTTCCCACCGCAAGCCTATCACTGGACCTCGACAACAAGTGGGCGTACCTGCGCGCCGCGGGCCACCAAGACTGGCAAGATCGCCCCGGTTACCTTCCGCTGGTTGCCGATCGAATTGTCGACATGCTTGGCCAACTCGATTTACCGCTGACGGTGTTCACGGTCGGGCGCGACCTTGTTCATGACGACGACTGCGAGGCGATCCGGTCATTCGATCGATTGCCGCAGTGGGAACCGGCGAACCATTCGTTGAACCATCTGCCGTGGATGCACACGATGGAACCAGACGAAATCACCGATGAAATCCAAATCACGCATCGTCGCATCACGGATGTGACCGGTCGCAGGGCGGTCGGATTTCGCGGGCCGGGATTCAGTTGCCCCGAGGAAGTTTTACGCGTTTTGGCTCGAAACGATTACGCCTATGATGCATCGATCTTCCCCACGTCGATCGCGCCGATCGCACGAGCGGTCTTTTTGATGCGATCGGAACTGAAAGGCGAAGCTCGCGAGAAGGCCAAGAAACTTTATGGCGGCTTCGATTCGCTGCGACAACCCAATCGACCGTTCCAACGACAAGTCGAAGGCGACACGCTTTGGGAAATCCCCGTCACCGTGATGCCGCTGACACGTACGCCGATTCACTTTAGTTACTTCACGTTCTTGGCAAGTTTTTCCAAACTCGCGGCCAAATCGTATTTCAGCACGGCGCTTCGACTTTGCCAAATGACGAAAACGCCACCTTCGATTTTGCTTCACCCGCCTGACTTTCTGGGCTGTGAAGACGACAGCGACATGGCGTATTTCCCCGGCATGAAAATGTGTCGCGCAGAAAAGCTCGAGATCGTTCGCTGGGCGTTACAAAAACTTGCACGCTCGTTCGATGTCCGGTGCATGATCGATCAATTGAAACAGATCGACCCCAGGGCGTTCGAAACGAACAAGAGTCAAAAACAAACAGCTAATCCCGCAGTAGTGGTGTCATGATCGATCTGGGTAAACACAGCGTCTTAGGAATCGACGTCAACGCGATTGACTATGAAGCGGCGGTCGATCATGTCATCCGCGCCGGCAAGAGTCGCCAGCCGATGGCGGTCACCGCGTTGGCGGTACACGGCGTGATGACCGGCTTCAGTGACAAGGCGCACAACTATCGACTAAACCACTTTGATCTTGTCTGTCCCGATGGCCAACCGGTCCGCTGGGCGCTGAACCTCTTGCACGGATGCAAACTGCAGGACCGTGTCTACGGCCCAGAACTGACCTTGAGAATTTGCCAAGCCGCGGCGACGGAGAACGTCCCTGTCTTTCTGTTTGGCGCGACGGAAGAAATGCTCGATGGCTTTGCCAAGAATCTGTGCAAAAAATTTGCCGGCCTGAAAATTGCTGGCCGACGCGCATCCCAGTTCCGTACAATCAGCGACGAAGAACGCGATGAATTGGCAAAAGAAATACGCGACAGTGGCGCAGGGATTTGCTTTGTTGGACTTGGCTGCCCCCGGCAAGAGATCTTTGCTTACGAAATGCGTGACCGAATCGAAATGCCGCTGATTGCGGTCGGTGCGGCCTTCGCGTTCCACGCCGGCGCGCTGGAACAAGCACCACCGTGGATGCAGAAACGCGGGCTGGAATGGCTCTTTCGATTGACGCGCGAACCCGGACGTTTGTGGAAACGTTACGTCACGACCAACCCCGCGTTTCTCTTCTATCTTGGACTGCAAAAACTGGGTCTGTATCAGGGCCGGACAGACGCTGGCACCAAGCCCGCGAAAGAAATTCAGTTCGGATAATCACCCTCAGTAATCGTCTTGCTCGACCGTCTTGAGCGATCTTCTCGTCCGATCGTCCAGCGAGATGTCAGCGATGTCAGCGATGTCAGTGAGATGTCAGTGAGATGTCTCTGTGCGGTCGCCTTATCTGCGTCGGCGACGAATTCCGATCATCGCGCTAGCGAGTAATGCGAGGCTGCCGGTTCCTGGCTCAGGAACGGCCACGCTGGCGAACGTGACATCGATAGGCGCTCCGGAAATCGGATCAACAGCCGACAATTCGAATGAACCCGTGCTGCCAAAATCTGCGACGGCAATCGTTTCAAATGGGCCGACCGAATAGGCGGATGTGGACAAAGCAAAATCCACATCAAAGACTTCGCCCAAATTAGCAGTGATAGAAACGACATCAAACGTGTTGATAAAGAATGCGTCGGGGTCGGTGATCGCAAACGGAGCAGGCCCCGAAACGAAATCTCCGGCCCAAGCGCCCGACACGTCCAGTATCGAGTTCATTCCGCCGGCCATTGAGTCATACGAACGTGCCGAACCGGAATATTGAATCACGCCGTTGACAAACAGTTCTGCCGACGCCTCCGCGAAGACGTCATTCGGCCCCAGCCCATCGGTAAAAAACTGCTCTGCGGCCAAACTGCCACTGACTGGCACCAGGAAGTTGATTTGAATCGGTGTACCGTTGGTCAGCGACTGCGATTGGCTGACCCAACTGGTCGATGCGGTCGCCGATGACGTTGCGCGAACCTCTTGGGGCGGACTAAAACTGGGGCTGAATCCGCTGGCATAGCTCGTCGATCGCAGCGTCGCGCCCAAGGCGTTGATTTGCCCTTCCGCGAATCCCTCGGCAAAACTAAACCCGTCCATCGCTGGGTCGGAAATGGCGTTCGCCGTTACCGGCACCAGGTTTCCCGGATTGTTGACGGTTACCGACTGCGACGCATCGACGCCGCCTTGGTAGCGAGCGGTGGCCGTCGACGAAAATTCGATTTGCTGGGCGGTCGATCGGTGCGGTGCAAAGACAGCGGCACCTAGCATGCCGCAGAATACGGCTGAGATGAGCAGTGGGCGTGACATGACTTACTTCCGGATGAGATTGAAGAAAAGGGTTCAACGCGGCGTATTGGAGCCTGTCAACTTGGGATCGTCAAGAAAATTCTTTCCTTCGTGGTCATTCGCATTCCTGGTCGAGAACGGCTGTTTTTCACGGCGCAACACGGGGCCGATCGCCCTTGATTTGTGTACAATCACGCTTTCCTGCTTCAGCCGCTTGCTTCCTGCCGCGTTACCCTCGATGAAGTTGCGTTTTTACAGGTAACTCAACGCACGAGTCCAAAGAGATCACGTGCAAGTCCCAGAGATCGACCACTGGCTCGCGTCTCGCTTGCCACTCGAGCGACTCAAGACCAACACATCACGCTAAATCGCAACTTCAGAACTTTCTCCCCGCCTTCATCGATCGGAATTGATTGCATGTCACAATTGCGTCCACTCATTCTTTCGTCCGTCGTCCTTGCGCTCGGCCTCTGTGTTTTCGGCTTGAAGGTCAGTGACCCGCCGGGCACGCGTATGAAGACGTTTGCCGATTCATTCTTGAGTACGTTGGATGAGAAGCAAAAGGCGGCGGCAGTCGTACCTTACGAATCGGACAAACGCGTCCAATGGCACTTCATTCCAATGGACAACCGCAAGGGTGCCGTGCTGCGGGAAATGAACGACGCGCAGCGCAGCGCCGCACTGCGACTGGTTCGAGCAGCACTCAGCGAAGCGGGCTATGACAAGACGAATAAGATCATGTCGCTTGAAGGCGTACTTCGACAACTCGAAGGTGAAGGCGGCCGCAACGAACGTGATCCGAACAAGTATTACGTGACAATCTTTGGCACGCCCGACAATGACAACGCTTGGGGGCTAAGTTTTGAAGGTCACCACCTGTCGCTTAACTTTGTCTGTCGCGGCGGCAAGATCGTCGACAGCACCCCGCAATTTTTCGCCGCCAACCCGGCGACGATCAAGGATGAAGTGCAGGGTCCCCTAAGCAAGGGCACCCGAGTGCTGCGTGACGAAGAAGACTTGGCGTTCGAACTGGTCAATTCGTTGACTGATAACAAACGAACGCTCGCGATGATCGCAGAGAAAGCACCAAAAGAGTTGCGATTCGCGGGCGAAGCTCAGCCGGACGTGGGCGAACCGGAAGGCATTTCGTTTCGAAGCCTCAACAGCGATCAGCGCAAACTGCTTCAGCAACTCGTCCATGTTTACACCGATGCGGCCGCGGGCACCGTTTCGAAAGAACGCCGCGAACAGATCCGAACCGATGGATGGAGCGACGTTCATTTTGCCTGGGCCGGCGCAACCGAACCCGGAATCGGACATTACTATCGAATTCGTGGCAAACGGTTCCTGATCGAATTGGTCAACACCCAAGCTGATGCGGCCGGCAACCCCGCCAATCATATTCACAGTGTCTATCGTGATTTGACCGGCGACTTTGACTTGCCGATAGAGTGATTCGGACAAACAATACTCCGAAAAACAAGAAAACGGATGGCCGGTTGGATCAAGTACTTCGCTGAACGGTGGAACGATTGGTGCGGCGATCGTGATATGGAATTGACGATTCGCCGTCACCTAAGTCAGAACGGTTATTTCGGCGACACCGCCAAACTGCGCGGCGTGCGCCTCGTAGCGGTGCAAAGGCCCGGATGGCTGCAAGTCTTTCGTTTTGACGTGACCGCCCGCGTCCGCCCGGAGTCCGAGGACGACGATTCATTCTCGGGCCCCGCCGAGTATCAAGAACTCTACGGGTTGGTTCGCGACGACATTCGGCACAAAATCAACTCCGTTCGAGTTTTTCAGAACGAGAGTGAACGCCGCGCCTTATTTGCGACCTGGAGCGAAGACATGATCTGCTTGCGCGGCGCCCACGGTCTGCAACAATCTTAAACTCGTCTGCGAACGAGATTGAACTTTCAACGCCATTGCAACGGAACAAGAATGCACCACGGTCGTCTATCTACACGAGATTCAATTCGCAATGAGCGAACGGTTACGCGTTCACTCACACGATTTCTAGTCGCCGGCCCCGTTGTCGCAGCGCTATTGTGCTCTGGTGCTGTAACGCCAGACACCTGCTTTGGCGATTCGCCCGATGTGACATCCGACGAGTCACAAACGGAATCTCTGTTTCTCGGTAATGTTCGCCAGCTGACATTCGAAGGTCGCCGCGCCGGCGAAGGATACTTCAGTGCCGATGGAAAGCGGATGGTCTTTCAAAGCGAACGCGACCCCGCAAATCCGTTCTATCAAATCTATCTGACCGACCTGGAAACCGGTGACATCCAGCGAGTGTCGCCCGGGCACGGAAAGACAACGTGTGCTTGGATTCATCCCGCCGGTGATCGTGTGCTGTTCGCCAGCACGCAAGACGATCCGGATGCTGTCAAGAAACAGAAAGCCGAAATCGATCTTCGCGAAAGCGGCCAACAACGACGATACGCTTGGGACTACGACCCGGCGTTTGAGCTTTACGAGCGTGGCCCCGATGGCGAATACAAACAGCTGACCGACGCGAAAGGTTATGACGCCGAAGCGAGTTACAGTCCAGACGGCAAACAGATCGCGTTTGCATCCAATCGGAAAGCATACACAAGCGAGTTGTCACCGCGCGAGAAACAGCAATTCGAAATCGATCCGGCCTTCATGATCGACATTTACGTAATGAACGCCGACGGCACAAACATCCGTCAATTGACCGATGTCCCCGGTTACGACGGAGGTCCGTTCTTTTCGCCTGACGGCAGCCGCATTTGCTGGCGTCGATTTTCTGAGGACGGTGCGACGGCAGAAATCTATACGATGAAGACCGACGGGACCGACGTTCGCCGTTTGACGCAGATCGGTGCGATGAGCTGGGCACCGTTTTTTCACCCCAGCGGCGACTACCTAATTTTCACAACCAACAAACACGGATTTGCAAACTTTGAACTCTATCTTGTCCGAGCGGACGGCGAGGGCGAACCAGTACGAGTGACAAGCACCGACGGATTCGATGGTCTGCCCGTGTTCTTGCCCGACGGCAACCGACTTTCGTGGACCTCCAACCGAACGGCACAGAAGCAGTCGCAAATCTTTATCGCGGACTGGGACGATGCCGAAGCGCGCCGGCAACTTGGGATTGAGCAAGACGCGCCAGCAACCGACGATGATCGAGCTTTGGCGATCGCGACCGCCAAGGAATCCAAACCAGAAACATCACCGGTCGATGTCATGCGCCATGTCGATTTCTTGACGCGTCCAGAACTCGGTGGACGGCTAACCGGAACTCCTGGTGAGCGCCGCGCGACAAACTACGTCGCGGCTTATCTTGAATCACTCGGGCTGGAACCTGCCGGTGAGAATGGGACGTTCTTTCAAGAATTCGAATTCCCCGCCGGTTCTTCACTGACCGACGCCAACCGCATGACGATTGGTGAACAATCGCTGACCATCGAGCAGCAGTGGCAGCCACTGTCATTCTCGCGCGATGGAACGATCGGACCGGCACCGGTCGTGTTTGCCGGATACGGACTGCAAGTCCCTGCCAGCGAGGACCAGGAAGAATACGACAGCTATGTTCATTTGAATGTCGCCGGCAGTTGGGTGATGGTGCTCCGCGACCTGCCGCAAGACATCACACCGGAACGACGCCAACAGATGGCGAGATACAGTTCGCCGCGGCGCAAAGCGACGTTTGCACGGGACATGGGGGCCAAGGGAATCATTTTTGTCGCCGGACCGACGAGTAAGGTCAAACACCAGCTTGTACGTTTTGATCGAGACGCATCGCAGGCCAGCGTCAGCATCGGAGCCATCTCGATCGACAACGAATCGGCCGCACGCATCTTGAAAGCGGCGGACGAGGACTTGAAAGAAGTCCAATCGAGCTTGGACGACGGTCAACCTCAAATGGGATTCCAGATTCCCGACATCAGCGTTTCCGCCACGGTTGATATCGAACGTAAAACGGGAACCGGGCGAAACGTCATCGCAAGAATGCGTGCCGACGGTATCGACCACGATGCCAACCCCGTTGTGATGTTGGGTGCCCACATTGACCACTTAGGACGTGGCGGCGGCAGCAATTCGCTGGCCACCGATGAGGAACGTGATCAAGTTCATGTTGGGGCCGATGACAATGCCAGTGGTGTCGCAGCCATGCTGGAGATCGCCCAGTATCTCGCCGCCGAAAAGCGGGCAGGGCGATTGGAACCCAAACGAGACTTGCTGCTGGCGGCCTGGAGCGGTGAGGAACTGGGACTGTTTGGCTCTCAAGCGTTCGTAAAAGACTTCTTCATGCTGTACCCAAATGCCGCCCGCACGACGGCCGACGACAGTGATGACACGCACGCACAGGCACATGCCCACGGAACCTCGACCGACGCCGAACCCTTGACCGCGGCAATCGCGTCATACCTGAACCTGGACATGGTCGGACGACTAAGAGAAAAGTTGGTCATTCAAGGCATTGGTTCCTCACCCGGTTTTGCCGGTGACGTGCAGCGCCGCAATGTCCCTGTCGGGCTGACTCTGCAACTCGACAAAACGAGTACCCGATTGCCAACGGATGCCTCGGCGTTTGTGGCACGCGACGTACCGATTCTGTCCGCCTTTACCGGTGCTCACGAAGACTATCACACTCCACGCGATACTCCTGACAAACTTAACTACGAAGGAGCCGCCAAGACGGCGCAGCTATTTGCATTGATCATCCGGGGAATGTTGACATCGGACGATGTCCCCAAGTTCGAACTTGACGAAGGCCAACAGCGAGAGGAAGCACCACGTGCTCGTCTGACCGCGTACCTGGGAACCATCCCCGACTACGCGGCCGGCGAAGTGAAAGGGATGAAACTAAGTGGAGTGGCCGCCGACGGCCCGGCCGCGAAAGGCGGCGTCCAAGGTGGGGACATCATCATCGAACTTGCCGGACGCAAGATCGAAGACATTTACGACTACACGTACGCCATCGAAGCGTTGAAAATCGGTGAAGAAGTCAAAATGATCGTCCGCCGGGACGCTAAAGAGGTAGAACTTCGTATCACACCGGCGGCACGCGAATAGCCAGAAAGTCCTCCATTTTGATGCCCCCTAGGCCAATCTTGGCCACGATTTACCGAATGGTCTAGAAATTGCTGCTCTTTAGGCCGCCGATTCGGCTTCCTGCCGTTCTGTCTACTCAATCGATGAATACACGATGATTTTTGATCCGATCTATTTCTTGTTCATTGGCCCGCCGTTGTTGCTCGGTCTGTACGCACAATGGAAGGTCAAATCGACGTTTGCCAGCATGAGCGAAATCCCTGCGCGAATGTCTGGTGCAGAAGCCGCCCGCCGGATGCTGGATGCGGGCGGATTGCAATCGGTCGGTATTGAACCGGTCCAGGGACACTTGAGCGATCACTATGACCCGCGTGCGAAGGTGCTACGCCTGAGTCCACAGGTTTACGGTGGGCGCAGCATGTCGGCACTCGGTGTTGCCTGTCATGAAGCGGGGCACGCATTCCAAGATGCGAAACAGTATGCGCCGCTGGTAATTCGCAACATGGCGGTTCCTGCGGCGAACTTTGGCGGCAGTATCGGCCCGACGCTGGCGCTTTTCGGTTTGATCATGAATTGGTCACCGCTGTTGCTGATCGGGATCATCGTCTTCGCCGGCGTGGTTTTCTTTCAGGTCGTCAACTTACCCGTGGAGTTTGACGCAAGCGCACGCGCAAAACGTCACTTGGTCGAGTACAACCTGATCGCAGAAAACGAAGCGCCCTACGTCGCCAAGGTGCTTAACGCGGCGGCGTTGACTTACGTTGCTGGCACCCTGCAAGCGATCATGACACTCGCCTACTACGTGTTCCGATACATGGGCGACCGACGCTAATTGCTATAAGGCCGGGCAGCGAGCATCTTGCACCTTAGCAGCATGCCCTCACGCCCGGTTGCCTCACTATCGCGAATTCGCCTTTCAAGATGCCCCGGCAAGCACATTTGCTTGCCGATTTGTGACGACCTAGACTAACCCCCAAACTTATGATTGGGTTCACAGTCTTTCTTGTCGTCATTCCGATCCGGAGCATCTTCATGCAGTTTCTAACAAGCAGAAGCCGTGGCATCCTTTTGGTAGCGTTATTTTTTTCCCTATGTCATGGCGCATCCGCGGGCGTCATGTTTATCTCCGGCGACATTAACATCGCGCATCCGATCGATGGCTCACAAAACGCGACCGTGACACCTGGAAATACCAAGCTGTTTGAAAACATTCTAGGCACATCACGCAACGTATTGATTTCCGATGAAAGCTTAAGGCGCCCCGGTGCCCTCGCGGCGGTAAATGCGATCAACACGCTTTACGACAACATGCCAGGAATAACGTCATCGATCGATACGAGCCAACCGCTTGTTAACGACACACTCTTAACAGGCGTTGACCTGTTTATCGCTTTTCTTCCCAGCAACGGATTCCAACAAAGTGAAGTCGATGCGCTCAGAACCTTTCTGCAGTTGGACGGGACCGTATTCATCATTGCCGATATCGGCGGAGCGTTAGCAGTGGAACGGAACATCCAAACCAACGATGCATTGGAACGGCTCGGAAGCAGTCTGCGACTTGATAACGTGCCATTGGATTCCGGTTTTACTCTCACAACCAATATCGACGCCGATCCGTTTACCGACGGAATCAGTTCTATCCAATATGCCTATGTCACAAGCATTTCCGGCGGTACATCTCTGATTCGCACCGGCGGCGGTGCAACTTTCGTCGCCTACGAACGAATCACTGCGGCGACTGTTCCCGAGCCCGCGTCGTTGGCGACTTGGGCGTGCTTCACGGTTCCCTCGGTGATTGGATTTCGCAGGCGGCGGCACTCGTCAACGGCCGCCTAAATCGCTCGCAAGCGGTCAAAGCAACAAACCGGCGATTGCGCCGGTCATGCAACATGCGAGCAGTCCGCCGAACATGGCTCGCAGCCCAAGGGCTGCAAGATCAGCTTTGCGTGACGGTTCGAGTCCGCCGATGCCGCCGACCTGAATTCCAATGGCGCCGAAATTACTGAATCCGGCTAACGCATACGTCAGGACGTTTGCAGTTCGCTGACTGATCGCTCCATCGGGCCCCACATCGGCACGTCCGAGTTGATCAAAAGCGATGAACTCATTGGCGACGGTCTTGAGTCCGATCAGACGACCGGCCTCCATGCATTCACTTGCCGGAATCCCAAGCAACCAGGCCAGCGGCCAACATGCGTAACCCAGGATGGTTCCCAGCGTGATGACGGGGGCTCCGACCAGATTGCATCCACCGGCCAGCAATACATCCACCAGCGCAAGGATTGCGAGAAACGCGATCAACATTGCTCCGACGTTGAGGGCTAGCTTCAGTCCGTCGCTCGCGCCTTCGACGGCCGCACCAATCAGGTTCACATGGTTGCTGGGTGCCGAAAGCGTCATTTCTTCCGAGACCTTCTCTGGTTCGGATTCCGGCACCATGACCTTTGCGATCAACAGGGCGGCGGGCGCACTGATGATCGATGCGGTCAACAAGTGCGAAATATCAATGCCCATGCCGGCGTAAACGCCTAGCAACCCGCCGGTCACCGTTGCAAAACCACCGGTCATCATCGCGCACAGTTCGCTGCGCGTCATGGTGGCCAGATAGGGGCGCACGACGAGTGGCGCCTCGGTGTGTCCAACGAATACGTTTGCCGATGCCGCCAGCGTTTCTGCTCCGCTGGTTCCTAGCGTGAACCGCATCACCCACGCCATCGCCCACACCAATCGCTGCATGATTCCAAGGTGATACAGAATGCTCATCAAGGCGGAAAAGAAGATCACCGTCGGCAAGACGCCAAAAGCAAACGTGCCGATCAGATTATCGCCCAACGGATTCTGTGGACCTGTCGCAAACAAGAATCCACTGCCGGCATTGACGGTATCCATGACGGCCTTGAATCCGTCACCGACTTTCACGAATAACAGTCGTCCCGGTTCGGTGCGAAGCACCAATACGCCGAGCGAGATTTGCAGCAACAGCCCACCAACGACGACTCGCCAGGGAAAACGCTTACGGTCGGAACTGATCGACCAGGCCAAGGCAACAAACGCGACTAAACCCAATACACAAATCAATCGGGCTTGTATCGAGTCGGTCACAGCGTTTCCCTCGCGGCTATGGATATGAGATGCCCAAGGATAACAACTGTTTCGTTTCCCTGTTGACTTTCGCCCCTGCTACGAATCCATCCTATTTCCAATCCATCTTGCTAACCGTGCTGCGGTGTATCAAAGATGCGATCGCCGGCGTCGCCGAGTCCAGGCACGATGAATGATTGATCATTCAAGACACTGTCGATGGCCGCGACATAAACTTTCACATCGGGAAAGTCTCGTTTGACGCGTTCAATGCCGAACTGAGATGCGATAATTGCCAACACGCGAATCTCATCGACTCCCCATTCCTTGAGTCGTCGGACGACCAAGTCGATGGATCCCCCGGTAGCCAGCATCGGGTCCAGAACGAGTGCGACGTTGGGCGCGTTCTCGTGCGGCAACTTGTCGTAGTACCCCACCGGCTCGGCCGTTTCTTCGTTGCGATACATCCCTAGGTGCCAGACGGCCGCATCGGGCAACAAATCCAATAGGGGGTCGACCATGCCAAGCCCGGCCCGCAGAATCGGCACGAGTCCGATTTGGGCAGACAGGTGCCGGCACTCGGTCTCGGCCAGAGGCGTCTGGATCATGGTCGCGGTCGTTTCCAGATCTTCCGTCGCGTGAACGCCGATCAACATGGCCAAGCGGCGAACCGCAAGACGAAACTCGCTGGGGCTGGTTGCCTTGTCACGCACCGTACACAGATGGTGTTCGACCAGCGGATGCCCGATCCTTGAAACCTGACTCATTGGTAAACCTGGCTCATGCTGGGCAACTCTTTCTAAAGATCCATCATCTAGCAGTTCGGCAAAGCGGATGGGGTGGGATTCGAACCCACGGTAGGCGTAAACCTACGCTAGTTTTCAAGACTAGATCCTTCGACCACTCGGACACCCATCCGGTCGGAAATTAAACATACCAAAGGTGATTCCGACGAGAAACCGAGGGTCATTTCATGTTTTGAGCCGCCACCGGGCTTAGAAAACGTCCATGGCACGCAGGCTCACTGACTCAGCGGGGGGCGAAGCTCGGTCACGCACCGTCATTTCGGCCCGCGCCCACACTCGGCCGGGCCCTCCCAAGCAGCCGGCACTATATGTAGCCGTGCCCTCTCAAGCAGCGCGTGCACGCATAAGCATCCCGGCACTCTCATTCGACCTGGCGGATCTCGGCGACACGCGAACAGCTTATTCGAATTTTTTTCTTGACGCGTCTGCCCCAATCTTGTATCACTTAATTAACACAACGGTGCAACATGCGAATACACATTTCCTCCGACGGCGTGCCGATCTATCAACAGATCGTTTCACAAATTCGTTTCCGAATCGTTTCGGGGCAACTCAAGGCGGGTGACGAATTACCCACGATCCGAGGATTGGCGGAAAGCCTGAGCGTCAATCCCAACACGGTCGCGCGTGCCTATCGCGAATTGGAACACGAAGAACTCGTCGAGAAACGGCGGACAACGGGAACCTTCGTCGCCGAGCTTCCGCCTCGTCATAGCGCCGCGGCGCGGCGGCGACTGATCGCGCCTCACATTGACGCGTTGTTGGTCCAAGCGCGCCACTTGGACATTCCGATCGACGAACTCATCCAGCAAGTTACCCGGCGCGATAGCCAGATCACGCGAAATGGAAAAAAATCATGACGACACCCCACCATGACCCCGAATTCGCAGTGGAAGTCGCAGGACTTCGTCGATCGTTTCGCGGCACATTGGCCCTTAGCGATGTCGATCTGAAAGTCCCGACCGGATCCATCTTCGGCCTCATTGGACTTAACGGAGCCGGCAAGACGACGTTGATTCGTCATTTGATCGGCGCCCTGCGACCTCAGCAGGGCACGGTCACCGTTCTGGGCGAAGACCCGATCGCGGATCCCGAAGGTGTCCTGCGTGAGATCGGGTATTTAAGCGAAGAGGATTCATTACCGACATGGATGAAGATCGGCGAGCTGATTGACTTTTGCCGTGCGCTCTACCCGACGTGGGATGATGTCTACGCGAATGAATTGTGCGACATGTTCGGACTGACGCGTAAGACCGCGCTCAAAGGCCTTTCCAAAGGACAGCGGGCTCGCGCGGGATTGCTGGTGGCGATTGCACACCGCCCCAAACTCTTGATCCTTGACGAACCCAGCAGCGGCCTGGATCCGATCGCCCGCCGTGACATCTTGGAAGCGATCATTCATACGATCAATCAAGACGGCCGCACCGTTTTGTTTTCCAGCCATTTGCTTGACGAGGTCGACCGCGTGTGTGACTCGATCGCGATGATGCGTGGCGGAAAAATCATCCAAACCCAAACAACCGAGCAGATCGAAAAACGCTACCGCGAAGTGATTTGTCGCCCCTCGGAAATTTGGAACACCGCACCGTCGACCGCCGGCACGCTGGGCTGGCAGAGACTGGATCGCGAGTGGTCTGCGGTGGTCGACACGAATCAAATCGACCCGCAGTTGCCGTCTTTTGCCAATGAATTGGGCGTAATCGAAACCCGAGCGATTACGTTGGCGCGATGGTTCGACGCGCATGCCCGGGAGCTTTCGGGCCCAGCAAGTCCCACACGTGACCCCTTAAGTGGAGTGCCGGCCGATGCCTGAAACCATCGCACTGTTTCGTTTGGTATGGAACCGCGACCGTAAGCTCGTGCTTATCGTTAGCGCCGCGGCAATGATCGGCACCTTGCTTTCCGTCTTGGCCGCGGGGACGCTGCCAACGGATCGACTTTCGTTCATGCCCGCTGCGTCGCTGCGTGACATTGCTGTCGCCAGCACGATGCTGCTAACGCTGGTCCCGGCCATCATCACAACGTTCGGACTTTTCAATTTTCAGTCACAAGAAGAGAGTCTGGAATTCTCGGCGAGTTGTTGCAGCCACTGGTTACTGCGAATGCCGATCAAGAGCTGGAAAATTGTGGCCGTCCCAGTCGTGTTGAAAACGTTCTGGATTGCCTGCTGCTGGATGCTGTTGTCGATTCCAATTGGAAGACTTTCGGCCTCTGGATTCGTTCCCTGGGTGGAACCCAGCCTGTCGTTGTCAACAATTGCGATCACTGGTTTGGCGGTCACTTGGCGGCCATTTCGCAGCGGCTGGCGACGAATTCTTACCGTCATCGTCGCGTCTGCGCTATCGCTGGGATTGTTTTCACTTGCTTTCGTTCGAACATCGGCACAGTACGAGGACTGGCAATGGCTCGTCGCTGCGGGACTTGTCACCACCTATGCCGCGTCGGTATGGCTGCTGCTCAACAGCGTCCAACTGGGCCGAACCAATCCGATGGGCCTGATTCCGTCGACTCGGCGTTTTGCACCGAAGGCAGGTGCGCATTCGTCGCGGGAATTGAAGCGGATCGAACATCGTGGCGTTTCACGCGCCTTGATTTGGCATGACATCAGCCGCGCGACAAGACTGAACGCGGTTGTGATCGGCATCTTCATGATCCCGACGATTATCTTTGTGCTGTCGATCGGACTGAAAGGTGCAACGGTGTTCATTGCGTTGATGATGTCTGCGATCGCATCATGGTCTGCCATCGCCGGGTCGATGTACCCACTGAATCAAAAACTCGGTACGGTGCTGCCGTTGTATATGGTCGCCAGCCCGATCCCGTCCTATCGGATCGCGTGGACGCGTTTGGTTTCCAGCCTGCTGATCATGGTTCCATTCCTGCTGCTAACGCTATGCATACTGGCCATGTTCATGTTATGGCCGGACAATCGAACCGAGTGGATGCGATGGTCCCAGACCTGGGCACGGAACTTGGGTTCGGAAGAGCAAGTTTTTTGGACGGGGATTAGGATTTCCGTTGCCGCGGTCATCGGCAGCATCATCGCAATGTATGGACGTATCTTTGCGTTCCTCTGGATCAGCATGCTCGGTCGCGACTGGCTAGCGGGAATTGTCGGCTGCCTGGTCGGCGCAATGATTTTGGGCGCGATCATCGTGCCGATCAGTTGGTTTTTTCGCTACGAGAACTTAGATGAAGTGAAGGCCGCAGCAATGTGGTGGCTCGCTCAGGTGCCCACGATTTTGGCATTGCTGTTGGTGGTGAAAATTGCGTTTGCGTCGATCGCCGGCTTTCTGCTGGACAAACGCAAATTGGCACCTGGTTCTGCCGTGGCCCGGACGATTTGGATTTGGGCCGCGATTGTCGCTGTGGTGGGTGTGGCGATGTACGCGCTGATTCCGGCTCCGCAAGCCACTTTATTTTGGTGTTTGGGTGCGACGGCGGTCTTTGTGCCTCTAGGCAGCATTCTATGGATGCCGATTTCGGTCGATGGGGATCGCCACCGCTAACGACGTCACCGGCGAACGGCCTCGTTTAGCCCCCGTGACACTGGCACCGCGAGCAAGAACTTGGCGGTTGCCGCGAGATGCAATTTTGCCCCAACCAGACGGCAACCATCCGCGCCTTGACGATGCCGAAACGTCTGCCAAGCTGTTGGATCGCACCAGCTTTACGAGGTTGACGGCTTTACGAGGTAGACGGAATGGGACTAGGCATCGCGCTGCGGGCATTTTCGGCAGCACTTTTTGACAAACAGACGTCGGAAAAAATCCAGCGAATTCTTGACGGCGGTGACAATATCGCGATTGAGGCGAAACCGACGGTGGCCAGTGTACCGGTCGAACCCAAACCGGTCCGCAGTGACGCAATCACGCTGCTTGCATCGCTGCAGCGAGAAGCACGACTGGTCGACTTGATTCAAGAAAATTTGACCGAGTTCACCGATGCACAAGTCGGCGCGGCGGCGCGGCCTTGTTTGCAACAAAGCGCCGCGACACTCGCCCGTTTCTTTGACCTGAAACCCGTTTGTGATGCGGCCGACGGCTCGACCGTCGACGTCGGTCCGGACGCGTCTCCGGCGCGGTATCAATGGGCCGGCGAGGGGACCGCCACATCTGGTTCGTTGATCCATCATGGCTGGCAGGCCACGCGTGTCGAATTACCGAAATACAGTGGAGACGTCGCCGACGCGATGATCATTGCCCCCGCTCAAGTGCAGCGTTAGCCATTTCTTCTCGCTATTTCGCGACTCCCGTTCGCCATCGCGGTCCTCGCTACGGGACCAATCCTCGCTTGGAATGAGCGAGCCGGGATCGAGTCACTTTACCAAGACTTAACGTTATGACTGCTCGCTACTCTGTCGGTATTGATCTGGGGACCACTAACTCGGTGGTCGCCTACTCGCCTTTGGATTCGAAAACCGACTTGCGCCGGTTGATGATTCCGCAAGTGGTGGGAACCGATCAAATCGAATCGCGTGCTTCGCTGCCCTCGTTTCTGTACCTGCCGCGTGAAGGCGAAATTGCGTCCTTGCGTTCACCCTTTGGTGGCGACGCCGCAAACGGCGTGGTGGGTGTATACGCCCGAGACCAGGCCGCCGAAAATCCGCAACGCGTCGTGGCCGCGGCGAAAAGTTGGCTATGCCATGAATCGGCCGCGCGGACCGACGCAGTCCTGCCGTGGCAATCGCCCCCAGAAATTACCAAGGTGTCTGCGCAGCAATGCACACAACGATTTTTGGAACACTTGGTTGCGGCCTGGAATCAAGCACACGCCGATGCGCCACTTGCCGAGCAACAGGTCGTTCTGACCGTGCCGGCTTCATTCGCGCCCGCGGCGCGTGACCTGACGCGCGAGGCGGCCGTTGCGGCCGGATTGCCCGAAACGTTCTTGCTGCTGGAGGAACCTCAGGCAGCCGTTTATCACTGGCTGGCAAACGAGGGCGAGCGTTGGCGAGAAAGTTTGAAACCGAACGACGTTCTGCTGGTCATCGATGTTGGCGGCGGCACGACCGACCTGACGCTTGTGACTGCATCGGAACAAGACGGCGAATTGAATTTGCAGCGGTTGGCCGTTGGCAACCACGTTCTGCTCGGCGGCGACAACATGGACCTGGCGCTCGCACACTTCGTGAGCGGTCGGTTTTCGCAACAGGGACACCAACTTGATCCCTGGCAAAGTGTATCGCTGTGGCATGCGTGCCGCGACGCCAAAGAGAAGCTATTGGCCGATGACGGCCCCGAAACACAAACGATTTCAGTGCTCGGTCGCGGCAGTTCCCTAATCGCCAGCACTGTTTCGACAGAGATTTCCAAACAAGAAGCACGCGATCTGGTCGTGGAAGGCTTCTTTCCCAAGTGCGCCGCAGCGGATCGCCCCGAACGACAAGCCGCATCTGGATTTCAAGATATCGGTTTGCCTTACGAGTCTGACGCGGCGATCACCAAGCATGTCGCCGCGTTCCTGTCGAATCAATCCGAAAGCCCATCGCAGCCGACGCACGTCCTGTTCAATGGTGGTGTCTTTCGCAGCGAAGCGCTACGCCGGCGGATGCAGGAAACCATCGAAGACTGGTCCGAGCAGAAACCAAGCGTTCTGGGCAGTCCGGCAGAACTGGACGTGGCGGTTGCTATTGGTGCAGCATTTTACGGCTGGAGCAAACAGCATGGCGGCGTCCGGATCCGTGGTGGAACGGCCCGGTCGTACTACATCGGAATCGAAACGGCGGGCCTGGCCATCCCCGGCGTGCCGCGACCGCTGCGCGCATTGTGTGTCGCCCCGCAGGGGATGGAAGAAGGATCCGAAGCCGCCGTGCTGGACGAACAGGTTGGTGTCATGGTGGGCCGTCCTGCCCGATTCCGATTCTTCGCTTCGTCGATGCGCGGTGACGACAAGGTCGGAACGGCGATCGATCGTTGGTCCGAAGACGAACTGGTTGAAACCGAACCGATCACGGTTTGCCTGACCGCCGAAACGGATACGGGCGAGTCCTTTCTGCCGGTCACGTTCGTCAGCCGCGTCACCGAGCTTGGAATGTTCGAATTGTGGTGCCATAGCACGACAACCGATGACAAATGGAAAATGGAATTCAATAGTCGTGAGTCAGAGTAACGATTCGGCCGAACGCGATGACCAGTCGGCACAAACGGATCCGCTTGCCCCAAGTGCATCCAAATTCGTCGTCGGAATCGATTTGGGCACCACGAACTGCGCGATGTGTTTCGTCGACACCGATCAAGAAGATTGGTCCGTCAAGACGTTCCCGATTCCTCAGTGGGTTGATTTGGGACTAAGCGAAGACCGCGAAACGCTGCCCTCGTTCCACTACGAACTGACCGCGGACGAGCGTGCCCGCAGCCATCGCTTGCCATGGGAAAGCGATCCGTCCGGATTTTGTGTGGGCACGTGGGCGCGCGATGCAGGCATCCGCATGCCTGGCCGCCGCGCCGCGTCGGCCAAGAGTTGGCTGAGTCATGACGGCGTCGACCGAACGGCGAAACTGCTGCCTTGGCATGGCGATCCCGATGTCGATCGACTTTCGCCCGTAGAAGTCTCTTCCCGATACCTCGCCCACTTACGACAAGCATGGGACAACGCTTTTCGCGATCACCCACTGGCCGATCAAGACGTCGTCATCACATTGCCTGCGTCCTTTGACGAAGTCGCTCGTGAGTTGACCATTGCCGCCGCGAAAACGGCCGGACTTCCTCGCGTGTATTTGATCGAAGAACCACAGGCTGCGTTCTATGCTTGGATCAGTCGACAAGGTGAGGACTGGCAGAAACAAGTCACGCCCGGACAGCTGATTCTCGTTTGTGACATCGGTGGTGGAACAACCGACCTGACGCTGATCCGCGTGCGGACCGCCGGCGACGATTCCGATCAAGTCCAGTTCCATCGCGTGGCGGTCGGGAATCACTTGATGCTGGGCGGTGACAATATGGATCTGGCGCTCGCGAAACTGGCCGAGTCCGAGATCATCCGCACCACGGGGCAAGAACTGTCGCCGGCCCAGTGGGATCGCTTGGTGCAAGTATCACGCGGCGTAAAGGAGACGATGCTATCGGCAACACGGCCGGATTCGTACACGATCAACTTGCCCGCCGAAGGTTCGCGGCTGGTCGGTGGCGCAATCCAGACCGAAGTGTCAGCCGACGCGATCGATTCGATCTTGTTAGACGGGTTCTTTCCGCAGGTCCAAAGCGATGCGGTACCTCTCTCGGGCGAAAGCGGATTCCAAGAGTTCGGACTTCCCTATGCCGCCGACGCCGCAATCACACGCCACCTGGCAGCGTTCCTAAGCCAACATCGTCGAACCGGCATTGACGCCGACGATTCTGATGCGGCTGATCGACCGGACCTGATCTTGTTCAATGGCGGTGCACTTGCATCAACGGTTGTTCAAGACCGGATCGTCGGACAAGTGTCCGGCTGGTTCGGCGATCATGACGCCTGGTCGCCAAAGGTACTGTCATCGCCGCGTCTCGACTTGGCTGTCGCCCATGGGGCCGCCTATTACGCGATGGTGCGCCGCGGCAAAGGTGTTCGGATCGCCGCGAACCTGGGACGATCGTACTACATCCAAGTCGAATCCGATCCGGCACGGGGCCTGTGCTTGATCCCGGGCGATGCAGAGGCGGGACAAAATTTTCGCACCGACAACCATCCGTTGCAGCTGCAAATCGGTTCGCCGGCTCAGTTCCCTTTGTGGGTCAGCAGCACACGCTTGGCGGACAAGGTTGGTGAAGTTGTCGAAATCGATCGACGTGAATTTTCACCATTGCCGCCTATCTGCACCGCGCTGATGCTGGGCAAACAACGGCAACACGACAACATCGAAGTCATCATCGAATCAGAACTCAGCGAGATTGGAACGGTCGGACTGTACTGCGTCGACCCGAAATCCAACCGGCGATGGCGGCTGGACTTCGACATCCGCAGCACGTTGGAAACAGATCGTTCGGCGCACAAGGCATCGGGCGAGTCGTCCGGAATCGTTGATGCCGAAACGATCGACGCGTGCTCGCGGTCGATCGACTCGGTTTTTGGCGATCAACGTACGCACAAGGAAAGCACAAACCGCGGATACGAGACGACAGACACCGGTCCCGTGGAAATCAAGCCCGGCAAACTGGTCAAGCACATCCAGTCGATCACAGAATCGAGCCGGCACGCTTGGCCGCCCTCGTTGTTGAGAGAGTTTTGGCACGTGTTGATGGAGCACGAATCCGGCCGGCGCAAGTCCCCACAACATGAATCCCGCTGGTTGAACATGGTCGGATTCTGTTTGCGTCCCGGTTACGGCGTCGCGGTCGACGATTGGCGCGTCGATCAGACTTGGCGAGCGATCCACGGCAAGCTGGCCTTTGCCGATGTTGCCAGTCGCTACGAATCGATGATCCTTTGGCGCCGCATTGCCGGCGGCTTGATGGCCGGACAACAGACGCAACTGGCGGCACCGCTGATCAGCGCCCTGAAAAACAAGTCACGGCGATTTCAACCCAATGAAATTGCCGAAGCTTGGCGGTTGCTCGGGTCTCTGGAACGACTGACACCGACGGCAAAAATGGATCTCGCCAACGTTGCGATGACTGCGGTGGGCCAACAAAAGAACGAAAAATTGCGGCCGGCATTACTTTGGGCGCTCGGACGCATCGCCAGCCGGCAAGTCACGTACGGGCCGCTGAATTGCACCGTACCTGCTGAGCCAGTTTCCCAGTGGATCGACGAACTGATCCGGCAAAGCGAAGCCGGAAAGTTTGCCGATTGCGATCGTATGTTGATGCTGACGCTGGTGCAAATGTCTCGCCGCACCGGTGACCGTTTCCGCGACTTGCCATCGGACCAATTATCGACGGTCGTCAAGTCACTTCGGTCACACGATGCACCCGATCACTACGTCACTCTGATCACCGAGGGCGGATCGCTGGACGCCGAAGAAGAGGAAGCTATTTTTGGCGAATCCTTGCCGCTGGGCATTCGACTGGTGCGTTAGTCCAGCAGCCCCATCCGCACCGCTCGTACCGCCGCGTCGGTGCGGTCGTTCGCCTTCATCTTCCGAAGCACATTTTGAACGTGTTCCTTCACTGTCTCGACGCTGATCCCTAGCGACCGAGCGATTTCCTTGTTGCTCAATCCCAATGCGATATGTCGTAAGACTTGGGCTTCCCGAGCGGTCAATGCGATTTCGTCAGGAATCTTATTCGTATCAACCGCCTCATGCATCTTCTTTTGTATTTGAACCAACGCACTATCGGAGTCAGGCGGATGCCCGCTGGCAAGACTGTGCAGCACAGTACTGATCGAAACGTGAGCGGTGGTCTTGACGATATAATCGGTCGCCCCCAAGGCGGCGGCGCGGGCAATATAAGTCGGATTGTCGTAAGTGCTGAGCATGATCACGGGCAACGCTTTGTGCCGCGAGCGAATTTCCTCAAGCGTCGACAACCCATCCTTTTGGGGCATACGAACGTCCAATAAAACGGCATCAAACTCTTCCGTTGCCAAGCGTTCGACGGCGTCGGCACCGCTGGAAACCATTCCCGCCACTTGGGTTTGAGGTGTCGTCAAGAGGTTCGCCAAGCCCTCTCGAGCAACCTCGTGATCATCGACAACCAAAATCTTTATGGGCATACAGATTTCCAGCATCGGTTCACGTTGGGTGGTTTTAGATCCAGGATTAGACTTACGGACGCCCCCGAAGAGGTCATCGACGATTGTTCACTGTTTGACCACCGATTGCTAGTCGAAATCGTCCATAAGTGCATATTGAGCAATGAGTTACCGCATCTCTGGATGTATCCGGCAACACCAGAACGGGGGGAACTGTCATCGCTCCGATTCGGGAGTGTCGATCGGATGGCGGAATTTGACGATTTTGACCGACGCCTAACTGTGACCTAGATATTGCTGACGAAAGACTCTCGTTGAAAATGCACCCTGGTTCCGGTTCGGTAACTCATGACATCACCCGCATCGATCTTGCTGGTCGACGACGATCGCCACTTGGTCCAATCCATGGCCGAGTGGTTGAGCGAGATGTCGTACCAGGTCCAAACGGCCGAATCGCTCGACAGCGCGAATCAGCGTCTCAAGAGCCAAACGTTCGATCTGGTCATTACCGATTTGCGATTGGGTAACGAAGACGGTTTCGATCTCATCACGCACACACGTAAACATCATCCCGACACATCGGTGCTTGTGATGACCGGCTATGCCACGCCGGACACGGCTGTGCAAGCGGTCCGAGCGGGCGCATTCGACTTGCTGACCAAACCGTTGATCGACGACGAACTTCGTTTAGCGATCGAGCGGGCCGTTTCGCAGCGTGAGATTGCAAGAGAGAACGAACAGCTACGCCAACAACTTGATCGTCGCAGCGGCCTGGAAAACATTCTGAGCCACGACTATCGCATGCTTAAGATCTTTGACGTGATCGACAGCGTTGCCGATGCAAGAGCATCGATCCTGATTACGGGCGAAAACGGAACGGGCAAGAGCATGATCGCGCGGGCAATCCATGCCCGCAGCGCACGCCGCAACGCCGCCTTCGTTGAAGTCGCTTGTGGCGCACTGCCGGATACACTGTTGGAAAGCGAACTGTTCGGACATGTCGCCGGTGCCTATACCGGAGCGAACTCGAACAAAGACGGCAAATTCAAACTGGCCGACGGCGGAACGATCTTCCTGGACGAGATCGGTACCGCAACCGCTGCGATGCAAGTGAAACTGCTCCGGGTGCTGCAGGAATTCCAGTTTGAACAGCTCGGTGGCGTCGAAACCCACAGCGTCGACACGCGTGTGATCCTGGCGACCAACGAGGACCTATCCAAGGGCGTTGCCGAAGGAACATTCCGCCAAGACCTGTACTACCGAATCAATGTAGTCAACATCGTGCTGCCAGCCTTGCGACAGCGGGCTGGTGATATCCCGTTGCTGGTTGAACATTTCCTGCGTGAAGTGTCCGAAGCTTGTGACCGCGAGGTCGATGGATTCGACAGCGAAGCGATGAACGCGATGCAGGCCTACGCATGGCCGGGCAACGTCCGGCAACTAGAGAACGTCGTCGAACGAGCCGTTCTGCTCGCACGGGGCCCGCGGCTGACGATGGAAGACCTGCCGCCGGAGCTGACCGGACGCTCGTCAGAACATGAATCCATCGCCACGAGTGCTGGCCAAACGGCGGCGGCGCCAAGCTTGGGCGATATTCAAGGCAAGAGTCTTCGTGACGCCTTGGAAGGTCCCGAACGACAAATCATCTTGCAAGCACTTCGTGCCAACGGATGGAATCGCGCCGCGACGGCCGATGCATTGGAAATCAATCGCACGACGCTTTACAAGAAAATGAAGCGGCTGGGTTTGGATGATCCGCGACTTCAGTTCGCGTGATGCCCGTGTGTCAGGGAAACAGGATGTGAAACCCAGGGCTTACCCGTGCTTTCTCGCTCAATCGCCCGCGTTCTTTTTCCTCAATCGCCCGCGTTCTTTTTCCTCAATCGTCAGGGTCTGCCTGACCGATACATTCTCTTGAGTATGTTCTTCGGTTACCGCTGCGCCCCAGAATTGAGGCCGTTTCCCCTTGTCGACGTCATCTTTGCCTGAAGGATCGGGTCTGGCACGTGGTACAGACGCGGATCATCCGATCGTCCAGTGGGTAACCCAGTGGGGATCGGCCGTCGTCGACGGCATCAATAAAATCGGCGACATGACGCTTTTCGCATGGTCCATGTGCCAGTGGATGGTGACTCGATTGCCGCGGCGCGGCACGATGATGATCAACTTTTATCAGGTCGGTGTACTGAGCCTGCCCGTGGTCGCGCTGACCGGAACGTTCATCGGCATGGTGTTAGCCGTGCAAAGTTATCACCAGTTTCACACGATCGGGCTCGAGAGTCGGCTGGGTGTGGTGATCAACACTTCGCTGGTGCGAGAACTCGGCCCCGTCCTTGCTGCAACCATGCTGGCCGGTCGCGTGGGCAGCGCGATGGCCGCGGTGCTGGGGACGATGCGAGTGACCGAACAAATCGATGCACTCACCACGATGGGTGCCGATCCGATTCACTATTTGGTGGTGCCGCGTTTCTTGGCGTGCATCTTGCTAATTCCCGCCCTAACGATCATGGCCGACTTCATGGGCATTGTCGGCGGCTATTTCTACAGCGTGATCATTCTGGACATTGATCATGCGGCGTACCTGAATCATTCGCGTGATGGCGTTGCCGCATTTGATCTATTCAGTGGGCTCTTCAAGAGTATTTTCTTTGGCGGAATCATCGCGTTGGTTAGTTGTTACCAAGGATTCCACTGCGAGGCCGGTGCCGAAGGAGTTGGGAAAGCGGCCACAACTGCTTTTGTATACTCATTCGTAATCATCCTCACGATGGATTTGTTCCTGACCATCATCTTAGATGGCGTCTACTACGCGATTTATCCCCAGGGAGCATCGCTGCTATGAACGCCGCGGCCACGATGGAAAACGAATATCACAGTAACGACCCGTCTGAATTCGACCAAGTTGACACCGGCGCACTCGACGCGCTGATCGAAGTACGCAAGCTGACGGTTCGCTTTGGCAATCAAACGATTTTGAAAGACATCCACTTGTCGATCGAGCGAGGGCAAACGATTGCCGTCATCGGCGAAAGCGGTTGTGGCAAAACCGTGTTCATGAAAACGTTGGTCGGCCTGATCAAACCTACGCTAGGAGAGATCCGATTTGACGGGCGACCATTGCAAGAGATGACGCAAACGGAGCTCACGCAGACGCGGCGTCGATTCGGATTCGTGTTTCAGAATGCGGCATTGTTCGACAGCATGTCGATATTTGACAACGTTGCGTTCCCGATTCAACAGAACGAAAAGACGCCGCCGGCCGATCTGCGCCGACGCGTGATGCAGCGACTCGCCGACGTCGGCTTGCCCGAAAATGTTGCCAAGAAATTCCCGGCAGAACTCTCCGGCGGCATGCGAAAACGAGTCGGGCTCGCACGTGCCCTGATTCTGGAACCTGAATTGGTCGTGTACGACGAACCCACCACGGGACTCGATCCGATCATGAGCGACGTAATCAACGAGTTAATCCTGGACACCCGTCGGCGTTTTCCCGTGACGAGCGTCGTGGTCACGCACGATATGCATACGGCCAGGAAAGTGGCCGATCGAGTTTTAATGTTCTACCCGCGGGCCAGGTTGCAAAGCGGGGAATCGCAAGTCCTGTTCGATGGTCCGCCCAGTGATCTTGAACACGCCGAAGACCGCCGCGTTCGCCAGTTTGTTCGCGGTGAAGCCGGCGAACGGCTTGATGAAATGACCCGAGGAATGCAGTAACCCATCATGGATGAAAACAAACTACGCTTCGGCGTCGGGGTGTTGGTGATCGCGGCTATCGGGATCGGCATCATCTTGGCGTTCTTGTTCGGTGCATTTCCGACGGTGCTGAACCGCGAATACACGCTGTTGGTCGAATTCCCGTCGGCCGAAGGCATCAGCACGAATACGCCGGTCCTGCGCGACGGTGTCCGCATCGGCCGCGTTGCCGACATCGATCTGTTGGAAGAGCAGGGTGTTCTGCTGACCTTGGCGATGGACGAAAAGGAAAAACTCACCCATCGATACATCCCCAGTGTCGGTCGCGGGTCCTTGGTGACCGGTGACGCAAAACTGGAATTCGTTCGTGTCGATAACAGCGAACTGATCCGAATCCACGGTGATCCCAATCTGGATCCGATCTCGTTCGCAGCGACTCCATATGGCGACGGTGACTATTACCAGTACGGACAAAAAGCGGACGATCCACTGAGCGCAATCTTTGATCTCGAAAGTGACCTGCGCGGAACCATGCAGTCGATCCAAGGTGCCGCATCATCGATCGAAGAAGCCGGCGTCGGCGTCAATGACCTTGCTAAACAGGTCAGCCAAGTGATCGATGGCACCGACACCACCATCGAAGACATCGCGGATGAAGCCGTACAGGCGTTGGAAGAATTCCAGGGCGCGATGAGAGATGTTCGTGCAATCGTGGGCAATCCGGAAACCCAGCAAAGTTTACAGGACGCATTAAGCAAATTACCCGACCTGCTGCAGAATGCTCAGGAGACTTTGCAATCGGCCGATCGCACGTTCGACAGCTTTGAAAGGGTGGGCGACCGACTGGAACGAGTCGGCGAGCAAGCCGAAGTCGTCGTCCGCAACGTCGACTCGACCGTCGATACGGTACGCGACACGGTGCAAGGCGCCAAACGAACCGTCGACAACATTGAACGTTTCACTCAGCCGCTAGGCGACCGCAGCGAAGAACTCGTTGCGCAGGTCTTGCAGACGATGGCCCGACTGGACGGCGCATTGCTGGAAGTTCAACAGTTCGGTGTGACGCTGAACAACAGCAACGGAACGGTGAAGCGACTGCTGGAAGACGAGGATCTGTATTTTCAAATCCGCCGTACGGTACAAAACATCGAAGAAGCATCGGCCAAGATTCGTCCGATTCTCGACGACGTACGTGTCTTCAGCGACAAAGTCGCACGCGACCCAAGAGAACTGGGCGTCCGCGGTGCTCTGAACAAACGTCCCAGCGGAATGGGATTTAAGTAAGCCCAGTCCTTCACCGCTATAGCTCCCCTTTTGCGGCAGCCGATCCTTTGATCTTGATCGCTGACCTTCCGCCAATCATGATCGCCGCCGGGGCGATCCATGGTCGATCACGAATCGGCAAGCGTGCAAACGACGCGTCGCCGATCAAAGCAGCAGGCCCCAAAGCAGCAGGCCCGATATCGTTTGGAAGAGCTTTCTATCGAGCGGCGCGGCGTTGGCCACGTGCGCGACGGACCGCGGTTTCCTTCAGCTGGCCTTGTTCGGGAGTCGACGCCGGCATCGCCAGCGCTTCCTCGAGTGCCTTTTCAGCTTCCTCGCTATCGAGGAAATCCACCGAGACGGCACGCCCGGTCAAAACGCTGACCACGTTGTCTTCGACCTGCGCGAAACCGCCGTCGACGTAGTAACGTTCCGGTCCGGCTGCGGTTTGCAGACGCAGTGTTCCGAATCCCAGTCGACCGATCATAGGTGCTCGGTCTTTCAAGATTCCCAGCTCGCCGTCGTACATCGGCAGCGAAATGAATTCCGCTTCCCGATCTAGCTCGGTGCGTTCTGGTGTGACAACGATGCAGCGAAGTGACATGGCTTACTTGGACTCCATCTTTTTGGCCTGTTCTTCGGCCTGTTCGATCGCACCGACGTACATGAATGCTTGCTCGGGCAAGTGATCCCACTTCCCGTCACAGATTTCTTCAAAGCTGCGGATCGTGTCGGCCAGCGATGTAATTTCACCCGGCTTTCCGATGAAGACTTCCGCGACCAGGAATGGCTGGGACAAGAATCGTTCGATGCGGCGTGCGCGGTGGACGATCGTCTTGTCTTCTTCGTTCAATTCGTCGACACCAAGAATCGCGATGATGTCCTGCAGCTCGCGGTAACGCTGCAAAATGGTTTGCACGCGGCGTGCGATCGCGTAATGTCGTTCACCGACGTATTGGGGATCGAGAATTCGCGAGTTCGACGCCAGCGGGTCGATCGCGGGATAAATTCCTTTTTCCGAAATCGATCGTTCCAAGTAAATGAACGCGTCCAGCTGGCCAAAGGCCGTGGCCGGTGCAGGGTCAGTCGGGTCATCGGCAGGCACATAAACGGCTTGGACCGATGTGATGGCACCTTTCTTGGTCGACGTGATTCGTTCTTGCAACGCTCCCATTTCCGTGGCCAAGGTCGGCTGGTAACCCACAGCCGAAGGCATCCGGCCCAGAAGCGCGGATACTTCCGAACCGGCTTGGGAGAAACGAAAAATGTTGTCGACAAACAGCAACGTGTCGGCACCGGTGGTATCACGGAAATATTCTGCCATCGTCAGTGCCGACAGCGCGACACGCAGACGCGACCCGGGTGGCTCGTTCATCTGGCCAAAGACCATGCAAGTTTGCTCGATGACCTTGCGGCCGGTCGAGCCGATTTCGGTTTCTTGCATTTCCAACCAGAGGTCGGTGCCTTCACGCGTTCGTTCACCCACACCGGCAAACACCGAGTAACCACCGTGACTGCTGGCGATCCGAGCGATCAACTCGGTCAAAATCACGGTTTTCCCCAGACCCGCACCACCAAACAGTCCAGCTTTACCGCCGCGAACGAATGGGGTCAGCAAGTCGACCACTTTAATTCCGGTTTCGAACAGTTCCGTGTTGGTTGAAAGTTCGTTGACCGGCGGGGCTTGTCGGTGGATGGGCCAATAGTCGTCCGCTTTAACGTCGCCACGTTTATCGATCGGTTCGCCCAACACGTTGAACACGCGTCCGAGTGTTTCTTGTCCGACGGGCACCGAGACGGGCTTGCCGGTATCGATGACGTCCAGACCGCGCATCAGACCTTCGGTACTGCCTAGCGCGATCACTCGCACTCGGTTGCCGCCGAGGTGTTGCTGCACCTCGCCGACCAGATCCAGCTTGACGCCTTTGTGTTCGCTGTGAATTTCCACGGCGTTGTAAATCGTCGGCAAGGCGCCTTCGGGGAACTCGGCGTCAAAGGTCGATCCGATCACTTGAGTGATTTTACCGACCACTCGTTGTTCAGTTTGGGTAGACATGTTTCGGCTTAATTAAAACGCGGGATGTGGCTTGTTAGGGTGTGGGGTCGCGACCGAACGTCACGATCTTTCTCGATGTGGGAAAGACTTTTGTTTGGTTAGTTCTCCAGTGCCTCGACGCCACCGATGATTTCCATGATCTCGCCAGTGATCTGGCTTTGGCGTGCGCGGTTATAGGTCATTGAGAGTTGCTTGATCATGTCGCCGGCGTTCTCGGTGGCACCTTTCATCGCGATCATCCGAGCGACTTGCTCGCTAACCGCAGCATCAAGGAAACACTTGAACAGACGAACCTTAAAGCTTGTGGGAACGACCTCTTCGAGAATGCTTTCGGCCGACGGCAGCAGTTCGTACTCGGCGGAGCTTTCATCGGCCGCGGACGTTTCCGAATCGTCACCGCCCAGCGAGCCCAGCGGCAACAGTGTCTCGATCGTCGGAATCTGCTTACTGGTGCTGATGAACTTTGTGTAGACAACGTCCAGACGATCGATTTGACCGGTGATGTACCGAGACAAATAAGTCTCTGCGATTTTTTCGACTTCGTCGTAGGCCGGCTGATCTTCAAAATTGGTGTGCTTTTCGTCGACCTCAACGCCGCGAAACGACAGACCGGTGATGCCTCGTTTGCCGCTAACATCAACGACGGTATTCGGGACCGATTCCTGCAGCTCTTTGATCCGTGGAGCCGCCAACCTCAGCACGCTGCTGTTGTAACCGCCACACAAACCACGATTACTGGAAAGCACCAAGACGCGCGCCGAATTTGTTGTCGGGCGTTTCTCTAATAACGGATGTGCGACATCCAAACCGGATGCAGCCAATCGGCTAACGATCTTTGTAATCTGGTCCGTATAGGCCGTCGCGGCCGACGCCCGATCCATCGCTTTCTTGTAACGCGCGGTTGCGATCAGTTCCATCGTCCGCGTGATCTTGCGAATATTGCGGATCGACTTGCGTCGTTTATCAAGGGCTCTTGCGTTGGCCATGGACAGCGTCGAAGGGTATGGAACGGATACTGGAAGGGAAAAGCGGACAAACGAGATCGGCGACTAGGTCGTTGCGACAGGCTTGTAACCGGCTTTGAATTCGTTGATGACGGATTCAATTTGACTGGTAATGTCGTCGGTCAACTCGCCTTTTTCGGTCAGTTCGTTGATCAACGAGGCATGCTTGTCGCGAGCGTACTGCAAGAAGTCACGTTCCCACTGTTGAACGGACTTGATTTCGACGTCGTCCAAGAATCCCTTGGTACCGGCATAGATACTGAGGATTTGCTCGGCGACCGACATCGGCTGGTACTGAGGCTGTTTCAGCAATTCGACCATGCGGTAACCGCGGTCAAGCTGTGACTGCGTCGCGGCGTCCAGGTCGGTTCCCAGCTGGGCGAATGCTTCGAGCGCGCGGAAGGCGGCCAAGTCCAAACGCAGACCACCGGAAACCTTTTTCATCGCCTTGACTTGAGCCGCACCACCGACGCGAGAGACCGAGATCCCTGCGTTCATGGCCGGACGAACTCCCGAGAAGAACAAGTCGGGCTGCACGTAGATCTGGCCGTCGGTGATCGAAATCACGTTGGTCGGGATGTAGGCCGAAACTTCGCCTTCAAGCGTTTCGATGATCGGCAGGCTTGTGATCGACCCGCCTCCCAAGTCGTCGGATAATTTCGACGAACGTTCCAGCAGACGACTGTGACAATAGAACACGTCACCGGGGTAAGCTTCGCGTCCGGGCGGACGACGCATCAGCAGACTCATCTGACGATAAGCCGTTGCCTGCTTGCTCAAGTCATCGTAAACAACCAAGGCGTGGCCACCATTGAACATAAAGTGCTCGGCCATGGCGGTACCGGCGTACGGTGCAACGTACTGCAGTGGGGCGGGCGAGGATGCACCGGCCGCGATGACGGTCGTGTATTCCATCGCGCCATACTTTCGCAATGTCTCGACCACCGTTGCGACGGCAGAGTCTTTTTGCCCGATCGCGACATAGAAACATTTCACGCCCTGACCTTTTTGGTTCAGGATCGCGTCGATGGCGATCGCGGTCTTGCCGGTCTTCCGGTCACCAATGATCAGTTCGCGTTGGCCGCGTCCGATGGGCGTCATGGCATCGATCGCCTTGATGCCGGTCTGCATCGGCTCGGTCACCGGCTGACGTTCAGCCACACCCGTCGCGATGATTTCGACCGGACGCGTAACGTCGGTTTGGACCGGGCCCTTGCCATCAAGCGGATTGCCCAGCGGATCGAGCACTCGGCCGATGACGGCGTCGCCGGCGGGAACACTCAACAGAGTGCCGAGCGCTTTGACTTCGTCGCCTTCTTGGATCGACAAGTAGTCGCCCAGAATGATGATCCCGACGCTGCTTTCTTCCAAGTTAAAGGCCAAGCCGATTGTGCCGTTGGGAAATTCGACCATTTCACCGGCCATGACACCCGACAGACCGTAAACGCGGGCGATACCGTCACCGACTTCCAGGACGGTGCCGACTTCGCGCACGTCAATTTTACTATCGAATTGTTCGATCTCTTGTTGCAAGACCGACGCGATTTCGTCACTGCTAAATTTCATGAGTCATTTCTACTACGAAGTGAACTGTTCGAATTTTTGTAAGAGCTGAGCTGAAAAACCGTCTCGCGTTCGGCGAGCCAATGTGTTCAACCGGTTGGCGACACTGCTGTCGAAGACCTTGTCGCCGACACGGATGACCATGCCTCCGATCAAGTCGGGATCGACTGATTCTTGCAGCCGAACCTCTTTATTCATGGTTTGGCCAAGCCGCTGTGTGATTTGTTGACGCAGGTTGTCATCCAAGGGAACGGCCGTTTTGACGAGAGCCAAAACGCGTCCCATCATGTCATCATGAATCGACTCGGCAGCCTTCCGCACGGCGCCGACGTAACCAAGCCGATCGCGATTGGCCATGACCTTCAGGAATTTGATCAGGACCGGGTGAAACTCATCACCAAAGACGCGATCGATCACGCGAATCTTTTCGTCTCCGCTGATCCGCGGCGACGAGAAGGCGGATGACAGCTGCGAGCTGCCGGCGATGTACTCATCGACCAACCGTCGCAGCTGGTCGATCACTTGATCGGCAACGCCGGCGTTCTGGGCGGCCGAAATCAGAGCCTGGGCATAGGTCATCCCCAGCTGCTCCGCTCCGGTATCGAGCACGGTGTCGTGTTTAACGTCTTCGCTCATGTTTAGTTATTGCTTGGAAGTCGTTCCAGTGACTGCCGAATCAGCTCGGCGTGATCATCCGCTTTCAACTCGCGACCGACGACTTGCTTGGCAACGTTGATCGCCATATCCGAAGTCTGGCCGGCCAAGTCTGATAATGCGACCTTCTTTGCCGTTTCGATATCAGCGATCGCACGGTCGCGTTGTCGTTCGGCTTCGGCCTTGGCTTCGTCGACGATTCGCTGCCCACTGGCCTCGGCGTCTTTGCGGGCTTCCGCCAACAAGGTCTGCACTTGGCTGGCCGCATCATCAAGTTTCACCTGATACTGAGACAGCAAATCCTTGGCTTCTGCATTGGCCTTTTCGGCGTTCTGCAGGTCGCCCTGAATCTTGTCTTCGCGTGCCTTCAGTCCGCCCAGGATGACGGGCCAGACGAACTTTGAGAGGATGGCAAAGACACCCAGAAAGATCGCCAAGTTGCAAATCGCCGATCCGAAATCGAACTGCAACAAAGGCGGCGTCCCGGCTTCGTCGCCGTGCCCACCACCGTGACCATCATCACTGCCGTGACCACCGTCCAATGCATGCGCATCGTCATGGCCGCCATCGGCGTGATCATGATCATCATGTTCTCCATGATCATGGTCGGCGTGATCTCCTGACGTTTCCGCTGACTTCACTTTTTCATCAGCGGCCGACACAGAATTCACTGCGGAACCAACAAACATCGCCAGCGCAACAATGAATGCGGCGCGACCAAACAGAGATAACATGGGTAAGCCTTCTAGTTCTCAGCAAACAACCGATCCGAATGGAGCAACCAATACGCTCGCATTCGGTAACCAGCCAACGGTTTTTAACCGCGAATCAGCAACAAGATCAGTGCGATAACCGTTGCACCTTCGATCAGTGCAGCAGAGATCAACATTTGAGTGGAAATCATGCCGCCAGCTTCGGGCTGACGAGCGATCGCGTCCACGGCCGATCCACCGATTCGTCCGATTCCAAGTCCGGCACCCAAAATTGCCAGACCCATACCAATACCGATACCGATCGTCCCGTAATTGGCAACTTCTTGGGCCAGTAACATCATGACTGCAAACATCTTTCAAGTGCTCCTTAGAGTGCTTTCGCTGGATGATCCGGCCGTGCAACGTTTGACGGTTCGGATGAAGTAATAAAGTGATCGTTAAAGTGTGTTTCGTAATTTCGATCGGCCGCGTCAGGTTCCGCCGGCGACGCATGCCGGTATTGCTCGGGGGCTCTTCACCCGGCAGCCTTTATCCGGCCGGATTGGCCATGGGAGTGATGCGTTCGGGCTGAATCAGTTTGTCCAAATCCATCTGTGCTTCGTCGCTAAACGCATCCATGTCGTGGTCATGATCGTGATCGTCGTGGTGCGTCGCAACCAGCGAGATGAACAATACGGTCAAGAACGTAAAAATGAACGCCTGCAAGAAACAGATAAACAGTTCCAACAGCGTTAGCACAATGCCGCCCAAGATCACCATGATCTCGACGCCGTACCCCAAGGACTGCGAATACTTGACCGCGGTAAAAATCAATGCCAAGAAGGCGGCGATCACGAGGTGGCCCGCCATCATGGTCCCGAACAATCGCATGGCCAACACAACGCACTTGATCAGCAAACCGATCCATTCCAAGACGTACAGCGGAATCCCAATCAACAGCATCTTGGGGTCATCCCAACCGATCGGGTTGAAGTGCGCCAAGAATGTTTTCAGGCCGGTCTCTCGGATACCGATGAACAGGATCGCGATAAAACTGCCCAACGCCAAAACGGCGTTCAGCGACAGGTTGCCGGTCGCGGTTCCGCCCAAGTGTGTGTGATGAGTGTTCCCGGTAAACAGATATGCAATGGATCCGATCGGAATCAGCCCCAGCACGTTTGCAAACAGGATAAAGAAAAAGATCGTCCACACGTAGTAAATATATTTGTCGGTCAGCGGCCCCAAGTTCGGCCGCACGACTTCGTCTCGAATGAACGTGCACATCGTTTCGAACAACTGCGCCACGCGACCACGCGTGTGATAGGCCGCCAACCCTTCGCCGGAAACGCGAACGCGTCGCGACACATACCAGAAAACCAGGACAACAGCGATCGCCGACACCAACGTCATCATCAAGTGATTCGTGACGGCAAACTGGTAAACGCCGTCTTTGATATTCAACGCCGGAATATCGCCTCCGCCCGTGTTAATCGAAAACACGGTATCGGTGATCGGATGGGGTACGACGTGTGAGGTCGGATCGGTTGAAGCGAAGAACAGGTTCATCCCGTGGTCCAAATCTGGCGGTGATTCCGCGAACGGTGCAAATCGGCGTTCAATTTGGCCAGTGTGACAACTTCGACCGAAGTCATCCACACGTACCAAACGCCGACCAGAGCAGCAATCTTTTCCGGCTGTAGGCCCAGTTGATAACGGCACAACAAAAACAGTGCAACGGTACCAACCAGTCGCAAAGTCGTTCCCAACATAAACGCCGAGACCAAATCGCCCGAAAGTGCCGATTCGGGCACATCACCAGCGACGCCTGGCGCTAGCGACACATCGGCCCTTGATGCAACCATTGCCGATGATGGGTGACCGGATCGCTGGCTGAACCACGCGACCGGGGCCATGGCAACCAGGGCAACCAAGCCGCTGCCGATCGCCACAACGAAAGCGGGCACGAGAACCGCAGTGTCAACGAGATATGCCACCAGCATCGTCAGCATCGAACCAGCCAACCATGCCAGGGCGACGTGACGCAACGCAACGAGAAACGACTGGCCTGCAGTCGGTTCACCCGAAGTCGATCCTGACGAATGCGCTTGCATCGAAGAAGTCAATTGCCGCCGGTTGCTTTTTGTATAAATCGAAACATGCCGTAACTGAAACCCACCAGAGCCCCCGCCGCCGTCGCGTACGGCGTCGCCTGCCCTAGCCGCGAATCAACCACGATCCCAATCGCCGCAAGCCCCAAAGTGTACCCGGCCAACTCGATCCCGAGTCCGGCCATCCGCATCCAAGGCCGCGATGGGCCGTCGCTTGATGATGGACCGTCGTTTGATCGCTGAGGACGCCGAGCCGGCGAATCCGCCGCCTGCTGAGTTTCTGCTGAGGGCGACTTCGACGCGTTCGTTGGTTCTTGCTTGCCGAGGGGACCGCTACGGGTCGGATCATCGTCGTCCGCATGCTCACTGATCACGATCTCACCCTTTTCTCGTTAGTTACAACGGCACCCACATGGCATCAGGTACACCGTAACCGATCGAGCTTGGGCACCAATCGAATCCGGGATTGAAACCCGGCCATTGAGGTACACAGTTCACGACGGGCAACAGTTTGACCTCCTTGCCGTAAACCTCCATAGGCAGCGACGGATCGCCGCACCAAAAAGTCACATTTAGTCGGCGCGGCCACGCCACCTCGGGGTGCGCCGCAAACTTGCGCGAGCCGCAATCCGCAATCCACTGCGTCCCGCCAAGCCGAATGACCAACCTCCGGTGGCGATCGAAAAGACTCAAAAGGAAAGCGTGGACGACAAACGTCCAGGTGGGCTAATCACCCCGCGACGACGACCGCATTGGGGCGGTCCGGCCCCCTGGTTTTTTAATTTGGCACCGCAAAGCCACCCAGTTGCAGAACAGTCAAACCAGAAAAGCTCTGCCTTTTCTAACGATTAGCCCAGCAAATCGCGGCATTTCCCGACGAGTCGATCAGGAAATTGAATGTCAAGCCTAGAACAAACGCCAGACCCTTGGCATAATGTTTCAGGTGATGATTGTGCCTTTACTGCCGCTTGAGACGTCAAAGCAACCCACCATTGCCCCACTCTGGGGCGACATTGCTTTAGCTCTCGGCGAGCCGGGATTTCGCGGACCAACGAAATCAAAAGGGACGCGTCATATGGCCGCAGGGCAGCTCGTTTTGAGCATTCCGATGGCGGCCGCATGACTCATGACCCGTATCAAATGACCGTTTGGCCGTGCGATACGACGAGTTGGCGAAATTCACGACGAAACCCGCATTGTACATTTATCGAACACGTTCAGCTGGCCGGCTGAATCCTGCCGCTGGGAGATGACAAAGTGATCAAGACCGCAGATTTGAAGGCTCAAACGCGACGCGAATTGGCCGACTTGGCTAAGAACTACGGCGTCGATGGCTGGCACGGGATGAAGAAGGACGAACTGGTCGATGCGATCGCGAAAGTTCAAAGGCGTTTAAGACGCAAATCAGGTGCCTCGGCCACCACGAAAGAAAAGCCCGAATCTGCGACTCGGTCGACGATCCGATCCGCCACAGGCAAGAGCCGTACAGCACGCGTTTCCGCGACGGCCTCGAAATCACGCAGCACCTCCGGTCGAAACGGGGCAGACCGCAAGAGCGGTTCGGCAAAGTCATCCGCACAAGCCAAGAACGCCAGCAAACCCGCTGCTCCCGCGATTTCCGCCAAGACCGCACGCATCCGATCTCAGATTCGTCGTCGCCGAGAAACCATGCAACGCAACCGCGACCTGTCCACGGGCACGTTGGTCGGCGGATCGGCAGTCAGCAACGGATCGACACGCTCTCGAGCCGAACAGCCGCACCAAGACCGAATCGTCCTGCTGGTCCGCGACTCGTACTGGCTGCAAGCGAACTGGGAAATCACTCGATCCAGCGTCCAACGTGCTCAGTCGGCGATGGCCGAACGCTGGCACACCGCGACGCCCGTCTTGCGACTGTTGCTGGTCGGTGACATTGCATCCAACGGCGCCGAAACCATCGAACGCGATATCCCGATTCACGGTGGAGTCGACAACTGGTACATCGACGTCGCCGAGCCTCCGTGTCGGTTCCGAGTCTTGATCGGATACCTCGCTGAGAACGGCGAATTCTACACCTTGTGCCGCAGCAACGTCGTCGAAACACCTCGCCCGGGCGAATGCGAACGTCTGGACGAGCACTGGCGCGACATCGCCGAAGATTACGAGCGGATCTATTCACTCAGCGGTGGCTACGAAACGGCCGCTGGTGACCTAAAGGAAATGTTCGAAGAACGACTGCGCCGCACCATGCCCGTTCGCGGCGACCAGGGGCAAACGGTCAGCGACGCGACTCTGCTGCGACAAACCAAACTGCCTTTCGATGTCGATGCCGAGCTAATCGTCTTTGGGAAAACCATTTCTGGTGCATCGGTTTCGGTTGGCGGACGCCCCGTCAAACTGCAGCCCGACGGATCCTTCACCGTGCGTATGGAACTGCCCGACAAGCGACAAGTGTTGCCCGTCACCGCGGAAAGCCGCGACGGCCTGCGTCAGCGGACGACCGTGATCGCGGTAGAACGAAACACCAAAGTGATGGAAACGGTTGAAATCGAGGAACACATTTAATGACGGGCACAAGCTTTCGCGTCCGTGTTGCTTCCGCGGCGATCCTGTTTGCGTCCGTCTTTTTGCTGCTTTCGCCAAAGAGCTTTGCCGCCGAACCTGTCGCTGCGGATTCGATCAACATTCTGTTGATCACCAGTGGCTGTTGCCACGACTATGATTTCCAGACCAAAGCCATGCAACTGGCTTTCGAGCAGCGTGGCGTCGCTGCGGTCTGGACCGTCGTTAACGAGGGTGGCAACGGCACCTCTGCGGAAATCGATTATTACGACAACCCGAATTGGGCGCAGGGTTTCGACGTCGTGATCCATAACGAGTGCTTCGCAAAGACCACCAAAGCTCAATACATCCGCAAAATCACCCAACCGCACCACGAGGGTGCCAACGCCGTCGTGATTCACTGCGCGATGCATACCTATCGCGACAGTGACATCGACGACTGGCGAGAAATGCTAGGTGTGACGAGCCGGCGTCACGAGCATAAAAGCAACTACACGGTCGATCTGGTGGCCGCAGACCATCCGATCATGGTGGACTTTCCTGATCGCCACCAAATGCCGCTGGACGAGTTGTACGTGATTGAAAAACAGTGGCCCAATATGACTCCGCTCGCTACCAGCCAAAGCGAAAAAGACCAACGCGTTCATCCGGTGTTTTGGACCAACCGCTATGGCAAGGCAAGAGTCTTCGGCACAACGTACGGGCATTCCAACGAGACGTTCGAAGACAAAGTCTTTCTGGACACGCTGACCAACGGAACGAAGTGGGCCGCAGGGCGATTGTAGGACTGCCCACGCGATGCGCGATCACCCACGTATTGCGAGATTACCCACGTATTGCGTTGCGTGATTACCCTCGCGGATGCGGGGGCGACTGGTGCTGGACGACATGCACGGCTCGGCAAGCTGACCAAGCGTGGTTTTCAGGGTGACAAGCACGCGGCTGCCTGCTGCTTGCCAATCGCGTCTATGCTTTCGTTTGCAGTTTGGCTGCCAGTAACGTGTTGTGCAATAGCATCGCGATGGTCAACGGCCCGACTCCGCCTGGGACGGGCGTGATGGCCCCGGCCACTTCTTTCGCTTCGTCGAATGCCACGTCGCCCACCAGTTTCTCGCCGACCCGATTGATGCCCACGTCGATGACAACGGCGCCGGGTTTGATCATGTCCGCTTTGATCATCTCAGGCACACCGACAGCAGCGATCAGACAATCGGCCATTCGGCACACCTGACCCAGATCCGCCGTTCGGCTGTGCGCAAGTGTGACGGTCGCATTGGCAACCTCGCGGCCACACGAGCCGTCTCGCTGCGCCAGCATCATCGCCATCGGCTTGCCAACGATGTCACTGCGCCCGACCACCACAACGTGCTTTCCGGCAACGCTGATCCCGCGGCGATGCAACAGTTGCACGATCCCGTGCGGCGTACAGGGCAGAAATCGAGGCCGCCCCTGCATCAGCAAACCGACATTCACAGGCGAAAAGGCATCAACATCCTTCAGCGGATCCACCGCATCCAGCACGGCTCGCTCGTCGAAACCCTTTCCGCCGTTTCCATGCTCGGGCAGCGGCAATTGCACTAAAATACCGTGAACCGAGCCGTCTCGATTCAGCGTGTCGATCAGCTGCAAGAGTTCCTGCTGAGTCGTTTCCGCTGGCAATCGGTGCGTACGGCCATCCAGCCCGGCATTTTCGCAGGCGCGGTTCTTGTTGCGAACATAGACCTGGCTAGCCGGGTCTTCACCAATGAGGATGGCTGCCAAAGAAGGCTTGGGGCCGCCGTCTGCGACAAATTGCTGCACGTCCCTCGCAACATCGGCGCGGATTTCAGCGGCAATTTGTTTTCCGTCCAGAATTTCGGCCGTCATCGATTTAGTCACCTTTGCTCCGATTTGATCGCCATAGTGGCAATTTACGTCGACCGTTATAGTTATGCGGCCCCGCGGCTAATGAGTACTGAACAATTGACCGGATGTTTTCCGCTCATACCCGTGACGCGGAAATATCACGCGTCAGCATCGCTCTGCAGCTGGGCCCGCCAGGATCCGAAAATCGGTTGAATCTTGGCGGGTCCAGCTACGGAACGATTTCAGTGCGAGACCACTGCTTAACAATCATCACCATACACATACAGATCACACAGGATTTTCCTCTCGATGTCTACCGACGCGCCAAAACTGAGTCCCGTAGAGGGAATCAAAGAGCAAAGTCAATTCCTCAAGGGAACGATCGACACAGAACTTGCCGATCCGACCGACCATTTTGACAAAAGCAATATCCAACTGCTGAAATTTCACGGTACCTATCAGCAAGACGATCGCGATGCGCGTGCCGCCGCCAAGAAGACCGGTGGCGGAAAAGCTTTCTCGATGATGGTCCGGCTGCGGATCCCTGGAGGACGGATCACATCGGAACAAATGCTCGCCCAGCTCGACCTCTGCGATGAACTTGGCAACGCGACGCTGAAAATCACGACTCGTCAGACCTTACAGCTGCACGGGATCCTGAAGTCCGATCTGCGTGAGACGATCAATCGAATCAACGAAATTGAACTGTCAACGCTTGCGGCTTGCGGAGACGTCAACCGAAACATCATGTGCTGTCCGGCAAAACGCGTCGGCCCGATCCACAGCGAACTCGAGAAACTGACCGACGAATTGACCGTGGCGATGGCGCCTCGCACTCCCGCTTATCACGAACTCTGGATCACCGATCCCGAGACGGGCGAAAAAACGCTTGAAGGCGGCGGTCCCGAAACCGACCCTCAAGCTGCCGACCCTCAAGCTGCCGACGCCCAAACGGTCGAGCCACTGTACGGGCCGACCTATCTGCCGCGCAAATTCAAGATGGGAATCTGTCTGCCCGAGGACAATTGCATCGACATCTACACGCAGGACATTGGACTGCTGGCTGTCGTTCGCGACGGAAAAATCACCGGCTATAACGTTTCTGTCGGAGGCGGCATGGGCACGACTCCGTCGGCGAAAAAGACATTCCCGGCGCTGGGCAAGCGGATGGCATTCATCACGCCAGACCAAGCCATCGGCGTGTGCCAAGCGATCCTGAAAGTCCAGCGAGACAACGGCAACCGAGCCGATCGGAAGGTCGCGCGGATGAAATACCTGATTGCCGAGTGGGGCATCGAAAAATTCCGCGCCGAGGTCGAAAAGTACTACGGCGAAAAACTGGCCGACTGCACCGAAGACGATGTCCACGGCTTCGATGACCACATGGGCTGGCAGGAACAAGGCGACGGGAAATGGTCATACGGGTTGAACATCGAAAACGGCCGCCTCTATGACAACCAAGACCATCAGCTTAAAGGTGCGATCCGGGCAGTCTGCGAAGAATTCGGCACCGAGCTTCGCATGACCGGCCACCAAAGCCTGATCTTTACCGACATCGAAGAAGGCGACAAAGACAAGCTGATCGCCTTACTGAAACAACACAACACACCGCTGACCGAAGAAACCAGCACGGTGCGGCGTTGGTCGATGTCGTGTGTGGCGCTGCCGACATGCGGGCTGGCGATCACCGAGAGTGAGCGTCGGTTGCCCAGCATCATCGACGAACTGGAATCGCCGCTGGCGAAACTGGGGTTGGACAAGGAGCGATTCACCATTCGCATGACGGGCTGCCCTAACGGCTGCGCGCGACCTTACAACGCCGATCTTGCCCTGGTCGGAAAGGCCAAGGACAAATACACGCTGTTTGCGGGCGGTGGCTGGCTGGGCAATCGGCTGGCGTACGTTTACAAGGACCTGGTGCCGGACGCCACGGTTGCCGATGAAATCGTCGGCATCTTCGCCGCCTACAAAGCCAATCGCCAAGGCGACGAATCGCTAGGCGATTTCTGCACGCGAGTGGGAGCGGACGACTTGGCCGTGATGGCCGAAGCAGCGCCGAAGCCGTAAGCCACTGGTGATCCTCGGATAGTCTTTCCGGTCGCCGGAAATAGTCATGACAGCCTGTTCATGAATTCGATTGACGAGCCTGGCTGTCGAATGAATGCTTTGCCGCCTCTTGGCGACTTCCGCGACCGATGCAGCTCGCTGCGACGGCAATGCGTCCCGACGATTCTCGGCCGCCACCTATTCACAGCGACTTGGCACGTCCTTTACACCGGCGATTACCAATGATCATTACTCAGGCGATGGTTACTCAGGGTTTCGCATGGGCTGACTAGCCCACCAGAAACACTAAATTCTCTTGAATCGCTCGCAGCAGAGCTAGCCGGCAGGTGGACGCATAACAGATCGATCGGAACGGCTTCATTTCGCGATCGGGGCGACCATTGTCGCTTGCCCTATCTTTCTCGTTTCCGGCAACCCAATCTAGATTCTTTGACCAAAGCAGTAGCCATCGAACTAGACTAGCAATCGACTCAAAAAAAACACTCGATCGCGCGCTGGTGGCGGGCCTTCATCAATGTGAATTTCCCGTCGAACCGCGTCATGCACATGCTAGAGCTCAACAAGAAAGCATCTATGAATTTCCTAAAATTGATCATCGCATCCGCCTGCATTTTGGTCGCGACAAGTGGAAAATCGGAAGCAGGGATAATTGCTTTCGAACCACTCGCCCCGTTGACTAACGGAAGCATCTATACCGGGCATTCCGAAATGGGATTTGATATTACGTCGATCGCCGGAGAATGGCGTGTGGGAGGCTCATTTGGGAATCCGATCCCGAGCATTTACGCCAATCCGGATGGAACCACACCGACCTTTGAAATCGACGTCGTCGAATCAAACGGAGCGACGTTCAGTCTTAATAGTGTCGACTTAGCATCCAACAACGGTGCTTCGGATTATGCGTTTACGGGTTACTTCGGCGGCAGTGTCGTCTTGACGCAAACCGGCTCGATCACTCCGGCACCGCCATTTCAGTTCTACACGATCGCCAATACAGTTTCTCCGAATCAAGTCTTGGATCGCCTTGTTGTCGGCGTGTCGCCAGTTAACGCTCCAAGCTCGTTCAACATGGACAACATCAATTTGGCCGCCGTGGGAGCACCCGTTCCTGAGCCGACGACATTATGCATCTTCGGTTGCGTGACCCTTGCGGCCGTTTCAGGTGGCGCACGTCGCCGCAGAAAGGTTTGATTGCATCCAGTTGCACAACCAAGCGGACGATCTTCAAGATCGTCCGCTTTTTTTTAAGCACGACTTCTTCCGGCCGCCCCATCGTCTTCCGGCCGACGCATCATCGTCTGACCGACTCATCATCGTCCGACCGACTCATCGGAGCGTGAGTGATCCGCGACGAAGAACTACAGGGCCAACAACAAGCGGCTCGGTGCCTCTAAGAATCCGATCACATCGTTCAGGAATCTTGCCGCCGTTCCTCCGTCGACCAAGCGATGGTCATAAGAAAGACTCAGCGGCATCATCAACCGGGGCTGAATGCTGTCGTCAGGCATGACAACGGGCAATTTGCGACTGCGTCCAACCAACAGGATGGCAACCTCGGGAATATTGACGATCGGCGTTGAGTATTGACCGCCGATCGCACCCAAATTGCTGATCGTGAACGTCCCGCCCTTGAGATCCTTGACGGCGAATTGACCACCGCGGACTTTTCCCGCCATCTCGGCCAATGAACGTGTGACTTCAGGAATGCCAAGTTTGTCGGCATTATTCATCACCGGAACGACCAGACCACGATCGGTATCTACCGCGATGCCGACGTTGACGTAGTCCTTGTAGATCAGTTGCTCGTTTTCTTCATCGATCACCGCGTTGATGGCGGGATGGTGACGCAAGGCGGTGGCCACTGCCTTGATCAAGAACGGCATCGTTGTCAGTTTCAGTCCTTGGGCCGCGTAGTCCTCTTTGCTGGACTGGCGAAGCTTTTCAAGATCGGTGATGTCAGCATCATCGAAGTTTGTCACGCGCGGAACGTTCGTCCAGCTCGCGTGCATCTGTCGAGAGATCGTCTTGCGAATCTTGCTCATCCGTTCCACACGGATGGGGCCAAAGTCATCGTTTGCCGGCGTGCCCGGCAAGCCGGATGTTTCCGCGGCGGACGCGGCAGCGGCCGGTGTCGGTGCAGACGCCGTCGCGGGTGCTGCCGACTGGCGCACCGAAGTTGATCGGACGACCGCAAGGACATCATCGCGAGTGATTCGGCCTCCCTCACCGCTGCCGGCGACCGTGGACAAGTCGACGCCGACTTCGCGAGCAAACCGGCGGATCGCAGGTCCGGCGGGAATCGGCCCGGTCGACGTCGTTGCGACCGGCGCAGGTGCTGCGGGAGCCGGCTCGGCAGGAGCTGACTGGGCAGGAATTGACTGGGCAGGAACTGGGGCAACCGGTTGCGGCGGTGGCGTGCTCGCTGCGGGCTGGGGCGGAGCCGTGGCCGCTGGCGGAGAGCTTTCCGTTTCCGCGGCCGGCGGTGCCGGAGCGGGCTCAGGTGCGGCCGGTTTTGCCGGTTCGGGTTCGGGAGCCGAGGCGGCCGGAGCATCGCTGGATGCTTCGACTTCGAGCATGACACCGCCAACCGGAACCGTGTCACCTTCGGCGACGACGATCTTGGTGACTTTACCCGCGACCGGCGAGGGCACCGCGACGGTCGCTTTATCGGTTTCCATTTCGACGATGTCTTGATCGACGGAGATCACATCGCCGACCGAGACGAAGATATCCAGCACATCGCCCGATTCGATGCCGTCGCCGAGTTCAGGAAGTTTTACTTCTGTTGCCATGGTTTGATTGATGGGTGGCGCGAGTGGTTTTGATGATTTGATGAGCAGGTGCGAGCGGTGCTCGACACCGGCATGTCGTTGACGTTCCGCCATGCACCGCCCTAGCAGTGCACGGCCCGTTTGCCGGCAACGTGACGTTGTGATCAAGCAAAGTAGGGATTCGGCTTATCCGGATCAAAGCCCAATTCCTGAATTGCCTTGGCGACATCTTCCGCAGTGACGACCCCGGATTTTGACAACCGGCTTAGCGCCGCGATGGTGATCGATTCTGCATCGACCTCGAAGTGACGCCGCAGTGCTTCGCGAGTCTCGCTGCGTCCCATCCCATCGGTTCCCAAGACGTAATAGTCGCCAGGAATCCAAGTCGTTAATTGTTCGCCAAGGGCACGGACATAATCGCTGGCCGAGATGAACGGTCCTTCGTGGCCCTCGAGCGTTTGTTCCAGATAACTCTTGCGAGGCGTTTCGGTCGGATGCAGCATGTTCCAACGATCGCAGTCGGCGGCTTCACGTCGCAGTTGTGTATAGCTGGTCACGCTCCAGACATCGCTGGCGATATTGTACTTTTCGGCCAACATCGTTTGCGCGGCCAAGGCACTGTTCAAGATCGCACCGCTGCCAAATAGTTGCACACGGGCTTTGGCACCATCGACTTCGCGCGAACGGAACTTATAAATTCCCTTGACGATCCCTTCTTCACAGCCCTCGGGCATTTCGGGATGCTCGTATTCGTCGTTCTCGCTCATCAGGTAGTACATGCATTCCTCGCCGTCCTGGTACATCCGTTTGAGGCCTTCCAGGATGATGACGATCGCCTCGTACGCGAACGCCGGGTCATAGGACCGGACGGTCGGAAACGCGATCGCGTTGAGCAAGCTGTGTCCGTCTTGGTGCTGCAGACCTTCACCGTTGAGCGATGTTCGTCCCGCGGTTCCGCCGATCAAGAATCCTTTCGCTCGCATATCGGCGGCAGCCCAAATCAGGTCACCAATACGTTGGAAACCAAACATGCTGTAATAGATAAAGAACGGAATCATGTTCACGCCGTGAGCGCTATAGGCCGTTCCCGCCGCATTGAATGAACTCATCGAGCCGGCTTCGGTGATGCCTTCCTCAAGAATCTGTCCGTCCTGGGCTTCCTTGTACGACTGCAAAATCGCCGAGTCGACGGGCTCGTACAACTGTCCGGCGTGAGCATAAATGCCGAACTGCTTGAACATGCCCTCCATCCCGAATGTACGAGACTCATCGGGAACGATCGGCACCATGTACTTGCCGATTTTCTTGTCACGGCAAAGTGCGATCAACGTTTGAACGACCGCGAACGTCGTGCTACAGCTCTTGTTTTCCAAGCGGCCGATCAGTTTGCGGTAATCATCCAGCGTGGGAACTTCCATCGTCGGATGTTCGGTTGGGCGGCTCGGCACCGGTCCCCCTAGAGCCTTACGCCGTTCCAGCATGTACTGGATTTCATGACTGGTTTCGGCCGGTTTATAGAACGGCGCCTTTCCGACCTCATCGTCGCTGATGGGAATGCCAAACCGCGTTCGGAATTCAAGCAACTCCGCTTCGTTCATTTTCTTTTGGTTGTGGGCCACGTTGCGGCCTTCGCCGGCTTCGCCCAGCCCGTAACCTTTGACCGTTTTGGCCAGGATGACCGTCGGTTTGCCTTCGTTGTTTTCGGTCGCTTCCTTGTAAGCGGCGTAGACCTTTTCGGGATCGTGACCGCCTCGTCGCATCTTTTCCAGCTTTTCATCGCTGTAGTTTTCGACCAGCTTCAACAGCTCGGGATACTTGCCAAAGAAGTGCTCGCGGATGTAACTGCCCGGCATCCCGGTGTACTTCTGGTACTGACCGTCGACGACTTCGTTCATACGCTTGGCCAACAGACCCGACGTGTCTTTGGCCAGCAACTCGTCCCAGTCGTCACCCCAGACGACCTTGATGACTTTCCACCCGGCACCGCGGAAGATCGATTCCAGCTCTTGAATGATCTTGCCATTGCCGCGGACGGGTCCATCCAAACGCTGAAGATTGCAGTTGATCACAAAGGTCAGGTTGTCCAGCTTTTCGCGAGCGGCCAAACCGATCGCTCCCAGCGTTTCGGGTTCGTCGCACTCTCCGTCGCCCAAGAACGCCCAGACGCGTTGCCCCTTGGTGTCTTTGATGCCTCGATCTCGCAAGTATTCGTTGAACCGAGCCTGATAGATCGCCATGATCGGCCCCAGGCCCATCGAAACGGTGGGGTATTCCCAGAAACCAGGCATCAACCACGGATGCGGATAGCTGCTAAGCCCGCCGCCGGGAGCCAGCTCGCGCCGAAAGTTCTCGAGATGATCCTCGGTCAGGCGGCCTTCCAAATACGCGCGACTGTACATGCCAGGCGACGCGTGTCCTTGGAAATAGATCGTGTCGCCGGAATACCCGTCTTCGCCGCGGCCTTTGAAGAAGTGATTGAACGCAATTTCATATAACGTCGCACTCGAAGCAAACGTGCTGATGTGTCCGCCCACGCCACCGGGACGCTTGTTGGCCCGGACCACCATCGCCATCGCGTTCCACCGAACGATCGACTTGATTCGACGTTCGAGTTCGCGATTGCCTGGAAAAGCCGGTTGGTCCTTCAGCGGAATGGTGTTGATGTACGGCGTGTTGGTGTCGTCAGCCGACTGGATTCCCTCTTCGGCCGCGCGATCTCGCAGTTGTTCGATCAAGAACCGAACGCGATCAGGGCCTTTGCTTTGCAGCACATAGTCAAGCGACTGTAGCCACTCTTGAGTCTCGGCGGAGTCGATATCAACAGGCGGCGCTGGCCTTTCGAGCTCGCCGATTTGCTGTTGGACTTCCGCTTGAGCAACAGTACGTGATTCCGACATCGTCGTTTTTTCCCTCGTTTAGGTCGTTTTCCACCGTGGCAGAGTAGTCAGATTTACCCTAAAACAGCAAGGCCGAGCGGATTTTGTGGTCAGATCCGCCCCCGTAAATCACTTGTTTGTCCAATGCTGACGCGTTTAAGACACGGACCGTGCGGCAATCGCCAACTCACACCCCTCCAGATGACGGCACCGAACAAGACCAGCCAGCCGGTGTCCGAGATGGCCACCCAACGGAATCGGTTGCGGCCAGCGCGCAGATGAACGCTTCCAACGCCATTAAACTTTCGGCAGACCGATTTGCCGGCTTATCTGCAATCGACGATCGAACCCGACCATTTTACGCATGCTGGTGCGAGTTTCCGCAACGGTTTCCTCTCGCATGCCAGCCCGTGCGTCAGGCACGATGAAGGATCCGTGCGTCATGTGGCCAGCCGATCAGCAACCGCAGCAACGCGAGTCCATCGGACACTTAAAGGAATACAAAGAGTCTTGAATGACACGCCCCAAGCTTTCCGAGGAACATCCGCCGTCGTGACGGGTGCCTCAAGCGGAATCGGTCGAGCCATCGCCCTCGCGCTTGCCAGCGCAGGTGCGGGCACCGATGGAAGCACGAACGGAGCTGCGTCTCGCATTCTCGTCCACTACCGGCAAAACGAGTCGGGCGCTGAACAGACCGCACAGATGATCCGCCAGCTCGGCGGCCACCCGGTCTTATTTTCCGCGGACCTTAGCAATCCCAACGACGTGACACGTCTCGTCCAGCACGCGGTTCAAACGCTCGGCCCGATTCAGACGTGGGTCAACAATGCGGGCGCCGACATGCTGACCGGCCAGGCGAAAGACTGGGACTTCGAGACAAAACTGCGGCGACTGTTTGATGTCGATGTCATCGGCACCATTTCGTTATCGCGGCAAGTCGCGGCCCGATTGCGTGATCAAGCATCGGAGAAACCGCCATCAATGGTTTTCATTGGCTGGGACCAAGCCGATCAAGGCATGGAAGGCGACGCGGGCCAATTGTTTGCCCCCGTCAAAGCCGCCGTCGCCGCATTCGCGACCAGTCTGGCGCAGGACTTCGCCGACCAAGTTCGCGTGAACACGGTCGCGCCGGGTTGGATCCAGACGAGCTGGGGAACCTCGACCAGCGAGTACTGGGACCAGCGTGCGAAGCAGCAAGCACTGATGGGGCGCTGGGGAACGCCCGAAGATATCGCTCGAGCGGTCCTATACGTTGCCGACCCCGACAACTCATTCCTGCAAGGCCAGACGATCACCGTCAACGGCGGTTGGAATCGGCGATTCGATCGATAATCTCGATGGGTGATCTCGAGCAGGTGCGGCGCGACCGCTCAATGACATCCTGCCGCAGGATGCATTCGACTGGTCAATGACATCCTGAGCACCGACCGCATTGAATGTCGCGATACTCGAACGTCGCGATACTCGGATGTCGTGATATCTTATTTGGTGTCGTCTTGTCTGGCGTCGGTTTAGATGGCGTCTTGTATGGCTACAAAAAAAAGCCGGCCCAGAAACCTGAGCCGACTCTTGAATAATCGGTTGATGCTGGCGACGACTAAGGCGTCGGTGTCGTGTAAGGTTCGACATCGCCAACCATGTGGAAGTGGTTGTGGTCGATGTAGACCACTTCTACTGCTTCCCGGTCATGCAACGTGTGAGGAACCGGATAGCCAACGGTCGTCTTTTCGTCGAAGTAGACCGTGCACTTGTAGTGAGCGTGGTGCAATTGAGCCGGGCCGATCAGCGGATAAAAGCGAGGCGGGTCGACGTAGTCGGCGATCTTTTCCTTGATAATCCGCACGTCATTGCGTTGCTTTTCATAGATCAATGGAATGCCACCTTGGACCGGACGAGCGTCTTCCAGCGCGTGAATCACTTCATCGTCGCTCGGTGGGTCCAGGGCCACCGCAGGTCCGCCCGAGGTGGTCGGGCCGAGGATCGGCACACGCTCATAGCGTTCGTGCTTCCAAAATTTCTCTTCTTGCTTGTGCTGGTAGTACGGGCTGACGGGAATCGGAAAGCCAAGGAATCCGAGGCTGAATCCGTTGGACATCCCGAAGCAGCCGGACGTGGTAACGCTGAGCAGTGCTATTGCACCAAGCGTCAACTTGCACACGAGACGATTCGCTCGCGAATGCGGCGACGTCCTCGGCGATTGGGTCGCCCGTGTGCCGGAGTGGGTATTCTCGCAAATGCTGTTCGAGCTGGTCATCGGGCAACCTTCCGTGGATTCAATTCCGCCTGATCGTTGATCAGGCAATCAAAACAGCGTCTCGTGCTGTTGAAATGGGTTCAGCAATGTGACCGCAATGCGTTATCGGTAAACATCGGGCGCCTTGCGTACTACTTGTATCGTGTGAACTTATGCCGATCTTGCGGATAATCCGGAAGATTCAAAAAACAAATCATCAGCCCGGCTGGCGGCAATAAAAAACCCGCCGGCGACATTGCTGCCATCGGCGGGTTCGATTCAAAGGCGACTGGAAACGATACTTCCAGCCTTAGGTGATCCGTGATCCATGCCCAGCGGACCCTCAGAGGCGATTCTTCGCCTAGCGATCGGTGAAGTCCAAGAACCACCAACCGTCATCCCATTCCAGGCTGATCTTTCGCCATCCCATCGGCACTTGCGGATAAGGATAGAAAGGACCGATGTACGGCCAAGCCGAAGGGCTGTACTGCTGTGGATAGGTCAGGGCCGCATAGTTGGGATGCGACGCGTATCCAGGCCAAGCGTAGTTGGGCAACTGGGGCGAATCGTATCGCGGTGCGCCAGCGACGCCCGAATAAGGTGCCATCGGCACAGGTTGCCCCATCACAGGTGCGGCAGGGGCACCGTACTGAACCGTTTGAGCGGGAACGCCGCCACCGGCTTGTCCACGATAGGTCGCCGGAGCCGCTTGAGGAGCACGCTGGGGTGCTGCTGCGGTTCGAGTGCTGACCGGCATTGCCTGAGTCGGTTGTTGGTGCAAAGCGGGTGGCTTTGGCAACTGAGGCAGACTTGGCGACTCGGTGGGAACCGAAATCGCTTCGCGAATCTCAACCACACCCGCAATGCGACGTGTGATATCGACGATTGCATCACGCTGAGCAACCGATGATGCCCGGCCCTGCAGCTGGACTACACCGTTTTTGCTTTTGACGTCGACGCCAAAGCCTTTCAGGGTGCCGGCTTGCTTGGCTTGACCGAGTGCCGAAACGACATCCGTCACCAGCTGTTTGTCGCTGTCACCGCCCGAAGGTGCGGCCAGTTCCACGGCAGAAGTCATGCGGACCTCCCCAGGAACGACCCCTTGAGCATTCTTTCTGGTGGCAGCTTCGCTAGCCAAAGCGTTTCGAAGCGAGAAGCTCTCGTCCGATGTGACTTTGACGGGCACAAGTTCCTGAATCTCTTCGGCTACCTGGGCGACGGTCGCCTTGGGCTTGATCACCGCAGCGGGCTGAGCCACGGCATCAACGCTGACTTCATCGACGACACGTGCAATGCCTTCGATGCCACCAGCGGCTTTTAGTACAAGGTCCTTTTGAGCTTGTTCACTCACGTTGCCCCGGAAGAGCACGACGCCTTGATCGACCTTTAAGTCGAGCGCGAAATCTTCGAGTGCACCTGAGCTGCGATTGTCTTTCAATCGCTGAATGATCTGTTCTGCGATTTCTCGGTCACCACCAAAGGCCTGCATTGGCCCGAGCGTGGCGATCGCGGCAATCGCTAATCCGAAATACTTGCGTCGCATGGAAATGCCTCCCTACAGTCCTTGATCGCTCCGGAATTTTGCAAGAACGTTCGAAAGCCCAGTCGCACGACGCGACGTGGACGTCACCGCGGGTGGCGACTGATCCTTCAAACGGCCTCGGCAGACCGGTGTTAGTGGTTGTTTCGGTTAGTTGGGTTGGCAGAGGGTAGGTTTTTTCTGATTTTATCGCTGATTGGGGTTTGTCCGGCCCCTTTTGGATCAGCGATTGACCCGAAAACCGCGCACGACCGCCGCTAATGCAATCAATACCGAGAGCGCCGGCACGACGACGACGACCAGCCGAGGACTGGCGGCCAGCACTCCTAATGCGACGACGCCCAGGACGGCCACGCCAGGGGGCAACCAGCGTGCAGGACGCCGCAGCGACGGCCACGCCAACCACAGTGCCCCCATGACCAATCCGATACGGCCCATCGCCGCAGCGGCAAACGTCGCCGCCCCCTTTTCGCCAAACCACCAAGCCGCAGCACTGCCCGCTAACAGCGCAGCGGCCAACAGCAAGACCAAGGTGCGGCGAGGATCATGAACTTCATTCGCCATCGGCCGCTTTTCAATTCGCTTTCGCCCATTCATAACGAACAGCATAGCTGACGATCTGAGATCACACCGCGTCACAATAATGGCGGTCCAGTGATCGTCGATCGCTCTGCGATCATTAAAAATACAATCAGACGCGTTCGGATCGCCGAACAGTCAACGACGATTCCGTGGCGAGTGACATTGCCATCTATCGAGGCTCATTTGATGAAACTGCTTTGCTTTAGTGATCTGCACCGCGACGTCGAGGCGGCCAAACGACTCGTCAAAGCGGCCCAGGTAGATGTCGACGTGGTCGTGGGGGCCGGCGACTTTGCCAATCGCCACCAGGGTCTTGCCGACACACTGGACATTCTGGCGGCCATCGACCGACCCAGCGTGCTGGTTCCGGGCAACGGCGAAACCGTCGACGAATTGTGTGAAGCGACCGCCAAGTGGGCCAGTGCCACCGTCTTGCACGGCAGCGGATGCGAAATCGATGGCGTCCCCTTTTGGGGCGTCGGCGGCGGCATCCCTGTCACTCCCTTTGGTGCATGGAGCTATGACTTTGACGAACAGCAAGCCGCAGAGCTGTTGACCGGATGTCCGCGAGGCGGCGTGCTGGTGGTGCATTCGCCTCCGATCGATACGGTCGATCACGACACCGCCGGTAAGGTCCGCGGCAGCCAATCGATCCGCGACGTGATCGAAGCCAAGCAGCCAGCATTTGTCGTTTGTGGTCATATCCACAGCGACTGGGAAAAGCAGATAACGCTCAACGAGACTCGCATCTTGAACGCAGGCCCCCGCGGGATCATCGTCGAGATTTAGAGTAGCCGAGTTTGTTACGTCGCCGGCTTGCCAAACACCACCGGCTTGCCAGGCACCACCGGCTTACTTGAGATTACCGGCTTGCCGAAGACCACCGAGTCGCAATAAAAAAACGCCGCGGTTGGTTAGACCGCGGCGTTTGTTGTGTGACGACATCATTGCGTTTGACTTACGCACTCTTGCTCGAAGGCATCGGGAACAACTTATTCTTTCCCATGACAATGTTCTCGTCGATCGTGAACACGGTTCCTTCTTTTTGCTCGGGCAAGTCATACATGATATCCAGCATGACTTCCTCGAGGATGCCCCGCAGCCCACGTGCCCCGACACCTTTTTCCAAGGCTTTGTTGGCGACGTAGTGCAGCGCGTCTTCGGTGAAATTCAGCTCGCAGCTTTCCATCGCAAAGAGTGCTTGGTATTGCTTGACCAAAGCGTTCTTGGGCTCCGTCATGACGCGTACCAGTCCCTCTTCGTCCAGCGGCTGCAGATAGCTGACCACTGGCAAGCGACCGACGAGTTCTGGAATCAAACCGAACTCCAGGACGTCTTCGGTTTGCACCTGACTGAGCAATTCGGACGACGATTGGTCGTTTCGATCGCTCAACCCACCGCCGAACCCGAGTGTTTTATGGCCCAGACGTTTGCGGATGATGTCTTCGATACCGACGAACGTTCCGCCGACGATGAACAGAATATTGCTGGTATCCAGTTGGATGTATTGCTGTTCGGGATGCTTACGGCCGCCTTGCGGTGGCACGTTCGCAACGGTCCCTTCCAACATTTTCAGCAAGCTTTGCTGAACACCTTCGCCGGACACGTCACGGGTAATCGAGACGTTCGCACTGGTCTTGCCGATCTTGTCCACTTCGTCGATGTACAAGATGCCTCGCTGAGCTGCTTCGACATCAAAGTCTGCCGCATGCAACAGTTTCAGCAACAGGTTCTCGACGTCTTCGCCGACGTAGCCGGCTTCGGTCAACGTGGTCGCATCACCGATGGCGAAGGGCACGTTTAACATGCGGGCGAGCGAACGAGCGAGCAACGTCTTGCCACTGCCGGTCGGTCCGGCCAGCAGGATGTTGCTTTTTTCGATCTCGACATCGCCATCACCGTCCCACTCACTGGCCAGTCGCTTGTAGTGATTGTGGACAGCGACGGCCAACACGCGTTTGGCCGAACTTTGGCCGATCACGTATTGGTCAAGATGCTCAACGATGCTCCGCGGTGCGGGAATTTCATTGAACAATGACTTGCTAGGACCACGACGGCGTTGTTCTTGGTCCAGAATTGACTGACAAAGTTCGATGCATTCGCCACAGATGTAGACGTCACCGGGACCTTCGACGAGTGGTCCAACGTCACGGTAACTTTTCCGACAGAACGAACAAAAAGCATTCTTCTTGTTGGAAGTACTTCCGCGGCGCGAACTGGGGTTATCCTTCGAGGGCATACACGACTCCTGGTTGTGTGATTGCTGTGCCGCGACGTCGTTTGATCCATATGTGATTTTCATGAGTCCCTGGTTCTAAGTAAACAGCGGTTTGCTTAGACACTGACTCGCACATCAAAATCAAACTCAGTTGCAACGCATCAATCACGCTTCAAATGGTTCGGCCACGGCCCGAATGCTTTCTCGACGACAAGTTGTCACCGAGCGGGTCATCCGTATCCTCGAAAGACTCGAGCCAATCGCGGTTAATTAATAAAACGGTTCTTCTCTATTCCGAACCCGTAAAGCCCACATGGATTGGAAGGGCTGTGACGGAAGCGGATTGTCCACTCGACAGGCTCGCTAGAAATAACGGCTGGCCTTACCAACGGTGTCCAAGCCGCCAAGACCGTGATCGTCGCAGATTAGCCTAATCAAGATGCCGGCGACGTGCGTCGGACATCCGATGATTGGCAGTTGTGACGAAAGACTTGGGAGGGATTTGGGCAACTGGGTGTGTCTGGTCGCGATCGAAGGGAGGGGCCGGTCATCGGATAGTCGGCAACATGCTCGCGATCGGCTTGATCGTCTGTCTGCTGCTTCGTAACGTCAGGAAACTGGCCTGAGGTGCTTGGTATCGATGCGACTGAACAAACTCAGTCGTTGGTTGACGTCTGATCCGAATCGGATGAGTCGTCCGCAGTCGTCGCTCCTTGGAGGTGCGAGTGGGTTGTTGCTTGTATTGTTCGGAATTCTTCGTCGCTGATGTCACCTTTGAGATGCATTTCTCGCAAGTTTGCGAGCACGTCTTCAGGCTTTTCCCGGTCCTGGGCGGTGTAGTCGCGAAAGCTTGCCATGACATAAAATCCGGCTGCGATCAGGACACACAAAACCAGCATGGCGGCGCCAGCTTGCATGGCAGGATTCGCAAACACATCTGTCATAATCGCCATCTCTCGCGAGTGTTCACCGTTCGTGCTTTCGAACCATCGGTGACCCAGCTCACTCCGAATGATAGGGGTGTCCAGTTGGGTCGGTCCAGCAATTTCGTCTCGATCACGACGGAATTTTCGGTTTCACGCCCCGGCCGCTTCGTTTCACGTCTTGACCAAGCCGTTTTGCGACATACTTGGCCTGATCACATCTTTGGCTCGGTCACGTGGTTGGCTCGGTCACGTGGTTGGCTCGGTCACATCGTTGGCTCGGTCTGTGATCCTCGGACGCTACCGCTGAATTTTCAGCCGTCCGGGTCAGTCCGTTTCCGCGAACCATTCTAACGCATCGCGAGCCAAACCTAGACCTTTTTCGCTGTGCCCTTGGACCTTTGCGATCACGGTCCCGGCGAAACCCAATCGCCGCAACGACTGAGTGATTCGCCCCATATCGATTTCACAGTGCGTTGGCAGCTGGTCTCGTGAACCGTCCGCTTCACGTTCACACAAATAAACACAGGCCAACCGCGATAGATTTCGCGTCAGCCGGTCCGCCACGGGGAACTCGCCTTCTTTCAGCATTTCGGCGACGTCCGCAGCCAAATACAACGTGTCGGGCTGGTCGACCCACTGCACAATCCGCTCAAACTGGGCAACCGTCGCCACCACGTCGCGCGATGCCGGCCGCAGCGCAAGGCGAACGCCCGACGCCTTGGATCGCTCGGTCAACCGGTTCAGTCGCTCGCTAAGTCGGTTCAAGGTCGACTCATCCGCCGCATTGCCGCCGCCGGAATGAGCGATGGCTGGTTGCTGAAAAGGCAAGGGTTGCCGCGTGGGCTCTGGCCGTAATTGCGCCGCGTTCGACTCAGCCGTCCCGGGTTGGACCGCGGGCGTCCGACGCGCCGATGTGTCCGCCTTGCGAGTGGCCGATCCCGTGCTGAAGATCACCGTCGATGCGGAAAACTCTTCCGCGATCTCGATCCAACGCAGGATCCATGCTTCGGCCTGATCCGATTCGGCACCGTCGTCCGCTGCCAATGCAGGCCCGTCGTAGCGGTGCGGGTCAGACAGGAACGCACCGTTGGTGTCAATGATGAGTTGCATTTCGTTGCGAGCGATCGCATCCGCCAAACGCAGCATCTGCGGCGCAAAACGTTCGTCCGTCGGATCAAGGCTTCCGCACCGAGGCCGAATCGTGACGGCTTGGTACCCAATCGCCGCCAATGCACTGACAATCGCGACTTCGTCATGCAGCAACAAACTGGACGCATGAAAGCCGATCCGCATCATGTCACTCGCATCCGCATCGCAACGAGAATGGCTGGAACGATCAAGGCGAAAATCGCAATCGCTGCCACGCGTCCGGCGCCCAACAAGGCAAAGGAAGCCGCCAGCGGAATGATCGTCAGCAATCCCGCTCGAATCATGTTTTGAACGTTAGCCGCTGACGAATTACCGAACAGTCGCACGCCGCGCATGATCACCGGAAAGACGATCAGCCCGATCAAGATCGGGAACATTCCCTGCGGCGAGAATTGCCATCCCAGATTCCGCGGCGCCGTCTGAGGCGCGAATGCGAGTACAAACGAACCGATGATGATCAGCAGCATCCCGGTGTTGAGCGATGGTGAGTTTCCGCCGACCGCTTCGTCCCGCGCAATCGACGTGATGCCGGCAATGTAGATGCCGAAACCGAGTGCGATCGCGATCAGATATTGCGGGATCATCGTTGCATCGCCGACGACCAAACAGGGCGACGCACCCAATAGAAAACTCAAGAAACGACAGGAGCCCATCGCATACGGTGCAAACGGTGTTTTCTTCAACGGCCCGTCATAGGCAACGATCATGCAAGCCAACACGATCGCGATCGCGCCGGGCAACCAAGTCGACGGCAGCGGCGTGTCCGATCCTTGCAAAGTGCCCGGCACATATCCGCTAACGCCGGCAGCCACGATGCCGACCACCAATAGCCCCCATCCCGCTCGGTTAGCCGACGGCATTGAAACGAGTCCCGCCGGCAACGGCCGACCGGGACGCTCTTGCCGATCTTTCTCGACATCGAAAACGTCGTTCAAAATCATGCCGGCCCAATACAGGGCAACACCGCCGATCAAAATACAGATGAAACGCCCAAGCGGCTGAGGTCCATGCGCGACCAACAGAAATGCCGCCGCCACGTCGGCAAGGATCGTGAACACGGTCGGCAAGCGGACGAGTTGGGCCCAGGCGAACCATGACGAATTCGGATTGGCAGGATTAGACATCAGCGGCTCGTCGGACAGGGTGGCAAGCATTCATTGTAAGTTGAAACAAGTCGAGGGAGTCTCGTCGTATCGCCAGCGAACCAAAGATCGTGGCGGAACCGCGGATGGCTTGCTCCGGCCTACGATGATTGATTCCATCCCGCGATTTTTGCGTCGACGAACGCTTCGAAACAACCGGACTCGATCGCCTTGCGAGCGCCTTCCATCAGTCGTTGGTAATACGTCAGGTTGTGAATCGACAACAGGATCGGGCCCAGCATCTCGCCGGCGATGAACAGATGCCTTAAATATCCACGGCTGTGCCGACATGCCGCACAAGGACAATCCGTCTCCAGCGGCCGCGTGTCTTCACGATGAATGGCGTTGCGCAGCTTCAACGGGCCGCTGTCGGTGAACGCCAGCCCGTTGCGGCCATTGCGCGTCGGCATCACGCAATCGAACAAGTCGATTCCTCGAGCGATCGACTGTAACAAATCGATTGGTCGCCCAACGCCCATCAAGTACCGAGGCTTGTCATCGGGCAAATGCGGCGTCGTTGCTGCGGTGATACGGTACATTTCCGATGGTTCTTCGCCGACGCTAAGCCCACCGACGGCGAACCCTTCGAAATCCATGGTCGCCAAGTCACGGGCGCACTGACCACGGACTTCTTCGTCCAAACCACCCTGAACGATCGCAAACCGCGCTTGATCATCACGACTGGCGGCTTCCAAACAGCGGCGTGCCCAACGAACCGATCGCTCGGTCGCGTCGATCACCGCTTCGCGCTCGGCGGGCAGGGCGATCACATGATCCAGCACCATCGCCACGTCACTGCCAAGCGACTCTTGGATTTCGATCGAGTGCTCAGGCGTCAGCTCGATAATCGCTCCATCGACATGGCTGCGAAACGTCGCCTGTTGTTCGGTGACTTTGTTGATCGCTTTCAAGCTGAACACTTGAAAGCCGCCACTGTCAGTCAGGATTGGACCGTCCCACTGGGTCATCGCATGCAGACCGCCCAGTCGCCGAACCGTTTCGTGCCCCGGGCGCAGCGCCAGGTGGTACGTGTTGCCCAGAATCATGTGGGCACCGGTCGCTTTGACCTGGTCGATCGTCAGCCCCTTGACCGTGCCCTGCGTACCGACAGGCATGAACCCCGGCGTTTGGACTTCGCCATGCGGCGTCAAAAAAACACCGCGACGCGCCATCGAGGCCGCATCGCGGTGCGAGAGTAGAAAGCGAAATGCAGACATGCGGCAATCAGTCGCCACGCATCTTGAGGCCGAGATCGGTCAGCTTTTCGCGAACTTCATTCAGGCTGGTGACGCCAAAGTTCTTGCACTCGAGCATTTCGTCACCCGTCTTGCGGATCAGTTCACCGATCGTATTGAGCTGTAACCGAGCCATACACTTACGCGCCCGCACCGAAAGGTTCAGATCGCTGATCGGACGGTCCAGCAACGCTTGCTCGTCCGGCGTCATGTGGCTGGTGTCGATTGGCGGATCGTTGCTCTTTTTCTCGTGAGCAAACTGGCCGAGCGAAAGCCCCTTGGCCATCAGCATGTCGCGAATTTCGACAAGACTCGTTTCGCCAAAGTTCTTGCTGCTTAGCAATTCCGCTTCACTGGTTCGCGTCAGGTCACCGATGGTATCGATGCCCATTTTCTGCAAGCAGTTGCGACTGCGAACACTCAATTCAAAGTTGGTCACCGGCATGTTCAAGATTTGAGCCAAGCGATCGTTGCGCCGCTGAGCCTCTTCGTCGTACAACATGTTGCCGGTCGCCGACGCATCTTTCATATAGATTTGCGTCTGCGGGTGATCGGGATGGCTTTCGAGAATTCGCTTGTAGCAAATCTGAGCCTTCTCGTAATCATTGTTGTCTTCGTACATCAGCCCCAGATTGACCAACGCACCCAGTCCGGTCGGAAACGCTTTGGCCGCTCGCTCGTAGAGAGCAAGTGCTTCGTCGTCATTGCCGACGCGATCATTTTCGAGTGCCAACCCGAACAGAGCACCGGCATGATTTTCGTCCGTCTGGACGGCCCGTTCGTATAACGCGATTGCCTCGTCCATTCGGCCGCCGACGGCGGCCACGGTCGCAGCACGCTGATACATGTAATCAGCGGTCTGTTCGGCAGGACCAAAGATGTCATCCAAGATGGTCATCGCTTGCTCGGTGCGCCCGGCATAGCGATGTGCCTCGGCAATGCCGATCTTGCACTGATCTTCGTTGTATCCCGAGGTTTGTGCTTGCTCGTAGGCGGCAATTGCGCCGGCATAGTTGCTCAGTTCAAACTGGCATCGGGCCTGGTAAAACAATGCCATCGCGCTGCCGTCGGCCGACGACAGTGTCTGCAGGGCGTCTTTAAAACGCCCGAGCAAGAATTGACAGACGCCCAGCTTGGTCGTTCCGGCCGGGCTCAGTGTGTCATCGGTCTCCATTTCTTGGACCGCATCACGCAGTTCGCCGAAATGGCCGTAATTTTCTGCAATCGCGGTGCGGATTTCGCCGACATCGGCAGGTCCGAACGAATTGTTTGAAAGGATGACTTCCTTCAAGTCGAGCACATCGAGTTCGACTTCATTCATCGAGACGCGTCTCCCGCCCCGGAAATTGGGGGCATACAAAAGTGTGGGGTGGAGCTTTGGGGAGCAGGTGATGGGGTCAGGCCCATGGATTTCCGCACACCCAGTGCGGCGGCTCCGATCGTAAAACAACGCTCAGGAAAGTATTTTTTAGTCGAAAAATTTTTTTTTGTCGAGCCGGTTCCGATCCGCCAATTTGTGGCTGTCTGGCCCTGGCGGACGGCGGTAGATGTGGTAAGTTTCGCGGCAGCAGGGCGAACCTCGTGATTTCCGGGACTTTCCTTTCACGTTGGAACCCTCCGCCGCCCGATTTGACGGTATCGGGCAATGAATTTCAGGGCAGATAATGAACCTCAAGACAAATAAAGTCTTGTGCCATCCGCCCATCAAGCCGACGTAGCTCAGTTGGTAGAGCAACTCATTCGTAATGAGTAGGTCGCCGGTTCGACTCCGGCCGTCGGCTCTCGAGGTGGTCTGATCGATGACAGCCCAAGCCATCTCGACATGCCCCCGTCTTCACAACTTGCGGATTTTCTCGGCTCCCCGGACGCCATCAGTCACCCGGGTTCCTGATTCATCTGGTTTCCGAAGTCGTCTGGACTTCGGAATCACCACGCGATTGCGGAGCCGTCTTTGCGCGGATCGCTGGCGCCAAAATAGACGGTTGGCTTCGGCTCGCGCCAAATTGCCTGGTACCCGCCCAGTACTGACGCCCCCGGTTTCACACGGTGCCCCCGTTCGGCCAGCCTCAGCCTGACCGAATCATCGATGCCGCGCTCGAACGTCAGCACTCCGCCGTCTGCGACAGTCCCGCCCCAGGGTGAAGAACTGCCAAGGTGCCCCAATCGCGGCTGTTCGCCGGCTTGCTGCACCGACATCCCAAAATCGACAATGTTCATCACGATTTGACTGTGTCCTTGTGGTTGAAAGTCGCCTCCCATTACCCCAAAGGACATCACCGGTTGCCCCGCTTTGGTCATGAACGCCGGAATGATCGTGTGAAACGGTCGCTTGTTTGGCGCTAATGCATTTCGATGAGCAGGATCCAACGAAAACGCTCGCCCGCGATTCTGAATGGGAAAGCCAACACCGTCGGGACAGATCCAAGAACCGAAGGAACTGTAATTGCTTTGAATCAGCGAGATCATGTTTCCCTCGCGATCAGCCGCCGTCAAATAAGTTGTGTCCGAACCCAGTTGCGGATCGCCATGCCCAACTTCCGTGCTGGCTTTATCTAAGCTGATTCGTTGCGCTCGTTTCTTTGCGTACGCCTTGGAAATCAGCCAGTCGGTTGGCACGTTTGCGAACTCCGGATCGGCGTAGTACTTGGCCCGATCCTCAAACGCGAGTTTTTTCGCTTCGGCCACCAAATGCAGATGCTCAACCGAATTCGGTTTCAGTTCTCCGATGTCAAAGTTCTCCAGAATATTCAACATCTGGAGCGCCGCGATCCCTTGGCCATTGGGCGGAATTTCCCACACGTCATACCCACGGTAGTTGCTGCTGACCGGATCGACCCAATCGGCGACATGGTCGGCTAGGTCGCCCATCGTGATATACCCGCCCAATTCTTTGGACTTGTCGACGATCGCCTCCGCAATCGGACCTTTGTAAAACGCATCCGCGCCGTCTTTAGCAATCGACCTGTACGAGCTCGCTAGCCGCGGGTTCTTGAAAACATCTCCGTAGCCTGGAATTTGACCATTGGGATGAAAGACGTCGGCAAGGTGCTTGGCATCCTTGTCCGTCCAACGTCGCATGGATTTCGCAATGATCGGTGAGAGCGGGAAACCTTCGGCCGCATAGTCGATCGCATCGGCAAGGCACTCGGCGAGCGTCCGCTTTCCAAATCTTTCGTTCAGCATCGCCCAGCCGCTGACGCAACCGGGCACGGTCCAACTCAACGGGCTGTGCGGAGGAATACTCTTTAATCCAAGCCTGCTGGCTTTGTCCAAATTCCAGGCATGGGGCGCTCGGCCGCTCGCATTCAGGCCAAATAGACGCTGATCTTTTTCAGACCACAGGATCGCAAACAGGTCGCCGCCGATCCCGCAACTGGCTGCTTCGGTAACGCCCAACATGGCGTTGGCGGCGATCGCTGCATCCACACAATTGCCGCCGGCTTTTAAAATCTCGATTCCGGCCAATGAAGCCAACGGCTGGCTCGTGCAAACCATTCCGTGCTGTGCGACGACGGTGGATCGCCCCGCGTTGCGTCCTTGCAAGCGGCTTTCGTCCATCGGCGGTTTTGCGTCGGCGTGATTCGTCGTTGCGACCATTGCGGGGATCGACGATGCCAATCCGGCTGCTTTGATGAACGTTCGGCGATTGTGCATGGTAAGCCCTTCCAACGGCGCGAAGCTGAATTCCCACGGAACCACGCTTGAATCAACTTAGCGTAACGATCGGGTGCTCGTTGAATCGATCGAGAAACTAATCGATTGAAAAACCAAACTGGCGAAGCAAACGTGATCGCATCGCTGCTTCCATATCGGCAAACGCAGGATCGCCCGCCAGGTTGACCCGTTCGATAGGTGAGTCGCGGTAGTCGTAAAGTTCGACCGCCTCCACCGCACCGGTCTCGGAATTGCGCCAAAGGGTGTAACGATGATCGGCGGTCCGCATCGTGTATCCGACAACCTTTCCTCGTGGATACTGGCTGAACGCGGCGTCTTCGCCGTGGGCCCTGGCATCATTGACCACTCCGGCGAAACTAACACCGTCGGCGCCCTGATGCACCGGAAGCCCGGCCAGTTCGCTAAGCGTGGGATGCAAGTCGACCAATTCCACCAACGCATCGGTGCGCGCCGCTTGACGTTTACCCGGTGCACTGACGATCAACGGCACATGCGTGTCGAGTTCGAAATTGGTGTGTTTGCACCATGCACCGAAGTCGCCCAGCTTGTAGCCGTGGTCCGACCAAAGGACCACGATCGTGTCGTCTCGAAGCTGAAGCGCGTCCAATTCGTCAAGCAAACGCCCCACTTGCGCATCAATATAGCTGACGCACGCCGCGTATCCGTGCCGCAGACGCCGCACTTGATCCGCAGTGAGAGTGGACTGGATGTCAGAATAAGTGTGCAGTTCGCCACTGCCGGTAAGGGCACACCGGGGCGCGCCTGACGGCGGCTGCGACACCTCCACCGGCGGCAGATCACTCGGCTTGTACAGGTCCCAGTATCGTTTCGGTGCGACAAATGGCAGATGCGGTTTCATGAACCCCACAGCGAGAAAAAACGGTTGCTCGCCACCCGATTCGGCCAACGATCGGATCCGGTCCAGGGCCGCCTCTGTAATTATCCCATCACCAGGGACATCATCGGAAACATCCGGGGCCTCGGTCGACAATCCACGAACGAAATACTGTTTCCATTGATCCGGGTCGTCCACGTTTCGTTGTGCATCGCCAAGGAATAAGAACTTGGGCGTGGCGGTGGCAAAAATTTCGCGAGCGGTGGCGATTCCGCGCGGCGAAAAATAGTACTGCGGGCTCGAGACGAATCGCGGCGCCGACCACGAGAGGGGATCCTGGTACGAATCACCGACGTAAGCCGTCTCCCACGCGCCGTGAAAGACTTTACCGAACGATTGGGTAAAGTATCCGTGGTTTCGAAAGTGCTGCGGCATCGTCACCACGTCGGGTACAACTTTGCGAAACTGGTTTGCCTTTCCTTTGAATGTGTTTGGCCTTAACCCACTTAGCAAACTTGCCCGCGAAGGCATGCAGACCGCCCATTGGCAATAGGCACGTTTAAACAGCAACCCTTCACTTGCCAAGCGATCAATGCTCGGACTGTGGATATAGTCAGCGCCGTAACACCCCAATTCCGGGCGCAAATCATCAACGCCGATAAACAACACATTGGGATGTTTTACCTTTGCGGTTTCCTCATTCGGTCGACTCATGACGCGACCGAGTGTCATCGCATCTGCTGCGCCGAGCGGTTCATCAAAAATTGCGACCTCGTCGACTTTCCCTTCGAAATTAAACTTGGCATCACCTCTGCCGCCGACAAACACTTCCGCGTCCGCCGGACGCGTGTCCGTCAGCTCGCAGTCGATTTCTGGTTCAACGTTTCCGTCCAGATAAACTTGGACGCGCGGGCCGTTGCGTGTGACGAGCACGTGGTACCAACGATGCAGTTCGACCTTCGCCGACCCGAGACGCTCTTCTTTCTTCGCGTCACCGTTGTACAGCAGCAATCGGCCCGGCATTTCGGAAGCCGTTCCCGAGATCCCCAAGTGATCACCATGGGACGAATCTGGACCACCGATCGAAAACACGTATCCACAAACCCGCCGAGCATCCTCGGGCATCGCATTCCAAAACCAAAAGCTCGCCGAATAGTCGCCCGACGGTGCGGCATCAGTCGTGGTCATCCTGCCACCGGCAAAGTGGACGGCGCGATTCCCGCGAGGCGTCGATGTGAATTGATGACCCGATTCCGGGCCGGGCAAGAACAATGCATATCCTGGTTCAAGCTTGCCATCGAAACCATTGCCACTGGCGTCGGCAATTCTGTCACCGCTGTGGGCGCTCATTCGCCACCAAGCTTTTGGCAATCTCGATCTCAATTTGTGGCCATGATCCCCAACCGCATCAACCATCTCTCGACGCGGTTTTCCCGATACATCTTCTAACAGGCCAAGCAGCGAGGAAACAATTTTCGGTTCCGCTTGTGCTTCCAAACCCGCCGTGCGGGCTGGCCAAGTCGTGTAGCCGCCCAGGTGGTGCTGTTCCGGTGGCGGGATATAGCCGTCTGCACCGTTTGCCAATTCGATGTTCATCGTCACCGGAAAAGGACTTTGCATCTTTAGCTTCAGTCCGGTGATTCCGTAAACCTCATTGGGAAGCGTTGCGATCGCAAAGTCACCGATTCGTATCGCTTGAAGCTTCAGTTGCGCGACCGGGTTGTCACGGATCCAAAACGCTTCCATCGCGGCCACTTGAGGTCGATCTTGTGGCAAATCATCGATTTGCTCGACGATCCCCTTGGCCCACTCAAGCCGCTCTTGATCCGGCAAGCGGCGACCGAGCGTCAGTTGCGTCTCGGCCATCGCCAATGGAAGATCCGAACGATGTTTGATTTGCTTGAGTCCGTCGACTGCAAACGAGGCCAGCTTCTGACAATAGGCAGCAAAGGGGACCTTGCCGTCAACGTTCGGCTTTGAGTAATCGCGATGCTGAAGATCGCCGCTGGTGCCTTGCGACATGATCGCGACGGCAGGTATCGAACCGGCCCGCTTGTTCATTTCCTCTTCTAGCAACTGACAGACTTTGCCGGTGTAGTCAGAAGAAATCTGAGAGGCTCCGAAGTAGTGCATGGAATAATTCCCGAGCACTGCCAGCGGATGCCCTTGCTGATCCCGCAAGGAAAGAATCGTAAAGTCGGGATCGATAGGCCCCGAAGGTCCGGCCGTGTCAGGGTTGGCATGCCCCGGATGCATCATCGCGCGAACGGTCAAGTTGCCGAAAGGATCGTGCCTCATTTTGTGAGGCAAGTAGATCCAGCGGCGCGGATTGGTCAGTTCCGGTGCATCGACGACGCACCACCCGGCCTTGGCTGGGCGCACCTGACTGGCCGCGGCACTGATACTCTCGGCAATCTTATTGGCCAGAAAGTGTTGATAGTCCGGGTCGGCCGGAACGCCCAGGCACCGCATCGCCGAAGGTGCGTTGTGGGTGTGCGTTGCGGAGATCAAAATCCGGTCGCTGGGAATTCCCGTCTGCCGCGTCGCCATCGCTTTGGCACGGTCGCATAGCTCTCGATCGATCATGCACGTATCAACGACGCAGATCGCTATACGAGTCGAGTCGTTTTCAATCACAAGGCTGCGCGCGTAAAGCGACTGTTCGACTCGATTGACCATTCGCGCAACAAAACCGCCGTTGCGAAGGATCGGCAATTTAAGCGGATCCACGTTGACCGCCGCGGCACCCGCGCGAAGCGAATCATCCGCGACGACCACCCCCGAACCGAGCGATCCAACCGTACACAAAACGATCAACAACTTTGCGTATCGATTCATCAGAGACCTTTCGGAAACCACCGCGCAATAGCGACAAACGAACAACAACCCCGCCGCGACACTGGTGTCAGACCGACATTTTATATCGAATCCTTCACCAACGGCCTGTGCGAGAGCCCGCTATTGTACTGTGCCACAGACGCCGATTGGCCGATCGCCAACGGTCCGCACGCGCGGCGTCATCGTCGCCGGAAAACACCAGCATCGCCGGATAAAACCGCTGTCATTTCGCAGCGCGATAGCGGCGAATCAATTCGTTGGTCGAACTGTCATGACTTAGATCGGGTTCCGATGCAGACTCTAGTTCTGTAATGATATTCTTGGCCAACACCTTGCCAAGCTCGACGCCCCATTGATCAAACGCATCGATATTCCAGATCACGCTTTGGGTGTACACGCTGTGCTCGTAAAGGGCGACCAACTTACCCAGCACGCTGGGCGATAGCTGATCACCGAAAATCGTGTTGGACGGTCGGTTTCCTTGGAACACGCGGTGTGGAACCAACCAGTCGTCGGTGCCTTCGGCTTTGACTTCGTCGGCCGTTTTTCCCATGGCCAGTGCTTCGCTTTGTGCTAACACGTTGGCAATCAGAATGTCTTGGTGGCTGCCGATCGGGTTGAGAGACTTTGCGAATGCAATAAAATCGCACGGTATCAGCCGAGTCCCCTGGTGAATCAGCTGATAAAACGAGTGCTGTCCATTCGTGCCCGGTTCGCCCCAGTAAATCAATCCCGTTTCATAATCAACGTTACTGCCGTTGGTCGTGACGTACTTGCCGTTGCTTTCCATGGTCAATTGCTGCAAGTAGGCCGGGAACCGACTGAGGTACTGTTCGTACGGAAGCACCGCGGTGGTTTCCACGCCGAAAAAATTTGAATACCAAACCGACAGCAGGCCCATCAGCACCGGCAAGTTTTCATCGAAAGGGGCCGTGCGAAAGTGTTCGTCCATTTCGTGAAAGCCGTCGAGCATTTCACGGAAACCGTCGGGACCGATCGCGATCATTGTCGACAATCCGATCGCGGCGTCCATCGAGTAACGTCCCCCAACCCAGTCCCAAAATTCAAACATGTTCGCCGTATCGATACCGAAGGCCGAAACCTTTTCCGCATTGGTTGATAGCGCGACGAAGTGCTTGGCGATTGCGGATTCTTCGCCGCCGACTCCGGCCAACAACCACTGTCGTGCCGTATCGGCATTGGTCATCGTTTCGATCGTTGTGAACGTTTTTGACGCAACGATAAACAGCGTTTCCTCCGGATCTAGCCCAACCGTTGCTTCCGCGAAATCGGTAGCGTCGACGTTGCTGACAAAGTGAAACGTCAGATTCCGATCGCTGTAGTGCCGCAGCGCCTCGTACGCCATCACCGGCCCCAGGTCCGATCCGCCGATGCCGATATTGACGACGTTGCGAATTCGTTTCCCGGTGTGTCCCTTCCAATCACCACTGCGCACCCGGTCACAAAATGCGGCCATCTTGTCCAGCACCGCGTGAACTTCTGGCACCACGTTTTCACCATCCACCGTCACGGTCGCACCGCGTGGCGCCCGCAGCGCAGTGTGCAAGACCGCGCGTCCCTCGGTCAAATTAATTTTCTCACCCGCGAACATCGCATCGATCTTGCCACGCAAGTCAACGGACTCGGCCAGCTTGATCAACAACGGGATTGTGTCGTCCGAAATACGATTTTTGGAATAATCCAGATACAATCCCAACGCTTCGGTCGACATTCGCTTACCGCGGTCGGCGTCGTCGGCAAACATTTGCCGTAAATGGATGTCTTTAATCGATTCGTAATGGTCCGAAAGAGCTTTCCACTGCGGAGAAGAAGTCAAAGAGCTTGCCATCACGGCGTCCTTATTCGGGTGAAGTCGGTCAACGTATTTCGAGAGAATAACATTGTGGCTCGGTTGTCCCAACCGAGGACCAGCACACTCGGTCGACGGGATCGTCGTTGGGGGTCACAGCAAGCCACAGAGAGACTAATCGAGCCACAGAGATACTAACGGTGCAGTTCATCGCGATCACGGCGATGGCAACGGAAACGAACCTTTCGCTCACCCGGACAGTCAAAGTTCACTCAGGCGACTTCGCGCTCGGCGACTCGCGTGAGAATATACGACCCGCGTATTGCATTGCCCCGATTCTCTCATTTCCCGACATCATGCCCCGACACCGAACCGGAAACGCGGAACTAGACGAACTCCTCGGCGGCGGACTGATCCCCGGAACGTTGACGGTGGTCATGGGTGCGTCGGGGATCGGCAAGACCCAACTGGGGATCGGATTTGCCAACGAAGGTCGACAACAAGAAGGCGAACCCGGCATCGTTTTCGATATGACTTCGCGCGGTGATTCGCAAAATCATGACGAATATGCTAGCCGGCTGGCGGATTGGAAATTGAAACCACGCGCGGTCGCTGACCGTGTTGATCTAAGCGAAATCTGGGCCCCCGATTCGACTCGCTCGGATTACATGCATGTCTTTCAACACAGCGGACGTCGCGTCACCGCTGGCGATATGGACAATGAACAATGGCGAGAGTGGAAACAAGAGCAGGCCAAGAAACTCGATCAGACAATCGCCTTCTTTTACGGAAACTTTGCACACGGCGTTCGTCGATCCGTCATTGATGGTGTCGAACCGACCGACAAAGCAGCCGATTCAATTCAGTTCGAACTGTTTGAATACATCTACCATCAAATCTTGCGGAAAGAACATGATTGGGTCGCTCGAGACTTGTTCCGCGTCGGCTACCGCGAACACGCCGACGCCGTTGCGGCACACGCGTACGAGCACCAAGACGTCAGCTGTTTGCTGCTGTACACCAGTCACGAAGTCATGCTGGACGATCTGTTGACGCGTCCGATCCAAAGCGGCGATGTCCTATCCAACGCCAACACGATTATCCTGATGGGAAAGACTCGAGACGGAAACAAAATGGGACGGGCATTGCACGTCGCGAAACATCGCGGCAGCGCGTGCGATGATTCGATCGTGCCTTTCGGAATCAACGAACAGGGACTTTCGATCCAAAGATAATCGCGTCACCCAGCGGACAAGTCCATCGCTGACTTGACTTGGGATTGGATCGGCCCAAGTTCGACCACAATGGTGTCCCCAAAGCGGGCGGCACGACTAAAACTGCCTGATTCGCAAACGCGGAACTCGTTTTGCGATCTGCGGCAGCGCCTCATCAACGATGCCCTCATTTGCCATTTCGTCGATTGATTTCGATTCATCGATCACGCAAGATTTCAGCAAGAGCACTTCGTCCGCCTGCACTTCGATCGCCAACTGCACGGCAATCGAATCACTGGTGGTCCGCCAGTCCGTCGGCAACTCACTTGCGGCGTCACGATGATAAAAACTGGATGGACAAATCAAGCTGGGAACATCCGATGCGAATCCCCGTGCACATCGTTCGGCCAGTTGTCCTTGGGTACCGATGACATGCCAAGTGGGAAACCAGAGATGCACTAGCTGCAGCGTCTTTTGCATCAGGTCCACGCACAACCAATGAATTTCAGTTGGGTCGGCGTGGTTAGCCGCGTCCAGCTCACGCACCGCGTCCACCATTGTGCCGCCTCCGACTAACACCAACACTTCGTCCGCCCGGCTCGTGCGACGATCACTGTCCGCAAGCCGCTGCGGCAATCGAGACCGCAGATCCTTTCGGCCAAGCAAACTGCCACCAAGCTTGACGACTCGCCGCAATGAACCACCTTCCCCCAATCGAGAACTACGACAGCTCTGATAAACACAACTCGGCGACAGCATACGCCGGCGCCGACCTGGAGACATCCGGGCCGAACTGTTCGCACAGCGAGACCGTGCGAATACCATCTGGCAGGTCAATCAAATCCGCTGCGTGACCACTAAGCACCACCACGGATCGACCATCCCATAGACGCTCAAACGATGCCTGAACGCGAGTCCGCGCGGCCAGAACAACCTGCTGGGCCAGATTTACTGCGTCGTCGATAGAAACACTACGGTGGTCCAGCCCGATCATCCTGGCAAGTCGGTTGACCGACATTGCAATTGTGCGCGGCATTCCGTCTGCGGTATCGACATCGTCTTGAGATTCGACATTGGCTTTCAGCACGATGCGGGCGTCGTCGATCGTTGCGAAGACTTCGTTCATCACGCTGACGCGATCCCCGCGGTGCACCAAAGAGTCGACCAGACTGCACACCGCCGTGCGCCGGCATCCGACGTACACCAAAGTCCCTTCGCGCAAGCGATGAAAGTCCGTCGCTGCATCCGTGTTGACCGAGCCATCGGCGATTGGAATCAAGTCCGTCGTTGTTGATCCGATATCAACCAATAACGCATCGGATTCGATTCTGCCTGCGATCCATGATGCCAGTGCGTGCCAATTCGCGGCGGCGACCGCATCAGGTTCATTGATTGCCTTGTGCGCATCACAGAAGCTACCGTCGACACGATAAAAACGCACGTCGTCGATACCGATTTCACCAGCAGCGCGCATCGTATGTTCGACGATGTGCGTCACTCCCACCGCGCGATCGACAAAACCATCCGCCAATTCACCCGTCATCGTGACGGCCATCGCATCACAAGGCCCGAGCGAATGAAGATCGCCAATCAAGGCCTGAGCGAGGTCCTCGGGCCGCCGCCACATGGGAAAACAACAAGCATGTGCGACTGGCCGAATCTCGGGATCTGAAAATGCGGTAGCGTACTTGAGGTTGGCTCCGCCGATGTCGACTCCGACCACATGTTTCGTCGACGACTTTCCTGTGCTCAGTTGATTCGCGCTGGGTTGATGAAAGCGAGGTTGATTCACACCAAATCGATTCACGCAGAGTTGATCGCCATGTCGTTCACCCAGACCTGCCCATCGGCCGACCAGCGCACCGAATCCTTGGCCGCCGCACACGTCACGGGGCCGGTTTCGATGTCAAAGAGCCGGGCCGCCAGATTGCCGCGAATCATTCGCCTGAGTCCCACATAGGACGTCGAAAATCGCGGGTTGATTTCGATGACGTAATCGTCACTGGGCGTGTCACCAAGGATCAAGTCGATGCCGACGAAGCCGCGAACGGTGGGCGGCATCGCCGAGACGGCATGAGAGGCCAGGGCGGTCGCACGCCGCTGCGCTTCGGTGTCCAGTGGTCCGGAACCGCCGGCGTATGAAAACGTATCGACCGAAATCGTCTGGCGTACAGCCGGCAAAAAGGTTTGCTGTGAACCCGATGCGATTAACGAGACCGAAATTGACTGCCCCGGCACCTTGGCCTGCAACATCTGGTCGTCCGCTAAATCCTGCACCGCATCGTCGAACGAATCGTAACACTGGATGTCTTGAGACGCGCAACCGTCACGTGGCTTGACGACAAATTCGGAAAGCTGACGCAGCTCGGTTTCGAATCGGTTGTCCGACGTGATCATCGACAAAGGGTGAGAGATACCCGATTCGTGCAGCGTCTTGGCGGTCTGCCATTTATCGCTCGCGACTCGCAAGAAATCACCGCTTCCGGCGACCACATCGACACCGCTGGCTCGCAACATGGCGACACCCTGGGCGAGCAAACCGCCGCTTTCTGGAATAACAACGACAGCCGCGTCGCAATCGCGTGCCGCAGCCACCCACTGCGCCCACAGTTGACCTGGGGGCTGCGTCGGAATCACTTGCGCGGCATCGATTTCAAGTCCCAAACGTTGATCAAGCGGCACGACTGCGTCGGCGAACTGCGAGACGTCTTCGACGATCGACCGCAACATGGCAGCGCCTTCCAATCGCAAACTGTCCGGCACGTCATCGACGGATTGGTCGGCCAGACCGCCGCCACAAATGTATTCGCCAACAAAAATCCGCATGAATTCCACCCCAACGTTTTAGGGAGACTAGAGGAAGATCGGGGCCCAAAGAGCCCAACCAACATTCCCGGGGAAAATAATTCCCAGTCGATCCCAAGCGAAATCGTTCCCAGGAGCTTCGAAAGCTTAAAAGATCCCGAGGTGATCTCGTGCTTCATCGGTCATCTTTTCAGGTGACCATGCCGGTTCCATCACGACCTTGACTTCGGCGGATTCGACTTCATCCAAGCCTTCCGCGGCGGCCTTGGTACCGGCGACCAACTGGGGACCGGCAGGGCACATCGGACTTGTCATTGTCATCTCGATCTTTACGTCGTGCAGACCGTTTTCGTTTTCCTCACCCACATCCACGACATAGATGAGTCCCAGGTCGACGATATTAACGTACAACTCGGGGTCGATGACTTGCTTTAGCGCTTCACGCACTTTGTCTTCGGCCAGTGCCATTGCTGATCACTCGTATTCGCGTACTTGACGTGCGATCGCGGCACCCAAAGCCTCGCGAACGCTTTCGATCGTGATTCGATCAAAGATTTGCTGGAAAAATCCAGTCACTATCATACGCGTTGCCTCTTTCGGAGTGAATCCGCGGCATCTCGCGTAAAACAATTGTTCTTCATCGACCTTGGCTGTCGTGCTGCCGTGCGTGCACCGAACGTCATCGGCCTCAATCTCAAGCCCAGGAATCGAATCGGCTCGCGAATGCTCCGATAAGACCAGATTGTCATTACGCTGGTATCCGTTGGTCTGCTGGGCGATTGGATCGACCTTGATCATCCCACGCCATACCGTTCGACTTCGGTCTTGCTGAGCCGACTTGTAAAGAAAGTCACTTTGGCAACTTGGGGCACGATGGTGCTGCAGGGTGTGATAGGCAAGATGCTGACGCTGCTCGGTGAACATCACACCATTGACTTGGCAATTCGCCCCCGGGCCGACCAATTCGACCGATTGATTGACCTTGGACAACATCGATCCCATCGCCGCAATGGTCCACTGCAGCGTCGCGTCCCGATCGACACTCGCACTTTGGTGTGCGAAATGGAACGTTTTCAAGCCCCATTCCTGCAGATTGACATACCGCAGATGCGACCCTGGTTTCTGGATCAGCTCGACCGCACCCAAGTGAACGCCCGCCGAATCGGCGGTCGCGCCGTTGGATTCATGCAACACGGTCGCCTCGGCGCCCTCGTCCAACACGATCAATGTGTGCGTTGTATCGGTTCCACCATCGGACAACATCGAACCGATGTGCAAAGGCCGATCGATCACGACACCACGGGGAACATATAGAAATTGCCCGCCCGACCAGAACGCCGCGTGCATCGCGGCAAACTTGTCGTAATCGGGATCAAAAATCGTGTACAGATGCGGCCGAACCAACTCGGGCTGCTCGCGGCACAGTCGATCCAGGGAACCGAAAACGACGCCTTTGGCCGCCAAAGATTCGTCGATCGATTCGCCGATGACATGACTGTCAATGGTTTCCACCGAACCAGCCAGGTCAACGCCCTCACGCAACTGACAAACCATCGGCAAGTCGGGGGCTGCCGCCACGGGAGCACTGAACTTGTTCAGCTGGAACGTTCGAATGTCCGTGCGAATCCATTCTTCGTGGCGACGATCGGGCCACTGCATCGTTTCGGCATGCGCGAACGCCTCGCGGCGCAGGTCCGTCAACCAATCGGGTTCGTTGCGTGAATCTAAGAACGCTTCAAAGCCGGCGGCATCGAACGTTTGAGTAAGAGTTTGAGGCATGTTGAGTTTAAAGAGAGATTTGTGAATTCGTATTTCGGGTTAACGTTTCGGGTTAACGCATTTCGAGTCAACGCCATCGGAGCGACAGAATTTCTGATTACCAATCTCAGACTCGTCGCCATCGATCGCTAACCCACGCTGCCTTCCATTTGCAACTGGATCAAGCGGTTCATTTCAATCGCGTACTCCATCGGCAACTCTTTGACGAGTGGCTCGATGAAACCGTTGACGATCATCGTGCTCGCTTCCTGTTCGGTCAGCCCGCGGCTAAGCAGATAGAACATCTGCTCTTCGCCGATCCGCGAGACGCTGGCTTCGTGTCCGATTTGAACGTCTTGTTCGGCGATCTCGATATACGGGTAAGTATCGCTGCGACTTTCGGGGTCCAAGATCAACGCATCACACACGACGTTATTCTTGCTGTTGTGAGCACCGGGTTCGACACGAACGAGCCCGCGATAGCTGCTGCGCCCGCCGTTCTTGCTAATGCTCTTGCTGATAATTTGACCGGTCGTATTTGGGGCCGCGTGCACCAACTTGGCACCGGCATCCTGGTGCTGTCCGGCACTTGAGAATGCGATCGACAGGATTTCACCGCGCGCTCCCGGTTCCATCATGTGCACGGCGGGGTACTTCATGGTTAGCTTGCTGCCCAGATTGCCGTCGACCCATTCCATCGTCGCGTCACCGTATGCGTAAGCACGCTTGGTGACCAAGTTGTAAATGTTGTTGGCCCAGTTCTGGATGGTCGTGTATCGACACCGCGCGTTGCGTTTCACCACGACCTCGACGACCGCACTGTGCAGACTTTCGGTGCTATACATCGGCGCGGTACACCCTTCGACGTAGTGCACGCTGGCACCTTCGTCGACGATGATCAGGGTTCGTTCAAACTGCCCCATGCTTTCGGCATTAATTCGAAAATACGCCTGCAGCGGGAAATTAATATGCACGCCCTTGGGGACGTAGATGAACGAACCGCCCGACCAGACGGCGCTATTGAGCGCCGCAAACTTGTTGTCGTCCGGCGGGATGATCTTACCGAAGTACTCACGCAGCAAGTCGGGATGTTCACGAACCGCAGTGTCGGTATCCGTAAAGATCACGCCTTGCTTTGCCAAGTCTTCTTCGAGTGACCCGTAAACCACTTCGCTTTCGAACTGCGCTTTGACACCGGAGAGAAATTTCTTTTCGGCTTCGGGAATACCAAGCTTATCGAACGTGTCCTTGATTTCCTGAGGCACATCGTCCCACGACTTTTCCTGGTGGTCCGTGGGTTTGAGGTAGTAATAGATATCTTGAAAATCGATATCGATGCTGCCGCCCCACTTGGGCATCGGTCGCGCTTCGAATTTGGCTAGCGAGTCCAATCGAAATTTGCGCATCCAGTCGGGTTCGTTCTTGATATCAGAAATCTGATTCACGACGTCCGCGCTCAAGCCTTTCTCGGCTTTGAATACGCCCGTGGTCTCGGTGCGAAAGTTGTACTTATTGATTTCGCCAACAGCAGCGTTTTCAGTCACGTCGATTGACATGGGAAATTCCTAACGGAGTTCTTTCTTGAAGTGATATTTTGTCGGTTCGGCAACCAGAGCTTCGTGCTCGACTGGTTGGTGTTTGCCTCGCTCGTGCTCGTCTCGGATTGCCGATATATGACCGCCATCTAGACGGCCGCGTCGGCTTCCTCGGCCAGCATTTCTTGGTTCAACGCTTCGGCATCGGGGTACGACTTGCGGATGCGATCGTAGCCGTGTTGATGCAATTCGTCGGCCAACTCGCGCCCGCCGGTTTCGACCAATCGGCCGCCCAACATCACGTGCGTGAACTGAGGCGGATTGTGGACGAGCAATTTGTCGTGGTGGGTGATGATCAGCAGCCCCATTTTTTGCTGGCCAATTTCAGCAATCGACTCGCTCGCCAACCGAACCGCATCGGCGTCCAATCCCGAGTCGGTTTCGTCCAGGATGGCGAACTTTGGCTGCAGCATTGCCAATTGCAAAATCTCGGCACGTTTCATTTCGCCGCCCGAGAACCCATCGTTGACATAGCGACGGGCAAATTCGGTATCCATCCGCAGGTGAGCCATCTTTTCTTTGAGTTCCTTGCGGAACTCGCGCATCGGAATCAGCTCTTCGCCTTCTTTTCGATCGGGACGACGAATGTTGGTCGTGGCGTGCCTCAGGAAATCAGCCATCTTCACACCGGGGATCGCCATCGGCCGCTGAAACGCCATGAAGATGCCTTCGCGGGCACGCTCATCCGGTTCCATCGCCAAGACGTCTTTCCCGTCAAGCTCGATGCTGCCGCTGGTCACCGTGTAGCCGGGATGACCCATGATCGCCAAACCCAGCGTACTCTTGCCGCTGCCGTTGGGCCCCATCAACGCGTGAGTCTCGCCGTGGTTGATCGTTAGATTTACGCCACGAAGAATCGGCTTGTCACCAACGGCGACGTGAAGGTCTGTGATTTTCAGTACGTGTGTCATTCGGGGTTGCTTAGAGTTGCAGAAAGAAAATTGCAAAATTGTGTTGAACGTTCTGTCGTGCTTCGAAGAAGCCTTTCGGGGTGTCGGCTTATGGATTTGGACCGACGCTGGTCGTTGAAATCGTGTCAATCGGCGAAAACTGACAGCAAGCGTCACCGTCGAGTCGGCAACTGCTCAGTTCCACCGGTTGCCCGAGCGCTTCGGACAACATCTGTTCTTCCAATCGACACATCACTCGATCGTCCGACGTGTCGGTGAGTGTGGGGTAGGGACACGAACCGATATCGAGAACCGGCAAATTACCCGCGTGCACCACTTCCGTGTTGATTTGGCGATCAGCCAACATCGATGAAAGCTGACGCATGCGGGACTCGAACGAATCGCTGCCCGCGTCGCTGACATCATCCAGCTGAGCGGCAAACTGACGCCCAAGCCTGGATGCGATCGACGAAATCAACTGTTGACGCACATTCGCGTCCTTGAGCAACAAGATCTCGCGCCACATCGCATCCGCCAAGTCGGACGAATTCGCACCGGCACGGCGATGTCCCAGCACGGTCAACCGATATCGATACGTCGGACGCCCGCGACCGGCGACGATCTTTTCGCGATCGATCAGCCCCAAATCTAACAGCCGCTGGATGCGCTGCCGAACCGCAGTCGCGGTGACACCCAACTCCTCGATCAGCTGCTCAACGCCGACGGACTCGTTCTTCCGCATGACCCTTAACAGATCGCGGTCGACGGGCCGAGGTTCCACCGGCCAGTGGTCGACTTGTCGATGCTCGACCTGTCGAAGTTCGGCGGCTTGCGATTGCTGATTACTAATGGGATTTATCGATTACGAGGTAATTGAACTGGTGCGCCCCGCTTGGCAAAACCACAAGCTTGTCGGATAAACCCGCTTGCTAGCCTGACAAGCCACATGGCGACGGCGGCGAACGGCTCGGCATATCCAAGGCGCTGCGTTTGTTCGCTAGGCCTCGCGTTTGTTCGCTAGGCTGTTCGCTAGGCTGTTCGCGTTTGTTCGCTAGGCTGGGCGTGCGTTGCCAAGCTTCGCATTGCCACTGACACATCTATCGAAAAGACCCGTCAACGGTGATTCAAATCGCCAACGGTTCGTCAGAATGCGGTGTGGTCGCAAGTCCTGCCAAGCGACTTGGCCGAAACGAATCATTGCTCAACAGGTAACTATTGCCAAAGAAGTCTTTTTTGACAAGCGTCGTTGTCAAAAACAATCGCTGGCAGGCACGGCACCGGCTCGCAAGGGAAACATCGACGCCAATGACACCCAAGGAAAGGCTTCGAAAGCGTTGATTTGCCGGAATCGGCCCCCTCACGGGCAACCGGCTGGCTTGATACGATTTCGTGCCCGTTTGAGAAACATGTTCGTTCCTTTCGACTCTTAGAATTCTCCATGAAAGCCGTCGCGGTCACTCCTGGCACCCCCAACAGTGTCCATCTCACCGAAATTGCCAAGCCCGACCTTTCGGAAATCGCCGGGGGCATGGGCGTCCTGGTCAAGGTCCTGAAAGTCGGTGTCGATGCCACCGATCGCGAGATCAACGATGCGTTGTATGGAAATGCGCCCAAAGGCGACGACTTCTTGGTCATCGGGCACGAGTCCTTTGGAATCGTCGAGGCGGTTGGCGAGAACGTCAAACGTGTCAAACCCGGCGACTACGTGACCGCGACCGTCCGTCGCCCAGGTGGATCGATCTATGACCTGATCGGTACCAACGACATGACCAGCGAAGAGGAATACTACGAACGTGGCATCAACCTGCGTCACGGTTTTCTGACGGAGTACTTTGTCGACGAAGAAGAATATATCGTCCGCGTTCCCGAAGGCTTGAAGCACCTGCACGTCTTGCAGGAGCCGATGAGCTGCGCCGCCAAGGCTGTCTTCCAAGCCTTCGAAGCCCAGCAGCGAATGAAGGTCTGGCGTCCACAACTGGCCTTTGTCTTAGGTGCCGGACAAATCGGGCTGCTGACGACGCTGGTTCTGAAACTTCGCGGACTCGAAGTTTACACGTTGGCGCGCGGCGAAGAGCCCAACCTGAAAAGCGAAATCGTCAGTGGCATGGAAGCGAGTTACGTTAGCACGCGTGAGACATCCATGAAGGATCTTGTCGGCCGTGTGGGAAAACCGGATCTGATTGTCGACGCGACCGGCAGCAGTCGGCTGGCGTTCGAAGCCATGCAGCACGTCGGACACAACGGCGTTGTGGTCTGGACGGGCATCACCGGCGGTGACAACAAAGTCGAAGTGCCGTCAGACAACATCAACCTGGAATGGGTACTGGGTAACAAGCTGCTATTGGGCAGTGTGAACGCCAACCGCACTCACTTCGAAATGGGCATTCGCGACTTGGCATTGGGCGACATGATGTATCCCGGTGTGCTTGAAAAAATCTTAACTCACCCGGTCGACGGACTGGACGACTACGCCGAAATGATGCGACTGCTGGTCGAAGACAAAGACGCCTTGAAAGTATTCGTGAACGTCGCTGACGAATAATCGCCGAAGAGTCCTTTCGGAGAAATAGCCGCTGAGCAATAAGCCGCTGAGCAATAAGCGGCTAGCCGTCTGCGGCACCGAGAGACGATCTCGTACCGAGCCAAATGCGCGACTCGCGCATCAAAAAAGCCCGCCGATACATTCGGCGGGCTTTTCTCAGTCGATTCCGTTTTTTAACGATGAATCAGGACCGGCACGATTAACTTCGTGCGGGGTCCTTGCCGTCGACCCACGGGCCGGCTTCTTTCATGTAGTCAGGTTCGACCAGTTTGCTGCCGAATTCCCCGGCACGCCAACCGGGAATGTGACGCGGTTCGGCGCGAGCTTCTGAAAGTTTTTCCCACTGCTTGGCCCAACCCGGATCCTTGGTGCTGATCGTGCGATTCTCTTTATCGATGAAGTAGACTTCGCCATTTCGATAGCTCTGAGCCCCCAGAATCACGACGGCGATCGCTGCGGCACCCAAGTCTGGTGGGTTGTTGCACATCATTGGCTCATTCGCTTCCATCGCGTCTAGCCAGTTGCTGAAGTGTGCCTTGGTGGTGTCCTTGACCGGTTCGGTGGTGATCCGTTCGTCCACGTATCCGCGAACGTGCGTGACTTGTGGCCGTTCGGCAACAAAATCGAAGCCGTCAAAACCTTCGCCGTTTCCGAACTTAAAGGTACCAAAGTGGCCACGGATCAATTGGTTGATGCGTGACTCTTGGTTGCACATCGTTGCCGTGATCAGTCCTTCGACGCCTTCGTCAAAGTCGGCGACCACGGTCGCAACGTCTGGAACGTCACGGCCGTCATATTCCAAGAAAATCCCGCCCGCACCGACAACGCGGCGAGGCAAACGCAGCCCGGTGCCTTTGAGCATCGACGTGGTTCGGTGCACAAACAGGTCGGTAAACATACCGCTGCCGAACGGCCAGAACCGACGCCACTGGGCGTAGACTTCGCGGTCAAAGGGAAGCTCTGGTGCCAAGTCCTCGTTCTTCCCGAGCCAACGCGTCCAGTCGATACTCTTGGGCGTCATCGCTTTATCAAGCTTGTAGTAACGCCATTGCCCGAGGTCACTATTGCGGAAGTACTCGGTTTGAAAGCCGAGGACTTTGCCGAGCTTGCCGTCTTGCAGCATCTCGCGAACTTCGTCCCAAACATTCAAGCTGGTCGACTGCACGCCGACCTGCATCACCTTGCCGGTTTCTTTCCAGGTCTTTTCGACATCGAAGGCCTCTTCGACGGTTTTCGTCATCGGCTTTTCGCAGTAGACGTTCAGCCCCGCCTTTAGCGAGTCCACCGTTTGTTTATGGTGCCAGTGATCGGGCGTTCCGATACAGACGGCGTCGAGGTTCTCTTTTTCGAACATCTCGTTGTAATCAACGTAGCGTCCCGGATCGGTACCGGTTTTATCTTTGATGTAGTCGGCGACTTTGTTGCGCTGAACTTCATAGACTTCCGCCACGCCGACCAATTCAATCTTGCGGCCTTCGCCGTGAAGATCACAAAGCTTTTTCACGTGAGCGCCGAAACCTCGACCGCCGGGACCGATGAAACCGATTCGCAAACGTTCGTTCGAACCAGAGGCGGCCTTCGCGCCGCGAGCCGACAATCCGGCAACCGATGCCGCGGCTGTCGCCTTGGCAGAAGACTTCAAGAAATCACGTCGAGATTCGTTAGGCATGTTCACTTATCCGATCGGGTGAGTGGGTAGGAGGGACCGCGGTTGCGGATCAAACAGAATAACGCGTTGCTTTGCCTGCGGCAAACGGCAGACGTGACCGGCGGACCGCATCGAGCCAACCGCCCAAAGTCTGCATCGTATGACCGGTCACAACAACACGTGGCGACGATGAGCTGGACCAACGGTCGTTTCCATCGAAATCGATGATCTCCATCGCAACCAATGATCACGGCCACCGACTCGTCTAGTTAACTTCGTCGTAAACGATCGCCCCGTCGATCCAAACCCGAAAGCGACGCATCATCAGTCCGCGCGTAAAACCGATCTCGATCCGCGCGACCGGCTGCGAGGCATCAATGGCCGCTGGCACGCGAAATTCGGCTCGCGGACGAATGGTCAGCCAACTGATTTGTCGCCATGCCGAGTAGGAATCGAATTTAATCCGCTGGACAAACCACCGGCCGTTGTAGGTCAAACGACATCGGTACGGCCGGTCGAGCTCGATCACGCGATATAGGAAACCGCCGCGAATTCGCCTCGCATGGTCGCCGAAAACGCCACGTTCATCGATTTGACTGGTGGTGACGGCGAAGGGATTGCTCATGATTGAACCCAATATATCGGAACCAATGCGGGTCGAACGAGTCAGAGCTATCGCTCAACGGACTGCCATCGGCCGTCGACTGTCTATCACAGTATGCGGACACGAGAAGGGATTGGTTCGAATCAGCCACAATTCCCGATCGGACGTGACCGGGCGAGAATCACCCGAAACGGCTGGTTTGACACCAAATTGACGCCGCAAGAGGCTTGCAAATTGAAGACGCGAGTCTCAGTTGTCAGGAATCCGCAAACTTTAACAACTAACCCGTTGAATAGGCATGTTGCTTTGCCTAGTATCGATACCAATCGGATTGCCTATTTTCACAGATTGGCGTCTGTCGTAGCGCACCGAATTTACCGTCTGAGGTCCCATCCATGAGCCGTATGCTGCACATCCTTCCACTTCTGATCGCGGGGCTTGTCTTTGTCCCCAACGCGTCCGCTGAGCAAGAGAACAATCATTTAATCGTCAATCAGTGGATCCATCCTGCCGCCGACGGAACGTTGGTCGGTCGGGTTGTGATCCCATCGGGCAACGGCTCGGTCGAAGCGGTTGCAAACGCCAGCGTCGCCATGCTTAGCCGGGACGGCGAAGTCATTCGCCCCGAAGCAAAAACGAACGCCAAGGGCGCGTTTCTGATGAAGGGTGTCAAGCCTGGCGTGTACGCTCTGATGGCTCGGGCGGACAACGTCTTCGCTTGCTGTGCGATGCACATCCTTGATGACGCGACCGCAGCCGGTAACGAATTCCCATCCGAAGCAGAGATCGCCGCGGCGAAAGTCGATTACACGATGGTCAACACGGCCATGATCCGGTACCTGCCACCCAAGTTTCGCGACAGCAACGTCTCGATCAACTCCGCCAGAATCGGTTCGCTGGCCAATCGCGTTTGCGGTCAGGACCTGTTCCGTGTCGCACAGACCGCTGGCGGCATGAAAGGTCAGTTGCACCAGGCCGGGGCACGTGGCGCCGAGCTTGACAGCGCTCAGATGACGAACGTGTTTGTCATCAAGGATGGCCTGGAAGTCGGACGTGCAATCACCGACGAGCAAGGCAACTTTGAAATCGAAACACTGGAACCCGGCGAATACTCGTTGCTGGCCGTCGGCCCTGATGGACTGGGCTTGGTCGGGTTCGAACTGGTCGATCCCACCGTGGCTGCGCAAGCGGCCAACGCGTTTAGCAATGGTGACGAAACATTGGTCGCACGCTTGGGTGGATGTTGCTGCAATCGGTTCGCGATGCAAGTCGCACCGATGCCCGAAGTCATCAACGTGGTCGAAGACGTTGTCATTTCCGAAACGCCTGTTGATTCCGTTTGTGGCGGATGCGGCGAAGCGATTGGAACATGCGGCTGCGAAGCTCCTGTTGATCCTTGTGCCTGCGGAAGTTCACTCGCTGGTGACGGCGTCATCTTGGACGAGTTCGGCATGCCCATCGCCGGCGGCGGTTATGTGCCAGGCGGCGGAGGCGGGTTCTCCGGCGGTGGCGGTGGATTCTACGGTGGCGGCGGTGGAGGCGGAGGCTTCATCGGTGGCGGCGGCGGACTCGGCGGATTGGCCGGACTCGCAGGAACCATTGGCGTGATCGCGGCAACGACGTCCGACGACAGTAACCCAACCGTCATCCCGGTTCCGACACCGCCATCGAACGCGGTTCCGGCAAACTAGCTGACACCAAGCACAGACGCCAATGCGGCTCGTTCCGCAGACAGTTCAATCAAGGCCGTGGTATTTGCCACGGCCTTTTTTCGTCAGTCTTGCGAGGGTGACCAGGCAAGCCGTCTTTCAATTCGCTGCAGCAGATTTCCGCCGCGAACAAAAGTTACGGCGTCAGCCCCCGGCCACAGATGGGTTGCTTTGTCGCAATCTTCAATCAGCGATTTTCGATCAAACGAGCGTCGCGACAAATCCGCGGCGGCCTTTTTCGCGTTTTGACTCGACGCTACCCTATAGTCAGTTTCCGACGCGTTCATGCTTCGAACATCGCTGCGTTCGTCCCATTATATTTGTGTCCGCAACTATATTTGTGTCCGCAACGATCGCGTTCCCGCCCCCCGCTTACGCCCCAGTATCTAGAGCCCAATCATGAGTAGTGTTGACAGTCCGCTCACCGAAGAGATCGCGAAAAAGGCTTCCGAGGCACGCGAGCGACTCGACGAACACACAGTGAAGACGGTTCATTGGCACTTCAGCGAGGAAACGGGCAGCCCGTTCTGGCTGGAAAAGAAAAAGGAACTGAAATTCGATCCGCTGACCGAGGTCAAGTCGTTTGACGATCTGAAAAAGTTTCCTCTGTTCGAAGACGATTGGTTACGTGGCGGACCAATCAGCCGATGGGTTCCCAAAGGCCACGCGGGCAAGCCCGTCTACGTGTTCGAAACCGGTGGAACCACAGGTGTGCCGAAAAGCCGCATGGTGATCGAGGATCACTGGAAAGATTACGAACTGTTCAGCGACACTCTGCCAGACGAACATTTCCCGCGCGGTTCAAACTGGTTGATGTTGGGTCCAAGCGGTCCGCGTCGGCTCCGGTTGGCGGTGGAACATCTGGCACAACACCGCGGTGGCATCTGTTTCTGCATCGACCTGGATCCCCGCTGGGTGGTCAAGGTCATCAAGAAAGGATGGATGGAACACCTCGAGGAATACAAGAAACACTGCATCGACCAAGCGGTAACCGTACTGACGTCTGGGCATGACGTGAAGTGCATGTTCGCCACACCGAAACTGCTCGAAGGTCTCGGCGAGGCGCTTGAGGAGCGTGGCACCAGCCTACAAGAGATCGGCATCAAAGGGATCTTCTCTGGCGGCACCGAGTTCACGCCGCAGTGGACACGGTTCTGTGTCGAAGAGATGCTGGGCGGTCCGGTCGAAGAAGGCGGCGTCTACATGACGCCAACTTACGGAAATACGCTGATGGGGCTAGCGTGCAGCAAGCCGATCAGTGCCGCGGATGGATACAAAATCAGTTACTACGCGCCCCAGCCGCGAGCGGTCACCGAAGTCGTCCAGTTTGATGATTACAATCAACCAGTCGGCTATGGTGAAACAGGCCGGGTCAAACTGTACACGCTAACGGATGAGTTCTTCGTTCCCGGATTCATGGAACGCGACGAAGGTGAACGTGAACCTCCATTCGACCTGTATCCTTGGGAAGGCGTCAGTGGCGTGCGACCGTTCCACGAACTCGCTAGCGCCACGACCGTAGGCGTTTACTAACGGCGAATCACGGTAGGCCCCGGGCGGTATCCGCGAGCCAACCGGCATGACCGTTGTGCCACCCCCTGAGCCTAAAACGAATTTCGTCCGATACGATTTTCGCCCGCCGCGATCAGGCCGGAAACAGGCCAGAGTGAATCTATGATCCGGGATCCGTCCCGGACTTCTATCCGTCCAACACCGAATCAATCGAGACCGCAGCAAACAACGATGATCACACTCAGTCCATTACGTTGGGGCAAGCCATACGAATCGCTTGATTTTATCGATGTCGTTCATTTTGATACCGGCGAACCGATTGCGAAAATCGGAACAGTCGGTGGCGGCATTGTCGGCCGCGACATGCGCCAAGCACACAAGGCACGTGAAGCGCTGTTGCAGTTTTCCACCGACGATTTGATCGAAAAATGCAAACGTGCCGCGGTGTTGTTTGAATCGGCCAACCTGCAAGTCGGCGACTCGACGCAATCGGTCGATGACTTCGTTCATCAACAATCGGCTAGCACGGGTTTACCTGAGCACATGTGCCGGTCGAACATGACCAAAAACAGTTTTGTGCTAAGCAACATCGAACAAATCCTCGATTGCCTGACTCGTGGACTGGACCTTTCGATCTTGTCGCGCGGTTACGGCGAAGAAGGCCGCGGTGTGATTGTCAGCTATCAAGCGCAAACCCCGGTCCTCGGCGCTATCCTGCCAAACAACTCGCCCGGTGTTCACACGTTGTGGCTGCCAGCGATCCCGCTGCAAATCGGATTGGCACTGAAACCCGGCTCGCAGGAACCATGGACACCTTATCGCATGGTGTCGGCTTTCATCGAAGCGGGCGTCCCTGCCGAAGCATTCGGATTGTATCCGGGCGGCCACGATGCCGGTGGCGCGATCATGACCAAGACCCCACGCAGCATGATCTTCGGCAGCGCTCAAACCGTCGCACAGCACGCCGGCAATCCGAAGGTCCAGGCACATGGCCCTGGCTTTTCTAAGATCCTGATCGGTGACGATGTCGTTGACGACTGGGAAAACTACCTGGACATGATGGTCGAAAGCGTCCTGAGCAACTCTGGCCGCAGCTGTATTAATTGCAGCGGGATCTGGGCGAGTCGTCACACGAAAGAAATCGCGGCCGCAATTGCCAAGAAGATCGGCCCGGTCGACGTGCTGCCGCCAAGTGACCCCGAGTCAAAGCTAGCCGCTTTCACCGTACCGGCGATGGCGACCGGATCATACGCGATGGTCCAGCAAGATTTAGCGGAGTCCGGCGTGACGGATATGACCGCGGAGTATGGCGAGAAGTTGATCGAACGAGATCACTGTGCCTATCTGCGCCCGATGGTCGTCCACGCCGATTCGCCTGACCGCGGAGTCGCGTCGAAGGAATACATGTTCCCATTCGTCAGCGTTGTCGAGTGCCCTCAAGCGGAGATGCTCAAACGTATTGGCCCGACTCTAGTGGGAACGGTTCTCTCGCAAGACCCCGCGTTCGTTTCGGCTGCCGGCGCTTGTGTCGAAATCGATCGAGTCAACATCGGACCAATCGCGACAAATCGGCTGAATTGGCTGCAGCCTCACGAGGGCAACATCATCGATTTCCTCTTCCGTTCTCGGGCCTATCAAGTCGCCGATCTGCCCGTCGCGGCGACGTAGGCCCCCATGCCGGACCACCGGCAAACGCTTGTCGAAACTTGGCGATAGGACAGACTTCGCTCGCCGGTGTCGATCTGACATCTCAGATTCACCGGTCTTTGACGGACGCGCGAGCTATATTCGAGAGTTGAGAAATCTCGCTGCTCGTCCGCTATTTTGGTCCGCCCTTTGGCCCGTGAAATCGACATGATCGGCACGACGCAACCCAATCCGATGGCTTCGCTGTCGGTATCGGCCGCCGTTTCGGCCGCGCCGACGGGCGCAGGATCGGGTCACCAGGTCACCTCATCCACGCCAGATGAGTTACCGCAAGGAAAAAAAACGCTGGCGGACGATCCTCGCGTTCCCGCGTGGCTGGTCAGCACCATCGTCCATACGTTGCTGTTGCTGTTGCTGGCCCTGCTGTCGAAAAGCTCCGCAAACCGCGATGGCTTGCATCTGTCGGGTCGACAAAGCGAAACGTCGCCGTCGGTGACATTGCAAGTCACCTCACAGCCGCAAAACAAACCCACGCATACGCAGTCGCAGAGTGAAGAAACGGTCTCAGTGATCGTTGCTCCTCAGCAAAGTTTGATCGCGGAAATTGACCCACTGGATCGTCCGGACAGTGAAAACGAAAACGTTACCGAGTTGTTGCTTCAGTCGCTCGCCGGTGGAACGTCGGGATCGCGAGCGATGGTTTCGCCACTGCCCGGCGGCGGCTTGTCAGGACGCACGCCGGAGCGACGACGCGAACTTGGACAGAAATATGGTGCGACGCCCGAAAGCGAAGAAGCGGTTGAGCTGGCGCTGAAGTATCTAGCCGCACACCAACGACGCGGCGGTGGATGGTCGTTCGATTTAAGCCTGCAGCCCTGCGACGGTCGTTGCAGCAACAGCAAGCTGGCCGGCCAGGATCCGACTCCGTCAACAGCAGCAACCGGCTTGGCAATGTTGGCGTTCATGGGCGCCGGATACACCCACCAATCGGGACCCTACGCAGAGAACCTGCACAACGCGATCTACTATTTGCGCAATGCCTACGGAGAAACAGAATCCGGTTACGACTGGCAGCAAGGCAGCATGTATGGTCACGGCATCGCCCTGATGGCTCTCGCCGAAGCGCTGTCGATGACAACCGATGAGGAAGAGTACGACACGCTGTTGAAGGACCTGGTCGAGATGGGAACGTTGTTCACCGTCATCGCACAACACCCCAACGGATCATGGGGATACACCCCCGGCTCGCCGGGCGACACCACGCTTACGGGCTGGCAAATCCTTTCGTTGCTGGCCGCGAAACGAAATCACATCGCGTTGCGATCGCACACGCTGCGAGACGCAAAAGACTTTCTGCTGACGATGCAAGGCGAAAAAGCTTTCTCATTCGGTTACCGAACCCCGAAAGCTGAACCGACCACGACGGCGATCGGGCTGACGATGATGTTGTATCTGGGTGAATCACCGCATACCACTGCAATGCACCTGGCACTCAGCGATGTCGTCGAGCGAGGTCCTGCGAAGACGAACATCTATCACGACTACTACGCCACACTTGCGCTGCATCACGCCAGACACTACGGATGGGACGAATGGAACCAACAGCTGCGCGATCACTTGGTGGCGTCGCAGGTCAAGACCGGCCACGAGGCCGGCAGTTGGCACTTTGACAACCACTGGGGCAACATCGGCGGGCGACTATACACGACGGCAATGTGTGCGATGACGTTAGAAATCTATTACCGTTATCTGCCACTTTACGAATCGATGGAAAAATTTCCGCTGTAGTGCCATCCTGGCCCGAACGTCGAACTCGGCATTCATGGCCCGCCCGACCGCCGCGATCGAATGTCTTCGTGGTGCGAGTCGCTGCTGTCTGAATGACTGCTGACTGAGTTGCTGCTGTCTGAGTCGCTATTATCCGATGTCGCCGCGGTCACCCGTGGTGCCTGCGGCAATGTCGGCGGCAAAGCATTCGATCAGCGTTGACTGATTCGCACTGCGATCCACCTCGCGGATCGCGCGGACGGATCGATCAAGCCGTGCAAGTGTGGCTGGATGGACGAATGACTGTTCGGCATCGTGCCGCAATTGCTGCCGATAGTGTTGCACCGCCATCGAGAATACGTCTCGCATCGCTCCGCGTCGTTTACTGGCGTCCTTACCCGCGCCATCGACATGCTTATTGATGATGCGACTGATCGCGATCGGATCCGGATTGGACGAACCCAGCTGAGAGGTCAGTGCGGCGCGTAACTGCTCAGCGTCACCTGTCAGTATCCTGGCGGCGACGTGCATGTCGCCCGCGGCAATTTCAACCGCCGCATCAATTTCAGCATCTGACTCATCGATACCGTGAACATCTCGAAGCAAGGCGACGGCGTCGGCTCCGGTTGGCGATGCAAAGCGAATGATTCGGCAACGCGAACGAATTGTCGGCAACTGTCGCTGCTCGCTGGTCCCGATCAAGATCACGACGGCATCGGCCGGTGGCTCTTCCAGGGTTTTCAACAAACAATTGGCGCCTTCTTCGTTCAGAAAATCGGCATCTTGCAAGATTGCCACTTTGCGTTTGCCACGAAACGGACGCAGTCGAATATCACGACAAAACCCTTCTTGCATTCGCACTTCCGGTCGCCCGATCAGCAAATCCAGAGGAATGAACGACTTGTCACGGGGCTTTTGCAATCGCAGCAAGTCCGGATGGGTTCTCGCAACGACTTGCACACAACCTTCGCAGGCACCGCACGGTGACATCAATGCAGGATCGACGCGTTCACACAGCAAGGTCTTGGCCAACAAATCGGCGAAGGTCCCCTTGCCGATCCCAGCGGCACCGACGAACAGAAAACTTCCCGCGAGTCGACCGTGGCGCAGTGCCGATTCGAACCAAATCTTGGCACGCTGGTGCCCGATCATGGCGGACCATGCCGCCAAACCAGACGACGTCGTCGTGTCGGCAACGGGCGTACCATCTGTCATGGGGGCTGTCATGCGGGCGAATTCTCGTCGTCGGGGTCGGGCCCGTTGTTGGCCGCCTCGATGGACCCAATTTTCTGAACACGTTTTTCGTGTCGACCGCCTTCGAACTCGGTCTGCAGCCACATCACGACCAGCTCATCGATCGGTCGATCGCCGATCAAGTCACCTGGCAAGCACAACACGTTGACGTTGTTGTGACGCCGACTCATTTCCACCATCACTTCGTCATGGCAGGATGCGGCCCGGACGCCCGGAAACTTGTTCGCGGTGATTGCCATTCCGATTCCCGTCCCGCAGATCAGCACGCCTCGATCGGCCTCACCGCGGCCAACCTTTTCGGCGACCTTGCAGGCGAAATCAGGATAGTCGACGGGGTCCTCTGAGTTCGTCCCTTCATCCACAACGTCAAAACCATTTTGCTGCAGCGATTGCAGCAACCTTGATTTGATGTGGACTCCACGATGATCACTACCCAAACAAACTCGCATCATTGCCCCCCCTCAATTCGCATCTTGATCACACGAGTCGGACGTCGGAAAGAAATCATCGCCCAGCGCATCTAACCATTTCGTCAATTCCGATTCAATTTGCTGTGCACATGACTCATAAACTTCCACCGACATGCCGACCGGATCACTGATGTCTCCGCCGTCGCGTCGCAGCGTAAAAACACGATCGTGTAAATCGGGAAAACCCGCCAAGATTGCATCACGATGGCCTCGCGTCATGGTCAGCACTAAGTCGGCCACCTGCACGACGGATTCATCGAATGGCCGACTACTGTGACCGGTCAAATCAAGTCCTTTGCCGCCCATCACTTCGATCGCTTGTGGCGCGGCACCGCTGCCATGTCCCGCAGCGACGCCGGCGGACAGCACGCGAACGGCGTCTTCACAGTCCAGCTTTTGACGCAGCAGTTCTCGTAACAGCGTTTCGGCCATCGGGCTGCGGCACGTATTGCCGGTGCAAACGAGGACGATGACCGGTTTGACAAATTGGTTCATGGCGGCTCGCTCAATCACGCCTTCGCGAAGCAAATCCCATCGGTTGCCGACAATTCGGACACAGGTTGTCTCTACACCATAGCGAGTCGGGCCGTCATCGAGCAGCAGTGGTATTTCTTTGCGAATGGATTCGGCAATCGCGTCGATTGTCGTCGGCGGAGTCTCGTCATCGGCGCACGCATCGGCTAACACCAACGGAGCGGAAAGGTACCGATGCAAATGCGAAAGAATACGATGGTCGACGACACGATAACGAACAAGATGATCTTCGCCGCAAATCCGTTGCTGGACCGACTCGGGCAGTCTCCGTGTGGCCGACTTTTCGTCGTCGCAGGCAACCGCCAATGTTAGGGGCCCCGGCCAACAACGCCGACTCAATCGATCAGCCAGCCGCGAATGTCCGCACAAATAATCGCCCGCCGCGTCAACGCTACGCAGCGACACCACCCCAGGGCGGCATGACTGGGTTAATTTCGCCATTCGCGCGACAGCCTGCTCGTTCAGGGCATTTGCCGCCAAAACATACGTCGCTTCGGTCGGTAAACCGACCACGTGTCCTTCAACCAACGCCTGGACGGTTCGATGAACAATGTCACGCGGGTCATCGGTTTGCTGCAAATCCAGAACATTGACCATTGAAAGAAAAAATCGTTAACGAAATGCTTTCCAAGGCGACTCGAGACGACACGAGCCAGAAGAGTAAACTTAGTGCAGCGAAACTCCCGATTGCCCATTGTATGAATCAGCATGTCGCCTTCACAAGTCGATGCCCGACGCCGTTTTCTCGGCCTGTCCCTGGCCGCCGCAGCCGCCTCGGTTGTGCCCGGTTGCGTGCCCATCGGTTCCCCACAAGCGCCAGAACTGGTATGGGGACGTCGCGGACTCAGTGACGGACGATTTTTGAAACCGCGAGCGATCAGTATCGACGACTCCGATGATTTGTACATCGTTGACACGACCGGACGTATCCAAGTCTTTGACCGTGACGGAAATCGAAAACGCGGCTGGAAGACGCCGCAAACCGAAAACGGGCGTCCGACGGGACTCGCCTGCCTGACATCGACAAAGCAGTCACGGTTGCTTGTTGCCGACACTCACTATTACCGCATGCTGGTCTATTCACTCGCAGGCGAATTGATGCCCGAGGAAACTATCGGTGGCGTTGCGGGAATCAGGCCAGGCGAGTTCGCCTTTGTGACCGATGCGGTGTGTGATCAACAGGGGTGTTACTACGTTGGCGAATACGGCGACAGCGATCGGATTCAAAAGTTCGACCCCGAGGGAACTTTCATGACGCAGTGGGGCGGCACCGGAAACACGCCGGGACGGTTCAAACGCCCACAAAGCTTGCAAGTCGTCGATGATGTGTTGTGGGTGGTCGACGCGTGCAACCACCGGATCCAGCGATTCGATGTCACCACCAGCACGCCGGAACTGATCGATATCTGGGGCAGCCAATCGGATCAACCGGGCCGGGAAACAGGCCAATTTTATTACCCATACGATCTGGCGATTGCCGGCGACGGCAGTGTCGTTGTCTGTGAATACGGCAACCAGCGGCTGCAGCGTTTCGCAAGCGATGGATCGTGGATCGCCACGTGGGGAGGCCCCGGCATTCTGCCCGGCCAACTCTATCAGCCTTGGGGGGTCGTGATCGATTCTTATGATCGCGTCCATATACTGGACAGCAATAATCACCGTGTCCAGCGAATCGCCTTGCCGACCTGATCAAATCTTGTCGCCGCCCAGGCACACGGCAAGACCGTTTTTTACGACAAAAATAAAATTCGCATTCATTTTTTCGGGGCGTGACCAAACGTGTCACGGGACGCGCCAATATTTCTTGTGTGGGTAACAACGACTCAAACAGGAATTTCCAAATGAATATGAAATCAACACTTCGCCGAGCCATGCAGGACTCGGATTTTTGGGTGATCGAGATGGATTATGTCGATGCCCAGGGAAACCTTTCTCATCGCGTGGTGAGTCCGATTCGATTTGTCGGTTCGGACCGTTTTCTGGCCTTGTGTCTGTGCCGCGAAGCACCGAGACAATTCCAGCTTTCGCGATGCCAAGATGTCCGACTGGTACCAGCCGCGGAAGTGCTGATGCCAATGCCGATCGCAACCACACCGGCACACACACCCTCGGAGATGCCGGCCAACGCGGTCGCAACCAGCAGCGAACCCTTTGTGGCGGGGATGGAAACCACGATGGTAGGACAAGCTTGTATGGCGTGATCGTTTTTTGCATCGCTTCGAAGCCGGCTCGGCATTCGTGTAGAATCTTGTGCCGGCGATCTGCGGGTCGTTTCCAAACCAATTTCACTCTCTGCGGATTCCAGACGAATGTTGACGCGACCTGCGAAAGCCAGCGGTGCGGGCTTGTTGATTTATCTAGGTTGGATGTTGGTGATTGGTACCACAGGTGCCCATGCCGATTGGCCACAGTGGCGCGGCCCCGAGCGAAACGGGTACATCGACTCGGTCGCGTTGGTTGAACAATTGCCCAGCGATGGCATCAAACCGGAATGGACGATCAAGGACTTCGACGGTGGAACGTCGGGCGGTTGGAGCTCGCCGGTTATCAGTGACGGCAAAGTTTATTTGTACGCGCACACCAAAACGAAAAACCCCGATTTGGATCCCGGCGAGGCAAAGTACCCTTGGATCGCGCCGGACAAACGGGGCGGAATGACCGACCAAGAGTACGAAGAATACGAAGTCAAGCGACGTGATGAAAACGAACGACGCGCCAAAGCGTTCCGATTCGACGAACGTTTGTTATGTGTCGACTTAGAATCCGGCGAAACCGTTTGGGATCGGTCACTGGAATGTGTCTATACCCGATTCACCCAGTCGAGTACTCCGTGTGTCGCAAACGGAAGAGTGTTTGTGCTGGGACCGAAACGGACCGCACGGTGTTACGAAGCATCGACGGGCGAAGTTGTTTGGGAACAACAACTACCCGGCGAATTTCGTGACGAGTTCTTTGCTAGTTCGTTCCTGGTCGCCGGTGACGTCGCCTTGGTCTCGTGTGGTCCCTTGACGGCACTCAGCGCCAACGACGGTACGATTCTTTGGCAAGGTGACACGTCCACGAACTATCAATCGCACAGCAGTCCCGCAATTTGGAGTCCAGGCGATTCGCAGCATCCTGAACACGTCGTGTTTGCCAATACATCCGGTGGCAAAACCAAAGCTTATCGATTGTCCGACGGTCACAAACTTTGGCAACTAAATTCCGGTACCGGACAATCCACGCCGATCGTCGCCGGCAATTTGTTGCTGACGTACGGTTCCTCACGCAAGAGTGGATTGACGGCGTATCAGTTGGATCCAGCAGCACCAGAGAGACAACCCGACGCAATCTGGCAATTCCAGCGGGCCGCCGATTCGGGTTCGACGCCCGTGGTTTGTCGTGATGCCGTGTTTGTTCAGGGTGAAAAACGACTGGCCAAAGTTGATTTGGCATCCGGCGATACGGTCTGGCAAACAACACTCAAAATTTCAAACCCACGCTACACTTCGCTAGTGGCCGCGGGCGATCAAGTGTTCTATGGCTGGGAGGGTCTCCTTGCGTTCGCCGCAGAGCCGGACCGATTCACGGCGTTCTACGATGCCGAGGTGGACTCAAAGGGACGACTCATTGGTGCGGACGACTTACGTGAAGAATTAAAAATTAGCGAACTGTCTAGTGAAGACGACGGGCTGGCCAAGGCCGAAAAACTATGGAAACGCGAAGCGATCAGCTCAGGGCCATTGGCGTGTAGTTCTCCCGCGATTGACGCGGGACGGATCGTGTTGCGGCTGAAAAAAGGAATCGTTTGCTATGATCTTCGGGCTCAGAAATAGCGGTTTTACGCGGGGTGCTGATTCCGCATAGCCAAAGTCCCCGGATCGACTAGAATCGAACCAGCGAGCGGCCTATGCATCCGGGCCCACTACCCGCCGGTGCAAATCGACCGCTCACGATCTCCCCCCCCTCAACCAGTTCCGCAGCGACGCGGCCTAAGAATCGAAATTGCTCATGGACGGCTCGGACTACATGCAATCCACGACTCGTTACGAACCCAATCCGACGATCACGCTTGATGGCTCTCAGGTCAACAATAGTGATGCCGGTCTGGTCTCACGGTACGACGAAATTGTTGGCTCGAGCAAAATCAGCTGGACGGGCCATCACCACCTGCGGCGTTTGTTGGGCCGAGGCGGTCAGGGCGAAGTTTATCTGACCGAGTATCGCGGCACCGATGGATTCACCGTTCCGGTTGCGATGAAAATCTTTTCGCCTGAACGGTACATCGACGGCCGGAGCTATGCCGACGCGATGGCGCGCGTCGCGTCGATCGCGGAACGTGTCGCGTTGATTCAACACGACAACCTGTTGGACGTGCAGAACTTCTTCGAACGTGATCGTATTCGGATCATGATGATGGAGTGGGTCGACGGGTACGATTTGCGGCAATTGACCAACCCGCAGTGTTTGGAACTGCTGCGTCATCACGTGAGCAGTCGGCGCTGGGCGTACATCAATGAAGTCATCATCACCGAAGGAATCGATCAGTCACGATTCAAGGCCGGTGTCGCCGTTGCCATCATGCGAGAGTGCCTCGCGGCACTGGCCGCTCTGCATCGCGAGGGAATCGTTCATGCGGATGTCAAACCGTCAAACATCATGCTGAAACGCAGCGGGCATACAAAGTTGATCGACATGGGATCGGCTTTTGACTATCACAAGATGCCTCGCGAACGCGATTGCACACCAATGTATGCCGCTCCAGAAATATTGGAGAATCGCGAAGCCACGCCACGCAGCGATATTGCCAGCGTCGGCTATGTTTTGATCGAGATGCTTAGCGGCGTTCGTCCGTTTGCTGAGTACAAGAAGATGGGTGAACTGCTGCATGCCAAACGTGAATTGCCCGGACGCCTGGAAGACATCTTGCCCGAAGACGTCTTGGTCAATGACCTCTTGATGAATTTTATTCAGGGAATGATTGCACCGGACCCGAACAAGCGTTTCGCCGATGCCGAAGCAGCCGAGCATGTTGAACAAGGTGCGGCAGCCTTTCACCGACAATTGATCCTCGGTGATATGGCGACCGAATACGACAATGACATCCGAGTCTGGCTGGAAGAACTTCGGAAACTGGAAAACGAGTCGACTTGATGGATGATCAACACTTGGCGGTGGCAATCGATGCCGCGCGCGCCGGTGCTCGCGAATTGATGTCGCGTCGTGAAAGCTTTCGTGTCAGCGAAAAAGCACCCAAGGACTTGGTGACCGACGCAGACCTGGCCTCACAAACCGCGATCCGCCAACGACTCGAAAACGCCTATCCCGATTACGCGTTTGTCGGCGAAGAAGAGGGCGAGAACGATCCGCCACCCGAGGTTCGTCGTGGTGATATCGACGCGCCGCCCTGCTGGGTGGTCGATCCGCTCGATGGCACGGTCAATTACGTGCATCGGCTGCAAGGATTCGCCGTTTCGATCGGTCTGTACCACGCTGGCAAGATGCGATTGGGCGTCATTTTGGATCCCATCGCGGACGACATTTTCACGGCCTGTGACGGTCATGGCGCCTTCGTCAACGATCGCAAAATGCACTCCAGCCCGTGCACCGACTTGTCCCAAGCGCTCGTCGCATGCAGCTTTCCGGCCGGTGTCAAAGCCGACGCGCCAGAGGTCAAACGGTTCACCAAAGTCCTCGAACAATGCCGATCGCTACGCCGACTGGGATCATGCGCATTGAATATGTGTTACGTCGCCGACGGACGGCTGGACGCGTACTGGGCGACCAGCATCGCCGCTTGGGATTCCGCCGCAGGAACCGTTATCGCTCGCGAAGCTGGGGCGACGCTGACCGCATACGATGGCAGCCCGCTGGACGACTGGAATCCACGCTTTTGCGTTTCTGCCACCGAACCGATTCACCGATCCATCGTGGACCTGCTAACGCAAGTCGCCGACTAGTCGGCGAGTTCCGTGCTTTTGCGCGTTCAGGGCTAGAGGTTTTAGCGGCGGTTCTTGCCGCCGTTTCGATCCCCCAACCACAGATCGCATTAAGAGTAGAACCCGTACTCCGAGTTTCTTGGATCGAAATCTTTGTCGGTCAGACCGACATTCAGCTTCAGATTCAAATAGTTGTATTCCTCGATGACTTGTGGCGCCGCACCTGTCGACGCTGGCCAATCATAGGCGATGTACCGGATCGGAACATTGTATGCGTCATCGATAAAGATTTGCGCTTGATAAAATTCAAGCTCGGGCCGCTTTGTCGGCTGAGTGACCTGCAAGACCGTACAGACGCGGTCTTTGACCTTTGCGTTCTTGCGGTAGACGCACTGCACATCATCGTACTGCCGCGCCGTCTCGCCTCGTTCGATCAATTTTTGAATCAGGTTTTCGATTCCAATTTCGGTCATCGGATATCGTTGGCCGCGCATTGCTAACATCCCGTCGGGCGGAATGGTCACCGTGGGCAAAAACTTACCTTTGAACCCACCTTCGTGCGCGACGATGTTACCGGAGTTTTGATTCTCGACGTAAATGACCTCGCGACCTTTGACTGTCGAAGGCTTTAGGAAATTTAGATAGACGCTAAGTGGTTGAACCATCTTTCCGTCAACGACTTTGCGATTGCGAACCTTGGCCAACATGTACTCGTGAGCACCCAGTTCGCCGCCGACGCGTTCTCGTTTGACGAGCAGGGCGGTGTAGTCGTTTACGTTTTGGCGGCAACTGCTGAGTCCGCGGCGTGCAATATCCAGCGCGCGATCAAGCGGATGGATTGATTCGCTGACCGGTGCCAGACTGGCGGCGTTAGCCACACGGTGAACCGGTTCGACAAGTTCCGCTGGTTTCTCGGCAAAGGTACGTGCCGCCGGAGCAGCGAGTAGAGTACCCATCAAGGTTACAAATTGGCGACGTTCCATAGTCCCACCCACATCCATGCTGGTGATTCGCGGCATCGAGCCCGCACTGATTAGTTTCATCTCTTATCGCCGAGTGAACCGGTGCAATGTGATTCACTCTCTCGCAGCTACACCGAGCCGTAGAAATCCTCACATTCGGAACCGCGATCCGCACAGCACCGTAGGCTTTTCGAACCCCAACACATTAACGATCCGGTTTGATCCAGAACCAGTGCAATCTCTCAATCTTGCCCGGTTTTGCGGCGATTTACTCCGATTTGATATCGACCGCTTCATTTGACAACGGCCGCAGACCACAAGATTTTGTGGTGCCGGAGTCATCAATCGTCCGATTTAGAAAAAACAGAACAGGACGCAACCTCTCGCTGAACTACCTATTTTCACAATGCGAAACTTGAAACCGTCTCGATCGATGAATACTTGGAAAACATGTTTTGCCAGCGCTGCGATCTGCCTGGTGGGCGGCCCGATGATTTGCCAGACACATGCCGACTCGCCGAATCACATGTCGGGAAGCGGAGGCGTGCAAACGCGTCAGGTTGGCAATCCGTTTGAACGACTTAGCCAGGCCTTTTCGGCATTCGCCGTCGATACGTCTGCAAGCAAAGCGGATACGGCCACCGACGCGAACACGCGCACGGTCGTTGCTGGGCCAATCGAATTGCATCGCCGCGAGGATGGCCCATTGCTGAAACTGCCATCGTGGAAGGATGCGATTGCCGGACGGAAACCAACGGCGGGCTTGGAAAACGTGGCCAACGGAGGTGCGTCGCAAGTCCCACACGGGGCGACGAACAGAAATCAGCATTCCAGCACATCAGGAAACTTGGATTCGCACGTTCAAGCTGACCGCCGAACGGTCGGCCGAATTCCGTCAACGAACTCGATTCACGGTCACTCCGAACGCCATGTTCACCGAACCGTTGCACACCGTGACGATCGTCACCCCGAGACGACCTTGCGGGCGTCCGGCCATGTGGTTCCAGGTGGCGTTGAATATGCCTTGGGCGGCGGTGACGTGGACTCGTCTTACATGATGGCGACGCCAAGTCCATCGCACCAAGTGATCCGGTCCCCCGGTCAATCGGTACCGATCGAAACACAGCAATCCCAGCTACACTCGGGGCTGCAAGCGAAGACTCAAGCCATGCACGAGCGTCACCGGCAAACGCACCCAGATCACTCTTCAATCCGCCGCCGAATTCAGCCCGAACCGCCCACGATCCCGGGTGGCCGCCAACGAGAAACATGGAAGCAACCCTACTCGTACGGCTATTTCGGCGCCAGTGGTGAACGACATTGGTCGATGCAACACGGATATCGCGATCGATTCACTCAGTGGTCGCGGCGATAGGATTGCCGTACTTTTGGCGATCACAAACTTGGCAATCGCAACGGACCGATAGTTCGCAACGGGTCAGAAACCGCCTAGGATACTCGTTTGACCTTTTTGCCAATCCCGCACAAACATTCAATGCTGCATCGTCGATGAATTCACCCACACCCACCGGCCGCCCTGGCGCCGGCCGTCCAGCACCGTCACTGCCCGAACCGTCTGTCATTCCACTGACGGGTTGGCATTGCGGGCATTTCTTCTATCGATTTCGCCGAGAATTGCTTAGCGAGAAACTATCCGGTGAACTGCAATCGCAATTCGCGTCGGCCATTCATCCGGCGGCCGAACACATGCCCGAACGGTTGGCATCGTATTGGACCAGCGGACATCGTGCTGATTTTTGCCTGATGGTGATGGATCCAGACCCGGCCAAGGTGGATCGCGTCCACCAAAGTCTGCTGGCACCGGGAATCGGTGCCTTCATCGAACCGGCTTGGTCGTTCGTTTCGATGAGTGAAGTCAGCGAGTATGTTCCCACGATCGAACGTTTTCGCGAGCGTTTGATCGCTGGCGGTGCTGCCCCTGATTCACCCGAATTGGCTGCGAAGGTATCGGCTTACGAAAAGCGATTACCGATGATGAACGAGCAACGTCTGCGTCCAGACATCCCTGATTGGCCGTCCGCTTGCTTTTATCCGATGAACAAGAGCCGCGTCGTTGGCGCCAACTGGTTTACCGAGCCCTTTAGTCGTCGCAACGCAATGATGGCTGAACACGCACAAAGCGGAATCGCGTTTGCCGGGAAAGTTTCCCAATTGATCTCGGTCGGCGTCGGTATCGACGACTGGGAATGGATGGTAACGCTGTGGGGACGCAACCCAGAGTACTTGAAAGAGATCGTCTACAAGATGCGATTCGACGTCGCCAGCGCGCGATACGCCGAATTCGGACCTTTCTATGTCGGTTATAAAGCAGACGCAGAAGAAATCCTAAGGCATTGCTTACTCGCCTAGCGGCAATCAACTTACCCACCTAGCGGCGGCGGCGACTTCCGCCGGCCAACAATGCAAACGCTGCAAAACCAAGCAGTGTGCCGGGTTCGGGAACCGTCGCGTTGTGGGTCACGCAGTCCTCGCTGTAGGACACATCATCGATACCAAACCCATCCCCGCTGGTCCCAACGATTCCGCGAAACGTGACCATCGTGAAGGGTGTGTCGCTGGTGAACCCATAGAATCGTGGCGTATCGGCTGCCGCCACACCCGGGTTCAACGTTTCACCGTTGACGACGATCTCGGCTCGAACCATATCATTGTTCAAGTGCGCGAAGTCGGCGCCGAAGGCCATGATCGCATCTTCAAATGTGACCAACAACGTTCCGCCAGGATTAAGGCTGACGTTAGCGATCGTGCTGCCGTTGAGACTGAACAGTCCGAATTCGAGTGGCGGCACATCAATCTTGTTTCGTCGTACCGGGTCCATGGTGTTCCCCGACGACAACAGAGAAAAGTCACCGACGTCTAATGATGTCTCGTGAAATGTCGCATCGCTGGCGAACGAGTCGAAAGACTCGGTGACGATTCCACTGATATCTGCTTCAAACGACAAGCGATCCGCATACGTGTTGATGACACCCGCGTTGGATGTTCCAGTCGCGGCAACGACTGAACCGATTGCAATCGCCAATAGACAAGTCAATTTCGACACGTTCGATACTCGCTAATTAAGGACCGCGGAGACGCCGTCTACAAGTACGCCCCCCACTAACAGATCCTAATTGGATGCGAACCTTGACGTTAGGTTCCTAAGCTTCGAAGAAATCGAAAAATGGCGAATATTTGATGACAGACAGCTGAAAATGTAATCGAAACCGCGACGATCGTCGTCAAATGTGTTTCGTTACTGGACTGGCATCGACTGCGACGCGATCCCTTGTGCTTGCCGCAATTTCACCCAACCGACCGCCTCGTCGGTTTGACGCTGAACTTGATCGCCTTGCGCGGCCAGCTTTTCCAATTTGATAAGCAAGTCAGACCCGGCAGGCGCTCGCCCCAATTCGATCGAGGCTCGTAACTTTTGGGCCGACGCATCTGCCAATTCAGCACGTTGTCCGGCCAAGTGAGCTCGGCGACGCGCGGTCGACAAGTCTACCAGTGCGTCTCGCACATCGACCTCGATTTGTTCGGCGCGAGCTTCCGATAGCTGATGGCATTGCCGTCGCCGCAACGAAATATCCTGGCCACTGATGTCGGGGCCGCCTAAACATGGCAAGGCTAGTCGGCGGGCGATCTGTGTGACCATGCCCAATCCTGGTTGCTGCGCAGCTAACAGGTCCCGCACTGCCGGCAACGTGTACGCGTTCAGTCGTTGCGAGAGCGTATGCAGGGCTCGCAAATCCGATCGCTGTGCAATTGCGACTGCCACTGCTTCTTCGTCCAGTGGAATGGAGTCACCCATCAACAGCGGGCTAAGCAGAATCGACCGCCGCGACGCTTCGATGGTTCTGCCGGTCAGCTGTGACAGCCGTAACCGTAATTTCTCGACACCGCCATCGAGTTGCTGTAACTGGTCTTCGGCTTCCAGTCGTTGACGGCGCAAGTCGCCGGGGTCTTCATCGCTAAGCCCCAGTGATTCCGCCTCGACGGCCATGGACGTTAACTGATCGATCACGGCCATCGCTTCGACAAGCATCTGACGTTGTCGACCGAGTCCGACAATGCGGTAGTAGACTTCTAGCGATGCGGCGGCGGCGCGATCACGTTCGTGCATCGCAAGATCCGCCAGCACCTGCTGCTTTAGACTCGCTTGCGCGCACTGCTTCGGATCGTCTCGATCGATACTGGTTCCCGCCGCGGCACGCTCCGATTCCAACATCATCGCGGCCGGAGACCGGTCGGCGGCCCACTGACTGACCTGTGCTGCTGTCCATAACGGACTGTCGATATCGGCCGAACTTGAATACAGTTCCACCGATTCAGAAGACGCAATGGCCAATTCGGAATAGTCGGCAAGAACGCATCGTGACATTGCAATCCAAACCAGCCCGACAACCCACAAGGTCACCTTGCGCGATGTTTTATCTGGCAGCCCCTGTCCGTCATGTGCGCAGCATGCCCGACGCGCACCAAAGGTGCGCACGAACGAAAGAGCGCCAAGGAAATGACACAGGCGTATCAAGACAACCTGCCTTGGAAGACAAACGAGGAAATTGGGAGGGGGGGATCGATTGCCGAAGACAAACGCGCCGAAGCCGAAGATGAACGCGGTGAAAACGAACGCTTCGTGCCTAAGACAACCGGCTTCGGTTGCATCGTTTCATCGGCGGGGTCGGCTGCACTGCGTTTGAAATCGGTCCAGCTATTCAGACCGCATCGACCGCTTTGGTTGCATCGACCGTTACGGTTGCACCGATCCGTTCCGGTGGGACTGATTTTTCGGCGACGCGATGTGCCGGCAGGGGTCGTTCAAATATCGTGATGTGATCGCGTCTAAACCACAGTGATCCGATCGAGGCATTGCAAGGCGATCCCCATGCGTGGTCATCGATACGGCATCAAGAAAACAAGCCGGCGTCGGTAACTGGCTACCGACGCCGGCCATTCGATTCGCAGATCGTTTACCGGCGCGATGACAAAGACGTATTAAACGGCATGCGATACATCCATTTCCTTTGCCAAACGCTTACGTGCGACGTGCAACCGGCGCTTGATCGTTCCGACCGGCGCGTCAAACTCGTCGCTCATTTCGATCAAGGTTTGACCACGCAGGTAAAACGCCTTCAACGTTTGCTGATCCAACGCACCCAAACGATCGATGCTGTCACGAACTGCTTCGGCACGTTCGCGATCCAGCGCGAATTCGTCCGGAGTCCCTTCGGTCAAACAAGTTGCTTCCAAGGTCTCTGGATCGCACGCGATCGCATAGCGCGAACGAGTCATACGGTTGATTGCCATACGCTGAACGATTCGACGCAACCAGCCTCCGAATGCCTCGGGCACGCGCAGCTGATCGATTTTTTGCATCGCTTGGATAAAAACGTCTTGCGCCAATTCTTCGGCTTCATCGGCATTGCGAACGCGTCGCATCGCCAATGCAACGATGCCAGGTCGGTAACGTTCGAACAACAGACCGAATGCTTCGCGGTCGCCGGTTTGCGCTGCGCGGACCAAGTCTGCAACCGTTCGGGTTTGGCTTTCGTTCTGCAAGTAGTTGTTTTCGGTGAAGTTCATTGCTGGTTTCCTCCCAGTGTGACCCGGCCGACCGAGCGTCTAGCTCGTTCGCCTGATCGCTGCCTCCGCAGAACGTTGCCGAGAGGATTTCCCAGGCGTCTGCCAAAGCGAATGGTTGTGTGTTTGAAAATTCTGGGCCTGGCAATCGAATGAACTTGTTGTGGACTGATCTATGAATCAGACAACAAAGCAAATTCGCCGATGGACAGGACGTGACAAAACCGAGCGAGAGGCGGAACGAGACCAAGCACATTGATGTGAGTGTGCTGAGTCGCTTGACGACCAAACGCGGCTTTGCCTAAACGGGTGCTTTTTCGAATCGGATGCGAGCCATCACAGCGATGCAGCAATCACAACTCGGAAAAAGCTTCCCAGAGAATGCGTGGGCACTTACGCCGACGCGGATCTCTGCTGGCAATTCGCCGGGGCCAAATTCAATTGGCCTAGCTGTTTGCCACGTTTACCGCCTTGGCTAAAACAGACCGCTCGGCCATCCCGGTCATCGATATCGATGAACCGCGATAAATCGCCGGATAGCGGTAGGCTGCAATAGCACGGCATCCCCAGAAGCATCCGCATCTGCCAACGATGGAGGCGTGATGCGGCGACGAACGTGACAACGCGACAAATCTCACGGACATTGGCGACGACCAAAGTGCGTGTGACGGCTGCGATAATCTGTTCAATACGCATCTCAAACCTCCTGGCACCGGTCTTGCGGTGCGGCGGCGGAACACAAAGGAAACTAAAACACATGGAAACCTAAAACAATGACGATCGATTTTCTCGTCGATCGTCTCGTCCTAGAATACACAAGCGTATCCCAGGACCACCGGTCAGGCCAGCCGAAAACGACTGATCCCAACCGATCGGTCAAACCCGATCGCGTCGTGGTGATGCAAATTGACCACCCTTGCCATCTCGTCTGACTGACCACTTAGACGTGATCGGTGCGAGCGGGTTCGCGGCCGAAACGGAAATTCGAAAAAAACTTTAGGACTCATGCCCGTCGCCCAAATGCTGCTGAGAACCGCAAATGTGGCCGTTTCCGCCGCGGCGTCGGCCACCGTTCAGCTAATTCTTCCGCCAGTTTGCGGACTTTGCGACGAACCCATCTGCGAAGGCCAGGATTTCTGCGATCAATGCTCGGCCGGCCTCTCGATCAACGAACCGGTCATGAAAACCGCCTGTCAACGTTGCGGAGCCCCGCGTCCCCGCCGCCATCCCGTGGCAGTCTTGTCGACCGAGTCCAATCGAGAGCCATCGTCACGGGAAAAGGCTTCAGACCCGGCCGGCGGCGCCCCCGATTGCGACCGGAACGTCCCGACGAGGGAACCGCAAGCAAACGAGCCAACTTGCAAGCCATCCGTCGACGCAGTCGTTGAGCCCGCAGCGTGTGATGCAGCAGCGACTGGTCGGATCACCTCGGCGATATCGCCGGAACGTTCAAATTTCGCTTCGGCAGGACGAGCTGAGGCGGATCGAATTCCGGCAGTGCCAACGCCGGGGCGACCAAATGTCTCGCCGACGTCCAAAAATACGCCCTCGCAAACCGCGCAAGCCTCCGAACCCGCAGATGCCTGTCCGCACTGTCAGGGACTGGATTTAGCGTTTGACCGGGTTATCGCTCGGTGGGCCTATCAAGGCGTCGTCAGTGACGCGGTCGTGGCGGCGAAGTATGGCCATCAATTACCACTGGGCGATGCCTTGGGTCGCCGGTTGGCCGAGGTTGTCGTGAATGCAATTGCCGACGATCCCCCCGACGTGGTCACGTACGTTCCCTCGCACGTTTCCCGTCAGTTTTCGCGTGGTGGAAACGGGATCCAGGCGATCGCCGATGCGGTAACCAGGCGTCTTTCACTCTTTTCCCCGTCGGTAAAATGCCGACAACTACTACGGACCACACGCCGTATCAAGAAACAAGCCTGGCTAGACGACCAACAGCGACGCGAGAACGTTCGTGGTGCCTTTTCGTTAAAAAGGGGGTATGCTTTGACCGGGCTGCCCAAGCTCGCCAATCGGCACATCTTACTAGTGGATGACGTGCTGACGACAGGAGCCACCGCGAACGAGGTGTCCGATGTCCTACGGCGGGGCGGGGCAAGACGCGTGACATTGGCGGTACTCGCGCGTGCGATCAGGACGACTTAGCTGTGGGACCTTGGCGAGAAACCCTGTCGAGATAGCCCAGCGAGAAGCCCTGTCGCAGTGGATTCAAGCAGCAGTGCAATCATGCAAACGGACGAACGAACAAACCGATGACCCGGGCAACGGACTCGGGCCACCGCACGTCAACGACTGAATATGAAAACTGGACAAACCCAACCGAAACGAACTGGCGGATTTCGCCGCGCGGTCCTTCGAGGACTGGGCGTTGTCTTGCCGCCTCTGCTGACGATCGTTGTACTGATCTGGGCATGGAACACGATCGAGAGCTACGTGTTGCGCCCGATCGAATCAGGCGTTCGCAACTCGATTGTCTGGGCGATTAACGATACGCATTCGGAAGTCCCCACCGGTGCGATGAAAACTGGGGATCGCCTGCTGGATGGTTTTATCTTTGAAGGCGTTAACTACGTACCGGATCCGACCGGGCGACGATTCCTGCCGGACTACGTCGTCAAGGTCGTCGACGAAAATGCAGATTCGCTTGGGCCGTTTTCGCCTGCACCGGCAAGTGCGAAAGCCTATTGGCACCGATACGTCCAATTGACTTGGATGCCGCGGACGATCGTCGTCCCGGTCTTCTTGGTCGTTTTCATGACCGCGTTGTACTTCCTGGGTCGACTGTTCACGTTCGGTATCGGCCGGTGGCTGGTACGCGCTTTTGACTCGGCAATCCTGCGCATTCCGGTCGTCAACAAGGTTTACGGAGGCGTCAAACAAGTCACCGATTTTGCGTTCAACGAGCGTGAAATTGAATTCAATCGGGTCGTTGCTATCGAGTACCCACGCAAAGGCATTTGGTCGCTGGGTTTCGTCACCGGCAATAGCATGCGCGAGATCGGCGAAATTGCCGGTGAACCGATGCTGAGTGTCTTGATGCCAACCAGCCCGATGCCGATGACCGGGTTCACCGTGACGGTCAAGAAAAGCGAGGCCCGCGACATCGACATCACGATCGATGAAGCCATTCAGTTCGTCGTCAGCTGTGGCGTCGTCATTCCACCACAACAGCGACTGGAAACGCCGGCCGCACCGGCAAGGCCGATCGTGCAAGTCCCGCCACCGACCATCACGTCAGGCAGCGAAGAGACCAGCGGACCATCTGCATCGGTTTGATAGAGAACCAAGTTGAGCAGTGAGAACAGTTTAACAGTAGAATCGGTTTGGCACTGAAACGGTTAAACGGAACGAACTCTGTTCGACGCAGAGACATGAAAACGTTCTCACCAGCGTCATCGATGCTATTGCGGCCTTTGCTGCATCGGGCCGCTGTACCACAGAGGCCGCGGATTGGGATAGTGACCCGCCGGCCGCTGAGCCGATCCCGGGCGCCCGATGTCGCCCAACTCCGTGCGTGCCCGTTCGGCATAGCCCATCAAACGTTGGACCACCTTGGGATGTGTCTGGGCTAGATTGGTTTGTTCCAACGGATCATTGACCAGATCAACCAACCGCGCCATCGATGGACCACCGTCCCCCTTAAAGGTTTCCCATTTGTGCTTCAGCGGCAAGTAAAGTTTCCACTGACCCGACCGCACCGCTTGCAGTTGCGACAAATAATAGTAATAGAAAGCTTCGTAGGGTGATTTGGCGTCCGCCTTTGCCGACAGCAGCGGCCAGATGTCTTTTCCATCGACAACCACGGCATCGCCATCCGCGTTGCCGATGGTTGTTTGGTCATCTTTGGTTGTCGTCGACATGCCGACCAATCCCGCAAACGTTGGAAAGATATCCATCATCGTTGTCAGTTCATCGCTGACCGATGCCGCTGGAATCCTGCCTGGCCACCTGGCCACAAACGGCATTCTCATTCCACCTTCGTCCGTCGAGTAGGCCCAGCCGACCATCGGATGATTGCTACCCAAACCGTATTCTTCATCACGACCGTGCTGCTTGTTTTCGTTCGCGGTACTTTGCCGCCAGATGGCGCCATTGTCAGACGTCCAGACGACCAATGTCTTTTCGTCGATGCCGTTGGCCTTGATCGCATCAAGCACTTGCCCGATCGACCAATCCAGTTCCTCCACCGCGTCACCGTAAGTCCCATTTTCGGACTTACCGCGAAACGGCTCGCTGGCGAATGACGTCAACGTGCTGCCGGGCATCGTGTGTGGCAGGTACAGGAAAAACGGACGGTCCTTGTTTTGCCGAATGAACTCAACGGCCCGATCGGTGAACCGGCCGGTCAGTGTTGCTCGATCGGGCGGGGCTTCGATCACCGTGTCTCCCTCAATCAACGGCAATGCCGCCCGTGCCGGTGCAACCGCGGTCGCCGATTTCTCGGTCATATCTTCGCTGTACGGAAGCCCAAAGAATGAATCGAATCCGTGTCGTCGCGGCATAAACGGAGGCTGGTCTCCCAGGTGCCATTTGCCGATACACGCCGTCACGTACCCTCGACTCTGCAGCAATTCGGCGATCGTTGTTTCGTCGGGGTTCAAACCGCGAGACGTAACCGCTCTTAGCACCGGAATCCCGTTGGCGTCGACGTGCAAACCAACACGGCGCGGATAACAACCGGTCATCAGGCTGGCACGCGACGGAGTGCATACGGGCGCGGTGCTATAAAACGACGTCAACCGGACACCTTCGGCCGCCATCCGATTCAGATTGGGCGTGCGATGCTTCGTCGATCCGAAACAACCGATGTCGCCGTAACCGAGATTATCCGCCAACACGAACACAAAGTTTGGTAAGTCCGACACCGACTCGGCGGCCGAACAACACTGAGGCGTCAACCTGGCTAGCGCAAACAGGAAAACAGCCAATGAGAAAGACAGAGAAAGCGAGTGTTTCATCGATTGTGGATTCGAGGCGGGCGTTTGTTGATTCTAGGCGGGCAACGGACAAGCCGGATTTCGAAGACGTGCTGCTCGTAAATGATAACCAAGAATCATCTGGCACGTGGCCAAGCCATACTCTCTCTTCACTATCATGGATGAACGCTTGTCGTTACGACCCAGTCGAAATCGTTGCGGACGAATTTTGCATCAAGACCTTCCAACACTCACGCGGACACTCCTTTGCATAACTTGAGGATGATCCAACCGGTTGCGCATGTTGTGATGGCCCTGGTTTTTCACGGTGGCGTTATCGCTGGCGATAGTCTCGCGGCTGACTTTCATCAAATCGCTGCGATCGTACGTGAGGGTATCGTTGCGGGCGAAACGCCCGGCGCGGTCGTCGTGGTCGCGGATCGAGACCACATTCTTTACCGACAAGCGTTCGGTGATCGTCAACTCGAACCCATCCGAGAACCAATGACCGTTGATACGGTTTTTGATCTCGCTTCACTTACCAAGCCGATTGCAACGGCGACGTCGGTTATGACTCTGGTGCAAAACGGGATGCTGGACTTGGACCATCCTGTCGCAACGTATCTGCCCGAGTTCGCGGCAAATGGCAAAGCATCGATTACGATCCGCGACTTGCTGTTGCACGTCGGTGGAATCATTGCCGACAACTCGATTAACGACTACCGGCAAGGCACCGACGAGTCTTGGAAGCGAATTTACCAGCTAAAGCCGATCGCGGATCGCCGCGAAAAGTTCATTTACAGCGACGTCGGCTTCCTCACGCTGGGCAAGGTTGTCCAGCGTGTCAGCGGCAAAACACTCGATCAGTATGCACATGAATTTATCTTTGGTCCTTTGGGCATGACCGAAACGACGTTCAATCCTGATCACCTGCTTGCGGCTCGAGCCGCGCCAACGGAACGACGCGACGGACGCTGGATCCGCGGACAGGTACACGACCCGCGCGCACACCTGCTCGGCGGAGTGGCGGGACACGCTGGCTTGTTCTCCACGGCGGATGACTTGGTTCGATACGGACAAATGATGCTGGGCAAAGGAAGACTGGCAGACACATGTGTACTGAAGCCCAGCGTGTTTATGACCATGACGACGCCGCGAGCCGTACCCAACGGCACGCGCACACTTGGCTGGGACCATCGCTCGCCCTATTCCAGCAACCGTGGCAAAAGCCTGTCCGATGCTGCGTTTGGCCATGGTGGATTCACCGGGACGGTGCTATGGATCGACCCGGAAAAAGACCGCGTCTTTATCTTCCTAAGCAACCGACTGCACCCGGACGGTCAAGGCAGCGTCAACAAAATCGCTGGACGGATCGCAACCATTGTCGGCAACATTCCCTAGAAAACGCCATTGGCGACAAACCCTGTAGCCGTCAATTCATGCGACCGAAGTCGATCAAGCCGATACGTCAGTGCATTTCCGCGCAGCCTGAACACACCAAGAGGCTCATGTTCTTAGACCAACGTTCCGGTCTGGTTCAGGGCGAGGACCTGGGGCCGGAATTCGCGTGTGCCACTACTAAGGGTTGCCCCAATGAATCGAACAACATCACCTCCGCAGATTCGGCTTTGGGTCAAACTTGCGTTTACCGCTTTCGTGCTGGTACTGGTGCCGTACTACTGGCGCGAGTATGGGCCCACCAATTTTCTATATTTTTGTGACGTCGCCCTCTTTCTCGCTCTCGTGTCGGCATGGACAGAACGTTCGTCCTATGCCTCGATGGCCGCGGTTGGAATCACGATCCCCCAGATTGTTTGGCAGGCCGACTTTGTTGGCCAGTGTCTCGGGTTGCCCGTGACGGGAATGACCAACTATATGTTTGATCCTGGAATTTCGCTCTTCGCTCGAGGGCTATCGTTCTTTCACTTTTGGTTGCCGCTGCTGTTGATCTATCTCGTTTGGCGGCTGGGATACGATCGTCGAGCATTCGTCCGCTGGTCGGTGCTGGCCTGGGGGCTGATACTGATCAGCTTCTTCTTCCTGCCGCCGGCCGGGGCCGAACTTCAATTCCCCAACCAGCCCAACAATGTGAATTATGTATTTGGCATGGACGACACACAGCCTCAAAGCTGGATGCCTCAAGGGGCCTGGCTGACACTGCTGCTCATCGGATTGCCGGCACTTGTTTACTACCCGACGCATGTCGCATTCAAGAAGTTGCTGCCAAGTCACACCGAACGCGTTTCAGAACGTGAAGCCGCCAATGGCGCATCGGACGAGGGCACTCATTGAGAAACAACGCCCCAAAACCAGCTGCAAATGCGAACCGACTGAACCCACGCAAAAAGGCACCGCAAAAGAACGCGATCGTTGTAGACGCGGAATTGCCCTGGACGGCGTGAAAGCGAATCGGCTGATGTGTTCATCGACCCATCGCGTCTCCTTTCCTCAAGCAGTCAATGTCGAATCACATTCATTCTGAATGGACACCATACGGAGGCGGCCTGGATTTCGAGGGCAACTCAATCCACCGCTGGCCTGGGACATCAAGGAGCCCAGATGCCTCACAAGAGTGAACGTCTGAGGCCAAGCCGAAAAGTGAAAACGTGACGGCATCGCGACCCGAGTGTTCGTGTGCGGGCCGGCTGACAAACCGAGAGAACCAAAGCAATTCCGTCGGATAATAGTAACGCGATGCGGGCGGCGTTAATTTGCCAATCACGTCAGGCCGGTGACCACAAACGCTCCGGTGTCAACGTGTGGTACGGTCACTCCGTGCCGGCACGCTCACTCCACGACTTCGAATCCTCTCGGTACTTCCATTTTAAATCGTTCTTCGCGGATATCTTCGCCGTACTGAATGTCACTTCGCACTTGGCCAATTGGCATTGCGGCACCATGACGCACGGGCGACTTTCCAAGATCGGACAGTTGCGGGCTGAAATCCTGGTCTAGTTTAGACATCGAAAAACCTACGAGGTCCCTGGACTCCGTATCAAACCATAGACTGAGGCGAGAGCTAACCTCAAAGACATCCGCCTTACCCTCGTTTGTCTCGCGTTGCCCAGCAGCGTCGACGGGCATTTTCTTGATAAAGCTCGCCAGCATTTCTAGCGGACTACCGGGACCATAGACATTGACTGGCTGGTCGAGCCAAGTCGCTGTCTTCGCCTGCATGTCAAGACGCAGTTGCTTCTTTGCATTGGTGTCCACAATATCGACAGTGCGAACGTTTCTATTCTCATCGAAACGCGTTTCCCGGTAGAGGTTCGGAGACCGATGTTCCGACTCTGTAACAAGGGATACCTGAAGCGAACCGTCTTCCCCGTCGATAAAGTGTGTAACCGTATAGGACAGCGTCTTCGCTTGCTGGATTTCTCTAAGCGTATTCGCGTACGCTGGGTTGCTAATCGCGTCAGGTTGCTGGCCGCCTGCCGAGCCGAGCGATACGACATACAAAAGTGTGGCAAGCGCGCTCTTTAGCCAATTGTTCACCGCTATTCTCCGATACAAATCAGGGACGCATTGGCAACGATTGTAGCCAACTCTGCCAGAACTTGTTTCTCGCGCAACTGGGTAGTGAGCATACGTTTCACTGACGTACTATCACGGCGCTTGCGACTAACCGTCCGCAAAGTACTCCCTCATTAGCGTCTGCGTCCATCGGCGCCACTGTCAAATTATCCCTGCGGCACCCTCAACGCAATGCGCTATGCAAATCAGTTGCGGTGGGCGATGCCGGTGGCATGATGGTGGCAAAAAAAGAGAATCGTGGACTTTGGGGGCTAGGCGAAGAGCGCTACGAGTGTCACTCCGGCAGCGATGCGAAGCCGCGAGTTGATACGCCGTGTACTGTCATGCGGGAATCGGCCATATGCTTTGCAGTGAGCGGTTGGCGAGAAGAGAGAGCGATCCGTTTTCGAGCGATGCGATTCTAGTTGGTCGCCGAGTTGAGACTGTGACTCGGGTTCGAATTTGCAGCGATGCAATGGATTAAACCATCGCTAGTCTGCGAAAGGAAATCAACGCGGTGCACGCGATAAGCAACACAGCGACAGAAGGTTCGGGAATAGCGGCGACATTGGTACTGATAAAATAGCCGCTGCCTTCAACCGCCAAGTTCAGATTCTGACCATCGAAAAACACATCAGTCACATTCGTCGGGTTGGTCGGTAGACTGATGCCGTGCTCGGTAATCAACCATTCATCGAGAAGCCGGACTCCGTCGAATGATTCGTGCCAAATGAATGCACCTTCCGGGCTTCCCCCAAACGCATATCCGTTGTCAGACACAGTGGTCACCTCACCCTGAAAAGGATCCCCGTCCATGTCGAGAAGATACATGAACTCGTAGTCCGCAGCAGATTGGTTTTCCGTCACCCGCCGATCCGAATCGACCCAGAGTGCTGCATTGGTGAAGGTTTGAAAGATGAAGGGATCAAACGTTTCGGAAAAGCCAGAAATATAGACACCATTGTCGGACATGTCTCGCACGACTGCAGCGAGATCCGGGTGTGCCAATACTTCCATTCCACTGCCGGCCCACAGCAGCGGCGAAGCTACGCCGAAAGTAAGACTTCCAAGTCCCGCAAAGAGTCGACCGTCATCAGATACGGCAATCGCACCGCCGTTGCCGAACCTACTCTCCAGAGACGTTCGGCCATTCGTCGGAGACCATGAGAACGCCCCTCTAGCGCCATCTTCATCTCCGGCAGCAACTCCATTGGACGCGACGTCCGAGACAACTGAAGATGGAAACAACAGCCCATCGAGGCCCACCCCCATCGCGGACCAATTGGTCGAGCGTGTCCAAACGGTGCCTTCTCCAACATCGGCGGAACCAGGCGATTGGGAATATCCTACGATGTACTCGCCATTGGCAGAAACCGCCGTCGCAACCGAACGACCTCCCAGACCGGCCAGCTCTACGGACGTGAATTCTGCTCCATTAGGCGCAATTTCGAAAAATTTGGCCTGCTCAAAATCTCCGGTGTAACCAACCACCATGGCTGTTCCATCGGGGAGTCGCGTCACGCCTCGCACAGTTACATCCGCCCCGAGATCAACGAAGAACGATGAGATAGTTTCCGCAACTGCAACTGGAGATGAGCAGCAGAAGATGACTGCAAAAACGATTCCTTGAAACTTCACTCGGGAGCAGCCAGGACACATCTCTATTAGACTTTGGTTGCTGGGCGGTTTGTGGATGACCACGAGTAGCGTAGTTGTGTAGACGTCCAGCCGCAAGCTTTTCTGGCTACTCAAACCGCCTCTTTCACTACCGCGTGGATCTTCTGACACGAAAAATTCAGCCATTCGCGCAAAATCCAACTCCAAACCCCCACAGCTTTTCGGCTACGGAGTGTGGCGGCTAAACATCAGTGAAAGTATCAGTCCGGCAAAGGCGCGAAGCCAGCTCAGCTCTTTGGCTCAGGTGCTTCTCTTAGTTCGCATAGGTTCGCGACCGAAAACCCACCATTTATCGGCCCGATGTTACGACACAGTTTGGCAGCAAGGTTCTTCGCGCGACCTTGCTGGATCGCGTGAACATAGGCCCGGACCATCTCCGGTGTGGCAAGCTTTGGCATCGCCGCTATTTCATAGTATTGCCCATCGGGCCACGGCGAGTAAATCGGCGTTCGATCCCAAGCGCAGATCGGCGGCGGCAGAGTCTCAGAATCAGGCAAAGCATCCCATGCACGGAAGCCGGTAGCATCGCCTCGGATGCCGCCCACTTGAACAATCGCACGACACGCTTCATGCACGAGTTCACTACCGTACGAGCTAGTCCGCAATCGACCATCTTTTGTCGAGTAGTCTTAAACTCAAGGGGGCCGAAGTCCGAAGCCTGCGTCGCAGCATACAGTTCCTTAACAGGTTTTACCGCAAGTTGATCCGATGCCACTCGGATGCGTCGCCAGTGCCGTAATAGCTCTTGGCGTGCCGAAAATATTCAACCATCAACACTGCCAACGTCATCTCGCCGGAATCGGCACCGAACGAGATGCTGCGGCCGCTCGCGAGATACTCGGCAATAAGCCGGTCGTATTCGGCCTTACTGGCCTTGGTGCCGTGCTCGCCAAGATAGTGGTCACGACCATTGATCGTGACGCGAGCCTGACCGCTCTTGTGCTTGCGGTAACTAGGGAAGTTAGTCTTGGACGTGCCATCGCGCGAACTTCTAAGTTGGAGTTCTCGGGTACAGTACCCAAGAACTCGAGTCGAAAGTGCGCTCTGTCGCTTGTCGACAGGTCCCGGCAAATGCCGTTAATCACGAAGTTTTAAGAAGTGCCCCCGCTAGGGCTCGAAAAAACGGCTCATACGCGGGAAAAAACGCAGCCATCTTCTGCGGCGGTCCTGCAGGCGGTCCCGTTGCTGCAGAATATCGATGATCAGACGGTCAGTCTTTTAGAGTTGTGGGAGTCGATGGACGTCGTGGCACGGCGGGAGGTAATGATTTTTGCAAAGGAAATTGCTGAGCGAAGTGACGTACTCCAATAGCGTCACTCCGTGGAAGCTTAGCGCCGCCTTCACGCGAACACCAACTTCTTCACCTTGCCGTCTTGGGGCTTTTCTCCATCGCGGCCTTCGTGCTGTACGTTTCGCTAGAGCCGGTGACGCCGTGGTTATCTCACTCTTCCCTCGACAATCCGGGCCAATCCCACGGAGGCAAGTGTCGCGGGTCTGAACACTGCATCACGGCGTAACCACCAAATCGACCGGTCGATGATCGCTCGTCTCCCGACCATCCGGAAAGTCGCCCGGCAACACGATCATTGCGTCCACCCCTGACAAATCGCCTCGGCTTGTTCCAGCACCAGCTTCGTTGCTTCAGCTTGCAGGTCGGGCGGGTAGCCGTGCTTGCGGAGAATGCGGCGGACGATGACTCGGATTTTGGCGCGGGCGGACTCTCGCAGCGTCCAGTCGATGCTGACGTTTTTGCGGACCGTCATGATCAACTCGGCGGCGATCACCTTGAGCTTGTCGTCGCCCATCGCTTCGGTTGCCGATGCATTTTGGGCGAGCGCATCATAGAAGGCAAGCTCGTCGTCGTTCAGTCCAAGGTCTTCGCCTCGGTCGGACGCGGCACGCATCTGCTCGGCCAGCTTGATCAACTCCTCGATGATCTCGTGCGTCTCAATCGCTCGGTTGTGGTATTTGTTAAGAGTTTGCTGGAGCAGGTCCGAGAACTTGCGAGCCTGGACCACATTGCGTGGTGAGCGCTGCTTGATCTCGTCACCAAGTAGTTTCTTCAGCAGCTCGACGGCAACGTTCTTGTGCGGTAGACGGCGCACGTCGGCCAAGAAGTCTTCGGAGAGGATCGAGATGTCAGGCCGGTCCAGTCCGGCGGCGGAAAAGACATCGATGACCTGATCCCCGGTCGCCACCACCGCTTCGCTGACCAATTGACGCACAGCGTAGTCGAGTTCGCTCTTGCTCTTGCCGCTTTCGGAGTACTTTCGGAACATCGTGGCGACGATCTGGAAGAACGCAATATCGTCGCGGATTTTGTGTGCGTACGGCTAGGTCGGGCAGAGTGCGTAGCCTTTGGACAACCCGCTGACATGAGCCAGCCAGCGTTGCTTACCGTCCTCCTGTTCCAGGATGTATTCCTGTGCAGCGACCGGGAGAGAAACCTTGTCTCCAGCCGTGCCGGTCTTCCACTTCGTCCAGTTGAATCCGTGGATCATGTCGCAGCAAAGCTCGTACTGCTTTTGTAGCGCCCGTACTGCGTCGGCGGTGTCGACGGTCGTCTGTCCCTTGCCTCCGCTCTCGGTGTAGGTACGCAGCGCACTCTTGAGTGAATCACCGATCCCCAGGTAGTCGACAATGAGACCGCCTGGCTTGTTGCGGAATACTCGGTTCACTCTGGCAATGGCCTGCATCAAGCCATGTCCGTGCATGGGCTTGTCCAGATACATCGTGTGCAAGCACGGCGCATCGAAGCCGGTCAGCCACATGTCGCGGACGATGACCAGCTTGAAGTCACTGTTGGGATCTTTGAAATCGCTGGCCAGCGTCTTGCGTCGTTGTTTGGTACGAATGTGCTGCTGCCACTCCGGCGGATCGGAAGCCGATCCCGTCATGATGATCTTTACGGCGCCGAAATCATCGGCAGCTGGAACCTTCGTGTCCTCGCTGTAGTCAGGAGTGTTTTCAGCCACGATCCTTGGTGGGTCGCTACCTGCGGGTTCTTGCCAGGCTTCTGTATCGGGTCTAGCCAGCGCAGCGGCACTCGCTTCGTTTTCGCCATCACGATCAGCCGACTTCGCCTTCCCGTTGGGATTGCCATGCCACTGCGGACGCAGCTTAATGATCTCGTTGTAGAGGTCCACGCAAATTCGGCGAGACATGCAGACGATCATCCCCTTGCCGTCCATCGCTTCGCATCGCGTCTCGAAATGATCCACCAAATCCTTGGCCAGCAGCTTTAGCCGCTCGTCGTCGCCGACCATCGACTCCAGTGCTGCCCACTTCGTCTTGAGCTTTTCCTTGGTCGTCAGTTCTTCGGATTCGGTCACGTCCTCGAATTCGTCGTCGATCGTCTCCATCGAACGATCGGCAAGGCTGAGTTTGATTACCCGGCTTTCGTAGTAGATCGGTACCGTCGCCTTATCTTCCACGGCTCGCTGGATGTCATAGACGCTGATGTAGTCGCCAAATACGGCCACCGTGTTCTTGTCATCGAGTTCGATCGGCGTGCCGGTGAATCCGATGAAGGAGGCGTTCGGCAGGGCGTCCCTGATGTTCCTGGCAAACCCATATGAAACGTCACCGGTTTCCTTATCCTGTTTGGCCTTAAACCCGTACTGGCTACGGTGCGCCTCGTCGGCCATCACGACGACATTCTTACGATCCGTCAGTAGCGGAAACTGCCCTGTTTTTTCGGCGAACTTATGCACCGTGGTGAAGATCACGCCGCCCGAGTTGACTTTTAGTAGCTCGCGAAGGTGTTCCACGCCATCGGCTTGCACCGGCGTTTGACGGAGGATGTCAGTGCAGCGGTGGAACTGGCCGAACAGTTGGTCGTCAAGGTCATTACGATCGGTCAGCACGATCAGCGTAGGGTTGTTCATCGCGGGGTGCGAGATCACCAGCCCCGAATAGAACAGCATCGTGAGACTCTTGCCGCTACCTTGGGTGTGCCACACGACGCCGCATCGCTGATCGCCCCCGACGCGAGTCGCTTCGATGGTTGCATCAATCGCCCGACGCGCGGCGTGGAACTGGTGATAGCCCGCCAGGATTTTATGGATGTCCTCACTGTCGGGATCATCCTCGAACAAAACGAACCCGGTGATCAGCTCGATCATTCGCTCCGACTGGAGAGCACCGCGAATCAGCACCTCCAGCTCCGTCAGCCCCTTCACGGGCGTTTCGTCCTCGATCGTCCGCCAAGGCTTGAACCATTCTTGTCCCGCCGTCAGCGAACCCATCCGCGCCGCCAATCCGTCGCTGACCACAAGCAGCTCGTTGTAGTAAAACAATGTCGGCAATTCGGATTTGTAGGTTTTCAGCTGCGTGAACGCTTTGTCGACGGTCGCATCTTCGTCGGCCTGGTTCTTCAGTTCGATCACGACCAACGGCAGACCATTGACGAACAGAACAATGTCCAATCGACGATGATGTTCGCCCTGGATGACGGTAAATTGGTTCACCGCAAGATAGTCATTGGCGGTGACATCATCGGTCGAAACCAGCCGAATGTGATCACCACCGATCGATCCATCCTCTCGGCGATACTCAACCTCCACGCCATCCCGGAGCTGTTTGTGGAAAACGCGGTTGTTCTGGATCAGCGACGGCAGGTCAGGGCGTAGCACCTTGCGGAGCGCATCCTCTCGGGCTTCCTCCGGCAGACCGGGATTCAGTCGAGCAATCGCATCACGCAACCGCCATTCCAACACGACATCAACGACCGACTCCCGTTCAGGGTTATCCCCTCCGGGTGAGATGTCCGAACCATGGGCGATGTCATAGCCGAGCGATTCGAGCCATTCCATTGCGGCGTATTCGACCGTGTCTTCAGTGATTGTCACTATTGTCACCGCGTGGTGGCTTGATGAAGCGAGTGGGTTGGTTTGAGTGCGCGGCCTTGCTAGTTATCTGGTTCATCAACCTCACCCGTCTGCTCAACGTATCGGATTTTCGCTTCCTGCCAGTCGGCATAGGTTTGGTTTATCCCGGGAATGCGCCAAGTCATGCGACCATTGGTATTCCGAGCTGCAACAACGGCTGCCGCTGCGCTCGGGCTACTGAAAGGGACATCTTCGACGAAGACATAGTAGTCAGGGTCTTCTCGCACCTCGAGCTTTCCTGCCTGAACAAGCCGGTCTCGCTTCGTGCAAGATTGTGTCCACGATCTTACGCCTTCTTTGCGTACCGTCGAACCCACTCGGACAGTCATTTCACCGTCGGTTTCGACTACCATAGCTTGTTTACTGGAACCGGAAGACTTTGCTCACGAGATCGCGGATGATCTCAAAAAAGCGTTGGGGCGATTCACTGCCGTTAGCTGACCCAGGCGAAGCCGTTTTCCAGTATCGCTCTTCCCACTCTTTCCAGACATGATTCTCATACTCGTAAAGCGTGGAATGTCGTGACGGCTCGCCCCATTCCGTGGTGATCAGGCGAATGTCGCTCAGATTAAGTAGCTTCAGTTTTTCGTAGCCGATCGCATTGTAATCAATCATCAATTCGCCAAAAACAACTCGTGGAATCGTGTCCCTGATATTGGTACCGGGATAGTGGCGCTTCTCTGCACGTGGGGGCGTGAATGAGTTAACGGCGGCGAGTGCATAAAGAAAAAACAGTTCATCAGCATAGTCGTCCCTTGCTTTGCGTTTTTCTCGGACCAGTGCCCGGATGGCTCCTATGGCCTCGTGAAGCGACGGTGTCGGTTGCCATCGAAGCGCCATAGTCAACCCATCGTTCGGACTACTCCGAATTGCCTGCTTCATATCAGCATAATATTGATTGGTAATCTCAGCCGCCTGCTCCAATGTCGCGAGGTTTTGCTTGGAGCCGCTACTCTGCTTGCACTTCTGTATATCAGCCCAGGCATGCTCGATAGCCTGAATCGACTTGGTGTTCGCATCGTTTGCATTACGCCAGTATGTATTCTTAGCGATGGACTGCGCTTCGGGTTTTTTCCGTTCTGCGCCGATGTGTTTTGATGGAGAATCACCGCTGCCAGTTCCATGACGTCTTGTCAGGCGCGGCTGGCCGAAAGTTGCGACAGCGGATTCATAAGGTTGAACATCCACGATTGCGAAGTCGAGCGACAGAGGTTTGTTAAATCGACGGTTGATTATCCATTGGCTCTTGTGGACCTTGTCGCCCGGTGCCTTGACCTCCAGAAATCGAACCTTATTTCCTTTCCACATCGTAATGTCAGGCCAGCCCTTACGAAATTCGTAAGGGTCTTCGGAAAAAATTGTGGCGATGGAATAAAGCGTCTCGGTACCGAGTGCATCAAATAGACCAAGAAACATCCATTGTTCTAGGTCAGGGTAGTAATCTGTGATCCTCGAATCTCCACGGGGCATCGAAAGAATAAACTGAGCATTCCGGCTCACCTGGTCCCTGCTAGCGTTGCGGACATTTTCGAGAAGCCAAACAGTCTCAAAGTAGTTGTCCGAAGACGAGACATTGTGATCGTATAACGCTTCAATTCCGATATTCTTGATACTAGAAGGGATCGTCGGGAACGACATCGCCTTGATCACGTTCAGGAGTAGCCTTCCCTCACGCCAATATCCAGCCCACCCCTCGGGCTCAAAGCACTGAAGTACAGCGTGTTCAACTGACGTCTCACAGCGTCCCGGTGCTATCCATCGCTTTCCGTCCTTCCGTTCTAAAGCGATGTGGAATAGGTCGACGCCGAGTTCCGCTGCAGTGCTTTCTAACTCCATGGTTGATTGCATCCCTTTCGCTCGAATGACGTTTCTGCTTTTGCGTTTGGTGCGGCTTTATTCCCGGATGAATAGCCAGATCGGCGAGCATTGCGACGGAGGCGTCGATCCAATTTCCGGTCCTGTTCGACGGTAAGGACGCAAGTGAGGAAGCCGTTTTCAAAGCATACGTGAATTGCCGTGCCTTTCATCTTCCACCTCTATCTCGCCTGATCGTGGAATCGGTCATTGATCCAGTCCAAGACATCGAGCACAGCTTGGCGGTCGTTCTCGTCAGTCAACTTATCTAGGTCGATGAGCGGCAGCCCATCCATACCACCGTGAAGATCGAATCCTGGAATCTTCTCCAAGATCCGCCTTAGCTCGTCTCGTTGATTGGGATCGTCGAACGGCGGTCTTCGTACCAGGTCCCTCATCTTCAGCCGCATGGTGCCGCTGTGTTTGCATGACACCGGATTGACGATCGCGTCACCATTTTTGAAGCCGGGGACGAAACTCACTTGTCGCGAGCCACGCCGAAACACCAGTTGCAATAATCGTTGCCGCGCCCACTCAACCGATTGGGCGAAAGTGACCCGATGCTCCGGCGCCCCGTCTGCGACCATCGCGTTAAAGAACTCCTGCTCCTCGATCTGTTCGGACGGCGCCGAGCGACCGGATCGTCGCGTCCAGGGGCCACTGCTCTGATCGTACACCTTTGGGACAAGTGTCTTCAGCGAATTGTTGACGAACTGTTTGATCTCGACCGCAAAGACCTCTGCCGGGTCCATCTGTAGATTCAAAAACTCGACGATGCTCCGCAATTCCGCCGAGATCACATCGGCGACGAAGACCATTCGGATGCGACCAGCCCGCAGGTTCGTGTTGACCTGCTCCCAGAAATCGGAACTGTCACCATTGTCACCGACGAATCGGATGAGTCGTTCCTCCGCGTCGACGCCTTCGTTTTCGCACGCGGCCTCGAACTGCGCGCGAATCTCCACGATAGACCAAAAGCTGAACGCATTCGCGGCGTAATCAAGCATCTGTCCGACGACCTCACGACGGATGCGAGTGTCGGAGCTTCTTTTGATTTCCACCAACGTTGGTACGCCATCCTGGTCAATAAACAAATGATCGAGTGACCAGCGACGTGATCCGTCTTCCTCGTCGGCAATGCCGATCTCGCGAGCAACCGGTATCCACCGCCGAGCGTCGTTCAAATCCATCTGCTCTCCGGCCAGCAGGTTGGGATAATCGGCAAGAAACTGTTGAGGCAACGATTCCGAGTCGTACGGCATCTCGACCATTTCACGTAGCTTGGAATCGTCACCGAGCAAGTAAATCTGTCCGACCATCAGCTCACCGGTTCCACTTCAGCCCTGGCTACGTAGGAGTCCGTCATGATTCGTTTTTCTCCACCTCGATGTTGATGAAGGCATCCAGAACCCCGGCTTCTTTCAAATCGGTGAGCGCGCCACTCACGAAATCCCTCAGCGGAGACTGCCAGTCCTCATCACCGAGGACGGACACAAGCGGTTTCGATAGGCTCATCTGCAAAGGACTGACACCATCTAGCTCTCCGAGCACCCAGTCGGGATTGCGTTTCAATAGCTCCGTCTTGTGACGGCTGACGATCTGGTGCGTTGGCGTGTTCACCGAGCACCCACGTGGATAAGTCGTGACTCGCACACAAAGGTCATCGGCCATGATGCCCGCACTGACAGTAAGTTCTCCCCGCGAGTCCCGGATGAGGAAGCCCGTCAGCCAACACTGCGCGACGTCGGAGCGATCAAAGAAGCTGGTTTGAGTTGATGATTTGACCTGGACGAAGGAAATGCCCACGTCGCGGAAGATCACTTCAAAGTCGTTCACCAAGTCCCTCAGCTTTCGTGAACATGATGGTCCAATCGCGGCCAGTGCCCGGAGGAGGGCAACATCGTCAAGCTCAAGTCGTGATGTCGTCATGTCCGTCGTATCCCATAATCGGTGTCTAATAAAACCCAGCATGTGCTCCGCGAAAGGTTGCTCTGCCGTGGGCAGCTGATCCGCTGCCAGAGCCCTCTCCACTTCCATCGCCAGCGTTGTCCACGTAAAGCATCGCCACGTCTGACCAAGGCCGTCGGGTAGTGCCATCGACATGTCGCGCAACGCTAGAACAAACCCGGCTTTATGGTCGGCGTCCTGATGGGCCAGCCAACTGTCGTAATTTAGTAATTGGTTCACGTTTTCGGGATCATCGACCGGCGTGATGTCCGATCCACTCTCCCAGTCTTGCTGGGCGCTTTCATGCAGCGGCGCGGCGACTTTGATTTCAACCGTCCACAGCGCGGCGCGCTGTTGATCATCATCGACCGCACGCCAGCCTTCGATCCGCAGGTCGTCTCGCTTGCTCCCAATGGATTGCTCCGTCTCCAGACTCCAGTCCAACTCGTCGATCAGAGCGATGGGTACGCCGGTCATATGTGCAAGCCACTTGAAAACGCCTGCGGCGAGGCTCGGGCAGGCGACCAAGACCGACCGCAACATCTCGGCGCATTGGCCTTCGCGCATGGGGCGATCGGGTGCTTGCGGATTCCGAATCAGCCGCTCGAACAAGTTGTCACGTTGTCGCGGAACCTGCACGTGGACATCTAGCGGTTCCGGCGGACTCGGAATGAGCAGAAGCGGAGACCTCAACGATGTCACGCCAGAGCCTCCTCGGTGGCGGTGAGGGCGGCGGGGACGGGCAACTCGCCGGAGAGAAGCTTGGGAAGCAGCGTGTCGCGAAGGGCACTCAGGGTTAAGGACTCACGCTCGTTCGCAAAGCATCGATCATAAATCGGCCCAAGAGTCTTGTCGCATTCGGACAGAATTTCGTCTGGTGGCTTACAAACGTGGAGTCGTTTCATGTCGGCGACCGTTACGTGCCCTAACCCCGTCGTTTGTTTGTTCCTTGCGATTTCGACGAGTGTCGAACGGAGATACTTCAGCAGGTAGAAGACGTAATGCTTTTGTTCCTGTGATTCCGTGATGACTTTGAAAATGTGCTGATTGAGCAATCCGCGCCCGTGCGACCAGACGAAGACCGCGAGCGACGTATCAGGACTACCAGACCAAGAGTAAAGCAAATCCCCCGTGCCGATCGTGCGAGTGTCGTCAAGCTCACGAGCCGAATACTTGGTTTGTGCCGATAGGCCGTTTTTGAGTTCCGCGATTTTGACAACGGGCAAGCCATCTGAGGGATCGCAGAAGTCTTGGCTTTTGAATGATGCGCCGTTAACAAATTGCGCAGTTTCATAAAGCGGAGTTGTGCTCCAACCTTCGGGAATGTCGCCGAGGTCGGAGTCTTGGAATGTGGAGGAGAAAAGAGCCGAGAGGGAAGGTGGAAGGGTGAAGGGCGAATACGCGGGCGAGGAATCGGGGGAAAGGTCGCGAGGGGGCGGCGAGGTCGCCGTGGCGGCTCCGGTTCCCGATGGCGGCTCGGCCTGCTGGCCACTCTTGCTGCGCACGGGGTCGAAATCGACGAACCAACTCTTGAAGATCGCCCGCGCAAGAGACTCCAACGTCGCATTCATCCGACGGTTCAACTCGATCTTGTCGTCCAACGCACCGAGGATCGACGCGATCGCTCGCTGTTCGGGAAGCGGGGGGATTGTGATTTTCAAACGTCGTTGTGCTGTGATTGGCACCTGATTCCGCGTACTGTGACTCATCACAGCAATAAGCTGATTCTGAAAATCACGCCCCTTGAAAAACGCAGCAAGGTATCGAGGCGATAGACGTGACTCATCAACGCGAAAGTAGGTGAGCGATGTTCCGATCAGTACGGGTTCCGCCAATTCCGGCACAACTGCGACTCGTCCGATCGTCGCGTTGTGGGACAGCAAAACATCGTTGGCCTTGATGTAGCCAAACGTCAATCTGCTGGCTTTTTCAGTGCAGAGACGGGGAGCATTTTCAAAGTCGATTCGTCCGCTCGTATCGTCGAGCAGCTTTGCGGTTAAGAACGGAATGCCCTCATGGCCAAATTCACTTTTTCGTGGGTAGCTCGATCCATAGTTTCCGTCTTTGTGTCCCACAATGACGCCGTCTTCCATGAGCGACGCAATGCTTTTCGACTCCCACTCACCCGCCATAGCCCAACGCCTCCAGATTGGACTTGATGGCTTCCTCCAAACGCGACGACTCCTCGAACTGACCGCCAAGCTCCCCGACCAGGCGACGCATCTTGTCCTCAAACGGCTCGCCGTCGTCTTCGACTTCTTCCGCTCCTACGTAGCGGCCCGGCGTCAGTACGTGACCGTGCTCGGCGATCTCCGAGAGGCTCGCACTCTTGCAGAAGCCGGGAATATCGGAATAGGAGGGCAAAGGCGAAAGGTCGGAGGTAACAGGTGGTCGTTTTTGCCAGGCGTGGTACGTGTCGGCCAGACGAGCGATGTCGGCGTCGGTTAACTCGCGATGGACACGGTCGATCAGTGTGCCCATTTTTCTCGCGTCGATGAAAAGTGTTTCGCCCCGGCGGTCACGGTAGCCCTTCGCCTTTTTGTCTCTGGTCAAGAACCACAGGCAGACCGGTATCTGCGTGCTGTAAAACAATTGGCCCGGCATCGCCACCATGCAATCGACCAGATCCGCTTCGATGATTGCCTTGCGGATGTCCCCTTCGCCCGACTGGTTACTGCTCATACTGCCGTTGGCTAGCACGAACCCGGCGATGCCCGTCGGACTGAGGTGGTGGATAAAATGCTGCACCCACGCATAGTTGGCGTTGCCCTTCGGCGGCGTGCCGTATTTCCAGCGAACGTCCTCGTCGTTTCGGTGCCAGTCCGAATCATTGAATGGCGGATTGGCTATTACGTAATCGGCCTTGAGGTCTTTGTGCAGGTCGCGGCGGAACGTGTCGGCGTGCTCTTTGCCAAGATCGCCGTCGATGCCACGAATCGCCAGGTTCATCATCGCCAGTCGGCGCGTCGTCGGGTTGGATTCCTGGCCGTAGATGGCGATGTCACCAATCCGGCCTCCGTGGTGTTCGACGAACTTCTCACCTTGCACAAACATCCCGCCTGAGCCACAGCATGGATCGTAGACACGTCCCTTGTACGGCGCGAGCATCTCAACCAAAGTCGCGACCACGCAACGGGGTGTGTAGAACTGGCCGCCCTTCTTGCCTTCGGCGCTGGCGAACGAGCTAAGGAAGTATTCGTAGACGCGGCCCAGGATGTCTTTGCTGCGGTTTTCCTTGTCACCCAGCCCGATCGTCCCGATCAGGTCGATCAACTCGCCAAGGCGGTGCTTATCCAATCCCGGTCGAGCGTAGTTCTTGGTGAGCGTCCCTCTGAGCTTGGGGTTGTCACGTTCGATCGCATCCATCGCGTCGTCGACCAGCTTGCCAATGGTCGGCTGCTTGGCGTTGTCCTGGATGTGCGTCCATCGCGCCTCGGGCGGAACCCAAAAGACGTTCTCCGCGCGATACTCATCGGCGTCTTCCGGATCGGCGCCCTCGTATTGGCCCTCACCGGCGATCAATGCTTGGTGCAATTCCTCGAACGCATCGGAGATGTACTTCAGGAAGATCAGGCCGAGCACGGTGTGCTTGTACTCGGCGGCGTCCATGTTGTTGCGAAGCTTGTCGGCAGCCTGCCACAGCTTGGCCTCGAACCCGAGATTGGCGGCCTGCTTGGAATCCTTCGTTGACTTTTTCTTCGCCATCGTACCCCGAGTGCTCGTTCATCGGTAATCAGTAAATAGGAGGGAGGGGTCAGTCTAAGCCACCGCGCGAGACGAGTGCAGATGACGTCGATGGTCGGTGCAATGGTGGCAAACACCCGGAACCGAACATCACCCGGTTGCGGGCCGACGACACCCGATCGCCCCGCCACCGCCCGAACTCGCGGATTTGCCGTCTAACGAGCGAACTGCTAAACACGACCTCAAACCATGCCAGACACTAGAAACGCGCCAGACGCCCCCCAGAGGCCCTCAGCACGCACGTGTAGTGCCAGCACGTTTATGCGTGTTCCGATGAACAGCATTCGGTCGAGGACGTGCAGGACCACTCCATCGGTTGCCAGCCGCGACAGCATTCCGCAAAATGCCCGTCCGACGTGCGTGGTCGCCCGTATCTGAGTTCGTCAAACAAGCAGCGATCGGGGTAGCTCCCGCAGCCAGGATTACACCGGCTACTGGCGTTTCCTTTCCGCCGAGGCCGGTTGGATCGGACTGCAAGATGGAAAGGAAAAGCATGAAAGAGCCAGAAGCTGTCCGCAAGAAAGGTCGGCTCGGATTCCAAATAAGGCGACGGAACTCAAAGCGTCCCAGGGAGGCAGCGTTACTCGAACAGCGATGGCACCTGCTTACTCTCCTTGACGAAGTCAATGAGGAGATTGTAAAGCTTGAGAATCAGCAGCAGATTGGTGCATTTCAATCGCTTATCAGTATCAAGCGCTTAGATTTGAATTCCGCATGCAAGAAACTGTTGAAGGTTGAGCGACAACTTGAACTGGCTAATCGCGCTGAGACGCTTTTGAGAAAAGCGTGTGACGAGTCGGGAACGCTTCCACCGTTTTTCCCCCCGGAATCAAACGAGCCTCTCCTTCGACTTGCCAAGTCGATACGCGAAGACCCAACCATGCGTGCGTCTTACGGCGACCACGCATTTCGCTTAGAGGAGATCGCGAAAACACGTCAGGAAGCCTGGAACTCGCTCCGTCGCCGCATCAGGGCGCTACATCAACGATCAGATCGTTCCGGAGACGCCCAGACGTTGCACGAGTCGACATCACCCGAGGACGGTGTTCTGTCAAAGGGTGAGCACGGGACCCCTGATGAATCCACCAACAAGAACGCGCAATTGGACCATGAAGACCATCTCGATCAGATCGAGCAACTGTTGGGCGGTCAAATGCTATATCTATTTCAAGCGCTAAGGGCAACATCACGCTATGTCAGTTTCGACACGTTGGCGGAGATCGCGGAGGTGTGGAAAGTACAGGATCCGTCGGACGGAACGGTCAAGAAAGCCATCGAAAGGCTGAATGGGAAACTGCTCGATACGGGCTACGAGGTAACCATCAACAGTCGACGTGCAAAACTCGTCAAGCTCAGCGACGACAAAATAGACGACACATAAACCGACAGTTTGTCGGTCACCTTGTCGGCTAGTTTGTCCCACCTCTCTGTCATGATCCCGAGCAAGTCATTTCTGCCATGTTCGAGGATCACAGATGAACAGAGACAAGCTACCGGACGAAATCGACGTCCGGCAAACCATTGCCGAACGAATGCGAGAACTGCGATTGCTTCGGTCAATTCAACGGGCCCTAGCTCGCCATCGACGCGATTGTGACCAAGCACGGCCCGTCCGCGAGAATGAAGCCACGAATGAACCCTCAGACGCCGTTCGGCGATCGGAGGTGGGCCGTGGCTAAGCACTTAATGATCGAATCCGTCGAGCTCGATCAGTTCATCGAAGAGCTAGTCGCTAGGTTGCTCGCCGTGATGGAGACATCGCAGGTCGATTCACAGAAATCGCCCGTGGTCGACATCAACGGTTTGCAGAAAATCCTTCCGCTGTCACGCAGTTCGATCGAACGCGGAGTAAGGGACGGCACCATTCCATGCTTGCGCTACGGTTCCCGTGTGATGTTTGAGGTGCGGGAAGTGATCGACGCACTTGCCGTCCCCTCGAAAAAGGAGAAGGAGGCAGGATCGTGATCGATGCACCTGAAGACCGAGACCAATGGGGCCGGAGTAACGATGCGTTGCAAAGGCATACAAACGGCGATGTCTCTGCCGTTGCAGACGTCGATCATATACAGGCAAGAGCCACCGCAAAAGCGTTTGTCAGATTGCTGGACGACGAGGTTGCCATCGATCGACTGGCTAAGCAGCGGCATACAGATGCTGCTCGCCGGGCGCGATTGCTTGACGATGGATACACATCAGACGACGTCGACAAAATTGAAAGCATGAAACGGGAATGTCAGATTGTTGTCTTCGCAGCGATGGCTTTTTGCAGCGACACACGAATTGAGAATGGCGTCGTCGTCCTGGAGGGCACGTGGTCCACGAATTACGCGGCGCGACTGGCACGCTTCAATCGTATTCACAAGTCGCAAAAATTCAGCCTCGCCGCTTTGTATGTTGCAGGGATTCTTGCAGAGAAAGGAGCAGAGCCTGATGCCTGAACAAACCTACTGCATCGCGAAGTGGTCGACGACATTTGAAACCGCAGACAGTCGCAAACACAAAACACTTCACTGGGTAAGCCTGCCGAATCGCCTTCATTCTAGTGGATACCAGTCGATAGTCGATACTTTCGGAGACGATACACCTGCAATCTATGGCGCCTGGTGCGCTCTCTTAAGCGTTGCTGCAAGTCTTCCGGATCGTGGAATACTTGCGTCATCGCGAGGCAAGCCGGTCTCGCTTAATCGAATCGCCCGATTGGCTTACATGCCAGTCGACGTATTCGAACGGCTTTTCGAATGGGCGTCTAGTCCGGAGGTTGGCTGGCTTGAACGAGTTCCATCGTTTGAACCAGATGCCGACCAATTGCCCATCGATCAGCAACCGATCGTCGACTTGTTGCCGACTGGACTACCTAACCAGACCCCAAAAGACCTAACCCAAAGAGTCTCTTCAGCATCGGAACCTGGACGCACGGACGATTCAGACGCGAATGATTCCCAAGGCGGTTGCGCAACACGTCAAACTCACGAATCCACGCCATCCAAGGACGACATGGATTTTGCTCACAGCATGTTTGGCAAAGTCGTGGAACGCTTCCCGAAAACCAAGGAGCCCAACTTCGACAGGTGGGCTGATAAAATACGACTGATGCGAATAAAGGATGGCCATTCGCTGGCCGAGATTCAGGCAGTGTTCCAATGGGCGAATACGGATGGCTTCTGGTGGCAGAACATACGGTCTCCCGATTCTCTCCGGAAGAACTTCCCGCTTCTGCATGGCAAAATGATCGCGGAGCGACCTAAGGACGATCACGAGGAAATCTACCCTCCGCCGGTAAGCATCGGAAATCGTCGGCGAGAAATGCACGCTGAGCTCGGCGGATGTTCGGAGATAACTGGCGATGCGTGACATCGACCCACATGATGCCTCCATAGGCTTGCTGTCAGCAATCCTACTCGCGCCCCAGTCGATTGGTGCAGCTGAAACGAAGTTGACTGCTTCGGACTTCAATAATCCGACTCACGGAGAGCTGTTCTCGCTGCTGGTCGATATGCACCACGCCTGCGAGAGCATCTGCGATACAGCGCTAGTGATCAGCAGGTTGCGTGACTCGGGATTACTGAAACGACTTGGTGGACCAAACCTGTTCAAAACTACGTTCTTGAACGAAAGCGCGCCACAGAATGCAGAGCACTACGCACGGCACGTTAGACGATTCGCTGTGCGGAGACAGTTGCAAGAGCTTGCCACCGAATTTTCGTCGCGCGCCAAAGATGAAGATCCGAAGGATGTCGGGGAATGGATGCGTTTCGAGCTGGCTGCAATCGAATCCAAGGCTTCCGAACACAACAACGTCAGCGGCCTCGGTGAAGCATGCACCGGGCTGTTACGTGAGATTCACGAGACACGAATTCACGGCAAGTCGCCTGGACTGCTGACCGGCATCGGTCCATTCGATGACAGCTATGGTGGGCTGCTCCCGAATCGATTGTATGTCGTCGCCGCTCGCCCGGGGATCGGCAAGTCCTCGATCAGCCAACAGTTTGGAGAGAATATTGCGGCAGCAAATCATGCAGCCTTGTTCGTCAGTCTGGAAATGTCATCACATGAGATCGCGGCTCGGTACCTGGCAAAGCGTACTGGGATCAATGGCAAGTTCCTGACGAGTCATACGATTATGGACAGTGAAATTGGGGCAATTGAAATGGCCGTCGAGGAAGCGATGGCCATCCCTTTCTTTATTAGTGAGCCAACCGGTAGACGTTCAACGATTGAGGCCATATGCGCGGATGCGAGGGTCCAGAAATCGACTCGCAACATAAGCGTCTTGCTGGTGGACTATCTGCAGATCGTCGAACCGTCGGACCCGCGACAGTCTGAATATGACAAAGTCACGATGGCAACACGAGCATTCAAACAACTATCACGCGAACTGAAAATCCCAGTCGTATTGCTCTCGCAGCTAAGCCGAAAAGGAGAAGACGGTCCGGAACCGCGTCGCCCACGTTTGAGTGATCTCAGATCGAGCGGCAGTATCGAACAGGACGCAGATGCCGTGGTGCTTCTTCACGACGAAGGCGGCGGTGATATAAGCATGATCGTCGCAAAAATGCGTGGCGGTGAGCGTTCGGAAACGAAGTTGCGCTTCGATGGCCCCACATGTCAGTTCAGCAGTCCGCCAGTCGAAGACTCTACACGGTATGGCAGTGATTTTGCTGACCAACACGTCGACCGACCTGCCAATGCACGTTGGGAAGACACAGGCTTCCTACGTTCCCAAGACCACGATCCGTTTTGATGAGGAGCATGCCCTAGTCTCCGCGCAAACCAGATAGCGTGACTTTGTTGTGCCTAACCGACGATCGGTCTGGTCGTGTGAACTGGAGTGGTTCGCGTGAAATATCCGCAGCGATTCGAAACTGAAGACGCGAACGCAGCGACAAGAGGGCGGCAAGTTCAAGTCGACGTGAAGAGATTACCTGGAGTCATCCGTGTGATCCCCGGTACCCCACACAGGCGTCGACTCGCTAATTGCACGCGCGAGGGTTGCGACCGAAACAACGGCTTTTTGAGCCTATACCAATGCCGACCATCGTGTCGGCCATCGATCAACCTAGATTCCCGTGTTGGGGCGATCAATGTAATATTGCCCGTCACGGGGTAAGCGAACAGGCAGAAATGGCATCACTTCGAAAAGAGCATGATCGAGGACGAAAAGGTTGGCGGCTAAGGGTTTACATTGAAAAGAATGATCGCAGGGCAATGTGGCTTGGTCCCATGAGCAAACGCGCTGCCGAGACAGTGGCCAGGAATGTGGAGGAGCTTGTGCAGTTGTCACGCGCCAACGTTACCCCTACAGCTGACCTGGCGAAATGGGCGACCGGACTAGATGGTCGTATCCATCGAACGTTGGCTTCCTGGGGACTGCTTGATGCGCGCATGGAGGTTACCGCTGATCAAAAGCAGTGCGGTGTATTTTTTGAGACTTACGTGGTTTCTCGTACTGATCTCAAGCCAACGACCCGAACAAAGTATCGACAGGCTGCCAAGTGGTTTACCGATAGGGTCGGCGCCGACCGTCACCTTTCGACGATCACACCGGCGGAGTTTGACCAGTGGCATCGCTGGATGGTTGATGAGGGGCTGTCACAGTCGACGGCCAACAAACATGCAAAACGAGTCAAGAAATTCTTTGCGGAGGCAATCCGAGCGAGACTGCTGATCGCGAATCCCGCCGCTGGAAGTCGAATCGGCGGTGAAGTGAATCGCGATCGCGACCACTTTATCACTCGTGACGTTGCTACGAAAATTCTTGAGAAGTGCGACACTGAGTGGGCGTTGATCTTTGGCCTTTGTCGCTACGCGGGCTTTCGCTGCCCGACTGAAGTACTTGATCTACTTTGGGCAGATGTGCATTGGGATGAAAATCGATTGCGGATCGATAGTGTGAAAACCGATTTGCGATTTTGTCCAATCTTTCCCGAGTTGCGTCCGCTTCTGGATGCAGCTTGGACAATCGCACCAACGGGGGCACGACACGTGGTCAGCCGATATCGTGGGCGAGAATCTAACTTGCGAACACAGATGCACCGGATCATCGAGTCGGCGGGACTGAAGCCATGGCCCAAGACGTTCGTAAACCTGCGGGCTAGTTGTCGCACTGACTTGGAAGACCGTTTCCCTGGGCATGTGCTGGATACCTGGCTGGGACATTCTGCAGCAATCGCGAACAGGCACTACCTGCAAACGACGGACGCGCACTGGGAAAGAGCGGTATCAGAAACGGTCGACGCGACGACCAACGTCAGCGGTCCCGCAGGCGGTCCTGTCAGCGCCCCTCAGGCCGATTCCACAAGTGTCAGCGCAAAGAATAAACCCCGTGAAAACCGGGGCTCTGACAAACGAGGACCAATTGTGAAATCTAAAAAGATGCCCCCGCTAGGGCTCGAACCTAGGACCCACGGATTAAGAGTCCGTTGCTCTACCAACTGAGCTACAAGGGCGGCTTGCCTGATCGGTTTGGATCTGACACGCGGGATTTTAGCAGGTTCGCTTTACCTTGCAACGCGGTCACCGGTGCGAAGTCGTCCCAGCCGGCTACTTTGCTCGGAATGCACGCAGCATGCCTTCGGCCTTGGACCACGTTTCCGCTTCTTCCGCTGCTGGAGTGCTTCTTGCCGTGATGCCGCCACCGACGGGAATCTGCCAGTGTCCGTGCGAGGCCGTGATGGTGCGGATCAAAATGTTGAAGTCGGCATCGCCGCTTGTGCTGATGTAGCCGATCGAACCGCAGTAGGGGCCACGTGGGTTCGGTTCCAATTCGGCGATCGTTCGCATCGCTTCGATTTTTGGAGCCCCGGTGACGCTGCCGCCGGGAAAACAGGCGGCCAGCAAGTCGACAACCGTCCGGTCGGCGCGCAGCTGACCCTGGACAACCGAGACAAGATGTTGAACGTATTGATACGTTTCGATCTGGCACAACTTTTCAACCACCACACTGTCGTCTTCACAGACCCGTGAAAGATCGTTCCGCATCAGGTCGACGATCATCACGTTCTCGGCACGATCCTTTTCGCTCACCCGCAGCTTGTGGGCCAGCAGCGCGTCCGGCCGAGCATCACCGACGCGTGGCGCGGTTCCTTTGATCGGTCGCGTTTCGACCAGCCCGTCACGAACACTCAAGAAACCTTCCGGCGAACTGCTCAGTACTTCAAAACCTTCGCCACCATAGTAGGCGCCGAATGGCGCCGGATTGGACTGACGAAGCCGCATGTAGAGCTCCGGCGACGGCAAATCCGCTTGCCGCGTCAATCGCTGGGCCAAGTTGACTTGGAACGAATCGCCGGCGTGAATCCGCTGGACAATCTCGGCAACCCCGGCGCGGAAACCAGCTCCGGTAAAGTTGCTGAACACACCGGCATGCTTGGTTGCATGCTGGCCCACGAGTTTGGGGATTTGGCCCGCAAGAATGTCGCCGCCTGACGACGGCGAGCCGGAGCGTGTCCGAGGCGTCATCCAAGGCAACGAGTGCTCGAGAGCCAGCGGCGAGTGCGAGTGTAGAATGTCCTGGATCTGCTCGGCACGCTGATGGGCCGACTTGCCAGCCGATTCTTGGTCGGGCGACTTTTGGTTGGGCGATTTTTTGTCACCGAGTCCGTTGCAGATCAACAGCGCGCGGCCATGGCGGTGATCCATGGCGATCGTCCAGTCGTAAAGTCCTAGCGACATCGCCGGCGTGGGCAAGTCGTTGCTCGGGGCCATCCCGACGACAGGTTCCAACCACATGCCGGCTTCGTACCCGATCAATCCGGCAATCCCGCCTTGAAACGGCGGCAGTTCATCTTGGCAGGGAATGCGTGGCAGTCTGCGATTCCAATCGGCGAGCCTCGGCCACGGATTCGGATCTCCCGGCATCGCAACCAGCGTATCAATCGGATCGGCCGTGATAAACGAAAAACGTCCGCCGGCCGCTGAGTCGAGCCAGAGACAACCCGGCAAGTGACAGAGGCGGCGAAACACCCCGTCCAGACGTGTGTCGTCGGGCAGTGGGCAAATGATCGGCAGTGCTTTGTGTTCCAGCGGCATTTGCGACAAACTATCACGTCGACGTCACGGCAACATCGGGGTCAATCAACTGGTGAGGCAAGCGGAACCGCGGCTGACGCCGGCGGGACGTCGGTTGTCACACCTCGAACGCCACGACATCACGCCCAAATGAGGCGTATCCGTGGTCGTTGAAGCCGCACCGCCCACCGATTTTTTAGTGCCGATGAAGTGATGCCAATGAACATGCGGCCCAGCGTGGATTCATCTGGCCGGACAACTTGACTATCTTGTCCTTAACGGCTGCGATTTCGCTCGGCCGAAGTGTTTCCAACCGGACCCCTTGATGCCTTTCACGCCGACACATGTTGCCGCAGCGATTCCGATCGCATGGATGTGCCGGTGGCGAGTTCCGCTGACGGCGCTTGCGATCGGTTCGATGGTGCCCGACCTGCCGAATTTCGTGCCGGGATTGATGAGCTATCACGTCACGCATTCGGTCCCCGGCATCTTGACGCACTGCATGCCGATCGGACTGGTTTTATATTACTTGTTCCATGGTGTTTTCAAACATCCACTCGGCGCGTTGTTCCCCGAGTCGGTGACCGAGAGATTGCGTCCGGCACTGGAACGCAAAATCGATTTCTCGGTCTCACGCGTGCTCATCGTGGCGATCCTGGTCGCGGTCGGCGCATCGACCCATGTGTTTTGGGATTCGTTTACACACCTGGGGCGTTGGGGTGTGAACACATTTCCGATTCTCAGGGGAGTTGCAATCGATTGGGAAAAACGACCGATCCGTTGGTACGCATTGCTGCAACACGGCAGTTCGATTGTGCTGCTGCCGCCCATGTTTTTCGGATTCCTTTTTTGGGTCCGACGCCAGCCCAGAATCACTCCGGTACGACCACGCTATCGTGTGCCGCCAATGACCGTCCTTGTTATCTTGTTGACCATCATTTTTTCGACGTTGGGTTATTGGCGACTGGTCATGTTGCAACACACCGAGTGGTTATGGATCGACGCCTTGCGTGTCTCGGTCAAACGCAGCGGAACATGCGTGTTGCTGATCGCACTGATCTATAGCATTTGGATGCATCTTGTTTGGTGGTCAGAGGAGCATCAGCCCGCCGAACGGCGTCAGTTGTAGCCCGCCGAACGGCGTCAACTGCAGCATGATGCGAATCGGTTCATCCTGCACGCGAGCCTCTCGCAAACACCTTGCTGGCGATCGAGGGCCGATGCAGCGGTGTCGGTTAAGAGTCTCGACGCGCACGAGAACTGTGACCGATCATTTGTCTCGATGCCGATTCTTTCGCGCAAGACGATGTAAATTCTCTGCCTCCGTTAGCATTCCCCAGTCGAGTGACTGATCTTGCTCATATTGCTTACCCAGCGTCAACGCGATCTTTGCTTTCGCCATTTCGTATCCAAGATAGAACGCGTGCCCGGCATCGACATTGTCAGAAACGTCTTCGCCTAGCAACTTGTCGAACAATTCGAACGGGTCGCCACTCCGCAGATGCATTCCGGCACTTAGCAGATGGATTTGCTCGGATTGTGCAAAGAGTCGATAGTTGTTGTCTTTGATCGATGCGGCAAGTTGAGCCAGCGTTTCGCCGGGGTAGGGCCGTAGCTTCGAATCTCTCAGCATGACCAATTCGTCCGAAAGTCGTTTGGGCGGCACAGAATTCTTGACGGCGTAGTGCACCAACCGACGAGCGATGTCGCACTCGGCAACCGAAGTCCGAGCCCAATTGATGACTTGAGTCGTCAACACGCTGCGAACACCAAGTTCTTGACATAATCCCAATAACAGCAGATTGATGCCGGCCGAATCGACATCACTCAGTTCAGTGACGTTTCCGATTCCCATCATTATTTCGGCGTCGGGGTATCGTTGCCGCACGGACGCATAACGAATCAGGCTTTGCATCAACCCCGTTCCGATCGGTTCCAAGATCGGGTCGATTCGAAATGGAACGGATTTTTTGTCCAAAAAGTCCACTGTTTCTTGCAAACTTTTTTCGTCGTCGGGCGAGTCGGGAATCGCAACGACTTCGGCGCCCCAGTCGACGGCTTGATGACGGTTAGCGGAGTTCACCGAAAGCACCAACGACGCACCGCCGTCCACCGCGTCGGCCGCTTCATCCGCATCAAACGTATCGACCGAAACTCGAATGCCTTCGCCGACCAGGGCTGCGACCCATTGCCGAATGAACGTACACCGCGATGTCGGATCACAGCCAAAATCGATGATGTCGGCGCCACTTTCACGCAGCTTCTTTGCCGTCGTGATCAAATCGCCCAGCGACAAACGTGGCGCATGATTGATCTCGGCGATGATCTGGATATCGTACCGGCCGAAGTCATCTCTTGGTGCCGTATCGCCAAACAATTCGGCCAACGACCGACAGTCATTCGGACCGCAAATCACGGGGATTTTTAGAGAATCACCAAGCTCGTCGATGCCATGTTCGCAGTAACCGGGAACAATCACATGCGATGCATCGGGCGGCAAGTCCAAGTGTTTGCGCAGCCACCGGGGCGTCATCAACGCAGCCACCGTGATCGGCATCACGCCGATCGAGTAACGGAAGGAGTGCTGTTCTGCGAGCGCGCCAACGATCGTGCGCATCAGCCCTTCGGCAAGTCGTCCGGTGACGAAGTGGTAATGATGATCGGGATGCGGTACGAGTCGGTTTGACATGATGATGTTCTTGTTTCGGGCACGCATCAAACACGACGCGTGAGTTCGGATGATCAAGCGAACCGGACCGTAACGACGATTCGTTCGTGGCGATCATGCACGTTAAAATTGCGAATGGACAACAGCGAATCTAAAAAATTTTATCGCGATTCAATCGATGTCGCTCTTGACTCGGTACAGCCAGACTCTACAACTTGCAACAGCGAGAGTTCCGTGTATGTGCGTTTAACTTTAGTTGAGCAAACATCGTGGCCGGGAACTCTCGTTTTTTTATGCGCGTTGACTGATCTGATTCATGCGCCGAAGACATCAACCGCCATTGATCGAATCAACGCTGCACCGTGATCCGCAATCCGTGATCCGCTACTTCGGTCCGCTTTCTGCCAATCGTTCAGGTCCAACACACCGCTCGTTAATCCACATCAGGAACGTGTGAACATTCCCACCGATTGCAAGGCGACCGAGGGGGATCGAGATTGCACGGCTTTTAGATTGCTCAGCTTTTAGACTGCACGGTGGAGCCAGTTTTGTGACGTCTTAGCGGCTAGCGATTGGATCAGCCTGCCAAATGCTCGAACGTTTGACGGTCACAGTGTAATCGATCGCGCCCGTGATCCGGGTTTCGATCGCATTGATGAATTCGCATCTCAGATCCTGCGGTCAATTGGGCCGGCGATCCAAGCCCCCCTTGGTCACGCCCATCATATTCGCGCACGGCAGGAGGTCGCGCGCCAGCGTGCAGGACAGGGCAGGGAGGACACTTTTGACTCCGCCGTGTAGAATTGCCGCTTAACTTTCGCGGCGAATCGAATCGTTCCGGCGGGGTCCTGTGTTGTCTGCATGACCGGAAACGCGGTTCCTTTCATGCGTCAGACGTGCGAGTCCGGTTGGCGCCGGTGAGTTACCTTCGCATTCCCGCATCACTACTTTGGGTCCATCACGATCATGCTTCGCGTCGGTGCCGTTTCGTATTTGAATACCAAGCCGCTGATTTATGGTCTGCGCGAGCGGATGGGCGGTGCAGGGCGATTGCAGCTGAACTTGCCCAGTCGATTGGCAGAGGACTTGAGTGCGGGGAAACTCGACGTCGCATTGATTCCTTCGGTGGAATACTTTCGTGGCCCCCGCCAGAACCGGCACGACGGCTACAAGATCGTTTCGGATGCCGTGATCGCTTGCCGCGGCCCGGTATGGAGCGTCCGGTTGCTCAGCCGTGTCCCGGTGCCTCAAATCAAACGGCTTGCACTGGACGAGGGCAGCCGGACTAGCGCAGCAATGTTGAAAGTCTTGCTGCACGAGATTCATTCATTGAGCCCAGAAACCATCCCGCTGGGAATCGAGCAAACCCCCGACACGGTCGACGCTGATGCGATCTTGTTGATCGGTGATCGAGCGATGCACCCAGAGCGCGGCGTCTATCAAGAAATCTGGGATTTGGGCGATCGGTGGTGCCGCTGGACAGAGAAGCCGTTTGTCTTTGCAATGTGGGTGGCTCGACGGGGACTCGATACCGATGAGTTGGCCGAAATGTTGCAAGCCAGCAGGGACGACGGGCTCGCCAATTTGGACCGAATCTCGGCAGAGGAAGCGGCCGGGCACGGGCTGACCAACGAAGACCTGCTGAGCTATTTTGTCGACAACTTACATTTTCAACTCGGCCCCGGCGAGCGTCTGGGCTTAGAAACATTCCGCCAGCGAGCTGCGTCGCTCGGTCTGATTCCACCTCATCAAGACGTTTCCACTCATTCACTTTCCAACCTGACATGATTGCATCTGCACCCGAATCGATCCGTGACATTCTGGACAAGGCCATCAGTGGCGAGCGCATCTCGACCGATGACGCGATTCGTTTGCTGCAGAGCAAAGACCTGGCCGCGATTGGCGCGGCCGCTGACAAGGTCTCGCGCCGGATGCATCCCGAGCCGTATCGCACGTACAACGTTGATCGCAATATCAACTACACAAACGTATGCACTGCGGTGTGCAATTTTTGTGCGTTCTATCGTGGCCCCAAAAGCGACGAAGGGTACGTACTGGATCGTCAAACATTGCTTAAGAAAGTAGAAGAAACCGTCGCGTTGGGCGGCAATCAAATCCTGATGCAAGGCGGCCTGCATCCCAAGTTCAAACTCGATTGGTACGAAGAACTTTTGAGGGACATCAAGGGCGAGTTTCCCGAAGTCAATGTGCACGGATTCAGCCCGCCAGAGCTGCATCACTTTACGAAAGTCAACAACCTTTCGATCGAAGAGGTGCTTTCGCGATTAAAGGATGCTGGTCTGGGAAGCGTCCCAGGTGGCGGTGCCGAAATCCTGGTCGATCGAGTTCGCAATGAACTGACTCGTGGCAAGGTCATGACCGATGACTGGCTGAACGTGATGCGTGTCTGGCACAAGCTGGGCGGAATCAGCTCGGCGACGATGATGTTTGGTCATGTCGAAACAATCGCAGAACGAGTCGAGCATCTGCAGCGTTTGCGAGAACTGCAAGATGAGACCGGTGGATTCACCGCGTTTATTTGCTGGACGTTTCAGCCGGACAACACCGAACTGGATCACATCGCGCCATCGGGTTCATTTGAATACTTAAAAACCCAGGCCGTCTCGCGACTGTTTCTGGATAACATCGCAAACATCCAAAGCAGCTGGGTGACACAGGGCCGAAAAATCGGCCAACTCGCATTACTGTTCGGCGCCAACGACATGGGCAGCCTGATGATCGAAGAGAACGTGGTCGCCGAAGCGGGTACGGTACATTTCTTGACGCTGGCACAGATGCGTGAATCGATCGAAGAGCTCGGCTACGAAGCTCGCCAACGAGATGTGTTCTATAACCTCGTCGCACCCGAATTAGAACAAAAAGCGATCGCTGCTAATGCTAAGCCCGTGCCCAGCGACTTGGTGCAGTTGGTTTAGCTCTGCCGCGTAAGCATTCGAAATAAGTCGCTTTCGAAACGACTGTCGACGGCTTTCTAGAACTACTGTCGATAGTTGGGGTAGTAGCCATCGTAGTACGGTGGGACCGGATACGGAGATCCCGGCGGCGTAGCGTAAGGATTGGATGTCCCGCCACCTTGTGGACGTCCTGGTCCCGGTTGGCCAGTTCCCGATCCCGGGCCAAACCCCCAGCCGCCACCGTACCCACCGCCCCAGTTGCCACCGAGGCCGGCAAAAGGCGCACCCCAATTCAGGTAGGGTGTACTGTAAGGCCGGTAGGGAAAACGCCATTCGCCATACGGGCGAACCGGATCGCCCCATGTCTCAACGCGATGGTAGTTATCCGAAGACTGACCGTAGTTGATCGAACTGCGAGTGTGGGTATAGCCGCTGGTACGAAAGTTCGTCGGCTGAGGTGCCGTTGGCGGATCAATCGGAGCGAACTGACTGACGCGCTGGCCCGACGCCACGTCGTGCGTGTACGTGCTGGGCAGTGTCAGCCAATCGGCACTGATCGCCGGCGAAGTCGCCAAGCAAACCATGGTCAATATCACGAGAGTTCTCATGAGTGCCAAAATAGTTCACGTTTTGCACTCGGTCGGAATTTCTGTCGACAGCGGCGGAAATCCTTGGCGTTGACGTCGGCATAACCACTACAGTCGACGCAAACCGTCCTCGGTCATTGGATTAGGAATGTCGATGTCGATCTGATCGATGCGGTGGAGCGTCTCGGCATCCAAGATCAAATCCTTCGCAGCCAACGATTCCTCAAGCTGAGCAACGGAAGTGGCACCGACAATGGTGGACGCGACGAAGTCATGCTGCCGGCTCCACGCCAGCGCGAGAGCGGTCACGGTGGTGCCAATCGATCTGGCGATCTCGTCTAATCGGCGAGTGGTCTCAATCGTGCGATCATTAACAAATCGCATCGCCATCCGTTTTTGCCTTTCACCGCCGGTACTAAGGTAAGCCGAGAACCGAGCACCGTCGGGACGCGCGTCATTGTATTTGCCCGTCAAAACGCCACCGCCCAACGGTGAATAGGGCAACAAGCTTAGCTTTTCTTTGCGCAGGACCTGAGCCAGTTCACTTTCGCACCGACGATTGATCAGGCTGAAATTATTCTGCACCGTTTCATAGCGGTCCACGCCGTGAACATCGGCGGCCCACAGGCTTTTCATCACGCCCCAAGACGTTTCGTTACTGCTTCCGATCACACGAACTTTCCCCGCATCTCTCAGTTCCGAAAGCGCGCCGAGCACTTCTTCGTACGGCATGCCATGATCGGGCCAGTGGGTTTGGTACAAATCGATATAGTCGGTGCCCAATCGCCGCAGCGAATCGTCGCAGGCACGATGAATCTGATGTCGATCCAGAGAGGTTCGGCCATGGCGAACCGGCGGGGTGAACCAACCGTGCCCCGGCCCGGTCACCTTGGTCGCGACGATGACCGCCTCGCGTGGCTTCGTTTTCAGCCACCGGCCGAAAATCTCTTCGGTGATGCCGAATGTTTCAGCGTCGGGTGGGACCGGATAGAGTTCGGCTGCGTCGAAAAAATCGATACCAGCGTCCCAAGCGGCATCACAGATCGCGTGACTGCTTGCTTCATCGCACTGAGCGCCGAACGTCATCGTGCCCATGCAAATATCCGTGACGGCCACACCACTGCTGCCTAAACGTCGTCGTTGCATTTCCAATCCGTCTCTTGCGGGGGTTCTCAAAGTCGAATTCGACCCGATGCCTCATCGGGTTTCCACAATCTTCTTGTTACAATAGTGATATCCCACCTGTTGTCCCCACCCCCCATCTCGTCGGCCGATTCTTGATGCCATCCGACCAATCGATTGATATTGCGTTCTCCGTGCCGTTCACGCACCGGCTACGCGTGACCGAGGACGTCGCGGGTGATGATTTTCATGTGCTGCGAGATTTGATCGATGGTGGCGATGCGGGTCCCGCGAAAGTTCTGTTGGTGGTTGAATCTCAGGTGGGCCAAGCGAATCCGGAAAGTGTCCGGATCGGCCAAAAGTTAAACGCCAGCGACGGAATCGACTTGGTCACCGCGCCGATCATCATGAACGGCGGCGAAGCGATCAAGAATTCCACCGATTGCGTTAAGGACTTACTGACACAGATCAATGCACATTCGCTTGATCGGCGCAGCTATATCGTCGCGATCGGCGGCGGCGCGATGCTGGACGCGGTTGGATGCGCCGCGGCGATCGCGCACCGAGGCATTCGTTTGGTTCGTCTGCCGACCACAACGCTTGCCCAAGCCGATTCGGGTGTCGGTGTGAAGAACGCGATCAATTACTTTGACAAGAAAAATTGGATCGGCACGTTCGCTGTCCCTTGGGCCGTCGTGAACGACACAAGCTTGCTGGAGAGTCTGCCGGATCGTGATTTCTGCAGCGGGTTCAGCGAGGCGGTGAAGGTCTCGCTGCTAAAGGACGAGAGCGATTTCCGTTGGTTGTGTGATCATGCCCAAGCGATTCAACAGCGGGACATGCCAATTGCCAAACGCGCCATCCACCGCTCGTGCATGCTTCATTTGCGACACATCACCGAAGGCGGCGACCCGTTCGAAATGCAAGAAGCCAGACCGTTGGATTTTGGTCACTGGTCCGCACACCGCCTGGAACCTCTCACGGACTACGAAATCCGGCACGGCGAAGCGGTGGCGATCGGTGTCGCCATCGATTGTTTTTATTCGTCCATGAAGTTCGGTCTGCGCGAAGCGGATGCGATGAGCGTCTGTGAGTGCTTGTGCGGTATGGGAATGCAACTCTGGCACGATGCGGTTGACCCGATCGACCGTTTGCTCGAAGGCCTCGAAGAGTTCCGTCAGCATCTCGGCGGTCGATTGACGATCACGATGCTGCGAGGCGTTGGCAATCCAATCAATGTGCACGAAGTGGATCCTGCGGTCATGCGATCATCGATCGAAAAATTGCGAGAAGTCTCGGCGAATTTTTGTGCGTCATCATCGTAATTCACTTGCGGCACCATTTGCGGTTCACATTAGTGTGACACGCGTTGTGCTTGACGCTGCTGAACAAACCGACCGCGCTTGTGGATGTGCTGACCAAGTCGTCTGACACGCATTCGGAACGCAACCTTCCCTCGGCGTGCGGGCACCTGGACAAATCCTAGCTCGGTGCGTTCGAGGACCGCGGTGGTCTCGCCAAGCGTGCGCGGATCTGGAATGCGTTCAGGCAGTGAGTATCGCGATCATCGACAATCGAAAGCAGAAAGGCTGCCCCAAGCTTTGCATCGCCCTGTGTCGATGTACTCGACAAGGCAAAGTGCCCCCCATGACAAGCCTGATCGAATCCCGACTTGGCCACGTGAAAAAGTCGGCTAGCCTATGTGCACCGCTGTCGTCCCAACCTTTGCCGGAATCGACGAGCCAAGATCAACGCTTGGTTCCAGATCGATGTCCTGCCTAGGGCGGCTGAGTGGTCGACCGCGTTGCGGCGGCGAATCGCAACTTGAAACGTGAACAAGAAAAGGATTGGCATTGGATGCCTCGCTCACACGTTGTTTTTAAATAGCGTCTGTCTTGACGAAAGTGGCGAGGTCCTGCCAGGCCGACGCCTTGCAACTCGCCGAATTTGACACGGGCAACACGATGAAATTCAAGATCGCTTTGGCACAGATGGATATCGCTCTTGGCCGACCGCATCAGAACTTGGAACGGGTCAAAGAACTTGCTCATCAAGCCGCCGATCAAGCGGCAGACGTACTGGTTCTGCCGGAGCTTTGGTCGACAGGGTACGCATTAGAAGACGCCGAATCGCTCGCGACAAAAGAGAATGAAAAAATCTTAGCGGATATCTGCAGTCTCGCTCAGCGGTATCGCTTGCACATTGCGGGATCGACCCTTTCGCTCGTCGGGGAAGGGCGGTTTGGCAACACGCTGACTTGGGCGACATCCGAGGGAACGATCGCCCAAACGTACACCAAGACCCATCTATTCCGGTTGATGAACGAAGACAAGTTCCTAGCCGCAGGCGATAGGACGGATCTGCTCGAGACGCCTTGGGGGCAAGCCGGACTTTCGATTTGTTACGACCTAAGGTTTCCAGAACTGTTTCGCAAATATGCATTGGGCGGTGCTCAAATGATCTTTGTGCCCGCCGAATGGCCGCACCCCCGCTTGATGCACTGGCGTACGCTGCTGCGAGCACGCGCAATCGAAAACCAACTCTTTATGATCGCTTGCAATCGCGTGGGTCGTGAGGGCGAAACATCGTTCTGTGGTCACTCGGCGATCATTGACCCGTGGGGCGAAACGCTGGTGGAAGGGGGCGAAGACGAGTGTCTGCTGACCGCTGAGATTGACATTGCGAAAGTGGACGAGATCCGGTCGAAGATTCCTGTCTTTGCGGATCGCCGGCCTGAATTGTATTCATGGTAGATTTCAATCACATCATGCGACCCGAACGTCTGTCGCCGGTCTTGCAATCGTCGAGCCCGTTCGTCTTGAATCTGCCTGATCGTCAATATCACCTGCCGATGGTTTCAAAGTAGCTATGGAAGAAGTCACGGCACTCGTTCCCGCAATCTTGCTGCTATCAATCGGCATTGTTTCGATTGTCGTCATGCGTCGAATCGGACTTAGCCCGATCGTCGGATACATGATCGGCGGCATGCTGATTGGCAAGCACGCGTTCGGATGGATCCAAGAAAGCGAAACGGTCCATCTGTTGGCCGAACTGGGTGTCGTCTTTCTGCTATTTGACATCGGCTTGCACTTTTCGGTGCGGCATATCTGGGACGCCCGCCGCGATATCTTTGGTCTCGGTCCGATTCAGATCTTGCTGTGCAGTGCCGCGTTCACCGCGATCGCCCTGGCCCTGGGATATCCCTTCGAGATCGCTCTGATCGTGGGCGGTGCTTTGGCGCTGTCATCAACCGCCGTTGTGAATCCCACGTTACACCAACGACAGCAGACCAATTGCCCGGTCGGCCGGACTTCAACGGCGGTATTGGTTCTTCAGGATGTGCTTGCGGTCTTTTTGTTGGTGCTTGCCGCTTCGTACGGTAGCGAAAACGCTGTGGAGGAAGGTCCAAGCTTGGTCACGACCATCGGCATCGCGGCAGCCAAGGGAGCGTTTGCATTTGTCCCCTCGTATTTCGCGGGACGTTATGTGCTGCGACCATTCTTTGGTGCGATTTCACGAACGAAGAATGAGGAAATCTTTACAGCCATCGCACTGTTCATCGTCCTGGCGATGGCGGCACTGAGTGGATGGGCCGGGTTGTCGCTCACCCTCGGCGCGTTTCTGGGCGGAATGATGATCGCCGAGACACCCCACCGGCACCTGATCCGTACCGAAGCAAAGCCGTTTCGCGATTTACTGCTGGCGTTCTTCTTCATTTCGATCGGAATGTCACTGGATTGGCGAGTACTTCTGGGCAGTTGGTGGCAAATCATTGCCTTGGTCACCGTCCTTGTGTCGGTCAAAGCCTTTGCAATCTCGCTGTCGGCAAGGCTGGTGGGATGGTCGATCCCTGGTTCCATCCAACTGGGTTTTCTGCTGGCGCAGGGAAGCGAATTCGTATTCGTGATTCTTTCGATGCCGCCAATCCGAGCGGCCTTTGGCGAACAGACGGTCAGCGTGGTTTTTATCAGCGTTGCCGTTTCTTTAGCGTTGACGCCCACAATCGCCGGGCTGGGAAACAACCTGGCGCGTGCGGTTAGAAAACGCTCTGCGACCGCCGTCCCCCTGTCCGAGACAACACCACTGGAAAGCGTCGCACCGGTCATTGTGTATGGAATGGACGAAGTCGGTCGCACCGTGGCCGACGCACTGGAAGCACACCAAATTCAATACGAAGCCGTTGAGCGTGACTTTGACCGTTTCACTGCGGCAATCGTGGACGGCTATCACGTTTCGTTTGGCGACCTTAGTGATTTGCGACTGGCCCAGACCATGTCGATGGACCAGCGCCGATCGATCGTGTTGGCCGATGCAAGGCTAGACAGGGTGGCTGATGTTATGCCTGTGGTGAAAGAACGATTTCCGAATTTGACGTCCTACATTTCAGTCGCCAATGACGATCAACTTGCCGAGTTTGCAAGACTGGGAATGAATGCCACCGTCAATCTTGAGGGTACGTCTGGAATCGCACTTTCGCAGCAGATTCTTCGCTCGCACGGCGTTGATGAAGATGAGATTGTGAACTGGACACGACGACGACAAGAATCTTAATTTTAGAGACGGATTGCCTTGCTGGAGTAACAGCGCGGTCGAGCAACCGATCATTGAGCTCCTTCACCGCACAAGCGGCAAAAATCCTGGCGTCATGCCCATCGACTTTGCCGCGAGCGGCGGCCGCGTTCTTGGTGACCAATTCCATTGGACACAGAGGGTCTGTGCCCCATCGTGGAAGGCGTGCGTCATTGCATCCGAGCTGTCAATTCGAACGCGTGGGAAAACAGCGATCACGCCAACGGCACAAGCGGTGCCAGTGCCGAACGTCGAGTGCTAGCAGCGGAATTCTGCCCGTGTTGGCAAAGCCTCAGGCGTGCTGTCCTGTGCGGCACACTCTATCGGACAATTCAGTCTGGTAATTCGGGCAACTCAAAATCATTATCGTCGCCCTTCTTGTAGAACTTGGTTAAGTCCATTCCGCTGCGCTGTTCTTGTTCGATCAGTTTCAGCCGCGCTTCCATTCTTTCCAGGCGTCGCGCCAACCGCGGCAGCAAATCAACGTTTTCGTCGCGAGGTTCTGGGCGGGGCACTTTCGGATATCCCAGGTGCCTTTGCATCGCCGCGAACAAATACAGCGGCTCTTTGCGCCGGTTCGCTAACGCGATGCGTCCTTCGCGTTCGCCGAACAAGAACGGGCCTTTTCCCTCGGTTGATTCACCTGCTTCGGCCAACCGCCTCGAGTATTCCTGACTCGCTAAGAACAGCAAGTCGGCGAAATCGACCAAACCGATTTGAGCCCGCAGCACCAGGATCCACTTGGCCCACTGCGTGTCATAGATCGGATCGTTACTGATCGCGGTCAATCCTTTGTCGTAATTCAATCGGTTACGACACAGCACCTCGAACTGATAAAGGAACGCGCCGGTCGGCTCCGTATTTTCGGCACGATACTTTGCATCGGCCTCAAGGACTTGCAGTGCGGTTCCCATGGCGAATCGCCCCGTCTCTGATTCGGCCGACTGCACCAGGTAAGCCTGAAAGTCGGTGAAATAGTGACTCAGCTTGTACATCGCCGGCGCCATTTGCCCGGAGTGCTTCAGTTCGGTCAGCAGATAATCCACCGCCATGGGCAAGCGAGTCGTCGCGAGCAGTTCGAACTGAATCTGTTCGAGCAATTCCTGCATCGGCACGGATTCGGCGGTCCGCTCGCGAAGCAGTTGAAACAGATATCCCTGTTCAACGTATTCCGATCGGTCAAGCAGATTCGTTTGCCGCGTCATTCATGAATGCCAAAGACAACACATGCGTTGTGGCCCCCGAAACCAAAACTGTTGCTCATTGCGACGCGGACTCGTTTGTCTTTGGCGTCGTTGGGCGTGTAATCCAAATCGCACTCAGGGTCGGGCGTTTGGTAGTTGATAGTCGGCGGAATCGTCGCTGTCTCGATTGCCTTGCACAGAATCGCGGCTTCAATTCCGCCGCTAGCGCCGAGGGAGTGCCCGAGCGAACTCTTGGTGCTGCTAATGGACAACTTCGACGCCTGGTCGCCAAAGACACTCTTGATCGCACGCGTCTCGGCCTTGTCGCCCAGCGGCGTGCTGGTTCCGTGGGCGTTGATGTAATCGACTTGTTCTGGATTGACGCCGGCGTCGTTCAAAGCTGCCTGCATGGCGGCGCCTGCGCCACGACCCTCGGGGTCTGGCGCGGTGATATGGCTGGCATCACTTGTCGTCCCGTAGCCGAGAACCTCGGCATAAATCTTGGCACCACGAGCCTTGGCGTGTTCCAACTCTTCGAAGATAAGAACGCCCGAGCCCTCGCCCATCACGAACCCATCGCGATCGGCGTCAAAGGGACGGCTGGCGCCGGCCGGATCATCGTTCCGTGTCGACAACGCCTTCATGTTCTGAAACGCAGCCAACCCCATCCTGGTGATCGCGGCTTCGCTGCCACCGGTGATGACCAAGTCGGTTTCGCCCAACCGGATGCTACGCATTGCGTCGCCCATCGCATTGGTCGCGCTGGCACACGCGGTGGCAACGGCATAGTTGGGACCTTGCAATCCGTACGTGATTGATAGGTTTCCGCCAGCGGCATTGACCATCATTTTAGGAATCGTAAACGGACTCACTCGATCGGGACTCTTGGTGAGCATGCGTTCGATTTGGGCTTCGATTTCCAGCAACCCACCGATGCCGCTGCCCAAGATTACGCCGCATTTGCCACGATCGACCGAATCGAAATCGATTCCTGAATCCGCAACCGCTTGCCCACCAGCGTGGACGGCGAACAGCGTGAATCGATCCAGGCGCTTGGCGTCCTTAGGCGCGACGTATTCGCTGGGATCAAAATCGGGAATGTCGCCACCGAAATGGATTTTGTACTGCGACGTATCCAGCGTTGTCAGATTATGAACCCCACTGTCACCGGCGGTCAGGCGCTGCCAAAACAAATCCATGTCAACTGCCAACGGTGTGACAGTGCCGATACCGGTAACGACAACCCGTCGCTGCGGTGATGGTTGCATCGAAATCGCCTTCGCTTCAAAACTTAAAATGGATGTGTGATTCGACATATGACTCGCGACAGGAGTCAGCCGTCGCGAGGGAGGGGCAGGGCTGTGCTGTGCTGTGCTGTGCGCCGAATGACGCTTGTGGCTGGGCCGACGGCAACCAATCAACAATAAATGCCGCCCAAAGTAAGGTCATGGTGTGATCACAGTCGGTTACTGTGCGACACCGGAGCGCTTACTTGTGGCGGCATCAAGTTTCGAGCCTACCGTCGCGAGACAGTTGACCGGCTGGACTAAGCGTCGTCGCCTTTGGCTTTCTCGATAAACTCGACCGCTTCGCCGACCTTTTGGATTTTTTCGGCAGCCTCGTCGGGGATGCTGATATCAAACTCTTCTTCGAGCTCCATTACCAATTCGACGGTATCAAGCGAATCGGCACCGAGGTCGTTCACGAACGAAGTCTCGCGCGTAATTTTGTCTTTGTCGACACCAAGTTGCTCGGACACAATCTCAGTCACGCGTTCTTCGATAGACGCCATGGGCAATCTCCAGGAAATATCAGCAAGCTGAAGGTAAGTGGTTTCGATCGGGCGAGCGATTCGCCGTCACTGAAAGTCTGTTTAAAGAGCCGATTTACATTCGGCCGTTAGTTTTTGGTGGGCGTTACTATCCAGCAAGCAGGCTCACACGAAAAGGCTCTGTGTAAAAAGAGCCCGCGATGCGCAATCGCTTTCGCCGAAAAGATAGGTGAAACAAGCAAAACACGTCAATACTCCGATTGAATCGTCCTGGCCGGATGATTCGCCCGGTTTCGGCCCATCCGACCTAACCGATCATGCCGCCATCGACGACGATCGTTTGGCCAGAAATATAGCCGGCGTCCTTGGACGCCAGGAACAGAACCGCGGCGGCCACGTCCTCGGGCTGACCGACACGCTTGGCCGGAATCCGCTTTTTCACCTCGTCCAACACGACATCGCCCAATTCGGCGGTCATTTCGCTGGCGATGAAGCCAGGCGCGACGGCGTTGACGGTGACCCCGCGACTGACCAGTTCTTTGCTCATCGTCCGCGTCATTCCGATCATCCCGGCCTTGCTGGCGGAATAGTTCGCCTGGCCCGGATTTCCGATCAGCCCTGAAATGCTGGCCATATTGATGATCCGGCCATATTTCGATTTTCGCATGATCCCCGCCGCGGTGCGGCAGCAGACAAAACAGCTGGTCAGGTTGGTTGCAATGACGTCGTCCCACTCTTCGTCGGACATGCCTCGCATCAATTTGTCGCGAGTGATCCCGGCGTTGTTGACCAGAATGTCCAGCCGACCGTGTTTCTCCTTGGCACCGGTGATGGCGGCCGCCGCAGCGGCCCGGTCGGTCACGTCACAGGCGACGGCCTCTGCCGTCCCGCCGGCGGCTTCGATCTCTTTGACGGTGGCGGACAACTTTTCCGCGTTTCGTGCCAAGCAGACGACTTTGGCACCGTTTGCACCGAGGGCGATTGCAACGGCTTTCCCCAGCCCCTGAGAGGCACCCGTGACGACGGCGACTTGGTCTTTCAAGTCAGTGGTAATGGACAAATTCATTTTGTTGGTCTCTTTCGTTTGGAAGCGGCGTGCCACGATCGGTCAATCACAACGACAATCCGTCACTGGGAGGGGCTTCGCGAGCGGGCCCGCAATGCGTAATTCCTCAGCAGAATCACCCTCAAGTACAGATGATTCGATCGGCCATCGACGATGACGGCGTCTCACTGGCGACTTACGGCCCGTCACCGAAACTATCAGTCGGAAACTTTCGCTTGATTCGCTTCAGCGTTCCCAACAGGATGCGGCCGGTTCCGGATTCCAAGAATCCTTCCACACCATCGTCGATCATCCGGCGAACCGAATCTTCCCAGCGAACCGGTGCAACCACTTGCCGGCTGAGCAAGTCACGGATTTCCTCCGCTGACTGATGCGGGCACGCGTCGACATTGCTATAGACAGGAATTTTGGTATCGCGAATCGGCATCTCGTCCAACGCCGCTTTCAACTCATCCACGGCGGGATTCATCAACGATGTGTGAAACGCACCGGCGACGTTCAGCGGAATGACCTTCAACGCGCCGGCCTGCGATGCCGCGGGACCGAGTCGCTCGATCGCCGACAGATGCCCCGATACCGCGATGTTGCCAGGACACAGCAGATTGGCCGGCTCAAGCACCTCGTCGCCGCGTTGCTGTTGGCACAGTTCCTCAATCGCCGCCAGGTCCAAGCCGATGACACTCGCCATGCCGCTTTGGACCATGTCGGCCGCAGCTTGCATGGCTTCGCCACGTCGTTTGACGAGCCGCACCGCGTCAGCGAATTCCAGCCCACCGGCGAAACAAACCGCGGTGTACTCGCCCAGACTTAACCCGGCCGCCGCAGTGATCTTGGACATCACCTCAGGGCGGACTTCGGCAAGCACCGTGGCAGCGGCCATCCCGGTCACGAACAGCGCGGGCTGTCCGAACTCGGTGGCACTTAGTTTTTCTTCGGGACCGTTGAAGCAGAGTTGCGCAAGGTCATAGCCCAACACGTCCGCGGCTTGATCGAACAAGCTCCGCGCAGCGGGATAGTTCTCGCATAGCCACTGGCCCATACCGATATTTTGGGCACCCTGGCCGGGAAATAGTATCCCAACCGAATCGACATCTAGCGGCACGTGGTTACGCTTCTTCTTGCTCGACGACGGTACGACCCTGGTAATAGCCACATTTCGGGCAGATCGTGTGAGTCGGAACCGCGTTGCTGCACTGAGGGCAGTAGCTGATCTGGCGTTTCTTGACGCGGTCGTGCGAGCGGCGTTTACCGGTTCGGCTGTTGGAATGTTTTCTTTTGGGGACAGCCATCGCTGGGGGTCCGAATGGAGGTCAGTTGATTTGTATCGAGCCGCGTATCGTAGGAACTCCAAGCCGTTTTCGTCAACGCGGCAGCGTACTAATTTCCCGCATTCAGTCGAAAAAAGCGTAAAACGACGGTTATCGGCCCTCAAACTTTTATTTCGACGTGCCAAACCGAACCCGAGCAGGTCAAGCTTTCACCCCGACCGCAATTCCCAAGTTCAATCGGCTTGCTGATAAATATGCGAACTGGACCTGAGCCAGCCCCGCGTCGATCAGCAGTTGCTGGGCCTGACCAAGCGTTCGAAGCCGACCGCCGTCGGTGCCAAGATGAATCTTCAACGCCTCGATACTCTCGGCCAAAGTCGGCTTTGCGTACGCGCCGGGATCTTGATCGACGGGATCTTGGTCAACACTGTCGGACGACTGGGATGCCGTCTCGGAATCCTTTGCCTTGGACGCCGGGGCGCGAAACAAGTCGATGAGGACCACTCGTCCCCCAGGTGTCGCCGCTTCCGCAGCGCGACGGACCAGTGACACGGCTTCGTCATCGCTGAGCCCTCCGACGCGTTGGGCGACCAACACCAGATCAAACGCGTTGGCGGGAATCTCGGTGGTCAAGAAATCACCGGCAATCGTTTCTACTCGGTCCAGCATATCGATCGACGCGGCAGTGCTCTTTGCCGCTTCGATCGCGCCGGCATGATCCACCATTGTCACTTTCGCCGATGGATCGCGGTGCCCCATCGCACAGCTCCAGACCGCCGAACCGCAGCCGAGGTCCAAAATATGGCAGCCCTGCAATTCGTCACTACCGAGGTCCAGGATCTCGGCGGCCTGAATCGCAGCGGGTGTGTGCACCCACTGCGTCGCCGATTGCTGATCAAAAAAGCGTTCGCTGGATTCCCGTCCGGACGAGGCGGTGGATGAAAGAGAACCGGCAAGTTCGCTCCAAACGGCATCACCAAAATCTTGGTCATACTGACACAACAGCTGGGCCGCCTGGGACAACGCATAATCATCGCCGTACTGTTCCACAATTCCCACCGCGACAAGCGCGTCCATCAACAGCCGTGTGGGCTGGATCTGAAGCGACAGATGCTCGGAAAGCTGCTCGACCGTGTGCTGCCCCTGCCGGAGCCGGTCCAACGCTCCGATCTGCCGCGCAGTCCGCAATAGATGCGAGACGGCATTGACCTGCATCAGTTCGTGATACCGGGAAACGATCTGTTCTTGAGAGGAAGCCATGCAAACCAACGCGACAAAAGCGGGGCCAAGTCAGATGCGGCAATCCTGATACCGGCGAGACTGGCCCAGCGAAGACGAAATGAAATAAAAACGGCGAAGTGAATCCGGTTGGCGACATACATCACCGGCTTGAGGAGGCGACTGACGCCCCCCGCAAAATGCGCTCCCCGCCAACGCACCCCGTGCCGAACGCCGCCGCAGACCACCGAAATCCGGATCACAATACAGGCGAAAAGCAACGGGCTTCAGATCACTGGGCACCGGGCCACCGGGAACCAGCCATTAGCCATTAGCCATTAGCCATTAGCCATTAGCCATTAGCCACCAGCCACCAGCCACCGGAAGCGCGCCCGACATCGAACACTCGTCAAGCTTATGCGAAGCGGGCAGCGGCACAAAGGCTGGCCCGTGATGAGGGTCCGTCTCGAAATGAGGCCGAACATGTTTCCGGAAAAGCAGGCAGTTTTCCGGAAAAGCAGGCAGTCCGGACCGTTGTCATTTCGACGCCGGCATCGTTTCGACACGTTGCCAGAATCCATCATTGGGCTCTGCCATGAATCTCAGCGGCAACCATATTGCTGACAAGCACCACTCAACGGGCTAACGGGGGGTGCAATCCGCAACCGCCTGCAGGGCACTAATGGCCGGTCGATTCACACTAAATAAGGCGTGTTAGGGTTCCTGCCGAATGTGACGATCCCGACGTCATTGGGGGCTTCATTCGTCCACCACCGTAAGGATTTGCAGAGCCTCAACAACGGTTTGTGACCAATCCATTGTTGTGCGAAACAGGCGACTAAAACGCGCCAATTTTCTCGCTAACCAAACCATTCGACGAACGAGGCAACGTCGTCTCACTAATGACGACAAACGTTTGCCGCTGACTAATCGACCGGGTACCGGCGCACCTGGAATGAATCGCGCAGGGGCAACCAGCGATATGGAATCTATGACCTCCAACGGTGACTTGATCTCGCCCGAACCGATCGATGTTCTTTTGATCGAAGACGACGATGTCGACGCGATGCAAATCAGTCGTGTTCTACGAGCGATGTCTCCGCTGAACCCCGAGGGCAATCGATTCAATGTACGACGCAGCAGTTCGTTGCGTTCGGCGATTGAGACGATCCAGCAATGCAAGCCCGAAATCGTGCTATCGGATCTTGCTCTGGCCGACAGCGATGGCATCGCGACCATCCAAGAGTTGTTGATGGCGGTCCCCGACGCGACCGTGATCGCGCTGACCGGATTGGAAGACGATCAAACAGGCATCGACATCATGCGATGTGGTGCAACCGACTATGTTTGCAAATCCAAAGTCGATAAATCCACGTTGCCACGAGCGGTGCTGTACGCCTTTGAGCGCCGCAGCGCACGAATGCGACTGAAAGCGGCCCACGAGTCACGGCTGATTGCCGTCGCCGCACAACGCGAGGCCGAGGCGCGTGCGCGTTTGGCTGACGAGATGCGAGAGGCCAAGGAACTGGCCGAAGCAGCCAACCTGGCCAAGAGTGAATTCTTGGCCAACATGTCTCATGAATTGCGAACACCGTTGCACGGAATTCTAAGCTTCGCGCGTTTCGGATCGTCTCGATACGATTCGGCTACGCCGATCAAATTAAGATCGTATTTTGATCGCATCCTATCCAGCGGTCAGATCTTGCTAACACTGTTGGACGATCTCTTGGATTTGTCCAAGCTCGAGTCCGGCAACCCGCAACTTTCATTCGAAACCGTCGACCTGGCTACGATCGTTCAATCGCAGGCCGATGCGTTTGCGGCGTCTGCGTACGAAAAGGGAATCGAGATCGATGTTCGTGTCGACGGTGATTTACCGACGCTTTGCGCAGACGAAGCCAAAGTCGGGCAGGTGATCCGAAACCTGATTTCCAATGCCGTGAAATTTGGTCCGATAAAATCGACGGTTCGGATCGACCTGTCACACCAAGACGAAACACATCGCGTGGTCGTGGTGGATCAGGGGCCTGGCATTCCGCCTGATGAAATCGATTCTGTCTTCGAAAAGTTTGTGCAGTCAACAAAGACCAAATCGCATGCCGGCGGGACGGGGCTGGGACTCGCGATTTCGCGAGAGATTGTCGCTGCCCATGGCGGCAAAATCTATGCTTCCAGCCGCATGGAAGCCGGCTCCATTCCATCGGGCACCAAATTCACTGTCGAATTGCCGACATCCGCGAATCAGGGCCCAACGATTGCTGCGCAAAAGAGCACGAATTTCCTGAATCGATCCCATCGGAACTCATCTGACAACTCTTCCTTGTACTCAACTAACCACAGCTAAGGGGCACACACATGCAATCACTCACACGCGTTTTGATCGTCGACGACAATCCAGTCAATTGCGAAATCTGCGTCGAGATTCTCGAAGCAGACTTCCGCACCCGAGTCGCTAGCTCGGGTGAAGAAGCGATCGCGATTGCCGAATCGTTCGAGCCGGACATCATTCTGCTCGACATCATGATGCCCGGAATGGATGGGCTTGAAGTTTGCCGTCGAATCCGGAACTCGACGCGACCTTGGACCAAAATCATTCTGGTTTCGGCAAAGAGCCAGCTTTCGGATCGATTGGCCGGTTACGATGCCGGTGCCGATGACTACATCACCAAGCCGTTCGACGAAGAAGAGCTGCTGGCAAAAATTAACGTCGCCGTGCGGATGAAAGGCGTTGAAGAAATCGACGACGTCAAGCATCGACTGCTCGATGTGATGCAACACGGCACACGCACGCCCTTGACGCACATCGTCGCGAACGCCGACTTATTGGCAAACATGGGCGAAATGCTGACCAGCGATGAGCGGCGTCAACAAGCCGAAACGATTTCGAATTCGGCGACGCAATTGGCCCACTGGGTGACCGCCGCGGAACAACTGATGGCGTTCAAAACGGGACGCGTGCAATTTGAATCCGAGCAACGAAACCTTGCGGCGGTCGTACGAGAACTCGCGGGGCACGAACCGTTTGCCAGTGAAGAGAGCGGCATCAAAATTCGTGTTCATGGCGATGATGAACTGGTTGCCGAAATCGACGTCGAGTTTTTCGAACTGATGGTTTCCAGTCTCGTCCGTGAAGCCACTGCACAATGCCTCGATGGTCATGAGGTAACAATCTTTATCGGCCAGCGTCCTCAGGGCGTCGCCTGTGTTTCGGTCACGCGGTCGGGGAAGCCAATCAGTGCCGAATTGATGCCGGAATACTTCGAGCTTTTCTCATCCTTTGATGATGTCATCGATGGCCAAAGTGATGGAATCAGCCTGGCGATCGCACGCGAAATTGCACTCTTTCACAACGGTTCGATACGCGCCAAAAATCTTCCCGACGGCCGAGTCATGGTCGAGGCACAATTCCCGCTCAACCAAGCCGCGGCCTGGCTGACCGAAACCGCCGATCCCCAACAGCAATCTCGATGACCCGACTGAATCAGTAGTCATCAGAAGCAAGCTCGCCAGAAGCAAGTTCGCCAGTGACCGACAGGACACGCCCTTTCGGCAGGCGTTTTACTATCGGCGGGCGTATTGCAGCCAGCGGTCGATGTATGCAGGCAGCGAGAGACCGAATGACTTTGTGAACGCGGCGTCAAAGCCGCTGCCGCCAGCCATTTGCCGAATCACCTGATCGAAATACTTACGTTGTTTCGCGTCCAACATGGACGCCATGACGGCGGCACCGACATGATCGGATTGCTCAGGCGTCAGCTTCCCGTCAAGGAAGCGTTTCGCATTATCGGTCGCCGCGACGGCAGCGCGGATCTGGGCACGTTGCCGGTCGCGATCAAAACTATCTTCGCTGCGGATGGATCTCGCGGCGATCGTTGTGCCGGCACCTTGAGCGAACCAACGCGGAACGTCACCGCCGCGCGTGGCAACCGCCAGACTCACCAGCGGACTGATCAATCGATTCAGAATCGTTTCTTGCTCATCACGATCGGTAGCGACCATCGAAATGTAAGCGTCGATCCCGTCAAATTTCCAATGCGAGGTCCAGTCACTGGGGACGTCGCGACCTTCGACCATCTTGGCAAACTCGCTGTAGTCGTAACGTCGCGGCATGACGAATATCGTCGCGCGACCGCGAAAGAAACTTTCACCCGAACTCGCATCGATCAAAGTGCGAACCGTTTCCATTTGTTCTTCGGCTGCATCGGCAACCAATCGGAGCGTCGTTTCGTCCACCGGGCCGACAACCGTAAAGTGGTCCGTCGTGATGATGGCCGGTTGTTTCGAGGTGACGACGAGGCTCAAGTTCTTGCCGGCCAGCTCAGTCCGTTTTTCGCTGATCTGCTGAGCGGTGGCGTTGGACGCCCAAGCCAATTGCGCCATCACCGCGATCGGCTGAGTCGCCGATGCGCCATCCAACGTCGCTCCCTCGTCGATCCAGGTCGTGACTAACTTGATTGCATCCTCGGACAGGGCCGGGCGCCCGCCCGCCGGCATCCTTTCGCCGTCGCCCATGCCACGCAGTTTCTGCACCAGCAAGCTGTCGGCGCTTTTTCCGGGCGTGACAACAGCCCCGCTGTCGCCGCCACGCAGCAGCAATGCGAACGTGTCCATTCGCAGACCGCCCCTGACTTGCATCGCATCGATGTGGCAACCCTTGCAGTTTTCAACCAAAATTGGCGCGATGTCTGCGGCAAAGCTGACCGTTTCGCGTCCCGTCGCCATCACAACCGTCGGCTGGTTGCGCTGCGGTGTGGCGGCGGGCGAGCCACCGCCAAGCGGCGCGCCGGGATCGTCACCGTCAAATTTGGCACCTTGTTCGATCCAAGTTTCCAGTAACTTCAATTCGTCGGGGGTGACCTTGCCGCCGCCCTTGGGCATCGCGCCGGTCTTGATGGTTTCGATCAACCGACTGCCGATCGTATCACCGGCAAAGATCACGACGCCTTCGGGAGGACCTTTCATCAATGCGGCAAACGTCGCCATGCTGAAATCACCTCGGTCCGATGAGACATGACAGCGACCGCAACGGCTGACCAAGACGGGCGCGACCTGTTTGGTAAAGCTGATTCCGTCGGCCGGCAAGCCTTCGCTCGGCTCGGTGAATTCCGCTGTCGTCGCTGCGTTCTTACCGGACATGGCCGGCGCGCGGGCTGACTCTGCTGTGGGTTCCGGACGAGGGGGCTTGCGGAATGGAGGCAGTGAGACGCCCTCTAATTCCAACATCGCGTGCGCCGTCGCGATTCGTTTCATCGCCGGTTGCATCGCGTCATATAACTCGACGGACCCGGTCGAGGTCGCGATTTCCAGTTGCTTGATCGCTCGTAAAATACTGCCAGCTGCTTCGTCGTACTTGCCGCCCTGAAAGCTGGCACCGGCTTTGCGAACGGTCACGTTTACCGTCTCGACCATCCGCTTTTCGCGCGAAGTCAGGTCCGCTGACACGCCACCGGTCACCCACGTGGTGGCAAGCAGAAATAGAAGAAACAATCGCATGGACGACTCGGCCGGACGGTAGGATCAGAACTCGATGCTATAACGTTTCGCCAACAGCTATCGTACTCAGAACCGCCCCGCAACAATTTGGTTTCAGCAGGTCGGATTCGGTTTATTTGCATCCGTCCGCTCGATTGGCTGGATCAAGTCCGATAACCGTTCGGATGCGACTGGTGCCAATTCCAAGCGGTTTGGACGATCGGTTTGACGGACGTGTATTGCGGTGTCCAGCCAAGCAGCTTTTTTGCCAACGTCGCATCGGCGACTAATTCGGGTGGATCTCCGGCGCGCCGTTCGCCCATGACCTCGGGAATGGCATGACCGGTCACTTCGCGGCAAGCCTGGATGATTTCGCGGACGCTGGTGCCGCGGCCAGTCCCCAAGTTGACGCACAGCCCTTTGCCAGGCTGCAGACGATCGAGCGCCTTGATGTGTGCATCGCCTAGATCATCGATGTGAATATAGTCGCGGATGCAAGTTCCATCCGGCGTGGGATAATCGTCACCAAACACGGTGATGTGATCTCTTTGCCCGAGAGCGACTTGCAACACGATCGGAATCAAATGCGATTCGGGATCATGGTCTTCACCGATTGATCCGTCGGGCTTGGCGCCCGCCGCATTAAAATAACGTAGCGCCGCATACGCAAAGTCGTACGCAGCGGCATAGTCGGCTAACGCCTGCTCGATCACCAGTTTGGTAAATCCATAGGGATTGATTGGTTGCTGCGGCGTGGTTTCGGGGATGGGAACGATCTCGGGCTCGCCGTAGGTGGCCGTCGTGCTGCTGAAGACGATTTTCTTAACGTCTGCCTCACGCATCGCTTCGAGCAGCGAGAGCGCCGCGACGACGTTGTTGTGATAGTACAGCGCCGGATCATTGACGGACTCGTTGACCAACGCGAATGCGGCAAAGTGCATCACGGCGTCGATTTTTTTCTCACGGAGCGTCGACACCAGTTTTTCGCGATCGGTCAAGTCGCCTTCAACCAACAGCCCGTCGGGCACCGCTTCGCGATGTCCCCGTGACAGGTTGTCGTAGACGCAAACCGAGTGCCCGGCTTCCCGCAGCAGAACCACCGCATGCGAACCGATGTACCCGGCACCGCCAACGACTAACACATTCATAACAATCGCTTTCTTTTCTCGAGGGATCGCGTCGTGCGGCCGCGAAAATCCGGAAAGTCGCGTCCGCACCAAAGTTTGTTTCGTCCATCTGCCGAAGCAAGATAAAGGCAGTTTCCGTTAACGGCCAGAAGTGTCGATCACTCACCGCGGACGAATATGGCAAATCGCCCCACAAAACTCCAGCTGATGCAGCAATCAGGCTCCGCTGCGCGGCGTGTCGGGCTGAGCGAGAACGTTTGTGACGATTTCCTGAACTACCTTCGTGGCGAATGCCACTTGGCAGCCAATACGATTGCAGCGTATGGCCGCGACATGCGCCGGTTCGTCGACTGGCTGGGCAAGCGGAACCCGTCTTCGCTGTCGGTGACCGATCTTTCGGGCTTCGTCGGTTCGTTGACCGAGTCTGGTTTGGCCCCGGCATCGGTGGCTCGCAACGTGGTGGCGATCCGAACGTTCTTCAAATTCTTGCAATTGGAGGGCATCGTCCAGGAAAACCCGGCCGATCTGATCGCAACGCAAAAGATGTGGCAGCGCGTCCCCGGTGTGTTGACCCAACGCCAAGTTGAGGCATTCCTGACGGCACCTCGCAAATCCGACGCCTTTTGGCAACGCGACGTGGCAATGCTGGAAGTGCTGTATGCCACCGGGTGCCGAGCGTCGGAAGTATGCACGCTGCGTGTCCGCGACCTCGCGCTGGACGAACGGCATCTGCGGTGCGAAGGCAAAGGCGGGAAACAACGCATGGTGCCGATCGGCACCCGCGCGATCAAAGCCATCAACGTTTACTCCGAAGATCTCCGCGGTGAATTAGCGGCGAAACGATCGCGTCCACCTGCCGAACTTTTTCTCTCTCGCAGCGGACGGCCGATGGACCGGATTCAACTTTGGCGGCTGGTCAAACAGTATGCAAAGCGAGCGGGAATCGACTCGCACATCAGCCCGCACAGCCTGCGGCACAGCTTTGCGACGCACTTACTTGCCGGCGGCGCCGATTTGCGATTGGTGCAAGAGATGCTCGGACACGCAAGCATCCAGACGACGCAAATCTATACCCACGTCGAACATACGCGACTGAAGAAAGTGCACCAGCAATTTCACCCGCGGGCATGAAGACTGTCGCGGTCTCAGCGAGCGCAGCGGCAGGTCGCAATTCCGCCCGGTCGTGTCTTCCTGGTCGTGCAAAATGGCAACGCTGACGACTGAACGATAACAGTGTTCAATGCCCAGTAGCGCTCAATGCCCAGCAGCGTTCAATGCCCAGTAGCGTTCAATGCCCGAGAGCGTTCAATGCCTGACGTCGTTGAATGCCTGGCGAGCGGCGGCATAATTTTCACTCACGCGCGGCGAGCGCGCGTTTCGATCGCAGCGCGGCGTTGTGATTTACCGTGCGTCGATGGCGCGACCGGTGAGACTATTCGCCGGGCCAATCGGGATCAGCGATGCGCCGCGTCATCGCGGCGAGTCGTGACTGAGTATCCAAGAGTCGCTGCCAAGTCGACAGCTTGACGGTCACCTGTCCGTTGGATTCATCGATCTTTCCTGAATCGATTGCGCGGTGCAAACGGTTTTGCAGATAGTCCAAAATTTCGCAGACCTGCGCCTTTTGACCCGGTGACATATCCTCGGGAATCGATGGCACTTCTTGAATCTGCATCAACTCAACCGGCATCGGCGACTTGGGTTCTTCGTTCAGCTCGACCACGATCGAACTACCCGACGATGCCATCTCTCGGCTGACGGTGGGGTTTTCACCACCGATGACTTTTAACCGTTCTGCGATCTCTTCGTCGGAACCGACCAACATCAAACTGCGTCCAACCGCGATCAGGTCACCGGGACGCAAGATTTTCAGCTGGCATTCGATCCCGTTGACCTTCGTCCCATTGGTGCTATCCAGATCCGTTAAGACAAGCCGATCGTTGTCGCGTTGGACCTTAAAATGGCAACGGCTGACACGTTCGTCATTTAACTGGATCTCGTTGCCTTCCTCGCGACCAACCGTCAGCGGAGGATCAAGTTCCTCGTAGACTTTGCCACGATCAGCGCCGTGCAGAATCTTGAGGGTCACGCCCGTCATTTGGATTCCGGTGGATGAGGAGTGTAAGACGAAGTTGTTTCCGCTGGCTTCACAGTATATCCAATCATCCGCGTCTGTCGTGATTGAAAGCTCTCGTTTTTTCGCGCCAACCGTGATTCTCGCGCCGCACCCCCCGCGAAACCGGTCCGTTCACTTCCGGCGAATCGCCCGATCAACGAACCTGAGCAATCACGCATTTCAAGTAATCCGTTTCGGGACAGGCTGCGGCCACCGGGTGGTCCGGCGCGGGCCCGCGATTCTCTAACAAAATCAAGTCGCGGCGTCGACGGCGCCCCACATCGGACAGCATCTGCGTAAATTCTGCGCGCGAGACGCGGCCGCTGCAGCTGCACGTCACCAGAATCCCGCCGGCGGGGAGTAGGTCGAGCGCCAGCGAGTTCAGTCGGCGATAAGCGCGGACGGCCGAATCAATTTGGTGACGCGATCCGGCAAACCGCGGCGGGTCCAAAATCACGGCATCAAATTTCTCAGAGGATTCGCCCAAACGTTTCAGCTCGTCAAAACAGTCGGCTTTGGTGAAGGAAATATTGGTCAGCCCATTTCGCTCGGCGGCGGCACCGGCGGCCGCAAGTGCAGCTTCGCTGGAATCGACGCCGGTCACCGACGCAGCCCCGAGGCTGGCCGCCACCAATCCGAATCCGCCGGCATAGCAGCAGACGTCCAGTACGCGGCGATCTTTCATATAAGACGCCGCAGCAAGATGGTTCAGACGTTGGTCCAGGTAACCACCGGTTTTCTGCCCACTGCTAAGATCCACACTTAATTGCAGACCGTTTTGTTGATAGGCCACCGGTGCGGTGTTCGCTTCCGCAGTGGCGTCGATCGATGCCCACCCGTCCTCGGCATCAATACCTTCGTACTTAGCCGTCTTGGCATCGATTCGCACCATGATGCGATTACAGTCGGTGGCACTCCGCAGATGACTCAGAATGACATCTCGCCACGGCAACAGTCCCCCCGCGGTGAATTGAATACTTAGGCAATCGGCATAGCGATCAACAATCAGGCCGCTGATCAAATCGGATTCGCTGAACACCAGACGTTCTGCGCCGTGTGGTTCCACGGGCTGACACAGGCGTCGACGTCCAATCGCGGCGTCAATCCGCTCGCGCCACAGAGCGTCGTTGATCTCGATGCCCTGATCGAATGCGTACAGGCGAACACGCAGACGGCTGTTGGGATTGATCACGCCACGAGCAATCCAGTTGCCGTCGTGATCGGTCAAGTCGACAACTTGGCCGACATCCAGGTCGCGCCCATCCTCGTCCAGGGCATGAGCATGCACCCAGGGATGACGAGCCATAAACGGAAATTGTCGCGACGGTTTCAGACGCAGGGGGACCGGTTGGGTAGAGATTGTCACGCGGCGTGCGGGGTGAAGTGGTTCGAACAAGTCGGCGGCCGAATTCATCGCTGAATCCGAGCCGGCAAACATTTCAGTGATCCGACAGGATGATCGATTCGCGTCCGTAGCAGAATCGGGGGCAATCTTGCCACAGACGTCAGACTTTGCGACGTCCCTATAATATTCCGCGGTTGCCCCATGTCGCCAAACCGAACCAAAGTCGCCACAATAGCGTCGAATCGGGTACAGACGATTGAATGCGTTGCCGATAAATGCGTTAGATCGTCTGGATTGGAAAAGCTTAGAGAAAGGTCAAAACATGACTCACGTCGTTGCCGAGCCCTGCTCGGGATGCAAATACACAGATTGCGTGGTCGTTTGTCCCGTGGAATGTTTCTACGAAGGCGAACAGATGCTGTACATTCACCCCGAAGAATGCATCGACTGCGAAGCGTGCGTTCCGGAGTGTCCGGTCGAGGCGATCTTTCACGAAGATAACCTGCCCGAGGAATGGAAAAGCTATCTCGAGCTGAACGCCACCAAGAGCGAAGAAACCGAAGTCATCACCGAAAAGAAAGAGCCGTTGGCGGATCAGTGATGCCGCGGTGAAAGGTTACCGAAAAGCGTGTAACCCGAAAACAAAAAATGAAAGCCCGCCGCGAGACCGAATCGCGGCGGGCTTTTTTTATTGAGTACGACCCTTGGTTTACCGACGAGACATTCTTGTGCTAGCCGGCTGCTGGCAAGAATGTTTTCCAGCACTCGTATCGCGGGTCGTCCGATGACAAGGTCAACATGGGATTGAAGCGTGGCTTGACCGGTCGCGAGAGCAGTTTCATCCGCGCTTGCTTGGGCGTGCGTCCACCTTTGCGGCTGTTACATCGCAAACAGCAGCACACAATGTTTTCCCACGTCGTTGGTCCGCCGTGCGAACGCGGCACAACATGGTCCAGACTCAACTTATGAGTCGGTTCGGCCTTGCCACAGTACTGACACTGGTGATCGTCTCGCGCGAACAAGTTCTTGCGATTAAACTTAACCGACTGAGCCGGCATGCGATCGAAACGCGTCAGGCGAGCAATCCGCGGAACTTGGATTTCGAATCCGACCGCTCGCAAGTAGTCTTCGCCCGGCTGTTTTTCCAGCGAAGTCATCCGGCTAAGATCACACCAACTTTCAAAGTCATAGCTAACGAACTGGCCGTTTTCGGTACTGATCACTTCGGCACAATCGCGGAACAATAAGGTCAAGGCACGCCGAACGTTGACCACACGAATCGCCATATAAAAACGATTGAGAACTAAGACATTCGTTTCAAGAGCACTCTGAGTCATTGCCGTCGTCTTCCTTCGGTCATCTGCTTTCGTGAGGCGTCAGGCTTAGTTTAATTACGACATTCCGAATATCGTAGGTCCCTCAGCTCCTCGCACTTCCCGACACACAGATTCGATTTCCTGGTTCGCGACTAGATGTCTGTCTGTTGACAAGACGACAAATTTAACAGTCTCGACACGTTGCTACCTAACCGGTTTCGCCGTCTTCCTGAAATGTTCGCCGACTTTTGTCCACTTTCTACGATTTTCCTCGCCTCGGGCGGCGTCAATCCTACGTCCTGGTGGTCCGGGTGGTTCGACGCCATCGGTCCGGTCACGGCGGCGGTGCTGATCGTCGCCCTGTGCGTTGCATCGTGGACGACCAACCTGATCGCGGTTCCTGGAAACTGGATTGCGGTGGCGATGGTGGGCGTCTATGTGTGGCTGGGACCGGACCAGGGACGTGTCGCGATCGGCGGCGCTACGCTTGTCGTCACATTCGTCCTGGCTCTGGTCGGCGAGATGATCGAGTTCGCCGCGGGCGCTTTCGGGGCCCAGCGAGCCGGTGCCAGCCGCCGAGCGACGGCGATGGCAATGGTCGGATCGATCGTGGGTGCCATCGTCGGTGCGGTCGTCGGATTGCCCGTCCCCGTCATCGGTTCGGTCCTGGCCGCGATGCTATTCGGAGGCCTGGGTGCGACCGCCGGAGCGATGTACGGACACTGGAGCGACGGCAAACCTTGGAAAGAAAGCTGGACGATCGGACATGCGGCGTTCTGGGGCCGCACGCTGGGTACCCTTGGCAAAATGTTCGCCGGGCTGTTGATCGTCATCGCGGTGATTGCCGGCGTGATGCTCTGAAGCGGATCAGCGATACGTGATCATTGCTGCAGTCGAACTCCGCTTGTGCGAGCCGATGCTCTTATTGCTGCAGCCCTTTTCGATCCAGATTCTATTGCTTCGGCCCACGCCGAGTGTTTCGCCGCACGCATTCGTGCTCCAGGCATGGACAGAGCCGTTTCCTTGGCTTGGTGGGTTCGTTCTCTTGATTCGGATTGCTAGCAGACGGGGTTCGGTTGACGTCGCGCCGTTTGATTTCCTACCGTCCCAGCTGACAGACGCTCAAATTGTACGCAGGTGATACCGGACAGGGATGTCATACGGACGACGGACGACAGACCGTCGGCGACGGGTGCTTTACACCTCCCATTACGCCGAAAATGAACCGACGACGGCAGCCAGCCGCCGCGCCGCGCGACGACTGCGCGAAGCCCGCAGCCCGTCGACCGCTTATGGCTCTCGCGTGCATCGACGACTGCGCGGACGCTGGTTCTCGCTGGTTCCGGTGCGACGCCGCGCTCTGGTCGGCTGGTGCGCCGCCATCGCATCGATCGTCGCGCTGCTTTGCTTAGGGCACTACGCATCGGTCTCGTGGACGTCGATCGCATATCGACCTGAGATCGCCAGGGCGCTGCGACTGGACCGCCCGGACAGCTTTGGCCGCTGGTTCACGTGCGTTTTGTTGGCGGGTGCATCGGGCATTTCGTTCTTAATCTATCAATTGCGGCGACACAAAAACGACGATTTCCGCGGACACTATCGGCTGTGGCGACTCGTGTTGATCGTGCTGATGTTGGCAAGTGTTGACGCGTTAGTTTCGCTGGTCGATTGGTCGGGCGCCCTGCTGGACGCCGGTTTCGGAAAACGCGTGGCCCTCTCGGGTAACGATTGGGTCGGAATCGTTTTATCGGTTGGCGGTGCGGTCTTGGCGTTACGCTTGACCGTGGAGGTCCGCCGGTCGCGATGGGCCCTCGCAACAATCATGATGGCATGGGTGATCTTGGCACTTCCGATGGCTGCCCGGTGGAATTTCTTCGGCGTCGATACCATGAGCAGATGGCTCTTGGTCACCGCCGCACCGCTAGTCGGATCGGCGATGATTTTCGTTTCACTCGTGGGCTATCTGCGGTTGCTGTATCGCGAAGTGCGCAAGATCGAAGATTCTCGGTCGCTGACGCAGCGACTCGGCGATTTACGTCTCAGCGTGTTTGCCCCTCGCGACGACGGGGATGAGCATGACCGAGAATCGGACGACGAAAGCGATGAACCGACCACCGTCACCCAACGACGAGGCTGGTTCGGCCGGCGGCGCAATGCAGACGAGCAACGAAAGCAAGCTGGCAAAGACGACACCCACGACGATCCGCCGCAAAACCGACGCGAAAAAGCACAAGAACGCAAAGAGGCTCAAGAACGCAAGCTGGCACAAGAACGACGAGAGCAGAACGAGCAAACGTCTGAGGATTCCGATGAAGAGCCACGACGTAAACGTGGCTGGTTCGGCTTGCGACGAAAAGCCGACGACGAGACGTCGGCGCCAGAAGACAACTCGAATGACGAATCCGATGAGGCCCCCGAAAAGGCCAAGCGTCGACGTTTCTCGATGCGACTGCGGCCTTCGGCAAAGTCGGAGGCAGCAGCGGGCGCTTCGGAGGCTGATCACGGGTCGAACGACAACGAATCGACCGACGCCGAAGAGACGCCCAAGTCGAAGCCAAAGAAACGTTTCGGAATCGGTGGTTGGATGAACCGAGAAAAACCGAAATCCGATGCCGGCGAATCAGACGACGATGAACCAAGCGGCGGGCAAACGCACCAGGATTCCCATCCGTCCTCTCAGGTTGACGACGATGATGAGGAGATTGATGTCGATGACATCGACTGGAGCTCGATGAGCAAAGCCGAACGCCGGCGATTGCGTAAGAAGCTGAAACGGCAAGGCCGCGCCGCCTAGCCCCTCACCGGTGACTTCGCGCGCCATTCGCATCCTTGCTTCCGGCCCCTTCCGCTGGCTTTCGCCTCCAGAACCTTCGGTGGCAAAATCGCTTGGTCGTCTCGCCTCGCGATCCCTGGTCGTCCCGTCGCGCGATCCTTGGTCGTTTCGCCCAGCGATCTCGGGCACGCCGCCTCTGCACCCATGGCCAGCGCTGTCGCGGGCGGTCATGCCTGTGGCCTCTACGTGACTGCCAAAACTCTTTATCTTTTCCGGTCCCGCAGACTCTGTCACGCGGTCTCTGCCTTGAACCGCATCTCGCATACTCTCCCGATTTCAAATGATTCGTACTCGATTCGCGCCCAGTCCGACCGGTTACCTGCACATCGGTGGCGTCCGCACGGCTTTGTTCAATTGGCTGTTGGCTCGTCAATCTGGCGGCCAATTCATCTTGCGTATTGACGATACCGATGCCCAGCGAAACGTCGACGAAGCGATCGAGCCGATCTTGGACGGATTCCGTTGGCTGGGGATGGACTGGGACGAAGGCCCGGGTGTGGGCGGTCCGTACGAACCATATTTTCAATCGCAGCGAGCCGATCGACACCAAGCCGCCGCCAAACGCTTGCTGGAATCCGGGCATGCGTATCGCGACTACTCGCGCCCGGAGGAACTGCAGCAGCAACGCGAGGCGGCACAGGCCGCGGGCAAGCCATTCGTGTACGACCGAAACTGGATGGCTGAAAATGATGCGGATGCGGCTAAGTTCGAAGCGGAAGGTCGCGAGGCCGTCGTACGCTTGAAGATGCCCCGAGAGGGACAATGTGTCATCAACGATCTCATTCGCGGCGAAGTGGTTGTCGACTGGAATACCGAACAAGATCATGTGATTCAGCGCACCGACGGCAGCTGTCTATATCACTTGGCAAGCGTTGTGGATGATCACGACTTGCAAATCACTCATGTCGTTCGGGCCGCCGAGCACCTGCCCAACACCGCGCGACAGATTTTCATTCTCGAATCGCTCGGATACGACCGGCCTCAATACGCCCACTTGCCGTATGTCGCTGAGCCCGGCGGGACGGCGAAACTTAGCAAACGCAAACTAGCGAAGTACGAAAAGAACAAAGACTTTGCGAGTCTTCTGTCACATGGGCGCGCCATCGCCGATCGCTGTGGCTTGGAAACCGAAGCCGACACGTTCAATCCCGTGATCATCGATTTTTATCGCGAGATCGGATTCGTACCCGAAGCGATCTTGAACTACTTGTTGTTGCTGGGGTGGTCACTTGATGGCGAAACCGAAAAGTTCACCGTCGAAGAAATGACCAAGCTGTTCACGCTGGACCGAGTCAACAAAGCACCCGCTTCGTTCGACCCGAAAAAGATGCAGGCGTTTCAAGCCGATGCGTTTGCGGCGATTCCGTTGGCCGATCGGATCGATCGTTGCCGCCCCTTTGCCGAAAAGGCGGGCTTGCTGACCGACGCCAATGCCGAAGCGACGCTCGCCGCTGTGGTCGAAGCAGCGGCCGATCGTTTGCGAATCGCGGGCGACATCCTGGACTTTGACTACTGCTTTACGGACAAAGTTGAATACGACGCCAAGGGCTTTCAAAAGCGAATCTGTAAACCGGCCGACGCGCAGTCGCTGCTGCAAAAGTTACGCGACGCCCTTTCCGACCAATCCGATTTTGGAGTCGACGACGCTCAGGCAGCCGTCAACGATTTCTGCGAAAAACAGGGCATCGAACTGGGGCAAATCATCCACGCATTGAGAATTGCTGCGACGGGAAAGCCCGCCGGGTTTGGCATGTTTGAAACACTGGCGGTTTTGGGTAAAGAAACCGTGGTAAAACGAATCGATGCGGCGCTTCAGCATGCCGCGACAATCTGTTCCGATACCAGTAAGTAGCCGAACTGCTAGAATGGAATAGCTGGACAGCGGCCGATTGGCCGGACACCAACGGCGCCATTTCGCAAGCCTTTCTCACGATTTCGAACATGCATCATCCTCACTCCGCCCGACCATCTCGCCGGTTTCTGTTTTCCTTTTCGATGTTTGCGATCGCGTTCTTCGTGGTCGCTGGCTGTGCCCGCGAAGAAAAACCGGTCGTGTTCGAGCCGAATCTGGTGCACGCACTAAAGTATCAAATCAAGGAAGACATCCCCACCGACCAGGCGCTCCAAGACGCAAACTGGATCACGCATCGATTGTTCGGGACGCCGGATGAACCGACGCTGCCAGAAATGGTTATCGAGGACGAGGACTTTGCGTCGCTGATCAACATGGAACGACTCAAGCGCGCCGCCGGCCCCGATGGCGAGGGCCGCGGTTTGTATCGCAAACACTGTGCACTCTGCCATGGCGTCACCGGCAACGGACGAGGCGAGACGGCCGCTGTCCTTCGCCCCTATCCACGTGACTATCGCATGGGGATTTTCAAGTTCAAATCCACCAAGCGTGGTTCCAAGCCGACTCGTGAAGACATCGCAAAACAGATCCGAAACGGTATCCCAGGGACCGCGATGGTCAAGATCAAAGAACTGGGCGAACAAGACGTTCAAGCGTTGACCGATTACGTCATTTACCTTTCGATCCGTGGCGAACTGGAACGTTCATTGATCGACGATGCGGTCTTTGAACTGGACTTGGAAGGCGGTGACCGCATTCTGGATACCGAGTTTGCAACGACAATGGACAAAGAAACCATCGAATTCTTAGAAGACAAAATCGAAGCCTGGGAAGATGCCGGCGAAAAGGAAGAGGACCAGCCCGCCGAACTGGATGACTTTGAACTGTACCAAGAGTCGTGGGAAATCGTCGAAGACATCGTCGCGGGATTATTCGAGGACTGGCTGGACGCCGAAGATGACGTCGTGGAAGTCCCCGAGCCGGCGGCCGACATTCCCGTTGCCGATTCGCGAGCAGAATTCGTCGAACTTAGCCAGGGCGATCAGGCCGACGCCCTGGCGGCTTCGGTCAAACGCGGCCAAGAAGTGTTCGTGGGAAAAATCGCAGCATGCAGTAAGTGTCATGGCGAAAAGGGGCTCGGAAACGGTCAAACCACCGACTACGACGACTGGACGAAAGACTGGACCAGCCGAGTTGGCCTGAAACCAGAAGATTACGACAGCTTGGTGCCGCTGATCGCACGAGGTGCTCTGCCCCCCGTCAACGCGATTCCGCGAAATTTTGCCGAGGGAATTTTCCACGGCGGATCGACCGCGGCCGATCTGTATCGTCGCATCACCGTTGGTATCGAAGGCTCGCCCATGCCTGCGGCAACCTTTGTCGAAGGCCAATTCGAAGAGGCCGATGTGTGGCACATCATCAACTTCATCCGATCGCTGCAGAACGAAGACGCGCCGGTGGCGGTCGACGCCACCTAGCGAACTTTGCCGGCCTGAGCGTCTGAGCCCACATCCATCGGATGAACCCAAGGCGACTACGAAGCCTCTAGCACTTTCGTTACGCTACGTCACACTTGATGGCTCGCGATGTGCGAGACAAGGCTGTCAAACGGAGTGAGTAAGGCATGAGTGAGTCCACCGGCAAAACCGAATCCCCAAACCGCGAATCAAAGAATTTTGTCGAACAGGCGATCGATTCTGATCTGGCTGAGGGCCGATTCTCGAAAGTTGCAACCCGATTTCCGCCCGAACCGAACGGATACCTGCATATCGGGCACGCGAAAAGCATTTGCCTGAATTTTGGTCTGGCAAAGACCTATAACGGCACCTGCAACCTGCGATTCGACGACACGAACCCGTCCAAAGAAGAACAAGAATACGTCGATTCGATTCAAGACGATATTCGTTGGTTGGGTTTTGGCTGGGACAATCTGCACTTCGCCAGCGATTACTTTGATCAACTGTACGAGTGGGCCGAACAACTGATCAAAGACGGACACGCGTATGTCTGTGACTTGACCGGTGATGAAACTCGCGAGTATCGCGGGACGCTGACCGAACCAGGTCGAAACAGCCCGTATCGTGACCGTTCACCCGAAGAGAACCTCGATTTATTTCGGCGCATGAAAGCCGGTGAGTTCCCAGATGGTTCGCGGACACTGCGCGCCAAGATCGACATGGCATCGCCGAACATCAATTTGCGTGATCCGGTGATGTATCGCATTCTTCGAGCACACCATCATCGGACCGGTGATAAATGGTGCATCTATCCGATCTATGATTGGGCGCACGGGCAAAGCGATTCTATCGAAGGCATCACGCACTCGGTTTGCACGCTGGAGTTCGAAAACCATCGGCCGCTTTACAATTGGTACTGCGAAACGCTGGGAATCCATCACCCACGGCAAATCGAATTTGCGCGATTGAACATCACGTTTATGGTGATGAGCAAGCGAAAACTCTTACAACTGGTCAAAGAAGGTCACGTCAGTGGCTGGGACGACCCACGCATGTTGACGATTCGAGGCTTGCGCCGTCGCGGCTATACCCCCGAATCGATTCGCAATTTCTGCGCCGACGTGGGAGTGGCGAAATTCAACAGCACGATCGATATCATTCGGTTAGAAAATGCGATCCGTAACCACTTGAACGCTGTGGCGGACCGCCGCATGGCAGTGCTCGATCCAGTCAAGTTGACGATCACAAACTGGCCAGCAGGCAAGGTCGAAACCAACGAAGCGGTCAACAATCCCGAAGACCCAGATGCCGGCAAACGAGAAATTCCGTTTTCGGGTTCGCTATGGATCGAACGCGAAGATTTTCGCGAAGAAGCACCGCGTAAATTCTTCCGTTTAAAAAAGGGCGGGGCGGTCAGGCTGCGAGCCGGTTATATCATCGATTGCCACGATGTCGTCAAAGATGACGATGGCAACATCACCGAGATTTTGTGCACCTATGACCCTGAAACCAAAAGCGGTGAAGACACCTCCGGACGCAAGGTCAAAGGCACAATCCACTGGGTCAGTGCCGAACATGCGATCGAAGTCGAGGTCCGAAACTATGACCGTTTGTTCAATGCGGAGAACCCTGACTCCACCAAAGAAGGCCAGACTTTCCTGGATCACTTAAACCCTGAATCACTGTCGGTCACCACGGCCTTTGTCGAACCCGAATTAGGCAAAGCGACCGTCGGCGACCGTGTTCAGTTCGAACGACTTGGCTACTACGTCGTCGATGTCGATAGCGAACCGGGCAAACTCGTCTTCAACCGCACCGTGGGCCTGCGAGATACCTGGGGAAAAATGGAAGCCAAAGGGAAGACAAACTAAGGGTTCTGCAAGAGCAGTTCGACGGTGCATACGGTTCTGCGCCGAACGGCCGATTCAGCACACATACACCGACCGTGATGCGTCCGCAGAGCGTTCGCCGGACCCTGCTGTCCGTGGCCAGGCCGTGAATAGCGCCGGCTAAGCGAATTGGCAAACCTGCACACGCGACGATTACAAAAAAACCGCCAATCCCATCACTGGGACTGGCGGCACGGCTAGGTTGAACGTGGAGACAATCCCCCCCGTGGATCGACGAAGATTAGCTGTTCGCTTCTTCAGCAGCCTTTTCATCGGCAACTGCTTCGTCGGCCTCGCTGTCACCTTCGATCGGAGCGGCATAACCGCCGACCGCTAAGACTTTCTGCTTGATCTCATCGCGTACGTCATCGTTTTCGATCAAGAAGTTACGAGCCTTTTCTTTTCCTTGCCCCAAGTAAGTTTCACCATACTTGAACCAGGCACCACTGCGTGAGACCACCTTGTGCGTCACGCCCAGGTCCAACAAGTCACCTTCGAAACTGATGCCGTTACTGTGCATCATGTCGAACTCGGCAATCCGGAACGGCGGCGCAACCTTGTTCTTCACAATTTTTGCTTTGACACGTTGACCGACTTGCTCTTCACCATCCTTTAGTGAACCGATTCGACGAACATCGATTCGGCACGAGCAATAGAACTTCAACGCGCGTCCACCCGGTGTCGTTTCGGGACTGCCGAACATGACACCGACCTTTTCGCGAATCTGGTTGATAAAGACCACCGCACATTTGCTCTTGGCGATCGCACCGGTCAGCTTTCGCATCGACTGGCTCATCAAACGAGCTTGCAAACCGACGTGGCTGTCTCCGATTTCGCCTTCGAGTTCCTTCTTTGGAACCAGTGCGGCCACCGAGTCGACAATGATCACGTCCACCGCGTTGCTCTTGACCAACATCTCGCAAATCTGCATGGCCTCTTCACCGCTGCTAGGCTGGCTAACCAGCAACGTATCCAGCTCGACCCCCAGCTTTTTCGCCCACGTCGGGTCGAACGCGTGCTCGGCATCGATGATTGCGGCGATACCGCCCATCTTTTGCGCTTCCGCACCGATGTGCAGTGCGAGTGTCGTTTTACCGCTGGATTCGGGACCGAAAACCTCGATCATCCGTCCGCGCGGAATACCTTGACCGCCAAGGGCCATATCTAAACTAAGGCTTCCGGTCGGAATCCCATCGATTTGAAGCTTATGGGACGCCCCCAACGGCATGATCGCACCGTCGCCGAACGTCTTTTCGATCTGCTGCAGCGTGGTTTTCAGACCTGGCTCTAACTCGAGCACCTTCTTCATACCCGGATCCAGCTTGACCCCTTTTGACGCCGCTGCCGTCGCTGTTTTTGGTTTTTTTGCCATTCCCTAGTCCTTCCTATAAAACCGTGTGAAGATCACTTTGGGCGGCGGTCAACGCTTTCGTATTGACGACACAACCTAGTGAACGCATTAATAGTACCGATAGAGTGGCAAGTCCACAACCAAAAGACCGACACTTTATCCACATGCCACCAAAACCGCTTGCTGGCTGACATTTCTAGTATCCGACTGACCACTGACACGTCTGGTCACGGTAGAAAAGAAATCGCAAGGTTTTCTCTTTTTCCGCAAATCAGCGGTTGTTGACCGGTCCGCGATCAAACCCGACCGATACGTACTCAACTATTTGGGCCACCGGGGGCCGGATCTTTTCGCCACAGGCGGCTGGATCTTTTGGTCACAGGCGGCCGGAGCTTTTGGTCACCGGTGGCTGGCTTTTTCGGCCACCGGCGGCCGGTACGCTTTCAAGTACTCGACCGCTGTCTGCTCGGTGCCGATGGGCGTCAGCTCTAATTTGTGAGACTCGTTGGTCAAAGCTTGAGCGACGCGGACGACAAACCGCTCTGTTGAATCACCGCGAAAATCAATTTCCGCTAACACCGATCGGTACACATCAAATTGAAAGTGGTCGCCCTCGCGATTGCGTTCGGCGCGGCGCCACAATTCGGGTTCGATCCGGATCTGGCCCGAGTCACTCGTGAATGGCTTGAACGCGTTTCCTTCTCCATCGGGCCCGGTCACACTGCCGGTCAGTCGGTAGTCGCCTTCATCACTGGTCATCACAATGGTCCAGTTTTGCGGAACGATATCCGATCCCAACGTGATTGCATGCGGGGACTGGTCGCGCGGATTGGAACCTCGTCCCACACGTGCGTTGTCGTTACTCGGCTGGACATAGCTCATCAAGAAGGCGTCGATCGCGTCCGCCGGCTTTCCGTCGAGTCGCACCGACAATCGCCCACCGGCGGGTGATTTTTTGCCAACAAGATCGATTCGGTTTCCCGTGAACGTTGCCGTGATCGTTCCGTTGTCATCGCGTGTGGTCGCAACAATGTATTCGCGAGACTTGGGATCGTAGCTGAATTGATTGGGCTGACGGACATGCGCGATGATGTTGCTGTTGATGATCTGTGCGCCAAACTCGCTTTGATGCACGGCATCCTTCAACAGCGATTCGATCGGCAAGTCGTTTTCTCTCAAATAGGTTGCCCAGTCTTTTCGGTTTTCCACAAATTCAACGTCGTATTGACTGCACACGTCGCGAACCGCTTGCACGTCCTGCTGTGTTGAATTTTCGCTCGTCCCCCACAACTTGGCTCCACCGGTGCGCCAATGAATACTCGGCACGATGATGTCAGCGGTCGTTTGTGTTCGCAGTTCGAGGATCAGTTTCTCAAGGTCTTCTGCAGTACCGAGTGTATAGATGACCACGAGGTCTGGCTGATCGGGGACGACCAAGTGGCGTGCCCACCCGCGAACGTACTGCCAAGGACATGAGTTGCCCACCATTTTCTGGTACGTGATCGGCGGTGCGCCGGGAAAGCGTTTTGGGATTTCCGTTTTCCAAGCCTCACCGTCGCCCAGCATATTGGTATAGCTGGACCCTAAAGCCCAAATCAAAAACGGGCGCGGTGGATCGATTCCCTCGGTCAACTTTTGAATCGTCAGCGCAAGGTGCTGTCCATCACCGGGACGTGTCTTGGCGACATAGTCGGGCGCGCCCTCGGGCTTGCCGACATGTCGCCGCGGTTCGTCGGTCACCAGACTTCGTTTGACCGGAGCGTCCTGCGCAACGACGGGCATGGGAACGAAAAGCAAAAACAGAATGACCTTTTGAGTGCTGCGAAACATCTTGGCCTCGGTAAAGTTTCTCATTGAAGCGGTTTCATTGACGCTGATTCTACCGGCACGCAGGTCGCGGAGGCGGCATTCTCCAAAAGCCTCTGGCACGAATAGCTCGAGCTAAGTCGTTGGTGTACCGGCTTCAGCCGGCGTCTCTGAAGCCAGCGTTTTTTAGCGACTTGTCACTCTAAGTTCGTGTCGCAGGTTAAGAACACGTTCAAGTTCCTGCGTTCGGCAGGTCGCGTCACGGCGATTCAGCAGAATTAGCCGCCAGTTTACGTCATGCCGGAATCTCGCGTGACTTGTACCGGCCGGATGCGACATTTAGACCGCCGTCGCGCCTTCTTTGATCAACTGAATCAAGTCTTCGGTATTCATCTTGGCGGCACGATCGGTGCCGTCCAAAACGCCGGCAACGAGTTCACGTTTGTCGGCGTGCAGCTGCAGAATTTGTTCTTCGATGGTCCCTTGCGCGACCAAGCGATAGACGGTGACCGGTCGATCTTGGCCGATCCGGTGGGCGCGGTCAGTCGCCTGATCCTCGACCGCCGGATTCCACCATGGGTCCAGATGGATCACATAATCGGCCGCCGTCAAATTCAATCCAGTTCCACCGGCTTTCAACGAAATCAAGAACAAGTCACCTTCGCCGTTTTGGAACGCATCGACGCGGCGTTGCCGTTCTTTGGCGGGCGTCGATCCGTCCAGATACTGATAACTGATTCCCTTTGCGTCGAAGGTCTCGCGGATGACCGACAGGTGTTTGACGAACTGGCTGAACACGAGCGCGCGGTGATCGCCTTCGCGAAGTTCTTCGACCAAGGAAACCAACAGGTCCAGCTTGGCAGAACTTTTCTTCCATCCGGTATCAACCAAACGTGGATGGCACGCCAACTGTCGCAGTTTCGTCAGCCATGCCAAGGTTCGGATTCTCTGTTCGCCGGCGTGTTGGCCTTCGGCGGTTCCGCTCAGTTCGGTGACCGCCGCGAGCCGGACATCCTCGTACAATTTGCGTTCTTGCTTGCTAAGTTCGGCCTGCAACGTGATCTCGGTGCGAGGCGGCAACTCTTTGAGCACCTTGTCCTTAGTCCGGCGCAAGATGAACGGCCGCACGAGACGAGCCAGCGATTCGCGACTGGTCGGATCTTTGTGGCGTTCGATCGGATCGGCAAATCGCGTTCGGAACCGTTCCCAAGACCCCAGCAATCCCGGACTAAGCGTTCGAAACAAGCTCCACAACTCGCCCAAATGATTTTCCAGTGGTGTACCGGATAGGCCGATCCGCCACTGGGCGTCGATGGCACGGACGGCCTGCGAAGTTTTCGTTTGCGCATTCTTGATGAACTGGGCCTCATCCAGCACCAACGTGTTCCATTCACGCGAACCAAATCGCTTGGCATCGCGCTGCAACAGTTGGTAGCTGACGATAATCAGATCACCGGCAACGGCATCTTTGATCAATTGGTCGCGGTCGTGATCACGGTACAACAGCGGCCGCAATGATGGTGCAAACCGCTCGGTCTCTCGAACCCAGTTGTCGCCAACGCTGGTGGGCGCCACGACCAGTGCCGGCCCGTCGTCGGCGCGTTCGACCAAGACCCCCAGGGCTTGAACCGTTTTCCCCAATCCCATGTCATCGGCGAGCACACCACCAACGCCCCACTGGCTCAGCCGCGCCAGCCATTGAAACCCATCGAGTTGATAGTCGCGCAGTTCGGCGTCAAGCGCCTCGGGTTTCTCTGGCGTCCAGTCGGCCAACGATTCCAACCGCTGCAGCGATTCGTGCCAGCGCGCGGTCGCTTCCAGTGGCACATCGACACCGATCAGTTCCTGCACCGCGGGCACGGCGGCATCGGCAACCCTGAACGCGTCCTTTTCGGCGACCACGGTGTCACCCAGTTGCTCGAGACGACGACGGAACGATTCGCTAATCTTTGCAAACTCACGATCGCCAACCTGAACGAGCGAACGTTTCTGCCGTACCGCTTCCAACAAATCAGCCAACGGAACGTGTTGACCGTCGATCTCGACACTGCCGGTCAGTCCGAACCAGTCGCGTTTATCATCGATTTGCACTTTCAACGAACTTGGTGTGATTTCGCCCCGCACGCGAATCGTTTCGCCTTCTGGCCAAATCATCCGAGGTGCTTCGTCGCCCGCGTTGTACAACCTCGCCAGCAGGTCCAGAGCCGATTCGTCCGACGGCGCGATCCATTGAAAGTGACCTTCGGCGATCAATCGCTGAAACTCGAATCGTTCGATCGCGCGGTCGGCCGCCAGCGTCTCGGCTTCGAGGTCGCGTTGCAGTCGCACGGGGCCGGTTTCGGTCAAACAAGCGACCGTCTCGGGCGACTGACCTGGCCGCAATGTCTCGCGAAAACGCTCGTCGTGCATCGCCAACGAAATGTGCAACCCAGCCCCCGGCCGCGGAAGCAATTCCAACACCAGTTCGGCACTGATCGGTTCGATCGGCCCGGCCAGTTCGTTGGGTAATTCGACGCGTACGAGCGAATCGACCACGATACTGCTGACCGCCAATTTTGCGGCCGTCTCCGCATCCAAGATCGTGTCGTCCAGATCGCTGCGAAACAAATGCTGGATCAATTTCGTTGCGCGGGCATCACGCAGCGGACACACGAACAAGCGGTTTTGTTTTCGGTCAGCCAACACCACGACCGGATCGCTGGGACTGCGATAACCAAGGATCACGTTGCACGTCGTCGGATCCATTTTGAAACCAGCCAGCCGCAACTCGGGTCGATAACGCGTCGTCAACTCATCGGTGGGCTCCGCTTCGACGTCGACGTTACTGCCCGATGTTGGTTCCGATTCATCGGTGTCGACTTCCACGGGCGTCAATCCGAGCGTCAGTTCCGACGAATAGACTTCAATGGGCGTCGCATCGGCATCGTCCCAGGTCACGTTCGGGTGACCGACAAGCTGCTCGATCGCTTGAAACTCGGTGAAGTATTCGTCTTCGAAACTGTAACTGGACGTTGACGACAATGCGGCAACACGACCGTCAACGGGATTGGCCGAGAAGTCTCGCTTTAGCAAATCATAGCTGCGAACTTCACGCCCCTTCGTCCATCCTTTGCCATTCTTTCGCGGGCGCTGTTCATAGGCGGTGATCGCGATCGGACTGTAGTACGTTGATGTCGAAAGTCGAATGCGCCACTGCAACTGCGTCGGCTGTTCGGCTTCGGCCGGCTGAGTCGACTGTTCGGCCAGATTCAAGATTTCCGCAACGAGTTCACGACCGGCCGCCAAGGTGTCAACTTTTAACTCGCTGAAGAATTCGAACACATCACTGATACTGCGGCGCCCCAGTTGTTCCTGCAGCCACCACGAAATCGCCAAGGTGTGCGAACACTTCGAATCACTCGGTTGAACGCCACACGAGCACGAGGGAACCGCGGTTAGAGAAGTTCCCAGCGGCGTGTATTCTTCTTCGCCTTCGGGTTCCACATCGGGCGAAATTTCGATCGCCGACGTGACTTCGGGCTGACGGTTTCCCTTCACTCGGAATTCAAAGCGAAGGACATTGTCGATGTTTTGAAACGTTGGCGACTCGATCTTCATCAGTGCGGCACGTTTGTCCAACGATTGATCGTGCTCGTCGACCAGTCGCTCCGCCGCCTCGGCCACCAGCAATCCTAGGGCAGCAACAGCGTTCTCCGACATCAAATCCATACTACGTTTTTCCAACCGTCGATCGGGAAGCTTGGGCGCTCGTGAAAGCGGGCTCGTGCGAGCAGAGCGCGAACTGGCTATTCTAACAACGCAATCGTTTGATGCGATGCCACTTACAACATTGAAATCATCTCTGGAGTCTCAAAGAATCATGCCAAAATTAACCGTCCAAGGCGTTGGTACGTTCGACGTCCCCGCCGGCAAACGACTCGTCAAGGCTTTGGTGGAAGACGCTCAAACGGACCAACTGCACGCCTGTGGTGGTTTTTCAAAATGCACGACATGTCGCGTCAAATTCATCGAGGGAGAGCCCGAGAAGATGACGGAGGCGGAGAAAGAAACGTTAAGGGTACGTGAGGTGACCGAGGACGGCGTTCGCCTTAGCTGTCAGATTGCTTGCGATGCCGACATGACGGTCGAAGTCATCAGCCGTTTGGAAGGAAGCGGCCGAAAAGACCAGGGCGGCGCTGTGGCGGATGAAATCGAACCTGAGCCCGTCTGGACGACCAAGTGATATCACCAGCGTTTTGATGGCTTTGCCGCCAACGGCCGTGAATCCTGGTGCGTTGCGTGGAAAACTTGGTGCATTATGTGGAAAAGCTGTCAAACAATCATCGCCACTGGCGACGATCCTGTTTTTTTAGCGAGCCCGTGTGGTCAGCGCACGTGTGGTTGGCGCACGGTATGGTCAGCGCACGGTGTGGCAAGCTGTTCACGCACAAAACCAGGACAACAATGCGTCGTCCATCCATGATCGCCCGTGTCGATTGATAAAGCCGACGTGCCCACCGGTGGGCGTCACATGCAAGCATGTTGATTCAGGCCAAATGTCGCCGGGCTCAGTAAAACACTCGATCGGCACCAACGGATCGTCCTTGGCTGTCAGCACCAGCGTCTCAATGGGATTGTGACGCGTCACCGCGATGGCCGACGACTGCTCGTAATAGTCCGCCGCATCACGAAACCCGCTGAGCGGGGCGGTAAAACGATCATCCAATTGCCATAGGGTTCTCGGCCTAGGCCCCGCTAACGCCCGCTGAAAGTCGTCTCGCGTCCTGACCTGGGACGGAATTCGTTTGAGCAACCAGTGGATGAAGTAGCGGTTATAGAATCGTCGAGAAAGCCGATTCATGTTTTTACTGCACTGGGCCAAGTCCAACGGAGGCGCGACCGCCGCGATTCGCTTGATGCGATCAAACCAAACAGGCCGCTCCTGCAGCCCCGCGCCGATCCGTCCGGCCGCTCGCAACAGTTGATTCGCGCTCAACGAGATGCCGGTTGCCCAGATTGGGCCTGCCTCTGCGACAGCGCCCGCCTGTGCGACTGGCCCCGCAATCTGGCCGGACACTGACTCTTGGGCGGGATCAGCAATTCGAGCCGCCGTTTGCTTGGCGACGGTTCCCAGGGCCGCAATGACATCGTCGCTTCGCCCCGCGTGCGTCAACTGGCTAGCCGCATCCATTCCCGCGCCGCTGCCTCGCATGTCCATGCGATACACGCGAACGCCCTGGTCAAAGAAACGCTGGGCCATCCTCAGCATGTAAGGTGCGGCATGACATCCTGTCAGCCCGTGAATCAACAACATCGCCGGCTGGCCCGTTCGCCAAGCCGGCGGCTTATCCTCGTGCAGAATAATCCGATCGCCATCGCTGACTGCGACTTCGTGTCGCACCGTCGGCAGCACGGGGGTCGATCCCATTCGGATCGACGCCAGTGTTTGCAGGTGCCCACCGCGAAAAAATCGATGGGGATAAAAAGGTGGCGGTTCAAACAAACGCAGATTTCCGTGTACGATTCGCAGATGCAAAATATTCGATCATTCGTCGCCATCCCGCTGCCCAAACCGGTTCACAAGAACGTCGCCACCCTAATCGCGCGATTGCGAGAATCCGGTGACGGGGTGAAATGGGTGCCGACTGACAATTTGCATCTGACGCTAAAGTTCTTAGGCGACGTCGACAATACCGAAGTCCCCGGGGTGTGCAATGTATTGCGCCAGGTCTGCGATTCGTATGACCCATTTGAGTTGACATTCATCGGTACCGGCGGATTCCCCGACATTACCAGGCCACGAGTGGTGTATGCGGGCGTCGATGATCCTAGCGGATCCTTACGAGGGATCGTCACGACACTGGAAACAGAATTGGCAAAACTGGGTTTTAAACCCGAGCCTCGCGACTACGTTCCTCATCTAACGCTTGGACGGGCGCGCGGCAGCAGCCGCCGGGTGGGTGAGCAACTACTCGAACGACTCGAACGCGATCGCGAAAAGATCTTTGGCGAAATGGTCGTCGAGAACATTCAGCTGATGGCAAGTTTCTTAGACAAATCCGGTCCGACTTATCAGGTCATGGACACGATTGAACTGTAGCGCGAATCGGCGGCTTGGACTGCGCATTTCTTAAGCGTTTGCGCCGACGCGTGCTAAGCGGCTAGGCAATTCCGAAAGCTTCCGTGTCAACTCGCAGTTTTTTCTCTGGCTTTTTTTCTTTTTTATTCAAGCCTTTTACTGCGTTTGAGCTACTCGCTCGGACTGTCGCAGTTGAATTGGCCCGTTGCTTGCGTAAGAGCCTGACCAACGAGCGGCGAGTTCTGATCGCTTTGCAATCGGCTCGCGAGCGATCGAGTGAATGGCCCGGGCAGGAGTTGACGGTGAGTCACCGGAAGGTTGGCCGCTCGTATTTAGTTCCGCATCGCAAGAAGAAAGGCGAATCAACATGAATTTGATTTTGAAGCCGGCCCTACCGATTTGGGTCGCACTGTTTTTGGCACTCGGCAGTGGTTTTCCACTTGCCTCGACTGCTTTGGCTCAGGAGGAGCCAGACACGGCAACGGAGTCCGTTGAAGCGGTCGAGGCAAGTGTTGACGAGGAAGTGGCTGAGGAAGAGGAAGCCGCCGTGGTGGCTTACGACGCAGGTGATTCCGATTACACAATCAACACACTGATTATGTTCATCTGTGCCGTGCTGGTTCTGTTCATGCAAGCCGGTTTTGCCATGGTCGAAGTAGGATTGAACTCGGCAAAGAACACCGTGAACATCCTGGCCAAGAACGTCATGGATTTATCGGTGGGCGTGATCCTGTATCTGTTTATCGGATGGGGACTGATGTACCCAGGCGATTTCGGCATCGCCGACGGCTACCTGGGATATGCCGGACCGTGGGTCGCACGTGATGCGACGCCCGACCTTGAGTACGGATTCAGCGCGAGTGCCGACTTCTTGTTCCAAGTCGCTTTTGCGGCAACCGCCGCGACCATCGTTTCGGGTGCCGTTGCTGGACGAATGAAGTTCGGTGCCTACATGGTTTACAGCGCCATCTTGACCGGCTTGATCTATCCGATCAGCGGTTCATGGAAATGGGGTGGCGGTTTCTTGGATGCGATGGGCTTTCAAGACTTTGCCGGCAGCGTTGTCGTGCATGCGGTCGGAGGATTTGCCGGGCTTGCCGGTGCGATCGTGCTGGGTCCAAGGATCGGAAGGTTCACGGCCGACGGAAAAAGTGTTCCGCTGCCAGGCCACAACATTGCGTTCGCGGCCTTAGGCGTATTCATCTTGTGGATCGGTTGGTACGGATTTAACCCGGGCAGTCAGTTGACGTACGCCGGTGCATCCAACGCCGAAGCAACCACGTACATTGCATTGACCACAACCCTTGCTGCTGCTGCCGGTGCCGTCGTGGCACTGATGACGGGCTGGGCTTTGTTCAGCAAACCTGATTTGACAATGGCACTGAACGGTGTGCTTGGCGGCCTGGTATCGATCACGGCGAACTGTGACCGTGTCGGTCAATTCGAAGCTCTACTGATCGGTGCCGTCGGTGGTGCCCTGGTCGTCGCCGGCATCGTGATGCTGGACAAACTGAAAATTGATGACCCCGTCGGTGCATGGCCCGTCCACGGCTTGTGCGGCATCTGGGGCGGTTTAGCGACTGGTATCTTTGGCGATTTGCCTGACGGTATCGAATCGGTCGGTGCGTTCATCACCGTGCAAGCGATCGCCACGGTGGTGATCTGTGCGTGGGCATTCATCACGATGATGGGTGTATTCTTGACACTCAAAGCAATTGGACTGCTCCGCGTGTCACCGGAAGAAGAACACGCCGGATTGGATGTTTCCGAGCACGGCATGCATGCTTATCCATCGGACGCAATCGCAGGGGGTGCTGTGGTTTAAGTCCAGCGTTGGTGATTCATTGACAGCCCTCTGTCCTGTCGCCGCTGTGCCTGAACTGGTTGCGGCGGCGGCAGGGCCACGGGCGGCTGTTCAGCGGCCAACGGCAACACAATCCATTTCGTTCTTCTTGGCTCTTGCCTGGGCCTGAAGAGTCCCCAGTGATCCGGGTGGGCGTCCGCCTCGCTCGCCCGGGTCCGGGGCGACTCTCCATTTTTCCGGCACGTGTCCAAGATTCGGCGAGAGTGAGCCGGCCACAATTGTGGCCGGCTCTTTTCGTTGACCACAGATTCGTTACCGTATGGGCTGACGAATTTTCGCGGGTCACCGCTTTGATTCGGAAAAGTCGCTTGCCCCAAGTACATCTTTCTCGCGTATGAGTCGCTTGCCCCGTGAAGCTGATCATTGCCATCATCCAGCCTGCGAAGCTAGAAGCCGTCAAAGAAGCGCTGACGAAAGTCGATGTCCATCGCTTGACGGTCATGGATTGCCAGGGTTTCGGTCGCCAGAAAGGTCAAACCGGTGTCTACCGTGGACACGAATTCAGCGTCAACTTGCTCCGTAAAGTCCAACTGCAGATCGCGGTCAACGAGGAATTCGTCCGCCCCACGATCGACGCTATCCTTGAAGGCGGCCGGTCGGGTGAAAACGGCGAAATTGGTGACGGCAAAATCTTTGTCTTGCCGATGGATGATTGCGTTCGAATTCGCACCGGCGAAACGGGCAGCGAAGCAATTTAGTCGGTAAAGCAATCTCTTCCTGTTCCTTGACCTCGATATTGATCGTCACGCATGTCTGCATCGGATCTTCCACTTTCCGGCCAACGAGTTCTGATCTTGGTCGGCGACATCTACGAAGACCTGGAACTCTGGTACCCCAAGTTGCGCCTGATCGAAGCGGGCGCCGATGTCGTGGTTGCCGGCCCCAAAGCCGATACGCATTACGACGGTAAGAACGGCTATCCATGCACCAGCGATGCCGCCATTGACCAAATGCGCGCCGACGATTTTGATGCGCTGGTCGTGCCCGGTGGGTTCATGCCCGACAAACTGCGCCGCGATCCAATCGTGCTGGACTTGGTTCGGTCCTTTAACGATGCCAAAAAACCGATCGCCGCCATCTGTCATGGCGGCTGGATACCGATCTCGGCAAAGGTCTATCAGGACATTCGCGTGACGGGGTCGCCCGGCATCAAAGACGATCTGATCAACGCCGGTGGCGTTTACGAAGACGCCGCTGTGGTCGTGGACCAGAACCACGTGACCAGTCGACGCCCCGACGACTTACCTGATTTCTGCCGCGCGTTGATCGAGATGATGAGTCACTGATCAAAGACCGCCAGCAAGCTAAGGCTCTTCACACGCGAGGGCAGGTCACACGCTAAGGCTCGTCACAAGCGAGGGCTCGGTCAACACGCTAAGGCTGATCTGGGTCGATTCCGATGCTCTTGGCACGTTCACGCCAGCGGTTTCGGGCGAATTGCTGCATGTCGACTTCTTCGTCGTGTTCGTCGACGATCTCGAGTCCCAGCAGGGTTTCGACGATGTCTTCTAAAGTCACCAGCCCCACCACGCTGCCGTACTGATCGGCGACCATGGCGATATGTTGGCGATCTTCTAACAACGTTTCCATCACCTGCGGCAGCGGGCTGTCGCTACGCAACGTCGAAATATCACGCCGATAATCCGAAAGCGGTTTATCCGATTCGCCTCGAGAGTGGGCCAACAGCAAGTCGACTCGCAACACGAACCCGGTCACCTCGTCCAGCTTTTCGCGATAGATCGGCAGCCGCGATGTCGGGATATCAGGATGATCGGAAAGCGTTTCGCCGATCGATTTTGATTCTTCAAAGGCGATGATCACCACACGCGGCGTCATGATGTCTTGAGCGGTTAATTTCGGAAACCGCATCAACGATCGGAATACGCGTGACTCATCGGCTTTCAACACTCCCTGCTGTGCTCCGATTTCGGCCATCGCTGAGAGTTCTTCTCGCGTCAGCGTGTGATGTGACTTGCCGCCGGATAGCAACTTGGTCAATCGCTCGCTGATCCAAACCAGCGGGAATAAACACCAAATCAGCCAGCGTACCGTTGTGCCAATGATTGGCCCCAACGACCGCCAATACAACGCACCGATCGTTTTCGGAATGATTTCGCTGAAAATCAAAATCAACAGCGTCATCACGGCACTGGCGATCCCGAGGGCTTGGCTGCCCCAAACATTGACGGCTTGAGCGCCGACGCCGGCCGCGCCGATGGTGTGGGCGATGGTATTCAAACTCAGGATCGCTGCCAGCGGCCGATCGATGTTTGATTTCAGTGCTTGCAGTTTTGCGGCAGCTGCGGGCTTTTTGTTCTTTAGCGTCGCAATGAAGGACGGAGTGATCGAAAGCAAAACGGCTTCGGCGACGCTACAGTAGAACGAAAAGCCGATGGCGACAAACAGATAGACGAGCAGCAGAGCCATAGGAACCTTAATCGGCGGAATCGAAGATAACAGTGAAGCCAAATGTCATTGAAACCGGTCCGCCGGGGATGGACAAACCCGCGTGGACGGACAAGCCTGCGTGACGACACACCCACGTCAGCGACAGCCCCACGTCAGCGACAGGCCCGGGCGGGCGACACACCCGCACAGGCGACTACGGCTGGCTGGCCGCGGGAGCGGGCGCCGATGCCTGCCACTGTTGGTACTGGGGCGAGGCGACAAACTTTTCGAAACCCTCGATGCCGCTTAGGTCGGCCAACGCGTATCCGTAATCGTCTCGCAGTATCATTAGCTGCTTCAATGTAGCGGGATGGTCGTCCGCGGCCATCGCCACGCTCAATTTGAAATCGTGTGCCGAGGCGAGCTTCAAATCAGCGGGGTCGATCGCATCGGTCAGCTCTTTCGCTTCGGACAGCCGCCCCTGATTGGCCAAGACGCCGCCGACCATCAGATCCAAATAGGTGTCACCGCCGGTGAATCGCTGCAATTGATCGTACGACTTCATCAACAACGCGTGATCTTCGCGAAAAACCGCAGCGTCCAAGGTGATCAGTCCGACAGCTGCGTCGTTGGGATACCGAACAACAAAGTCATCGATTGTCTGCAAGTAAGCGTCTTCATCATCCAGACCTGTTGCCATGATTCGCAGCAACATTGGCATCTTTTCTTGCTGGAGTTCCGTTGGCATTTTCTCGTAAATCGCCAGAGCCGTCTCGTTGTCTCCGCGTCGCATCGCGTTTGACATGTCAGATTGCTGACGCAGCAGTTCCATTTCCTTTTTCACTTCGCCCGTCAATTGACGGATCACCGAGCCCTGGCTTTGAACGGCCCCCGCAACCATCGCCCGCAACGTATCGCTGAACGCTTCGCCCGTCGAAGCGAAAAACAATCGATCTGCGACAATGGCATCACCAGACCGTTTCAACCTTAAGTCGTGATAGTTAAGTGCACCGTCGGGATTGATCAGCCGCAGCGTTACGTGCGAGCGTCCGGCTCGCCGAGTGACACGCACCAGGCGGTAGGAACCGCCCGCGTTCACCTCGTCAGATATCGTTCCGATCAATCGCAGTGTCGATTCCGGTGACGTCGCGCCGCGGATGAATCCATCACGAAACTCTTTTTCGACGGCGAACCCTCGCAAGGTACGATTCATGATGCCGTCCCAATCGACCAGCGCTTGCACTGTCGGGACGTCCTTGGCGATGACGGCCTGCTGCCACTGATTGGCAAACGCGGTTGCCTGTTCCTCGGTCACAGCAACCTTGACGGTTTCGTCGCCGCGAGGCACGTCAACATCGGGCAGGCGTTCGGCGGGCACCGCAGCCACATCGGCCGATTTTTTCGCGTCGCATCCCAGCGTCGCCATCAGCATCACACCGCAAACCACCGTGGAAGAAACAATCCTGGACAAAAGGCGAGGGTGTTGGGTAGTCATCGATGCAGTGGGTCGCGGAATAAAAAGAGAGTTCATCAAGGTGGACCGATCACCGGCCCGTCACGCAAGAATATCATGAACGACCTTGCCATGAACATCCGTTAGGCGGAACTCGCGGCCCTGGTACCGATACGTCAAACGCTCGTGATCGATGCCCATCAAGTGCAAAATCGTCGCGTTCAAATCGTGAACGTGGACGCCGTCTTCGGCAACGTCCATCCCCAGATCGTCGCTGCTTCCATGACTGGCGCCGCCCTTGATGCCGCCGCCGGCCAACCACATGGTAAAGGCGTCTTTATGGTGGTCGCGTCCGGGCAGCCGTTTATTGGACGTCGTCGCGCCTTGGCTAAGCGGAGTACGTCCGAATTCCGACCCCCAAATGATCAGCGTGTCCTTTAGCAGATCGCGCTGTTTCAAATCCTTGATCAGTGCGGCGATCGGTTGATCCGTCTCTTGACACTTTTTCGGAAGCCGCGTCTCGATGTTCCCGTGATGATCCCAATCCGCGTCATACAATTCAATCAGTCGCACGCCACTTTCGACCAACCGCCGCGCCAACAAACAGTTATTGGCAAAGGATCCACCGCCGGGCTTTGCGCCATATGCGTCAAGCGTGGCTTGTGACTCGCCATCGATATTCATCAAGTCGGGCACCGATGCTTGCATTCGAAATGCCATCTCGTACTGCGCGATCCGTGATTCGATTTCGGGGTCACCGCTCGTTTCAAGGTGTTGCGTATTTAGATCGGCCAAGGCATCCAGGACCTGTCGCCGATCGGATCGATCGTGACCGTCGGGGCTGGACAGAAACAACACCGGATCGCCTTCGCTGCGAAACTGAATGCCTTGATGAACGCTCGGCAAGAATCCGCTGCCCCACATGCTGGTCCCCGCGCCGCCGGCAGGACCACTGAGCAGCACCACGTACCCGGGTAAGTCTTTGTTTTCTGAACCGAGTCCATAGCTGACCCACGACCCAAAGCTGGGCCTGCCACCGCGGCCGAAACCAGAATGCAAAAACATTTGTGCCGGCGCGTGATTGATCTCATCGGTATGAAGCGAATGAACCATCGCGATTTCATCTGCAACGCTGCCGAGGTTCGGAAGCAATTCCGACATGCTGTGGCCACACTCGCCGTGCTGCGAGAATTTCCATGGCGACCCGGCCAGCGTGGATGTCTTGCCAATGAACGCGAAATCACGATCCTTGGTCACCTCGGGCGGACATGGCTGAGCGTTCCGCTTGACGAGCTCCGGTTTTTCTTCGAACAAGTCTAACTGCGAGGGAGCACCGATCATGTGCAAATAAATCACATGCTTTGCCCGCGGCGCAAAATGGGGTTGGTGGCTTGCCGCCGACAATTCGTCTTGCAGCATCGTCGCAAGTGCAACGCCGCCGAAACCGATACCACTGGCGTTCAAGAACGCGCGCCGATTCATCTGTGATTGGTCGAAATAATTCATCGTATGATCCGTTTCTTCTGGCAAGGTTTGGCATCCATCGGACACTGGGTCCGATGCAGAACTGACTCTGCAATCGAGCGCAAGCGGCGCCCCGGGGGGGAGGGGGGGAAGCAGCGTCTGAGTGTTAGTCCTTGGTGATCGTTTCGTGCAAATTCATGAGCGTTGTCGCAACGCTGTACCAAGCGTCGGCTTGCATTTGCGGATCCGCCTGAGCGGGATCGTCGACGCCGAGTTGCCGATGGTAAAGTCGCGATAGCGTGCTCCGTTCGCTATCGGTCGGTGGTCGGCCGGTACAAAGCTGAAACGCATGATCGAACTTTTCATCTAGCGGAGCGTCGCGTTTTTCCTTTTCGACCCGTTCCGCCAGCGACTTTGCCGCATCGACGTAAACAGGGTCATTGAGCAGGGTCAATGCCTGCAGGGGTGTGTTGGTGCGAGACCGTTTCACCGTACACGCCAACCTGGGCGTTGCATCAAAATTGATAAAGCTTGGGTAAGGGGAACCACGTTTCAAGACAACGTAGATGCCACGTCGGTATTGCTCGGCCCCGGGGCTGACTTCATAGTCGTAAGCCGTCCCACCGACTTTCGCCCACAGTCCGTCTGGTTGATACGGATAGATGGGCGGGCCGGCTTGTTTGAGAGACAGTAATCCGGATATCGAAAGCGCATTATCGCGAATCATTTCGGCGTCCATGCGGAACCGTGGACCGCGTGCCAACAGTACGTTCAAATCATCTCGCTGCCATAGTTCTGGTGTGATTCGCGAGGATTGCTGATAAGTCGATGAAAGCACGATGGTCTTTAGCAGCCGTTTGATCGACCAACCGTTTTCGACAAATTCGACCGCCAGCCAATCCAATAGCTCGGGGTGCGAGGGTGGGTCCCCCTTGATTCCGAAATCTTCAACCGTTGGGACGATGCCGCGGCCAAACAGTTCGGCCCACCAACGATTGACCGTGACCCTGGCGACCAAAGGGTTCTCTGCAGAGACCAACCATCGCGCCAACGTCAGCCGGTTCGCAGGGCCCGCGGGCATGGGATGCAGCACGTCGGGCGTTCCTGGTGCGACAACTTCCCCGGGACTGCGATAGTCACCGCGTTCGAACACAGACGTCATTCGCGGCTCGTCCAATTCGACCATGACCAAAGTCGTATCGGGCTCGATCGCGTCGATTTGCTTTTGCAGCCGCGCGGCCTTCGCGACCAAACGCTTCGAAGCGAGATCGTACTTGGCGCAATGGTCGAGCAATCGTCGGCGGTCCACTTTGGTCCAACGGTCGGGATTCTTATTAGCGGCTTTCAAAATCGACTCGGGGACCGATTCGCTATCGATGTCCCCGGTCAACGCAGACAACCGAAAACGACCGATCGTTCTGGCGCCACTAAAGCTCTGAGTCATCTGGAATGTCAAATCGGTCGGCCCATCCACCATCAATGGCTGGTCGAGGATAAATGTTGCGGAATGTTCGTCGTCGAACTGGGGCGAAATCGCCCACCCGGATTTGGGATCATCGTCGATGGCTTCGCCGACATCCCAGTTCTTTTGAGAAAAGTCGGCACGTGCTTCGCGAAAAGTAAGCGTATGAGCTTGACCCGATTCGTCGTTAACCGTGACCACAAAATCCGTCAACACAAAGTTACGTCGTTTCGGGTCGCCGCGTCCCGGCCCCGTCCCGGGCAGCGATTCGTGGCGCAGAGCGTCCAAACGAAAAGCTTGGATACCGCTGACGTCCGTTCGCATGCGAACCTTGTAGACATCGGTCGATGGCGGGTCACCGCCCACCAACAAGATCGACTCGTCCTCGAGCTGTTCGAACGAGTCGGTCGAACCTTCGGATTGAAAATCAACCAATTCCATCGCGTGACTGCGTGGCACATTGACGAGTTCGCTCTTTAGTCCTTTGCTCCACTGACGCAAATCTGTCTCCAACTCACCGCGTCGATCTTTGATTTGCTTTTCGATCTCGGCAAGTTCATGCTGCAGCGAATCGCGACGTTCTTGTTGCTCTGGATCCGACAACGGCATGCTGGGTCCGATGAACTTGATCGAACTGGGTGATTTGCTGGCTCGATCCGCTTCCAACGCGGTGTTATTAAAGAACGCCAACAGTTGGTAGTATTCTTTGATCGAAATCGGATCGAATTTGTGATCGTGACACTGGCAACATTCCAGCGTGGTGCCCAGCCAGACCGATCCGGCCGTGTTGACGCGATCGATGATTTGTTCCGAACGCGTTTCTTCGGGCAGTGATCCGGCTTCAACGTTGGTCGGTGCGCAGCGATGAAAGCCGGTCGCAATTTTTTGTGACTCGCTGGCGTTGGGAATAAGATCACCGGCGACTTGTTCGATCGTGAATTGATCAAACGGCATGTCCTCGTTGATGGCGTTGATGACCCAGTCGCGATACGCCCAGTTGTCTCGCAAATTGTCACGTTGAAAACCATGAGAATCGGCGTAGCGAGCCAGATCGAGCCACAGCCTGGCCCAACGTTCGCCGAACTGTGGGCGCGCCATTAACTCGTCGACCCACTGTTCAATACCGCGATCGGACGTATCGGCCGCAAATGCATTGATCTCCGCTGGCGACGGTGGCAAACCGATCAAGTCCAGCGACAACCGTCGCGCCAATTTCTCGGGCGACGCGGCGGGCGAAGGCGTCAGGCCTTCCTGATCCAACCGCCGCATCACAAATCGGTCGATGGGCGAACGAACCCAGCTGGGATCGGATACTTGTGGCAGCTCCGGGCGCTGCGGTGCCACATAAGCCCAGTGCTTTGCAATTTCGAAAGATTCGGGCCAGTCCGCGCCCTGCTGAATCCAGCGCCGCAAGTGAGCGACTTCTTTCTTGGAAAGCGGATCACCGATCGCTGGCATGATTTCGTCGTGCCCACGCGGCAGCAGCAGCCGGCGGATCAGCTCGCTGTTGTCCGGGTCACCCGGCTCGATCGCCCCGGAATCCAATGCGTCCTCGCGACGATCCAGACGCAAACCCGCTTCGTCTTTTTCCTCGCCGTGACATTCAAAGCACGAACGACGAAGAATCGGGTAAACGTCTCGCGCGAAGTCGGTTCCCCCCAAGTTTCCCACGTTCGTGGCAGCATAGAGTTCGCTGCCGGTCCGTGTCTGTACACCAACCCATCCGGTCGACAACAGGATGGCGGTCACAACGAGAGAGCACGATGAACGAATGGTTCTTTTGCTGGTTAACCGGCGATACATAACTTCTCTAAACCAAAGGGATGCTTGGTCGTTTCCGACATCCGGATCATTGTAAACGGATCGAGCGCGAAGAAGCCGCGCAACTTGTATTGTAATACTTTGGCGTTTTCGATTGTTTCGATTGAAAACGGCCGCAGTCGTAAAACAAGGCCACAGGTGATGATTTGTCGACGTCTGTTCCGTGGCGGTCGCCCGGCTTTCGGGCAATCATTGCCTCGAACCGGCGCGGCGGGCAGCGTGATGTGCCCGGCCTTACGCGTGGAGGCTCACCGTGACGAGACAGTGCCTGATGCGTTCTGCCCCATGTTCATCCAACCCGATTGGCCGTTCAAACATAGCCGGGCGTTGAGACGGCCCGGTGCACCCAGATTGACGAGTCTTTCGACAAGTCGACCAGGTCCGGTTCGAATTGCCGGTGTCGGTTGTTCCACAATTCGATCACCGGCTTTGTGTACGTTCCGCCGGTCGCGCGGACGACTCTGCCGACCCGACCATCATTCGTTTCAATAAACGATCCGATGGGGAACAACGAAATCGTATTTAGCAGCGCGCGAACGACCTTGGCGTCATACAAACCTTGCGGGATGCTTTTCAGTATCTTTTCGATCGCGAAATAGGGAATCAACCCGCTTCGATGCCAGCGATTCGAAACCAGCCCGACGTAGGCGTCCGCCACCGCGGCGATTTTGGACAGTTGGTGAATTTCGTCGGCCCGGGTTCCGCGTGGGTAACCGCTGCCGTCACAACGCTCATGAATCTGATAGGCCACCAACCGAGCCTCGCGGCTTAGACTCACACCGGGGCACGCGAGGGCATCGAGCGTCAGAACGGGATGATCGGCGAGCATGATGAGCTCTCGGCGAGACAGGTCACGCTTGGCTTTATAGATCTGTCGGTCTAGCTTCAGCATTCCCACGTCATGAACGAGGCATCCGGTCCCCAAATCAATCAAGCTCTGATCATCCAACGACAATGAGACTCCGATCGCGATCGCAACGGAACACACGTGCAGGCTGTGCCTGCTGGGATAGTCGCAACTAAACGGATTCAGTCCTAACGCCAAGAACAAATCCTTGTCGCCGACGATCGCCTTGATGGATGATCGACAGACATCCGACAAACCATCGGCGCTGCTGGGGTCGTCGCGGACGAGTGACTGAAACAGTCCGTCCATGTAAACAACTTGCTGCTCGCGACGCGCGACTTCGGCCGTCACCGCTTCGCGGTCGTACCGCGTCGAGGGTGCTGGAATGGGCGGACCATCGGTCGAACCTTCGACGCTTGAGCGAATTTCACCGCATCGAATTTCATCGTCGATGTCGCGACTGCGGGATGTCACCAAACGCGAAGCGGCGTACTGGTGATCGGAAACCTTTCGCAGTCTGCCTTGCGGTTGCCCCGCCTCCATGGCAGCGAGGTCGCGCTTGCTGACCGAAACGCTATACACGCCGCGTGCTTCAAGCTGTTTTATGAACTGCTCGTTGATCTCGATCTGTTCGCCGAGCAGCTTGCTCCGTCGCGGACCCGAGTCGTAAATCGGTGCCGTTAAAACGGTACCGATCGACAATCCTGATAACGGGACCTGTGAGAACTCGGTGGACAAGCGACGGAGCCTTCGATTCGAAGTAAACCTTGCCCCGTGATGAAACAGCGCCCCCGCATTCAAGCAACCCAACGTGCGAGATGCTGGCAACGGTGCCGCAGTGCCCCCTCGCTTACCGCAAGGCTGGCCCCTGCTGCGTCTGGGTTATGTATCGATCCGATCAACGGCAACCGTTGAACCATAAACCGACAGCCAACGGTCAGAACACAAGACAGCGATCACGTTTTCAGAATAACCCGGCTAATCAGACCACCCGGCATTGGCAGAATGACCATCGAGGCGCATCGTGCTAGCGCGGCAGCGATGGAAATGATCGCTGGAACGTCCGGGGCGGCAGCGGAACCAGGAGCCAAGAACCAGGGCCGTCCGCAGAGCGGGCTAAGATCGCCAGAGGCAAGAGCGCCAGAAGTCTCTGGCGGGGCCGTCAAAAAAAGTGAGAGTGCTGGGACTCGAACCCAGGACCATTCGATTAAAAGTCGAATGCTCTACCAACTGAGCTACACTCTCGTTCGTTTTCGCTATTGAACTTTGCTTGTGACCGAAAAAAATAACCCGGAGTAACGGGCGGTTTGCCGATTTACGACAAACGTCTTACTCCGGGCTCGCCTTTTCGCCCAGGAGAGAACAACCTTTTCGTTTTTGATTGTCTCTCCACCGCAAGCGGAGCGGACAGGATTTGAACCTGCGGAAGGGTTTGACCCCTTCACCGATTTAGCAAACCGGCGCTTTCGACCACTCAGCCACCGCTCCATTTTGTTGCCCCACACCTGCAAGACCGGGAGAGAACCTGTCAAGGTTCACCGAAAACGCTGGTGCGAGTTGAGAGATTGTGCTGAATCAACGCTCCTTACGCAATCCCAGGCTGAGTTTCATCGATAAAAAGAGGGGCCGGTCGACATAATCAAAGCATAAATCCGGGTTACCTGCCCTACCGGAGCCCCTATCCCATGCCGCAAAACTTCACGACCCAGCTGAGTCACCGGGCGATGGCCACCGAGTTCGTCGTGATGTTGGCCGCCGCAAGCTCGCACACCGTCGACTTGACGCTGCAGGCCCTGGAATTGCTGGATCAGATCGAAGCCGACCTGAGCATCTATCACGCCGAGAGCGAAATATCCCTCATCAACCGCGATGCGGCCCGGCAGCCGGTTGCCGTGTCAGGCCCGACATTCGCGCTGCTGCAAAAGGCCCTTCGCTGGAGCAAGCTGACCGAAGGCGCGTTTGACATCACCGCGGGTCCGCTGGTTCAGGCCTGGGGTTTCGGCAAGCGACGCGGACAAAAACCTTCCCCCGAAGTCATCCAAGAGGCACTGCAACGAGTGGGGTATCAGCACCTGCGCCTGGACCCCCACGACCGCACGGTCAGGTTCGATCGGCCGGGGATGTCGATCAACCTGGGTGCGATCGGTAAAGGCGATGCGCTGGACCGCTTGGCCGGCCAGTTGCTTGAGGGCGGCGCGACCGATTTTCTGATCCATGGCGGTAACAGCAGCGTGGTTGCGATGGGTGACCACCAACCCGGCAGCGGCGAAGGCTGGGCCGTTGGGATTGCTCATCCGACCAAGCCGTCACGACGCATCGCCGGCATTCGGCTTCGTGATCAGGCCTTGGCGACCAGCGGTTCGGGAAAACAGTTTTTTCATCACCAAGGCCAGCGATACGGTCACGTGATCGATCCCAGGAACGGACAACCGGTCGGCGATCTGCTCTCGCTAACCGTGATCGGGGCCAGTGCGGCCGATTCCGATGCCTGCGCGACGGGATGGTTTGTCGCTGGCAGCGAGTTTGTTCGATCTCGCGAAAAATACGATGACGCGACCGCATCGATCATGGTCGCCGCGGGCAACCGCCAGGACGACGTTCACATCACCACCACCGGCAGCCCACGGTGGGTTGATGGCGACGCACCCGATGCATCGACGTAATGGACTGATGTGCCGACAGATTGAGTTGAGCTTGGCCCCCTGGCAAATCAGTGCCATGCAAGCGTCTAGTTTCACGACGATTCGTTCCGCGCCAAACGCGTCTGGACTTTCACATCAAAAAGTGACTACAAGAGAATTGCGGGCGACCGGCCGATGGCCAACCCCGCCGACACTGATTGAAAACAAAGAAGGACAACCCACGGATGAATATCAACTTCTTTGAATGGCTTCGCGACAGCGTTCGCCATTCGGTCTTACTGGGAGTGAGCGACGCCGTTGAACAAATCGGGACGCCCCCGGATTCCGATGAGCTGCAACCGCGTCTTGCCGCTTTGCTGAGCGACGAAAGCAAACCCAAGGCCAAGACGGCCCGAAAAACTGGCGGACGCAAACGCCTGGGCAAGTCGCTAAAAGAGATGGACACGACCGCGGTCAAATAGTTTCCGGTGGTCGCCACCGAAACCGAACCGTTGTCGGTCCGCCAATTGCCGATTCGACCGAGCATGTTCCGCCAGCAAGCCGTGCGCGGCCGACCATGCTGCGCACACCAAATCGGTCTGGCGAAACATCGTCCACGTTGAATCCGCCGCCGTTGTCGGACACGGTGATCAGCCATGACGGTTCGTCATCTCGGTCTGCAACATCTCGGTCTGCCGCATCTCGTGTTGCGGTGATTGTGATTTCGGTTGCCTGGCCGTGTCGGACGGCGTTACGAACGGCTTCGATCACGATTCGATAGGCGGCCGATAAAACCTTCGCCGGCAACGCATTGACGCCTGGATCGATTTGCCACTTGATGGCATCGGCGGAATCGATCATGCGTGAGAGCGTTTCGTTGACGACGCGATCCCAATCTCGCCCCTCCAGCTCTGGCGGATAGACTTCGACCAACAGTTTTCGCCCGACCTGCAGCGCGTCGTCCAGCCAGTCGGCGACCTGTGCGATCCGGTCTCGCGGCACGGCGGTTCTCGCTGCACTTGCCTGCGATGTGTGCGAGTCCGGCTGGGACGCATGCGCCATCGATGCTTCGGTCGCATCGTGTTCAAGAGCGGTCTGTTCCAGCAAGCCACGCAAACTTGCCGAAGCCGCAAAGATGAGCGGCAGGAGGGTATCGTGGATCTCGTGACCGATCCGCGCACGTTCCAGCTCGATCAGTTCGAGCGGTCCGTTCTCGGATGAATCAGCCGCCAAACCAGCCTTTCTTGTCAAAACTGGCCAGGGCCTTTTCTTCGCCCTCTTGGATATCGAACAACTTGTTCAGCTTCGTGATCTTAAAGACCTCGAGCACATTCGGCGAGACTTCGCAAAACTTTAACGCGATGCCCTGGGCCTTGCAGACTTTGTTCAGCATCACCAGCTTGGTGATCATCGCCGACGACATGAATGACACGCCGCGAAAGTTCAGCAATAACTTTTTGTGAATCGCCTGCGGAACCGATTCTTGCAACTCTTTGCCAACTTGTTCGATTCGTTGGCTATCGAGAATTTTACTGTCGGTGAAACCGACGACCAAAATTTCGCCGCTGGTCTGTGTCGTGATGGCCGCCATGCTGCTTAGATTCCGAAAGGCCGATGGTGATGCCGAGCAACCGAGTTGCCGACGAACGATGGATGAATTGATCCACAGACTATCAGCCGGACCATCAAATGGCAATTCTGGCAATTGGCAATTCTGGCACTGACCCAGAATGATCGACTCTGGCAAATGCGTTCGAACACCAGCCCGATATGCCCTCAGACGCGATATGCCCCCAGACCTGATATGCCCCCAGCCCTCAGACCTGATATGCCCCGAGCGCTAAGACGATACGCGCCGACCGCTACGAATCGAACTGGTCCAACTGGTCGACCAAGTCATCCAGATCGATTTGGCCCGCTCGTGCTGGCTGCTGTGGCAAGTCACCCGCCCGATCTCTGGCCCCGTCTGGCGAGCGACGCGCCGGCGATGGCTCCTCCGCGGATGAATTCGACTTGCCTTGCTGAGGATCAGCCGCCCGAGGATCCGCCGACCGCGACGGATCAGCCAACCTTGACGGATCAGCCTGGCGAGGGCCGCCAGAATCGCCCTGCTTACCGGAGACGGGATGACCGTTTGCGGCGCTGGCCTTGGCTTGCGATCGAATCGGCTTCGCCCCTTTTTCCTTCGAACCGTTCAAAGCGGGTGGAGCGCCGAGCGAAAACGTTCGCACTTGCAGCGTCTGCCGCAGCGCCGCCAAGGCCTCACATAGCTGCGCTGCCTCGGTAAACCGGTTCAGGTCAAAGGCATAGATCCGGCGTTGGGAGCCTTGGTCCTGCGGCGACACGTCCATATCTGGATCGTGTGCATGCGGCGACCGGCGTCCCAAGAAGCCGACCGAATGCAGCGACGACTCGATCGCGGGGGGCGGTTGCCAGTCCAACACACAAACGTCACCCGAAATCGAATCCAAGGTCAGCTTGTCCGTCGATCCCTCGGTGAGCTTGTCCAGCGATTCGACCAGCGTCAGATCCATACCTGGCAAACCGATCAGTTCACCGACGACCGATTCGGCCAAACGTCGCGCGGCGCCCGCCGCAGGCGCGGACTCGATCATGATGACGTTCAGTCTCGCCGGCATTGCAGTGTTTCCATCATTTGAATTGGTTCGACGTCAAGCTTGGTTTCGGATCGCTTGCCGGGTTTCCGATCGCATTGCTGGGGTTCTGATCGCTTGCGGGGGTTCCGATCGTATTGCCAACGCGACACGCCTCCCCCCGCCGTACGCTTCCACCACATCGTAGAGATCGAACCACAGGCTTCGAATGTCTGTATCGTGATGGATCTCGGTTCGATCAAGCTTTCCTCGCACCGCGCTTGCGACCTGATCATCGACCTCGCACAGCAGACACTGGCTCAAGCATTCTACTAACGGACGACTTGCCGCGGTGACGTAAAGTGTCGAAAAGCCGACCAGCGAGGTGTGTGACGTCGCCAATAACCGCAGACCATTGCGACTGGCAAATCGTCGAAGCCACCAGCGGTCCCACGGCAGCAGTTGCTCGATCCCGTCGATGATCAAGAGTGATCCGACCGGTACGGTCGTGAGCAGGCGCCGCACGCGACAACCATTTTCATAGCCGTGACGAAGCCGATGGTGATAGCGACGACCTTCCGGTGCATGCAGCTGTATTTTTTCGATCGACGGATACCGACATGCCAAATCGCCACACAGCGTCTGCAGCAGCGTGGATTTCCCGGTGCCGTGCGGCCCGACGATCAAGCCAAACTTGATTCGATCAAGTCGGTCCACGATGGCAGAAACACGAGCGGACGCAAGGTTCGGGTCGTCAGCGTCTGCGGACGACTTGCCGGCGATGTCATCCGGTGCCATCGACTCGAACGAAAACGGCAGAGCGCCGGGGCGGATGAACCGCGTCGAAAAAGGGTTGGGCTGGCAATCCAACGACGGACTCATCAAGACTCAGATGCCGCAGCACTGGAACGCGATGCCGCGGTGCTGGAGCCCTCAGGCACATCGCTGTGGCCGTCTTCGCCAACCGGCTGCGCATCATCGGCCGCCTGAATCGTGGGCGAAGCCAACTTCGTTTCCTTCAGCGGACTGCACTGCTTCCGCGAACCGGCGACCAAATAGAAAGGTTGTTCGGCCACGATCTCTTTACCGCTGGCCATGAACAGCCGGAGCCGGATACACCACTGCAACCGGATCAATCGCCCGTGATAGCTGAGGGGCGTGCGCGGCAGTTGGCACTGAATGGATTGCTGGTCGGCCAACCCGGTGCGTCGGATCTGACTTTCACTGATCCGATGAAAATGATGCACGTGCAGGTCTTCGTCACCCTTACCCTCGGTGTGCCACATCACCGAAATTTCGACACCCTGGATTTGCTCGACCGGCACTCGGCTGATTTGCCATGTCGCCTGCAATGGCCCACCGGCGTGATAGATCCCATCCTCGCGGCACAGCGCGACATTCACCGCGGGCTGGGCTTCGGCGGGTCCACCCTGGGATGAACGACGACGGGAAAACTTCGGCAGAACGATGGCCACGGGCGTGACTCTCCGGAAACAACGATCTTCCAACGAATCGCATTGTGCGACCCGACAAAGGAATGCATGGCATTTTCTGGAAGATTCAGACTTAATTGTTGCTCCCAAGGGGCCTGGGGGTCAACTCGTACATCGCGTTGTTTATGCAAAACTTCGCGGAATGCCTCATATCGCTCGACGCGAACGTCCGTTCCCTGGCGGAAAAAGGTTTCCTCTTCGCAAATCAATTGGACCTGGACTCTCTTCAAACGCAGCCGACCGGACTGGGACACAAACAATTCGATCGGCTGTCCGGGGTACAACGGCTGGTCCGAGATTTCGACGATTGTCGACCCCACCCCGGCGTGCTTTCGCAGCTGAGCCAGAAAGTATCGAAAAGACCAAATCCCGATTCCCGCAAAGGGCACGAGCAGACCGACCATGATCCACCGGGGCCGTTGGTACCAAAACCCCGAGACGACCACGGCCAACAAGACGAACCACACCGTGTTCCATAAGACGGTCAAGATTGCCGGACCGGCAAACCCGGCCGCCGGCGAAGTGTCGCTAGCGAGCCGGTACGCCAGTCGCTCACCCGGGCTTTCGGTCAACAGACGGGCCGAGGGAACGCTGGGCAGTTTCTGTGGTTCGCCTTCGGCTGCGGTGATCACATCAATCGAACCGGCGCGGTTCGCCAGCACGGATCGAAATTCGTTGCTGGCCCCCAGCCGGATCAATCGAAAAACCAGCCCCGTCGCGCCCGTGATGATCGCGGCCAGCGACAAGATGCCAAGGATCCATGTCGCCAAGCCGCTCGTAATCGTTTCGGTCGAAACGTCCGGTGCTTTCTCCGGTGCAAACCGAGTCAACAGCACCAACGAAAACGCGAAGACCCCCACCATGAACAGGCCGGCATAGAACGCGACTTCACCGGCGACGCCGCGCAGGGCGACACCGAGGAAGCGTTTCCCGCGCTTCTTGCTCCAGGGTTGTGGTATCAGAGACATCAGTCTTCGACGCAGCTCGCTCGAAACACCGCCGGTTCATTCAGCCGACGCGCCGGCCTGGTCCGTTCGCGCCTTGACCCGCTCGGTTCTTGCTTGGGCCCGTTCGGTTGGTGCTTGGGCACATGCCGCGGAGACGCCGGCTCGCATCGTTCAAGCATCAGCGCGCTCGTGGCCGGGACGATAGAACCCAAGTTTTTCCAAAGCCGAGTAGACTTCATCCAGCGTTTTTTCGCCAAAGTTGCTGATCGACAGCAACCGCTTCGGCGTTGCGTTGAGCAAATCGCGGACAGTCAAAATGCCGGTCTCTTCCAGGCAGTTTGTCGTCCGCACGGTCAGTTCCATTTCAGCGATGCTCAGCTCCAGTCGTTCGCGTCGCAAACGAGCTTCTTCTTCCGCATGGCTTAGAGGGATTCGTGTACGTGTCATGCCAAAATCCTTTTTCTCGATCGGCAAGCGGCATCGAATCGAAACCGCGCCGGACACATGTGTAGCCGTGAATGGACGTGATTGATTCAGCCACGCGAATCCTTCACGACTGTGAAACTTGGGCAGGAATGTAAGGGAAACTCGGATTTACCGCAAACTCAGCCCGATCGGCACAGTCGTCTCTTCGTTCGGTGCACAGTCGTCTCTCCCTTCGGTGAACAGTCGACATTGCCTTCGGTGGACAACTGCCACCAAGATTCCCGACAGTTCGCCCTTGGGTGAAGAATGCTGTGAGGCTATACATAATGCCTGACAGGAAACGCAAAAGACGCGAAAAAGACACGCGACGGTGTGATGAAGGCCGATTAGAGCCCCAAACGTGGCTCGGCAAAGCTATCAAGACAACGCCCGAAACGACGCCGGCACCCGATTTTTCAGGCCTGTAGCGGCCCGTTCGCCAACGTCCCCTTGCCGGACGACGAGAACGAACGAATTTCCGAGATTCATCGGAACCCATCAATCCAACGTACACCTTTCAACACACGTAACCAATTAATGAGATCTGATCACTGGAATTTCCTTGCCAATCTGCTTGGCACTCCCGGTCCCGCTGAACCTCCACAAAAAGCCGAACCTCGAAACGAACAACCGCCCGAACCGCCTGAATCCGAATCGCCTGAAAATGCATCTGAACAAGACGCCGACGGGGAATCGGCCAATGAAGATTCGGCCGACCAAGCGTCCTTTGGCGACCTGGGCGACGCGGCAGCGGATTCCGGCACCGAAGTGCTCGAAGCACTGACCTCTGCCGTCACTTCGCCACAGCTTCCCGGATTCGGCCCATCGAACCGTACGCGTGATGCCGCACTGGACGACCTGACATCGACTTCCGATGCGGATGCCGATCGATCAACAACACGTCCCTCCGTCGAGGCTGCGGAAGCCGCATCAGAGTCCTCGGACGATGCACCGGCCAAAGTCGACGAAGAGCTGGACCAGTCTTGGAACGCATTGGCCGGCGAACTGGGTATCGACGCCGAACCTCCTCCCCGCCGAGAGGTTCCTGAAGCGACCACGCCCGCGCCTCGAAAGCGGGCCACCTCGGAATCGCCGAAACCACCCAAGAAACGGTCGGGTGGATTCGGAACCGGGCTTGGACTCGATCTCGGCCCAGAGCCAGAAACAGAATCAGAGCCAGAAACAGAATCCCCACCCCACGTGGACCCCGAGCCAGCGACCGCAGAGTCGACCACGAGCGACTGGAAATCCAACTCGGATTCCAGCGACGAACCGCAGAACAAAACAGACGCCGAATCCGATTCCGACGACGATGGCGGCCCACGCGGTCGGCGACGACGCGGCGGACGCGGACGTGGGGCACGCGGACGCGATCGCGACACCACCAATCGCGACAAGTCTGATCGTGACAGCTCAGTTCGTGGCAGTTCAGCCCGCGACGACGATGAAGATGACAGCGCGAGCAACGATTTCGACGACGACATTTTCTTGTCGCGAAACATGTTCGCCGAAGTCGATGACGATGAGACCGAGGATGATTCAGACAGTGTCTCGGCCAAGAATGATCGTGGCCCCCGTCAACGCGGGCCGCGAAACGACAGTTCACCCTCGCGAGACAGTTCACCCTCGCGAGATCGCGCGCGCGATTCTGGCAAACGCGATGACGAACCTCGACGTGGCGGCCGTCCGCCGCGTGGTCGTGGCCGATCCGACGCGGAATCGTCCGAACGCCCCCGAACTTCACGCTCAGAAAGCCTGAGTGACGACGATCGAGATTCAAACGCGGGTTCACGCGACCGTGATTCATCGCCAGCAGATAGCAGCAGCGACGATTCTCCGCGCCGACGACGTGGCCGACGCGGTTCACGTCAGCGCTCGACGGAGTCAAAATCGGTGGAATCCGATGCTCGCATGTCGACCGAGTCGCGAGATTCGGCGGACAGCCGTGGCGAGCGCTCGTCGTCCGATGACGAAGCATCCTCGACGGGTCGCCGTGGCCGCGGACGACGCGGAAGTCGTTCACGAGAGGATCGCCCGGATCGAGAAAATCGTCCCGCGGCGAAATCAGGTCGTCCGTCGCGTGACCGCGATGATTTCGGAAGCGATCTGGACGACGACTTTGGCCCCGTTGATGACGCAGACGAATTTGTCAGCGACGACCTAGACGTCGAAGTTCGATCCGACAGCGATGATCAAGACGATGATGATGCACCCCGACCGCGGCGTCGACGACGGCGTGGACGGGGCGGACGCGGCTCTCGAGACAACCGCGACACCCGGCAAGAACGCGACGACAACAACGACTCCGATCGCGACGAGATTCCTGCATCGGCATTTGATGACGATCACGAGGACGATGACGAGGTCGAAGTCATCCGCCGCGGCCGCTCACGTTCCCGTGGCGGTGATGGTGGCAAAAGCGATGAAGATCGCGACGCACCGCGTGGACGACGATCGCGAGGCCGAAAATCCGAAGATCGTGACGACGACGAAAAACCTCGTCGACGCGAAGTGCCAACCTGGTTGGACACGGTCGAAGTGCTGGTCAATGCCAACATCGAAAACCACAAACGATCGGGCCGTGGCAGCGGCGGTGGTGGCGGCGGACGCGGTCGAGGTGGTGGCAAACGCCGCAGCTAAGCCGTACGTTTGGGTGGCAAAATCCGGTCATCAGCGAACCGGAGATGGGCAAATCGGCGACCACATCGTCGTCCTTGCCCGCCGATGGCTTCTCGATCGAAGCCTTGTCGCCTAGACTATCGGATCGCTCGCATGATGTAAGTTGCGTGAAGACTCGCATGATGTAGGTTGCGTGAAGAACTCAGTGCCGACGGACCACTGTCTGAGTCAAGAAACGCTGAGCAGGAACTTCACACAATAGAGAACTCGCTGAGTGAGAAACTCGGTAAACAAATCGCTGAGTGCGGCGAAAATACTTGCTCGATGGTGGCGGCCCTTGCGATTGCGGGTCGTGAACCTGGTCAGGCCTTAACTGGAGCAGCCATAAGCGGTGTAGCTTTGTGTAAGGGTCGCCTCCATCGCGCAAGTATCGCCACGGGGTCGTTGGCCGCTCGGCGGTCATTTGTTCAAACAAGCAGCGATCCACCACACTTCGATTTCGCCGGCTCTTCCGCTCAAGCTGCTCACTTCTAATGCCCGAGTCCACCGAAGTCAAAACCGACAACGCGGACGAACAAACCGAGTCCAGCTACGTTGTCGTGGCGCGTCGTTACCGGCCACGCGGGTTCGACGAACTTGTCGGACAAGACTCGGTCGGCAAGGCGCTAAAAAATGCGATCGAGACCAATCGCGTTGGACACGCCTATCTGTTCACTGGCGCTCGCGGAGTCGGCAAGACCAGCACCGCCAGGATCTTTGCCAAGGCGCTCAACGATCCCGGCGGCCCCACCGCGACGCCGGACAACGAAAGCGATGTCGCACAGGCGATTGATTCGGGCGAAGACGTCGACGTGATCGAAATCGACGGTGCCAGCAATCGGGGCATTGATGAAATCCGGTCCCTGCGAGCAAACGTGGGCGTTCGGCCAAGTCGGTCTCGGTACAAGATCTACATCATCGACGAAGTCCACATGTTGACCGGCGCGGCCTTTAACGCCTTGCTGAAAACACTGGAAGAACCGCCCGAACATGTGAAGTTTATTTTCTGCACGACGGATCCGGAAAAAATCCCGATCACGGTGCTCAGCCGCTGTCAACGATTCGATTTCGCACCCGTCGAAGTCACCAAAATCATGGATCGGTTGCGAGAAATCGTGACCGCCGAAAAAGCAGAAGCCGATGACGCGGCGCTGGAATTGCTCGCCCGCCGTGCGGCCGGATCGATGCGAGACAGCCAGTCCTTGCTGGAACAAGTTCTCAGTTTCAGCGATGGCAAGCTGACCGCCGATCAAGTCCACGCCATGTTGGGCACGGCCGACGACCAGCGACTGCACTCGCTCGCCCGGGCAATGGCCGACCGCGATGCCGCTGAATCGCTCTGTCAAATGGACTCGGCGGTTGATGCCGGTGTCGACGCAGGACGACTGGCCGAACAACTGCTTGGATATTTTCGCGACCTGATGGCCGTCGCCGTCGGCAGCGACGCCAGCATGCTGCGTCACACGTCGGCCTCGCTGCACGGTGAATTGCAAGAACTGGCCGAGCAATGGGGACTGCAAACGGTACTCGCCGTGGTCGGCATGATTGACCAAACGTTGGTGCGTATCCGGCACAGCGTTTACGCACGCGTCTTGCTGGAAGCGACCGTGATTCAGATCTGCAATCTGCCCGACTTACAAAAGTTATCGGATCTAGCCGCGGCCGCCGGTTCGGCCGCATCAGGCCGGCCCGCGGCAGCTGCCAAATCATCGCCAACGGCGCCAGCGGGCGAAAAAAAAAAGGGCAACCTAGCTAGCCCCCAGCCGGACAATCCTGTTCCCAGCGGCTCGAATGCGATCGCCAGCGGCTCGTCCGCCGTCACCCACACGATTCACTCAGGGCACGAAACCGCTGCGTCGCCCAGCAAGGCTGCACCGCCCAGCACTATCGCGTCGCCTAGTGTCACTGCGTCGATCAAGACAGGTGCGGCCGTCACCGCCTCGAGCCACCTCTCACCTGCCCATGTAGCGCATCCGAATACGGGCCCAACGCAGGAAAGTACCGACGACGGACCACGACCAGCCGTTGCTCCGTCTCAACCATCTGCGGACATCGGTGACGCGACCGATGCCGGCGAAGCCACAGATGTCGGCGAAGCGACCACTGCCGCGGCCGTCATGGATCGGCCTTGGAACCAACAGTCGATCGAACAAGTTTGGAAGACTTGTTTTGACGGCATCGACCCGATGACCGAAACACTCGCTCGCAGCGTCGACCGCGTGCAAGTCGCGGGTGATTCGACGTTGAATTTGGTCTTTCCCGCTTCGGCCAAGCTAGCGATGAGTCGCTGTGACTTGCCCGAGCACAAAAATGCCATTGCCGAAGCTGTGGGCAAGTCGTTCGGACGAACGATCACACTGCAGCTCATTTGCGACGAAACCAAGCGAGCACCCGTCGTCAAAGAAAAGCAGGATAAACGAATGTCAGGTAAGGAAAGAATGGAACGGCGACGCGAAATCCAGGCCCATCCGCTGGTCCAGGCCTGCATCGAGCAATTCGAAGCCGAGATCGTGAAAGTCGACGATCCTCGCTAGAATGACGGAACACCCCGCCAATTCAATCACGCGGCCGATTGATTCAAAGCAATCATCGTCTGCGTGATCCACACCGGCAAAACCAAACAGCAAAGCATCAATTCAGGATACGAACATGTTCAAAGGACTCGGAAACATCGGCAACATTGCATCGATGATGGGCGCGATGCAACAAGTGCCCGAGAAATTGTCGGTATTGAACGAGCGGATGAAGGTCGAAACTGTGACAATGAGTTCGCAGTGCCAACGCGTCACCGTCGTGATGTCGGGCGTCGGGCAAGTTCAAGCGATCGAAATCATCGAAGGCACCGCGGGCGAAGAGCTGCATATCGCGATTATCGAGGCGACCAACGCGGCGGGCACGGCGGCGAAACAAATGTATGCCGAAGCGATCAGCGAGATGGCCGGCGAAATGGATCTGAATGTTCCCGGCCTCGACGGCATGCTGGCCAAGCTGACCGGAAATGCATAGTCAAATAACCGGTCAACCAGAATGAGTGATCACGCAGGCGCCGTCGCCGAACTTGTCGAGCAGCTCGGCCGCCTTCCGGGAATCGGACGCAAAAGTGCCGAACGGCTTGCTTTCCATATTTTACGTGTCAGCGAATCGGAAGCACTCGCTTTGGCCGATTCGATTCGCCGCGTTCGTAAAGACGTCCGGTACTGCGCGACTTGCTTTAATTTATCGGAGCGCGAATCGTGCACGATCTGCTCAAATTCCTCCCGCGACCAAACTCGTCTCTGCGTTGTCGAACAGCCGCGTGACCTGATGAGCATGGAGCAGTCGGGGGTTTTCAAGGGCGTCTACCACGTCCTGTTGGGGCGGATCGCACCATTAGACGGAATCGGGCCGGATCAATTGACGATCGACCCATTGATTGATCGGGTACGCACCGGAAACTTTGTCGAAATCATCATGGCAACCAATCCGACAGTGGAGGGGGATGGGACGTCATTGTTTATTTCCAATTTGCTGAGCGAGTTTCCCGTCGAAATCACCCGATTGGCTCGTGGAATCACTGCGGGAAGCGTGCTGGAATATGCAAATCGTGAGATGATTGCCGATGCCCTTAACGGTCGCCAAAAACTATAATCCAGTGGCTGCCGAGTTCGGCCGCACGGATGCCCCACATTCAAAACAAGAGTCACCCTACGATGCGCATGTCCATGGGCCTGCAGGCCCGACAGTTGCAAACACAAAAGCTCGCACCGCGAATGATCCAGTCGATGGAGATTTTGCAGATGCCGACGCTCGCGCTTCAAGAACGCATCGAACAGGAGATGAACGAGAATCCGTTGCTGGAGCAACAAGACGTCGACCCGCTGGCACCGGACGAATCATCCGAGGATGACGCGGCCAGCCCCGACACTCGCAGTGAAAACGAGCGAGAGTTGGTCGTCGACAACGATCACGACAACCAAGAAGATTTTGAGCGACTTCAAAACATGGTCTCGGAACTGCCGAGCACGTTTGATGACTCGTTTCGCCAATCGTCCAATCGAGTCCAAGAGGATGCGGACCGACGGCACGATCTGATGGCCAACGCGCAATCGCGGCCAGAATCCTTGAACGACTTTTTGTTGCACCAACTGGCCGAACTTGACATCGACGACCGTGTCGAAGAAATCGCCGAACGCATCATCAGCACTTTGGATGCACGCGACGGCGGATACCTCCGCACGCCACTGGCCGATCTGTTGCCGGCCGGCCATCAAAGCGAAGATTTAAAACTGGCCGAAGAAGCACTCGAGATCGTTCAATCACTCGAGCCCGTCGGCATCGCCTCACGCGACCTGAGCGAATGTTTGCTGAAACAAATCAAGCCGTCGTTTGCGCATGTTGAGGAAATGAAGACTCTGATCCAGTCGCACCTGGAAGACCTGGCCGAAAACCGGTTGCCTCAAATCGCCAAGAAAACCGGCTATTCGATCGAGCTGATTCAAATTGTCCGCGAGGAATTGCACGTCTTGAATCCCAAGCCCGGCGCGGCGTTCATGGAAACCTACGTGCCCAACGTCACACCCGATATCATTTTGGAACTTGACGACGAAGGCGAATACCAAGTGCGTCTGGACGACGATCGGGTGCCGACGCTTTTTATTAGCGAGTACTACCGACGACGGCTGCAAGATCCAGGATGCACACCCGAGGAACGTGATTTCATCAAAAACAAAATCAGCTCGGCCCAGTGGTTGATCGATTCGATCAATCAACGCCGCAGCACGTTGACGCGAGTTTCCGAAGCAATCGTCAAACACCAAAAACGTTTCTTGGACGAAGGCCCCGAAGCGATTGAACCGCTGAAAATGCAACAGATCGCCGATACGGTCGGCGTTCACGTGACCACCGTCAGCCGGGCCGTTGACGACAAATGGATCCAAACACCTCGAGGCATTTTGCCGCTGAAGCGGTTCTTCGTCGGTGGCACACAAACCGAGGACGGCGAAGACGTCGCCTGGGATACGATTCGTCTGAAGCTGCAGGAATTAATCGACAAGGAAGACAAGAGCGATCCGCTGAGCGACGAAAAGCTTGTCGACGAACTGAAGAAAGCCGGCATGGCGGTCGCGCGACGTACCGTGACGAAGTATCGCAAGCGAATGGGTATCCCCAGCAGTCGCCAGCGACGCGATTGGTCGCTGGTGAAAAAGTAGCCTTCGGCTTCACAGACGCATCGCCCGTCAGCGGCAACGCGGACGGGACCGTCCTGAACGCCGCAGCGACGATTCGATTCGTCATCGCGGCTCGCATTCGCTCATCATCATTCGCTCATCATCATAGCGCCGACAGATCGGCGCCATGATTGATATGCAGCACCTCTTCGCCAAACAAGAGCGCCGGGACGGACTGCACACCGGCCCTCTTTGCTTCATCGATACGATCGGGCGTTTGCCCCAGGTGAACGACCTCGATGTCGAAACGCGTCGCATCCAGTGCAGCGACAATCGACTTCTCTGCAGACACGCAGACCGGACATCCGGCGTGGTAAAACTTAATGGACTGAGTCACAATCGTCTCCTAAGAGTCAGGGCAAGGTTACAAGGAACAAGATGTTCGCAAGCCTAGATCCATCCCTCACGATCTCAACCACGCACTTATTTGTGACGTAGGCACCCAATGGAAAGTATTGACGAATCGTCGGCCGTGACGGTCCAAGAAATTTTTGAAAAGTGCCTTGGGTGCAAGTGGACCTTGCACGTTATCACTCAAATCCGCAGCGGCATCGTTCGCCCCGGTCAGTTGGAACGAACCGCGGACGGCTTGACCACGAAAGTGCTCAATGACCGACTGACGAAACTGGTGGGTCTCGGGATCATCGAAAAAGAATCGTTTCCCGAAGTCCCGCCACGTGTCGAGTATCGGCTGAGCGAGTTCGGCAAAAAGTTTGTCGCGATCCTTGATCAAATCGAGGCTCTGCAGAACGGGATCGGTTCGTGATGCACGGTAACGTCGAACCGGGACGGCCCTTATCCGTCCCGGATGTCTCGATTGATCGTTGATTCGTTATTCCGTTCCCCTGAAGAGGCCGCCCCATGATGCGTTCGCTGTTAATTCTTCTTCTGTTGATGCAATTCCTTGGCGGTTGTGGTCGTTCGGGTTCGGACGCAAACCGCTCACAGAACGACGCTGACGCGGCTTCATCGAACCGCGTCGCCGTTCAGCTGAACTGGTACCCCGAATCAGAACACGGAGGGCTTTATCAAGCGTTGGCCGACGGAACATTCGAGCAAGCCGAATTGTTGGTCGAGATAAGACCGGGCGGACGTGCAACTCCCGTCGGACCAGAACTGCAACTGGAACGATGTGGGTTCGCCATCGCCAATGCCGATGATGTGGTCCTATTTCGCGGGCAAGACCTGGACATTGTCGCCGTGCTGGCGGCCATGCAGAATCATCCGCGGTGCATCTTGGTCCAAGAAGCGAGCGGCGTCGAAACGTTCGAAGACTTGAAGGGAATGACACTACAGCGACAAGCCGGCCGCGGATTCGTCGAATTCATGCGTTCGCGAGGACTGCTGGACGGCGTGCAAGAAGTTCCCTATCACGGCAGTGTCGCGTCCTTGGTCGCCGATCCTCAGGTCGCGATTCAAGGCTATTCCTTTGCCGAACCGTTATTGGCCGAACAACAGGGTGTCAAAGTACGCACCCTGATGGTTAGCCAATTGGGTTTCAACCCTTACAGCAGCGTATTGATCACGACGGGAAAATTGATTCGTGAACGTCCCGAGTTGGTACGCCGGTTTGTTCAGGCGACGCGCAAAGGTTGGCAAAACTACATCATGGACCCTGAGGCGGGTAATACCGCGATCCTGGCGGCAAACGAGCACGGGATGACCCAAGAGGCGTTGGCGTTTGGCGCCGACGGCTTGCGTTCATTGGCCATACCAGACGGATTGCCAATCGACCAAGTCGGATCCATGTCGCTGCAGCGCTGGCGAACACTCGTCGATCAGTTGGCCGAGCTAGAACTGGTCGACGCCGATAAGGTACGAGCGGAAGACTGCTTTACCACTGAGTTTCTGCAGTAGTCAGCGCGGCCAGAGACGTCGGCACCCACGTTGCACACCAACCTCGAATCACGCCGCTCGCGAATCAAGCCGCTCGCGATTCACGTCTTGGCGGGCTTTCGGGATTGATATGCCGCCCCAGCGTTTCGATCTCGAGTCGCAACATCTGGTTGACCACAGCGGCCGCATCGGGCCGTTCCGATGGGTCAGTCGATACCAATTGCTCAACCAATCCCGCGATCGGTTCCAGCATCGCTTGGTGCCCGGACTTGGCTTGATTACCGGCCTGACTGACGGTCAGCCACTGCCATAACATTCGACCGACTGAAAACATATCGGTGGCCGGCATCGCCGCCATATCACCGGCCAGCGACTCGGGCGCAGCGTATTGTGGCGTCCCGCGAAACTGGTGGCCCGCCAGTGTGTGGACCCGAGCGGCAAACCCGAGATCGATCAGCGTGACGTGTCCCTGGGGACCGATAATCACGTTGGACGGCTTTACATCACCGTGGACCCAACCGGCCGCATGCAAAGCTGCAAGCGCCTGGCTGACTTGCCGGACAAACCACAATGCGACCGGCAGCGGTTTCGGGTCTCTCGATTCGAGATGCTGCTGCATCGTCAGCCCATCCAGCCGCGGCATCACAAGATACGGAACTGGCCCGCCGGGCGATCCATCCAGAATGGGCACCAGGTTTGGGTGCGAGGCGTCCGTCGCGGCAGCGGTGAACTGAACGATCTGTCGACGGTGTTCGGGGCTGGTGTCGGCGTCGACGGCGCGTTTGATCACGTAATCCCAGCGAGGACTGTGGCGCGAATCGGCCGGCTGTGCGACCGTGACTTCGGCGGCCGCGTTGGCGTGAATCGATTTACCCAGACGCCATATCCCTAGGATCGATGGACGCTGCGACTTTGAATTCCCAGCTGCCTGCTGCGAGTGCATTGCTGCAGAACGTCCGAGCGAGCGTTGATTTGTCACTTACGATTCCTATCGATAGCCAGTCAAATCCCAGTTGATTTCTTGGCCGCAAAAACGCGGTCGTCGATTCCTTTGCATCGTCCAGTACGGTGGCACTAAACGATCCAGCCGCGCCGCGCCGTCAAACTTTACCAAGACCTCGCAACCACCATTGGTATCGATCGACCGCACCGAAACACCCGGGATTCGCAAATCCACACAATCGTGTTTCACTGAGTTACGATACGGTCAGCGTAGACGCCCTTGGCCGATCAAACGGCAACAGCCAACCGGGCAGTTTTCCTCACGCATTCATTGGTACACGTTCTATGCGAGTCAGTTTCATGCGACGTTCTTTTGCAATCCTGTTAGCAAGCACGATGGTGTTCGCCGGCGCGATCCTATGCGGATGCAAGCCCTCCTCGACCTCGACGTCCGATGCGGGCGGCTCCGCGTCGGATGCCGCATCGTCGTCAGATGGTTTCCCACGGAAAGCCGGCAAATACACCGTGCTGGGAATCTTGACTGACAACCAAGACAACAGCAAAGCCAAAGAGAACGCCGAAACGACGCTGCTGACTTATCCAGACGTTGCCTGCCTGGTGGGATTATGGAGCAACAATACGCCGATGATCTTGGCGGGACTGCGCAGCAGCGACGCGATCGGCAAAGTGAAAGTGGTTGGATTCGACGAGCACGCCGAAACGCTGGCCGGAATCCGCGAAGGGACGGTTTACGGCACGATCGTTCAGAATCCGTACGGCTTTGGTTACCGCAGCGTCGAATGGTTGACCACGATCGCCAAGGGGCAAGACGTCGATGTGCCCGAGTCCGGATTGCTGTTCATCCCACACCAAACGATTACGTCGAATAACTTGCAGGAATTCTCGGACAATATCGACGCGATCAAATCCGGTGACGGGCCATTGTTATCGCCGGAATCGGACCTGGACGGCAAAGGAGTACGCGTGGCATTTATCACCAACAGCATCGACCCCTTCTGGACACTTGCCGAATTCGGCTGCAACAAAGCGGCCGAACAGTTTGGCTGCGAAGTCGACGTGCAAATGCCATCGAGCGGTTCGATCGAAGAACAAAAGCGGTACCTGGAATCAAACATGGCCAACAAGCTAGACGGCACCGCGATCAGTCCGATCGATCCGGACAACCAAGTGGCGATGATCAACGAAGCGTGCGAAGCGATGACGATCATTTGCCAAGACAGCGACGCGCCGGCGTCCAATCGACAATTCTATCTCGGTACCAGCAACTACATGGCCGGACGCGCCGCCGGAAAACTAATCAAAGACGCCATTCCTGACGGTGGTGAAGTGATGCTGTTCGTCGGCAAAATGGAAGTGCTCAATGCTCAGGAACGCAGCCAGGGCATCATCGATGAATTGGCCGACGAACCCGTGCCGGCAATGTTCCAAGGACTGTGATTCGTCACAATCCCGACAACCCGAACGCCAGCAAGTGCGACCCCGACGAAGTCACCAATCGAGTCTCGCCCGGCTGCCGGAATGGTCGAATAGTTCGATAAAGAGCGTTGTGTCTCCATTCGAATCCACTAGCCAGGCAAAGTGCATGTCCGGTATCGATCCCGCCGTCAGCCAAGTACTGCTCGCCCGCGACCATGCGCAGCGTCAGCAGATCGATATCGCCCTGCTGGCAAAAGGATTGGATTCACAAAAGCAAATCGGCGACAGCATCAACGCCCTCATCGAACAAACCGTCGACGTGCAAAAGCAAATCTCCGCCGGTTATCTCGACGTCAAAGCCTAATCGCGACATCGCGTTTCTTCGCGAAACGTATCTGATGATCTATGTTCGGTCCGATCCAAGAATCGCGATCGACGTTCTCTTGCTCGGCGAAGATAGCGGAGCACACAGAAGAAATTGAGACGCGTCGAATCGATCGAGGCGCGCAGTTGCGCCGCATCGGCAAAGCGAACAGCGTCCCTACGGCGACCTCGTTGCCCCTCGCATCGGGATGGGTGCAATACGATTGGCTGCATACCCGATGGCTGGCGAGTGGTAACCGACCGGAACGACGGCGCCGCCCAACGCGGCTCCGCCCAGCGTGTTCAAGTCAACCGCTTCGCTCGCGGTTTGAGGCATCGAAAACAGCTGCGGGTCTCCGCTTAGCAATTGATTCAAAGCATACGAACCGATCTCAATCTTCATGCCCAACGGTGGGCCGATCGACGGCATCAGTTTCAGCTGCACCGTATGCGGCAGCGCACACTGAACGTCCGCGTGGTACTCATGGTTGGACGCGATGCTGGTGGCGATCTCTTTTCCACTGGGATCGTACAAGAATTGATTCGTCACATATCCGGCCGACGGCTCAATAAAGCACACTCGCTGGTACATTCCCGCGGCGGTTTGGATCGTACTTCGGACTTCTAATTTTCCATCGGGACGCTGGACGGGCCCCGCGACCACGGTTGACGGATCAATATGAACCAACCCGAGCGCATCGATGATCCACGTTGGGTCGACGGGCAGGATCGCGTGATTCAAATTTTGTTGGTATTGATCATGCCGAGCGTAATACAATTTTTTTGACATCCCCTCGGGCACTTCGAACCAGAACAGCTCATTGTTGCTGCCCAGATCGATTCCGGCGCCCATCACGACGGGCAAACTGGCGCGCATGCGAAAGTCACGGTCACGACGAACGTTCAGTGTCGCGCGAAGCCTGGGAACGTTCATCGTCGTTACGTCGACCGATGCGGAATTGCTTGACAACTCGCGAATCGCGTCGGTGCGATTGACCACCGCTGCTAACTCTTCGATTGACGGCGTGTTTTGAAACACGACGGGCGGAGGAGGAAAGGGCAGGGCAGCGTCACGCCGAACGCACGATGCACCGCCGGCGACGAAGCATAATGCGAGGGTTCCGATCCAAACGAGTATCCGCATCCGTGCGTTTCTCTTGGTTAGCGTCGTCTCAGTTATTTACCAATAGCGAATCTCGCCAAAGCATCCGTCAAAATACGGCCATTGCTATGTCGGCTCTGCCTCGCAATACAACAGCTCATTTAACTCATCACGCAATCGATCTGACTCACCACGATTGATCGTGCACACGGGCACTTCGATCACAGATCCGTCGTCAATGACTTCCACACACATTACACTCGCCTCGTCAGCCGAGTCGGCGCAGGCGGTCTGCTTGACAATCTTTTTGCGCATCAACATCAGTGCCAACAAATAGCGGCTTTTGGCACGTTCGGGAAACCCGTCCATCTGACGCAGCAAATCGATCAAGACTTCCTTGGGTGCTGGCACCAATTTTTTTTCATCCGAAGACGGCATTCGGTTTTTCCACCATCCGATCGCATCTTCGGGCGGACCCTGCCAGGCTTCAGCCGAATAGTCACGTCGCTGCATGTCATCATCGCCCGGTAAGACGACCGAATAGAACCACTCGCCTTCGCGCAGCGGTCGCTGCAGTGCGAAGCACTGTCGCGTACATCGGTTGACTTTGTATCCGTCGAACATGAAACAATTGCGTGAAACGTGTGGACCGGCCGATCACAAACACTCACGTTAGCAAAACACGAATGCCTTGCGATAGAGATCATTTCCGCCGATTCGACGGCAAATTTGGCTGGATCGTTGGCCACATGAAAACGGCTCGCTAATGCGATCAGCCGTCTTTACCAATCAGCCTGCGTTGAAAAATCGCGAGGATGTTCCGCCCGAACCGATGGGAACATTGACAACCGCGCGACAGTTCGGACATCGCCCGTGATAGGCCGTGCCTTCTTGATTGCGATAGATTCTGGCGTAGGTCCGGCAACAGTCGAATCGGATCCCCAGAAACGGCCGAGGCGGCCTTGCCCCTGATTCCTGGCTGGAACTTTGAACGGCCGGATCACTGCTGGCATCAAAATTGGGTTCGCTCATTCGATATCACTGAAACAATGCGGAAGGATTCAGGATTAGGAACTCGATTCCTCAGCTCTTTGTCGCGATTCCAAGGCGAGCTTTAGCTGGTGTCGAGCTCGGCTTAACCGACTACGCACGGTGCCAATCGAGATTTCGAGAATCTCTGCAATCGTTTCATAAGAATGCTCGTCCATCTCACGCAACACCAAAATGCTGCGATGTTCGTCTGTCAACGTGTCCATCGCTTGTCGCACCATCGCGACTCGCTCGTCTCGCAGCATCGGCTCGTCAACGGCATCGTCAGCAGAGACGACTTCGAGACCACTGGCCTCGCGATGATAGTCCAGCGAAATTCGCTCTCGTTTGCGACGTCGCCGAGTCAGGGCACTGTTGAACGCGATGCGATACAGCCAAGTAAAGAATTGACTGTTCTGCTGGAAGGAATCCAATTTGACAAATGCCCGAATGAAGGCCTCTTGGACCACTTCCTCGGCTTCGTCGGGCGATCCCGTGACCTGCAGCATCGACGCGAACAGCCGGTCCTGATTTGTCTCGACTAATTCCGCGAATGCGGCACGATCCCCCTGCAGGGCTCGATCAATCAGTTGAGACTCGTCGCCCACACTTTCTTCTTTCGCAATCGATGCAGCTGGATGTTCGGCACATACACTAATTAACCAGAGCCCCAGTTTATCAGTTAGTGACGAAAAAAACCGCGTTGACAGTCGCATTCATACTCTGCCAACGCGGTTTTGGTTCGATTGCGGCAAGATTACCGCGGCTTTGACGTTTATTCGCCCGCGGCGTCTGCCGCCGTTTCCTCGGTCGATCCTGCATCCTGTGACGGCTGCGAGCCCGGCAGAATGTCATTTCGTTGCCCACGATGGATTTTCACCTTTCGCGCTTCCACCGGCGAAGCCTTGGGGACGACCACCGTCAAAACGCCGTCGGTGTAGTCCGCCTCGATCGCATCCTTGTCCACCGTCTTTGGCAACTGAATCGTTCGTCGGTATTCCCCAAACGTGCGTTCGACCCGGCGATACTTTCCGTTGTCCGATTCGACGGCCGTTTGTTTACGGTGGCCCTGAATCGTCAAGGATTGCTCATCCAATTTGATTTCGATCTCATCGGGATCGACCCCTGGCAGGTCAAAACTTAGATGGAAAGCGGTCTCGGTTTCGTCCACGTCCATCCGCGGTGTGAATCCCGTCTCACGTGCCGAACCGCCGCCGGTTTCGTCACCGAAAAGTGACTCGACAATCGCATTCATGTCCGACGTCAATTCGTTAATAAATCGGCCCGTCGAACGGGCAGGTAGTACCATTCTCATTGCTGGAAGTCTCCTAATCTTAGAACTGTGAGGTGCTGAAGTGATCGGGAGAACCGCCATATTCCCTACCAGCGAGTTCTCTTGCTCTCTCGGCGTCTGCCAAATCGGCAGCACGCTTTGCCGGTCCACATAAATTGCAAAGCGAATGCCAAAACGCATGGGCACCAGCAACCCGCCGAGCAAATTATGACGATAGAATTTGCGAAGCGATCATGTTGGGATCGCACGAAATTCATGCGCAACGTTCGCTGATAGAGTTCACTGACAACGTTCACGCGCAGATTTTCAAGCTCCGTTGCACACCTTCAACCGAAGCCACGATTCGGCCTCGGTACTAGCGAGCAACCACTTTTGACCCTCTGACGAATCGATTGATCAAGCACCATGCATACACGTTCGCTGGGAAACACGGGACACGCACTCTCGGAGATCGGATTGGGATGTTGGCAGCTGGGCGGTGCGGATTGGGGAAACCTCAGTGACGAACGCGCACATCAAATCTTGGCCGCCGCCGTCGATGCGGGCGTCACGTTCATCGACACCGCGGACGTTTACGGCGCGGGTCGATCAGAACAGCTGATTGGGGAATTCATTCGCAACCGAAACGAAAAACTATTCGTTGCGACAAAAGTCGGCCGGCGAAATTATCCCGGCCCTTACACACTGCAAGGGCTTCGTGAACACATCCAAGAAAGCCGCTCTCGACTGGGCGTCCCGTCGATTGATCTTGTCCAGTTGCACTGCGTCCCCAGCGACGTGATGAAGGACGGTGAAATCTTTGATTTCCTGCGTACATTGCGCGAGGAAGGTTTGATCAAACACTTCGGCGCCAGCGTGGAATCGGTTGACGAGGCGCTATCGATCATTGATCAGCCGGACCTGACATCATTGCAAATCATTTTCAACATCTTTCGCCAAAAACCAATCGACGCGCTGCTGGACGCTGCGATTAAACGTAACGTCGGCGTCATTGTTCGATTGCCGTTGGCCAGCGGTTTGCTGGCCGGAAAATTCACCCGCGAAACCACTTTCGACGAAACGGATCACCGCCACTACAACAAAGACGGTGACGCATTCAACGTCGGCGAAACCTTCGCCGGACTGCCCTTTGCCAAGGGCGTCGAACTGGCCGACCAGATCAAGAATTTCGTGCCGGCTGAGATGACGATGGCTCAGTTCGCACAGCGATGGATCCTGGACCACCAAGCCGTCTCGACGGTCATTACGGGCGCGTCATCACCTGAACAAACGCGTGACAATGCCGCAGTTTCCGACCTGCCGCCGTTGTCAACCGAGACACATCAAGCACTGCGAGCGTTCTATCAATCATCGGTGCATGATCATGTTCGAGGCGTTTATTGATCACGTCGCGGTCGTGAAAGCCATGCATCCTCGCATTGAAACTCGCGATGGACAAATGGAATTGCCAGCCCGAGGTGGCAGAGTAAGTTTCGTTGACAAAGCGCGAGTCTTGAGAGCCGTTCAGATAACAGATTCACGTTCGCTCTTCCGCACGTTCGCTTGTCCAATCACTCAGTTTGCCTTCGATGAAATCGATGACTTGTTGATGCTGTTCGGCACCGCGACCCTGAACTTCGATCGGATGGCCGAATGCGATCCGGACCGTCTTGGTGGGATCGATCGGTCCTAAATCCTTGATCCATTTGCCATTGCCCCAAGCATCCGTCACCAGGGCGACCGGAACCACGGGCACGCCGGCTTTCGCAGCGAGCTTGACGCCAATCGTATTGAACTGAGCCGGATCGAACTGATCGCTGCGAGTGGTTTGTGGAAAGACGACAATCGAGATGCCTTTTCCCAGTCGATCGGTGCCTCCCTGGATGACGGCTTTGAAATCGGCGCGGGGGTCGTCGCGAGAAACGGCAATTGGATCACGGGCTCGAACAATGTGACGAAACACGGGATAGTCCATCAGCCCTTGCTTGACGACAAACGTCACTGGCCGAAAAGGGCGGATGATGCACGGCAGGATGATGGTTTCAAACATGCTCATGTGATTGCCAACGAATACACATGGACCGCTCAAGTCTTGAATGTGGTCGATACCGCTTATCTGGATACGGACACCGACCGATTCGATCGCTTGCAGGACTTGGTGGCTACTTCGGCTCCACTCGGCATCGTCGTATTTCCCGTGGCGTGCGTTTGCGCTGGATCGATACACATTCCAGCCGAACTTGCGATAGAAATTGAATGTCGGAAACGTCCGGGAAAACCACGTGACGGGTGGATCAGCCGTCTCGTACGCGTCATTGAAATAAGCGATCGGTTGATCGATCAACTCGCCGGATTCCTCGTTCACGTTGTTCGTTCTCTGGCTAGCCGCGGTATCGTGCATCGTCGACCGGGGGCCCTGTCGACTGGGATCGGCAAGTCTAGTGCAGGTCGCTGGCGGTTGGAAACGGCGGGCCGATTTGCCCCCAACGTGCAATGGGACCGCAAGGAAGGGACAGGATGCTGAACCCGCTTTTTGCAATCGCGACGACAACGCCGCTTCTATCCATTGGGGGCAGGAAAGGCTCCCATCACGCTTACGGAGGTTGGTTTCACCACCAACTGAGCTTGACGCAAGGTAAACTGAGCTTGACGCAAGGTAATCAGAGACTATCTTTCAGCGATATGTCTACCTCACATCCGTTTCGACTATTGACGATCACAGCGCTGCTGTTGATGGCAGTCGGCGTTATGTCCGTTTCCTATGGAATGGACGGCAAGCTGGCCAATTTGGTCGTCGAGATGGAAGATTCGGGCGAAGATGAGTGCAAAGATTTGTTCTTGCACACGTTTGCCCCGGCTGTTGCGACACCCCATCGGTACTCCGCCGCAACCGACGTCATGGTTTGCTTTGACGTCCCTTCGATTAGCCGCCCCAACTTTGATCGCGGCCCGCCTAGCGTCTGAGACTGGTTGATTTGCCAGGCAACATCGGCATCCCCTGTGATGAATGGATGGTTGCGTGCGCACCGACGACCAGTGGATTCGCGTCGCCGCGAATCGAGCCTGACTGCGAACGGATGTTTCTATTGAACTGGCTCCTCCGATCGCGTTGGTTCTGATGTCGAATCATGGATCCGATCTCCCCCTCGGATCCCCCCCCTCGCCTTACAGAACTCTCCCGCCTCCGTCGAATCATCCTTTCGACAACCTTAAAGCACTCCCAGTTTTCCCTGCGTTTGTTTCGGTCAACCAACGGTTGTGCCGAGCCGAGTAGGGATGCTGCATCGTGTGATGTGAGTTGTCATATCGTTGAATCGTACCCACCCACGTCATTGCCAGATTTTTGGCATGGACTGATATCAAGATTGCAAGATGACAGACACTCAGACTGTACCTCCGCCTGCAGAATCGTTGGCGGCCGATCGAATCGATCTGGCGCACGAAATCGAACACGCCGCGCACCTGTTGCCGTCGCAGGGACCGATCACGGTTTTCGTTCACCACAACACGTTGCACGCCTTTGAAGACATGTCGTTCGACAGTGGCGTCAAGGCGGGCGGAAGTCTGTATGGCTGTCACGCCTATTTGCCCGAATCGAGATACCGCCAAAAGCTTGAATCGGGACGCATCCGCGTTGAAGATTTGTCGGCGGTCTTTATCGATGACCTGGGTGATGAAGCGGACCGGCTGGTTGGCAATTTCGGCACCCGGTACGCGTTACGACTGGCCATGTTGCAGTTTCCGCTGCGAACGGGTTCAGGAGCCCAGCTGCGCTGGGTGATCGCCGAGACCGATGCGCTGCGAGTGTTTCGCGAAGAGGTTCCGCACCATGTCCGTGATGACATGATTGCCGCGACACGTCAGTGGGTCATGCAAGAAACCGCAAACGGCAACCGCGTCGAATCTCCATCGACCCCGGATGCCGCAACGGATGACCCTTTCACCGAGACGCTTGCTTCATTGAGTACGAAGCCCAGCGAGTCGTGGAACAATAAGAATTGGGAAGCGTTTACGCTGAGCTTTCTTTGGCGAGTTTGCCAACGCGGGGTGCGATTAATCCACCCCCAGCACCACCAAGAGGACACGTCGAGCAATCGCGTTGTGCGAGACCGCGACCTGTTGCTCAAAGCGACGGGCTTGGATACGGACCAATTGGTCAATGACATCTTGATTCGGTTCTGTGCGTCGTTTCTCGATCAGGGATTCGCGCAGTGGGAAATCCCCAACCACGAGGCAGGACTGTATCAATCGTTCTTGCGTTTGTATGGCAAGTCATTCGCCGCGCCGACGCGTTGGTTTTCGCGGGTGCGTCGTGAGCTTCGCCGGCTGATCGATTCCAACATCGATCCGGAACAATCGATCAATGAATCACTCGCTTGGCTGGGCATCACCGACGAAGACCGCGAAGAGTTTCTGACACAAACGTTGCTTGCACTACGGGGCTGGGCCGGCATGGTCTGGCAGATGGAAACGAATGCGGAATGGGCGCCGCATCCTGCACCGCCAAACAGCTTGCTTGAATACGTTGCCGTTCGGTTAATCCTCGACCGCCTGGCAATCGAGCAAGTGGGGAAGGACACGTGGGCGTTAGACGGACCGATCGAAGAAATCCGCCAGCGGGCCAGCCGATGCGTTCCCAAGAGCGAACCCAACGGATCGGACTCGCGCGCATTTGTGATTTTTCAACTCGCACAAGCAAGAGGATGGAACCCGCACGATTTGCGTTCGTTGTCGCCCGAGCAATGGACGATCTTGGCCAGCGAGATTGACTCCTTTTCGGAAATCGAGCGTCGACGCACCTATCACTTGGCGTTTGAACACAAATATCGCAACGAAACGCTGGACGCCGTTGTCGCTCATTCAAAACGCGTCCAAACCAACCCCGAACCACCGCGACCGTCTTACCAAATCGTTTGTTGCATCGACGAGCGTGAAGAATCATTCCGCCGCCACCTCGAAGAGTTGGTGCCCGATTGCGAAACGCTTGGCGTCGCCGGTTTCTTTGGCGTCGCGATGTACTATCGCGGTGCCGCCGACGCGCACTTCACGCCTTTGTGTCCCGTCAACATCAAACCACAACACTATGTCGTGGAAGAACCGATGTATTCCGTTGCCGAATCCGAGCGGCGGCGTGCCGAAACGAGACGACGTATCGGTCATGCCACGCATCGCGCACACCATGGCACAAGGACGGTCCTGGGTGGCGTGCTGACGGGACTGGCCGGTTCGATTGCGGCGTTCCCCTTGGTCGCCAGAATCTTGTTTCCCAGAACGACCTCTCGGATTCGTCGTCGATTCGCCGGCATCGTCCATACGCCGGGTACCGAACTTCGTATCGAACGCCTCGAGAAGGAACCAGGTCCTGACAACGGGCATCTCGGCTACAGCGTCCAAGAGATGGCCGACATCGTTGAAGGCGGCCTGAGAGCGATCGGCATCACACAAACGAAATCGTTCTCTCCATTGTTGATCATTTGTGGCCACGGGTCGGCCAGCATGAACAATCCTCACGAAGCGGCACATGACTGTGGTGCGTGTGGCGGTGGCCGGGGCGGCCCCAACGCTCGCGCGTTCGCCCAGATGGCCAACGACGGTCGCGTCCGTCGTCTCTTGCAAGATCGCGGCCTCGTCATTCCCGAGGGCACGTACGTCGTCGGCGGCTATCACAACACATGCGACGACAGCATGACCTGGTACGACCTGGATCGTGTCCCGGTACCGCACCGCCGGCTGTTCGAAAAAGCAAGGATGGAAATTGATGAAGCGAGAAAGCGGAGTGCTCACGAACGTTGTCGACGATTCGAGTCGGCCGAACTCTCGCTGTCGCCCGATGAAGCGTTAAGGCACGTCGAAGGCCGCGCCGAGGATCTCTCGCAAACACGTCCGGAATACGGACACGCCACCAACGCGCTGTGTTTTGTGGGACGCCGATCTTGGAGCCGCGGCCTTTACCTTGACCGGCGAGCTTTTTTGACGTCATACGATCCGACCGAAGATGACGAGCAACATTCGATTCTCGAGCGTTTGTTGCAAGCCGTGATTCCGGTTTGCGCCGGCATCAATCTGGAATACTACTTTTCGTACGTCGATCCGACCGGATACGGATGCGGAACCAAGTTGCCGCACAACATCACATCGTTGCTGGGGGTGATGGACGGTGCCGCGAGTGATCTGCGACCGGGCCTGCCTTGGCAAATGGTTGAAATCCACGAACCCGTTCGATTGCTTTTCGTGATCGAGTCGACGCCTGATGCCATGCAGCGAATCATTGCGGCGAACGAAGCCATTTCAAAACTGGTCAACGGCGATTGGGTTCAGTTGGCTGTGTTTGATGCAACCACGTCAAACGTCCATCGCTATGTCGACGGACGTTTCGTCCGCTACATCCCTCAAAACGATGACTTGCCCACGCGAACAACATCGACCGAGTGGTATTCGGGGCACCGCGAACACCTCGGGTTCGCTTCGATCACCGTGGCCAGTACGCAGGAAGGTGCTCCATCATGACCATGGAAACATTGTTTTATGTCTTAGGTAAATGTGTCGTTGCCAGCCCGGCCGCGTTGCTGGCCGTACTGGGCATCGCGTCACTGATCGGCGTACCGCTGGGTGAACGACTGCTTAAACGACTGACCGAAATCGCCGGCGTGATCGGACTGCTCGCCTCGCTGGGCATCCTGGCCCTGATGCTGATCGTGGGTACGCGGCATGTGCCGATCGAGATTGGAAACTGGGTGGTGATACCCGACCAGCACTTTCACTTTCATCTGAAATTTGTGTTCGACCGACTGTCGGTCCCCTTCGCCATCTTGACCTTTGTTCTGTGTGGCGTGATCGGTGCGTTCACGAGTCGATACCTACACCGCGAAGCCGGTTTCGGACGCTTCTTTGTTCTCTACGCTTTATTCCAATTGGGAATGATCGTCTCGTCACTCGCCGGCACGATCGAAACGTTGTTCCTGGGCTGGGAATTGGTCGGACTTTCATCCGCTTTGTTGGTCGCCTATTTTCACGAGCGTCCCAATCCGGTTCGCAACGGGCAACGAGTCTGGTCGGTATACCGAATTGCCGACGCGGCGTTTCTGATTGCCGCTCTGTCGCTGCACCATTTGACCGGCGCGGGCGACTTCGAGGGGTTGATGGGCACAGGCCCATGGCCCGAGGGGCATGCCACGATCTCATCATCGCACGCTCTGTTTGTCGGACTGCTGTTATTGGTGGCCGCAGCAGGTAAGTCCGCGTTAGTGCCGTTCTCGGGTTGGCTGCCGCGAGCGATGGAGGGACCGACACCGTCGAGTGCCGTTTTCTATGGTGCGTTGTCGGTTCACCTGGGCGCTTTTTTGTTGCTCAGGGTCAGTCCGATTCTGGAACAAAGCGTCTTGCTAAGTGCGTCAGTCGTAACGCTGGGAATCGTGTCGGCGATCTTTGCCGCGATGACGGCGCGGGTCCAGACGGACATCAAGTCTGCGTTGGCGTTCGCGTCGTTGACGCAGGTGTCGATCATCGTCGTCGAAATCGGTTTGGGTCTGCGATACATCGCATTGATTCACATCATCGGCCATGCATGTTTGCGAACGCTGCAACTGCTTCGGGCTCCGACGTTGCTGCATGATTACCACAGCTTAGAAAACGCGATCGGTTCACACCTGACGCATCAACCATCGATCTGGGGACGCTTTGTGCCGGCACGAACACGGCTTTCGTTGTATCGATTTGCCATCGAACGAGGCTTTCTGGATGCCGTCATTGATGACTACGTCATACGGCCGATCACCGGTGTGTTTCGATGGTGCGATTCAATGGAAAGTCGGTGGACCCGCTTTCTATCGTCCGATGCAGCAAAGCGAACAACCGTCACCACACCTCACACGGAAACGGTGGAGGATTTGGCCTGATGCCTGAATTACATTTGCCATGGCTGGAATTGACGATCCTGACGCCTCTGGCGGGCGCGATCGTTTTGTGTTTTCTGAAGAACGGCGAATCGGCACGCAAGTTGTGTCTCGTGCTTTGCACATTGACACTGGCATTCGCGATCGGCGAGTGGTTGGACTTCGGTACGCTTCATACGTTCGAGGCTCACGACCACTGGGACGTGATGGAAAGCGTGTTCGACAGCGACGTTTTGGTTGTCGATGAATTAAGCGCACCATTGCTGCCATTGGCGGCGTTACTGTTCTTAATGACGGTCCTGTCGACTCTGCGCACCAAACTGAATCGCTTTTCCTTTGCCTGGACGCTGGCGGCCGAATCGATCCTGCTGGCGACGTTCTGTTGTCGTGACGCATGGAGCATCGTGTTGTTGCTGGTCCTGGCAACCATCCCGCCTTGGGTCGAAATGCGATCTCGCGGCCATTGCACGCGAGTTTATGTGATTCACATGGGCTTGTTCGCAGCGCTGCTTGTTGCCGGGGTCTTGTTGCTGCAAACCCGTTTGCTTGGTGAATCGACCGTGATGATGGCCGGCGCTCTGCTGACCGTCGCGGCGCTGCTGCGAAGCGGCATCGTGCCGCTGCACTGCTGGATGACGGACCTGTTCGAAAAGGCCACGTTTGGCACAGCATTGCTGTTCGTCACGCCGATGACCGGAGCGTATGCGGTGATGCGATTGGTGTTGCCGATTGCGCCCGACTGGGCATTGCAGAGTATCGCGATGGTGTCGTTGTTCACGTCGGTGTATGCGGCGGGCATGGCACTTGTTCAACGCGAGGCACGCCGATTCTTTTGTTATCTATTTCTTAGCCACTCATCGTTGGTCTTGGTCGGCCTGGAACTGGTGACTCCCATCGGTCTGACCGGCGCACTTTGCGTTTGGCTTTCGGTCGGTTTGTCCCTGGCAGGTTTTGCGTTAACGCTGCGGTGCATCGAAAGTCGCATCGGGCGCATCTCGCTAGACCAATACCACGGTTTGTACGAGCACACGCCCACCCTGGCGGCCCTGTTCCTGCTGACCGGACTGGCGTCGATCGGTTTCCCTGGCACGATCGGATTCATCGGCACTGAGCTATTGATCGAAGGAGCGGTCGGCGTGTTCTCGATGATCGGCACCGCGGTTGTGATTGCGACCGCGCTCAATGGCATCGCAATTCTAAACGTCTATTTCCGAGTGTTCACCGGCACTCGATTCACGGCGTCGATCTCGCTTCGCGCGAGACCGTCGGAGCGTATCGCTGTCTTGATTTTGATTGTCCTGATCATCGGCGGCGGAATGTTTCCCCAGTGGGGCGTCGCGTCACGATACCACGCTGCGATGGCCTTAATCGGACTTCGCAATGCGGAGCCCTCTCAATCAATCGTCAGTCCGAACCTAGCGATTTCGGCTAGCGAGTCGAAAATGACAAACACAGCAAATGATTCTTAGTGAGCCCTAACATGCCCGATACTCAGAACCGTTCAGAAATCCCTCGCGGAAACCTTGAGGGTTTCAAGAAATACTTCAAGCACGATGTCATCTCAGGATTCTTCGTGTTCTTGATTGCGTTGCCGTTGTGCTTGGGCATTTCGCTCGCTTGCGGCTATCCACCGATCGCCGGCATCTTTACCGCCATCATCGGCTCGATCCTGGCGACCTTTATCAGCAATTCGGAACTGACGATCAAAGGCCCGGCGGCGGGACTGATCGTGATTGCGATCGGATGTATCGAGGACTTTGGCGGCAACGGCATGACCGGTGGATGGTCCGAATCGGACGTAACGGCGTATCAAGCCGCCCTTGCTGTGGGCGTTGCCGCGGCGGCGATGCAAATCTTGTTTGGTTTCGTCCGGGCAGGAATCCTGGGCGAGTTTTTCCCATCGGCAGCGGTTCACGGCATGCTGGCGGCGATCGGCGTCATCATCATCATCAAACAGTTTCCCGTCGCGCTGGGCGTTTCGGCTGGAGGTGAGCCGCTGGAAATGCTTCGCGAGATTCCTCATTACATCGCCGAAGCGAACCCGGCGATCGCGGCGATCGGTTTCGTCAGCATGGCGATCATGTTCCTATGGCCCGTGGTGGGCAAGAAGTTTGGTTTCTTACGATCAATCCCATCACCGCTGGTGGTCTTATTGGTCGCGGTCCCGATGGGGATGGGGTTCGACTTGCTGCACCAACACTCCTACACCCTTCAGGGTCATCAATACCAACTCGGCGAACAGTACTTGGTCAAAATGCCTGGACGTGCATTTGGCATGTTCGACGATTTAACGTATCCCGATTTCTCTGCGTTGTCCCAGACGAAAGCATGGAAGTGGGTTTTCATGTTCTTCATCATCGGAAGCCTCGAGTCGTTGCTGAGCGCGAAAGCAGTGGATTCGCTTGATCCATGGAAACGCAAAACCAACATGGACCGTGACATCGTCGCCGTTGGAGTTGGCAACTTGCTGGCATCGGCGGTCGGCGGGTTGCCAATGATTTCCGAAATCGTGCGTTCCAAAGCTAACATCGACAACGGCGCGCGGACTCGGTTCGCCGATATGTGGCATGGGATATTCCTGCTCGCGTGCGTTGCGTTAATCCCCACGCTGTTGCACCGGATTCCGTTAGCGGCCCTGGCGGCGATGCTGGTCTATACGGGTTACCGATTGGCGCATCCGACCGAATTCATTCACGTGATGCGGATCGGTCGCGAGCAGTTATTGATTTTTGTCGTCACACTGGTGGTCGTGCTGGCCACCGATCTGTTGATCGGTGTGGCCGCGGGCATCGGTCTGAAGATGTTGATCCACGTTGCTAACGGGGTTCCCTTGCGATCGTTGTTCAAGCCTTACATCGAGGTACAAGAAGTCGACGAGCACACCAGTCGTATCGTCGCCCACGAGTCGGCCGTGTTTAGCAATTGGATCCCCTTCCGCCGACAGATCGAACAGATCGGATTCATCCAGAAACGAAACTTGATTATCGACGTCTCGGAAACTCAGCTCGTCGACCACACCGTGATGGAGAAACTGGATGAAATGCAACGCGACTTCGAACAAGAGGGCCTGACTTTCCAAGTCCAAGGTTTGGATTCCCTCAAACCGCTCGCCGACAACGCGCACGCGGCGCGAAAACGGGGACTGGTCAGGGTCCGCCGCCTGACCCTGATCGCATCGACATCGCTGGAGGAATGGTTGCTGGAACAATTGGTCAATTGCGGAGCCACCGGATACACGATCATGCCCAGTACGGGGGTCGGCCGGTCCGAACTCGGGAACGGCCGTGTCCAGCGGCAGAAAATTCGCGTTGAAATCATCGCCTTGCCGGAAGTCAGCAACGCGATTTTGGACTTCCTGCGGCGTGAGGTCACCGCGGATCGCCACGTCACGGTCTGTGTGGAGACCGTTGACGTGCTGAACGTCGGGCGGCTGCTGCCGATCCAGGAGGAATGCGCGGTCTAGCAAGATTGCCGATTTGTGTACAATACGGCACCAACCCTTCGGTTGGTCCCGCAGTTGTACTCGTAAACGGTTTTTTTAGGATGCGACTCTTACCTGAATTGATTGACAATAACCGCAAATGGGCGGAAACCGTCAGTCAAACCGACCCCGATTTTTTCCCGAAACTCGCTAAGGGACAAACGCCCGAATTCCTGTGGATCGGCTGTGCCGATAGCCGCGTTCCCGCGAATCAAATCGTCGGATTGATGCCTGGCGAGGTGTTCGTGCACCGCAACATCGCCAATGTCGTTGTCCACAGCGATTTCAACTGCCAAAGCGTGCTCGAATATGCCGTCAAAGTTCTGCAGGTCAAGCACATCATTGTGTGCGGCCACTATGGATGCGGCGGTGTCAAAGCGGCAAGTGAAAACCACCACGTCGGATTGATCGACAACTGGCTGCGACATATTCGAGACGTTCGAGCGAAACATTCCCAAGCACTCGACATGATCGATGATGATGATGACCGTCTGAATCGTCTTTGTGAATTGAACGTTATCGAACAAGCACACAACGTTTGCCACTCGACGGTCGTCCAAGAAGCTTGGGACGCGAACAAACCGTTAGCCGTTCACGGTTGGATTTATGGCGTCAAGGACGGACTCCTTCACGATTTGGACGTCACCATTTCGAAACCAACCGAAGTTGCCGAAGCTTACCGAGTCGCCACCAACCCCATCGTCTGACCCGCCGAAGCGTCACGCCGTCGTGATGAACGGAGATCGTCGAAGCAGCGTCAAACGCGTGCGCCGTTGACGTTGCTCGAATCAAAGGATTTGCTTTAGCAGAATCGCTAAACGAACGCCGAAAGCTCCCAAGCCCACATCCCCCGAAACTCACTGCCGTTGTCGACGACTGCGACAACCATAATGTCCTAGACGGCAAGCTCTAAAGAGAACAGTGCTTCTTAGCTAGTGGGTTTCCCAATCGATGATCGTCGACAGCGACGGGTGACCTTGCTGTGACGATCCATCACTTCACCCAACTGAACACAACGTATGAAACTGATTCGCAACTTTTGCATCATTGCCCATATTGACCATGGCAAATCGACGCTAGCCGATCGCTTGATCCAAGCTTGCGGTGGCGTCACGCAGCGAGAGTTCCAGGATCAGCTGCTGGATTCGATGGACATCGAACGTGAACGCGGTATCACGATTAAAAGCAATACGGTCACGCTAAGCTACAAGGCGTCTGACGGCGAAGAATACCAATTGAACCTGATCGACACGCCAGGACACGTGGACTTTTCGCACGAAGTCCGCCGTTCCTTGATGGCTTGCGAAGGCGCGTTGATGGTCGTCGATGCCTCACAAGGCGTTGAAGCACAAACGGTGGCGAACCTTTTCCTGGCAATGGAATACGACCTAGAAATGCTGCCGGTGATCAACAAGATCGATTTGCCGGCCGCCGATGTCGAACGCGTTCGCGAAGAAATCGACACGGACCTTGGGCTCGATCCGTTCGCGGCGATCCCGGTTTCGGCGAAAACCGGTCTCGGCATCAATGATGTACTTGAAGGAATTGTCCAGCAGTTGCCTCCGCCTCAAGGCGATCCGAACGCACCGCTAAAGGCACTCGTCTTCGATGCTTTTTTCGACAAATATCGGGGCGTGATTTTGCAGGTTCGCGTGATGGACGGCACGCTGAAGACCCGCGATACGATTCACTTCATGCACGGCGGTCGCGACTACAAAGTCGACGAATTGGGATTCAACCAATTGAAACTGAATCCGCGAGACAAAATCAGCGCCGGCGAAGTCGGCTATATCGTCGCCGGCGTGAAAAGCGTTCAAGACATCGAAATCGGTGACACGATCACGTTGCTCGACCGGCAAGCGGAAGAGCCGGTTCCTGGATATCAACCGGCCAAGCAAGTCGTGTTTTCGTCGGTGTACCCGATGAGCACCGATGAATACCAAGACTTGACCAAGGCGCTTGAAAAACTTGCCATTAATGATGCGGCATTGACGTTCGAGAAAGACAGTTCGGCCGCACTCGGATTCGGATTCCGATGCGGATTTCTCGGCCTGTTGCACCTGGACGTCGTGCAGGAGCGTCTGCAACGCGAATTTGACCTCGGCTTGGTCATTTCCGCGCCATCGGTTCAATACCGGCTAACACTGAATGACGGTTCGTCGATCGAGGTGGACAACCCAAGCCATTGGCCTGATCCGACGCATATCGACTCGGCGAGTGAACCTTATATCAAAGCATCGATCCTGACGCCCGAGGAATATGTCGGCAGCGTGATGGAACTTTGCCGTGAACACCGCAGCGAAACACAAACGATGAACTATCTCGCTGCCGGCCGAGTCGAGGTGGTCAGCGAAATGCCGCTGGGCGAAGTGCTATTCGATTTCTATGGCAAATTGAAAATGATCACGCGCGGCTACGGTTCGTTCGACTACGAACCGACCGAGTATCGTAAGACTGACGTTGTCAAAGTCGATATCTTGGTAAACAAGGAACCCGTCGACGCGCTTTCGTATTTGGTCCACCGCGACAAGGCCAGAGCCCGTGCGTTGCATTACTGCGAACAGCTTGCCGAAGAAATTCCTCGACACCAGTTTAAAATCCCGATCCAAGGCGCCATCGGTGGCACGGTGATCGCTCGGGCCACGATCCAAGCGGTGCGTAAAGACGTCACGGCCAAGTGTTACGGCGGCGACATCTCGCGCAAGAAAAAGCTGTTGGAAAAGCAGAAGAAGGGCAAAGCCAAAATGAAACAGTTTGGCAGCGTCAACATCCCGCAAAAAGCATTCGTATCAGTGCTGCGTGCCGACAAAGATTAAGCAACACGTACAAAGCGACTTAGATGAGTCGACATAGATTAGTCGACATGGACGAATCGTTAGGGCGGGCGTTTCGTTGGTACCGCCGGTGCAAACGAAACGCGACGTTTACGTCGCTGTGCTGGTTCGATCCGTAACCATCACGCAGAGTCCACCTTGCGGCACATGCGACGACGCTCTTTTCACGATTGCAATCGTTTCGTACTCAAAGCGGTGATGTCCCGCTACAACGTCCTCAGGTGATCCATGCTTTGCCGGATGCTGGCCAGTGGATGAGGCGATTGGTCTTGTTCGACGTGGCAGTGCGCAACCCCTGCTTCGGCGGCAACTTCAATGATCGGTTCCATCTCGATCACGCCGTCGCCAAGTTCTTCGAACGCTTCGTTTGGCACACCTGCGTACGCCGGTGTTTGTGTGTCTTTGCTTAAGTCTTTTAGATGCAGTTGCGACACGCGACCTTTCAATCGGCGGATCAATTCCACGGGATCGTGGCCACCGACTTGCACCCAAAAGACATCCACTTCGAATTGCATCTCTTTCGAAAATTCAGCCATCAGCACGTCGTAGCCGGTTTTGCCACCGTCTTTCGGTTCGAACTCAAAGGCATGATTGTGATAGGCCAGTTGAATGCCCGCCGACTTTGCTTCTTCGGCGCTCTTGTTGCAGCGTTCGGCCAGCAGTTTGTAATCGTCTAACGATTGACGATTCTTTTCCGCCAAATAGGGAATCACTAAATGGGTCAGCCCATGCTTGTTCGCGCTTTGCAAGATATCTGAAAACGGCGCAACACCTTTGTCGTCAGGGTTGACGACCGAATCCCAAGCAAAGTGTGACGAGTTGATCGCCAAACCGTTGTCACGTGCCGCGTCGATCATTTCAACCGCATTGGGAAACCCATAGGGTTCGACCTGTTTGTATCCGGCATCGGCAACCGCCTTCAGCGTTCCCGCGACATCGTCTTTGATCTCATTGCGCAACGTGTACAGCTGAATCCCAATCGCATCTCGGTAGTGATTGTTCGTGTCCAAGGCCCATAGCATCCGCGGTGAACCGACCGCAGCCGTCAATGCAGCACTAGCATGTAAAAATTGTCGGCGTTTCACTTGCGAGCCTCGATCGAGTTCTGTTCGTTTAAAAAATCGGAGGAAAACAACTACGTCAGATTGTACAATCCAGCCCTAAGGCCCGGTATCGATTTGCATGGGCGCGATGCCGCTTGCTGAAAATTACACCCCCAGTGCGACCGCCGCAGCGCGGACCATCGTGCCTGGCGGCTTTCCGAACGAAACGGTCCACGTTCCGCTGACCACCAAAACGGAATCACGAAGATGAATTTAAATCTTGTTCACGGATCGCTAGCGATCATTGGTGTATTGTCTTGGGGATCACCCGCGGTTTGGGGCCAAGCGCCGACCGGTCAAACGGAAACCGAAGAGCCTCGCGTTCCGATCACGATCACGCTGATCGAAATGGACTTGGATGGCGCAAAAGACTTGCTGCGTAAACATGACCTGGATGACAACGGATCGCTCAGCAAGACCGAACGCGAGCGTCTCGGGTGGAGTGACGATGTCGCGCGCCGCTTTGACATTGATCACGACGGCAACCTTCAGCATGTCGAACTGGCGTTAAAGGTCGCCGACGAGCGGATGGATGCAGGCATTGTGCAGATGGATTCGATCTTGGCCGACCGATATACCGCTCAGTACGACGCAGACCGTGATGGCAAGTTGACGTTGACCGAGTTGGAGAACAATTTCTTCACGGACGCACAGCACTCGTTCGACCGAAACGATGACGGAGAGTTGTCGCACACCGAATTGATCAAGGGACTTGCTTTCGAACGCAGTCTACGTGACGAACTTGGAATCAAGGGTTGCGACCAGGGCGGGGCAATCAAACTGATCAATCGCGGCGACCAAGATCGAAACCGTCGCATTGACGAAACCGAGCGAGAGCAGGCAGGTCTGAAACCAGAAGCCATGGACTACGATCGCAACAGTGACGGCATGCTGTCGGTCTCTGAACTGGCCGAACTGCTGGCTGTCCGACGACAAAAGCTAGGGATGACACCAGCGGACCAGATCGCCGCACGAAACTTGTTTCGGCAAATCGACCGAGATCGTGATGGAGTCGCCGCGGTGAGTGATTTGCGTCCCAGTGGAGCGGGCAAAGAACTGCCCGATTGGGACCAAAACAATGACGGAAAGATTACAGAACTGGAAATTGAAATTTACTTCGGTGAACGAAGAAAAGAACTCGGCTATGACGACGAAGATTCCGACCGCGCGACGACGCTGATTCAGCGGAACGATATGGACGGAAACGGTTCTTTATCGAAACCCGAATTGGTTGCCAGCGGTAGTGATCGAAACAGTCCGATCTCGCCAACGAAGCTTCCGCTGATCGATCAAGACCGAAACGGCAAGATTGATGTCACGGAATTGGCTCGTTACCTCAGCAAAACGCAGTAGCCGTTGCTAGTTTGCTGCGTCACTAGATTTGCTGCGTCACTAGATAATCGGCACGTCGCCCGAGACGTTTAATTGGTCGCCACGCGCCCGAGCGATTTTGACTATTATCTCTCACTCGCGGTCCGCCCCCACGACACCCCACTCAATGCAACCGCCTACGATCACTTTCGTTCACGTAGCTTGCCCCTCCTTTCTTGATGCCCGACATGAAAAATTGCCTCGTTCTGCTTTCGTTGCTCTGGCTGATGCCGGCCGGTTTCGCCCGTGCGGCCAAACCGGATAACACGACGGCCACAACGTCGCCCAATATTCTGATCCTGTATGCCGACGATCTGGGGTTTGGTGATCTAGGTTGCTACAACGGTGATTCGAAGATCCCCACTCCGAATCTGGATCGGTTAGCCTCCGAAGGCGTGCGATTCACGGACGGACATTCCTCATCGGGCATCTGTACGCCAAGCCGTTACGCGATGTTGACCGGGCGTCATCACTGGCGAGACTTTCATGGCATCGTCAACGCATTGGGGGCATCCGTATTCCAGCCAGAACGATTGACCTTGCCAGAGATGTTGAAATCCAACGGCTATCACACCTCGGCGATCGGAAAATGGCACCTCGGATGGGATTGGGACGCGATCAAAAAACCCGGCGCCACCGCGACGGGACAAGGCAGAAAAAAAACCTGGGGTCCGGAAGCATTCGATTGGTCCAAATCGATACCCAATGGCCCGCTTGCACATGGATTCGATCACTATTTCGGTGATACGGTCATCAACTTTCCGCCTTACTGTTGGATCGAAGACGACAAGGTTCAGCGGGCACCCGACACGGTCATGGACTCGTCGAAATGGAAACCGATCAAAGAAGGCAACTGGGAATGTCGCCCCGGTCCGATGATTTCGGATTGGGATCCTTACGCGAATATCCCGACAACGACGCAGCGCGGCGTGGACTACATCAACGGGCAAGCGGAGCAGAGCAAACCGTTCTTTCTATATTTCGCCTTTCCATCCCCGCATGCACCGATCGTTCCCAACGACCAGTTCGACGGCAAGTCAAAAGCCGGACCTTACGGCGATTTCGTCGTCGAGACCGACGATGCGTGTGGTCGACTGTTACGATCATTGGATCAGAGTGGTCAATCAGAAAATACCGTTGTCGTCTTTACCGCCGACAATGGTCCCGAGAAATATGCGTACGCTCGTGATGAAAATTTTGGTCATTGGTCCGCACATCCATTGCGAGGACTGAAACGCGACATCTATGAGGGCGGTCACCACGTCCCCTACATCATCAAGTGGCCGGGCGTTACCAAGGCCGGTCGCGTGTGCGATGCGTTGGTCAGCCAGATTGACCTGATGGCAACCTTTGCGTCGGCACTCGGTTTTGATCTGCCCGACGATGCCGCAGAAGATTCCCACGACCTGATGCCCATCCTTGAGAATACGACAGACTCTGTCCGCCAGACACACGTGCACAACACACGTGAAGATCAATATGCAATCCGAGACGGCGATTGGCTGTTGGTCGACCACAAAGACGGTTATATGTCGGGGCGCAATCAACCGTGGGAAGAACGCCACGGTTATGCGGCCGACGACAAATCGCCCGTCGAACTTTACAACCTAAGAAAAGACCTAGGACAACGCCATAATTTGGCCGCTGAAAATCCTGATAAAGTGACGGAACTTCAGCGTCTGTTGACTCACATCCGGAAACAAGGCCACTCGGCTCCTCGGCTTGCCGACTGATCGTTCGATGCCCGTTCGTTTTCCTGCCACCCGTTAGCCCCCCGTTAGAAAACCTCACTTGCAACCTATGTTCGATCTCACCAAACGATTCATGTCGATTGTCGCTGCGGCCTTGATTTGGGCTACATCCGCCTCTGCGGCGCAGCCCAACATCATCCTGGTCTTTATCGATGATATGGGATGGAAAGATGTCGGCTGTTACGGCAACGATTTTGTCGACACACCAAACATCGACCGGCTTGCGGCCGACGGGGTCCGGTTTACGGATTTCTATGCTGCCGGCGCTGTGTGTTCGCCGACGCGTTGCGCCGTACAATCCGGGCAAAACCAAGCTCGCATTGGGATTACGGCTCATATCCCCGGGCATTGGCGCCCATTCGAACGTGTGATCACGCCACGAACGACGATGTCGTTGCCGCTGGACATTGTTACCGTTGGTGAATCGTTGAAAGCGGCCGGATACGCGACCGGTTATGTCGGCAAATGGCATTTAGGAAACCAGCCGCACTTTCATCCAAGCCGTCAAGGCTATGACTTTACCGCCGTCATCAACGGACCACACTTTCCCAAGTTTTACCGCCTTAGCGGAGGATCCGATTTAAAACCAAAACCGAATCAATATCGGACCGAATTCGAAGCGGATTTATGCGTGGATTTTATCCGCGAACAAAAAGACAACCCTTTCTTCTTGATGGTGTCGCCGTTTGCAGTGCACATTCCCTTGGGCGCCATGTCGGACAAGGTGCAGAAGTACCGCGATAAAGCCTCGGCCATGAATCGTGACCTGCCGCATCCGGTCTACGCCGCAATGATCGAGCACTGCGACGACATGGTCGGACGCATTGTCGATGCTGTCGACGGCGAAGGCCTAACAGACGAAACGATGATTGTCTTTACGTCCGACAACGGTGGGCTGTATCGCCGATACGATTACCGAGAACACGCCGACGACAATGTCAGCAGTCTGGCACCGCTGAAAGGGGAAAAGGGCTCGCTGCATGAGGGCGGTGTGCGGGTTCCCCTGATCGTGAAGTACCCGCCGTTGTCCAAACCCGGATCGGTCTGCAGCGAACCCGCCATCAGCTATGACTTCTATCCCACCTTTGTCGACTTGGCCGGTGGCTCACTGCCAGAAAATCAAACGATTGACGGCCTAAGTTTGAAGCCTCTACTAAGCGACCCCGGTGCACAACTTGATCGGCAAACGCTGTACTGGCACTACCCGCACTACCACCACGATCGTCCCGCCAGCAGCATTCGCGAGCGAGATTGGAAGCTGATCGAGTACCTTGACGGCACCGGCGATATCGAACTTTATAACCTGAGTCAGGACATTGGCGAATCTCAAAACTTGGCGTCAGAGAAGCAAGGTCGCGTCGCCGATCTAAAGAAAAAGCTGAGCGCGTTGCGGCAGGACGCTGTTGCCCGCATGCCAATTCCTAATCCCAGCTATGATCCCGATCGGGCGCACGAGTGGTGGAGCATGAAAACGGGTCAGCCGATCGATAGTGACAGCCGCACGCGTTTCCCACAGACGGAAAAGGACTTATAGACGCTGCGGAACGGTGCGTCGTCTTTCCGAAGCCAGCGAATAAGTACTTTCTCTTTCCCTCTGCATCAACTTCTTCATAGCGGACATGCGCCATGACACGCCTTAAAGTACTCGTCCTGTTATGCGTGCTGACCAACCAAGCTTTCGGACAGACAGCAAAAACGCCGAGTAGTGCAGAAGTCCCCACGGACAAAGCAAAATTTCATCTGTTCCTGCTCGTCGGTCAATCAAACATGGCAGGACGAGGCGAGGTAACCGATGCGGACCGAGTCCCGCGGCCCCGTGTGTTGATGTTGAATCAACAACAACAGTGGGTGCCGGCCATTGACCCGCTGCATTTCGATAAGCCGAAAATGGCGGGTGTCGGGCTGGGACGCAGTTTTGCCGACGAGATCGCCAAGACGTATCCAGACGTTACCATTGGCCTGATTCCCTGTGCCGTCGGTGGCAGTTCAATCACATGTTGGCAGCCAGGCGGGTTCCACGAACCCACCAAGACTCACCCCTACGACGATACGCTGAATCGTCTGCACGAGGCGTTAAAATTCGGCACGTTGAAAGGCATCCTCTGGCATCAAGGCGAAGCGGACAGCACGCCGAAACGTTCTGCATCGTACGAAACGCGACTGCACACTTTGATCGGCCGCCTGCGAGACGAAGCAGGCAGCCCCGAGGTTCCGTTTATCGTCGGTCAGTTGGGCCAGTTCAAAGAGAAACCGTGGAACGAGGATCGCAAGCGGGTCAACTCCGTTCATGCATCCCTGCCAGAGCACATCGGTCGTACTGCCTTTGTTTCATCAGACGGTTTGGTCCACAAGGGTGACCAATCGCATTTCGATTCTGATTCGTATCGCGAGTTCGGACGCCGCTACGCCAAAGCTTATTTGTCAATGGATTCCGCCGACCACAGCGACAGCCCACACCGCTGACGATCAAAATTTCCCTTGCCGAATAAACTTGGCACGTTCGGTCCCCACGGGTGACGCGCTAACGATGCTGTTGGGGCAGGTACCAAGCTCTCGGTCTCGACGAGCGATCAGCAGCGCGAGGCGATTATTTCGCGTTTCATATGGGATTGCATGCACCGATCGCACGAGATTGGTGCATGCAAATCAAGACGCGATCGGGCTGTGATGGCGGAACACCCAGGCCTATCAATTACGAGCCGACTCGGTTGAGCCGGTGAAAATTTCGACCATACTCACGGTGTCTCGCTCTTGCTTTTTCCTCTTGGTCAATGAATCAATGAAGTCAATCTCGCTTTCGAATCTGGCCGTGACATTGTTTGTCGGATTACTAATCAGCCCCGCCGCGAGGTCATGGGGGCAAGCGGGCTCGGACGCGAAACGACCGAATATCGTTTTCATCTTTTGCGATGATCTGGGATACGCTGATGTCGGGTTCAATGCCGATCTTTTTGGCGTCGAAACGGATGTCGTCACACCGGAAATCGATGCGTTGGCACGAGCCGGTACGATATTCAAGCAGGCTTATGTGGCTCACCCCTTCTGTGGTCCCAGTCGTATGGGACTGCTGTCGGGCCGCATGCCGCATGTCTTCGGTGGTCAAAAGAACCTTCCGGACGAAGCGAAAAAATTGCACGACTTCAACGAAAAAGGAATCCCTGAGTCAGAGACGCTGATCAGCAAGGTTCTGCAGGATTCAGGCTACAACACCGCGTGCATTGGAAAGTGGCACCTTGGGTCTGCCAAATCGTTTCATCCCAACCGTCGCGGGTTCGATCAATTCTTTGGATTCCTCGGCGGTGGGCACCAGTACTATCCGTCGGTGACCGATAAAGTCGAACCGAAAGTCAATGACTACCAATACTTCCTGGAACGCAACGGCCAAGACATTCGGTCGCCCGAGGGTGCGTATCTGACCGACATGCTGACCGACGAAGCGGCAAAATTCATTGCCGGCGGCGCGAATCAGCAACAACCGTTCTTTGTTTACTTGGCCTACAACGCGCCGCACTCGCCGCTGCAGGGAAAGACAGAAGACTTAAAACACCTGTATCCCAATCACTCGCCTTTGAATCCAGCAAATGGCGTCGACTTTCGAGATTATGAAAAGCGGCAGAACTATGTTGCGATGGTGTACGCCGTTGATCGCGGTATCGCAAAAATCGTTGACACGCTGAACGATCCCAATCAAGACAACGATCCGTCCGATTCGGTGATGAACGAAACGCTGATCGTTTTCCTGAGCGACAACGGTGGAAAGATTCTGCAAGCCGCCAACAACGCACCGCTGCAGGATGACAAAGGTTCGACACACGAGGGTGGCATTCGGGTGCCAATGTTCATGCACTGGCCGCAGCATGTTCCCGCTGGCAATGTATTTGATCACCCGGTGCTGGCACTCGATTTCTATCCGACCCTTGCTGGACTGGCTGGCGCGTCGATTCCCGATGACAAAATCTTGGACGGAAAAGATATCTGGGACGACTTTTTGGCGGGCAAGAACCCTCATCGAGACGACACGATGTATTGGCTGCGACATCATGGGGCCGGAAACGAGGTCGCCATTCGCCAGGGCAATCTGAAGGCATACCGAAAGAATTTCGCTGTGTGGAAAGTCTTTGACGTCGCGACGGATGTGGACGAGTCCGATGACTTGGCGAAAGCCAATGCGGAAACGTTGGACGCATTGATTGCCGATGGCCTCTCGTGGAGCAAGACGCACCGCGATCCACAGTGGCACGATACCCAAGCCGGACTGGAAAGTTGGATCGAAAACGAAATGCCGCAATACGAAAAAACGTTTCGGCGTCGATAGTCCTCAGCTCCAGCACGCTTGAGCGGGAATGGCGACCGGATTCCGACGATCCGAACTAATCAGACTCCCGCCGCCCAATCGGGTTCGGGTGCCGCAATTCGGATCTCTTTGCCGGTTTCCGGATGCGCAAATGAAAGTTCCGCGGCGTGCAAGCACATCGGCGGATCACCCACACCGATCGTCTGCGAAGCACAACGTTCAAGGCCTTGCCTATATGCCGGATCACCGACGACGGGCATCCCAAGTGCCCAGAGATGAATGCGAATTTGGTTTGTGCGGCCGGAGACGGGAGATGCATCGACCAGCGTTGTACCGTCGTCGAATCGTTGCTTCACGACGAAACGGGTACACGCGGGGTCACCGTCGGCGACGACCCCGCGAGTACCGGCGATATCGCGATTTCTTGAAATCGGCAAGTCACATTGAAACGCATCGTCCGGTGAACAACCATGACAGCGCACTTGATAACGTTTGCGGATTTCGTTGCGTTCGAATTGCCCGCGCAGCTGTGTGGCGACCTGGGCTGACCGCGCCATAACGATCACGCCTGTCGTATTGGCATCAAGCCTGTGCACCAGTCGCAGCTTGCTGGGTCCGTAAACGCGCTGGAGCAACGCGGTCAGCGTGTTTCGGTTGAACCGGCCGCACGGGTGTACCGGCAGGGGAGCAGGCTTATGCAGGGCGACGATCGCGTTATCTTCCCACAGCACTTTGATGCGCGCATTCACATCCGGCTCGATCGTGTCGGGAAAATGGTGCTGATACTGCTGTCCGCCACGAACTGACTGTTCGGTCGAGACAACACGATCACCTTGTCGGATCAAACCCGACTGAAACCATGATCGCCACTGTGATTCGTCAACGTGCGGATGCATTTCGCAAACACATTCGATCAGCGTCTGGCCATCACATCGGGCCGGAACGTTGATCGGTCGAATATTATCGTAAGGCTGACTGCCGGGCAGCCGTTGGCTGATCCTGCGAAAGTCGGCGTTGCGACGATCAAGCAGACTCTGGCGGCGAGAAAACGACGCGTCAGCGGTCGACCGTGGTGGCATGGGCGAAACCGATGCAGACACAGAGGGATGCGAACACAGGGGGATGAATCACCGGACCGCGACGGCTTGGCCGCCGCGATGGTGGCTGCCAAAGCGACCCGATCAGTTCCACTCGCCTTCGGCCAAGTCGCCGTCGAGGTGCCGCTGCAGATAGGATGCACGTTCGACGTTTCGGTCAGACGACCCTAGCAGCCGTCCTTGCAGTTTCTGCAAATGTGCCGGCTGGGTATGAATGAATAGCTTGTTGATCGTGGCGACCTTGACCTTGTCAATCAAACCCAAGTTGACGCCCATGCGAACCTTTGAGAGGTAATGCATGGTTTCTTCGCTGCTGATTTTTTTGGCCGTGCTTAGGATACCGAGTGCGCGGCTGACGTCATCATTTAAGTCTTGTTCGCTTTGTTCGACCAAGAATTTTCGCGCTTTCCGCTCGTATTGAATGATCTGCGGAACAACTTTGTCACCGACAAGACTGATCAGATCCGATTCGCTGTGACCAAGCGTGATTTGGTTACTGACCTGGTAAAAGTCGCCGGTGTATTGCGAGCCTTCGCCGTAGAGCCCGCGTACGGTCACGTTGATCTTTTGCATACTGCGAAAGACTTTTTCGATTTGACGCGTGATCACCAATGCGGGCAAATGCAGCATCACGCTGACTCGCAAACCGGTCCCCACATTGGTCGGGCACGCGGTCAGGTACCCATATCGCGGATGAAAGGAGTACAGGATCGCACCTTCAAGCTGGTCGTCCAGCTGATCGATTTTTTCCCAAGCATTTTGCAGATCCAGCCCGCTGGTCATCACTTGAACGCGCAGATGGTCCTCTTCGTTGATCATGACGCTGTAATGCTCGCCGGGGTCGACGGCCACCGCACGCGAGCCGTCCGCTTCGGCGATTTCACGGCTGATCAATTGTCTTTCGACCAGAAATTGGCGATCAATTTCGGACAACTGTTCGATATCGATGTACTGGATGTCATCCCAACCTTCGATCGCGTCCATGCGGGCGCGAACGGTGCGTTCGATACTGACACGATCTTCATCGCTGCATCGCCGGATGAACGGAAAGTCGGCTAGATTTCGCGCCAACCGAATTCGGCTGCTGATCACGATATCGGATTCCGGTCCGGTCCCACGCAGCCATTGTCCGGAAGACTTGGCCAGGGAATTAAAGTCGGGTTCGCGTTTCACTCGGCGCTCTCCCCATCGTCCTTGTCTTCGGATTGCTGAACCGGTTTGCTGGAACCCCGAGGGCTCGCCTCCGATTCATCCGATTCTTTCTCATCGGGCACATCTTCGACGCCGACGGTTTCGAATCGCTTCAGTTCATCGCGGATTTCCGAAGCTCGTTCGTAGTCTTCACGGTCGACGGCTTCTTCCATTTCGCGTCGCAGTTGGATCATCTGGGCCTGCGAATCGGCCGATGCGGCCGCCCGTCGCGGGTGTTTCCCCTCATGATGGGTCGCGTCATGGACGTTTTTCAGCAATGGCAACAAGTCAGACTCGAAATGGGTATAGTCGTACGGGCATCCGAGTCGACCGGTGTTGCGAAACTCAAAGAAGCTGATGCCGCAAACCGGACACTCTTTCTGGTCCAATTCGGCCAGTTCTTGCTTGGTTTGTCCGAGGTTCAGCTGTTTAGCCAGCGCCCCGGCGATGGAACCGGCGGGGTTATGCGATTCTTTTTGCAGAAATCCACGCGCGTGCTCTTCGCAAAGGTGCATGACCTGCGGGCCCGCAGCGTCGGTCAACTCGGTGATGTGAAAAGTCGCCGGTTTTTCACAGTATTGGCATTTCATGTTCGGCTCTGATCGGGTCGTCGCCGCTTCGAGGAAACGTAGAAAAAGTCTTCATTCTGGGGGTAGCGACCGTCCCAGAGGATTCTATCGCCGCAGTAGTGGGTGTCAACGTAAGTCAAAACGCCAACTCATCGCCACGAATCCGTATCGGCGGTCGCCGAGGGTGTCACCGGTCGAATGCACCATCGCAGCCTGCTTGAGTCCACCGTTGATCCTCTAGCCCACCATCACAGCACAGGATACACCACAGCAGCCGGGCGTAACGGCACGATCAATTGGCAGAGGGCGCTCGGCAATCGGCAGAGGGCGCTCGGCAATCGGCAGAGGGCGCTCGGGCATGCAATCCAAAGCGTCCGATCACCGCCACACGACTCAGCTACCAATAAAATACTGCGATCCAACGAAATGATGGGGCTCCTCGGTTCACCCCTACACGAAGCGGCAAGGTGAACCGAAACTGATTGCCGGGTGTCAGGCGACACTGTGTCCTTCGTTCGTCTTCATTTGATCATTGCTTCCCTCACGCGGCCCGTCGATGCATTGCCCTTCTGTCAACACGTTCAACGAACTCGCTCGCGACCACGATTTCGTTCCCGTTTATCGTCGGCTGCTTAGCGACACTTTGACACCGGTGACGGCATTCCGACTGTTGGACGACGGCGGGCCGGCGTGCTTGTTCGAAAGTGTGATCGGCGGGGAAAAGGTCGGCCGGTACAGTTTCTTGGCGGCACGACCTGCGGGGCGGTTCAGCGCCAAGGGCCAAGACATCACGATCACGCAGCGGGGCGACAATGCGGTCGAGCAGCGGACGGCCAAAGATCCGCTCGATGCGTTTCGTGAACACTTTCATTATCGCGTCGCCCAGATCAACGGGCTGCCGCCGTTTGTCGGTGGTGCAATCGGCTATGCCGGCTACGACGTCGTGCGATACGTCGAACACCTGCCCGACGCACCCCAAGACGACCGCGACTTGCCCGATTTGGATTTTTCTTTCTATCACACCCTGTGCGTTTTCGATCACGTCGAAAAAACGATCACGGTCGTGTCGCTTGCCGACTGCCGCGAAGGCAAAACACCCGAGCAGATCAAGCAAGCGTACGAGCACGCGAGGCAGGAGGTCGACGACACGATCGCGAGACTCTCTCGCTCGGCCGTCGGCGTCACCGATGCATTGGTGCCCGATGAATGGAATCCCGAGGAGTGGGCCAAGCAATCCGATCAACCGTTGCCCGTTGAATCAAATTTTACCCGCGAGTCGTTTTGCCAAGCCGTCCGCGACTGTGTCGAATACATTCGCGCCGGTGACATTTTCCAAGTGGTGCCGAGTCAGCGACTGTCCGTCAAGACAGACGCCGATGCGATGGAAATCTATCGATCGTTGCGGGTGGTCAATCCCAGCCCCTTTATGTTCTATGTCCGCACGCCGGAATGTGAACTGGTGGGTTGTTCGCCCGAGATCATGTGTCGTGTTGCGGACCGTGTCGTCACGGTCAGACCGCTGGCGGGAACCCGTCGCCGCGGCAAAACCGAAAAAGAAGACAAGGCGCTCGAGAAAGAACTGCTCGCCGATCCCAAGGAATGCGCCGAGCACGTCATGTTGGTCGACCTGGGGCGTAATGATGTCGGGCGAGTCGCCAAATTCGGAACGGTGGAATTGACGGAAATCATGATCGTCGAACGCTACAGCCACGTCATGCACATCAGCAGTGAAGTGCAGGGTATGCTGCGCGATGACTTGGATGCCTTTGACGCACTGAAGGCATGCTTGCCGGCAGGAACCGTCTCGGGCGCACCGAAGGTTCGCGCGATGGAGGTCATCGATTCAATCGAACCGCATCGCCGCGGTCCCTATGGAGGCGCGGTCGGCTATATCGATTACCGCGGCAACATGGATACGTGCATTGCCCTGCGAACCATGGTCGTGAAAGACAGCATTGTCTACGTTCAAGCCGGCTGCGGTGTCGTCGCCGACAGTGATCCCGACGCCGAGTACGAAGAAACGCTGAACAAAGCCAAAGCGTTGATCGCCGCGATCGAGTTGACCGAAAAAAGGCTCCGCAACGCGTAACGACGTTCACTTGGCGAGCGGTTTTAACATTGCACAACGTCTCGCGGACAAACGAGACGATGTGCATTGGATTCACGCCAACAGCTAAGCGCGGCAACATCGCGACGACCGATCGTAAGCCAACGTCGGCTTATCGCAAGCGACCCTGAATGGCGGATCGCAATTTCCCGAGGTACGCGTCTTGTTGGCCGACCTGTTGCAAGACCCGTTCGCTCAGTTCCGCAATGGACTTGTCGGCACTTGCCAACAATGACCGCGTTTCTGATTGCTGCTTGCCCAGCCACTCTCGCAGCTCGAGCGTTTGCTGCAGGTGCGCTTTTTCGATATTGGCAATCATCTTGGCCTTGGTCGCCTGGGTTTGTCCGACGATCGCATCGTTAGCGGCGCGGTGCAAAATCTGGCCAAGGTTTGTGTTCAGACGCAGATCCATGTCCTTCCAAGTCCCATCAAACCTCGCATCAATTTCGATTTGATTGACCGCCGCCAGACTCTGCGTCAACGAGACTGCCGCGGGTGTCTTGGCGTACCGTGGATCGACGTCCAAGTTCATCTTCAAACCGGTTTGCTTGCTGACCAAGTGGCCTTCGATTTGTTTGCCTTCGGTTCGGACCTGAACCCAAAGCTCACGTTGGCCGCCGGTCACCGACAATCCCGCATCACGATCGCCAAGCTGAATCGGCTTGGCGTCGGATTGCGGCCAGTGCACCGTCAACAGGTCCACATCGGCGCCACCGCGCCGGTCCTTGACGAACTCGACTTGAACGACTTCGTTGCCGTCCAGTCGCACACGCGCTTTGGCCGGTTGGTCCAACAATTCGGGATCCGGTGTCAGATTTTCAACGACGCCGGTCATGACGTATGCATTCCCATCGGCTCGCATCAGTCCGCTGATTTCGCAGCGACGCACAAGCAATCCGGGCCGGCGACTGTTACCCCAAAGATCGTGGTCGGCACCGCGGACACGAACGCTCTCGGGCGCCACCACGGTGTAGTCGGCCAAGGCACGACCGCTGTCCAAGTAACCCTGTAACTTCTCGATTTGATCGCGGACGGCTTTGGCCATCAGGTCGACGCCAAAGTTGTCTGATTGGGTCAGGTCGCCGGGCACGTACGCGTCAACTTTGGCGATATCGATCCGCTTGGCTTCATCCAACGATCCCAAATCGGCTTGTAATTTTTCCGGCAAGGCATCGATCTTTTGGCGAACGCTCATCAATTCGTCACGGGCGACTTTCGCTTGATCAAGGGTGCGCGCCAGAACCGGCAAATCGCGGAGCGGGTTTTCGATGTCCCTGGCTTCGTCGCGAATATCGCGAATCAGTTTTTCCAGGTTCTTTGCCTGTACCACGAGTGATTCGTATTCACTTTCCCAGCGATCGCGAATTTGTTTGCTGCGGCGTACCGTTTCCAGATCCTCGACAACCTGTTCGGCTTGGTCGCCGATCTGGCCGGCGGCGGTCCCCAGCAGTTTGCTGATCATCGACGAATCGCCGGAAGTGTCCTCGGCGGCGACATTTTCATAATGTCCAGACGTCTGACGAGCCGTGTCGATTTCGATTCCCGTGATGCGTCCGTCGCGGGCGACCCAGCGCCGCTGAAGCAATGCATCCCCATCGATGACCAAGTCGATGGTGTCAGCGTGAAAAGCGTCGCGCATTGCTTTGTCCGCACGCGGATCGGCAATGTTGACATCGGCAAAGTGGATGCGTGGCGGAAAAAACCCGATGCTCGATTGATCGATTTCGACCTTCGCACCGGTGGCCTGTTCCATGACACGCACGGTGACATACTTTGCGACGGGACCCAGTCCCCAGCGCAGCAGTACCAGCACACCGGCAATGATGATCAGTCGTGTGAAGACAAAGCGCCAGCGGATCATGCCGTTTTCCTTGATTGCGAGTCGCGCAGTTGACGAAGCAGGTAATTCAGAGCCTCGTCCATGGGTTGGTCGTCCGATGACGCTAGGTCGCCGGGCGATCCGGTTGCGTTTGAATCTTCTTGAGCCGATCGAACGTCTTTCAATCGAATGACATCGATTCTGGTTTCGACCGACACTTGATCGCCCGATACTTGTTCGCCCAATACTTGTTCGCCCGAACGCGCGGCAGTCGCAGGGTCCGATACGGATGTGTCGCTTTCGATTTCGCGAAAGTCGGGCGTCTCGTCGGTCGTTGTGGGAACCGAGCGGTGTGGACGGATGATTTGTTGGTGCCCTTGATCGACGACCACCACCCGATGGGCGTCGTCAGCGACTTTTGCTCTTTTTGCGTCTTGCTGGGCCGCTTGCTCAGTCGCCGGCCCATCCAAGTCGTCCTTCGGTGCGAGGAAGCGAAAGAACGGATAGGTCACCACAAACGCGGGGATCAAAGCCACAACGCCGATCAAAAAACTGCCCATGACGACGGTGTTGTTCAGGTCGGTCCAGGGCATCAGCGGCATTTGCCAAGCCGATGCGGCATAGGTTTGCGTGTCGGGGTGCGACAGCACAAAGTCGCCGACTTGATGTGAGTAGGGATCCAGCTTGGTTGCGGCAAAGCTGATTCCGATCGCCGTCAGTCCAGCCATCGCATGATTGACCTTCAGCGTCAAAACGACGACCAACACCGCCAAGGCGAGCAAGTTTCCGTGCGGAATGATGCCTAGCAACAGACCAAACGCGACGGCCCAGGCCAACTGGTGAGGATGCTTGCGTCCGGCAACCGCTTTACGGATGCTGCTAAGCAGTTTCATGAAGAAAATTAGCATGATGGCGCGCCTCCGTGCGCACGAATCGTCCCGGAATGTGGGAACCTACTAACGGTTGTATCGGCCCGTTTTATCGTCAAGGTTTACCCAGATATTCAATTCAGGCCGCAATTCTTGACTGACCCGACACGCGGGCGGTGGGACCGAACCGGGTATTTACCAACCCCCGGAACCTCGCGTCATTGGCGAATTGTGAAATAATCAGCAAAATCTGGGTCTGGATTGACCAGACGTGTCACCGCAATCGCGAAACTTTCAAAGGGTCAACCACCACGAGTGCAAGACAGATCACCGATCCCGGCACAGATCGCTGATCTCGAGACTGCTTAGGGATCCCTGATCCATCGAACCGCGGAGGCCTTGCCAGGCTTTGTTCCGCTCGCAATTTCGCATCACCAGCAAACACGCTGGACTCGATTCAACGGACTGGACGTGAAACAAGACGTACAACACTGTGAAACTGTTTTCCTCGGTTGGGACTCACCGCTGCTGCCGGGCGTCGCCAAGGAACTGCGCACGCGATTCGCATCCGGCGGCCGATTCGACCTCAGCGGTTTCGTCTGCGTCTTGCCGTCGGGCCGAGGTACCGATCGCTTGCGGCGTTTGATTGAATGGGAATCCGAAGAATACGATTTGCAATTGAGTCTGCCCGACGTGATCACCGTCGGTCAATTGGCCAGCCGTTTGCATGAGCCCTCATCGCCGGTGGCATTGGATTTTGAACAGACGTTGGCGTGGGCCCATGTCTTGATGGCCAAACATCCTGATGACCTGCAACCGCTGGTCACCAGTCTGCCGTCCTCGGATTCCGTGACACCCTGGTTGGAACTTGCCGGCACGATACGCCGGCTGCACACGGAACTCGCATCCAACGGGCTGACATTCGACGAAGTGGCCGCGGCGACAGAATCTGAAAACGAACGAAATCGATGGACACTGCTAAGCGATCTGTTCGCGGGATATCTTGATGCGTTGCAAGACGCCGGACTGGTTGACCCGTATTGGTCTCGCCGCGAAGCGGTCCAATCGCGTCAATGCAAGAGCCCACAGCGAATCATCCTCGTCGGGACAACTGACCTGAATGAGGCGTTAATCGCCATGCTGCGAGGTTTAAACGAAGGACAACGAGCAAACGAACAGGCACCGACGATCGCCTTCATTGCGGCACCGCCATCGGAAGCATTTCGTTTTGACGAATTCGGAAACGTCCAGACACAGACCTGGTTGGACTACGAGTTATCGATCGACGACCGGCAACTGATTCCCGCTGCGGATGTCACCGATCAGGCCGAAGCAGTTGCCGAGACCATCGCCGACTACGCGAATCGATTCAGCGCCGATCAAGTCACCATTGGTGTCACCGACGAATCGCTGGTTTCGCCGATCGAATTACAGATGCGTGGATGTGGCGTTGCGACGTATCGACACCTCGGCTGGACAGTGGCTGAAACCGCGGTCGGCCGACTCTTTCAATTATCGGCGAATTATCTGCAGCGTCGCAGTTGGCAATCGCTTGCCGCCTTGGTGCGTCACGCCGACGTGCATGCGTTTATCACAAGACAACTGGCCCCATCGGTCGCAAAGCTCCAGCAAGCTTCTGGCAAATCGGCCAAGGGACCGCGAGAGGCGGACTGGCTGGTCCAGCTCGATCAGATGCTTAGCTCTCATTTCCCATTGCGTGTGACCGATAAGCTGCCGCCGATAGCGCAACAGCATTATCCGCTCGCTGTCGAAGTGGCAACCGTTGTGGAAGGTTGGCTTGCGCCGCTGATGGGATCTGCAAAGACGGGCAAACAAGCGATACAGCCGGTCGCGAAATGGAGTGTTGCGATTGATCAGTGGTTGGTCGGTCTGTATGGCGCAGACGAAAACGTCGCGGATTCCGCCGATGGGCAAGGCTCACGCACTTCGCTCGCGGTCGAGGCGGCTCGGCGAATGATCGATCGCTTCACGACGCTGAATCAAAAGCTGGATGTTCCGGTCAGTGGCCCGGGCGCGTTGGAAATGATCGCCGGCCGCCTGGCTGAGCTGCGGGTGACCGAAACGGCGCAACCGGACGACGTTGAGATACTGGGATGGCTGGATTTGGCGTTGGATGACGCGCCCGCATTAGCCATCGTGGGAATGAATCACCCATTCGTGCCAGCGGCCGTGACCAGTGATCCGTTCTTACCCGGTTCGCTGCGAACGCGACTACGGATGGCGGACAACGAACGTCGATACGCACGCGATGTCTATGCACTGCATTTGATGCTCTCTAGCCGGCCGGCGGTACGGTTGATTGTCGGGCGCACTGGTGCGGACGGTTCGCCGACACCGCCAAGCCGGTTACTGGCCGCAGCATCGCTGGAAGATTCCGCGCGCCGTATTCGCAACCTGTTCGAAGTGCGGCGGGAAGCGGTTTCGGTAAAACATCGCTGGGACGATGGGCCGGCAGCAACACGGCTGCCGATCCCCACCTTGCCAATCGATGAACACGAAGTCACGACCATGAGCGTGACGGCGTTTCGCGATTACCTGGCGTGTCCCTATCGGTTTTACTTGCGTCATGTATTAAAGATGAGACCGCTGGATGATTCGACCAGCGAATTGGCGGCCAACCAGTTCGGTGATCTCGTCCATGGCGCCCTGGAAAACTTTGGCGATTCGCCCGACAAGGACGAAACCGAACCGTCAAAGATCGAAGCCGCCATGATCGAGCACCTGCACGCGTATGCCAAGGAGAACTATGGCGACGCGACCGCGATGGCTGTCAAGTTGCAGGTAAAACAGGCTGAACTGAGATTGAAAGTCGTCGCCCAGCGTCAGGCCGATCGGATCGCCGAAGGCTGGGAAATTCGCATGACCGAAGCCAGCGTGTCGGAAAAAGCGACTCACCAAAGCGACGCTGCCATCGTTCACGTCGATGGCAAGCCGATGGGATTGCGAGGTCGTTTTGACCGAATCGACTACCATCGGCAAACCGGGCGCTGGGCCATCCTTGACTACAAGACGCACGGACATAAGCCGGAAAAAAAGCACCTCAAGGGAAAAGGCACCGATGCCAAGTGGATCGATCTGCAGCTGCCGCTGTACCGCATGATGATTCCATTTTTGCGAATCGACGCTTCACCGACCGATGTACAGCTGGGATATTTCAACATCAGCGAGAAGGACGCCGAGACAAAAATCAACATTGCCGATTTCGACGAGTCGTTGATGAAACAAGCCGAACGGCTTATCCATGATTGCATACGTGGCATCTGGAATGCGCAGTTCGAACCGACCGAAGACCGCGTCCCCTTTGACGATTACGAAATGATTCTACAAACGGGTGTGACACAATCACTGTTGGACATTGCGGCGCGTGAAACGGAAACGGAGGCCGCACAATGAACCGTAAAACTTTGAACCACCACTCCGTCAAATCCGAATCAACATCACCCGGCGAATCCGAATCAACACCACTCGGTGAATCCAACGATTCGCGTCGCGAGAACACATCCAACGACGTTCGCGCACCATCACTGACACCGCTATTGGTCCGCGCGTCCGCAGGGACGGGCAAGACGTATCAGTTGACCGGCCGACTAATGAAAATTCTATTCGGCGGCGCGCCGGTCGAAACAATCTTGGCGACAACGTTCACCCGAAAAGCAGCGGGTGAAATCCTGGATCGGGTGCTGATCAACCTCGCCCGCGCGGCCGACCCGAATGACGACAAGACCTTGCAGATGCTCCGTGAACAGGTTGGAATTCCGACGCTTTCGCGGACCGCATGTTTGCAACAATTACGGCGCGTGCTGCAGAACATTCACCGCTTGCGAATCTGCACGCTGGACAGCCTGTTTTCGCAGCTTGCCCGTTCGTTCCCGTTCGAGTTAGGGCTTCCGCCGGCTTGGCGTTTGACCGACGAAATCGAAGAGGTCTGGATGCGTGAAGCGGCAGCCGATTCGATGATCAGCGCGCTGGACCCCGGCGAAATGGTCTCGCTGCTTGCGATGCTGGGTAAAGGCGAATCGCGACGGTCAATCGCGCGAGAGGTATTGCGTGTGGTCGAACAGGGCTACACCCTGCAGCGGCAATGCGACGACGACGTCTGGGAAAAAGTCCGCGCACCGAAATCTCCCGAGCCATCGGAATTGACGCGAGTTGCCGGTGAACTGCGAAGTATATCGTTGCCACAAAAGAGTCTGGTAAAAAAACTAAACGCGACCGCCGATCTGTTGGACTCACGCGATCTGAAAGCATTGGTCGCGGACACATTGTTAATCAACATCGCGAGGGCAAGACGGACCAACGATATCGTCAAGTACGGAAGCGCTAAATTCCCCGAGTCGGTATTAGACGACGCATTCGACAAACTGTACGCAGCGGTACGTACCAAGGCACTGTCGCTGTTGAGTGAGCAAAATCGAGCAACAGGACACATTTTGGCCGCCTATGACAGCCACGTCACCAGCCTGAAACATGCTGCCCGCACGCTTGGCTTTGACGACGTGGCAGCTCGATTGGCGAACCAGTTTGCAAAATTCGACGCAGACGCTTTGCACAATCGAATGGACGGTGCGATCGACCATTTGTTACTGGATGAGTTTCAAGATACTTCTGCGATTCAGTGGCAAGTACTGCGACCGCTGGCAAGACGCTCGGCCGCGCCCGCCCCAGACGTGGACGATGCTCTTTCAACGACTCAAGCCCGTTCCTTCTTTTGTGTCGGTGATACGAAACAAGCGATCTATGGTTGGCGCGGCGGTGTTGCCGAAATTTTTGATGCCGTCGAGACACAAATCCAAGGAGTCGAATCGGGCGGATTGCACGAAAGTTTCCGCAGCAGCCCGGTCATCCTGGACGTCGTCAACCGCGTCTTTCTAAATCTGACACGCCATCCCATCGCTGTGGTCAAGGATTCGAAAGATTTGGCGGACGCGTCAGTATTCGAAGCGGAAGCGCTCAGCCGATTCGCGTCGAATTTCAAAGAGCATATCTCCAGACGCGAAGATCTGGACGGGCACGTTTCTTTTCGCACATCAAGATCAAGCGATGGCGACTCGGCAACGAAAAAACTTTGCGTTTACGAAGACGCCGCAGCGTTGATCGATGACCTGCATGCGAAAGCGCCGCACGTGTCGATCGGCGTACTGACGCGATCCAATGCGGGTGTCGCTCAGATGTATTTCCAGCTTGATCAGTTGGGAATCGACGTTTCGCAGGAAGGTGGCAATCCATTGACCGATTCAGCCGCCGTCGAAATTGTCTTGTCCGCGTTGATGTGGGCGGAACATCCAGGTGACCTGCGCTGGCGGTTCCATGTCCTTTCGACACCGCTGGTCGATCGTTTGCCCGGCAGCAAGCTTGAATCGGCATCGGGTGCCAATTTCATCCGGCAAATGGTGGAAGACCGTGGATTGACCGAAACGATCGAGTACCTTGCCGATGGCTTGGCCGGCAATTGTGATGCCCGCGATACCATTCGACTGCGGCAATTGACACATCTGGCGATGCAGTACCAACAAAACACGGCGCCGCGGATTCGTGATTTCGTCCGTATGGTTCGACAGAAACGCGTCGAACGTCCGCAGCAAGCGCCCGTCCGCGTGATGACCATCCATCAATCGAAAGGACTCGAATTTGACGCCGTGGTCCTGCCAGAACTGAGCGGTGATTTGGCCAGCATTCGAGACGCGTATGTGGCCGATGTGCCAAACTTAGGCGATCCGCCGGTGGGCATTTCACGCTGGATGGAGGGAAGGTCACGGCACTTTCTCAGCACGCACTGGCAGCGCGAGTTCGGCAAAAAAATCCGCAGCGTTAACACCGAAGCGCTCTGCACGCTGTACGTCGCGATGACGCGAGCACGCCAAGCGTTGTACATGTTTAGTCAACCGGCGAACAAAACTGACTTCGCAACGAAAACCCCTGCATCACTGATCTACCACGCCTTAAATTGCAGCGTCGATCCCACGGAAAGCGAAACAACGCTGTTCGAAATGGGAAATCGTGATTGGTTTGCATCGACGGGCAAGACTGATACGACGGGGGAACGTCTGGCCGAGACAGCCAAGTCAACCGAGATCCGTTTCCAGCCGCTGCCGCCGGTACCGCGCCGAAATCGAGTAAAGAAGTAAACCGATGACAAATCGAAAGATCCTGCACGCAGCCGATATTCACTTGGACAGTCCGCTGCAAAGACTGGGTTCGTATGACGACGCACCGATCGAGCAAATCCGAGGTGCATCTCGGCGTGCGCTGGAAAACATGGTCAACCTTGCCGTCGATCAGCAAGTCGACCTCGTCGTCATCGCGGGGGATCTTTACGACGGTGATTATCGCGATCAAAACACCGGCTTGTTCTTTGTCCGCCAGGCGACCCGACTGGTCAACGCGGGGATTCCCGTTGTCGTGATCCGCGGCAACCACGACGCGATGAATGTCATGACGTCGACATTGCCGCTGCCTGCCAACCCAGACGGCAGCAAAATCATGATGTCGGAAAAACGCGTCGATCAACGCGTCTTTGACGATCGGGGCATCGTTGTCCACGGTCGATCGTTTCGTAAACGCGCCGAGACAGACGACTTGTCGAAAAGCTATCCGGCGCCCCTCAGTGGGATGTTCAATCTGGGCTTGCTGCACACCAGTTTGACGGGCGCCGAAGGTCACGAGCCATACGCGCCGTGCTCGCCAGTCCAACTGAGCGACAAGCGATACGACTACTGGGCACTCGGCCATGTTCACACGCGTGCAGAATACGTTTTGGATGACGCGGCACCGATTGTGTTCAGCGGCAACATCCAAGGCCGACACATTCGTGAATTCGGCCCCAAAGGTTGTGTGATCGTCGACATCGATTCGCACGACCAGACCACTCGGCAATTTCATCCGTTAGATGTCGTCCGCTGGATAGTGTGCGAAATTGACGTATCCGCGATGACTCACGTCGACGAGATCCACGACGCGTTCCAGCAATGGATTCTTGCGACGCTGCCCGACTTGAATGGTCGACTGTTGGTCGTTCGGGTGCGTTTGACAGGCCGTTCGACATTGCACGGCGAATTGCATCGGCAAGTCGATCAACTCGAGGCGTCACTGCGGGCGACGGCGATGGCCTGTGGCGACGAGCAAACCTGGCTCGAAAAACTTCGCCTCAAAACAAGTCCTCCTGCCGACAACCGTGTCACCGCTGATGTGGATGGGCCACTGGCGAGCCTGCAGACGATTGTCGACCAATTCCGCAGCGATCCGAGCCTTGGCAATCGCGTGGCAGAAGAACTGTCTGCCTTGATCAGCAAGGTTCCCGCGGAATGTCGTGACCCGGATGACGATCCCGACAATCCGCAATGGTCATCCGAGTTGCTGGAATCGGCATCGGCACAACTTCGCAGTCACTTACAAGGACAGCAAACGCAAGAATGATCATCGAAAGACTCGACCTGCAAGCCTACGGTGGCTTTTCCGATGTTTCGTTGGATCTATCCGCCGAGCCTCACCGTTTTCATCTGGTGTACGGCCCCAACGAATCGGGCAAGTCCACCAGCTTACGAGCCATCACCTCGTTACTGTACGGCATGTCCAGCCGGATTGAGGACGCGTACATCCATCCCGCCGCAAAGCTGCGCGTCGGCGCGGTGCTGCGCGACGATCGGGGCAATACGATCGAATGCCTGCGCCGCCGTGGACGAGTCAAAACACTGCGGCAAGCCAACGACAAAGATGTTATCGACGATTCTGTCCTGCATGACATGCTGGGCGGTATCGACGAGGAGACGTTCCGGCGCCAGTTCGGCCTTTCACACGAAGAACTGGTCGAGGGTGGATCGGCGATCCTCAGTGGTAATGGCGACCTGGGTGCCATCTTGTTTGCCGCCGGGGCGGGCATCGGTCGGCTGAAAGAAATCCAGTCGACACTGGCGACCGAGTCGGACCAGCTATTTAAACCTAGCGGAAAGAACGCAGCGCTCAATCAAGCGATCCGCGAGTTTGGCGAGAAGAACAAGAAATTAAAGGACTTGCAAGTCGCGCCTGCGGAGTTCAAACGATTGCAATCAGAGTTCGAAGCGAAGCGGGCAGTGGCCGCTGAGATGGAAAACTCGCTGACCAAGACGGCATCCGACCTGAACCGGCTTCGCGCGTATCGTAAGGCGATGCCGATCGCACCAAAGTGGAAATCGATTGTCGCCGAACTACAGCCATTGCAAGACGCGCCGCTGCTGGATGCGGGCTTTACCGAACGACGACGTGACCTTGAATCGCAACTCGCGTTAAAAACCCAGACACTAGCGAATCTTGAAAAACGTTTGGCCGATCTTTCCGAATCGCTTCGCGGTATCGCCGCGGACGATCAAATCATGTCGCACGCTAGCGAGATCGATGAACTGTTTCAAAATCTTGGCGCGATCCGTAAGGCACGAAAAGACCAAGTCGGTCTTGTTCGCATCCGCCATGAAATCGAACGCGCGATGGTCGAAACGCTGCGTCAGCTGGCGATTGAGATTCCGGACGCTCATGAGGAAACTCGCAATGAGCGTATTGACGCATCCGTCGGACGTCTGGAACTGACCGATGCCACGCGATCAACGATCAATTCGATGGCTCAGAATTACGGCGTGCTGATTCAGCAACGAGACTTGGCCGAACAAGAATTAGCAACGTTGAAACGCAAGCTGGATGATGTCGAGGAGGAACTGCGAGAGTCAGGGACGCCCGGAGATCCACAGTTATTGCGGGACGTTCTGGATGCGGTTGGATCGCCACACACGCGGATCGAGGCCGCCCAACAGCAAACCGAATTGGTCAATCGCTTTCACCGTAAGGCCGACGATTTATTGCAGCGACTCGCGGGGTACGAAGGAACCGCAGCGCAAGCGGCGAAATTATCTCTGCCAACGACACAGCAGATCGAACGCTTGTCAGCCCGACTGCAATCCAGCGATGACGCACTCGCGGCGGCCAGATCCAAACTGGAACAGTTGTTCGCCGACAGAGATCAGACGGCATTAAGGCTTCGCCAAGACGCGATGACGGACAAACTTCCAACAATGGAAGAACTGCAGCAAGCGAGAAAAAATCGCAACGAAACGATCGATCGAGTCGGCGAAGAGGCATCCGGAGGCATCATTTCGCAACAAACCGTCAGCCGTCTTAGAAACGAGGTAATGCGGGCCGATCAGTTGATCGACACGATACGCATGCACGGCGAAACGGTGCATCGACGGGCAGCCGACCAAGCCAAACTGGACCTGCTGGATGAACAAATTGAACTACAGCAAGCGACAGTGGAAACGGCGACGGAGGAATCAAGCGAGGCGCACGAACAGTGGCAATCGATCTGGCAAGCGATCGACGTGGTCGCCGACACACCGGCGCGAATGCAGCGTTGGGTCGCCGATCACCAGCAATTGGTTGAATGTGTTGCACAGTGCCAATTGGAAACCAATCGGCTAAACAAAATTGATGAACAAGTCACGGTCGCTTGCCGTCGGCTGCACGAGGTCGTTGCCACGGCGACCTGCGTTGCGGCACCGGCCCCGCAGGGAGGCGGGCTTTTTGATCGCGAAGAATCGCGTGATGATTTGACACGACTGTATGACGAAGCGGCGAGTCTGCAGCGTTCGCTCTCCGAATCGAAGTCACGGTATGACCAACTCTGTCAGAAACGAGACGCCCTAAAAAATGATCTGCCCGCGGCGGAATCTCGATTGCAGTCATCGATCGGAAAAACGCAACAGTGGGATCAGCGATGGGAAAAGGTGACCGCAGCTTTTGTGGATGCCGCCGACCGCAGCCCCGACGTCGTCGTGTCCATGCTCAGCAAAATCGACGAACTGTGTGACCAACGTCGAGAACGGAACATTTTGGCCACGCGTATTCGGTCAATCGGCGAAGACGACCAGCGGTACCGCGACGATGTCCTTCGTGTCGCGGGAAGCCTGGGCATCAAAACCGATGAAATTCGACAACACGATGGCGATGTTTCGACCGTCGTTCAAGTTTTATTTGACCGGTTGCAGCACGAGCGCAGCCAGGCCAGTCATCGCACGTCTCTGGGCCAACAAGCCGAAGATGCCCGGCGAGAGATATCGTTGGCCAGGCAACAGGTTGATGAACTGGACGGGATGCTGGCCAAACTTTGCGAGGAAGCCGACTGCACGCACGTCAAAGAATTGGTCGAAATCGAGCGACGTGCCGAACAGCGGCGTCAGTTTGAAGCTTCGCTTGAAGCCGTCGAGGATCAACTGCGTATCCTCGCCGGGGGCAGTGAAATCGCGGACTTCGTTGACCGAACACTTGAACAAGATGCGGGCGTGCTGGACGTCGAAATCGAAAAACTGGAATCGAGCGAACGAGAACTCAGTGAACGTATCGCCGCAGCCAACCAAGACCTTGGCGGCCTGCGGCGGGATCTGCAACGGATCGACGGCAGTGCTGAAGCTTCCGAGCTGCGGCAGTCGATCCAACTGTTAGCCGGTCAAATCAGTCGGCATGCGCAACAGTACGCGCAGACAAAAATCGCCGCCATGATTTTGCGCGAGGCGATCGAGCACTATCGTCGCGAAAACCAAGGACCCGTGCTTGGTTACGCGCAAGAATTTTTTCGCGGCTTGACCTGTGGTGAGTACACCACATTGCGCGTGGACCATGACGACGACGGGTCGCCGGTGTTGTTAGGAATTCGAGAAGCGGGTTTGCCCGATGTTCATGCGACCCACATGAGCACCGGTACCGCTGACGCGTTGTACCTAAGCTTACGACTGGCGTCATTGAAACATCAGATTTCGCACGGACAAACCGTGCCTTTGATCGTGGACGACTGTTTGATCCAGCTGGATGATCGCCGAGCAGTCGCGGCAATCAAAGCATTTTCTGAATTGTCGACTCAGACGCAAGTCATTCTATTCACCCATCACAAACATCTGATCGATTTGGCTCGCAATCACTTAGGCGAGCAGGAATTTCACGTCCATCAGTTGGACGAACTCTCCATTGGTTGATGCGCGAATGCGTGCTTGATGCGCAAATGCGTGCTTGATGCGGGAATGCGGGCGTGCAAAACGCGCGGTCTCATATCGTGCGGTCATCGCCTGTTCCATCACGACTCGCGTGTTCAAGACTCGCGCAACCATCGCTCTTACGATGGTCGCCCAAACGAACCTGCACCGCGTCGCGGCCTCCATCCGTGACGTCCGCTTGCGGTGTGCTCGGACCGGCTGATTTACAACGCTCTGATCGCTATCGTGCTCGCCCGTTTCGAACTTTCGTCAACGCTATGCAGGTCGTTGCGAGTCACATCTGACTGCGCTGACAGGAGAACAGTCTGAGCACCGGCCGCAAGCAAATATTAAGAAATTTGCATTAAGACGCTCAGAACGCTCTACTAACGATCGTTAATCGCACACTAACGTCGATTTAACGCAGTTTTATCACCCTTTTTTTTACTTTGGAGCGTGTTGATGGAAATGATCCGAAAATTGAATTTTGCAGCCCCTGTGGCAGCTTGCTGCCTGCTTTTGTGCTGCTCACTGGCAGGCTGTGACTCAGGCGGAGGCGAGCCGGAGACGATTTCGACCCAAAGCGAGCTCGAACAGTATCTCGAAGAGAACCCGAATTACGACGAGGGTATGGACGACGCATCTGCGGAAGAAGACTTGGAATAGCGTCGTATGCCAAACGAAAAGCAGTGAGAATTTTTTCAGCCGGCGATCATTGAATTGCCGACTCGACGCAAGGCAGATTTGCCTTGAATTTTTTTGTGGGGTGCGTTTGTGCCTCTCTATCACTTTCATTTTCAATTGAGATGGACTCTGTAATGTATGATCGAACTCGAAGACAGGGCTTCACGCTGGTGGAGCTGTTGGTGGTGATTGCCATCATCGGCGTGCTGGTTGGACTCCTGTTACCCGCCGTGCAAGCGGCTCGTGAAGCGGCTCGGCGAATGAGCTGCAGCAATAATTTCAAACAGATTGGATTGGCGGTTCACAACTATCACGCGGCGTACAATTTAGTTCCGATGCACGGCACCGGAACGATCAGTGTTGATTATCACCAACAACCACCACGCGATCAGCCAATCACCGGAAACAGCGGAATGGACCTGAGCTTCCTGGTTGGCATTTTGCCATTTATGGAACAGCAAGCGCTTTGGGAACAAATCAGCAATCCCTTTGTCCCCACCGTCGGATCGACAGTATCGGTTCCACCCAGCCCGACCGATCCCGCGTTTCCACCGATGGGCCCCAGTCCGCACAAACCACTTGGCAATGCCACACGTGGACATGTGGCGCACCAATACGATCCTTGGTTGACCGAGATCCCAACGCTGCGATGTCCCAGCGATCCTGGCCGAGGCTTACCAGCGAACGGCCGCACGAACTACGCCGCCTGCATCGGTGACTCGATGGACGTGACCCACGTCGGGACGCGGGCGTACGGCATGACGGCCGGACCAACCATGGGCCCAGGCTGGTCGAATTATCCTGCTCCGTATGGTCGCCCCAATTCCAATCTGGCGCAACGCGCACGATCCGGTTGTCGCGGTTTCTTTATTCCAAGAACCGCCGCGGCTTTTCGTGACACGCTGGACGGGTTGTCCAACACGATCATGGCGGGCGAGATCGCGACCGACCTTGGTGACCGGGACATCCGTACCGACTTTTATCGGGGTGCCGGCATGGATATGGGCGGTCTGTACGACAACCCGAACGTTGCGCAAGAATCAGGCTGGATCAATCCGCTGCGACCGCAGTTCTGGGATCCCACGGTGGTCGGACCCAACCCAGGCGTCCCGACGGGGGCGGCGGGCAAGCGAGGATACCGGTGGCACAATTCTCGCGGAATCTACAGTGCGATGGCAACAATTTTGGCCCCCAATCGCGAAGTCGTGATGACGGCCGGTGGTGCGTCGCTTGGCACGATCCCGCCGAGCAGCCGACACCAGGGCGGCGTGCATGTCTTGATGGGCGACGGTGCGGTGAAATTTGTGACCGATTCGATCGAATCGGGGAATTCAAGTTCGCCAACGGTTTACCGGATCAACAACACCCGTGTCTCGACGCTTCCGATCGGTTCGGCAAGTCCCTATGGATTGTGGGGCGCACTGGGAACTCGAGCGAACCGGGAAACCATCGACGAAGAGTTTTGATGTGACCTGAGAATCGGTGCATCGACGGGACCGATTCGAAAGGTCGACCAGATTCTTATGAACCCGCTCGTCGTTGCCATCATCGTCGATGGTAACGACGGCGGATCAAGCTTGAGCACGCCAGCGGTGGACCAGCCCATCGAATACGTTCGCGCCGGCTGGCGGTCGCACGCAAATTTTTGCGGTCGAACCACGGTGAACGTGTTTCATGGCACCGGTCAGCATCGCCAACTCGCCGACGATTGCGATACCGGACCACTTGAAAGCTGATCGTCAGAAAGCTTGAGCAAAAGCGAGATTCCGCGTCACAATCGTTACAAGCTGTCTTGGTGGACCCACGAGCGAGTGGGTTGATCAAGTCGTGCGTTTCCGATTCGATCGCTGGCCGTCTGTGACCGATGGACCAGACAACAGGAATCGGACAACTCGATCAACCATCGCACGAAGTACGGGCTGGCAAGGATGCTGGATTTTTCGTCACTTGAGTTTTTTTCACGCCGAGATGTCCTCAAAGGCTCACTCGCGGCGGGTCTGTTGCCATTTGGCCTGGGCACTAAAAAGGCTGCCGATGGATTTCCCGTCTGCCCACTGAACGTGGTCCGTCAAGACCGATTCGGAACATTGGTCGCCATCGTCCGCGCCCAAATCGACACCCTATGGTGCGGGTGGCAAGGCGACGATGCGTGTCAGATTGCACGCGAGATTTTGATCTACGCCGATCATTTACCGCGACGGATTCAGCACGGCATCGCCATCGCTCTGCTTTGGCTGGATGTTTATTCGCTCAAGCACATGGGGCGACAACTCGAACATCTATGCCCGCGGGATGTGCGACGCGTCTTGAATCAGGGCGAGTACCCGTCGACGTTGAAAGATCCGCCGCGGATTCTGTGGTGCGACGATCACTTGCTGCATACGGCTGTCAGCGGGATCACAATGCTGGGACGAATGGTGATCCACTCTCGTAAGCCCGCACGCGATTTGATCGGGATGGGGTGGTCGACGGTTTGTTCACAGCCCGAGAACCTCGTTTCCGTCGCTCCGCCACCGCTGGCAGATTTATCCGAACACTACGACGTCTGTATCATCGGCAGCGGTGCCGGCGGCGCGACGGTGGCGAATCGCTTGACGGCAGAAGGCAAACGCGTCGTGATCCTGGATTTGGGTGAGTTCGTCAGCCCCGACGAGCTGATTCAAAAGGTCCCCCAGCCGGACGGCTCGATCAAGCTGGAACCGCCACGCAGCGATGAAGTCCTGTATCGGTTGTACAAAGACGCAGGCGGACAGATCGCCGGCGGGCTGGGCAAAGTCAAATCAAAACTGGACTTGGCAATCCCATCGCGGCGCAAAAAGATTCCGCCCAAGCAAACCATCAACATTTGTCAGGCCAAGGTTTTTGGCGGCGGTCCTTACGTCAATAACGCCATCCATCTGCCGATGATCGAATCGGTTTACGAGTCATGGGGCGAAAAAAGACCTGCGGGCGTCTCGTACCAGCAACTCGCCGAAGTGATGGATTCGATCTGTCACGAGCTTGGCGTCAATACCGAAGTCACCAAAGCACAAATCAGTGACCGCAGCATCCGATTCCAAGAAGGCTGTGAGGCCTTGGGCGAAGAAGTCCAACCGCTGCCCGTCGCGATGCGTCGTGACTGCAACGGATGCGGCAGCGACAACTCGGTTGATAGTTTTGGCGATCACATCGGCGGCGTTCATCCGTACCATCCCGGCGGGCCCAACAGTTTCCTGATCCAGGCGATGAACAACGTCCAGCCCGCACACGTTTCCTACCGGACGACGGCAGACCGATTACGGATCCACCGCGACGATTGCGGCACGTTAAAAGTGCACGGTGTTGATGTCCATCGCAAGGAAGCCGACGGCTGTTACACAAAATCGACGGTCACCGCCAACGAGTTCGTCGTCTCGTGCGGTGTCGGTGCGTCGACAAAACTGATCAGCCAAAGCCTTGCATCGGCCAAGCTGCGCAATCGCAACCTGGGCAAACGGTTGACGGCCAATGTCGGCACGGCAATTTATGCGATGTACGACAAGCCGATTTGGCCTAGCGACAGTGGTCGACCCGAACCGGGTGTGACGCAGTGCTTTCTAGTCGATCGCCGCATGATCGAAAAAGACGGCAAGATGCTGGAAGAACCGGCTCTGGAAAACTGGTTTCACTTTCCCGGAACCGTCGCCCTCGCCTTGTGTGGTTGGTTCAAAGAATTTGCGTGCGTGATGCACAAATTCAACCACTTGTCGATGTCGGGAATCGTTGTCCCCACGAAAGTTCGCCCCTGCAACTATGTTGATGCTTGCGGCAAAGTCGAATTGGAATTGGACTGCGACGAGTTTGAGATGCTGTTGCGTGGCATGCGACGCGTCGCCAGGATTTACTTTGCGGCAGCAAAATCAGACGACGGTGTGCAGTTGCACCTGCCGACCAAAGCCGTCCTGTTGCGAGGTGGACGCCCGGCGGTGATTCGGTGCATGGAAGACTTTGAATGGGCGTTGTGCGAGATTCGTCGCCGCGGACCGGCCTTTGTCAATTTGCTGACCACCCACACCCAAGGCGGCGCCGCGATGGGTGACGTGGTCAACGCCGAAACGTTCCAATTGCAAACCGATTGTGGCGAAGCGATTGAGAATCTAACCGTTGCCGATGCGACCGTTTTCCCCGCCGGATGCGAAATCAACCCGCAGCTAACGATCAAAGCGTTGGCGTCGCTGGCGGCCGATCAAGTCAGCAAACGCATGGCCGGTAACGATACAGGCTTGCCCATGATTACCGAGACCGACGCGGCACCAGGCATCGACACGCCACAACCGATCAGCGCTGACGCACATGCACAAATGGCGGACGCCAACTCGGTGCTAGCGAGGCATCATCAACGTTGATTCCGGCTTCGCCTTGGCCCAGGTGATTGCGAAGCGGATGATCGACCATCGAATCAAGTGACGAAAGCGATACGAATTGCACGCGGCCGTCCTCGTATAAAACATTGATTCCGGTGCCGCTGTGTCCAACGGTTGTACTGCCCAGTGTTCCCTCACCCGGCTTACCCTCAACGGGCGGATGGGTCAGAGCATCGGACATCACCGCGAACGTCGAACGCGATTCGAAGCGAGGAGAATTAAATCCGTTCGTATCGATCACTCCGAGTGAGTACGCATAGTGCCCTCCGGCATAACGTTGGATTCGTTTGAGTTGATCCACCGAAACTTGGTGCAGCGTGGCTGCGTCGATCACGTCGCTCAGGTTCGCGACTTGCACCTCTGCCAAATCGGGCATCTCGCGCGAAGGACACCAGCGAAGGTTGGGATCGTCGAGTAGTCCGACTTGTTTCAAGCGAACCGCGTAGACGCCGGCAAACGCTTCCGGGCCACTTTCGCTAACGGCGGGCAGTCGCTTCTGTTGGCTTCGATTCACAAAATTGGTCAGCGCCGTTCCGAGTTGGCGAAACTGATCTTGGCACGCAACTTTGCGGGCTTCCAGACGACCGTTCGCGAGCGTCGGTAACAGCAATCCCAGCAGGACCGCGGCCGACAGCGCGCCACCGGCCCAATCGAACCAGGATCGCCGCGAATCCGCCGGCGGTTCAACGCTTTGATTCATTGCCGCGGTGACCGGAACAATCCCGCCACCGGTTGAAACGTCAGGCTCAATCGGCTCTGGCAATGGCGGCAGACTGCGGAGCGTCCGCGATACCAAATCGTGCGACGGCAGTTCGGTCGATGGCAGTTCGGTCGATGGCAATTCGTCGCCCGGCCGCCGTTCGTCCTCGTCGTTATCTCTTAGCGGGCGCAGTGCCTGTTTGATCTTGTCAAGTTCGGCGCGTGCCTCGGGGTCATCGCGCAACCACTGCGCAACTCGCTGCATTTCATCAGGCTCGAGCGCGCCGAGCAAATATCCAAGCAAGTCTTCGTGCATCATCGATTCGTCGGCAGACGCTTGTCGTCAAGCAAGGCAGGGACAATTAGCGAGGCGGGAACAGGGAAGGTCATCTGTTTCGATACGGAACCAGCCCGACGAGTGTTCATCACGGCAGGCTCAATGTCCTTCGAATTCGTGGGAAGTGTCTTGGGTGAAGTATCAGGTTTGATCAAGGTGTCGCGGTTCATTCGAAAAGCGAGGCGTTTCAGCCGGATCCCAGGCAGAGCCCCGCCGCCGATCGACTGAGGCATGTGCCGATTTTCGAAGCCTCTGGCGGCTGGTGTCAGTGTCAGATGCAAGGTCAGTGCTAAGTCAGTGCCACCGTGTGGCGCTGGTCGCCGCTGGGGAACTCGCTCTTGGGTTTCTCAGTCTTCGGTTTCTCCGTTGATTTGCTCGGACTCGTCGTGATGTTCGTCCCACAACAGCCCCAGTCGGTGGACCGCGGCATGCAATCGGCTCTTGACCGTACCGACAGGTATCCCAAGCGTCTCGGCGGCCTCGCGGTATTTCAGGCCTTGGTAGTAAACCAATTGGATGACTTGTTGCATCGGTTCGCCCAAGGTCGCGACCGCGCGATCAACCCAACGCCCCTCTTCGGTTTTCGCGGCAACAGCCAGGGGATCGGGGCTCGCGCCGACCAGTTTCTCTGCCCAACTGCTGGCACGTTGATCCTGGTCGGACTGGCTGGACTGGTCCAAGCTGACCATCCGGTGCCGCTTGTTGCGGCGGCCCACGTCAATCGCTTGGTTCGTTGCGATCGCGTACAGCCATGGTCGAAAGCGACGTTGCAGATCGAACTGATTGCATTTCAAGTGCACCTGCAGAAACGTGCCTTGGAAAGCATCTTCGGCCATCTCGGTGTTGCCGATGTAACGTCGTAAGTAGCTGAAGATTTCTCGCTCGTATCGAAGCATCAAGACTTCGAACCATCTGCGATCGCGGGTCTCGCGATACCGCTCGATCAACTCTTCGTCGGAGGTCTCGCCCCAGGTTTGCAGCAGCGCCTCGGCGTTGCCATCGCGGTGCATCTCGCTTTGGCGTGTCAGCATGGGTGTGGTCATGAGGTCCCCTCCCGTAGGCGGATCCTGTTGATAAGAAAAGAGTGTGGTGTGGGATTTCAAAAGTGACGGCGTGGTTGATCCGCACGCAAAAATGGACGTGCGAAAGGGTCAGGATCGTACCACAGTCGATGCTTTTGAAATGAGCGAACGCGTCCTTCGTTTCGCCTAGGGCCCTATTGTCGTGGAAATTAGCCCCGACGTCAAAAAAGATTCCTCGTATCTTCATTGTGCGCGTTGCCAGGGCGATCCAAAGAGGCCAATCTGCTAGCTTGTACCGTTGTCAGCCGACCTCTCGATGGATACGCAATCTTGGACGAACCAGAACAAGAGAACAGCTCTTACGGGTGGGTTACAACCGGCGACATCAATGCCTTTTTCGGCCTGATGCTCGATAACATTGCCGGCCTGCTTTTGATGGTCAGCCTGCTGGTATACGGCTTCGGCTTTCCCAAGGAATTCGCAGTTTCGGCGATGGTCCCCGGCACCGCGTTGGGAGTGTTGGTCGGTGACTTGGCATTCTTTTTCTTTGCATTCCGGTTGGCCAAGGCGACAGGTCGCGACGACGTCACGGCGATGCCGCTTGGACTGGACACTCCGTCAACCTTTGGAATCGTCCTGTTCATCCTGGGCCCCTCGTACCTGCAAGGCTTGGGGATGGGCCTGGACGAAACCGCGGCGGCGTACCGGACATGGCATATCGGTATTTGGTGCATCGTGCTCAGCGGTATGATCAAACTGGCGATGGCGCCGGCAACGGAATGGGTTCGCCGCATTGTGCCCCGAGCAGGCTTGCTGGGGTCGTTAGCCGCCATCGCGCTGGTCCTGATTAGTTTCATTCCCTTGACCGAAATTCTGGGCCATCCGTTGCCCGGCATGCTGGCGCTGGTGATCGTACTGACATCGCTGATCGCACGCGTTCCGCTGCCCGGACGCGTGCCCGGCACACTGGGAGCCCTGCTGGTTGCCGGTGCGGTGTATTACATCATGTGCTTGGTGGGCGGATCGCACTATGAAATGCCCACCTCACCAACGATCGATTGGTTCCCCAGTCGCTGGTTAGAAGCATGGCAGTTCAAATGGGTCTCTTCGCTGCCGGACGCGCTGCCTTATTTGCCAATCGCGCTGCCGTTTGCGATCGCAACGGTCGTTGGCGGAATCGACTGTACCGAAAGCGCTGCGGCGGCCGGTGACGAATACGATACCCGCACCGTGATCGGTGTCGAAGCAATCGCGACGCTGATCGCTGGACTTTCCGGGGGCGTGATTCAGACGACGCCTTACATCGGTCACCCCGCTTACAAAGCGATGGGAGGCCGTGCGGGATATACCCTCGGCACCGCGATATTGGTCGGATCGGCAGGACTGGTAGGATACTTTGCTTGGCTAAACGCGTGGATCCCGATGCCGGTGGTGATGCCGATTTTGGTTTTTGTCGGCATCGAAATCACGGCTCAAAGCTTTCACGCGACGCCTCGACGTCATTACGCCGCCGTGGCAATGGCATGCCTGCCGGCGCTCGCCTTTTTGGCCACGAACATGTCCGGACGCATGTTCGGTGACCCATCCTTGTTGTCGGCCGGTATCGGCATGGACCAGTTGGACGCACGGTTGGCCGGTGATATGAAAACGCTTGGCATGTTGAGCAGTGGATTCATTCTCACAAGCCTGTTTTGGGCCTGGGCCCTGGCCGCGACCATCGATCGCCGGTTGAACATTGCCGCCATCGTCATGATGGTCGCCGGAGTCTTAACACTGTTCGGCGTGATCCATTCGCCCCTGGCAGGCAACCGTTTGTTCTTGCCTATCGGACCAGAAAGCTGGGGCGACATGGTGCTGGAGCCACAGTTTCGCAGCGTCGTTTTCGAGTGGGCCGCGGGGTACATCGCATCGGCGCTGCTGCTGGCCGGTTGGTCGATGCACAGCGGTCCGGTGGACGTCGATTCCATTGGGGAAGTCGAATCACACTAGCTGCGATTCTTGCGTGTCCGTATCGATCGACGTTCAGGGTGCGGCGTCGTCGAAATCATCGCTGACTATCTGAGCCAACATCGTTTCGAGCCAACATCGTTTCGAGCCAACATCGTTTCGGGCCAACATCGTTTGAAGCAACGCACTAGGGCAGCTGGACGACTTCTTTGCCTTTGCGAGTCGACAGTGCTTGCCAAAGAGTCAGATCAATCGAATCGGTGATGAATTGGACCGAGCCATCCATCATCGTCGTATTGACGCCTCCGATGTGATAGCTGCGAGAGGTCACCGCGGCATAGGTCCGCGGTGCAGGAACGGACGTCGACGTGCGGCCTTCACGAAAATTCGTAAAGTCGACGTCGTACTGGATACCCGAAATGGCACACAGGACTTTGCGGTTGGGCGAAAACGTGGTGGTGAATCCTGACTGATGGGCGCGACCATCGACCCATTCGGTGTGGCCCGTATCGGGTTTGAAAGAGCCTCCCAGCATGCAAATCTCTTCAGGCTCGACCGGCATCGTCATATCACCGGTCGTACCAAGGTCGCGGAAGTACGGGTTCCAAGCCTTCAATTCGGCAAAGCCCAACGTATTGCTAAGCCCATCAAGACAATCGCGAAACCGAGTTGCCCGCCCTGCCGTGAACATGCCTTCTCCGGCCTTGTCATCGTTGGGGTCAAAGACGAACCACGTCCCGGCGTTGTAACCGTAACTAATCGGATAATGCTCGGGACCATCGTCGCCCAGTCGCTGGACATCATTGGTCTCACTCGGACACAAATACGTCGGCACTCGAAAACTGGACACCGGCAATTCAACGCCGTCGACCCAGATGGTCGCCAATTTGTAACCCGCGCCGTAATCGATCGCCGACGCCAACGCGATTGCTTCGATGTACGGCAGCAGTCCGGCCTGGGCCGACCATCCGTCACCACTGGCGGTCGGTTTCAGCCACGCAGCGGGCAGTTGCTTTGTCGCCGATTCGTAATTGTGAATCGCCAGCCCGATCTGTTTCATGTTGTTTTGGCAACTCATACGTCGGGCCGCCTCACGTGCCGCCTGCACCGCCGGCAGCAGCAATCCCACCAAAATTCCAATGATGGCAATCACAACAAGCAGTTCGACCAGCGTGAATGCGGCTCGCTTTTTCGAACCGCAGCAAGACAAACGAGAACGGCGAATCGGGGTGACAAACATCAACTAAAACCTACGTCGGGAGTCATTCTGACGAACTGCTGCTATTGAGAATCGATCTCATTAAGACCGTTTTAGCGTGACAGCTCCTTAAACGCAACGGTGGGCGCGAAAAAAGAGGACTGCAGCGGGCACTGCGTCGAGCCGGCCATGCCGCCCCAGTCGCGTCGACTCCGGGCTGGGGATGCTGATTGCGAAGCGGGCCAGATTTACCGAAGCGAGATCCAATGCTCGACGGCGACCCGATTGGAATGGAATGCCATCCGGTCGAGATGCGACTCACTGGGGATTCCCCACCAGTGGTCATCCAGTTCCGCGGGTTCCAAACGTAATGACTCGATCCCAGCGACTTCGCATTGATAGAACAGATCGATCACCGGCGCGATCACGCCATGAAAATGGTACTCGTTGGGATGCGTCATCAGCAGGCTTGCCTGGGTGACTTTCAGGTTCGTTTCTTCTAAGACTTCGCGGGCAAGCGCTTCCTCGACGGTCTCGCCACGGTCCACGAAACCACCCGGCAATCCCCAGCAACCTTTGCCGGGTTGCCGGGCGCGACGTACCAACAACAACTGTTCCTGTTCGTTGGCGACAAGGGCGCCGACGGCCGCGACGGGACCGAAATAAGACCGCATGCCGCATTGTGCGCAGCAAAACGGAATCCGGCCGGGCGAATCGATTTTCGCGCCGCACCGCGGACAGAACCGGAAGGCAACTTCCACAGGTTCATCCACACTCACAGGTTCATTCGCATTCACAGGTTCATCCGCATTCACAGGTTCATCCGGGGATTCGTTCATGTCAGTCTTCATGTCGAATCCTGGATCGATGGTTGGCGGCCACGGCATCCGCGACAAAGGACGCCCCGCGCAGGACGCCACAGTTTTCGAATGAATCGATCAATCGTTTCAGTTCGTCAATCGATCGCAATGAACCCAACCCAAGCGTCTCGACAACTTCGGCGTCCAAGCGACTTCGCATCACCACACGATTATCCGCCAGTACTCGCGCGAACGTCATGCCGATTCCGATCGACTCGTCCCATGGCGGCAGCGACTCGGCATCGTCTTCGCCCGCTGCAGAGGATTCGTGCAACGATTCATGATCACCCTCGGATTCCAAGACTTGGCGAAACGCCGGATCGGGATCGACATCGATGTCGGTCCAAACCAAGATTGTGCCGCCCGGACGAACAAACCGGCTGGCCGCCACGGCAGCGCGCGCCGCATTCGCCCAGGTTTGCTGCTGCGCGTCGCCATCGGTCGACGCAATGACTAGCGCGGCGGCCGGGGGAAACTCGTCGCTGTCTCGGTCCAAATCGGTACGCCGTATGGCAAGAGACTGCGGCGCGCCGGCCATCACTTGACGCACCATGCCGTCGTGGTTGGCCGCGACGGTCACCATCAACTGAACGCCAATCAACCAGGGTATCTGAAATTCGGGCGACTGGGTCTCGCGTTCTTCGTCGAAAACTTTGGCATCGCGAAACCGATGGCGAGTCGCCGAGTCAGCGAACACTGGATAGATGCCGGTTGCGTCGATTCGATCGTCGGTTTCGGCCGGGCGCTTGGTCACGATCGGTATGACGACGTCTGCATCAACCAATTGACGATTCACGTACCAAGGCAACGCATTGGCGCCGGCCCCGAGGTATCGCAAGGATTCGCGGTCGGCCGAATCGTGACGGTGCACGGTCGCATCCTTGTCCAGGATCGCGTCCGCCAACGCGACATTGACCGCTTGCAGCGTCTGGTCGGTCGCCTCATCGGAAAGAACGATGTCAACATGTTCGGCATCGGTCATTGAAACCGCCCGAACGACGCCCACCACGATTTCCGCCAATTGCGGTATGTTCGGATCAACAGCCAAGGCGACTCGGTCGCCCTGGACCACGACCATTTCCAGTGGAGGAAAATCGATGGGACCGGCTAGCGCCTTTGCAACGGCGTCACCGGCATCACGCACCGGCGCACCGGAATCGGGCTGATATTCCCACAGGTCGATCGTGGCGGCCGAAGCGTTACCGGTCACGATTTTGCCCAGTTCTTGCAGAGAGCGACCGAAATCGACGCCCTTTGGCTCGGGACCTTTGGAATTGGAATCTGTCATCGCTTTGTTTCATTTCAGACCATCGGATCGGACGCATGAATCGCTTGCGGCCGCTGACCATGTTTTAGTAGCCTTCTGGCCATGATAGAAGCCTGCTGACTTGCTCGATCGATCGGAAACGCCGCGGTCCACTGACCGTATCAATTCCATCTCGTTGGATCGAGTTCCGCGATCAAGCCAGCCTCATCTCGAATCCAAACATGTGCACCATCGACTTTCAAACTCTGCCCTAGTGCTGAAATGGCCGAACCACGATTGCGTCAAGCATTCCGACGATGGCCGGCAATCACGGTTGTTGCAGTCTGCGCCTTAGCATCGATCAGTTGCAAACGAACCGGCGACCTCGCCGAGTCACCAAGCACCACGCAATCCTCACCGGCTTGGCAGGGCACTGCATCACAATTGCTCAAGACGATTTTCACGCGGTACCGCAACGCGGTTTCCTACCACGACGAAGGCCGCGTGCGGCTTAGCTACTTGGTCGATGATCAATCCCATAGCGAAACGGCACCGCTGAGCGTCACGTTAGATGCCGACGCGATTGATGTCCGAGCGTATGACGTCCGCTTGCACAAAGACGATGGCCAGTTGAGCGCGTGGATCGACGATCCGTCGACGAACCATTTCGATTCACAAGCGTTGCGAGTGGCGGTCCCCGCCGGGCGACCGATTCTCGATTCGATACTTGCCGATCCTGTGCTTGCCGATCACTTGCAAAGCGGACTGGCGGGCCCACCACCGCAACTGGAATGGCTATTGGCAGACGAACCGATGAAGAAATTGTTTGACGACGAACATCAGTTTGCGTTCGCCTCGGAATCCTCCGTTGCGGGGCACGCTTGTCACGTCGTTCGCGTCGACGCGCAGGGCGATCGATACCAATTTTGGATCGACCAAAAAGAAGGTGTGATCCGTCGGGTCGAATTACCGAACTCGACTTTATCGAGCCAACTGACACTCGCGACAGAGTTGAAATTGACGTTGGAATTAGACGGCGCAACGTTCCGCTCGGTTTCGTCCAGCGACTCGCAAAATTCTGGCGTGACATCGCCACCGGGCAACGCAAAATGGGTCGGCCGTTTTGTCCCTCTGCCACCGATCGAACCGGCACCGATTCTGGGATCGCGTCCAGACGGATTTCAACTCAAGAACGCTGTCGGCGAAGTCACATTGTCCGCAAGCGGTCGCCCGCAACCGATTCGAGTGCTAGGACGCTTTGCCGGCGGTGACGACTCGGTCGCCGCTGCGGCTTTGCTGCAAAACTGGAACTCCCGTTTGCCACCAAACGTGCGTGCACGCACGCAGGTGATCATTGTGGTCGACCGAGCCGCTGCCGACCAAATCCCAACACCGCTGACATTGCCAATCGCGATCGACAACGACCACCATGCCGAGCGTCAATTTGCGATCACCCCGGGCGGCCTGACCATCTTGGATCCGGACGGACAAATCGCTTGGGTGCAACCTCAGGTCACGCCCGCGGCGTTGGTCGCGGCGGGAACCATCATCGGCGACATCATCGAAGGCGTCGACGTCCCCCGACGACTGCGCCAACAGTGGGGCCGAGACATTCAGGCATACCAAGAAGCATTGGAAAAAGCATCGGTTCGTGTCGGAGGCTAGCGTCCGTCGCGTCCGTCCCATGTCTTTCGTGCCGGTCATCGACAGTGTTTTCAATCGTTTTGTCGTCCAGGGCCTCCATGGCGCCGGCCGCAAAGAACACCTGGCAGCCTGCATCTGGCAATTGACAATCAACCGACGGTCGATTGATCTTGCGACGATCGGGCTTGCGGGACGACAATCCGCGCCCCGTGATGACCTTTCTCAACCGCTGATTCGAACATGTTTAACGGCAAAACCACTGACGATCCCAACCCGTTTGCCTTTGCCGTGCAAACCGCTCGTCCAGCCGGTCGCCGGTCGCTCGTATCCGCATTGAAATTTTTACTGGTCGTCGCGATCGCGTTTTCGGCCGTGTTGTTGGTCGGAAATCAGAGTCGACGGTGGCTTGTTCAACGATTGACACACGACTTCGAAGAACTTTCATCAGCCGAAAAACAAAGTCGTTTGTCACAGCTCCATGCTTTGGGGACTCCGGCGATCGGACCACTGGTTGGTGCCTTATGCGACTCCGATGAAAGCGTTGCTCGCACCGCCTACGAATTGCTTCGCGTCAAACTAAGTGACTGGGCCTTGCTTGACCGCGATGATGCAACGTCCAATCACGCGGCAATGGTCAGCGCGATGTACCCGATTGCCGGCCAGATATCGGATGATCGAACAACCTGGACGACCAGTTTGTTGCAACAAAGCATTGCCCTCTCGGTCAACCAACGTGACGATGCATCGCAACGTCTGTATGCATCAGCCACGAACATGCTCGATCGCATGTCATTGTCGGAACGATCCGGCCCCAGCATCCTGGTCAGCCACGCAGACGACGCTGTTTCGCCTCGTCGTTTGACCCTGCATGCACAACCGTTGCCGGTTCTGCCTTCGGATTCGACCGAAGAATGGACTGATTGGCCGCCGACAGAGTCCCAAGCGCCAACCGTCTATCGCTCGTCGGCAGGAAAGTTGCAACCGATCACCGCTCACGACGACGTGCAACTCGGGGACGTTCATCATCATGAAGCATCCGTCGACTCGGCTCGCTTTGCGACGGTTCCCAAACAAGAGATCGTTGCGAAACCGGCCACTTCACCGGCCCCCGCACAAGACGACTGGGCGCACCCCGGTGGTGCATCAGTGGATCAGCCCCAAGTTCGACCGGTTGGAATGATCGTCGATTCGCCGCTTGAAACCTATGACACGAAATCTGTTGTGTACTGGCTCGGCAGTTCCCACCAACCGCTCCGAGCATCCGCGAAAGCCGAACTGGCTCGGCGAGGACTATCCGAGCGAGAGATTTCGATCGCGACTCGCATCGCTGCCGGTGATGTCCAGACGAAACTGGACCTGGTCGACGACATCGCACGCAGCGGCTCGACCGATCCTCGTCCGTGGCTGTTGTTGCTGCTATCGGATCCCAGCCGTGACGTGAAACTGAAAACGGTGTCCGTGCTGGCCACGATCAACGACCCGGCTGTCGAGCGGCATTTGCGCAACCACATTCTTGACGAGCCGGACCCGACGGTTGCGTTTCGTATCCGCCGCTTGCTCGACTTACGCTAGCCCGCCTACGGTGCCTGATCGGCAAGCGGATAGGGATCGTTTCCGTAATCAGCACAGTCGCTTGACCATCGTGCCGATAACGCATCTGTCGGATCATGTCGTGAATCGAGACAGGAACGCCCACATGCACGTCAAATTGATATCGTTTCGCCGCTCCTATGTCCGTCCGATGCTTTCGATCGCGGCGGCGATGGCTTCCTGCATCAGCGGTTGTCAAGTTCTTTCACCGCGGCCGATTCCCAACCAAGCACAACACATCGCACCGGAATTGGTCGACGGCGAGTCCGCTCAGATCGAAATCGGACGAGCACATCCGGTCATCGACACGGTCGGATGGGTTGTGGGTATTCCAGGCAAAATCACGTTGTGGGATCGTCGAGTGGACAATCACAACGTGTCAGAGCCGACCGTGCGCGCGATGGCCGCTTACCTGGACGACAATCATCTACCGCACGTCAAAGTGCGTGCGAATCAGTACGCGCCGCTGGCGGATTTCAGGCGGCTAAAGAAAAACACCACGGTTGCTTGGCCGTACCGGTACACATTCGGTTTATTGTCGGTCGCGCAAGAAACGATCTTACCGGGGCGCGTCTTTGGCGGTGATCACTTCAATCCGTACACTCAAACGATTCACCTGTACAGCGACGTCCCGTCGATCGCCATGCACGAGGGTGCACATGCCAAGGATTTTAGCCGCCGCAAATACCAAGGCACTTACGCCGCCGCCTATATGTTCGTTCCTCTGTGGCATGAAACGCTTGCGACCGAGGATGTCTTCGCCTACGTCCAGACCAAAGGTACGCCGCGGGACGTCGACGAGGCAAATCGTATCCTGTATCCAGCCTACGGCACCTATGTCGGCAGCGCGCTGGGCGGACTGATTCCGGCGCAAAGCACACCGCTCTATTACGGTTCGGTCATCGCCGGGCACATCAACGGCAGGATGCTGTCGAAACAACGTGGGTCAAATCCCAGCAGTTTTTCGCAACACTTCGCCCAAGCGGCCGAGCAGTCCGATTCGGCCGGGGGGCAAAGCGACGAAACGGTTCAGCAAGTCGGCTTTGCAGCAGAAACCCACTGAACATCAGGCCTGGCACACGCTCACCCGGTTTGGCAAACGCGGGGCGGCCAGCCTCCCGACGTGCCTCTCTCACTCCGACAGTCCGCGTCTAGACTTCAATCGCATGAACATTGCGAAAGAAGACCCCAGAATCAACGCAATACTGAACGCGAAGTAACCGAACACGATCCGTAAATCGCCAACGTTCGCGACGCTATCGTCAAAGTCACGTTTCAGATTCGCATCCAGGGGCAGCGCGAACAGAGCGCTGAACGGGCTGGTGATTCCCGCCCACTGAAAACTCGCGATCTTTTCAGGATCAAATTCCAAGATCGCCAACAGAGCCAGCCACGCGGGCGGCGCGACATACAACAGCAACAACGCGATATAAGTGCTGAGCAATGCGATCGAGGTCTTACTTTGGAAAAGCGAACACACCAACGCGACCACCGCATTGACCAGACAAACCATGAGCACGATCGCGAACATGCCGATCACGGCTTCCCAGTTGGACCAAAAATTATTGTTCAGCGCTGTTCCCAATAGCAATGGCCAAAGCAAGAACGAAGTCAGCACGGCAGAGATACGAAAACCGACGATAAATTTGCCCGACAGAATTTGCCACGGCGTCAACGTCGTCGTCAGCAACATATCCAGCGTTTGACGTTCGCGCTCACTTGTCATGCTGCCGGCCAGGAAGACCGGGCCGACCAGCATATTGAACACGATCACATACACGGTGAACCAAGGCGCACGCTCAATCTGCCAAAACAGAAACACGCCCATTAGCGGAATCGCCAGCAACATGCTGATCTGGATCACCAGCCTCAGCATCAACGTCCCTTGGCTGAAGATCTCGCTGTGTATTTCCTTGTCGTAAACCGGATTGGTGCCGTCGGGCATCAAGGCCTGTTTCTTCGGCGGCGCGAACAAACGGTCGGGGAATTGATCCGGCTGGATGACGAGCCCGACGGCCTCTTCGGCCTCTCGTTCCAGGTCGATGACTTCTTTGCCTTCGCTGCCAAAATCCGGCGGATAGAGCATGCGTCCCGCCGCCGCGGCGCACATCAAGACCACAGCGGATAAGACGAATGCGGGAATCACCAACACCGAAAGTTTTAACCGCAGCAGCCCGTCGCCCTCCATTGAACGCCAAAACAGAATCGCGCCGATGACCAACGGCAGGATCACCAAATAACTGACCACCAGCGAACTGCTGGTACGCGAAAAGTAACTGCTGCAAAACACACCGATCGCGCCAAACAAAATCACGGACACGATCAAACACAAATACGCCGCTAACACTTCGTACAGACTGACCCCGCCCAGCGGCAGACACAGTGCAATGATCGGCAGCGATGCGAGAATCAACATCCCCAGGTGGGTTAGCGACGCGACCATCTTGCCCAGCACGATTGCGCCCGGTCGCAGCGGACTGGCCAACAACATTTCGTACGTGTGCCGTTCTTTCTCACCAGTGATCGCGCCGGCTGCGAAACTGGGCGCCATCAGCGAGGCGATCACATATTGGCCCAGGAAAAACAGATTGACCAGCTTGGTCGCCGATGGCGGGTTCGTCGTCAAATCCAAACGTTCGTCGCTGGGCCATGCCAACAGTACGACGCCCGCGAGTAACAATTGATACAAACCCAGCAGCAAAAACGCGCGAGGAGTCCGCAGGTTGACGAGTAGCTCGCGCTGCAAGACCGGGTTTTCGATCAGGTACATTAGCGTTGGTGGGGAACAAGCGTGTCGAGGAAGAAAACGAACCGAGCGAGTTTGCCAGATGACGCGTCGATTTTTCCGTTCTGCGTTTTACGTTACAAACTTCTGCGTTCTACTTTACAAACTATCGTCCACGATTGCCGTCTTTGATGGTTCACCGGGCTCTTCTCGCACGTAAGTTGGCACGGCGTAACCGGGAAGCTGTTTTCGCATTTCGGCCACCAACTGAACGCCCCGATCAACGGAAACTTCGAAATGCGCTGCTCCGCGAACACGATCGAGCTGGTGCAAATAGTAAGGCTGTACGCGATGGTCCACCAACGTTCGGCTCAATCGAATCAAAGCCTCGGCATCGTCATTGACGCCACGCAGCAGGACGGCTTGGTTCAGCACGGGGATGCCGACATCAACCAACAGGCCAATGTGGTCCAAGACGTGGGCGTCTAATTCCTGTGCATGATTGGCGTGGATCACAAACCACGTCGCCAACCGACTGTGTCTCAACCGTTGCACCAGATCCGGCGTCACGCGCTGTGGAATGACGACCGGCATACGAGTATGGATTCGCAAGCGTTTGACACGCGGTATCGATTCAATCTGTTCGATCAATTCGAACAGTTTGACGTCCACCAAGGTCAGCGGATCGCCGCCACTGAGGATGACTTCGTCGACCTCGGGACTTTTTCGCAAGTAATCGATCGCCGATTGCGTGGACCGAGCCGGTGTGCCGACCTCGCTGTAGGGAAAGGATCGCCGAAAACAGTAGCGGCAGTGAACACCGCAAGCACCGGTGCTGATCACCAGGGCACGACCGCGATACTTTTGAATCAGGGACGGTGCCGCCATCGCGGCCAGATCGCCGACCGGATCGGAGACAAAATCGGCGGCGTCGGACTGTTCCGATTCGGTGGCCAGCACCTGCCGCAGCAGAGGGTCGTCCGGGTTGCCCGGCTCGATGCGGGACAGGAATTCCAGCGGGACAAACGTCGGAAAATCGGCTTCCGCAGCCGCGTGACAGGCCGTTTCGGTGGGCAGTCCCAACCGCTGCCGCAATTCGGTCGTCGAGCGGATCGCCCGCTTCATCGCGGACTGCCAATCGACCGGGACGATCGATTCCCGCGTACCGGTCGGGACAAGACGCGGATCTGCCGCTAAAATCCCGGCACTCCGATCGGAAGGATCATCTTGGATGGTTCGAATCAACGGACGGTTAACCTGCATTTACCTTGCATTCATCTCACTACTGACTCGAACGACGGAGCCATTGTCACCATGGCTACTTATAACACAAGCGACTTCAAAAAAGGCCTCAAGGTCGAAATCGACGGCGAACCCTACCTGATGACGGATATGCAATTCGTAAAGCCGGGCAAGGGAAATGCATTCTACAAGTGCAAGATGAAAAACTTGATCCGCGGCACATCGCTGGACCGGACCTACAAGGGCGGTGACTCGCTGCAGTCGGCAGACGTCGAAACGACCGACGTCTCGTTCCTGTACCGCCAAGGCGAAGACTACGTCTTCATGCACCAAGAAACTTTCGAGCAATACGAAGTCAGTGCCGAAGTCGCCGGCGACATCTGGAAATACCTCAAGGACGGTATGAAGTGCACAATGACGCTTTACAACGGAAACGCCATCATCGTCGAACCGCCGAACATGGTCGAATTGGAAGTCACCGATTGTGCCCCCGGCGCGAAAGGTGATACCGCGACCAATGTCACCAAGCCGGCCAAAGTCGAAACGGGCGCTGAGTTCATCGTGCCAGGATTTATCAAGCTGGGCAACGTGATCAAGATCGATACGCGCACCGGTGAATACTCTGAACGCGTCAGCAATTAGAGGTAAGAGGCGTCAGGTAACAGGTTGCAGCAATCCTGTAACCTTGCACCTCCTGGCCTTGCACCTCTCATGTACAACACTCTGTATCTTCCCGAACTTCGCGAGATGTTGGCCGGTGACAACCGTGCCGAGCTAGAGGAATTCTGCACGACGCTGAACGCCGGGCGGACCGCAGAGTTCATGGAAGGACTCAGCGACGCAGAAATCTGGCGCGTGTTGCAATACGCCGAACCGGATCGCCGATCAGAAATCTTTGGGTATTTCGCCGAAGAACGCCAGTTGGCGATGTTGGCAAGCCACGATCCGGCGCAAGTCGCCGAACTGGTGGAAGAAATTCCACCGGATGACCGTGTCGACTTGCTGCAAGAACTTGAGCCCGGACGTGTCGACGAAATCTTGCCGCTGTTGCCGGTCGAGGACCGCCGCGATATCCAGCGGTTGCAGTCGTATCCGGAAGAAACCGCCGGCGCGATGATGACATCCGACGTCGCCAAGCTGACCGAAAAACTTTCGGTTCGCGAGGCCCTGGATGAACTTGCCCGCCAAGCCAGCGACTTGGAAACGATCTATTACCTGTATGTCGTTGACGAAGACTGTTTGCTGCGCGGGATCGTGTCGACCAGACAACTGGTATCGTCGCTTCGTCATCCCGAGCGCACCTTGGGTGAAATGATGGAGACCGACGTGGTCGTCGCTCAGGTGTTGGAAGATCAAGAATCGGTCGCCGCGAAAGTCGAAAGGTTCAACCTGCTGGCGATTCCCGTCGTCGACGCAGGGCGTCAATTGGTCGGAATCATCACGCACGATGATGTGATCGATGTCGTCCGCGAAGAATTGGCCGAAGACGCACAGCGGATCGCCGCGGTCGCTCCGCTGGAGGACGACTACTTGCGCATCGGGCTGTGGACGCTTTCTTGGAAACGCGGACTGTGGCTGACGATTCTGTTTTTCGCCGCCTTACTGACTGCGTTCGCACTGCGGCACTATGAAGTCGAACTCGAAAAATTCGCCTGGCTGGTCTGGTTCATTCCATTGATCATCAGCGCCGGCGGCAACTCGGGCAGCCAGTCGGCCACGCTGGTGATCACGGCAATGACTAGCGGCGAAGTCAAATTCTCGGACTTCGGCCAGGTCGTCAGACGCGAATTCATCGTGTCGCTGGCGCTGGGCGGATTCTTGGCATTGATCGGATTTCTGGTCGCGCTGTTCATCGCTCCGAGTCAACGCGATGCGGTCGTGATTCCCATCACACTGCTGTCGGTGATCCTGTGCGGTTGCCTGTGCGGAGCGGTCCTGCCACTTTTCTTCAAGCGGATGGGGCTGGACCCGGCCATGATGAGCAACCCGTTTGTCGCGGGAATTGTGGATATTTTGGGCATCGTGATCTACATCAACGTCGCCCGCGTGATCCTGGGCTGATGCGTTTCCCCATCGTCGGGACCGCCGTGTCGCTGGGATGATCGGATTGGTGCGGATTGGTGCGTGCGGATTCTGGCACGACGTTGAAATCTGGCGATCCGCACCACATACTACGACGTTCACGCGACGCCCCAAAAAGCGATCGACGCCGCAAAGACGTGATTTCAATCACCAGCCTCGCGGCCGAGAGATCTCATTGTCCAAAATTTCGTTGACCCAAGAAATCATTATGCCACTTCGACACAGCCTGTTACTCGCGTTCACCTTGTCCTGCTTTTGCTCTGCCGGTGCGGCCGAAACACCGAACATCGTCGTCATCATGGCGGATGACCTGGGATACGGTGATGTCTCGTGCAACGGAGCGACGGAACTGACAACCCCGCATATCGACAAACTGGCATCGGAAGGCCTGCGATTCACCAGCGGATATTGCTCGGCATCCACATGCACTCCGACGCGGTACTCGCTGCTGACGGGAACCTATGCGTTTCGTGGCGAACGTACCGGCATCGCGCCACCGAACTCGCCGGCCATCATCAAGCCTGGCACCGAAACGATTGCATCGATCCTGCGTCGCGCAGGTTACGTGACCGGCGTCGTCGGTAAGTGGCATCTCGGACTTGGCGGGCCCGATGGTCCCGATTGGAATGGCGATCTGAATCCAGGCCCATTGGAAATCGGCTTTGACTCATGTTTCTTGTTACCGACCACCAATGACCGGGTACCCCAGGTCTACGTTCAAGACCACCGCGTGTTGAATTTAGACCCGGCGGATCCACTTTGGGTCGGCAAGCAAAAGCCAAGCCCTGATCATCCCACCGGCATCACACATCGCGACTCATTAAAGATGGATTGGTCGCACGGGCACAACTCGACAATTCACAACGGCATCAGCCGCATTGGTTTTTACACCGGCGGACACACGGCGCGATTCCGCGACGAAGATTTGGCGGACAAGTGGATCGAAAAATCCAACGAGTTCCTGCAGCAGAACAAAGACAAGCCGTTCTTTCTGTTCTTCTCGTCGCACGACATCCACGTGCCTCGAATGCCACACGAACGATTCCAAGGGAAAACGAAACTCGGATTCCGCGGCGATGCCATCATTGAATTCGATTGGTGCGTTGGCGAACTGATGAAATCGCTGGACGAATTGGGGCTAGCCGAAAACACGCTTGTCGTGTTGTGCAGCGACAACGGCCCGGTGATGGACGACGGTTACGAAGACGGCGCGCTTGAAAAAGTCGGCAAGCATCGTGCCGGCGGCCAGTTCACCGGCGGAAAGTACAGCGTGTACGAAGGTGGTACACGTACGCCGTTCATCACGCGATGGAAAGGCAAGATCAAGCCAGGTGTAAGCGACGAAATCGTGTGCACCATCGACTTGGCCGCCAGCGTCGCGGCCCTGACCGAACAGTCATTGCCAACGGGCGCTTGTTTGGACAGCATGAATGTTCTCGGAGCGCTGCTGGGTGAATCGGACGCCAAAGGCAGAGATCATCTGGTCCAGCAAGACAACGGCAGTAACGGCACGCTGGCAATGCGATCGGGCAACTGGAAACTGCACCACTACAGCCGAAAAAAGACGGCGCGCAACATGGTCGTCGAAACTCACCTGGATAACACGCCGGTCCCGGAATATCAGCTGTTCGATTTGGAATCCGATCCGAGCGAAAAGAACAACATCATCAACGACCACCCCGAGATCGCCGCGCGGATGAAGGAACAATTGTCCAAGATCGTAAGCGATGGTCGCTCGCGGAATTAATCGCGACCAACGTCGGCGGCAGCGAGACGCCAAGGCTGGCAACCTTCGACAGAATCCCTGGCCCGTGAATGCCCCGCCGATGATTCACTGATGATTCGCCGATGATTCGCCGATGGCTCGGATACGACCGAAGCGTTCCAACGGCGTGACGCGAATCAGGCCGACGGTGAGTTCGTTGCGCGCAGCAAGTGAACCCTCACGCGGCGAAGCATTTCGCAACTGACATTTGCCCCCCCGGTCAACCAATGACCGAAAAAGGTGTCCCGAGCGATGTGTCGTTCTCTAGGCAAAAACTTGGCGGAGCATCGCCAGGCTTTTCGGAATCGCGGTTTCGTGATTTTCCTTTCCTTCAAACTCAAGCGATACGTACCCACGGTAGTCGACATCCTTCAAGATGCGGGCCACTCTCTCGTAATCGATATCCAGCGTGTACCAAGTTCCGCCGCCGAAATACGTCTTTGCTTGAACGAACACGGCCTCCGGTGCCAACTCTTTGTACTGTTCATACTGATCTTCCAGGAAATTGCCGGTGTCCAGGGTCGCGCGCAGCCAAGGCGAATCGATCGCTCGTGTGCACCGCAGAACTCCCGCCGCGGTCCGGCCCAATCCCCAATGATTCTCCAGTCCCAGTACAACGCCGCACTTTTCCGCCGCAGGTAGACATTTCTCAAGCGAATCGATCACCCATGCGAATCCGTCGTCATCGGTATAACCTTCTAGCCTTGGTTCGATTCCCTTGTTGGCCATCAAGTCATCAAAACTTTTCGTCGTGCCCCATCGGCCGGTGTTTACGCGAATGGTGGGAATCCCGAGCGCGTACGCAAGTTCGATGCAGCGGATCGTGTGATCGATATTCTTTTGGCGCTGCTCAGCATCGGGAGAGACAAACGATTGATGCGTCGAAAACCCGCAAAGGTCCAGACCGTGTTTGAACGCCCTTTGCTTGATCCGTTGCAGTGTTGCGTTTGATTCGTTTTGCATCTGAACATGCAAAATTTCGACGCCGTCAAATCCCGCTTCGGCCGCCAAATCGATGCATTGCTCGATCGTCAGCTTGCTATCGTCACGGTATCGCCAATACGAATACGTTGACACGGCGATACGGTTGGGGCGGCGTTTCGACGTCGATGACTCGCCCGCCGCAAACGAATGAATCTGCGAGGAAGTTGCGACGCCCGCCGCAAGTGATGCTGCCAACCATTGGCGTCTCGAAAAGCCGGAGCGAATATTCTTTGACACAATCAAGTCCTTCGTTTTCACGATTCGAATCGTATTTCCGTCCTAGCGCCGTCCTCAGCTTTTTTTCTTCTGTGCGATCATGTATTCCACGATGTCGATCAAACCCTGCTGGTCGAACGCGTGATGCAAGTTCTCAGGCATGATCGACTTTTCGCTTTTCTTGATCTGTTCAATGTCGTCTTGCGGAATCCGGCGATCGATTGCTTCGGCGGTTCGGATCACGACTTCCTGATCCGACTCGCTGACTTTGACGCCCGTGATGACTTGGCCACCGCCCGTCAGGACGCTGTACTGTTCATAATTATGGCTCACACCAGCGCTCGGATCGAGGATCGAAACCAGCATTGCTTCGCGAGAAAGCTTGCTGCCGATCTCGGATAAATTCGGTCCGACCTCTTTGCCGTGGTCACCGATCACGTGGCAATTGGCGCACGTTGCGGCACCGCGAAAAAGTTTCATTCCGCTTTCGGCATCACCTTTCATGTTTGCCAGTTTGTCGAGTGGCGCGAGTGGTTTTTGATTCTTTGTTTGTGGCTGCGGCAACAGTTTGGTGGCGCGTTCACGGATCGAATCATCATTCGATCGCGCCAGAAGCGCGCCCGCTAGCATCCGCGTGTCGCCGAGCAGTTGTTTTGACGCGGCCAATTCGATCAATCGGTGTTGGCCAGGTTTTTGACGGGCAAGCCCCGAGACGGCCTCACGGCGAACCTGGAACGGACGATCTGGATCCGATGCCAGGCTCGTCAGGATTCCCCACGCGCGGCCGTCCCCCATCAGTGCAATCAGCCGCGTTGCATTCGCGGCGAGACTGACGTTGGATTGACGCACCAATCGATTCAGTTGCCTTGGACCGTCCGGCGGCAGGGCGGACAGCATTGCAGCGGCTTCGACCTTCATCGAATCGTCGGCGTCACTGACGATGATATCGGCTAGTTTTTCGGCAAGGCCGTCCGACTGAAATGTCTTCAGCAGTTGCAAGTATTCCGTCGTGCCGCGACTTCGTTGGATGTGTCGATCGATGGCGGCTTTCACGTGGGGGTCGGCAAGATGATCGCCGCCGTCGATTCGCTCGGCTGCGCGAACGATGATCGCATCGGCTTCGGCTTGGTCGTCACGCAAGGGCGATTTCGCGTTGATCAAACTTGCCAACGTCTGGTTGCGCACCTCGGGTGTGTGGTATTCCAGACTGCGAAAATACTTATCCGTCTGGGCAAGTGGCAAACGGGGATCGGCCAAGATCAAGCCAAGCTGTTCGGCGGATTGCGGGGCGCGCAGTCGCCAAACAATATCGCGATCCGATTCTGTCCATGCGTTTTTCCCCGCGGCCCAAGATCGATAGCACTCTGCGGCCCGCAGGTCGCTGCCGATACCAAGGGCTTCGAGGTACCAGCGATCGTTTCCCTCATAATGCCTTGCAAGTTTTGCCCAAACGCTGGGCATGGCCGGTGACTTGTCAAACCTCAATGCGATGGCCAACTCGCGACGCACCGCCGGGGACGAATCGTCGGCAAGATGCGGAAGTGTTTCCGCAAGGCTTCGTCCGTTTTGCTTGGCAATTCGGATACCGACGATGCGAATATCAGGATCTTGGTCGCCCGACGCCACGGTAGCCATTTGTTCCGCGCCGACGATCTCGCTTAGCAGCCAGGCCGCTCGGGCACGCAGACGAGGATTCGAATCCGCATAAATTCGATTGAGTTCTTCGACGACGGAACTCGCATCCATCGACTTCAGTGCCATCCACGCTTTGAAACGGACCGAAGCGTTTGGACTCTTCAGCGCGTCGGCGGCGCCCGTCGGGGTTGAGAAGTCAAAGGTCGGCACCTTGTACGGCACGCCCGGTGGCGCGATTCGAAACAATCGACCTCGTTCCAGATCGCCTTGTCGGTGACCGCCGACGCCGGGGTCATACCAGTCGGTCACGAAAAGTGATCCATCGGGCGCGACGCACACATCCGCCGGCCGAAACCACTTGTCCGTTTCCCCCGTCATCAACGGTTCGATCGTTGCCGTATAACCGGCGCCGTCTTGCTTGACCGGATAGGCCCGTACAACGTTGGGCCCTGGATCACAGTGAATGACTTGATCCCAGAATCGTTCTGGCAACAAACGACCTTCGTACATGCAGATGCCCGACGGCGAACCGGCACCGGTCTGCAACAGGTTCGGCACCACGCCTGGATCGTTCAGGTGCCAATGACGACGTGGAATTTCTTTTTCCATTCCGATGCGGTGGTCACGCCAACCGGCTCCGGTCAGTTCGTCGCGGTATCCGTAATTCCCTTGCTCCATCACAAAGTTGATACGAGTACCTTGGTTGCCGTCGTCGTCATTGTCGCTTTGCCAGAGCGAACCGAATGAATCGATCGTCGTTTCCCAGTTATTACGAAAATTGTGGGCTAATACTTCGAAATTCGATCCGTCCAAATCACAGCGAAACGGCATGCCGCCGTAAAAAGGGCTGCCGTTGTCGACCACCGGGCGACCATGAACATCGATAACCGTGTTGCCATTGGCGTCTTTGACTTGGCCGCCGGTGTTGCCAAAATTCCAGTACAGTTTTCCGTCGGGTCCGAACAGAAACGAGTGCGCCGAGTGGTCGTGTTGTGGTTGCCCGGTCTCGGTGAACATCAGCTCTTTGCGATCGGGTCGGTCATCCCCGTCGTCGTCGATGAATTTCCAGACGTTCGGTGAAGCCGTCACGATGACTTGATTGCCAAGCACGCAGATTCCCATCGCCGTGTCGACTTCGTGACCTTGATAGAAGGTTTTAACGTCATCGGCGACGCCATCGCCGGTGGTGTCTTCTAAGATCAAAATGCGATCGCCTTCGGGTCGTGCACCGTCATTTCGCCGGTAATTCATGACTTCGCAAACCCAAATACGGCCGCGGTCGTCGATGTCCAGATTGGTCAAGCTTTTCAGGTCGGGCTCGCTGGCGACCAGCGTCACCTCCAGATCGTCCGGAATGGCAAGTCCGGAAATCGCGTTGGTCGCTGCTCGCTCGGCATCTTCCGAACCAGACGACATGTTGCTCGATTGCAGTTTGAACTCTTCGATGACCTTCGCTTCGTCGTATCTCTTGTCCGGCTCGTAATCTTGATTCTTCTTTAACTTGGGCAAGTCGATGGTCTCGGTGGAAAGCGACGATCCCGTGGCTTCGATTTCTTCACCGGCCGACCAACGAATCGCGTTGGTCACCAGTCGCCGCATGTCTTCGTTGGCCCAGTTCCAGTGAAAGTGTCCGCCGGTGAAACCGAAAGACCGTCCGCCGTCAGGACGTTCGTATGCCCACGCGACGGTTTGCATCTCACCAGCAGCAACGCTCTTGCGCACATGCGGGTTACCGCTGTGATGTCCGTCGGGCCGGCGCATGGTGTCTTCGGGGGCGACGGCGGAAAGGATCGGGGTGATGCGATCGGAGTCAAGAAAACGCAAATGAAAATACCATTCGTCGTTCGTCGCGAACGGCTTCACACCGCGAGTGATCGGGTGGTCGGGCAAGGACTTGAAATCACCGACCCAATGCGGATTGACGCTGTAGTCGACCTCGAAGTGGCCGCCCAGAAACTCGAGCCAATCTTTTCCTGAATCATCCGGCAACATTTCAACGGCGTAATGGATACACACCAGACCGCATCCATCGGCGAGTTTTTTGCGGAGCTGATCACGATGGTCCAGTGCGATGTGTTTCTTGCCACCGTCGCTATAAATCACAATCGAGTCCGCGTTGTCGATCAACGAATCATCTTCAGGCCATCCGCGCACCAGCGTGATGTGGACCCCATCGGTGCTGGCGTTGATCGACTCTTCGAGAATCTTTAACCCGGCGAAGTGTTCGTGAGAGCCGTAGCCGTGCGAGGGCGGTCCGGCCATCATCAAGATTTGCTTTTTCTGTTGGGCCTGAGCCTGGACAACGGCCGTTTGAAGCAGCAGGAACAAAACAAAAAAACGTATCAGCATGTCAACAGATCCAAAGGGGAAAGATCGCGCCCAAGAGCAGGGCTTGGCGAGTGGTCGAGACGACGTCGTTCGGCGGAAGATTAGTTTACCGCAGAGCACCATCATCAAGCCGATTGCAAGTGTAGCACGAACGCATCCGGCGAATCATATTTGGCGGTTCACGGCCGAACATCTCGCGGGGTGAGGGCCACGCACACCTACCCGACTACAATGATCGGACGGTTGCCGCAATGTTCGACTCAGGTCGATGAAAACTGCGGAGAATTCCGCAGGGAATCCTATTGTCAGCAACTTGCCATTGTCAGCGACCTGCCGCCGCCCGCACCAACCCGCCCGCACCAACCCGACCGCTCAAACCCGACCCCGAGAGTCCCCGTGTCCAATCATGGCCTAAAAGCTGCCCGCCAAAAGAGTAAAAAACTGGGGCTGGGCGAGTCGAGTCACACGATTTTTTTGTGCACCGATAAATCAGCGAGCTGTGCCAACAGCAAAGAGATGGCGGAATCTTGGAAATTTCTCAAGCGGCGACTCAAGCAACTCGGGTTATCGGGTCGCGGCGGTGTCTTGAGATTGCGAATGTCATGCTGCGGCGTGTGCCGCGGAGGCCCCATCGCCGTCGTCATGCCCGACGGCGTGTGGTACGGAAAATGTACCCCGGACGTACTCGAGCGCATCATCCAAGAACACGTGATCAATGGTGATCGCGTGGACGAATTCGCGATTGGCGGCCCGAGTTAACCAGTCCGGGTCGACAAGACGCCCGGCTGCATCCGCCCAGCATCGCGCCGGCGCGGTGTGTGGCGTGTCGTTTATCGGTGGATGTCTATTCTTCGCTTTCGGGACGTCTTGGTCGCGTGCCGCCGGCAGGTTCGTCGGATTCGGGGCGTCCCCCGCGACCTCGTTGGCCCATTTGCATCATCCGATCACGTGCGACACGCATCTCGTCTTTGCTGACTTTGCCGTCGCCATCTTGGTCGACACGGTCAAAGTTTGCCGCAAGTCGCTCGGGCATCTCGTCTTGACTAAGCACATCATCGCCATCGCGGTCTAGCTGTGTGAATATCTGATCGATCGAAAAACCTTGGCCTTGTCCCAACCCAGGACGACCGCCATCGGGACGACCGCCGCCAGGACGCCCCATTCGTTCCGCCCCGTCTTTCTGAGCCATGCCTCCGCCAGAGCCAAAGGGCAACAGTTCCGGAGCGGTCAATTCGCCGTCGCCATTCTTATCAAGCGTTCGCAGCGACGCGATCGCCATGTCCAGCTCTGCCGCATCGATCCGCCCATCGCTGTTACGATCGAGCGCCCGAAACATGGGGATCGTTGCCAGCCCGCCGCCTTGCCGCATCCCGTCTCCCGGACGATCGAATCGACCACCCGCCTGGCCATCCGGGCGTCCCTGCTGCATTCGCTCTCGCAAACCGCGAAACCGTTGACCGTCACGCTGATCGCGGTCGCGCGGGCCGCCTTCGCGAGGCCCACCGTCACGCAGCGCGTTGGGTCGACGGTATTCGCCATCACGAACCGCCTCGGGTTTTGTGTCATCACCATCGTCGGCAAACGCGGGTGTAACGACAGCACATAGCAAAATCGCACCGCACCACTTTGCGAACCCGATCAGTGATCGGTTGAGGATCGATCTCTCTTGAATCGTCATGACTTTAATTCCCTGTATCGTCTGAGTTCTTGCTTGGAGGGGTTGAAGGTGTGTTTTTCAGCAGGTCTCCGAGCAACACCTGATCAGCGTCGCCCTGTCGATTCAGGCGACACACGATATCATCACGTGGGTCGCCGTCACCATTATTCCATCGGTCGGCGGCATCGTAGACTCAGGCCCCGGAAACATTCCAATGATAATCTTGATGCATCTCGCGCGAAATCAACGAACTCGGGTCGTTGGGGGTCTACTTGCCGCCTTTGTTCTAAACGCACTGGGCTGTTCATCGGAGACAGCATCGGAGCAAAAAAATCCAACTACATCGGCTGCGGTCAATGCGGAACTCGATAACGATGCCGCCACCGGCTCGCCTGCAGCGAATGATCGCGTGCCGGGTTCCCACCGATTGGCGGACAACTTTACGTCAAGCCCATCCGATCCGCGCGGCTTGCCCGGCGGGCCAAACGGGGCCATCAATCGACCTTCACCGAGCGACTCGGCATCGATCAACGCGCCGATTCCCGGACCGCCCATTCCCGCGATCGGTGATTCAGGCAACCTGGGGGGCATCGCAAATCCAGGCGCCGAGAACCCGAGCAGCATGAACCCGGCCGCCGGCGCCGAACCGCGACCATTGAGGCCAGACCTATCGCCTGAGCAACTGGCGACATTCCTAGCCGGCGCCGACGAAGACATGCAGCGAATTTACAGCGGCGCGGCGGGAATTCGCGATAACGAGATCGCACTGACTCGCATGCGTCAGATCGGCAAGCTGAAACTCGAAGCATCCAAGCGTTTGCGTGACCACGCCGATGCCGATGACGAACAACGCGTCGAAGGCGCCAGAGGTATCTTGCAATCGTTGTCGCATCTGGCAGCCTTGGGAGATTTAGATTCCGCCGAAGAACTGGAACAACTCGCGAAAGAGAATTTGTCATCAGGAGACCCGCGACTGGTCACCGATAGTCGGCTGGTGCTGATCGGTTTTGCGATTGAGTCGCTGCAACACGGCAAAGAGGATGCGCCCGCGAATATCATTGAACTGGTTGAGGGTCTCAAGACATCGCCAACCGATGTCGGTGTCCCAACGTTAATGGTGCTAGGTCAAGCAAGACAAATGCTTTCCCAATACGATCACCATGAACAGGCGGGCAAGGTGCGCGAAGCGATCATCGACCTTTTCGCAAATGCCAAAGACGAAGAGATCGCAAGGATGGCGGCACAGTTAGCCGGCAGCGTTCAGTACGATGCGATTGATCGAATTCTTGATACAGTCATTCAAGGTGGCGAAGTTTCACTTTCGCAGTGGAAAGAGGCGGCCGAGACGTTGATCGATGAGTCGGCGGATATCATGACGGTTCAATATTTGGCCGGCGCCGCCCTTGAATTTGAAGCGTCCGGGCGAGACGACCTGGCCAACGCGACCTATGAATTGCTAGACGATCGCTTCGGCGAACAGTCCGATTCGATCGGAGAAGAGGCAAGGATCGCGATCGCCGCTCATCGTGCCCGGAAAGATATCATCGGCACCCCATTCAATTTCGACCTGCCCGGTACCGACGGTTCGCCACTGGATGTCTCGCAGTTCCGCGGCCAAGTCGTGTTGATGCCATTTTGGGCGACCGGATTCCCACAGTCGCTTCAAATTCTGCCTCAACTGACCGCCCTCCGCGATGCTCATCCCAACGACGTCACGATCGTTGGCATGAACCTTGATCCGGTCGACGCCCCGACCGAAGAATTCATCGAGCAAAACCGGCTCGACTTTCAAAGCTATCAAAGCGTTTCATCGCCGACCGCTCGGGTCGCCAACGAGATGGCGACGAAGTTTGGGATGGTATCGATGCCGTTTGTGGTCGTTTTAGACCAACAAGGCCGCGTTGTGGCACTGGATTTTAAGGGCCAGAAACTGCCAAAAATCGTCCAGTCTTTGCTGTCGCCGTAGTGTGTCGATCGCAGGAAACCTCAGCAAGTTTCGGTGATGACTGAATTGCCCTTTTCGCGGACTTTGTATTTTTCATAGTTTCCGCGCACATTATTCATCACGCGACCACATTATTCATCACGCGACGCTGTGGCTGAACCGAACATGACTCAATTGACGTCGATCCGCGCTGGATTTGCTTCCTATCCGGTTCGCCTAACTCTCTTTGGCATTTGCACGTTCGCGCTTTTTGCCGTGATCTTCTTTGCAACGACGATCTATCCGCCTGAATGGTTGTCGGCCGAGAACGGACCGTTGGAATTGCTGCAAGTCGCATTGATCGGATGCGCGAGTGTCACGCTGTTCTTCGCCGCGTTCAAGAGCACGCGCGGGCGAGCCGCGTTGACGATCATGGCATCGCTGGCGGGATACGCATCCGCCCGAGAGACCGATTCGCTGTTCGAGTCACTGTTGTTTGATGATGCGTACAAATATTTTGCTGCGTTGCCGCTAATGCTGGTTTGTGTTTCAGCGGTGTGGCGAGACCGATCAAACTTGCGGCGAGACTTTGCTTGGGTCATGAACCAACGCTGCACAACAATCTTTGCCATCGGTGGGACCTACCTGTTTTGCATTTGCCAAATCTTGGACAGCCCTGCATTCTGGGGCGGACCTAACGAAAGCGATTGGGCACAATCGGGCCAGCACGCGCACGCGGTCAAGCAGATGGTCGAAGAGTTCTGTGAAGTGTTTGCGTACGTCTTGATCGGATTCGCGGGTGTGGAAGCGGCCGCCTCGGTGCTGCAAAATTCGCATATCGAATCGGCAAGCGAGGATGACTCGTCCGAGGCCGACGATTCGAGGTCGACAATACGCATTGCTTCCTTTCCAAACCGACGGCGACGTGCCGCCTAGACGGCGACGTGCCGACTGGACGGCGGATCGGGGCATTTTTCCCCAAAGTCAAAGAATCGACTTCCGTGCAATAGTTTTGATTACAATCAGTTGATCGGCCCAAACGTCGGCCGGAACTGATCGTTACTTATCTATCGAGCACGAGAACACGACCAATGCAGTTCATTGAGTTGACCGGAAAGACCTTGCTGGACGTGGTCAACGAAGGCGAAATCGATTTCAAAGAGTTGCACGATGCCGGCGTCACGGGGGATTCGATCGTGCGCATCAATAAATTCGGTGAGATCGAACTTCGCAGCAAGAACCAGTGGTTGCTTGTCGGCGGACTGATCGGCAACTTCGAAGAACGGCTCATGCGCATGACCGGCCTAAACTGGGTCTGATCATACGGTTGGTGTCCATCACATCACCACCGAAATCACGCGTTCACGAACACATCAACAAAGCACATTCCTGGAACGAAAGCATCGCGAGTCACAGGACGTTAAACTGGTAAGATTCCCGCCAGCGATTTAACGCCAAACGAAGACAATCCCGATGTCTCACCCCTGCCTGACTGCGTGCTGTCTTACACTGTTCACTTGCTCGACCGCGGTCGGCGAAGCTTGGCAAACGAGACAGCTTCACGATCAGTTTTTTGCCGAGGGAGCGTCGGCCGGCGACATCGATGGCGACAAAATCGTCGACGTCGTTTGTGGACCGGTTTGGTTTCGAGGTCCCGAGTTTGAGCAATCCTTTTCCCTTGCGCCCGCTCGTGAGTTTCCGATTGCCGGGTACAGCGATCAATTCTTTAGCCATGTCTTGGATGCCAATCGCGACGGCGCAAACGATGTGCTGGTCTTAGGTTTTCCCGGCAGGGCCGCCAGACTGTACGTTAACCCTGGCCACGATTCGCTGGGACAAGATTGGCCGATGCAGGAGATCGCCGAAACGGTCGACAACGAATCGCCAACGATCGCTGACATCATGGACGGTGGTTTACCAGAGATCGTTTGTGGACGAGACGGCCAGTACGGGTATTACCAAGCAGGCGATGACGCGACGCAGCCATGGGCTTGGGTCCCCATCACACGCGGTGATGCCTGCCAAGGGCGATTCGCGCACGGACTAGGCGTGGGCGACGTCAACGGCGATGGCCGGTTGGACATCTTGGACAAGACGTACTGGTGGCAACAACCCAAGCGAAACACAACCAGCGGCTTTTGGGAACGACATCGCTGGGCCCCGCAGGACTACGGCCCGGGCGGATCACAAATCTGCGTTGACGACATCGACGGTGATGGCGACGCCGACATCCTGACCGCGCATCACGCGCACGGGTTCGGCCTTTCATGGTTTGAACAGGTACAAGACAACCGTTTCGTACAACACACGATCATGGGCGAGTCGTCCACCGACAACGACTACGGTGTCGCGTTCAGTCAGTTGCATGCGGTGGTGCTGACGGACATCGACGGCGACGACGTGAAAGATATCGTGACCGGAAAGCGCTGGATGGCTCATCACGGCAAGGACCCCGGCGGATTACAAGAACCCGTTCTGTATTGGTTCCAGTGTGTTCGAGACCGCCGAGGCGTGACATTCATTCCACACTTGATCGATCGTGATTCCGGCGTTGGTGTCGACCTGCTGGTCGCCGATATCAACGCAGACCGCCGGCCGGACATCGTTTCGTGCAATAAACGCGGACTCTCGATTCACCTGCAAGGCGAAAACGCCAAAGCAATCACGCCGACGTCATGGAAACAGATCGAGGGCAGTGACCAATCGACGTATGCCAACGGTTTCAGCCCGACCGATGCCGCGGCCAACACGCTGGTCGCCGACGGTTTTACGGTCGACCTGATCGCCAGTGAACCCGAACTGACTCAGCCCATCGCAATGTGCTTTGACGCGCGGGGACGCATTTGGGTTGTCGAAGGTCATACTTACCCAACCAAGGCACCCCCGGGCACTGGGCAAGACCGCATTGTGATCTTTTCCGATGAAGACGCCGACGGATCGTTCGAAACCAAAAAAACGTTCGCCGAAGGACTGAACCTTGTCAGCGGCATCGAAGTGGGGTTTGGAGGCGTTTGGATCGGGGCAGCACCTGAATTATTGTTCATTCCAGACGCCGACCAAGACGATTCCCCGGATGCCGAGCCACAAATTTTGCTGGACGGATGGGGATATCAAGACACACACGAGACATTGAATAGCTTTACCTGGGGACCGGATGGTTGGTTGTACGGATGCCAAGGCGTGTTCACTCATTCGCGAGTGGGCAAGCCCGGAACGAACGACGACCAGCGAACAAAGATGAACGCCGGCGTATGGCGTTATCACCCGACGCAGCATCGCTTTGAAGTCTTTGCGCACGGCACCAGTAATCCTTGGGGACTCGACTTCAATGATCGCGGCGACTGGTTCATCAGCGCATGCGTGATTCCGCATCTGTTTCACGTCCAAAAAAACGCACGTTACCAACGACAAGCCGGGCCCCACTTTGACCCGTACACTTACGACGACATCAAGACCATCGCCGACCATTCGCACTACGCCGGCAGCATTCGCGACCATGCCTATTGGGGTGACAACAAAACAACCAAATCCGTGGCGCCGATCAACACATCATTGCTGGGCGGTGGTCACGCCCATTGTGGTTTAGCGATTTACAACGCTGATGTCTTTCCACAAGAGTATCACGGCGATTTGTTCTTTCATAATCTGCACGGACATCGCCTCGTTCGCGAAACGCTCGAAAACAACGGTTCCGGTTACATCGGCAAACACCGCCCCGACTTCTCACGAGCACAAGATCATCTGGAAATTGGCGTCGGCGTGATGGTCGGTCCTGATGGTGCGATCTACACGTCCGACTGGCACGACGTTCAAACTTGCCACAATCGAGACGGCGAAGTCTGGGATCGCACCAACGGACGCTTGTTCCGTATCCGGTACGGCGACGTTCGACCGCAATCCTTTGACCTGTGGACTCTTAGCGATGAACAACTGGTGGATCACCTAAAAAGCAACAACGCGTTCCTGGCGAGGCAAGCACGACGAATTTTACAGGAACGCGCCGCAACGGCATCGTTAAACGTCGAAACGGTGATCCCGCGACTGGCCGAAATGCAATCAAGTGAGACGCCGCGACGAATTCGTCTGCGGTCGATGTGGACACAGTGGTGCATCGGCGCTGTGGACACATCTGACTTGATTGGCTGGCTAAAGGACGAGAATGAATACGTTCGCGCCTGGGCTGTCTATTTCATCGGTGAAGGCCACCCCACCGACGCGATCAAAATTTTCCGCGACGCAGATTTTAACTTTGCGGATTCCAGTCCCGTCGTCCGACGAAACCTTGCGTCGCTGTTGCAATCGATACCGTTGACGGACCGATGGCCGATCGTGAGCGCATTGACGTCGGTTTCGATCGACCAACACGACCCCAATCTTCCTTTCTTGATTTGGTACGCGGTGGCACCACTTGCCGCCGATGATCCCGGACGTGCCTATTCGTTGGCGAGCGAATCGAAATGGCAGGACCTGCTGCGGATGACGGTCCGTCGCATCGCAGTCTCGCCGTCAGGCCGCGAAATGTTGGTCGCAACGCTCGTTGATTCGGCCGAACGGAAAAACCGATTGGTGATTTTGGAAGCACTCAACGAAGCCGCCACCAATCGGGGCGGCGTCACGATGCCCGCGACATGGCCCGAGGCGTACCCGCAGTTGATCAAGGCACCGCTGCCACGCGTCAGGCAACTGACCCGAGCTGTTGCCATCCAGTTTGGTGACGAATCGGTTTTCCCCTATTTCCGTAACGTCTTTTCCGACCGCGAAAAATCCAAGCAAGAACGCGTGGAGGCTTTGACCGCTCTGCGTGCGGCAAAGGACAGCACGCTGCCGGACCAAATTTTTTCACAGCTGGATGACGGTGAAATTTCGACCGAAGCCGTCAGGGCACTGTCAGAATTCAATGATCCGAGGACAGGCGAACGTCTATTAGAAAACTTTGAGCGTTTCTCCGCATCAACGCAAACGGCGGCACTCAGCACACTCGCCTCGCGAACCTCCTCAGCCGCTCAACTTGTTTCGGCCATGCAGCAGGGCAGGGTACAATCAGATACGGTTCCTGCGTTTATCGTCCGGCAGATCGTGATGCTCGGTGACACGAATTTGAACCAACAGCTCGAAAGCGTATGGGGTCGAATCGCTGCCAGTGATGCCGAGAAGCAAACGCTGTACACGAAGTATCGGTCCATCTTGCGACCGCGCGCGATCGCAAGCGCCGATGCTTCACGGGGGCGACGGCTGTACGAGGCGAACTGCGGCAAATGCCACAAACTGTTTGGCGTCGGCGGAGATATCGGCCCGGACATCACGGGCGCCAATCGCAGCAGCGTTACTTACTGGCTAGAGAATATCCTGGAACCCAACGCATTGATCGGCAAAGCGTATCAAGTGGCGACTTATGTCACGGTGGATGGACGCGTGATCACCGGCATCATCAAAGCGGAAAACGATGATGCGGTCACGTTGCAGACCGTCACCGAGAACGTTGTGATTCCGCGTGATGAGATCGAAGCGTCCGCCCCCGCGACCATTTCGTTGATGCCTGAAGGCCAATTGCAACCGATGTCAGACCAACAGGTCTTGGATCTGTTCAAATATCTGATGAGCCCCGCCCAAGTCTCGTTGACCGACGAGGCACCCGCCAACCATCGTCGACCGTCTTCGACGCCGAATCGTTAACATTCCCACCACTTCGATTCGAAGAGGTCCCGCTTGAAACGTTCCCGTTCGAACAGGCCCCCGTTCAAACAGGCCCGGTTCGGATCAGTGCAGCATAAAACATCCCCCCCTGTCCACTCTGGCTATCGAAGCATGTTCCGTATTGTTTTCGTCACGATCGTTTTGGCATCGCTGACCGGCGCGTTCCAAGCACCGGTCGACGCCCAGAACAGCGATCCCCCGTCGTCAGCGCTCGTTGATTTCGAATCCGACATCGCACCGATCATTCGTGAACACTGTTTGCGATGCCATCGCCCCGGAAATGCGTTGGGGGATATGCAACTGGCAACTGACGAGTTGCTGCGGGAATACGAATACATCGTTGCTGGCGATCCGGACGCGAGTTACTTGGTCGAACTCATCAGTTCCGTTGACGGCAACCCGCCCGAAATGCCCCAGGACGGCGAACCGCTGTCGGATGAACAGGTGCAATTGTTTCGGCGATGGATCAAAGACGGTGGCGAATGGCCCGACGCATTCGAAATCAAGCACAAACCAAAGGGTGGTCCGGATTGGTGGGCGTTTCAGCCACTGCGTCAATTCGAACAAGTCGACACACCCTCATCCGATGTGATCGACAGGTGGATCGATCAGCGACTCGCCGCCGATCACCTGCAACGCGATCCGCCTGCCGATCGCGCGACGCTGGTCCGCCGCGCCACCTATGATTTGATCGGACTGCCGCCAACGCCAGCAGAAGTCCACGCGTTCGTCCATGACAACTCGCCCGACGCGTATGAACAATTGATCGAACGTCTTTTGGCGTCGCCACACTATGGTGAACGCTGGGGACGTCACTGGCTGGATGTGGTCCGCTTTGGCGAGAGTGTCGGATTTGAAAAGAACGAGATCATCGAGAATCTTTGGCCCTTTCGCGACTATGTCATCCGCAGCATCAACGCCGACAAACCTTTCGATCAATTGATCCGCGAACACGTTGCCGGCGATGTGCTGAACCCCAACGACACCGATTCGATCATCGGAAGTGCGTTCTTGGTGGCGGGTCCCTATGACAACGTCAACAACCAGGATGCGGTACAGAAAGCACAGATTCGAGCCAACACGGTTGACGAAATTATCCGCGCCAGCAGCGAGGCGTTTCTGGGTCTGACGATCGGATGCGCGCGTTGCCACGATCACAAATTCGATCCGATCACCCAGCAAGATTACTATTCGCTCTATTCGACATTCTCGGGAATCAAACACGGGTCGGCTCCACTGGCGACCGCACGCCAACAATCCGCTCGCCTCGCGAAAACCGGACCACTGCTGCGAGAAGTAAAACAGCTTGAGAGGCAACTCACGCGAATAGACACAGCGATTGTCGAGCGTGCCGAAAGTGAAATCGAAAAGTACAACAAGCACTGGACCCGACCGGCCGTTGATCGAACGGGCACCGTCGAAAAATTCCCGACCGTCGAAGCAAAATTCGTTCGGCTTGTCTGCGAATCGCAGGACCTTCGAGCAGTGTCGCCCTTCGGGTGGCGGATCGATGAGTTCGAAATTTGGTCCGACCAACCGCAACCGGTCAACGTCGCCCTGGCGTCCAACGGCGGCAAAGCGAGCGGCAAGGCTCGTCGAATCGAAGACTTTCCCGGTGCTTACGGTCCGCAACTGACCATCGATGGTAAGTTTGGCGCCAGGTTTATCTCCGAAGACAAGCACCTGACGATCGAACTGGCAAAACCGACAGCCATCAACAAAGTTGTTTTTTCGAGCGCTCGCGGTGAAGACCATCCCGAACACCAAAAATTCGTCTTCGTCGCCGAGTACCGAATCGAAGTCTCTCAAGACGGTCAATCTTGGACCGAAGTCGCCAACGGCGACGATCGCAAACCATCGACCGTTAACTTCGCCCGCATGGTTCACGGCCAACGCAAACACCGACTGCTTCAACTAGCGACCACAGAACAGGACAGACAACAGCAGCGAAAAATTCGATCAGAGATTGCGGCGGTCAAAAAGCAACTGGCTTCGCTGAAACCTTTTCCCACGGCCTGGATCGGTTCCCGCGATGACACGATATCGGCAGGACCGTTTCATGTCTTCTTAGGGGGAAGTCCCCAAAAGCCGGGTGAAGAGATCGTCGCCAAAAGTCTGTCCGTTTTTGACGCCGCCAACGATGCATTTGACGAGACGTTCGATTACCGCACCGATGATCAAAGCACCGAAGCAGAACGACGAATGGCATTCGCGCGTTGGTTGACGAACCCGCGGAATCCCTTGCCACCACGCGTCTTGGCTAATCGATTGTGGCATTATCATTTTGGCACCGGATTGGTTTCCACACCCAGCAATTTTGGGTTCATGGGCGAACGCCCCAGCCACCCTGAGCTACTAGACTTCTTGGCCGGCGAATTGATCAACAATCATTGGCGCATCAAACCGATGCACCGGATGATCATGTTGTCAAAGACTTACCAACAGTCATCGGCGTACCGAAAGCAGGCGGCGGCCATCGACGGCGACTCACGGCTGCTCTGGCGATTTCCACCGCGCCGGATGTCCGCCGAGGAAATTCGTGACACCGTCTTGCAGATCAGCGGTGCTTGGAACCGGAACGCAATTCTAGAACCCGATCAGTCCAACAACTTGGTTCCCGATGGAGGCCCCGGTTTTCGACTCTATCACTTTATGCGCGACAATGTATCTACCTACAAACCACTGGACCGACACGGCAGCGAAACGTATCGCCGCGCGGTTTATCACCAGAACGCTCGTGCATCGGTCGTGGATTTGATGACCGACTTTGACCAACCCGATTGTGCATTCAGCACACCACGACGATCCAACACGACAACACCGCTGCAAGCGCTAACGATGCTGAACCACAGCTTTACGTTGGACATGGCCGATTCACTGGCCCAGCAACTCGCGGCACATTCGTCGGATACCGATACTCAGATCCGCTGGGTCTATCAACTGGGTTACACCCGCGAGCCCGACAAGTCCGAAATGAAGGCTTGCCGACGGTTCATCGAAGACCACGGACTTGCGGCGTTTTGCCGAGTCTTTTTAAACACAAGCGAATTGATTTACGTCAAATAAAGTTGAAATAGAACGCTATGCCTGACCCCTTCAGCACCGCGACTCAAGCACGCCGTCATTTTCTGGGCAACGTGGTCACCGGCCTCGCGGGCGTCGGCCTGATTGACTTGCTTGGCGGCAACACTGCCATCGCAGATGAACAATCGCCCGTTCAGCGACACCATGCGCCCAAAGCGAAACGCGTACTGCAGATATTCTGTCCCGGCGCCGCATCGCATATGGACTTGTGGGAACACAAACCGATGCTGGAAAAGATGGACGGACAACCGATCCCAGGCGAAGCAGACCTTGTGTCATTTCAGGGCAAGAATGGTAGCCTGATGCGCAGCCCTTGGCCTTTCGCGGCATCGGGCGAGTCCGGAAAGATGATCAGTTCGATGCTTCCGCACATGGCAAAACACGTCGACGACATCGCGTTTATCCATTCGATGCACAGCAAGACCAACACGCACGGGCCCGGTTGTGTGTTCATGAACACGGGGCATGACACCGAAGGATTCCCCAGTGCCGGAGCCTGGACGAGCTATGCCCTGGGCAGCGCGAATGAAAACTTGCCCACCTACGTTGCCATCCCAGACGTCCGCGGCGAACCGCCCAACGGCAAAGCCAACTGGGCAAATGGTTTTCTGCCGGCTCGGCATCAAGCGATCACGATGAGCGACCAGATGCCCATCCGCAATCTGGCACGTCCGTCGTCCATCGATGCTCGAACGGAATCCGACACACGGCGGTTGCTGGATCAATTGAACGGACGATTCGCGGCGAACAATCCTGGCGAGAGCGAACTTCAAGCTCGGGTCGCGGCGTACACTTTGGCGGCCAAGATGCAATTATCGGCGCCAGACGTTTCCGATTTGACCAGGGAAACCCAGCAGACGCATCGCGCGTATGGAACCGACTCGTCTAATGAACTGAAGGCGGGTTACGCAAAGAATTGCATGCTCGCCCGACGGTTGCTCGAGCGAGATGTCCGATACGTGAATCTATATTGCGCGTCGCGGGCCTCGGGTGTCGACGGACTGCTGAACTGGGACGCCCACAAAACACTGAAAGCGGACTACCAGCGGCATTGTCCGATCTTTGATCAGCCAACCGCCGCCTTGCTGTCGGACTTGAAACATTTGGGGTTATTGGAAGACACGCTTGTGCTGTGGACGACCGAATTCGGTCGCATGCCGACTCGGCAAGAAGGGACGACCGGACGTGATCACAATCCCGATGGTTTCACGTGCTGGATGATGGGGGCGGGTGTTAAGCCAGGAATCAGCTATGGATCAACCGACGAATTCGGCCGACGCGCCGAAGAGAATCCAACCACGGTATGGGATTTCTACGCCACGGTGCTCCACTTACTCGGTTTTGATCACGAGCGACTCACCTGGTATCACAACGGACTGAACCGACGGCTGACGGACGTTCATGGGCACGTGATCACAGACATCCTGAGCTAAAACGTTCATTGTAAAGACGCACCCCGCACCCACTTTTTGCAGATATCACGTTTTCGAGTTAACGCCTGCCGCCTATCCTTTCCTCTTCTAAGAAAATCCATCCTGCGATGCTGAATTCAATCCGCTATGTATTTCCGTTTGTTTCTTTGCTTTCGCTTCTTTGCGCAGCTGCCATCGGTACCGCCGCGGAAACGCAAAAGCCAAACATCCTATTCATCGTCTGCGATGACCTGAACACACATGTGTCACCATCGGGGTACGACCCGATTCACACACCGACGCTAGCGGGATTTGCGTCGGAAGCGATGACGTTCCAGCGTGCGTATTGCCAATACCCTGTCTGTGGTCCGTCGCGAGCATCATTTCTGAATGGACTGTATCCAGAATCGACGGGTGTCCTAAACAACACGGCGGATATTCGGCAAACCAGACCGGGCACCGTTTCGATGCCACAACACTTCAAAGAAAACGGGTACTGGACCGCCAGCGTTGGAAAAGTGTTTCACTCACCTCGCCACGAACACGGCGAAGTTGCTTGGCATCAGCATCAACGTTTTGAAAACGACGAATTACCCGTTGTCGCGGCGGCTCGAAAAGAGTTCGAATCGAACCACGGCCCCGTCGATCAAGGCAAGAATCGCAACAAATGGAAACAACTGAGCAAGGAAATCGTCGCTCCGCTGAACGCTCAAACACCACCCGGCCATGGTCGCAGCGGATTGACCGATGATCAACACAAGGACGGAAAAAACGTTCGGCAAGTGGTGCAGTGGATCGATGAAAGTAGCTATGGCGACCAACCGTTCTTTATCGCACTGGGCATTCAAAAACCACACGTTCCGTTTCTGGCACCGGATCATTACTTTGAGCTGTACCCGACCGAGGAATTGCGTTTTCACCGCGACCGTCCCGACTTGTGGGACAGCATCCCTCGCGATGCCATTTCAACGCGATTTACGGCATTCGGATTCGAACTGGGCGTCGAGAACGACCCATTGCGAAGAGAATACATGCAGGCCTACCACGCTTGTGTTTCATTTATCGACGCGCAAATCGCGATGGTTTTTGACACACTAAAGAAACGCGGGCTGTGGCAGAACACGATCGTCGTGTTCACGTCCGACCACGGTTATCATCTGGGCGACCACTTTTTGTGGGGCAAAGTCACTCTGTTCGATATCGGTGCAAGGGTTCCGTTCATTGTCCGCGTACCGCAAATGACTCAGGCCGGCAGCCGTAGCGACGCCATGGTCGAACTTATCGACATCTATCCCACGCTTACCGAATTAGCCGATCTGAATGCTCCGGCTGACCTGCAGGGCCAATCGCTGGTACCGATCTTGCGTGACCCGACCGTCGCGGGATCAAAACCGTTCGCTTACACCGTGGTCAGCCGACGAGACGCGTTGGGGCATGCACTTCGCGACCAGAACTGGCGATACACCCAGTGGCCAAACGGCGAAGAGCTTTACGATCTTGGTGCTGACCCGCACGAACGAAACAACTTGGCGATTGCATCTGGACAGACAGCATCCAGACAGACAGCCCCCGGACAGACAGCCTCTGAACAGATTAAATCTGAACAGATGCTACCTGAACACGTGCAGCAACTTGCTCGGTTTCGCCAGCTGATCATGGAAAAGAAAAACGAAGCCGGATCGCAACGCCAGCGTTAAGAACGTCAGCGGTAAGTTCGTTGTTGCAAATGAACCTGAAACGTGGCGTTACAATCGCGTACCGCGGCATTGCTCGTTCAGTGGCGTCCCATGGCAAGTACAAAGTTGACTGAAACACTGAATCCACTGTGATACTGAATCTTATGTTTGACCGCGTGCATCTTTATTTCACTGTTTGGATGTGTCTTGCTTGCACCGCCGCCGCGCAAACAGATTTTGATCCCGTCGATACTTCGGCGTCGTTACCTCGGCTTGTGCCCAGTGAGCACTTGCCGAATCTTGTCGAAATTCACCCCAGGGTCTTTTCCGGCGGACTGCCCGAAGACGACGAGGCATTTCGTGAATTAGCAACAATCGGTGTCAGGACGATCATCAGTGTTGACGGCGCCAAGCCCGACGTTGACGCAGCAAAGTCCTACGGTTTGCGCTACGTACATTTGCCGCATGGATATGACGGGATTCCCGAAACGCGAATCAAAGAACTGGCCAAGGCTGTCCGCGATCTTGATGGCCCCGTCTATATCCATTGCCACCACGGCAAACACCGAAGCCCCGCGGCAGCGAGTGCGGCGTGCGTCGCGGCAGGCCTCGTACCGACATCCGATGTATCGACGATCTTGAAACTGGCCGGTACGAGCGAGCGGTATCGCGGACTGTTTCGATCGGCACTGCAAACGGTTCCGATCGCCCCCGATGCAATCGACCAATTGCAGCCCCAATTTCGACCGATCGCGCCGATTCCACCCATGGCCGAAGCGATGGTTGCGATCGATCATGCATTTGGTCATCTCAAACCGCTGCTTGAGGCAGAGACCGTTTCGAACAAGGACCATCCTGATTTGGACGCCGCTCACGAGGCGTTGCTGCTGCGAGAACAGTTCACCGAGTCGCTGCGCACACCCGATGTCGGCAACCGACCTGACGATTTTCGGCGGCTGATGCGCGAGTCCGAATCCGACGCCGAGTCGCTGGAAAGGTTGTTGCTGCAGCAGAAGACAACGCAAGACAAAGACGCAACTCGGACCGCAATCCGCGAAAAGATCAATCGAATCGAAAAAAATTGCCAGGTCTGTCATGCCGAATATCGGGACAACCCACGCTGATCATTCAAAATCCGCCGCGACTCGTGACTCCATACCGTCACACACGTTTGACTGAGATCATCGGCAGACGTTTTTAAAGTCTTCAATTTTGGCAGTCGGCACGAACGTCACGTCTCAGTGCGGCGTACCGATAGGCCAATGTCGCTGCGAACCCAACCGACGCGAACACGGCAATCGCAGCAAACAGATGCTGGTGGCCAAGCGCGCCCGGTGAGTCATCCAGCAATTTCCCCATCAACGGTCCCATAAAAATGTCCGGTGTGTAGCCGACAGCTGAAACAAAACCAACGGCCGTCCCCGTGTAAGCCAGCGGGACTTCACCTTCCTGCATGATTGCGAAATACAAACCTCGCAGCGCAAAGACAGCCGCACTCGTGGCAATCATCGTCAAGAAAAACACCGATGCCATGCCGGGCTGCAGCACGCCCGTCGCGATCACCAAGCAACCGACAACGATCACGGCAAAACTGATGGCGGTCATCAGCGACACGCCGACGCGATCAGCGACTAGTCCTGCCGTCACGGCAGCAACCGGCCTGACCCACATCGAGATGTTGCTTGTGTAGGCAGCCGAGACTTCGTCATACAGCAACACTTCCTTGGCATACAAAGACAAATCGTCGAGACCTTTGTAGGCGACGTACGCGCAAACGATCATGAATGCTTGCAGCCAAACGGTCGGCATCGTGATCACCTTCCCGACGCCTGTCCAGGTAACCACCGTTCGCGTGCTGGGCCGATCGAATCGGTTTGGAATTGCAAACCAAACCAGCGCTGCTGCGGCAAGTGTGATCGCCGCGAAAACCAGAATGACTTGTTGAAAGGCATGCGTCCGCTGCGCCAGCGTCGCCGACTGGACGTCATCGGGCAACAGCGACGCAAAGATCATCACCCCCATCGTGCCCGACGCTGCCGCCACCAATCCACGGCCTCCATCAAGCAATCCGAATGCGGTTCCCGATGAATCGACACCGCCCAGTTGTCGTGTCGCTCGGATCATCGCGGCCCAAAAGAGCAAAATCGACGTCAGTCCCCAGAATGCGTACAACCATTTCAGTGCGTTGAAGCCGGGAATCATCGCCATCGCCAGTCCACCAGCTGCGGTCGATGACAATGCAGCGGCCATTAGTTTTCGAGGCGAGAAAGCATCGGCAAGCGGACCGCCCGGGAAATATGCCATCATCGCGACCACGCCATAGGCTGAAAACGCTAAGCCCAGTTCGAAGTTCGTGATCCGGAAAACTTCCAGCAGCGTCGGGCGAAAAATGCGAGCGATGACGAACGGCAGAAAAAAAATGGCTTCGCCCGAAATCACCAAAGCCAGCATCACCAACGGTCGATTCGTCTGAATTGTTGTTTCGTTCGATTGCGACAATTCAGTTACCGTAAAGAAACGGACACGATCGATAGCGTGACAGACGCACCCTCAAGAGCGAAACGCCGTACGAGGTTGCGTGTCGATCGTACCATACCCCATCCATCGTCTTGACCAGGGACCATGGAAAATGGAATGGGTGTGAGCCCGGGTGCGGCCCACTTCACATCAACGTACGCGAGGCCCGGCGATCCTGCAGCGACATTGTCGAGTGATCACCGCGAGTCGGCCGCTTTCGTCGCATACTGGTCACCGGAACCGCTTAGGCAAAAATTTTTGCCGTGATCAAGCGACCGCAACGCGATAGAGAATCCATAACACGATGCTGCCCACCACGGCGGTTAGGATTCCAGTCTGTCGACGCAAACGCAAAAAGAAGATCAGAATGAATCCTGACACGGCAACCAGCGTGCCGATGATCGCCGAAATATCGATCACCCATGACCATGCTTGTCCGGTGTGACGACCTTTGTGCAAATCATTGATGACCGTTACAAAATCATTCGCGGTGACATCGATGGCATAGTCGCCGCTGTCACGATTGATGCGAGCGGTGGCTGCATAGCCGGGACCTTGAAAAGTGACTTCGCATTCGTCTTCGAACGCCAAAAAATCGGTGACCGATCCTCGCAAACGATGTTCGGCACGCAAGAATTCTGCGACCTCAAGTTTCGAGACTTCATGTGAGTAATCGTATTGGTCCCAATCGCCGGGCGGCGGAGCCACGACATTCATCCAGGCGGTGTTGATCGTACCGGTCGAATGCACGGTACGTTCGTCAAAGAACCAATCGGGATGATTCAACGTCAGCCCCGTCACGCTGAAAAAGAGGATGACGGCGAGCCCAAACATCGAAAGATAGATGTGCACCCATCGGCTCCACGAAGCGATTACGCGTCGCGTGCGTCGAGTTGGCTTGGCGGTCGCGACCGCATCTTCAGATGCCACCGCGGCTTTGTTTTCTTGCAGAATAACGTTCACGCAAATCAATCGGCGGTGTAACGGACACTAGCAGCACTGATTTCCTCGTTCGGCCTGAGCGTTGTTGTGAACGACTTGCCGAAGGTGAATGTGTGCTTGCTCAGCTGATATGTCCCGTGCTCGCGTGCGGCTTCCACCAGCAGCGTGTACTCACCGGGGACGAGCAGTTCCCCGCCATCGTCTTTGCCATCCCAGCTGACTTTGTACTTGCCAGGATTGCGGGTGGGTTTGGATACGGTTTCGATCAAGTCGACCGAGTCAACCAATCGCCGCACCTGATCATCGGAGTACCAACGTCGAAGGTCTCGGTACCAGCGAGGCCCGGGATTGTCTTGCATCAAAAAGAGACTTAGCGTTTTGACAGGGAATCCGTCGGCATCTTCGATCCAGACAGCCACATAGGGTCGCCGGTATCGGCGCGCGTTGTCCGGCTTGGCGATCTCGAACTGAACCAGCATGTCATGGCCCGTCTTCGCGGGCGCTGTATCGGCCGGTGTTGTCCCCACGAGTCCTGTTTCGGGCGACTTCTTCGCAGCACCCGTCTTCTTAGCAGCACCCGTCGCTTCGGCCGGGTGATCGCTGGTGGTGCTTTCGTCTTGTGGCCAATTCGCGCTAGCGACCGCGACACCGGCCGCCGTGACGATCAGGCATTCGACACCGGACAGCGATTCGACCAGGTGTAAACTTTGCGAAATTGGCAGGACGCTGCAGATCGTCGCAACGGCGTCGGCCGTACTCGCTTCTTTTGCAATCACCGTCGCACCGACAGTTTCGGAAACGGGGATTCCTGTTCGAGGGTCAATGATATGCGAATACTGCTGACCGGCGATTTCGATGGAACGCTCGGTGTGGCCGCTGGTTGCCACCGCGCCCTCGGTCACTGAAATCTTCGCGGCATAGTCGGCTGCTAACGTGTCATGCCGTGGGTCGACAATGGCTACGGTTGCCGTTATCTCGCCCGCCACACGAACGTCGCCACCGATGTTCAACATCACACCAGAGATTGAATCGGTCGAGCTCAAAACGCTCGTCGTCGCGCGATCCAAGATGACGCCTTTGGCGATCGCCCCAAGCGACAGTGGCACACCGGAGGTCCGCGTGACTTGTCCGGATGCGTCATCGATCCGCCAGTGCGACTGGTTGGCGGCACTGCGTCCCGATTCAAGATGCGATTCGCTGGGAAGACGATCTTCGGCCGCTGCTTGTTGCCACAACTGCGAAAAGATGGCGACCGCCGGGTCAAAGGTACCGCGACTAACGGTGCGCCAGTGATCGCACATGCGCAGCGTACCAGCAAGTTCACCGGAGATTGGCTGCGAATATCCGATAGGCGAATCGATCAAGCGAGAAAGCTCGCTGGTTGGGTCAAAGTCGCTATAGATGGCAACCAGTTGGTCAATCTGCCTCAAGACGTGCGTTTCACCATCTCGAGCACTTTCAGTATTTTCCGCTTCGATCCAAAGCTCGAGCGATGTTCCCAGCACATTCTCGTGATAAAACGCGTATCGTTCCGCACGGGCCGAAGTCGGAATGAGTACGATCAATGTCAAGAATGTGATCAAGCAGTCGAAGCGATCTCGCATGCGCAGGGTCTCAGTGGATCAAGAGGAGCGTCGATGAGTTGACGAGTATCCTGCGGTTGCCGCAGGTGTCCAACGTCAAGTCGCCGTACTCGAGAAAGTCTCGAGTGAATCGTGCGAACGAGATCAGACTCGCTGGCAAACCGACCAAACGTCCACCTGTAAACACCAACCAAAGACGATAGTTTCGCCAGAACAGACGACTTTGCGCCCTAACATCACACTGTCACATAGCGCCGTGACATTGCACGGTCACATAGCGCCGTGACATTGCGCATTGGGTTTGCTTGTCTCGCTTTGGACTGAAAAATCAACACCGGCGAGACCGTTCAATTGACGAGCAGCCGTTTTTTCGCAAACCAATGCAGCGTCTTCGCAATGGCCTCGATTCCGAATTCACCCTGTGTCGAGACACCGTCTGAAGTCATGGCAACGTCCGATTTCAAGGTATCGTCTGCAGCGATCATCGAGGCAAGCGTTTTAACATCGCGTGTGCCGTCCAGCAGACTAAGCAACTTCCGTTGGCCAGACGATAGATGACGGATGTTCTGATGCCACTGGTTCACAATTCCTAGGCCTCTCGCCGCGGCGGCGCGGACGACGGGGCTGGCCTGGCACCGATCGGTGACTTCGTCGTTCCACGGGGGCACCGACTTGAAAGGCCGAACGAGTCCGGCACCATAGAATGCTAACATCGTCTGCGCGAGCGATTCGGGTCCATCGATTGCCGTCTCATCTGGCGGCAAGCCTGTCGTAAAGTCTCGTACGGCCGCGAAAAGCTGTTCGACCGAGACGGTTTGCGGCCAACGATCCATCAAGTGTCTCAGCGCGGCCTTTACGCCGGGATCCGTCACGGTGACGACGCCACCATCCAAGGGAAGCGTCAATGGCAGTCCACTTGAAAGGTCGAATGTGACCCCATCCATCGGGTCAAACAATGCAAGCTGCAGCTGAGCGACCCATTCGTGCTGGACGCGTGGCTGCAGCGTACAACCCTTGTGGCACAACATCGAACTTCGATAGCCCGTATTGAGCAGAAAATCCAACAACGTTTCGCGATGGGCTGGCGGAGTCTGTGCGACGGCTGCGCGGCCATTCATGTCCAGGCCGAATCCTGAGGAATGACGAAAATCGGCCTCGCCCAAAAACTTTAGCGAGTGTACATCGGCCATCTCGGCGAACTCGCGAAAGTAGAACGGCCGATTCTGGTCCGTGATGTAATCGTGATACAAGTACGTATCGCTTTGCGACCGAAGCCGATCACAAGCGCGCTGGTAATAAGCGGAATGAATCGCTTGCGAAGGTCCGTTGGCAGCCAAAAACTCAACCGCGTTTCTGGCAGCCGCGATCTGCTGTTGGGGATCATCGATGGTGCGCACGGCATCGCGAATGAAATCGCGCACCGAATCATTCCAGTTCCACCCGGGCCGAACGTTGTACGAAATCGCCGCGATACCATCAGGTGCCAAACATTCGCGACAGACGCGCAGAATTGCCTGACGTTCTTCGTCGCCAACCCACGAAAAGACGCCAGGGCACAGAATGAAGTCAAATGTGCCGATCGACTTGTCGATGTCGACGATGTTGGCGCAGTGAAATGTGGCATTCTCGATGCCCACTTCGTCGGCGATCTCACTGGCAACACGAATACGGTCTTTCGCCAAGTCAATTCCGACGAATCGGCTGGTTGGAAACTGATGCGCGTAGGGCAGCATGTTGGCCCCGTCGGCACAGCCAATTTCCAGCACGCGGCACTGATTCAAATTCGCCGGTTGTGCACCGAACATGGTCGCGGTGACTTCGAGGTTCCGCAGATGAATGCTTTGGTCTGCGACACCCGGATAGGCCACGCGATCATATTCAAACGACGATGATGGATCAGTCATAGGCCTGAGCGTCGAATGCCAGAGTTATGTCGAAAGACAGAGTTATCAAAAGGCAAGTTATCAGAAAGGCGAGGTTACCGAGTGTTGATTGCAGGACGATTGGCCTCTAGCCCGCAGGATTGAGTTGACAGGGCTGAGCCTTTTTTGCATTGAGTGCGCCGGATGATGCTTGCCTAGAGACGCATCAATTCCGATGCCTTTTGTCGATCGGCACACTTCAGCGGAAAGTCTGACCCTAAGATTTGGTGATGCGTTTGCATCGCCAGTAACGGATCGTTGTTTTCATCGGACAAGTGTGCCAAGCACGCCCATTTCAGACGCGTCAATTCGGCATGCTTTAGCAATTGGGCCGCCTCGTGATTCGAGATATGCCCCCGCGGACCACTGATACGTTCTTTCAGAAACTGAGGGTAAGGGCCCGCGGCCAACATATCGGGATCATAGTTGCTTTCGACCAGGACAGCGTCCAGGGAAGCGACCGCGTTGGCTAGCCCATCAAAGACGTGCCCGAGATCCGTCAAAATGCCAAAACGGTGCGTTGAGTCATCCACAATAAAGACGACGCCATCGGCGGCATCATGAGGCGTCGATATCGTTTCTACACAAACCGTGTCGAACCATAACGAATCACCGGCTCGAAAATGTCGCACGTCGTTCACCCGGCCAAGCTTCATCCGGCGCAACACGGTTTCAAGCGTACTGGGCGTGATGTAAATCGGCAAACCGAACTTACGCTGAAACACACCCATGCAACTGGTGTGGTCGCGATGGTCGTGCGAGATAATCAACGCGTCAACAGCGCGAATGTCTTTGCCATGTTCGGCAAGCCGCTGCTCGGCCTGGCGTCCACTGATTCCGGCGTCGAACAGAAGTCGAACTCCACCGGTTTCGATATAAACGCAGTTGCCGCTGCTTCCTGATTGCAATGTGATCACTTCCATGAGCGAAGTGTACCAAACCAAGCTTCGGTTTGGACCACCATTTTGCACGTTTCGCAGTGTGCATTAAAGCTTGCCAGTGAGCGTGAGTTGCAAATACATTGTTCGAAAGGATGTGGGTGCGCAGCTGGGCCCGGCCGCTCACGCGTCGCGGCTCACGGTTTGTAGGATCGGGGTTTGCAGGATCGGGGAGGCCCGGCCGAATCGCGGCTTACGGTGGTTTGCTTTGTGAGCCGCTGGCCATGAGGCCTCGGACGATCGCGCGCAGATCACGGACAAGAGATGACGCGCCCGGCCGCTCACGCGTCGCGGCTCATGGTTTGCAGG
>CAXBGS010000004.1:0-668971 GCA_963975425.1 uncultured Pirellulaceae bacterium
CCTTCAGTCGGCACCTTCAGTCGGCACCTTCAGTCGGCACCTTCAGTCGGCACCTTCAGTCGGCACCTCGCCGGAGACGATGCGCTTTGCGTTATCTGTTAACCATTTCCTGCTACTTCGAGCGTCGACATCATGATCATCACCCTTGATTCGGAATGGACTCGGTGGCCACCGCTTCGTCGCCTTGCGTCGTGAGTTCAGCTTGCATCGCGCGCTCGGCTTTTCGGGCTGCGCGTTTGGCCACGTGGTCCGCGGCGATCTGTTCCATTGACTTCACTTCATCCGGCTCGCTCTTGCCGAACTGTTTGATATACAGCGACTCGATGAACTCGGCCAAAGGCAGCTTCCATGGCTGTCCCTTTCGGTCGGCGTACTTCGCGAATCGCTTTGGGCTCAGCCCCAACTCTCGAGCCATTTGAATCTGAGCATCGGTCAATCGAAACTTTCGGCGGGCATCGATCCAGGGATGAAACTTATGTGGAATGCGAGGTTTCTTTGACATCAGGCTTTCTCGAGTGATTTTAAGCGACACAATTTTCATCGCTGGATCACTCATGATACCCACCACACGTCAACTGCCAAGCAAGTCCGACCTCGATCGGCCCCGCGGTGTCGGCACTGATCGCACGGTCGCCGATGAACATGCCGTGTGTCGACGATGCAAGGGGGATGTCGAACCGTCGAGGCGGCATGTCGACTGCTACAATGCGAGCTGAAAGCGCCCCTTCCCCTACAGCATTGCCGCCATCATGAACCGAAAGAATACGCCCGCGGAATCCGGCATCGACCGGCGTCAGTTTGTCAAACAAACCGCGATCCTCGCGTCGGCCGGCGTGGCTAGTTCGGCCGTCATCCGTTCAACGGGTGGACAAGCGGCTGCGGAATCGGCCGCTGGCGTGACGCGGATCGATTTCCCGCCGGTCGACTCGTTGGTCCATCCGCCACAATGGGAATCGCTCAATCCCGGTTACTGGAAAATCACCGACGGCAAACTTCGTCGTCGCCTATCGAACATCGGCGATCGTGCCCGGAAAACTGGATTTCCGTTTCATCACGAATCCAAAGGCAACGTGATGCAAACGGAATACGATCCGTCCCTGCCTGCCGGCATTCTGTATCGCCGCGATCAATATTTGACGGGAAAGTATTCGATCCGCGTTCAATTCACCTACAACGCCGACGCGACCGGCCCGGAACCAAACGATGATGCGTCTTGGAAGATGTACCAGCGCGGCTATGGCCTGATGGGTCTGGCGATCGGTTCAAAGAATCTGCTGGAAAGTTACAACAGCGTTATCAACGCAACACAGATTGCTTGGGCCGACAACGGACAACTGCAGTGCGTGGCACGCGCCACTCGCCCCCAGGGAAGCAAGGACTCGCGGCGACGGCAAGAGACGACGCATCATCCAGCCTTTGCCTTATCGCCAGGCGATCTTGTCGACATGCAGATCGATGTCGCCCCCAATTTCGGTCAAGGTACGGCTGGCCACGGCACGGAATCGATGGCCGATGTCGTCATCACAATGCGGCGCGGTGATGACACGACGACGTGGAAAAAAAACTTACCCACCAAACAAACAGAGGGCTACGTTGGAGTTCTCGGACGCGGGCTGACCGATTTCAGCGTCAACTCGCTGGAGATCGACGCCGAGGCGGCGCGTCCGCTAACGGTCCGAACGAGTCCATGCTTGGCGTGCTACCCGCTCGGCGACACGCTGCGGCAGTCCGACTCGGGCAACTGGACGGTTCGATTCATCGGAATTTTTGAGAACGACGGGACGCTAGCAGAAATTCGGATCGCAAAGTCCGAACATCCCGCCGGTGGCTGGGAATCGGTACCGGTGGCGGGCCAAGCGAACATTATCAGCAACGATTTCCGCCGCAATACGGCCGTAATCGACGCGGTGCTGCCGCATAATCCTGGACATACCGAGCTTTATTACACCGTGTGGAAGGACGGTGTCGACGTTACGTCCGACCCGCGTATCGGTACGCGTGCGGTGGGGCCTGGCACGGGCATGGTCGGCGACGTTCCCTCAAGCGGCAGCTATGTGGGGCGACTGCCCAAGCTTGCTGCACCCTACAAGCTGTGCGGTCTTTCGTGCCACGCCATCACTAGCGGTCTGCAGCAGAAAACGGACGATGGATATGTCATCACGGGCGCGCGCGACGCTTGGCAATTTCGCGACCAACCCACTGCAGGCGCCTATGCCCACCTGGATGAATACGATTTTCAAGTGATGGTTTGGGAAGACGACGTTTGGTACATGGAACTTGTGCTGTATCCGCCCAGCACCGACGACGCATACAAAATCATCACTCAATCGATCTGTGGACCGACCAGCCGGTGGCAATTGATGCGTCACTGGAACGTGATCAATCCCGGTGACCACGACTATGGAATGGACGACGTCAAAGGGCCTGAACAAATTGTGATTCGCCGACATGACGGACTCGGCCAAGATGCGTCGTACATGCGACGCAATTTCCAGATCGTTCACCACCTGATTACCGGCGCCGAGGAAGTCGACCCGCTTGCGAATCCGAAAAAGTGGCGGGCCTGGAAAATGCCAAATCGCGACTTCACATTGGTTGTGCTCGACTCGCGACTTTGGCGGAGCAGCCAAAACGTTGACATTTGGACCGAGTTCGGGTGGCAGAAATTTAAGGGTCTGTACGACCGCACCGACCCGACACGCAGTTTGCTGGGGGAAGAACAATTCGGTTGGCTGCAAGAATTGCTGGCGACCGATTCCTCTCGTTTGATTTGTTTAACAGGTATCAACGGGCTTCACACGATCTGGACCGGCGGTGCCGGAGATTTCGAAAGCGGCAAGCACCCGATGAAGTTCAATCAGCGCGACCGCGTCACAGCCGACTACGCCGGCTGGGTCAAAGCCGGCGCCGATCGTGTCTTGGAACTGCTCGGCTCGCGCGACGGTATCGTGACGGTGTACGGCGACGTTCATAACGGTGCGATCATGACCAATGATCAGCACCGCGTGATTGAATGCAGCTTTGGTCCGATCGGACGCAGCGGCGGACGCGGGGTAATTCCTGGATTCGGACCCGAAATGGAAGACGTTGACGGACGATCGATTCACGTTCACGCGCTGTATCACAAGCAGTACGCCGATCCAAGCTTGGCCGAACATGGCCGGGGCGAACCGTTCTATTGGAATTTCTTAGAAATGGAATTCGATCCGCAACCGGTCGATCCATCGATCGGAATGCGCATCCGCAATCTGGTCGACGGCCCCCAAGACTCGCCCAGGGGCGGAGGATCGCTTGAAACGACTGCAGCGATGACCGGGCGCAAACCGTCATCTCGTTTGCCCGAATTCAGAACAATCCCCAATGCCGAAATCCAGATTCTCGACGTCGATGGCCGCCCGATTCGAGGAACCACAAGCCTGAACGATGGCAGAGTTCCAGTCCAAGGACTCGTCGACATCCCGCCCGGACACGATGTCGTGGTCGTTGCCCATCGCGATCAAGAATCCGATGCTAGAGTCGTACAAACGATTCCGGCCGACTGAGCGGCGCGAATTCGACGAGATAGGAATCAACACCGCGGTGACAACAACCGGCGAGGCTGTAACGTGATGAAACAGCACGACGGAATCGCGGCAGCTCAATCCGACAACGGCAGTTCGTAGCAAACCGCTTCGGAAGCGTTTCGCATGTATAAGCGATCGCCAACCAAGACCGGATGGTTCCAAGTCTTGCCGTCGACCACGGATATCTTTGCAACTTCGTTCAATTTCTCGGGCGTCGCATTCACGAGAACGAGGTCGCCTTTCTCTGATGCAATCAGCAGTTGCCCAGAATCCGACAACAATATCAATTGGCCCGTCCCGTATCGGCCGCGTTTCCATTGGCGTGTGCCGGTCTCGAGGTCGATGCAGGCAAAGATAGAACCGTCAAATCCGTACAAGTGATCTTCGTAGGCGACATAGTCACTGAACTCTGACTTCATATCCATACTGGTCCAGTCTTCGGACACATTCCACGCTTGGTCACCCGCGGACGAAACGGTGAACTTTTGCGTACCCTGGTTTGAACTGGTCGACATCAACACCGACGATCCCAGCACGAGCGGTTGCAGCACGCGAAACGCATCGCCGGGCTGATCGTAATTCCAAATGGTTTCGCCGTTCGACTTATTCAAAAACTGCACGCCATCGTTCGAAACCATCAGGATTCCTGGGACCGAATCAAACTCAGCCAACTGCGGCGAACTGTAACTATGGTCACCCGAAGGCACCGACCAAACGATTTCGCCGCTATCGGCGGCGTACGCCAAGACGCCTTTGTCATCAGGGCCGCCCGCGTGAACGATGACCATCGAGTCGATTACCAATGGCGATGCCGAAAAACCCCAAATCGGTGGCTTACGATCCGCATCGACTTTTAGATCTCGCCGCCAGATTTCGGTTCCCCGCGTCGCGTCCAGACACACCAGCACGCCGTCAGCCCCGAGCGCATATAAACCTTCGTCAGCGATCGTTGGCGTCGCACGCGGTCCCGGCCCGCCAATCGCTTCGTAAAACCGACTTGGGTATGCGTATTCCCAAACGACCTTTCCATCGTCGGCGTTCAAGCACAACACGACCTCTTGCTCGCCACGTTGTTCCTGGGTGAACAACCGGTCTGCCGCAACACTGAAGGATGACCAACCGGGTCCGATGCGCGTCCGCCAAATTTCGTTGGGCGGTGATTTGACCCAATCCTCTGATAGCGTGATGCCGGTCACGACACCGCTGCGATCGGAACCTCGAAAGCTTGGCCACGATGCGTTATGCAGGCCGATCTTTGTGGCATCCGGGTCTAGCGCAGCTTGGGCATCGGTATCGCTGAGTTGTCGCGACGCGAGACTAGCCAAATAGGTATCCTCGGCCGTTGGCTGCCACCGCCACAACAACTGCGGCTTGAAGTCGCCGGTCAATCCCTCACTTTGCAGCAAATCCCAAACCCCGAACCCGAGTGCTGCCAACACCAACGCAACGGGCACGCGTCGTCCCGGACTCCGCGAGAACAAAATCAACCCCAACGTGAACGCAGCGATCCCGGTGGGGAAAACCATGATTGCCAGTCCGAATCCAATCATCGAATAGTGAATCAGCCCAATAGCCACCGCCGCAATCGCGACGACGCTGAACAATCCAATAACTTTTTCTTTCCCGGTTGCGCGACTGGCAAAACACCACCAAAACAACACAAGCAACCCAAAAAAGGCCGGCCCCATGTACGCGACCATCATCAGCAAAAAGCTTGGTGACTCGACAAATTTCAATAACAACCGACATGCCAGCATCGCGACCAGAAAAGCTGCGGCGGGCCACCAGCGGAGCGGCACGGGGCTGGGACGAACGGCATTTTCGATTTCAGCACTGCCAAGTTGTTCATCGGTTTCGGTCATCGACATGATTGAATTCCCAAAAGGAAAACCCCGGTTGGTTCTGCGCGTCTGTTTCAACGCATTCGCCGCAGGACACACCACCTTGGCAGGTAACCTACGGAATTCAAATAAGACTACCCATTTGCGTGAAGCAATAGAAGCCACATGACGGCATACCTCATTGCCGGGTGACGCGTGGGCGTCAAAAATACAATCGTCGAAGTCCCACGAGTTTCCTGCACTGAATTTCCGAACACTACGACCACTTATCTCACTGCAAGACTCAATTTCATTCGCTAGCGGGTTGCATCATGAAATCAAAGCAAGCTCAATACGTGGTTTCGATCATTCTTATTTCCGCGATGTCTTTCGTATCTGACCGCCGGTTACAAGCGCAGTCGACGTCGGTCACTGCGCAGGAGTTGCCGTCGGCTTCGGCTGACGAAGTCGGGATGTCAGAGGTCAAGCTTGCGAAAGTTATCCCGTCACTTCAGCAGCTCGTCGACGAGGAAGAGATCCCCGGTGCGATTGTGATGGTTGCCCGCCATGGCAAAGTCGTCTTGCATGAAGCGGTCGGCTGGCGAGATGTCGAAGAAAAGAAACCGATGCGGACCGACTCGATTCTCCGCTTCTATTCGATGACCAAAGCCATCACGAGTGTCTGCACGATGACGCTGGTCGAAGAAGGAAAGATCACCCTGGACGACCCGGTTTCCAGGCACATCCCGGAATTCGCGGGACTTGGCGTATTCACCCAACAAGTCGATGGCGAACTGAAACAAGTTGAAGCGAAACGTGAAATGACGATTCGCGACTTGCTGCGACACACCTCGGGATTGACGTATGGATTCTTTGCTGATTCGCCGGTTGACCAAGCGTACGTGCGTGTCAATGTGCTAGATGATTCCCAACCGCTGAAACGAATGATCGAAAAGCTTTCGGATTTGCCGCTACGTTATCAACCGGGTACACGATTCAACTACAGCGTATCGACCGATGTGCTCGGTCACCTGATCGAGGTTGTATCGGGACAAGACCTGGATGAGTTTTTTCAGCAACGAGTCTTTCAACCGCTCGACATGCATGACACGGCCTTCCATGTCGCACCGGAAAAACTCGATCGATTTGCAAACACTTATGGGCTGCGTCAGAACACCGAGGGCATCAAGGTGGTCGACCATGCCGACGACAGTAAGTTCGGCAGACCACTGGCGTTGCTTTCCGGCGGCGGAGGGCTGGTGTCGACGGCTCGCGACTATATGCGATTCTGTCAAATGTTGTTGAACGATGGAAAACTGGGCGAAGTGCGAATCTTGAAGGCGTCAACGGTCCGGGAAATGACAACAAACCAATTGCCCGAAAGCGCATACCCGCTCACGCTAAACGGAGCCCGCGAAGGAGTCGGATTCGGCCTTGGGTTTTCCGTGGTGATTGAGAAGACCGACTGGACCCAGCACTGTCATCTGGGAGAATATGGCTGGGGCGGCGCGGCGAGCACACACTACTGGATTTCGCCGCAAGACGACTTGGCGGTCGTGGTCCTTACACAAAAGATCCCCTTCACATTCCAGCTGGAAAACTTGGTCAAGCCATTGGTCTACGACGCGATCGAACAATGACTCCCACGGTTCATGCGCCGGCTTGAACGGTACATCCGCCTGGAACGATTGCACAATTGACCTAGCGATTGCTTAGCCGTCTTGCTGAGTCGGGAACTCTGCGGTCGTTAATCGAATGATCGATACGCAAAGTAGCGTCACCGTATAAAGTCCCAACGCGGCCAAATGCGTCGATGCCAATTCGATCCCATACAGTGTTTCGGCTTGAGTCCGGATTTCGTCCCACTTCATCCAATCAGCCAGCAAACCGCGCAAGTGATAGTTGACGGTGATCTTGTTGGCGACCGCGGGCACGAACGAAAGCCCGTACTCGATTCCTAGCGTATAGACGACAGCCATCACCATCGTGCGACGATGAAAGATCACTCCGATCAGCAAGAAAATTGCGGCGTGGGCAAAGCACGATAGCGTAGCCAGTGCACACATCACCCACCACATACGCAACGACTCGGGGGCGTTCACGATCACCACGCAAAGCGTTGCCGCGACCAGCGCCGCCGAAAGCGACCATGCGACGGCCGTTAAATATTTTCCCATGAGCACCGTCACGCGACCGCTCTGGCGCATCGCCAGATAGATCCAAGTTTGACCTTCGATCTCGGTGGCAATCGCCGGCGTCGCCCACAGCAAAAGTCCCAACAAGCAGACGACTTCGGGAACCAAAAAATAAACGGCGAAACCGATAGGCTCAATCGGATCGATGGGCACTTTCATTCGCAATATGGAAATCAGCGTCACCGGAAACGTGACGAGCGCGAACCAGATCGCGATGCGTCCGATCGTCATCGATCGCGCCAGCTCAAATCGCATCACATCCAACACCAGCACCGGGTTCATCGGGTTTCTCCTCGGTGATGACGCAGCAGCGATTCGAACAACGACGTCAACTCGCCATTGGCCGACTGCAATTGATCGATTTGCAGTTCGTCTTGGTCGATCCATGCCGACAGACGTTGGTACAACTGTGTCGGATCGTTCAGCGCCAGACGCAACTCGTTTCGGTTGCTTGTCAGATGCATGGCATCGACCCACGGCGAATCGGACAAACGGCTGACCAGACGCCCGACATCTTTGCCTACCAACGTGACTTCTTGCGGCGTGTCAGCCAGGATGCCTTCGATTTCCGACGCCGTACCGCTGGCCAGCAGTCGGCCGCCGTGGATAAGCAAGAACGATGACGTGATCGCCTCGATCTCGTGCAGCACGTGGCTGGCAAATAGTAAGCTTCGCCCATCGACCGCCCAAGTTCGCAACAATTCGGTCATCTGATAACGGCCAACCGGATCCAAACCGTTGTACGGCTCGTCAAGAATTAACAGTTGAGGCTGATGCGCGATTGCTTGTGCAATCTTGGTGCGTTGCCGCATCCCCAGTGAATAGGTTCCCATTTGGCGATGCATTTCATCGGTCATGCTAACGCTGGCCAAGGCTTCCCGCGCAAGTCGATCACTTTCAACACGTGAAAAACCATGCAGGCGAACTTGATAGCGGACCCAATCCAAGGCCGATACGTTGGGGTACAAGACATCGGTCGCCGGACATAGTCCCATCCGCCTTAGCACCCGTCGTCGTCGCCAGGGGTTGTCACCAAAAACACGTACCTTACCCAGTGTTGGACGAAGCTGGCCGATCAACAAATTGATAAATGTCGTTTTGCCGGATCCATTAGGCCCGACGAGCCCGTAAGCGCCCGCGGGAAGATCGACGGTGATATCGTTCACCCCGATCACGTTGCCGTACAGTTTCGATATTCCGCTAAGTTGAATCATCGCTAAACGCTTAGCCTCGCGACGATACGGTTACGGACGACCCACACACAAACCACGGTGATCGCGACTAACAACAGAATCGCCGGGATGACACTGGCCGGCGTCGTGTCCAATCCGAACACCCAACTTTCGACTTTGCCCAGCGTGTCATAGGGCGAAAGCAGTCGCCACTTGTCATAGTCGATATTCTCGGACCACTGTTGCCAATCTTCGCTGACGCTGCGTCGTCGTTGCCATGGCGGTCCACCGCCGCGGCGAAATCCGTCGGGTGGGCGATCGAATCGAGGTGGTTGGCCGGCGAAGGTCAAAATCCTGTAAGCGACGCCGCCCATCGCCCAAGTCGCGAACCAGGCAAACGTGGCATACCGACTTTCGGAAGTGAACGCGGAATAACAAAGCGCGAGCGCCGTCGTTGGAATCACCAAGACGGCCGTCGCCGCCATGATCTTCATCGGGATATCCCACGTCTCGCCAATGACCGACAGGTCCGGCGAAAGCATCACGCCCAAGACGTACAACGCCAAGGCGGGAATCGTCGAGATCATCATCAAAAAGAACCACACGACGCCGGTCTTGCCGACGATATATTCACTCGGCAACAAGGGCCGCGAGAAATACAACAGATAGGCTTTGCTGCGCAGGTCATACGAGATCATCATCGGCGCAATCAGGCCGACCACCAGCACCATCGCCACGGCTTGCGGGTACCGGAAAAACGACAAGATCAGCGTGGCCCAGACGCGGTGCCGGGCCGAATCCGGGTCGGTGATAATCAAATCAGCCAGCTCCGCTTGATCGATGATCGGGCTGCGCATCACCATCGCAATCAAACGCTGTAAATCCGGGGCGGTCGATGAAAATTCGAACGCAAAGATCCCCAGTACCGGAAAAACAATCGGCAACCAAGCCAACAGGATCATCATCCGCAGCCACTTGCGACGCCAAACCAACGCGATGCCGCTGCGCGCGACCACCCAGGGACGAAGCAATCGCGGGACACGCTTGCCCGTCCAACTGCGATAGCCAAGATCATGAACGGGCATCGTTGCCCTTTCCAGTTTCACTGATCGCGGACGCGCCGCCTGCCGATTCACTGGTTTGCGCCGATGCACTGGATTGCGGTACGCCACTGGATTGACCGGCCGCATCGAAGAATATTTTGTCCAACGAGTTCAACGCCGGCTCCAATTTTCGTATGGCGGTTTCGGTTTCCGCCGCCCACTTCCAAACCTGGGACACCTGGCTTTCATCGACGCCGCCAATCATCAGTGAACCGTCATCATCGATGGTCACGTCATGACCAAGACCGCGAGCGTGCTGGACCAGCTTGCTGCTGTCACCGTAGACCGCCACGTGAATTGTCGGCTCGACCGGACGACTGAGGTTTTCAAGCGAATCCTTGAGCCGAACGGTTCCACGAACCAGCATCACGACTTCATCGCAAACGCTGCGGACATCCGGCAGAATATGAGTCGAGAGCATCACGGTTTTTCCATGGTCGCTAGCGAGTGTTTTGATCCGGCTTAGCATCGATTTCCGTTGATCGGGGTCCAAACCGGTGGTGGGTTCATCCAAGATCAACAACGGCGGATCGTGCACCAGCGCCTGAGCAAATTTCAATTTCTGACGCATGCCCGTGGAGTACGTTTCGACTTCGCGATAGCGTTCTTCACCGATATCGCAAAAATCCATGATCTCGTGAGCTCGGCGGAGCCCTTCGGTGCCAGGCAATCCCGAGAGCCTGGCCATGAAGGCAACCGATTCAATCCCAACCAAACCCGCGATATAGCAATCGTCCTCGGGCAAGTATCCGACTTGGTCTCGGATGGCGCGAACGCCGTCGGGCCAATGGTGGCCGAGTACCATTCCGCCACCGTGTTGAACATGCACCAGTCCCAGCAACGCTTTGATCAGCGTACTCTTGCCGGATCCGTTGGGTCCCAGGACGCCCGTCACGCCCGTCCCGACGCGCAAATCGACATCCTTCAACGCGTGAATATCGCCGTACTGCTTGCACACGCCGGTGATATCAAGAACGACACTCAAACCGCGGACCTCCCCATCGATTCGTCCGTGAGCCGTTGGCGTTTGGTGATTCGGCAACCTTCCGTAAACCTGTGACGACAATCAGCGGGCGTTTGATGGCGGCGTCGGTTTCGATGTCGATGCATATTGATTGATAGGTGATGGAACAAGACTTTGTTCGGCGGATCACAGTGAATCTTCGTGCCAAATCTTTGTGCCGAATCTTCGCGCCGTGTCAAGAAATTCTATCGAAAACGGAGGTCACATGCCGCCGACAGCTTTTTTCGATAGACTGCCGACATGAACAAACGACTTACCAAAATCAGCAAGTACCTAAGCTTCGTCCTAAAACATCACCCGGAATCGATTGGAATGCAACCAGACAATGAAGGCTGGATCGTGATCGAAGATTTGATCAAGAACGCCAATGCAAGTGGCAAATCGATTACCGACCCATTGGTGCGAGACGTGATTGCCAACAGCGAAGAAAAACGATTCGATCTGAGCGAGGACGGACTTCGCATTCGCGCGCTGTGATGCCCCCGCAGTGACGTGATTCTCGCAAAAGTATCGCGGCACGAATGGTCTTGTGCCTGCTGACATTCCAACCGCTGACATCCCAATCAACCGATCGCTTAACTTCGCCACCGACGAATCAAGACTGTGCCGCTGCAATCTATCGCTGTTCCCGAAACCATCCATGAAATCTTGCTGCCGCAGACCGAAGCGGACTTGATCGATGACGCGAACGATCGAATCGAAGCATTCATGCTTGCCGACCAAGAAGTGATCGAAAACTTCGTGACGTGTGATTTCCATCTTGTCGCGCAATCACTGCACTGGATCACCGAGAATCACTTGCTCGCCGGAAACCGATTCTGCGAACTGGGCAGTGGTTTCGGCGTCGTGACGATGCTGGCGGCCCAACTGCAAATGGAATCCGTTGGCATCGAGATCGAATCGGTGCTGGTCGAACAGTCCCAATCATTGGCGGACGACCTCGGCGTCGCAGCTAATTTTTTTCGCGGCAGCTTTGTGCCGCGCGGCGCCGGTGTACTTGAACTGGGCTCGGAAATGAAGAACGTCACCGTCGACGAAGATGACGTCTATGATGAAATCGGCTTGGGAATGGATGAGTTCGACTTGTTCTTTGCATTCCCCTGGCCCGGCGAACACACGTTCTTTGAAGCCGTGTTTAACGCCTGCGCCGCGGACGGTTCGCTGTTGCTTACCTATCGAGGTCGCGAAGGCATGAACCTGGTCCGCAAGATCTAAGAGCGAACAAGCCAGAGCCATCGGCCACGCCGAGGCATGGCCAGCACACGCAGGCCAGCACGCACGGGCCAGTACGCACGGGCCAGTACGCACGGGCCCGCCAACGCCCAACAGCACTTCACGTCAGCGAAACTTGTGTCGTGAAAATGAACGACAGAGAACTAACGACGACCGCGGCGCCGATTCATCATCTCAAGCTCGCCCCAATAGCCGCCAATCAGGTGCGGAAACTGGCCCGGAGTGACGTGGTAATGCCAACCACGTTTCGCGTCCTTGTGAACGTTGAAATCGTTCAGCGGATTGTCAGTGCTGTCCTTGGCCAACAGGCCTTCGGATTCGTAGGGTCCGTAGACGGGAAAACCGTCGAACGCAAATCCGATGACGGGCGAGTGGGATTGCCCATCATCGCTCCAAGGCGATTTCACACACACCGGATATTTGTGGTAGTGATATTGGTAATTCGGACTGGGGTGCCCACAACATCGATCCAGTCGCCATGTCGCATCCGCTTCGAAGATATGATCGAAGGGGTTGAAGAAAATCACACCGTTATTCGCAACGCCGATCGCTCCCATCGGCAGTGCTTGGTTCTGGTTCTGACGATCCATCGCGACGTGGTCCTCATCAACTTTGGGTTCCAGCGGGATGTACCACGTCGCGCGTTGTTCTTTGATGTACGCCGGGTTGCCGTCCAGGAAACGCCAAGCATCCGGAAACTTTGCCGTCGGATGATTCGGCAAATTCTTCGAACGCATCACCAGGTGCTTGTCCGTCACATTGATCGTCAAACTATTGCTGACGTACTTGTCTTCGGTGACCTCGTTCCCATCAAAATCCAAATACCCCTGGCGTAGCCAGGACGTCATATTGTCGGCGAATGGCGTTTCCAAACGTTCACTGCGGTAAATCAACCGATGTGAATTGGCTTCGTTGAAGACTTCCGGTGGCGACGTTTCGTCGCCGTAGGGATCGTAATACCATCGCCCACCCAGCGGGATCAGCGAAGCCAAACGAGCCGGATCGAGTGTCGCCGAACCCTCTGTCTGCGGAACGTAATCGTCCGGTGGCGGGATGCGAGTGACTTGCATTTGCCGGATCAGGAAATCGGTTCGCTTTTCGTCTCCCTTGCGTCCGGTGAACCCGACCGACACTCGCATCGTGTCAACTTCTGGGAACGGAGTGCGGAAATCGAGCGAATAATTCCGCCAAACCGCCAAGCCCAAATGCTTGTTCGTGCCATCGTCTTTTAAGTCAGTTCGCTCTCGCTGGATTTGTCCGAAAATCGATTGCTTGATCATGTCCAACGAGTTGCGACCGCCGTCTTTGAAGAACTCGACCTTGAGGTATAAGCCGTCACCCGCGACGTCGAAATTATCTTCTGCCATGCCGCGAACATCAAAGCGGAACCAGCGACCTTGATCGGGGTCGACATCATCGATGGTCGTCATCACGATGCCTTCGTTTCGCGCATCACCGCTGGTGTCAGTCGATCCGTGCAACCGGAAACCACGTCCCGATAGTTCGACTCGCGGATCGCTGAGATCGCCATACGTCACATCGCCCAAGACGACGAAACCACTGGGAGTATTGTCGCGATCTGATTGCAGGTGCCCGTTATGAATCAGACGCAGCTGGGCCGAGGCGTCGCCGCACCAACAGACAGTCATCCACAGGGCAACAAACACAGCAATCAGGCGAACTCGGTTTTGGGTCATCGTTTGATTTGCAGCAAAGCGGTGGGGGACGATTACAAACAAAATTACGTGCAGGTGAAAAGGAACGGCGTCACGTCGCACGAATCCACTGTCCTTGTATCACCGCAGCCGGGCCAAAGTTGCTCGCAGAAAACGGATCTGAGCGTTTTTTCGCGAATCCGTGACTTCCGGCGGTAGATTCTCGGCAATACTGGCGTTAAACACCTTGGGATAACCTCAGGAAAAATCTGCTTTTCAATTCGGAGAGTCTGTCGTGACGGCACGTTTGCTGCTTCCTTTTGCCTGCTTTGCTTGTTTGATTTCAACCGGATACAGCCAGCCACCCGGTGGGCGACCGGGCGGTGCGGGAGGCAGAGGTCGAGCGGACGAAGCATTCGCGCGACGACTGATCACGCTGGATGTCAATGAAGACGGCGGGCTGAGCATCAAGGAATTGCCCGAGCACATCGCCCAGCACTTTGCCGACAGCGATGCGAACAAAGACGGGCAATTGACGGACAAAGAAATTGAACACTTGGCGAGTCACTTTAGCCGCGACCGCATGCAGGGAAGTGCGGCGGGATCGAATCCAACAGAAACCGTCGGCGGTGGCCGGCCAGAGGGTCCATCGTCCAGTCGAGCCGTCCCGGGGCGATCGACGGCAGACAGGTCCAGAACGGACGCCGCTGGGAATCCGAATTCTCGCGGCGATGGCCCCGGCGGCAATCGAGCTGGCGCTGGCGGCAATCGACCTGGCGCTGGCGGCAATGGACCTGGGCGGGGCGGACCACAACTCACCGCAAGCGACATCGTCGCCCGCGCGATGACGTTCGATCTCGACCAGGATGGCCAGTTAGATGAACACGAATTGCGGAAGTTTGCCGAAGACATGATCGCGCGGCGTGGCCCTGCACGTGGCGGCCCTGCGCGTGGCGGCCCACCCGGTGGCGGCGCTGCGGACAGGAGAGGCCCTGGCGGAGGCGCCGGTCGATTTGGCGGCCCGACTCGCCCGCCCGGTGAAAATGGTGCCTCGCCACGCCCGGGCGGCAGGTGAGCAGCGGCCGCGACATTCACTAAAATGCTTTGCATCCGAGAAACGATCACGCGCAGGTATCGATTTATGAAATTCACGATTCTTCTACTGATATCCACGGCCATCACCTCGTCGGCATGCTTTGCCGATAACTGGGCGCACTGGCGCGGCCCGACCGGAAACGGCGTCGCGACCGAAGGCCAGCCGCCGACGATGTGGAGCGCGACTGAAAACGTGAAATGGAAAGTCGAGATTCCCGGCAAGGGCTCGGGCTCGCCAGTGGTTTGGAACGATCGCGTTTTTGTCGTCACCGCAGTCCCCACGACTGCGAACGGACAATCGGCCGCGAATCCGGCCGGCCCGAGGCAACGACGACGCGGAGCGGGCGGTGGAATCTCGGAACTCGCATTCAAGGTCCTCTGCTTTGACCGCGACACCGGTAGCCTGCTTTGGCAACAAACGTCAACCATCGCGACTCCTCATCAAGCCACGCATGCGACCAATGGTTTTGCATCCGCCTCGCCATGCACCGACGGCGAACACGTTTATGCGCATTTCGGTTCCCGCGGTCTCTACTGCTATACGCTCGATGGCCAGCTGAAATGGAAGCGTGACGACTTCGGCGCGATGAACACTCGCAATGATTTTGGCGAAGGCAGCTCACCCACGATCGCGGGCAATCTGATCCTGGTGCCTTGGGATCATGAAGGGCCCTCGGCTCTTTACGCACTGAACAAATTGACTGGCGAGACAGTTTGGCGAACCGAACGCAATGACGAACCGACTTGCTGGTCAACGCCGCTGGTGGTCGAACACAACGGCGCGAAACAAGTTGTCATGAACGGCCAGACGTGTGCACGCGGATACGACCTGGAAACCGGAAAAGAACTGTGGCGTTGCGGAGGCCAAACCGATCGCCCCGTCGCATCGGCCGTCGCGCAAGATGACTTGGTCATCGTGGGCAGCGGATTTCGAGGCTCGTTCATGGGCGCGTTTCGCATGAGTGGACGCGGCGACATCGAGGGAACCGATGCTGTTGCATGGACGCTTGATCGCGACACGCCGGACATCGCATCGCCGCTGCTGTCGGGCGGACGTGTCTATTTTCACAAAGGCAAGGCCGGCCAACTGACCTGTGTGGACGCCGCCACCGGAAAGGTTCACTACGCCGCCGTACGCGTCCCTGGTATCGACAGTACCTATGCGTCACCGATCGCTGCTGGCGGATACGTTTATCTGACCGGACGAAGCGGCAACACCGTCGTGATCCGCGACAGCGATAACTTTGACGTCGTCGCAACAAACTCGGTCGGCGAAACCGTCGACGCGACTCCAGCGCCCGTCGACAATGAACTTTTCATCCGTGGCGAGCGGCACCTTTTCTGTATCACACATTAGTTTTGCATTTGAGTTTTGCATTTGCTGATCACCTTGCGTTTCCTGAATCGATTTTGATTTCGCCACATTGACCGGCGCGTCTGAGTGGCGCGTCTGAGTGGCGCTGACTTTCAAGACTTCGTCGCCGGATGCATCGCCGACCAAGTGTCCTGGCCGCATCATCACCACACACATCAACACAGAGAAAAAAATGCGTTTGAATCATCGCAGCAAAGCCTTACTGGGTCTCGCCGTGATCGCGGCCACGGTGACCGCTTACGCGCAGCGACGCGGTGGACCTCGCGGTGGTGATGATTCATCGCTGGCACAGCCCTATCGCGGAATCGTCGCCGGCGGTGAAATCGAAAAAGGCTTGTTCAAAATTGAGTCAACCGGTGTCAGCACCCAACCGGTCGTGGACGCGGCCCAGGCGTTTTTGGACGGACTAACCGATCAGCAACGAAATCGCACGACGTTTCCGGTGGACGACTCGGAATGGCGAAAGTGGGACAACCGCCACTTCTACAAGCGGCAAGGCGTCGGCTTTGACGAGATGGACGAGCGACAGCGGGAACTCGCATTCGGTTTGATGCAGGCCAGCTTGAGCGCCAAGGGGCTAAAGCTGTCCAAAGACATCATGAAACTGAACCACACGCTAGCCGAACTTGCCAATAACTTTGATGAGTATGGCCAATGGCTTTACTGGATCACCGTCATGGGCGAACCATCGGCGACCGAACCGTGGGGATGGCAAATCGACGGACACCATCTGATCATCAACTACTTTGTGCTCGGCGATCAGGTCGTCATGTCGCCGGTCTTTGTCGGCAGCGAACCGGTGCACGCGACTAGCGGCAAGTTCAAAGGCACCATTGTGATGCAAAATGAACAAGACAAGGGACTCGCCCTGATCCAAACCTTTAGCCCCGAGCAACGAGAACAGGCAATCGTTGCATCGGTCAAAGACGGTAACAACGCGCTAACGCAGGCGTATCGCGACAACGTCGACCTCGACTATGCCGGAATTCCGGGATCGCAATTGAGTGACCCGCAAAAGGATCAGTTGCTGGGCGTGGTGGAAGCCTACGTCGGCAATATGAACCCGGGGCACGCAGCCGTTAAAATGGACGAGGTACGTGAACACATCGACCGCACGTTCTTTGCCTGGGTGGGTGAAACAAAAGCAGATAGCGTCTTTTACTATCGCATTCACAGCCCCGTGATCCTGATCGAGTTTGATCATGAGCGACGTGTCGCGCCGTTTCGATCGTCCGAACCGACACGTGATCACATCCATGCGGTCGTTCGCACGCCAAACGGCAACGACTATGGCAAAGACCTGCTGAGACAGCATTATGAACTTCACCATCATCAAAAGACCGATGAAAATTAACCTTTGGCACACTGACATAGGTCGGTTTGGATGACGGGTTGCGTGACTCGATTCGAACGTCGCGATTTTTGCAAATGAACGCGAATTCCTAATCCTGGCCGACATTCAAACTGCCGATGCCAGCAGGACGCCGATACCAGCCAAGAGCAGGAAATCGAATCGGAGCAAGAACTTCTGCACGGCGGTGGTCCGGCAATTTCGATGGTGCCGGACTTCAGAAAGCTCGGCGCAAAACGTGACTTCGGGTTGGCACAAATCTCTGGGGTGCGTTAGGCTGCGAGCTGCAATACGGCATATCTCAAGACAGGATTTCTATCCGTTGATGCCGAATCGGCTTCTATAGCCGGGTTTTCCCACGCAGATCGCTCCCCAAAAGTCGGGTGTTTTCGGCAAAGCAAGCTCGCCGAAGCCGATCCACCCACACTTAGGAGCAAAACCATCGCAAAAAATCAAAATACGTTTGCAAAACGTCAACGAGAGATGGAAAAGCGGCTGAAAGCCGAGGAAAAGCGTGCACGGCGCCTTCATCGAAAAGAAAATCCGCCGGTAAACGCAGCCTCCGAAGAAGAAACTGAGTCGGAAGCGACCGAAATTGATGCGGAAGACCCGTCAATTTGATATGATCCCCTCCGTGGATCAAACGGCGGTTGATTCAAGCATTCGATGCCATCACCCAAATGCGTCAAACACTTGAAACAGTCAGCCACCACAAACACATGTGAGGTCGAGCGCTCGTGAACGTTTCATTAGCGTCGGTCCGCACACCTATTTTTTAGAGTTTTGGAGAGTAGAGATGGAAGGTACGATTAAACGAATCACAGACAAGGGATTCGGGTTTATCGAAAACGGCAACGACAAAGACATGTTCTTTCACAGCAGCGCGCTTGAAGGCGTTCGCTTTGAAGAACTGCGCGAAGGACAACGCGTATCGTACGATGTCGGACAAGGCCCGAAGGGCCCACGCGCCGAAAATGTGCAGCTGGTTGGAGAGTAGTCGCACAGAGTCAATGTCTCACTGACTTGATTCGGTTTTAGTACCGTCCCTCGCTTAACAAGCCAAGTCTGAGAAGCCAAATTTTTGTCGGCAGGTTTACCTGTCGAACGAAGCTGATAAGCGAGCAATCGATCCGATTGCTCGCTTCTTTTTTTGCCTGTCCGAATCAACGACACATCGGATTCACGGCTCAATGGCAACGCCACGGTGACTGCGAGAATACCAGGCTCGGCGATTCTGCAGGAATCGTTGGCGACCTATACACTGATCGCCCGTGCATCCAGCGGTTCTGCCGCCCAAACACTCGGGCCGTCCACTTGCGACACTCGGTTGTCTCGGCGTGTCCGCGCAGGGGCGGATAGGGTGTCAGAATTGAGAATTAGATTATGTAATTCCAAAGCTCGCCGCGACGGCCCATCACCGGTTCGCGGCGATCTTGATTCACCGCGTCACTTTAATCGATAACCAATTTCGGCCAACACGCCTCTGACGTCGGCACTGTGATCGCCCTGCAGTTCGATCGTGTCATCTTTAGCTTTGACGGTCCCACCCGTGCCGCAAGCGGATTGCAATTGACTCAGCAAGTTTGGCAAATCGTTCGCCTGTGACGTCAGCCCGCTGACGACAGTGACGCGGCGATTTCCCTTTCTCTTTTCGACAAGAACTCGTGCGGTCTGCTGCGAGGGCGAGACAAGTTGCGATGCACGCAACTGCTGTCGCTCGCGTTCCGCTTTTTCCGCAGGATCGCAGACACACTGCGATTCCTCGTTGCCGCAATCGTCACAGGTTGGCGGGATGTCGAACGGTGTGCCAGCGAACAGACGCGTCATTGCAGCGATTTCGTTAAGAGTTAACGTCGGCCTATGCGAGCCGGTTCATTTTGCCACTGACTTCGGCCAACAAGTAATAAAACGTCACTCGACACTTCAACGAGTCACCTTTCATCTTTTCAATCACTTCGGCAATCGCCTTGTTCGCTTCTTCGTCCGACAAATCGAGCGTCTTTGAACAGTAACCGTCGCGGATCGTGGCGATTTCGCTGGGATCGCTTACGGCAACCGCGGCGCCGTCACGATTCTTGAGTGCAATCCCTAAATGACCGACCAGTGATTCCACCGCGTCTTCGTTCGGTGACGCAACATACTTCTTGACGTTTTCCAGATAGTTGCTCATGGCATTCCAGTTCAAAAAGTGGCACGGACAAAGAAGGTTCAATGCCAATACGATAAGATTCTGGACACCATAATCAAGACCGACCGCGCAAAGTGCGCCTGCCGCAACCGTTTTACCAAGCGTAGCCAGACGAATAGACTGGTGGGGCAACGTAGTTCATTGGCGGGCGACCGACCGAATAGGTTTGCGGCACGACAATCGATTGTGGCGATGGAACAACGGTTGGTTGCGATGACGGCGTGAACTGGTTGGGATATGTTCGACCAGAAAAGGCACCAAGGGGCGTGGGCGCGCTGCGGTAGTAAGATCGTCGTACTGCGTTTCCGTAAAAGTGAAACGGACGGTACGGACGCTGCTCGATTGGCATCGATTTAATCTGCTGTCGATACTGTCCCGTTGCGATAATGACGGGCGAAAATCCTGGTTGTTGGGCCGGCGCTTGCTTTGCATCCAGTACGCCAAGGCAAATCAGTGCCAACGCTGCACAGAGGCCGCCAGAACTCAGACGCCCCGCGGAACTTAGGCACAGGCGAGTTGCATACATGGTCGTTGCGTTGATCGAAGGAAACGAAAGTGTAGTCATCTTGGGCATCAATTCCTGACGTAGCTGATACAAGGTTGGCATTCCTAGCGACATCATATTCGGCAAACCCGGACAAACTGGACCATCCGGGCTGCTATGATGTCGGAAAACGGGATACGATCGCGTGTTCGGACCAACGACACGTCGCTCCGAAAATCGAAGTATGTCGCGTCAAACAGCATCGCGTCTAACAAAACAGTATGAATCGAATCATACGTTCGCCAAGGTTCAATCTGGATACGATTTTGTACTAGATCACGAATTGGGTAAAGGATGACTCATCGAGGAGTCATCGCTTCCCACCGCTCGTGCACGAAAGGTCATCGAATGAGCACGCCGAATCAGCACGGCCGCGAATCCGAACACTCCGTTCCATCTGAAAATCACGGTCGATCTGAAAGTCAGGGTCGATCCAGCCGTTCGGGCCGACGTCCGCGAGGCAGCAATCGCTCGCTGGCGGGCAAATCCATCGGCGGCATTGCGGTCTTGGCGCTGGTCGGTCTTTATGCCGTCGCACAGCCGATCGTCAATGAACGCATGGGTTGGAACCTGCCGGAATTGCGGCAAGGTTCCGATGGCCGCGTTACCGTCGTCGATGACAAGGGTTCATCGTCATCCAAGTTCGAAAAACAAACCGCGCCACAAGCCGCTCGACAAGCCGCTGAGCGTTCGAACGATCCAGGCTTTGCATCCGCGGCGACCCAATCGAAGCCCAGTCGGTCGAGCGATTCCCAACCGGGAACTTCGCCAAAAGCAACGGCGACGATCGGAAAAGGCCCGTTGGCCGACCGGATGCGTCCGTCGGTCGATTCGCAAACGAAAACGAAATCGGCCGGCAACGATTCAAGCCAAGTCGATGACGGCGATTTACTGTACGGGCTATTAAAGGAGATCGGTTCCAAACGCTATGTCTCGCCGGCCGGACTGTTGTACACACCCGGCAGTGCCGAAGGTCACCGCCTGGAACACCTGCGTCGACACACCAAAGATCAACCGTCGCGACCGGGCAACCATGGCGTGTTCGACGGCGACATGGCCGGCGCGCTGAAAACAATTGACAAGGCTTACCAGCGAGCCAAGAAAGGTCAGCGCACAACCAAATCGGTCGACGATGGACGAACGATTTACACCGTCGACATGGGAAGCCGCGTTGGATTCGTTGGCGGTCGCGACGGCGGAAGAAAACGAAACCCGATGGCTCGGCGCGTACGACTGATCCTGGAAGGAACCCGAGTCATTACCGCGTATCCGATGTAACCATGCGGCATACTGCAACGATCCCGATTACGTTATTGCAATCGCGTTGCCGGAACCACTTCTTGATTTGACACCGCCATTTTCAACTTTGCCTCACCCCTGGGAGTTCGCTAGCTGTGAGCCCAAAACACTCGATCGACTATTGCCCCATCTGTGGTGGCGGACTGTGTGGCATCCGTATTTGCGGCTTACCAGTGCCCGATTCTCAAAGCCAAACAGTTCAACATCCGACACGCGCGACACCCGCTGTCGATACGGCGGTTCCGCCACACGGATTAATCGTCTGTGATGAGTGCGAAGCGATTTGGCTAGAACCCGACACGTCGACCGACCACGTTTATCCCAGTGCTGAAGATGCGGCATGTCCGATCTGCGCCCTGCCGCTTTGGGGGCCTCAAAGCCGATGGGCGACGCAAGCCGACATCGAAGTGCTGGGTTGGACACACGCGGTGAATCCGGCGCTCGACATGAGCTCGGATGAGGAGATTGTTTAAACGTTGCTCACGCGAGTCGAAATTCCGTCGTCGGTCGATCGGATCGATGTCCCGCCTCAAATCCAAGCCTGGATTCGGGAAGCTCAGCAAGAAATCGAAGCGTTTCAGGATCGCTGGGACCGACCGCTGATCGAGCAATTCGTCGCGGCGGATTATCAATTGGTCTATCAGTCGCTTTGCTGGGCGAGAGAAAACGTGCCCTTGATCGGCAATCGCTTTTTGGAATGGGGATGCGGCTTCGCGGCCATCAGCGCATTCGCGTCGACATTGGATTTTGATGTCATCGGGATCGAAGCAGAACCGGATTTGCTGCGACAAGCAGGCACGATCTTGGCTCGCTGGGATGTGAATATCGATTTGGTCTTGGGCAATTTCCTGCCGCCCGGGTCCGAGTCGCTATCGGAAGACCCAACGCTACCTAGCCTCGGGCATCACGTTGAATGTGGATACCAGTCAATCGGTCTCGACCTTGATGACTTCGCCATCATTTATGCTTACCCTTGGCCCGGCGAAGACGACTTTCACGAAGCCGTGTTCAATCGTTACGCTGCTAACGGATCGGTCATGATGCAATTTTGTGGCCCGAACGACGTCCGACTGTGGCGCAAACAATCGTAATTGAGTCGAACTCACGTAGGGAACTGACGCATCACCGCCATTGCTACACCACAGACCGAAGAACCGGCGCAACGATGTTTTCAGTGCTTCCGCCCACGAAAGCTGTGTTACTGCGCGGCGATCCCCAGGGTCAATAACCAGACCGACGTCGTGATCCTGCAGCATCGTCGCGAACGCTTTCATCCGTTCAACACCGCTCGCATCGTTCAGCACGCGCTTGAGCGCAGCCAGTTGTTGGTTGCACACAACGTTGACTTGGCATCGCAATTTTCAGCGATGCAACTGCGCAACCAGGTCGGACTGCTGTATCCCGGCAATGAAGCGGAAGTCTTGACCGAACTGCCCGCTGACGCTTTACCGGATCAGTTAATCGTCATCGATGGCACGTGGCACCAAGCAAAAACGCTGCTGCGTGACATTCCACGACTGCAATCGCTGCCGCGGTATTGCCTGGCACCTTCATCGCCCGGTCGCTATCGCATCCGGCGCGAGCCAAACGATCAATCGTTGTCGACGCTCGAGGCGACCGTCGCAGCACTACGAGCGATTGAACCGGAGACCCCCGGACTCGATCGATTGACTGATGTGTTTGACCGAATGATCGGTGACCAGCTCAAACACAAGTCGACGAATTGGCGGCGCAATGCGCGCCGCCAGCAAACCAAGACGAACAGGCCTCGCATGCTGGCCGGCAACCTCGACAACATCGTCGTGGCTTATGGTGAACGCGAACGAGGCCGCAAAGAGGAGCGCGGCCGCGGGCGTCACGCCAGGGCGTTACCGGTTTACTGGACCGCCCAACGACTGGTTTCCGGCGAGACGTTTCGATGCGCGATCCAATCCGAATCGCTCGGCGATGCAGAGTTCCGCAATCGCATCCGACTCTCCGCCGGCATGTGCGACGACGCGGTGCCGGTCCCCAGTTTTCGTGATCGCTGGCGAACATTCCTAAAACCGACCGATCGCGTCGTGGTCTTTCATCAGAGCACCGCCAATTTGCTGAAAAACGTTGATCCCGAATTCGTTACTTCGCTGGTTCTCAAATCCGTCAATGTCGATCCGGAATGGGGTAACACGGGAAATCAACCGACCCAAAGCCTTCCGATGGACGAATCTCGCGCCGCAGAGCGTTTAGCGAACGCGGTGCGTCTTGTCGAATACCTTCATTCACTCTAGAACGTGTTCCGCAGCGAGGCTTGGCGGGCCGATTTGGTTTGCGAACATCCGATTTCTTCTAGCCCACCGGCACCTCTACGAACATGCGTTTTGATCGTTCTGCGGGAATCTTGTTACACGTGTCTAGCCTTCCCGGCCCCGCGGGGATTGGCGACTTGGGCGTTTCTGCCACACGCTTTGTCGATTTTCTCGAAAGCGCAGGGCAGCGAATCTGGCAAGTCCTTCCGCTCGGACCACCGGCCCTGGGAAATTCACCCTACAGCTGTTATTCCGCGTTTGCCGGAAACCCGTTGCTGATCAGCCTGACGCAAATGGCGGTCGATGGATGGCTCGATCATGGTGAACTGGATGCCGCGGATGCGCCAGCACTTTCTCAATCACAGGTCGATTTCGCAGCCGTCGATCGCTACAAACGCCCGTTGCTGCGACAAGCGTTCGCGCGTTCGCGTCAACGAATTGAATCGGAAGACGAGTTTCATATCTTCTGTCACGACCAACAGTGGTGGCTCGACGACTTCGCTCGTTTCGAATCGTTGATGCAACACTTTGGCGAGTCCAACTGGACGCGTTGGCCGACCGAACTGGTCCGCCGTGACACATCGGAAATCCGTCGATGGGACGAACAGCTTTACGAAGAACGTCTGTTTTCAAAGTTCGTTCAATTCGTCTTTGATCAACAATTCAGACGACTGAAACAATACGCGAACGAGCGGCAAATCCAACTGTTCGGCGACATGCCCATCTTTGTCGCGCACGAGAGTGCCGATGTGTGGGCCAATCAAGAACTTTTTTGGCTCGATGACAAGGGTCACCCTACTGTCGTCGCGGGCGTCCCACCGGACTATTTTTCCGAAACCGGACAATTCTGGGGCAACCCTTTGTATCGTTGGGACAAACTGGAATCATCGGAATTCACATGGTGGACCGCCCGGTTCGGATATGCACTCGAACAGTTTGACTTGCTGCGAGTGGACCACTTCCGCGGGTTCGAATCTTATTGGGAAATCCCAGCGTCCGCGAAATCGGCGATCGAAGGTCGCTGGCAGAAAGGGCCTGGCGCAAAGCCGTTTGATGCTGCGGCTAAAAAACTGGGCGAATTACCGATCATTGCCGAAGACCTGGGAATGATCACCGACGCGGTCCATCAACTGCGCGACGAACTTGGTTTTCCCGGTATGCGGGTGATGCAATTCGGGTTCGATTCGGAAGACGACACGTTTCACCATCCCGCGCATTATCCGCGACATTCTTTTGCTTACACCGGAACTCATGACAACGACACCCTGATGGGTTGGTACTCGAATCGAATCCGACAAGCAGTCGATAATCATCTGCTTGATGAACTGATCGATGGCAAGGACGAGATACATCTGCAACTGATCAAAGCAGTTTATGAGTCCGATGCGAACTCGGCCATCGTCCCCTTTCAAGACATTCTGGGTCTGGGCAACGAAGCTCGAATGAATTTGCCGGGTGAACCGGACGGCAACTGGCGATGGCGAGCGACACCGAGTGACATTAGCGACGAATTATCGGCTCGGCTGCGAAAGATGACGCGCGACGCAAAGCGATAGAACGGTCGAGGCATCAAGAGTCGGCGGCGTGCGGCTAAGCTTGGAATGCCCACTGAATCAACTGGATGAAACACCAAATGATCAGTACAAAAATGGAAAAGATGACCGCTAACACGACGAGTAGGATCGGCCAAATCGGACCGGCATGCTTTCCCTCATTGTAGTACTCGCGCATCAACTGGGCATTGCGATAATTCGCCTTGTAAAACAGATCAAAGACGTTGCCGAGAATCGGCACGCTGCCGACCAGTGCATCCAAGCCGACGTTCAGCAGCATACGCAAGACGAGCTTCGCACTTGCACCATTCTTCGCCATCGTGGCGATCAGCAAACCTGATATCCCCAGGCTCAGCATGTCACCGGCACCGGGAACGAGCCCCATCAAAAAGTCGGCACCGAACCGAACGTCCGTACCGGGGATACGAAACTTTGTATCCAACAGGCGAGAGACTCCATCGACCCACTGTAATTCCGGCGAAGATTTCCGCTGTTGCTCGGTAAGAATCGGATCGTTGTTGGTAACTCGCATCGCTATCCCGTGAATGAACTGATGCAGAGTTTTGGCAAACGAAGCATCGATGGTGAACGATACAGATCCAGCAAGTCCCATGCCACTCGCTCGGGATGACGATGCGTGGAATCCCAGATCGGTTTCGGCTTGGTGCGCAGCGGACCACGCAAGACCGTTTTTTCGGGGCGATCCAACAGAAACGTGTTGTGAACGAAACCAATCCCGCTTTGCGCGTCGGCCAGACTTGATTCGGGATAACCGCCCCACGGCGGTGAGATCAACGCAAAGGAGAGTGCGGCCCACTGGTTGATCGCAATCGTGCCATAACGAAGTTTTCGCAATGCGTCATCAAGATCAGCGGCATGCCGAACTTGAAAATCATTTGTCACGGTTAAGTTCGTGGCAAGGGTTCCCCAAATTTGCTCGTTCATCATGTCGACGCACCGGTATAGAAAGTCGACATCCGATTCAGCGTCGACCACCAATTCGGCACAGACCGGCGTGAACGATTCTTCACGTAACAAATGCGGGGCTTCAGCCGGATCGATATCATGCAACAGCGTCCAGGGCAGTCGGCGGGGGTTTTCTGCCGGGCGGCCGGAAAATTTCTCGAATCGTTCCGATGCACCTGGATAGTAAGCGTACCGTAACGGAATCGAACGCAGCAATTCATTCAGCAATTCATAAAACCGCTGCCGCTGCGGCCAATCACGACTTGTCAGAATTATTTTTGTCGCGATGCAATTAAATGAAACGTTGTTGACGATCGACGTCGCGATGAGTTCGACCTGCGATCGCAGTTCTGATTCGGAGTATCGACCAGGAACAACGGCCCACGGACTGACATTTCCCAGCTCGCTGGTGATTGCCTTTTCCAGCACGGGACGGTTTTCCAATCTTCGCTGTTCACCTTGCTGGCCAGTTCCCCACACGATGTTGTTGTGGGATTGAATCGAACCTGTGATGTGCACACGATCGGTCCGATGATCGTCGATGAAGTATTTTCCCGATTCAATTCCGCCATAGGCAATCTGCAATAATCCAGCATCGATTAGCGGCCGAAATCCTGTTTGCAAGTACGGCCCCAGGTAGTCATTGACCGGATTCATCTTGAGAGCAACGACGTTCCGCTCGAGGAAAATCATCGTCAACGCATCTGTGGCTGGGATCGACGATACGTTTCCTGCGCCAAGTACCGCAACGACCTCAGGATCCACATCCCGACCAAGAACTCGTTCAGTGCCGCGAGCGGAAACCGCATCAGGATTGATCGATGAATGCAACCAAGTTTCCGCCGTCATCGGCCGGAACAACAACCCATCGTAAAGTTGCCTGGTCGGAAACACGGGCACCCGGCATTGGCCCGACACATGCTCGACCGGCGCTGGCAACCTGGGCGAACCATGCACACGGATATCTTGATACGTCTGCAAGGTCAATTGCAGAAAACGCAAAGTGGCCAACGGTCCCGCCGTGACTTCTTCGGTTCGCGCCGGACTGTCTCGTGGGATGCGTTTGGCTTCACAGGCCGCATTGACCCAATCGCGGCTGACCGCGCCGACCCCTTCGATGCATCCACGCAACAACTCGATCCGCTGATCCAGCGACATGTGCGATAAGACAGAAGCACCACGAGAAAGCACATCAAGTGATGCGTCCAGTTCGGACTCGGACGATGCCGTTTGAGCGATCGACAATTGCTACTTCCTTTTTTGTCAGCGATCCGAGCCCACCAGAGGCAAGTGCGTTCGAGGCACAAGATGCGCGACCGCACTCACCAAGCCCACAGCCTCATCCTGCCGACAATCCGACATCGATCCATGCGATCACTTCATCTTGTTATGCTGCTTTAAGTGCTCAGGCAAGTTGTATCCGCCCGATTCGACAAACGCGTGCAGATCCAGAATTTCGTCCCGGGTCAGCACATCCAACATACCGTCGGGCATCGGTGACACCTTCGACGCGAGCTTTTCCTCGATATCTCTTTTACGAATTTCTGTTAGCGAATTGGGTGTCAGCAGGTTCGTTGCCACGCTGTAGGTTTTCTTGTCTTCTTTGACGATTACTCCCGTCAGCACCCGACCGTCATCCAGCAAGAATCGATAGTTCTGAAAGTCTTTGTGAATTTGACTCGACGGCTCAATGATTTGCTGCAACAAGTCCATGCCTTTTAGTTTTTTTACCGACTCGGCAAGGTCTGGCCCCAAATTGACCCCATGTCCGGCAACGATATGGCATTGATTGCAGCGAGCTTTTACAAAAGCGGTCATCCCGCGAGTGACGGTCGCGGCATCGGGATCTCGTGCGACTTGCTGAAAGTCGCTGAAGTCGTCCATGGTGTATTGCTTGATCGTTTTCGGCGTGCTTTCGGCCAACATCGCGTCGGCGCTGCTGGCGTCTTCGGCGACAACCATTACGCCATTCATGACGACCCAGTGTCCCGGGAACGTGCAGACGTAGGGGTAAACGCCGGGCTCGGTGGGAGCCTCGAAACGCAATACTTGCACGAGTGATGCACGCGTCGGCCCGATCATTTTAGACGCATGCAGAATCAGCCCGCGTTTTTCGCGAGGGATAAAATCTGACTTCGCATTTGTCGGATCCTTGGCCATTTCATTGGCCGCCATCCCGACTTCCGCTAGCGCCCCCGGTTTGACGATGACCAGATTATGGTCGGTCGCGTCGGGGTTGGTGAAAACAATTTTCACCGGTTGCCCAGGTGATACTGTAAAACTCTTAACAGAGAACAACATTCGCTCGGGCACACACGCGATCTTGACCTGCTTAAGGTCGTCTTGTCGGTCAAAGTCAATTTGCAAGCCGTTCGGTGCCGGTTCCTTGATAATGTTTGCCCGGGCGGCTTTACGCAGCAGTTGTGCGATCCCGTGTTGGTCATCGTTTTCCCAGTATGGGCGTAATGTTTTCGATCCAAGGGCGCACGTAATCGCATAAGCGACGTGTTCTTCACGAGGATGGTCAAAGACGTCCAAAATGGCTTCGAATGCATCCCGCGAGCCGATGTAACTGGCAGTGATAGCCGCTTGCATTCGAACGATCCCGTTGGAATCGTTTGCGGACTGGCGCAGCAGCTCGGTCGCGTCGTCCAGATACGGGTGCCAATACCGAAGCTGCTTGGTCGCAGCGGCGCGTGCATGCTGTTCGTCGCATTGCAGCAAGTCACGAAGCACCTGCGCCGCGAACTCATGCTCTTGTTTCTGCGCAGCATCGACGGGATTGTCTTGCATGCCAACAAACCCGATGCCGCGATACGTCCAAATCGCCTCCATTTGATGGTGGCGATATCTTGGATCGTTTGGATCAAGTGATCCAAGCCACTTGTCCAGTGCCGCTCGCACGTCCGATTCCGGTCGCTGGCGCAGCTCTTGCTTGGCCCAATCGCGAACACGGTATTCCGGCCGTTTTAAGAGTTCCAATAATTCCGCGATCGACGCGCCGTCAATCGTTGGCGGTTGCTGCAGCGGTCGATCCTTTGCCGTGATGCGCCAAATTCGTCCGGAATGGCGGTCGCGGCGTTCATCACGCAGTGAATATTGGGCATGGCCTTTGACCGGGTTGTACCAATCACATACGTATAGCGCGCCGCGCGGACCCCACTGCAAATCGACCGGGATGAAGCTCAGATTCGTCGAGAAAATCAGGTCGCTAACATATTCTTCCTTGTACCCATGCTCGCCCTCGATCCAGTTCAATATCTCAACGCGATTGGTTGGCTTGTAACGCACCTTGATAAAGTGACCTTGCAGCTCGTCGGGAAACGTTCCAAAGTCGACCATCTGGTGACCGCAAACGCCCGAGTAGGCTTGCAGACTTTTCGGCGAAGCATGCTGCTGTGGGTATGGCGGGTCGAGAGAATGAAACGCTTCGGCGTACACCGGATGACTAGCCATGTGCTGGCCCCAGTCATCAAACGAAACTCCCCACGGATTGGTGCTGTGATAGGTTCCAAAGCTAATCAACCGATGGGTCCGCGGTTCGTAGCGAAACCAGCCACTATTTTGTTGCCGGACCGGACCGTAGGGCGTTTCAACTTGTGAGTGATGAAAAATCGATTCGCGAAAGATCAAATCACCGTCCGGCGTCCACGTAAAGTCATGCAGTGAATGGTGAGAATCCTCGGTGCCGAACCCGCTCATCACGATTTCATGCACATCCGCCCGATCGTCCCCGTCGGTGTCTTTCAAGAAAGCAAGATGAGGTTGCTCGGACACATAAACACCGCCATCACCAAATTCAAAGGAAAGCGGGATGTGTAAATCATCGGCAAAAACGGTCGACTTGTCGGCGCGACCGTCGCCGTTGGTGTCTTCCAGGATGACCATTTTGTCATTCGGTTCGTTGCCCGGATAAACATGTGGGTACGTGGTCGAACAACTTACCCACAATCGACCGCGAGAATCCCATCGCATCTGAATCGGGTTGGCGATGTCGGGGAATTCTTCTTCCCCGGCAAACAAATTTAGCTCAAATCGCGGATCAACGTGGAACGCTTTTTTCTCATCCTCGGCGGACATCCATCGGTTCGCTCCCCGGCTTTCTTTGGTGACCGGTAGCGGCGGTACGTTCGCATCGTCAATCTCGGGCGTCACGCTTTTTCCGCTGGCCAAATCCCAGATACGTTGATCGCGATTTTCGACCATGACATCAAAGTTTCGCATCGCTGGCAGGAAATCGAGATAGCCGTACGTCTTATTGCGTCCGCCGACGTAGTAAAACGTGTTGACCGGCCGAAAACGTCGTTGGTACTGACGGTTCTTTTCAACGACCGCATCGCGCAAGGAAGCAGAAACCTCTGGTGCATCTCGCTGGAACACTTGCTTGAACAAGGATTCCGAAAATCCGCGATCACCTTTTTCATTCAAATGAATACCATTGATTGTCATGTCGTCGCCGGGGCTCTGCATCATCGCCTCGGTCGCATCGAAAACGTTCGCGTATCCAACCTGTTGTTCTCGCGCGACTTCCTGGATGATCGCGGCGTACTGTTTGATGGCCTCGTTATTACGATCCGCTGCGGACACGGCCTGGACGTTTTCGTTCGCGATCGGAGAAACCAAAATGACGCGAGGCGCCGATGCACCGTTGTAAGCCTTCGACTTGATACGCGCGACGTAATCGCTTAGTTGCTGACGAAATGCCGTCGCCCCCGCTTCGCCATCGAACGATTCGTTAAATCCGAATGCGGCGAAAATCACATCGGCTTTCTCATGGGTCAAATGTTGCTCGGTATCGGCAAAATTTGCTGGCCTGGGTTGCTGGTCAACTTCGTCGGCGGACCACGCGAGATGGCGAACCACTAATTTGTGTTCGGGGAATTCCTTCTGCACCATTGCTTCGAAGTTGCCGAACAACTGTGATCGTTCCAGCAACGTATTACCGATCAAGGCGATGCGGTCGCCTCGTTCCAGTTTCAGCGGCAGTTTGGTCACGACCGGAGATGCCTCATCGGCCCGCAACGCTGTACTCTCGTAAATCCCGTACTTTGCCAGTTCGGGATCTTCCTGCGGTTCCGGCTTTCCGGTTTCGACGTTCTTGGCGTCGAATACTTTGGGGGTGGCAACCTTCTTGGGCGATTTTCGCTTCGTGACCTCGGCGATACGAGTAACGCCAGCCTGCTGCGCCGCCGCATGCCGTCCCAAGATGGGCACTGCAATTACGAACAAGAGCGTGGCAAGCGTTAGCCTCGGCCGCGGCGCGACCGAGAACAGATCGATTGAGGGCAAATACATTTTTTTATCGCGGGTCAAATGAATCGGTGCGAAATTGATGGTGCAAGAAAATTTCGAAGAGCAGCGTATGATGGCCGAGGTCAGATATCGTAATCAATCGTGACTGATCAGTCGAAACGCGCGAAAGTCGATGGCATCGCCGCCGACATACAAATTAAAGCTGCCTTTGCGACGAGCGATATAATCGTGCCGCGCGGTCACGGTCGATTCCGCGATCGAAACGCTCACACGATCGCCGTGGATGGCGACCCGCACCGGGACCCATTGTCCTGGTCGAGTCTCGGCCGGCGAGGTCGCCAACACTTTGGATCGATCTGGACCATCCTTGTCCAAGTCATTTTTCACGATCCGTATTTCATCCGGCTTGAAATCGATGTGAAACAAGTGCCCCTTGGTCGCATTGATCCCCAGCGTGTGACGATGGCCGCCATGGAACCGCACCTGATATTCGAACACACCGTCTGTAAATTCGGCGTACCCCTTTGCCGATGCGCCATGGTGCTCGCTGGGAGTCTCCTTGCCTCGCAAATATTTGTCCTCGGCGGCCCATACCCCGTAAGGAGTCCGCCAAGGCGACGGCGGTACCTCATCGAGCGAATGCGACAACACAATGCTTTGATTCGCAGAGTGTGGGATCGTCAAATGCACAGGCTTATCAACGGTACCAACCGGACGTGAATTTTGTTTCAAGTCGCTTTGAAAATCGTCAACCAGACTGCTTAGCCGCTTCACAATTTGTGGATGGGCTTCCGCAACATCCTCGGCTTCGCTCGGGTCTTTGTGCAAATCATAGAGTGCCAATGAGACCTTGACCTTGTCGTTGATGCCGGGTTGGCCGCCCTGGCCAACTTGCGAGACGTGATAGCTGTCATGAGGCAACGTGAGTTTCCAGCGACCAGAGCGCACCGCATGCAAGTCGTTCTTGAAATAATAGTAAGCATCCCACGGTGACTCGGCAGACGCATCATGCGTCATGACCGGTAAGACATTGTGCCCATCGATCACTCGATCACTCGGCAGCGGTTGCCCAACCACCGCGGCGACCGTTGGCAGAATGTCCATCGTCGAGATCATGACATCGCTTGATGTTCCGGCGGGGATCACACTCGGCCATCGCATCAGACAGGGCACTCGGAAGCCACCCTCAAAAATCGTGTGTTTTCCTGATCGAAATGGACCGGCCGACCCGGCATGATCGCCATACACCAGCCACGGCCCGTTGTCCGATGTGAAGATCACCCACGTATTTTCTGCGATCCCATACTCGTCGAGTGCGGCGAGCACTGAACCGACCGACCAGTCAATTTCTTGGATGACATCAGCGTACATGCCAGAATTCGATTGGCCGCGAAACTTAGGCGATACGCCCAACGGAACATGTGGCATATTGTGCGCGAGATACAAAAAGAAACGCTGGTCGTGATGCCGCTGAATAAAGTTGACCGCCTTTTCCGTATAGGACTTGGTCAGCACATCCTGGTCACTCGCCAATAAATTTGCGTTGACCACCGCGTTATTTTCCATCAACGGCAACGGCGGAAATCTTGCGTGTTTGGGGTGGTAAGGCCACATGTCGTTAGAATAGGGCAGGCCATAAAATTCATCGAAACCATTTTGCAACGGCAGAAATTTGTGTTGGTCACCCAGATGCCATTTGCCGATGCACGCGGTCGCGTATCCGGCGTCCCGCAACAACTCGGGCAATAAATACTCGTCCGGATGAATCCCTTTCGGGTTGGCGGGACCGATTGCACCGCCCAGTCCGACACGTGCCGGATAGCTGCCAGTCATCAAGCCGACGCGAGATGCAGTGCAAACGGATTCCGCAACATGAAAATCGGTGAACTGAATACCTTCGGCGGCAAGCTGATCTAAATTCGGCGTTGCGAACTCGGTCGCGCCGTACACACCGACGTCACCGTAGCCCATGTCGTCGGCAAAGATGATCACCAGGTTGGGCGCGACAGATTGATTTGCCGCGGCGAATGGAATGCCGTTCGCTGTGACAGAGAACAGAAGACAAAGCACACAAACGAATCGAGTCAAACCTGTCATCTATAGCCTTTTTGCTTGTACGTTTCGCACCCAAAATTTTTGTCCGTGATCTTGGATACCCAGCCAACCTTGATCGGGTCGATCGCTAACCGCCGATTTATCTAATTGCATGTCGATGATCGCTTCGCCATTGAGTTCGACTTGCAGATGGCCGGACTCACATCTGACCACCATGTGATTCCACTGCCCCGGCGGCCGTGACATGTTCTTTGCCGGTGCCTGCGTACGAACGACGCCACCGCAGTGATGCGGCCCCAACTTACCCGTGTCGCCATAGGAATCCTTGATCTGAATTTCGATTCCTGTTTCGACCGGATCGTCTTTGTCTTTCACATGGAAATAAAAACCGCTGTTGCCTTCGGATTCGTGCTTGTACTCAAAGTCAAAGACAAAATCACCATACGGTTGATCCGCCCAAAGATAGGCGTCATAGCGTTTCCATCCCTCTTCGCCCTCGCGCGGTCGCAACATCAGCGAGCCGTCGTCCTGAGGAATCCAATTTCCGGTGGTTGTCCAGCCTCTTAGATCGTTTCCGTTGTAAAGCGAAACCATGGGTTCGTCGGCACCAGCACCGACAAAACTGATGGCGACAAAGATCAGCGGAAGCATACGGAATTGCATAGAAAACTCACTTCGAAATCGAATCAATTACATCAAAAGGGAATGCAAAGCTTGCCACAGCCGCGATGGCGTGGAGCATTGAATGGGGGCAACCCATTACAGATCATTGTCGCGCACTTCGACAAGCTTTTGCTTTAACTTTTCGCGAAAGGCAGCCACGACGCTTTGATGCTGGGCTGAGGTGGCAAGGTTATCGTATTGCTTGGGATCGTTTTGCACATCGAAGAGCTCGATGCCATTGGAGGCATCTTCTCGGTATTGGATGTACGCCCAATTCTTGTCTCGCAACAGAAAACCTTTTCGCATTGGGGCGATACTAAATGCCGCGTCACGAACCTTTGCGGTTGGATCGTCCAGCAACTTGGATATGTCTTTTCCCTGCAAATGATCGGGAACGGGCAACTGACATAAACTTGCCACGGTCGGGTACAGATCAAGCAGTTCGACAAAACTGTCACAGACGGCAGGCTTTTTGCCTGGAACGCTGATGATCAACGGCACACCCGCGGACTCGTCTCGCAGCGACACTTTCGCCCAGAAATCGTGTTCGCCCAAGTGATAGCCGTGATCGCTGGTGAAGATCACGATCGTCTTGTCTTGCAGCCCGTTTGCTTTTAGCGCATCCAGCACTTTTCCGACCTGGGCGTCCATGAAAGCGACCGATGCAAAGTAGCCGCCCATGGCTTTCTTTTGCCGGCGGATATCCATTTTCATGTTCTCGCTGGTCTTATAATTGATGCCCGCTTTGGGAATGTCATCCCAATCGCCTTGGACCTTTTCTGGCAAGACCATTTTGTCATACGGCTTGTAGGGTGGGTAATACGATCTCGGTGCGACAAAGGGCACGTGAGGACGGACGAACCCGACGCCCAACCAGAACGGTTCGTCACGATGCTTTTCTAGCAACTCGACCGCTTTGGCCGAGGTTCTGCCATCGGAGTGCACGCTATCGTCGCCATCGGCTTCGACGACGACAAACGTGTTGCCGCCGACAACGGGACGTTTGCCATCAGGGTTGCTCTCGAGCGTCTCACCGTCACCGGCGGCCATCCACTCGGGCCCCAGGCTATTGAACCGCTCGGTCCACGACCGCTCATCATCGGCTCCGTTTCCAAAGTCATACTTCACCGGATCCTGGCCGTACTCGACGCCGCCGGGCACTCCCATGTGGAATATTTTGCTGACGCGAGCCGCGTAGTAGCCGTTGTTTTTGAAATGTTCTGACCACGTCGGACGATCGCCGATTTTCGGTCGCGGATTCACGTACCCGAAAACCTCCGTCGCGTGCGGGTAATACCCGGACATGAACGAGGCTCGCGAGGGTCCACAGTATGTGCCTTGGCAATAGGCTCGCGTGAACCGCGTTCCCTGAGCGGCGAGCGCGTCGATATGGGGTGTCTGGCAAACGGTGTTTCCGTAACAAGAAAGTGCGGTCGCCGTCAGATCATCCGAGATAATGAACAGCACGTTCATGCGTTCATCGGAATTTTGCTCGGCCGCACCAAGCAGTGATCCGGGAATCAACCAAGGCAAACCAACGAACAGCCCAACGAACAGCAGGATCCGAACATTCATAGGTGGGGAAAATGTTTTGAGGCGGGAAGTTGAAGGAGGGAAAATCGAGACGGCAATTTCTCGATCGCCCCCATCATATCACATACGTCACCGTCTATATTGCTTACCTGCTAAGGACGTTGACGAGTCCTCACAACCGTTCACAAATCCGAAATATCACCGAACATGAAACGTATCCCCCATCGTGACTTCAGCCTGTTCGTTCTCCTCGCGTGTTTCTGCGGCAATCCCATCGCCGCAACGGCCGAATCGGCGCGCCCAAACGTGCTGTTTATTCTTACCGACGACCAGCGTTATGACGCGCTCGGCTGTATGGGACATCCGCACCTAGAGACGCCTCATATCGACCGCTTAGCCGATGAAGGCTTGTTGTTCAAAAATCACTTTTGCACGACCAGTCTGTGTTCCCCCAGTCGCGCATCGATTCTTAGCGGTTTGTATGCCCATGCCCACGGGGTGAAAAACAACTTTACGGAATACCCGAGCGATCTGGTCAGTTTTCCGATGAAGCTGCGAGACACCGGGTACGAGACCGCGTACATCGGCAAATGGCACATGGGCGAAGGCAATGATGAACCGCGGCCCGGTTTTGACTACTTCGTCACGCATAAGGGTCAAGGCAAATACTTCGACACTGAATTCAATTTCAACGGCGAAGGTCGCCGGGTCGTCAACGGTTATTACACGACCGTTGTGACCGACATGGCGAAAGACTGGATTGGCCAAAGAGATGGCGATCAACCGTGGATGCTGATGGTTGGCCATAAAGCACCACACAGTTTCTATATTGCCGAGGAGAAATACGAACATGCCTTTGACGATGTTGACATCGGCTATCCGGCGAGCGCATTCAACCTTGATGACAAACCTGCGTGGTTTAAAAAGCGACTTGATACCTGGCACGGCATCTACGGACCGCTATTCGATTTTCGCAAAAAGTTTCCCGATGACAGTCCCGAAGCGGTCGAAGACTTCGCACGCATGGTTCGCGCATACTGGGGGACGTTGCTTTCGGTCGACGACAGCGTCGGATGGCTTTACGAAACGTTGAAAGCAAGCGGTGAACTGGACAACACCCTGATTATCTTTACGTCGGACAACGGACTGTTGGAGGGCGAACATGGAATGGTCGACAAGCGGACCGGTCACGAACCGTCGATCCGCGTCCCCTTGGTTGTCCGATACCCGGGACTCACGTTGCCGAAAAACCCTCGCGTGATCGACGAAATCTCAGTGACAATCGATTTCGCTCCATCGATTCTGGACATCTGCGGTGTCGAACCGCTAACGAATGTCCATGGCAGCAGTTGGAAACAACTGGCACAGGGCGACGCATCTCATTGGCGAAACAGTTTCTATTACGAATACAACTACGAGCATCAGTTCCCGTACACGCCCAACGTGCGAGCGTTGCGAACAGACCAGTACAAATACATCCGCTATCCACACGGCGACGGTTCGCCGGATCGTCACATGGCCGAACTTTATGATTTAAAGGCTGATCCGGGTGAGAACAAAAATTTGATCAACGATCCCGCTTACGCAGATACCGTCGCTGATTTGCGCATCGAACTCGACCGTTTGATCGCCGCTCATGGAGACGGCAAACCCGACGAAATGCCTATCGACCAAGGCATCAAGTCAGGACTGCCCGACAAAGTCAACCGCTAAATGCGGCTCGACTGACACGCTCCCAGTCGCAGTCGCGATCGCAGTTGCAGTCGCAGTTGCGATCAAGACGATTGTTTGCGAAAACGCAATAGATAGTTTTCTACAAACGCAGGCACTTCGACCTCTTCCACGAAGTGAAATCCGGCGTCAATGATCTCGGATCGAAACACGTCCTTGCCTGCACGGACGTGTCCGAGAATAAATTCACGCGAGACGCCCGGGATGCGTTCGAAATCGATGACCACCAGCGTGCCGCCCGGCTTCAGTGCTCGATGGATCGACGCAAGAGTCGACTCGTGATGTTCGAAGTGATGATACGTGTCACAGATAAAGGCGACATCGACCGAGTTGGGCGGAAGTCTTGTCGATCTTTCGGAACAGAGCACGGGCGTGATGTTGTCGATGCCTTCCTGTTCTGCCTTCTGATTGATGTGATTGAGGAAAACGGAGGAGATATCAACGGCAAAAACATGCCCTTCATCACCGACCGTGCGAGAAAACAATCGCGAATAGAATCCGGTTCCCGCGCCGATATCGGCAACGGACATGCCGGTCTTGATCGCACACGCGGCAAGCACCCGTTCGCGTTCGGCATAAACTTCGCGGCTCTCGATTTCGAACCGACCGAGCCATTCATCGACATCCAGCGTTGGATCAAGAAACCTAGCGTTGATACCAGAGGGGTCGGTGCCGGGTTGGTTGTCGGTGACAACCGCGTCTTGTGAAATTGCCGGTGACGACAAACCGATCGTCAGCCATAGAATGACAACCACGAGGTGGGATCGAAACATCGTTTTGTGGTTTCCTGGTTTGGATGGTGTGAGACGGAACGAAGGCAGGTGCGCAACCCTCGACGACCAGATAAGCAACGCTTGCTTAGGATTCTTCGACTTTAGACGCCCATGATTTTCAATGGCGCTCGCGACTTCCATTTTCCGCGAGTGAAGTCGGGAAAATCAACGGCTTGACTGCGGTTGGCGACGGATTTTTCGCTCAGCGCCGAAACAACACTCCAGGCCGCCGCGTCATAGACGTCATAATCGGGTGCGACACCTCGCAGGTGGGCCTGCACCAATCGCATGTCTTCCAGATAGTCACCGCTGCGAATTTCGTCGGCGAGTTTGAAACCGTCTGCCGCCTCGGGCGTCTGTTCGGCGATTGAAAGTATCTCGGTCCACAGCGGGTGATCGAATTGCTCGTAGTGTTCCGACATTGGACGCGACTGATAGGGCAAGTGTTTGTGCCGATTCTGATCGCGATTTTCCAGCGAGACCAAGAACTCGGGAAAGCCACGAACGATGCCGCGTGTTCCTTGAACGAGATTGATACGGCTGTACGGTCTGGGCAGATCCGTGTCGTGCTTGATGATCAGTGTTTCACCGTTGGCCGTTTTGATCAGGCTGCTGTTGACGTCGCCGTTGATGTAGTCGCGTTTGCGGTACGGATGATCTTTCGGCAGATGTTCTTTGGCGAACAGATTCATGCCGCGCGCCTTGCTGCTCATTGAAACCAAGTATTCCATCCGATTGCCTCGCCCCAGATTCGTATACCAAGCAAGCGGGCCAAGTCCGTGCGTGGGGTAAAGGTTGCCATTCCGCTGGGCGTGATGCGCGCCGAGCCAGAGCCCGTCGCCGAAGTCGCGAATTTTCAGGTACCTGGTATCGTGCATGTAACCGGCTTCGGCATGCACCAACTCTCCTAAGACTCCTTCGCGTACCATCCTCAACACCGACATCTCTGTCCGGCAATAGTTGACGTTTTCCATCATCGAGACGTGCTTGCCGGTCTTTTCATGCGTCTCGACCAGTTGCCAACAGTCATCCAAGGAAATCGCCGCCGGAATTTCCGTCGCGGCATGCTTGCCACTGTTCAGTGCCGCCAAGCAGACAGGGGCATGCCATCGCCACGGTGTCGCGGTGTAAACCAAGTCCAGATCTTGTTCGTCACACATCCGCCGGAATTCGTATTCGCCGCCGGTGTAGGCGACCGGTTCGCGCATCCCCAATTGCTTGCACAGACGCTGCGTGCGCACGCATGGTTCGGTCAAGATATCGCAGACAGCAAGCATTTCGACGCCATCGATGTGCAACAGATTTCGCACGTGCTGTGACCCCTTGTTTCCGATCCCGACGAATCCGACACGGAGCGAGGTCTTTGGATTCGACGTCGGCTCATCGGCGACCGCGGCATCGCGTAAACCGGTCTGACCGGCAAGCATGGCGGCGACACTGGCCTTGACGACTTCACGGCGTGAAAACTCGGTCGGCTGCATCATATTGATCCTTTCATCAGGGGAATCGCAGCCCACATCTTACCGGCACAATCCGACCAGGATGCGCAACGCAAATCCGTTATCGCCGCCCTGACGAGAATGCCGCGGATAACCGGTACATCCGCTGCGACCTGGACTGAATTTGGTCGCGGTCGCCCACAGTGAGCTACCTTTTCATTGAAGATCAGTCAGGTGCATTGCGCGCCTACGGAATCTGATGCAATGGAAACTCCTACGGAATTTGACCCACCATGGGCAAGCAAACATCACCACGCGTGTTTGATTTTTATCTGCTTGAGGACCGCGTCCTGCTTAGCGGCGAAGGGATCGAGGGTGCCGATACCGAAGCCCAGGTCGATGCCGATCTGTCGACGACGCTGCTCGAAGAATTGTCGGCTGCCGGTCAAGTCACCGAGGATCGTGCGCTCGCTGCTGCGCCAGCGGGATTGATCCCCAACGCCGAAGACCATTTGGCGGTTAATGACTACGCCGACATACCAGCCTTTGATCCTGCCCTGCCACTGCAAGTCGTCTTTGTCGATGCGGGAGTCGAAGACGCGGACATTCTGATCGAAGGATTGCGTGGTGATAACGAAGGCGAAACTCAATGGCTCGTTGTCCAACTTTCCGCGGATGACGACGGAATCGACCAAATCAGCCGGGCGTTAGCGGGACTTACCGGCGTCGATGCAATCCATCTGCTCAGCCATGGCGACGGCGACGGAATTCAACTCGGCAACACGAGACTAGATACGACAACGGCAGAAGCCTACGCGGGTTCGATCGCATCTTGGGGCAGCGCCTTGGACAGCGGTGCCGACTTGCTGATTTACGGTTGCGATCTGGCCAGCACTGATGGCGGTCGCGAATTGATCGACTCGATTGCTGCACTCTGTGACTGTGACGTTGCCGCCAGTGATGATGCGACGGGACATGAATCGCTCGGTGCGGACTGGATACTTGAATACGCAGTCGGCGATGTGCAGACCGGCGTGGCCTTTGGCTATCTGGCGCAAGCGTCGTGGCAACACTCGTTGGATACAACATCCAACTTGGTGGCGCATTATGAGTTCGATAACGATGCGCTCAGCATTGCCAATGATGCTTCCGGGTCGGGCAATCACGGGGCATACCAGAATTCAGATAACACCACGACGGGCACCGTCGGAACACTGGCGGGTGACTTTACCGGTGATGCACCGGGAGCGAATCAGCACATCACGATTGCCAATGATCCGTCAATCGATTTTGGCACCGGCGATTTCACGGTGTCATTTTGGGTCAATACGTCGGATGCATTCGCTAGCGAAGCCACGGTCATTGACAAACAGAATGGCGGCGATGGATTCCGCATCTATGTGGAAGCCGGCGGCGTGATGAAGGTCAATCTTTCCAGCGGCGGTTCCAGCGGCACCTCAACGATCGGTACGATCAATGACGGAAGCTGGCACCACGTCACGTTCACTCGCAGCGGTGGGGCGGTCAAGACCTATCTCGATGGTGCGGTCGTCGGCAGCAACTCGGCATCGACACTGGACGTCAGTACGACGGCGGCACTAGTAATCGGGGCCGGTGGTGATTCGACGAACGACTTTGAAGGTTTGCTGGATGATGTTCGGTTGTATTCAAGGCAACTGAGCGATTCGGATGTGACCCTGTTGGCGACACCTCCTCCGGTCACGACAATCACGGTCGACACCTTTAGCGATACGGTCGACGGAACCACCACCGACGTGGCCACGTTGTTGGCCAACCGAGGTTCGGATGGTTTTATTTCGCTGCGAGAAGCCATCCTTGCGGTCAACAACGACTCCGCGACGGACTGGACTATTGAAGTGGGCGCGGGCACCTACACCTTCGCGGCGGGGGCAAACGATACCGCCGGCGATTTTGACATTCGCAACAGCATGACCATCGTCGGCGACGGCATTGGCAGCACGATCATTGATGCGAATCAAAACGAACGTGTCTTCGAAGTCTTCTCGGGAACCGTCACCTTTCAAGACATGACCATTCAAGGTGGCCAAGGAAACGACGTTGGTTCTGGGATCGATGTCAATGTCGGAGCGGATGTCACACTTGATACCGTTCGCATGTTCAACAACGAAGCCAATAATGCCCAAGGCGGCGCTGTTTTCAACTCCGGCACGCTGACGATCCTCGATTCAGAATTTGATTCCAACTACGCAACCGGTGCCCAAGGCGGTGCCATCAGCAGTTCGGGAGATTTGACGATCGAGCGCACGACGTTCACGAACAATTGGAGCAACAATCATTTTGGCGGTGCCATCTATCAGTCCGGAACTGGGACGGGCGCAATTACCGATTCTCTCTTCGTCGGTAACTCAAGCGATATTAATTCAGGAGGCGCAATTTACGTTGCTGGAGACCTGACCATCACCAACACGACTTTTAGTGGTAACAGCGCCGGCGCCACTCACCATGGCTCAGCAATTCTTATCACCAACGGAACGACGACGCTGCAGAACGTCACGGTGACGGGCAACACCCATGGAGACCTGGGCGCGGTTCGCGTGACAAGCACTGGAACACTCGACATCCGCAACACCATCATCGCTGGCAATAGCGGCGGCGGGTACGCCGATCTTTCTGCCGGAGGCACGGTCAATGATCTGGGCAATAACCTGATCGGCGATGGAAGCGGTCAAACCACCCTGGTCGATGGCGTCAACGGAAACCAAGTCGGAACCAGCGGCAGTCCACTTGATCCTATGCTCGGCGTGTTGGCTGACAATGGTGGTCCGACGTGGACTCACGCCCTGTTGACGAACAGCACGGCAATCGACGCGGGTAGTAACACGGGTGCACCGGCAACCGACCAACGCAACGTCGCTCGCGATGGATCGACCGACATCGGCGCGTATGAGTTCGTCGATGCCGCGCCGAGTGATCTTCAAATCACCGGAACAAGCGGTGGCGGATTAAGCCTCAACCATGACGGCGGCAACGATGTGTACTTGCAAGCCGACGACGGCGGCGCGATCGTTGGCGGGTTGCAGAAAGTAACCGTTGAGGCATCCTTTGCCATCAGTTCGCCACCATCTGGGTCCATTGGTCTGTTGTCGTACGCCGAAGGCGTCAATGACGAGGCGCTCGGGCTGTTCATTTCCGCGTCCGGACAACTGATCTTCACGGCGGATTCAACGGGAACGGCGCAAACCTCCGCGTCGACGTACGCGAGTCTGTTCAACGGTCAACGTCATCATGTTGCCGTCAGCTGGGACGGGACGGCGAGCGGTGCGGTCGAGTTTTACGTCGATGGCGAACTCGTGGAATCATTCACTGGCTACCAAACCGGCAGCACGATTGGTGCAGGCGGCGTCCTGGTACTCGGGAACGATCAAGATTCGGTCGGTGGCGATTTTTCGCCGGCTCAAGCATTCCAAGGAACGCTCTATGAAGTTCGTCTCTTCAACGACGTCCGCAGCGAAAATGAAATCTCAGCAAGCTACCGCAGCGATCTGCCATACGACGAAGGCGGCATGATCGCCAACTGGCAGTTCAACAATTTGTCCCCCAATGGCGTCATTACCGAATCGGTCAGCGGTAACAACCTAACGCTCAGGCACGCCAGTGACACAGGGTTCACCACCAGCGACCCTGAATTGACTCTAGCAGTTGATGAAAACGCACTCACTGGCACCATCGTTGGCAGTTTGCACGGCGTGGATCCCGAGCGTGATGCAAGAATCGCTGCGCTGCTTGCGGCCGACGCTGATCTGACTTTCAGCGCCGAGACGGGCAGTTTCTACAAGTTGGTCAATTCCAGCGTCAGTTGGAATGCAGCACTGTCCGCCGCCAATGCCGCGACACTCAGTGGCGTGACGGGCGATTTGGTTCACATCGAATCGGCAGCCGAAAACGAAGTGGTTTGGACCATCGCAGCCGGTGGTGCGGCCGATGTCTGGATCGGAGCTTCGGATGAATTGGTCGAAGGCGATTGGCGTTGGTACGACGACGGCAGTCCGACAGACTCGTTTTGGTCGGGAGACTCAAGCGGTTCTCGAATAGGTGATCATTACGTGAACTGGATCAGCGGCGAACCGAGTGCGGGACAAGCCGATGAGGACTACGGACGCATTCGACATACCGATGGGTATTGGCTGGACACGAACTCCACATTGAACCAAGCCTATGTCATCGAGTGGAACGCCGATGATGTTTTGGATGCAAACGATGCGCTGACCTATGCGATCCAATCGCAAACCGTCGCCGGCGCGTTCGCGATCGATTCCAGCACAGGCGCGATCACGGTTGCCGATGGTTCGCTGCTGGACTACGAAACGAATTCGACGCACTCGTTGACGGTTCGTGTGACAGACATTGACTCGAATACTTATGACGAAGTCTTCACTGTTTCATTGAATGATCTGGTCGAGTCCAGCAATGCGCCGACCGATCTATCCGGCGGCATCGAACTGAATACCGACGGTGGCAACGACAGTTATCTGTACATCGCTGATGGTCGACCTGTCCTTGGCGGATTGACCGAATTGACATTGGAAGCATCGTTCCAAATTGATTCGGTGCCCACCGGATCGATCCCGATTATCGACTACCAGGAGGGCGGAATTCCTACTGAATTTGGAGTTGCGATCAATCCCGATGGGTCGCTGAAGATCACCGTCGCTGACGTATCTTTTTCAACGGCGGGAACCTACACGCAGCTGCTTGACGGCGAACAGCATCATGTTGCAGTCGCCTGGGACAACACGCATGGTGACGTGCAATTCTTCATCGACGGTGAATACGTCGAGTCGCTTGACGGAGTGGGCACGGGGCACACACTACACAACGCAAGCCTTGCTCAATTAGTCCTGGGGCAGAATCCGGACGATGCGGCTGACTTCTATTCGGATGAAGTGTTCGGCGGAACATTATATGACGTTCGAGTTTGGAATGAGGTCCGCAGCGAAGCAGAAATTTCCCTCCATTATCAGAACAAGTTCGACAGCGGAAGTCTGCCCAGCGGCCTGGTCGCCAATTGGCAAATGGATGGATTCAATGGATCCAGTGAAGTCGTCGATGTGGTCAGCGGAAACAACCTAGTCATTGGGCATGCAAGTGGCGTCGGTTTCGCCGCCAGCACGCCGGTCGAGAACCTGCACGTTACCGAAAACAGTGCCAATGGGACAACAGTTGGTTACGTCGCCGCCAGTGCCCCTGACTTGGTCACCAATGTCGTCACCGATAGCCTGTTCCTGGACGCCCCCGACCCAGGAACATACACACGGTATAGCACCGCCCAGACGTTTGGCGGTTGGACGGTCGAAAGTGGTAACGTCGATCTTTTGGGCACCATTATCCCGGCTTCACCTCTCGGTGGGCGATCAGTTGAACTCAATGGTGACACGACCGGGGCAATCGCGCAATCAATCACGACCATTGTTGGCCAGCAATATCAACTGACGTTTGAAGCAGGCGGCAATTTTAGCGGCGGACAAGACCACGTGTCTTTCCGTGCTAGCTTAGGTGGAACAAGCCAAGACATTGTCATCGCCGAGCCAAGCGGTTGGTCATTGTCCAACCCATTGTCAAGCCGATACACGCTAACATTCACAGCAGATTCAACGAATACCGTTGTACGTTTCTCTTCCTTGGAAACGGGGGCCTATGCCGGAGTGATCGCGGATGTCCAAGTGCTTGAAGTCCCGCCAGCTATCACAGCGATTTTGAGCAACGACCCATCGTTGACCTACGATGCTGGGACTGGAAAGTTCTACAAAGCCGTCGACTCTCAAGTCTCATGGTCGGCCGCACAGAGCGTCGCAACGGGTTCAGCCTTGAACGGAATCCAAGGCGAATTGCTGACCATCGAGTCTCAATACGAAAATGATTTCATTGCCACTTTGTCTCAGGGGCTAAGTGACAATGTGTGGTTGGGCGCCTCGGACCAAGACACCGAAGGCACGTGGAAATGGTACGACGGCGGGAACGCGGGCGAAACGTTTTGGATTGGCAACGGTGCCGGGTCGGCTCAACCGGGACACTTTACCAATTGGGAATCAGGCGAGCCCAACGATTTTAGCGGTGAAGACTTTGCCGAGTTGACAAAAAACACCGGCGGTTGGAATGACGCCGGGGCCGCAGGGACTAATACCTACATCATTCAGTGGGACGCCAGCGAGGTACTTTCCAATTTCACTTTCAACCTAACCGATGACGCGAGCGGCCGATTCGCGATAGATGCATCCACCGGCGAAATCACCGTCGCCGATGGATCGCAACTCGATTACGAAGTCGCGACGTCGCACAACATCACCGTTCAGGTCACCGATGCGTCGGGCAATTCGTATAGCGAAGCGATGGCCGTTGCCGTTGATGATGTCGACGACTCGCCGGTCATCACGACATCTGCGACGCCGGTTTCGTACACCGAAAATGATTTGCCAACTTTGATCGCGACATCGCTTACCGCTGCGGATCCCGATTCAGCCGACTTGGATACGGGAACGCTCACGGTATCTTTCTCAGCGGGTGGCACGACAGGTGATCGACTGACGGTGATTCCCGGCGGCAATGTGACGGTCCTGGGCAATGCGATCAGCGTTAGTGGCACACAAGTCGCAACGTTCACCGGCGGTGTCAGCGGCCAGGATCTGGTGATCACGTTTGATGCGGATAGCACACCGGCAATCGCTCAGGAAGTCGGCCGTCAAATCGCATACTACAACACATCGGATAGCCCATCGACCACCACCCGCACGCTGGATTTTGTATTGACCGACGGTGACGGTGACACCAGCGCGACGGTGCAGAAGACGCTAAATATCGCGGCAGCCACCGATGCGCCGATCGCTGTTAATGATCGGTCCGCCCTGACGTTCGACGGCGTCGATGACTACGTCAACATTGGAAACAATGCGGCGCTGGAAATTACCGGTTCGACGTTGACGATGGAAGCGTGGGTCAATCCGGCAGCCTACAACGTGGCCGGATCGATCGTAATGAACCGTGAAGGTGAGTACGAGATTGGCATTAGCGATACCGGCACGTTGCGATGGGCTGTCGCGAATTCCGATCCTGGATGGGCATGGCACGACACAGGCTACGTCGTCCCGCTAAACCAATGGTCGCATTTGGCAGTCAGCTATGACAACGGTGTTGTTAGCACGTATGTCAATGGAACGCTGGTCGATGTGTATGAAGGATCCGGTGCGATCACCGACGCGAACGCGCCGATGGACAACTTTATCATCGGAGGACGTGAGAACAATCCGACCGGTCAATACTTCAACGGCCAGATTGACGATGTTCGCATCTGGGATGTCGCAAGGACCCAATCCGAAATCCTTACAAACCTAAACCAAGACCTATCACCACAAGCAGGTCTGCTAGGGAATTGGCAGTTCAGTGAAACCAGCGGAACGATCGCGGCTGATTCCGGCGGAAGCAACGATGGCACGTTGGTCGACGGCGGTTCGGGTGCCGCCGGTCCTCAGTGGACCAATTACTCAACTGACCAGGACAGTCCCCTGAGCGTTGCGGCCGGCAGCGGCGTTCTCACCAACGATATCGACGGCGACGGCGACACGTTGACGGTGACTCAAGTCGAAGGCAGCGGTGCGGGCGTCGGTTCGACGGTCACGCTTGCCTCGGGTGCGACGGTCAGAGTGACTTCCACCGGATCCTTTGATTACGATCCCAACAATGCATTTAATCATTTAACGTCCGGTCAAACGGCGAGTGACTCATTCACTTATCAAGTCGGAGATGGAAACGGAAACTTCTCAACCGCGACGGCTTTTGTAACGGTCAGCGGCGACAACGATGCTCCGGTGATGGACAACAGCGGTTTCTTAGGTCTGGACACGATCTCGGAAGATGACACCGCACCGACAGGGAATACGGTTGCAGAGATACTTGCAAGCGATGGTGGTAATCCGATCTCGGACGACGACACGGGGGCGGTCGAAGGCATTGCGTTGACTTCCGCTTCAGGGAGCTACGGAAAGTGGCAATACAACACCGGCTCAGGTTGGACCGATGTCGGAACGGTCTCCGATTCGAGTGCGTTGCTATTGAGGACGACTGACAGTCTTCGATACCTGCCGGACGGAACCAATGGGGAAACACCGCTGATTCTGTTCAAGGCGTGGGACCAAACCAGTGGTTCGTTCGGAACGAAAGTCGACACAACGACCGATGGCGGTAACACGGCATTCAGCAGCGGAGTTGAAGCGGCAACCGTCAGCGTGACAAACGTCAACGATGCTCCGGTGATGGCGCCCTATGGGCCGACCTACAACACCACCGAAAACGCAGGCTCGTTTAGCGCATCGGTTTCCGCCCTGTTGGGCTCTAGTATCTCGGACGTCGATTCAGGTGCTGTCGAAGGCGTTGCCGTCTACAACGCGACCGGTTCGGTTGGGACGCTCGAATACAGTACTGATGGAGGAACCAATTGGTATACCTTCAATTCACTTTCGGCAACCAACGCGACGCTGCTTCGCGCGACGGATTTATTTCGTTACACGCCCGATGGGATTTCTGGCGGAACGATGACGCTGGACTACTACGCTTGGGATCAAACCAGCGGCACAACTGGCCCGGGTGCCGACGTCACGACGCGTGGCGGTACGACCGCATTCAGCTCCGTCGACGATACCGTCACGATCAACGTTACCGATATCAATGACGAACAAGTCCTAGCAACCAACACCGGTGCAACGTTCAATGAAAACTCAACCGACAACATCATCACGACGGCGATGCTGGAAACGACGGACGCGGATCACGCCGACATTGCGCTGACCTATACGGTTTCGGCGATCAACGGAAACGGAACGCTCTATCGCAATTCGGTGGCTTTGGGATTAAGCGACTCGTTCACCCAGGCGGACATCGATGCGAACTTGATCACTTATGATCATGACGGGACCGAGAACTTCACTTTCAGCTTCGACTTTAGTGTCGATGACGGTGTGGGCGCGGCAAGCACCGGAACGTTCAACATTGCGGTAACTCCGGTCAACGATCAACCGATCTCGATCACCAGCGACGGCGGCGGAGCGACCGCAAACATCAGTCACAACGAATCACTGTCCAACGTCACGCAGGTCACGTACAGCGATGGCGATTTGCCCGGCGACACCGTCACCTATTCCATCATAGGCGGTACCGACCAGAGTGACTTTGCTATCGACAGCAGCGGGAACCTGACGTTTGTCACACCGCCTGATTACGAGAGCCCCGCCGATAGCAACACCGACAACGTTTACACGGTAATCGTTCAGGTCAGCGATGGCACGCACACGGATTCCCAGACGATTACGGTCAACGTTCAGGACGTTTCCAACGAGACGTCGCTGACGGTGACGACCACGTCCGACGTTGACGATACCGGTTTGGGCACGAGTTATAACATCACTCAATTGTATGCCGTTGGCGGTGGAGCCGACGGGCACGTCAGTTTGCGTGAAGCGATCATCGCGGCCAACAACACTGCCGGACAAGACACGATTAACTTCGCGATCCTGAACGTAGATGCGGGCTACACCGGTACCGCGGGAGTCGACGCGCATTGGCAAATCACGCTGGCCGATGTGCTGCCGGTGATCACCGAGTCGTTGATTCTGGACGGAACGAGTCAAACTTCTTTCGGTGGCAACGTGAATCCAGGAACGTTCAGCGCCGCGACTGAGGTCGGTGTGAACGACACGGTGCTTGCGGCCATTGAACGCCCTGAGATAACGATCATCGGCGATTCAACGCTGACAGGCGGTTTGATAGTGAGTGCCGACAACGTCACGATCACCGGATTTGCCATGTACGGATTTAGCAACTCGAGCGGTGAAGCGATCGAGTTGAGCGATGGCTTTACTGGTGCGATCGTCAGCGGAAACGCATTCGGCACTTCGGCAGGTGGTCTATCGGATCCTGGAGTTGCGCTGAACAACTTCGTTCACGTGCGGGCGCTCGGTGCGGACAATGGTTTTCTCACCGACAACTTCTTTGCCTACTCGCAAGCCGCGTCCTTCCATGCGACCAATGCGTCGGACGGCTGGACATTGACGGGCAACCAGATCGTCGACGGTGGTTTGAACTACAGCAATGGCGACGGTTTCGGTTTTGCCGATTCGGATGGTGCGTTAATCGATGGCAATTACTTCAGCGGCATGTCGACTCAAGCGATCTTTGCCGGTGGCGGCTCCAACAACATCACGATTACGAACAACACGGTAATCAACAGTGGTGTCGGTCCTGCATCCGGTGGCCACTCGCAGTCGGATGCGATCGCATTTCGAAGCGGAACCTATAACGTCACCGTGCAGCACAACATCATCGCCAATAACTACGGCGCGGGAGTCACAGTAAATGACGGCGCCTACGCGATCGAGATCACCGAGAATTCGATTTACGGCAACGGCACGGTGCTTTCGCGGCAAGGTGCTGCGGCCAGCGGGCTGGTCGGACTCGACCTGCAGACCACCGGTGACAATACTTCCTTTGGCACGGCGCCTTACTACACGCCTAACGATGCCGACGACGTCGACACGGGTGGCAATTCGCTGCAGAACTTCCCGGTCATCGACTTTGCCAGCAGCGACGGAAGTCAGTTGGCGGTATCCGGTTCGTTCAACAGTTTGGCCAGTCGGACGTATCGGCTTGAGTTCTTTCTGTCCGATGAATACGCCAACGGTCACGGACAGGGCGAAACGTACCTGGGATCGATCAATGTAACGACCGACGGCAGCGGCAATGCGACGTTCGCGACGTCCATGGCGGCGACGATCCCCACGGGCATGCAGGTGACTGCGACCGCGACCGACCTGACGACGAAGGAAACGTCGGAGTTTTCGCAGCAGTTCGCGATCAACGACGCGCCTCATATCCTGGGTCAAAACGCAATCACGAACGCTCAGTTCACGACCGACCTGAGTGACTGGTCCACGACCGGGGATGTCGATTGGCAAAGTTCCGAAGTGAGATTCGGTCAACTCGGCAGTGGGTCGGGCGCTCTGTCACAAACCTTCACCACGGAAATCGGCAAAGAGTACTTCCTGACGTTTGAGTACGGCGACCGCAGTGCGACGAAGTCCCAATCGGTACAAGTCGATGTAAACGGTTCCGCATCGTTGCTTGCCGAAGCAATCACCAGCGGCGTTGCTGAAAATGCGTTACAGCTTTACACATATAGCTTCGTTGCCGATTCCACTTCGACGACGCTCAGCTTTACCGACACATCCGCCGATCACTCGGGTGTCCGAGGTTATCTCGATAACGTCGAAGTCCGCCCGGACAGTACTCCACTGACGGCGATCGACTACACCGAGAATGACGGTGCGGTTCAAATCAATAACGGCTTCAACTTTGCCGACGTTGACGACAGCAATTTGGAATCCGCAGCAATCACGATCTCTGGCAACTACGCCAACGGCGAAGATGTGCTTACGTTTGTGGACACTGCCAACATCACCGGCGTTTGGGATTCGGCGACCGGAACACTGACGTTGACCGGAACCGACTCACTGGCCAATTACGAGGTCGCCCTTCGCAGCATCACTTACACCAACACCAGCGATGATCCGTCCACGTTGACTCGAACGGTCAGCTTCACCGTCAACGATGGCGACGAAGATTCCAACGTCAGCACACGAGACATCAACGTCACGGCGGTCAATGATGCCCCGGTGGTATCGGTCACAGGTGACTCGCCAACTTGGACTGAAAGCGGTCCCGTGGGTCTATTCAGCGGTGCAAGTGTCGATTTGTTGGAAGCGGCCGACAATGTTGCTTCGGTTGTGTTCACCGTCGACGGACTCGCCGATGGAAGCGACGAACGGTTGATTCTCGACGGCGAGTCGTTTGAACTGACGGATCTGGTCACAGGGACCAGCGATTCGCGAGGTTACGACGTTGCCGTGAGCGTCTCAGGCACGACGGCTACGGTGACGATCAGCAAATCCGGCGGATTTAGCAGCAGCGATGCTCAGACACTGATCAATGCGATCGCGTATGACAACCAAAGTGATGCACCAAGTGGAACCACGCGGACGGTCACGTTCCAATCCATCACCGAAGACGCCGCAACGAATCAGACCACGTCGGACGGGACAACGTCGATCGTCACGATGTCCGGCGTTAACGATGCGCCGGAGTTCGTTGGGCCGGAATTGATCACCAACGGAACTTTCGACAGCGATCTGTCGGGATGGACGACGACGGGTTCGGTCATCAATCTTGGTCCGGGCGAACTGAACTTCGGTGGTGGCGATGTCGCGGGTCCGCATACCGCGTCGCAAATAATCGCGACCGAGGCCGGACAGACCTATCGTTTGACATTCGACTACCGCGATGGCTCGACGACGAAGAACCAATCATTGCAGGTGACGGTTGATGGCAGCAGCAACTTGTTGACCACGTCTCAGATTGTCACCGACATCGATGGCAGCACCTTTGTTCGCTACGAATACACGTTTACTGCAGACTCATCGGCATCGACACTGACGTTTACCGACACCTCGGACACGGCGGGCGTATCCGACGGCACCACCTCGGTTGACGGAAAGATCGACAACGTGTCGGTCAAGCAAATCGACGGACATCTAGGCACCGCCGGCTTCACCGAAGGCGGATCGGCGGTTGTGTTGGATACCGACGTCACGTTGTTTGACGCCGAAGTTGAAGGCGGTCTGGACAACTACGACAACACCACATTGACGATTGTGAGAAACGGCGGAGCAAGCGGCAACGACGTGTTCTCGGCGACAGGCAACCTTGATCCGTTGACCGAAAGCGGAGCCCTGGTACTGAGTTCGCAAACCGTTGGAACCGTCGACGTGAATTCCGCGGGTACGCTGACGCTGCGATTTAACAGTTCAGTGAATCAGGCGATCCTGAACGAAGTATTGCGGTCGATCGCGTATGAAAATACCAGTGCAGCTCCGGCCAGTAGCGTTCAGTTGGACTGGACGTTCGCGGACGACAACTTCGGGACCCAGCAGGGTACCGGCGGTGAGCAATTCGCAACCGGATACACGGTCGTTAACATCACGGCCGACAACGACGCGCCGACCGTTGACGTCTCGACTGGCCAGACGGTCTCCGAAGGCGGTGGAATTGTTTTGTCCTCGGACAACTTGTCGTCATCGGATACTGACAACGATGACTCAACACTGATCTACACAATCGACAGCGGTTTGGCCAACGGGTTTGTCGCATTGGATTCCGCGCCATCGACACCAATCACCACCTTCACCCAGGCTCAGCTTGACGCCGGTCAGGTGATCTATTTCCACGACGGCAGCGACACGACCAGTGACTCATTCAACTTCACGGTCAGTGACGGTTCGCTATCCGATACGGGAACCTTCAACCTAACGGTCACCGCGGTCAACGATGCGGTCGTTGCCGTCGATGATTCCAGCGCCTTCACCGTGGCCGAAGATGGGTCGGTTAACTTCGACGTCTTGGGGAACGACACAGACAGCGAGGGCGATACGCTGACGATCACGCACGTTGATGGGCAAGCGATCTCGGTTGGCAATAGCGTTTCGGTTTCCAATGGTTCGGTTACTTTGGAAGCCGACGGCACGCTGACGTTTACGGCCGACGCGGATTACAACGGACCAATTTCCTTTGAATACAGCGTCAGCGACCGGCCTACCGCCAGCGGATCGGCCGGTCAGTCCCTGTCAATCGAATCATCGGCCGATTTCGGCAGCCAATTGTTCTCGGTCGATTTGGATTCCGGCGAGAAAACACTGATTGGCGACCTCGCGATCAATTCCACGGCGATGGCTTACGATGCGGCGTCCGACATGGCGTACTTCATTACCAACGATGGAGGAATCTATGCTTGGGACCGAGGTGAACCGACCAGTTCGCTTACCTTGATCGGCAATATTGAAAGCACCGGCGACGGTTGGACGGCACCGGTTCCGTCGGCCTACACCCACCAAACGGCTGCCTTCTATAACGGTTCGCTGTACTTGGTTCCAACGGCAAGACCCGCTGGCAGCGCGGTGGACGATGCGCTGTATCGTGTCGACTTCTCGGACCCCACGACGATCAGCGACGTGGTGAAGGTGGCTGACCTGACGGGCGATGTGTTCGAGTGGAATAACAACGATGACATTGCCATCGATCAAGCGACCGGCATCCTGTACGGTCGCGGCGATTTCAATGACACGGACAATAGCCTACGGACTTCGGTGCTTTTCTCGTACGACTTGAACACCGACACGTACAACGAAATCGCCAGCACGACTTACGCTCATGACTTCGTGACGCCATCGAACAACCCGACTAACTATGGCGACTTTCGCGATGTGAAAACGGGCATGGCTTTCGGAACCGATGGCAACCTTTATGGAACCGATAGCAACGGAAATCTTTCTGTGGTTAGCAAGACCACAGGCAACGCAACGACGGTTTCAACATGGCGAGTTCAAGACAGCAATGGTCAAGCTGGCGGTGACCTGGCCGCAGTGACTTCCACCGGTGCGATTTCTCACGGTGTCGTGACGGGTACCGTCACTGCGGTCAATGATGCGCCAGTTCTGGACAACTCTGGCGATTTGACCCTGCCGACGATCACCGAGGACGAAGTCAATAACGGTGGCCAAACCGTGGCTCAGATTCTGGCAAGCGATGGAGGCACACCGATCTCGGATGTGGATTCTGGATCGGTTGATGGGATCGCGATCACGACACGCAACAATGGCCCAGGAATCTGGCAGTACTCGATCGATGGCGGCACCAACTGGTCGAATGTCGGCACGGTATCCGATTCATCAGCACTGCTATTGCGCTCAACGGATTTGGTTCGCTTCGAGCCCAATGGCGAAAACGGCACCACGAAGGACTTTACGTTCCGTGCTTGGGACGGCACCAGCGGAACCGCCGGCAGCAAAGTCGATGCATCGACCAACGGTGGCACCACGGCGTTCAGCACCGATACCGAAACCGCATCGATCGTTGTGACCAGTGTCAACGATGCACCGACGATTAACAATGGATCGGTGTTCAACTTCACGGGGACGGACGAAGACACCAATTCGTCCAGCAGTACCGCTGCTGATATTTTGACTTCAAGCTCTTTGAACGATGTTGACTTCTCGTCCCAAAGTGGGCTTGCGATCACATCGTTGACCGGCAACGGAACATGGCAGTATTCGACTGATGGGTCGACATGGACATCGTTCGGCACCGTGTCGGCGTCCAACGCCTTGCTGATCAGCTCAAGCACTCAAATTCGATTCGCACCCGATGCCGAAAATGGCGAAACGGCGACGTTTACCTACCGTGCATGGGATCAAACCAGCGGAACGGCTTCGGCGAACGGCTCGACCAGCCATGGCGACACGACAACCAACGGCGGTGTAACGGCGTACTCATCCGAAACCGCTTCGGCACAGATCACGGTCACCGATGTCAATGATGCGCCCGTCTATAACACCGCCGGCGATACAGAATTCACCACGATCACCGAAGATGATCTGAACAACGCAGGTGAAACGGTCGCTGATCTGATCGCCAGTGCAGGTGGAAACCGGATTACCGATGTCGACAACGGAGCCGTCGAAGGCATCGCGATTCGCTCGGTGCTGTCGGGTAACGGCACGTGGCAATACTCGCTTGACGGCGGAACGAACTGGCTGGACGTCGGTACGGTCTCGAACTCTTCGGCACTGCTGCTTCGCGATACGGACATGCTTCGCTTTCAACCCAACGGCGAAACCGGCACGACGGCACACCTGAGCGTTCGCGCTTGGGATCAAACAACGGGAACCGCTGGCACGAAAGTCAACACGGGCGTCGGTGGTGGCTCGACCGCATTCGGCACCACACCGGAAACGATGTATCTGACCGTTACCGATGTCAACGATGCGCCGGAAGTTACCGGACCGGCTACCGCGACCGTCGCCGAAGGCGGTTCGCTGACGTTTGACATCGGTGGCGCCGGTGTTATCGACACCAACGACGTCGACGGTGACATCCTGACCGTGACTTTGACCGCCGATCATGCATCGATCGCACTGGCGCAAACCACCGGATTGACTTTAATCGACAACGATGGCAGCGACGGGACGTTGCAGTTCAGCGGCAGTGTGGCCGATATCGACGCAGCACTTTATGGTCTCGCGTATGACTCGCAAGCGGGCTACAACGGCGGCGCGACGTTAGCAGTCTTGGTTGACGATGGCAGTCTGACGGATTCGACAACGGTTGCGATCACGGTCAGCCCCGGCCAGACGACGTTCGTCTGGGACGGCGGCGGAGCGACCAATGATTGGTCCGACGCCGACAACTGGAACCATGACTTGGTCCCCGGGGCCGACGACATCGTTGTCTTTAACGTCACCAGTGCAAAGGATGCTACGCTTGACGCGGCGTTCGCCGGGGCAGTCCATGAAATCATCGTGACCGCAGACTATTCGGGCGACCTGACATTCGAGCGATCCTTCAACGTCGCGACTGACGCGACGCTTTCGGGTACCGGCACGCTCAATACGGCGGGCTTCACGCTGGACGTTGACGGAAACGTTGTGTCCACGATCAATTTGGAAGTCGTCAACTCCACATTGAATTTCGGCGGCAACGTCGATGTGGACGCTGCCAGTTCCAACGTCGGTGGTTCGGACTGGGTGCTCGACGGCACCGGCAATCAGTTGGTCGACATTTCATCGCTGGTCGGTTCGATCGATTTCGCTTCCAGCGGCACGGTGACGATTGCCGACACGCTGAACGTCTATCAAAAAGTCACCTACACCAGCGGCACGGTGGATTTCAACGGTCAAACATTGCAAATGACCGGAAACGCCTCTCGCACGATCGACGCCGAGGGAATCACGTTCGCTTCGGTCGTGGTCAATACCGGCGGCTCGATCTCGATCGTTGGCGATTTCGATATCGACGGCGATTTAACCCTGACACGTCTGATGTCGTTCACAGACGGAGTCTACAACGATGGTCGTCTGTTGGTCAGCGGTGACATTCATGCCGCGGATACCGATTGGACCGGCGATGCCATCTTCGTCATCGACGGCACTGGCGACCAAACGGTGACAACGGACAGTGCCGCTGACATGCTGCGCAACGTTGACATCAACAAAGCCAGCGGCACGTTGACGTTCGATGATGACATCACGTTCCAAGGTTCGTTCACTCACACGGCAGGAACCGTCGACATCGCCAGCGTTGCGACCAGTTTTGACGGCGCGGGACTTCAGCTTGATACCGCGGGCGTCACCTTTGGCGATGTTCAGTTTGCCAACGATGCTGAATTCGCGCTCAGCAGCGACATCGATATCGATGGCAACCTTTTAATCGCTGGCATGACGGGCAACAGCAGCGGAGGAGACTTGTACGTCGCGGGGAATGTGCACAGCACCGACGCCGACGTCACCGGTGATTTCGGCATCGTGCTGAACGGAACCGGCAATCAAACCATCTCGGGCGCGGACCTGACCGACGGCACCGTGATTATCGATAAGGCTTCGGGGACCGCTTCGCTTTCCGATGACTTTGGCGACGGCCAGACGATTCAGTTGTTGCGTCTGAACTCGGGCACGCTTGACCTGGCTGGGTTCAATGTCGACACCGTCGATGGATTGTTGGCCAACGGCGGAACGGTGATCGGCGGCGGAAGCGTGACGGACAATGTCATCATCCAAAACGGCACGGTCGTTCGGCTTAGCGCCGCATCGACAGGCTCGTATCAGCAATTGGCTGTCGGTGGTGACTTAACGCTGACCGCGGGCTCTCTGGTCATTGACGTGACGGGCAATACAACCGGCGGAGACTACACCGACTTGGTGACGTACACCAATCGCACCGGATCATGGACGGGAATCACCTTGACCGGCGATGCCGTCGGTTTCACGGTCTACACCGAATACGACGACGTGGCTGGGGAAGCAGGCGTGTTCTTGAATACCGCGCCGACTGGCACTTTGGCTGATGTCAATGTCAACGAAGACGCGCCCGATGAAGTCATCGACCTGGCCGCCGCGTTTTCTGATTTGCAACACTCCGACGGCCAACTGACCTATTCCATTCAAAGCAACAACAACGCGAGCCTATTCGTATCGGTTGATCTGGACAACATTGCCGATACGCTGACACTCGACTTTGTTGACGACACAAGTGGTGACGCAGAAATCGTTGTACGCGCGACGGATCCCCGAGGTGAATTCACGGACGTCACGTTGACGGTCTCGGTTGCTTCGGTCAACGACGCGCCGGTTGCCAATGATGGCACCAATACGGCCACCGAAGATGGTGCGATTGTTGGCGGCACCCTGATAGCAACCGACGCCGACACGGGGGACACACTGACGTTCAGTTTGGTCAGCAATACGTCCGAAGGGACCGCAGTGGTCAATCCCAACGGATCGTACACGTTTGATCCCGGGACAGACTTTCAAGACTTGGCGGTTGGTGAAACTCGCGACGTAACGTTCGTTTATCGAGCCACCGACGACGGACCGGGAACATTGAGTGATGATGCAACGGTCACGATCACCGTTACCGGAACCAACGACGCACCGATGGCAACGCTCGACACCGCAACGGCAGTGGAATCGGGTGGCGTCGGCAACGCTACCGTGGGCAGCAACGCAACGGGCAATGTCTTGTCCAACGACATCGACGTGGATACATCCGATACACATGACGTGATCGGCGTGGCCGCCGGATCGCAAGCCAGTGCGTCAGGCTCGGTGGGAGCCGTCGTTGATGGTGCTTTCGGTTCGCTGACCCTGAACGCAGACGGAAGCTACACATTCGTGGTGGACGAAAACAACACTACGGTGCAAGCCCTCCGAACGACGGCCGACACGCTTGAGGACGTTTTCACGTACACCATGCAAGACTCCAATGGCGTCTCGAGCACGGCCGAAGTGACGATCACGATCCAAGGCGCGAATGATGCACCGCATGATTTGACGGCGACGGTTCTGACCGTCGCCGAGGATGCAACCAACACGACCAGTGTTGGATCGGTTTCCGCCAGCGATGTCGATTCCGCCGATACCGCGACTTACTCGTTGACCGACAACGCCGGTGGGCGGTTCACGATCGACGGCGTCACCGGCGAAATCAGTGTCGCCGATGAAACGCTATTGGACTACGAAACGTCGACCAGCCACAGCATCACCGTGAGGATCACTGATCAAAGCGGTGCATCCTATGACGAAGTGTTCACCGTCGACGTCACCGATGTCGATGAATTCGATGTGACCGCTCCGGTCGACAGCGATGCGACCTCCAACTCGATCGACGAAAATGCCGCCAGCGGTACAGCCGTTGGCATCACAGCCTCAGCATCGGATGCCGATGGCACAACGAATGCCGTCGCTTACTCTCTGGTCGACAGCGATGGCGGCAGGTTTACGATCGATGCTGTGACCGGCATTGTAACGACGACCGCGTCACTGGATCGTGAAAGCCTGGGACCCACGCGGTCCATCACCGTTCGCGCGACTTCGGCGGATGGGTCCACCGCCGATACCGTATTCGCAATTGACATTAACGATGTCAACGAATTTGATGTCACGGTTCCGATTGATAGTGACCCAACCGCCAATGCTGTCGACGAAAATGTCGCGGCCGGAACCGACGTCGGCATCACGGCGCTGGCATCGGACGCGGATGCAACCAACAACGCCGTCACGTACAGCCTGTCAGACAATCCCGATGGTCTGTTCCAAATCGATGCCAACACGGGCATCGTGCAAACAGCAGCGATCATCGACCGAGAAATCCACGGGCCGACGCGAACCATCACCGTCGCCGCCCAAAGTGCCGACGGTTCGGTCGAAACTCAGGTTTTTGTCATCACGATCAATGACATCAATGAAAATAGCGCCGGTCCGATCACCGACGTCGATGGCACCACCAACGAAGTCGCAGAAGACGCCACGGTGGGAACAACGGTCGGCCTGACCGCCTTTGCAACCGATCCTGACGCGACGGATACGATCTCGTACAGCCTTGATGATTCCGCGTCCGGCCGCTTTACGATTGACGCGGTCACCGGTGAAGTCACGGTCAGCGGCGCTCTTGACTTTGAATCGAACGCCACCCATAGCCTTACCGTTCGTGCATCCAGCACAGACGGTTCGAGCACAACGCAAGTGTTTGTCGTTAACATCACCGATGTCAACGAGGCACCGGTGGCCGTGGATGACAATTATTCGATCACCGCTGGAACCGTGCTAAGTGAGCCTGATCCGGGAGTCATTTTCAACGACACCGATCCTGACGGAGACTCCCTGACGACGATCCTGGTCACTCCGCCAAGCAATGGCACATTGACACTGGGTCCCAATGGTGCGGTGACCTACACGCCTGATTCGGGATTCTTTGGGGTCGATTCGTTCTTCTATCAAGTCAGCGATGGTTCGTTGCAAAGCAATCTTGCCGAAGCGAAGATTACCGTCGTCGCCGGTGGTGGCGGCACGCCCGATCCGGAACCCGAGCCGGAGCCAGAACCGGAACCCGACCCGCAACCGGATCCCACAGTCGATCCGGAGCCTGAAACCGAGCCCGAAACGTCGACCGATCCAGAGACAGAGAGCAATCCCGCATCGAATCCCGACGCGCCAGCCGCAACCGCGCTGGCGGCTCCGTCGGATGCGAACAGCGAAGAAGGTGAAATTTCGGCCGTTGCAGCGATTGGAGCCGTTGCCAACCAATCGTCGGACGTCGGCCCGGAACAAGAGACCGAGCAAGAAAAGTCGATCCGGATCGCCATGCGCAACAGCCAATTCAGCTCGCGTGATATGGCTTCGATCGAGACACGGTTCTCACCACACGCCGAAATGCTTGAGAGACTGTTGCAACTGGACATCGAACAGGCCGTCGTGTGGCAAATGTGGGATGAAACCAACGAGACGCTTGAAGAAACCCGCTCTCGCTATGTTGTCGGTTCGGCGAAGGTCGCGTCGGGTCTGTTCTCGGTTGGCTATGTCTTGTGGGCGCTACGCGGTGGTGCGTTTGTGACGGCAATGGCATCGAGTATTCCGTCCTGGCGATTGATCGATCCGGCCGCGCTGATCACGGCCTATCGGCGTCCGCCCAAAGGAATGCGTGAATCCATCGAACGCATCTTGGATTGATTCAGTACGCAAAATGTTTCACGCCACGGTCGCTGCAGGTGGTCACTTCGGGTGGCTGCGCCGCACTGTCACGGTCCGCTGAGACAAACAACACAGGGACGCGTGCGTACACGCACAACGAGCGGACTTGCAATGAGCGAGTGGCAACAGTGATGCAGCAACCCGCCGTGTTTGCGTCAATTTTGTCTGTGATACGGCAAACCCGTTCCGGCTTGTCATCGAACACAGGTTTCGGCATGCCAAGTGCTTTTGGGTAGAGGCGTCTGCTTTACACGATTGTAAAGCGACCTCATCGTCCCAGCATATAAGGAATCCAGACCATGGGCCAAACCGTAGCCAAGAACATCTACCAGCGCCGCATCAAAGACATCATGAGCCGCGACGTCGTATCACTCGACGCGGCAGATACGATTCACGAGGCTTTGGGGCTGATGGGTGAGAACCGAGTCTCGGCATTGCCAGTTGTCGATCACCATAACCATTGCGTGGGAATCCTTTCCACATCCGATTTGGTCGACATGACACGCGATGTTGACGATGACATCTATCATCTGGACTTTGTCGATCCGACAAGCCGACGATTCCTCTTGGATAAGCTGGCTCATAGCATGGGCAGTGAAACGGTGCAGTCGTACATGAGCGAGACGGTCACCACCGTCGACGCCGAAACAACGATCGCGAAAGCGACTCGCGAAATGCTTCGCAATCGCGTTCACCATCTACCCGTCGTCGATGCATCGGACCATTTGATCGGAATCATCTCGACGATGGATATCTTGGCCGAATTCGCCGACGCAGCTCCCTAGAACGCCGCACCATCGGTTGAACTCGCTAGAAACAACACGCCATGCAAGATTGCATGGCGTGGCGAGTGCGATGATCAACAAAGCGAATTCCCAACCGTGCCGTGCCGCGTGAGTGTGGTCAGCATGCATCAATGACCATGCTCAAGTCTCGTAGGCTTCCAGCATTTTCTGCGCGACGTTTGAAATCGCTTGGTGCCACTCGCATTCCAGCGATTTGCTCCACCGGTCACCGTGAAATTCCGCCAGTGTCAACAACATCGATTCGGTCCAATCGGTAAAGTCTTCTCGTGAAATACCGCGGGCCTGATGTTGTCGGCCGAGCATTTGCAAGTATGGACCGAGGCCGGACGCCTTTCGACTCTGAATGGTTTCGACTAGTACAATCGCGGAGGTCAACAGGATCGCCTGCCGATCCATATCAACTCCTCGAAAGTACGTCTGCAGGTGCGGACATTCTTTGAAAAAGCGTTCATAGAACCGGGCACCTAGCGAATGCTCGGAACGCAAAATTTCGTCGATGCTTTCGGTGATATGCATTTCGGTTCAATTTCACAGCGTAGCGGGACAGCGCCACCTTGGCTTAGCAACGCATGCCAGAGCGTCGTCGTCACGGGAAATCCACCTTCGGGCGAAGGCGGCTACGTTCATGCAACAATTCACGATGTTTCGAACGGAAAGTTGCGTCTTCCGTTTCGGCGCTGCTAAACAAGACAGACTTTAGAAGTGTCCGCAATGCGAACGCTCGGCTAGATTCATGAGTTCACGCGATCCTTCGACGAGCGCGACCTCGCCTGCCTCATCTCGCACATTCACGTTGGAAACGTCGATGACGCCCGAGAGCTGATAAAAGATGTAGCCTGGCGACGCCAGCGAAACCAACTTCACGCGTTTTTCGTCCTTGCGAATGATGTGTCCGCTGGTCAAGTCACGGACAAATGAGAATCCTTCGACTTTCACCAATTCGTTTTCACAGGCAAGCGTTCGTCCCACGAAAAACCGGGCTTCGTCATGCGGAAACATACGACGGTGGGAAATCAAAACAACATCGCCTCGCTCGAGTAGCATCAGTATTCTCCTGCTGATTGGATCCATGGAATCGCGGTTCGTCCGACGCGACGGCGAAACCCAAGAGGTAGACGCCTCTTGCTCTGCTTGATCCTGAGTTGCATTTGTGATGCCCAAGTCCGACCAGCCATTCGATTTCATCGCAAAGCTGGCTAAAAAAAGTAAGATAAGCCGCCGGTAACGATTAAACCGCCACAGTTGCCCCCGTCTTGAACAAAACATCATGCACGACGTCATGCGTGTTCGGTATCAAATCATCGGATGTGTGTCTTGGTGGCACAGTCCATGATCGTCGAGGGAACATAGCGACACACTTTTCGCATTCCAGATCATGTTTCGTGTTCAACGTTGACGGCTGAAAAGATTCTGCGTCCGGCCAAGAAGCGGTTGTGATTCCTTGCGAGGGTTCCCGATTGCCATCAATGCAGCGGCGGAAAACCACCTCGGACGTTAACGCTCGTGACGTCGCTAGCCCGTTTCAGATGCTCAGGGAGGATGATCATGGGTTTCTCACGAACTTGGATTCGAATCGCAACCGTCGCCGTTGCGTTTCAGCTTGTCGCCGCAGTGAATGCAAGCGGCCAGTGTGACAGTTGCAGCCCGAGCGGTTGTGACGGGTCGCAGTGTGACGCGATGTGCTGCGACGCCGGATGTGGGTCCTGTGATGGACTGGGTTGCCTCGGCGGCAGTTGTCTCGGTGGCGGTTTCTTTGACGCAATCGCCGACCGACTTGATTCGTGCAGCCTCGTTCAGCCTAGCGATCGTTGCTTTGACGATTTCATCAGCCCGATGCTGAACTTTGTTTTCTTTGAAGACCCAAGAAACGTCACCGAGTTGCGACCGATCTTCGTGACACACTCGGTCCCCGATACCATCGGCAGCGGTGTCGCGGCGGGAGGTTCGGTCCAACTGCTCGCGATGCAATTTCGCGTTGCCCTGACGGATCGACTAAGCTTGATTGCGGTCAAAGACGGCTACATCTTTGACAACACCAACGGCGCGCTCGACACGTTGCTTGACGATGGCTGGGCGGATGTTTCGGCAGGCTTGAAATACAATTTTTTGCGTGACACTTGTCGTGGCACACTCGGATCGGTGGGCTTCACGTACGAGATCCCCATGGGCAATGAGGACGCGCTGCAAAGTATCGGCGACGGCGAGTTTCATTTCTTTGCAACCGGCGGACAGCGATTGTTCGATGGCAATGCACACGTCTTGAGCAGCGTCGGCTATCGGCTGCCTGTCGACGACGATGTCCAGACAACCGCGATCCACTGGTCCAATCACTTTGACGTTCGCTTGAACGAACGCACCTACATATTCACCGAAGCGGCTTGGTGGCATTGGACCGACAGTGCCGACACGGGAGCGGCCCTCGGTGTTGCCGGACAAGACCTGTTCAACCTATCGTCGACCAACGTGGACGGAAACGATTTGGTCACTCAAAACGTCGGTCTTAAGTTCAAACCACGCAGCAACGTCGAGGCAGGGATCGCATACGAGTTCCCACTGACGGGATTCAAGGATGTGATTGAAGACCGCGTTCAGCTTGACCTGATCGTTCGCTATTGACCAACGCTTTGGGAAATCAATCTAGCTCCCCCGGCGGCTCGAACGCGTTGCGTTCGGGCCGTCTTTTTTTTGCGTGAGTCTCGGCCGCGCGGGATTGCGCACGCCCGCAATCGCGAGCGCAGAACCTCAAGCTTGCAGGGATTCCCAAGTGCAGCGAGCCAAATCAACCTGCACGTGCTAATTGCCGGATCGACAAAGCGCACGGCCGCCGCGTCTAGCTTGCCGCAACTTTTTTCATCGCCGCCTTGGCAACAGCAACGCACTGGCGGATATCATCAATCGGATCGGTGGGGTTCTCTTCGTACTCGAGCGAGATCGCACCGTTGGCAGGAAAGCCGACGGCTTTGAGTGCATAGAATACGCCTTCGACATCCAAGTGCCCTTTGCCCAAAATCACACCCTCGGTCTTCTCTTGCATTTCTGCGAAGTCTTTCAGGTGGATTCCGTACAGTCGCCCTTTCAGCAACCGGATGACTTCCGTTGCGTTTTCGCCGCTACGGATGTAGTGGCCCAAATCGGCGCACGCACCGATCCGCGGGTCATGTCCCTCGATGGCTTTCAAGACATCGACAACCTTGTTGTATCGATGGGCGGGACCGTGATTATGAATTGCGACACGGATATCAAACTCCTTGACCAAGTCGTTCAAATTGCCGAACGAGTCGGGATCGGGGTCGGCGGTGATGGTAGGAATCCCTAACGCCTTTGCAAATTCGAATACCTTTCGATTCGCCTCGGCATCGGCAGTCAACTTGTTCACGCCGTGAGACGAGATGCTCATTCCCAAGTCTGCCACCTTCTTCTTGGTCGCTTGGATTTCTTCCGCAGATGCATCGGTCGCCAACATCCCGCGATAAAATTCGACTTGCGAGAAACCTAAATCGCTGGCGTGCTGAAGCGCGTCATCGAGGCTGAATTTTCGCAGCGAAAACATCTGAATGCCAAGTTGAAAGTCACCACCATCACGGCTGGAACTTTTGTCGGCGAACGCCACGCGAGGCAAGGATGCGACCGCAAGTGCGGCAGAGGACGAAGCCAGGAATCGACGGCGAGAGAGGTGGGTATCGTTGATCATCGAAAGACTCTTAAGGTCAACAGTGGGGAAGGAACAATGAAATCGAGCAGCGAAGTCAAGCCGCAAACTCCGATTCGAACAGTACGTTCAAACACAGAATTTCAACAGCACATTCGAACCACGGACTCGGTCCGATGACTGGGCTGAACGCAGGGCGACTATTGTAGTCCATTCTTAGCCCGGCACTGAGCCTGTCCACGATGAAAACCCCAGCACGGCATCCTATCGATCCAGAGGCCGGCTCGGAACGTGAATCCTTGACAATCGGTCGACGTATCGCATGATTCGTCGACAACTGAACAGCTGCGTTCGGCAAGCCCCCGTCAGACGGCACACGCTGGTGGCACCTATCCGTTCACTTAGTCACCGCGATTGGTCGCGGCCAACGAACTGCAGCGAGACACAAGATGCGGCGATACACAAGATGCGGCGATACACAGGAGGCGGCGGTGGATGCGGACAGGCCGTGGATGAGAACGAACAATCGATGGGCTGCGCAGCCTGCGACAAGACACCGTTGGCTCTGGTATCCGGGCGCTCCTTGGAACACAAGTGACGGTCGGTCACACGACCGCGATGTGCGATCGGCGTGCGAAAATGTTTCGATTGCCTTGACTGCGGCATCGTCGTGATGGAAAACGGTGATCCGATTCAAGCGAACACGCATGCGGTCCTCGATCGAAAGACATACACGGTGAAAATACCGTCGTCCTTATTGCGCCGCCCAGCACTGCAGGTTGCTCGAATCATACTGGAAAAGCCTCCAGCAAAAATAGAAGAAGGCGTGTTCAACAACGGCATCGAATCCAGCGCAGTGCCCAAGAATCGGACTTTGCCACCGATCGACCGGACACGTGTGCCAGCTTTATTTCCGGACCGAAACATCTCGGCCGATCTTGCATTACCAGACCGATCTTGCGTTGCCACAGACAGATCGATTCGCAATCATCGATGACGACGATACTTTGACCAAACTCGACAAACGACTGCAGGCGGTTGCCAACCGGATTCGAGCATCGACACATGCGGATGTCGGTTCCGATCACGGGTACTTGCTGCGCTGGCTTTTGTCGCGGCGACAAATCAGGCGGGGTATCGCGATCGAAAACAAGCAGCAACCGTTTCAGCACTCGCAATCAGTGTTGGCCGGATACGATGTGGACGTGCGACTGGCCGATGGACTGCACGGTCTTTTTGATGGTGAAGCGGACAGCCTGAGCATCTGCGGGATGGGCGGCCGAAGCATCGTTCGTATTCTGTCCGACCTGCCGGATCGAGTGCCGCAAGCATTGGTGCTGCAACCCAATCGAGACGTTGACCTGGTACGGTCTTGGGGCCTGCGAAGTGGTTACCACTTGATCGATGAATGCATAGCAGACCAAAACTGGTCACACCAAATCCTGCAGTTCCGACGCGCCACATCGACGACGGACCCCGCCTACAAGGGACTCGATCAAGAAGCCGCGCTGATCTTTGGCCCACTCTTGCTGAAGCGATTCGAGCCCACGCTTGCGCTGCGTTTACAGGACGAACGGGCTTACCTGAACCAATTCGACAAGCTCGGACCTAAATCATCCAAGCGGCTCGCCGCGATCAATCGCATCCTTTGAGTCGGACGCCAGAGACATTGCAGGCGTCAAACTGATTTGACTCAGGAATGGGTCACCAGGGCGAGTCGAGAACCAGTCTCAGTACCGCCCGGCGCCCGACGTCGCGCAGCGAGGATGCGTGAGAACTCGCAGGCACGCCGATCGAAACCGCCCAAACTACGTAATTGATTCGGTCAGACATGCAATCGACGACCTGAGCCGCGGCAATTGCCGAAACATTGCGGAGATCCGCAGTTTCTCACATCAGGCCTTTATTGGCGTTGGTAATAGCCAAGCCACCCGACATACTTCGGACGCGATTGCACGGCAAATCTTGTTGGGTCACCGCACCGGAGCCCGGTTGGGCGAACCCACTTGATCGGGACTGGGTGAACGCGATGAGAGTTTTCGTCGCTCGAGTCATCGATAACAGCAGGTGCGTTGCGGTCATCGGCAAAGAGATCCATGGAATGCGACAAACAACGAAACAAGAGACAAAGTGTGCGGGACATCCGGCGGGAACCCGCGTAGTAGCGCAATGGCATATTTTAGCTTGCCTGGCCACGGAACGTTCACAATAGGAGTGTACGAATGCTGGTTCTTTCTCGACGGGAGGCAGACAAAGTTCTGTTTCCAAGTCTTGGAATCTCGGTGGAGGTGTTACGTGTGCAAGGCAACAAGACCCAACTGGGTATTGAGGCGCCGAAAGACATACCGATCCTGCGTCATGAGATTGCGAGTATCGACGATATCAAGCGAGCGTCCGATCAAGCGATCGGTGACGACCGTCTGAGTTGCTTGATTCGTGCAATTCACCATCGACTCGACACCGCTGCATCCAGCTTGAATGAGATGCAACACTCCGATCCGGCATGCACCGAGCAAATGTCGCAGACGCTGATTGAAGAGCTTTTCCGCGAATTGCGGGAGCTGGAAAACGAAGCCAACGATGTGCTGATCGAATCGGGAGTCCAGGTCAATGATTCACCGCAAGCCTTGCTGGTAGACGATTGCGCAAACGAGCGTCGGCTGCTGGAATCGTATCTGGATCTTTGTGGTTTTACGGTAACGACGGCCGAAGACGGTCAACAGGCGCTAGAATTCCTTTCGATGCATGCGTTGCCTGACGTTGTCCTGCTGGACATGATGATGCCACGGATCGACGGACCGACATTTGTTCGAACGGTTCGAGCCGATCCGAAGCATCGCAAGATCCCGATCTTCGCGTTAACGGGGCTTCCGCCTCAAGCGATCGATGTGCCGACAGGTGACGACGGTGTCAATCGCTGGTTCATCAAACCCATCGATCCCAAAGAAGTCGTCGCCAGCGTCGCGACTCACCTGACGACGTCCACGCCCCTGATCGCTCAGCATCACTGATCGCTCAGCATCACTGATCGCCCAGCATCACTGATCGCAGCAGCTTCTATCACTCAGCACGCTTGCGGATTGCAATCGGCAGCTTGCCAAGCTCTTCATTCGCGCAGCACGCGGTAGAGTCCTTCGTGCGATGTGCGTCGATCGACACGCGATCAAGATTGTCGGCGATTCTGTTATTGATCGACGACGTTGCCAACAACGTCGGGTTGCCCATGATCACCGTGATCATGCGCGTGCCCTGGCAAGCTCTCGATCGCGACAGCCAACAACACGCCCGCGAATAACGCGGCGGTCAACTTTCCGCGATCGTGGTCGTGAAAAGAAACTTCCGGCAATAAATCCGACAACGCAATACAGATAAAGAACCCGGCCGAGACCGCCAAGCCCCATCCCAACACGGTGTCGCCGCCGGATAGCTGCTTGGCACCAAAGTAAAACAAGAATGCACCCAGCGGGCAGGCGAGTGAAAAGAGCAAATTGACAAAGTTGCGCTGTCCGATCGGCCAACCGCTTCGCTGCATGACCGATGTGATCGCAAAGGCGTCAAGCGGTTTGTGAAGTGCGACGGCAAGAAACGTCCCCAGCCCCGCCAGTCCCAAAAAAGTATTGGGATGCCAGTCGGCAAACACACTAGCCGCCAAGGCCACGCCGTCCATCATCGTGTGCAGCCCCAATCCGAACAGCATTCCCAGCCAACCCAGCCCGCGACTGGGGCTGTCGTGGTCGCAGGAATGTGTGTGCACGTGATCATGTGTGTGATGTTCGCGTCCATGACCAGGGTGCCCATGGTCATCATGCCCATGATCGTCGTGCCCGTGGCCATCATGCCCATGGTCATCGCCAGCGTTGTTTGACACCTCCGCGACCGCATGCCGATCAAGGGTCTGCGGTGGGGAGGATTCCGGTTCGACCGGGCAAGCGATTTCGCTGTGCTGGTGTGTGTGGAACGCTCGCAACAGCAAAAACATCGCGATCACGCCACCCAACCCCGCGACGTCGGCCCAGTAGGCGGATCCGAGCAGCTCGGCGGCGTGGGGCAGCATGTGCAACATGGCGATTCCCAACATCAAGCCAGCCACAAAGCTCATCATGACCTGTGTCCGCAGGTGCGTCATGCGCACGACCGTTGGCAGCCATCCGCCCGACACGGAAGCACACACGATAAAGACACAGTAGACGGCGAGCAGGATTCCCATTTGCATTTGCCGCAAAGGGTACGCGATTACGATCGAAATGCAACGGCGCTGCAATCTGGGATTAAGCCGGGTCCCTCAATCTGAAAGCCGCAACTCCGAAAGCCCGCAACTCCGAAAGCCTGGATCGCTGCAACGCTCGAGAATTCCTCGGCCTGGCGGCGGCTTACCGTCGGCGACGGCTCCCGGCTGCAGTCGATTGACGCTAACGCGATGCCGAGAGGATGGCGTCCGCTTCCAACGAGTCGCGCAGGTACTCGGTCTGAGCTGCGCGGCAAGCGTCCAGCAGCTCTCGAGTCTCGCGGATCAGATTCATCCACTCGATCTCTTCACCACCGGCATGTTTTTCGATCACCATGGCCGCATCTTCGACTGACTTGATCGAACTGTTTCTGGCGTACTTGCCCAGCCGCACGGCCAGTTCGTGTAGTTCCCGTGCGTCATGTCGACCGATCGCTTCGGCGAGCCGTTCCACCTGATGCCCGATTTGAATGGCGGTTTGATTGCGCAGTGCAAAGACTCCCTGCGTCGCTTCACGCTCACTGGCTCGAATGACATTCGCAAAATGCTCGACAAGCTGCGGATCGAACTGCGTTCCGGCACAGCGGCGTAATTCGGCGATCGCTTCTTCATGCGAACGTCCTTTGCGGTAAACGCGGTCCGAGACCATCGCATCGTAGCTATCGCAGATAGTCAACAAACGAGCCCCGATCACGATCTCGTCACCGGTTGGCAAAGCGGGATCACGTGCCTTTCCACCATAGAAGGCATGATGCATCGAGATCACGTCGGTCAGTTGTGGACAATTGAAAGCGCCGGCAACGATCTCGACTCCCATACGATCGTGGCGGCCCATCAGTTCCCATTCTTCCTTGGTCAATGGCCCGGGTTTCAACAGAATATCGTCGGGGACACCCACCTTACCGATGTCATGCAGCAATGCGGCAATTTCAAGGATATAGGTTTGCTGCATATCGAGTAGATTCTCAGCCGCACGCACGCACAAATCTGCGACGCGCCGGCTGTGCTCGGCGGTGAATGCGTCGCGATAGGACAGGGTCGACACGAGTGCCGTTACGGCTTGGAACGGAATATTGACGGTATTCGAATTGGCCGCGTTTCCATCTTCGTGTTCAACCTCGAGTTCGAGGGCATGCGAGTAAGGCACCACGCAGTTCCGTCCGCTTCCTTTTGCTTTGTACAGACTGATATCGGCCTGCGCGATCATGTCCTGAACGGTTTCCGCTTGGAATCGTCTCTCACTGACTCCCAGACTTGCGGTCAGTCGCAGTTCCGCAGGATCCTCGAAAACGATTGCCGCGATATCTTGCCGCAGCTGTTCGGCGAGCGACATGGCGTCGGACAACGAACAGTCCGCCAATGCGATGCAGAATTCTTCGCCACCGTATCGGCACACCAGGCCGCGATGATCGAACCGTTCTCGTATTGCGGACGAAACGGCGCGCAACACGTCGTCGCCGACTTGGTGACCGTACGTATCATTGACGTTCTTAAAGTGGTCAACGTCGACCATGACGGCCGACAAATGGCTGTCGTTTTGCGCGGCGTCGTTCCAGAGACGCTCGAACTTTTCAAAAAAGGCACGTCGATTCAGACAACCGGTCAACGCGTCTTGGGTCGCGAGAATCTCAAGCTCGCCATTCTTTCGTTTGATTTCGTCGCGGCTATTGCGAAGCAAGCTGAGCATATTTTCCAGCTCGGCACGATGCTCTTCCACATGCGTGACATCACGAAACGTTGCCAAGGCGCCGCGTCCAGAACCATCGGTTCCCAGAGGAGCGGCGTTGACTGAGAAGATCCGCTGACTGCCATCGGCCAATTGATACCGCAGCATCTGCTCGGTTTGGACCATCGACTCTTGAATCGCGCGCAGCCAGGGCAGTGGCACGTCCGCACCCTCATCGCCCACCAGCCACCCGAGGCTGTCAGCTTGCTGCATGGCAAGATCTTCGGAGGCGATGCCTGTCGTTTCCGAAAACGCTCGGTTCGCCAAGATGATCTTTGCGTCTTCGTCCAGCACTAACAATCCTTCGGCAAGCGTATCCAGCGCTTGACGGACACGGTCGGGGACCACCTGTGTGGCACGAAAAATGCCGAGGATACGCGTCACGAAAAACGTGTAGGCAAATAGGCCGGTACCGACAAAGAACACCAACAGAGGAATGATGGGATTTTCCATCACCGTCGCTTCGATCCCTGGGGCGGCTTGGCGAAAGCAAAGCTCGACGTTTCCCCAATTGCGACGGTTCAGCGTGATCGGCACCTTGACCAATTGAGCGAACGGGACCTCCGCGTCCGATGATCGGATGTCTGGGTTGTCACATGCTTCGGCGATCTGCTCGTGATGCGCCGTTTGGATTCGCAGATTGCCAAATTCGCTGCGAAGTCCAATCGACACCAAATCGGGATTCCGATCAACGTGGGTCTGCAAGATCGATTTCAGATCGACCCACTGTTGCTTGCGTACGTGGGCGGCGGCGTGGACCGCGATGGTTTCGCTGAGCTGACTTTTGGAGCGCGCAGCGAGCGGCTTGGTATCGGGAATCATCCCGAACCAATGGGCTCCTAGGATCAGACTCGCTCCCACGCACACCAGCGCAACAGCCAGCCGAAACGATGCGATGATGGTTTTTCCCACCCGGCTCACTCGACGTAACAATCAAAACAGCCGCAAATTCGCCCAAACATTAGACGGATTGCTGAAAAGTCTTGCTCATCCTGGCCGCTCAGGGCGCTCGAAATCACACGTCTGGTGTCGTCCGGTAAACATGCGTTTAAAAACGTCCGAACGTAACGTTTGTACCGGTCATTGGCGGCCCGAACCGAAGGCAAGATCGCACTCCGGCCGACGCGATATCGGCATTTCGTCGCGACGCAATGCGCAACGAACAGACGGCCTGAGCTAACAAGTTGATGGCGCTGTAAAGCTTTCATTTTGGCCGTCGAAAACACCTAGTCGTCACGATCGCCCGCAAACTGCCCAGCCCGATACGAATCACTTGCCTCTAGTACATCGTTAACGATCCGTGTGACTTTAACGATTGTGACGATACTTCATGGCACAACGGTTGATCCGACCGTATCGCTATTTCAGTGGACAAATCTGAACGACCCGAGCAACCGGTCATTCCGACCGTGCCGATATTCCTAGTGGATCCATACGCGCTTGGGGCTGCGCACTGCCGTAGGGGTCTCAACCACAACGAAATCAACGAAAGACATGCGAGCGAACCCGTTCCGTTGCTGCGTCAGCCGAGTCCAGATCACGTGTGTGATTCTGGTCTGGGCTACCGTTGCGCTGATCGGCGTTACCGCTTTCGGCCAAACGCCGGCTGATCGCCAACCCACGCGGCTACCACCGATCACCTCTGGCCCCCAAGTCGAATCCCCCGGAGTCGAATCCCCGAGCACTCCAAGCGTCGCTTTGCAGCCGGAAGTTCGAGTCGATTTGCCGCTGGACTGGTGGAGCAGTGCCGTAACGCAGCCCGTCTTGGAATCACCGCAGTGGGTTTCATTTGACCTCGACACGATTTTGCTCGATACGCTCGCGCACAGTCCTCAGATTCAAAGCGTATCCCATCGCACCAGCGTCGCGATGGAAAAGATCGTGCAACAAGACGCCGTCTTCGATCCGACGCTGCTATTGGAAACGAATATCGGTCGTACCAATGATCCGGTGGGCAACACCCTGACGACCGGTGGACCACCACGATTGATCGAGGAATCGTTAACCGCCAGCGCCGGCGTCAGGCGGACAACCCGTACAGGAACCGTGATTGATTTGGCGCAAGAGATTGGCATCCAAAGCAGCAACAGTCAATTTTTTGACCCCGTCAATCAAGGCAACGCAAGGCTCAGCCTCAGCCTGGTCAAACCGCTGCGCGCCGGCAGCGGACGTCTTTATAACGAGCGACTTTTGACACAAGCACGCATCGATGGAAACATTTCTTGGAGCGAAATGCGAGCCGATGTCGAGCAGCGTATCTTTGAAGTTATCAACGCCTATTGGCAGTTGTATCAGCGGCGATGTCATGTGATGCAGCAGGATCGCTTGATCGAGCGCGGGCTGAAAATTCAAGAACTGCTCGAAGGCCGAGACGAGTTCGATGCTAGTCGCATCGAAATTGCCAAGGCACGCCAGCGGACGGCGAGGCGCACAGACCAGCGTCTGTTACTAACCGCCGAACTTGCAATCGAACAAGCTCGCTTGGCAGCGTTGGTCGGGTCCGAACATTTATTGGATGAATCAAGCCAACTGGAATTCATCCCGCTTGAGTCACCTCAATTTCCCGAACTGCATCTGAACCTGCGCGACGCGGTTCTGCAAGGAATCGAAAACCGCCCAGAGGTCCGCACCGCTGCGGCTGACCTTGAATCCGCAGCGCTGTCCATCCATGTCACCCGAAACGAACTGCTGCCCAATATCAGTGCCGTCGTCGACACCTACGTCGCCGGACTCAACGGCAGCCACCGAGTCGGCGCTTCACTGGTTGACCAATTGAGTGACGGTGGCCCCGGAATCTCGGCGGGTCTCCAGTATGAAATGCCTCGTGGTCGCCGTGCCGCTCTCTCTCGACACCGCGAAGCCCATCATCGGTATCAGCAACGTAGCGAAGAACTGCGCGAAACCGTCCGCAGAACTCGGCTTCAAATCGAAACGGCGCTGATCGTTTTCAATCGTACCGTTGCGCAGCAATCCACAAAGCGACAATTATTGTTAACCGCCATCGAAGAAGAGGAAATCTTGACGCGTCGGTGGGAAATGATGGCCGGCGACGGCGGAAACGTCGGCACCGTGCTGGAAACTTTACTCGACGCCCAACAGCGACGAACCGATGCCGAACGCGAATGGGTAACGGCACAAAGTGAATATCTGATTGCGTTCGTGGACCTGCAGCGTGCGATGGGCACCCTGCTGATGCATGAAGGCATCACGCCGATGCAAACGTCCCACTGCGGATCGGCCGCCGAGATCGAATTTTTGCGAGAACAGTCGATTGATGCGAGCGGCATTGCGACTTCGCAACCTGAACTCAATGCAGAACCATTGACCGAAAAGGTGAACCAACCGTGAACACGAATCCATCATCCGACTTCGCTGCGGGCAACCTTCGGACCATCACATCGGTCATTCTTGCCTTGCTCGTTTCTTGCTCGTGGGCGCCTGACGGGTTGGGGCAGAGTCCGGGTTCGTCCGTCATGTACGAAGGCTTTACGGAACCGAAATATCAAATCATGGTCGCGGCAACCGAGATTGGCCAGCTGGAGGCCATTCATGTCGAGATCGGTGACGTCGTTACAGCGGGACAAACCATCGCACAACTGGAAGACTCGTTGCAACAATCATCCGTCAAGATCGCCCTCACCCAAGCAGAAATGCACGGCGAACTGGATGCCGCCAGGGCGGAAGCGGCGATGCATCGCAATCGTACCGCCAGCATCCGCGAATTAGCCTCAAAGCGGATGGCTCGTCCGGATGAACTGGTGCGCGCCGAAACCGACCTCGAAATCGCGTTGGCGCGAGCCGCCGCTGCGGCGGAACAACAGCACTTACGCAAACTGGAACTGGAACGATATGAATTGCAATTGCGGCGGCGGCGAGTGCTGGCACCAATGGCGGGCGTGATTTCACAAATTTTTCATTACCCCGGTGAGTATCTGACACCAGGCGATCCCGCCGTCGTGCAATTGCTGGTGATCGATGAACTGATCGCCGTGTTCAACGTGCCGGCCGAAGATGCCGGTAATCTGCGCGTCGGTCAACCTGTCTTGGTATCACTGCGAAGCACATCGCAAAACGTACGCGCTCAATTGACGACCGTTTCACCCCATATCGACGGCGAAAGCGGGACCGTCCAGGTCCGCGTGACACTGGACAATCGCGAACGAATACTGAAGTCCGGCGACCGTTGCACGATGCAGCTAATGGCCGACGACAGAGCAGCGACACCACGACAGGCATCGCGAAGTGAACCCAGCCGCAGCCTGCTGGGAGGCCGCCAAGAATGAGCAACCAGAACATGCCACCCGCCTCGCCATCATCGATTCACGTGTCGCTAGCCGACGCGAAACCGATCGACCCGCGCGCCGCGTTCGCCGAGTCACCCTACCACGAACCGACCTTGCCGGCCGGACATCCGTTGAATGTTGGCGCGGCGAACGCGCGCCGCGATGAAATCGCATTCTTGGACTTGATCAACGACGTCGCCTGCACAGCCAATCGTCTTCGGGCCGTTGAGTGTTTGGTCGGCAACTTGGCCAGAATCTTTCCGAACTCATCGATTCGCTGCGCCATGGGCATGAATCGTTTGCGCCGACTCTACGACCTGAGACTCGGGTGGTTAGGCCCGCAGAGCAGCTTGCGCGTCGAGGCGGAATCGCGATGGGAAATGCTCAGCCGTGAATCGTCGGAGGATCCGGGAGACCCTGAATCGGACCAATCGGGCGTCGTCATCTGTTTGCCCGAACCTGACGGCGACGGACGATGCGTGGTTTGGATTGAGGGTGAAAACGCGGAATCTTCTCGCGTCGACGAAATGGAACAGATCTTGCCGGTCCTGTTAAATGTGTTTTGGCGACGCCCCAAGTTCGCGGTCCCATCCGTTTTGTCTTCGTTAGGGGCAAAAGCAAAAACGTACACCGCGATCGCATTGGCAATGGTGGCGTTGATCGCGGTCTGGCCGATCCATTATCCGATCGCCTGTACGGCCAAGGTAGAACCGCTGCATCAGCGTCTTGTATCGGCCCCCTTTGAAGCCACTTTGCTGCAAGCGAATGTTCGCCCCGGTGACCCGGTGCATCGCGGCGACGCGCTGGCCGTATTGGATGGGCGGCCGCTGCGCCTTGAACTGGAATCCGTCGAATCCGAATTGCATCAGACATCCAAAGAGCACAACGTGGCGCTGGCAACCGGCCGTGTCGCGGATGCTCAGCAATTGGCACTGAAGCGTCAAGGATTACAGCGCCGAGTCGACTTGATCAACGACCGGCTGCAACGACTTACGATTCTCAGCCCCATCGATGGTGTGGTTGTCAGTGGCGACTTGCAGCGCATGGTCGGTGCATCGCTGGAATTAGGTCAAACCATCATCGAAGTCGCACCGCTGGAACAGATGGCCATTGAAATCGAAATCCCTGATCATGAAATCGGCTTTGTCCAGCCAGACGCAATGACACGCGTACGCATTGGGGCATTGGGCGGTCGATCGATTCGTCAACCGTTGGCCGAACTGTACCCGGCGGCGGAAGTCCGTGAGGATCGTAACGTCTTTGTCGGACGAGTGTTGGTCGAAAATGCCGACTTAAGCCTGCGACCCGGGATGCGTGGCGAGGCGACAACCTATGGTCCGTTTCGTCCCTTCGCTTGGTCGTGGTTGCGCGGCGGATGGGAACGAGTCCTCTGGTGGCTTGGGTATTGATCGATGAATGATGACAAACCGTCACCACCGCCAGTCCTCATGCTGTCCCCGCGAGTCGACTTTTCGACCCGCGTGACGGGCGACCGAACATCGTATGTTGCGCACCACGCCGATCTAGGAAAATATTTTCGTTTCGGGGCCGAAGAGTACCACGTTGCTGCGCTGATCGACGGCACGCGTGATGTTTCCGAAATCCACTCTCAGTTACTTACCGATGGGATCGGTTGGTCGCCCGAGGAACTCGTTGAGTTCATTGGAAAGTTATCACAACATAAAATCCTTGTCCCACGGGCACCTGGCGCGGACCCGGCCAGCGCAAACGTGACTGGCGAACCCGCGACCGGTGCGGGCCCCTTGCCCGAATCACCGGAATCCTCTGCGGCGAACCGGGACGCCGCGGCGACAAGTCAGTCGGATTCGAAAGCGTTGCTCCAGAGCTTCACTGCCGCGTTATCGATGTTGATCAGCCAGCGGATTCCGCTGCTCAATGGACAGCGTATCGCGGCAAAGTTTGAATCGAGTTTCGGTCGGTTCTTTTCCGCGCCGGGGATGGCAGTCTGGTTCGTACTGGTGACCAGCGCAATGTTGGTCGTCTACGGCCACCGCGACGCGTTCCATTCCGAAGTTCGGAAAATGTTTGATCCAGGCATTTGGCCCATCCTGATTGGCATCTGGTTGGTCGCCAAGGTCGTCCACGAAATTGGACATGCCGTCGCAGCGCATCGCCTCGGCGTGCGCGTCGGACCGATGGGCATCATGTTCTTTTTGTTTGCACCGCTAGCGTACGTCGACGTCACCGACGCATGGAAACTGCGCAGTCGTATGCGACGCGTACAAATCGCGCTCGCGGGTGTCTACCTTGAATTAGCAATCGCGTCGGTCGCCGCTTGGGCTTGGTGGTTGCTGCCCAGTGGGTTGCTTCGGCATCTTTCGGCACAAGTGTTTCTGGTCGCCGGGCCCGCAACCCTATTGGTCAATGCGAATCCGTTGCTGCGTTTGGACGGTTACTATGTGTTGTCCGATTTGCTCGAGATACCGAATCTGCGAATGCACGGACGCAAGCAACTCGGCGGGCATCTGGAACGATGGTTGATCGGCATCAAACCGCCACAAAGCTTACTGAGCGGTTGGCGACGTGGTGCCGCAACGGCTCACGCCACCGGAAGCGTGGTGTTCCAATTTTTTTGGATGGCGGGGCTCATCTTGGCCGTCTCGATGTGGGCACAAGGCTTGGGGATCTTGCTCGGCGCGGCGGCAGTGTTGCTGTGGGGCATTCTGCCACTGTCACGCTGGGCCTACAAAATTTGGATACTCGACCCGCCAGAGAGATTTGGGCTTAACGACAAACGGAAACGGCTGATTTCCATCGCCAGCTTTTTACTGTTGGCCATGCAGTATTTCACTAGCACGTCGTCGCCATTGGACCGGCGCGTCCCGGTCGTTGTTCGTTTTCACGACGAGCAAATCGCCCGTGCAGCTACCGACGCCTTCGTCGACGCGGTCCATGTTCGACACGGTCAACGTGTTGAAAAAGGTCAACTACTGATCGAACTGAACCAACCCGAGTTGATCCTTGAACACCAAGCAATGCTCGACGAGCTTGAATTGGCACGACAACGTTCCAATCAGAGTCGCCGTCAAGGAAACATTGCACTGGCGGATGCGAAAACGCAAGAGGCCGAAAGCATTCAACGACGCATCGATGAGCACAACAAACAGGTTGACCGGTTGAGCATCCTTGCCGAGCGTGACGGACTGGTAACCACATCGAACCTGCAGCGTTTGATCGGTCGGTACGTCCGGCAAGGCGAAGAGTTGATTCGCGTCGCTGACCCCACGGAAAAAGAATTGCTAACGGCCGTCGGTGAACGCGACGTCAAAGCGTATCGATTGGCAGCGGAAAGCCATCGCAAGGCAACCGTTCGTTTACGCGGAGGCATGAAGATCAAAACGGTCCCGGTACCGCTCCGCCCACGCGCCCGAGTCGACTTGCCGCATCCCGCGATGTCCGCGTTGGTCGGAGGCCCGCTCGCTGTCGAACCGTCCGATCATCCGGACCGCCCCGTGCAGCTGGTGGAGCCACAGTTGCAAAGCGTCACACCACTCGACCCGCTGACCAGTGCCATGGTGTCGGCGGGACAACTTGGTTCGATGACGATTGCAGACGACCGCGCGTTGCTTGCTCGCGTCTATGAAGCACTGAAACCGTCAACGAGATAACCAAAACGAAATCGACGTGGCAACGGCGAAACATCGCCCTGCTAGAAATCAGGCCTGTCAGACATCGCCCCGTTAGACATCCACAATCGACGTGGCAGATGTCGCCGGCAAACTGGTCGCATCAAAGGCATCGGGCAGCAACTGAGAAAGCCGTCGCGTTTGACGTTCGCCATCGATAACGTCGACCACATAGACGGGAATATCAAGCCCGAATTCGGCCAAGAATTGCCGGCATGCGCCACACGGCATCACACCTCCGACGCTGGCGATCGCGATCGCACGCCAGCTTCGATATCCCCGGGCAACCGCCGACGCGGCCGCGACGCGCTCGGCACAAAGTGTCATTGAGTAACTGGCGTTTTCGACATTACATCCAACAATCACTTCGCCGTCGTGCGTCAGCAGCGCGGCTCCCACGTAAAAGTGACTATGAGGCGCGTATGCTTGATCTCGCGCTTCGGTTGCTGCACGCACGAGTCGATTGACATCTTGAGGTTTCACCGCTGACATACAGTATTCGTGTTCCAACAGAGGGACAAATAAGTTTTCCGAGATCCAAACCCTTCTCGAACGATTGAGCAGTCACTGCTGCCCCCTAGGTTATCACGAACACAGGATGCATTTCAAATCATCAATCCGTGATACGCTCAATTATCAGCGGTCTTGGCCCGCATGCAGTTGGTGTCGTTTCGATCCATTGATCGGGTTGCCGCAATTCGGAATACGAATCGTAGCGGTCGCAAAAAATAGTGAAGAGTTTCTGGCCCTTCACGACTTCCTGACCGATACGAACGTGAACGTCCACACCGACAGCGGGATCGATTTTATCCCCCATTTTTCGTCGCCCTCCACCCATCGCAACGACCGCTTCGCCGATCGCCAAACAATTCACGCTGGAAACGAATCCGTCGGTTTTTGATTCGATGCAGCGCGGTGTCGCGACGGGCAACGGATGAGTCATGCGACCGTCTTGTGCCGCGACCATTTGCTCGAAACGCTCATACGCCTCGCCGTTATCCAGCTTGCTGTTTAACATCTCTCGCGCGCTGTCTTGCTTGGCGACTCCCGCTTGTATCAACAGGTCGGCACACAGTTCGACGGTCAACTCGCGAACTTCCTGGGGCCCTTGCCCTTGCAAGACTGCGATTGATTCGTTGACTTCGTTGGCATTCCCATTTGACTGTCCCAGCGGTTGGTCCATATCCGAAAGGATCGCTGTGGTCGGCAACCCTGAACGATCGGCGACTTGCACGATCGAGTGCGCCAGTTCCCTTGCGTTGTCAAGCGTTTTCATGAATGCCGCGGCGCCGACCTTCACGTCCATCACCAAGGCGTCCAGGCTAGCGGCAAGTTTTTTACTCAGGATGCTGGCGGTGATGAGCGCCACCGATTCAACGGTACCGGTCACGTCACGCAGAGCGTAGAGCTTACGGTCGGCCGGGGCGATGTGCTCGCTGGCGCTGACAATGAATGCGCCAATCCGTTCCAACTGCGCACTCGACTGTTCGGTACTTAAATCCGTTCGAAAACCGGGAATCGCTTCCAGCTTATCCAGGGTTCCGCCGGTCAGTCCAAGTCCTCGACCGCTGATCATCGGAACATCCACGTCACAGACCGCCAGCAGGGGCGCCAAGATCAGTGAAACCTTGTCACCCAATCCACCGGTGCTGTGTTTATCGACACGCGGACGGTCCGAACCGTTTTGCCGACGCTCGGCCTCGCGGCGAGGCAAGCGTGAACCACTTTCCAGCATCGCCGAGGTCAAAATCGCCGTTTCGGTTTGGTTCATCCCTTTCAAACAAATCGCCATCGCCAGCGCTGACATCTGGTAATCGGCGACCGATCCGTCACAAAAGCCATTGATCAAGAACCGAATCTCGTCCTCGTTCAGCTCGAAACCTTCACGTTTTTTGACAATTAGCGGTGCGGCGAGCATGCAAGAACCTTAGATCAGAGCCAAACGGCAGCGGTGCCGTGACATGTTGCGATTAGTCAAAGCGTGGCAACAAAGTCGATTGCCGGTGGTGACAATATATCGATAATCTGATCTGCTGAAACGAAAGCAAGGATACTTCGGTCTGACGGGGTATCTGATCCGCAACCATTTGGAAACGACCGAGATGAATTCTCGCAACTCAAGACCGATCCGCAACTTTGACTCCCACGACGCAGCGGCCCTCGTCGCCGCAGCGGCTTTGCCAGCCATTGCCGTGCCCGCCATTGCCGCCTTCGCATTGACCCTTAACTTGTTCCTGGTCGCGCCATCGGCGCAGGCTGACGAGCGAGGAAAAGTCGATGTGGAAACGACGGCATCGGGCCAATCGTTGGCCGGCCCCCGAGAATTATCGCGTGCCTTTCGGGCTGCGGCGCGTAAGGCGACGCCGGCCGTCGTGACCGTTTATTCGTACGGACAGAATCTGCCCGACGGCCAAGCGACATCGGAAACGGGCGCCCAAACCGGCCCCACGCCGCCACAGAGACTTGGTGACGACTCCGACGGGTTGCCGATTACGGGGATCGGCAGCGGCGTGATCGTTTCGCCCGAGGGACTGGTCATCACCAACAATCATGTCATCGCCGACGCCCGGAAAGTCAAAGTTCAGTTTTCGGATGATACCGAAATCGTCGCGACCAACGTTCACGGCGATCCCGACAGCGACGTTGCGACGCTGCAGATCGAGCGAGAGGAACCGTTTCCCTATGCCGAAATCGGCGACTCTGATGCTCTCGAAATCGGGGACTGGGTCTTGGCGATCGGCAGCCCGTTTCGCCTCGAAGCCACGGTGAGCGCCGGAATCATCAGCGCAAAGAACCGCACCTTAGAGCGGATCAATCGTGGACGACTGATCCAAACCGACGCGGCCATCAATCCGGGCAACTCTGGCGGACCGCTGATCGATTTGGACGGCAACGTCATCGCCATCAATACGGCAATCGCCACACGCAACGGCACGTATCAAGGCATTGGATTTGCCATCCCGATCAACCAAGCAAAATGGATCGCTGATGAACTGTCAAAACATGGTCTTGTACGGCGGGCCGCGATCGGACTGACCATGGCTGAGCTGAAACCGAAAATCGCGGCCATGTTTAAGCTTCAACCGGGTATCGGTGTGCTGGCTTATGAAGTGATCGAAGGCTCGGCGGCTGAGCGCGCGGGAATCGAACCGATCGACGTGATCATCGAATTTGCCGGCGAACGAGTCCGAGACCCAGGCAGTCTTCGTGAGGCCATCGAACGGCAACCGGTCGGTTCGTCACAAGACATCAAAGTCCTGCGAGACGGCCAAGAAATTGAATTGAAAGTTACCCTGGCAACCCGCGAGGACCCGACGCTGGGGAAACCGGAATCGCAAGCATCCGACGACGAAACCGACGCATCGAAAAAAGATACAGAAGCATCAGAAGATGAAGCAGACGCATCGGAAAAGGAAGCCGAAGACGAACCATCAGAGGAATCATCCGACCCGGCTTGATCAAACCGTCGCGTGAGCAACCACGTTGCCGCGCGCCCAAGCATTCCGGCGCCCAAGCATTTTGGCGCCCAAACATTTCGGCGCCGATTCGGAACACCTCTCACGTCTCTGCGTCCGGCGACGGTCAGTCGATCACGACACTAGGCGTGACATTACTAGGCGTGACATTCCGCGGCCAAACATCGCAGGGCTTCCTCGTTGGGATCATGCCGATCCACTAGCGTTCCGCCGCAGTTGTAACAGTTGGGTCCCAATCGGCGACAACGACGGACGGTCAGCCGCATCCAGAACGTTGCCAGGAATACTCTGACAACCTCACCTGGAAAAAACTGCTCGGGGGCCACGAAACCGAAGCCCGTTTTCGAAAAATCGGCGGTGTAGATCGTCATCAACTCGGGATGACGATCAAGCGCCGGGTACCAAGATTCCAGTGTCAAAAGGCCGCGCGTGCGAACTCGATTACGAACCCCGCATCGCGGTTCGTTATCATAAGAGGGACAAGGTCCACTCTCTTGAAAAAAACCTTCCTGCCCCGGCGGCAATTCAATCCGCTGCGGCAACGTCTGAATCAGACTGCCCAGAAGGCGTGGGTAATCTTCACCCAACATGCCAATATCTCCGGGTCAAAGGCTTTGCCGCTGTCATTGTTCATCAGTTCCAGCACTCGCGGCTTGGCCATCGGTGATCGATAAGATCGATGACTGGTCAGTGCTTCGAACACATCGACTACGGCACAGATTTTCGCCCACAAGTGGATCTCATCTTCCGCCACGCCGACCGGGTATCCCCGCCCATCCAGCCGTTCGTGGTGCTGATAGACCATCATCAATTGGCCTTCGTTCAAGTCTTTACGAAATGAAACTTGATTGAGCCCACGCGTGGGATGCATCTTGATCGCGCGGAACTCGCTTTCGTCTAGCTTGCCAGGCTTGGAAAGTATTTTGTCGTCGATTTCAAGTTTCCCAAGGTCGTGCAGCAATCCACCGGTCGTGATCTGCTGGACCTCCTTTTCGCTCAGCCCCATCTCTTTGGCCAGCATCCCCGCGTACAAGGCGACGTTTGCCGAATGGGTGAACGTGGCGTAATCGTGGTGCAAGACTTTGAACAGGTCGCCGGCGGCGAATTGGTCGCAGCAAACAATGTCGGCCGTCATACTGCCAAGCTGCATGGCCGCCGAAACCGTCTCGTTGGTGTCTCCACCACGAAATGATGACTCCAGCACATCCAACATGACGTGATTGAGTGCGCCGGCTCGGGCTTCACCGCTAACTTCATCGCTCGGCCCGGACTCGATCATGCCGCGCAAGTATTCTTGATACGAATCCCGCGCGTGACCTTCGATGAATAGCTGTTTGACCCCACGAGCGCGCAAGCGATTCAGATTCTCTTCCAGTAAAGGAAGATCGTCGGCGCAGTACAGCACGTAGTTCTCGCCACTGTCGTCTCGCTGATAAAACGCGATCCCTGCTTCTTCAGCGGGCAACAGTGTCGAAACACTAACCGGAATGTAGTCGCTAACGGCAGCTTGGCTCATTACTCTTCGCCCGAAAGAAATGCCACGGCATCAAGCCGCAATGCTTCGAAACGTTAGCTCAAGAAACGATGCGCGGTGACATCCGTCATTGACTCACGGGCAAGTTCCCGGAAAGTCATCGCCACAACCGGGCCGTTTCGAACCCGACCACCCTAATGATCGACACAACCACTATAAGTCGATGCGGTCACGAATGAACTGAGGTCGCGGAGTGCCCTTGCCCTGTGGTAAGCAACTGAAGAATTCACTGACATATCGAACCTGCCTTGGTTTTTCGGGCAGTTTAAAGCGGTCGCCCTTCTGCAAAACCGGACGGTATTCATCCATCCGACCGAATTGCCGAGTTCCAGCGGCTTGGCAGGGAAACCAGAACCCGTTCCCCTCGGCATCCTCGAGATAGAACTCTGGATAACAGTGATCGGGGATCCAGACGACACGAGCGGGGATGCGATTATTGCGGCACATCGCGACGAACAGACTGGTCATCTCTTCGCAGTCGCCTTTGCCGTCCTTCAACGCATCGGACGCGTTTTTCAGATTGCCTTCGACGTATTCGACGTTGTCGCGCACGTAGTCATAGATCTGTTCGACTCGATGCCAAGCGTCTTCGGCGTCCTGCTTTGCCACTTCGCGAGACGCCTTGCGAACGATACTGCTGGATGCATCGATGAAGGGGCTATTGCCCATGTACAGTTTGCTGATTTCCCGGGGTAACCGTTTGGGAATGACCAAGTCGTCGGTTTGCTCGGGCGGCAAGATACGCGATCGCTTGACCTCAACCTCAAATGTGACCTCCACCTTCGCGCCCGCCGGAACGCGGTTCATCTCGACCACAAGTTGCTTTGCGCGCGGAACCAAATCGCGTGGTCCCCATTTGGTAACCAGCGGATCGATTTCTTGACCAATCACACGGACCTCTTGTTCAGGCCAACTGATCGGAACGGGAAAGGTCGCCAGCGCATTGACGCAAGTCACGGGCGTCTCAAGGATCAGCCCGATGCGATAACGTTGAACCTGAGGCGAATCGAACTGCAGACGTGTCGGGGCTTGGACCTCGGCATCGTCCAGTCCGCTCGAATTCGTGTCATCGCCGATTGCCATCGACATACAGGCACAGGCGGAGCCGATTCCTGCCAAAGCCCGGCGACGGTTGAAAAGGATTGACGAATACAAGAGACCAACTTTCAGGGATACGAGAGAGTGAGACTCGAGTCTTGAGTTTGACCCAGCAGAATCGAACCGGCGGAAACAGAGCAATACGCAGGGGCCAGTTCCATCATAGTTGCAGCCACCTCCGCGTTGACTCGGCCGATCCGGTCGACTCGGAAAAATCGATGAATGCATTCAACGAGTGAATCCGACGAGTGAATTGAACTGGCGAAGACAACAGCGTAGCCCCGGTGCCCCCCCGATTCCAATGATCGGAACCCCCATCGCTGTCGATCTTCTCGTCTTGCCAGTCTGGATTGGTCGATGACCTGTCTCGATTGTTTTCATTAGCAGGTCGCGGCGCAGAACGTTTATTGCTGAGGCGTGGCACCGGGTGGCAATGGTTCTTCCCACAGAATTTTGTTTCCATCGGTGTCAAATTTGCGAGCTTGCCACTCCGACTGAATCGGAGCCGATCCGTTTGGGTAGGACGTGCCGCCGATCACCTGATCGCCGACAATCTGTTCACCCAAGATTTGTTCACCGATGATTTGTTCGCCGTACGGGACAACCGTACCCGACGACAAATACGGATCCGAGACAACTCCACCGTATGATTGACACTGACAATCGCCACCGTAGGCCGAACCGTAGGTCGCCGAACCGCCATCGACATAGCCGTTGCATCCGCAACTGGCCTGCGGCATCGAAACCATCGGCGGCGAACACGTGGGTGCGGCCGGTGCATAGGGAACAGCCGGCGCGGCGGGAGCGTACGGTGCCGCTTGGTAAGGCGCCGCTTGGTACGGCGCTGACTGACAAGGCGCTGACTGACAAGGCGTCTGCGGCGCATATGCGGGTGCTGGCGTTTGTGTTGCCAAGGGTGAACCAAGACGCTGGCACAATCCGCATCGAGCGCCGCGGCCGAACATGAAGTTCTTTAGACCACAACAGCCAGAAGTTGTCGTGACCAATGTTACAGCTGCTACAACTGTGATCAAGCGAATGTTCATCGAAGTTTCCTTGACATGCAAAGTGTGTCTATTCGGTCAACTCGTATAGGTGACCAAACAAAATTAGGACACTATCGATGATGTGCAAACGCAACATCGCTTTTTTTCTGCAACAATTCGTTGTCAAGACGCAACAACCCTGCTCTTACCCAATGGCACCCGCAAGATGACGGCATCGCATCCTTCCTTTGTACGCACCGTTCTTTCGATCATGACAATCATGATGATGGTATCGATGGCAACGAAGGCCACCGCCGCGGGCCACGAAATCGTTTTGCAGACGAACGGCTCGGAATACAACTATCAAGACGAGACTTACGCACCTCTGGAAGGTACGTGCGGTGACCGCATCTGGTTAGTCAGCACTCGTCACCTGAGCAACGAAGTCTGCCGTGCTAACTTGGTCAACCCAAACTTGGCTGTTTCCGAACTTGATGCGTGCGGTCGCCGATTACAATCCTCGCTCGCGGAATATCAATTCGCCAAGACACAGGGGCGTCAAACGGTCATCTACGTGCATGGCAACCGTACGCCGGCGTCGGTGGCCATCGAACGAGGGCTGACGATCTATCGCTTTATTGCCAGGTATCGCTGCGGTGAACCCATCGACTGGGTGATTTGGAGCTGGCCGAGTGAACAGCATGGGATCTTGATACACGACGCAAGAGAAAAAGCGAAGCGAACCGATGCTCACGGCATGTACCTGGCCATGTTCGTGCGTGACAACTTCGATGTCGACGACGCACCGACAATGATCGGCTATAGCTTTGGCGGACGCGTCGTCACGGGATCACTGCATGCTTTAGCGGGTGGAAAACTGGGCGGCCGAACGTTGCCGGGCGCCAAGGTGCTTGGCACACCGATTCGCGCCGGACTCGTTGCGCCCGCCATTGAACAAAGCTGGTTGCAACCCTGCGGTTATCATGGAAAGGCTACCCAGAACTTGGAAAAGTTGGTTCTGATGTACAACCACCGCGACTCGGTGCTGAAACGATATTGGTTGCTTGATCGAGTGCGCAGCAGCGTGGCACTCGGTTACAGTGGTCCTCGCGTGTTTGGACCACGATACGACGGCAGCCGGCTGCCAGTCATTGCCCGTGACTTTGCCCAAGTCATCGGTCACAACCACGACGAACTGGACTACTACCAAAAAGACTGCCGAGCGAGCAGTGAAATGGCGCGACTGATCCATGGCACCCGCCCCCATTCGTCCAACATCGAACCGGCCATCGCCCACTGAGAACGGCATGCCCGCTGAGGATTGCATTGGTTTCCTTAACGGTGACTGGTTGCCCAAGAGCCAAATGGCAATCTCAATCGCCGACGACGGATTTCGATTCGCCGCGACCGCCGTCGAACGGCTGCGCACCTACAACGGAAAAGTCTTCCAACTGCCGGCTCACCTGGCGCGTTGGCGACGGACGCTGGCGGTGATGGGGATCGATGCACCTGCATCCGACGACCATATCGGCGAATTGGTTGCCGGCTTATTCGATCGGAACGAGTCGTTCATCCAGCAGCAAGGCGATGTCGGGTTAACATGGTTCGCGACTCCCGGCACCCGTGATCGTCCGCTGACGTTTGCGATACATCTTAACGCGATCAATCACGACCAAGTCGATCATCGTCGCCAATTCGGACAGCCCGTCGTGATCACCGACGTGGTCCAGCCGTCGCCAAAGTCTTGGCCACGCGAAATCAAAGCTCGCTGTCGACTGCACTACTACCTTGCCGATCGAGCGGCACAGTCGGTCGATGCGGACGCCACCGGTGTGCTGATCGACGAAGATGGCAGCGTGACCGAAACGAGCATCGCCAACCTTGCGATCGTCAAAGACGACAAGATCATTTCACCGCCTCCGGATCGTGTGCTTGGCGGCATCACACAACAAGTCGTCGAATCCCTCGCGCAGCAACAATTCATCGATTGGTTCAAACGTCCGATCGATCCGCAGGAAATGTTGGCGGCCGACGAAGTGATTTTGATGGGCACCGACACGGGCATCTGGTTCGGCAACCGCATCGGCGACCGCATCTTTCCGCAGGGCCCCGTCTATGCTCAGCTTGCGCGTGCTTTCGACGAACTTGTCACCGGTAAGCCCGAACGCTGATCGAACGATGAAACCTCCGATCAACCGAATCGGTGAGTTCCCGCTCGGCGCGCCGCGATGCGTTTGCTGTTAGAATGGTCTCCTTCATTCAACTTTCAACCTGGCACTGGATTGTCGGAGAAACCCATCGTGAACCGTTCTTACTTATCCTTCGTTTGCGTCTTTGCAGCAGCAATGCTGACATGGTCGGGATGTTCAAAGTCAGGCGATTCGGCCGCCAGCGGCGAGAAAATGCTCCGCGTCGCCGTCATTCCCAAAGGAACGAGCCACGAGTTTTGGAAATCGGTCCACTTCGGCGCACAAAAAGCCGCAGATGAGCTCGGCAACGTCGAAGTCATTTGGCGCGGTCCCGTCGTCGAAAGCGACACGGGCAGCCAAATCGAAGTCGTCAAGAATATGATCACCATGCATGTCGACGGCATCGTTCTGGCACCGAACCAAAAAGGCGGATTGGTCGATGCTGTCGAAGAATCGGTCTCCGAAGGTATTCCGGTGGTGATTTTTGACAGTGGACTGGACGAAGGCCCAGAAATCGTCAGCTACGTCGCAACGGACAACTTCAAGGGTGGCCAATTGGCCGCCGATCAAATGGCCAAAGCGATTGGCGAAAAAGGAAATGTGATTTTGCTTCGGTATCTTGCCGGCAGTGAAAGCACCGAGCAGCGCGAAGAGGGTTTCTTGAAAGGCATTGCGAGCTATCCAGGCATCACCGTCGTCTCGTCTGACCAGCGTGGCGGCGACAACACGACGCAGTCGAAAGAAAAGATCGATCAATTGCTGCAAGTTCATGGTGATGATTTAGCCGGAATTTTTGCCGTCTGTGAACCGAACGCGAACGGAACCCTGGAAGCACTTCGCAATGCCGGCGTGAACAAGAAAGTAAAGCTGATCGCGTTTGACCCTAGCGACGCATTGATCGAAGCTCTCGGCGATGGGTCGTGCAGCGGAATCGTTCTGCAGAATCCGGTGAAGATGGGTTACCAAAGTGTGATGACGTTAGTAAGCGCGATCGGCGGTCAGTCCGCAGAACCATTCCAATCGACCGGCGAAGTGGTCGCGACGCCGGAAAACATGAACGACCCGGAAATCCAAGCACTGCTGAAGCCTGAGATTCTGGAGTAATTCACGGCTTCATGGAAAAACCGCTGCTTCATATGTCGGGGATCAACAAACGGTTTGGTCCCACGCGCGCGCTTCAAGACGTGTCGTTGACCGTTCGCGCCGGCGATGTGCTTGCGCTGATTGGTGAAAACGGAGCCGGCAAAAGCACGTTGCTGAAAACACTGAGCGGTGCACACCGCGCCGACAGCGGCACGATGTCTATCGAAGACGCTCTGTATCGACCGCGCGGACCTCACGACGCTCGTGAGTCGGGGGTTGCGATGATTTACCAAGAGCTAAACCTGGCGCCCGATCTCTCGATCGAAGACAACGTGTTGCTAGGACATCCGGGAACAGGCGGCGGTTCATTGTTTCGCGGCAAGCAACGTCTCCGCGTGCGACAAGCGCTCGACGATGTTGGCCTCACCGAACTGGACCCGCGTGCGATTGTGGCCGAGCAGTCCGTCGCCACGCAGCAACTGATCGAGATCGCTCGGGCACTGGCGTCCGACGCTCGAATCATCTTGTTTGACGAACCGACCAGTTCGCTGCCACAAAAGGACGTGAGGCGGCTATTCGAGATCGTTCACCGCCTAAAATCACGCGGACTCGGGATCGTCTACATCAGCCACTTCCTTGAAGAAGTACGAGAGGTTGCCGATTCGTACGCGGTCCTTCGCGATGGCCGAAATGTTGGTGAAGGCCGTATCGATGACATCTCCGACGACCAAATCGTATCGCTGATGGTTGGCCGTGACGTCGACGATCTGTTTCCGTCGGTACCGCATCAGCCCGGCGATACCTGGGTCGACGTGAAACAACTCAGCGGATCGCCTTATCCGCGTAACGTCAATGTTGCCCTGCGCCGCGGCGAAATCTTTGGCGTCGCCGGATTGGTCGGCGCCGGACGCACCGAATTACTTCGATCCTTATTCGGCTTGGACTCGATCGACGCCGGCCTCGTGACGGTTTCGGGAAACGAAATTGCAAACAATGTTCGCGCCCGTATGAAAGCCGGTTTCGGCCTGTTATCAGAGGATCGTAAAAACGAAGGGCTCGCTCAAGACCTATCCATCATTGAAAACACCACGATTGGCAGCCTGCACTCCTATTCGAAATGTGGCGTGATAAATCTTCGCAAGCGTGACCAAGCCGCCACGGCGCTAATGCAACAGGTTTCCGTCAAAGCACACAGCGGAACTCAAGCCGTGTCCGAACTGTCCGGTGGAAACCAACAAAAGGTTGCCATCGCTAGAATTTTGCACCAGCAAGCGGAAATCTTGATGCTGGACGAACCGACCAAAGGAATCGATGTTGGCACCAAAGCCGAAATCTATCGCACGATGGGCGAGTTGGCGGCTGAGGGTAAAACCGTCGTTTTCGTCAGCTCGTATCTTCCTGAACTTTTAGCGGTCTGTGATCGCATCGGCGTCATGGCACGCGGTGAACTGCGAGAGGTGCGTGAAACGAAAGACTGGACCGAAGAAGACGTCATGGCGTCTGCGATTGCATTAGACTAGACACGATTGATATGCCTGGACCGATACCAAACACGATTCGTAAGCTCTTTCGCTCACAGCTTGGGCCTGTGTTTGCGTTGTTCTTCATTGTGTTACTGTTTGCCGTCGCCGATCGGATGTTCAGCGAAGGATATTTCTTATCCGTTCGCAACATGCGGGTGATCATGAGCTCGGCGTCCTTGATCGCCGTACCTGCGCTCGGCATGACGATCATCATCATTGCGGCCGGTATCGACCTGTCCGCGGGAACCGCATTAACGCTTTGCGGAACGGTGCTCGCACTGCAATTAAAACACTCGGCGGTCGCAGCAACCGAGCCGGGATTCGAATCGACCATGCTGGTCGCTATTGCGATGACCATCATGACGGGATGCCTGTGCGGGTTCATCAACGGTCTTTTGATCAGCGCCACTCGAGTCGTTCCGTTCATCGTGACACTGGGGACGATGACCATATTCCTTGGCGTGGGGCAAATCCTGGCCGGCGAGTCGACCGTGTACGCGCCAAACGAGAACATACCGAGCTGGCTGAAATACCTTTGCTATACCGGTTCCAACGGCGACAACTACCTGATCGCCGGAGTGCCGATTCCCACCAGCGTGATCATCGCTGTCACGCTGGCCGTTTTGGTCGGCTTGCTGATGCGATACACGGTATTTGGGCGTAATGTTTTCGCGTTGGGATCCAGCGAATCGACCGCGAGACTTTGCGGAATCAATGTTCCGACGACAATCGTTGCGGTTTATACCTTGGCCGGATTTTTTGTCGCCATCGGAGGCTTGCTGTACTATGCCGATGTCAAGAACGGCAACCCAAGTGACGGGACTGGCAAAGAACTTGAAATCATCGCCGCCGTGGTCTTGGGCGGCGGCAGTCTTAGCGGTGGACGTGGATCGATCCTGGGGACCATGGTCGGTGCATTGATTATCACGGTGATCCGCAGCGGTTGTTCTCAGCTTTCGATCCCGAATACGTACACCCATATTATCATTGGCTGCATCATCATCGTCGCCGTCATCGTTGACCAATTGCGTCACGGTTCGCCGGAATGGTTCTTTCGACTGATTCAACGACGTCAGTCATGAGCAGACCTGTTTTCCGATCGCTTGGCATTGCCTTCTGGGCGGCTGTGATTTTGGCCACCGCATATTTCATGCGATCGAGTTGGCAGCCGACCGGTACCACCGGTGACGTCACGCTCGCTCGTTATTTGCTAAAGCCGCCGGCCAAGATCACGGCGAAGGATCCAACCAAGCAAATCCGTGTCAACGATCCCGTCTTTTATCGCGACCAAGCAAATCAGTGGCGGCAAATCGGTTACGTCACCAAAGTTGCGTTGCAACACGATCACAGCAGCGTTACGCTCGCCTGGTATCTGGATTCCTATGCTCCCGACGAGTGTCGTTTGACTCAGTTCCATAACAGCGGCAAGTTAGAAGACGTCGTGGCAACGATGCTGCCGCCAGAAAAACGCCGACGCATTCAACAACGCTTAGCCACCGTCATGTCAGCACATGGCGAGGAACTTTCCGCCGCTTTCGTCCCCCTGGTTCAGGAAACGTTGCGACAGTCGCTGCCGGTGATCGAAGATGAGCTTCGCAAAAGCGTGGCGGCTCATCGCAACGAATTGGACTCGTTCGCTCAGCGGTGGAACGAAGAAATCATCAACGAAAAACTGCTGCCGCTGGCCCGACAAGAAATCATCCCGATCGTGCGTCACCACGGGCAACCACCGGCCGAGCAAATCGGACAAGAGTTGTGGAACCGGGCGTCCCTGTTTCGATTCGGATGGCGCGCCGTCTATGACAACACGCCGCTGCCACGTCGCGATCTGGTGAAAGAAGAATGGGATCGCTTTGTCGAAGAGGAAGCGGTGCCAGTGTTCGAAGCACACATGGATGAAATCGTGGTCGCGGTGGAAGGCATTGTGCGCGACATCGCCGCCAATGAAGTCATACGCCATGAACTGGGCGAAGTCGCCGAAAAGATTGCGACCGACCCTGATGTGCAGCAATTCGTTCGCACGATCATGCGAGAAACACTTATCGAAAACGAACGACTGCGTGAAGTCTGGGCCGGCGTCTGGCAAAGCGATCAGGCGCGCAGCGCTTTCGACTTGGCCGGTGATCGATTAGAACCAATCGTGCGTCAAATTGGCGACGATTTGTTCGGGACCAAAGAGACCGGTATCGATCCAAACTTTGCTCGCGTGCTGCGAAATCAAATCCTAGGCAAAGACCGTCGCTGGATCGTCGCCAGCGTCGCCGCCGACAAGGCGCTCGCCAGTGGCATGACCATTCAATTATCCAACCAGTCGGCGGTCTATCCGATCATTCATACGGCGGAATCGATCGAGGATGCCCGGTGAGCGACGAAGGTATCGAACTGCATCCGCTGCGGTTGAGCGGCGTCAACATTTCGGCAGGCGACCGCCCGCTGTTGGAAGATACATCGGTCACAATCCCGGGTGGCAAGATTACCGTCATCGTTGGCGGCAGCGGTGCGGGAAAGTCGGTACTGCTGCGAGTCTTGGCCGGATTGTTGCCAGCCGATGGACCGGCGATTCGATGGACCGGCGACATCGATCTGGGCGACGACCACCAAGGCGGAGTCGTCTCACGTCGAAAACGTGTCGGAATCGTCTTCCAACAATTCGCTCTGTTTGATGAATTATCTGCGACAGCCAACGTTCAGTTTGCGATCGATCATCGCAGCAACCCAAAGTCGCCGCCGCTGCAATCGGCCAAACAATGGCTGGATGAACTGGCCGTTCCCACCAACACGCCGGTATCGAGTCTCAGTGGCGGCCAAAAACAAAGACTAGCGATCGCTCGCACGCTGGCGGCGGATCCAGAGATCATTCTGTATGACGAACCAACATCGGGGCTCGACGCGGCCAGCGGTCGCAAAGTCGCTCAACTGATCCGAGAAACTCAAACGGCTCATCGCCGGACCAGTATCGTCGTCACTCATGATTACGAGACGTTGATTCCGATTGCAGATGAAGTACTGCTGCTCGATTCATCGGAAAAACGCATGGTTGTCGTGGCAAAGGAGGACTGGCCGCGGATACCCGATCGCATGCAACCGGTCGCTGTCACCGATCAGCCCGTCAATCACGAAACCGCGGCCGACTGGAAGACACGGTTCGGGCGGCAAGCGGACCAGTTTGTCACCGCAACGGGGAAGGCAATCTGGACCACGGCGAGACTGCCCATCGATTTGTTGCCGGCATTCCCGCGACCGCGATGGGCGTTTCGTTTCTTGCTGCACTTCTTGCGATTGGTGGGCGGTCCGTCGGCATGGTTTTACTTAATTCTGTCGGGCCTGATTGTTGGCTTCACGACGACGTATTTCACATTTCGGTTCATGCCATTTCGCGTCTACACACAACCGTTGCTGATTGATGAGTTGCTGGCATCGATCGGTTTCGCGTTGTACCGCATCCTGGTTCCGGTGCTTGCGACGGTTCTGATCGCCGCGAGGTGCGGTGCTGCCGTTGCCGCCGATGTCGGTGTCAAACAATACGGCGGCCAAGTTGACGCGATCGCGACGCTGGGTGTCCGACCCAAAGTTTACTTACTGGTACCGATCGTTCTCGCGTTTGTGATCGCAACGCCATTACTAGAATGGCTGGCATTTACAGCGGCCAAGTCGATCAGCCTGTTGACATTCGTGTCGACGCACCCGACGGTCGACCCGTTTTTTTGGGGACAGCACTTCTATCGCAACCTTGATCCGGAGCGTTCGTTGCTGTACGTCGGCTGGTCTTGGGTCTTGCTAAAGAACATTCTGTGCGGTGTCGGGACCGCGACGATCGGTTACTATCATGGGATCGCGCCGAAGAATTCGGCAAGCGATGTCAGTCATTCGATCACGGCAACCGTGCTTTGGACGACGCTATTCGTCTTAGTCGTTCACTTCGCTATTGCCTTACTTGAATTTTAGCCCCATCCTCAGAGACCCCTTCATGGACAAGAAAGCGAAGAAACGCTTGGACGTCATCAACAAAAAATTGCAAACGTTGCGACCGCGACTGGCGGGTGCGAAATCACAAGACGATGACCCGGGTGAGGTCAAATCATTGGAAGACGAAATCGCAAAGCTGGAAGCCGAAGCCGCCGAACTAAAAGCAAAATAGCAACGATGGCATACCCAAGAATCGCCAGCCTAAAAACCATCGACGATTTCCGCGAACGCCTGCGTGAACTCGACATCGACCTGCCGTGCGACGAAACAGTTCAAAGCGGCGACGATGCCACACTGGCGCAGCCAATCGACCTTGGTCGGATGACGATCGGAAATCGTTTCTGCATCTTGCCCATGGAAGGTTGGGACGGCACGGCCGATGGCCAGCCCACCGAGTTGACTCGCCGACGATGGCAACAATTCGCCATCAGCGGCGCAAAACTGATATGGGGTGGCGAAGCCGTTGCCGTTCGGCATGACGGACGGGCGAACCCGAATCAGCTATTGATGACCGATGAAAATTTGTCGGGTATCGAATCACTGCGAATCGATCTAGCAAGCACCCATCAAGAGCGTTTCGGCACCGATGACGACTTGGTGATCGGCTTGCAACTGACTCACTCGGGTCGTTTCGCCCGCCCCAACGTCAAAGCCCAACCCGAACCACGGACGGTACAGCGAAATCCGGGTTTGGACCACCGTTTTTCTATTGCCGACGACACCGCGATGATGACGGACGATGACCTCTCGCAACTCGTCGACGACTTTATCCTGGCGACGACGCGGGCCGAAAAGGCCGGGTTTGATTTCGTGGACATCAAGCATTGTCACGGCTACCTCGGTCACGAATTATTAAGTGGCTTTGATCGCCATGGCAAGTTCGGCGGCAGCTTTGAAAACCGCACGCGATTCTTGCGCGATATCGTCGCCGGAATCCGTGCGACGTCAACGAAAATTGCATTGGGTGTCCGCGTCAGTATTTTCGATTTCCTGCCGTATTGCCCGGGTGACGACCGCATCGGAGTACCAGAACCCGATGCCGATCCGAGATTGGCGTTCGGCGGCGACGGCAGCGGACACGGCATTGACTTGGATGAACCATCGCGGCTGATGAGTCTGCTGGAAGAACTGGACATCCAACTGGTTTGCACGACCGCTGGAAGTCCGTACTACAATCCACATATCCAGCGACCGGCCTATTTTCCGCCTAGCGACGGTTACCAACCGCCCGAAGATCCTTTGGTCGGCGTAGCGAGACAGATTGCGGCGACCGCCGATCTAAAACAGCGACACCCAAAGCTAACTTTTGTGGGATCGGGTTACACGTACTTGCAAGAATGGCTGCCCGGCGTCGCGCAGGCAGCGGTCCGTGACGGCAAAGTTGATTCCGTCGGACTTGGCCGGATGGTACTTTCCTATCCGGATCTGCCCGCCGACGTGTTGGCCGGCAAAACGATGGCGCGAAAAAAGATTTGTCGCACGTTCAGTGACTGTACCACCGCGCCACGCAATGGGATCGTCAGCGGATGCTACCCACTGGATCCGTTCTATAAATCCATGCCCGAGCGAGACTTGTTGGCAGAGAAAAAGAAAGCGTGATCGACAATCCGTTGACGGGTGATCTGGCCGGTGGTTATCAGGCGGGCAGCTGAAATCCGTCACGCCGTAGTCGACTGAGATGCTGGTCGGCCTGAGGATCATCGATGAATTTTTCCGTTCGAGGATTCCAGCGGACGGGACGGCCCAACACTCTTGCAATATTCGCGAGATGGCATACCGACGCACTGCGATGTCCGATTTCCGGCGGCGCGTGAACGCTTCCGCGATGACGAACCGCGTCCAACCAGTCTTGCAGGTGAGGTCCCGCGACGCTGCCTCCGCCACTGCCGCTCCACCGCGCGACCTCTGCTGCATCGACGGGCGGCAACAACCCATCAGGTTCGGTGCGGTAGTGATTGCGGCTTAGATAGAGTCGCCCATGTTGGCCATGAAAAACGGTTTGGCTGACCTGTGGTTTTAGTTGCAACACGACACCGTTGTCGTAACGCATCGACACCGGCGTGAAACGTCGCCGGTCGCGTTGGTGATTCTTGACTTCCCCCAGCGGCGGCGTCTTTTGGTGCCATTGATCATCGGTCGTTGCATCGACCTGATCGAAGTGCGGGGTCACGTCTGTCGGCCCGCCGTCGTCCATCCCAAGAGCGTATTGAATCATATCCAGACTGTGCGCGCCCCAGTTGGTCATCAGGTGACCCGAAAACGCTTCGAACAAGTCCCAACCTCGCCACGTCAGATATCCGTACTTGAATGCATCCTTCATCCACAGACGCCGATGGTATGGCAGAGTCGGCGTTGGCCCACAAAAGCAATCCCAATTCATCGATGCAGGAACGAATTCCTCCGAGAACATCTCGGGCTCGTAAGGCATTGGTCCCGGAAAGTTTCGTTCTTCGACCAAATGCACTCGACCGAGCCCGCCATCGCGCACGAATTCACAGGCCGTTTGATTGACTTTCATTGATCGTTGTTGGCTGCCAACCTGGACGATGCGATCGTACCGTTTTGCGGCGTCGACAATCGCCCGACCTTCCGCGATCGTGACGGCCAGCGGTTTTTCGACGTAGACATCGCACCCGGCCTTCATCGCCAAAATTGACGCGAGTGCATGATGGTGATCACTGGTGGCGATGATCGCGGCATCGCAAGAGTGCTGCGAAAACAATTCTCGATAGTCTTGGTATACAGCACACCGATCACCGCCCGACGACAAGAATGACGTTAGTAGCTCGCGAAACACTCCTTCGGGCTTGCGTGCCGATTCAATTTGTTCCGTTGAGCAATCGCATAAAGCGGTGACCTGCACATTTTCAGGAAGGCTGCTGATCAAATACTTGCCACGGACTCCGATCCCAATGACGGCGATTTCGATACGATCGCTAGGCGCGACTCGACCTGGTCCGGCAAAGACGCGTGACGAAACGAAGTAGGGTGCCGCTGCCGCGACTTTGATGGCCGCTGATTTCATGACGGCACGCCGGTCCATCCTGACATTCGCATTCTTCATCGCGAACCCTCTGCGTTTGTCAGTCCCAAGTGATCACGCGCGTACTGAAGACTCGCGACCACATTTTTCTGTTCCAACAGGACTTGCTGATCTAGACTTAGCCGCGACGGATATTGCAAGTGCTCTGCCTTGTGCTCATGCACCGCACGAAGGGTCGTCGCTAAGTCGATGGCGGGCATGTCTGGGAAAGTGCGCCAATAGTCCGGCTGCAAACAAGGTACAAGCAGCGGGTCGCGAGTGAGCAATTCAAGCGTGAAATTGATATTCGGCTTGGTCGCTTTCAAAATTGCGACGACGCGTTGAAGATCGATAAATCCTTCGCCCAGTGGAATATCGCCAAACAGGAATCCATCGGGCACCGGCTGGACGGCTTGATCTTTGATATGAACGGCCAATGCCCACGGAGCAAGCTTTGTGACCGTTTCGACGGGGTCCTCCAGCAACGAAAAATTGTTACCCGTATCGACACAGACGCCGACATACTGGCTGCTGATTTTTCGCAGCACATCGACTCGTTCGTCGACACGATGGTCTTTATGGTTTTCGGGCGCGAATCCGACCCGATACTTTTCTGCGATTGGTGCGGCAAGTTCCAATGACCGTCGAGCCTGGACGTCATGCTCTCGATATTGCTGCAGCGATTCAAAGTATTCGTAGCGGCGGCCCGTAAAGATTGTCGATCGCACCGCGTTCGCACCCACGGACGCGGCCGATTTCATTTCAGCATCGAAACGTTCCAGGTCGCCGCGATTCTGGGGTGCTTTGACAATGCCTTCGATGTACATGCCTGCCGATTCGGCCTGCCGTCGCAGCTCGCCGGCTCGTTTTGTTTGCAGCACGCCGAGTTCGACCTGGTATCCACCGGCCCCCAACCGCTTTGCGTGATCAAAGAAATGCTCGGGCCGATAGAGATCGAAGGCAGGGTCTGTCGCACGACGTTTTTGCCTGGCGAATTTAGCGCAGTACTGACACAGCCCCAAAGTAGTAATCGGCGATTGGCCCCGACCCTCGGCCGACCTTGTGCGAGGCAGCTTTCCGCTTGATGGATTAGCACCGGGTGGCTTAGCGGATGCCCAGCCGCTGATCATCGCGGCAGCCGATGCAGACGCTTGCATGGCAACACGCCGGTTCATTTTCATGATCATCCGCCCATCGTCATGAGGAAGTTGATTCCGCATGATACCAGGATCAAGCGTCGACAACGGGCGCCGGCGATAATGCAGCAAAATCCCGAGAACGCCAAACGTTGACGCAACGAAGACTGGCGAGGAAGCCTACGGATTGGATTTAGGCGACTCTGCCGGCCCGGCAGGCCACAGCATGACCGCTCCGTCGCGGCCCGCGGTCATGGCGACGCGTCCGTCCGAGGTTGCGTCCACCGCAGTCACGCCTTGGGTATGACGGCGCAGCGAGATGACCTCGCGGCCCAGCCGATCGTCGCTGTCGATACGGGGATCCCAGACACGTGCGGATTTATCTCGGCTTGCCGTCAACACACGCATCTCGCCAGACTTGTCCTGAACGATCGCGACGTCTTCGATCCGATCCGCATGCCCGACCAACTGAATCAGTTTTGTCTTTTGCGGTTCGTCGGCAACGATTCGTTGCACTCGAGCGATCTTGTCGTCCGACCCCAGCGCGATCCATTGGCCGTCACGTGAAAACGCCGCGCTTGTAAATTCTCCCGCCTCGGGAATATCAAGATCAGCAAACGGAAGCAGTTCATTATCCTTGATTGCCAGTATCCTGGCCGTCCCGGACGCGCCGGCAACCAGCAATTGTTCTGCGTCAGGAGAAAACCGCACACAACTAAGTCTCGCATCCGGCGAGCCGCTGATGTCAGCCAGGTTGAATTGCGTGACCGCCACGAAATCACTTGTCGTGGGATTCCATTTCCAAAGTTTTGCGATGCCGTCGTCGCCGACCGTTGCCAACTGCATCGTTTTCGGCGAAAAGTCGATCGAGCGAACGATTCCCTCATGGGGTGATTCCAGCTTGCCGAGTGACTGTCCCGTTTGTGCGTCCCAGATTTTGATCGATCGACTTGCTGTCGCCACAAATCGCCCGTCATGCGAGAACACTGCTTGCGTCACAGCGCCATGATCACGGTAACTCTTGATGTGGTTCATCGAGTCCAAGTCCCAAAGAAAAGCGGCGTCGCCATTGAGTGTGACCAGACGCCGATTCCCGATCGGCATGGCCGCCTGCAACGAATTCAGTTGCGATGGCAGTTGCAACGTCTTTGGTTTTGTGTCCGACAAATTTTCATCGCGTGTATCGAACCGCATCACCCTCGCCAACTGGCTGCCGGACGATGTAGCGGCGACAACAACCCAACGATCTTGGTCACCAAAATTCGCATCAACGACGCGAGTACCATTGCTCTTGGCGTCAGGCTTGTGGGCGTTCCGATAAAGCCGGTGAGGCGTTTCCGTGGTCAAGTCCCAGAGCGTCGCAGAGGATTCAATGCGATCCGGCGTGGCTATTTCCGACACGGTGACGATCTGCGTCCCGTCGGCCGACAAAGATAACCGCGTGACAAATCCTTCATGCTCAAGTCGCCCAACGCGTCGGCGCGAGTTAACGTCGAGGCGTGTCACCTGCTGGTCGTCGGCTGCCAAAAGTAATTGCCGGTTGTCGCGAGAGAAGCAAGCGGCGTTGATGCGATATCCGCGTACGTCTTCGACGCTCTTGCCGATCTGCGTTCCATCATTGACGTTCCATAGATAGCCAAGTCCGTTTCGATCACCGGTAAAGAACATCTTGCCATCGTCAGAAATCGCAAACGCCGTGACCGCCTGAACATGTTTGCGGATTCGCCACAGAACTTTTGGGGCACGATTGCTGGCAGGATCCACTCGCCACAAAATTGCTTTGTCATCGGGTGAACTAGAACCGGTCAACAACAAAGTACCGTCTCGGCTGAGCGCAAACGAACTGTTCAGACCGGTCCCCGATGCGAATCCGATCTCATTGCCCTTTTCGAGGTCCCAAATTCGCACGGCAGCATCCGCACTGCCGACGAACAGACGCCCGTGTTCGCGATCAACTTCAAAGGACATTGCCATGAATGCCGTCCCTTCACGAAGTCGATCGTCCCGCTCGGACTGCATCGTCGCGATCTCGGAAAACGTCATCGTTGCCGGATCGATCTGAAGCACACGAGCGGTGTGGTCGCGACTGGCCGAAACAACTCGTGTCCCCGAGGTATCGAAACGTGCCGACCAGATTTCATCCCCATGTGCCTGTGACCGCGCCGGTGCATCTTTCGCGACATCCGAGGCAGCGAGTGCATTGGTTGTTTTGATCGCTTCGCCGACATAGTTTTTCGCATCCCATCGACGCACGGTCAGGTCGTTGGATGCGGAGACGATTGCGTCACGTGAATCACCGATAAACGTGGCGTCGGTGACCCAACCGCCATGACCACGCAGCACTTTCGCCAAACCGGGCTGCCGACGTTCAAGCGAGGACCGATCCCACAGTTTCAAAGTGTAATCGTCCGACGTCGTCAACAATGATCGGCCGTCCCGGCTGAAACAAACCGACTCGACAACATCCGCATGCGCTCGACCGTCATCTGCAGAATCTTCAAGCGTTTGGCGGACAAATACGTCGTCATCGCCCGATGCGGCTAATCTCGCGTCGCCAACTGCGACATCAGGGTCCGTTAGCCGGACGAAGGAAGCCTCAGCGCCCGATGGTGGTGCTTTCCGGCTATTTGCGCGCGTCTCCCCTCGTGAATCCGCTCGTGAATCCCCTCGCGAATCCACCGAGCCATCACCGATGCCCGTGCTTTCACTCAGCCCTTTCACTGCCGAAGTGATTGCCTGCGAATAGTCAATCATCGATGAATCGCCAGGCTGCCACATCAAGACGTTTCCATCAACATCACCGGTCACCACCGCCGCACCATCGGGGGAAAGTGCAATTGAAGAAATTGGCGCGTCATGTTCAGCGAATTCCCCCAGCTGCTTGGCAGACATTTCGTTCTGGCCGCTCTCGCGCAGGGACCAAAGCACGGCTCGTCCGGTATTGGCATCGGACACCGCCGCGGCAATCAACACATTTTCGTTCTTGCGCACTGCGGCCAGATCGCGAACGGCTGCGATGTGCCAACAGGTCTCTAGCGGATCGGGTCGACGCGTATCCCAGACTCGCGCCGTCTTGTCAGTGGAACCGGATATCAACAATTCTTCATCCACAAACTGCAACCGGGTGACACGTGATTCGTGACCGACCAGCGTAAGGAAGTGCTCGGTGATGTCTCGATCCCATATCTGGATGTCACCGCGCGTCGTTGCAATCGCCATTTGATCGCCATGCGGTGACACGGCGACGGCCGAAGCTTCGGCGGCGCCGGGAAGCCGCATCACAGGTTGCAAATCGATACTGCCATCGGAAGCAAGCGTGAAGGGCTGCAGTTGTCCGTTTGCGAGCACCGCGACCCCTCGCGGGCGACCGGCCGAGAGAGAAGAGTGTTCGCTCCGTTTGCTGCTGCCAGATAGCACGAAATCGATCAACGCGGCCGGTGATCGCCGCGACGCGATGGACTGATTCGCTTGACGCCACAACCATCGCCATTCCCATGCGAGCCCGCCGTGCTGCGATTCCCGAAGCGCACGTACATTTTCTAGAATTCGCCGCGCGTCGTCGAACTCGTTGCTTTCGATGCGCGCCTTCGCGAGCCCAATTTGCGACAGGTAAGTTTCGTATTCGGCACGAACCGTTGCGGCATCCGCGATGCGCCGCTGTTGACGTTCTTGGTCTCGCGACCGGATCGCTTCCAACTTTTGCGATTGTGCCTCGGCTTCGGCTTTGGTCACCTGTGCCAGCGCTTCTTTCGTTTTTCGGTTGGCATCTTCCTCTCGTTTTAACGCAAGCGCGGTTTCGTCTCTTGCCGTTTCTGCCAATGCCTTCTGAGTTTCAGCGAATTGCTTTTCATGGTCGGCGCGTTGCTTTTCCTCTTTCGCGATCCGCGTTTGCTCTTCTGCTAATTCGGTTTGTCGTTCGGCTTCCTGACGCCGTGTCTCGGCAATGGCGGCTTGCTTCTGGGCCTCCGACTTTTGTTCCATCGCCAATTTGCCGAATTGGTTTGCGCGTTCGGTTTCTTGTTCAGCGAATCTTCGCTTGGCATCAATCATGTAAACCGCAATACCGCCGCCGACCAAGATAAACGCGAGCATTGCTGCGGCGATCGCCTTGAACAGACGCAACCGCGAAACTCGCTGTTGCCGAAGTTTTCGACCGGCGAGCAACTGTTCGATCAGCGGTTGATGCGAAGTGTCGTCCGCGTCAAGCAGCGAGAGCCCCAGGTCAAAGTCTTCGTTCTCGTAGGCGGCCGTGGCGTGGCTGATGGTTGTTTCCGCCAAGCCCAGCTTTGCCAGTTCGTTGCCGTCCCAAAGCGAGACAGCTTGTTCGAATCCGAAACGCGCGCGTGAGAAGTCGGAATATTCTTTGTTCTTGCGAGCCAGACGCAAATCCTTTTCGGCACCTGCGGTCAACAAGACACTCTCGGCATGCGAACGATATTGGCGAATCGCTTGCTGGAATTCGCGCACATCGGCATACCGATCTTTCGGATCGGTTGCCATCGCTTTCAAGGCGATATCCAACAGCTCGCCGCGATGTTGCGGTTGGACCTCGCGGATTTCATTGCTGGTCACCGCTTTTAAGCACAGACTGATGTTCGCAGCATGATGCGGTGGTTTGCCCGTCACGATACAGAACAGGTTCGCGCCTAGCAGATAGATATCCGCCGCCGGACCAATCTTCTCTAGCGGTCCGGTGGCCATTTCTGGAGCCATGAACGCGGGTGTTCCGCCCAGTCCGGCGGTGTGCGCAATCGATTCAATTTTTTCGAACTCAGGTTGCGCGAGCGCTAGTCCCCAGTCCATCACCATCACGACACCGAAGTCACCCAACATGATGTTTTCGGGTTTGATGTCGCGGTGCACGACCCCGCGTGTGTGTGCGAATCCGATCGCGTCACAAACCTTCAGTAGGATGTCAAGATTTTCCTCACGCGTTTTGTCATGGATGACTTTCGACCAGGGCGTGCCGACAACGCGTTTCATCGCGTAAAAAAGAGTGTTGTCCGACGTGACTGCGATGTCATGAATCGGGACGATATTGGGATGATCCAGATCGCCGGTGACGACGGCTTCCGACAAGAATTGATGCCGCCGATCCCGTTCGACCTGTTCCAGTCGACCGGATTGTTGCAACTGATCTCGCTTTTTACCTTCTAGCGGCTTGATCACCTTCACTGCGATCATGCGATCGAGCGAACCTTGCTTGGCGACATACACATTCCCCATGCCGCCTTTGCCAAGCATGCGCACCAATCGATAATCCGATGGCGTGTTCGGATCATCCTTGGGCGCAGAAACCTCTCGGTCACGGATCTGCAACTTTGTTTCGGTAAACGATCGCAGGGAATCCGATTCCTGTCCGCTGGATGCGCGTTGGGAAGAGGATTCGATGGTTTTGTCCGCGACCGAGCCGACCGTCATTTCGTCCCATGCCGATCGATCCGGGCCGGAAAGGTCGCGCGGGTTGATCGTTTGTGAGATATCGATGTCCGAGAGCGCCGAATCCATTGCAATGGTCGCTGCACTGGAATCACCAACCGTCTTTTCGATATCGCGCGCCGAATCAAGCTGCAACGTTTCTAGGGATGCGTTGTCGAACACACTGTCGCTCGACACGTTGTCGAGTGTGATGTCCGATCCGACGGTCGTGGTCTGGTCGAGACCGTCCATCGTTTGCTCATCGTCGCCGGACAAGATCTCCGTGGTTTCCTCAATCTCAGCCGTTTCGTCATTCTTCGGATTCTCAGAGCGTTCGCCGCCCGATTGCGCATCGTCATCGTCGTCACCTTCGCCGGATGACGGATTGAAACCGAATGGTTCTTTGTCTTTCGCCATAAAAGATTTACTAGTAGCAACGTTTCGGTCAGGTCGTGTCGCCTTGCGGCGGCGTGTTACGCGTGACCATTCGCCGGGCAACCGAAAAGCGTCCGCAGCGTTGTGTCTTGTGAGTCCGGCGGCGGCGCATTAAAGGCGATGCTAACACCAAGGCACCGCCGTGCGAAACTCCGATGGAACCATCGCGTTCTTGCTGAGACAACGAATCGATTGTTGCAGGAACATCCAGCCGTGATTCCGACCGGTCATCTTCGTCGTTGTCGGCAGGCTCTTGCGCATTCTCTGGCAAATGCGTTCCGTCTGCATCGTCATCGTCGGCGTGCATGGCGCGATCGTCCGGTGAACGGATTGCATCAGCTTCGGATTCGTTTTCGCCTCGCTGCGATTCATTCGATTCATCCGATCCATCCAAAGGAATCAGCCGCAGCGTACCCCCATCGGTATCATCGCCGGGAATCACTGCCGATCCGTTACGAAGGTCCACTCGCAAAATCAACCTCTCGTTTCCGTCACCGAGAACGTATTCAATTTCGTACCGGCCATCGGGCAACTCAGAAAATAGCTGACGCAGTTTGTCGCCATCCAAGATATCGTCGGGCAACCGCTGCGGCGGCGCCAAATCGTCGCCGCCCGGTTCAGCCAACAGCATTCGAATCTGCAGATACTCATCGCGGGTCGTTGTTGCTGACGCCGAAGCCTCCGTGGTCTGCAAACTGCTTTCGGACACAAAGACGGTTGTTTCGGTGCGGAAAAAAATCTCAGGTTCTTCGATTTCGGGGATCACATCACGAACGGGAAAGAAGGCGACCGGAATCGATAGCGGCGGAATGACGAACGCGGCTCTCCCGTTCCGCAACGACAACTCCGATAGCGGCAAATTGGTCACCGGATTGTCGTTGTCGGTCGAGGACACAATGCCATCGGGCACGACTTCGGTCTCGCTGCCACCCTGGGTGACGGTCTGTCCTAGGACCAAGATTGACTGATGATGGCGAACCGAAAACAGCACATTGATTGGCGCGGTCTCCGATTCGCGACCGTTCAATCGTGAGTCGACGATTTCTTCTTCCGAATAAAAGTGCTCGACACGTAAAACCGAATCACCGGTACCGAGTTCTGGATTGTCGCTGCCAAGATTGACGATCAAGGGATCATCGGCGCTGACGTTGTCGATCTGTTGAAAGCGATCGGTGACGGTTCCCCAGTCAATATTCACCGTCAGCCCGCGCTCACCAGGCTGCCCCACATCGACCGTCAAGATACCTGTCGCATCGTTGATATTCGCTTGCGTCAGCGTGTTCGTTGTCACCGAGTTGGGATCAAAAAAAGCACTCGGCGAAGGCTCGGTGGTTGGGTTCATTGGTGCGAGGCGGTTGGGATCGTCCGGGTCGATCGGATCGCGATCAACCGGTCGCGGTGCGAATACCCTGGCAACTCCGATGTCGTCTCCGGTATTGATTTCAACACTCGTTCCGAAATCGATTGCCGATGCCTCCAGCGTGACGGCCGCGACCGTCGACTGCGATGCACGGATCTGTGCGGCATTTTCCAGCTCAAGCGTCGATCCTGCAGACAACCTGATCCGGCCGTTTGTCCCCCCAGCGATGATTTCCCGATCGGATGCCAAATCGTTCGTGTCATTCGATGGATCGAAATCCTTGACCGTAATCGAATCGTTTGCTTGGATTCGGATTTCACCGTTGGATGTTTCAAGACGCTCGGCATCATCACCCCGATCAGACGATGCCAGCCGGATGCTGTCGCTTTCTTGAATCGAGATGTCGCCGCGTGCGTCTCCCGTCACCCGAGCCGTCAAGTCGCCCACACGCGTTACCAATTGAATTGCTTCGTTCTGGTCTGCTGTCTGATTCATGGCCACAACAGACAAGTCATCCGCATCGACGATCGATTCGGCCAGCCCCGGATGAACCAGCACGTCGTCACCCGCGATTAAAAAGACATCGCCATCGTTGCCGGCCAGCAAAGTCCCCACCAAAACGTCACCGGCGGTTCCAATCGTTGTGACACGGATCGATCCGTCAGCAACGGTAACTCGATGCAACTCGACAGTGCCAATCAAGTTCGTGACATCCACCGAACCCGACTGTGTCGCGAGCGAACGCACGATCAAGTCGCCAAGGGAATCATTGATGCGGACATCGCCGGCGGCCAAAACGGATTGCACAACGGCGATTTCATTCGCGTCACTGCTCAGGTCGATAGAACCGGTCGTGCTGGCCGACAGTCGATCAATGTTGACGGATGTACCAGCGGCCTGCGTGACCGGCCCGGTAACATTTTCGTTTTCCCCGATCACAAGCGCCCCCTGTGGCCCGATGACGTGACCGATGGTGACATCGGATGCATTGACCAAACGAATCGGGTCATTCTCGGCATCGGCGGCAAGGGTTCCCAACGATGTGTCAATCGTTCCTCCGCCACCATCAATCGTAACCGCGCCTTCGCCAGCACTGACGATGCCGCTAACGATCACTTCTTCCGTCGCTCTTAACAACACATCTCCGCTGACCATGCCGCCGGTGGTCGTGACGTTGCCATCCAGCAAGATCGTTTCCGCTTCGATCGTTAGATCCCCTTTGATCGCATCCTGACCCAATCTCAAGTCAGCGTGCGACCTGACAATGTCGTTGTCCTGCCCACCGACGATGCGCAAACCTGCAGAAAACCCGTCGCCAAGTCCATCAACAGTCACCTCGTCGTCACCCGCAGAAGCATCGATCGACAAACCTTCGATCGGATTGGCAAACGCCAGCGTGGTCGCGGGAGCACCATCGGATAACGTATCGATGCGAGTTTGGATTGGGTTTGAACCATCGTTGGACAACTGCACGCGGTCACTCGAATCGGCGAATCGAACAGCGACCATGCCTGAGCGAGTCGATTGTTCAATGAATTCGGTCCCGTCAAATCGAACTCGCAGCAGATCCACACCCAATCCGGAATCAATTTCAATCGTTCCGTCCAGACGGTCAATGAATTCATATTCGACACTGCTATCGACCAGACCGGAGAGTCCTGATGAATCGATCAGTCGAATCAAATCGACACCTGCGTCAAAATCGCCACCGTCGAATACGATACTGCCGCTGAAGTTGACGCCGCCAAGCGATGCATCGAAAAACTGATCGACGTCAATCAATAACGAATCGTTTGCCGCGGTACCTACAATTCGGATCGTGTCGTTGTCGGGACCGAGCACCGGTCGGATCACGGGCACCGCAGCGGAGGCGGCCGCCAGGTCAGCCCCGGTACGGAATTCCAAATTGACACCGTTACGCGAAACCAATGTGACGCCGGCGCTAGCGATATCGAATCCACCGGCTGTCACGATCGTGACATCGTTTCCGTCGCCACCAAAGTAGGTGATCCGTCCTGCTTGACCGGCACCGCCAAATGAATTCAAGACGGTTGCCCCGTCGGCCAACGTTCGACCTTGTGGCAGCGGTGATCCGTCAACATCAAAGAATACTCGCAGTCTGCCTTGGATCGAATCGGTTCCATCGTTATCGATCAACACCAGTTCCGTTGCTGGATCAAGACTGCCGGTCACGGTCAAATCCAGTATCGCATCATCGATCACGACGCGACCGTCGGCCGCCGACTGGACTTCCACACGGTCTGACAGCGGACCGTTGACATCCAACGATAGAACGCTGGACGACATTGCAAACAATCCACCGACGCGAAACGAATCAATTTCAACCGGTCCGGAAGGATTCGCCACGAAACTGCCGGGCGCAACGCTTGCACCGGAGTCCACAAACACGTTCCCGTTGACTATGCCGTCGCCACCGAAGTGCGCGCCTGAAAAGACAGAGATATCGACTGGATTCTGGATGGTTCCGTCGACAAGCAAACTGCCCTGTCGAACTTGAACCATTCCGCTGAACGTGTTGTCATTGGTCAAGACAAGTGTGCCGTTGCCGGTCTTGATGACCTGTGACGTTCCGGAAACCACATCGGTGATCGGTGAGTCGACTTGAAAGTATCGATTGTCTGCAACGTCGATCGTTCCGCCGATCGAAAACACGCCGGATCGTAATTCAGTGTCACCATTGATCGCGACGTCTCCGTCGATCGAAAGATCGGAGGCCCCTAGATCCAACAAAGTCGTCGCGGACGCGTTACCAATAACGACGTCACCCTGCAAATGCAGCACATCATTGGTCAAGCCAAAATTCGTTGTGGTGAACTCCGAAACCGTCGGATCGAAAGTAATCGTTTCCGATTCAATCTGAATGTTGCTGATCCTATCATCGCCGGTCGAATCCGCCGGACTGATCAGCGTCATGTCGTCGCCGTCCGCGTCGATGACTGTCACATCGATGCCGCTAGGAATCTGTAAATGCAATTGGTCATCACCACCGGCAAGATCAAACACGATTTGCCCCGACGTGATGTCGGAAACGTTTAGCGGTGTCGACGGGTCGGACGGATGTCCGGTGATCGGGATCACTTGGCTTCGTTCGTCAGTCAGTAAAACATCGCCAACATCGTCGACTTCCACATGAACGGTCTCGGCCAGATCGGTGCCTGTTACCAACAGCTGCCCGAGCGTGTTCAATTCCGCCGAAGCGTTCAAAACGAATCGTGGTTCCAGCGTTCGCAGCGACGGCAAGAACTGTCGCCGCATTCGAGCCGGTACCGCTGGTTCGTCACGCGACGGTGTCGAGTGGGCGCTGCGACGCAACCGATCCAGCAACGCGCCCAGCGGACGGCGCGTTTTGCGGAAAATCGATTTGGGAACGACCTGGGGCATGACGTCAGTTTGCACGCATCTGAATCATAGAAAAAAGCAGCCCCTATCCTACTTTGATGTCGCGCAATCCACGGTTGGTTCCCGCGAAGTTCGGGTTATTTCGGCTCAGACACCTCAAACCAGTCAATCCGAGCCGCTGGCCGGCACCCGCGTCACATCGCTGTTTGATCAGCAAAAGTCTCGCTCGGCCCGACGCGTGAACAGTGCCACACACGCCCAAATGCCAAACGGGGTGACAAAGCAGCCAACGCAAGGGATCGTTGCCAGCACAGCGGCGGCGCGAGAGAGCGTCAGATTCTTCCGCAAAACCATCGTGACCGCACCTAATGTCATCACGAGTTCCAAGGTGGCCAGCATGATGCTGAACACGATTTCGGTCGCGCCCGCCATCAACCGCTCGGGAGCCATCTTGGACGACACGATTCCGATGAACCCCATCCCGTCAGAAAAGATGCCGACAAGTGTGCAGCACAGCATTACCGATCCCCAGATCGCGATAAAAACACCGGGAACGATGTACATTGCCGGGTTCTGCTGATTGGGAAGCCGCGGATATTCCAGCAACGAGTCGTCGACACCGATTGCGTTGGGTGATCCCGAAACCGAACGCGTTTGATCGTCCACTTGCGGATCGACGCGTGCAAGCGAGTGCAGATCCTCACCGTGCAGATCCTCACCGTGCAGATCCTCACCGTGCCGGTCGTCACCGTGCAGGCCCTCACCGTGCAGCTCCTCACCGTGCCGGTCGTCACCGTGTGGGTCCCTTGGGCGGGGCAATGACGTTGCATCATGAACGTGGACCGCTTTGCCGGCAGCGACCGGGGGCACCGGTTTAGACTGGACGGATTCGCGCGACGCCGGTGGCAAGGCTTGCTGCAAATTTGGTTTGCGTTTCGGTTGGGGAATCGCAATCTGCATCGATAGCCCGCACGATGGGCATGCCACGTCCGTGTCATCGGTGGGCGGTGGCTGCTCGAACGCGACTTTGCAATTGGGGCAGCTCAGACGCCCCCGTGATTGGGTGGAACCTCGATGGTCGACCGTCCGACGGGCATTCGAAATTTGATGCGCATTCGAAATTTGAGGGGCATTCGAAATTTGAGGGGCATTCGACGATGTGCGCGTTTCCGCATCGGGCGTTGGACGTGGCTTCGATCCCGTTTGAGACTCCGAGGCGTTGGCGGCGACTCGAGATAATCGTTCCAAATGCTCGAGCATATTTTGCCCGTCGATCCAATATCCGCTTGGGCCAACTTGAGCCTGCACACCACGGGCGTCGGTCCCACGCAGTATCTCGAGAGCACGCGCGGCGGTGAAGGGTCCCTGGATCTGATTACCGAATTTCAAGCGAATTCCCGCGCGAGCCAGCTCTTTGAATTTCGCCCACACCACCTTGGCGGGAAACCACAAACTTTGACCCTGCTTGACTTCCAACAGGTTCAGATCGGATCCGAATAAGCGCTGTTTCAACTCGTATTCCGTGAAAGGGCCCTCATAGGTGAAGGGTCCTTCGAGTTGTTCCCGGCGCCTCAAGGTCCAGTCGCGATGCTGCTTATCTTTAGCTCCCATCAAGGGATCCGCCTGTCTGCGATTCTGTGTCGCTCACGAAATCATGCTGTAAAATCATGCCAATGCCCCGCCAGAGGCCGGCGATCAAAGAATTGCCGGCGAATCTGGACCGCTGATCGGCGGCGTTACCCCTATCAGCATCCATCAAACCGGATCCGGATGCCACCTATCGTGGCCCATCGAGGTCGCGTCGTGGCGGTAAATGATGCCCAAACCCGGCCCAACTGATTAATTTTCGGGAAACGCTGGGTAGATCGATGGACGCGCGGTAAACTTTCGATCAATACTAGGGCAGGTCCCCCACATGGATGTCGGGCATCTAACCAACCGAGCGATTACCTATCTAGCCGTCCCACTCAACTGTCACGGACTGATGCCGATTTTTGTACAGTGCGTCAATGGCCATCCATTGCAAGTCGAGTCATCGCTTGCCGGAAAACGCATTCGCTGCAAAAAATGTGGTGACACGATCCTGGTCCCCACCGGCGCCGAACCGAACGTCTCGCCGGAGTCCCGTGATCGCCAGGGATCGAGACCCGAATCCGGCGTTCTTTCAGATTCCGATGCTCGTGCTTCGCGGATGACCCAGCCGATCCGTGGCGAATTAATTCCGGCCGATGTGCCGGAGTTAAAAATGCCCGGCTCGAAGTCTCGCGGCCACGGACGCGGGACGAGTTCTCGCGAGCAACGTCGCTGGGACCGCAACGATGACCAGGAGCATGAAAACGGCGAAACACACTGGACAGCGCGGCCTCGCGATTTCGATCGCGGCGACATTGAATCCGTCGACTTCTTGTTTGAGAACCACCCGCGGCCGGTCGGTCGACGATATTCGATTCCGATCTCGGTCACGATTCTGTTGATGCCGCTGTTGATTTATTTGGGCCTCCGCTATGCGGTGGATTCGATCCCCAAAGAGTACCTCGCGAACGTCAAACGAATGGCCGTGCAGCGTGCCAACCACGACGGCACCTCCACCATCGACCCGCTCGGCCTGGCTGAGAACGCGGACGATTCCGATCAGCAACTCGCACCGGAGCTCGACGAGCAAAAGATGTTGATTCGTGCCGTTTGCCTGGGCGGGAACGGCCGGTACCTCGTGACCCACCACGCGCCGATCCGGCACCGCAGCAGCGGCGGATACGTGCGGGTTCAAGATTTGCAACAGCGAGAAACGATCGGCACGATCGCGATCGAAGGTCCACAGGTTTCGATCGCCGCGGGCATGGACACCCTGGTCGTGGGGGATTGGGGCAGTGCGTCCCTCGAGGCGTTTCGTTTACCGTCGCTGCAGCGCATCCAGCGTCGACTGGTCCCGCCGGATGCGGCGCCGATTTCGCTGGCGATGGGACACGCCTCGTACGGCCCCTTGTATGTCATCAACTCACAATCGCAGTTAGAGATTCGCGAACTTTCGACACTCGCGCGAATCTCGCTGGGCGAGGACATCAGTGACGCCCGTTTGCTGTTTGACAAGCGTTCGCTGTGCAATGCGTCGGCCGATGGAACGGTGTTCTGTGGCCAAGGCAGCCATCTGAACATCGTCCACTACAGCCTGGGTCGTTTTCGCGGCGAAGGCCAGAGCACGGTATTCGCCAGTGATCATGTCGCGCCCACACTGTCCTTTGACGGAAAGCGAATTTTCACGCCTCAAGGCGTGTACGCATCTAGCCTGGCCATGTTCGACCTAAAGCATCGCTCATGCTTGGCCGCAGCAACGGGCCCTTTTTTCGTTGGCCCCTCGGCGCGGACGCAGAGCGAACTGAACAAGTTGTGGCTTTATGTTGCCGACCACGACGAGCCGATTGCCGAAATCCCACAAGCGATCGCCAGTCCGCTGGCAGTCGCCCGCAATGCTTTCGCGGCTCAAACGTTAACCAACGACAAACGCCTGATCCTAATTCCTTCACAAAAGTGCATCGTCACGATCGAACCGGAAAGCGACGAGACCGTTGTCCATGATTTCGACTTCGACGAAGTCGCCGGCCGCAAGGGAATTTCGGTCCCGCGTGTCACCTCGCTGCCGCCACCACGAGTAACACGCGGCGAATTGTTTCAGTACCCAGTCCAAGTCACAGGTTTTCAGCAACCTTTGTATCGCTTGAACCTCGCACCACCGGGAATGCAAATCGATCCCGAAGGAACCATTGCATGGGACTGCGACCAACGCGAGGGCTTTGTGCATCCGGTGGTGTTGAGCGTACGAGATGGCGCAACGGGTAGTCAGGCCGCAGCAACACAGTCGTTTCACGTGACCGTCGGCGGTCCGCTCATCTCGCCCCTTTCGCTTCGATCCGACGGAGCGACCCCACTGCATCAACCGTCGCGAACCCGCGATATGCCGCCCTCGATCGATGTGGCATCCGGCCAGCGATCAACGGATGCGTCCGCGATTCACCGCATTGACCTGCCCGGCATTGTCCGCCAGCCAACGATGGCAGGCGAGGGCCGATTCCTGATCGCGCGTTTGGTGGAAGTCGATTCATTGGCGATCATCGATTTGCTGGAACCCGATTCGGTGCGTTACCTGCCCATTGAACCGACCTGCGTTTTTGCGGCATCGAAATCCAGCATTGTCGTCTGCGACTTAGCGAAATCGTCGCTAGAGCGGTTCGACTTGATGCAACTCCGTTCCTCCGCCAAGGCTCCTTTTCCATCACGAAAACAATCGACCGACCCGATCCTTGTTCCCGACAGTTTGACCGGCACCATGACACGGTCGGGTCAGCCTGAATCGGTAGCTCGGATGTTGATGCGTCACGGTGAAATTAGCACATCGCCCGTGCATCACGTGCGGATGTCGATGGGATGTGAACAAAACGGCCCACTGTTGTACTGTGACCACAACGAAGGTTTCTTTATCGATCCGAACACGCTGCAGCGAATCGGCCTGGTTTCCAGTGACCCCGAGTCGACCAGCTTGCTGGCATCACGCTGGCGATTCACGATGCAGCCCGATGGCAAATCCTTTGTCGGGGCATACGACTATGAATCGCCAAGTGAATTGCGAGGGGGAATGTTTGACGGCACAACGGTCACCTATCACACGCCGACCCCATTTAACTCGGCGACGGGACAGTCACGCGAGGGCATTGTCTTTGTCGATGATCCGGTGCAAACGATTGTCACCAAACAGGTCGTCATGGGCATCGGGGCTGGCCGAGCCAAGCACTTGGCCGTCCCTTCACTCGATCGTTTCGGTTACGTGGCCGTTCAAATGCAAGAAGGACCGCTATCGCGGCATCCGACGACGGACGTTTTTCGATACGATGACGACGAGTTCCACAAGCCATCCGAGCGACGAAAGCTGGTCACGATTCCCCGCCAGGACTTAGAACCGCCACTGACAGAGCGACGTGAGTATCGCGGCTTTTTGCCATGGGAACAGCGTATCATCCATATCCCGCAATTGAACCTGTTGGTCACCATCCCTGCCGTGGGCAATCGCGTCGTGGTCATCCCGCTTGAAAAATCGGCCGCGCAATACGCGTCCGCCGTGACTGCGTCGCAGACCGAGATCACCCCCCTTTCCCCAATCGAGTCACCAGCACTTGCCAATCACGGGGCTAATCCGTGATACGCATCTTTGTCACCGCTCTGTTGTTCGGTTGGCCACACGCGGTTATCGCGCAGCGGGTGCTGTCCGCGGATGTGCCCGTTGTCGAGACTTCCTCGAATGATGCAAAGACAAGTGATGTAGAGACAAACGAAACGACGTTTGAACGCATTGACCCCAGTGTGATTGCTGAAGAACAGAATCAGACCGGTCCGACGATCGAGGCAAAGCGTCATCATGTGCTACGACCGCCGATTGATCACACATCCAACCAACCGATCATCGTCAAGCGGTTGCCATGGCGAGTCAAGCAAGCGGTGCTAGATCCCGTATCGGGCTGCCTGCTGGTTGTCCAAGAACAATCGCCCGACTTGATGGTCATACGTGCGAAGGCAATTCAGTCAGATGAACCGATCACAGGAATCCCCATTTCCATCATCGGTCAAACGCACGACGTCGTCGCTTGTCACGCCAGCGGAGGGTCGAAATTCGTCGTGCGCACGGCGCAAGGAACACTGTTTTGCATCGACGTGGCTTCGCTACACGAATCCAGTTCGATTCAGCTCGGTGACGTCTCACCGGCCAACCAAGGCGTGTTGCGAGTCGGTCCGCGGTCGAAACTCGTTTACACCACACAATCGGCAGGCCTGAACGATCCGTCGGTGCCGATATCCTTGGTCGCGATCGACGTCAACAGTGATCCGCCGCGTAAGATTGATGTTCGCGGATCGAGACGCGTCGCAACGGCATCGATGTTCTCGATCGTTGACAATGAAACCGCCGCCGTCGCATTAGTCGACGACGACCATGCACTTTATTTTCCAATGTCCATCGGAACGCTGGGCAAACCCGGCGAAGACTACCTTCGACTTTCGTCGAATTCGCGTGAAATCCAATTGGCCGACCACGCCGATCAAGATGACATTCGGCAATCGACGATCCTGCCCGGTGCGCGCAAGACAGGGTTGGTGATCGGCCGCAACGTTTTGTCGGCTGATGGAAAAAAAGAACGCGGTACGCTCGCGTTTCAACCCGGCGCCGTGTTCGACCGAGCGCCCTGGGTCGCCGGCATCGCCAACCTGAGTGTCCGAATCGCGTCGCTGCGGACGGCGACGACTATCGGCACTGCAACGCTGCCGATCCAAATGCTGAACGGTTTACCGCACAACGATGCGATCGACCAAATCGGGCTGCCTTATGCGCCAATCGTCGCGACCATTCTGCCCGACATGGTTCGCGATCGTGTGCTTGTCATCATCGGCGATCACATGGCGGTGGTCCCCTTGTCAATGATGGGCTTACCGCACGTCAACGTCGATGCGTTGGTCGTTGCCAAGCACTATGACGAACCGGTCGACATCGAGCAATTTTCACTCTCACCAGATCAATCGAAAGTCGTTACCCTGGCCGGTGCCCCAGACGAAGCGATCCTGCAAACACTCACCGTTTATGACCGAAAAACGTCCAAGGTGATTTCGACCAGGACATTCGCGAGAAAACTGGTTTCCGTCGCGGCCACCAATCAGCACGTCTATGTCGTTGACATTGATTCGATTCCGACACAACTGACAATGGACCAGCTTTCGCCCATCAGCGAATTGAATTTTCGTTGCCGTCGATTGGAAACCCTCGATGCCAATCACATTCTGGTCGACGAAGCACGCCGGTACCGTCTCACGAACGAACCATCGGTCCGCGAATCAGTAACAAACGACCCCGCAAAACTCGCTCACATGCAACTCGCGCGAGCCGATTTGGTTTCGGAACCGGCTGTCAATTTGATGGACCGTCGCGTCCAGAACGGCTGGATCGTCGATGGCGCTTTCCGACAACAGGATCACGGTCAGATCGGGCGTGTCGGCATCATCTATCGAGCGGACGACTTTGTTTCTACACCGATCGAATCCCAGATCTTCGATTTCTGGAATCAAGCGTACGCCGATTCGCCGGTCCGTGCGATTCAGGCCCGACGTACGCGTGAAACGGGCACGCTGCTTTGCCCACCCGTCCGATGCCAGGTGCTTCCGATTCAACTCTCGGTCGTGCAATCAGAAATTGAACCGTCGTCGGTCCTCGAGGCCTCGACGCAGCGTGCTGCCCACGTTGTGCCGCCGCAAGTTCAACTAACGTTAGAAGCACGCGACTTGGTCGACGGACGCTTGATCAAACAGTACCAACTGCTTCGTGAACGACTGTATCACGGGCAAGTCGACACGCGCATGGAAGTGATCGACAACAGCGTTTTTGTGCTTCACCGTGGCACGCTGATCGATGTGGATATCAGCGATCTCAAGAACGAATCTTATCCGCGAGGGCCACACGTCGACGTCGCCACCGCGCCCGTCTCGCTGCCGCTGAAACGTCAAACGCGAGTGAGCTACGAGATCTCCGGCGGCACGCCGCCATTTCAGTGTTCACCCACGGCGTTACCGATGATCACGACCGGAAAACCGATGCCGCTGGTCCCGGTGGCAGATGCGACGGACAATCGAACGCTCGAATTCGATTTTCAACTAGAAGATTGGCTCGGGCAGAATCTTGCCACCATCGGCAAGCATTTCGATGAGTTATTCCAGCATGCGGATGCGTACGAAAGTGACGGCGATGTCATCGAGAACCTGCGTCAGTACATGAAACAGCGGAGCCGCCGTATTCAAACCATCCTGGCTCGGCAACCCACGGGCATTCCGGTGATGATCGGCATCGACGTTCGCGTGGTCGATGCGGACGAAGTGGCCAGCGAAATGCGGCATTTCGTCGTGATCGAACTGCCCGTCAAACCACTGGCGTCTCAAATCGAACGGGCCAAGGCGGCCCGCTTGGCTGGCTCACACTGACCTCGCCTGCCAACCCCACCGCAGGAGAGTGCTTTGCCGTTCGGGCATCGGCCAGCTAAAGTTGCATGCAATGACAGTGGATATCAAAAGCAAACGCGACGACACACCGTTGACGGCGACCGAGACCGCGATCGAGGGTCGCGTCTATGTGCACGACACTTGCGGACAAATGACTCGCATCAGCGGCAAAGAAATGGTGGCGCTGTGCGACCCTTTTCAATATGTCGCACGAACCACGTGCAGCGGGTGTGACACTCGCGACATTGTCAGTCGGTTCCGTTGGCGCGACAGCGGCGAATCGATCAGCTCGTTCCGACGCCGGATGCGTGACGAGGCCCCCGTGTTTTGCAAGATTTGGATCATGGTGGTGGCTCCGCTTACGGCGTCCATCATCGGCATCGACCTGGTCCGCCAAATTCGCATATTCGCCGAATTACCAGAGAATTGGTGGATCGAAATCCCGCTGGGCATCCTGTTGATCACTCCGTTGTTCTGCCGATTCATCGCGCCGAAAATTTTGCAAGCATTGATTCAGCCGAGCTTTCATCAGCAAAAATAGCCGGCATGGCAACAGCATAGGGAAACTTTGCCGAGACCGACGCAGACTTGGCAAAATACAGCAACTTGAACAAGCAGCGTCGATGTACCGCCGAGATCAATGAAGCTGTGGTGGCGAAGACATGATGTCGATTCAATCGAAACGTCTTGGTCGCGGAAGTCGCACTTGGTGTGCTGGTCTCAAGTCGCCAATCGCATGGATGCAATCGCATGAACAATCGCATGATCAAGTGTGGCCACATCCCTGGTCGCGAACAACTGTTGCTTTTCATCGGCACCGGATTGTTGTGCCTCTGCCAGCCATCGCCGTTGTGCGCCCAGGACCGTCTTCGCGATCACCTGTCCGGTCAATTGGACCGCCAACCGGACAGCGAATCGGACGGTCACCCGAGCTTTGAAAGTCTGCTCAGCCAGCTCACACCACCGCCGAATTCCAGCCGGCTCGGGCAAGACACCTTGCGACTGGCACCTGTTGAAGAAACCGGTCAAGATGCGTCGCCCGATGACTTGCCACGACAACCCAGCGAGATTGATAACATCAAACTCAACAACGACGGCCCCGAGACTGCCGTCGAACGTGAATCCGACGAAGCATCTGACGCCGACGAACGATCCCAGCAGGCCGATCAACTTCAACGCCGCGAAGTCACGCTTTCGCATTTGATGAAGCTTCGCAAACCGATTTCAGAGATTCGTATTTCCATGCAGTCGCAGGTCGACACCGAACATCGACCCCAAGATCGCGCCGCAGAAGTACTCGCCGTCGACGCTCCGCAGCTTGTCACCGCCAGCGGCGGACATTGGCAACCGTACGATCGCTATGTCGTCCCCTTGTGCCATCGCCCGTTGTACTTCCAACAACCCGACCTGGAACGCTGTGGCCGGACGTACCGCTGCGGCGATCACGACGCGGGCTGTTGGCAAAATACGGTCTCGGGATTCACGTTCCTTGTGAATACAATGGTGTTGCCCTATCGCCTTGCGACCGAGCGGCCGGATTGCCCGGTGCCCAACCAAGGTGATTGCCGGACCTGCCAATCGACCGGCAATGACTGCGACCCATTGCAGCCGGGTGCGTGCGGCTGGATTTCCGAGGCAGCTGCGATTGCCGGATTTACATTCTTGTTGCTCTGAACCGACCGCCATAAAATTTCGCAACGCATCGATCCAAGCACCGTTTCTCCACAAGCTCTCGCAGCGGGTCTTGTCATCCCTCCGAACCACTCGTCCGACGTGATACAGGACCTGCGTGCGGCCTTCACCCGTGCCGCACAAGTCCGGCTGGGGTTATCGTTCAGGGACGTGCAAGCCGCTGCGGCCAAGCATTTGCTGCATCGGCGGATCGCTGAAATGCAAACCGGCGAAGGAAAGACGCTGACCACCGCGTTTGCTGCCGCCGCACATGCGCGGGCCGGACGACATGTCTTTGTCGCGACGGCGAACGCGTACCTTGCGAATCGAGACGCCGCATGGATGCGGCCGGTGTTCGAGGACTTGGACGTCACGGTGGGCTCGGCCTGTACCGGTACTTGCACCCGAGAAGCGGCTCAACAATCGGCTCAAAAAGCCACGGGCAATCAGGTGTCCTACCAAGCCAACATCACCTACGGCACGATTCGACAGTTTGGCTTTGATTTCTTACGAGATAGCATTCGGCGCCGACAGCAAGCCGGCGTGACACAAGCGCTGGAAGCACGCGACCGCCTTAGCAAACCTCTGGACGTCTTGATCGTCGATGAAGCCGACAGTGTGCTGATCGACGAAGCTCGCACGCCGATGATCATCACGGCCGCGGGCGATGGCCTGTGCGACGGTGAACAAGCACTGTTTCGCTGGGCCGCCGATGTCGCCCGTATTCTGACCCCGGGTCCCGATTGTTTACCGCTTGATTCGCAAAACGCATACGCCCTGACTTCTGCGGGCAGACGTCGCGCACTTGACCGACCGATGCCGCCGGCGATGAATCGATTCAGCACAACCGAGATTCTTCACGCCGTCGAACGGGCGGTGTTGGTACAACACGAATATCATCGGGACCATCAATACTTGGTCCGCAATCAGCAGGTCGATGTTGTCGACGAGTACACCGGGCGTGCCTCGACTCAGCGGACCATGTCCGGTGGCGTTCATCAGGCAGTTGAGGCCAAAGAAGGACTTCCGCTGAGCCCGGTGACGAAATCGATTGCCAGAATCACCGTGCAAGACTTTGTCGCCAAGTTCGATCACGTTTGCGGACTGACCGCAACCGCCCACGAAGATCGGCACGAACTGGCGGCCGTCTATCGTTTGCGTGTCAAGCGGATCCCCACGTTTCGCCCCGTGCAGCGCGCATCGCTGCCGACAGTCGTGTGCGCAAGTCGCGCCGAGAAATGGAACCAGATTTCGACGGAGATCGCGGAGTTGGCTGTCGCTGGCCGTCCCGTCTTGGTCGGGACACGGACAATCGAGCAGTCGGAATCTCTCGGTGAGGTCTTACAGGAACACGGCATTGAGCATCAACTTTTGAATGCGAAGAATCCTGAGCAAGAAGCCGTTATCATCGCGCAGGCAGGCCGATCCGGATGCGTGACGATCGCAACCAATATGGCCGGCCGCGGCACGGACATCCCGATCACCGACGATGTCCGCGCACGAGGCGGGCTGCATGTGATTGTCAGTGAAATGCATGCCGCGCACCGAATCGATCAACAACTGATGGGACGATGCGGCCGACAAGGCGACCCCGGATCGACGCGTCTATTCGTCAGTGCAGAAGACGAATTGCTCGCACTGGCATGGGGCAAAGACATCGCCAACCAAATCAAGATCAAGTTCGACGCCAGACGAAACAAGCGTTGGTTGATTCGACAATTCGTTCGAGCTCAACAACATCTCGCGCGACTTTATCGCCAACAGCGAGAACAACTCACCCAAGTTGAATCGCGCATGGCGGAATCGATGCGCCTGCTTGGCCTTGATCCCCACTTGGACCCGATCGCTGACGATTGACCCGTGGTCAAGTTACGGGCTCAAGGCGATCGCCGTGCCAGGCACTGCCTCGTCATTGCTTTGACGTCGCAATTGGCCAGCTTAATAGACGGAGTCGCTAGCGCATCGCGACACATCATCGCGGTACGGTGCCAAGCGTGTCACAACGCAATGATTTGCTGCCATGACAATGGTTGCGGCGGCAAGTTCGCGCATGCTTGCCGGCGGACGCCATTGTCCGATTATGCCGGTTAGGCAAACTGTCCAGTGTTGTAAAAAAGCATCAGTTGTAGCGGCAAGCAAACAACCTTGGGAATCTGGTGAACCCTGAGGGCTCGACTTTAGCCAAAAGCGTTGTTTTTGTCGGGTTTCCACTACATTTTTCTAAAGCCTTGCGTAATCTTGAAGTAGCCCGGTCCCGGGATCCGCTGCGCGAATTGTCTTTCGGCGTGTGTGGTGGAATCCTACTGGGACTGACCCTTTGACTTTGCACTTTGATAGATTTGCTGCCCTATGAATCGTCACATGATTTCCAGCTCAACTCACGTTCTGTTTGCTGCCGTTTCGCTGGCGGCCGGCGGAGCGATTGCGTTGACAGCATCGCCGAGAGCAACCGCACAGGATGCTTGCTGTTTTGAGCCGACCTATCGATTGCAGTGCGAAACCGTCATGCAGCCGCAAACCGTCCAGCGGTATCGCGTTGTCAATGAGACGGAATATCAAGAAGAGCAGATCACAACGTATCGCCCGGTCCTGAAGACGCGAACGGAAGAACGCGAGTACAAGGTCGCTAAACCGGTCGTCGAAACCAACTATCGCGAAGAACGATTCACCGTTTGGAAACCGGTAACCGAAACGTCCTATCGAGATGAAACGGTGACTCAGACGCGGTACGTCACTGAGACGGCCGAGCGCGAAGAGCAATACACGACGTACCGTCCCGTCGTCGAAACGAAGTATTACCAGCAACAGTATGCCGTCCAAAAGCCGGTTGTCGAAACGAAGTACTACCAACAGCAATACGCCGTTCAGCGGCCGGTCGTTGAGACACAGATGCAAACTCAACAGTACACAAGCTATCGGCCTGTCACGACGGTTCAGAATCAAACTGTCGATGCCGGCGGTTATGTCGCGCAGCAAGTGGTGACGCCCGGGCAGTTACAGTACGGCTTGGCGTGGCAGCGTGGCGCCTACGCGACTCCCGGACCGCTGGGACTGTTCGCTCGCGTTCGTGGGGCACCGGTACTGACGCCTCAAATCACGCCGCCGACGGTGCAGACGCAGATGGCATATCGGCCAAACTACATCACCCAACAGGTCGCACAAACCAGCTATATGCCGGAAGTACAGCAGGTTCAGGTCCCCGTTCAAGTGCAACGCATGCAAACCGAGACCATCACTCAAAATGTTCCGGTGCAGGTTCAGCGTATGCAAACCGAGACGGTCACCCAGAACGTTCCCGTTCAAACCACGCGAATGGTTCCAACGACCGAAGTTCGCAAGGTGCCCTATGTGGTTCAGCGACCCGTTACGGAAACGTTAACGCGTAAGGTGCCTGTGACTCAGCAGCGGTGGGTCACGGAAGAACAAGTTCGTAAGGTGCCCGTCCAGTCAACTCGCATGGTATACGAAACTCGTAAAGAACCCGTGCAAGTTCAATACTATGAACAGGAAGCCGTCGTACAAACGGTACGCCGCCCGGTCACGCGGCAACGGTACGTTCCCTACACCGAAACGGTGATGGTGCCTAAGCAAGTCGTGCAACGATATCCGCTGTCCTACTACGATCCGTTCAGCCCGGCAATCGTCAATGGGTATTCGTCGTTCTCGGCTCCCTCGATCACATCTTCGTCAAGCTATTCAGTCTCGCCCAGCTATTCCGCTCCGATCGGTTCACCGCCGGTGACCAGTTCGAAAATCGTAGCGCAGCCCGAGTCGTCTGGGCCTTCAGTGCTAAGCGCGCCTGAATCGTTCGATGATTCACCCGAAACGCGATTGCATAAGTATGAAGTTGGCGAGATGGAAGAACCGCCAGAGGCACCTCGCGATAACGATACGAATGACGCAGAGGACGAAGACCTGGAATTGATTCCGCCCAGCCCGGAAGACTTGGACGAGTTGCCAAAGCCAACTCTTGAAGCAAAGAACGCTGGCTGGCGAATTCAATTCAATCCGGTATACGCCCGCGAAATCTAATTCGACTTCGCTTTCACGGTCACGGTGTAGGACCAGCAGTCTGTTCCGCTGGTCGATCGATGAGCCGGCTCGATCACGACATGATTTCCGGTCCGCTGCAGCAGCGTGGAATCGGCATCGACGCAGAAGTCCAAGCGGTCGTCGGTTTGGTACGTGGTACCGAGAAACGTCGATTCCAGCTTGTGGCGACAAGCCCATTCAAACCGGAATCCCTGGCCGGTGCCCGAATCCACAGGAACGACGCTCACGCTCCAGTGACTTCGCCCGGCCGCGCCAACGCCAAGCACCACGGATTGGCCGTCGATTGATTCTTCGGACAACTGTTGCAGCGGTGGCGAGGCTGGCCAATCCTCCGTCGTGCCGCCGTCGACACTAGAAGCCGCGCCGGCCACACTTTCCGCGCCGGCTACACTTTCCGTGCCGGCCACGCTTTCAGTTCTGGCCTCTGCATCGTCATTGATCACCAGACGATGAACGTATCGATCGTCTTTCCAGATGAACTGAACCGTCATCTGGCCACCGATGGTCGACAACGCGACCATTGCTACGGAGGGTTCGGAAGCTTTACTCATCCGATAGCCGACGCGTTAGGACTGGGCAGCCCGACAAAGGCCCCCAGGACCTTGATTCCGTTCGCTTGACTCTTTTCCGGGTGAAATTGTGTGGCGAAAACGTTGTCTCGCCAAACCATCGCGCAAAACGGTTGGCCGTAATCGCATTCCAACGCGATCACCGACCGATCAGCAGGTTGCACAAAATACGAGTGCACAAAGTAAAAATGGCTGCCATCGGGAATCCCGGCCAACAGTGGAATGTCGCTGGTCATCGGTGGGTCCGTTCGTCGCGAAACGGTATTCCAACCCATGTGCGGGACTTTGAGGGGATAGCCGTCCTGTTGCGGCCGATCAAACTTGACCACGTCGCCCGCCAACACGCCTAGGCCTTGGTGCTGACCGTGCTCGAACCCTCGTTCGAACAACAATTGCAGTCCCAAGCAAATGCCCAAAAACGGGCGTCCCGATCCGATAAAATCACGAATCGGCGCGGCCAAATCTCGCCGATTGATCTCGGCCATCGCGTCGCCAAACGCCCCGACGCCCGGCAAAATCAGCTTTTCGGCCGAGGCGATTTCTTGAGGGTCCGAACTAATCCGCGCGGAACCCCCGGCACGCTCGATGCCCTTTTGCACGCTGCGAAGGTTGCCCATTTGATAATCGACGATAGTAATCATGCGGCTAGGTTAACCAAATCCAGACAAACTGGAAGCCATCACGCCGGTGGGGACCGCGTTGGCAATGATCGATTGACGGTCTAACATCGGAAGCACCAAATCGAACGGTTTAGGTTTCCCGGCTTTTCGATGCCCCCCTTTGCAACCGATCACACCCCGATGGACGAACTCGACCCGATGGACCAATCCGACCCGATGGACCAATCCGACCCGACGGACGAACTAGAATCGTTCACTCGATTGATGCAGACCCTGAAAGAACGAGCGAAGTCGCGGCCAAAAGGTTCGTACACGACCAAGCTGATGGACGGAGGCGTCGAAAAAATAGGGGCAAAGGTCCGCGAGGAAGCCGAGGAAATGATCGAAGCGGCCGCAGAACCAGGCGACTCAGGGCGCGAACATTTTGTCTATGAATGCGGCGACCTGATCTATCACGCAATGGTCATGATGGCGTGGCGTGGCGTCGACATCAGCGAAGTCGCCGCCGAACTGGCACGCCGCGAAGGCGTCTCGGGGCTGACCGAAAAAGCAAGCCGAAAACAATAGTCTTCTTACCAACCAACGAGCTGAAACCTTGTCATCGAAAGACAACCTTCGAATCGGTCTGCCCAGCAAGGGCCGGTTAAGCGAACTCGCCGCGTCGCTTCTTTCACAAGCCGGCCTACAATATCGCCGACAAAGTCGGGGGCTATTCGCAAAGGTCAGCGGGCTGCCGATCGATCTGATCTTCTTGCGTACCGATGATATCCCCACGCTGTGTGCCGAAGGCGCGATCGACATGGGGTTCACCGGCAGCGATCTGGTCGAAGAAGCCGGCTGTGATGTCGCAACTCGAATGAAACTCGGCGTCGGCCGATGCCGACTGGCCATCTGTGTTCCGGAAGATTCGAAAGTATCCTCGGCGGCCGACCTGGACGGCAAACGGATCGCCACGAGCTTTCCCTTCGTTACCAAAAAGCACCTTTCCCAGCACAACGCGAAAGCACATCTGGTATCACTCTCGGGCAGCGTCGAAGTGATGATCCAACTGGGTGTCGCCGACGCGATCGTCGATCTTGTCGAAACGGGAAGCACGTTGGCGGCAAACCGGCTGCGAATCCTGGAAGAGATCGGATCGTACGAGACCGTTTTGATCCAAAACGATCGGTGCCGTGATACCGCGACCGCCGACCGTGTCGTTCGCCGACTCGAAGGCGTCGTGATCGCGCGTGACTATTCGCTGTTGGAATACAACGTGCCCCGGGCGAAACTGCCGGAAGCGGAATCGATCACGCCCGGATTCAATTCACCAACGATCAGTGCATTGGAGGATCCCGAAATGTGCAGCGTGCGAGTGATGGTCAAACGTGTCGACGTCATTGATTCGATGGAACATCTGGAACGACTTGGCGCCACAGCGATCTTTGAATTAACCATTTCTAACTGCCGTCTTTGAACGAACTGCGGCGACATGACTGCGGCGGGCGATCGATCGCCTCTGTGCTTTGAAGTGATGCCGCGCAACGACAACTCAATCGAAAAACCGACCCAACCATGAGCGAATCACCGATCGAAGTCGACGTCACGACCGTCAACATGATGCTGCAACAAAACGATGAGTTCTTGTTGTTGGACGTGCGCGAGACCGTCGAGCACGCGACCGCCAAAATCGATGGCAGCACGTTGATCCCAATGAGCGAACTGCGTGATCGATTCGAAGAACTAGACGCACACCGCGAGAAACGAATCGTCGTGCATTGCCATCACGGCGGACGCAGCATGCAGGTCGTTCAGGTCCTGCGCGCACAGGGCTTTGAAAAAGCACAAAACATGGCCGGCGGGATCGACCAATGGAGCCAACAGATTGATCCGGAAGTCCCGCGGTACTAAGTGCGTTTAACGGTTCGGCTGTGGCGGATCGGTGGCCAGCGGACTGATCACCAGATAGCCGGCCCAAAACAATGGCTCTTCGCCGGTCAGACCTTCGCGTTCCTGATCCGCTTTGGTCAGCAGCGGCTGCGCCGCGGGATCGAGTTCGCTTTTGCGCAGCATCGCCTTGGCGCGCTTCCATGACGCGATCATGCCCTCGTAGGGCAACTCCTGTGACAACTCCTTCATCGCGATCTGCGTCGCTTCGCCTCCCACCGCCCAGCGGCTGACCAGCGCGTCTCGCACGCCGGCAACCTGCAAGCCACAGGTCAACAGAAACAACTCTTCGCCGGTCCCGACCCGGCCTCCATCGATAGCCGTCCGAAATCCGGGCAACATGATCGAGCGTGGCACTTCGGCCGGATACCGCATCCACGCCGCCAGCGATCCCATCGGAGTCGCATCGTCGTAACCTGCAAGACCGGTCAACAAGGGGGACGACGGGTTCACGGTACGCGGCGAGGCAACCAACAGATGACTGACCGTGTCAGCCAACAATCCCGACGGCCGCTTGGTGTCGCCATCAAGCAGCAGCGGATTGTCGAGAACATCCATCAGCGATTGTGTCAATTCATTGTTCGCGTTGGGATCGCGTGGTGCGAACAGCTTTTCCGAGACAACGCCAACACGTTGCTGAGTCGACGGCAAGGCTGTCGGCTGCAGGGCCAACCCCGGCGTGGCGGCGTAGCGAACATGCAGCTGATCGCCCAGCAGCAAGGAACCCTCGTCGCCCGAGGGCAACAGTTCCAACGGCAAGTACCACAGCGCCCCATCGGGAATCACCACCAATTCATTGACGTCTTGCAACAGTGCGGCGACGTCCTCGGGCAACAATCGGCGGCGCAGTGTGACCGCATCCTTTCGCCACGCGTCGTCTTTGGGCAAGCGGTCGCCGCGAACCTTTCCGACACCAATTCCCTTGAGGACTTTTCCGATTTCTGCGGGCAGCCGCGCGGCGCCGGCGATCTGCCATGTCTCGACGACGCTTCCTTTGGCCATCAGACCGATCACCTTGTTGCCCACCGCGACAAACGTCAACATCGCCGCACCGGGCGGCATTGGCTTGTTAGCCAAGCGTTGTCCTAATCGCGGAGGGATGACTTCAGGAATCAAGACACGGTCCAATGCGATCGCACAAGCGGCCGATTCCAACTGAGCCGTATGTGCGATCAACGGCTCGGTCTCGATCGGGGCCGCCGCCAATACCATTTGCCTTAGCTTCGCGATGGATGCCGGGGCACCGTTACGAAAATTCTTGACCTCGGGATCCAGCAACGAGTCGTCGAGCCGAGAAATTGCGCGCACTTGTGCGATACGACCACTGAGCGGCAGCCGGCGAAGGAATCGATTACGCAGCAGCGCGTCGGCGGGCACGAGCATGCTCATACCATCGGATTCGCTGATCGCCAGTCCCAGCTGGGCCTCATAGATAAACGATCGATCGGCCATGAAGTGGGCCAACGCGTTGACGGGATCGCGGCGCCAAACATCAAGGGTAGGACTCTGTTCGTAAAGCCGCAGCAATTGCTCGCTGGATCGTCCGCCCAACGAAGCACCCATTGCTTGGCGGACGCGAGACATCTGGTACAGACGCGGAATCGAAATCAGCGGACGTTTCTTGAATTCGCGGTTGAGTGCAAAATTGCGAACATCCGAAAGCGCCTTGTCCAGATCGGTCGAACCGGTCAACGCAACCGAATCACCACGGGCGGCGGCCAACCGCGCGGCGACATACGCGCCATAGGCATTCAGTCGCGGCTGCAAGACGTCACGGCGTCTAGACCAGGTCATTGCCTGCTCTAACAGACTTTGTGCGGCGTCCAACTGCCCCGCGGTGACAGAAGCGTCAGCGGCCGCGACCAAGCAGTGCAGCGTTGCCAGTCGTGACCGTCGCATCATGGTCGTCGCCATCGCTTCGGACATCATCCGGACCCTCTCTGCCTCCGACTTGGTCGCACACCCGGCGGCAATCTGCATCGCTTCGCCGATCCACTCGGGTTGCTCGAGTGCCGCGGCCACGTTCGCGACATTCGTTGCCACGGGAAGGACACCGCCGGGTTGATCGGTTCCCGCAGCGGCCGACGCGAGTGCCAGCAGTGATAAAGCCGATAGCGGATGTGCGGCACCGTCAAAGACACTGGCGTTTGCCGCATCGCCGAGGGTTCTTTTTTCGTTCCGTTCGCCGAAATGCTCGACGGTTCGCATCGCCGCGATCAGAGATTTTCCGAACGGATACTGCAGCTCTGCCGGAAACTTGGTGGCATCGACCACGTTCGCCGCCAACGGATCATGTTCCACCAACGGGCCAAGGATGGCGCGTCGCCGATAGGACGCGATGGCCAGACCGCGCATGATCTCGATGACGTCCATGACCTTGATGTTGAGTTCTTCGATCGTTCCGCCCTGGGCAATCAGGCTTTCGGTCAATCGCTGTCCTGATCGAAATTGCACTCGCGTCGACGTCGCTAATCGTCTGACGGCCCTTGCGTCCGGCCACAACCATGATGGAGGCGTCGTGATGGCGCCTTGACGCAGCGTGCTTTCCCAATCGACATTGGCTAGCCATCCGCGATAACGGATCGCCAGAGAGAGGGCTTCCTCGGCATTTCGGCGGGCCTCTTCCAGATCCCCAAACTGCCAATAGCATTCGGCCAACATCGCGTAGACGGGAATCGCGTCGATCCAACGGCCGTTGATATCCTTACGCGTGCGGCGGAGGGCCGACTCGAACATCTCAACGGCATTTTCCAAATCGCCGCTGCGATAGATTTCCAGTCCTGCGTAGTATTCGTTCGACGGATAGCTGACTTTTGGTTCAAATCCGCCCAATCCACCGCCCAGCCCGCCGCCCTGGCCATGCACGACGGCGTGCGAACCCCCGGCGATCCACACCAGTACTGATAAAACACATGTCGACCGCCAAGGGATGAATGTGCGATACGAAGTAAACCTATTGGAAACGATGTGTTTCATGCGACGCATAGGGCAGCCACTTTTGCAAAGAGAAGATTTTCACTTTTATCGTAGGTTGCGAATGGCATGGCGTCGAACTGCTCCGCCGGTAGGTAGCCGAGTCGCCAGGCGCCGAAAGCCCTCGTTGCCGACCGGTAAAAGGTCACGTCGATGGCCAATCCTGCGGTTTTATCCGTCGGTGCCGGCATAAACGTAAAAATCAATCACCGTTGACCCATCCCGCTAAAGCCCGTAACTTGAATCTGCAGAAGTATTTACGCGCAGCGGCACGACATCGGGGTTGGCGTTGAACCTAGCGATTATCGCGTAAAACGCTCAGAATTGAACTTAGGCGCGGCATCCGTTCGGTCGACCGCTAATCTCTAAAGAAACAGAATGTCATTCTTCGAAAGAATTTGGGATATCCTCGGCGTCGTGTTCGGCGGTCTATTTGGATCGGTCGAGCGCACCATTACATCCATTTTTGGTTCTGCCAACGCTCGGCAGGTCTCCAAGCTGCAAACGCGCGCGGCGACCATCGGCGAACTGGAACCAAAGTACGCCGCGATGAGCGATCAAGAGCTTCGCGACCAGACCAACGTGCTGCGGCAGCGCCTGCGTGACGGCGAAACGCTGGACGACATCCTGGAAGACGCCTTTGCCGTTTGCCGCGAGGGCGGAAAACGATTCCTGGGGATGCGCCACTACGACGTCCAACTGGTCGGTGGCATGGTGCTGCACAGTGGTGCGATCGCCGAAATGGTCACCGGGGAAGGCAAGACACTCGTTGCGACCCTGCCAGCCTATTTGAACGCGCTCGAAGGCAAGGGCGTGCACGTCGTCACGGTCAACGATTATCTGGCCCGTCGAGACATGGAATGGATGGCGCCGCTGTACATGAATCTTGGCCTGACGGTCAACGCGATCCAGTCCGGCATGTCCACCGCCGCCAAACAGGCCGCCTATCAGTGTGACATCACCTACGGAACGAACAATGAGTTCGGTTTCGACTACTTACGCGACAACATGCGCCCCGCCGCCAAGGGCGACGACCGGTTCCCCAGCGACGTGCAGCAGTGTCAGGGCCCGCTGAACTACGCGATCATCGATGAGGTCGACAACATTTTGATCGATGAGGCGCGGACGCCATTGATCATCAGCGGCCCGGCCGATCTGGACTTGGGTCGATACGCCGAAGCGGATCGCGTGGCTCGGCAACTGAAGAAGGAATTGCATTTCACCGTCGACGAAAAACAACACAATGTCACGCTGACCGACGAAGGCGTTCGCGAGGCAGAAAAACTTGCCGGCGTGGAAAGTTTTTACACGGCCGGAAACATGGAATGGCCGCACTTGATCGACAACGCACTCAAAGCGCACTTCCTCTACAAAAAAGACGTCAACTACGTCATCAAAGATCGCCAAATCATCATCGTCGACGAGTTCACCGGACGGTTGATGGAAGGCCGACAATGGAGTGACGGTTTGCACCAAGCGGTCGAGGCGAAAGAAGGCGTTCCGATCAAGCAAGAAACGCAAACGTTCGCCACCGCGTCGCTGCAGAACATCTTCAAGATGTACAAAAAGCTGTCCGGAATGACCGGAACCGCGATGACCGAGGCGAACGAGTTCTGGAAAATTTACAAACTGGACGTCGTCGCCATCCCCACCAATCGTGAGATGCAGCGGATCGAACATCCGGACCTGATCTACTTGACCGAAAAGGACAAGTTCAAAGCGCTCGCCGATGAAGTCGAACGTGCTCATAAGTGGGACGTTCTGACGCTGAAAGACGGCAGCGAATTGTGGGGCAAGATCCAATCCGAGGACGACGAACAAGTTTCGATCGTACTAAAAGAAACCAAGGTCCCCGAACAGGTTCCCAAGTCGAAAGTGACCTCGATCGAACGATCCGGGCGTCCGGTCTTGGTCGGGACGGTCAGCATCGAAAAGAGCGAACGCCTGGGCGAATTGCTGGAACGTCGCGGCATCCCACACTCGGTTTTGAACGCGAAACAGCACGGCCGCGAGGCCGACATTGTGTCCCAAGCCGGACGCATCGGCGCGGTCACGATCGCCACCAACATGGCCGGTCGGGGTACCGACATTATCTTGGGTGGTAACCCCGAGACGATGGCGTGGGCGCAGCTGCAGCACAAATACCCCACGCGATTGGAGGTTCCCGACGACGAGTGGAATGCGCTCGTCAAAGAGATCGACGATCGTGAAAAGATGAGCATCGAGGGCGAGACCGTTCGTGAACTTGGCGGCCTGTATGTACTGGGTACCGAACGACACGAATCGCGACGAATTGACTTGCAATTGCGTGGTCGTTGTGGTCGGCAAGGGGATCCCGGCGGCAGCCGATTCTTCTTGTCGCTGGAAGACGACCTGATGCGGATTTTTGCCGGTGATTTCGTCAAAAGCATGATGGAACGCCTGGGTATGCGAGAAGGCGAAGCGATCGAATCGTCGCTCGTCACCCGCCGAATCGCCGCGGCGCAAAAGAAGGTCGAAGAACGCAACTTTGAGATCCGCAAAAGCTTGCTGGACTATGACGAGGTGATGGACGAACAGCGCAAGCGAGTTTATCGCTATCGCCAAAACCTGCTGGACGGACACAGCTCGCGCAAAATGATCTTGGAATTGATCCGAGGCCAAATCGAGAAGTTCGTCGATACATTCTTGGACCCCAACTATGGCGTGGAATCGTTCGCGACCTACGCGGGCGGCCAGTTGCAATGTGAACTCGACCCTCGTGATTTCCAAAACATGGACATCAAGATGGCCGAGTCATACGCTCGCGATCAGGCCGAACGTGCCGCCGAAGTCGTCGTGGCCGAAGCGATCGAAGAAAATCTTCCCGAAGGCATGGAAGATGAATGGAACTGGAAAGCCCTGGCGAATTGGGCCAACTCGAAACAAGGATGCAACTATCAAGAACACCAACTGAAGCGCATGCAGCGCGACGAGTTGGAAGCCGAACTGACCGAAAAGGCCCACCAACGGATCGCAAAGGTCGACCTAAGCGAGGGTGAGCCATTCCTCGATGCGGACTTTGGCCTACGCACGCTGTGCGGTTGGATGCGTCACAAGTTTGGTATCGAAACCACTCCGGATGAATTCCGTGACGTCGAAGACCGACGTCAGGTCGCTGATACGTTGATCTTGCGAGCCGAGGAGGCGTACAACGCCAAGGAAGCCGAATACCCGGTACTGGCCGGCATCTCGAGGTTCACCGCAAAACAGGGCGCACAAGTCACACTTGATCGCGAAGGCTTGGTGGAATGGATCGGTCGACGGTTCAATGTCCAACTCGATCCCGAAGACGTGCGGATGAACCGCGACGAACTCAAGGAACAACTGGTTCAGTACAGCCGCAAGACCGGCGGCGCGGCCGAAGAGAAATACAAGATCGCCAATGCAAAACTAGACGAAGTCTTTGGATCGGTCGACGAAGACACGACCGCGGCACTGGCAAGCGGCAGCAACGGGTCACTGGACGCACTGACCACGTGGCTGGAAACCGAGCTGAATCACAACGCGCAAAAGGAAGACCTCTCGCGAATGAACCGGGCCGAACTGGCCCTGACGCTTGACGGCGCCGTCGACGATCGCTTTCACCCGGAAATGCGACGCATGGAACGACAAATCCTGCTCAGCATCGTCGACGAAGCCTGGAAGAATCACCTTTTGACGATGGACCATTTACGCAGCAGTGTTGGCCTGAAGGGCTACGCTCAAATGGACCCAAAAGTCGAATACAAACGTGAAGGCATGCGATTGTTCGATTCCATGTGGGAATCGATTGGCGAACGCGTCACGGATTTGATCTTCCGAATGGAGGCATTCAACGAAGACTTCATTCGCAGCACTTGGGTCGACGGCCAAGCCGGCAAGAGCGACACAAACACGACCAAAGAAATGGCCCGCGAAGCGGACTCGCCATCCCAGCAAGCCGCCGAACAGAGCAACGTCGCGACGGATTCACGTCCCGACCCGATTCGAAACGACGGTCCTCGCGTTGGCCGAAACGACCCCTGCCCGTGCGGCAGCGGTAAAAAGTATAAAGCCTGCCATATGCGGAAACAGGGCTAGCACACGCCCTCGTTCGGAAAGGATTCCGATGCTCGCCAACCTGATCTACATCCTTGCGTTGTTCGCGGCTTCGCCCGTCGTCCTGTACCGCGCCGTACGCTTCGGTCGGTATCGACGCGGCATCAGCGAAAAACTGTTCGGACTTTCCAAGCAGCGTGCCGACGAACTGTGCGGTAAACACGGCTGTGTTTGGCTGCACGCCGTCAGTGTCGGTGAAGTGAACCTGCTGAGCGGGATCGTCGAAGGATTGCAAGCGTCCGCACCGGAAACCGCAATCGCGATCAGCACGTCAACCGACACCGGCTATGACTTGGCAATCAAGAAATTTGGAAGTCATCGCGTCTTCTTTTGCCCACTCGATTTTACGTGGGCCGTCCGCCGCACGTTAGAGAACTTGCGACCGAACAAATTGATCCTTGCCGAGCTGGAACTGTGGCCCAACCTGATTCGTTTGTCCGCCGAGCGCGGGTGCCCCACGTTCGTCTTCAATGCGCGACTTAGCGAAAAGTCGGCGAAAGGCTATGCGAAATTCGCCGCACTGACGCGCAGCACATTTGCGCGGTTGAACTGGGTGGGTTGCCAGGACGCGACCACCGCGAAACGCTTTATCGATTGCGGCACACTTGCCGACCGTGTCCACGTCACGGGTTCGTTAAAGTTCGATGGAGCACCGGACAGTCGCGACACGCTGGAGATACAAGAGCGGGTTCAATGGGCCGGCCGAGATCCTTGGCATCGCGTTTGGCTGTTCGGCAGCACTCAGGCGGGCGAAGAACAACTGGCAATTGACGTCTACCAACGCTTGCGATCAAGTCATCATGAACTGCGATTGATCTTGGTGCCGCGACACCCCGAGCGATTTGATGCCGTTTCGCTATTGATCGAGTCCGCAGGTTTGTCGGTACATCGCCGGTCGACCGGTCATTCGCTTGAACATTCCGCCTGGGAAAACGACACGGTGATTCTGGTCGATTCGATCGGCGAGCTGAAACACTGGTGGGGCGTCAGTCATATCGCGACGGTCGGTGGATCCTTTGGTGACCGCGGTGGACAAAACATGCTGGAACCGGCGGGTTATGGGTGCGCGACAAGCTTTGGCCCCAACACACGCAACTTTGCGCAAATCGCAGACAACTTGCTGCGCGTCGGCGGTGCGGTGCGTGTCGCCGACGTGAACGAACTGGAGACCTTTGTCGCGAAGTGCCTTGACGATATTCCTGCGGCCGATGCGCTGGGCCGCAACGCACGATCGGTCGTGGCCGCCAATCGGGGTGCCACCGAAACGACGATCGCGGCGCTCGTCGGCACGGCGGGCCGGCAACGCGCTGCCGCTTAGCTGTCCAGCGATACACCGCTTTCCTGCGACTTCACCGCACGTTCCCCTGCGAGCTCACCGCACAACTTCCCCCTGCGAGCTTGCGGCGTATCCTCTGCTGCGATCTCGCCTTCTCCTGCGATCTCACCGCACGGCCCCTCTTTGTCCTGTAAATTGGCGTCCGAGACGGGCGAATTGCGAGCCGGCGGGTTTTCCCAGGCCCCCAAACCGTGCCCGCCCACGCTCAAATGGAACCGGTTTCAAAGAAATTCGGCAATCCGCACCAAATTAGTGACACCTAGGCACTTGCCATGAAACCGGTTTCACACTATGGTTGAAGTGGTGCCGGGGGCTCAACAGCAGATTCTCACGCACTAAACCTGACCGGAGGGCTCTCGATTTGATTTTAAACACTCGAACGACGATTCAAGACATCGCCGACCGTGCGAACGTCTCGAAGGCAACCGTGTCACGGGTTCTCAACAACAGCTCGGCCGTGAACGAGGACAAGCGGCAAGCCGTCCTCGACGCGATGCAGCTGCTCGGCTTCAAGCCCAATGTATTTGCTCGCGGTCTCGCCAGCGGACAATCGATGACGATCGGCGTGCTGACGCAAAATATCGGCAGCCCGTTCTACGACACGATCACCCAGGGCATCATTCAAGGACTCGAGGGAACCGGATACTCGCCCATCATCGTCGACGGTGAATGGACAAGGAACAAGGAAACCGAGGTAATCCAAACGCTGCTGGGACGCAAGGTCGACGGCTTGATCTTGGTCGGCGGTGACGTCCCGGTGAAAGAACTTGGTGCATTACGCGATCAAATTCCAACCGTCGTTGTCGGTCGTGACATTGAAGGCTGGGGCAATCAGTGTGTCTACATCGGCAACTTCGATGCGGCATACGAAGCCACAAAATTCTTGATCGATTTTGGTCATCGCGACATCGCGATTATTCGCGGCATTCAATCGCATCCCGATGCGATTGACCGATTCAACGGCTATTCCAAAGCCCTCTCGGATCACGGGATCGAACTGGACCCGGAATTGGTTTGCGAAGGCAGTTTCAGCGGATCGTCAGGCGTACTGGCAATCAACTCGTTGCTCTCGCGTGGCAAGCACTTCACCGCCGTCTTTGCGGCCAACGATATGGTTGCATTCGGAGCCCGGTTGGCGCTGTATCGCAAGGGAATCCGAGTCCCCGAAGACGTCTCCTTGATCGGCTTTGACGACCAAGCCGAATCGTCGTTCATGGTCCCACCGCTAACGAGCGTTCGTCAGCCCGCCGCCGAAATGGGTTCCGCGGCGGCGAAGGCGATTTTAAGTGTGATCAAAGGCGAACCCATCGAATTGCCCGCGCTGGTTGCCGAACTGAAAGTTCGCGAGTCCGTCGTCAAACTCAGTTAGCCGTGCATCCGTCTGGCGAGATCTTCTCGCGGGACATTCCCCGCTTCAAAACCATCATTAGACATTATCGCTTCCTCTTCTTTTCTTAGGAACAACCACAATGCGTCGACAGAAAAACCCGAGAGCCGCTTTTACGCTCGTCGAGCTATTGGTCGTGATCGCGATCATTGGCGTCTTGGTCGGTCTGTTATTGCCGGCAGTACAAGCGGCTCGCGAAGCCGCGCGGCGAATGAGCTGCAGTAACAACTTCAAACAAATTGGTTTGGCCGTCCACAACTACCATTCCGCGTACACCCAATTGCCAAAGCAAAAGACAGGCACCGGACTGGACCCGAACACCATGGCCTGGTGGGAAGGAAGCGATCGGACGAACCAGGGACAACTCAGCTGGCTTGTCCCCATCCTGCCGTTCATCGAACAGCAGGCGATGTGGGAAGAAGTTTCCAATCCGCTGGGATACGAATTAGATCCGACATCAGGTGCGCGTGTCGTTCGCACACCACCTTGGAACGCGTTCGGCCCCAAAGCGGGAACCAATGTGGCCTATCCGCCGACAATGACGGAAATTCAAACTTTCCGATGTCCATCCGACCCCGGCTTCGGTCTGCCGGCGATGGGACGAACGAACTACGCATGTTGTCTCGGTGATTCGTTTTCTAAAGCGGAAACCGGACCGGTCAATGGGCAGCTGGTCGAAACGTCAGGTGACGCCCAGTGGAGCCGTGCCGGCCAGCGAGGCGCGTTCGTTTGCCATACCAAGATGCGGTTCCGTGACATCCTGGATGGGCTTTCTAACACCATCATCGCTGGCGAAATCAATACGGACCTGGGCGACAACGATATCACAACCATGGGTGCAATTCGCTTGAATGATCCAGCGACCGGCGTCAAAGCGATGCCGTCGGCCTGCGTCAACAATGGACTCGCCGATCCGCTGCGTCCACGTTTTTGGAATCCCGCAACGCCTACATTCGCGACGGAGTACTCGTGGGGCGCCATCTACGGACGAGGTTATCAGTGGATGACCGGCGAGCATCTTTACACCGGCATGCACACAATCATTCCGCCGAACGGCACGGTGTGCTACCAAGGCGAATGGCCTGGCCAAGAAGGCGTGTTGCCGCCCAGCAGCCGGCATCAAGGTGGATGCCACGTGCTGATGGGTGACGGTGCGGTGAAATTCATCACCGATTCAATCGAAGCCGGAAACCAAAATGCCCACATGGTCGAAAACAATCAAACGGGAACGGCCGCTCCGGGATCACGCAGCCCTTACGGATTGTGGGGAGCTCTTGGTACGCGTTCAAGCAAGGAAATCATCGAGGAACAACTCTAAGATACCTGCTTGAACTCTGCACAGCGGCAAGCACACAACCCTACCGTTCGTGGCTTGCCGCTCTTCGTAATCGATCAGCAAATGATCTAGATTTTATTTTGCTCCCCTCTCTGACTTAACGCTTCGGCAACAACTATGTACCGTAAACCCTCCCTTTTGCTGTGCCTGTTGGCAACGATCATGATTCTTCCGTCGATGGTCGGTTGCGGCGGCAGCGACGAGAACCGTGTTATTATCGGCGTTGCACCGGAGTACCAAATGCGGGCCGACGCGCAGGCTGAGTACGAAAAAGCAATGCGCGAAGCCAACAAGTAAGCGAGCCAACAGGTCGGGTTAAAAGTGACGAATTTCAGTCGCTTACGGCAACCTTGTCAGCTCGTCGATTCTGTATCGAAACCATGTGTTTCCGATTCCACCACGGGCGATGGAGTCGCGCCATTGGGTGCCTCGGTCATCCCTGCTCGCGCAACTCTGCAATGACCTGCTTGGCACGTTCAGCATCCGATTCGAATGTCTGAACGCTGACCCAGCCGGGTGCCTCGGCGACAAAGCCCGCCGTAAATCCGCCCGTCGCAACGGACCGAATCCCCGCGTCGGCAAGCACCGATACCAAGATCGCGGCAAGTTGTTCGGTGGGACGTTGTGCAACCGTGACTAGCTTTTGGTTGTTCAGTGATTCGGCTTCTTCGGTCATTGTTGATCTCATTATAAGTGCGTGGAATCTGAGACTTCGCAAACGCGGCGCCAATGAGCATGAGGCTACTCTGACGCGCTGTTCGGTAATGCCGGCAGTGATGGCCGAGACGCGGCAGACGCGATCCAGACGTCTTCGACCTCTTGCCCCCCCGCGTCACAACGGATCAACAAGTAAATGCCGCCCAGCAGACCGCCTGCGAGCGTGATCGCCACAACCGTTGGAAACTGGAACATCAACTGGGATGCCATGTCGCGCACATTGTCCGATGCGCCCGATGCTGACAACATCCGTTGGCACAGATGAGCCGCTGATTGCGTGATGCCGGCACTTAGCCGCACTACAACCCAAAGCGGAATGAGTGCGATCGCCAAATACATCGCTAGATGCAGGGGGCGGCGATACAAGTATTCGTAACCACGGCTAAGCGAATCGAGAGCATCGGGCTGCTCTTCATTGATCAACGATGTCCAGCCAAGGAGCACGGAGAAATTGGCACCGAACAAGAGCACGCCGCCAACGATAGAAACAATCGCGATTCCCACCGCGAAGAAAAACTCAATCCACTGCACGCCCATCGAAACGCGAGAGATCAAACCCAACAACATCACCGAGATACCAACGGCGAGACCACAGACCAACGGAATCGTCGCGATCAACCATGCCAGCGGCGTACGGCGTATTGCCAAGCCGGCGGCCTCCTTTGCATCCGCCAAGCTTCGACCGGCCGTCAGCAACGCACCCTGACGCATCAAGTACAGCATTGCCGGAGCCCAAGTGAATGTTGACCAAACCACGAATAATAGACTTCGCCTGAGGCTGCTCGGAAAATCTCTTCGATCAAGCAACGATGATGGGGTCGCAACCGCATAACGACCAACCACCGACTGCAACCCGCTCACTTGGACTGCGGTTCCGAATCGTGCAAATTCATCGGGCTCTTTGGGATTGCCAATCCATTGGACACCCAACACCCAAATCGCTAGCGTGATTGCGACGGTTCCCAGCGCGGTCACGGAACCCGCAATCCGCAATACGTGCACCAGTCGCAACCAACCGAATACATCGGTCCATTCTCGCAATCGCGCAAGCACACCGCCCTCGGGCGTATATCCGGCGTGGACATCGTCTGAATCGGGTGCGTTGGTAGCGTCTGGGATGTTCATCTCACTCGGTTATCCGTCACAGAGGCGCATTTCAGGATTGTTATTGTCAACAATGGCTGCAATCTTGGCTAGAATGAGTCTTCCCTCCATCCACCCCGCCTTAATAACCTGCCATGAATCGCTTTCGACGAAGCCGTCTCGAATGTTTCGGGCTTCCAGCCAACTGCTGGTTGCGAGTTTTTCTAGGCCTGCTTTCGGTTGGTTTTTCGCGTGGAATCATCGCCAACGACTCGTCCGCGTTGACACAGACCGAGCCTCAGCGAATCGATTTTCAACGTGTCGTTCGACCGATCTTGTCAGAAACTTGCTTCGATTGTCATGGGCCCGATTCCGCGACTCGAGAGGCGCAACTTCGGCTGGATCAGTTCGAATCGGCAATGTCGGTCATCGAGCCTGGCGACGCCGATTCGAGTGAACTGGTCCGCCGTATTCTGTCGGACGATCCGGGCGAGCGGATGCCGCCGCCAAGTTCGAACCGTCAACCGACCGACGAGCAACGCAAGAAATTGGTCGACTGGATCAACGCCGGCGCAGAATACGAGAACCATTGGGCCTTCAATCCGCCGGCCGAAGTTACCGTTGTCAACTTGCCCGACGATTCCTGGTCGCGTGGGCCGATCGATGCATTTGTGTTGCAGAAACTGCGTGCTGAGTCGCTCGATCCCTCGCCCGCCGCCGATCCGGTCACGTTGATTCGCCGCGTCACACTTGACCTCACTGGCCTGCCTGCCACGCCAACCGAAGTTCAGGATTTTGTCGAAGCCATGTCCGCCGATCCATCGGGCGATGAAGCATACGAAGCGTTGATCGATCGATTGATGCAATCACCGCGATATGGCGAACACATGGCACTGCCTTGGTTAGAGGCGGCGCGTTACGCGGACACCGACGGTTACCAGAATGATCGATATCGGTACCAACATGTTTGGCGTGACTGGGTGATCCAGGCCTATAACGACAACATGCCCTACGACCAGTTCGTCATCGAGCAACTTGCCGGCGACATGTTGCCCGACGCGACCTTCTATGAACAGGTTGCATCCGGCTTTGGACGAAATCACCGGATCAACAGTGAAGGCGGTTCGATCCCGGAAGAATGGCGAACCGAAAACGTTGTCGATCGCGTCGATACGTTCGGAACGGTGTTTCTGGGACTCACGATCGGATGTGCGCGCTGCCACGATCACAAGTACGATCCAATTTCGCAGAAAGAGTATTACCAGCTTTTCGCATATTTTAACAACATCGCCGAATGGGGTGTCGGGCCCAACAACGGCAACAGCCCGCCGTTTATCGAAGTCCCGAAAAGCTGGCCAAATCTCGATGAAGCAGAATCAAGATACAAAGTGCCGGAACCGGTCAAATTGCGCTCGGCACGAGCCCAGGCGGGAAACGGCCTGAAGCGCCCGCAGGCGGGTGAACCGTCGACCGTCATGGTGATGCACGAACTCGACGAACCGCGCCCGACATTTGTTCTCTCGCGAGGCCAGTACAACGCGCCGGACAAATCACAGCGAGTTTTTCCCGATGTTCCATCAGCACTGCAACACACCTCGACCGCGCCGGGTGACCGACTAGAACTGGCCCGCTGGGTTGTCGATCCCAAAAACCCGTTGACCGCGCGCGTCGCGGTGAATCGTCTTTGGCAGCAGTTTTTTGGCAGCGGATTGGTCGAATCCAGTGACAACTTTGGGTCGCAAGGTTCCCCGCCCAGCCACCCCGAACTGCTGGATTGGTTGGCGGTCCGTTTCATCAGAGATGGCTGGGATGTTCGCGCGCTGCAAAAGAGAATCTTGATGAGTTCCACGTATCGTCAGTCGTCGGTCATCACGCCCGAATTGCAAGAACGCGATCCCAAGAACCGCCTGCTTGCACGCGGTCCTCGCTTTCGTTTACCGGCATTCACGCTGCGTGACCAAGCGCTCGCGGCCAGCGGATTGCTGGTCGAAAAAATTGGCGGCCCGTCGACCAAGCCATACATGCCGCCGAAAATCTGGCGTTCGATTTCCAACAATACCTATGAGCAAGACCATGGCGAGAACCTGTTCCGCCGCAGTCTGTATACATACTGGCGACGTACCATCCCGCCCCCGACGATGATGAACTTCAACGCGGCCGCGCGAGAGGTGTGTATCGTCAAGACAGAGCCAACCAACACGCCACTGCAGGCGTTGACGTTGATGAACAACACCGTGTTCGTCGAATCGGCAAGGTTCCTGGCCCAGCGCATGATCAAGGAAGGCCCATCCGATGTCGCAGGACGAATCGACTATGGGTTCCGCTTGGTGACCGCACGGCAGCCCACCGCACAAGAACAACAAGTCTTGCGAAAAGCATTTCGCGGGTTCGTCACGAAGTTCCGCAAAGACTCAAAGGGCGCCAATCAATTGCTCGCGATCGGTGAAACGCCACGCGACGATTCGATCGCCGCGGCGCACCATGCAGCGATGACGATGGTCGCGTCACTGATTCTGAATCTCGATGAAACTTTGAACAAAGAGTAGTCCCCATGACAATCAATCATGACTCGAATCCACAATGCTCGCGGCGGTCCCTGCTGCTTGGTTCGTTGGGACTTGCCTCGTTGCTGCAAGGCGAATCCCAGGCGGCCCCGCGAGCGACCAGCGAAGGCTCATTGGCTAGCGGCGGGCTGAGCCAGCTGCCGCACTTTCCGCCGAAGGTAAAGCGGGTGATCTATCTGTTCCAGTCCGGCGGTCCGGCACAGATGGACTTGTTCGATTACAAGCCGGAACTGAAAAACCGTTTCGGTGAAGATGTGCCAAAATCGGTCTATCCCGATGACCGAAAGACGACGATGAGTTCGGCACAAGCTTCCTTTCCGGTCGCGCCCAGCATTTTCAAGTTCAATCAGCACGGTGAAGCGGGATCTTGGATCAGCGAACTGTTGCCACATACGGCCAAGCTTGCCGATGACTTGTGTATCGTTCGTTCGCTGCACACCGATGCGATCAATCACGACCCCGCGATCACGTTTCAGTTGACGGGTTCACAAATCCCCGGACGTCCCAGTTTCGGATCTTGGCTGGGTTATGGTCTGGGCACCGACAACAAGGACTTGCCGGCCTTTGTGGCGATGAGTTCACGCGGTTCTGGCAAAGCCGGCCAACCGTTGTACGATCGCTTGTGGGGCAGCGGTTTTTTGCCCTCGCGTTACCAGGGCGTCAAGTTTCGAAACCAAGGCGATCCGGTCCTCGACATCTCCGATCCTGGCGGCGTCTCGCGAGATATGCGGCGGCTCATGCTGGACTCCCTTGCCGAGATCAACCAGATCAAACACAGCGCCGTCGGTGACCCCGAAATCACCTCGCGAATTGCTCAGTACGAACTTGCCTATCGAATGCAAATGTCGGTTCCCGAGTTACTGGACTTTTCGGACGAACCACAGCACGTGCTCGATGCTTACGGAAAAGACGTCAACACCCAGGGCCGCTACGCGTTCAACTGCTTGCTGGCGAGACGCTTGGCCGAACGCGGAGTGCGATTCATCCAATTGTTTCACCAGGGTTGGGATCAACACGCCAATCTGCCTGCGCAAATCCGCAAACAATGCAGCGATACCGATCAACCGACCGCAGCATTGATCAACGACCTAAAGCAAAGTGGCATGCTGGACGACACGTTGATCATCTGGGGCGGCGAGTTCGGTCGTACTATCTACTCACAAGGCAAATTGACCGAAAAGGTTTACGGCCGAGACCATCATCCGAGCTGTTTTACCATGTGGATGGCCGGTGGTGGAATCAAAGGCGGAACCAACTATGGCACGACCGATGACTACAGCGTCAATGTTGCAGAAGACGGAGTCAGCGTTCACGATTTGCACGCAACGGTGTTGCACTTACTGGGTATTGATCACGAACGATTCACGTTCAAATATCAAGGACGCGATTTCCGCTTGACCGATGTCCACGGTCGGATCGTGAACGAGTTGTTGGCCTAAGCACCGCTTGTTGCCGTAAGCACCACTTGTTGCCGTAAGCACCACGGGCGGGCTGCATTATGGGCCAGTCCAGGGTTTCGGCGTGCCAACGCCCAGCGTGCCAACGCCCAGCGTGCCAACGATCAGCGTGCGGACGCGTGAAACGGTGACGACCGCTACGCGCGTCTCTACGCCATGATTTCAGTGGCGACTTTTCCTGCCACATCCGTCAGGCGAAAGTCGCGTCCGGCGTAACGATACGTCAGCGATTCGTGATCGAGCCCCAGCAGATGCAAGATCGTTGCGTGCAAATCATGGACGTGCATTTTGTTTTCAACCGCGTAATATCCGTAATCGTCCGTTGCCCCGTAGGCATATCCGCCTTTCACGCCGCCCCCCGCCATCCACATCGTGAATCCGTGTGGATTGTGGTCTCGTCCATTTTTTCCTTGGGCTGTCGGCGTTCGTCCAAACTCACCGCCCCAAATGACCAGCGTGTCTCGCAGCAGACCGCGGGCTTTGAGATCGGCTAGGAATCCCGCGATGGGCTTGTCCACTTCGGAGGCGTTCTTGGTGTGGCCTTGGTACAAGTTGCTGTGTTGGTCCCACTGCACCACGCTGTCGCTATGCGTGACTTGAACGAACCGCACACCGCGTTCGAGAAACCGGCGTGCCATCAAGCATTGTCGTCCGAAATCTTCGGTGACCGGGTTATCGACGCCATAGCGACGCAGCGTTGCCGACGTCTCGCGAGACAAGTCTTGAATCTCGGGCATATTCGCCTGCATTCGATAGGCAAGCTCGAAAGAGTTCAGGCGCCCGGCCAACATTTCATTGTGGTTCACCGATTCCAGGTGGTCGCGGTTCATTGCGGCAACCCAATCCAATTGCCGACGTTGCGATCGTCGATCGATGCGGGCATTGCCGATGTGCTTGATCATCGCCGCTTTGGCGGGCAACGACGCATTGCCGATGGGTGTTCCCTGGCAATAAGCCGGTAAGAACGCAGATCCCCAATTGTTGACGCCGCCGTGCGCCAGCGTTGGACAGATTGTCACGAACGCCGGCAAATTCTCATTCTCGGTGCCAAGTCCGTACGTTACCCAGGAACCTAAACTGGGGCGAACAAACTGGTCAGTTCCCGTATGAAGCTTCAACAGCGCCCCGCCGTGCGCCGGGTTGGTGCCGTGAACGCTGCGCAGCACACACAAATCATCCACGTGTTTGGCCACATGTGGAAACAATTCGCTAACAGGCAAGCCGCTTTCACCGTGATTTCTAAACCGCCAAGGCGACTTCAACAGGTTGCCCTGTTTGGCAAACGTCACGCGCGGCAAGTCGAATGGCAGCGGCTTACCATCATCCTGGGTCAACTGCGGTTTCGGATCGAAAGTATCAACATGCGAAGGGCCTCCCTTCATAAACAAAAAGACAACTCGCTTCGCGCGGGGATGCAGATGGGGCGTTTTGGCGGCCAGCGGATTTTGATTGATCTCGCCAGCGCAGACGTTTTGCGTCCCACTTTCGGCTTGATGAACCATCGCGGCAAATGCGAGGTTGCCGAACCCAAGGGCCGAGGTACGAAGCAGTTTGCGTCGGTTTTGAATGGTGGTTTCCAACATCGGTTATCTCACGTAGATGAATTCGTTGCTGGCATACAAACCATGACAAAGTAGACTCCAGGCCTGTCTGATCATCGGTTGGTCTGTGCTTGGCAGGCTTGTCCCCAAAGCTGAACGGTTCAACGAATCCGAACCAGTATCAGTCAGATCCGAAATGAAAATCGCGGCTCGATCAACTTCAACACTCGTTGGTTTTCGGCCAAGAATTTTATGATAGGCCGATTCGATACGACTGCGATCGCTCTGCGCGACATCCAGCAGCGAGGCGGCAACACGATCCGCCGCATCCATGACCACGTCAGAATTCATCATCCACAATGCCTGCGGAGCAACCACGGTCGAGTGTCGATGACCGGTCGGCATCGTCGGGTCGGGAAAGTCAAATTGCTGAAAGAGTGGATACAAATTATTGCGGATGACGGGCAGGTATATCGCTCGTCGAACGCTGTCGTATTTGGTGTGATCGACCGATGTATGGTTGAACACAAACTGTCGATTACGCAGCGGAACCGTCTTGCCGCCGATGGATCGATCTAACTGGTCCGAGGTTGCCAAAATGGAATCGCGGATTTGTTCGGCGCTCAAGCGATTGACATGAAACCTCCAATGCAATTGATTCTCGGGATCGGACTCGGTCGCATAACTTTCATCGGGATGCCGCGAACTCATTTGGTAGCAGCTCGAAGCGATAATCAAACGATGCAGCTGCTTTGTCGACCACCCGTGTTGCATGAAGTATCGTGCAAGCCAGTCGAGCAGTTGCGGGTGCGTCGGCTTGTCGCCCAACAATCCGAAATTTTCGGTCGTGCCGACGATCCCCGCGCCGAAATGCCAACGCCAAATACGATTGACGTACACGCGAGCGGTCAGCGGGTGATTCGAACTTGCCATCCATCTTGCTAATTCCAGTCGTCCGCTCTGGTGAACCGGAAAAACAGGGCGCGTCGTGGCCGTCCGCATGACTTCGGGAAATTCGCGAGGCACCGGTGCACCCAGACTTAGGTGACTGCCGCGGATGTGAATCGCGAGTTGCTCGTGAACCGCATCATCACTAACGCTCATCGCCGATGTCAGGTCCGGGGCGAGGCTTTCGAACACTCGCGCCTCTTCCATCAAGGTGTTGAACTGATTCAGCGTCGGTTGGTCGAAAGCGTATTCAGGTTTTGCAGGGACGGCCAAGAATCCCGCAGGGTCTTCGATGGCTTGCCTTGCCGATTGAAGTTTCGGATCGTCAAGTTTCTGGTTTTTGGCGTTTGTTAATTTTTCGACAGCTGCTGCGACTCTCTTGATCAGAGGTCGGTAGTGTTGACCGACCTGTTTCCCGTGGTCATTGCCCTTGAACTGATGCCATGGACGAAAGAACGGCACATCGGCATTAAATTCCAAGTGGCGGCGACAGTGATACAAGATGCGCGGATGCAATCGCAGCGGACCTGCGATTTCCGACACTTCCGTCAGTGGCATGTCTGGGTCGATGCGTGTCGCAGCGATCAAATAGTCCGCCGCTCGCTTGCGAGCAAGCTCGCGTATTTCCGCCAACGCCTGGTTCTTGAACAGAGTTGCCGTGTTTCGCCGCTTTGCGATTTCGGCATCGACCTCTGCGATTCGCGTTTGTTCATCTTCGGTTGCAAATACCGTTTCATTCCAGTGCTTTATGGCGCCGGTGTTCGTGTCGCCGAACGTTTTCGTGCTGCGAAAGATCGCGGCCAGCGAGTAGTAGTCAGATTGCTTGATCGGGTCGAATTTGTGGTCGTGACAACGCACACATCCAAGCGTCATACCCATGAAGGCTTTGCCGGTCACATCGATCTGCTCGTCAATCGTATCCATCGTCAGCTTTTCACGATCGGGTTCGGCAAGCACCTTTGCGCCGAGTACTAAAAAGCCTGTTGCTGTTTTCGTTTCTTGGGTCGCATGCGGAACCAGGTCACCGGCGATCTGTTCGATCAGGAAACGGTCGAACGGTTTGTCATCGTTGAAAGCCTGGACGACATAGTCTCGATAACGCCATGCATTTCCGAAAGCAAGGTTTTCATCCAGTCCGTTGCTGTCGGCATATCTCGCAACGTCCAGCCAATGCCGCCCCCAGCGGACTCCGTACTGCGGCGAAGCGAGCAGGCGTTCGACCAGATTTTTCGTCGCGTCGGCCGAATCATCCAACAAGAACGCATCGATTTCGTCCTGTGTTGGCGGCATCCCGATCAAATCGAACGTGATCCGGCGAATCAACGTCCGAGGGTCCGCGGCCGGCGCCGGCTGAATTCCCTTGTCTTCCAGACGCGCCAGGACGAAAGCGTCGATCGGCGTTTGTACCCAATCGGTCCGCTGGACCTTGGGAACGTCGGGATGCGAGACCGGTTGGAATGACCAAAACTTACGGCCTTCCTCGATACTGATGCCAGCGGCGACTTGGGGTGTCAAAGTTGCTTTGCGGGGATCGGGCGCACCAATCCGGATCCATTTTTCAAGCTTGGCGATCTGTGACTGCGGCAACTTGCCCGACGGAGGCATTTGCAGATCATGGTTTGCGTATCCAATGGCCTCGATCAGCAAACTCTGTTCGGGATGGCCTGCCACGATCGCCGGGCCCGTGTCGCCACCTTGCCGACCGCCTTGGCGAGAGTCCAGCAGCAGACCGCCGTCGCGTTCCTCGCCCGAGTGACATTCGTAACAGTGGTCGACCAGAATCGGTCGCACATGCTGCTCGAAGAATGCGATTCCGTCACGGTCCGCCGTCGCCGAATCCACTTCCAAGTCGACCGATTGAGCGAGCGTGGACGTCGCCGCGACAAACCAGGATGCGATCAGAATTAAAGAAGCAAAGCCGACCGATTGCACGCGCCCTAGCGACATTGCACCGCGACTGGCAGACAAGCCGAATGCAGCCAAGCGGGCGGTGACGAAAGGATGGGCCGATCGCGAGGATGGCTTTCGGCACCGCAATAATTCGTCGGTCAAAACCGGCGCTCGCTCAGTCGGACGTGGCACGATCATAGACGGCATTCTAGTCATATCAGATCGGTCGTGCACGTCGCGCCACGCCAAAGCGAGCGCTTCGTGCCACTTCACGGCGACGTGCGATCGGCGTGGGTGAGTGGCGCAACGAATGCCTCGCGTCGATGCGTGATCATCCAAGCAACGCTGATGGATGACCAACGAATATTTGGGGCGCAGACCGATTTTGTATTGCCACTTAAACTCGGCTAGACTCTCCGCCATCGGGACCGTTGTTCCGAATCCATAATCCGGAGAAGTTCCTATGAGACATCAGCGACGATCAAAAACATCTCGAAGAGATTTCGGACGCGTGGTCGTTAGCGGCATGGTCGGTGCTGGCGCGATTGCGACCGCACTTACGCGTGAGGCACTAGTTTTGGCAGAAGAATCTGACGCCGCAGAGAGTCCTGGTTGGATCGATGCACATGTGCATGTGTGGCATCCCGATACGACCAAGTATCCGATCAGCACAAACTTTGATCGCGCCGATATGCGGCCGCCGAGCTTTACCGCTGAGGAGTTGTTCAGCCACAGCAAGCCTGCGGGTGTCAGCCGTATCGTGCTGATACAAATGAGCTTTTACGAGTACGACCACACTTACATGTGCGAAGTGATGGACAGGCATCCCGGTGTTTTTTCGGGCGTCGCGCTGATCGACCATCGTGCCGATGATGTCGTGATGCAGGCTGATGCATTGAAAGAGAAGGGAATGCGGGGATTCCGGTTGCATTCTCGTGGTGACGCCAAGGACTGGGTCAACCATCCCAATATGCATGCCCTGTGGCGTAAAGCCGCCGACGATGGGTTGGCGGTTTGTCCGCTGATCAATCCGGCAGAAATCCCGTATGTCGATTTGCTGTGCGAACGTTTTCCAGATACCAGGGTCGTCATCGACCATTTCGCTCGCATTGGCGTGAGCGGGACGATCGAGGAAAGCGACTTGGATGCCCTCTGCGGGTTGGCGCGGTGGAAAAACACCTTCGTCAAAACTTCGGCGTTCTATGCTTTAGGAAAGAAATCGCCGCCCTATGATGACCTTTCTGTGATGATCCGTCGAACCGTCGACGCGTTTAGCCCACAGCGTTTAATGTGGGCGACGGACTGTCCGTATCAGGTCCAAGGCGAGCACAGTTACGAGGCATCCATCTCGCTGGTCCGCGATCGTTTGGATTTTCTGTCCGAAGCCGACAAAACGTGGATGTTGCGTGATACGGCGGACCGTGTCTTTTTTGCGTAAGCCCGATCTTTTTGGGACATTCGATCGTCGCCGCATGCCGTGTCTGGTATCTCGGAGCAAGTTTGCCACCCCGAGAACCACGCGAAGGTGCTTTAGAACGCCTTAAAATGTCGTTAAGAACGCCTTCGCGGAGCCATTCTGGGCGTGTGAGTCGTCGAACCCTGCCTAATTGAGGCAGCGAGAAAATCGGAAACTAGCTAAAGTGTAGGCAGCTCATTCAAATGTCTGCGTCGTCTTGGCGACGCACCGTCTCGTTTGCCGCCCCCGTTGCCGGCGGCAGTCGCTCTCCTCTGATCCCATCTCACCCGAGTTTCGGTTGATATGTCCACCATTGATTCCAATCCAAACGAACTCGTATCCGATTCTGTTTCGCCATCATCCGTGTCGATATCCGATACCGTGGCCACTGATTCCGAGGCCAAGTCTTCATTGAACGCTTCATCATCTGCTCGAGAGAACGAAGGCTCTGGGCCTCGCAAAAAACGCGGTGTCCCCGAGGGGTTGTGGCTGCGATGCGATGGCTGCGGCGCGTCGATCTATAAGAAGGAAGTCCAGCAGCGGCTAAACGTTTGCCCCAAGTGTGACCATCACTTTTATGTCTCGGCGACCGAGCGGATTGCTCAAGTCTTGGACGAAGGCACGTTTCACCCAATCAACGAACATCTGCGTTCGGCCGACCCGCTGGAATTCTCCGATCGACGTCGATACTCCGATCGCTTGACAGGTGAACAAAAGCGAACGGGTCTCAGTGACGCGGTTGTGACCGGCACGGGGATGGTGCGAGCCAGACGCGTCGCGTTCGCCGTGACCGACAGTGCGTTCATCATGGGCAGCATGGGGTCCGTCGTGGGCGAACGTTTAACCCGACTGATTGAATCGGCAACCGAACAAGACTTACCCCTGATCATCATTAGCGCCAGCGGCGGAGGCGCCCGCATGCACGAGGGAATCCTTAGCCTGATGCAAATGGCAAAGGTTTCCGCAGCGTTGGCAAAGTATGATGAAAAAGGTGGACTCTTCATCAGCGTGTTGACGAATCCAACGATGGGCGGCGTGGCCGCAAGTTTCGCTTCGCTGGGCGATCTGGTGTTTGCCGAACCGAAAGCACTTATCGGATTTGCGGGCCCACGTACCATCAAGGCAACCATTGGGATCGAGCTGCCCGAAGGCTTTCAGACCAGCGAGTTTTTACTTGAACACGGTTATGTCGACCGCATTGTTCACCGCAAAAACTTAAAGTCAGAACTGGCTCGCGCGATCGATTACTGCGGAAAATAACGTTGGGACTATTCGATTCAATCAAGTCGGCCTTCAAGTCGTCCGGCGGCGGGCGGATCGACATCAGTTCGCGATTTATCCGTCAGCGGACAGCCGCGACGGGAACGATGGCGCATTTCTTTGTCGCATCGGATCTGCTGCACGACAATCGCACGGTCGGCGTCAAAATCCTGGATCCCGAAAAGGTCAAGCTGTTCGAGGGACGCTTCAAAGGGCTCGGCAAGCCCAGCGAAGGCGAAATCGCGATGCAAATGCATCATCCCAAAGTCGTCGAGACGTATGAACACGGCATATCCGAAAAAGGCCAGCCCGTCCTGATTATGGAATACGTGGCCGGCCCCAGTATGCAGAACATCGTGGTCAAGAAACAGGAAGAACACGTTGCCGGCAAACGCGTGAAGCTGATTCGCGATATGGCCGAAGCACTGGCTTACGTGCATTCCCAAGGGTACATCCACCGCGACATCTGCCCACGTAATTTCATCTGCTTGCCGGACTGCGAAGGGCTCAAGCTGATCGATTTCGGCTTGACCGTGCCAGCAACGCCACCGTTCATGGCACCGGGAAATCGCACCGGAACACCGCTGTACATGTCGCCCGAGATCGTTCGGCGACGGGCGACCGACAAACGCGTCGACATCTTTTCTTTCGGCGTGACGTGCTATTGCCTGTGCTGTTTCCAACATCCCTGGCAGGGAGAAATCGTTTCTGGCCGGGCCGCACTGCAGCACGATACTGCTGCGCCGAAGCCGATTTTGGACGTCGTTCCGAACCTGGACCCGCGATTGGCCAAGGCCATCATGTCGGCATTACAGCCCAAGGTCGACGAACGCACCAAGACGATCGAGCAGTTCCTGACCGCGATCCGGTCGGTCGAATCAGCTTTTGTTAGCTGAGAGAGTATCGCGTTAGCCTTGGTATCGGGTGCAGAACGGGCCTGATCGGCCTCTCTGACGTATGGGGCCCCCGAGCTTCTCTGACGCATGGAATACCCGAGCTTCTCTGCAGTGCGGTCTGTCTTGATTCTCCGCGATGGGGGCTGTCTGCTTTTCCACGATGCGAGATTGTTGGCACCACCGGCCTGCCGGCAACGCCCCCTCCTTTAGAGCGGTGGGATGGTTAGCGATTCAGCCATCCACACGAGGCAACGACGTGGACCAGACGGGAGAATGCGAGTGTTTTCAACCCCGTTTGACGGACTAATTCCCCAATCCCGTACGATCCGAACTCGGTCGGTGCGGGCTACGGGTTTGGGGCATTTCGTAGCGAATTCGTTGACATACGAATTTCGCGGCAACTATACTTCGTAAGCGTGGCGGTTTAGGCAAAGTTCTCGTCGTGACTCTGTCGCATTGCTTGCCGCCACGATGCCCGACCGGAATGGTCGTGGTTGATTGAATTCAATTCTTGTTGGCCTGAAAGAACTCGGAAGAATCCGCCAATGACACTCCTTGGGAAGTCCTTCTCAGTTGTCATCTTCGTCCTGAGCCTGACGTTCATGGTTCTCGCGCTTGCTGTCAATGCTTCGCACCGCAACTGGCGCGACGTTGTGATGGGACAAGGCGGTTTGAAGGAGAAGATTGAAACGACCGAGCGCACAAATAGCCAGCTGCGAGACTCGCAGTTGCGAACACAAGCGGCACTTGACCGCGAGCAGGCTGCTCGTCGCACGGCCCTTGCGGCGCTGCAGACTCAGCTGACTCGTCTGGAAACGGACCTGCAAGACAGTGAAGCCTCGCTGCAGGAATACGCGTCCAAGAACGCTCAGCTGGCACAAGTCGATAAATTCCGCGCCGAGGCGTTGGAAAAACTGACAACGGAAGCAAATGAACTGCGACAACAGATTCGGACCGAACAGTCCGACCGTGACAAGCTGTTCGCCGAGACACTGGTCTTGACCGACACCATGAACAAGCTTCGCGGAACGTTGCAGCTTCAGAAAGAACGCAACGATCAGTTGATGGCTCAAGTCACACGTTTTGAAGAAGTCGTTTCGGCTCACGGAATCGACATCAATGATCCGCTGGATGGATCACCGCCAGAACGAAACGGTACGGTCTTGGTGATTAACCGACCACGCGATTTGGTGGAAGTATCCATCGGTCACGACGACGGTCTGCGTCCCGGACATCTCTTAGAAGTCACGCGAAGCGGTCGCTATGTCGGCAAGGTTCGCGTACGCAACACAGAACCCGACAAAGCGGTCGCCGAAATCATGCGTGACTATAGCGAAGGCATCATCCTGGAGGGCGATCGTGTCGACACTTCCCTCGACTGAACCAAGCCGTAAACAACCCCCTAGCGTTTACGCTGTGATGTTGTTGCTTAGCATGTTGTTCATGCTCATTGCCGTCATCGCCATGTTTGTGGAATTGAATCGTTGGTCGCCCGATTACTATCGGACCAACAGTGCCAATCCACAGGTGATGGTGATGCCCGTCGACGACATCCGCTACGTCTAGCGTCAATCCGTACTGCCGCTGCACGGTTTTGTCGCGCACGGTTTTGTCGCGGCGCTGCATTAGCCTGGGCCTAGGTTCCTGCGAGGGAACCGATCAAGCGGCACGCCGGTGCGTTTGATGCAACCCATCAAGGGGCAGCGCTTCTTGCACATCGGATGTCAAGCATTGCACGATCTCCGGACGCAATCGCTTGCAAAGTTTCTCGACACGTTTGCCGGAAGTGGCGCGGCCGAACCATTGCCCACACTCTCCGCTGCGGACAATCGTGCCAATGGCGGCTTGAATCATGCCGACCAAAGACAGCGATGCCGTTGCCGGTTCAAAGTGACGCTTCGCCGCACCAATCCTGCGGCCTCTTTCAACACTCGCTCGCTCGCCGGCCATCTCGCTTTCCGCCGAAATCACATCGCAATCAGACGCCAGTGACGCCTGCCAGCCAGCGCCGCGAAGCAACTGATAGAACACATACGATGTTTCGCTGACCGATTCGGCGTCGTGACCGCCGTTGTACAGAAACGCGTCGCCGAGTGACAGAAATACACTGCGTCGCCAAAACGACGCGGCCAAGTAGGCGCCGACTTCTTCCGGGATTCGATTCGCATCCACATCGGACCGTCCAGCGGCGACAGGCTGGAATAACATGGCGGATGTGTCGGTCCATCCCGCCGATACGACGCGTCGATTCTCGGCACACCGCACCACGGGGGCGACGGCAGCGACTTCGCGATGACGGAATCGTTCTAGTGCCACGTCGGCCCAACCGGCGGTCGCCTGCAACCCGGCAGCGAGAACATGCACGAATTCGCCACGAGCGGCGCGTGCGCCGGCCAACACGGTGTCGACGAAATTACCACCCTCGGCAACGACCAAACGAACTTCGTCGCTCAGGTCAAACGGGTCGTCATAACGTCCGTCGTGCGGCACAATGACCTCGCACCGATCCGGTCGGTTCTCTAACACGCTAAGAAGTGTGTCTTCGAATGCCGAAGGATCGTTCCCGACCGGGACGATGATCGACAACTGTGGAATCGAAGGAAACTTGGGCACCAAGATCATCCCTGAATGAAACGCCAAGGCTGTCTTTTGCGAGCATGCCTCCGCTTGAGGCGCAGCTTGCGTAACAGCAACGACAAAGAGTTCGTTTGTCTTTGCATTCGGAATAACCTCACGACCGAGTTGAATCGATCGCGTTTGGTTGCATCGAAACGCGCGAAGTTTGCTGCCGACCGCGTCCGATTCATTCTGTAAACGTCACAGTTTAACAATTTCGCGATTTCCAACTTGCCTAAATTAACCTCCATGCGAACCCGTCCGCTATCAAACCAAGGTCCAGACGTCTCAGAAATCGGCTTCGGTGCCTGGGCAATTGGGGGCCAATGGGGCAACCAGAGCGAATCTGATTCCTTGGCCGCGCTGAACACCGCGATCGATCGAGGTATTAATTTTGTCGATACTGCACAGGGTTATGGCGACGGACGCAGCGAACGTGTCATTGCGAAAGTGCTAAAGGATCGCAGCGAAAATGTGTTCGTCGCGACAAAGACGCCCCCGGATACCGGTCCGTGGCCGCCGAGTCCTTACTGTCGCTGGCAAGACCGCTATTCCGCGGCTTACCTGCGATCGAATGTGGAAGAACGCCTGCAGAATCTCGGCACCGAGCGGATCGATCTGCTGCAGTTGCATACATGGACACGGGCCTGGAATGACGATCCTCAGCCCTTGCTGGTGCTGAGACAGCTGCGTGAAGAAGGCAAGATCAACTTGATCGGCGTCAGCACACCGGAACAGGATCAATCCTGCGTGGTTCAGCTGATGCGAGACGGACTGGTCGATGTCGTGCAAATCATTTTCAACCTCTTTCACCAAGAACCCGCTGCTCAGATATTGCCCGTCGCAGCCGAAACGGGAACCGGAGTCATCGTCCGAGTCGCTTTGGACGAAGGCGCATTGACTGGGAAATATGCCGCCGACCATGTGTTCCCCGACGACGATTTTCGGCACCAGTATTTTGCCGGTGATCGCATGAAACGCACCGCCGAACGGGTCGAACAAATCCGAGCCGACTTGGTGACGTTCGGACTTGAAGAGGATTACTCACTGGCGGACGTCGCACTGAAATTCGCGCTATCACGTCCAGAGGTCAGCACGGTCATCGCCGGTATGCGAAACGCCGACCAAGTTCGAAAGAACACACGCACCAGCCAGCTGCGAGATTTACCCGGCGCGATGTTGCAGCAATTGCGGCGACACAATTGGCACCGGGGCGTTTGGTACGGCGGGAAGTAACGGTGTTCGCTTCGGACCGCAGACGGCCCAACAAATCACAGCCAGCCAAATTACAGCCCGCCGCGTTGCGCCCCTGTCTTAGGTTCTTGCGTCTTAGGTCTGAGGTCTTAGCTGGCCGATACTCGGTGCGTCGGCGTCGGCCGACCTGGACGAAGCGAATGGGCATTGACGTCCACGACGGTCAAGCCGATTTCCTTTGCGATCTGATCGATCTGTTCGCGACAATCGCTTTCAAGTGCATCCGGATCCATCGCCACACGGGCGTTGACGATCACTTGAATATTTCCCTTCACGCGGCGTCCCGACGCCAATCCGATGTCGACCTGTGAATCATTGCTGACGACGTTTGCGACCGACTGGGTATCGCCCGCCAACACCGACGCCTTCAGGTGGGCAATTTGACCGGTAAACGGTTCCGCCTGACGCTGCTTGATTCTTTCCGCGATCAACCCAACGAGCTTCACCGCAAGGGCATCAAGTTCCACCGATGATTCACTTGTGATGTTCGCGGTCATGTTCACCCAGCCCAACTCGGCTTCGCCATCGGCGTAGGTGTCATAGTCGATATCCAGCAAACGTCGTCCGGCTGTCATCGGTGATTCGATATAGCCCAAAACTTCATCGACTCCGTCACCGTTCTTCGGGCTCACAGCGATGACCGGCACACCGTCGGCAACCGCTTCCAGGGCGTTGGTTAACTGAGCGATCTGTTCGTCGGTTTGTTCATCCGAGCGTCCGATCATCAGGTAGTCGGCTTCTTCTAATTGTTTTCTAAAAATGTATTCGGCTTGTGGCGAGAATCCGCTTCGCGGTTGATCATCGCCGGTCGCTAGAATGCGACGGCCGTGAGATGGTTTAAGCAGAACACCGAACGGAGCCAACTCGAATCGATCGCCCCACATCTGCTGCAGCGGTAAAACGATCGTGGCAACCAAGTCGGTGCAACTGCCAACCGGTTCGGCTAACAGAACATCGGGCGTCTGGTCACTTGCCAATGAGTCCGCCGTCGATACCAAATCGTCAAAGCTGCAGCAAAAACATGCCCCTGCGACCTCGCCAACGTTGAAGCCTTGTGAGCGCAGATTGCGAGTATCGACGAGGTCCGCTGCTTGATCGTTGGTAATGATCCCGACCTTTTTGCCGGCGGCGACATAGCGCCGTGCTAATTCACCGATCAACGTTGTCTTGCCGGCGCCCAAAAAGCCTCCGATCAGGACAAAACGAATCTTATTGTTTTCCATCGGGCATCTCGTCAATGACTTGAGGGTTACAGGATCGATTGACTTTCAACGATTGATTTCACGGTCCGCGCCGACCGCAGGCTAGGCCGCGCCGACAGCAGGCTAGGCCGCGCCGACAGCAGGCTAGGCCGCGCCGGCCGCAGGCTAGGCCGCGCCGACAACAAGCTAAGCCTAGTCGATCGATCCGAGTTCGGCTACGCGCGAGAGTAGTTCGGCGGGTGCATCGGTGATCATGAATTGCTTTCGACGATGCGTCTCACCCGCGACAAGCTGCATCTGACTCTGCTTGATTCCCAACGCGCGAGCCAAAGCCTTTCTGATCGCACGATTGGCCTTCCCCTTGTCGGGTGCGGCCGTGACCGAAACTCGCAGCGCCTGGTCGTGGCATCCGCCCACATGATCGCGGCGTGCGGCTGCGGTGGCGTGGACGGACAGACGATATCCACCGGGGACTTGTTTCAACATCTGTGGCCGGCTGTGTTTCTCGTTGCTGTGGGGCCGTGTTTCCGAAAGACAGCAGAACGGGCTAGGTCGACTTAAATAATCGGGTACCGATTCGAACCATGGTGGCGCCCTCGGCGATGGCATCTGGAAAGTCGCCGCTCATACCCATCGATAGCTCGGGCAACTCAAGTCCGCAGCGTTGGCTCAGCTCGTCGCGCAACTCACGCGTCTGGGCAAATTGTTCACGTGCGGTTTTCGCATCAGATCCTAAACCGGCCATCGCCATCAAGCCTTTGATCTGCACTCCATTGCCGGGAAGTTGATCGACCAGTTGCCGCAGCTCGTCGGGCGTCATTCCTGTCTTAGACGAATCACCGCTGATGTTGGCTTCCAACAGCACCGGAATCGATTTTTGCTGCCCAACGGCTTCGTCGGCGACGGCGTCAAGGATGCGTGGGCTATCGATGCTGTGAATCCAAACGGGAAATCTCAGCACACGACGTACCTTGTTTCGTTGCAAGTGGCCAATCAAGTGCCAAGTCAGCGACGTCGCATCGCCGATTTGGTCTGCCTTATCCCACAAGAGTTGGGGACGGCTTTCCCCGACGTCCCGGCAACCAGCTTGGATGAGAGCTTGGGTCGTGTGGACATCCACATACTTGGTGACGCCGATGACACGAACATCATCGTCGCCGCGCCCAAATTGCTGGCAGTACTCAGCGACTTCCGTGACGACTTGGTGCCAGTTTCGGGAAAGTTCGTCGCAGCGTTGGCGGTTCAACATCATCAATACTATTCGTCGCTGGATGCCCGGTCATCAACGGTGATCAATTCCTCGATGCTTCCGTCGCCGGTATCAAAGCGGCCGCAGAAAAAGTCCGCGAGCAAGTGTTTGCCCAAGACGGTTCGGCAACGATTGCCGGCGAGCGAGCGATAGAGCATCCACTGTTCGGATCCGACCTGCACGCGAAAGCCTGCCGCGGTGCTCTCATCGACAATCCGCCGCTCGTCCGCAATGGTCAGTTGCCGCCAGGTACGCTTGCGGTTGAACCGTCGCTGTTGAAAATCGATCCACAACGGTGCAAACAAACGGTCACGCCCACGCGTGGTGAGCGCGAGATGATGGTCGGGCGTGGCTTCCAATGTGGTACGCGAAAGTCCGTTTCGCCACTCGCATGCCGCCAAAGGCATGACCATTGCTCGGTTACGTCCTTGTTCAAGATAAATTTCACGGGTCGCCTCTTCGTCATGCGTGTGCACATCCGCCGCGATGGGGAACCGGCTGATGTAACGCAGATTGCCGGTCGGTCCCGAGGCGGAAACGAGCTCCGCATGACCCTGCATGGGGTCGTCCGCCATGTCATCGCGTGTGACGCTGTCGGCCAGCATCAAACAGCGGTCATCACGAACCATCAGAAATTGTCTCTGCAGCAGAATCCCGCCCGACCAGTGCTGTTCAAGTTCCAAATAATGAACATCATCATCGGAATACTCGCACGTTAGTTCCCATTGACCGCGCGGCTGCTGTTCATCTTGGTCCAATTCGATGATGGTGTTCCAGCGTCCTGACAACATCAGTTGGCGTCCACCAAAGACTTCTAAACGTATATCATCGTGGCGATAATCGACGTGAGTGCGTCCTCGTCGAACGTCCCAGTCGGGCATCATCACTGCGATTTTCGCGTCTTCGCTTAGATGCATCGACTCCGGCAGGCAGATTTGCCATGCCAGACGCCCGCCCGACTGTGTCTTGCCCAGTGCAGCTTTCAAAGCCGGCTGAAGCGATTCGCGGTCGAGTGAGACAGCTTGGTCAAGCAATCCGCCGTCGGCCAAGTCGTCAACGACATCTTTGCGGCTTGCCTTGCTAAACGCGGTCGATCCCGTGTGCGTCGTCAAGGCAATTGTCCAAGTCGCAAGTTCTTCGCTGACCGCATCGATACGGTTCTTTGACGACCGTTTCTTTTTGGACTTGCTGGTCAACCGGCGACAACGCAGCAGCGACGCCAGGACAAGTCTCGCATCGGAACTGCCCGAAACCGACATGGCGATCGAATCATCGATCGTGCTGCACCATCTTTCCACGGCTTGGGCCGATGACGCACGCAGCCGTTTGCAGGACGGCAAATCGGCCAGTCGCCAAGCAAGGGTAAGGCCCAATTCGCCCGCAACCAACAGCTGCACCGGCGTGTCGAACTGGTTTCGCTGAATGATCGATTCACGCAACTGCTGCAGCGTCGAAAGCAGGTCCCACCAGGTGAGTGAATCAAGTTTCGTTGCCAAGGCGGGCATCGCGGCGGCCCAGATCACAGCCGATGCAGCGCTGCTGGGTGTGTACGAAAGCGATTGCACCGATTCGATAATGTCACGAGCGGATCGATCTAAATCGATCCGTGCGGACAACTTTTTCGGCGGCTTCAAATCGGATGCGAGATAGCTTAGCCAATGGGTCAGGTCATCGATTTCGCCGTCGCGAGCGCATGCCACTCCCCAGCGATAAATCGATCCTCGTTGGACGGCTGCCTCACCGAACATCGCGGCCGCGGAATCCTTCACAAGACGGTCGTCCATCTTTTTTCGCAGCCGACGCCACTGCTGATCGGTGATCTCTGACAAACCAGTCGATGTGCCGAGTTTCTCTTGAGATGTGGGCTTTTCTTTAGAATCGTTCGCTGAGTTCGCAAAACCGGGCTCGGACCGACTTGGCTCAGGGGATGTTTCTGGCTGAGTATCTAGCGACATAGGTAGCGTATCTGACGCGAAAAGGGACTGTAGGTGACCTGGAACTGTTTTCAGAGACTGGGTGAAGCTGATAACTTAACGGTTGGCTCGACCGATTCTACCACCAACTCGGATTTCTGAATGCTCCCTCATCAAGGACCTCTCGTAATCGGCAAACCGGATTGGTTGCTCGCGATCGTTTGTTGTGGCACTTGGTCAATCTGTGGTTGCAGCGATTCTGGAGTCTCCAGCCAGTCAGCCGCATCGGTGCAACCGAAAGTCTCCGTCCAAACAGGCGATTCGTTGCCGTCGGGCGAGGTGAGCCAAGAAACACGATCGCCTGACTCGATCGTCGACCCGCTGTTGGGCAGCAACCAGTCGCCCACCGCAATCAGCTCCGTTGTTAGCAATGACGAAGTTGTTAGCAGCGACGACGTGATTGGCAGCGACGAAACCATCGCAGCCGACGGTGCATCGCTTGCGTCCGAGCGAGAAGACCGTCGCGACGATGAAAGTGCGGTAACTGCAACCGCGGAAACCAGCGATTCGCCGACGCCGCGGTCCGAATCGCGACGACCGGGCGATAAGGATTCCGAATCTGAAATCAACACCCCAAGTGAACCGTCGAACGAAATCGATATCCAGCCAATTCCCAAGAACCGTCTGTTGACCGCACCGGGGGACGGCGAAAACGAGACGGAGGAAATCTTGGACGCCTTTGTCGGTCCGGACCAGAAGGTACGCGATACGATGGTACCGCCACCGCTCGCACAGCCACTCGGGCGTGATAATCATTTGTGGATCAATCGCAAAAACAGCATGGTGATCGCCGACGGTTACGTTGCCATGCGTCGTGGCGTGTTAGAAATGTTCGCGTGTCCCATGGGCACCAAAGAACACGAATCGGTCGTGGCAACTTTAGCCCAGTCAAAGGAAGTCCATGCAGCGCTGCTGGCCGTCGGAGCTGAACCCGGAACGCCAGTGCAGTTCGTGCCCAAATTTATTCCCGCAACGGGGCAAGTGATCCGTGTTTGGGTGTGCTGGCGAGATGCCGACGATCAATTTCACTCGGTCGACGCGCGAACTTGGGTACAGAAAATGGGCGACAAACAAGCGATGAAAGCGGAATGGATATTTGCCGGCAGCGGTTTCTGGAAAGACCCGTCCGACGGACGTGACTACTATCAAGCCGATGGCGGCGACATGATCTGTGTTTCGAATTTCTCAACCGCGATGATGGACATCAGTATCGCCAGCAGTGCCGAATCCGATCATTTGATGTACGAACCTGCCACCGACAAGGTCCCCGAACGCGGAACCCCTGTCCGACTTGTCTTGATTCCGATCCCAAATCCAGCGGATTTAGCGGACCCCAAAGAGGCGAAACGTTTAGCAGAAGAGATCGAGTCGAAAAAAACGACGCCTCCCGGCGAGTCCATTCTTCCTCCGCTGCGAAAAGTAAAATCGCCCGGCGGTGCCAAACCAGACGATGCATCTTGAGGACGACGCATCTTGAGACCGTCTGGATCGGTTGCCTGTATCACGATCGGTACAAGGTAAGTCCGAGGTGACTCGACCGATGTCCTTTGACATCGGAGTAGCGCTTTCATCGCTGGAAAGCCAACGTCAAATCGCGGTTGACGGATTGCGCGTCTGATTAAGCGGGCTGATTCACGCCTGCACGTCGCGATCAGAGGCAATCGTGGAGCCCAATCCGCAATGGGACTCGCGTGGCCCGCCCGCCGATCGTTGCGAATATTCCGAACGTAGCCCTTGATAAGATCGACGTGTGTACACGACACGCGTGGCGAACGCGCGCCTTCTGATCGATACAAAACGCGAATTCGGATCGGTCTGGGAGGATCGATCGTTTCATGACGATTCGCGACGAACCGTTGCCATTGTTATTTGCGTTCCAATCGTTGCCGTCGTATCCCCTCGCTAGACGGCATCAGCTAGCGGCATCTTAAATTGCATACGGTGCGCAAACGGCGATGTACCTTTCGAAGGTGAAGTTCTAGCCCTCGGACTTTGCCTAACCCGACTCAATGAGTGTGATCTGATGGAATCGAAACAATCAAAGTGGTCGCAAATCTTTCGCGGAGAGTTTGCCATTTTCGGATTAGCGGTGTTCTTCCTCGCACTGATGCACTCTTTCGCCTTTGAAGACCGGTTAGTTCTTATTCTGTATTATTTGGCGGCCGTCGGTTCCGCTTATGCGCTCGTCAAGCGGCACGCGATTGGACTTGCCTCGGCAATTGTGGCGATTGTTGCGGCGACAATGTTCGCACAGCTTTATTACGCCGCCAAGCCTGATACATGGCATCCCGTATTCGATGCCGCTCGGGACATGCTCGGGCTCGGCGCATTGTTGTATCTCACCGTCAGAGTGCTGATCGCCAGCTATCAGATGCAGCGAGACGAAAAACGTCGCGAACTGAAATGCAAGATTGAAGAACAATTGGTGGCCATGCGAGCCGAAGCACTGCGTCAGACGTCGCACGAAGTTCGCACGCCGCTGTCGACCATCACCGCAATCAGCGAGACCCTGTTGGATGGCAGCACGGGCGAACTGAACGACGACCAGCGCGATTTCGTGCAAGACATCGACGAAGCGGCCCAGCATTTACTTGCACTGGTTAACGACATTTTGGATTACGCCAAAGCCGAAGCTGGCATGATTCGACTTTCGCCCCAACCGGTCGCGTTGGCCGAATTAGTCGACCAGTGCGTTTCAATGGTTGGCCCGCGTGCGCAGGAGGCGGGCGTCACGGTCACGGCCCAAGTCGACGCCGAACTGAACGAAGTGATCGCGGACCCACTGCGTTTGCGACAAATCATGCTGAACCTGCTGTCCAACGCGATCAAATACAACAACGAGGGCGGCAGCGTCATCGTTCGCATCCGCAGCGACGTCGCTGGCCAATTCCGCATCAGCGTCCGCGACACCGGACGCGGAATTGCACCTGAGCACCTGAAACATTTGTTCGAGCCCTACTACCAAGCGGCCATCGCGGACCAAGGCATCGGCACCGGACTTGGGCTTGCAATCATCAAACACTTAACCGAACTGCACGGCGGCACCATTGACGTCGAAAGCGTCGTTGATACGGGAAGCATGTTTACCGTCGTTCTGCCTGTCGAGACGGAAGCTGTTGAAGAAGAAGAGACAGTGGCCGCGGCGCAAACCAAACCAATCAGTCAGCGTATCGAGATCCCCGAAGGCGACTTGTTAGGCATCTAACTTACCCAACGGTCATGAAGCGGCCGAATACTCAGAGCACGCACGATGGAAAACACGAACCAAGAGCCCGCCTTTACCAGCGGAATCGCCGATACGTTCATGCAAGCGGCGGCAGACGTCAGCCAAAAAATGCGGATCCTTGTCGCCGATTCTAATGCGACAATCCGCAAGCTGCTTCGACACTCACTGGCCAGCGAAGACTACGAGATCGTCGAGGCCGGTGACGGTCAGCAAGCCCTTGAACTTGCGATGCAGCGTCCCGAGCCACACGCCATTTTGATCGATGCACGCATCAAGGGCATTGATGGACTGCAAGTTTGTCGCCAGCTAAAAGGCGACATGCAGTACCGGACGATTCCTGTGATTGTGATGACCACGACGGGTGCCAGCGAAGAAATCAGCGAAGCGGTCGATGCGGGAGCTGATGAATTTTTAAGCAAGCCGATCAATCGGTGTGAACTCGCGGTGCGGTTGCGATCGATCACTCGAATGCATCAAGGAAACTCGGAAATGATCGGCGCCGAAAGCGTCGCACTTTCGCTGGCCCGTGCCGTCGCCAGTAAAGATGGATACAGCAGCGGTCACGTCGAACAAGTGGCGAACTTTGCCGTCGCGTTCGGCAAGTCGCTTGGACTTGATTCAGCCGAACTGAAGATGTTGCGTTACGGTGCGATTCTTCACAACGTTGGCAAGATCGCGATTCCTGACTCGATCCTGGAAAAGACCGGACCGCTGACACCACGCGAGCGCGCCTTGTTCCACCAGCATCCACGTGTCGGATGTGACATCTGCGCGCCGCTGAAACCGCTGCGTCCTGTGTTGCCGATCATCCGGCACCACAAAGAACATTTCGACGGAACGGGTTATCCCGATGGCCTACGAGGGGCTCAAATTCCTTTAATGGCGCAAGTCGTGGGCATTGTGGATGTCTACAGCGCGTTGACCAGCGACCGCCCGTTCCGACGTGCGAAGTCAAATGCCGAAGCGATTGAAATTCTGCGAGAACGCGCCTGCCAGGGAGTCCATGACTTGGAATTGGTCGAAAAATTCTGTGCCGCGTTTGCCGGTCAGAACAACGACGCCATCAGTCAGCTGGAATCGGTCATCGCGCCGGCTTCGGGTACGGGTACGGCTTCGGGCACGGGTAACACCGGGCCGACGAACTTGCCCACGACGATGGCCTAGGCACTGGGGCGCGAGGAAAACACTATGAGCGATACAACGCCAAGAATCCTGATCGCCGAAGACAACCCCGGGTTGGCTCGCGTTCTGTCATTCAAATTCAAGTCATCGGGTTTCGATCCCATCACATGCGCCAACGGAAAAGTGGCCTGGGAAGCATTCCAAACCGAATCCGTCGCTGCGGTCATCAGCGATCAAGAAATGCCCTATATGACCGGCTTAGAACTGTGTGAAAAAATTCGCCAGGTGGATCAAGGGATTCCCTTCTTTTTGGTGACCGGACGCCAGCTTGAATTGGTCGCCAGCGGTGCTGCCAACGGACTGAATATCACCAACATATTCGCCAAACCGTTCAGCCCAGGAACGGTTCAAACGGCAGTCAGCGCGGCAATCATCGCATCGACCGGAGGGGCATCGGTATGAATCTATCGTCCTTTGAATCAGACACCCCTTCGCGTGGCGACGACGAGGAAGGGTCATGGCCGCCGACGCGTGACGCGAAGCTGGCCAAATTGATCGCTGAGCAAATGGCGGTGTCCGTCCGTTTGTGTGAGAAATCCGAACTGACCAGCGACACGTTCATTCGTGACGCAGTCGAAAACGCGCCCGCAACGCAAACGCAGCCCTTGCCGCACGGTGCTGCCTCAATGGCCGTCTGCCTGCCCGGAGGATCGGTCGCTATTTGGACCGTCGACGCGGACCAGGCCGAAGCGCACTCGCGACACTGCAACACGATCTTGCAACTAGAAGTAATGCAGGCCAAAAAAGATCATGCCGAATCAGAAGTCGAAGCTTTGGCCACGCAAGTCTGCAACGATTTTGAAGAGCTGTCATTGATCCGTTCACTTGCCGCTGCGATGGCACTGCCCAACGGAAGCGGCGCGTATGAAGACTTAGTATCGCGTTCATTGCCGCCTCTGGTTCATGGAATCGGCGCGGTGTCGATGGCAACCGTGTTCCTCGACGAATCCGGCAAGGAATTGAACAAGCCGATTTGGGCGTGCGATGAAATCCTGACGCCTGAACAAACGCATGCGTTGATCCGACGCTACGCGGAAGAAGCAGCAATCCAGTCAGTCGTTCGAAACGAAATTGCATCGTCTAACGAAGACGCGTATGACGGACAACTGAACGAATTCATCATGATTCAGTGTCGCAGCGAAACACGTCTGCATGGCTGGATCATTGCGTGCAACCGTGTCGATGATGCCAACCAGAATGTGCCTTGGGGACAACTGGGGTTCACGACCGTCCAGGCTTCGCTGATGGAAACAGCGACGAACCAGCTGGCCGCTCAGTTGCACAATGTCCGTTTGCTGCGACAGAAAGAAGAACTGTTTACCGATGTCATTCGAGCGTTAGTCAACGCCGTCGAAGCACGCGACCCGTACACGTGCGGCCATAGCGAACGCGTCGCGAGTTTTGCCCGCTGCCTTGCACTGGTCAGCAACCAACCTGCCGGTGCACACGAGCGGGTTTATTTGACCGGCTTGCTGCACGACGTTGGTAAAATCGCGATTCCCGATGGCGTGCTGCAAAAACCCGGCAAACTTGACGACGATGAACGAGCGATCATCGAAACTCATACCGATGCCGGTTGGCGTATCCTGCACGAACTCGACGCACTGCGCGATGTGCTGCCGGGTGTTCTGTATCACCACGAGCACTACGACGGTAACGGATACCCAGACGGATTGGTTGGCGAAAACATTCCCATCGACGGACGAATCCTGGCCGTGTGTGACGCATTCGACGCTATGACCAGCGATCGCCCCTATCGGGGCGGGATGCCCGTCGAAAAGGCGCTTTCGATTCTGCAAGAAGGAAGCGGCAAATTTTGGGATCCTGTCCTGATCGACGCGTTTGCGAACAACATTGATAAAATGGATGCCATCAGGATTTCACATCAACCGCGAAAACCTGCCGAACGGCCCGCGCCGATCAATGGGGTACCGACGCTGAACATCTTACCCTCGATGGTCTAGCCGACCGAATCGTCATGTTCGTGGCTAGCCGCCGCCTTTTAAAAACGCTGTGGATGTCGCGATTAACCCGCGGGCGCCGATGCCCAGCGAGCTCGGATTCTCAGCGATTCTGATTCTCAGCGAGCTCGGAGATGCCCAGCGACGTCGGATTCTCAGCGAGTCTGATTTGATTCCCAGTTACGGTGCCAGCTCACTTAGGTCCAGCTCATCGTTCATCGATCTTTGCAAGTTTTGCAGCTGCGCAAATAGCTCTTTCGCAATGGGTTGCATTGCCGCTTGGTCGATCAAATCGGTCGTTTCCATCGGATCGTTCTGCACATCGTATAGACGCATTGCTTTTGCTTGTGGATACACGATCAATTTGTATTGGTCGGTACGAATGCTTCGCTGCTTGTCCAAGTAGCAACCGTAAATTTGTTCGTACGGGCTGGGACCGCCACGAAGCATCGGCAGGACGCTGTTAAATTCAACGTGTTCTGGCTTCTTGATTCCGGCCAGGTCTAGCGTCGTCGGCATGACATCTTGCAAATAGATCGGTTCGTCGACCTTTCCGCCTGCGTCCACATTGGGCCCCACCACCATGAACGGGACGCGAACGCTGTGGTCATACATGTTCTGTTTACCCAGCAGCCCGTGCTGGCCACACGCCAATCCGTGATCGGCAGTGAAAAAGATCCAAGTATTGTCGGCCTTCCCGGTCGATTCCAAGGCGTCCAAGATACGACCGATCATCGCATCCATGTGCGTGATGATCGCGTAGTATTCTTGTCGATTGACTTTGATCGCATGCGGTGTCCGAGGAAACGGCGCCAAACGCTCATCGCGCAGTTTGGTTCCGCAACCGATCTCTTCGGCGTATGGGTACATCGGCTGAAAATTCACGGGCATCTCGATCGATTCGACCGGATATCGATTCACGTATTCCGCCGGGCTCTGGCGCGGATCGTGAGGCGCGTTGAAGGCTAAGTACATGAAAAACGGATCATCACTCTGTTGTGCGTCTTTCATGAAATCGTCGGCGTGATTGGCAACCACCTCGCTCCAGTGGGTGCCGCCTTCCCAGTATCCACCAAACTTTGGGTCCGATGGCGACCACGTATCTTGCCCCGGTCCGAGCGGCCGGTTGTAACCCTCCGGCGTGGCTGTTGGCATCCCGGGCCGAACGTCACGCGCGACGTCAAATGCTTTCTCGGCAGATGCTTTGCAGTGCCATTTGCCAGTCATGTACGTGCGGTAACCGGCTGATTTCATGTACTCGCTCCACCATCGCCCCTGCTCACGTTCTTGTTCGGACTGATTCCAAATTTTGTTTGCGTTCCACACATAGCGACCACTGTTCAGCATGGTCCGACTGGCCACACATACCGCACCGCTCCAAGACCCCATGTTGTAGGCGTGGGTGAACGTCGTGCCTTGCTTGGCAAGTCGATCGAGGTTGGGCGTCTGGACTTCGTCGTACCCGAGTGCGTTGATCGTTTGAAAGCACTGATCGTCGGCGAAAATGAAGACAATATTCGGTTTTTCGGCAGCCGATGTAACAGCTACTTGAAAACCGATCCAACAAAACAACAACGCGGAAAGAGCGATTCGAGACATAGGGCAGCAGTAATTGATTCGGAGTGAGGCGAGTGAGTTTTTTCGAGAGACCGCCGAGACGGAAAACGCCGATGAAAGCCGATCGCCGCGAGCGATGGAATCATCCGAGTGGGATCAACATTCTAGCAAGATCGAAGATCGCTGAGTCGGCCGGCGGGAATCGTCCCCGCCAGCCGCCATGACTTGCTTGGCAAAATATCTCAATGCGTCGCCGTCGCGATGCATTGATCCGGCTTCGCATCTAGGAGAAACTGGATGCTGCCCAGTCGGGAATTGAAATGCAAGAAAATCGGTCAATCGAACTTCGCTAGCACGCCCTGCGTTTCCGTCGCGGTATTCGCTTGGGTCCAGCTAGATTTTTCCCTCGTCAGGTGCGATTGGAATCGCCGATCCATCCGTCCCCGCCCCAGTTAGCCCCCCCCTCACCAAACGACTGCTGTGAAATCAATCGCCACGCCTTCGCGTTTATGTTTCGGTCTGCTTGCCCTCATCACGATGCTCGGTGGCAACGCTGCTTGGGCGGAAAAGCCGAATGTGTTGCTGATCCTGGTCGATGACTTGAAACCCGCAATCGGCTGCTACGGCGACGCGGTCGCGAACACGCCCAATCTGGATGCGCTCGCATCACGCGGCATGCGTTTCGACATGGCTTACTGCAACCAAGCCGTGTGTGCACCGTCGCGATTCACGCTGATGCTGGGCTCGCATTCGACATCGACCGGGCTCTATGGACTGGGCAACAATTTGCGAAGCGTCATTCCTGATGCGGTCACGATGCCTCAACATTTCGCGAGTCATGGTTACCGGACCGAATCGCTTGGCAAAGTCTTTCACATCGGACACGGCAATCTGGGTGACCCCGTTTCATTTTCACAACCGCATTTCAAAGAAAAGGTCATCGAATACGTCGATCCAAAGAGTACCGATGGTGGACAGCTAACACGCGAAGAGGCCTTTTTTACCAACCAGCAACTCGGAAACATCAAAGCGCTGCCGCGTGGCGCCGCGTTCGAGTCACCCGACGTTGATGATGACGCGTATGCCGACGGACGTGTCGCCGAGGAAACGATTAACCGTCTGCGCGCAGCGAAGCGGCGTCGCGAACAAGACGGGACGCCGTTCTTCATCGCAGCCGGATTCGCTCGACCACACTTACCGTTCTCTGCGCCAAAGAAGTACTGGGATTTGTATGATCCCCAAAACCTGCCAATGCCGGCGTACGAAAAACCGCCTGAGGCCGCGCCGGAAGTGGCAGGCAAAAAGGGCGGAGAAATCACCAACTATAAACCCGTTCCCGACAACCGCGAGGACGAGATTTCCGACGACCTGAAACGAAAACTGATCCACGGCTATTACGCCAGCACAAGTTTCGTCGACGCGCAAATCGGTAAGGTCACCACCGAACTTGATCGGCTGGGACTGTTCGACAACACGATCGTCATCCTCTGGGGCGACCACGGTTTCCACTTGGGCGATCTAGGAATTTGGACCAAACACACCAATTACGAACAAGCCAACCGTATCCCGATCTTGATCGCGGCACCCGGAGTCACACGGCCCGGTTCGTCGACGAAGCAATTGACCGAGAGTGTCGATATCTTTCCGACCGTGTCCGAATTGGCAGGACTTCCCGCACCGCAGGGGCCACAACCGATCGATGGCGTTAGCCTGGTTCCAGTGCTGAGAGATACTGCCGCGCGAGTGCGTGACCATGCTTACCACGCTTATCCCAAAGCGAAATTGGGGCGGTCGATTCGAACCCCACGATTTCGCCTGGTCCAGTGGAAACAACCCGGCGCGGACGAAACGACCGCGGAATACGAACTGTACGACTACGTGAAAGATCCGCTGGAAACGAAAAACCTAGCTTCGCATCGCCCGAAAAAGGTCGCAGAACTGAAAGCGATTTTGGCGAAGTACCCGGAAGCAAAAAAGCGAGCGTCGAAACCGAAAAAGAAGAACGCGCCCAAAAAGTAAGTCGGCCGGGCGCGATGACCGCTTTCGTGTGATCAACGGGGCACTGCCGCCGTGGCGGAAGCCACTGGGCGGTGATGATATTCGCTTGCCCGTTCCCTGACGGTCGTTCAATCCTTTGACCAGGGCAGATACAAATCGATTTGCGATTCGCCAAAGATGCGATACTTCACGCCGCAACGCCACAGTTGAAAATATGGCTCGAAAGGATCGTCGACCGCCGCAGCTTGGGCATACAGCGGCCACATCAGATAGTCCCTCAGCATCGCATCACAGGCGATGAAGTAATAGGCTTGTCGCAGCACGGCGGCGTGCGGATCCGCCGCGTCGATGCGAGCGGTCAGCATCGTCACGTCGTTTTGGAAAGCCTTCAATAGCTCCGACTTTTCCTCTTCGCGTCGAGGGTGCTTGGGCGGAATGCCTTCCAACACGCGAATCTTTGGAATGGGCTGCAGCGCGCCGACCGTCTCGACATCACCCAGCATCAAAGCTAGCTCCGTCAGCCCCTCGATCCACTGAATCGCTTTCTGGTGCGCGACATCTGGAGCGATCGGCTGCGGATTTCGTACGACAAAGTATGCGTCGCGTCCACCTTGCGGACGTCGGTCGTCGCCGGCAACATCGAATAGCGTTTGCAGACGCTCACGCAACTGCTCGCCCGAAGAAACTTGATCGAATGCCCCGGCTAGCCCCTCGCCGTCAGGGCGAAAGGATTGAAATAGCCCGATAAGCGAATCGGCCTGTGATGAGTCGACATGCGGCGAGTCTGGCTGTGAACCCGACTTTGAAGACGCAACCACATCGGGAACGACACCGGTCTGCTGCGGCGCGCTGGGGTCGAATCCTGCCAGATCATGCAACTTTTTTACAAGTTCGTCCGTCGGCATCTCGTGCTACCGTCATCTTTCTGGGAATAAGTACTGGCAATCATCGTCACGCAAAGCCACGTTACAGCCTATCGATACCGAACCACTTGTTTCGGTGTCGGTCGCCGTCACAGATCAAGTTTGGCGCGACGGACTGGAGGCTGGCTTTGGGGGCGCAAGTATCGACTTCGCCCCAAATAGGATACAGGCGAGAGAAGCCCCGCGAGGAAGTTTTTTGCCGGTGCGGAGTCGACTAACGCTGAGACGATCCGGATTCTTCCGTACCAATCATCTCGACATCGAAGTCTAGCAGGTCCGACGGAGAAGAAACGGTGTCCGGTGCAAAGTCCGATTCATGCGATCCGGTCTCCGCGAGACCACTGGTAATCAATCCACCAAGGGGTGGTGCGAACGACGCCAACGACGCGGGTGTTTTCGGCGATGAGGCGATCCCGGCGGGCGGATCACCACTGGCGATAAAAATGTCGATCGTTTCCAGCAACGTTCCCTTTTCGAACTGAACGTTTTTCGTCGCAATCGTGTATTCGGTCAGCGACTGGTAATAGCGGCTTTGCGATTCGCTGACCCGCCGCTGTGCATCGAGCAATTGTTCCAGGTTAATCGGCAGACCGGCACGGCGGCTGGCCTCGAGCGCCGACAGTGCGTCGTTGGCGGCCAGGAAACGGTTCATATTCGTTTGCATTTGAGCAAACGCGCGGTCGCATTCAGAAACGACGGATGCCAAGTCGTGTAGGATCTGGCGTTCCTGTTCATGAAGCATTGACGTGTCACGGGCCAGCTGAATCCTGGCGTGCCGGACCGCCGCATGCGCCTGGCGGAATCCGACGGGCAACTTCAGTTCCAGGCTCGCTTCGTACTCTTGGAAATCCCAACTGCCCAGCTCTCCCAACGCGGAATCGTCGCCGGCAAGTTGCTGATCAAGGCCGCGAACACGATAAATGGAAACCAAATCCAAGGACGGCATCAGGAAGTTTTTTGCGGCGAGGATTTCCATCTCGCGACGTTTGACCAGCAACCGTTGCTGCTGCAACTCGCTGCGGCGCTGGATCGCTTCCATCGAAATCGAATCCCAATCGAACACCAACGGGGCAACGATCGGATCATCCGAGGGTCGAACCAGCGTGCCGTCGCCGATCGGCAATCCGATCAACAGCCTTAGCCGCCGCTCGGCCGCTAGCACACCGCCGACGCCCGCAAACGCGCCGCCGGACGATGCATTGTTGTTTTGCGTTCGCTGCGTTTGCTTACCAGCGATCGCATCTTGAAGTTCCGATTCAAATCGGAAGTACTGTTCGCGCGCCAACGCCTCGGCGGCACCGCTGCGACGATTGCTTGATTTCTGAGCCTCGTATGCCTTCCATGTCGCGCGACTTCGCTGCAGCGATTCGCGTTTGGTGTCCAGGTCGCGATAGGCGAAGTACAGGTCCCAATACGCGTTGATCACGTCACTGACATAATCTCGCATGCCTTGATGAAATTTGGCGGACGTGATGTCGGTGTTCACCTTCGCGATCAAGACACCGTTATACACCCCCGGTTGTGCACCGGGACCGGCGATACGGTTAAACGTCAAGCCACCGCCTTGCAACAAAGGCTGGCGTGCCTCGGCATGCAATTGGGATTGCCAAGCGCTGTTGGTGATATTTCCTGTCGCATTGTTCGCGTCATAGTCGGTAACGCTGCGAACCGCAAATTGAGCTCCTGTCGCGGTTCGCTTGGACATTTGAAAGACGTAGTCGTGCGTATCCTGTTGAAACGCCGTCGATCCACCACCAAAGAAAACATTGTTAAACCGGCGATCGTTATTTTGCCATTTCCCGAAAGCGTAAAATTGTGCGTCGTATGCCGCGAGTGCTGCTTCGATGCCCAATTGCGGATCCGTTTGAGCCAGCCCGCGAGTTTCATCCGTCAAAACCGATTGCGGTGATCGCAAGACGGTTGCCCCCAAGTCACGCAGGACCGAGGCCCGGCTAAGCGCGGTATGAATCGCCTCTTGCAGCGAAATATCACGATAGGATGCAGTGTCCAGCGACTCGGCGTCGCGAATCGTCATCGGTGGCGGTCCCGCATCGGGGTAAGCGCGAGGCGCCAGCCCGCGGTCAACATCCGCCATGATCGCGTCGATCGCGTTGGTGTTATTGCCGACTGTTTCGGGCAAATTGTGATAGGTCCGACATCCGAGACTGGCTGCACAGATGACCGCCGCCATCAATACAGCGGCACGAGTCCAACACGAAACCGACCAGCGCCAGTGACGCGGTGGACAGGGTCGGGTCGGGCAGGCTCTCACAGGCATCGTTCAGCTAACAAAGATGGATCGTCGCTTGAAGCGCACGCAGGTCTCAACCCGCAGCATCCGCACAACACGCGCACTCTTACTTATTCGTTTGATCGGAACGGATGCATTGAGCCAATTCGGTATGATTCTTTCACCGAACGATGAAATTCGTGAAACAGCGGCGATTTTCACGGCAATATGTTCGGGTTGGTTAAAATGCAGTACTGAGGAAAACATCGCAGTCTTCAGGACACCGCTAGCAATCCGTGCGGAGTTGACCTCGCTGACCACGCTTCTTTTCTGCGAATGCTGACCGTCGAAGGTCTCTTGATGACTGAATCTGTCCGATTGGCCGAATACGCATGGGATGATGCCGAATCGTTCGTTGACCAGTTGGAATCGCTGTGTCATCAAGGCGTCCTGCCGGAGCCTTTCTATCGCGAACTGGTAAGCGGAATCGTGAAGACCACGGGATCAACGGCCGCGTCGCTTTGGCAGCTTTGTGGAAATCAGTCCACCCTGCTCGCGCGTCAGGGCATCGATACCCATGAGCCCGATTCAAGCGGCGAACCAAACGTTCACGACTGGGGCCCCAACTCGGTATGGCTCAACAGCAAGACGTTCGTCGCGACGCAGCGGTTGGCCCTGGATGACCTCGACACGTCGTCAGCGACAAACCTGAATTCGGGCGAGTCGCGTTTGTTTCTGCGATTACGTTTCGGCGAACCCGCCGAATTAGCGTTGCGGAATCCCATCGAAGATGTCTGCGCAGCGGTGATGGGCATTGCATCGACCGTCTGGCTCAGAACGCATTGCCATGATCTGCAACAATCGCTGGTCGATCGAAACCGTCGCGACCAAATCGTCAGCAATCTGCACCGCGGACGCACTCTGATTCAGTCACTCGGCACGATTGCCACCGTGATCGCCAACGAAACCAAAGCCGATCGCGTATCCGTCCTCGAAATCCGTGGCGGTCGATCCCGACTGGTCGCTACCTCAGTCGCGACGCGCATCGACCATCGCACTCGGTTGGTTCGATCGATGCTCGCAATGGTCGATGTATGCATCACATCGCCCGTACCGTTCTCCTACAGCATCGGTCAAGTTTCTTACAACGTTGGGCAGGACGAAGGGCGAACCGATGACGCGGCGGGGTTGGCAAGAACAAATTTGGCGGAAGCGTATGTCGACGAGTCCGGTAGCCGCCAACTGCATGTCGAAACGGTCTTTGCATCAGAATCGGACCGCACCCCCGTCGCAGCTTTCGTGTTGGAACGTTTCCGATTGCCATCGCACAAACCACGAACGCTTGAAGACACCGGGTCCCACTCAGATACTGGCCTTCATGCGAAAACTGGCCATCACGCGGATACTAGCCCGCACTCGGATACTAGCCCGCACTCGGATACTAGCCCGCACTCGAACACTAGCCCCGGCTCTTGCGACCGGGCCAGCGCGGACCTGCCGACACGCTTTGGTTTGATTCGCGATGTGGCCGCGGTTGCGACGCGCGAAGCTCTCCAGCGTGACCGACACGCCTGGCAGCGGCTTGTCTCGCGATGGGCGGACGGAAACGCGAAACGCAACGCGTTCGTCGCCACTTTGGTCGCCGCAATCGCGGTGGCCGTATTGTTGCTCTTGCCGATGCAACTGTCGATTCCCGCCGAAGGAAAACTGGTAGCCAAGCAGAGCGCCATCCTGTTCGCGCCACGCGATGCGAATGTCGAATCGATCGACGTGACCAGTGGCCAACGTGTCAGGGCTGGCGAGACCTTGCTGCGGCTTCGCAGTCCGGCATTGGAACTGCAAGAGAAAACGCTGGCCGGGGAACTGGCGACCTATGCGAGCCAGCTTGCCGTGGTCAGGGCTTCGAAATCGAGCAACCGCCGCGAATCGAATTCCAATGCCGCATTGCCGCAAGGTGACCAAAGAGTGTTGCAAACGATGGTGGATAGCCTGCAACAGCGGCTGAAATTGTTGAGACAGCAGCAAGCCGGATTGGTCATCAAGAGTCCCATCGACGGGATTGTTCATCGCAGCGACATGCAGGAAACGCTGGCAGCGCGGCCGGTCGCTCGCGGCCAAGAATTGATCAGCGTGTTCGACCCGGACGCCGGCTGGAGGATCGCCCTCGACGTTCCTGACCAGGACATCGGATATCTAATCAATGCGAATCAAACGCCGCCCGCCCGCTGCCGATTCCGCTTACGCAGCGATCCGGCCGCGGTTTTCCAAGGACAAGTCCAAGAGATCGACAATACATCGCACATCACTCCGCGAGGCACAATCGTGGTCCGTACGATAGTTGATTTGAACGATCCCGAATCGGAGCCTAAACTCGATTCCTTTCGTGTCGGTTCGACGGTCATGGCTAGCCTGGACTGCGGTCAACGCTGTGCCGGATTCGTTTGGTTTCGCAGTCTGATTGAGTGGGCACGCGAGCAGTCGTGGAGGTAGACGCATGAAAATCGATCAAACAACACAGGCTTTGCAAAACCAAGACGCCAGGGATTCGCACCTGGCTCATTGCACCTCCACTCACTGCACCTCCATTCACTGCGGCAACGCAGCCCTGCGGATTCTATCGCTAGTGATCGCGATCAGCCTCAGCAGCGTGTGCAGGGCCGATGGTGCCCAACAAGACAGCGATGACCCGATCGCCGCCGTTACCGAATCTGACGAGGTGGCAAATCGCGAGACGGTCCCCAGCGAAACGAGTGATCGCAAAACCGAATCGAGTGATCCTCAAGCTGCCCCAGCCAACGACCGCAAATCCGTTCACACAGAATCAAACTCGATCGATTCGTCCGCGCACGATCTTGTCGTGACCGACTTGGTCATCGTGGCGACCGAACAAGTCAGCGTGCCGGCCTTGGCAACCGGAGTGATTGCCGAAGTGATGTCCAGAGAAGGCGACATGGTACAGCAAGGCAAGCTGCTGGCGCAATTGGATGACGAGGAAGCCCGCCTTGCCGAAGCGATCGCACTGAATGAACTGAAGATTGCCACCGATCGCGCGAAGAGGTTTCTTGCGGTCGAACTTGCAGAGAAAAACCTAGAACATCATCGACTGCTTGCAAAGCAACACGCTCTCGAACGCGAGATCTCACATCTGAAAGCCGACAACAACGTGCGCGTGTTGGCTTCCGAGAAATCCGAAGCGGTCGCAAAGAACGAATTGAGCCGAGCCACGCAAGCTCGCGAAGAGTACGTCGACAGCGTGTCGCGGTCCGAAATCGATGGATTGCGATTGGCCTATGAACGAAGCAATCTGGAGACCGAACAGGCGCAGTTTGATCGACAGGTCGATCGCCTGACCGCGACGCGAGATGATGAGGCTTCGTCGATACACAAGTTAAATATCCAGCGGAGCGAAATCGAACTCTCTCGTGCCGAAAGTGACAAGCATATCGCACAGTTACAGGTCACCGGCAGCAAACACGCGGCGGACCTGGCCAGTCTGGCAGCCAAACGACATTGGATCACATCGCCAATGGACGGCACGGTCGCCGAAGTCTATTTACATGCGGGTGAATGGGTCGAAACCGGCCAACCCGTGATGAGACTGGTTCGACTCGACCGATTGCGAGCCGAAGGATTCGTGACCGCGGATCAATTAGCGCTGCTAAGAAATGCGGGGTCGGTTGAAGTGAGTATCGATCTTGCCAAAGGCAAAAAGACCAAACGTGATGCGCACATCGTCTTTATCAGTCCCGAAATCGATTCGGTCAACAACGAAGTTCGGTTTTGGGTCGAGTTCGACAATCGTGATCGGCAAGTCTTACCGGGAATGAGGCTAACCCTTTCATTGCGGGTCGAAGATGACTGAACGGTCAACGCCCAAACAGTTCATCACTGAGCGGTTGATGGCTTGGACGCTGCGAACGGACTTGAAACATCAACCAATCGAGATGGCTGGTGAAACGTTTTGGGTATTGCAAGACTCCATGTCTCGGCAAATGCAGTACGTCAGTGATCGTGAGTACGCGATCTTGTGTATGCTTGACGGAAAGCGATCCGTCGACGATCTGATCAGCGAATGCCGACATCGATTCGCACCCGATCATGTGTCCGGTCGCGCGATCATTGCGTTTCTGGCCGACGCGCGTCGCCGCCAATTGATTGTTGGCGATGCGGTACCACCGAACTTGTCAGACGACGACGATACATCGCCGCAACACCGGTGGTGGAAGCAACCACTGGCGATCCGACTGCCGGGAATCAATCCCGATCCGGTCATCGGTCCGTTAGTGGATCGAATCAGTTGGCTGATGCGTCCGTGGTTTGTGATCGGGGCGTTCTTGCTGGTGGTCACCGCGGGCGTGATGGCAATGACCGAGTTCGGCGCCTTGGCGGAGCAGATTTCCGCTGCCGCCCGCAGTCAAACTCGGTCGTGGTTGTTCATCCTGATTGGCGTGATTGCCGCGACAAAGATCGTTCACGAATTAGCGCACGCGATTGCATGTACTTTGTTCGGCGCCCAGTGCCGGGCGATCGGTGTCATGCTGTTGGTCGGCATTCCCGTTCTTTACTGTGATGTTTCTGACGCCTGGATGCTGCCACAGCGATCCAAACGAATTCTTGTTTCGGCGGCGGGCATGCTTGCGGAACTGGTATTAGCCGCAATCGCGACCCTGGTTTGGTGGTTCACCGCCGATGGCGTGGTACAAAACGTGTGCGTAACCGTCATGGTGGTCTGCTCACTCAGCACGATCGTTTTCAACGGAAACCCGTTGCTGCGGTACGACGGCTATTTCATTCTGTCAGATTTCGTGGGAATACCAAATCTAAGTTCTCAGTCGCGGTTGGCGATGCGTGATCGTTTGCAATCGCTCTTTTGGGGATTGCCGCAGATGACCGATCGCCCACACATCGATGGACAGAATCCATCGGACGCGCGGCGCCGGTTCTTGCTCGGCTATGCCGCAGCAAGCGCGATGTACCGCATGATCGTGTACTCGGCAATCGCGTACATGATCTATCGCTTGGCCGACGGCTATGGCTTAGGAACAATTCTTGCCTTGGCATTTGTCGGCCTTGCGGGCACCTTGGTGGCAAAGAGCATTCGCAAAATCAGCAAACGCCCCAGCGTCCCCATCGCACTTCGCCCGTCCCGTCCGGTACTGGTTTCCGTCTCAACGATCGGTTTGCTATCGGCAGTCGCGTTGGTACCACTGCCGCACAGTGTGGTTGCACCGGCCATGCTTCACCCGGGTGCGGCCCGATCGATGTACACGACGATCGGCGGACACCTTGTCCAGACGGTCGGCTATGGCGAAAAGGTCCAGCGTGGTCAGACGATCGCGCAATTGAATAATCCCGATGAGATTCAAGAAAACGCTCGCCTCAAGGCAGAATGCCAACGGCTTGAGCTTGAACTGGATGCGATGCAAAGTCAGCGAGGCCTGGCGACGGACGCCGGTGCCAGAATCCCAGCCATCCGTGAAGCGCTGCAGTCGGCGCTGCGGCAAAGGGAACTTCACGACCGACAATTGCAGCAACTGAACTTGCGTGCCCCCATCACGGGAACCGTTTTTGCTACGGACACGCACGCTGGACCGCGGCCGATGAAGGATCGTATTTCGGATCCCCACGACGAACGACCGTTGACGCCGAATCAACTCGGACGCTGGGTTGAACCGGGGACCAACATGTGCGTCATCGGATCACCTCAGCACCGCGATCTGGTCCTATGGGTCCGGCAACAGGACATTCCGAAGATTCGCCGCGGACAATCGTTGACCGTTTTATTGCCGGATCAACGCCGAGGCAGCGTGACGGGGATCATCACAGAGATTGCCGTTGAACCGATCGAGTCAGTCGAGCGCGAACTACTGGTCGCGGGTCTGATAGAATTGCGTGCGGGAAATGAACACGAGCGGAAACCTCGCGATACGATCTATCACGTCCGAGCCGTCTTGGACGAACATGTCGGTGCGATCCCCACACGCTTGACCACCCGTGCCAGGATTGACGTTTCGTACGCGTCACTTTTCGATCGGCTCGCTCGCTGGTTTCACGACGCGTTTCGTTTCAAGACTTAGCCAACCGACCGCCGTGCTGCTTCTTATTAGGGTTCATGAGAGATGGATCGTCGAAATTTCGTACGTGCCGCAGCCACGACTGCGCTGACACCCGCTTTGGCTTTGACGCCCGCTTTGGCAGGGGCGGCATCAACAAAGTCGCCGCTGAGCGTCGCTGTGATTGGGCATACCGGACGCGGAAACTATGGGCACGGACTGGATAAAGTCTGGCTGCGGATCGCCGGCACGAAAATCGTTGCCGTTGCCGATCCGGACCCGGCGGGAAGAGCAAAGAAATTGAACGAACTGGGTCTGAAGACGCCGGACGGATTCGCGGACTATCCCAAAATGCTCGTTCGCACCAAGCCGGAAATCGTCATCGTGTGTCCTCGGCATGCCGACCAGCATCATGACATGGTGATGGCGGCTGTCAGCGCTGGTGCGAAAGGTATCTATGTGGAAAAGCCTTTTGTCCGAACGCCTGCCGAAGCTGACAACGTGCTCGCAGCATGCCAGAAACACCAGACCAAGTTGGCTGTCGCGCATCGCAATCGGTATCACCCCACGCTATTGACGATCAAACAATTGATCGATGGCGGACGACTGGGAAAAATGTTAGAGATCCGCGGACGCGGCAAAGGCGATCGCCGCGGCGGCCCCGAAGACTTGTGGGTGTTGGGTTCACATGTCTTGAACGTGATGGCGTTTTTAGCAGGCCCGCCGATACGATGCTCGGCCGTGATCAAAAAAGACGGCCGCCGAGTCACACGGGACGACGTGTACGACGGCTCGGAAGGACTAGGCCCGCTAGCTGGGGACGAACTACACGCGCGATATGAATTGAAATCCGGGATAACCGGCTATTTCGACTCGATCGCAAATGAGGGGACCCAGAACGATAGTTTCAGTATGATGCTGATCGGCAGCGAAGGCACGATTCGCATCGGTTTTGACCAAACAACGCTTGCACATTTCCTGCCGGGAAATCCGTTCGCCGCCAACGACAAGCCTCGACGTTGGTTACCGACCACAACAGCCGGCATCGACCAGCCCGAACCGATTGCCGACATGGATGAACGCGTGCGTAATCATGGCGCACCGGCAAGAGATTTGGTGTCTGCAATTCTTGACGACCATCCACCACTGTGCGACGTGCACCAAGCGGCGCAAACCGTGGAAATGATATGCGCGGTATTTGAATCCCATCGGCAGGACAGTCGAGCCGTCAAATTACCGTTGACGTTTCGCGAAAACGCGTTGACTCGGTTGTAGAATTAACCGGCCGTTATCGACGCGAAGACTCGCCCGCATGCCGATGCGTTACGCCAATAGCTTGGTGACCGCTTGTGCTTTGACCAACTCGCGGGGTTGATTCAAGTGGTTATAGACGATTGTTTCCGGATGGATTCCGAAACTGTGATAGATCGTTGCCAACAGCTCGGCCGGATGAACCGGATCCTCTAAAGGGGCCGAAGCAGTCTTGTCACTTTTTCCGTGAACGTAACCACGTCGTGTTCCGGCGCCGGCCATGACCGCGGTATAGCAGTATGGCCAGTGATCGCGCCCGTCGTCGCTGTTATTGTTACCGCTGGTGCTAACGCCACGCTGTGGACTGCGGCCGAACTCGCCCACCGCAACAACCAATGTGTCGTCAAGCATTCCGCGGTCATCCAGGTCTTGAATCAAACCCGACAAACCGTTGTCCAGCATCGGGGCGGACTGGTCCTTCATCCGCTTGCTTAGGTCTTTGTGGTGATCCCAACTGTGGTTATCACTGTTAGCGACCTTTGGCCAAATGACTTCCACCACTCGTGTGCCCGCTTCGACCAGTCGGCGAGCCAACAAGCAACTTTGGCCGAACGTGTTGCGTCCGTACAAGTCGCGTGTTTCGTCCGATTCGCTGCCCAAGTCAAACGCTTCGCGTGCCCGGCCGGACACGATCAATGACAACGCACGGTCGTAGTACTCGTCCAATTCGAACGATTCAACGGCTTTGTTGATGTCCGGCATTTGCTGGTTCAACAACTCACGCAGCTTTGCGCGTCTTTGCAAGCGAACGCTGAAGACTTCCGGGCGCAACCGCAGATCATCAATCTTGATGCGGTCCATCTTGTTCATACTCATATCGTCGCCATCCGGATACAGCGTGTATGGGTCGAACGACTTGCCCAAGAAACCCGCGGTTCCGCCCTTGCCGACGACGTTTGATTCTTGCAACGGACGCGGCAGCATCACGAAGGGCAGCATTGGCTCTTCGATCGGACGCATCTTGACGATGTTGCTGCCAAAGTTGGGAAAATCCTTGGGCGATGGAGGCTCGAGTTGCCCCGACGGACTGACCTTATCCGTCGTATATCCGGTCATCATCTGGTAAATCGCCGCGGTGTGATTGAACAATCCGTTGGGCGTGTAGGACATAGACCGAATCATGGTGAACCGATCGTTGATCTGGCTCAGTTTCGGCAAGTTCTCGGTGAACTGAACGCCGGGGATTTTTGTACTGATCGGCTGAAACTGACTCTTGACGTTATCAGGCACGTTCTGCTTGGGGTCCCAAAGGTCCAATTGGCTGGGGCCGCCCTGCAGGTAAACCAGGATGATGCTTTTCGCTTTTCCCCATCCCGGCCCGCCGCCGCCAAGAGCATCGGACGCGTTGGATGACTGCAAACTTAGCAGTGACGGCAACGACAGGCCGAGCATACCGCTGCCGCCGACTCGCAAGAATGTGCGGCGCGATGCAGACAAGTGTGAATCGCACAGATCTTTTGCAGGAAAGCCTTTGAACGAAATCATCGCGGGTCTCTCGATGGAAAGGTGACGGTGGTCTAGTGATTGAACAGGAATGCGGGGCTGTTGATCAATGCCCACGCAAGGTCTTCGGCTGCGGTCAAACGAATATTTTGCACTTGATCGGTGCTCGCTTTAGCGTCGGAGCGCAGACGCACGATGAACGGCGCGTCTGGTGTCGGCTGGCTTAATTTCTTTTGACGTTCTTTCATTTCCACCAACTTTGCGTCCGGTGGAACGGGCTTCTTTGCGGCGGCCAACTCTTCCCGCGCTTTGCGGATGCCGACATCAGTCGCGGCGACGTATTCACTGAATAGCTGTTTCTGTGAATCGGTACGCAGGGGCTCGGGGGTCGCTGCTACCGCGGCCAATGATTCAGGCAGCCCCAGCGGGATATCACGATCGTCCGTTGTCACGCTTAGCCGGAATCGGCCCAGACGATGGTCTTCTGCCTTATGGAATTGATGAATGCGGAAGGTCAGCAGTTTCTCACCTTCGATGTTCAACGGTTTCGTCAGCTTGAATGTTGCCCAGTGAACGACGCTCGCGGCGCCGGAAACGGCCCAGCCTTCCTGACCACGCGTCTGTCCATCGAACGCCTTCTTGATGTCGAATCCTCTTTGGGTAAAGTCGGCCGTTGCGTTGCCGAACAGTACCGACACACTGTCGTCATCACTAGAAGCGGCCGCGCGGGCGGTCAAATCAAGCTCGGTGACCACGAAATTTCCATTGGCCGCTAAACCAGGACCGTTGCTAGGAAGTCCCGAATCCGTCAGCGCTTCTAAGCGCACGCCGGTGATGTTTTGCAGACGGGTTGTCGCCTGGATCGTATAGACGCCAGGTTTGGCGGATCCGCTGACAACGATGGATCGATCCGCCTGCGGCGTCAGCACCGCCTTGTTGGTGGCGGTCGCGTTTTTCACTGTCAACGGATGCCATTCGACGTCGTTGCTGACTCGTTTCTGAAAACCGGCAACCTTTTGCGGCAGTCTTTTTTGGACGGCGGCAAGATTCGACGCGGCTTTCGCGATTCGTTTTTCTCGATCGGCCGCCAACCGCTCACGGTCCGGCTGAATTTCTGCAACACGCAATTCGATCTGTTCGGTGATCGCTGCCAATTGCTCTTTCCGTCGCACCTCTAACGTCTTTCGTTGCTTTAGCCATTTGGATTCCGCTTGCTCTAGCTTTTCAACGATCGCAGAATGATCTCGCTTGATTCTCGCCGTCATGCTCTTGAAGGCGTCGACTTCGGCTTCGCTGGGGAAACGCCCCAAAGCTCGCAAGAAAATTTCTTCTGCCAAATCATCGTCGGTTTGGCACTCTTGAACGACTTTTTCCAGTTCATTCCTGGGGTCCGCGATGGCCGTTCCGATGGTCGGACCGCTGATCAACGCCATGACCGGGCCCAGTTGTAACCCGTCGGACCGTTCGCATTCGCACGCGCTCTCGCGTGCTGGGCGTCCTAAGTTTTGCAGGAACCCATCGGCCAGCTTGATTCCCGAGTCGGTGACCGAGGCGGCCCGCGAACCTTTCGGCATCCCCGGTATGTCACTGATGGCGCCCGTCAGCGAGTGAACGGAATCGTAAATCACCTCCGCCGGCAGTCGTCGCGGCAACGCTCTGGCGTAATTCAATGTGTCGTCTTCGTTAAGCGGATTGGTTTCGACACTTAATTGATACGTTCGGCTGTTGCAGATCGCCCTGAGCAACACTCGCACGTCAAAGCCTGATTCGACAAACAACTGCGTCAAGTGATCCAGCAGTTCTGGGTTGGTCGGTGGATTGCCAGCGCGGATGTCGTCGATCGGCTCGATCAAGCCTTTACCCAGCAAGTAACCCCACATGCGATTGACGTAGCTGCGGGCAAAGTACGGGTTGTCCGGATCGGTCATCCATGCGGCCAGTTTTTCGCGCCGAGTCGCGCCGTCGGGACAATCATGTGAGACGTCGACAGGAAAGTCAGGCTCGACGACATCCCCGGTGCGGGCGTGCAGCATGTCGCCCTCTGGTTTGTCGATGACCAATTCATAAAGCGGTTTCGCGCCCTCGACCGCAGTCCCGCCGATCTTTGCATTTCCCGATGCAGGGTCAGCCTTGAGGTCGACTTGCGCAAAGAACGCTGCCATTTCGTAGTATTGGTCCTGGGTCCAGCGTTCGAACGGATGGTCGTGGCACTTGTTGCAGTTAAAGCGAATCCCCATGAACAAATGCGTCGTGTTTTCCATCGTGTCTTCGGGCGTTCGGAGCACCTTGAAATACGACGCTGCCGGGTTGTCGTTGTTGGACCCCTTCGCGGTCAATACCTGGCGAGCGAAGTCATCGTAGGGACGGTTTTGCTCGATGGCATCACGTATCCATTGCCGGAATTTCACGCTGCCTTCGACGCCCAAGAACTTACGGTTGACTTGCAACAAGTCGGACCATTTATTCGTCCAGTATTCGACGTAGTCATCGTTGCCGATCAGCTGGTCAACGACCTCGCGGCGTTTGACGCGCAAGGGGCGCGCATCATCGATAAATTCACGGACCTGTTCGCTCGTAGGCGGCAGCCCGGTGATATCCAGATGGATTCTTCGCAAGAAGGTTGCATCGTCGCACAGGTCACTGGGCATCACCTTCATGCGTCGCCACTTCTGTGCGACCAACTCGTCGATGCGGCTCCAGGTCTCGTATTCTTCTTCCTGGTATCCTTCGCGGCGCCCCATGACGGTCAGCGTCGTGGCCGCGTAGGCACCTTCGTATCGCGCCAGGATCGGCGCTTCGCCGCGGCGGACGGCGGACAGCAAGCCTTGAGCGTCTGACGTCGCGACTTCGGTGTTTCCGCTTTCAATAAAGGCTTCATGAGTCACGTCGCGCCGTGAACCGTCGGGATAGATTGCGATCACGCGGACTTGTTGTGTGGCGTCGGTCGCCTGGACGATTGGGTTGACGGGAAAAACCTTGATCTCACTGACCCTTGGTGTTTCCAAATTCAACTTGCACCCGTCCGTGATCCAGCGCCGCAGGATGGTGTGATAGGGATCACCGTCGGTCATGATCGCGCCGCCCTCGTGAGGCGTCAGGCCAAGCGGTTTGCGAAGCATCAATGACTCTTGCGGCGCGGCCATGTTGATCCGCCGTGCCGCCAAGTCGTCGGTCAGTGCACGTAAGTCATACACCGGGTCATAGCCGCGAAGCGAAAGCTTGAAACCGTTCTTACCTTTCTGCGCACCGTGACAAGTTCCCTGGTTACAACCGAGGCGACTGAGAACCGGATTCACGTCACGAATGAAGTCGACCGATCCGCTGGCGGCCATACCCGTCGCAGCAACTTCAATTTGTTGCGACAACTTTCCCAGACGAATGTGGATTCGGCCCTTGCCGTCGCCGGCGGCACGCACGAGCCCACGGTCGGTGATGGTGGTCCAAAGCGGGGACTCGAATTCGCAGACCCGCGTGACATCGATCGTTTCGCCGTCGGCGGTCTCCGCCGTCACGATCATTTGCACGTAATCGGTTGGCGACATCAGGCGGACGACCGGTGGGTTGACCGACAGACCGACAATCTTATCCGGATGAGAATCCGCTTGCCCATTCGATCCGGGCTCTCGCGGTCGATCGGCTGCTTCGCTAGCGACCTTTTCGTGCCATCGTTTCGCGTCAAATGCGAGCTCGGCGGGCGCTTCGGACGTATCGACAGAGACAGTCGGAAACGTCGCGATCAGGTTTCCATCGACACCCAAATGGCGAACCATTCCGTCGTCGGCGGTGAACACCAAAGAATTGTCGGCCGCAAACTGGACTGCGTACACCGATGAGTCTTCGACGGTGAATCTCGCTAACTCTTTGGTTTCGCCGCCCAAGTACTCTGCCAACTTGGCCTTGTCTTTTTCGGATCGGTCGGTGGCACGCTTGCCTTGGATTGCTTTAATTTCATCGGTCAGTGTTCCATTGAAATTGTATTGCCAGACTCGCACCTCACTTTGTCCGTCCAGTGTTGACGCTGCCGCCAGGCGCGAACCATCGGGACTTACCGCGACGCTGAAGATACGCCCGGGCATCGCCGGGAAATTCTTGATCAAGTTGGCGTCGTCGCCGATTTTGCGTGCCGTCTGGCGAAAGACCCGGTAGACCTTGGCGATGCCGTCGGAACCACCGATAAAGATTTCGTCACGATCGGGGTGACGGGCCAGACTGTTCAAGCCGCCCGAAAGCGCGCCGGGGGTGATCGAGGTGATGTTATCAATGAATCGCTCCGTTGCCACTTCGGTCAACTTGCAAGTCATGTCGCGGGCGACCGAGATCAGATGCGTTCCGTCGGGCGTAAAGATGGTGTCGCGAACCCAATCGTCATGGGCACCCTGGAACAAAACCTGCTCGCCTGATTTGGCATCGATCCCCCGCACAACATTGTCGGACGCCCCGAACGCGATCTTCGATCCGTCCGGCGACCACGAAAGTCCCGCGAGCGTGTCGTAGGTTACGGTCTTGGACAGAATTAATTTGCCGGTCTTGCCGTTCCAGACTTGAATCTCGCCGCTGACACCCGGCGTACCACCGGCCGCGGCGATTCGTTTGCCGTCGGGCGAGAAACGAACCGAATTGATGCGCGGGCTCATGCCGACCAACCGGTTCATCACCTTGCCGTTGGACAAATCCATCACGATCAATTCATGGAAACCTGCAACGACAACTCGCGTCTTTCCGGTGCTTGAATCGGTGTTGACGTCGACCGATGGTAAAGCCGCAGGCCCGGTGTATCTTGGCAGGTTCTGGTTGTCGTAGCGCGGCCCGGGATCCGCTGGCGAGTCGTCGATTGCACCTTGCGCAATCCACCGTGCGATCAATTCCACTTCCACTTCGTTCAGCGGTTTGGCGGGCGCCTTGGGCATCTCTGCCTTACCATCATCGCTGGTGATCTGCTGAATCAGATAACTTTCTGCGGGTTTACCGGGAACGATCGCAGGCTCACCTGTTTCGCCGCCGGCTAACATCGAAGCGAAATCGGTCATCCGATAATCGCCCAACTGTTTGGCGCCTTGATGACACCCATAGCACTGACGTCGAAAGATCGGTTCGATCTCGGTGTGAAAGCTGACCTGCTTTTCAACCGATCCGGATTTCGATTCGTCGCTCGCGGATAGCGAATTGAATGTGAACAGTGGTGCGAATGCGAATCCAATGCTCACAATCACGGCGCAGTTTTGAACCAATCTGTTTGTCACAGAAAGTCGCTCCTGGAAACGATGGCTTATCGAACTCAGCGCACGATCAGGCGAGTCGCCTGACCGCGAGTTCCCCGTGACATCGGATCGAGTCCGCATGAGTGCGGAATCGAAACCAACATCGCATTTATCAATGGCTAAGATCGATGAAGGAAACGGAGGTCTGACAACGCCAATCCAGCATCAGCGGAAAACTGACGGCAGGTAGCCTTAGAGAAGGCAGGCGGGTGGTGTTAAGTGAGGCACAACCGCGGAAGCCCGGGGTCAGTGTAGCATTCAGCACCAATAGCAAGCTTAGTGGCGAAAAGCCGATTCGTCAACAGAAATGGCGTCCCCACAGGCGTCCGGCGCCCCCAATCAAGCACGATTTCCCGCTTTGATTGGCCGAGAACGATGGAAGAACGAAGGCGCAGGACAAAGGCCCTGTTTTCACCAAACCGTTAGTTTTCACCAAACCGCTAGGACAGTGGCTCTTCTCTCGGTTTGTCCCAAAACACAAAGCAATCGCATTGCGCAGGTCGTGACCGCGAAATCGCTTGTTGCTCGTAACGGGGCTGTGACGGGGGCGGAGCATTTCGTTAGGATTCCAGCCTGCCACTGGTGCGAACGCCTCGACGAAAAGACCCACGCACCCACTGGCCTTACCTTTTCTGGCGACTTGCTCGGTAATAGATAGAGATTCTGTGATAACGCTTTGGATTGCCCTTCCGATGGCCGTACGAGTGATTTTGCTCGGGGTCTTGGGGCTGATCGGTGGTGCCGTTGCGAATCACGTCATCTATCGTTGGTGCTACTTTCCGCGACCGATTTCACCCTGGGCCACGCCGGACGGGAAAGCACCGCCACGCAGGGCGTCGGATCGCATTCCGGTCGTTGGATGGTTTGGACTGGCCCGCGAGTCGTCGATCCATGGCCGCGGCTTTTGGCTTCGCCCGATCCTGATCGAGATTGGTTTAGCGGTCGCGTTGCCGGCACTGTATTGGTTCGAAACGCAAACGGGCGGTTTGATGCCACTGGCGTTTCGTGGCGCGTTCATCCCAACGTTCGAGCCTTGGGGGACGCGAATCTTCTTCGGTCATGCGATATTGCTTCTGCTGATGACCGCCGCGACGTTTATTGATTTCGATGAACAAACCATCCCCGATGCGATCACAATTCCCGGCACGATCCTCGCATTGGCGTTGGCGTCGGTTTCGACAATGGGATTCATGCCAGCCGATATCGTGATGCCCAACGGCGCCGCCGGGCTAACGCCGACGACGTTTGATCTGCCTTGGTTGAAACCGATCGCGCAATGGACCACATCAAAAGGCTTGGTCGCGGGCGGTCTGATCTGGACGGCTTGGTGTTTCGCGCTAGCCGATCGCCGATTGATTCTGCGCAAAGGATTAGCAAAAGCGGTCGAGTTTTTCTTGGCCGGTCTGTTTCGCTATCCGACGTGGAAACTGTTGGTTGCCATTTGGTGTACCGGACTGGGTTTGATCTCGGTGGTTTGGTGGTGGGGCGGCACGCACTGGCAAGGTTTGTTCAGCGGTTTGGTGGGACTGGCCGTCGGCGGCGGAATTGTCTGGGCGATTCGCATTGTGGCATCCGGCGCGATGCGCGTTGAAGCCATGGGTTTCGGCGATGTCACGCTGATGGCCATGATCGGCGCGTTTATCGGCTGGCAGGGTGCGGTGGCGGCGTTTTTCCTGTCACCATTTGCAGCCATTGCGATCATCGTCGTCCAGTACATTGTCACGCGAAATCCACGCGTTCCCTTTGGCCCGTACCTTTGTGCCGGAACGGTTTTGACAATCCTGTACTGGGACCGCGTTTACAACGAAGCGATCGCGCCGAACTTTGCGGTTCTGGGCAATTTCGTGCTATGGATGTGCTTGGCTCTGCTGGGCTTGATGGGCGGTCTGTTGTTTGTATGGCGATTGATCAAAGAAGCCATTTTTACCGACTAGCGGAACCGATCCGATCAGTGCGAGGGGCAACCCTTTTGACAGTCCGGCCGATGACTGCGATAACGGCGTCATGAACGCGCACGAAAGCCAGCCCAGTCACAGGGGAGCGCCGCGAAAGCAACGTCGCGGACGCTATCGCCGCGCCGTCATCGTCTCTATCGCGCTGCATGCCATCGGCGCATTGGTGCTGTTGTCTTGGTATCTGCCAAATCGTGAACCATCCTCGCCGGATTCCACGGCACTCAAGGCGGCGCAGCCTTCGCCCCAAGGGCAAGGCGATGCCGATCTGCCGAGTCCGCCAACACCACCTCCAGCACCTGAGATCCCTGCCGATCAAATCGAAGCTTCGATCGAATCACAGATATCTCAAATCGAAAACCTGCCCGATGAACGCAAGCTTTCTGAGTTGGAAAAAAACCTCAAACGACTCGACAAGGTGGCAAGTCCGGAATCGGTTCAAGAGGTAACGACCACGATCGCCAGCACGCTGGGGTTAGATGACCAAACCTATCAACCCAAAGAGTCTGTCGGGGAAGGGGCGTTCGATCCGTCCACCGCTCAGATCCAAGATGTGGTGCGCACCGAATCCGAAAACGGTCAGTGGACTTACGAATCTGTTTTGGTCGACGCCGAGGGGCGAACCGCAAAGGTTCCGATGAGCAGCGAAGACGGACAAACCATGTACGAAACGTTTCAGCAAATGAAGAAGTTTCCGATGGCCGAAGGAATCTATCGCAGTATCGTGATGCCGTTGATTCAAAAAACCATCGATGCGGCCGATGCCGCCAAGCAAGCGGCGTTGGCTGCCGAACGAGCCGCTAACGAAAATCAGTAAGCCACAAACGGACCCGTCAAACCCGGTCGCCCCCCCTCGTCGTGAACCCTAACCGCAACCCCGGTCGTAAATACGGTCCGCGGGCAAGTCACACAGCGTGACATCGTCCCGCTACGCCACCGTCAAGTGCCAACGCAATCTTCAAATGCGTTAACCGGTTTCTCGTGCGAATCCGCGTCGGTTACCGACAAACAGAATTCCAACCGAACCAATCAACGTCAGCATTGTGATCCATCGACCATACCGCAGCGAGTCGGGCTGAAACAAGAACTGTATTTCCTTTGCACCTGGGTCGATCCACACGCCACGGAACAAACCTTCCACGGGAACGATCGGTTTTGGTTGGCCATCGACGTTGCATTTCCAGCCCGGGAAACATGCATCGGCTAACACCAGAAGACTTGGCGTCGAGACGTCAACTTGCACATCGATGCGGTTCGGCTGATATGTGCGCAGCTTCGCCGGACGCACCTCGGATCGCTCGGCTTGCAACAAACGGTCCAGGTGGATCGGAGCATCGGAACCGTGATCGACCCACCTCTGATCGATCGTCCATGCTTTCGGAAACGCACCGTGATTTTTGAAAACACGGTACGCCGGTAGCGTCTCAATGCCACCATCGATCAGGCTATATGCGGTCGGGGCTGATTCGGCGACGGGTGTGGCACGCCACTGACTTGCAAGTTCGGCATCATGTGGGGCGATCATATAGCGCACACCCAGCAGATCGATTCGCATTTGATCGGCGATTGGAAAGTCGCCAATCAGAGGGAATGTCCAGGCATCCTCGAGTGGCCGCAATTGCGTATCATCACCGCCAATACGTTTTAAGTATCTGCGGTACGACGCCAAGTCAAAACTGTTGTATCCGCGGACCGGTTCCAGTTGATGCAGCAGCGCGAGCGGCACGCCCGTCCCTAGTGGCGTCGCGGTGCGGTGCGGGCTTGCTTCACGTTCCAGAATGCGATCGCCCGGCTGCACAACGCTTTTTAATCCATCCACGATGGACCCGGTGTGATAGATTTCATCGAACGATCGAACATCGATCGATGGAACAGCCAGCATCACCGCGTCGACAATCAACAATGTGGTCCAGGCATGCATGCGGGTCGAGATCGTCAAGGATTGACTCGCCCTGATTAGCCAAAACATCGCCGGAATGGTGATCAACAGCGTCAGCCAGTAAACATGTGCCAATAGTGTTTCGCCTTGCAACCAACCGCGAATCGCCGACCCACCACACAGCGTCGCAACGATCAGTACGACTCTCGTCGCGATACCACGCAAACGTTTCGGCTCGTCGCTCCATGTTGCCAGCGTCTCGACGCCGGCACCGGCCAACCAAGCCATTGGCAGACTAGCGACCAAGATCATGCGCGTCGCTTGTCGAAACAGACGAAAGCCCGGCATCCATTGAAACAGAATCGCCATCCCCATCGCGTATGCAATCAAGATACCGCACAGCCAAACATGCCGCCGGATCCAGGGTTCGCTACGCCGCGAGATCATTGCCACCACGGCCAAAAACACGGTCACCAATGCGAACCCGCCGCGGTCTTCCCAACGCCCGCTAGGCCGAATCGCCATGATTGCCGGGCCGACAAAGTTTCGCTGAACGCGCTGTCCGCCAGGCAGAATATCCGCCGGTGAAACGCCGCTTGCACGGGACGTCTGCGGCGCGGCTTCCAGGGCCGGCATCAACTGAATCGCACCCAGGCCGATGGCGATCAATGCGCACCAGATGCCGCACGCGATGCCCAGGTTCAATCGTTTGCCCAATGACTTCGCCCGCTGCAGCGAGGCAATCGTGGGCTCTTTCTTTTCGTGGCCGACCAAGGTCCAGACCAACACACTCAGTGCGATGGTCAAACCACTGTAAAATGTGACTTGCGGGTGTGTCCCCAAAATCATCATGCCAAAGAACAAACCCGCCGCCGTCGCCCAGCGAATTCTGCCACGGATATTTGGTGATTCGATAGCGGTATGCACGCAGACCAGCACCCAAGGCAGCCACGCGAGTGGGGCCATGATTGAATGGCCGCCATCGATCATGTGCATCATCCATTTGCCAGCGAACATCCATCCGCCGGCTGCTGCCAGTGATCCGTGCCATCCCAGTGACGTGTGTCGCGCGTAGATGAACATGCCGCATCCGGCAATGATCACATGCAACACGACTAGCCAGCTGACCGCCGCGCCGATCCAAGTTGGTTCCAACAAGTACAGCGGCCAGTGCAGCGGATAGAAAGCCGCCAGTTGGACGTCGTGAATAAAGGGCAGCCCCGCGAAGCTGGATGGGCACCAGTTCGGGATCTCACCGGTCTGCTGGAACGAATGCACGAGAAAATGCTTCATCGGAACATGCATCGCCAGCATGTCGGAGTGATCGGAGTACAAGATTTTTCCGGGCGCGCAGACCAACGGCCAGAACGCTAGCAGTGCCAGTGCAAAGATAATGAACCATGCACTGACCATGGATCGACGATTTGATTCCGCTGGCGTTTGCATCAGTCTCGATGGAACACCTTTCCGACGTCGTCTGAGTAAACCGGTCTCCACCGGTCACTGGACGAGAGTCGCTGAATCAGGCGAACTTGATTCGCACGACAGATAACGATGTCAACGTTGTACTGAGCCAACAGCCCATCGGTCTGCTCGCTGCCTAAGGTGATCGCTTCGTACGCCGACCAAATCTTTGCCGGGAAAAAATCAACTCGCGTGTCCAAGAACGTTTTCAGTTTTCCGGCCGAATGCCATGTCAAATAAGGCCCCCAAGACAATGGCGCGTATGTATTAACGTGATCGACCGATGACGGCAGCGTTTTAACCGTGTCTTGGACCAAGTGATAAGGTTCGTCGTGCAAAATAACGACGCGTTTTTCGGGAGGCAAACAAGCATTTACGGATCGCGTCCACGGCGTCGAAACGATCATGAAAACGGTCACGCAGACAACCACGGTTGTTGCCAAGATGCGGTCCAGGGTCGGATTCGCGACTGACGATGCGTTGTCACCACTTTGGCCGGCCCGCTTTCGACGGGCCCACGCAACCGCATGACGCCATACCTGGTCGGCTGGTCGAGCACACATGACGGGAAAAATGATTGCCCACCACATCACCATTCGCTGTGAAGAACAAGCGAGCAGGAAAAACGCCATCAGCAACAGCACCTCGTGCACCTCGCTGCGCCGACGGGACAGACTCAGGACCGCAACAAGCGCTACCACGCTGGCGAAAAACGCGGGTCCCGATTCGGTCCCCAGGCTGGTCGGCAACCATTCGACCAAACCTCGCTCAACCGATCGGCTGCCGCAATTCAAGACATAGCTAATCGCGTCGGTGGGAACCGGGCGTACAAAGCAGGCGACCGCAGCAGCGCCTGTCGCTAAACCGAAACGCTGGACGCGAGCCAGATGATGCGTGCGTGTTAAAGGCTGGGAGCGCGACGCATGCTGATCGGCGCGATTCATCCAGGCCTCCAGCAGCGCGGACGCCAGGTACACACCGGGGACCGCCACGCACAGCGGGTATGCACCATGCAAATTGGTCCACAGAGCGCCGATCACAAAGCATCCCACGACAAGCGGCAACGTCCGCCGAGCCCGGTTCAAGATGAACAACTGCATCGAGAACAATACAACCGAAAAGTACTGTGGCCGTATGCCCAGGTTGGTCGACATCACCGCCACGGTCACACAGCCGGCCAGTGCGGCCAGCGTCCAATTTTGACACCGTCGGCCGACCAGATACATGACCGTCAGCACACCCGCGGCGTAGCCGAGGCCCGCGATGAATTGGTTCAACGCGTATCCGCCGACCCGGTGGACTTGATACATCCAAATCTGGGCCAACCAAGGTTGGTTATTGACCGGTTGACCGTCGATGGTGTGCGAAAACGTGTCGTGATCGATCAGCCGACCGTGCTGGATCATCCAGCCACCGTTGTTGATGTGCAGCCAATAATCCAGCGGATAGTCAGCTTTCGTCCACACAATCGTCAGCACCATCACAACCGGGATAGCCAACCAAAGTGAGGGACGACGTTGTTGTTCGAATTTCCCCATCGCCGCGCTCTGCGTCGTAGTTTTTGACATCGTTTCCAGCACATTCGCCGGCCACTGCGACTGAAATCTAGCTTTCAATCGCGTCCACGCGAGTCATTTGTCGCCAAGAACTCGCGGCACAAGTGCTGAGCTGTGTCCTGATTCTCGAAATACTTCCGCCCCGGCATCCCATGATGGACACGACCGACAACGCCGCAGCCAACTTCGATGGACTGCAGAACGTTGCGCCCGTGACGGTTTCGTCTCAGGCGAAAACATCCGCCCTCACAGAAACAGTTTCTGCGGATGCCCGACGCGTGGGTGTCTCGGTGGTCGTGCCGACGTATCAAGAATCAGAAAACATCGAAGAATTGGTCGAACGCGTTTCGGCAACGTTCGCACACCTGGACGAATGGATTGAAATTATCATCGTTGATGATGCAAGTCGTGATGGAACCGATGAAAAGATTGCTCAGTTGCAATCGCGTGGCCGCAACGTTCGTATGATCGAACGGATCGACGAGCGAGGATTAAGCTCGGCCGTCTTGCGGGGATTCGATGAAGCACAGGGCGAAATTCTGGTTTGTATGGATGCCGACTTGAGTCATCCGCCGGAAACGTTGCCCACATTGATCGGCGCGCTGCGAGACCGTCAGGCCGAAATGGTCGTCGGCAGCCGGTACGTGCAAGGCGGCACGACCGATGAAACATGGGGATTCTTTCGCCACCTGAACAGCCGCGTGGCCACCATGATGGCGAGGCCTTTCACCAAGATCAAAGATCCGATGGCTGGATTCTTTGCGGTGCCACGCGAGGTTTATCTGCGGACGCGTGACTGGGATCCGGTGGGTTACAAAATCGGCCTCGAAATCCTTGTCAAAACAAAATGCCGTCGTGTCGAAGAGGTCCCGATCCACTTTACCGATCGTCGACGCGGTGAGAGCAAATTGTCGCTGGTCGAACAACTGAACTATCTTCGCCACCTCGGCCGACTCGGACGATTCAAGTTTCAAGGGACTTACCAAGCCAGCCGCTTCGCATTGGTCGGTGCATCGGGCGCGATCGTCGACCTGACCTGTTTCGCTTTTCTGCTTTCCTGTGGATACGGAATTCCTGTTTCACGCGCCGTCGCGATCTCGACCGCGGTGGTCTGGAATTTCGCCGGAAACGATCAGTGGGTATTCCGCAAGAAAACGTATGGCGTCTTTGGACGGTTCCAAAAGTATTTGGTTTCGTGCAGTGTTGGCGCCGCCGCCAGCTACTTTGTCACGGTCTTTTTCAGCGAAATCTCGCCCCAGTTGGCTGCCCACCCGCTGCCGCTGGCCGCGGTGGGAATCGGCGTGGGGGCGATTGTGAACTTCTGGTTCGCGAAGCATTGGGTGTTCGTCGAGCCAAAAAGCTAGCAACCGACCGCTGGCTCGGCCTATCTTACGCAAACGCCCAAGTAACAGCGTTGTGGCGAGCCAGTGATTCTGGCTAATATCCCCGACAGAGGTCGGCCTACCGGATCCGCGCCAAAACGTTCCGGCCCGCAATTCGGTCGAACGGTCTCTGGTCGGCTTCGGTCAACGCATCCACAGATTCACCAACCACCGCGATCGACCAAGGAAGGTTTCGCCGTGTCAGCTGCTCCACAATATCATGCTGCCCAAAATCGTTCGGACGAGTCGGTCGAAGTCACCGGCGGCGCGATTCCCGCGACAACACTGGAACGGCTGCGCGCGATCCGGCAAACCGTGGTGGCCGAGGCGCGTGCGCTCGAACGCTGCGCGACAAATCTTAATACTGATGCGGTACGTGCGGCCGAGATGACCGCGGCTTGCAACGGATGCGTGGTCGTCACCGGCGTTGGCAAAGCCGGACTGGTCGGTCAGAAACTGGTCGCGACGTTGGCCAGCACGGGTACACCTTCACACTTTCTGCATCCTGCCGAAGCGGTTCATGGTGATCTGGGACGTGTTCGCGAAAACGACTTGGTGTGGGCCATTTCCAATTCCGGGCGCAGTGAAGAAGTCGTACGTATCGCTCCGCACTTGCGTGCTCATTCACAAGGCTTGATCGCGATCACGGCGACTGACGACAACCCATTGGCCGCCAGTGCGGATTGCGTGATCGCAATCGGTTCTCACCCCGAAGCGTGTCCGAACGGATTAGCGCCAACCAGCAGCACCGCGGTGATGATGGCGGTGGGCGATGCGGTCGCGATGCTTGCCAGCCGGTTACGCGAGTTCACATCACAAGACTTCGCCCGATTCCACCCCGGCGGCGCGCTCGGACGCAAACTTGCCAATGCCCAACAGATGATGCGTCCGCTGGTGGCCTGTCGGATTGCATCCCAAAACGTCACGATCCGGCAAGCCATGGTGACGGCATCGAAAAACGGTCGACGCAGCGGCGCGATCATGCTGGTCGACGATGATCAAAAACTTTCGGGAATTTTCACCGACAGCGATTTGGCGCGTTTATTAGAAACCCGGTGTGATGCAGCGCTGGACGAATCGATTCGCCAGCGGATGACCGACAACCCCATGACGGCCGAGCCGGACTGGCCGGTATCCGAGGTCATCGCGGTCATGTCACGGCGCCGGATCAGCGAATTGCCGGTGATCGATCCCGACCGACGACCACTGGGAATGCTGGACATCACCGACTTGGTCGCACAACAAGACGATTCCTGTATCACGATTCCGCTTTCCGCTGGATAAACACGATCGCCGCCGCAGCGGCGATTGGCTTGTTCCGGCGAACACTTTGCATCTTCATCTCGATCATTCATTCTTATGCCCGCAATCCTGCGTTCTGACGCTGACTTGGCTGCCGACATCAAATGCGTCCTTTCGGATGTCGACGGTGTGATGACGGATGGGCGGATTGTGTATGACAATGCAGGCGTGGAAACAAAGCACTTTCATGTTCGGGACGGTCTGGGCATCAAACTTTGGATGCAGAGCGGATTTACATTCGGCATCATCACGGCCCGCAGCAGTCACATCGTCAGCCGCCGGGCGGAAGAACTGGGTATTCAGTACGTCTATCAGTCGGCGAAGAACAAACTGGATACCGCGTCCGAAATTTGCGAACAAGCCGGCTGCCAGATGAAACAGGTTTGCTATATCGGCGATGATCTACCTGATATTCCTTTGATGAAGGCGGCCGGATTATCTGCTGCGCCTGCGGACGCATCCGCCGACGCGCGAGCCGCCGCAAACTGGGTGCTGCATCATCGCGGCGGCGATGGCGCACTGCGTGAACTGATCGAACGTTTGCTACGTGCGAAACATCGATGGGAGGAACACTTGCGATAAAGGATCCGCGGCCCGCCGCATGATTCGTTTTCGCCGTTCATTGTGCCCATGAACCGACCGTTCAAAAAACTAACTCACTATTTTTCCGCACTCGCTGTCTTATTGGTTGCGTCGACTGTCTATCAATGGACGTTGACGCCGCTGTTGGAACCGCCAGCCTTTGACGCTGTTCCGGTAAAAACGGAAAACGTGATGGTCCCAGCGGATTCGCTTGCGGAAAGCTTTCCCGAAGGTGCCTGGCAACGAGGCGTTTGCAAACGACTGCAAACAACCAACGGAAACTTCATGTTGCTGTTCAAGAATTGGGAACAGACCAGCGACGATCGGTGGCGACTGTGGCCCATCACGGTCGTCATCGGCCGCAGCGCCGACGGACAGCCCTTGCAGGAACCCGTCATCCTAGAAGCCGAATCGGGCGCCGAAATTCGCTTTACCGAATCGCTGGATATGCTTAGCGGCAATGCGCCGCCGATCCATGATGGCCGATTGAGAGGCATCGTTGAAATCAAACGTCAAAGCCAGGACGCAAAACGGCATTTGATGATCCGCACGGCGAATGTTGGCATCGACAATCGCAAGGTCTGGACGACCGAGGCGATTCAGATGATGTTCGGCGACGCTCGTGTGATCGGTCGCGACTTGACCTTGCATTTGGCAAACGCCACCGGAACGATCCCGGCCAGCCAACACGCCGCCGCGGTGTTGGACCGAATGGAATTGATTTATCTGGATGAGATGGTGGTGCCGCTGCATGACGGCCCGCTGTGGTCGTCGTCGCAGGAACCGGAAGTGCGAGCGAATCCGCGCTCGAACACATCGGCCGGGATGCCCGCACCGGCAACACTTTCTCTCAGCTGTGGTGGCCGCGTCGAATACGATTTCGCGCTCGACAAACTGTCCATGCGCAGCGCCGTTTCGTTGGTCCACCAAATCAGCGGCGGTGCGGAAGACCGATTCGATTGCGATGCACTGGAATTGTCGCTTCGAGACCCGACCAACGCAGACGTGTCGCGCGATACGCCGCTGGATTGGCTGAACCAAGTGACCGCCTATGGTTCACCCGCAACGATTCGTGCGCCCAGTTTTGATCTGATGGTCGCAGCGGAGCATGTCGATTTCAAATCGGCTGACGGATTGTTGATCGCCGATGGCCGAACGGGCGTTGAAATTCGTCGATCAGGAATCTTGGCCCGGCTGACTCAGTTGGCCTACTTTTTCGATCCCGAACACCCGCAAGCGATTGGCAACCTGGATTTCTACGGCGCCGGACTGGTACGCGTGGACGACGACAAAGTCCCACTTCGCGAAGCGAGTTGGTCCGAACAACTTTCGATCAAGCCACAGCGATTGATGACCACCGATGACTTGGCCGCGGGAGCCGATGGCGAAATCGGACTTTGGATCGATGGAGACGTCCGAGCGTCGTTCACCGATGGCGGAAGTTTCCAGGCTTCATCGATCGAAGGCGCGTTGCAACTGAAACCTTCCACCGACGGCAGCAACGGAAAACAAACGCTATCGCCGAAATGGTTAAAGGCCAGCAACAACGTTCACTTGGACACGCGTGCCATCGCCGCCAGCACACACTTATTGCAGCTGATCTTTGTCGATCCGCCGCCGGCCGGCCGGCACGTCAGCAAGCCGGACAAAGACAAAGAATCCAGCGGCAGTTCGATGCGGCAATGGATCGCCCAACCGGACGCCGGCGGTGAAATGACAGACCCGGTCGCTCGCCCGCGCCCCAACATTCGCGGTGACTCGATTTCTGCGGAATTGGAATCAGGCAAACAGGGCGTTCACGCGAGAGACTTGACGGTCGTCGGATCAGTCGAACTCACGCACTCAATCACGACCGGCGGTCAGACTTTACCGGCGAAACTGACAGGCCAGCAATTGCGGTGGCGTGATGGCGGCGGTGACGACGTACTGCAACTTGGCAGCGGTGTCGAATCGCCTGCCCGATTTGAACTGGGCGATGGTTACTTTGTCGGACCACTGATTCAGATCTGGCCGGCAGAAAACTTGATCGAAATCAATCATGCGGGCGAATTTCGCATGCCCACCGCAGTGTTACCCAGCGGTCTAAGCGGCGCGAGCGACACCGGCGGGTCGGACGCAAAGAAAAAAATCACTTGGACCAAAGCGCCTCATTGTCGCTGGAACGAAGCGATGCGGTTTGACGGGCGAACGGCAACGCTTTCCGGCGGTGTGACAATCGAAGCCGCGTTGATGCAAGGTCGCGAGCCTTGGGAATTGAATCTGTCTGGCGACCAACTGCACGTCACACTCAGTGACGAAGTGCAAATCGAAAACGTCCAAACCATTCGCAACGCGGCGGTGCAACAAATCGCAATTGTTCAATCCGAAGACCGTCCGGTGATGGTTCAGGCCGACCACCGTGCCGCCGACGGTGTGCTGGAAGCACGGCATATCCTGCAAGCACCAAAGCTGACGATGATGCCAGAGAGTGGCAAGTTGGTCGGCAGCGGACCCGGATGGTATCGAACCTGGATGCGTTCACCGCCCAAGGGGCCGCTGGCATCAGGTTCGACGGCCGAGATTGATGCGAGTCGCGAATTGACGGGCTTGCATCTGCAGTATCACGAACTCTTCGAAGGTGACCTGACGGCCGAGAATTTGACTTTCTATCGAGGCGTCCGCGTCGGTGTCCGTAATCTGCATTCGTGGGACGAAACATTCGATGTCGCGCAGATGAATGACTTATCGTTCGGCGACTCGACCCTGGACTGCGACCAGTTGCGGGTCGGTGTCGCGCCGGCCTATGTGAATGCACCGCGGATCGCAGGCATGCAGGTTCCATGGGAAATGGAAGCCAACGGCGGCATCGTCTTTCGGACGCGAAGCGACAAGGGACTGCTAGAGGGTACGGCCGCCCGAACCGTTTACTCGTCGATGAAAGACCTGTTTTCGATCGACGGTGCGCCACACTCGGGGTCGAACATTCGGCTGACCCGACCCGACGGACAACCCGGACCGGACGTGGTGATTAGCGAAATGACAATCAACCCAAGAACGATGGAGATCCATCACCTGCGGCTTCAGTCGGGAACCCTCGGTGCTCTGCCGACGACGACCAAGCGTTAAAGGAGACGCAGGCGTTTGTATCTCGCGTGACAGTGATTCCGACCGCAGTGATTCCGACCGCAGTGGTTTCGGTCGCAAGACGCATTCTGACCGCGATGACTTGACGTTGGCAAATTGGCTTGAGTATCAATCGAGGGATCAAATCCGACGCACTTGGCGAAAATTCGCCGCATTCTGCGAAAAAAGCCGGGTCGGTATGCCTTGATCCATCCGTACGCCTTGATCAAACAGGGGTCGATCGCTACATTCCGGGGCTCAAACAACTCATTTTCAGGTAAATCTGATGGCACATAAGAAAGGACAGGGGTCCAGCCGCAACGGTCGTGACTCCAACGCCCAGCGTCGTGGCGTGAAAAAGTTCGGTGGCGAAGTCGTTCAACCCGGCAGTATTCTGGTTCGCCAGGTCGGCACCAAGTTCCACGCCGGCAAAGGTGTTGGGCAAGGCAACGACTACACTCTGTTTGCACTGATCGAAGGAAACGTGATGTTCGATCGCAAGGGTCGCCGCGTTAACGTCGTCCCAACGGCCGCCGTCTAGGTCGCACCGCACGCGGCGAGTCGTAACGCACGGCCTTTAGCCGCGACTCATGGTTCGCCATCAAGCTGCTGCAACGAATCAACAAGCGTCGAGCGAATTTTTTGCTCGGCGTTTTTTTCTAGAAAGCTGGATCGGGCAGGCCAAGTCTCATAGCCTCCCAATTGATGCTGCTCGAGTGTCGGCAAGTATCCGCCATATCCGTTTGCCAATTCGATGCTGAACGTGTGACGAAACGGACTTGCGGATTTGATTCCGAGTCCTGTCTCGGCGAACACTTCACACGGCGCCGCCGCGATACCGATGTCGCCGATGCGGATCGCCTGCAGCACGATTGTCTTTTCCGACGGATACTTGGACAAATGCTGTGCCTCCTGCGCATAGATCAGTGACCATCGATGGGTGTGTTCCGCCTTGGGTTGGCCGATCGTCTTGGTGGCCCAAGCAAGTCGTTCTTCACTTGGGCGACGAACACCCAAGGTCAGCTGCTGCTGTAACATTCCGATTGAAACGTCACTGCGATATTCAATTTCGTCAAGCAACTGACGCGTCTCGCTGGCGAGCATGCGGCCGTAATGCTGCATGCCTTCAAATGGCTTGAACTTCTTACCATCAGATCGTTGAAACGCGCCGGTGTTTCCACTGGTTCCGTTGGACATGATGCCGACGACCGGAGGATGGGCCGAGTCATGCTTCAGCAGCGATTCGATTTCACGTGAGAAGAATCCAAAGTAGTCGGCGCTGACCGCTCCCCTTTGGTAACCGCCGCAATAGTGAACGCTAAAGTTGCCCAGCACACAGAGTGGCGTTTGATCGCGGTGACGCACCGAGAGAATCGAAAACTGGGGATCGACGGGGCCGGCCGGACCAATCACCCCGCTGGATCGACCCGCGACGGACTTGATTTGTTCACCCAGTTCGCCAAAGGGATTGGCTTCCACGGTTCCCGGTTCGCAAATGAATCGACGGCACGCGATCAAGCTTGGGCGATCAAACGACGCGTAGCCAATCTGTGCGGGCCGCAAGTTTTCGATTGCCGCCAAAATCGCACGGCTAATCCCATCACTGACTTGGTCGTGATACCGATCGTCGATCGGTTCGCGACTGATATGAGCGGTGCGTGGTGCCGCGTGCGTGTGTGTCGACGCCATCAACATATGATCGATCGGAAAACCAGTCGCTTGATGGACCGATGCTTTTGCCTTGTCAAAGACATCTCGCGATGTCATGCAGTTGTCAACAATCACCATCGCGATACGGGTTTTGCCATCGTCCAGCACCAGCGCCCTCGCGTGAAGACGATCATGGATCGATTCAACCACTCCGTTCTTGCTAATCGACCCGTCCAGCGAAACTCCCATCTCTGGCGTGATGTCGATCCGAGCTGCACCGGCCGAAAGATCGCCGGCGGTGATCGTCGCGGTTTCCGCATTGGAAATTAAACAGATCAGCGCGAAGACCGATGCAATACGCAAACCGACAGACGTTTGATGATTCATGAATGTCACCGATGGGTATAAGGACGATCGTGGCGTTGGGTAGGAACAACGAATTGCCACTTGGAAGGGTTCGACCTGGAAGGGATGCTTAGTTTAGCATACGAGAGCACACGTCATATCTGAACGACCTGTTCGGATCGCCAAATCCCCTCTGACGTCGGCACCGATTTGACAACGGTCGGTCTTTGCGAAGATCGGCCTTTCGGTTTTGCCGCTCGGCCGTCGAATTTCTCGTCTCTCATCATTCCAGGAACATCATCTGTGGATTCGCAAGTCATCACGAACGTGATTCGATCTCGCCGGACGGTCAAACCCAAAGCCTTTAGCGACCGCGACGTGGATGAGTCGGTGGTGCGAGAAATTCTTGAGAACGCCAATTGGGCGCCCACACATGGGATGACCGAACCTTGGCGATTCACCATCTTTGTCGGTGACGCAAGAAAACGGCTCGCAGAATTCATGGCGGATACTTACCGAGCCATCACCACGGCGGAAACGTTCAAGGCCAACAAGCATGCGGGAATCAAAGAGAGCGTATTGCGTGCGCCCATCGTGATGGTCATTGGCATGAAACGCCAAGCCAGCCGAAAGATATCCGAACTGGACGAGATTCAAGCGGTCGCCTGTGCGGTTCAAAACATACACTTGACCGCCGCGGCGCACGGGCTTGGCGGGTTCTGGTCGACGAACGTCGCCGCCTGCAGCGATCAACTGCGGGACTTCGTCGGCCTGTCCACCGATGACCGTGTGCTAGGAATTTTCTATCTCGGCTATCCCGAGAGCGACTGGCCCTCGAGTCAACGGAGCCCGATCGAAGAAAAGACGACCTGGGTTCGCGACTAGACCGAAATCGATCGAGGCCATGCGCATGCATGGCCTCGATCTTAAGTTCAGCAAGTTCACGACGAAATCAACAAGTTCACTACAACGACTGAATCGGCCTAGCCGTGGGCGCCGGCAACGGTTCGATCACCGGTGGGGCTTGGACCGCTGGCGGCAGTTGAACTTCGACGGGCGATTCCATTGGAGCTTCCATCGTTTCGATGGGAGCCTCGTACCATTCTTCGCTGACGGTAACCTCCGGGGGCAGGTTGCTGACCGTGCCAAACCTGTCCTCCATGTAGGAAGATTCTTCGGGCAACGTTTCCATTCGCAGTCCACATTTGTTGCAGCCACATTCGATCATCCCGTCGGTGCCGCCCCCTGGCACCCACATGGTGCCTTCGGTCAGCGGCCCCGGATCGATCCATAAGCCTTCGGGGCTAAGTTCCATCGTACCGAGGTCGAAATTCAGCCCACGGCGAACCACTTCGTAGTTCACAAAGATGTTCAGCAATGCGTTCTGCGAGTTCAGCAAATCGGTCAAGGCCGAAATCGTATCACGGGCTGCTGTCGGACCACTGCTCAGCCCGCGAGCATCACGGAACGCTCGAATGTCTTCGTTCAGTTCAATCTGTGCCGCGGCGATTCGGACCGATTGGCGACCGAGTTCGAAATTCAACCGGTTCGCCTGCAGTTGTCGAATCTGACCGCGTAACAGTTGCCAGATTCCGTCTTCGAACGAATAGTAATCCCGCTTGGCTTGCTCGAATTCGATCAGCGATTGACGGTATGTGTTTCGTTCCTGCAAACGAGTGATGGGAGCATCCCATTGCAGTCCGACTCGCAAGCGTCCGGTGCTCGAACGCATGCTTAGCGGGTTGTTCCCGACGTTCTGCACATCACCGCTGAACGTGAGGTCCAGCGAGCTTTCAAGGTCGTCGGCGTTAAATTCAATCAATCGCCACGAGTTGACCAGCGCGGCACGGGCGTTGGCCCAGTCGCGGCGGTTCTTGCGAGCGATTTCGAGTGCCGACCGCGGATCAATTTCAACCTCCGGCAGCAACACACTTTCGGTTCGTGCACGAGCCTGAATCAATTGCAGTGCCAGGACGTCGTCGCCGAGTTCGGACAGCAAGTCTTGAGATTTCAACACCACATCATCTCGCAGCTTGCGTGCAATCTCTTGCGGGGTATCGTCGCCGACACCGACCTCGTCGTATTGCACAAGCGTTGCTTCCAATTCACGCAGACGCTCCGTGTAAGAACCAAGTCGCTCTTCCAGTTTCTGATATTCCTCAGTCAAACGAACGTCCAAATCGCTAAGTTCTTCGATCTCGAAAATCGTTTCATCGATTTCGTTGACGCTAAGCAATGTGCACTGATTCGCTTTTTCCTCACGATACAACTGCAACAAGCTTTCGTTCTGTTTTCGCCGTTCGGCCAATTGCTCAGAAAAGCTAGCGATATCACCTTTGACGCGTGGCAAGTCTTCTTGAATCAACGTCTGGTTAAAATCAGCCAGTGGTTGGATCTCTTCACGCAGGATGCCGATCGCACGCTGAACTTCCGGTGTCCAGTCGAGTTGCGACTCAGGCAACCCCGTATTGGGGTCGACTTCGAACTTCGCTTGTTCAAGCAGACGCACGTTTAACTCACCGACCAACGATCGCACGTTGATCAGCTGTTGACGACGACTTCGCAGATCCGAATCAATCAATTCAAATCGTTCCAAGATCGGGTCTTCGATTCGTGCGCAGAGGTACGGCGGCAAGCCCAACGTTGTCAGGAACGAATCGAGCGAAGCCTGATAACCAGATTGCCGGCCGACCAATTGGGTCTGAGCGTTCAAGAGGGCTGAACGAGCCTGGGCGACCTGCAACCGTTGTCGAATGATTTCTTCCGGGTCATCAGGAATGGTGGTCAGCAATTCGACCAACGTGTTGTCCAGAATCAAGAGGTTTTCACCCAGCCGCGCAATGTTCTCTTCCAAGTTTCGGATTTGCAGCTGGTCCTGCAGCAATCCCAAAAATCCGCCTGCTTGGGCAACGCCGCCACCGCCGCCGATTCCGGCATTGCCGCCGCCGCCACCGAGTCCTGCGAAACCACCACCGAGTCCCGTGAATCCACCCAGGCCGACGCCAAAGACGCCACCGCTGCGGCGAACTTGGCTTTCGATATTTCGGCCGGTCGTGATGTTCAAGTAAAAGCTGCGTCGGTAACGTTCGAACGATCGGACGTTGCTAAGCAAGTTGCGCTCGGCAAGTGTCAGCCGTTCCAAGATTCGATCCCGTCCGGCGCCTCGCAGCAGTGGTTGCAGCAACGTAAAGTCGAGTACGGTCGTTGCACTTTGGCTATTCGGCCCGCTCAGTTCCCACACGATGCTGTTGGCGACACCGACAACCAAGTCGGCACCGGTCGCGAAGGAACGCTGAAGCGCGAGGTCACGTCGGCCGTTGCTGTTCGGTCCGATTCCAAATGTCGTGCTTTGATCACCACCGGCACCGGGGCGACGGTCGCCATCGGCCTGCCAGAACGCTTGGGCACCGCCAAAGAATTGCGTATCGAATCGGAATCGTTCGCTGCTGACGTCCAAAGCCGACAGATACAACTGTTCGGTCTGCTCTTGGTAGTCGGGCGAGTGCAATAGTGCCAGCCGAACAGCGTTGTCAGCATTCAGCACCAACACACCGTTTTCATCCAGCGGCAGGAACTGCCACCAATCCGGACTCTCCGACGTGTTCGTCGTGCCCGCAGCGTGCCACATCGGATACCCGCGGCGACCATCGACACATTGCATGTAGCGATGTGCCGCCGGATCATCCAACGGCATCGGCTGAAAATCCAGATCGAACGGATTGAACATCCGGCTGCGGCGATCGACTTCGATCCTCACCGGCGTCTCCGGCGGTCGAGCGATATGACTGGACTTTTCGCGGATCAGACTGTGAGCTTCGCAGTCAGCCTGCTTGCGATAGTACTGACGGTGACAGCCGGTGATCGTGATCAGCAGCAAAACCGTCATCGTCGCAATTCCTGCGGTCGCGACTTCGGGTGCGGTGATCAACGCAATGAGGTGTTTTTTGTTCACGATATTCGTCGAGACCCATGAATCCGGTGTGGGACGCAAAACCGAGCGGTTGGTGACAATCCATGTCACCGGTATCCGTTTCGGCGGCTGGCAGCGACTCATCCACTGATAACACCGGTCGTGAGTGTCGATTCGGTACGGTATGGGTCAGGTCATGCGGTTTGTGACAATGAGTCACACCGAGGACGATCAACTCGCGTGAAAGCCGATGGCCGATCATGTGGGGGGCACGATGATGAAAATCGCGTCAATATCGGCCGACAGGCGAGAAAAGCTTGACGCTACATATTGCCCAACTTACTATTCATTCGGGTACATTTCGCCTCTTCTCAGCAACGTTTTTGCGGTGGTTCTTCAGAACGATCATGAAGTTTGTCATTCTTGCTCTGCTGATCGGTCTGGTCATCGGCTTTTTCGTCGTCGTTTGGAAAGCGGCGAGAAACTGGCGTTGGTACAACATTGTGGCTGCATGCATCACGATGTTGCTTGCCGTGACGATGCTATTTCCCACGGCCGGTGTGCTGCAAAGCCGCGCCGCCTGGCACCAAATCAAAGAAAAACTCGAAGCACGAGCAGAAGAGAGCGAGAAAGAACAGCACCTCATCAAGTTTGGCGATCCGTCCAATCCCACGGCCGGTGAGGGTGTCGTTTCCCTTTCGCAAAAGCTCGCCAAACTAGGCACCGAAGCAGGACGTCGCTGGCGAAGTCTGCGGATGCAAAATGCCGATCCGCAAGGGATCACATTGTCCAGGCCGCCGGCCAAGAACGTCGGCGACGAGCCGGACGCACCGTCGACTCTGCCGCTGATCCCCGAGAGCATGGTCGTCTTTGGATTTGCCGAAGGACAAGTCGAGGGCGTCGAGCTGCCGATTCCCATGTTCTATCTGGGCGAGTTCAAAGTCACTGCCAGTACACCGGACCAAGTCACCCTGACACCGACCGGACCGCTGGAACCGGCTCAGCTTGATGCGATCGGTCAAAACAAAGCAAAGCTCTGGTCACTGTACGAATTACTACCCCTGGACGGGCACGAGCCCTTCATCGCGCCCGGCAGCACGCCCGATAATGACAATCTGTTTGGTCGTATCGACGATGCGCTGGTCAAGCGAAGCCTGGAATCGGCCGCCCGCATGATGGGCGAGACCGGCGTCAGTCCCGGCGTTCAAGAAAAGCTGGCGAAAGAACGCGAAGAAACCCTGCGAAATTACCTGCGTGACGGAACTCAGGCTGGCCCGGACGATCCACCGCTGAGCCGCTGGGTAAAGATTGAGTTCCTGAAGAGCTACGAAGAAGAAGTCGATAGTGACGACTCGCGCGGGGCACTCGAAGGTGGATTTTTTGACGGACTGGGGCGTGCCGTCGACAGCCGACTGAAACACGGTGATGGCGAATCGGACCGAGCCGTCAAGTTCAAGACCGGCGAACAGGTCACGCTGAAGGAGGAAAAGGCGAACGAGTTGATCGACGAGGGAACCGCAAAACTGATCAACCGGTACTACGTTCGCCCGCTGAACGACTATCGATTCGTGTTGCGAGACATCCGTTTGCGATTGACGGAACTAGAAAAACGCTCGCGAGAGCTCGAGTTCGAACGCAAGGTCTTAGAAGACGCGATTGCGGCGACCGACAAGATGACCACGGTCACGCAGACCGATAAGCTGAAACTGGAACAAGATTTGGACCAGACCAGCAAAGAAAAGGTTGCGTTGGTCGACTACACAGAAAAACTAAAGTCGAACGTTGCCCAGACACGTCAAAACTTGATGCGTCTGTATCAGAGCAACCAGGAATTGGTCGAGCAACTGAGGCTGTTCCATCAAGCCATCGACAGCCGCGCCAATGGCCTCACCGCGATTCCGTAGTGGAACCGTCGGAACGCATTTCGCCTCGATTGTCCCCATCGAGTACCAGCGCAACTGATGTCTTGCAATCTCATTGGCTGCAAAAGAGCGGCGCAGGGCTTCTTCTCTCATTCTCTCACCACGCGCAAACTCAACAAGTCGGTGAACCGGCCCGATCCGTGTGAAACCCGATCGTGGTACGAAAGTCGTCCTGCGGAATTTTAGCCAGGCTGCTAAATTGAATCACGATGTGATTCGATTGATACGTGTTTTCTTGGGTTTCTTGCATGTCCAATGCCGCAAAGCAGCAACCGTCCTCTGGCCAGTGGGTCGAAATCGAATTTGATTGCCTGCCGCTGCGCAGCGTCACTCGACTGGACGTCCCTGTCGATGCGTCGCCTAAGTACGAGCAATTCGTTCTGCGGGTCAAAGACGCGATGGCCAAACACGGGACGCACAACACTTACTATTTGCACCGTGGCACCTGCACCTACCATCTGACAAACGATCCCAAACAGGGTTGCGTCGTCTTTGACTTTGAAGGCACCGTGATGACGGGCCCCAAAGATCGCCAAACGCGATCCGTCGACATCAACGTCTCCTTAGCCCAAGAAACCTGTGCTTGGCTGAATGAACCAGTGGTCGGCTTCTTAGCCGAGAGCGTTCAACACGCCTTGTTGGTCGAATTCAATCGCTACATCGATGCCGGCGATCTGGAAAAGACCGAACAGCGAATCCGTGCGATCAATGAACAATCCGACTCGGCCGACGGCTTCGTCGGGATGTACCTTTAGGCGGATTAGAACAGGCTGGTCCAGCCTAACCGCGTTGTGAATCCGGTTCCCAGCACCCCTGAGCCGTGAACCAAGTACGCTTTGTCGGTGATATTTTCAAAGCTGATCGATCCGTGATGTTGTCGCCTCTTGCCAAAGTCGCGTCCCATCCGCAGGTTGAGTGTTGCAAACCCAGGCGTGCCTCCATCGGGGATGCGTTCGTCGGTGACGTCGCGAACGGGGTCCAACCGATCTTGTCGATCGCTCATCCATGTGTACAGCGATGCATAGGTGCCGTCGGACGGGTCACGAAATCGCAAGCCCAGAATGCCCTGCATCGGCGGAACACGGCTAAGCGGAGCGTTGGTCACCTCGTTGGTTCCGTACGTATACCAAAAGTTCCCGTACACCGAATAGCAACGACTCAGCAAGTATTCGCCGTCCGCTTCGACACCTTGCATGGTCGAATCCTGATTGGCCGTGGCAAAGGTGTCCGGCGCCGCCGTGATCGATACCAGGTTGTCGTCCAAGTCCATCCAGTACACAAATCCTTGTGCCCGCAACCGATCACGATTGACCTTTAGCCCGATTTCGTACGTCAACGAATGTTCCGGTGTCAGTCCCAGACTGGGCAGGCTTTGCCCGGCCTGCAATACGTTAGGGTTGTTCGCCATCAAATCGTCCAGGTTCGGGGGACGAAACCCTTCGGCAATGCTGCCGACCAATCGCACGTCGTCGTGAATTCGATACGTCAGACCGATGCTGGCGATCCAGTCGTCATACGACTGATCCACACGGACAGGCACACCGCCGATCAACGGGGTGCCGGCCGTTGCGACCGATTCGAAACGGGTTCCCAGAACGGCATTCAAGCGATGGGTAAGCGGCACGTTCCAGTTCGCGAACCAACCCGCGCGGCGATACCATGCGTCGTCGGGAACGATGGGCCCCGTCGCCGAACCGCCGAAAGGAGAATCAACATCGTCGTAGTACCAGTCGGCACCGGTCACAATTTTTCCGAACTCGGCTAATTTTCGCGACCCCAGCCAACTAAGTCCTACCGTGTCGACATCAATTTCTTGGAACCGTGTTGTCGGAATTCCGCGCGTCTGGCTTTCACGCTGGCGATGATACGACGCGGTGGCCGTGACCGCATCAAAGAAACCAAGGGCCGGTCGAATTGATTGATACCGCAAGTACGTCAAGTCACGCTGCTGCGGATCAAAGAACCGAGCTCCGCCCGCCGTATTGCTGTTGTCGACGTCCAGCGGGTATCCGGGGAAACGATCGCTGCGCGGCAGGTCGTCTTGTTCGAAATGTTGCATCGACAACGTCAACATACTGTCGCGTGTTAACAGGTAATTGAATTTCACATCGCCGGCCCACTGCTGGAAATTGGTCCCAGGCTGTCGGCCGAACTGATCGAACCCTGTATCCAAATCACGCACGTTCAAAAAGCTGGCCCCACCGAACAACCCCGTGTTCCCAGACCAGCCTTCAACGTTCAGGCGACTATAGGGTGAAGAGTTCGCAGTGTTGTAGTACTGCGTGAATTCTCGTACTCCGTACCCGTCGCAATGAGGTTCGTGAACGGTTGCCGATCGGGTGACGACGTTGATGACGCCTCCGATCGCATCGGCGCCCCAGGTCACACCGCCTTGACCTCGCAAGACTTCGATTTGTTCAACCATGCCGGGATCGATCGTGTTGAAGTATTGGTTCGGGCCGCGACGAGTGACCGAGTTATTCAGCCGGATACCGTCGACCAAAATGAGCACTTGCTGTCCCGTCAGCCCGCGCATGAACGGTGACGCTTGACCTGCAGCGGTGCTTTGCATCAACACTCCGACTTCGTTTTGAAGTGCGTGAAACATATCCGGCGCTTGCCGAGCGGACATCTCTTGCATCGACCGAATCGATGCCGCAGATGGCGTATCCAGCAGCGAAGTGGCGTCGCGAAAGATGCCAAGATTCTGGTTCAACGCGTTGCCGCCAAACGTCTGCTCCGAAAGGCTGAGAAATGACGGCTCGGACGTACCGGCGACGCCGGAGGATGACGATGGCGAACTTGCCAGTGGATCGATCGACTGCGATCCGCCGGGCAGGAATTCATTTTCGCTGGGCGAAAAATCGCCCGTCGTGTCAGAAAACAAAGGCGTCGATTCGCCGGGCAACAAGTCCGATGGACTGAACTCGGGTTCAGGTTCGTTAAAGGCACCGGGGTCGACCAACACTGATTCAGGCGCCGGTTCGACAGCGGGTGGCCTGACGATGACCGGCGGCAGCGTGATCTCGTTGCCCAAATCGTCCTGCGAAAAGCACGCCGATGCGATTCCGAGGCAGGCGACGGCAACAGCAAGAGCACGGCAACGGCCAATCGCAAACATAAATTCCCTCATCGGATCGACGGAGCCATAGACAGCGCTGACGTGAGGTAATTGATCGAATCGCGAGGACCGGGTTCACCAATACAATCCGTCCACCCGCGGCGATCGCTACGACGGCCCCCAAAGATCCCACACAACCGTCAAGGTTTCACACCGGTCATCGTTCAGGTGGCCGTCCAGTTTTGACGGTGCGAATTTAGCGGTTCTAAATGTGTGGTCCTAACGGTCCGGTTTCGTCGGTGTCTGATGCCCAACGTCGGGTGCTCGATGACGGATAGCTGATGTCCGACGTCGGGTGCACGAGCACGGTGCCCGCACGATGTCCGATCACCGGTTCAGCTGAAACACGATTGGGATCACAATCGTTTGCGAATTTCTGGCAAGGATTGATTTCATCGGTCGAAACCGCCAGCCTTGCACCGCATCGACGGCGGCTTGGTCAAGCATCACCGAGCCGCTGGAACTAGCAATCTGAACCGCCGCCACCGCACCCTCGCGGTTCACCGTCACGCGAAGCCTCGCGGTTCCTTCGACGCGCTGCGAGATCGCTTTGGCGGGATAGTCTGGGGGCTGATTCGACGCGAGCGGCTCGGGGGTCCAAGATTCGGTGCCCACCACGGTCGCCGGTGGCGGCGAGACCGGGGCTGGCAGCGGCTGAACCGGCATTCGCGGTCGACGCTGCGCGTCGAGCGTTCTTGGCCGAAGTTCATCCAGCAGTTTTGTACGCGCTAAGACATCCGGCGTTTGCGGTTGGAAATCGCGAGCTTGAGGCGATTGTGGCATCGGCAACGAGACCGGCGATTTGACTTTGCGGCGACGCTCTATACCGCGATGAGCCGTCTGCGGATCGGCAATTCGATCCAAATCCGACTCGCCGATACTGGCGGGCTCAAACGCGACCACGATCGGCATCGGTTGATCGATCGCGGCCATCGTCATGGTCAATTCCAAGCGATGTGATGCATCCCCACGCCGAACGTGCGCGGCCGGAAACACGTTCGGGGACAATAACACACACGCGGACAGCAGCCCGCCGTGCAGCACGACGCTGGTCAGAATCGCGGTGAGCAAATTCCTGGACGACTTTCTGGACGATGATCCGTGATTGAACGACTGCGGAGCCGTCGACGATGCTGTCGCGGTTGGCGAGGCGACCGGTACCGTCACCATCGGATGTACGTCGCACGTGGGCTGCATCAGGACGATTTCTTCTTGCGCGGCGTTTTCTGCAAGGAGGGATGTTGACCATTGATCGTTCGGTCTCCCGTCGTACGATCGAATCCATCGGGCGTCAACTGATCTTCGCCCGGGAACACGTCGTCGGTCTCATGCCGCCACTGATCCAGTGCAATCCGCATCCGTCGCAGAACATCGGCATGTTTGGGATCCGCCGCCAAATTGTTCAGACAATTCGGATCGGCGTCGACATCGTACAAGAACTCGGCCGGACGCGGCGTTTCAAAGCATTCCCGTTGTTCGGCCGTCAACTTTCCTTCGTCGTGCAACCGTTTCATCACGGCAAAGGTCGGGCTTCTGACCGCATCAGCAGGCGGCGTACCGGGAGTTTCCGTCAACCAGTTTCGGATGTAACAGTACTGCGTATCGTGTGCCCCTCGTTCGAACGCTCGATAATCATGCCAATTATGTTCGGCAAACGCATACGGTCGTACACGGATCCGTGCCCCCGCCAAGACCGGCGCAAAACTGTGACCTTGAAAACTCGCCAGCGGCTCTAGCCCGGCCAGTTCTAGCACGGTCGGCGCGATGTCGATGGTACTGACCGTCTGCTTGATTTCCGTCCCGGCGTTTCGAACCCCTTTGGGAAATCGGACCACAAACGGAGTACGGACGCCTGGCACAGAGACGCGCGTTTTACAGTGCGGAAACGGCCGGCCGTTGTCGCTGATCACCAGGACGAATGTATTGTCCGCCACGTTTTGGCGATCCAATTCCTCTAGCACTTCGCCGATATGCTGATCGAAACGAGCGATCTCGTCATAGTACAGGGCCATGTCATCGCGGACTTCCGCCTCGTCCGGAAAGAACGGTGGCACAACGACGTCGTCGCGAGTGTGAGGCGGGTCGACGGCACCGGGCTTATATCCGCGGTGCGGATCCGTGTGAGCAGCCCACATGAAAAAGGGCTTGTCCATGGGACGTTCGCGTATCGCGTTCAGCCATGCCTCGCCCATCTTTTCCGGTGGCGAACCTTGTCGATAATCGACTTGGTCGGCAACCTCTTCGCCCAAATGCCACTTGCCAACCGCGGCGGTCCAGTAACCGGCATCCATCAGCGGTTTGGTCATCATCGTCCGCTCGGCAGGCAACGGCAAATGCAGCTCGCTGGCGCCGGTGGAATGTGGATACCGCCCGGTCATCATCGAACAACGGCTAGGACTGCACGAGGAACATGTCAAATAGGCTCGATCAAAACGCAAGCCTTCTTGAGCAAGACGGTCGATATTGGGTGTGCGAATTGATGGGTGACCGTACGCACCGCAGTCATCCCACGCCATATCATCGGCGACAAAGATTACAAAATTCGGGCGCTCGTCGGCGCGTGAATCGATAACGGTCACGAACAGACTGATAGCGGCAAAGCATAAAGCAAAGCAACGCATGGATTGCGAGTCCTTGTGGGAAAAAGGGTGGGACTGGAACTCGCGGGCAGTTCCAGTTGGTGTGGATTGATCGTGAATTTTCGAACCGTGGCGGCCGGAATCAAAGGGCTGATGATTTGGGCGGCCGTTTACGAGGCAGGGTCTTCTATTTTACCACGCGATACAGTTGCTCGCCCTGGTCATCAAAGAACTGGATGACCAATTCATCGCCCGCTTCCACCATGATGAATCCACCCGTAGGCGAAGGATAGGTGTATGGCTGTTCGATCAGCCCCTCGGGATCCGTACCTTTGCGTGAGCCCGGTGCGACGCCGACTCGCGCGTTCTCGTCATTGAGTGCTCCGCACGCGAATTCGTTGATGCCTTTGGGGTGAATGCTATGGTATTGCCAATGGCGATCACCGCAAATGGTCATCAAGTTGTCGATTTTGTTTTCTTCCATCCAGTCGAAAAACTCTTCCGCTTCGTGCCGAAATCCGCCCAGATTGGTGTGGTTGTCTTTCTTCTTGGCGTCATCCGGGCCGACCATCGGTGTCGGCGAAATCAAAATTTTCCATTTGGCGTCGCTGGCTTTCAGCGTTTTCCGCAGCCACTGCGATTGCTCGGCGCCCCACAACGTTTTTTCGGGGCCGTCCGCCATTCGATTGGGCGATCGGAAATCACGCCCCTCGGTCAACCAAATTTGCAGCGATTGATTGACACGGTGTGTGCGATAAGTGGGGCTCTGGTGATCATCCATCGCCGCGATCGGCACCTGTTCGCGAAACAATTCGATTCCGGTTGCCGGCATGGGCAATCGATCCGACGAGTTATCCGAATCGTTGAACCGAAAATCGTGATCGTCCTTGGACCAATAGCCCGGTACGTCACGAAAGAATTCAATCATGCGCGGAAAGCGAAACTGCTCGTGCCAGCATTGCCTCAGTTCCGATATCTGCTGTGCATCGTTCAACTGATTGTCGTAGTAAACGATATCGCCGGTTCCGACAAAGAAGTCTGGCTGTAAGCGTTTCATCGCCACAAACGCAGGGAACCCCAAACGCTTGTCTTCTTCGGTTGCCGTGATCACGTCGCCCGCTTTGCCCGCCTTCCCGTACATGAATTTGTTGTAATTCATGCAACTGCCGACAATGAATCGAACATCGTTATCGGAACCTGCTCCGGGCAATGTTTTAAACGAACAGACCGGTCCCTCTTGCGTGGACTGTGGGGTGTCGCCGAAGACGGCGCGGAAGTAATACGTCGTCGCGGGCTCCAGCCCCTGCAACGATGTGCGAACGATGAAATCGTGGCGCGGCAACGCTTTTACCGGCGGTGTGGTCTGCGCGTCACGGAAGTCTTGATGTCGGCTCCAACGAAAATTTACCACGCCAGCCGCCCCAGGAATGTCGCCTTTCTCGTCCAGCTTTTCGGTAACGGTCAAGCGAGTCTGCAGCAGGACACTCGTGCTGGTCACCTCACCCGACATCGTCCCTTGGCCGAGATAGATTTCAGCGAAACCTGTGCCCATGAAGCAACAGAACAGGATGGCGGTGATCAGAAACCGTTTAGCAATCACGATGAAGAATCCGATGTGGCGAGGAGAACGGGGGTGTCGATGAATTGATGGAGACGCCAAATCAGCGCCGGCACGACACAGCGTGCAACGCAACGTACAACACAGAGTGCAACGCATGACGAAACCTTGATGAATGAATGCATCACCAAGAGTACGAAAGCGTCGCTTGGGGTTTCGTGGACATCTGTCGTTGAGTATTTGCCGGTCAGTATTTGCCGTTGGTACCGAACATCTGCAACTTGGACGGGCGTGGACGTACGCGGACACGATGATCGGGATCGCCGGTCACTCGGTCAAACTCATCGGGCGTGCGTTTCGATGGTATGTAATCGGACGTCTCTTTGGTCCATGCTCTCAGTGCGGCCATCAATTGATCGCGAGCCGGCCTGTAAGCTGGATCCGAAAAAACGTTGCGTATTTCACCCGGGTCTCGCTGCAGATCAAACAATTGCCACTTGGGTCGAGGCGACTTAAAGCACATTCGCTGCGCGAAGTTCAGTTTGCCTTCCTTTTCCAGTTCCAACATTTTCTGCCAGCTGAGCCCGCGTCCCGCGTCGGCCGACGGCGTCGACGGTAAGTCCACATAGTCGTTGCGAATCAGCTTGACGTTTGCGTTCATGACGCTTCGCGCGTGATCTTCGTAGTCGTGCCAGTGGTCTTCCGCGAACGCGAACTCACGCGTGGACACGTTCGGATCGGAAAGGACGTCTCGAAAACTTTTGCCTTCCCACCCCTGTTCGGCGACATCGACGCCGGCCAGTTCGAGGAAGGTTGGCGCGATATCCACGGCGCTGACCAATGAATTTGTTGTCTGCCCTGCATTGACGTGCGATGGCCAGCGGACGATCCAAGGCGTGCGGATTCCACCGTCGTACAACGTCGTTTTGTCCCGCGGAAAAGGTCGCCCATTATCGCTGATGAATAGAACCAGCGTATTGTCCGAGACGCCCTGTTGTTTCAGTTTGTCAGTGACTTTGCCGACGTACTGATCCAGCCGGCCGATCTCGTCATAGTAAAGTCGCAAGTCTTCGCGAACCTCTGGCGTGTCAGGCAGATGCCGCGGAACGATCACGTCCTCGGCCCGATGAGGCGGGTCGAGAGCACCCTCGGAGTACTCACGATGCGGGTCCAACGCAGCCAACCACAGAAAAAAAGGTTGGTCGCGCGGGCGTTCCTCGATCGCTTTCTCCCAGTCTTCGCATCCGCTGGGCTGTGCGGCAATCATCTTGGGGGGCACGCCGTCCTCTCCACTGGGCAAGACAAACCCCGCTGTCGATGCTTCATAGATTTTGTCAAAGTGGTCGCGAACCGCATCACCCAGGTGCCATTTGCCGGCCGATGCCGTGTAGTACCCGGCCCGTTTCAACTCCGCTGCAAAGGTGCGACTTTCCGCGGGCAGCGGCCAGTGCAATTGCTCGGCGCCCGTGTTGTGCGGGTATTTCCCCGTCAAGATGCTGCTGCGAGATGGGCTGCAAGAGTTGGTTGTCAGGTAAGCGTGTCGAAACAGCAAGCCATCTTTGGCAAGCTGATCAATGTTGGGCGTTCGAATCGACGGGTGCCCATAGACGCCGCAATCATCCCAGTTCATATCGTCGGCAATGATCAAAACCAAATTCGGCTTTTCATGTGCCTCTGTAGCAACGGTATGACTTATCACCAACAGAGGGATAGCGATAAACAATCGCATTGTTTTTGATAGACCCGGTTTCATCGTCGGCGATACTCTTCAATAATGGGAATGGGGCTGATGTGTCCTCGCGGTACATCAGACGCATCATAGCCGATCGCGTTTGATTTCTCAGCGAGTCCGCCGATCAAACTTCTTTGCACCTGAGAAAGCAATGAGCCCTAACAGAAATATTATTCGTTTGGACCGCCAAAGTGGCGGTGGTTTCTTGGTCCGAGTCACCCGCAAGGGAAAGATGCGATCGGACTATTTCCGCGACAAAGACCATGGCGGCAAGCGAAAAGCCCTCTTGGCCGCGAGAAAGTTTCGCGACGAACTGGAAGCGAAGTACAAAAGCCTCTCTTCCAAGCAACTCGCCAAACGCGTTCGGTCTAACAATACATCGGGCGAGCCTGGTGTCCGCTATGTCGAGGAAATCGATCACCGCTGGGAATCAAAGCCTTGCTACGGATATTGGGTCGCACAGTGGAGTCCCCGCAAGGGAGTTCGCAAGACAAAGCGATTCAGCGTGCTGAAGTATGGCGACGACGAAGCCTATCGCTTGGCGGTCAAGGCACGCCGAAAAGGTGTTGCCGAGATGGAAGAATAATTGCCAGAAAACGCGGTGGCGTGTGTGGAACACCCCGGACACACACGTTTATCTCCCTAGCCGACGATTCGCTTCGTCGTGCCTCTTCCAAGGACCTCGTTCTCATCCCTGGTGATGGGAACGAGTCTTATCTGCTTACGCCTTACCGGGAGTGCGTTGATGAAGAAGTCTCGCCGTCAGGATCTCGTTCGCCGTCCGCAGCACAGCCTTTCCAAAGACTGCTCTTCTCGACGCAGGCGTTCTCAAAGTCGACACGCAGCGGTAGGGAGGCTTGCGCATCGCGCACTAACGGTTCAGTCGCTCGAACAGCGACAACTGCTCGCCGGCGATCTGGCCCCGATGCAGAATACTGTTCTTCCCGAGGACGTTGATGCCGACGGAATCGTCAGCACCGCCGATGCATTCCTGCTGGTGAACCAGCTTTCGAGGCCGGATTCAAATTCAAGACCTGGTTCGAATCTGAACGCGCTCGCGGGCGTCTTTGCGGATGTCAACGGCGATGGAATCATGACCGCTCGTGATGCCCTGCGCGTGATCAACCGACTTAGCCGAGGCGAAAGCGGTGCCCACAACGCCCCGTCGGGCGGAACCCACGTTGGCCCGGCCCACGAGGGCATACCTGGCGATGAGCACGACGGCATACCTGGCGATGAGGGCGCACCCGGAGATGAGGGCAGGCGCGGAGATAAGGACAGGACGGGAGACAATGCCAACAACGAGCCGCTGGAAGTGCGATCGATCGACGGAACGGGCAACAACCTTGACCAACCCCTGCTCGGTTCCGCCGGCACAGAACTGCGACGCCTGGTTGACGCCGACTATGCCGATGGCATTTCACAACCGGCGGGCCAGAACCGCGCATCAGCCCGCGAGATCAGCAACATTGTTTTCGCGCAAGAAGATTCTGTGCTGAATGATCGTGGTCTCAGCGATCTCGCGTGGCAGTGGGGACAGTTCGTCGATCACGATATCGACCTAACCGGCGGAGGCAACGACGAGTCCTTCGATATCGCCGTTCCCGCCGGCGATCCGTACTTCGACCCGACGGGCACGGGCGACGTAGTGATTTCGCTTACACGCAGCGGGATCGCCGAGGGGACCGGTGTTGACCAGCCCGCCGAGCAATTCAATGAAATCACGGCCTTCATTGACGGTTCACAGATTTACGGCAGCGACGAGGCAACAGCGGTGTCACTGCGAACTTTCCAGGGCGGTCGCTTACTGACGAGCGAAGGCAACCTTTTGCCGATCGGTGACGACGGTTTCTTTCAGGCGGGCGACATACGGGCCAACGAACAGCAGGCCCTGACGTCAATGCACACACTCTGGGTCCGCGAACATAATTCCATCGCCGACAGGATCAACGCGAACGATCCCAGCTTGACCGACGAGGAAATCTATCAGCGGGCACGGGCGATCGTTATCGGCGAATTGCAAGCGATCACCTTCAATGAGTACTTGCCGGCACTGCTAGGACGAGATGCGATTCCGACCTACTCGGGATACGATTCGACGGTCGATCCAACGATCAGCAACCTGTTCGCGACGGCCGCTTTCCGATACGGACACACTTCGCTTTCCAGCGAACTGCAGCGCATGGACGACGATGGCAATACCATCGATGAAGGCAACGTTCTGCTGCGAGACGCATTCTTTAATCCCACCGATGTGATCGAGCTAGGCATCGAACCATTGCTGAAGGGACTGGCATCGAACGTTTCGCAAGAAATTGACACCCTTGTCGTCGACGACGTCAGGAATTTCCTCTTCGGCCCTCCCGGATCGGGTGGCTTTGACCTGGTCTCATTAAACATTCAACGAGGGCGTGACCACGGTCTGCCCGATTACAACTCGGCCCGCCAGGAACTGGGACTGCCGCCGGCCGAATCTTTCGCCGATATCACTTCGGACCCGCAACGACAGGCTAAGCTGCAGGAGGCCTACGGAACTGTTGATGATATCGACGTGTGGGTTGGCGCGCTCGCCGAAGACCACGTTGACGGCGCTAGCGTGGGCGAATTGACTCGTGCCGTGTTGGTCGAGCAATTCACTGCGTTACGCGACGGTGATCGCTTGTGGTACCAGAACACGTTCAACGGTCGACAGCTTCGCGAAATCGATTCGACGCGTCTAAGCGATGTGATCGAGCGGAACACCGATCTGACTTCGATCCAAGAGAACGCTTTCTTCGTCGCGGACCGCCCCGACCGAGATCGCATACGCCAAGAACAGAACCATCGCGGAGATCCGCAGGGCACGCCGGATGACGTGCCGCCGCGACAGATTCCAATCAACTTGATGCCGATGACTCTGCCGCCAGCAAGCCTGCAGCCGCCGAATCCGACAACCGGCGTCGTGCCCAATATTCTGGGCGATGGCATTCGAGGGGATGGCGTCCTGGGCGATGGCCACACCGGCGAGGCGCCACCCGCGCGCTCAACCGGCCCTGCCGACGACATCAGCGGCAGACCAACCGATCAGCGCGGCGCGGACAACGATCGCCCGATCGATCCACGCATAACCCCGCCACAGAACCCGATGGACAACACCGCTTTGGATCCGCTGGCCGTCGATCGGTTGATGACACCGTCGCGCCGGTAACCCCGTCGCGCTGCTATCCCATGGTGCAGCTATCCCATGGTGCCGCTATCCCGTCACGGGATAACCGGTTGTGCAGATAACCCACCGTGCTCTCGCCCGCGCACCAGCGTGAGTGCCAACATCGTGTGCATCCATCGATTTGCGAGACGGCAATACTCGTAAGCCGGCAATGCGAGACGGCAATGTGTCCGCCGAACCTGCGATGTGTTCGCCGATCCCCCCGTCAGAGTTTTCGATGAAGGATTGGCCGTTGGTTTGAGCAAATCGCTTGTATGGTTTGGCGAAGCTGGGTGCCTTGGTGTATTTTGGAGTGGCTACATCATCTCGTACGCCACCCCTCTCGAATTACGGGCCAAAACCCCATGAAAACTCTAATCCGAACCATCCTGCCGGCTCTGCTGTGCCTGGTGATCGTTCCGACGACCTGCCAAGCAAGGTGGTCGCTCTTCTCACGATGCAAGACGCGATCAAGCTGTCGTACCGTACGGACTTGCCCACAGATTTGCTCGCCACCGCCGGTTGCCTGTGACATCACGCCGTGCCAAGCGGGCAACGCGAACGAGTTCACTATCGATCCGGCGCATCAGGGCATTGTCGTTCACGGTGCGAACACCTTTGCCGGGGACTCTTGGTCAGGTATTTCACCGATCCCGATGGCTACCGCTGGCAATTTGCCTGCACCCGTTGAGAACCAAGTGCTGGAGACGGGAACGGTCGACGACGGGATCGCAATCGCACCCGTTGCCGATTCACAACCCATGCAACTGGTCGGCGAGGCAGAAGACGAAGCCAAGCAAGAGATCGAAGCCGCAATGGCGAAGACCGAAGAAGCCTTGGCACGAGCCGAGAAAGCCGAAAACGCGTTGAAGCGATCGCGGGCACAAGCGAAAAAAGCAAGCGCCGAAGCAACGGAAAAACTGCAACAAGTGGAAGCAGACATGGCGGCTGCCAAATCCGCCTCGCAAGAGCAGATCAAGAAACTTCGGGCGCAAAACGCGAAACTAAAAAAGAGTCTCGAAGCGACTCGCGCACGCGTTGAAAAGATGCAATCCAACGCAGGCAAAGAAAAAGCCAAACGCGAAGAGGAGCCAAAACCCGAGCAGGCAAACAACGCGGAGGGCAGCAAGAAACCGGGTGCGAAAAAAGCGGGAAACAAGAGTCCCGACGACAAGAATCCCGGCAACAAGAAGCCCGGCAACCGTAAGCCTGCGAATAAGAAATCGGTCGACGAAAACGCCGACGCCTAGGCACCCGGCATTTGCCTCGATTCCGGCGACTGCAACAGTTGCCGCCTGATCGACCCAACTTGCCCCCGTGCTCGCATCAATTTTTTCGGCCGGTCGAACTGCTCGACCGGCCGTTTTTTTTCGCGGCTGCTTCCGTAGCCATCGTGACGATGACCGAGACGCCCCTCTCGATTGTCCGACTGCGAGACCCCGCTTGCGGCACCCTGAATTGCACTCAACATTCGTGGCCGCACCGACGCACAAATCGTCAGCCTATCGTCCGTCGAGTTCCCAGCCGCCGTGGCGTTGCGTTACACTGTTTCGCATCACCCACCCGCGTTTCCCTCCCCTCAAGTGTGATTTCGGATACTTCATCCATGAGCGACTCAGAATCTGGACAGATCGACCACGTCCTGACCGAAGAAAGATTGTTCCCACCGAGCGCCGAGTTTACGGAAAAGTCCGTAATCTCTTCGATGGAACAATACGAAGACCTTTATAAACGAGCGGCCGAAAATCGCGATGAGTTCTGGGACGCCGAAGCGCGCGAACACTTGCATTGGTTCGAACCGTATAACGAAGTTTGCAAATGGGACGCACCCAATGTGCAGTGGTTCGTCGATGGAAAGACAAACGCATCTTATAACTGCCTGGATCGAAACATTGCCAACGGGCTTGGCGATAAGTTGGCGATCATCTGGGAAGGCGAGCCGGGAGACACTCGGACGCTGACGTATTCGCAGTTGCTTACCGAAGTCAACAAGTGCGCCGCCGGTTTGCAGCAACTAGGCGTCGGACAAGGTGACGTCGTCAGTATTTATCTGCCCATGACACCCGAGCTCGCCATTGCCATGCTGGCATGTGCACGCATTGGTGCCGTCCACTCAGTGATCTTCGCCGGGTTCAGTGCCGAATCAATTGCTGATCGAAATCAAGATGCCGGCGCGAAGCTGATGATCACATCCGACGGACTTCATCGACGCGGTAAAGTGTTACCGCTAAAGGAGACCGTTGACGAGGCGCTCGCGAAATCACCTTCGGTTGAAAAGTGCTTGGTTTTACGCCGTGTCGGTCAAGACAACGTCCCCATGAAAGATGGTCGCGACGTGTGGTGGCACGATGTGGTGGATCCTCAGTCGGGCGACTTTGATGCTGTGCCATTAGACAGCGAAGCCAGCCTGTTCATCCTGTACACATCGGGCAGCACAGGAAAGCCCAAAGGCATTCTGCATACCACGGCCGGATACAACTTGTGGGCAAAACGCACGTTCCAATGGGTGTTTGACCATCGCGACGATGATGTTTATTGGTGCACCGCCGATTGTGGCTGGATCACCGGACATAGCTACGTTGTTTACGGACCGATGTCGGCCGGCGCGACTTGCTTGATGTATGAAGGTGCGCCGAACCATCCTGCAGAAGACCGTTTCTGGGATCTGGTCGAAAAGTACAAGGTGACGATTCTGTATACGGCACCCACCGCCGTGCGTGCGTTCATCAAGTGGGGCGATGAGCATGTCGACAAACACGATCTATCCAGCTTGCGTTTGTTGGGCAGCGTCGGCGAAGGCATCAACCCCGAAGCCTGGATGTGGTACCACAAAAAAATTGGCGGCGAACGGTGCCCGATCGTCGATACATGGTGGCAGACCGAAACGGGCGGCATCATGATGAGTCCGCTGCCTGGAATCACCGCGACGAAACCCGGTTCATGCACCCGCCCATTGCCCGGCGTTGTTCCGGTGATCTTGGACGAAGCCGGTAATAAAGTGGATCCAAACCACGGCGGTATGCTGTGCATCGATCAGCCATGGCCTGGCATGCTGCGCGGGATTTGGGGAGATCCAGAAAGGTCCAAAGAACAGTACTGGTCGATGGTTCCCGGTAAATACTTGACCGGCGACAACGCTCGCCGCGATTCCGATGGTTACTACTGGATCATGGGGCGAATTGACGACGTGATCAACGTATCGGGACACCGACTGAGCACCATCGAAGTCGAAAGCGCATTGGTCAGCCACGATGCCGTTTGCGAAGCGGCCGTCGTGGGCCGCCCTGATGATTTAAAGGGCCAAGCCATCTCGGCATTCGTCACCGTTCGCGATCGCGAACCCGACGAAGAACTTCGCAAGGAACTGCGTCTGCATGTACGCAAGCAGATTGGCGCACTGGCCCAACCGGATGACATTCGGTTTGCCGCGACATTGCCCAAGACACGCAGCGGCAAAATCATGCGTCGGTTGCTTCGCGATGTTGCCTCGGGAAAAGAAGTCGGCGGCGACACGTCGACCTTGGAGGACTACTCGGTCTTAGCCAAATTGCGCGAAGAAGATTGAACGACGGGCATCGACCGCATTCGTCGTCGAGCCAGCGACGCGGCGCCAAGCTTGCCCGCGTCATTACCCAGTGATGCGTAGTCGACGATCACGTTGCCGCCGACTTGAACTAGCGTTGTCTGCACGACGGTTTGTTGAATCGTTTCAAGAAACCGTCTGCCGACCGCCGAAGCGTGACCGCCGAACGTCATCGCGCCCCCGATCAACACAACTTCGGGGTCGAGCACTTGGCAAAGTTGGCCGACGGCTTGACCGACGTAACGTCCGGTTTGACGTATCACTTCCAGGCACAGCTCGTCACCCTGCTCGGCCTGCTCAGCGATTTTTCGTGGCGTTTTCGGTGCGGTCGAACCGGCCGCCCGCGCCGCTTGATTGGCGCGTCTGACCACACCGGCAGCCCCCGCGTAGGATTCCAAGTGACCTTGACTGCCGCACGTGCACGGCAATGCATCGTCGCTAAAATCAATCGCAATATGCCCAAGCTCGCCGGCCGATCCGTGATCGCCTCCGTAGGGGTTACCACTGGTGATGACACCGCACCCGATACCGGTCCCAAGGGTGACCAGTGCCAATGACCGAACGCCTAGCTGTCGATGATCATGCTCGGCATAGGCTGCCGCATTGGCATCGTTGACGACGACCGAGGGTAATTGCGAAATACGTTCGAGTTTCGACAGCAGCGGAACGTCTTTCCAACCGTCGGGCAGATTCACGACTTCACGCAGGCAATACGTGTCACGATCGAGCACGCCCGGCACCGCCAAGCCGACCGCGGCGATTTGCAGCGGATCAAAACCAAGTGCATCGGCCTGTGCGTGGGCATGTTCGATCGCGTACTGGAACACGCTGTCTGGTGCGCCCAGTTCACGGGTCGATGTGCGATGCCGATAGAGCAGGACTCCCTGGTCGTCGACGAGTCCGATCTTCACATCGGTCCCGCCGACATCGATTCCTAGGCAAAGGTGGTCGTTCGAATTCACTCGGTCGGTATCCAGAGTCAGGGTCGGGTTGCGTCGAAGTGGAAAAGTCAAAGTTGAACGGCCATGATCGAGACGTCCGCGACCGCGTGCCCCCCGGCGAAGACCAGTGTAGTCGCTATCGGCTGGCTTCGCGATTTCGCATCGATGGCCCCACAGGAAAACCCGCGGTATTCGATCGCCCACCCAGCCCCTGACGTGCTTCGGGTGATGGATTCCTGCGTTTCTTTGGATGCCTGAGGCGTTTCTCTGGCATTGAACGACCTAGGTCCGCTGCTGGCGAAAATCTCGTGGCGTCACGCCGAGGGATTTGCGAAATTGTCGTGAGAAATAGTTACTATCATTAAAACCGACGTCGTAGGCGATGTCGGTGATGCTGCGGTCGGTCGTCGTCAACAAAACGCTGGCTCGATTGATACGAAGCTGAATCAGATGGGCAATCGGCGTACAACCGAGTGCTGATTCAAAGGCGCGCAGAAAGCTGCGCCGTGACATTCCCGAGATATCGACCAAGTCGTCAAGTTGAACCGGTTCGGTGAAGTGTGTTTCGATGTGCGAAATCGTTTCCGCGATTCGAAGCAATGATTGCGAATCAGCATTCTTGGTGCGACCGTAGCATCGCGAAAGATGCCCCACCAGCTGCATGAACACTGCAGTCGCGACGAATTGAAATCCGCTTTCGCGACGACACAGCTCGCTTTCAAGCTTGTCGATCAAATCGCAAATCTCGTCCATTTCCTCCGTCGACACACGAAGCCGACTGTTGAACTGATGTCGCTTACGCCACGCCGGTTCTAAATGAAACATCGCGTGATACCCCGGCAACGACGGCAGATCGCGCAGCCGCATCGCCAATTCCGCTTGATCGAATAACACGTTGATCAAACGCAAACGATCCATATTCAGATAGTCGTGCGGTCGCGAGCCGCCAATGACAAAGACGTCACCGGTGGAAAGCTGCCACGAGTCCTCACCGGTCACATGAAGCCCTTCCCCGCCGGTAATGATCACGATCTCAGAGAACTCGTGGGCATGGATCCCAAACGGTTCTTGCGGGTCGCGGCGCTCCACCGAAATCGGGAAGCCGTCTTCGTGAAACCAGTCTTCTTTTCGTAAGATCCTCACCGGCAACTCGAAACTCGGACGGGCAAACGGCCCGATAATACGCCTGTAAAAACGGGCAAGGTGAGAGGAAGTTCCGGAATGACACAGCCGGCTAATGGCATTATTGTGCTACTGCCAGGCACGATCGTCAAGGTTTCGGTGCCAGCTTGGGTGTAAATTTGCCGCTTGAGTGAATTTACTTTTGGCAATCGGAGATGGCTCGGTGGCAGAAACAAGTGCAAGTGCGACGAACGTACAAAAGGCTTTCAACCTCGCCCGCGAGCGTTACGCATCGCTGGGGGTCGATGTCGATGACGCCATCGATCGTCTTCGCCAGATCGCGATTTCGGTTCACTGTTGGCAGGGTGACGACGTCGCTGGGCTGGAGGCCACCGAATCGGAACTTGGCAGCGGATTGGCCGTCACGGGAAACTATCCCGGACGCGCACGCACGGCAGGCGAGCTTCGCGACGACCTCCAAACGGCCTACTCACTGATTCCGGGCAAACATCGATTGAACTTGCACGCTTGCTATGGTGAATTCCAAGGTCCGGTCGATCGCGACGAAATTGATGTCGAGCACTTTCAAGGCTGGATCGATTGGGCGGCAGAGCAAGGTGTCGGTTTAGATTTCAATCCGACCTACTTTTCGCACGCGAAAGCTTCCGATGGATTCACCCTGGCGCACTCCGATGCATCGATTCGTCAGTTCTGGATCGAGCACGGTAAAGCTTGTCGTCGCATCGCCGCGGCAATGGGGCAGGCACAGGGCAGTCCGTGTATTAACAACGTCTGGGTTCCCGACGGCTTTAAAGACACGCCGGCATCGCGGTCAGCGCCACGAGAACGGTTGGCCCAGTCGTTGGACGCCGTGTTTGCCGACTCGTTTGACACAAAACACGTCTTGGATGCGGTTGAATGCAAACTATTTGGTATCGGATCCGAAAGTTATGTGGTCGGATCACATGAGTTCTACCTCGGCTATGCGATCTCGCGCAACAAAGTCTTGTGTTTGGATGCCGGTCACTTCCACCCGACCGAAGTCATCTCGGACAAAATCTCGTCGGTCCTGATGTACGTTCCCGAGTTGTTGCTGCACGTCAGTCGCGGCGTACGCTGGGATAGCGACCATGTCGTCACGTTCAATGACGAATTACAGGCGATCACGCATGAGATCGTCCGCGGCGAGTACCTGGACCGCGTTCACATCGGACTGGACTTCTTTGACGCCAGCATCAATCGGATTGCGGCTTGGACGATTGGGACGCGCAACGTGATCAAAGCACTGTTGATGGCGTTGTTGGAACCAACGAAAACGCTTCAGCAACTCGAATCCGAAGGCGACTTTACGCGTCGCCTGGCACTAATGGAAGAATGCAAGTCGATGCCGTTGGGCGCGGTTTGGGATTACTACTGCGAACAATCGGGTGTACCTGTCGGCCATGATTGGCTGGCGACTGTCGATGCGTATGAACGATCGACACTGTCAAAGCGTGGCGATGCAATCGCGACTTTATCAATCGGAAACTAATCGCGGAACCGGCGCAGGGAAACGAAATGAGTGAAGCAGCAAATCCGTCTGATGGGCCCCCATACGGGCAACCGGCAGCCAGTGGACAGAGTTCCAAGGCCCAGGCGACCAACGAATACGAACGCGAAGCGGTTCCGGATCACGCACTGCTTGGTGCCGGTAAATTCTGGGGCATGTATGCCGGCGAACACGCCGCCGGCACCGAGTTCATGATCGGGCCCCTGTTTCTGGCCGCGGGCGCTAGTTTGCAAGACTTGATCCTCGGCTTGCTGCTGGGCAACGTCCTGGCGGTACTGACGTGGCGTTTTCTGGTGACGCCGATCGCCACGGCCAAACGAATGACACTGTATTATCAGCTCGAACGGATCGCGGGCGGTTCACTGGTCAAGCTTTACAATGTCATCAACGGTTTGCTGTTCTGTTTCTTGGCAGGAGCGATGGTGACCGTTTCGGCATCCGCCGTGGGCGTTCCTTTCGGGATCACGTTTGATGTTCCTGATCAAATTTTCGGCCTTAGCAATGTCTCCTTCACCACGCTGGTCGCGATTGTCGGTATCGTGATCGCGGTCGTCGCATCGGCGGGGTACGAGACGGTTGCACGTGTTGCCAACATTGCCGCGCCATGGATGATTTCGATTTTTGCCGCATGCGGAATCGTATCCTTGGCGCAGATGGAAGTGACGAGCGTCACGGCCCTGTCGGAAGGCAAATTCTGGAACGACGCCATCGCATTTGTCCAAGAACGAAATGGACCGGCCACGTTCGGTTTTTGGCAGATCGTGATTTTCGCATGGCTGTGCAATGGTGCGATGCACTTTGGCATGGCGGACCTTTCCATCTTTCGTTTTGCCCGCAGCAAAGCGTCCGGCTGGGCGCCGGCAATCGGAATGTTTCTGGGGCATTACATGGCCTGGATTGCGGCCGCGTTGTTGCTGGCAGCACTGATCAAGCTTCAGCCGGATCTGGCGCTCAGCAGCGATGGGAAGGTCACGGCGAATCCGGGCCTGTTGGCGTTTCAATCGCTCGGTTGGGCGGGCATCATCTGTGTCGTCATTGCCGGATGGACGACGGCGAACCCGACGATCTATCGCGCGGGACTGGCTTTTCAAGGCGTCCTGCCGCGGAGCTCTCGTACCGCGATGACGCTTGTCGCAGGTGCCGTTGCCACGATCGCGGGAGCTTTCCCGAATCTCTCCGCGCAGCTGCTTGGATTTGTCGGTCTCTACGGCACGGTGCTCGGCCCGATGGGCGCCGTGATCTTTGTTGATTTCTACTTGATGAAAAAGTTCGGCTTGAGCGACGAGTATGCCACTCACCACGGCATGCCGGTGAATTTTGCAGTCTTGGTTGCCTGGTTGCTGCCGGTCTTCGTTGGGCTGTATTTGATTTTTGCGCATGGACTCTTCGCAGCCTATGCGGTCATCCCGTGCTGGGTTGCGTGCGGCGTGCTGTACCTGGTGCTTAGCAAAGCGATGCAAACACAAACCGTGCAATCTCGGAGCGAATCATGAACCCACATGTCTTTAAGATCATTTCTTTGGTCGCACTCGCGGTCACTTTTGTGCCGTGCCTTCTTTACTTTGGCGGCCTACTGAACCACGGCGGGGTAAAGATGCTGGCCCTCGCGGGAACGATCGCCTGGTTCATTGCCACCCCCATGTGGATGAGTCGAAAACTTAGTCCTGCCGACAAAGAGGTTGAAATTTAGCGGCGGCAAACCATGCGAGCAGATGACTCTTGTTGCCAAGAAATCTCCGTCGTGGAAAGCATCCCTCTTTAATCTTCTAGCTAGAACCCAATGACAACCAAACATCGACCCATTCGTTTTTGCGTTTTTTTGATACTGATCTTTGTGCCACCGATCGCGATCGCCAGCGGTATCGCGCCGGTGCAACTTCGATGTGAGTACTTGGACAACCCAGTCGGCATTGACGAGACGACGCCGCGTCTCAGTTGGCGTTTGGAATCGGATCAGCGGGCGCAATCACAGTCGGCCTACCAAATTCGAGTGGCATCAACGATCGAGGCCCTCGACGCCGGTGAGGATGACCTTTGGGACTCGGGTAAAATCGAATCGAATGAATCGCTGCATATCGTTTACCAAGGAAGACCCCTTGAGTCTCGTCAACATTGCCATTGGTGTGTCCGCACATGGGACCAAGACGGCCGTCGCAGTGAGTGGAGCGAACCGGCAAGCTGGTCGATGGGCCTGCTGGAGGAATCGGATTGGTCGGCCGAGTACATCAGTTACCTCGATCAAACACCGCTTGCGACCGACACCAAGACGTTGTTTTTGCCTGCGGCTCGTCAGTATCGCAAAGACTTTGCCGCCGACAAGGAAATCAAACGGGCGACGCTCTACGCGACCGCGCTGGGGATCTACGAGTTGTATTTGAATGGCAGCCGCGTGGGAGATGCTTATTTCTCGCCGGGTTGGACCGATTATCAACAGCGAGCCTATTACAACACTTTCGATGTGACCTCGATGGTTTCCAGCGGTGACAACGCCATCGGTGCATGGGTCGCCGACGGTTGGTACAGCGGGTATGTCGGGTTTGGTCTGTTGACCGGAATGGGCACCGAAAAGATGGGGCGTTACACCTACGGTAAGACGCCTTCGGTCATGGCGCAGTTAGAAATCGAGTACACCGATGGCACGCAAAAGACGATCAAGACCGATCGCAGCTGGAAAGTCACGGACGAGGGGCCGATCCAAGAAGCCGATTTGTTGATGGGCGAGGCGTACGACGCAAGGAGAGAGCAAACGGGATGGTCGGAAACCGGGTTTGACGATTCCCACTGGCGGGCCGCGGTGCTCGCTTACGAGAACACACCGGTTACCGCTGACTTTTATGAAGGCCGTGATCCTCGCGATTCGAAAAAACGTCCGAAGGTAATCGGTGAACCTCGTGATCTAGGATTCATGCGTCCAAGGCTAGAATCGTTCCCCGGCGTCCCCGTTCGCGTAACCGAAGAGATTGCTGCGGTCAGCGTCACCGAACGTGAACCGGGCACGTTCGTCTTTGATCTCGGCCAGAACTTTGCGGGCGTGATCCGGCTGAAACTTCATGGCGAAGCCGGACACCGCGTCCAACTGCGTTACGGCGAAATGTTGCATCCGGACGGACGGTTGATGACCGAAAATCTGCGCAAGGCACGAGCACAGGATTTCTATACTTGCAAAGGTGATCCCGACGGCGAAGTCTATCAGCCGCGATTCACTTTCCACGGATTTCAGTATGTCGAAGTCGTCAACTTTCCTGGCGATGCCACATCGAATGCGGTCACCGGTTTGGTGATGCATAGCGATACGCCGATGACCAGTACATTCCAATGTAGTGACCCGATGGTCAACCAATTGTTCAAGAATGTCTTGTGGACACAGCGGGCAAACTTTCTGGACTTACCGACCGACTGTCCGCAGCGCGACGAGCGCATGGGTTGGACCGGCGACGCACAAGCGTATGTCGGGACCGCCACATACAACGCAGACATCGGGGCGTTTTATACAAAATGGTTGCGAGAGTTAATGGAATCGCAACGTCCCGATGGCGCTTTCCCTGGATACGCACCGTTTCCATTCCAACACGGCTGGAGCTTTGGTTCTGCCTGGGCCGATGCGGGCGTGATTTGTCCTTGGACGATCTGGCAGGCCTATGGTGACACCCGCGTCATCGAAACCTGCTGGGAACCGATGACCAAGTTCATGCGGTGGCGACAAAAAGCCAGCGTCGATGATCTGGGCATATCGCACGGAAACGCGTGGGGCGATTGGTTGGCTCAGGGTGCCAGCACGCCCCTGGAATATGTCGACACGGTTTATCTGGCGATCTCTGCCAAGATGATGTCGGAAATGGCCGAGGCGATTGGACGCGAAGGCGAAGCGCAATCTTATCGCGAACAGTTCAACCGCACGAAATCGGCGTTTGCCGAAACTTACTTGAACGAAGACGGCAGCGTGAACGTGAACACGCAAACGGCACAGGCACTCGCGCTGTTTGCCGACTTGATTCCCGCAGACAAACGCGAAAGCACTGGCTCGCATTTGGCGTCGATGATCGCCAAGAACGGCAATCACATGTCCACGGGTTTTCTGGGGACGCGACCGTTGCTGCCCGTGCTTTCAGACGCCGGGCAACACGACCTCGCCACGTTTTTATTGCAGACGCACGAGTTCCCGTCGTGGGGATACGAGATTGATAATGGCGCGACAACGATCTGGGAACGCTGGGACAGCTATACCAAGGAAGATGCTTTTGGGCGACACAACGCGGCCATGAATTCGTTCTCGCACTATGCTTTTGGTGCCGTTTGCGAATGGATGTTTCGAACCTTGGCAGGCATCGAGTCAGACGGCCCGGGTTACAAAAAGGTGACGATTCGTCCTCGCCCACCCGCGCCGGGCAGCAATGCCGAACACGATCCCATTCATTGGGTGCGCGCATCTTACGATTCGATTCGCGGAACGATTCGCAGCGACTGGAAACTCGATGGCGAGCAATTCTTCCTCGACGTGACGATTCCTGCCAACACGACAGCAACGGTTTATTTGCCGACCGATGACTCGGAAAGCATCACCGAGTCGGGTGAACCGCTTGCCAATTCCCAGGGGGTCGAACTCGGATCACGTGTCGACGGTTTCACGCAGTTGCAAATCGGCTCAGGCCAATACCGATTCGCATGCCGCAGTGGCGTCGACTCCGCGGAAGTCGCGCTGCGATCCTCGAAGCCAGAAGACATATCGATCAATCCTGAGGGAATCGATTTGTCTAAAGCACAAGAGCTTGTCCGTTGGAACTTTGACAATCCCGAGGATTTGGCCCGCTGGTCGACACGTCACGATGTCGAAGTCGAACGTCGCGGCGAACATACGTTTCTGGTGGCGGCCGGCCCTGATTCGCAAATCGCGACGAAGTTAGAAATACCGGTTCGCGGAAAACTGGTGATCGAACTTCGCGCAAAGCCCGAACAGGGGGCGACGAGTCAATTCTTTTGGGCGTCGCCATCGGCGGGATTCAACGGCAAACAGGTTCTCAATCGTCGCCGATTGATGGCGACCGATTCGGTGAATTCCTATTTGTTTTCGCTGCAAGAGGATGCACCGATCGGAAAGCTTCGATTCGACCCTTTCGCGGTTTATGACAAGTATGCTCAAAAGAGCGAAATGCTGATCGAGTCGATTGCGATCTATCAGTGGAAGCAATCGGCCGAGTCGGAAAAGCCTGCCGTGAAAGACGAGGCCCGCGCCGGACGCCCCAACGTGCTATTCATTCTAAGCGAGGACCAGGGCGCTCACCTGAGCCTGCTGGGGACGCCGGGATTGAAAACGCCCAACATCGACTCGATTGCTCACGGTGGCGTGTATTTTGACAACGCGTTCGTGGCATACCCGGTCTGCTCGGCATCGAAAGCCGCGTTGTATACAGGGTTATTCGGACACACCAACGGTATCCTGAACAACACTCACAACTACCACAAACCGGCAAGCGAAGTGACCAGCGCCGAGCGGAACCGTCCGCTGGCGATGACCAACTTTGTGCGTGATTCCTACACGACGTTGGTCGAACTGTTGGCCCAAAACGATTACTACCAAGGTGTCACGCATAAACTGCATGTGTTGCCGAATGAGAAGTTTCCCTATGACGAGTTTCTTTCGAAACCGCGGACTTCTGTAAGTGCGTTTCTGAATCGCGCCAAGAAAACGGATCGCCCATGGTTCTTGATGGTCAACCTATCGGATTCGCATCGACCGTATCCCAACAGCGACAAGCAAGCGATTCGCGTGGACCCTGCGACGGTTCAACTGCCGGCTTATCTTCCCGATACGCCCGACGTGCGAAAAGACTGGGCGGAATACCTTGCCGCGATCGAACAAGTTGACGGACAGGTCGGACAGACGCTTCAGACGCTGGATGCATCCGGCGAATCGGACAACACGATTGTCATTTTCATGAGCGATCACGGCCCGACGTTCCAGCACGGCAAGATGACACTATACGACCTGGGCTTACGTGTACCGTTGATCATCAGCGGCCCGGGTGTCCGGCGTGGGCTGCGGTCATCGGCGCTCGTTAGCGAGGTCGATCTGTTTCCCACGATCGTGGATTTGATCGAACGTAACAGCGACCACCCTTTGTTGGTGATGAATAATGGGTCTGGCGGTTTGACCAGCCGATTACCCTACGATTTGCAAGGCAAGTCACTTGGCGGCATCTTAACGGGCGAATCACACGCCAACGGTCACGCATACGTGTTCGCAGAAATATCGAACCGGGGGCCGTTGCCCAATGATGGAATCCAAGAACGCAGTGTGTTTGACGGAAAGTGGAAACTGATCTATCGCGAGCATGTTGATAGGGCATGGCGGCAGGTCAACGAAGACACTCGCGCGTTCGCCAAATGGGGCAATCGAACCTACCGCGAGACAATTCGAGTCAAAGACCGATTCCCAGAGGCGTATCGCGTGCTTGCAGAAATGGATCCACAGAATTTGGGTGGACATGTACCGACCGTCGAGCTTTACGATTTAGAAAACGACCCCGACGAGATGAAAAATCTGGCTGAGCAATCGGAACATCGATTCGAACGTGATAGGCTGGTGGATGCACTGCGTCGCTGGGCGAAAAAAACTGGTGACGTGTCCGTCAGCCCGTAATACGCAATCACCGCAAACTAGTCGGATGCACAGGCGTCCGACACACCCCTTCCATTCTCGCATTTTGGAAATCGAATCATGAGCGTCACAACCTCTGCTGAACTCTTGCCGGACGTTGAGAAATTCCTCGCACGAAACACGTTAGCCAGTTTTGTGGGCGGAAAGCATGTCGAGTCGAAATCGGGCGAGACCGTCGCGACTTTTGACCCGGGCTCGGGCGCAAAGCTTGCCGAAGTACACGACTTGGATGCCGCAGCAATCGACCGCGCCGTCGATGTCGCCAGCGAAGCGTTTCGTACGCAGCCCTGGGCCAAACTGCCAGCCAACGAGCGTAGCGCGCTGCTGCATCGTTTGGCGGACGAAGTGGAACGTCGCAAAGCCGTCATCGCCCAGATCGAGTCGCTGGATGCGGGAAAAATCGAAGCCCAGGCCCAAGGCGACGTGCAGAATTTCGCGGATACGATGCGATATTTTGCGGACATGGCCCAACACATGGATCGACGCACGACCTTGGCCGTCAAGGGCCATGAAGCCTGGACGTATCGCCAGCCATGGGGCGCCTGTGCATTCATCTTTCCGTGGAATTTCCCGTTCTTGCTGATCGGCTGGGGAATTGCACCCGCACTGGCTGCGGGAAACACGGTGGTGATCAAACCGGCCGAGGACACTCCGTTGTCTGCCATCTATCTGGCCGAACTGGCCAAGGAAGTTGGCTTTCCTGACGGAGTCATCAACGTCGTCACGGGACGCGGCGCGACGGCCGGTGCGGCGCTATCGGCGAATAGTCAAATCAAACGAATGTCGTTCACCGGATCACCAGAAGTCGGCCGTCTGGTCGGCGAAGCATGCGGGCGAAATCTCGTCCCGGTCAAGCTTGAACTCGGCGGTAAGGGTGCTGCGGTTATCTTCGACGATGTGGACGTCAAAGATACGGCTTCCAAATTGGTCGGCGCGATCACCTTTCATACCGGACAGGTTTGCTGTGACGCGACTCGGTGGCTCGTGCAACAAGAGATTTATGACGAGTTCGTCAATCAATGCGTCGACCGATTGCAGAAGGTTCGCGTCGGCTACCAGCTTGACGGAACTTCGCAAATGGGCCCAGTCGTCAATTCCAAGCAACGCGAACGTGTCTTGGGATACCTCGAGAAAGGTAAAGCTGGCGGCGCCGAATGTTTGCTCGAAGGGGGACCGGCCACGGTCGACGGACTGGACGGTTATTACGTCAAACCTGCGTTACTTGCCGGTTCGCTGGATAACGTTGCCGCGCAAGAAGAAATCTTTGGCCCGGTTGCCTATCTGTCGCCGTTCCGAACCGAGGACGAGGCAATCGAAATGGCCAACCGTACCGACTACGGCCTCGCCAACAGCGTCTGGACTGGCGACTTGGGACGCGCCGCACGAGTCGCTGAGTCGATGACCGCAGGCAACAGTTGGATCAACGCTCACAATGTTTTCGCGCACGGCGTGCCCTATGGCGGAGTCAACAAGAGCGGAATGGGCGGCGGAGTTCTGTCGGTTGAAACCTTGATGGATTACTTCCGCAGCACCTCGATCGTGCGACCTCTCTAGCAGAGTCACCGGGAACGGATTCCCCGCGATTGACCGAAAAGATGAACAGGCGACACAGGCAGCCGGACCCGTTCCGGTTGCCCGTGAACAAGCAGACGAGCAAACATCCAGAAGCGCAAACATGCGAAAGAGTCTATGAACGCACCCAGGCAACTGGTTCACCCTCGCGACGAGATTGTGAGCACCATGCAGCGGATTTACCGCTATCGCATGACGACGACTTCTGGCGGCAATCTTTCTATCCGCGATGCCAACGGCGACATCTGGATCTCGCCCGCTCGCGTGGACAAAGGCGCGCTGACACGCAACGACATTGTGTGCGTTCGCGCCGACGGAACGATCGACGGACGGTATCCTCCGTCATCAGAATTCCCCTTCCACAAAGCGATCTACGAGGCTCGCCCCGATCTTGGCGGCATCGTTCACGCGCACCCGGTCGCACTGGTCGCGTTCAGCATTTGCAGACAAACGCCCAACACACGACTATTTCACCAAGCACATTTCGTGTGCGGCAACGTCGGTTTTGCCGACTACGCCTTGCCCGGCAGCGACGCGTTGGGCGCGAATATCGCCAAAACGTTCTCGGACGGTTGCGACAGCGTCATCCTAGAAAACCATGGCGTGGTGGTTGGCGCCGAATCGTTGGCCAAAGCGTTCCAAAGGTTCGAGGCTTTCGAATTCGCGGGCAAAACGGTACTCAAAGGCCGTCGACTTGGCGAGATTCGATATTTAGAAGATGAACAGTTAAGCCAGGCCCAACAACGACGAGTCGGATTTGACATTTTTGATCCCGAAGCGGCGTCGGATGACGAAAAAGAACTGCGACGACAGCTTTGCGAATTTGTGCATCGTGGGTGTCGCCAACGATTACTGATTAGTACCGAAGGAAGTTTTTCGGCCCGGGTCGACGACGAATCCTTTTTGATCACGCCGTCACAGATGGATCGTGAAACCTTGGAAATCGACGATTTGGTTCTGATTCGCGGCAGCCAAAGCGAAACGGGCAAGCAACTGAGTCGCGCGACATTGGCGCATCAATCGATCTATCGCAAACATCCGAAAATTCAAGCGATCGTATTCGCGCATCCGGTCAATGCCACCGCGTTCAGCATCACGGACTCATCACTAGACGTACGGACGATTCCGGAAAGTTATGTATTCCTGCGCGATGTCGCTCGGGCCCCCTACGGCGTGCAGTACAAAACCGACGGCAAGATCGCCGATTTCGTTTCGGTCAAGAATCCGGCTGCGATTCTCGAAAATGACGGCGTTGTCGTGACCGGCACCAGCGTCCTGGACGTGTTCGATCGGTTGGAAGTCCTCGAGTCGACCGCCGAAGCAGTGATCAACGCGCATACGCTGGGCGACATTGCAACCATGCCCGAAAACGTCATCGGCGAACTTCGAGATGCATTCGGCATGAACTAGCCTCGAGGACATGCCCGGCACAAAATCAATCGTCACTGAGACGCGTTGGTTCTCTGGAAAGCACTGTGCGCAGACTCAAATTACTTTGCCATCGATTATGTCGGTCACCAAATATTGCGGCCATCCACACAACGCAAGACTTGCTTTTCCCCCACCTTTATGTTCGCTGACCATCCTATGAATTTGTTAATCCAATCCATGATTTCGCGAAGAGCATCCGCCACCTACCTTGTGCTTACTCTGTTAGTATTCGGCACGTCCCCAGCGCTCGCCGAGACTGCCGCGCGCAAGCCGAATATCGTTTTCATCATGGCGGATGATTTAGGCTGGAGCGATACGACGCTGTATGGCACGACCGAGCTTTATCGCACCCCGAACATCCAACGTCTCGCTCGTCGCGGCATGACCTTCACGCGGGCATACTCCGCAAGTCCGCTTTGTTCGCCAACGCGTGCAAGCGTTTTAACAGGGATGAGCCCCGCGCGAACGGGGATCACAACGCCGAATTGTCACTTACCCAAAGTTGTGCTGCAGGCCAGCGTCGGTGCGAAGGCGAATGCAACACAAGTTTCGGTGGCCCCCGATCCGGTAACTCGCTTGGACACAAAGCACGATACCATCGTCGACGTCCTGAACGATGCCGGATACGCGACCGGGCACTTTGGGAAATGGCATCTCGGGCCAGAGCCCTATTCGCCGATCGAGCACGGATTTGGTGTCGACATACCGCACTGGGCAGGCCCCGGACCGGCCGGCAGCTATGTCGCGCCGTGGAAGTTTCCCGACTTTGATCCGCAAACGCCGGATGAACATATCGAAGACCGAATGGCGATCGAGGCCGTTGCGTTCATGCAAAAACATCGCGACGAGCCGTTCTTTTTGAACTACTGGATGTTCAGCGTTCACGCGCCCTTTGATGCCAAGCAGAAACTGATCGACGAATACAAGCCGAGGATCGATCCGAGCAATCCACAACGCAGTCCCATCTACGCGGCGATGATCGAGAGCATGGATGATGCCGTGGGCACCTTGCTGGACACGGTGGATCAGTTGGGGGTCGCCGACAACACGATCGTCATCTTTGCATCGGACAACGGTGGCAACATGTACAACGATGTGGAAGGAACCACGGCAACCAGCAACGCGCCGCTGCGTGGCGGCAAAGCAACGATGTACGAAGGCGGCGTACGCGTGCCGATGATCGTTTGCTGGCCAGGTGCCGTTGGCGCGGGTACGCGAACCGATGTGCTGACCAATAGTTGTGACTTTTACCCGACCATTCTTGACATGCTCTCGATCGATCATCCCGCGCAGCAGCGGCTCGACGGATCTAGCTTGGTGCCGGCACTGCGGGGCCAGATCGATGAAGATGACGAACTGGTCGGCCGCGCGATTTTTACGTACTTTCCACACAACCCGCCTGTGCCGGAATGGATGCCGCCGTCGGTCTCGGTACACCGCGATGACTGGAAACTGATTCGCATCTTTTTCGGAGGCCCGGATGGCAAACATCGCTACAAGCTTTTCGATCTGAAAAACGATATCGGCGAGACCAATAACCTCGCCAACGCCAAACCGAAATTAGTAGCTGAGTTAGATCAGCTGATCGAAACATTCTTGATCGAAACTGACGCGGTCAGACCGGTTCCGAACCCGGCTTTCAATGCGGCCAGCTACCGCATCGAAAACGAGGGAAAACCTGCCGCGCGCCATATCGGCGGTACCAAAGGAGGCGCCAAGACGAATCCGGAACGCAAGCCGGTCGCAGGATGGACGCCGGGCGGTACGTGTTCAATAACGATCGGTGACAATGCCATTGTCGTTAACAGTACCGGCAGTGATCCCCATCTCAGTTATTCTCTTTGTGATCGAGTCGCCGCAGGTGATTTCGTGTTGGAACTTGAAATGTCCTCTGATGCAGAGGGTGGCGGTCAACTGTATTGGCAGGAATCGGGCGTTGTCCCCCGCTTTGCACCGCAGCGCAGCAAGCGGTTCGATGTGCAAGCGAACGGTTCGATCAAACGTTACGAGATTCCGTTCACCACCGAACATGAACTCGCGTCCATCCGTTTGGACCCGTCTCGCGCATCCGGTACGATCCGCGTGACCAAGCTGAAGTTGCGCCGCGGATCGGGTAAAGTGGTCAAAACTTGGGAGTTCACTCACTAAGAGGTTTCTCGTCGATGAATCGATGTCTCGCGGCCGGTTGCGTTTGGATATTGCTGACGTACCAGGCGATCAGCGACGACAGCCAATCGGCGAAATGGATCTGGCGAAAGACGAGCACGCCTCAAGCCGTTTCGGACAATCAACCCGTTTTTCGTAAGACGTTCTCGGTTGCACAGGCGACGACTCAGGCAACGATTCGCTGCGCGACACTGTACACGGCGTGCGACGTCGAAATCGATGGACGCACCATCGCCAAGATCGAGGCGTTTGATCCGCTGGCAACGATCGATCTGACCGGCCGACTGGGGACCGGGCCACACACCATCACGGTACAGTGCCAACCGTGCGGTGGCCCATCGTCATTCTTTCTCTCTCTCGATGTTACGCTCGCTGACGGGACAAAGTCATCGATCGTCACGAACGAATCCTGGACAACCGATGGCATCGTCAACGCGTTGGATGATGTCTCAAGAAAGCTGATCATTCCCGAATCACGTCAGGTGAGAATCAGTCCGGTCGAAAATTACGAGCAGTGGAAACAGGCGCTCGGGGACACCGACGCCTCCGACCCGGCAACATTCCAAATAGCCGACGGCTTCGACATTCAACTGGTTCGCGCTGCCGCTGATGACGAGGACTCGTGGGTTAGTTTTGCCTTCGACGACCAGGGCCGTATCACCGTCGCCAAGGAACAAAGCGGACTGCTGCGCATGACGCTGTCCGCCGACGGGACCTCGGTCGTGAAAACCGAAACGATCGACGAAACGCTGAAAGAATGCCGCGGTCTTCTCTGGCGTGAAGGAGTGTTGTTTGCCAACGCGAACGACTCCAAAGCTCTCTTCCGCATTGAACGCAAGTCGGACGGACAATTGGGACGGCCCGTCGAGCTTTTCTCAACACCCGGCGGACTGGGACACGGCCGCAACGATTTACGTTTTGGTCCCGATGGAATGCTATACAGCATCCACGGCGACTCGGTCGATCTTCCCCAGCACTCCACGGATCGCACATCACCGTTTCGCGCTGCGCGTCGAGGGCAAAAAACAAGCGAAGGACACCTTGTCCGAATCGATCCGAGCAGCGGGGAAACGCAACTGATAACCGCGGGGCTGCGAAATCCGTTCGGCATTGACTTCAATCCCGATGGGGAAGCGTTCACCTATGACGCAGACGCAGAGTACGACATGGGTGCATCGTGGTATCGGCCGACACGCGTGAATCATCTTGTCGTCGGAGGCGATTATGGCTGGCGTGGAGTGACGAAGTCGTGGCCACCCTATTTTTGTGATCGTGCAGATGCGGCGCACCGTAATCTCGATATCGGCAAAGGTTCACCAACCGCCGTGCGATTTGGTACGCATAGCAATTTCCCGGCCCACTATCGCGATGCCTTGTTCGTCTTGGATTGGGCTTACGGTCGTGTGTTAGCCGTCAATTTGGTTCCGCGAGGCGCCAGTTACTTGATGGCGGCGGAAACGTTCTTGCAGGGGCGACCATTGAACGTGACAGACATCGATTTTGCGCCTGACGGGTCGATGTATCTGATCACGGGTGGTCGAAAAACGCAGTCAGCAATCTATCGCGTCGTTTACAACGGGCAAACTTTTCAATCGGCAACCGCCAACAGTGCTTATCGAAAGGCTTGCGACGCGTTTGCCGCCGAGTCGCGGTCACATCGGCGGGGGCTAGAGACGCAGTTACTGGAACCTCCCCGTCGCGCGCAGCTCGACACGATTTGGCAATCGCTTCAGGATTCCGATCCATGGATTCAGTATGCGGCCGCGAATCGATTAGAGCGATTTCCCGTGGCTTGGTGGAAAGATCGTGCGCTGCAGGATAATTCGACACGTGCCCTGCTTTCGCTTGCGCGTTCTCTGGGTTCACAGGCTCCTGCGCGTGATTCTTCGTCGGGTGACGCTTCGCTGTTTGATTCCATTTTGCGCAAACTAAACACGATATCGATTGCCGGCAAACCACGTTCTCAGCAACTTGAGATCGTTCAAACCTATCATCTCGCGTTGGCATCGCCTCGAAACGTCACAGTCGATACGTTGCAGACGACATCCGACAAATTGTTGGCGGCTTATCCCAGCGAGTATCACATCGTCAATTCGCGACTGAGCGCGCTGTTGATGTCGATGGGGGAACCACGCGCGACGGCAAGGACGGTGCAATTGCTGAGGGCAGCAACCGAACCAACGCAACGATTTCATTTTCTATATGTGTTGCGTGGTGCGACTGAAGGCTGGTCTCTCGCTGATCGCCGCGCCTATTTTCAATCATTGCGTCAGGCTGACCGTTTTCTGGGCGGTGCGGGCATGCCGGACTTCTTGTCGAAAATTCGAGAAGAGGCAATTGCAACGCTAACGACAAAGGAACATGCAGCACTGGCAGACGTTTTGATGCCAGAATCATCGCCGTCCGTCGCCAACGCTCCACCGCGCGAGTTTGTTCGCCAATGGACCGTCGATGCGTTGATGGCGTCAATCGATACGAAGCGAAGTCCTGATTTAGCACGCGGAAAAATGCTTTTTTCCGCGGCGAGTTGCGTGCGTTGCCATCGGATTGGCGACCTCGGCACGCTGGTCGGCCCCGACTTGACCGCGGCCAGCGGTCGGTACCGCCGCCGCGATTTGTTGGCAGCCATCATCGAACCGTCTTTGGTCATTGCCGAAAACTATCGCAGCGTTCAGGTCCTCACCGAAGATGGAAAAACACTGACCGGTCAGATTGTCGTTGGTGGCGACTACCGATCACCGAAACTTCGGTTGACGGTTGATCCCATGAAACCGTTTGATGTGACAGAAATTGACAAGACCGACATTGTGTCGCAAAAGTTTTCTGACGTCTCATGGATGCCTGCCGACCTGTTGAACACACTGACGGTCGATGAGGTACAGGACTTGGCGGCCTTTATTGAATCCGGTGGCCATCACTGATCGTTTGGTGGCCAGTGGCGTTCGTGGTTTAGTCCCGCCGACACGATACCTCTATTCGTGCGAGAAGAGATTCTGACTCTCGTTTTTCCCAAGGACCAAAATTCGATGTTGCGAAACTTGTTGTTGATTGCCGCGTTTTTTTCCGCATCGTTTTTTCTAGATGTGGCAGTGGGTAACGCCGATGAGTTGCAAACCGATGGCGTACAAACAATCGAGTATGCCAAGCCGAACGGGCAACCATTAATGCTGGACCTCTATCGCCCCACTGCGTCCGAGAAAGCGAATCCGCTGATCGTTTGGGTACACGGCGGTGCTTGGCGAAAAGGATCGCGCAAGGGAATGCCGCTGAACGACTTTGTCAAGAAAGGATACGCGATCGCCAGTGTGGACTATCGGTTGACCCCGGTCGCAAAATTCCCCGCAAATGTTCACGACATCAAAGGTGCTATTCGATATTTGAGAGCCAATGCGGTCGATCTAAACATCAACCCCCAACGGTTCGCCATCGCAGGCTCCTCGGCGGGCGGACATCTCGCCGCACTGGTCGGTGTGACTGGTGGTGTCAGCGAACTGGAAGGAAACGTCGGCGGGAACACGGATGTGTCGTCTTCGGTTCAAGCGATCATAAGCTACTACGGCGCATCAAACTTAACGACGATTTTATCCCAGTCGACGCCGCACGGCCTGAGCGTGCGAGTGCCCGCACTTCAGTTGTTGCTGGGCGACGAACCGGATCGCGTTCCAGAACTGGCTCGTTTAGCGAGCCCCGTCTTTCATGTGGATCAGAACGATCCACCGCTGTTGCTGCTGCACGGCGACCAAGACCCACAGATGCCGATCAACCAGTCACACGAACTGCACGCGGCATATCGCAAACGGTCGCTAACATGTGATTTCGATGTCGTGCATGGTGCGGCGCACGGAGGCGACGCGTTCTTTCTGCCGCAGAGGAATCAGCGTGTTGCGAGATTTCTGATCCAGCACGGGATCGAGTGACGGATCGGGCCGAGGCACCGGCCGAAGGCTAGAGATCCGCTATCGTGTTTCCGCCAAATCCGGTGGCCATCGTTACGTTCCCGTATGCCGGGACGCTATACTGTTGGCAGCCTTAGCGGCGGGCGAAAGCCCCACTGCCGCACGCTCCCCGCCCATTTCACTCTCCAGGAATATGATGATGAAGTATCCGACTTACATGTTGATCGCGCTGGCGTGTTCTTTCTTGACACCTCCAGCAAACACCGACGCCGCAGACATCAAAGTCGGTGATCCGGCGCCAGAATTTTCGGCGATGGATGATCAAGGCAGCCTGTGGAAATCATCTGATCACGTCGGCAAAAAAATCCTGGTCGTCTATTTCTATCCCGCGGACATGACGGGCGGTTGCACGGCTCAGGCCTGCGGATACCGCGACAATTTTGAAAAACTCGCTGACAAAGATGTTGCCGTTGTCGGCGTCAGTGGCGACACCGTCAGCAGTCATCAAGCGTTCAAGAAGGCGCACGACCTGAACTTCACGTTGTTGGCGGATGTTGACGGAAGCGTGGCGAAAAAGTTCGGTGTTCCTATCACCGAGGGAGAGAAAACCGTCAAGAAAGTGATTCTGGATGTCGAGCACGTGTTGACGCGAAACGTAACCGCAAAGCGTTGGACTTTCGTGATCGATAAGGACGGAAAGATCGCTTACAAGGACGACGCCGTGAAGGCAAAGCAGGATCCGGAAACGATTCTGGCAGCCGTCGACAAATTGAAATAGTCCACGGCAGGGCTTGCCGCTTACCATCGTACGCGTCTGTTGCCATCGCGTCAGAGATTCTGTCGCGCCAGAGATCCCGTCACGCTAGAGATGTTGAAATGAATCGCAAACATGATCGACGCTTGTTCTTGAAAGCCGGCACTTCGATGCTGGCGGCCTCTTCGCTGCGAGGTTCGGCGCAGGCGGATGAAGCATCAACGCCAGCAGCACCGTCGCCTCAAAATCGATTGAGGGTTGGGATCATGGGCGTCAACAACCGCGGGCGGGCGATCGCAAAAGGAATGCTTTCCACTTCCCGTGCCGACCTCGTCTATATCTGTGACGTTGACCGACGAGCCGCCGAACAGGTGGGCGAAATGGTTTCTAAGAATCAATCGAGCACACCTCGCATTATCGGCGACTTTCGCCAGATGCTTGATGATCCGACAGTCGATGCCGTTGTCGTGGCCACGCCCAACCATTGGCACGCGCCCGCAACAATTCTTGCGTGCGATGCGGGCAAACATGTGTATGTGGAAAAACCGTGCAGCCACACCGCAGCCGAAGGACAATGGGCGATCGACGCGGCCCGTCGCAATGATCGTGTCGTCCAAACAGGGACGCAGCGTCGCAGTTGGCCGGCAATCGTCGAAGCCATTTCGAAAGTTCGGTCGGGCGAGATTGGCGACCCGTTGTACAGTCGCACTTGGTACAACAATCGACGCGAGTCCATCGGCCAAGGCAAGCCAACCGTAGCTCCCGATTGGCTGGACTGGAACCTGTGGCAGGGTCCAGCCCCGCGTCGTGAATTCAAAGACAACCTGGTGCATTACAACTGGCACTGGCACTGGCATTATGGCAACGGAGAGCTGGGAAACAACGGAGTCCACGGGATCGACTTGGCTCGATGGGGACTGGATGTCAGCTTTCCCAACCGCGTTTCGGCAAGCGGAGGAAAGTATCGCCACGAGGACGATCAGGAGACCCCCGACACGATGATGGTGTCGTTCGATTTTCCGGATAAAAAAACGATCACCTGGGAAGGCCTAAGCTGGTCGCCGACGGGACCGAACGATACTCGGTTCGGCATCAGCTTTCACGGGACCGACGGGACGATGGTCTTGCGAAGCACCGGGTACACTCAGTTCGACATGAAAGGGAACGAAGTAACGAGCGTTCAGGGTACAGCCGACGACGCTGCTCACTTCATCGACTTCTTTGACTGTATCGAAAACGGTGGTGTTCCCAGCGCAGATATCGAACAAGGTCATCGAAGCGCCTTGCTGTGCCATCTGGGCAATATCGCATACCGAACCTCCAGCACGCTGCAAACGGATCCCAGCGACGGTCGGGTGATCGGCAATCCCGAGGCCGAGAGGCTGTGCAGTCGCGAGTATCAGGACGGCTGGCAACCGAAAACGTCCTGATTGATCGGTCAACTGGAACCAGGCACGAGATGAAGATCACGGGGAGTCGGCGAAAACTCGGTCGATAACGGTATCGAGATAATCGAGGGTTGCGGTATCGGCGGAGCCAAATTTTGGATGGTTCACAAACGGAAAATCGCGTCGTTTTTTAGTGATACCAAGCGCCCGTCGAATACAGTGGTGAATCAAATAGCGTCCGTGCGTGTAATTGATATGCAGCCCGTCGCGATAAAGCTCGGTCGGGCCGAACGCAACGCCAATCGCCGTGATTCCGACCGCATCACCTTTGGCCAAATCTGCCGCGACCAGATGAACGGCCTCGTTGGTCCGCGAGCGTCGGATGTCCGCATCGGGATTCTCGGATCTCAACTTGCGGACGATTTTCTCAAAGCAAGCGTTCGAATACCGGATCTTTCCGTCGTCTTCTGCATCGATTTCTTTACCTCGCGAAACAACCGACGCGGGCGCCCAACCCTCGTGAACTAGAACGATGGCATGAGGCTGTTTATCGATCAGCATTTGCATCGCTGCCACTTCTGCCGCGATGTTCTGCGCTGGTCTGGTGGGAAAGGGTTGCAGCATCAAGACGTCATAATTTTCCATCGCGAGCGCCTTGCCCCACAAAAACGATCTCGAGTCGGTACTCATCGATGGAGTTGCCGCGTGAAAGATCATTGATTGGCCACTGTTGATCACCCGATCCGACTGGGGTGCTAGAACGGCCGGTGATGCGTCCGCCGTCAAGCTGTTACCGACGGCAAACAATCGCCGAATTCCATGCGTCGGTGCGGGCTCATCCACCACGAACAAAGTTCGGTCGCCGTAGGAGAGTGTCAGGTCATAACCATTGCCCGAAAGGTCCTTGATTTTTTTGATCGAAATCTGGTCCGGGTGCCACCGCGCAGCGTAGTCGCCGGCACTATCGGGAGTCTTGCGATCGTCCCTTCTGCCGGCCCGATAGATTTCTCGAATCTCATCGGCGCTCAACACGCGATCATAGAATCGAGTGTCACCTTGTCGGTGTTCCGACTTGACATTCCCTGTCGCACGCTCGCCGATTTGGCTAAGCGGCCCCAATGCGCCGCCCTCGGTGACTTCCGTGACTTCGATACCGTTGACATAGATAGAAAGTCTGCCGCCAAAGCACAGCATGACGGCATGCGTCCACTGGCCCGCATTAAAACCACCGCGGTTGGATCGCACCGCGATGGACGAACCGTCATAGCGCAGGGCGTGGATTCGACCTCCACCGCTGCCCGTGACCACTCGAAAACCGAACCGATTCGTACCGCTCGCAGAATGCTCAAAAAGTGTGTGGTAACTGTTCTTCGGATCGCCATCGACTCGGAACCACGTTGAACACGAAAAGTTTCCGGTTTGCGTCAGGAACGGCAGCGTTGGCAGCATCAACTTGACGTTCTTGTTTGAAAAATCGAGCACATAGTTTTCGCTGCTTCGCTGTGGTGATTCCTGAAAACGCGAATCCGTCACGTCGGTCGGGTCAGGACTGGTGAGTTCTGGCGTCGTGACCGACGCGATTGAATCCTTTGGTTCGTTCGATAGATCAACGTCAGAATATTGAACAGCGAGAGCATCAGTGTCAGCGGTTTCTGGATCTGCATCAGCGGTTTCAGGGTCCGCATCACGCATTTCTGGATCCCGATCTGCACCACTCGCTTCCGCGTGGGTTGCATCGATCGCCGATTTAGAAATTTCGACAGAGTCCGAATCCGATTGCGTGGATTCAACATGATCGACTAACGGATTCGCGGGCGACCCCATCGTCGGCTTCGTATTCTCGTTCAGGGCAAACTCTTTTTGCTCGGCTTCCGACTTGGACAACTGAACAAGTTTTGAACGCTCACCCGAGGGCTCGGCGAGCTGAGGTGCCGATGCGGTTTGATTAGAAAGTTCGCGCGCGGCGATGTTGTTCGCCGTTGTTGACATCTTTTGACATCCGCACAACAAAACGGCAAATGGCAAAACGATCGCGATAGTTTTGGATGACTTCGTATTCATGGATTCGCTCGCGGACAGGGCGCGTATCTGGCCTGGATGGCCATCTTAGTCGCTACGCATTTCATTCCCTGCCATGGCTTTGGTCGACGAGCGTTGCGTGGCACCAAACGGTGGGGATTGAGCCCGACGACCGGCATGACCGGAACCATCGATCGATCGTTGGCGCAACGCGAGCGTGTCGCAATCGGATATCCTGTAGGAGAATCAAAAACACTCTACCAGAACTCGGAAATTTGTTATGAATATGCGACTCGGTATCCAAAGCGGCGCGTCGCTGCTGGGGATATTTGTGATCATCGGATCGCTGATGCAGTGCGTCTCCGTTGTCACCGCGGACGAAACGAAATCGACGCGAGTTGGCATCATCGGGTTGGACACTTCCCATTCGTTGGCTTTCACCAAGGCGTTCAATCAGACCCCCAGCGACCCAGAAATGCTCGGCTGTCGTGTCGTCGCGGCCTATCCGTTTGGCAGTCGAGATATTGAATCGAGCGCGAGCCGGATCCCCAGCTACACCGAGCAAATCAAGACGCTGGGAGTTGCCGTGGTCGATTCACTGGACGAATTACTCGAACAAGTCGACTGCGTGTTGTTGGAAACCAATGATGGCCGTTTGCATCTACAGCAAGCCGTGGAAGTTTTTCGCGCCGGCAAACCCGTATTTATTGACAAGCCGACCGGATCCAACTTGGCCGAAGTCATCGCAATCTTTAACGCCGCGGAAAAATTCGGCGTGCCGATGTTTAGCAGTTCGTCACTTCGTTTTAGCGAAGGACCACAAGCGATTCGATCCGGTGCAGTCGGTGATGTACTGGGTTGTGACGCGTACAGCCCGTGTTCATTGGAACCAACTCATGTAGATCTATTTTGGTACGGAATCCACGGCGTTGAAACGTTGTTCACATGCCTGGGGCCAGGCTGCCAGTCCGTGCAACAAACGTCTCGACCGGATCACGACTTTGTCGTTGGCAAATGGCAGGGCGGTCGCATCGGCACGTTTCGAGGAATGCGAGATGGCAAACGTGGCTTCGGTGCAACGGCGTTCGGCCAGAAAGACATCCAATCGTTCGGCCGATACGACGGGTATCGACCGCTACTTGTCCAGATTGCAAAATTCTTTCAGACACATCAACCGCCCGTGGAACGGGCTGAAACGATCGAGTTATACGCTTTCATGCAAGCCGCTTCCGTGAGCAAGTCCGACGGCGGTCGAGAGGTTCAGATTGCAGATGTGATCGAGCATGCCACCAAGGAAGCACAGCAACTGCTTGCCAATATTCTTGAAGCGAGAAACGGACAGTGAGATGACAGAGTCGAGTCGAGAACCCACGACACCGACGCGTTCCAGCCAACTTTACGCGAAATTGGTTTTCTACCCGACGTTGGGCTGGAACATGTTGCTCGGCCGTGTGTTGAAGGTGCGTAATTGGTGGGATCGAATTGATCCGCACGTCATTGTCGGGGCCTATCCCTTTGCGGGCGACATCGCCGATCTCGCCAAAGAGGGCGTCCGAGCGGTTGTGAACACGTGCGAAGAATACATCGGCCCGCAATCGGAATACGAAGAATACGGAATCGAGCAACTGCGAATTCCAACCACCGATTTCACCCATCCCAAGCTCTCAGATGTGCAAAAAGCGGTCGATTTTGTGCAGGAACATGCGTCCAAGGGAGAGACCGTCTATATCCACTGCAAGGCCGGGCGTGCGCGAAGCGCCACCATTGCGATCTGTTGGCTGATGAAATATCGAGACATGACGCTCGAAGAAGCACAGGCAGAACTGTTAAGATGGCGACCGCACATCAACCCCAGGCTCACGCAGCGGCCCGTTGTGCAACAGTTTGCAGAACGTTTGCAAGACGGCGCGAATGGTGAATAAGTTCTAGGTACGTCGCCTGACCCGACAACCACCGACGCGTCATCATCCCTCGGCTGCAAATTACTTTTCGCCAACCAGGACGTTTGGGCATGGATACGGACGAATCGATTGCGGCACCACCAGTCGCACCGGAGATGACAGACATGTTACGACTGTCGATGCTGCCGGGAATCGGCCCGCGAATATTGACGGCACTGCTGGAACGTTTCGGCGATGCCCAGCGTGTGCTGTCTGCGACCGGACCCGAACTGGCCAGTGTTCATGGCGTCGGATCGAAGCTCGTCCACACCATTGGAACGGCCAGTCACCATGTCGACGTCGAAGGAATCATTGGTTGGTGCAAGCAGAATGACACTCACATACTTTGCCGAGAATCCGACACGTATCCACGCTCGCTAGACGACCTAAGCGACGCGCCGCCAATCCTGTTCGCGCGTGGTGAACTGACCGCCGAAGACGAAATCGCGGTCGCGATCGTTGGCACCCGCCACGCTACCACGTATGGGCTGAAACAAGCCGAACGATTCGGATATGCCCTAGCCCGCGCCGGTGTCACCGTCGTTAGCGGACTTGCCCGAGGAATCGACGGCGCGGCACATGAAGGCGCTCTCAATGGCGGTGGCCGAACATTGGCGGTTCTCGGCGGCGGCCTGAACCGAATCTATCCTGCCGAACATGAGGGGCTGGCCAAAGCGATTGCGGCCGACGGCGCGGTCATCAGTGAATACGCACCCGACGCCAAACCACGTGGCGGCATGTTCCCCCAGCGCAACCGTTTGATCGCAGGCCTGTCGTTGGCCACATTGGTAATCGAGGCACCCGATCGCAGCGGAGCGTTGATCACGGCCCGTCTTGCCGGCGAACAGAATCGGGAAGTTTTAGCGTTGCCTGGTCCGGTCAGCAGCAGAGCGTCACGCGGATGCAACCAGCTGATTCGCGATGGCGCCACCTTGGTGCAAACCGTCGACGACGTCCTCGAATCGCTGGGACCGATGAAGTTGAGCGTCCAGACCGAGCAAGGACGAGAAGTTCGCAATGCGGCCGAACTGTCGTTGAACGAGATTGAAACAGCGGTGCTGGATGCGATTGAAGAATCCAGCACGCCGATCGATCAGGTGATCGCCAAAAGTCAATTACCGGCTCACCGCGTGATCGCCACCATCAGTGTGCTCGAGATGCGGCGGCTGGTACGGCGACTTAGTGGGCAATACGTCTCACGAGTTTGAGCAGCCGATTCAGAAACATGCTGCCGCAGTCGTCCAGCGATAGACGCGATGTCAAAAACCGTGTTTGCATGCTAGACATCAGTGACTCGGCGGCGAGGCTTTGCGGCGTCAGTGCGAAAGTGTGGCTTGGGAACGACCGGGTGCGGTGGTGAGGGTGATGGGGTGTTCGCATTCGGCAAGCTTGCAGCTGCGTCCATGTCACCCAGGTATTCTTCCCGCACTTTGGGATGTCGCTTAACCTCTTCTGGTGTGCCTTCGACCAACACCGTTCCTTGCGATATCACATAGCATCGATCCACCGTGCCCAAAATCTCTCGAGCGGCATGGTCAGTGATCAAAACACTGATTCCCGTGTCGCGGAGCTGCTGAATCACGCCTTGAATTGACTGAACGGTCACGGGATCGATTCCCGCGAAAGGCTCATCCAGCATGACGATCTTGGGATTCGAAACCAGACATCGGGCAATCTCCAAACGGCGTCGCTCGCCACCACTGAGTCCAGCCGCCTTACTTTTGCGGATATGCGTGATGTTGAACTCTTCCAGCAATTCTTGCGTGCGTGATTTACGCGTGGCCCGATCGGCACCGAGTAATTCCAAAAGCGCAGAAATATTTTGCTCGACCGTCAGCTTACGAAACACACTCGGTTCTTGTGGCAGATAGCCCATATGTCCGTCGCGTGCACGGCGAAACATCGGCCAATCCGTGACATCATGGCCATCCAAATAAACACGGCCACGATCGGGCTGGACCATGCCGCAGATCATCCGAAAACTGGTCGACTTGCCGGCGCCGTTGGGCCCCAGCAGGCCAACGATTTCGGCGGGCCGCACTTGCAAGTTGACTCCATCGACCACGCGGCGGCGTCCATACGTCTTTTGCAAGTCAACCGCTTCGAGGACCGGCTGTTGCGCCTGGCCATCATGCTGTGTTGACATCGTCAAATTTCCTTCCTTGTAAATGTGACTCGCGGACTCTCGTCGAATCCGTTTTTGACTAGCGAATCAGCTTCATCCGCTTGACGTTGGGGGTGAACGGAACCGGTGAGTTCCAAGGATGCGGCCAGAACACCATCAACGCCTTGCCGACCAAAAGATCGCGCGGGACGTAATGTGCATCGGCCCACCGGTAGGCATCTTCGGCGACGTCGGGCGGCAATCCGCCATGTTGCTTTACACCAGCCCAACATCGCGCGTCTTGACTTTCGGGGCTGTTGTCACCCATCGGAAAGAATTGGTCTTCCTCCATTTCGAAGGTCACGGTGCGTCGCGCATCCCATCCTTTGAATTGATCCCACAGACTTGGCTGTGCCATTGCGGCTTGGATATCCGTGGGAGTGACGCGTTGCCCCGTTTCAGAGCGCAGCTGACGCAGGTCATAGTCGGTCAATCCGTCCATACTGTTGTCGCTGGCGATGTAGTACTTATCGCGGTCGATCCGCAGCGAGTGAATCGTACTGCTGCCGCCGCGAACGGCAACGCCGACCGGGGCCGCATCAAGCGGATGGCCTGCGGCGACGTACCGTGGAAAATTCTCAGAGTCCGGGCGGAACAGACGCGAGTCGAATGTGGTTTCGATGTCAAAGCTGATCACATCGCCGTCAACCCACAGCAAAAGCTGGTCATCGCAATTGCTGAACCGCAGTTGATGCCGCTGGCCGGCGCGGACCGGCGTGTTGGCGGTTGCTTTGGACGCATCTCCGTCGCCAAACGCGCGAGGTTCGACGTCTTCTATGCCAAGCGTCGCGCTGCCACTGGTAAGATCGATTGAGCAATGATACTGAACACCCGCCTCAACAATTTCCAGCTTGATTTCTTTTGCATCGGCAGATGTCTCGATATCGGATTCCATGATCAGATCGCCGACCCAGTGCAGCCCATCATTGGAATGACCTTGAGCGCCGACGACGGCGTATCGGCCGAATTGATCAAGATCGCCGCCGGATTCATAGTTGGAACTCAGCGAACCCTCGCTCCAACCGAACTGGACCGAGAATCGCCGGCCTGGCTTTTTGCGCAGCGATGGTATTTCGTCATACAAGTCGCGCGACGGCACGTGAATGTATGAATCGTAAGCGTAAAAATCAGTGATCAGACGACTGCTGTAGGGATCAACGTCGGCGAGCGTCAGTCCGTCATCGGCTTTTTTCCACTGTGACCGATCCGGCCAGCGGTGAAAGTATCTCAGCCAGTGCAAACGTTCATCGTTTTCGCTTTGAAGACTTGCGGACATGCCGTCGCCGGTTCGCTGCAATTGCCACGAATCGATCGGGGGTGCCGTCGCACCGGATGACCAAGGTTGCCAACGTGCCGGGTAACCCGCGTTGATCAGTGCCGTGGATTGGTGCGCGGTGTCATAGACATGGTGACGCATCGCCAACAACGTTTCAGGTGGTTTGCGGACGATCGTATCCTGTTCTTCGCTGCCGGTCGGCCGGACGTAGACGTCGCCATGCCTAATTGTCAATGTCTCGTTGGGTAAACCGACAAGTCGCTTGATATAGTTTTGTTTCGGGTTGCCGGGGAATTTGAAAACGATCACATCCCAACGCTCGGGATCGGCCAAAGTGTAAGCAAACTTGCTGACAAGAATACGATCGCCACTAAAGGTTGCGTGGTTCACGTTGCCGGCTAAGTCAAGTGAATTGACGTGCCGGCAATTCGGACAAATGCTGCCGACAACGGTGTGTTCCATATCCGCACCACGCCGTTCCAAACTGGCGCCGGTTCGGAACGCTTTGCCACAGCGATCGCAACTGATGTCCTTGTGAGCCCCCATTAAAGTCGGTGCCATCGAACCGGTCGGAATCACAAAGGCTTCTGCGATAAACGCGCGGAATAACAGCGCGAGAATGAACGCAACGACAAACGCTTCGATCGTCTCGCGATTGGCCGAGGTTCGAATCTCATCCGCTCGAGCGATCGCGGGGTTGGCGTGTCTTTTCACCGCACCACGCGATCCAACCGGATTGTCGCTGGAAACCGACGAACCAGCATGAACCTTGACGGCAGACTTATTTTTGCGACTCATGTAAATACAGGAACGTCCAATTCGGCGGGAAACAGGTCGGCGGGAAACAGGTCCAATAACAGCATCAGAATCGACGCAAGTCGATCACCTACGATCAGCATTGATCATCCACGGTCAGCATTCTCGGCCCATACTCTGCGAACATGAGGCTTGCCGATTCCGCAAAATGAAAGACGACCGCGATGACGACGCATCCTAGCTGTTTTGCCCCCATTGCGAAACTTCGATTCCGGCCGCCGATGATTGGCAACGTTTTTCCCATACGGCCGGAAAAGGCCTCGGATCGTTGCCAAAAGCGGAAAAACCTCAATAACGGACTGTTCGGAGGTTTCAGCGACACGTTAGATTCAAAGGGTTGCGGTGGACGGTTTCTATTGCATTGCGATTGCGAGGCTCAGGTGGGGTTCCCCATGACTTACTGGTATTCGATGCCCGGAAATTCGGCTGGAATTTTGACCGGAGACTGGCGTCGCTGCGACGTCGATCGATTTCGAGCGACCCAGGCTGCCGACTTATCGTCGGCGAGCCGATCGGCCCCGAAGACGTCGGACCGGCTATCGATCCCCAACCCCCGATGTCACCCAAGACTCAAGTCCACCCGCACACGGCGCGGCACCATCCTTTGGTTGTGTGCATTCACGCTGGTTGGAATCATCTACTCCGAGGGCGCATGTTCTGAATCGGTCGTCGTTGCGGATCAAGCCCGTACCGAGGTCGGCCGTCAAATCGAACGACTCGGCAGCGATAGTTATGCCACGCGAGTCAAAGCGCGCGAAAAATTGCAACGCATGGGGCTGGAAGCCTTCGACGAATTGCACGCGGCCCAGTATCACGCCGACAGCGAAATCGCGACGGCGGCTCGCCATCTGGTCAGCAGCCTGATGGTCAGCTGGTCAAAACCGACGGATCCACCGGACGTGCGAGATGCCCTTAGCGAATATGGCGCGCAGAGCGAAGACGAACGGGCCAACCGGCTCGAGCGGATCGCAAACCTGCCCGATCGCAAAGGTCTCGAGGCGCTTGCACGGCTAACACGATTCGAAACCAATCTGCGACTCAGCCGCCAGGCAGCTCTGGCTGCCATGCATCAATCCATGAGTGAAGTGGAGGATGACCGACGCCGACACGCCGAACTCATTCGCAACACGATCGACGGCAACGACCGACAAGGGTCACAGTGGTTATTGACCTATGCCGAAGATTTGCAGCAAGGGGCCTACGCATCCGATCGTTGGCGAGATCTGATTTCGCGACAACGATCTCTTATTGATACCGCAGCAACGCAGCAATCAACTCGGTCATCTGTCTTAGAACTGGTACGAATTTGCGCCACGCGCGCGGCGGAAGCCGGTCTGCGTGATGAGGCGATCGACTTGGCGAGCCAACACCTGGATTTGATCCCGCCGACCACGCGAGATCTGACCGACGCGTGCAGCTGGGCGATCGACAATCAATTGCACCCCGTCGTGTTGCAACTTCGTGATTTGCATCGGCGATTGTTCGCGAAACATCCGATTTTGTTGTACGGATCGGCCGAGGCCGAACTGGCGGCAGGACGTCATGACGCGGCCGACCGTTTGTCCGACCGCGCAGCAAAGATCAACCCGATCCCCGTCACCCAAGAAGAACAAGAAGCACTGTCGCCGAGTCAACTAGAAGAGGTCGCGCAAACCCATCGTGTGATCGGAAAAGAACTCGAATCTCGTGGCCTGTTCCGGTGGGCCGAGCGTGAGTACCGACAGATCATTGATCCGCTGCCAATCGACTCCGTCCCCTCGGTCATGACGCGTGACCAATTGGCAACGATGCTGTCGGAATTATTGAGGCATCAGGACGTCGTCGATGTGCTTGAACCATTGGTGGATCGTATCGAAAAGGATGAGGAGCTAAAGCGGCGACTGCGAATGAGACGATTCGACGATCGATCGGCGCGCAGTGAAGTTGAATTTCATCGGGGCATGGCACTGGCCGAAAGGGGACAGATCAAAGAAGCGCAGCCGTTGCTTCAATCGGCACTTGATATGAATCCGAACAACGTCGACATCTTGATCGCAATGTATCGCCTGGACGGCGACAAAGAGTGGAATGAATCGGTACGCGCTACACTTCGACAACAGATCATGGAAATCGAAAGCAACGTGCGAATGACCGAGGCTCAGTCGAAACAGATGGGACCGATCATGGTTCCGCCCAGCGGAGTTGCCCATGCGTATAACCAGTATTCATGGCTCGTCGCCAACACCGAAGGCGACTACCAAAAGGCGCTGCAGTACAGCTTGAAATCCATCAACCTTGTGCCGGACGACTCGGCGCTGCTGGATACCTGTGCCCGCTGTTACTTTGCCGTCGGCGATATCGACAATGCAGTTGCCACCCAGCGGCACGCGGTCAAGCTGATGCCGCACTCGCCTCCGATGGTCAGGCAACTGGAAGAATTCGAAGCGGCTCAGAAAAACAAGTGAGCCGTCCCCGCAGTACGCCCCCATTCTTGTTCCGCAGGTGCTCGGCAATTCAATCGAAACGGTAATTCGGTCAAAACGGTGATCGAACAACACGAGATTTCGCCACCTTCGGATTCGTCGTGCCGCGTTCGCTGCCAACTCCTTCGAGAATGTGTTGCAAACCGAAGCAGGCATACGAGTGAACCTTCTGTCGCACGCTGACGAATCCCTCTCACGGCGTGGTCTTGCATTGACGATGGAACCTCGCGAGCGCAAACACCACCGCACGTCGCCAACGCCACCAAGACCGAGCGACGGCGTAATCGCCGAATGCCGATCAACAGGCTGTCAAAAAACAGGACGGTCGTCTTAATTGCAAGACGACCGTCCTCTGGATAACAAAGAGACAACACCTTTCGATCAGGTCGTGCGATCCCGGCGACGTCGGCCAACGAACCCCGTCAAGCCAATCATCGACCAGATGGCAAGTGTGGTAGGTTCCGGAACGGTGCCAACAATCGGGCCCGTGCCAACGTCGATCAAACCACCGTCGACGCCTCCGGTAAAATCAAAGAAATTATCGAAAGGAACCGAGTCGTCGCGAAGTCCAAATACAACCTCGTTGGACAACGTCATGGTGTTGAATAGCGAGACCAATAGAACTGGATCGGTGAAATGGAAAAACCCAGTCTCCAAATCATTGTCGTCGAATCCGGGGTCAGGCGGATCAAGTTCAGTCAATCCGTCGCCAGATGTTTCTTGAGCAAGCACGCCGGTGAAGTTCGACGCTGCTCCGAAATCGACCCCGTTGAGTAGCAGAAAATTCTGGTTTTCATCGAAATCTCCGATCCCAGTGTCTCCATCATCGAGTGTGATGCGAACCGCAGCCTCGTCGATACCGCCACCCAACGCGGCTAAAACCATCGGTGAAAATCCTGTTTGAATCCCAATCGTGCCTGGATTCCCTTGAAACGCAACTGGAGTCCCGGCATTGAAAAATCCTGAAAACAAACTGCTTGCTGCAAGCTGCGACGTGACGATGGTTCCATTTAGTCCTTCCAGTTGAAACACCACGCCACCAACTTCTGTCACAGCCGCTGGAAGCAACGTGCCTCCGTTGATCGGAGACGTCCGTGTAAAGATGCCAGCACTCACCTGCGCCGTCGACAACAGCATGATGGCCAACACTGCCATCGCAAACCTGAGAAATCGCATTCGTAACATGTGGTCATACTCCCGTTTCATTGAGCGAATCTTCACTGAAAATAAAACTCTTACCAACCTAGAATCGATCACCCCGAAGCCGATGGCGTCCTGGATGATCAAAACAAACAAACATCCATTGATGGAATCTCTCTCACTGCGCGGACAATCTGATTCTGACACGGCTCAGAAAATGCGAGTCGGTCGACCGAGCCAACTGAATTCTTGACCTCCCTCGAGCCGACAAGACTTAGAAAGTCAAAGCAGCTGCCATGACCGAATTCAAAGATCAATGACGGTCCAACATGACGCATCCGATGTTCTTCTCCCACTCGCATGACTGATCCCTCACACCACCAAGCTTGACCTCGATATCGATTCCAAACATAGGCACGCCCCTCCATTCACGTGCCCTCGCCCCGGATTGGTGGACAGTGTACCCCTTCGCATTGCGAGCAAACACCAACTTCCAGTAGAGGGGATTCGATTTTTCCGATTTAATTGACACCTCTTAGCTCGACCATCGTCCCTAAGGGGAGAACACCGGCCCTTAATGGCGACTGAGCAACAAACCCTTCCTCGATAGGCGATATCCAGCGACGTTTCGTGCCTGTGGCGCGAACTGGACTCCCTGGAAACACAGCAAGGCTAGGCGGCTTAGCGGAACCGGGACCACTTCCGGAACTACCAACCGGAGGGCCACCCTCCAGGGATCATCGCAGAGGTATGACGGCGGGGTCTGCCCGGGGACAGAACGTCAGCAATCGAACCAGGTTTCGCTTCGCTGGACCGCAGTTCGTGGCCGTTTTTATGAGCCGCGAGTGGCGAATTTGGTTGAGCAAGCCCCAGGAGTGAGCAAACCCCAGCAGACTGGGTGTCCGCTCTCTCACATTCGCACTTCGCAGCCGATTGACGTGGAGATTGCGATGATGCAAATGGAGGTGCTCAACACTTTCGATCCTCGCAAATTCGGCGAGCCTGTTTCTCTGTTTCCACCGTCGCATTCCCGATGTCGCAAGGAAGCTGAAACGATCCAATCCACCGCATGCGTGACCCCGGGGCTTGCGTCGTAGGTGGTGGCCTCTCGGCGACGTTCAACCATCGATGCGACGAGACTGCCAGAGGTGCTTACCTGGTCTTTTGCAAAACGGTAACGCATCCGGTGCTAACGCGATGAACGATAATTGATTGGTGTCAAGATCGACGGAGCCTGCAGACCAAACGCTTAGACAAACCAGTCGATCTCTTCCCCATGTCGACACAGCCCCACTTAGAACGCGTCGGTATCGATGACTTCTCGATTGGCGCGTGTTCCCAGTGCGCCCCACAATCCATAGGGGCTAGGGCTACCTGGCGTGGTTGCAGACGAAGGCATCGGAATCGCCGAACCTGGATTCTGGACAGTGGCGTTGAATGGGTCACCTGCATCGATCGAATCCGTGATGAATTTGACCGCACCATCGCCCATGACCACGTGAGCGCCGCCCTGGTGACGACTGCTCGTTGAAAAACTGCCACTTCGCGAGGCGCCACCAATGCCAGTGGAATTCGCTTCGTTGCAAAGCTCACTATTCGGCCCAAGAATTGTCGTCACCGCACTGTAAAGCGGAAAACCATTGGCCCAGCGAAAACCGCGATTCAATTCCTCGCCGCCGACATCCGTGACAGACGTCAGCGTCGCGTTCCAAAACCGCGGGCGCAACGGGTCGATGTCACCGCGACACAATAGTGGATTATCTCTCAGGCCGTTGGGGACGTCGGCTCGCATCACATCGGTCGTGATATCTCGATCGCCGAGATGCGTGTTCATTTCACCCAGCATGATCGTATTGGACAGCCCATCGAGAACGTCACGAAACTTGGTAAACGTTCTGGCAACGAACATCCCTCGGCAAGCGGCGCGTGCGTGCTGGGAACCCGTTAGCGTTGGGACATCATAGAGATCACGCGTGCCGGAGGTCTGTTGCTGTATCCCGTCACCGAGGCAAACGCCGTAATTGGTTCGACCCTGTGCCGGTAAACCCACACCGGGATCACTTGGACAACGCAGTGTTGGAATGTTCGCCAACCACGGACGGTACTGATTCATCCCGTGTCCGTTGGCGGTGCTCAGCGTCATATTCGGATCGGGACCCATTGGCGAAAAGAACAAGCCAGCCCCGGCATCGCCCGGAGGAATCTGATAGACGTTGGCTATTTGTTCCCAGATCGCTTGCTGCTCGAAAAATGGAGCCAACGGAACCAAGGCACTGCGTCGTAGCGAATTGTTGGACGTCGTGTTGTCCGGCATTGATGTCGCCGTCAAGCTGGGCGCCAGTCCTCCCGACGAACGCGAAGTCCCGCCGTGTTGGCGCGGCAGCGAATTGTATGCGGCGTGATAATTGTGAATCGCAAGGCCCAGCTGCTTCATGTTGTTGCTGCAACTCATGCGACGCGCCGCTTCGCGGGCCGCTTGGACTGCGGGTAACAGAAGTCCGACGAGGACACCAATGATCGCAATGACCACCAACAACTCAACCAGGGTAAATCCCTTTCTGCAAGGCAGATGTTTCATCTAGAACTCTTCAATTCATCGGTAGTAAGAAAGATGTAAGGTTCGTGACTTGCCTGTAGGGAGTACCGCGATTTAAACATGGTTTTATGAAAATGCAAACTTCCAGCTTGCTAATGCTCTCCTTATTTCATAGCGATCGTTTATCGTCCGTAACGGCCGAGATTGGTGCCTGATCCATGCCATCGCTCGAAGACACTGTAAAGACAATCGGCCGAAGATTTCCATTACGCGCGGCGCAAACAGCAACGCTTGCTCAAAACCCCGATGCATTGACCGGCATGATGATTGTCATGCGATAGACCCGGGGCGCAGTCCGACAGCGACTGCCACAGCGGCGACTGAGAATGCAGCCACAGAAAGAAAACTCACGACGATTTCGAAAGACCGTCAAGATCGCCAAAGCGATCTCGTCGAAACCTTATCCAATGCCTAGCGAAGAGAACGCGTATCAGCAGTGATGCCTAACTTTGATCACAAGGACACAGAAATTTGCGGGAGTATCGACGATGAGGTGCCGAGACACAAACCGAGCGTCCGCAGTGGTGCCCGAATTGGTCATCGCATGCTCATCGTACACCGACGGCACCGCATCAAAGATGTTCACAAAAGATTTCAGCCGTAGAGACGCCAGGATGTCTCTACGGCTGAATCGATTAACGAAATAGATTTATCGCCTATTCTTCGGCGAGTTCGTCGTCTTCGTAAACTGCGTTGTCAATGTCTGGATTCTCAGCCAAGAACTGCTGTAGTTCATTACCCGACGGCGCCTCAATGGGACCGGAATCTGACTCTGCACAGCCCGTCAAGGTTAGGAATCCGAGCATCAATCCAAGGCAAGCAAGTTTGGTTAACGTTCTTATCATGTAATTATCCTTATTAAATTGCGTTCTTAGGCTGCTGCGAGATTAAAGATCGCAGCAGTGTTTCTAGCTTGACAACCGAGATCGTGTCTCGGTGTAAATCATGTTCTGTGTCAAATGACCCTGAATCAGCATCGGGGTGATCGTCAGCGAGACGTTCCCCCGTCGCCTGGAAAAGGCCATTTACCGATGGAGTTTCCTAAAACTCGCCATCGATAAGCTCACGATTGGCACGCGTTCCAAGGGCTCCCCAAAGACCATAAGGACTGGCGCTACCAGGTGACGTAGCATACGTCGGCATGGGCATTGGTGATCCAGGACGTTGCACGGTCGCATTACTGGGATCCCCAGCATCAATCGAATCGGTGATGAATTTCACGGCACCGTCGCCCATGACAACATGCGCACCGCCTTGATGCCGACTGCTAGGAGCATACGTGCCTCCTTGAGCGGCACCACCCAACCCGGACATTGCCGCTTCGTTACAGATTTCGCTATTCGGGCCAAGAATGGTCGTTACCGCACTATAAATCGGGAAGCCATTCGCCCAGCGATAGCCACGATTCAGTTCAGCTCCGCCCACGTCCGTCACATTCATCAACGTGGCATTCCAAAATCTCGGACGAAGTGGGTCGATCTCTGGTCGACAGAGAAGTGGATTATCTCTTAGGCCCAAGGGGACGTCCGATCGCATCACATCCGTTGTGATGTCCCGATCACCCAAATCCGTGTTCATTTCACCAAGCATGATGGTATTGGAAAGGCCGTCCAACACATCACGAAACTTGGTGAATGATCGACATACAAACATTCCGCGGCAGGCTGCGCGTGCATTTTGAGACCCGCCGTTGGTGGGAACATCATAGATATTGCTCGTACCAGCGGTTTGCTGTTGAATCCCGTCGCCAAGACAGACCCCATAATTCGTTCGTCCCTGCGCGGGCAATCCTACTCCGGGATCGCTCGGACAACGAAGTGTCGGGATGTTTGCCAGCCATGGACGGTACTGATTCATCCCATGTCCGTTCATGGTGCTAAGGGACATGTTTGGATCAGGCCCCATCGAAGAAAAGAAAAGTCCAGCGCCAGCGTCGCCCATCGGGATTTGATAGACGTTCGCGATCTGCTCCCAAAGAGCTTGCTGCTCAAAAAAGGGAGTCATCGGAACCAATGCGCTACGTCGCAGAGAGTTGTTCGACGTCGTGTTATTCGCCGCCGAGGTCGCGGTCAATCCCGGTGCCAGGCTCGCAATCGCTCGTGGAGTACCACCGTTCTGACGTGGCAACGAATTATATGCGGCATGATAATTATGCATCGCAAGCCCCAACTGCTTCATGTTATTGCTGCAGCTCATCCGACGCGCCGCTTCGCGCGCCGCTTGGACTGCAGGTAACAGAAGACCAACAAGAACGCCGATGATCGCGATGACCACCAGCAATTCGACCAGTGTAAAACCCCTCTTACAACGCTGACTCTTCATTACAAACTCATCAAAACATAGGAAGGAACAAAAAAAATGGTGGGAGACGAAAAATGGTGGGGGGACAAAATGCCCTGAGGGAGACTAGTAGATGGCGGGAGATTCGCACGATTTAAGCACAACTGAACAGGCAATGCAAATTTTGAGCACGCACGCAGTCGCTAAGCTGCAGCATGAGCACGCGAAATCCCTAAGAGAGGGGCCGCATTCTTACTCAGGCCATCATCCAGCGGCGACGTAAGAACCATTCGGTGCAAATCGCAGCGGCAAACAGAAGAAAGAGAATCCAGCCAGAGATCGGCCCGTCACCGAGTCGATTTTTTTCAACGATTGGAACTTCGGCTTGGTTGCGCCGGGCGGCAATAATCGTTAGCAACTGGTTGATTTCATCAACCGAAAAAGATGCCCCGCCGTGGTCCGAAGTAAGGCTGGCTAATTGCTGCAAATAAACCGGATCGGCCATCGGACGCTCTAATTCACGGCTTTCTTGAATCACTTGAAACGTTAGCTCCGCCGGCCCGATCGTCGACGACGGATCCGTTGGTGAGGATTGTTCGGATCGCTGCAACGTTGGGGATGGTTCGTTGGCGCGAACACGTAGCGTGTGGAATCCTGGTTCAAGTTCGGGGATCGCACCTTTGATCGCGGCAACTGAATCTTGCAAAGCGGACTCAGCCGACTCGGTCACTTCCAACAATCTCACTTGACCAGATTCATCGATCAGTTCAGCAATCAGGGTTACCGGCGATGGATTGCTCGCCAAAGAGTCGTAACGAGCTCGAAAGTCGGGGGGTGCAGACGCAGTGAATCGTCGTGCGTCCATTTCGATTTGAATTTGGTCGTTGTCGGCATCTTCGCGAGACAGCGCCCATAACATCGCTTGCCGCCAGAACCTGCGATGCACATCGCTTTTGCCCGCCCGCCACCACCGCCAAGTTGAATCAAACGCAATCGATGCGACGCGTCCACGTCCGTACTCGCCGGTCACCATCAACGCATCACCCTGTTCGGATTCCAGCAGAACGTCGACTCCCGGAATCGGCTTGGTCTGGCCCCAGCGGTTGGCCCCGGTTAGCGCCGGCAGTTCGTCCCAAGCATCGTTGGCGGATTGACCACCCATGTCGGTGATCGGATGCGACTTTGAAACTCGAATGGATAGCGGGCCATCGATTTGTCCGCCTTCGCTGATGTCAATCGGTAAAACGTTTGCAAGCGGTGACTCTGCGAATCCACCGTCGCCGTACGCCTGGAATCCACCCAGCGTGATTAACCCTGCACCATTGCCTATCGTCTCGGCGAGTTGTGCGAGCTGATCATCGCCGATCGCATCGGCGTGAATATCCCCGAGGATATAGACGTCGAATTTGCCAGCACTGAATCGATCCCCAAAATCGATCGGCCATTGCGTCCTGGGTTGGGCCGTCGATGAAGACACGGTGCGGGCGGGGACCCAGCGATAGGTGAGGTCAAGATCGGGAAAACGTTTCAGCGAACGACGCAGAAACGTTTGCTCAACACGTGGCATGCCCTCGATATACAGAATCCGCCCGCCGCCTTCGCGAACATCGACGAACGCGATCTGGTAATTGTTTTGCGTAACCCACTCGCCTTGTTGTTCATCGGCCTGAACCACCAAGCGATAGGTGCCCGGTGGTGGCGCGGTTAGCGCCAGCTCGATCGCCATTGTTTCGTTCGCCCGCGACGCGACGACCGTTCTGCGGGCAGCGGCAATCGTTTCACCGTCTTTTGCGATCCATTCCAAACGCACCGGAACGGCAACGCCAGCTAACCCGCGCAGCATCACCTGAAAACTGACGTCGAACTCGTTTCCGGCAAACAGCGAGAGAGTTTCGCGCACCGACGTGATCGCCACATCGCGCGATGCAGTTGTTCCCCCGGCGGGTCCAATCGGAACGCACCAAAGCGGCACACCGAGGGCGTTCAATGTTTCCGCGGCACGCCGAGCACCGTCGTCGTTGACCGAAGACGTCTGTGTCCCATCGCCCATCAGGACAACACCTGCCATCGGCTGACCACCCACGACGTTGATGGCTGCCGCCGCCGCAGATGACAAGTCGGTCAGTTCACCCGTGGGAGAAATGGTGTCGAGCGCATCGGGACCTACGGAGTCGATGGTGGTCGTCGCTTGATCGTAGGTGATCAACTTGACCGAAAGTGACTCGTCCAGTTCTGCAAGGCCGGCAGCAAGCGCTTGCCACGCTTGCCGTTGACTGGTCCACCGATCGTTTCCGTCGCCGTCGGGCAACGTCATGCTGCGAGAAGTATCGACCGCAACAACCAGCGTCGCTTCGGCGGGACGATTGTCCGTGCGGATCAACGACGGACCAAAGGACGCCAGCAACAACACCAACGCGGCGACCGAGCGTAGCGCGATCAAGCGTCGACGCTTGCCTGGGTCGGGGGCTTCCGGCGTGAACAGCACAATGATCGTGACGACCGCAAATGCAGCCAAGACGGTAAACAACAGCGACCCGTAGATCGGTTCCAACACAAATCGATTCATGCCGCTCCCATGCCTCGTGGCTGCGAGGCACTATCGCCGGATGGTAGTGAAGCGGCACTGGAGTTTGCACGCGAGCGATAGAATCGATTGCTCAGAATCTGTTCCAACAGAAAAATGATCAGGGCCAGCAACATTGCCGGCGAACGCAACAACACGCGCGATGCGGACTCCGATTCGGCAAGTTCGACATCGTCGCGATTGGTCGCCAGCTGATATCCGTCGGTGCCAAACCACTGATCCAATCGTGAGCGATCGACGCGAGTCAATGCGTTGGCGTCAAGCAACATGTTGACCGAGAACCCGGCACCCGGCTGGTCACCTCGCAGCCAATAGGTGCCTGCGACGGGCACGTCGCGTATCACAACCTGGTTCGCGCCGGCATCCAAGTTGATTGGAATCGGCGCAGATTGACCGGCGGCGAATAATTGCAGTCGACGGCTGTCGGACCGGCCAACATCCTGATCAGTCGACGGTTCACGATCAGGGCTGGCAGTAGCGACCAAGGAGTAAACGTGCGGATTTCCGGCGGCGCCGAGGAATTGTTCACCACCCCGGTTGGTGACGTAGTCGGTCAACTGCCGAACGAGTACGAATGCGGGCCATGCATCACTGCCATACAGATCATTCCAACGGTCGCGTGGAGGCGACAAATCCGGAAGCGGTGTCGACACGATCAGGCAGCGACCGGCGCGATAGCCGCCATCTTCGTTGACGTTTTGATCGGAGTCAGAGCCTTGTTTGGAAAGGTCTGTTTCCTTTGCAGGATTTGTAAACCGGCGCTGCAATACGGCGGGGTGCTCAGTGCCGGCAAATTGCATCAAGACGGTGTCGTCGGTCGGCACATCCGCAGCCAATTGCCAGTACTGGCTGATCCGATATTCGTTCCAAGGGACGCCGCCGCGGATGTTGGACATGGCGTCCACGACCGGGTGTGAATGTTGACCGTACTGGAAAAACGTGCCGGGCGATGGCACGCGCCACCGGCGAACGAGTTCGATGATGGCGGGCGCCGTCAGAGGTTCCTCGCCTGCGGCCGGGCCTAAGCAAACCAACAGTCCACCGCCGCGGTTGACGTACTGAATTAACGATTGATCGCGCAACGTCGTTCTGGGAGGATCCATGAGCACGACGGCATCAAAATCGTCGACCTGCACGACGGGCAGGTCGGACGATGCAATCCGCTGCACCACAAACTCAGCCGCGGGGTCATCCAAGGTAAGTGGTGCCACCATCGTTAGGCCCATGACTTTTGCCGAGTTTTCATTGTCACTGACAAGCAAGACCGAAGACGGCGGCAGAACGCTTAAACTAAAGTATCGCACGTCGTCCAGCGGCATCGCGTCGGTACCGACGAGCCGGATTTGTCCATGATGCGTTCCGACATCCAATGGCGGGATGCTTAGTACGATTTCATGTGAGCTGTTCGGTGAGGCCCGGACGCTGGTGCGATCAACGTTTACAAGTTGAGGACGCCGAATTTCCCCGTCGCGAATCACCGGCAGCGTTGGATCCGGTGCATACATTTGCAGCTCAGCCGTGACCTGGGTTTCGCTGCGGTCCGGTTCTGCGGTTGCATCGGAATTCGATGCCAGATCGCGCAGGGCAAGCGTAACCGACACCGGCACCGAGACGCCCTTGGCGGGCGTCATGTCGGTCACCTCTGGAATCGAAAGCGAACGATTGGTTCCATCAAACTCGCCCAGATCAAAGACGTTGACCGCGATCGGCGGTGACTCGCCAAGCGTACGCGACAATGCGTTGCTTGCCGAAGGTTCTGTCCATGTGGACTGAGACAAATCCGTGATGACAAAAATTTGCCGATTGCTAAGCTCACTTGTTCGAAGCAGACGCGCGGCGTTGTCGATGCGAGATGCGATTGGCTGGACAACCTGTAAAGGGCGAACTTGATCGATTTTGGAGATCGCGCTGCCGATATCCAGCGAGAATGCGATCGGCTGTCGCGAACGGTCAACGACCGCGATACGACTGGTACGAGGCAGCCGAGAAACCATCCATTTCGCAATGTCGCGGATCCGTTGGCTGCGGACATCGTCGGCCGTCGCCCATGCGGAGGTCGGCCCGTTATCGATCACGATCGCAATTGCGACAGGAGCCCCGTCGTCAAGATCGATCGACGGCCCCGAAGCGTACGCGTAACCACCCCAGACCACCGCGACCAGCAGCGCGATGACGGCGGCGGCGGATAAGGCAAGGCCAAGCGACCGGTTCTGGCCACGTGCGACCGCGACCGAAGCCATTGCCAAAAGCGCAATCCCCATCGCCACGATTAACCCGATCGAAATCCAAGTCGTCGAGACGGATCGATCGATTGCCGGTCGTGCCAGAGCCAAAGCGAGAGCGGCAATCGCAGCGATGCGCAGTGCCAGCAACCACCACCGGCGCACCCGCAGTCGACTGCGATTGGATTCAAACCGCTTGGTCAGAAAGTGGATCGACGGAAAAACAACCTTGCGTGGTTCACGCTTGGCCATCAAATGCAACACGATCGGCACGGCAATCGCCGCGACGCCCATGATCAGTGTTGCATTGAGAAAAGTCACCGAGAAGTCAATCCGTTTCGCGCGTCACACATGCTCGATGCAAAGTTGCATTCCCCAGTTTACTGTGTGGCGCGACATTCGCGTAGGCGCAGCACCGCGAACGTATCGCCAGTCTTTATGGCGAATCGCATCCGATTGGCGATCACAGCAAGGACGACAAAGCTTTCCTATTTTCGCTGGACCACTTTTGCGTCGATGGTACCGCTGTCATGCCGTCGCTCGCGATGGAGCGTTTCGGATGAGACCACTTGCACGTTGAATTGGCTGACATAGGGTTTCAAGACGAATCGCCTGACGAGAGCACGTCCCCAGGGAATCAACAAGGTGAAACCGACCACGTCGGTCAGCAAGCCTGGCGTCAACAAGAGCGCCGCTGCAAAAACGATCATCAGGCCGTCCTGAATCTCGCGGCTGGGCATGCGTCCTTCGCCCAGAGCACTTTGAAACCGAAACCAAGCCATCGCCCCTTCCCGCCGCGCTAAGAATGATCCAATGACGCCCGTCACGATGACCAGGGCCAAAGTTGCCAGCGGACTGGTGAACTCCGCGATTCGAAACAGCAGGTACAATTCCACCAGCGGAATGACGATGAAAGCGGCGAGTAATTTAAGCAACATACTTTCACTGGCCACACTTACGCTGGCCCGCTTGCGAAAAAGAACATGGAATGGATGGACACCGATGTCATCACATTTTGTCAACAAACAGAAAATGACAGTGTGTCTCGGCGCTGAACGACAAATGCAGGTTTCGTGCCGAAGCCTCCATTATGGGGCGGCAACACAGGAATTCGCAGGTGTCTTTTCAAGTTGAAACGCTTACAACCGGACAAAATAACGATCTGGTGGCGAGACTGTGGACCCAAGGCCTACCGACGCGCGGCGTCGTCATCATTGTCCACGGTTTAGGAGACCATAGCGATCGGTTTTCTGCGCTCGCAAAAGAATTAACGCGAGAGGGCTGGGGCGTGATGGCCTTTGATTTGCCCGGTCACGGATTGTCTGGTCACGGATTGTCTGGTCACGGATTGTCTGGTCACGGATCATCTGGTCACAGATGGTCTGGTGATGGCCCCACTGGACGAGAGCGACGCTCGACCGGCAGCTTCCGCACGTTACTGGCCGAAATCGCCAGTGCGCGTCAATTGGTTGCAAGACGCTTGCCCGGCCAACGCCACATCCTGCTGGGGCACAGTATGGGTGGCAATCTGGCGCTAAACTATGTCCTTCGACATCAAGAATGGTCCGCTGTGATTGACTAGGGTATTGGCGGATTGATCCTGCTGGCGCCAATGATCTTGCCGCCAAATCCGCCGGCCCGGCCCATCATCCTGGTCGCCTGGATGACCGGATTCGCGATGCCCTGGTTTCACATCCACCGCCCCATCGACACGACCAAGTTGTCTCGCGATCCCGACGAAGCGCAAAAAATCCGCGACGACAAATTGATGCATTCACGCATCTCGTTGCACCTTGCGACACAGTTATTGTCGCAAGGTCGCTGGGCCATGGATCAGGCTCGTCGCGTGAACCTGCCCACGCTGATTGCGTACGGTCGATCCGACGCGATGATCGATACCAGCGCGTGTCATCACTTGGCGATCCGAATGGGCGATCACGCATCCGAGGCGTCATGGCCCGAGATGCAGCACGATTTGCTGCATGATCTTGATCGCCAGCAAGTGATCGAGCATCTGATCGCTTGGCTGGACGAGACGTATCCGCGTGAGAGCGACGATCCGGTCTAACGAAATCACGTTGCCGCATTGGCGAAAATACCGAGGCGACTAGGGGCGTTTCGCCGTTCGCTGGACACCGTCGAGTAGTTTTTCGGTCAAGCGGGCGCGGTATTCCATCAAGCTGTTGGCACCACTAAATCCGACGACCGATTCATCCCAGTCGATTTGTCGACTGAGCAACCGACCGTTGTCGATGTCGAACCGGATTTGTCCGTTACTGAGTTGTTGCACGACTTGGGCGCGAACCGATTCATCGTCGATGGGAGTCAGCGGCTCACTGCGCAGCGAGATCACCGCGACGCCGGTCTGTACTTTTTCCAGCGTATACAGTTCGCGAATCTTGATCTGCTTGACGGTGCCATCTTCGGCTCTTGTTTGAATCTCGCGAGGAACCGACCACGACTCGCCGATCGCAATCGCTTTTTCGGGCAGGGTGAGCGTCAAGTTGCCCATGCCTAGCGATGCTTTGGTTCCACCGTTGTCTTCACGCTTGATTTCTTTCCCATTCGCAGCGACGGTCACGGTCGAAAGCACTTTACCGATGCGGTCGGCGACGACACCAAACACGGCTGGCGGCTCTTGGCCACTGGTGCTGTCCCAGCGAATCTCGTCGGCGTCGCCTTGCTGCTGAGTCATTTGCACCGAATCGACAACGTGATCGAACGTCGCTTCACCGTCCGCGGTGCTGGTCTTGATGTCCCAGTGTCGATGACTCACCGTGTGGACGTTGGATAGTTCTTCGGCGCCACGGATGCGCGTCTTGGTCTTGGCGACGTGCGTCACTTCGTAATTCAGCTGATCGCCGGTTTGCAGCTTGTAACGCAACAAATGCTTTTCACCCGTTTCGGCGTTCGCTCGTTCGGCATTCAAAACATTCAGGCAAGTCGCTGCCATCACGGCAAGGATCAAATATCGGTTCACGGTCACAGTCTCCCTCGGCGCCTCAGAATCCATCCATCTACCGCATGCAAATCGCGGGACTGTGAAACTCGCAGAATCCGCGCCCGGGGGCAAGATCGATCTGGGCCATCCAGAGATAGCGAGAACGAGATCGCCTGCACAATCAACGGATCAAGCATCCGGCCGGCAAGGTGAATTCCGGGTTGAAACGCGGTGAAGACAACCTAATTTCAATCCTAATTTCAATCGGAAACCGTCAATTGATGACGACAACTGTGAAAGATGGGCCCAAGCAGGTAATTTAGACGCATGGCTTCTTCCGACAAATCTCAGACAGTCACAGCAGATTCTTTGCTGATCGATCGCGTTCGTGACGGCGACGCACAAGCGTGGGAAACCTTCATTGAAAAATTTGAAGGCCGTCTGCTGGCGTTCACCAAGAGCCGGATTCGTGATCACGCCGCTAGTGAAGACATTGTTCAGGAAACGTTCGTCGGATTTCTGATTAGTCTGCCGAACTACGACGGGGCTCGACCGCTGGAAAGCTATCTGTTCTCGATCTGTGCTTATAAGTTGACCGATCACTTGCGCCGCGAGGGACGTCGGCCTTCGATCCAGTTGCATGGACGCAGCAGCAGCGCGGGCGGTGATATCGAGCCGACCGGTGGCGCGCGAGTGGCAAGTTCCATTGCCCGCAGCGTCGAGCGAAAGCGAATCGAAGCGAACGCGATTCAAGATGCCATCGAAGAACAAATTGCGCGTTGGAAGCAAACCAATAGCTGGGACAAATTTAAAGCGATTGAATTGCTGTTTGTTCGCGGTCAAGGCAATAAAGCGATCGCGGATCAGTTGGGTCTGACGGAACAGCAAGTCGCGAACTACAAGAGTGATTTTCAAATTCGAATGCGTGCCATCATCCGCCGCAAGAATTTGGATGAAAGCGTATTTCCGGAACTAGCGGACGCGGGCGAGTAACCCGATCCGCAGCGGTGACAGAAAAATGCGTGGAAACGAATCGATTTTTGTTTCAACCGATTCGATGCCGCGAGCGTGGGCAAGTCTCTAGCCCACGATGTCGTTGAAAAACACAAACGCCATCAGTGCCAGCAGCGCCAAAACACCGGCCAAGGTCAATCGCATTTCCAATTCTTCGTCGACCCGACGGCCCCGGATCGCTTCGGCGATCAGGAAGACCATGTGTCCGCCATCGAGCGCCGGGATCGGCAAAAAGTTCAGAATCGCCAAGTTCATGCTCAGCATGGTCAGGAACAAAAGCTGAGGCGAAATTCCGCGTTCCGCTTCGCTGCCGGCCATTTGCACGATTCGGATCGGGCCGCCCACTTGCTTGCGATTGACCTTACCTTTGACCAGCATGCCTAGGAACTGAAAGACATCATTGAGACGCCGTTTACCTTCACGGATCCCTAGCGAAAGCGCGTGACCGAACGAAGTCGCGGTTTGAATTGATTCGCTGGGTCCGAGACCGAGCCCACGGTCGAACCGCAATCGATCATCATCAGTGCGCACGACCAGCGTGGCTTGGATGATTTTGTTTTCCGGTGGCCGAGTGGCGAACACGGTCAGCTCGGTTCCTTCGGGCAGCATTTGGATCGCTTCGTTGAGCGAAGTCAACGGTTTGCCGGCGGAAAAGTCCCAGCCTCCCATCAGTGCTTCGAGCATCATTTCGTGACGTTCATCACTCAGCGATTCCGGAATGTCCTCATCGGACCAATTCAGGCGAACTTCCTTGATAATGTCACCAGCTGTGATCGTGTCGGTGTCGCCACTGACGTCGGCGACATCGAGTTCGGGTTGATACGCGAACCCCATACGCGTGATCGCAATTTCACCCCCGATGCCGGACATGGGAGACGACGTTTCGAGCGCATCACTGGGTGAGATCGTGATCGTCTGCGTCTCGGCCGCATCACCGGTGCCGCGACGGACGGTCAACTGGGTTGACGAGGTGATCGAGGCGAGCCGGATCGGCAAATCAAATGCGTCGATTGACTCATCGCCCTCAACCGCGGTGATGACGTCACCGATTTTCATACCGGCCTGTTCGGCGACGCCGCCGGAAACCAACGCGACGACGGGACCGACCGCGAAACGCAGGCCGATCGATTTTGCCTTTTGCGGAGGGATCACGACGGAGTGTTCTGTGCCGTCGGTGCGGCGCAGTTTCAGACGCAGCGGCTCGGTTGGCCGCGTATAGATCTCGTTCATCAACGCCGTGGCGGGGACGATGGATTCGGTGTCGACGGCCTTTCCATTGAACTGGATGATCGTCGCACCGGCGTCCTCGGGGGTCAGGACTTTTTCAGCATTGCTGCCGGCCTGGGCATAATACTTTTTATCAAAGCTTGCTGACGGAGGACTGGTGATGCCGATCATGCGGATCGACTTTTCTTCTGGGTGCGAAGACGTCAACAAGTCATAGTCGCGGATGCCATCGTCGTACTGGATCGAAACATCGATCGGTTCGTCGGGCGACTTAACGCCGGCCATGACGATCGCCGTTCGCATCTCGCGAAAATGCATTTGGTCGTCATGCAGTGTGCCCACTTGCTTGACTTCGCCGCCTGGTTGAATCCCTGCTTGCCATGCGGGTCCACCGGGCGTGACGCCGCCGATGATGGCCGGCGTGTAGTTGACGCCGTAACCGTATGCGATCGCGGCGAAAAGGACCCCCGTGATCACGTTCATCACGACGCCGGCACTAATGATGATCATTCGCTGCCAAACCGGTTTGGCGGGATAGCTGCGCGGATCAAGCTGCTCGGGTTCGTCCTCGTCGCCGCCGCCGACACGAATTCGTTCGGCTTCTTGTTCGGCTTTACGCGGGTCGTCATCCTGACCGAGCATCTTGACGTAGCCGCCCAGCGGAAGAATGCCAATACCGTATTCGGTTTCGCCGTATTGGAATTTGCCAAGCGTCCGCGGAAATTTGATCGGCCCGATGCGAATGGGCACATCGAATCCGACGTAGAACTTTTCGCATTTGACGCCAAACAACTTGGCAGCCACGAAGTGTCCAAGCTCGTGCACAAAGATGACCAGGCCGATCCCGAGCGCGACGCGTCCCCATAACAGGATTTGTGACGTCAGGACCGATAGCGGTCCATCGGGTTCGGCGGCAGCCAGTGGTAACGCAGCGATCGCGTCGTAAGTCATCATCTATTTTTTCGCCTTGAATTGATTCAGCATACTGCGGCGAGAGCCGTTCTTGTGTGGTTAATTGAAGAAGCGGCCCTGGCGCAGATTCAGGGGCTGCATTGACAGCAGCGTTTTGCTTCGGTGCGTGACCATCGATCGAGTTCCAATAGCCGGCTCAGCGGCGGATTAGCCTCGAACGTGTGGTTTTCTAGCACTTTTCGGCATGCGGGTACGATGTCAGTAAACCGAATTTGCCCGTCCAAGAACAGGGCGACCGCTTCTTCATTGGCGGCATTGACGACCGCGCCGGCTGTTCCACCCGCGGCAGCCACCTCAAATCCTAGCTCTAGCGAGGGAAATCGGTCGCGATCGGCCGGCTGAAGCTGCAAATCCCACGGCCGAGTCCGATCCAGCGGCGGTGTTTCACAGGGCAATCGGCGCGGGTACGTCAAAGCATATTGGATGGGCAACCGCATATCGGGCGGACTCAGTTGTGCGATCACCGATCCGTCTTCGAATTCGACCATGGAATGAATGATTGATTGTGGATGAACGACGACTTCGATCGCATCGGCGGGCAAATTGAACAACCATCTTGCTTCGATCACTTCCAATGATTTGTTCATCATCGTGGCCGAATCGATCGTAATTTTGGGCCCCATATTCCACGTCGGGTGGTCCAGGGCCGATTCCGGCGTCGCGTCACGCATTTGCTGGAATGTCCACTCGCGAAAGGGGCCGCCGCTAGCGGTCAGGATCAATCGTTTGGCTCGCGGCGGTTCCGCGACCGCATTGTTTTTTGTCATGGCCCCGGTTTTTGCTGCGGCTCCGGTCGCCGCCTGGTCTCGCATCCCTGTCGGGGACAGCGTCGGGGCGGAAGCTGCGGTTTGTGGTGTTTCGCTTTCGCACCGGTCATCTTGGTCGCAACCGGCTCGACTGGCCGCACTTTCGCCCAAACATTGAAAAATCGCCGAATGCTCGCTATCAACCGGCAGCAGCTCGGCCGTTGTGCCCGCCATGGCCGAACGCACCAACGGCCCGGCCACGACTAAGGTCTCTTTGTTGGCCAGCGCCACGCGTTTTCCCGCGTGAATCGCCGCCAGCGTGCTCTCCAACCCTGCTCGCCCCACAATAGCCGCAACGACCGTGTCGACCGATTTATCTTGTGCCACCTCAACCAACGCATCCGGGCCGATGGCGATTTTCGGCTGCGATGACCAGCTGGAATCGGGGGCGAATTCGCCGGCGACATCAGGATCGGACAGGACCAAGCATTCCGGCGGCTCGGTCATCTGACGGACCTGATCGGCCAATCCGCGCAGGTTGCGGTGACCCGATGCTGCCCAAACCCGCCAGCGGTGGGCTGGATCGATGCGATCAAGATGTCCAAGCACGTCGACCGTAGCCGTCCCGATGCTGCCGGTCGCGCCCAGAATGGCGACATTCTTGCTGGGCCGCTTGCTGTCCATAGAAACCGAGTCGAGTGTGGTGATGGAGGGGTGTTAGACGACCTTTGGCCGCACCAATATCATGGACGATCCGCATGCCCGTTACGACCCGACCCACGGCGACGGATCTTCGTCTTGCCGATTGCCTTGGAATGGGCGTCGCCCAAGAATGCCCAATAAGCTGTTAGCTTGCAGACACCTAATCCACTCAGGAATCGCGGATGAGCGAAGATAATCGAAATAAGAACGGAAACGGCTCGGAAAAAAGCGGCGGAAACGTCTGGCTGGTTCTCGCCATTGTGACTTCGGCCGTTTTGTTAGCTGCGTTCATGTTTGGCAACAGCGACCGAGTGTTGCGGTATCCCGACCTCGTCAGCCTGTTGCAAAAGCAGGCTGCTGCACAGACTTCATCCTCCGAGTCATCGGGCTCGGACCCGGATTCAGACTCCGATTCGTCAAAGAGCTCCGCCGCATCGGCGGCTCCGTCGATCGTCGTGACATCGACGCAGGGCGATTCGACCAAGGTCGAGTACAGCGAACTGCAGGACATCAAGGTCGCCGAAGACGAAATCACTGGTACGGTCATGTACCGTTCGCTTTCGGGCAGCAGCGCCTCGTCAACGAACAAACCCCAACGAGTGAATTTCCGCACCGTTCGTATCGCCAACGAAACCGAGGACAAAGAGTTTGTCGAATTGCTGAATGCGTCAGACGTCGTCTGGGACAATGCACGGCCGAGCCGTTTCTTTGCCGATCACTGGGCCGAACTGTTGATGATCGGTGTGCTGATCATGTTGGGTGTCATGATGCTGCGCCGCATCGGCGGCGTCGGTTCCCCGATGTCGTTCTCGCGTAGCCGCGGCAAATTGTACGGACAAGAGGACCTCTCGATCACCTTTGACGACGCGGCAGGAATCGACGAAGCCGTTGCCGAAGTCCGCGAGGTTGTCGACTTCTTAAAGAACAGTGAAAAATATCAAGCACTCGGTGGCCGCATCCCCAAAGGCGTCTTGCTGGTCGGGCCACCGGGAACCGGCAAGACATTGCTTGCCAAAGCCATTGCCGGTGAAGCGGGAGTACCTTTCTTTAGCCTTTCCGGCAGCGACTTTGTCGAAATGTTCGTCGGTGTTGGCGCCGCACGCGTCCGCGACATGTTCCAACAAGCCGTCAGCCGCGCGCCGTGCATTATCTTTATCGATGAACTCGATGCGCTGGGCAAAAGCCGCAGCGGTTCGGCCGTCGGTGGTCATGACGAACGCGAGCAGACATTGAACGCGTTGTTGGTCGAGATGGACGGATTCGATTCCAATTCAGGTGTCATTGTCGTCGCGGCAACCAACCGGCCCGAAACCTTGGATCCGGCGCTGCTGCGTCCCGGACGGTTCGATCGTCACGTTTTGGTCGATCGGCCTGACGTCGCCGGCCGCGAAGAAATCCTTCGTGTTCACGTCAAGAGCGTCAAACTTGATGAATCGCTTGACCTAAAGAAGGTCGCCTCGATCACCAGCGGTTTCGTGGGCGCCGATCTATCGAACTTGGTCAACGAAGCGGCACTGTTGGCTGCCCGCGGTAACAAGTCGTCGGTGGGGCCGGATGAGTTCAACGAAGCGGTCGAACGCGTCACGGCAGGCCTGGAAAAGAAAAACCGCGTGATGAACGAAGACGAAAAGATTCGCGTCGCTTATCACGAATCCGGTCACGCCGTCGTCGCTGCCGCGCTGCCCAACACCGACCCCGTTCACAAGGTCAGTATCATCCCACGCGGATTGGCGGCGCTGGGATACACCATGCAGCGACCTGAATCAGAACGCTATCTGATGACCAAGAGTGAACTGGAAAGCAACATGAAAGTCTTGTTGGCGGGCACGCTGACCGAAGAAATGATCTTTCAAGACATCAGCACCGGCGCGCAAAACGACCTGGAACGTTGCACCGAACTCGCTCGCAGCATGGTGATGGATTACGGAATGAGTCGGCTGGGACGCATCAATTTCCGTCGCAGTTCGCGTTCGCCATTCTTGGCCGGCGGCGGAGGACACGATGCGTATCAGTCCATGCACAGCGAAGAAATGGCAAAGCTGATCGACAAAGAAGTCGCCCGGATCATCGAAGACGCGTTGGTACAAACGCGTGAGATTCTCGAGCAACGTCGTGATGTGTTAGAAGCGCTCACGCAGCGGTTGCTGGAAGTCGAATCGATCGATACCGAAGAGCTAAGCCGACTGATCGACCAAAACAGCAAAGGGCCGTGGCTGGTTCCTGGCACAGTCAGCGAAAAGCCAAAAGCAAGGATCCGTGCGCCCAAGGAAGACCAAGCCGATTCATCAAAGGTCTCGCAAAACTAGACCGCTTGGGACTTGCGAAAATTCAATCGAAAGGGCTGAGGCTTACGCTTCGCCCTAATTGAAACGAAGAACCGCAGATGCGCTCGCCTGCGGTTACAATGACGGATGACCAGGATCATCGGTCTTTTTCCCCTGTCGTGCTGAACGACGCTCCTCTGCTGCGTGACTTGCAAAGAAGATAAACATGATGCGTCAAATGGTTGTGCTGCTGTTTTGCGTTTGTGGTATTGCTTCATCGGCGTTGGCGAAAACGCCAGCCACGATTGGACGCATCGAACGCCTGGACGAAGCGTTTTCGGATTACATCGCCAAAGACGCGACGATCGAAGTCCTGGCGGATGGATTCACTTGGACCGAGGGCCCCGTCTGGGTCGCCGATGGCGACGGCGGGCACTTACTATTCTCGGACATTCCTCGAAACAGCATCTTTCGCTGGAGTCCCGCGCGTGGAATCGAGCTCTTCATGTCGCCCAGTGGCTACACGGGAACCGCTTACTATGGACTTGAACCGGGCAGTAATGGTTTGGCACTCGACCCTGATGGTCGGTTGACCGCATGCGAACACGGCGACCGTCGCGTCTCGGTGCTGACTCGCGGTGGCGGCAAGCGGACGCTCGTCGATCATTACAAAGGCCAGCGATTGAACAGCCCAAACGACCTGGTGTTTGACGCCGATGGATCCATCTACTTTACCGACCCGCCCTACGGTTTACCCGAGCGTGAAGATGACCCACGGCGCGAACTGGATTACTGTGGCGTTTATCGGCTGGACCGCAACGGACGCGTTACCTTGCTAACGCGGCAAATGACGCGTCCCAACGGCATCGGACTTTCGCCGGATCAAAAAACGCTATACGTCGCCCAGAGTGATCCGAGCAATCCCGTCTGGATGGCATTCCCGATCACCGACAAAAAAACGTTGGGCGAAGGCAAGGTGCTCTTTGATGCAAAGTCGTTCATGAAAGAGTTGCCCGGACTGCCGGACGGACTGGCCGTTGCGAAGGACGGTACCATCTTTGGCAGCGGGCCTGGCGGCATCTATGTGATCACCCCGCAAGGGAAACTGATCGGGCGACTGGTTACCGGTGGACGCACCAGCAACTGCACGTTCGATGCGAAGGGATCGTATCTTTACATCACCGCGGATCAGTACCTTTGCCGCGTGCCGATCAAATGATCAGAGTATGTGGTGGCATGAACTTCGGTTTGCCATCTGTTGACATCTAGTTCGTCACCCAGTCCACCGCATCGCTTTCGCTTGACCACAAGCGCAGATCGACGGCGTTCTGGCCAGCATTTTGACTGGCGTCTTGATCCGTCCTGTACGCCTGCTGGGCAAGCGGTGGAAGTTTCATCTCTCCCGCAATCATCAACGGATACGGTGATCGCAGCGCAAGCAGTGCGGGCAGATCGCCATATTTCACCGCGCCAGGCACAAACGACGCGTCACGATACGAGGTCGCATCCGCATATCGGAATCCTGCAGTGTCAATCATCACTTTTGCAAGCGCATCGCCTGCATGCATCGCAGCGGGTGCGGTCCATGCGGCCGCGCCTGCCGTCGCCCATAGTCGCGGTGGACGCGAACCGGCCGAATTGACATAAGCGATTACCGAACAAAGATCCGCAGACCGCTCAGCGGCAAGCGTTCGGTTGTATCCGAATGTGAATGCCGAGTACGACTTCTTTGTATCCACCAATCGTTGTCCACCAGACGCATCGACGCCTGCGCTCAGTTCACCTTGCCCGAATAAATCCGGGATGATCAAGTGGACTTTCTTTCGCAGCAGAGATGTCACCAACGGACTGAATCGTTGCGGGCCATCAAACACCTCTGATTTGCCTTCCCGAGTCGTCAGGATGACCGAAACCAAATCGTTTGGGTTTTCTGTTGTGCTGATTGAGATAACGGGAACGCGGGCACCGCGAGCATGATCGCTGAGGACGCCTTTGCGTATGAAGTGTCCTTCGCCTCGAGTCGTGCTGCGCCATTCGATCTCGATATCACGCGCTTGCGGTAGGCCTTGATCAAAAATGATGGCCCATGCTTGACCATAAACCTCTCGAAACCGTTTCAGTGCCTCAGGATCGATCGGCTCCGCCGCGGCGAGCTTTTGACCGGCCTGTTCATCGAGCCATTGGCATACGTCTTTCTCGTGCTCGATCCCAATCAAACCGGGATGCACATTCGTGTCCGTCCAAACTTGACCGTCGGCATCGGACAGCGGCTTAAAGTCTTCTTCAATGACCGGTTCGTCCAACCCGAGTCCCAGGTGGCGATTCATCCACTGGTACATCGTCGCCCGGGTAACGTAGTTGTAATTGTGGGGAAAGTGCAGCAGCGGTTTGCACATCACATCGTCAACTTGCCCGACCATCGCATACAGTTCTTTCAACTGTGGAAAGCCGTCGGTCATCATGTCTCGCGTCCAGTCGTCCGCAGCGGTCATCCCAAGCGGGCGCGGTGCGAACAGAGCGGCAAGTTCGACATTGCCCGTACCGATACGCAGCAGATTACAGTTTTCGCAGTAGCAACCGCCCTGCATCGACGTGGAAACCATCCCGTTGGGAAACGAAACCTTGACGCGATCGTCAATCGCCGAAAGCAGAATCGTTTGCGTCCCACCGCCGCTGCCACCGGTAACGGCCAACCGGTCCGGATCAACGTTGGGCAACGACTCAAGAAAATCAAGCGCGCGAATCGCGTTCCAAGTCTGTAACCCCATGATTGACTGCAACCGCAAATCCGCTTCGGGGCTAAAGAACACCCATCGGTCGTCCTGACTCGCAGTTTCCTCAGGTCGAACTTCCGCGTGACGGTGAGCGACTTCAAAAGGGATCTGCACCGAATCGCCATAGCCGATCATGTCAAAGATGAACGTGACGCAGCCCATCCGAGCGAGTTGTGCGCAGCGAGCAATCTTGGGCCTCCGCCCCGAGCCTTCGAACCGTTCCGCCCCCGCCGCAATCTCCAGGGCAATCTTCTGTTCACTATGCTCTTGCATGCGGCCGCCATGGCCGTGCGGTGACAACACCCCGGGAACCTTTTTGTCAGCCAATCCGCCGGGAGAAAACAACAGTCCAGTAACATAGTGTCCCGGCAGACTTTGAAAGTAGACTCGTGAGACCAAGAATCCGTCGCGGCGGATCGGTGGCAAGATGGTTGCATTCAAAGGCGGCTTCTCTGGCATCGGCCACAAGCCGTTGGACACGAGTATCCGGCGACGAAGTTGCTCGCGTCGGACCTGCCAGCGTTCGGGTGTTTCCGGAACAACGAACGGAAAATGTCCGTTCAAATCCTTCGGCGGTGCTAGTCGTCGGTCTTGCAAGGCTTCATTGCCCGACAAGACATCTGACGGTTGATCAGCCGCGGCGCTGGGACCAAAACATCCGTTGACGCCTAGCAAGATCAGACTCGCGCCGAGCAAAAGACATCGCATCGCATTTTCTCCCGGTGATACCGGGACATCTCCCGGCATAGTTATTTCAAAAGGTGCGTGTTTCGTATGTGACCGCGTTTGTCAAAACCTCATCGTGTTCGCGGTCTTTCGGTACACATGCAGTGTTTCGTGGCTCGTACGGTAGGCTCGGTACGCGTTATTAGATCAATCGAGAAACCGTCCGAACGGAAAGCGCGACAACGACCACCATACCGGTCCAGCAAAGCGGTTTCACCCATTTCGGAACCAACGCGGGATCGACCCGATGCAGTTGCCAAAGGATGACCAACGCCAGAATCGGGAACGCCAGCACCGTCAGCGCCTGGGCGATGACGATAAAGCTGACCAAGTCGATTTCGGCGAACGTGACCAGTGACGCAACAAACCACCCCAACAGCAGTGCAACGATCGTCGTGACTCGAACCGACAGCGACGAAAATCGGCTGCCAAGACCGATCGCGTCTGAAAACACAACGCCGCCGATCAACGCATTGACGACGAACGAGCTGACGGCGCCGGCCAGAACACCCGCGGCGAACACAAACTTGGCAGACGAACCGAACAGTGGTTCCAACGAAACGGCCACCGCGGCAGCATCGGTCAGCTCGGATGCCTGGACTTTGCCGTGCAAGGCGGCCGCGGCGGTGATCAAGATCATTGATGTCACCGCCGCCAACGTTCCGATGCCGACAATGGAATCGGTCACGCCCACCCGCAAATCTTGGGGCGTCCAGCCTTTTTCACGCACCTGATACGCTTGATAAAACGCACCCGCCACTGAAAACGTGGTCGCCATCAGTGCACCAACGCTCATCCATGACGTCCCCGCGGGCGCGCCAGATTCGCCGTCGGTGCCGACCGGAAAACTGGGGACGAACCCCCAGACGATTTCCAGCAGAGAAGGTCCGGCGACAATCATGGTCATGCCAAACGCCAACACCATCAGACCGACCAAGACGGCCATCGATCGCTCGATGTACCGATACAGATTGCGTTTGCCCAGCAGCAATAACGCAATCACGCCAAGGTTCACCAGCAACAGCACCGCGGTACGGGCCAGCGAGCTGAGCCCAAGGTCTTGGCCGCGGCCATTTTCGTCGCTCAGAAAACCTTCCGCGGCCATCAACAAAGCGTTGTTGTTCGACGCTTGGAAAAGCGTGATTGCGATCAGCAGCGCCGCGCCTACCGCGCAGGCGGCCGGTCGGCCGAACGAATCAGCCACGCTTTGACACAACGTCTTTTCACACGTTGCGCCAATGATCATCGATGCCGTTGTCATCGCAATCATCAGGGCGCCTGCCAGCGGCACGACCCAAAGCAATTCAAGTCCAAACTCGCACCCGACTTTACTTGCGCTCACGATACTGCCGGGCCCAAGCACCACTGCGGCGACAACAATCGCCGGTCCGATTCGTCTCAGTCGCGCGATCAAGGACACGGCATCGTCACTCATATTCAAGAACGTGGAAGGGGCCAAGGGCGGGATCGATAGTATACCGATCCTGAGGCCGCGCGTTCGCTTTCGGCCGGCGACACACCGCTGCGTTGCGATCGACTAACCTAACAGAGGTCGCAACCGACATTATGATGACTGACAACAACACCACTTTGCCAAACGAATTACCAGCACCAATGAAAACGATCCTGACCGCTAACCGAAACGAAATGGGACGCTGGGTGGCAGAACATGCCGCCGATGACATCAAGCGTGCAATCGCCGAAAAAGGACAAGCGAACATCGTGGTTGCTACCGGTTCGTCGCAGTTCGAAGTACTCGGCGAACTGACCCGCCGCGACGACGTCGACTGGAACCGCGTGGCCGGATTTCACCTGGACGAATACATCGGTGTCTCGCCAGACCACCCGGCGTCGTTTTGCGGATATCTGAAAGAGCGATTCGTCAGCCAGGTGCCGTTGTCAAATTTTCACTACTTACGCGGCGACCACGACCCGAAACAAACGATCGAATTGGTCGGCGACCTGCTTAGCAAGACAGAAATTGACGTCGCACTGGTCGGCATCGGCGAAAACGGGCATCTTGCCTTTAACGATCCGCCAGCCGATTTTGAAACGGACCGTCCCTACTTGATCGTTGAACTTGACGAGCCCTGTCGCATGCAACAAGTCGGCGAGGGATGGTTCGGATCGCTAGAAGAAGTCCCCACCCACGCGATCAGCATGTCGGTAAAACAGATCCTTCGCGCCAAAAAAATCTATTGCAGCGTTCCCGATGACCGGAAAGCAGATGCGGTTCGCGACACCGTCGAAGGTGAGATCACGGCTGACGTACCGGCAAGCATCCTGAGAAAACACAACGATGCGGTGCTGGTGATTGATCAAGCCGCCGCAAGCAAGTTGAGTGAGCCGACTCGTCAACAAATGGAAGTGATTGCGTGAACGGATTCGTCGATCTGCAAGTCAACGGTTATGCCGGGCTCGATTTCAATTCCGACCAATACGATGACCAACTTGTCATCGACATCTGCCAGCGGCTAAAGGGCGAAGGTGTCGACACGATCTTGGCGACGGTTATCACCGCGCCAATGGAAACGATGCTCGCTAGAATTAGTCGCATCGCCGACCTGATCGAGCAACACCCCGACGTGAGGGCAACCATCGGCGGGATTCACGTCGAAGGCCCTTTCATCAGCCCCGACCCAGGCTACGTCGGCGCGCATCCGCCCACGGCTGTTCGCGCTGCAAACGATAGCGATACCAAGAAATTATTGGATGCCGGTCGCGGCCATGTGCGACTGGTAACGCTGGCACCAGAGATGGACGCAGGCGCTCAAGTCACACGGACGCTCACCGACCAAAATATTGTTGTTGCGGCAGGCCATAGCGGTGCTACGCTGGATCAACTGAACGAATCGATCGATGCGGGTTTAAAACTGTTCACACACCTTGGCAACGGTTGCCCTCACATGCAGCCACGCCATGACAATATCGTGCAACGCGTGCTCAGCGTCACGGATCGGATCGCCGTCACGTTCATTGCCGATGGCCATCACGTGCCTCCTTTCGCGCTGAAAAATTACTTCCGCGCGATGCCCGATGAGAATATCATCATCATCACCGATGCGATCAGCGCAGCCGGCCTGGGTCCAGGCACCTATCGGTTTGCCCACCAGACCGTCGAAGTTGACGAAGATCGATCTGCCTGGGCACCGGGCCGTGAACACTATGCCGGCTGCGCAACAACGATGCCGCAAATGGTCGACGTGCTAGAATCGAAACTGGGGATTCCCCCTGAAACATCGCTCCGCTGGATGAGGGACAACCCGGCTCGCTTACTGGCATAAATCGTTAAGCAAAAACGCATTCACGCGATGCGTTACAAATGTTCGTCGCTATTGGCAAAGCCGAGCGAGATTAAAATCGCGATTCAGGAGTTGCGGATGAACGAGGACGCGTCGCAGCCATTGCAGTACGCTTCTTCCGCAGCAAACTGGGCGTTCAATGTCTTCAATTTCGCCGAAGGAACGTTCTGGATTTTACTGGGATGCTATTTCTTATTTCGTCAACGCAGCAACCGGCAACGCTTGGATCAAATACTGGCGATCTTACTCATCGCGTTTGGCGTGTCCGATTTTGTCGAGCTCTGGACACGATCCTGGTACCAACCGTACTGGATGCTTGCTTGGAAATCGATCAATTCCGCTGCCCTGTTCTTCTTCGCAATCATGCGGCAAAGAGACGTGTCGACTCGGCGCAGAATCGCCAGCCAGAGCTTGGATCCGGGTCTGAACCAGTCCGACGATGACTAAGAATCGCAAAGGCCATCCGGACAGACAGCACCAGATCGCCGGAGTCGAACGCGACTCGCGCGGACTCACCTTCGTGACGCTCTTTCGTTACGCCTCTTGAGGCATTCGCTTGACATTCCAAAACGTTAGTGGTGGCTTACCGCTTTTATCTTTCGGACCGAACGGCAGCAGGCTTAAGAACATCGCGATCGCAATCGAACTAAAGAATCCGAGTGGAAAGAACCACATCGCAAACCAATCGTTTAGCCAATACATCAGTGACAATGTCAACGCGGCGCCAATCCATGTTCCAAAGAACACGCCGAATGCCGTGGCTCGAGGCACAAAAAGCCCAAGAATAAAAACGGCCAGGAGCGGTGCGGCAAACGCGCCGACGGATTTTTTTGCGACGGCAAATACGTCACCTAACTGCCCGACGTAACATGCCAAAATGATGGCAAGCGTCCCGATGATGACCACCATCAATCGCGCCATCCGCATTTCACCTGCTTCCGTTTTTGGCTTGAGATGTGGCATCAAGCGGTCTCGAAAATCGACCACGACCGCGGTTGTAACCGAGTGCACACCCGAGTCGATGCTGGACATCGTTGCCGCCATCAATGCGGCAACCAACAGCCCGACGACTCCGGCCGGAAACTTTAATCGAACAAATTGCGGCAGCGCTTGGTCATTCAGTTTCATTGCCACGATGTCGGCATGCAAATCACTTGGATTCTGTGAGTAGTGCTGCAACATCGCCGACTCGGTTGCACCTGCGCCATCGGCAAAGCGTTCGCGAATCTCGATGGCCTCTTGGTCGCTAGAGACTTGAAGATGATCGACGGCAACTTGACTAAGTGCATCGGGGTAGTGATGAAAGAAACTGAACAATCCCATTCCAATAATCAGCAAGCCGGGGATGACGACCGTCGCGCCGAGCAGGTTGATAAAGAAACCGGACTGGGAAGTCTTCACATCGCGTGCGGCAATGTATCGCTGCACAGCGACTTGATCGGCGCCGAACGCGGACAGTCCCTCTAGGAAACTTCCGATCAAAATCGCGAGCGTTGCGAATCGCAATCTTGGGTCGAGCGTGAAGTCAAAAACCAAATTCTCGCGATCAGCGAAATAGGTTTCGACCAGGCCACTTGCGCCGCCATCACTGTTGTAAATCAGCAAACCTGCGGCGAAGAGAATTGTGCCGAAGAAAACGAAAAACTGCAGCACGTCAGTCCACATTACCGCTCGCAGTCCGCCGAGCATCGTGTAAAAGATCGCAATCACGCCCAAACCGATAATCACGCCATATTGGTTTAGCCCCGAAATCGCACCGATGGCCAACGATGCCGCGTACGTCGCTGCCGCCATCCAAGAAATGCGAAGCACGATGAACAGTGCGCTGGCCAAGCATCGAACCGATACATGAAACCGCCGCTCGAGGTATTCGTAAGCAGTGCTGCAGTCCAGCCGTGAATACACGGGAATGAACACCCAGATGACGATCGGGCCCATCAACCAGAACGCAACCACGGCCATCAGCACACGGATACTGTTGCCATAGGCGGTCGATGGGTACATCACGAAACTGTTCGCAGAGAACAGTGTCGCCATCACACTAAGCCCCACCGTGACTCGCCCCATCGAGCGACCGGCGGTAAAGAACTCTTCGCGACCGGACTGTTTTCGGAATGCAAAGCCGAGTCCGATCGAAATCCCCAAGTAGCCGATCACGACAAGATAGTCGAGAATCTGAAACGAATCACTCATCGTTGGTCAATCATTACGGTGCTATTTCGTGCCACGGCCTGCAAATGATGAGGGGCTTCAAAGCTGCAGTAACACATCCCAATTTTCATCGGCCCCAAATCTAGCATGAACGCACTTCGGTATGCTCGCGAGTTGGTCTCGTTTGACTCGGTTTCGCAAAAAACAAATGCGCCCGTCAGTAACTACATCGAACAAACGCTGACGCAACTTCGCTTTCGCACCGAGCGGATTGAATACGAACGCGACGGGGTTACCAAAGTTAATGTCATCGGTTGTCGTGACGCCGAGGGAACCAACGCAAAGAGCACTGCGTCTGCAGGAGTCGCGTTCTTTGGACATACCGATGTTGTTCCCGCCGATGACTGGGCGATCGCCGAACACGGTCCGTTCGAACCCGCGGTCAATGACAATCGGCTGTACGGCCGTGGCAGCACGGACATGAAGGGTCCAATCGCGTGCATGCTGGCTGCCGCCGAGAATGTCAAAGATCAAGAACTAAACCACCCGCTATACATAAGCTGCTCGGCCGACGAAGAGCTTGATCATCGTGGCATCAAGGAAGTCATATCGCGTTCATCGATCTATCAAGAACTCGCTGTCGGTGGCGCAAAGGGCATTGTGGGTGAACCGACCGAGATGCAACTCGTTTACGCTCACAAGGGAGGCGTCCAAATCGTTGTAACCTCGCAAGGGGAAGCGGCCCACTCAAGCACACGCGCAGGCGTCAATGCGAATCTGGCGATGATCCCATTTCTGAGCGAAGCGAAGGCAATCTATGATGAAACGGAATCGAATCGCGAGTGGATGGATGATGAATTTGATCCGCCCTCACTATGTATGAATTTGGGCATCAATGACCACACCGCGGCGCTGAATGTTAAAGCGGCGCAGAGCATTTGCACGCTGTGTTTCCGCCCGATGCCGTCGACCGATACCGAGGGATTGATCGCCAGAATCGCACACGCCGCAGAAAGCTGTGGACTGGCCTGGAAAATCATCGGAACCAATCCTCCATTTCGACGTGCGCCCGATTCTGAATTCATCGACGAGTGCACCAAGCTAGTCGGCAGCCCTCCCCCATCCACCGTGGGTTTCGGCACCGAAGCTGGGAACTTGACCGAGATCGAACACATGGTCGTGCTGGGCCCCGGAAGTATTCGCCAAGCACACACGATCGACGAATATATCGAACTCGATCAACTCGCCGCAGGTGAATCCGGATACGAAAAAATCGTCCAGCGGTACTGCCTGTCGTAGTTCCGTAGTGCAATCCAGCGGTGGCCGGTTTGGGGAATGATTTCCATATCAATCCGTTCCCGGTTGTCGTCGAAAACGTGCGTCATTCGCAGTTTTTGGCGGTCAGAATCGAAACTTGACACTTCTCGTCCTGATTGGAGCGATTTGACGAAACGAGGGAATCTTTCGGATTTTCCGACCTGGACTACTGTCCCCCTCTCCTGGCGCAATTAGAATCGTCGTTCAAGCAGCAGGCACAACCACAGCCGTACTTGCGGCGTGCCAGATAGTTCTAGACCAACAACAAGGAGCGGCAAGATGATGCGGGCGATTCAACTAGCGGTGGCGTTCGTGGCGACGCTGGCCGCCTCGGCGGGGCAGGTTCAGGCGGGGGTCCTGTACCTTTCTGATAACAGCAACAATCTTCGAGCAATCGACCCAGACACGTTCACAGTGAGCAACATCGGTTCTCTTGGAACAAACTTCCTCTGGTCTGGACTCGCTCACGATCCAAATGCAGACATCCTTTATGGAGTGGACGGCCGTGCGGGGACCTTCGATTTATTCACGATAAACCGTTTAACGGGAGCGGCTACGTCGGTTGGTAGCCATGGTGTCCCCGAACTTTTTGGCCTTGCCTTTGATTCCACAAACAACGTGCTTTATTCGTCGCAATTACATGTTACGGAGCAACTTTACCGTCTAGACACAACCAGCGGAGCCGCGACATTGGTTGGGCCCCTGACAGGTTCACCCGGCATCGGCGGCTTGGCCTATGATTCCCTACGAGACCAGCTTATCGGCTGGCACGACTTCGGCGGGGAAATTTATTCAATCGACAGGAACACAGGAGCTACATCCTTGTTGACAAATGGCCCTAGTGCCTCAGATGGTGGACTTGCGTACGATGCAGACCGCGATTTGATTTGGGGTGTTGACATTACAAGCGGAGGAACATTATTTTCGCTCGACCCCAATGCCTCGTACACGCGCACGAATCACCTTACGGGAATTGGTGGGCAACCTACCGGACTTGCATACATCAACTCGTCCTTTGTTCCCGCCGTTCCTGAACCTTCCTCCCTCACATTGTTCGGCATTGGTGCATGTATGGCTGGTGTCGGTGGCGCTCGTCGCCGACGACGCGAAAAGTAGTCAATGGCGTCGGCCTTAACCGACAAAACCAACACGCAATTATCACGGGCGGCCATCATGGTCGCCCGTTTTTCTTTGGTACGATTGAAAGCTTTGGCAGCAACGGGTTCACCTGCGGCTTCTAACCGTTGACGGTGCTGATGCGTGCGCCGAGAACGATTCTGGGCGGTGCACTCTGATCATTCATGGCGGCAATCTGCGATCGAAACGCTGCCGCATTACCGATGTGCTGAGCGACCACGCTCAGCACGCTAGCCCTTTTCCCAGCCTCGGTCGCGATCGGCGGCAGGCTACCGTTCTAGTTCATCCGTCGGCGCCTGGCCGATCGGCCATAATTCGAAACGTCGGACGAACATTTCCGCCAGCTCGGATTGCAACAGCAACTTGCCCGCACTTGGACTGACATCGAAGCCTTCGTTGACGACCACGCCGTTGACCTTATAAATCAAGTGGGATCCTTCGGCGATGACCTCCATCCGTGTCCATTGACCCAGCGGACTTTCGACGTCGTCTTTGCCGCGGAAACCAAGCTTGTCCACCCAGTCGACATCGCGACCGAACCAGTTGATGCGACCTCTGGAAAGAGTGTATTTTTCACCACCTTTTTTCCAGACCCTTTCGCCGTCGCGGTCCGTCGTGATCTCTGCAGTCAGCGAAGTGGGATAAACTTGCCCGGTGACGGGATCAGCGCCAGTCAGCACCAGGATGTCGCCGACTCCACCTTCGATAATCTGGTCTTCGATCGACGGCATCCAGTGATCACCGAATCCTCCGTCGGGTCCCCAACAATGAAGCAATAGACCCGAATCTCGCGTCCTCGTCTCACGTTTGCCCCAAGTCTTCTGACCCCATTTGAATTCTAGAATCAGGTGATAGTCGCGGTAGGCTTGATTGGTGATCAGGCCACCGTATCCGTCACCAGAGATATGAATCATTCCGTCGTGGACGGTAAACACTTTCTTGGGATCCGCATAGTGTGAGTCCTGCAACCAGACGTACATCCCTTCCATGTTGCGTCCATTGAACAATTCGATCGGACCATCGGTGGGGCTGATCGCGAGATCACGCGCTGGAGGCACGGCCGGATCGCCAGGCAGTTCGCGTACTGAGATATTTCGAAACGCGACCGGATCCTTGTGCCCCGCGAATCCGATGTGGCCGCTCTTTCGCGTTGCACCTGGAGGAACGGCTCCGCTTTTTGACTCGGTGATTTCCGACAAGTCGGTATCCAAGATCGTAAACCCGTTAAGCTCGATTTTGATGTTCGAGCCTCTCGCGGTGACTTGTTGAAAATTCCACTCTCCGGCCGGCCGCAGATAACCTCGGTGTGCGGCCGCCAGCCCGTAAACGGAACCATGGTATTGTCGTGGGTCGAGTGCCGCGTACTTAGGATCTTCCGAATCAAGCACTTGCAACTCAAGGCCCTCGAGGTGCGGATGCCCTTCGCCGGGGTATCGAATGATGAAACCGTTATTCCCACCTGGCGGGAGCTTGAATTCCATCTTGGCGACGAAATCGCCGTACTCTTTTTCAGTAAAAATCGCGCCACCCTTGCCATCAAGGCAAACCACGGCGCCGTCGACAACCTGATAATTTTCCGTTTGGCCCGTCCAACCGGTGAAGTCAGTGCCGTTGAAAATCGGCGAGAATCCGCCAAGGCTTCCTTCCTCGGCCAGAATCGCATTGGCTTCGCTCGCAGGAATTTCACGAATATGTATCTCTCGAAACTCGAGCGTGTTCCCGTGATTTTGTAATTCAATTGGACCGCTTCGATAGATCGGCAAATTGCGATTCCAGTGGTTTTCCATCACGACGTTCTCGGCGACCAATTCACCATTCAGCTTGATGGTTACCTGCTCGCCAACCATTCGGATATAGAACGTGTTCCACTGGCCGACAGGATTGTCGGCTTTGACGAGCGGAAACCGTCGGTGGTTCTTGTTGTTCCAAAGCGAGCCGGAACCGTTTTCCGCACCATGTCGAAAATACTTTTCGAACTCGGTGTCCCAAATCTGAACTTGTGGACTCCCTCTTAGATAAATACCGCTGTCACCTCCGGCAAGGATTTTCCAGTCGACATAGAGTTCGAAGTCGCCGTAGTCCTTGGCGGTGCAGAGACTCTTGCCTTTGCCGTCGAACACAAGCACACCGTCGACCACGTTCCAGTGCTCTCGCATCCGCTTGTCGGCTTCTGCTTGCGCGGTGGCTAATTCTTCATCGGACATCTCCGACCGCGTCTCTGGATTTCCAACCAAACCCTTCCAGCCCGTCAAATCCGATCCGTTAAACAGCGGTGTAAATCCCTCGGGCGCATCGGCGGAAACCCGCTGTGGTGACCAAAGCGATACCGGCAACGCAACAATCGCTAGTCCGGCAATAAAGAACGACCTGATTGCAAATACCGGGCGGCTACTTCGTCTCATCAATTCTGTTCCCATTCAATGAATTTGGTGAATCTCGAATCGTTGACCAAGCGCCACCACAGCTATCACGAAAGAAAGCCTGACGAAACGGTTGGATGCGAAAGAGAGACAGGCAGGCGGGACTGAGATCGGAAAAGCGTAATGCCGATCACAGCGTGGGGTGGGTACGAGGCGTTGGACGAGCGCGTAACGTCATGCAGGTGGCGTTCGTTGGTCACGAAACGCTGACCAAATCTCGCGAAAATCGCAACGCGTTTTTGGCGGCTTTCCGCAACCTCGTACGACAAGGCTATCTAGCCTGCGACCGTGCTGCAACTATTGGAATCGTTTCTGCGACCCTACGTCGCGTTTCGCTTCGGCAAGAGCGGCGCAACGCGCCCCTCGATGGGCCACCCCATCTGGACTGCTCGGGGTGCAAGCCAGGCCACCGGCTATCTGTTTGCGGTCTCTCAAAACTGCAAGTGCACCGGTGCAACGGCTTACGCAAATCGGGACGCGATCCTCGATCACGAACCGATGCGAGATCAACGCTTGCGGATTACGCGGCTTTCTTTTTTTTCTTGCCGGTTTTTTTAGCTTTCGGCGGATAGGGCACGCCGTTGATATAGTTCAAACGATCTTCGACATCAGCACCTTCGGTGCTGCGAGTAAAATCACTGCGCTGGACGGGGTACCGATCACCAAAAAAATCCTTGAACCATACGACCGAGTTCAACGCTTCGGTGGCCAGGACGGGATCGTCCGTCGTGTTGACGATTTTGGTCAGCACCGTTTGCGGATTGATTTTGCCAATACGCCCCAGGAATTCTGCCGCTCGCACGCGCACGATCGGCTGTCCGTCCTGCAGCAACGGAACTGCGTCAGAGGCCAGCGAGCTAGCTTCGGTACCGAACGCGGTGCAAACCATAGCGGCCCAGTAACGAACCATGGGGTTATCCGACCGCAACGAAGAGTCCAGTTTGGCTTTGGCTTGATCAAACGGCAGCAGAGCTAAATCAGCCGTGTCGACCAAATTGGCAATCTCAGCTTGATGCGATTGTCCGAACGCAACCGGTCGATCCATCGCTTGGGCGAGCAGATAGCTCTCAGGATAAAAGCTTAGGTCGGGAAGGCCTTTGACCATTTGCTGCAAACGTCCACGCAGCTCGACCAGTGTCTTCTGATGCGCCGGGTCACCGGCCAAGTTGTTGACTTGATGCGGATCCGATTCGCAATCGTACAAGTGCTCGACCGATTTGGGCTCGAAGAATTGTTTCGTCGGACCGCTCAATTTTCCGGCGTCAAACAACTCACGCCACTCAACATAGGCCAAAGCTTTGTACCGATAAATGTTCATCAACCCGTCCGGCAAGTACGGCTGATAGTTGCGAATGTATTGGTATTTGCCTTTGCGAATCGACCGAACAAAATCATATTTTTCGTCAAAGCGATCGGCGTATCCGAAGGACTCGTCGCGAGCATTGACTTCGTCCATCGACACGCCGCTGCCCATGAACGGTTGACCATCAACTTGCTTGGGAACATCCACGCCACAAAGGTTCAACGTGGTGGGCCCGAAATCAACGAAGTTGACGAAACCGTCAATACGGCTGCCCGGTGCTGCACCGGCAAGGTGTTTGAAATGCGCCGGCACGCGGACGACCAACGGGACATGCAGCCCCGATTCATAGATATATCCTTTACCGCGCGGAAGCACGCCGCCGTGATCGCCAAAGTAAAAGACAAAGGTGTCTTCTAGTACGCCATCGGCTTCTAGTTTTGCAATGGTGTCACCGACGATTTCGTCGATCACCTGCATACGATCGTGATAGCGGGCGTGGGTGTATCGAAACGTTGGCGTATCGGGAAAGTAATCGGCCAAAGAAACCGAAGCCGGGTCGGTCTTGGTCGCTTCGTTTTCGAACGTCTCGCGACTGAAGTGCAACGAACTTTCGTGCGATTCCGAATGCGATTGCATGTGAAAGAACGGCTGAGACTGATCGCTGCGATTGCGCCACGACGCCTTTGCCGATGAGTCGTCCCAAACCCCATCGCCTTCGATCGCGTTGTAGTCTTTCTTGCTGTTGTTGCTGGTGTAATAACCTGCGTCGCGCAGATAGGCCGGAAACATCCTCAAGCCGTCCGGCATCGGTGCCAGCTCGTAGCGACGATGAAACTGAGTGCCGATCCGCGGTCCATAACAGCTTGTCGCCAGCGTTGTACGGGCGACGCTGCAGACCGGTGCATTCGAAAACGCGTGATCAAACGTCAGCCCATTAGCCGCCATCGCTTCGATATTCGGTGCTGCCGCGCCGCCTGCAAAGAAATGTCGCAAGTAGTGGATCGAATTGTCTTCTGAAACGATCCAGACGACATTGGGCCTGTCAGCCGCGATCACCTGGGGGACGGAAGAAGATACGAACAACATCCAAAGCAAGAGAAAACCGAAAAACCGAATATTCATCTTGGACCCTGTCAGGCAAGCGCGGTGATTGACCGGCGACAGCCAACGTCCGCATGGGAGTTAGAAGCGATCCATCAAGGCAGCGGCACGCAAAACTTACGGAACCGCGTGAGACACGATGCATCCGTCGGGAAACGCATCCGTTGGAATCGGGCTTGGTCGTCGGCCCGACCGGCAGAACGAATACTGCCGATGACTCATTCTATCTTGCCAAGCGTCGCTCTTTGAGCGCCCGTCGCTGTGCACGAATGGTGTTTCGTCGCTTGATTTCGCTGGGCTTCTCGTAGTATTGCCGGCGTCGCATGTCTTTCTTCAATCCGCTTCGCTCTACCAATTTGCGAAAACGGCGTACCGCCTCCTGAATCGACTCGCGGTCTCTCACTTGCATTCGAACCATTCGGTTTCCTGATATCCTCGTTTTGGGGGCGATTCCATGGGCGGCGCCGGCGTCCTGGAAATCGGCCTGGTGTGTGTGGAAATGTTCAGTTTGGGGGGTAAAGCGGCGAACCCCGCTTCGCTGGGCAGTTTGGCGCAGACCACCGACACGGGATGACCGCGCTAGTCGCTGGCGCGATACGCCCACAAATCGTGGCAAAATCCCGTGGGGGGCCACAGTGTAAGCGAATGTGGCGTAATCGTCGCAGGGGGATTCACACAATTCATGTAAATTCGCCGTCCCGCATATCGAATTGATCGGTCGTCGGCGTGATCAACTCGGGCCGCAAACACAAAAACATAGGCCATCAACAAAAAACGCCGCTTTTCGCGGCGTTTCACGTGATCACGGAGATGCGATTTCAATCAGGCAACCGATGAATCGAGTGCTTCTTGCAGCGCAGCCTTGGGACGAACGCCCACAAAACTCTCTGAGACTTCGCCTGCATTGAACACCAACAGCGTCGGAATGCTGCTGATCCCGAATCGCTGAGCGGCACCCGGGTTGTCGTCGATATTGATTTTGCCAATCTTGACGTTGGGATTTTCGCTGGCCAATTCTTCGATCATTGGGGCGATTTGACGGCACGGTCCGCACCAAGGAGCCCAGAAATCAACCAGAACAGGCCCGTCTGCTTGCAGGACTTCGGCGTCAAAGTTGTCGTCAGTAAATTCTTTCACGGCATCGGAAGCCATTGTCGTATTCCTTCGAAGTAGGAGTAACCAGTCAGCGTAAATCGTGCTATTTGCTGCGTCCGTTATTCTTCATCGTCATGAACGCAGCGAAAACGGGCCCACCGGTGGGGAAATTGTAGAACCGGCAGCGTTGATGTCAATTTGCCAGTCGTGGCCGGCCCCGTTAAAGCAGCATTTCGCCCTTACCGGCCGCCTTACCGTCAAACCAATGAGACAGTCGTGGATACGCAAGCGATTTGGACAAATCACCTGGTCCGGAAAATCGGCAGGCTCGGCAGGTTGGCAGAGACGGTGAACGGGGCGTAAGGAGACGCAAGTTTCGGACCAACTCACCGCGAGGCGAATGACTCGGTCGGGCCGTCGCTCGGTTTGATAATGGTCAGCCTGGCTCGACGTCCGTCGCTAAGCGAAACCGGCCGGCAACATCATCCGCAAATCACGAATAACGCGAGCGAATTGGTCCAGGATCAGCGCAGTGGCGCCCCAGATCTGGTGATCTTTGTGCTCGATCGTTGCGGCACGAAACTGGAAGCTTCCGATCTGCGTCCCTTTTTTTCTGACGGGACGTTCCTTCACATACTCGCAACGATTCGACGTGCTCGACAACACTTTGACCGGCAAAGTGATGACCTCTGAGACTTCCACCGGGTCGGGACGCCAAGGCTGTCTTGGCGGAGAGATCAACACCACGACCGGGTGTACTCGATTGTCACTGTTGTAAACGTATTGCGTATCGAGCTCGCCGCAGTGAAAGACTTGCTCGGGAGTGACGCCTAGTTCCTCTTCGAATTCGCGAAGAGCCGCTTGCAGCGCGTTTTCACCTCGCTCGACTTGGCCACCGGGAAGACATATCTGACCTCCGTGGTGTTTTAATGTCGACGGTCGCCGCGTCAGCGGAATCGTCCACTGACCCTGCCGCTGGTCAACTTTCTGGTCGCGATAGATCGCGATCAAGACGGCTGCGTGCCGTGAACCATACCGCCACGGACCGCGGTGCCGACCATAGGACAACGACGGCGACATATCCGATCGAGGAAGCGGCGGTGAATCAGGCCGCAGTCGCCGCGCAAGTGTGTCGCGGACATCACTCAATTCCTGGGCCATCGGTGCCGAGCTAACCGCCATCGGATCATTGACCGGGGACGCTGGATCGATCAAATGCTGATCGATCCGATGCTGATCCATCGATGTTTGATCACGAGCAGGTCGTTTGTCCGACGCAGACATCGAATTAAAGCAGCGATTCCAACAATCGACGCAATTTCCGCAATTCGACCCGGTGATCCAATCCATCCATCGGCGTCATGTGGACCGTCAACGCTCGGTCGTATCCGTCCCGATCCAGCTGCGTCACGATTTTGCCGTAATCGACTTCGCCTTGACCCACACTGACCTGAAATGCGTCCGGCCGCGTGTCGCGCAAATGCACGTTGCAAACGAATTTCAGAATCTTGTCCAAGCTCTTTCCGCTCGCCGGACCCGCGATATAAACGCTGGGATCCAGCGTGATTCCCAGGCCGTCGACGTTGTTGCATAGGACCATCAAAGTGTCGGGGTCTTCGCTAAGGCAACCCAATTGGCTGCGGACCGAAACCCGGACGCCTTCGGTTTCACCGATCTCGACGACCTTCTGAAGATGTTCGACCTCTTCATTGAACGGAGTGCCCAGTTCGGCCGAAGGAATCGTCAAATTGACGACCTTTGTCGCTTTGGCGATCCGACAGATGTTTTTAAAATCTTCGTAATGCTGATCACCCGTCGTCCCGAGTTCCAGCGAGTAACCGGAAATATCGAGCCGGTGCGTATGGCGAAGCAATTGAACCGCTCGGTCCAGATCAACCAGCAATTCGCTGGGACGATTCGTCTTGCCGGACTCGTGGAGTGCAATTTCGATCGCGGTGAACTCGAGGTCGTCGAGTGCCTCGATTGCCCCTTCCAACTCCATCTCGGGCCAACATTCAGTCGATGCTGCTACAAACACTTATGCGTCCTTTGCTCTTCTCACTAACGATCACGCGATGGTCTTCGATCCTGACCGATGACTTATCCGATCGACGAAACCTAACTTCATCGCGACCGGAATCGCTGATCGGGGACTCGTCATTCTGCGTCAATCGCACAGCTTAGCGTGACCTGGGCTAACGGCAAAACCCCAGTGTTTGATTGCCATCTGCTTTACGGTGTGCGATTACAGCTTCCGGCGCAGTCGCAGGGTGCGGTGTCCGGGCCAAACGTGGGACTTCGACGGACATTACGGTTGATCCTGCAGCCATTCGAGCGCCCTAGCGGCGACCTGGGCAATGGATTTGCCGCAGGTGTCAACCCGAACCGATGCGACCTCTTGATAGAGCGGTCGCCGCTCACACAACAAGGGCTCGATTTCGTCGATCAGGCCTCGCGACGTCAACGAGGGCCGCCGCTGTGCAGTGGATTCGTCGCTTTGAATCCGCCCGGCCAGTGTTTGGGCATCGCAGTCCAACCATAAACAAACCCCGGTCTTGCGAATCAGATCCCGGTTTTCTTTCCGGAGAATCGCGCCGCCGCCAAGTGAAATAACCGACGGTGTATGATTCCCCGAAACTTTCATCAGTGCGGTGGATTCCAGATCACGAAATAGCGACTCGCCGCCTTTGTCGAAAATCTGGCGAATCGTCATTTCGGCATCCGATTCGATCTGAAGGTCCAAATCGACCAACGGCATTTGACGCTGCTGGGCGATCAATCTGCCGACGGACGTCTTTCCCGTTCCACGGTAGCCAGTCAAGTAAATATGTTGGAACAAGTCAGCCTCGCAATTCATGCGGCGAAAATCACGCGTCTTTCGGCACCCCATTGAACCACGACGTTACCAGATCCGAATCGGTGAACAACCGCGCAGGCTCGCCGAGCCCGTGCGGACTCGGTAGTCGCCGGCGTGGTCGCCGGCAATGGGGATTCCGATTGGCGGCCGTCGTCTTAGCGGTGCTGCCGCTGGCAATCCTGGAACTGGTCTTGCGCGTGGCGGGCAGCCCTCCGCCGGACGAATCGGCTTGGGTCGAACTGCATCAACTGAAACCACTATTTGAACTGGATGAATCCGAACACCGGTGGCGCATCCCGCCATCGCGATCAAACTTCTTTCAACCGGCAAGTTTTAACGCCGACAAACCAATCGACACGCGGCGTGTGTTTGTCTTGGGCGGATCAACCGTTCAGGGCCGACCATGGGCAACCGAAACGGCTTTTTCAACATGGCTTCGGCTCCGACTGCAAGCCGCCGACTCGGATCATGTGTATGAAGTCGTCAACTGCGGCGGTGTCTCCTATGCCAGCTATCGCGTCGACAAAATATTGGACGAGGTCCTCACGCACAAACCCGATGCGATCGTTCTCTACACAGGCCATAACGAATTTCTGGAAGACCGAACTTATGCCGATGCCCGCGCGATGACGCCCATCGAGCGTGCAGCGACGAACATCACGCGGCACGTTCGCATCGCATCGCTGGTGTCTCGAATGATCCACGGAGTCCCGAAGACATCCAAAACGGAAATGAAGTCGGAAGTGGATGCCGCTCTCGACCACACGGCCAGTTTGGACGAATACGAACGCGATCCGGCGTGGCGACAAGCCGTCGAACGACATTTCCACAAAACGCTTGAAGGAATGATTGCCAAATGCAAACAGGCAGACGTTTTGACAATCGTCTGCGAACCCGCCTGCGATCTGGTCAACACGCCCCCGTTTAAGTCGCTGCCTCCAATGCGATTGGAACTTGGTGGCATTTCCGATGTTGCTGCAGCGAATCAACTGAGGCGTTGGATTCGGCGCAACGATCATTCCGCCGATGCGCACTATCGGTTGGGACGAATCCTCTATGCGAACAAAAAAACCGACGAAGCGGTGAAACATTTGACGCTGGCACGCGACGAAGATGTCTGTCCACTGCGCGCCACAACGCCGATCGTGGCATCGGTAAAAAGCATCTGTGCGGACAACAAAATCACGTTGGTGCCGACGATCCAAACACTCGACGATCGCAACGCCGATGGTCTGCGACAGCCCGACGGCATCGCCGACCCACAGTGGTTCGTTGACCATGTTCACCCAACGATTGCCGGCCATCAGCGGATCGCCGAAGCGATTGCCGCGGAATTTCAAATCGCGGGTTGGGGTAATCAAGATGATGTCGCCGCGGAAAGATATCGCGAAAGTGTCACGCGACAGATGTCGATGCTGGGCGAAGAATATTTCGCTCGTGGAAAACAGCGGCTAGAGGGACTTCGACGCTGGGCGTCCGGCCGCGCCGCGGCAATCGGCGTGCATCCCTGACCGAATCTCGCAGCGATTCTCAACCACCTCGCCGATGGTCCGCTCGTACCGATGCCGCTTTGTTGATGCCGCCACTTCGGTGAAACGTAACGGACGCTAGAATTGCTTTGATTCTTTCAGTGACTTTATCGGAGACTGCCATGCGGCACCTTTTCCTCATCGCCCTCTCGTTGTGCTGCGTGACGCTTTCGACCGCGGCTCAAAATTCACCAATCCGGGGTGAGTCGTCCGCGACCCCCTATGCCACACGTTCCATTGAACCGGAGAGTGGCGAGCTGTCGAATCTCGATCTCTCGAGCGATGCGCGGGCTTCAGATACCCGGGCTTCAGATGCGCAGGCCACTGATCCAAAGGCCACAACAGATCCGACGGCACCGCTAGATGCCAGACAAATCGAAGAGCGACTGGAAGGCGATTTTGGTGTCGCTGAAATTGCGGCGACCAACGGCTGGATCGAGCAATTGAACATCGTTGACTGGCTAGGTCCTCTGGCGCCCGTCGCCATGTCACCATTCTTTGCCGTCACGTGCCTTTCCGGTCTCGCGCTGTGGGGGCCCGAGGCGATTACTGACAATGCGCTGCTGGGATCATCCGGACCGCTGAAGAGCGAGACGTTATTTTTCATCCTGCTGGTGCTGACGGTCCTGACCAGCTTGCCGCGATTGACCAAGGTCAGCAAACCATTCGCACAAGCAGTCGATCGTCTGGAGACCTATGCCGTCATTGTCATCCTGTTGGCCATCAAAGTCATCTCGTCGATGGAAGCGTCGGCGGACGAGCCGACTCAGATTGCGATGGTCCAGTTGGGCGTTTTTAGCTTTACCGTCGACACGTTGCTGGCGATCGCAATGGTGATCAACATTTTGGTCATCAACAGCGTCAAATTCTTTTTCGAGTTCCTGGTCTGGCTAACACCGGTCCCGTTCTTGGATGCCGTCTTTGAAGTCTGTAACAAATCGCTTTGCGCTTTATTGATGGCTGTTTATGCGTTCAATCCTGCAATCGCCACTTTGTTGAATTTGGCCATCCTGATCGTCGCCGCTCTGATGCTCCGCTGGATCAGCCGTCGCGTTCGATTTTACCGAACGATGATTCTGGATCCCGTGATCGCACGCCTGTGGACGGCATTCGGTGAACCCAAAAAGCCTGAGTTGATCGTGTTTCCCAAAACAGAGTTGGGGCCGTTTCAACCGAAAAGCCGCTTGCGATTGGTGCGGTCCGGCGACGGCGAAGACGGCTGGCACTTAGAAGAAGCCAACTGGTGGATGCCGGCCAAGCGTCACATGCTAATCGCGACCGATAAACCCACCGTGCGGCGAGGCTGGGTGATGCACACGATCGAAGCTCAAACCACCGACGGCCCATGCCTGTTGACGTTCAGTCGGCGCTATGACCGATCCCTCTCGGGGATGGCTGAACGACTCGGACTGGAACTGACCGGCGAAACGGAAGCAACAAAGCCCGAGTCCCACGACCGAATGACCTACGAGTTTTCATGAGCAAATTGTCGCACGTTCTCGTGAGCAAACTGTCACACGGCTGATCCTTGCGGACCGGCCGTTTCTTACCGATGAACGGTTCCCCAAGGACGAGCCGAGCCATACGAGTGAGTCCCGTCGCCATCTGGGCCGACTTAGAATCGTCGATAACCACGGCGAATCTGGCCGGTCTGTTGGACCGGGGCTAGTCGTTAGGTATCGTGTATCGGCCCGTCCCGGACAATGGACATTCGACGTATCATGCTCGGCGTACGACTTTTGTGTCGCATGAATTTTTGTGTCGCGTGAACAACGCGTGAACATGAAGGTTTCGGGAACAGACTCGATTAACAAGCATAAACATCGGTGACAAATGTTACGACGAATCATCATTGCCGCTTGCCTGTTGGGCTGTGTCGGTGAGACTGCCCATACACAAGAATCCGATGTGCGAGAGCGGGCGCGGGACGCCAAAACATCGAAAACGAAGCCTAACGACGATCCCGCCGCGGCGTCGAAGGCTGACGCTGCCAAGACGCCGGAATCCAAGGCGGACCCGATTCGACAGATGCAATCGAACGCCGTGCGAGAACAGTCGGCTTCGTGGGGCCACTGGGGAAACCAACCGGACCGCTACAGTACTTGGACGAATCACAGCAACCGGTTGATTCCCGTGTACACGTTTGGATTCACGCTTGATTCCTTGCGGGATCGCGGCAGCCAATACAGCTCGCCCAAACAGATTAAAAAGCTGTACGGCCGAGTACCCGAAGGCACGTTGAATCCGTCCGCGATGTATTACGACCAGACCGACATCTACACGCTTCAACAAGCAGCGTTTAACGCCGGTTACAGCAACATCATTTTGATGGTGTTTGATGGTATGGATTGGCAAACAACACGAGCCGCGTCGATCTACAAACGCGGGAAAGTCAGCTATGACAGTGGCCGCGGAACGGGACTTTCGTTTCAAGATTTTCGCGAGATGCCGACCGATTTCGGACTCGTTTGCACTAGCCCTTGGTCCTCGGGGGCAAAGTACGACGTCGACTCGCAAACGGTCATCAACGCGAATCATCCGTCCACCGGCGGTTATGACCCTAGCCGTGGCGGTGCGACGCCATGGCAAGAACAAAGTCGCCGTGATTACTTACTGGGACTCGATCGCGAGATGCCCCATAGCGTGGCCGACTCGGCCGCGACGGCGACAAGCCTGAGCACCGGTATCAAGACATTCAACGGCAGCATCAACTTCGCGCCCGACGGGACACAGGTGGTCCCCATCGCCCGACAACTGCAAGACGAACAAGATTTCCGCGTGGGCATTGTCACCAGCGTGCCGGTCAGCCATGCGACGCCGGCAGCCTGTTATGCCAACAATGTCACGCGGAAGGACTACCAGGACATCGCGCGGGATCTGCTCGGATTGCCATCGTCCTCACATCGCTCGGATCCACTGCCTGGCGTGGATGTACTGATCGGTGGCGGCTGGGGCGAGAGCCAAGGCGAGGATTCGCTGCAAGGTCGCAACTTTGCCAAGGGCAACCCCTATCTGCATCAAGACGACCTGAAACGCAGCGATGTCAAGCATGGCGGGCGGTATGTCGTGGCGCAACGCGAATCAGGCAAGGACGGCGCAAAGCAATTGATGAATGCCGCCCAGTTGGCCGTGGAAAATGACGACCGCCTGCTTGGATTCTTTGGAACCAAAGGTGGGCACTTGCCCTTTCAAACCGCCGACGGAAGATTCAACCCCACGTTCGATGTCAAGGGAACCGAACAGTACAGCAAGGCCGACCTGCACGAAAACCCAACGCTTGCCGAAATGACTTCCGCCGCGTTGGTGGTTCTGGAACAAGCAGTCGAGGGATTTTGGCTTTTGATCGAAGCCGGAGACGTGGACTGGGCAAATCACGCCAACAATATCGATAACAGCATCGGCGCGGTGCTTAGCGGCGAGGCCGCCTTTGACGTCGTGACCGACTGGATCGAGCGCAACAACGCCTGGCAATTCACTGCGGTCATCGTTACGGCCGACCACGGGCACTTTCTGGTGATTGACGAACCGCAACGTATCGCCGAAGCAGGTAGCAAATAGGTATCGCACTGGCTTGTCTGCCATTGAGGCAACACCCGTTTGTCTGCGATTTAGGCAACGCTTTAACTCTGGCCTTCGACGCGTCTACCAGCTAGGCTAGAGCAGTCGTCGCACACCGGCGGTCGAGTTACACGTAAGCCTAGGCATCGCTAGCTGCAGCACGATTCCCCCGAATCGGACCACTTTGGCCGACTCTCGCGGGTGGACTGTGCCAACGGCGGTTGTCGGGCGGTTAACCCGGTCACCGGCATGTGACATTTCATTTGAATGTCTCTTGATCGAATCGTTCGCGCCAGGGCTATCATGGCTCGACTGGCAACGATTCGATCGATGCGCCTGGTTCTGTTGTGACTCAATCACAGCCCTATCATTCGTCCGAAAGCCCGATCCATCTGGTGGATTCCACCGCAGGGGAAGAAGGCTCCGATCAAGCTTCCAAGCTAGCGCTGTGTGAGCAGATCATCGGCTATCAGTTCAAAGACCAATCTTTATTGCTGTCCGCGTTGACGCATGCGTCGGGTGCATCACACCGACTGGAGAGCAACGAGCGGCTTGAATTTCTCGGCGATGCTGTCCTTGGACTAACCGTTTGCCATTGGTTGTACGAAGACTATCCCGAGTACAACGAAGGCGATCTGACCAAAATCAAATCAGCCGTTGTCAGTCGCCGCTCCTGTGGCAAAGTGGCCTGTCGACTGGGGCTCGATCGCTGCCTGATCGTCGGCCGCGGCGTGACCCGAAACCGAAGCTTTCCGCGATCATTGGTCAGCGACGTGTTTGAATCGGTCGTCGCGGCCATCTTTATTGATGGCGGCGCCGATGTCGTTCGCGACCGCCTGAGAACGTGGCTGACCGACGAAGTCGCCGCAGCGGTGGAAAGCCAAGGTGCGAGTAATTTCAAATCGTCGCTACAGCAATACGCCCAGCGCGAACTCGCCAGCACTCCCGTCTATCGATTGGTGGACGAATCCGGCCCCGATCATCGCAAATCGTTCTTGATCGCCGCCGTGGTGGACCGTCGAGAGTTTATCGCGGCGTGGGGAAGCAACAAAAAGGATGCGGAACAACGTGCAGCGGCAAACGCATTGGCCGAACTGCACGATCAACCGCTGCCGCACCCATCGCAACCCGTCGAACCGGAACAGAAATCCGACTCGGATTCGACAGGTGAGCACGCTTCGATCGACAGACCGGAACAAGCGTCCGGCTGACGTCTCACCGACCGCTATGAACCGACGTTAAAACCTTCTGGCAGCGAAAATCCGGTGCCCGAGGGTTTTGAAGCCGCTGGCGCCGGCGTTGGCGTGGTGGCCGACGGTGTCACATAAGCCGGCTTGGCTGCTGGTTGCGTCGCGGTCGCTGGTTTCGTGGCAATTGCCGGTGCGGCAGGCTTAGCCAAACCACCGTAGGGCGCCGATGACTGGACGCTCGGTGGGAACATTGGCGACGCGTTTGCAGCAGGCTTTGTGCCGGGCGTCTTGTACGAAACACCGATTGATGCCGGCGAAGTTGCCTGTGGCACCGACTGACTGGTCTGACGAACCGCAGCAGCGGCAGGCAAAGCGCTGGTTTGCGGCCGACTTGCCACGGTCGCCTGCGGTGCCGCTTGAGCAACCGAATTGGACGGACCATCTAGCTTTGCGAGCATTTCACGGGAACGATCGATAGCGCGTTTAACCGACGAATCGCTGACCGCTTGAGCTTCGAATCGCAGCGTTTCATTCAGGTGTTTGCGTGCATCCTCGATATGGCCGTTCTTCTGGTGTAGGTAGGCCATGTTGAAATGTGCAACGGCGGGTTCGTTATTGTCCTTGAGGACTTGATACGCCGATTCGGCATTCCCACCGTCATACAGCACGCTGGCAAGATTGTTCGCATAGCGACTGGTTCCGGGTGCAAGCTGCAGAGCACGCTTTAACGTTTCCGCCGCCGCGCCGTGATTGCCCATCTTGCTGAGCGTTAGCCCCAGATCGTTGTAAAGCCCGGCATCGTCAGGCTTGGACTTGATCGCTCGCGAGAAGAAATCAGCCGCCTGGGGATGATCCTCATTGCGGAAATGCATTCGTGCGATGTTGGCAAGTGCCTCTGCATTACCAGGTTCAGTTTCCAACGCCTTGGTATAACTTTCCATCGCCTTTTGTGAGTTGCCGGTGGATTCCCACAAGCGACCATTGGCGACGAAGACACTTGCGTCGACCTTTTCAGGTTTGTTCGACAAGCTAAGCGGGTCTGCTTCCGAAGTCGATTCCGCCTCGTCGCCAGTTTTCTTATTCAAACGACTGCTGGCAAAGATGCCTTTGACGGCGCCGGTCGATTTCGACACGGCGGTTTTTGCGGTTGCACCGAACGACGACATCGTTTCACGGGCGCCATCAGCCGACGACGCGATGGAGTCGCCAAACGTGGGCCCCGCTGCGGCGTCTTTCACCTCGAGCGAATCGTTCTTGGAAAATGGGTTTATCGACGCGATCGGAAAACCGCCCGTGCTCGAACATCCGACCGAACCAACGGCTACGGATCCGGCGAGCAGCGATTTGATCAGTACGCGACGAGCTTGCTCACGATTATTCATGGTTTTGTCTCCCAACATCACCCTTAACGTTTCCGCCCAGGCGGGACAGGGCCGGAAATTCTGATTGATCGGATAGTTCCGTTCTTGAGCATCGGCGGAACTCTGACACAACTTCAGTCAGAACGGCGTCATCAAGTCTGAACCACGAAAAAAGGGGGGCTCCGTCGAAACGGAGCCCCCCATATCTTTCTGCGTTACTAGCTAAATCACGCTAGTTCGTTGCCGAAGCTGTACCGGCTGCACTTGTTGATGGCAACTTTGGCTTGGGCATTTCTGTCATCCAAGCTCGGTTGATCTGCGTTGCCCTTGCCCCTGAACTTGACGGCGGCACGATATCGGTGACCAAAACGCTTGGCGTCGCCCCACTGACTCGTACGCTGGCGAGAGTTTCACGCACCGATGCCACACGAGCTTCCGTTTCGGATTCCGATCGCCCACGCAATACGAAAACTTGGCGACGGGCTTCCGGCGCTTGGGTGGCGATCCAGCGGACGCGGTTGCTGCCGGCTGCCAATAGTGCACCGTCGCCTTCGCGGAACAGTTCGTGTCCGACGGTGTTTTGCAAACGCCATCCGTTTCGTTTCATTGCGTCAAACGGCGCAACGACCTGCATCGCATCGATTTCGCGAAAAGGATCCGGCCACGCATTATTGCGATGCAATCCGACGTGCATCTTGTGCCACATTTCACGCCAATCGGCATTTGCCGATGTGGCACCCGCGGTGAACAGCAAGAGCATCATCAACACTCGCCCATTGCAAGCGCTGTGTAGTTGTTTTGTGAGTCGCATATCAGGCAGTTCCTTCCGCCGTTTTGAATATCCTGGGCCAGAGGGCGCCGACCAGCGTGTTTTGCCAATCACGGCCTAACGCTAACAGGCTTCGATCGCTTTTGCTGCTGCGAACCGATAAAGTTGCGCGCCTCGGTACGATCGCCTAGCTTGGGTATCGGTCGGATAGTCCGCACGACTTCTCTACACAGTCGGCACCACCTCTGACCCGGCGTAACCGTTAAAGTCAACCATCACCAAAACTGGCGTCGACGTTCAATGTTTCACCACAAGCCTGAACAATATCGCCGATGGCCAATTGCTTGCGACGACGCGTTTCCACTTCGCCATTGACCAAAACCTCGCCGGACTGGATCCGCAGCTTTGCTTCGCCGCCGGTGCCAACCAACCCGGAACGCTTCAAAAAATCGTCCAGTCGAATCACGATCGGTGTGTTGTCAGTCATCAAGATGCCTACTTCACACCAAAGGTTGCGATTAACGGATAGTGGTCGCTCAGGTCTCGTTCATCTTCGGGGATTTGCCAGTATTGTTCCCAGTGGACCTCGGGTTCATCTTGTGCCCCTTGAACGCACAGATACTTGGCGACCTGGATCGATTCGAACACCAGATCCTTTTTCCCGGGCGTGTCATCAATCAACGATTGGCTAACGAGTATCCGGTCGAACTGTCGCCCCGGCAGCAAGTGTGTTTGTCGATCGGCACCGGCAATATGCAAGCAAAGATCCACCAAGTCGTCGTCGGGGCGGTCCGTTTCCATTCCGGCAAGGATTCCCAAGTCGCTTTCGGGTAAGGTCCGATCACCCCGCTCTTCTGTGTTCATGTCACCCAACAGAATGATATTTTCGCCATTCTCGATTGCTTGGCCGATCCATTGGTGGATCAATCTTGCTTGGCGAATACGCATCGGCAAACCTTCCAGCCGAGCCCGCAAGTGCACATTCATTACCGTGACTCGCTCGGTGGTCTCGCCCACAGGAAATTCAAAGACCGCCAAAATGTGTTTGCTGACATCGAAGTATGTCGACCCACCACTTTGTTCTCGGGTACGCCGCATCTGACTGATCAAAACGGCATCGGCAGGCTCACGAAACAACATTCCAACGTCTTGCTCGGTAAAGAAGTCGCGTCCCTGAATGAACAAGTCGTCGTATTGCAGTGAATGATTCCGATCGAGGGCTCGCGAGAGATAATACAAAACTCGCTGGTTTTCGATTTCTTGCAGTGCAACTATGGTGGGCTTTGACGTTGCCACCGCCCGTGCGACGGCATCGCGTCGCCAGTCCCAATCGGCGCGTGAGGGAGCGCACTTTTCCTTGGCAAGTTCACTGAAGTTGTCGGCATCTTGATTGTCAAAAAACCATTCCAGATTCCAACTCATCACCGACAACGACTCGGGTTCGTCTGCGTTTGCGTTCTGGGAAAAAAGCAAGAAGCCGGTGCACACCGTGACAAGCAATGCGACATTCGCGATACGAATCGGGGCGCATAGGCGATAGAGGGAGCTAAGGTTCACACGTTTGCTTTGACGAGAAGGGAGCGAGAGATACCGAAATCGGAAACCAGTCCAGCAGGACTGTCCGTGCCCCTAGCTTACCCCGAATCTCGCTGAAGCCCTACACGGCCAGAATTACGTGACATGCCGGCAAGCGACCGTCCGTGAGAGTACCCACGCCACGAAAATATTCACGCCAATGCAAATCAATGAGCTTGAATCAAGCACTAGGATTCCATTTGACGAAGCACATCGGCAAAGGGAATGCGGTCGCAAACGCCGAAACTGGGGTCACGCGTCAGTTTCGCTCGGATGAACTTTGGCGACGAAAGTCCGCAAAGAAACCTGGCTCGATCACGCGCGGATGTGAAATGATCAGGGTACTGCCTGGCCAGTTTTGCCACGGCAGAAACCGCCGACGTCCCGAGCGATCCTCCGCCGATCGGCGGAATCGTCAGCGGGCCTTCACCCAGACATGCCGTGCATCGCCCGCACGGTTGCCCGATCGATTCACCAAAATGTTGCGACAACTGCTCGGCTTGGCACTTTTTCGCTTGCGCCAAGTCGAACACATCGTCCAGACGCTTGATTTCGCCCAGTTCTCTTCGCTGTAAACGGTCAAACAATTCATCAGCAATCAACTTTGGTGAATCGGGACGCTGCACCCAGCGGTAACCATGAACCAAGTCGGTGACGTTGACCTCGATCCAGTTTTGTTCGGCCATATAGTCGACCGCTTTGACGATACGTTCACGTTCGGTCGACAGCTGTTTTGCCGCCACGACCATGTTCAGCGAAAACCAAGTGCGTCCTTTGGTTAAACAAGAGAGCACCCCGGCAACGAAATCTCGCTTTTCGCCCGAGAAGTGTTTCAGAATCTCTTTCGAACTGACAAGCGGTTTGACCTTGTATGTCTCGTATCGCGGCGACGTCGCTTTTAAGCCGCCGTCCAATTCCAGGTAGGTCAACAGCGTGCGAACCACCAAGATGCGCACATCCGTTTCAGACGACAATTTGTAATGTGACACATAAAACGAATCGTGTTGCCCGATCAATAAATCGATCAACCGACCGACGCTCTGGCGTGATGGTGTATCACCGTAGGTAAAGTTTTCGAGCACGACGCGGTCCTCGGGGACCAGCAACATTTCGCACACCGCGTCGTCACCGTCGCGTCCGGCTCGCCCAATTTCCTGAGCATACGACTCGATCGATTTCGGCGGATTAAAGTGGTAAACGTACCGGATGTTGGACTTATCGATTCCCATCCCGAATGCGATGGTCGCAACAACAATCCCGTCGTCCGATGCCACAAACGACTCCTGAATCAAAGCCCGCTGCTGGGCATCCATTCCCGCATGATATGCGGTTGCGCGCTGGCCGTCCGATTCCAATCGCTCGGCGATTTCTTCAGCCGTTCGCTGCAGAGACACATACACCAACGTCGGGCCGCTGGGCCGATCGCGGATTCGATCGAGCAGTAAGTCGTATTGATCAGCGGAGCTAACGACGTTGCTGCGGAGCTGCAAGTTTTCCCGATAAAATTTCGTTCGAATCGCGTCTTCTGGTGCTATCCCGAACGCATCGCGAATGTCATCCAAAACTTCCGGCGTCGCCGTCGCGGTCAAGGCCAGCACGCGATCGGCATGCAGTTGCTTGGAAAGCTCGGCTAGTTTTAGATAGTCGGGTCGAAAGTTATGCCCCCACTGGCTGATACAGTGTGCTTCGTCAATCGCGAACAACGACACATCCAGCGAACCGATCGATGCCAGAAACCGCTCGTTAAAAAACCGTTCCGGAGCGACGTACAGCATCTTGATCGAGCCATCACGAACGCCGCCGATCGCACTGCGAAATTCTTCCGGCGATAGGCTTGAATCGAGACGGGCGGCCGGAATCCCTCGCGACGCCAACGCATCACATTGATCCTTCATCAAGGCAATCAATGGAGAAACGATCACGGTCGTGCCCGGCAACATCAAGCTGGGCAATTGATAACACAAACTCTTGCCACCGCCGGTGGGAAAGACAGCGGCGACGCTCTTGCCCGCCAATAATCGCTCGATCACCGCGTATTGACCATCGCGAAACTTATCGAGCCCGAATCGATTTTGCAGCACTTGCTTGGGATCACCCAAGACTGCATCCGTACCGGTTGTCATCGTTTCTTCCTTGCAGAATTAGCCCAGGTCGCTGCGGGATGAAAGCTCAGGCCGCTGCGGGATGAAAGCTCAGGCCGATTGACGAGGGATTTGTCCCAATTCGGCCCACACGCATGATCCTCTTGATCACAACCAACGCACCTAGTGTACGCCTGTACCGGTGCATGTCAATAGTGAACCCGAGATCCGTTCAGGCGGATGGATACACCCAGGGACCACGATAAGAACGGCGCAGCAGCCCGTTGGCCTCGTCGTCGCCGACAACTTGCTCTCGGTCACCGTCCCACTGAATACTGCGCCCGAGCTTGTACGACAGCATCCCCAGCAGACTCATGTTCGTCGCGTCGTGGCCGATCTGCACATCGCATTTTGGTCGCCGCGATGACTCGATCGAATCGATAAAGTCGGCCCACAATAAATCGATGCTGTGTCCGTCGGGCTCTTTGTGCTGGGCATCTTGATGCACGATTTGTTTGCGCTGGTCCGACGGATAGAACGTCCAACCGTCTCGCCATCCCATGTGAAACGTCCCCTTGCTGCCATAGAAGTAGCATCCGACCGATGCCTTTTCGCTACCGCTGCCTCCAAACCGGCGATGTTCCCAGGTGGCCGTGAAATTTTCGAACTGATACGTCGCCACTTGGCTGTCCGGCGTGTCGGTGGTTTGTTCCTTGTCGTTCAGGATCGCTTCCCCACGCACCGGGCGACCGCCTGTCGAGTACACATGCTTGGGGTACTTTTCGTCGGTCCACCACAAGACCTGATCAAGCCAGTGCACCCCCCAGTCCCCAAGAGTGCCGTTGGCAAAGTCCAAGTAATTGCGAAATCCGCCGGGATGAATTTTGCGATTGAATGGACGTAGCGGCGCCGGTCCGCAATACATGTCCCAGTCAAGCTGCTCTGGCGGAGGACTGTTGGGCGTGGGCAGCTCTGCGCCGCCTTTGCTGTGTACAAACATTCGCACCATGCCGATGTCACCGGCCCCGCCGTCCTTGAGAAATTTCATCCCCGAGACGTAGTGCGGTCCAATGCGTCGGTGCAGCCCGACTTGCACTGTGCAGTTATTTGCCCGCGCGGCGTTTACCATCGCACGACTTTCGACGATCGTATGTCCGGTCGGCTTCTCGACAAAGATGTGAGCCCCCTTTTCGATCGCGGCAATGGTATTGAGGGCATGCCAGTGATCCGGCGTTGCGACAATCGCAATATCGATCTCGACTTTGTCCAACAGCTCGCGAAAGTCGCCGAACAGTTTGGGCTTGTCGCCACTAAGATCCTCGACTTCTTCGGCGGCAATTTCCAGCTTGTCGGCGTCAACATCACACAGCGCGACGACTTGCGTGTTACCGGCCGCCATCGCTTCTTTCAAGATGTTCATGCCCCACCAACCGGACCCGATTAGCGCGGTTCGATACTTCTTACCTTTCGATGCAGCATGGACTCGCGGCGCGCCACTTATCGCGGCTCCGGCAGCTGCAGCTTTGATCAGGTCTCGACGCGGCAATTTCATGAATTTCTCTCGCAGTTACGCAGCGGTATCGGTTGGGATCATGTGATTATAGACATTGTGATCCGAATCGTGGGTGGATGTCGGATGTGCCGTCTCGCAACATTGTCGCTGTGGCGCAGCATTACCGCCGTGGCGCGGCACGACCGCCGTGGCGCAGCATTGACACTGTTTCCTGTTGACCGGGCCATACGGATCCTGGTCCGCAAGACGATGCTATTTGCGAATTGAGTGAGTGGTCTGCAGGCAAACCAATTCACCGCCAGCATCGCGACAATAGAGACGACCGCCGGCCAACACGGGCGACACCCAACACCGACCGTCCAAAACCTTTTGTCTCGCCAGCACCTCGAACGCCCTCGGTGTTGCCGACACAATGATTAGGTCACCATCGACGCTCATTGCGATAAGATGATCCTGTGTCGCCGACAAAGCGCCAAAGCGAATGCCTTCGCTGGTCCAATGAACGGCACCGTCGGCCGTATCGATACATCGCAGCGACGCGCCCGCGTCGACATCGCCATGGACGCCGTAAAGACACTCATCGATCAAGACGCTTGTGCTTAATTGATTTTGCATCTCTTTGCTCTTCCACAAAACATCCGGTTCCGCTGGCCCCAATTTCAGCAGCGCCGAACCGCGGTGATAGCCCGATGAGATAAACAGTCGGTCATCAAGGACAATCGGATCCGCGGCGTTACATCCAAATGTCGTTAACCATCGATGCCGCCAAAGTTCTGTTCCGTTTTTCGGGTCGATCGCAACGTATGACCGAGCCGATCCGAATGTGACGGCATCGCGATCGCCTAGACGAATCGGCACGATCGACGAATAGCCCGCATCCTTATCCGCGGATGCCCAGACCATTTCGCCGGTCCGCTTGTTCACCGCGGCACCGGCGTCACCGACATTCAAAATCAATAGATCGTCAACAACCAACGGTGATCCGGCAAAGCCCCACGCCGGAATCCTGACGTTGGCCAACTGCGAAACATTCGCATTCCAACGGACCTCACCCGACGAAGCGTCGAAGCAGAACAGATCGCCGCTACGGCTAAGCGTGTAAACCGCACCGACGCTTGTGTCGACGGTCGGCGTTGACGTCGGCCCCCCGTCGAATTCGTTGGGATCGGTCGCGCAGGGGTAAGAATGACTCCACATTGCTTCGCCCGTGGCGGCGTCCAGACAGACCACGGTGTCGACGTTCTCTTCGTTTCCGATTGTGTATAACGCGCCTGCCGAAACCACGACGTTGGAAAGGCCCAAACCAACCGAGACACGCCAACTTTCCGCCAACCCCGGATCGGGCCAATCCTCAGGATGGATCGATTCGGCAGAAATGCCGTCAAGTTGCGGCCCGCGAAATCGTGGCCAGTCCACGGCAACCGAAGGCCGAAAAAGGGTAGCGCAAAAAAGTAACGTGAGTTGGAATCGAATCATCAGGGTTGTCGGATCGGCCGTCCTAATCAGTTGAAAACCAGCGATGGCACTTTGTTCACGTGATCACGGAATGAATAACGTCGCAATTCCGCTCATCCCCGTGGTCATTCCGCCGGCGAAACTCTCATCAATCGCGGCGTTCATCTTACTTAGATTTTAACCCTCGCTGTATTGGCCGCCTGGGCCCACGGTGCATTCGGTTAACAGGTGGCACTTGCCATGTTCGCCTCGGCCCAACATTGCTATCAACCACAACGCGTCGTTTCTGCGATTGTGGTGATCCATCAATGCAGACGACTTCACGGGGAAGGGCGACTTTGACGATTCTGTGGATTTTGCCTGTGTCGTGTTCGCACCGGCAACCGAATAGGGGAACAAGAAGAACTGCGAATGTTTACGTGGAGTAGGTCTGTGGTCACCCGAGCCGAAAATCGCCATACCAAGCTGTACAAAGTGGGCAACGCATCGGCCGACGCTGCGAGCCTGGGAATCACGATCGGCTCGCGCGTCGCCAACGTCAGCCAGCTAAAAGTGATCGCCGCAGCCGCCGCGGGCAGCGCGTCGGCGACGGGCCTAGGATTGGTTGTTGCAGGCGGCGTGCTGCAAGTGATCGGCATCGGCAAGAACAGCGTTGCGGCTGTAAAGTCGCACCGGCACATGAAGGGGCTGAGCGAACTGGCCAAGAGCGCGCCGCAGTTTACCGATCAATGCAGCGGCGATGCCAACAATCACACACAAATCGTCAAAGAAGTGCTGCCGTACATCATCGGTCAAAAGAAAACCAAACGGGATCGGCGAGCGGTAAAAACAATCCCCGGCGTGGGGCTGTTGGAATCCATCAAGGCGGGGTTGAACAAAGCACGCAAACACTGCAACGGAACACTCGGCAAGAAACGGACGTTGTACGCCGAAATGCTCGCGGCGCATTTGATCATGGGCAATTGCCGGCTTTCTGAATTGATTGTCGCGGAACTGTACGATTGCGAATCCATGGAATGGATCAAGAATCACTGCGAGATATTTCCCGCATCGGAACTGCTTGCCGAAAAAATGAAGTCGCGTTAGCGAACAATTCCGCTGAGCCCGAGTAACGAACGTCGCCCGGTGAGTCTCGTTTCCAACGAGATAGCGGCGATCACTGGCCAGGGTTTACGGCCAGATCTGATGCCCCGCGTCGATGACCAGGACCAGCGTTGGTCACTTCACCACGATCGGCAGGCTTTCACTGTGACTATTGAATTCCGGTGCGTACATGCACTGAATGTTTGCCAGGCCGGTTTGGTATTCCCCTCGCAATTGAATGCGTGTGGCGTACTCGAATACGTATGTGCCCTTGGGCAGATAGTCGATAAAAAAGTGGCTGGCCGTGTCACGGGTTGATTCGTAGTAGGCCAATCCATCTTGATATTTGTAACGCGACAGCACGTTGACCGGTTCGGTTCCGCTGCCGCGGTGGTCTTTCAGGTGAACGTATTCCATATCGCGATCAGTACGCAGCACCACTCGTACGACCAATTCGTCGCCGATTTCCAGTGGTCCTTGTACGGGAAAGAGTTTCGGCCCGTCGCTAGTATTTTTTTTGACGTGCAGCTGCTTGGTCAGTCTCAGTGGGGTCTGCTCGTGCGGAGTGACCTTGCCGATGTCTTCGAGGTATTGCCAATGCATGCTGCCCCAGGCGACGCCTTCGTCACGTTTTGTGACGATAACGTTCCCCAATTCCGGCTTGATTTCGTCCCCAACAAATCGTTGTTGATAAAACCCCGTGCCCGCTTCGACGTCGACCGGCTTGATCGGCTGGCCGGCGAGTTCAACTTCAACCAGTGTGTCGGACGCGAGCAAATCGCTGCCTCGCAGCAATAGCGAATACACCGCATCGGCGGTTGCCTTGGTGGTCTTCCAGTCCTGTGTTTGCTTTTGCTTTAGCAACCAAACCTTACAATCCTCGACCGCTTTGGCGTCGTCCATCACTTCGTCGAACGCCTCGATCATCATCGCTTGCGTTTCGATCGGTGCCCGATACCACCACCACGAAAACTCCAAATCTCGCCAGAACATCCCCATCTCATCATCAGTCACCGCACGCTCTTTGATCGATGCCATGATTGCGGTTGCTGTTGCTGTATCGCCGAATCGCTTCAGTGCAACGGCAAGGTGTGCCTGAGATTGCCGGTGTGCCAGATCTAGCCAATATTCTTTGGCCTGGGACTGCCAATAGCGCACGGCCTCGCGATGTTCCGCTGCAATCGGCTGATCTTTCAGAAAAAAGCTGCGGCCGTACAGGTAAAACGCGATCATCGTGGAAAGATGGTTCTTTTCGCGATGTTCGGGCTTGATGCGATCGTATTGCTCAGCCACCCAAGCGTCGAGACGCGAGAGTGACATCAGCGCCGACGTCATATCCACGTCCACGCCGAGGTGACGCATGCGGCCGAATCCGGTGGTGATGTACAGCGTAATGAACTCATTGCCTCGACCGCCTGGGAACCAGGGCCACAGGCCGTCGGGCAATTGCATTTCGGCAAGTTTTGCCGATGTGCGCCGTGTCTCGTCATTCAAACGATTCGCGTCAAAAAGGATCGCGACGTTTCGCCGGGCCTGACTCTCATCGGCCGCCTGTCGCAACCACGGTGTCTCGTCCAACATGACCGCTTTCAAGTCTTCATTCTTTTCCAGCGGGCTATCCAGCGCCGGTGTGCCTCGCCACTGCTGAAAAATTCGTTCGATTTTCGGATCGCTCGCCGCGATATGCTTTGCCAACGAGTTTGCGTAGAGCCGATTGAATGTTTGTTCGCTGCATTGATGCGGATATTCCATCAAGTACGGCAGGGCCATCACCGCATACCATGACGGGTTCGAAACCATTTGCACCGTCAACGATTGGTGGTCGATCGTGTCAGAACTCTTTGATTCGATCAGCTTGGTGAACTGATACTGCTTTTGCTGGGATCCGCGGATCGGCAACGGCAAGGACTCGGTCACCAAAATGCGCCGCGACAGGACGGGCAAAAAACCTTCTTCGCCATCGGACAGGCGGCCCGTCGATCCGACGGCCTTGTAGGTCAGATAGCCGACCTGGTCAGGTACGCTGATGCGCCACGATAGCGTCTTTGATTCGCCCGTCGGAATTTCGAAAGACTGGTCCGTTGCCGAATTCCCTAGCCGTCCATCAACGGATGCTCCCGATCTCGCATCGGCAAACGTCAGTCGCACGCTGCCGGTCTGCCGCGTCGGCGATTGGTTGCTCACCTTGACGGTAAACTCGATCACATCCCCTTCGCGAACGAACCGTGGCGGATTCGGTTGGACCATCAAGTCTTTGGCCGTGACGGTGGTGCTGGTCAGCAATCCACTGCGAAGCTGTTCGTCGTGGGCAAAGCCCATGAATTTCCACTCCGTCAGCGCCTCGGGCATGGTGAACTGCAACTTGACCGTCCCATCGTCTCCGGCAATCAAATGCGGAAAAAAGAACGCGGTCTCGTCCAGGTTTTTCCGCGCCGAAACGTTTTCAAGGTCCGGCTTTGGTGGGCCTTCCACTTGATCAGATTCGTTTTGTTGGTCTGCTTGTTCGGCTTCGCGCATCACGGGACTCGCAGCCAGGGCGTCCGCCATCGGCGCCGGATCGCCATCGGCAAACATCGCACTGGATTTCATCATGGCGCCTTCTGCCATCATCATCCCGCGTGCGTTTCGATGCATGAACCCGTAACCCCAAACATTCTGGATAATCTCACCGGGGAAATGGCGATAACTGAGCGAGCCGTCGCGTTGGTCGGTTCGCCAAGTGTGATAGATTTGCTGCAGTGACTTGGTCTGGTTCTCGAACTGTGAATACAGCGTGGAATGATCTTGTCGAAAGACGCCAAATCCCGGCATCCACTGAAAAGGCTGATACGCATCAAGGGAAGCGTCATACAACGTGGCGACCATTTCTGCTGCGTGTCGTTGCGCGTCAGGCCCGTTGATGACGGCCGTCCAAGTTTCTTGCTGAGCCGGCTTTAGCTTTGAAACAAAGTGCTCCCACTTCACGGTTAGTTCTTTGTTGGACCAGGGCACTTCAACACGCGTCGTGTTCAAATAAGCTCGGTTTTCGCGGACCATCGTCGTGCGAACGGTGAATCCGCCACGCATGGTCTCGTCGACTTCCTGTTGAATTTGCTTCTGTGTGACCGATGGATCGGTCCAGTAACTCTGCAAGATCTTGCCGCGATGTTCCACTTCGATATAGGCTCGCGCCGTTTCGTATCCGCTGCCCCAAACACCGATATATCTTTCGCCCGGTTCGACCGTCGTCGTCTCACTTGCAAACAGATCGGGAACCCGCAGATTAAGTTTGTTCGATTCCGGGTCGAGCACGCGGAGCGGCAACAACGCGGTGACCGGATGTCCGAACGAATCCTGCGTCTGCAGCACGGCGCGATAGAACCCCGCATTGAGTACCGCATCCAAAGTGGTGTGGCCGGATGCATCGGTCGTAAACGCGTATTCGGCGACGACGTCACCTAGTTCCCACGAATCAGGGTTTGACGGGTCTGGCTGTGCAGGTTCATTGTCGACACCGGATCGATAAGGCAAGCGATATCCGTTTCCGCCCAATGATTTTCGCGAAACTTGTTCCGGCTGAATCAGCGAATGAATCTTTACCGAACCGTTGGCGGTCTGCCCTTGTCCGTCCAGCGTCGTCGTCGCCACCGACAACTCGGTGGGCTCGTTGTCGGTCAGCCAATCCTCCGCCGACATCGACGCCTTCAGGGCCGTGTATCCGACGCGAACGCTAAGCTGATCCGAGCGAGTCTCGCCGGTCGTGTCGGTAACATCTGCGTAAACCGTGAACTGAAACGTGGGTTCGCTTTCGCGGGAAACCGAATCGTCGGGTTTCGCCACAAACGAGATTGCAAACGATCCATCTGGTTTGGTTGTCGCAAAACCGTGCGCAATTTCTTGTGATGATTCAGGCTGCTGGGGCATCCACCAGCAACGCCAATACCACCAACGCGGATAGCGCACCTGGCGGACGACGCGCCACTGGACTTTGGCATCGCCGATCGCCGCGCCGGTATAGGCGGTCGCCGCGCCATCGACCTGGACATCGCCATGCAATTTCGCGGCGGTGCTGGGTGGATCGAGGCTGACCGTAAATTTGGGCCGTTTGTATTCTTCGACGCTGATCGCGGTTTGACCGTGGGGGTTGCCGTCGACTCGCAAGTACATCTGCCCCGTCAACCGATCACGCGGGGCCGTGACGCTGCCGCTGAAACTTCCGTAGTCATTGGTGCGGTGCGTCTGACGCTCGATTTCTTTGTTGTTTACGTCGGAAAAGACAACAGTTACATCTCGATTCGCGATGGTTTGATAATTGTCGGTGTCTTGATCGACCGACAAACAGATGCCCTTGTACTGGATCGTCTGACCGGGGCGGTACAGCGTACGATCCGTGAAGAATCGCGTTTGCTGTGAGCGGTGCGAGTTTCCGGATCGATACGCATTGATGGGATTGCCGGACGACAAAGCCTGTTCACCGTGGCGAACATGGATTCGCAATTGGCGATGCTGATCCGTCGATAACCGAAACATCCCGTTTCGATCGGACTGTAAGGTTTGCATGACAACGCGCTGATTGCGATTGCTTTGGTACCAGGACCGAACGGATGCGCCGCTAATCGGTTCACCGCTTTTGGCGTCGAGCACGAAACCGCTAACGACGCCCTGCCCCTGATGATTACGCAGCACCAGCGCCAAATCACTCACCCATACTTCACTGAGGCTGACTTGATTGTCGGCTTCAGTGAAGTCGGGCTTATGGCTCGCGATTAAGTAATAGGCCCCCGGTGCGACATCAATCGGCGCATCGACTCGTTCGATGCGTTGTTGAAAATCTGCCGTGGCGGGCAGGTCGACCGTCCATGCTTTGGACGGCTGCCGCCCCAGCAATGCCTGACGCTGTTCCCGGTCAAGCTGTTCAGGATTCCAGCGTTCGGACCGAATGAAGGCTTCGAAATCGAGTGATACCAGTCGAAAATAGACCTTCGTCACATTGCGATACGTCACATCGATCGTCGGCGGGGGATCATTCCAAACCCGTTCGGTTTGAATGGACATTTCCTGTGCTTCAATCGATTGAATCAGGTTATAGCATCGTCGTCCGCCAACGGAATCAGGAAAGCGATTCAGCCCGGTTCGCAAGACGTCCCTAGCTCGAACCCAGTCGCCCTCCTCGTGTATGGCAGCCCCAAGTAAGTGAAGCGCGCGAGCCGAGATGACATGCGAATCATTCTGCTGTTCGAATCGGCCGAGCGACGCTTTGTAACGCGATGTTTTCTCTTCACCGACAGCAAAATTATTACCGAACTCTAATCGTGATAGATCGGCGTCCAAGAATGCCGATTGATCCTCGTCGTCACGGTGAAATTGCAGCAAGCGTTGATACAACACCGCTGCCTTGCGGATTGGCGATTGCGACTGTCCATCATCATCACCAGTTGTACCGACATCCCACGTCAAGAACGCATCGACAGAGGAAAAGATCGGACCATCGGCGGAAACCTCGAAAGCATCTTGTGACTTCGCGCCGGCCTGTTCGCCCGATGCGTAAAATTCGAGCGCGTTTTGTGCCAACACGTCATATAAAGTCGGCCGGTACGCATCCGGGGCGGATCCCTTTTCGAACAGTTCATCGTATTGGGCAATCGGCGTACTTTTCAAAACGTCCTCTGCCTCGAGGGCCTTTTCGAACTGTGCGTCGACTTCCGCAAGGATCCTTGGCAAATCCCACGTCGTGAAATCCTCGCTTGGCAACTCACTGGTTTCTGTTCGCTGCACGAACCGCCAGCGATTCTGTTGAAAGTAATGCCAATACCAATTCGCCAAGACCGCTTCCATCACCGGTTTCATTTCAACGGGAGCGGCGTCGACCTGCTCTCGCATGCGAGTGATTTTTTCTTCAGGCTTGTTGCCCTGGATATTGCCTTCGAGCGAGATCTTCAGAGCAACCGCTTTGATGGCCTCGGCGTACGCCTTGTCTTGCGTTGCCAGTTCGATAATCGGATCAAGTTTTTCGATCGCCGTTTTCGGTAACCCGCGATTCATCGCATCTCGGACTTGTTTCCATTGTGAATCACGAGGAGACGCAGCCATGAGAAGACCTACGGCGAAGACGAGCGATAAAACGATTGCCATTCGTTTTGCAAACACGTGAACTACCTTTAGCGACGAGAGATGAAGAGCGTTGGTTGATTGTAACGCAGTCGACGGAGAGACAACTTTGACAGAAACGGGTGGGGACGGTGAGGGCAGCCTCGGCATCAGAGCTTTCTGTTGGGCCGATTCCCGGTCATAAGTCAAGTCGGAGTCCACTGCCGTCGACAAAACAATCGCGTCACGGTATGCAACGAGTCTGCCGTCGTGCTTATTAGGTTCGATTTCTGCATTTCGTCCATATTTATCCCCGGCACCTCTATGCCAGACACCGTTAACATCTCACCCGATTTACCAGCCGAGGCTTTGCGCGAGCGGATCGAACTGGCCTGTGACCAAATGGAAAAGATTTTTTCCGACGGCTCCTATTCCAAAATCAAGGTCCATCGACACTGGTCGAAACACAACCCGAAAATTTCCGGCGAAATTGCTCGCCCGAGTGCCTATCGCTGGTACTTGCGACGTGAACTATTCAAACTAGCCGGTCGTGGCGCCGAAATTGCCGTCACATGCTCACGAAAACGTGTCGACCTGTCCGACCCGAACTTGCTGGAACAGATTGACGAGAGCGATTTTGACCTGACACGAAAAAAAGTGTTCCTATTCGGCCCCGAGCGCTCGGAACTTTCAATTCAGCGACTGGAACATTATACGGGCACGCAAGCGGAAGACTTTCAGCGGTACGTTCTATTGACCAACTATCGAATGCACATGGAAGCGTTCGAAAAACAATTCAGCGGTTGCGTCAAGTCCAGTCGCGGTGATGTTCAAATGCCGGCGCTTCACAAAAAGGCCAATGACAACAGCGGCATCAGTATCGTGAACATCGGCGTGGGGCCATCGAATGCAAAGAACTTGACCGATCATTTAGCGGTGTTGCGTCCCGATGCGATGTTGATGGTTGGTCACTGCGCGGGCGTCCGAAATCACCAAGAGATCGGTGACTTTGTGCTGGCGTCAGGTTACATGCGTGGGGATCACATTCTGGATAAAGCCTTACCGCCATCGGTACCGATCACGCCCAGCTTTCTTCTAAACCGATCGCTCGCAAAGGTGCTGGACGAGACCGGGCTGCCGTATCGAATCGGTGCGGTCTACACGACGGCCGATCGCAACTGGGAACTCGCACTGCGCAACACACTGGACGATTTGCGAGCCAGCCGCAGTATCGGCGTTGACATGGAATCGGCGACGGTCGCGGCAAACGGATTTCGCTATCGCATTCCGAGTGCAACGCTGCTGTGTGTCTCGGATAAACCACTGCATGGCAAACCTAAATTGCCCGAATACGCGAGATCGTTTTACGACGAGTCCAAACAACAGCACATCGCCGTCGCAACCAGCGCACTTGATCTAGTCAAACGCGAATTCCCCGACGGATTGCCCAATAGCGACATCCGCGCACTCGAAGAGCCTTTGTTGGGTGGCCCGGACGTGTGAGCCTCGCCAATTTCGGCGTTCAAGAAAATCGCCGCTGCCAAAGCAGCTTGAATTTGCCGAGGTGAAAATTCGCCAAGGTGAACCCGCGAAAGTGATCACCGCGTCTTTGCCGACTTTGGCTACGAGTCCTTCCGCCGAAAATAACGGATCATCGGCGGCTCGGCCCTCGGATAATAGTGGATCATTTCGTCGATCGACAACAACATCCACGGACGCGAGACTCGATGACCGTTCTTGGTGTAGACGATTTCATCGGCAAGATAGACGGCCGTATGGAACAAGTCACCATTGCGATCTGTAAGGCACACCAGGTCGCCGAAACAAGGCTCGCCCGAAATCGGGTAGTAGTCGTTCATCAACGTTTCCCCGACTTGACCGATCGAAGCGAACCGGTCATCGGGCGTTTCGCCAAAAAAGTTCAACGCGGTCCAGTGCGAATTACGTTTCACAACCAAGTTACCGTTCGCGGTGCCGGGATACGTGTAAATCCGCTCGCGGGCGAATGGCGGCAACAAATGCACCAAATCAACACTTCCACCCTGAGACCTGAGGGCAAGTGACTCCAAAATCGGACGAACGTCTTTTCCACGTCCGTACCGCCCCCAATAATCCACCAACCGTTCGATGTCGGTGTCGGGATCGACCTTGATGCGAACGAGTTTCGTCGACTCGCGTGACAACACCTTCAGCATTTGCACTCGTTCAAACTCGCTTTGCAAATGTGGAAGGACCAATCGCAAATCGGCAAAGAAATGAACTGGTCCGCGCGAGTAAACCATCGTCTTGATTTGTTCAATCAGTTCGGGCCGAAGATTGGCATCGCGAAACCATGCATTGACCGATCTGCCGCAGTAGCGAAAGGCATTAAATTGATCGGTGTTCCGGACATCTTTGGAAAGATGATCGTATACCTTTGCCCGTACATTCAGTGGTATTTCCTGAAGCACGTCGTTCGTCACGGGAACGATTCCGTCTGGCGACGACTCGCTTAATTGACGTAATTGCTCGCGAATGCCGGCATCAAGCCCGAATCCGGCCAACAGCTCATCGAGGCCTGCCGACCAACCGCGTGAGAAATGCCAATTCGAACCCACATTGCTCGTATCAAGTTCTTCGATGAACTCGATCGGAGGCGAAATGGTGATCGTGGCTTGGCTCAGCAGCCCGCTACTCGGCTCCTCGGAAACCTGGCTATCGGCCATCCGACTGTCTGGGCTCGCGTCGACCTGGTCGCTGGCCCCGATCACGGCCTGCCCTGATTCCATCGTTTGATTCTTGGGCAAGAGCAATGCGATCACGATCAACCAGGGCGAAAGGATAGCGACACATAACCCGACGACCGCCCATCGCGAAATGGGAATCACCAATTCGGCTGACTGATTGACGGGACGTTTTGCGGACTTCATTTTTGCGAGCTGTATTTAAAGTTTGTAAGTGCAGAAGATTTAGGCCAGGACACGGCTAAGACGTTTTCCGTCGAAAGAAACTTACACGCACCGGCGTACGTCTGGTGTAGTAATCCTTCATCTCCGAGAGCCGGCAAAAATGCCATGAACCGAGAGCGGAGTAACCGTTTTTCGTGAATAGCACATCGTCGGCAATGTAGGTCGCCGAATGAAAAACGGTCCCCTCTTGATCAATGAACTCGACCAAATCGCCCATCTTGTAGTCGCCGAAAATTTGATAGAACTCGCCATCCATCCGCCTCGACAACTCGTCATACAGGTTCGTGACCAAACGATCGTCCGGGATGGAGCTTAAAAAATTGTGTGCCGTCCAATGACAATCGCGTCGCCGAATCACGTCGTCCGTTGTCAGGTTCGGGTAGCTATAAATGCGTCGCCTCGCGAATGCTGGCAACAAGTGCGAGACATCGATCTTCGTCGGACCTGATTGCAGCGCCAGCGATTCGATCAGCGGACGTACGTCTTTGCCCCGCCCGTGTCGGCCCCAGTAACGAACCAATTGGTCAATGTCTGTTTGTGAATCAAACTGCAGATACATCACGAGTGTCGAATCACGACACAGGGATTTCAGTAATTGCGATTTCTCAAATTCATTCTGCAACTCTGCTTCGATTAGCCGAAAGTCAGCGAAGACGAGATAGCTTCCGTTGCGGAACACCATGCCTTTGACGCGATCGATCACGCTGGGTCGGACTTGTGTTCCGTCGAACCAATCGTCGACCGAATCGCTGCAAAATCGAAACGCGTTCGTTTGCGCAACGTTGCGATCGTCTTGTTGCAGATAGTTGTAAATTTTCGCGCGAGTCTCGATCGGAATGCTGCGAATCAAATCATTGGTGATGTACACCCGGCGGCACCCCGCGTCTTCATCCAACTCGCTGGCGTTCAACAGTTGCCGCTGCACCGCCCGGTCGACACCGAAGGCCGCAAACCGTGCTGCCAACTCTTTGCGTTCTCGTTCGGGAAAATACCAATCGGATTCGTACAAGCCGGTGTCCACCAACTTGACGTATTCGTCGGGCGGCGCGATGACGATTCGTTCGTACTGAAGACGTCCCCAAGGCGGTACCGCCTCAGCGGTTTGTGCGTCTGAAGCCACCGCAGACGCGAACGCCCTCTCATCACCCATCTCAATTTCGTTTTCCACCGGTGTGGTCGTCATGAGCCCTGCCGACCGCGATACCGCTCGAGCCTGGGCCTGGTGCGAATGCGTTTTGCTGTCGACGGCATGACGAGGCCAAAGGACGATCATCCAAGGTGCCGTCAGCAGCCCTGCGAGCAGCCAGAATGCGCCGCGCGAAATGCGCACTCGCACCGTCGCGCAGGATTCCCTTTTTGCTTGAGACGGTGCACCGTCAGAATAAGATGGTTGGACCAATGGTATTACCGATCCGAGTGATGATCTTTCGTACAGACCCAGTTGCGTTACATCGGTTTGCCGACGTTCGCGACGGAAGTTTCATCCGATTGCGTGACGCCCGCTCCAACAGCAACGCAGCACTGAAAACGCAAGGAGAGTCCGCAGAATTCTAGTTGCCGAATTCAGGGATTGTGACGATCCAGAGAATATTCCCAATCGATTGATTGTCGTGTCGACAGTTTGCCAACGTTTGTGACAAACATGCCGACGATGCCGACCAGGATGCTGGGCGACACCGCCTATGGCTTGCTGGATTTCGCGGCGTGAACGACGGCGGCGAAACCGAGAACGTCACCGTGTTTTTGGCAGTACTGAAGGATGGGCTCGGTCGCATCTTGTCCGTCAGCCTTGGCCTTTTCGGCGATTTCCAGCAACATCGGGATGATTCGCTGGGGTGGAACATCATTGGGAACCAAATCCACCGCCGCTTGCACCGCCTCGACGTGGCGGCCGACGCGTGTGAGCAGATCGACGTACGTCTCGATCGCCCCGGTGCCATGCTGAACGGTATCAACGGTTTGTGCTTTGCGCTGGAACATCTTCAAACCCGCGTCGACGTTTTCGCCTCGCAAGATTGAAAAGAATGTCAGGTGTGCTGGATAGAAATCCAGGAAAGGTTCTTCACCGGGATATTGAAATTGATGATGCAGTCGCCGACCATACTGACAAAGTTCCCAGACCTTTTGAATTTGTTCGGGCTCTTCCAGCAATGTTGCAATCTTGACGGTCGCGGACAGGTGTGTCGTATCAAGGTGATAGCCGCCGTCTTCAAGCAACCATTTACGGCTTTCGATCATATCCAGCAGACTCTCGTCGTCGCCGGCCGGTTTTTCGCGGCGTGCAATGTCGCCACGCACCATCGTCGTAAGTTCGTTGTAAAAGTGTTCCAACAAGCAAGCTGCGGCGGCCTTGCGATCGGCTTTGCTGCGTTGGACAAGCGCTTGCTCGTACAATGTGATGCTGTTGCAAGTGCCTTGGTGATCTAAGACGGCTTGATATCCGCGTGCGACATCGACACCTTCGTGCAGCAACACCTGAATCATCTCGTCGTAATTGTCATCGGTGATCTCGACATCGGCCAAAAATTGCCGCGCCGCATCAAAATCGCCGGTCGGTCGCAGGTACATCCACCCTTCGCCAACGCGCCCCTGATTGATCAACATTTGACCGGCCTCTCGACACGCTTGTAACAGTCCGTGCTCAAGCTGTTGTTCAATTTCTTCTGGGCGGTCTTCGTTCTGTTCGACGACGATCGCCGGCAATCCGAGCTTGTCGCGAACCTGCATCTTGAGTGCTTCGAACAGCTCTTGTGGCTTTTCCTCGGCGCGAAAGTGATCCACCATGGCGTCGATCATCGCGGACGGCGCGTCACGGTGACCTTCCAGGATGGCAAAAATGTCGGTCTGCGTCGTGTTGGTCATAAGTCGGTGGGGAAGGGAGTGCTTAACGATGTCGAAAATCCCATTCTATCGCAATCGTGGCTGAAGGCGATGGAGGGGCGAGGTGAGCCCGGGTTCTACGCTGCACCCGTCTGACCCTAGCTGGAATCCGGCAATCGATTTGGCTTCGATGGCAGGTCAGCCTGATTTGCCATCGCCGCGTTCGGCATAGCGTCTGAGATGAATGATCAACTGTTTCAATTGCTCCGCCGCTTCCGGCAGCACTGATTCGCAATGTTCGCGGACGTCGGCCAGCGGGCCGAGCAGATTGTCACAATGCCGCGACATTTCCAACGCAATGGCTCGTGCCTGATGATGTTTGTCTTGGCAAAGACGCAGCCGTTTTTCGGACTGATGAACCCGCTGGACCGCTTCGGTCGCCGGCGGGCGATCCGATGCGCGAGCGGCTGAACGTTTCTGAAACAATTGGTCCTTGGCCTCGTTGAGTTTCCGTTCCGCGATCTGGATTTGTCCGCGCCAGTATCCGACGCGGTCTTGCGAAAAGTATTCGTCGGCCCGCTGAACGGTGGTGCGAATCGATTGCACGATCGGATCCCAGTCGGTGCCAAGCTTGAGCAAGGCGACTCGCAATGATTCCAGTGATTCGATATCGCGAACGTTGCTCTTAGCCATCCCCGTCACTCACTTCAGCACCACTAGCGTCCCAAGTAAGCATCGATTTGCTCGGCCTTGCGCATCAAGTAGGGAACGTGTTCTTCGGTCGATTGGATCAATCGCTGCATCTGTCGCATTTGCGTGGTGAACTCTTCCGCGAATTTGCGTTGCTGCTCGTCTCGCCAGGTTTGTTCCAATTGGTTCATTTGTGAAGCGAGTACAGACGAACGTTCTTTCATGTCTTCGGCGAACCGATGTAGATGTCCGGCAAATTGCCTGAGATGTTCGGGGTCGACAACGGCTTGATTCATGATGAACTCGGCAAAGTCGGGGTATCGTCGGTCGCGGAGCGACCCGGTTGAATTTGACTATCAGAAACGACATTGGGGGGCGACAAGTTGGCAAGCTCGTGTTCGGCTTGATGCAAACTTTCGCGGTAACGTGCCAGCGTCAATTCGACGCCGAGACGCTCGGCTGTCTCGCACAACAATCGCAGCGCCGCGACACGGACTCGCACTGGCGCCACGACGGCGCGCCTTAACGAGGCGGCACGGAGGGCTGCCATCGCCGGCGCATCTTTTCCGGTCGCCAAAAGCGCCCGCCCGAGAATCAAGTGTGCTTGTGGTGAATGTTCATCGCTGTTGAGAACCGGTTGAATCTCTTCGATGGCTTCCTCAAAACGATCGACATCCATGAACGCCTCGGCGCGGGCCAGGTGCAGATGCCGAAGCGCCGGATCACGTTGCAGACGCGCGTGACAGACTTCGATCCGGCGCAGCGCCCAGTCACTTGCGCTGCGTTGAACCTCCCGTTCGGCCTCGGCGGTCTCGAGTCGTTTCGCGAGATCACTGAACCCACGATACTGTTGTAGTGATCGAGCCAGTGTCGCTTCTTCCAATTCCCACAAAATGGTTAGGTCATCAGGAAACAAATCATGCGCTTGATCCAGCACTCGCTTGGCTTCCAGTGGACGACTTTCGCAGCGATAGATCGCTGCCAGTTCCAAATAAGCGTTGCGATCGGTGGGATTCGTCTTAAGAAGATGCTCGAGTTCTTGCCGCCGCTGCGGCTTGATGCGTGTTTCAGTACTGGCGTCAGAATCGGTGTCCATACCCACCATTGTGAACCAATGATATCCAGTAAGCAAACAATCCCGCCCTAGAGAGTGTCCTTATCACGAATCGACGACAGAAACCAACAAAGAAACGTGGTCAAGCGACGCTGCGATACAGATTGCGTGTTCGATCCGCGTCCAAGGGAATCGGATTAAACGTTCCCGTCCACTGTTTCAATGCGTCTTCGACAAATAGGTCGATGCCGGTTTCGGGGATCGACAGCTCGTCCAGCGATGTCGCCAAACCGGCTTCTCGCATCCAGTGAACGACCATATCGGCCAACCGATCGGGCGCTTCGTCAATCTGAATGGACGGATCGACTTCGCGAACCAGTTCGGCGTACCAGTCTGCGTGCACCTGTCCGTTCATACGAATCACCGCAGGCAACATCATGCCGACGGCTTGGCCGTGAGTGATATCGTGCCTGGCCGTCAGTGGGTTGGCGGTCGCATGTGCAGCACCCAGCATCGACGTCTCAATTGCCATCCCGGCCAAACAAGCGCCGACTTGCATATTACTGCGAGCTTCCAGATCGGTTGGTTCACGTAAGACCTGCGAAAAACCGGTCGCCAGTAGCGCGAACGCGCGTCGGCTGTACGTGACCGACATCGGATTGCGCCGGCTTGTGACGTACGTTTCGATTGCATGAGAAATCGCGTCGATTCCGGTCAATGCCGTCACACGAGGCGGCTGCGTTACCGTCAGTGCGGGATCCAACAGTGCGATGCTGCAGGCCGCTCGCGGGTCGCCGCATGCCATTTTGGTATGGGTCGCCGCGTCGCTGATCAAAGCGAACGATTGAGCTTCGCTGCCGGTACCGCTTGTCGTCGGCACGGCGATCATTGGCAACATGTCGGTGGTTGCTTTACCGACACCGTGATAATCGTGAATCGTTCCGCCGCACGAGTAAACGAAGTTGATTCCCTTGCAACAATCCATACTGCTGCCACCGCCGAGTCCGATCAACAAATCAGGCTGAACTTCGGCCGCCCGGCGCACCCCCGCATCGACCATGTCCGAGGTAGGATTTTCGCCAAAGTCATGAAACGATGCGATCTGTAACCCGGCACTTTGCAAATGCTCGACCGCAACCGCGAAGTGGCCGGCGTCGATAATGCCTTGGTCGCATACGACCAACACACACCGGGGTCGATACGTCGATGCGAGTTGTCCGAGTTGGCGAACAACACCTTCGCCGAACACGACACGCGTTCGGCTGTGAGTATCAAACGGTTGCATGGTTGCAGGTCACAGGTGGGGAGGAAAATCAGGTGACTGTGGGGAGGTGTCAAATCTGGAAGTTTAATTCATGCTCGAGCACTTCTGCATCGGAGGCGCTACCGCGAACACGTAAATGTGGTTTCTCGAGCGTCACGGTCGTGCTGGGAGAAACCGTTTTGGTAATCCAAACGCTTGATCCGATCACCGAATCCCGCCCGATCACGGTACGTCCGCCCAGGATCGTTGCATTGGCATACACGACGACGTTGTCCTCGATCGTCGGATGACGTTTTTGGCCGCGAATCAATTGGCCATCCGCGTCGGTCGGAAAACTTAGAGCGCCCAGTGTCACGCCTTGATAGAGTTTGACGTGCTTACCAATATCGCAGGTCTCGCCGATCACCACACCGGTCCCGTGATCGATAAAGAAATATTCGTCGATCGTCGCACCTGGATGAATATCAATCCCGGTTTGCTTGTGAGCCCACTCGGTCATCATGCGCGGAATGAAGGGCACGTCAAGTTCGAACAATTCGTGAGCGATGCGATAGACGGTGATCGCTTCGAATCCCGGATAGCAAAAGACAACTTCGTCGGTGCTGTGACACGCCGGGTCACCATCGAAAGCGGCTTGCACGTCCGTCGCCAACTTCTTTCTTAATTGCGGGATGCGTTTGAGAAACTCAATTGCCATCGCTTGGCCCTTGGCTTCGAAATCAATATCGCTCTCGCAATCGTCGTGCTTTTCTAGAACACGATCCTCATGCCGCAGCGCCCGCGCGATCTGTGTGGTCAGCTGGTCGTGCATCGAATCGATCAATCCGCCGACGTGATATTCGATATTGCCCGCGTGCAATCCGACCTTGCGTCGATAGCCGGGGTACAACACATCCTTTAAATCCAACAGGATCGCGACCACCGCCTCATAGCTTGGCAGCGCGCAGTGCCCCAAGTGATTGATCGCATCCTCGGGCGAATACGTCGCCACGATTTCTTTGGTCAAATTGGGCAGTTGTTCTTTTAGCCGAAAATCGGAAGCCACGTTGGTCGCCTCAGCAGAGCAATTTCGTATGATTCGTCTGTATCCGAACCGACGCCATTATCGGACACCAGGTTCGATTTGGGATACCCGTCAATAAAAATGACCAGCCGAGAATCGTTCCCGCTGGTCATTCGTTGTTTCTTCGCAATTGTTCGCCGCCCACGGCGTAAACGAACGCCTAGCGGCCGATCGATGGCGGGTTATCGACCAGGAAATCACGCGGTCCGCGAACCGTGTAATAGGGGTATCCGACCTGGGCACTTGGTGGCCCGGGGGTGAATGGACGATTATTCAAAGCCGCTGGGGCGTCGTGACCCAACAGGCCGGGATTTAAGTGCGAGCTGTAATCCAGCCCGCCTTGTTGCCAACCTAAAGGCCCAGCCGGACATCCGACCCGGCCCCCACAAGCACCGCCACACGCCTTGCAGCCGAGCTTGCCAAGCAGTCCGCTGCCACAGCTTCCGCCGTTGCAGTTTCCACTGTTGCATGAGCCACCGCATGCGCCGCTGTTGCATCCGCCAGAAGAACATGCGCCGCTGGCACATCCACCGCTAGCGCAGCCGCCGCGCAGATTGTGCTGCATACAACCCGTTGTTCCGATCAGTAGACCAGCCAACGATCCGATCAATAGCCAACGATTCATCGCCGAATCCTTCCAAGCGTCACACCACATCAAGTGGCGTTGTTGTTTTCGTGAACTGTTGCGAACAGCGTCCGTTCATTCTCAGGACTTCATCCGTCGAATCCTGTTCTTCTCCAAAACTTCCCATCGTCTGTGACAACACTCGCAGTACACACAATCAGCGCGACCAGCAGCGACAGAACGAAATCGTGACGATACGAACAACGCAGACTACCTGGATTATTGCTAGCAGCTGCAAAAAGCGACGTATGGCCGGCTCAGACTTGCGGAGCAGTACCACGAATTGATACGCCGTATCCATCGTTAGATTCTCGATCGTCGCCGAACTCGGATAAGCCCAAGCCATGCGCCCAAACCACATGAACCGTCTTACGTTGCCCTTGATCGTCTCGATCATCACCGGTTTCCTCGGCTGGTCATCCACCGCAACTGCGCAAATCACAACGCCTCGTGTGATTGGCAGCTCGAACATCCGAATCGCCAATCTGGACGAGCAGCTGACCAATCGGTTGCGCGCGATCAGCGTCGAACAACGCAACTACATCCGATACATCATCCGCCAAGTCGAATTAAAGAAACTCGACGTGAAACTGATCGTCGCGGTGGAACGTTACGCGCTTCGTAAAAACCCAGAGTTCCCGTTTCCGTTCTTCGAGCGGGCCATTCGATTCGAAGCATCCAAGCGAGGTGTCAGCTTGCCGACGGTCAAGGAATTCTCCGCCTCGCTAGATTCCCGAATTCCGAAGCAGTGACCGATCGCTGATGCGTTCGGGGATTGCCCGCATCGCGGCTCGCTGAGGTCACATGCGGCTCTCAGAAGTCAGGTTTCAGATTTGCGTCTGAGGCGAACGAGCCGAAACGATTCCTCACGGCAACACTTCGACGGTGATGGGTGGACTTGTCACGCTGCCATCGACTTGTGCCCGCAGAAAGAACGCTCGTTTGCCGGGCTCGGCCGTCGGGTCGGCCGTCAGAAAGAATTCTCGCTCGCTAATCTTCTCTGGCAACAACAATCCGTTCAGTCCGATATTGTCGACGTAGACACCCTGAGTCGCATTACGGCCGGCATCTTCTTTGCCGAATGCAACGAGATTATCGAAACCCTTTTTGCGATTCAACAACACGCGGGCGGTTACCGTTTCACCGCGTCGCACCTGCAGTGTCCAATCCTCATCAGGCGCAGCGGTGCGATCGATCGGGTGCAAGGTGGGAATCACGCTGGGTGGTTCACCGACACTCAGTTCGCCCAGATTCCCGGCGCGACGTTCGACCCGGCGTCCGTCGATCATTGCGGTGGCGATCACTTCCAGAGTGCCAGTGTTCGTCAACGATTCGGTGTGCTGATCAATCCACAATGTCCCTTGAGCAAACCGTTGGTCATGTTCAATCGTTACCGGAAACGTTGACCGGACTTCTGGGGGCAAATTCTTGCAGTCGAATGTGACCGGGCCGGTGTACCCATCGATTCGGTCGACGCGAACGGTGAATTCGCGGCCGGTGCCGGGACGCAGCGATGTGTTGACTTTAGCAACCGTTGGCACAAAATCCGGATCGGCCGCGCGAATCGTCAACCGATACCCGAACGCTTTGCCCCCGTCACCACGAGTGTCCGACACTTGTGCCGAAAACAGCCCGTCGCGCGGCGCGGTGAATAGCAAGCGACTGCTAATACCGGCGATACGCATTGGGTCATCATCGTTTTCGTAATAAACGTCGAACACGGGCAACCCGTTGGCGACCGGGGGCTCATCGGACCGCAGCGGCCTAACGATGTACGCGGGCTCGCCCAGGGCGTGCGACGAATGCGTCGTGCCAAAATAAGTCCACCGGTTTCCTTCGCCGGGATAGACGTCGAAACCGGAATCCGGTCCACGCGGATGCTTCCACAGTCGCGTGACTTCGCCAGCGGCATAAAAGTATTGGCCCAGTTGCATCTCTTGCCAGTTGAACACACGAAAATCGTTAACCTGCGTGCTGTTCTTTCCGCGAAAGGTAAAATACGAATCGCGAGTCGCTTGCAAGCGAACTCGCAGCACCGGTTCGCCGGCTTCGTCGGTAATACTGACGATCGGGTCGATCCGACTCTCGGCGATCGGATCGGCATCGATCGCCCACACTTCGCCGCGTCGTGCTTGCCATTGGTACGCGTCGATCTGCCCCGGTTGTGATATCTCACCACGAATCACGACACCGCGATCGACCGGCAATGCAACGGGTCGATCCGCAGACGTTTGGTGCATCACCGCGGCAACGCTGGGTTCGTCCTGCAATCGCTTTCGCAGATTCGGTTCGGTCACTTCGGCGGGCGGGCCCAAATCCATATAGACCGTTTTCAGTCGCTTGTCGGCGACCTTTGATTTTTCAGAAAGCGGTGGCAGGTCTCGAATCTCGATCTCGCCATTCATCATCGCAAAACACACACGTTTTCCGTCAGGCGTCACACATAAATCGCTGCCCGCATGTCCCAGTGGGTCCAGGGTCATCGCTTGGCTCCAGTCGTCGGTCCGAACGACCTTGATGTTGCCGCTGGCGGCGAGCACCACCAATGCATCACCGCCGGGTGTGAAGGCAAAATTGACGAGTGCGGATTCATCGACAAAACGCGTCGCGACGAGCGGATTGATCCGAGGTTTTGTCTTAGACACGAATCGCCAAACACGCAAACGATTGTCTGCGCTGGTGGCGACGATGAATTTGCCATCTTTGGAAAAGTCGACCGCGAACGCTTCCCCTTCGGGTTGGCTCAGCGTATCGAGCCGTGTACCGGTTTCGACATTCCAAAGTTTGACGGTTTCGTCCGCACAGGCGCTAGCTAAGACCTTTCCGTCGGGTGAAAAAGCCAAGTCAAAGATCGCACCGTTATGTCCGGTCAACTCGGCAATCGCTTGTCCGGAACCGGCATCCCACAACAAGATGTCGCGGTCATAGCCGGCGGTCGCGACCCAATTTTCATCGGGCGAAAAAACGGCGGAGTAGATTGTGTCGCGATGGCCGATCATCTCGGTCAACAGCTTTCCACTTTGCGATTGATAGATCGCCGCTCGACCGTATGCTCCGGTCAGTCCCGATCCGACAAGCAAACGCTTTCCGTCGGCGGAGAAAACCAGCGAGTTGACCTTGCCCGGCAACTGGTCGATCGTCGCAAGGGTCTTTCCATCGGCATCAATTCGAACGCTTCCGAATCGAGCGGTTGCCAAACGCGAACCATCGTTCGAAACGGCAACCGCAGTCACCGGAGCAACGACGTCCGCGGCGGTCGTAATGTGCGGCGTCGATAGCTGCATCGTCATCGGCACGTCGCCATGGGGTCCGGCGGCGCCCTGATCGATCCACGTTTCGATCACCGCAACTTCGTCTTCGCTCGGCTGTGCTTCGTCCTCCGGCGGCATCACCGGATCGATGGTGCCGCGAATCATTTGCAACAGCCGACTGCTATTGCCAGAACCGGCAGTCACCACGACGCCATTATCGCCCCCGGCCAACAAGGCGGAATGCGATTCAAGATTGAATCCCGCCTCGGCATCATCCTGGTTGTGGCAACCGCCGCAATATTTTCGAAGAATCGGCGCGACGTCTTTCGTGTAATCGACCGCATCTGCAGCCTGCGTCGCGGCGACAAAGAATGCCGCAAAGGACAACAGAAATAAATATCGCATGGCAATCAGCCGGTAAGGAAGTGATCTCAAAATCATGATGGTCCAAGGGCCACGATCAGTGATTGAACGTAAATTCGGTGCTGGTCAGAATGCTCCAAGCGGCGTCCTGAAGCGCCGTCGCCCGGTCGTCGCCGTATTCTCTAACCACCGACAGCAAGGAATCTAATTCGGTGTCGGTCGGCTCGCGCGTAAGACCGGCGACGAACAACGACCGAATGATCTCTGCGTCGCTGGCACGATCCATCAAACGCTTGACGCGACAATCGTCTGACTCGAGCTTGGGATTCAACGTCTCGCCGTTGGACAAATGCAGCACTTGTACCATGCTGGGGTCGTCCGAGCGTTCACACTCACACGTGATCATTCGCGGATTACGACCGAACGTGCTAAGGAAGTACGAATTCACCGACGAGTCAAATAGCTCGATGGCCCGCGTGCCCGGCTGATACAGTTTCGTCGGCTGGGTACCCGATCCCGGCAGCGCTAATTCGGTAAAACGAGTCGACGTGCCTAACACTTGATCGATCGAATCCAATAAGACCTCGGCCATCAAGCGTCGCGGATAGTATCGGCTGTGATATTTCGACTCGTCTCGGTTTTCGGCCAGCGGTTCGCTACTGCGCTGGTACGTTCCGCTTTGCAAAATCGATCGCATCAGTGGTTTCAAATCGAAACCGCTGTGGACGACAAATTCGGATGCGGAGGCCAACATCGGTTCGCTGGATGCGGGATTGCTGAGCCGAAGATCGTCGACCTTTTCGACTAACCCACGCCCGAAAAAGTTAGCCCAAACACGATTGGTGATCGCGCGAGCAAAATACGGATTGTCGGGATCGGTCAACCAGCGGGCCAACGTTTCGCGGCGATCACTCGTGTCATCAAACGCCAGTGGTGGGGCGTCCAGTGGCGCGGGAGGCTGCGGTTTTCCGAGACTGGGCTGAATCAGTTCACCGGACTTCGCCACGTAAAGTGTGCGCACCCCGTCTCCGTTGCGACCATCACCGCCCCATCCTTTAGCCCGGACGCGTGCGAACATGTTTGCCATGGAGTAATACTGGTCGTTCGTCCATTTTTCGAGCGGATGATTGTGACATTTCGCGCATCCGATCGATAAACCCAAAAACGCTTGACAGGCGTTCTCGGTCATGTCTTCGGGACTTTGATGCAACGCATAAAAGTTGGTCGCGCCGTTCTCGTTACTCAACCCGGTCGCGGTTAGCACCTCGCGAACGATTTCATCCCATGGCTTATTCTCTCGCACACTCTCGTGCAGCCACCGATAGTAAGCCTCGACCGCGATCGGACGCAGTCGTGTCCCATTGATCAACAGCACATCGCTCCACCGATACGCCCAATAATCCACAAAGTCTTCGCTGGCCAACAGCCGTTCGATGCATTTGTCGCGTCGCGATTCAGGTGAATCCGCCAGAAACACATCACGTTCGTCTTTCGTCGGCAGCCGCCCGATCGTATCCAGCGTCGCGCGTCGCAGAAACGCTTCGTCGTCGCACGTTGAGGAAGGGCGAAGCCTTAGGGATTGAAGCTGCTGCAGATTGATTTCGTCGATGAAATTGCGCCGTGGTGCCGACGCAAACACTTCATTTGGAATTTGGTGCGGATAGGGCACCGTCATGCGGGCGAGCGCGACCTTGCTGCCGAACCACACCAGTACAGCGCCTTCGCCGCTGCCGATCACATTCACACGTCCGTGCGGGTCGACCGTCGAAATGGCTTGATCGGTGGCCGTGAACCGAGCCCAATGCGTGACGTCAACGACCCGGCCGTCATCGTAATGAGCGTTGACGAGCACTTGCGACTGATCACCGACGTCCAGCAACGCGGTTTCAGGAACGACGCTGATCTTTTCAAGAATGGCGTCCTCTTCGCGTGGCGGCATTGCACCACCGGCAATCCATTGCGACAAGACTTGATAGTCGCGTGAATCAACATCCAGACGCAGGCCACCTTTGTGCGGCAGCGCGCCGGTCGGCTTGGCCAATAGCAAACTGCGTCCGGGATCAGCAACTTCGATTCGTCGGCCGCGTACCTCGTGAGCGATCGATTGATAATCGCCGTCGGTGTTGTACGCACCAAGGGAAAGCCGGAACCCGCCTTTGCCCGCGAGCGCGCCGTGACACGCACCGGTATTGCAACCGAGCCGCGAAATGACCGACTGGACATCGTTGCGAAAGCTCCAGGCATGCGGCTGATCACACGCCACTACAGTGATGGTCGACTCTGCCGTGCGACCGTCTTTCGTTGTCGCGACCAATGTTGCGGTGCCATTGCTGACCGCGGACGCGATTCCGTCGCGATACTCGACAACATCCGGATCACTCGACGTGACCTCGATCTGGTCGGTGCTGAGGATCGCCGACGGATAGCCGTCACGGAGCGATACGACAGAAAGACGTTGGCGACCTTCAGTTCCGTGAAGCGTCGCTTGGGCAGGCAACACCTGAATCTCCGCCGCGGTGACACTGGCAGCCGAAAGTAGCAAACAGGCGGCGACCATGCACGACCATTGTCCCAATCGCTGGAAAGCACCAGCTTGCGTTACTGACCCAGCATGCATCTTTGCCCCGAAAGTGTTCGCCGTGCGGAAACGCCGTTTTGCCACATCCGCCGCAACGCGGTCACGATGCCGACTGCCACTGGTAATGGATTGTCTCTTGTTCACGCGAACAACTCCTTGATTTCTCGCACACCGAAATCGACGAGCGGGAACGGCCGACCGGCGGGACCGGGCAACTCTGCGTGTAAGTCCAAGCCGAGACTTTTGAAAATGGTCGCGACGATTTCGCCGGGGCTTGCCGGTCGATCCGCAGGCACCGCACCGATGGGGTCACTTGCACCAATCGCGCGACCTCCTTGCACGCCGCCGCCGGCGAACGTGCAACTGAAACATTGCGGCCAGTGATCACGACCACCCGCCGGGTTGACCTTGGGCGTGCGGCCGAATTCCGCCAGGCCGCAAACCATGGTGTCGTCCAACATGCCCCTCTGGTCCAGGTCGGCAATCAACGCACTGTAGGCTTGATCGTACATCGGCGCGACGATGTTCTTCATGCCTTCGATTGTCGTGAACGGTTTACTGCCATGAATGTCCCAGGTGACTTCATTGAATACCGTCAAGAACGTATTGATTGTGACAAATCGAACGCCGGACTCAATCAAACGTCGTGCAAGTAAACAACATTGCCCGAAACGGTTCATTCCGTAACGTTCGCGAACGCCAATCGGCTCTTTCCTTAAATCGAATGCTGCTCGTGCTTGCGGGCTGTTCATCAAGCGGTATGCGGATTCGAAATTCTTATCCAGCATCTTTGCCGACTCGGTCGCTTCCAATTCCTTCATGCGCGCTTCGATGGTTGCTCGCATGCGGCGGCGTCGATCGATTCGCACATCACCCAGCGTGGGCGGCGGCAACAGATCCGGCACCTTGAAATTCTCTTGGCTGGGGTCGGCCATCAGCGAAAAAGGATCGAACGACTTGCCCAAAAAACCGCCGGCCTGACCGTTGGGCAGATTTCCGCCACCGCGGCCCATCGTCTCCGGCAACACGACGTGCGCCGGCAAGTCGCTGCGTCGACCGCGCTGGTACTGCAGCACCGCGCCGGCGTGCGGGTAATTGACGCCACCGGCAAACTGGCGACCGGTTTGCATCATTTGCCAACCAGCGTCATGGACGGCCGCGGCGGTGTGATAACACGAGCGGACGATCGAAAACTTGTCCGCGATTTCTGCGTGCTTGGGCAAAATCTCTGAGAGTTGAAAATCGCCTTTCGTCGAGATGGCCTTGAACGGACCGCGAACCTCGGCGGGCGCCTCGGGCTTCATGTCGAACGTATCCAGCTGACTGGGCGCACCAAGATTAAAAATCATGATGCAGGAACGCTTGTCGTTCTTCGCATCGACGGCGCCCTGCTCGGCAGCGGCCAAATACTGTGGCAACCCCAGACCGATCGCGCCAAGCGTGCCGATCTGCAAAAAGTCGCGGCGAGTGGTTCCATCGCACGTGTGCGACGAACCCCGAGAAGTCAGGTTCAGCATGGAAACATCTGGCTTGGGAAGGGGGAGAAAGGGGCGGGTCGAGTGATTGCTTAGTTTAGTCGATTTTCGCACCATCACATTGCAGTGATCGCGCACATTTTTGTACAAAATGCGCATGGACATCCCGGCAAACCCTTTCCGAACCGATCTGATTGACTCGATCGGTGATGCCAGACAACTGCTGCGGCTGTTCGATTTCTTGCCGGATGTCTATTTGTACGTGAAAGATCCCGAGGGACGATTCGTCGCCATGAGTCGGTCGCTAGCGCAGATGCGTGACGCTGATTCGCAGGACGAACTGATCGGAAAAACCGACATCGATTTGCATCCGATCTACTGGGGTAACCTGTATCGCCAAGAAGACCTGCGCGTGATGCAGTCGGGCGAGGAATTGATCGACCAAGTCTGGTTGGTTCCCACCAAAGACGGCAGCCTGGGCACATTCATCAGCAGCAAGATTCCGCTGCGCGATAAAACAGGTCGCTGCATCGGAATCGCAGGTGTGATGTACCCGCTGATTCATAGCGATGCAGGCGACGAATTCGCATCGAAAAACCCGGTCGAATTGGCAGTAAAATCGATGAATACAAACTTTCACCGACCGATCGAAATCAAATCGCTGGCACGCGACTCTGGCCTCTCGGTCAGTCAGCTGAATCGTCGGTTTCGAGCACGTTATCAAATGTCACCCTCGGAATACCTTCAACGGATCCGCGTGCATCAAGCCTGCCGACGCCTTGCCGACACCGAGGATTCGATCGCAGACGTTGCACACGACACTGGGTTTTATGATCAGGCCCATCTGACCCGCACTTTCAAGAAATGGCGTGACATGACGCCAAGTGAATTTCGCCGCGCTGCACAAGGCTAGCCGAGCCGTTTGCCGAGCCGTAGAAACCTCTCATTGTCATGTAGTCCTTCTCGGCCCCTCATGACTTGACAACCTTGCCGATTTGACAACCTTGCCCATCCACAGCGAGGAGTCATCACAGCGAGTGTCAATGACACCGCATTGCCGCCCGGATAAGAAACGAATTGGGTGTGCCGACGGTGCCTATTCACCCTGTTAGAGCAAACGCCTCGAATAAACATACGTACACGCGTTTATTCAGTTGGACTGCCCTGGTTCGGACGGAACGATCGCTAATTCCTGTGAAAGCCTGTTTTACCTCACAATCTACGACAATCTCGATGAAAGTCTGTTGTATTCGCCGACCGGACCTTTCACCATGAACCAGTTATTTATACCCCCCGTTATCGTCGGCCCCCCTGTGCACTCCGACGCTGACCGACATCCTAGCAAGACATCATTGAGACCCACCCATGCTGCCAAGATGGTTGCCAGGGACGATGGACGTGCGTCGTCACCGAAGAAAGACTCGACAATCTCAATCCGATAAGTATCGCAAGCGCAAGGCACTGCTCGAACGACTCGAAGCGAGACAGCTGCTAGCTCGAGATGTCTCCGGAGTGATCAGCGCTGATGAGACATGGAGCGATACGATTCATGTCACCGGAGATATCACCGTCCCCGACGGCGTCAAGTTAACGATTCAGCCCGGTACCGTGGTGAAATTCGACTCGACCCGCTGGTTGACCGGACGGGGTGAAGTCGAAGCGATCGGAACGGAGACGGAACCGATCATCTTTACGTCAACGCAAGATGACACCGTCGGCGAAGACCTGACTGCGGATGTCCAAGGGACTCCCGCGTCGGGTGATTGGGACTCGTTGTTTGTTTACAGCGGTGACTGGACCCTGCAGCACACCGAGGTGAGGTACGGCGGAAGAGACGCACGTTACGGATCCATCTATATCAATGAAAACCTGGACGCAACCGATAACGGCATTTCGATCTTACAGGATGTGTTGGTTTCCGACAGCGGCAATGTCGGGATCGATCTGGTTTCTGGTGATAGTGAACTGTCACGCGTGCATGTTGTCCGCAGCGCCGGTGCTGCCCTGCATGAGATGAACTCGGCGACCCCAACCTACGATGCGGTCACAGCTAGCGACAATGCGGGCGGTGACCACGTGCGGATCGAAGGCAGAACCATCACGACCGATCGCGTTTGGAATTTCAACTCGATCCCCGCGCACGTCGTGGGCAGCACCACGATCAACGAACCGGGATCGTTAACCGTCACGCCCGGCAGCGTGATCAAATTCGGCACGAGCGTTCGGCTGGACGCCCAAACCGGACCACTGACGGCCATCGGGACGGCAGCCGAACCCATCACGTTCACATCCCTTGCCGATGACTCCGCCGGCGGTGACTCCAACGCCGACGGGCCTGGCACAGTCGCTTCCGACCAACACTGGGCGTCAATTTTTCTGAACAACCGAGACTCGGTGATATCCGACGCGGAACTTCGATACGGGGGCCGCGACAGCCGCTATGCGGCGGTGCGAATCACGGAGAACACATTCGGCGCCGACGACAGTCATGTGCGATTGTCCGACGTCCGTATCGCCGACGGCAGCACACGTGGGATCGACGTGATTTCCGGACGCCCCACGTTCGAGGACATCGTGATCACGGATCAGTCCGGATCGGCGATCTATCAAGCGTTTGCATCCGAGCCGACGTACGACGGATTAACGTTGCGAGACAACCCGGGTGGGGACCACGTCAGTTTGCAGGGCGGCATAATCACCACCGATCGTCGGTGGGACTTTGCGGGCAACCCGGCGCATTTGACCAGCGGCGTGAGCATCATCGATCCCGGCTCGCTCACGATCACCGAAGGCAGTGTGATCAAGCTTGGCATAGGCCAAAACATCGATGCCAGTACCGGCCCCTTGCTGGCCCAAGGCACCGCCGATGCGCCGATCGTTTTGACCGCGATCACCGACGATACCGTTGGCGGTGATTCCAACGCCGATGGCGATGCGACAGAGCCGACACCGGGTCACTGGTCGACCCTGTTCTTACGCAATCCCGATTCGTTACTTTCAAACGTGGAACTCCGGTACGGCGGCCGCGACAGTCGCTATGCCAACGTTTGGATTTTCGAGAACGCCTCGGGGACCGATGGCAGCAACGTCACACTAACGGACGTCCAAATCGCTTCGGGAAACACACGTGGTATCGATGCGGTCGGCGGCGATCCCGTTTTCCAGAACGTCGTTGTCACCGACCACCGTTCGCTGGCGATCAGCCAATCGTTTGCATCGGAGCCGGTCTACGACGGCGTGACGCTTCGCAACAACCGCGGCGGCGATCACATCAGCCTGCAGGGCGGCACAATCAACACCGATCGCGTCTGGGATTTCGGCGGCAACGCGGCACACTTGACCAGCAGCGTCGCCATCAATGATCCCGGATCGCTGACGGTCGTGGACGGAAGTGTGATCAAGCTCGGAACGGGGCTCACGATTGATGCCAGCACCGGACCGCTGATGGCGATCGGAACCGAAGACGCGCCGATCATATTCACCGCGACGACCGACGATACCGCCGGTGGTGATTCCAACGCGGACGGCAACGACAGCACGCCAACGGCGGGCCATTGGTCAACGCTGTTTCTGCGAAACCGCGATTCACAACTTTCAAACGTTCAGGTGCGTCATGGAGGCCGGGACAATCGCTATGCGACGGTCTGGATCAGCGAAAACACATTCGGCAGTGACGACAGCAACGTGCTGCTGTCCGATGTCCAGATCGCATCGGGAGGCACGCGGGGAATCGATGCCGTTAGCGGTAACCCGACGTTTGAGAATGTGGTGATCACCGGCCAGAATTGGGAACCTATCAGCCAATCGTTCGCATCGCAGCCGACCTACGACAACGTGACGCTGCTGGGCAACCGCGGCGGCGATCATGTCAGTTTGCAAGGCGGCACGGTCAATACCGATCGCGTCTGGGATTTTGACGACAATCCGATTCACGTGTACAGCAACGTTTCGATCAACTCGACCGGATCGCTAACGATCGTTCCGGGCAGCGTGGTCAAACTGGGAACCGGACTGACGCTCGATGCGAGTACCGGGCCGCTGAAAGCAATCGGGACATCCGCCGAGCCGATCGTGTTCACGGCAACCACCGATGATACGGTCGGCGGCGATTCCAACGCTGATGGAAACACAACCGTGCCGGCCCCCGGACACTGGTCGACGTTGTTTCTGAGAAATGGCGATACCGAATTGACGCATGTGGACGTGCGTTATGGCGGTCGCGATACTCGGTACGGAACGATCTGGATCGGCGAGAACAATTCTGGCACCGCGGACAGCCATGTTGCCTTGACCAACGTATCGGTCACCGGAGCGACGAACCGAGCGGTGGACGTCATCTCTGGCAATCCCGTTTTCGAAGCGTTTCGATCGGTCGGAAACCCTGGCGTTGCGATTTCCGTCACCGGCGGTGCCGGGTTCACGGCGACCGATTCCGACTTTATCGGCGGATCGGGAGGTGTGGAGTTGGCGAACAACGCCAGTGCAACCGTCAGCAACAGCATGTTCGTCGGACAATCAAGTTTCGGTGTGAATCACGCCGGCACCGATCCCGCCAACGCCATCTTTACCGGAAATTACTGGGGACACCCCGGTGGACCGCATGACCCGTCGTCTGCCGACGGTTTTATCAACGACAATCCTGACGGCACGCCGGTATCGGACTTCGTCGACTATGGCGGGTTCCTTTCGATCCCGCCGCGCCCCATTGGGCCGCGAGCAACATCACTGGAACGACTGGCAACCCTACCCACTCCGACGCATCACCGATACGAAGCCGACGATGCGGCCAACGACGAAGACGGTTCTCGTAACGGCACGCTGGTCGGCGATGCAGGCTACGGGGCCGGTCGTGTCAGCGGGTCGGCGTTCTCCCTTGATGGCGATGGTGACTATGTCAACCTTGGCAATTGGGCGCCGCAGGACGAGTGGACTTTGGCCGCATGGGTCCATCCGACCGAGCTCCCTGACACCACGACCGCCTCGGTCGGCATCGTGGGAACACAGGCTCAGTTCCGCGATTGGCAACTTGGCATTTTCAACGGAAACTGGGTCGCGTTTGCCAATGGCCAAACCATCGACAGCGGCGTCACGGCAACCACGAACGCTTGGACACACGTTGCGGCCACTTATCGCGAAGGATTCGTTCGCATCTTTATCGACGGCGTGCTGCAAAACAACGTCAATGTCGGCGGGCCATACGCGCTTTCGACTACCGGCGTGCGGATTGGCAGCACGACCTTTAACAATGCAGGTTTCTTCACCGGCCGGATCGATGAAGTATCGATCATCGAACGCAGCGTCAGCGATGCGGAGATCACGGGACTTCGTGACACCGGGACGATCGATTTCGTGCCGCCGCGCGATCGTTTCTTGGTGACTTTCGATTCGCCAATCAGCGCTGATTCGGTCGATGTCACCGACTTCTCTCTGGCCGGACCCTCAACGGTTGGCATCGAATCGACAAACCTTCTTAGCGATCGAGCAATTGAAGTCATCCTGACCGGCGAATTGGCCAATCCGGGCAGTTACACGCTGTCGGTCGGACCACAAATTTTTGGCTCCGCCGGAATCGCGATGGACCAGGACCAAGACGGCACGCCAGGCGAAGCCGTCGATGACGTGTTTGCCGGTTCCATCGTCGTGGACAAATCTGGACCACGCATCATTTCACAATCACCCGATGGATCGACGTCGTCGGTCCTTAGCAGCGTCACGGTGACGTTCAACGAACCGATCGAACCGTCAACGTTGACGCCTCAGTCGGTTCGCTTGATCAGTCCATCCGTTCGAGAAGCGATTGCCAATTTCGCCCCCTTGTCTCTGAATGGACAGTTCTCAGTTCGCGCCGCTCGTGCGATCGACTCGTTCAGCAACCTCGACGGCGCGATTGCGGTTCTGAACGAGGAGACGCTCCGCAGCGAATTGGTCACGGAGACGGTTCCGGTGATCAATTACGGTCCTTCCGGTGCAAACTTCGCCGATGATTTTCCGAATCCGCTGGACAGTCCGACCGACGATAACTACCTGGCGCTCGAAGCGACCGCGACGCTGGTCGTCCCCGCAGGGGGACCTTACACGTTTGCAATCGGCAGCGACGACGGTTACCGCTTGTCGGTCGACGGTGAAGTCGTTTCCGAATTCACGACCGGGCGTAGTTTCACGACCGATTTAGCGACGTTCGATTTTCCCGCTGCCGGCGAATACGCATTGACGTTCGTATTCTATGAACTGACCGGTTCGGAAGGCTTCGAACTATCCGCCACGCAAGGCGTCAAGACACAGTTCGACGACGATTTTTTCTTGATCGGTGACGAAGCCGAGTTCAATAACTTTGTCCCGACGCTGGGCGTGCAACCGACCGACACAACGAACACATCGTTTCGTTTGTTGTTCCCGCCGCAGCCGATCGATGGCGACTATGACCTGGTGATTCAGCCGACCGCGCAAGACACCTCGGGCAACTTGCACGACCAAGACGTCAATGGTGTCGGCGGTGAAGCGTCCGACGTTTACATCCGCACCATCACCGTGGATCGTCAACCGCTGAGCATCGTCTCGCAGTCGCCCAGCGGAACACTGGTCGGCGCACTGGAGTCGCTGGATGTCACATTCAACGTACCGATCGACCAAGGCAGTTTCTCCACCGGTGACGTTCGTATTACCGGCCCGGCCGGTCCGGTGGAAGCGACCAGTATTGACCGCATCAACGACACGACCTATCGCATCAACCTCACCCGCAGCACCGCCGACGGCGTTTATGAAATCATCGTGGGCCCAGGCATTACCGACGTGGGCGGAACGCGGATGGACACCGATGGAGACGCGATCGCTGGTGAAATTGACGATCGATACGAAGGCACGTTGACCGTCACCGGTGCCGGCCCGTTTGTCACGTCGTTTGCCCCCGACGGAATCGTGCCTGCACCCCTCTCATCGGTCGATGTGACGTTTAGTGAACCGGTCGACCTCGCGACCTTCACCGCCGACGATATCGTGCTATCGGGCCCCGACGGCGTCGTGCCGATCACCGGGATTACCTTTGACGGCAACCTGACTTACACGCTGGCGTTCTCACCACAAACGACCGCCGGCCAATACAGCATCACGATCGGCCCGGACCTGGCGGACGCGGGCGGCACGTCGATGGACCAGGACCAAGACGGTAACGCGGGTGAAGCGGGCGAAGATGTTTTCCAGAGGACGTTCAGCGTCGATTCCGGTGGCCCCATCGTGGTCAACTACACGCCGGATTTCGTTTCGCGGCCCTACTCATTCATCGACGTCACATTCAACGAAGAAATTGATCTGAACACGTTCACCGTCGATGACGTGTCAGTGATCGGTCCGGGCGGAGTGATCGCGGTCACTCAGGTCGTCGGGCGGGACATGAACGTGGTCCGCGTCTCCTTTCCCACGCAAAATACGTTGGGCGAGTACACGTTTACGATCGGCGCAGACATTCTGGATCCGACCGGCAACGCGATGGACCAAGACGGCGATGGCGTCTTTGGCGAAGTCGACGAGGACCGATTCATCGCGACGGTCACTTTCGCCGCGCCCGATTTGCAACTCGATTCGATCACCGCTGCCGACACGGCGAAAAACGGCGAAGTCGTCAACGTACAGTGGGTCGTGAACAACCTGGGTGCCGCCGATGCGGCGAATCCATGGAGCGACCGAGTCGTATTGTCGACTGATGAAATTTTTGGCAACTTCGATGACATTCAGTTGGGCACGTTGACGCGCGGTGAAAATCTCGTCGCCACCGAGAGCTACACGGCGTCTTTGGACGTCACTATTCCTTTCGGAATCGAAGGCGACTACTTCGTCATCGTTCGCACCGACTCTTTCAACCAAGTTTTCGAAGAAACCGATGCGAACAACACCATCAGTCGGCCGATCACGGTCCAACTGGAGGACCCGCCGGCTGACCTGATCGTCGACGCTGTATCGGTACCGGCGTCTGGATTCATTGGTGATGTATTGAATGTCACCTGGCGCGTCCGAAACGACGGCACCGCACGCACGGTCGCCCAGTCGTGGACCGACCGACTTTACCTTTCCAGTGACACCGATTTCGGCGGCGACATTTACCTGGGCGATGTCGTTCACAACGGCGCACTGGATTCCAACGCGTCCTACACGATGACGCAATCCGTCGTGGTTCCGCCGACGGTACTGCCAGGAAACTATTACTTGATCGTGCAGACCGACGCGGGCAATCAAGTCGAAGAACCCACCGCCGAAGGCAACAACACCGCGTCGTCGACGACAACCATCGATATCGACACCGCGCCTCTGCCGGATCTGATCGTGACGTCTGTCGCGCCGGCGGGAACCGCCAGTCCGGTCAGTGGTGAATCGGTCACCATTAACTGGACGACGCAAAACGTTGGCGACGAAGTCGCCTCGGTGACCTGGTCTGACCACGTGTACCTGTCCACCGACAATACGCTTTCGCCCGACGATGTCCTGCTGGGAACGCGAGAGAACACCACGGCGCTGTCCGTCGACGAAACGCTTGATGCGTCATTGTCGGTGATGCTTCCGGACGCGATTTCCGGCGACTATCACTTCATCGTCGTTCCCGACGGGGATGATACGGTGCGCGAAGGCGAAGGCGAAACGACGGGGACGCGAGCGAGTGACCCCGTCGAAATTTCGCTGTTCCCGTACGCCGACCTGACGGTAACACAAGTGGACGCACCGGAGCTCTTGATCGGCGACCCCGTTGACTTGACGGTCACATGGACGGTCGAAAATGTCGGTGCCGGACCGGGCCGCGTTGGCAGTTGGACCGATCGAGTTGTCTTGTCCAACGATGACGTGCTGGGTGATGCCGACGATATCGTGCTGGGCGAGTTCGTGCATGATGGAACCGTTCCCGTCGGGCAATCGTACGAACGCACGGAAATCCTGCAACTGGCCAACCGAACCAACGGGCGTTTTACGCTGTTCGTTCAAACCGACGTGAACGATGAAGTCTTCGAACTTGATGGCGATGCGTCGAACACCGGGTCGCCAGATCACTTTGTCGATGTCACACGCACGCCATACAGCGACCTGGTCGTCGACGAGGTCACGTCCAGTGGCGAAGCATCATCGGGACAACCGCTGGAAGTATCTTGGACGATCAGCAACCGGGGAATCGAAACGACCGATCGAGAAACGTGGACCGACTATGTCTATATCAGCGATGATCCAACCGGCGCGACGAACTTAAGACTGATCGGCAGCAGCGTTCACGGCGGCGCTTTGGCAGTCGACGGGTCGTACACACGCACGACCGAAGTCACGATCCCGCGAGATGCCGATGGCGAGCACTATTTGTTCGTGCGAACCGGTGGCCCGTATGAATTCATCTATGGCGGTTTGGATTCCGGCAATCAGGGCCGCAGCGATGCCTTCGACGTCACTTACATTCCCCCACCGCCAACCAATTTACGAGTGACAGAGGTTTCACTTGGCGGGGCCACCGAAGTCTTCGACGGAACGCAACTAGAAGTGACTTGGACGGTGCGTAACGACGGGCCGGAAACCCCCGAGAACGGGTTCGAGGATCGGTTGTACTTGCAAGCGACCGGGACGACTGAACGATACGAATTCGGACGCTTCCAAACCGGTGAACCGTTGCCAGCGGGGATGACCGTTACGCGAACAGAGTTGGTGACGCTGCCGCGAACCGTTGGTCAATTTCGGTTCTTCGTCGATACCGACAGTCGCAACGGTGTGATTGAAACCAACGAGTCGGACAACACGACATTCTCAGATCCCCTGCAAATCAACCTAAAACCTCGGCCGGACCTGCGAGTCACCGAAGTCAACGCGCCCGATGTCATCACGGCGGGCACGATCATCGATGTCGATTTTACGATCTCGAATCTGGGGACCGCCGATACGGCGTCGGGAGGCAGCCGATGGAATGATCGCGTCTATCTTTCCTCCTCATCAAGCAGCACCAGCGGCGCGATCCTGTTGGGAGAATTGCAGAACGGGTCGGCCCTCGGTTTTCCGGGCACCACGTCGGGACAACCCGTCGACTATCGCAGCAGCGGTTCGTTCTTGGTGCCTCGCGCGATTTCGGGCAACTGGTTTGTGCTGGTCGTCGCCGATGCTCGCGGGCAAGTGGATGAGTTTCCGGCCGAAGGCAACAACATGGCCGCTTCGGCCATCGCGATCGATGCGAATCCAGTCCCGCCGCCGGACTTGGTTGCACTTTCGATCAATGGACCGGGCGATGCGTTTGACGACACTTCGTTCACGGTTCGCTATAGCGTTGCCAACCGCGGTGCCGGAGTGACCGATCCCGGATCATGGACCGACCAGATTTGGCTGACCAAGGGTCTCGACGGACCCAAGCCGGCTCGCGGCGATGTATTCATTGGAACCAATCGTCACACCGGTGTGTTGGAGGTTGATGAATCCTACGAAGCCGAAACGACGGTGCGAATCCCGAAAGGACTAACCGGACAATTCTTTCTGACGGTCTATGCGGATGGTTACGGCGGGGTTTACGAAGCCGCGTTTGCCAACAATGTGAACCCGGACGCACCGAATGATTTAGAAGGTAGCAATTATGCATCAACGCCGATCAACATTCTGCTAACGCCGCCAGCTGATTTGCAGGTCACGCGAGTCCAGGTTGATGGCGGCGGCGTTCGATATCCCGATGCGGCAACGCCGGACATTCCGTTCAGTGTCACGTGGGAAGTCGCTAACAACGGCACCGCTGTCACCGACCGCGAGACCTGGGCCGATGCGATTTACATTTCCGACGACGCAGAACTTTCCAACGATGACCAACTCGTGTTCGCTTTGCCGCACAGCGGGGCGATCCAGCCAGGCGAAACGTACGAACACACGGCCGAGTTCACGTTACCGCCCTCGGCGGCCGGGTCACATATCCTGGTACGAACGAACGTCGATCCCAGGATCGCGTTGACCGAAGAGGAAAAGTTTCTAGACGAAGTCCGCGCGGTGCTCGAACGAATCGAAGCCGCGACCGGAAAACCGATCGGTGAGACCGGCGTCACGGACCTGCAGCAGTTCTCGCGTTCGGAACTGCTCGCAATCCTGGCTGGCCCATCGAAATCATTGGTCCAAGTCTACGAAGGTCCCTTCACCAACAACAACGTGGGCGTGGCCGAAGCCGCGATCATGGAAGTGCCGGCAGACTTGGTCGTCACAAGTGTGATCGCCGATGAAAGCAGTCAGTCGGGCGAAGACCTGAACGTCCGCTGGACCGTCGAAAACCAAGGCGACTTTGCAACCGATGACGCCACCCAGAACATTCAACAACTCGTGTACTTGTCGAAAGACCAAGTGTTCGATGCCAATCGAGCGACCCTGGTCTCGACCGCTTCGCACGTGCTTTCGGAACCACTGCAGCCCGGCGAAAGCTACACCGATTCGGCCGTTGTCGCGACGCCGCCGGGCAGCAGCGGGACTTGGTACGCGCACGTGTTTGCGAACGTGGGAATCTACCGAGGCACACCGATACTACACGAATGGGATGAAAGCGAATTCCCCCATTGGGTCGGCCACTTTGCCAACAAAGCATGGGAAACCGGAACACGTGACAACAATTTCCTGGCGTCCGACGAGATTGAGATCGAGTACGCCGAAGCCAACTTAGTCATTTCGGACTTGTCGGTTGTTCCCACCGATCCCGACAGCGGTGCGTTCTTTGACGTGTCGTACACCGTGACCAACGAAGGCACACGGGAAACTCGCGTCGATTCATGGACGGACGGCTTGTTCCTTTCGACCGATTCATCGCTTGATGCGTTCGATTACTACCTCGGTGGTCATGCACAGCGCGAGTCGCTGGACATCGGTGAAAGCTATGAAATCACCACGCAAGTCCGATTACCTTTCAACATCGACGGGCCATTCGAAGTCATCGCGGCGACGGACACGGTGTTCCGCGACAGCAGCATCTATTCGTTGCCTTACCCAAGCACCGAAGGCCACCAACGTCTGACCCCGTCAAACAACAAGGTGCTGGAATTTGCCGACGAAGGTGACAATCTGCAACACGTCTCGCTGGACATTCAATTTGTTCCGACGCCGGACTTGGTGATCGACTCAGTCACGACGCAGTCGCGTGTTCTGGTCGGCGAAGATTTCTCGATCAGCTATACCGTTAGCAACGATGGCGGGGCGATCCCCGATAACCAGGTGCCATACGTCGACCGTGTCTACCTGTCTCGTGATCGCTTGCTGGACCCGTCCAGCGATCACTACGTCACACGATTTGTGCGGACGCAACCCTTGCCGGTTCCCGGCGGAACGGAAAGTTACGCGGCGGATTTGAGGCTTCCGCGCGGACTGACGGGCGACTACTACATCATCATCCACACGGACGTCCCCAACTCGATTCGGCCCGATGGCGTCGTGATCGAAAATGACGAACAGAACAACGTGCGTGTGTCCGATGCGCCGATGTTGATCGAAACGCCTCCGCCAACCGATTTGCAAGTCGTGGACGTTTCAGCACCATCCTCGGTATCGGTCGGCGATGTGGTCACGGTCAGTTGGACGGTGGAAAATCGCGGCGATGAACCGGCGCGGGCAAGGATCGCCGACGCGGTTTATCTCAGTGCGGATTCCGTATGGGACCTTGGTGATGCATTTGTCGGCCGACGTGATCCGCAAAACGTCTTCACCGTGAATCCGGGTGAGTCGTACACCCAATCGATTCAGTTCGAAGTTCCGGCGCAACTGCCCGGTGATTATCGCGTGCTCGTTCGGACTGATATTTTCGATGACGTGGTCGAAGGCGAAAACAACCGCAACAACACCGGTTTCTCGGCCGACACGATGGCCATCACGGTTCCGCTGCTGCGTTTGGACATTCCGCTGGATGATCAATTGGCACAAGGCGTTTCGCGTCTATACCAATTGGACGTCGATCCGGGACAGACGATTCGGATCGATCTGGACAGCATCGATGACGTCGGATCGCAAGAGTTGTTCGTGGCTCATGAACGGTTGCCCAAGCCGTTCGACTTTGACGCCGCTTACCAAGGCTACCTGCGTCCGGATCAGTCGCTGATCATCCCCGAAACCATCGGCGGTCGCTATTTCGTGCTCGCCCGTGCGGGCGTCCGCGTGCGTGTCGACGATGATGAAACCGATCTGCAACTCCGCAACGAGTATCCGGTTCAGTTGACCGCAACGCGAGTGCCATTCGGCATCACCGATGTCACGCCCGATTCTGGTGGCGACGATCGTTACGTCACCGTGAAAATTCACGGCGCGGAATTCCCTGAGCAAGCGGCCGTTCGCTTGGTGCGTCCCGAACTTGCCGAGTTCGCGCCGGTTTCGGTATCCCGTGTCGACGCGACCGAACTGATCGCGATCTTTGACCTGCGCGATGCGCCGCACGGGCTTTACGACGTTCAAGTCCTGCACCCCGATGGGCGTGTCGCGGTGGAACCTTATCGGTTCCAAGTCGAAGAAGCCGATCCACTGGAATCAAACGTCGGCGTCGGCGGACCGAGTCGAATCGACCTTGGCGCGACAGGCGCGTACGGGTTTCCGATTCAAAGCCTTTCCAACGTCGATACGCCGTACACGATTTTTGAGTACGCGTTCCCCAATGTCGAGAACGACTTTGAACATATCATTCCCGGCCCGGCGATCGAGTTCGCAAGCGGACTTCGCGGCGATGCGGGCACGGTCGCTCCGCTATTCGATTCTGTTTCCACGTTTGACTTTAGCGGCGTTGCACCTGAACTAAACCTCAACGGAGTCCTGACCGCACGCGGCGTCGCGATCGATTTGCCCGCCGGCGGGGTCACGGAAGTCGGCGCGGCCGTGACGATCTATCCGGGGCTACGCGAAGTCCTGGAAATGGACCCGAATTTCCTGAAGGAACTTGATCCGTTCCTGCTGGACGATCTGGCTTTCGATTTCTATGTCGCTGCCGCCGCCACGCCGTTGACGTCGGAACAGTACATCGCGTACCAGACCACCGAAGCGGAACGATTGCGCGATGCGATCCTAGCCGACGATGAAGCGCCGACGGGCCTGCGCTCGATCGCCGGGAATCGTGAATCGTTTGTGAACCTCTACCTGCAAGCCCTTACCGATATCGGCTTGTTACGGCCCGAGGATACGCCGCCGCTGGCCGATGGTCATGCCGAAAATACCAACGCGTTCTTCACCGCCGTGGGCGGTCTGTTGGGCGGTGACGCCGGCAGCGGGATTGTCGCCGATGCCGCGGCGAATTTGGCGACGGCCGAACAGACACTCGGTGACCTGATCGAAAAATTGCGTGCTTATTACGGGCACACCGAAGATGTCTACAGCGGCGGCGCTGTCGCTGCCTTTGAGGACTACGATCTCGGATTGGCCAACCCGACATCGTTCGCAACGTTCACCTTGCGTGCCGGACCGCCACCACTTTTCGACACGGGCGTGACGGTCGACGACATCGTGTTCGACACCGACAACCTCGGTCAACTCAGCAGCGAAAACATCACGATCGAAGGCCCGACCGGATTCGGCGACGACAATTTCGTCCCGATCTCGACGCCACTTCCGTACAGCGTGACGGCGACATACGACGAAGACACGTCCAATGCGGCCAGAGAAATCCGCATCATTGTCCCACTGGACGACACGCTGGATGAACGCAGCGTACAAGTGGCCGATATCGAACTTGGCGGCCGACAGATTTCGCTGCCGCCGGGACGCCCGAACTTCGTCGGCGAGATCGATTTGTTCGATGAAGAAGGCTACGTCCTGCAAATCACCGCTGGCATCGACGCATCGACGCGCGTTGTTTCGTACCTGCTGCGTGCCGTCGATCCTCGTGACGGATTACCGCCGGTCGACCCGGCGGTCGGTCTGTTGCAACCCGGTGAATCGGTGAAAGTTGGTTTCTGGGTCAACGCCGATGTGGTTGCGGCTGTCGGGACCGGCGGAGACCTGCAAACCGGTGACGCGATCGAGATGACCGCTCGCGTGACCGTGGACGGCGGTGAAGCGGTTGACTCGCAATCGGCGATCGCCACGCTTGATGCGGTTGCCCCGCAAACGACGGTTCGGTCGATAGCACTCGGCGGCAACCGTTATGAAGTTTCTTGGACATCGCGAGACGACGTAGGCGGCAGTGGGGTCGCCTCGTATTCGTTGCTGGTATCGAACGACGGCGGCAACCGATACCGCAGCGTGTTGTACCGAACCGGTGAGACCTCGTACGTCTATCAAGCCAGCCCCGGACAAACGCCGCAGTTCTTGGTGCGTGCCGTCGACGCTGCCGGAAATATCGAACCGGTTGCCGATGGAATTCGCGTACCACGGCTCGTGCCTGAAATCAATCTAGGACGTGCACCTGAGTTCACCCCAGCACCACTGATCGTTCTACCACGCGCCGAAGCGACCGAGGACGTCGAAGAGCGTCGACTGTTTACCGAAGCCGCGTTCGGCGTTCCTTCGCGCACCAGTGCGACCAAGCCTAGCGAGTTTGCTCGCATCATTCGCCCGCTTGCGGCGGAACGTTTTGCGACCGTTCCCGGGGACAGCGGTTCGTCGATCGGCGCACTGGCGATGGCGGTCAGCCCCGACGGAACCTCCGTTTATATTTCCGGGGGTGCGGGCCGGAACGAGCTGTACCGATTCAATCTCGCAACCGCTGAATCGACCATGCTGTCTGACGCCAGCAAACCGATTTATGAATTAACATTCGATTCGGCCGGACAGCTATGGGCAAGCACGGGCGGCGAGGGACTTCTGCAACTTGACCCGACCACCGGTGCCGTCATTGACACCATCGGCGCAGGTATTTCACTCGGGCTTGCCGCCATCCCAGGCGAAACCGCGTTGTATGTCGCGACCAGCGGAGGCATTCAACGATTTGACACCGCGACGCGAAAATTCACTTCGTTCAGCGCCACGCGAGTCGACTCGATGGCGGTGGCCGCCGACGGCACACTTTACGGGACGGCTTGGCCGAACAACGACGACGTGTTGCGGTTCGATTTCCGCGGCCGCGCCGAAGTGGTCACGACCGTCGAGGGCGGCGCCGAATCGATCGCGTTTGGAACGAACGATCCCGTCTTGGACGGATTGCTAATCATCGGACATGAAGACGTCGCCAGAGTTTCGATTCTTGATCCGGCTTCGCTGCAGCAAACCACCATCGCATCGAGCGGATTCGGGCGTGTTGAAGGAATTGAGTCGCTGCCGAGCGGTCGCTTCCTGGTCACCCAAGGCGACCAAGTCGATGTGTTCTTCACCGTGGCCGCGCCGCGTGTGATCGAGACCCGTATCCTGAACGGAAACAATCGAGCGAACTTACGGTTCGACGTGGGGCTCGCTGCCAGTAATCCCGGCAACCCGGTTAGCGGCAACAATATCGACAACTATACGCTTACCAACAGTGACACGGGAGAAGAAGTTTCGATCGGTGCGGTGCGCTACGATGCGTCAACTCGCACGGCAGAACTGTTGTTCGAACAGCTTCCGCCGGCCGAGTACGAATTGGCCGTCAGTCCCAACGTCGAAAGCGAGCAGGGGATCCCGATCGGCGGAAACGGCTTTGCCACAACATTCCGGGTTTTCGAAGACGTCTCGGTCTCGGTCGACGTGACCTACGACAACACGCGTGTCAATCGCGCCGACGGAACATTGCTGTTCGACGTGGTTCTGACAAACAACAACGCCTTCGACGTGGCCGGTCCGATCAACATCATCTTTGACAATCTGGGCGATGACTCGGTTGTTTTCTTCGGCAATGACGGAGCTCCTGCGGACGCCAACGGATTCCAAATCTTTGCCGACGGCGAAGTGTTGGCGGGCAACGCATCTTCGACACCGCAAACGGTCACGATCGCCAACCCGAATTTGCTGGACCTGAGCTTCGACCCACGCGTGCTGGCCAGTTTGCCGCCGAATCAATTGCCGCTGTTCAGTTCCAGCCCGTTGACCACCGCTGGCGTCGCCGCCGAGTATGAGTATGACGCCGATGCAGAAGACCCCGATGGCGCGGCGGTCACTTATGTCTTGACCAATGCGCCCAAGGACGCAAAGGTTGATCCAGACACCGGACAAATTAGCTGGACACCGACTCGCCGTGACGACGCGCAAGTCGACTTTGAACTGCGTGCCTATGACACACGCGGGGCCTACCGCACGCAAAAGTGGACCGTTGATGTGACCGATGCCAATCGGGCGCCGATCATTTCGCCCGTCAATGACCAGCTTCACACCGAAGGCGACTTGATCGAAATTCCGGTCAGCGCGTTCGACCCCGACGGCGATGACTTGTTCTACTTCGCCGATAATCTTCCACGGGGAGCCGTCTTCGACTCGGTCGGGCAAGCCCTACGCTGGCGACCGGGCGGAGACGACGCCGGCGAGTACGAAGACGTCACGCTGATCGTCAGTGACGGCTTCGTCGAATCCAGCGTCTCGTTCGACATCGTCATCGCCAACAATAACGTCCCGCCGACGCTCGCGCCCGTGGCGGACCGCAGCATCAACGAAGGCGACGCGATCACGTTCACCCTGGTGGGCGCCGACCAGGACGGTGACTCCGTTCGCTACCTGACACCGAACGCGCCTCCGGGATCCTTCTTGAACCCGAATAACGGTCTGTTCGAATGGACGCCTGGATTCGACCAACACGGCGTATTCGAAATTGATTTCTTTGTCGACGACGGTCAATCGCTGGCCAAAGAGTCGATGACGCTGACCGTCAACAACATCAACGGGCAAGTCGAGTTTCCCGAACTCGGTGAATTCGAAATCTTTGAAGGCCAAACCATCCAATTACGAATCGCGGCCAGCGATCCCGAGTTCCCGGGCGTCCCCAACAGCCCGACCGCAACCAGTGAAGACTTTTTCGTCGACTTTGAAGGCTTGATCCCAGAACTCGTCTACACGCACGACGCCTTGCCGGCCGGCGCGACGTATGACATCGATCGCCAGATCTTTACCTGGACGCCGACGTTCGACGAGGCCGGCCTGTACACGTTCGACTTCATGGCCGAAGACGACGGTGACGGAACCGGAACGCCGACCACCGACACCGTCACGTTGACTCTGAACGTCCGTGACGCCAACGGAGCGCCAGAAGTCGCGACGATCGACGACCAAACCGTTGCGATCGGTGACACACTGGACATCCCGATCATGGCTACCGACCCCGAAGGCGCCGCGATCGAATTGTCGGTTCAGATCGGCCAGTCGACACAGTTGCCTGGCTGGGCAACGCTCACCGACAACGGTGACGGCACCGGCACACTTTCCGTCACCCCTCAGCCCGGCGATCGCGATGACTATCTGGTTACCGTCACGGCAAAGGAGACCGCCGGGACGCTGGATCTGCAGGGTCAAACCCAGTTTATTCTTCAAGCGACAAGCCTGAACGAACCGCCAATCTTGCAAGCCGTCTTCGACGCGGTGCTGGTTCCCGGTGCGACCTATCTGCTGCCGTTGGTCGTCAGCGATGCCGATCAAGACCCGCTAACCTTCGACGCGACCGGGCTGCCGACCACAGCAACGCTTTCGCCGTCGACCATATACGGCGAGGCGACGTTCCAGTGGACACCGTCGGTCGATGACATCGGGCTGCACACGATCACGTTTGACGTGACCGATAGCGGAAACGAAGGCGCCGCGGCACCGCTCAGCAGCGCTCGCACAATCACGTTAAACGTTCGCAGCACCAACGTGCGCCCGAATCTTGATCCGATCGGCGCGCAAACGATCGCCGAAGGCCAAACACTCACGCTCCAGGCAAACGCCAGCGACGACGACGGCGATACGGTCCACTTCACCGCATCGCTTATCCGAGGCACGGCGACAGGTCCGTTGCCGGCAGGCGTACAGTTCGATCGATCCACCGGGGAACTGACTTGGCAACCGAATTCCACGCAAGCCGGCCAGTACCGCATCCGGATCACGGCCAGTGACGGCGCCGGCGCTCGCAGCGAGGACGTCATCGTCACCGTCACGAATACGAATGAGGCACCTCAGTTTTCGACGCTACCGAAGCTGTTCGGCCGCGAAGGCGACCAGTTGATCTTTAGCGTCAACGCGGGCGACACTGATGGTGAACCGCTGGTCTATGCATTCACCGGATCGCGGCCCGACGGGTTCCAGTTCGATCCCGTCACGCGAACCGTCGTGTGGGATGTCAATTTCGAATCCGCCGGTAACTACACGCTTCCATTCCGCGTGACCGATCCGTCCGGCGGCAGCGACACGTTGGAAGTCCAGGTGCAGGTCCTGCCCACCAATCGTGCCCCGGCGCTAAACGCGCCGACACTTCGCAACGCACCGATCGGCGAATTGCTGGAAATTCCGATCGTGGTCACCGATGCCGACGGCGATACCGTGACGCTGATCGCGAACGACTTGCCAGCCGGAGCGTCGATCGGAACCGACAACGTGTTGCGGTGGGAACCACAAGGATTCCAAGCCGGCCAGCATACCGTTCGCTTGGTCGCCGACGACGGAATCATAAAAACACAACGAACGCTGACCCTGATCGCCAGCTTTGCGCCAGCGGGCCCTCAAGTCACGATCGTGACAACGCCCAGTTTTCCGGCCACGCCCGGTCAAGAAGTGATCGTCCAGCCGATCGCCGACAGCGACGTCATGATCGAATCCACGTCTCTGGTCATCGCCGGTCAGTCGGTCACCTTGGATCAACTCGGACGCGGCACCTTTGTTGCCGACACACCAGGCCGCTATGAAGTGACCGCAACGGTCGTCGACATCGAAGGCCGACAAACCGTTCTCACGCAACCTCTCTTCATTCGCGACCCCGGCGACCGCACGGTACCACGTATCGAGATCACCGAGTTCGCTCCGCCAGTGGTCACCGGCATGCGTGAGTTGATGTTCGACATTTTCGACGATGGACTTGCCGAGTACAAAGTCGAACTGATTCCGCAAGGTGCAAAATCCGGAACGGTCATCGGTTCGGGAACGACCAGCATCGTGCAACTGGTGACGCTCAATCCAGAACAATTCAAAAACGGCTTCTACACGATCGCGATCACCGCTAGCGATTTTGGCGGACTGAGTTCGACCGAAACGTTCGACATTGAGATCAACTCAGCCAGCAAGATGTCGGCGGTTCGTGAGAGTGCGACCGACCTGTCGATCACGTTAGATGGCATCGATATCGACTTCACTCGTTTTTATGATTCGTTAGAGCAAGATGCCTCGATCGGATTCTTCGGTCTGCCGCTGGTCAACCCACAGGTCGCACTGGGTGGAAACACGAGCGGTGATTCCTTCGCCGCCATGCCGGCGGGGACGCGACTGTACGTCTCGCTGCCCACCGGCCAGCGTGTCGGATACACATTCCGACCTGAATCCTTGACCGGCGGAATCGAAACCTACCGCCCGGCCTGGGTCGCCGACGATGGAGTCGAATGGGCGTTAGAGAGTTTTGACGCGACGCTACAGCCTGCCGACGGAGACTATTACATCGTCGGCAGCGGGCTGCCGTACGTTCCCGCGGTCGCCGAGGATGGTGAAGAAGTCTTTACCCTCGTCTCGCCCGAGGGCGTTCGTTACGGGTTCCGCATCGACGGCGAACTGGCAACCGGATTCGACTATCGGTTGAACCGGATCACTGCGGCCGACAACAGCACCTCGCTGCGCTACACCGACAGTGCGTTGGTCGCACCGGATGGATCGCGGCTCACCATTGTCCGTGACCGCAGCGATCGCATCAGCGAACTGGTCGGTCCGGGCGGCGAACACTGGGTCTATCGTTACAACGACGATGGTCAGTTGTCGATCGCGATTGACGCCGTCAGCGGCGAACGAACGTTCTACGCCTACGACACCGAAGGCCGATTGAGCACGATCGCGCCGACCGATGGCGAGGGAACCTATTTCGCGTACGACAATGACGGAATTCCGCTTCCCACCGAAACCATCGCGCCGCACCTGGGGGGAACCAGCACGATCTTCGGCGGCGCGCTCACTGGAACGCTGACCGATGGTGAGACCGACCGCTACGCTTTGACGATCACCCAGGGCGAACTGCGCAGCAGCCCGACCGGCAGCATCACGATCGGCATCGACATCACCAGCGGTGACTTTGACCCGGCTGACGCGACGCTTGCGGGATTAGCACCGAGCAACACCCTGCAGTCGGCCGGGCGCAGCGTCACGCTGTTCACGCTTTCCGAACCCGGTACGTTTGCGCTGGGCATCTCGGGCGGAGCGGGCAGTTACACCGCGAATCTGTACCTCGTCGGCGATATCAATGCAGACAACGTCATCGACGCGGGCGACAGCACGTTGCTGGCTGCGGCACTGGGCAGCACGACCGCTGATGGCAACTACAACGAGTCGGCGGACGCCGACCGAGACGGAGACGTCGACGCCACCGACGAAGACGCGTTACTCGCCGCATACGGTTTCCTCGCCAACGGCGCGCCAACGATCACCACCGCCGATCCGATCGTTGTTCGCGGTACCAATCCTGTCACGGTCGCAACCAGCAATTTCGTGGATGACCCCGAAGCCGATCCAACATTTGTCTCGGCAACGGGGACTGAATCCATCATCACCGCCCTTGGCGGCGGGCTGATTCGTTTCGCTCCCGCCAACGATGCGTCCACGCTGACGCTGGCAGCCGACGACGGACTGCGATCGAGCGTCCCAGTCGGGCTGCCGATTGAATACCAATCGATTGAATACGTACGGCTACAGATCCCCGACCGCGATCCACTGCTGCTGCCCGGTCAGGCGGAAACTCTGTTTGTCTTCGGAGAGCTTGCCGACGGCACGAGTGAACTAATTCCGGCAAGCGAGCTAAGCTTTTCGACGGATGATTCCGGTGTCGTTTCAGTCACGGATCGCGGGTTGATCATTGCCGGCAACAATGGTTCAGCGACGATCGTGGTCTCATCGTCCGGGATAACGGCGGCAACGGCCGTTTCGGTTGGATTCACTGATGAGCGAGTCATTTCGGTATTCCCGGAAAGCTACACGTTGACTGATCAGGAAACGCGACAATATCAACTTCGCCAGCAAACCGATGAGGGAGTTGTTGATTTGGCAGCCGATCCTGCGACGTCGTACATCGTCTCGGATCCGTCGGTCGTCTCGATTGATGCCAATGGTTTGCTCACGGCGCTGTCGGCTGGCGTAACAGAAGTCACCGTGGTTAATGGCGGCCGTAGCTTTGTCACGACGATGACGATCGCGACTCCACAAGCCAGCGGTTCCCAAATCGGCGACGAAGGGGGAGTGGTCGTCGGAGATGGAATCGAAGTCGGGATTCCAGCGGGTGCGTACGGCGAAGCGGTCACCGTTACCGTCAACGAAGTACCGTTGGGCGATTTTCCTTACGATGCACCGGAAGGATGGACGGGAACCTTCGGGATCAACATTGAAACCGAAGGTATCGACGCCGATCAACCTCTAAGCCTTGCGATTCCTGCACCGGATGGATCCAACGCCGGTGATCCCATTTACCTGTTCCAACCGGTCGACGTGCCGCTTGAAGGCGGTGGAGTTGATTCCAGCTGGATGCTGATCGATTCGATGATGGTCGGTGATGATGGGATGGCCCGAACGACTTCGTTGCCCAACGTCGGCATCAAGAATCGCCGTTTGGCAGGTCGTGGCGGCATTTCCGCCAAACCAACTTTGGGCGGCGCGTTGATGGCCGCTTCGCCTGGAAGCTTGCTGGGTCTGATCGCCGGCCAGCATGATTTGGAAGGTCGAATTCAGACCTACACGAACTTTAATGCGCGCAGCAGCGTGACGATCGTCCGGATGGATGCAACCGGCGACTTGGGCGGCAATGATGCGTTCTATGTTTTCCCTGGACTCGATTTTGATTTTCTGGTTCCCGCGATTCCGCGGTTCGACTACACGATGTCGTTCTTGTCGGGTCAGCCGAATGGATTATCGCTGATCAGTACGAATCAAGTGCAGGTCGACGCTGGTGAAACGGCGGGCTTCATTGCCCCGATCAAACCAAGATTCGTAAACACCACGGTCACGCCGCCACTTATCAGCCGCGCCGAAGTCAAGTTCGAAGGCAACGGATTGGCATTGGGACCGCGACTGGAACTGACGGGCGAAAACTTTACGTTCGAAAATCCGTATCGTGACGGTGGCGATCTCGGCAGCAACATTGAAGACCTGTTCATCACCATCGAAGTCGGCGGCCGTGACTTTACCAAAGAGGACGGCGAGGTTGAGATTCTCGGTGGTCGCGATATCGTGATCCAAGGTGATCAATTGACTCTGATCGACGGGAAGTTGATCGTCCCGATTCCCGCCGGTGCGATGATCGGCAGCACGACGATCACGGTCAACCGTCCAATGAATTTGCCGCAGGACGGGCTGTACCGAAAACAAGTGATTTCCAGCAATCCGATCATTCCGATCGGCGATGGTCGCTATGGGTTTTCGGTATCGGCAGCCGACAATACCGTCACGGTTATCAATTTGTTGGCGACGGTCGATTCGGTACACGGAGCGGGTCTGCAACGTCGACCCAAAGTCGTCGCTCATATTCCGTTGGGAGTCGACACCGATGCCCGACAAGATATCAACGAAGGACCGCGCAAGAGTGTTCCGTCGGCGGATGGATCGTTGTTGTATGTGACGCTGCAAAACGGTGCCGCGATCGCGGTGGTAGACGCAGTTGCGTTGCAAGAAGTCGACACACAACCTGATGATCCGGCTCGGCCAGTCGAAACTCAAGGCATTCAGCCGATCGCACTTCCAGATTCGGCCAAGCCATTCGATCTGACGACCGATCCTAGCGGCGATTACCTGTTCGTCAGCGACCTGGACCGATCGGCCGTGTACGTCATCGACATCGATCGATTTTCGCCAACGTTCCACCAACTGCTGGGAATAATTAACTTCGGTGCCGCACGTGGCAACGACGTGACGTATGGGTTGTTGGGCCTACGTGGGATCGCCGTCAGCGCCGATGGAAACAACCTGTTCGTAGCCGCACCGGCCCAAGACCTGCATCGAGAGGTGACCGGGCAAAACGGTGCGGTGTTACGAGTCTCATTGGAACCGCTGCGGAAGCGAACTCTCGTCGGTGCAGGCCGTGACGACACCGATTTGGTATTGCCGATCGTGTTTGACCCTGATGATTCAAGCGCAATCATTCCGGTCGGACCAGCCCCGTTTGAACTCACGGCGACCGACGATTCCGAAGTGGTGTTGGTCACCGATCGCATCGACGACCGACGCGCATTGGGGGTCATCCGCGAACTGACCACACTTGATGGATTCACCGAATACGATCCACAGTTCGTTTCTGTCGTCGACTTTGGACGGATTCCGCGTCTGGTCGAAGGTCGCGATACACACGCATTCGCTGTCAGCAATGCGCAGGGTGTAACTTTCATTCCCGAAAACAGTTTGCAGCCTCTGCTGGAAACTCCCACCCACGACGGCAGCCACCCGGCCTACGCTTTGATTACCGGTTACAACGCGTTGAAGTTGGGTGATCCGAAGAAGGACCCCGGTGTCGCTCCGTTCCAAGCTTACAATGTGCTCTACGATCCGGACTTTGATGGCAGTTACAATACCATCACGGCTCCTGTAGGCGCCGGCGGCACGATTGGCATCATCCGCAATCCGCTAGGAGATTTCGCCGACCCTGACGAAATAGATGTTCCGCGAATCGTCGCAGCGACGCGTCCGATTCAAGCTGGTTTCCCCGATGACATTGCCGCGTCCATTCAAACCGGGACAGTGATTGCGCCCTTCCAAGCGATCGATTCTGTGTTCGCTTATGACTTGGCCGGAATCATTCGCGAAATCGAATCCCAAGTCGATACCGGTGTCTTGCCGGTGTGGAGCCAATTCGCTGAAGACCAACCGCAAAATGATCTTGCCGCTGCATCGGATGAATTGAGCAGAATCCTCCGCGGTCCACTTTCAACGGTGCCGATCGATGCGATCAACCCGAATCTCGCGATTGCCGCCGACTATCGGTACTTTGGCGAAACGGAAGTCGGTTACGGATTCCCGCCGACCGATCCGTTCGGCGGTGAGCCAAACAACTTCTTGCCGATTGATGTCAACGCGAACCCCTTGACCAATGCGATTCCGCGTGGCGTGTCGGTTCAGCCAGAGTTGACCAAAGAGCTAATTCAATTGGTTCCGACGCCGTTCGGCCAACGAGTCGGACTGCAAGCGTTCCCGACCGAACCAGCAACGGTTGAAGCGGGCCGATTTGCCAAAGCCGAAATTCACACCGGAGCATTATCCGACTCGCACGAGCTTGTCACTTACACATCGCAAAACCTACCCCGTTCGTTGACGCTCAAGTACGACTCATTGCGCGCCGAACCGCGTACGCTCCAGTATTTCCAAATTTCAAATTTGACCAAGTTGGATCTGGGCACCGAAGATTTGATCAGCGTTTCGATGACCGCAATCAGCGACGACTTGCGATTCCGCCCTAACGGCGTCGATCCTGAAAACCCTGATTTTGAGAACTCAGGTTTGACCGGTGGCGAAGCGATATTCAAGCAGGGGGATCTCGTCGATGGCAATGGTTATGGCGCGGGAATTCCAATCGATTTCCGCGAAGCACCAACCGGTTTGTACAACTTGCGCATCGAAGCCGGAATCCTAAAAAACACCGGCAGCGGTTATCGACTGGGAACAGCGATCGACCAGATTGAACCGCTAGCGGTGGTCAACGGCACCGAAGACATGTTTGGTGCCGGCTGGGGACTCGAAGGCCTGCTGCGACTGTACGCCGGTCCCGATGGCGTACTGTTGGTCGATGGCAACGGCACCGAATCGATCTACTTCAGCCCCGAAGAGCCAGGACAGCCCTACACACCACTGGCCAACGATCATTCGCGGCTGATCCAGGAAGACGGAAGATTCCAGCGGCGACTGTTGGACGGAACAGAACAATTCTTTGATGAAGATGGCTTGCTGACCAGCACCCGTGATCGCAACGGCAACGTCGTCCGTTACGAATACGACGGCGAAAAACTAATCAAGATGGTCGATCCGGTTGAACTGGAGACGACGTTTGCATATTCGGGCGACTATGTTTCGACGATTACGGATCCGGCCGGCCGCGTGACAAGATTGGAACACGACGGCGCAAAACTGGTCAAAATCACCGACCCCGACGGTACCTTCCGAACCTTCGAGTATGAAGCGTTAGAAGCATACGATGATGTCGACGAAGATCCGTTTACGAATTTAATCACCGGTCAAACGCTCAAACGCGGCGGGCCAAGTCCTGGTCCTTCCGAGACCGAAAGCGGATTCAAGGAGACTTACGAGTACGATGATTTCGGTCGCGTCGTGGGTGGAGAACGCGTCGACGGCCTCGAGTTCACTCTAGCGCCGGCGCAGACGCTCGGGTCAGAACTACCGAAAGACTTCCGCGAATTGGCAGCCCTCCCTGACCTGACCGAACTGACTAACGACGATCGCAAGAAGCGTCCCAATGACATCGTGGAAGAATGGTGCGGTGCGATCGTCGAAGACGATGAAACCGATGACGGCAACGGGACCCAGTTCTTGGCCGAGGCGAGCTACCGAGACCACAACGGACGCATCTACGAATACTTCATGGATGGCTTCGGTTCGTTGATCGAACGCAAGGATGACGGATCAAGCCGCCAGTCATTACGATCGCCTCACAATACAGCGATCATGGCCGAAATCGCACCTGGCGGAAACGTCGTGTGCTACGTTCGCGATGAGTTCGACAACGTCACCAAAGTCACTCGTTTCCCAGAAGGTTTAGGCGGCCCGAAAGCGATTGAAGAATTCCGCTACAACACCGAAAAGGGCAACCAACTAGAGTTCCGTCGGGACGAAGTCGGGCGAACATTCACCTACACGCTCGATGCGTTCGGAAATCGAACGGCCGAGGTCGTCGCGGATCCTTCGGCGCCCGAAGGCAGTCCGGCGTCGATTCGCCGCACGTTTACCTACGAGTCCGGCGGGATGTTGAAGTCACAATCGGACGGACGCGGCAACACGATCAACTACACCTACGACGGGTTAGGTCGATTGCAAACGATCATCTATCCCGATGGCGTTCAGCAATATACCTACGACGGCATCCCCGGAAACATCGCCTCGATCACGGATCCGGCCGGCGACACGCTGTCGTACAGCTACGATGTAATGAGTCGCCTGATCGAAACGTCATACAGTGAATCCATCGATGACGAAACGTACAGCGAAACGCGTCAGTACGATGCGCACGGAAATCTACGCGAGCTGAGCGATTACAACGACAACGTGACGACCTGGAAATACGACAAGCTTGATCGACCGATCAGCCGAGTTGACGCTTCAGGCACCTTGGACATCGAAACACTGTACGCCTACAAGCCTCCGACCGGCGCGTACAGTGTCGCAACGGGACAAGACTACGAATATTCGTTCCGCCGTGACGGCGAAGGTTTCTGGACCGGAGAAGTCTTTGACGGCGATGGACTATTGATCGCCGAATACGACGAGTTCGGTCGAGCAACGAAGCATACCTACGACGAGCATCAAAATCTCGATCTGACTCAACTGCCCGACGGGTCCGTGATCGATTTCACGTTCGACCAGATCGGCAGAATGAAAGCTTCATCAGGCCCCACGGCAGGCCGCAATATCATGAGGTACGAGTACGACTTGGCTAACCGATTAACAAAATCGACCCAAGTCAACTCAAAGACCGGCGATCAGGTAACGACGTACACGTACAACATGTTCGACTTGGCAGCAAGAACAGTCGACGCCGAAGCGGTTGAACACAAGCAATACTTTGATCAATCCGGGAACGTTACCGACGTTATCACGGCGGCAGGTACCGACGACGAATTTATTGTCACAATGTCGTATGACGAGCGCAATCGTGTCTTGACGCGCACCGAAGGTGGTGTCGCGACGACGACCTATAGTTACTACCCCGATGGCACGTTGGAATCCACGACCGACGCTCGGGACGGGGTAACGACATACGTCAACGGCACGCTCGATTCGATTTTGTCCACCGACGACGCTCTCGGACGTGTCACGCATTTCATCTATGACGGCGTCGGCAATTTGATCGCCACCGTTGACCCGCGAGGTCAAGGCCGCGATGACACTCAATTCCGCGTCACCTACGATTACGACGAAGCGAATCGTCAAATCAAGATCACCAACGCGAATGGCGAGGTGACCGAATACGAATATGACGACGTCGGGAACCAGACAAAGATCATCTCCGCACGCAGTGCCACCGTTGGCGTCGAAGCCGCCACGACGACGATGGTGTTTGACGCGGCGGGCAACATGACGGAACTGCGTGAACCGGAGAATCGCCGCGTCGTGTTCAATTACGACGATGATTTCAACTATCGCGTTTCTGAAGAGGTTTACGACGGCGATGATCTCGCGCGGCGGACCCAGTGGAAATATGCTGCCGACGGTCGTGTCGAAATCATGACCGACAGCTTGGACCGAGAAACGAATTACAGCTATGACCCTTCGGGCAACCTGATCACAGCCAAGGATCCGCGTGGAGATGCATATCGTACCGAGTACACCCATGATCGGTTGAACCGCGTGCGATCCATGACGCTGGCGGCCGGTCGCCCGGAAAGAGCGACATGGGAAACCGACTACAACGATGCCGGATTGCTATCCGTCGAAACCGATCCGTTGGGACTGGAAACGACTTACGCTTACGATGCGCAGCAACACCTTGAATCGATCACCACCAAGGGAAATGACGGACTGGAGTTTGTCGAAGAGTACACGTACGACGCGCTGGGACACCTGCGGCAGTTCACGGACGCACGCGGCGATTTCTACACTACGACCTACGACGTTGATTTGGCCGGGCAGGTGCGGAATGAATCCGGTGTATCGGGCGTATCGGGCGATCCAAGAGCCTACTCGATCGATTTCACCTACGATCCGATTGGCAACCTGAAAACCGTTTCGGATCCACGAAACGAAACATTCATCACCACGTACGAATACGACAACGCGGGACGCCGGACCAGCGAGGAAGATGCCAACGGCGACAAGGCTCACTTCGACTACGACGAAGTCGGCAACATGATTGCGATCACGGACCCGCGCGGTGCAAAGGGCGATGCTGAATTCACAACGTTCTTCGAATACGACCTGCTGAATCGGCAAGTCGGCGAACTGGTTCCAGGTCTCGGAGCTGCTTGCTCAGTTTACGACGCCGTCGGCAATCTGGTAGCCGAAATCGACCCCGGCGCGGGTTTGACAACTTGTTTGGATGTATCAGCGGGCGACGCATCGCATACCACGACGTACCAATACAACTCGGTCGGCTACTTGACCTCGGTGACCGATGCGGAAGGCAACGTCACGATGTACAGTGACCATGACGGCGTCGGCAATGTCGGTTCGATTACCGATGCCCGTGGTTTCAAGACAGTGTTTGCCTACGACGGACTGGACCACCCGACGTCGATCACGCGTGACGTCGGCCCACAGGGTGACGAACAAGCGACCGAAACATTCAAGTACGACGCTCTGGGTAATTTGCGTGAATCGACCGACCTGCGCGGCACCGATTACGCATCACGATTTGAATACGACAGCCATTACCGATTGACCGCATCCGAACAGGAACTGGTACACGGAGACGGCGGCGTCTTGCGTTCCACGTTTGGATATGACCAGGTCGGTAATTTGATCTCCTCGACCGACCCGCGTGGCGATTTTTATACGACAACATTTGATGTGGATGCCGGCGGCCGTGTCATTAGACGGACTGTTCCGACCGGAACCGAGGCCGAACCCGGCACACCCGCCATCTTCACGATGGAATACGATGAAGCGGGCAACCTGATCGCCGAAGGTGACTCACGTGGCGACGAGTACACCCAGCACTACCGATACGACAAAGTTGGTCGCTTGGATCAGATCATCCGTCCCACAGGGTCGGCCGGCAACCGCGGTCCTGATGCGGTCACTGACTTTGATTTCGACGCCGCAGGCAACGTGGTAAAAATCTTCCACCCGCGCAGCAATGCTGATGGCGAGCGGTTCGAGCAGACGTATAACTACAACGGTCGTGGCACGCTCAACTTCCAAATCGATGCCGTCGGCAATCGCACGGACTACGCATACGACGACGCTGGAAATATTTCAACACTCACGCAACTGGGAGGTGATTTTGCAGACACGCGAGTCACGAGCTTTGAATACGATCAACTGAATCGTCTTCGCTTCGAGCGACTCGATGGTCACGAGACGGAACATCGATACGACGAGACGGGTAACCTGACCTATCTGGCTGGACCATTCACCGATGTCGATGGACGACCTTTGACGACTCGCATGGACTATGATGCGCAAGGGTTCCTCATCGCGACAACCGATCCGGCCGACCACGTCCATCGTACCGAACGCGATCATGTCGGAAACATTGTCGCTCGAATCGATCCGCGCGGCGATTATTATCGCACGGAATTGGTCTATGACGGAGCGAACCGACTCGTTAGCCAGACGGAACCGACCGGCACCGAGTCCGAACCGGGCGACACGGTCATGACCGTGTACGAATACGATGGCGTCGACAATCGCACCAAGGTCATCGACCCACGGGGCGATAATTTCGCCACGATCTATACGTTCGATGCGCAAAACTTTTTGTTGTCTGTCGATCGAGCGGACGGCACGCCCGACAACATCATGCGAAACGTCGATCGTTTCGAATATGACATTGCCGGTAATGTCACCAAGACCATCGATGGACGTGGCGAGCTATTCGCAACGATTCAAACGTTTGATTTTCAAAACAACTTGGCCACACGCACATTTGCCGGAGACGAAATACCCGGTTCCAACACCGAGGAATTCTTCTACGACGGTGCAGGCAATCTGATACGCACCGTGTCGCTAGCGGATGTTGGGACGGACACGAATCTGACCTACGACGGTATCGGCCGGTTGGTCAAATCGGTCAACCCGATCGGCGAAACAACCGAAATTGACTATGACGCGTTCGGAAACATCGTCTTTTATTCGAACTACTTGGGGACGACTCATTCCAGGTACGACCAGTTCGATCGAATGGTCGAAGAAACCAATCCGATCGGGGACATCTACTCGTTCGATTACGTGAATGACAGTCAAATTCGCGAAACGGTCGCTGGCATGTCAGGCACTGGTGGCGTTCATCTGGTGTCCGTCGTTGAACTGGATCCTCTGGGACGCGTCGTCAAACAAACGGATGCCGCCGGAGATGAACAAACCAGCCAATACGATGGTGTCGGCAATCAGATTCGCACGATAGACCGCCGTGGCGCAATCACGAATATCGTCTTTGATGCCCGCAACATTCCGCTTAGCGTCACCGAGGCCGCTGAAACAGACGACGCGGCGACCACCACTTTCGAATATGACGAAATCTCGCGTTTGGTCAAGCAAACCGATCCACGCGGCGAATTCTTTGCCGTGACCTATGTCCATGACAACCTCGGCCGCGTCATCGAGGAACATACGCCAACAGGAACCCCTGATCAGCCGGGAATCAATACGCCTGGCTTTGACGCCGCAGTACATCAGTGGCGTTACACGCCCACCGGCAACGTCGACTACGAAATCCCGGCTGGCGGTGAAGACTATCGCATCGACTACACGTACGACGCGATGGATCGTCCGTCCGGTCGCGCGTTCAAGACTCTCGTCGACGGCGAATATGTCAATGCAAGTGAATCTTATATTTACGATACGGCAGGCCGATTAATCGAATCTGTCGATGCCGCCGGATACATCACTCGACAAACGTTTGATCCGATCAGTCGCATTACCAGCCAGTCCAACCAGATCGGCACCACTAACGAATTCAGCACATCCACTTGGACCTACGAAAACAACGGCGCGGGAACACGATCGGAACGATTCGGACCGGAAGGTCAGTCAATCGAAGTCACCCAATACGATCAACTGGGGCGGGTTAGCGAATTCCAAACCCTTGGTGCTCAACCGGTCAGCTACGTCTACGATACGCGTGGCCTGGTCGAATCAGAGATCATTGGTTCGCTGAAAACAGATTACGTTTATGACGACCGGGGTTACTTGTCGAAACAAATCGACCCCGCCGGCTTTGAAACTTTGTTCGTGTTTGACGCCGAAGGCAACATGACATCCCGGCGCGAGCCTGGCCTGGCCACGGCGGAAACGTGGCAATATGACCTGCGTGGACGCTTGGAAGAATCGACGACCGCCGATGGTTCAAAAACCTCGTATACGTACGATGCCGCCGGCTTTGTTGAGACCGTCACCGATGATACTGGAAACGTTACCAGCTATGACCGTGACTATTTCGGCCGGGCGTGGGCTGACGCGAACGAATTTGGAACGCGGACTTTCCGGTATGACCCGGCCGGCAACCGAATCTCCAGCGTCGATCGCAACGGGCGGGCAATCGCGCGGACGTTCAACAACAATGGTCAAGTGGTCCAAGAGCAATGGTTGGACGATCAACAAAACGTTATCCAAACGCTCAGCTTTGATTACACGATTGATGCCTTACTCAGCGAGTTCCAACAAGGTGGCCAGACAGGAACTCGGACTTATACCAACGATTCTTACCGACAAGTCGCCGGGGAAATTACCAGCCATGTTTCTGGTCTTGGCGAGATCGAACTGACGGTTGGCTACGATTCGCTGCGCCGTCGTGATGCCTCGGCATGGCAAGTCGACGAAACGGAAATCATCACCCAAACCCGACGCTATGCCGATTCCCTTGGGCGGCTGGACCAAATCACGCAGACCGGCGCGGCTGTTACCGACAAGACTGTCAACTGGGCATATCAGGCTGGATTGGACCAACCGGCAACCGTGACGCGATCGAGCGACGCTGCCAACGCAGTCGATGTGAACAGTACGTTCGGATATAACTCTCGCGGCCTTGTTCAGTCGCTGTCACATCGTGGCGTATCGGAACTGAATAGCTACACCATCGGGTATGACGGGGCCGGACGCATCACATCGCACGCCGATGCGTTCGACTCTGCGGTCTATACGTATGACGATGCCGGTCAATTATTGACTGCTACGCACACGCAAGCCGCACTGACCGACGAGGTCTACGCCTACGCCGGCGACGGCAGTCGAACAAGTTCACATTTGCAATCGGCACCGCTGGAATATGAAGGTCAAAATCGGCTGACCAGCGACGGCGTGCATACGTTTGCGTACGACAATGAAGGCAACCTGATCGAACAGATCGAAATCGCATCGGGCCGAACAAGCCAGTTCGATTACGATCATCGTAACCGCTTGACCGAAATCCGAGTTCTCGAGAACGGAGCCGTTGTCCGTCGGTTTGAGTTTGTTTACGACGCGCTGAACCGACGTGTCGAAATGGTGACCGATGACACACCAAGCGGCGGCGTGATCACTAGCCGCTCCTTCGTCTACGACGGCCAGGACGTTGCGCTCGAATATCTCTCAGTCGATGGCGCGACGCCGGACCTGGATGCTGTGAATTTGTTCGGTCCCGGAACCGATCAGGTTCTGTCGGTCGATGATTCCGATGGTCAAGTGCTGTGGTTGCTGGCCGATGCGAACGGCACGATTCGTGATGTGGCACACGACGAAGGAACGTTGGCCAATCACATTACATTGGACAGTTTTGGCAATGTGGTTGAGCAAACCGACGAGGCGTTTGGGGTCCGATACTTGTTGGCCGGACGAGAATATGACGTCGAAACGGGATTGTACTACCTGCGAGCGCGGTACCTCGATCCAACAACGGGCCGGTTCCTATCGACCGACCCCCTTGGCCCGGTCGATGGAGACATCAACGGCTTCCGTTACGCCCTGAACAGTCCGATCCAATTGAATGACCCGACCGGATTGGTGGTCGGACATCAACCGGCGGCATGGGGAGCTGGTTTCCAACCGCCCCAACTGACGGAAGAATCATCCTTTCTGTTTGAAGTAATAGGCCAATTAGACGACGCTGTCGGTCGTGTGTGGAACACACTGAAAACGACCGCGACGATCGGTGCGGACTTCCTAGCGATATCCACTCAGGCATTGGCAGGTATTCCCAACGAAGACTTCGTCACCATTGGTGATTACTGGCAACGTGAATTCCGCGGCGAGGAACAGATCGAAGATCTGCTGCCGGCGCTCGGCGGCGTGGTCGCCAGCACGGTCGGTGGGGTAGCCGGATTTGCCGTCGGCGGTCCGGCCGGGGCTTTGGCGGGAGCCTCACTAGCGAGTTCGATTTACGGTGCTGCTGTGTCCGGTGCGGTCATTGGCTTGGGAATCGAGAGCCGAAACGCAGCGCAAACTGCCGACGGCATTGTCGGATTCGGTTTTTCTGCGTTGGGAGCCGCAGGCAGCTTCAAGGCTTTGGGAACAGCAAAAGCCGTCAAGGCGACCAAATCCTCAGGGCACTCCAGCAACACGAACGCCAAATCGAATACACAGACCCAAACGAAAAAGATCGACTCGGAAAGTTCGTCGAAAAAAGCGCAAGCGGATCGCCCGGTCGGTCAAACGAAAAACACACGGAAGCAGCAAATCCAGCGCGAGAACCAAAGCGACTTCCCGATCGAAAGTGGCGCCGATGCGCAAAAGCGTTTGGCTGCCCAGGCTCGTGATGAACAACCGCAGACCGTTTCGTCCGCGCCAGAACCGCCGTCCCAACCACCCTCCAAGCCAACCGGTGGGGGAACTGGCGGCGGAGGTAACGCTGGTGGCTCTGGCGGCAACCCGAAACGCACCAGCGGTGGAGGCAATCCCGATGACCTGGCTGCAGCGCAAAGCCAAGCGTTGATCAATTTGCGAAGGGTCTCTCATGATCGAATTAGGCAAGCATCGACCGCACTGCGCAATAAGGCACCCAATACAGCAGTCGCGCGAGCCAACAAAAACGTCGCGGACGTCGGCGACAACACGCCGACACAACCCAAGTCGCTGTGGGACCGAAACGGACAACCCACTCCGCCGCCACCCCGCACACTGGCGACCGAACCGCCCGTCACGTCACAGTTCGGAAGGCCCGAACCCAGATCAAAGGGACAGATCGCGGCCGGTAAGGCGCGGCATCCCGATTCGCAAATCCGCAGCTTCCTGGAAGAAATTAAACAGATAACCGGCGTATCAAGAACGCAGGCGCTCGACGTCACCGCCAAGTTTGCGCGATTGAAACGGGCGGCGATCAGCCCGAATCTGCAAGAGAGCCTGAACACGCCTTTCTTCACGCGTGAACTGGCCGATTCGCTCAAGAAGTTGAAACTGACCGATAATGCACGTGCCAGCGCAAAAGATCTGCTTAGAAAAAGCCTTACGCAGGACGAATTGGCCATCTTGATCAATTCGCGGCACGTACCCAAGACGGCAAAGCCGCCCATCGATTCGACACCGACTCTTCGCGCGGCCGCGCAAACTCGAATTGCCGGCAACCAATCCTTCATTAAAAACGCAAAACGAAGTATCAGCCGGACAGAATTGCGAATCAATCGTCTGTTGATCGATGCATCCGACAAACTGCCCGTCGCCGTTGTCCAACGAGCGATGAAGTTCGCAAAGTCGGGTAGCATCGATAGTGGCGGCTCGGTATTCCGTCGAATCAACGGACCGGAAGATGTGCTGGGATTGCACTTGAGAAGTCTGCACGATTCGATTTCGAGTTTCAAGACTCGAATCCGCGATCTCAATCGTAAGATTGCTGATGATCAGCTGTTGATCCGTTCCCTCGACACAAAAATCCCACGCGATCAATTAAGAAGACTGGATTTTGATCGTCTATCAAAGAAGATCGCCGAACAGAACCGAGTCCGCCGTGTGCAAAAAGAACTGGCCGACAAATATGGGGAACATCCAGCAGATGTGCTTGGAAGTTCGGCACTGGACACGGTGCAAGCTGTTCAACAGGGTGGAATCAAACTGGGCAACTTTTCTGACGGCGCACCGACCAGTGTTGTCAAAGCCGCCAGCGGAAAATTCAATGATGCTCCGGTCACGCCACTGGATGCCGCCACTTCGGCCGACTTCAACAAACTGTTCGGACTTCCCGGTGCTGACGGGAATGTCTATCCGGCCCTCCTGCGATCCGACATCGATTCGGTGACCTGGACGGAAGAATCTTCCGATGCACCACAAGTCCTGATCGACTTAGACGAATATGCATCCGAAGCGTTCACAGCATTCTCGGGCATCCTGCTGCCATGGCAACGAACCGAACTGCTCGATTCGATCGACTTTGTTTGGAAGGATCTGCCCGGCGGACAGCTTGGACACGGTTTATGGCTGCCGAGCGACGACGGAAAATGGCGATTCGAAATCGCAGTCGATATCGATGCCGACGGCCATGGCTGGTTCGTTGACTCGTCGCCGTGGGAGGACTCGGAATTTGACATTTCCACACAGTCGCCATCCAAGTTTGACTTATTGACGGTGCTGCGTCACGAACTGGGACACGCCATCGGCTTCGGCAGCATCTATGAAGCATTTGCCGACAGAGTCGATATCGATTCCAACGGACGTAAGTGGTACGTCATTGATGACAAACGGATCGCACTGGATGAGTCGGGCAATGAATTGAGCCCGACCGATTATCCCGACCAACTGATGTCTGCGACGTTATCGCAAGGCGTTCGGAAAGAGGTTGGCGAAATCGACCAATTGATTCTTCAAGATTTTATTCGCTCTGGTGGGACCACAAGTCGGGACACAACATCGTTGGCCTTCCTGCATAACGATACTCACCTAGGTAACCATGGCGGTTTCGTATTGCTGGCTTCCAACGAGATTGGTGCCTTGCAAACCGGGCCACCGACTGGCTTGTCGAACTCCGACTTCGCGACAGCCGATCCCAACAATACCGACTTTGTCTGGAGAACAATCGGCGATGTCTCGGTGGCCGAGGGCACCGCCACGATCAGCGAAGATGTGGGCATGATCAGCGATCTGTCGCAAACGTTTGTTGTTCCCGATGGAATCAACACAATCACGTTCACACTGGGTGGACTGAACTTGGATGTTGGTGCTGGCGTTCATCCTCCGGAAGCCTTCGAGGTCGCGCTGCTGGACGCGAACTCGACCGTCTCGCTGCTTGACGAAATGCAAGGAATCGCTGGTGGCGACGCACTACTGAATGTCGGTGCGGATGGACAAGTTCACTTCGCCGATTCGGTGCGTGTCGAAGGGGTTCCCGACAGCGGCGAAGCGGTCGACTTGGCCACCGCAACGATCGATGTAACCGTACCGATCCCGGCCGAGATGAACGGAAAAGCGGCGACGCTGTACTTCGACTTGATCGGTTTCGGGGCCGACGACAGCAGCGTCAGTGTCAGCAACATCCAATTCAGCACGCAAGGACTCGGGTGGCAAAACCCGGTCGATCGCTACGATGCGAACGACAAGGACGGCATTACCATCGCCGACGCTCTGGTAATCATCAATGAACTGCATCGCGGCAGCGTTCACGACCCGGCGACTGGCGAACTGCCCGAGATCACCGATACTGTTGGCCCGCCGCCGTTCTATGACGTCAACGGCGACGGCCGATTGACCGCCATCGATGCGATCCAGGTCATCAACAAGCTGTATCGCGACAACCAGGGCTCCGGCGGTGAACTGCCGGATTCATGGCAGAACGTCGCGCTACCGACCGATGTCGACGCCAACGGGCTGACGCAAACGAGCGATGCGTTCGCGATCATCAACGAACTGAAGAGCGCTCGGGTTCACGATCCATTGACCGGAAAGCTGCCTCCGATCACCGAGGACGTTCGCCCGGCACCCTACTTTGACGTGACCGGAGACGGCAACTTGACCGCGATCGACGCCATTCGCGTGATCAACGAAATCAGCCGTCCAAGACAATCAGAACCCGAATCGAATGATCAAGCGCTAATGGACTTTTTCAAAGACTTTTAGCGTTCACCCTGCCGAATCTGCGGGCGACACACAGTTTCGAATACGCATCGAGGCGACGGGGTTAAAAACAGATCTCGACGTTCCGTCGGACGATCGCGTTGATCAACACGTCCATACAGCTCGTTTAGGGTTTCATTGATTTGCACCGTAACGACGAATTCCAGATGCAAAGCGTTACAAATCACGATTGATAGATCGCTTTTTAAATAATCATGCCTAATTTCTGAGCTGTTTCGGCGACCAGACGCGAAACAACGTAGGTTTTAGTTGGGCTGGATTGCTTCTTGAACGGACAAATCCACCGATAAAGAGAGTGGAAAACCCCGTCAAATCAGGGGGCAGATGCGAGAAATAGTTTTTCGTTCCCTTCGCTCAGATGCGTTGCAAAAATCCGTTAGAATCACGGCCCTAATACAACTCTACTCTCGGGCGGCGGTTTGTGACGGGCACAATCCAAGGCGGGAAAAGTGTTCACTCCTATCAGGGCAATCGTATGTCATTGTTCAACGTTCGACGCAATCGCCAGCGAAATATTCGAACCCAGCGCGGTCGACATCAGGTCGAACGCCGCAGCGACAGCAGACGCGACGTCGCCTACACATGTTTGCGATTGCAGCAACTGGAAGACCGCCGATTGCTGGCCGTGATTGGCAACAATCTTTCCTCCGGCAGCGAGCTTCGCAACTATCGCGTCGCGATTGCTGCCACCGCCGAGTACACGGCATTTCATGGCAGCCAGGCGGCAGCCTATGCAGAGATTCAGAACTTTGTTAGCGATCTGAACGCAATCTTTGAACCAGAACTTGCAATCCACTTTGATTTGGTTTCTGGCACCAACACTGTGTTCACCGACGCGGGAAGCGACGGATACAGCAACGGTAATATCAGTGCGATGATAAACGAGAACACGGCTCGCTTGGACGCGGTCGTCGGCAGCAGCAATTATGACGTCGGTCACGTCTTCGGAACACTGATCGGCGCTGGCGGTTCCGGCTTGGCAGGCCTGGGCGTGGTGGGCGGTGGGGGAAAAGGACGTGGTGCGTCGATCTCATCCAACCCGATCGGAAGTTCCTTTACAAGTTTGGCGGCGCATGAATTTGGTCACCAATTCGGTGCCGAACACACGTTCAACTCGACCGTCGGATCTTGCTCTGGCAATCGCGAATCGACCAACGCGTACGAGCCTGCCAGCGGTTCGACGTTAATGGGATACGCAGGCATTTGCGGTGCCGATAATCTGCAGGCTGACGGAAGCAACCTGTTTCATTCGGCAAGTTTTGAAGAAATCGCAACGTTGATATCTTCGGCGCCTGCACTGCCCAATTCGGTGACGACATTATCCAATGCGGTGCCGACGGTCAGCGGCGGAGCTGACTTTACAATTCCGGCCGGAACCCCCTTTGAACTAATCGCATCGGGGTCGGACGCGGACGCCTCGGATGATCTAACCTATTCTTGGGAACAACTCGATTTAGGTCCATCACAGAGCCTGCCACTTTCGGGCAACGTGGCGGGACCGTTGTTCCGAACATACGATCCGGTTGACTCCACGAATCGAGTCTTTCCGAATTTGCCAGACTTACTGGCCAACGTCGACACCGCGGTCATCGGCGAAGTGTTACCGACGACGGCGCGCGATATGAATTTTCGCGTTACCGTTCGCGATGGCAACGGCGGGATCAATTCCGACGACGTGCTGGTCTCCGTTGTCAACACCCCGGCTGCATTTGAGGTTCTATCACCCAATACCGCCACGACCTGGAGCGGTGGATCCTCGCAAACGGTGACTTGGAACGAAGCGGGCACCAGTGGCGGTGCGATCGGTACGACGGATGTGGACATCACACTGTCGACCGATGGCGGCATGACTTATCCGTTCACGCTTGCCACGACCGCCAACAATGGTTCGTATACGTTTGATGTTCCGAATATTGACACAACCGAAGCGAGGATTCGTGTTCAGGGAAGCGGTAATATTTTCTTTGATGTTTCGGATGAGAATTTCAGCATCACGTCGAATCCTGCGTTGCCGGGACTAACCTTTGCGGAAACCGACGGAGATACGCGTCCGGTCGAAGGCGGGGCCGACGATTCTTATACGGTTTCGCTGAATACAGAACCATCTGGAACCGTCAGCATCCAGTTCGATGCTGATCCTCAAACCTTGATCAGCGTTGATGGCTCCGCATTCGCATCAAGCGTGACAGCGGACTTTTCATCGATGTCGCCCAAGACGGTTCTGGTTCGTGCGGTTGACGATGCGGTGATTGAGGGACCGCATCTCAGTACGATCATGCATTCGGTGACGGCCAGCACGAGCGCCACCTACTCAGTAGGAATGGCACTGAACAATGTTGTCGCTTCGGTTTATGACAATGAGGACCCACCATTAATCGGCGTCGACTTGAACCTGAACGGTGACACGACAGCGCCATCGAATTGGACGTCCTTTACCATGCCGGCGACCTTCAGTCCACAAACCATTTCCAATCTAACTCGCGACGATGGTTTGGCGACACCATTTGATGTCACGTTCCAGTTCCAACCCGGCGTTTCCAATCTGGGTTCGTCATCAGGATCGATCAGTACAGGAACGTTGCCACAGCATACCCCCGTGCTGAACGACGTCGCAGGTGCAAACCAAGCGAATGGTCCTCTCAAGATCACATGGAGCGATCTGACGCCGGGGGCCGACTATGGAGTCTATCTATTCGGACTGGACGGCTTTGGCGGCGGCGACGGACAAGATGTCACGATCACCGGCGATGGAATCCCATTCGGCTTTACGCAAGCGCTCAGCGGCACTCAGTTGTTCGTCAACGATGCCACCGGTACCAGTACCCAGTCGATCATCGATAGCGAGATCGCCGTGACGGCAGATCCGAGCGGCGAAATCGAAATCTTGGTCACGCCGAATTCAACATCCGGTTTCTATTCCATTGCGGGCACCGCAATTCGCGGGATTCCGGAACCGGTGATCCTTAGCCCAGAAATTGATGTACTGGGTAACGCGATGTCGATCAACGATGGAGACAGCACACCTGACATTGCAGACGACACGCAATTTGGCAGCGTCGATGCTGGCACGGGTTCGGTGACCAAGACCTACACCATCGACAATACAGCGGGGACCGGACCGTTAAATGTCTCGGCAATCTCGATTGTCGGGTCGTCAGATTTCAGCACACCCACGTTCTCGCCAACCGTTGTCGCCGCGGGATCGTCAATCACATTCGACGTTACCTACGCCCCTTCGGACGTTGGAACAGACGACGCGGTAGTTCAAATCACAAATGATGATGCCGACGAATCCCTTTACGACTTTGCGATCGAGGGAACGGGTCAAGCGATCGTGCTTCCGCCAAGCGTTGATAGCGTCCTGATTAATGGCAACACCGATGTGCAGCGATCGGCCATCACATCGATCGTGATCACATTTGATTCGCTGGTTGATGTTCCTGACAATGCGTTTTCCATCACGAACCTGGGAATTCCGTTTCAGACATCCAGTACGCCGGTTACAGGCTTGATTGTCGACACCGTCGACGGCGCCACACAAACGGTCACGACGATCACGTTTGGTACAGGTGACAGCGTGGTTGACCGAACTATCGGCGCAAACACACTGGACGATGGAAATTATCGACTGGATATTGTGGGTGCACTGGTAACGGCCGAGGGTGGCGGACCGGCCATGGCAAGTGACTACGATTTCGGCGCTGACTTAGCCGATGATTTCTTCCGTCTCTATGGTGACACGAGCGGCGACGGCGCAACGAACTTTACCGACTTTGCAAATGGCTTCCTGCCCGCATTTGCTACATCCACCGGTGACGCAAGTTACCGTGATGAACTTGACGCGACGGGCGACGGCAATGTGAACTTCACCGACTTTTCGAACGGCTTCTTGCCCAACTTTGCGACCGGCCGAAATTAGTGATCTCGGTGGCCATCGTTCCATTGTAATTTTGGATTGCGTGAGCGTGCCGATGAACCGAATACCGACCCTGAATCAAGGGTCGATTCGTTTTGCGGTGTGACGTTGACCGTTTTGCAGCAATTCCAGTGACTCGGCTGTTCCGTTTTCGCCGGCTTGAAAGATCAGCGTGGCATCGACGGCGCGGTAATACCATTCGGTCGTGCTGCGCGGAAAAACTTGCAGTGTCGGCTGATCGGTCGCACCAACCATCAACTTTCCGTTTTCTTTAGAAACCGTGAGGATGAAAGCGGGGGCCAACTGGTATCGGCCGACATAGCTGTCCAAGACCGCTTCGTCGACATCGATTGGCGTTTCGAATTGACGTGGTGTCACGGCAGAGCCGGCAAGCATCAGGATTATGTCGCGAGCAAGTTGATCGACTTTCATTGCCGCAGTGTTCGTCAAAAGCACCACCGCGATCCGGAGCTTTCGATTGATAATCACCATGCTATGAAAGCCGCCGGTTTGTCCGTTGTGCCAGTGGGACAAACCGTCTTGCGAAAAATGCCACCCCAACCCCATGACCGGATTTCCATCGACGTGCTTTTGCCACGCCAGCTGGATTGCTTGCCCGGTCGTATTGTCCGGGGGATCGATCTGTGCACGTGCAAAGCTAAGCATATCCGACATCGTGCTGCGAATGCCTCCTGCACCAGGCATGTCCGCAAACGTCCACGGGGAAGCTTCGACCGCAACGGAAGAATAAGGCGTCGCATAGCGATTTCGAATGTCATCACGCAAAACGATATGTGTGTCGTTCATCGCCAAGGGTCGGGTGATCCGATCACGAAGCAACGTTTCGTAATCCAGCCCCTGTTTCAATCCCAGCAGGTGCCCCAACAACGAAAATCCCAAGTTGGAATATTCCGATTCGGCACCCGGTGCGCGGCGCAGCTGATGACCGGATAAGAACTGATAGGCTAATGCTGATGTGTAGTCGTGATACGGATCATCGCTATGCAAGCTGGGCATGTTCGCAGCCAACCGCGGCAACCCGCTGCGGTGCGTCGCTAGATCCAACAACGTTATTGGCCGTTCGGGCCATGCGGGAAAGCTGACACCGGCCGACGCCAATTCGCCGACAGGTTGATCCAGTCGAACCAGGCCGCGTTGCACCGCGTCGGCTAGCAAGATGCCTGTAAACACTTTCGAAATCGAACCAATTTCGTAAACCGTTTGATCACTGGGCGTTTCCCCACCGATGCGAGTTTCACCAAGGTGGATCGTGGCCGAAAATCCTTCCTTGATAATTCCTAGCGAGAGTCCGACGACCACCTTGGATTCAACATAGGGGTGGGCTAGCTCGGCGACCTGAGCGGATAGAGTTCCCGATTCTTTGCTGCCCTGAGCGATGACAGTATTGTCACCGCCTATGACCAGTCGAAACATCATGACCGCGGCCGTGGCTGCCCAAAGTGGACGGAACTGCTGCTTACTGGACACCATTTGCCACCTCTCTTTCGATCTCGACTCGATGCATCGACGATTCGTCGATTGTGCCATATTTCGCCATGCCTATCGTTTACTGTTCTCGCAGCTCAGGACTTAAGATAGCGCCCCATGGCCATTGTCGAGGGCAACCTTGCAAATGCCCCGGCCGTGTTGACGGCCAAGATGTCGACATAAATACCAGCGGTTCAAATTTGCTGAGTCTGAACCGGCGTGCATATCTCGACGAGAAAACCGTTGATGTCGTTGACGTATGCAGTGGTCTGGCCCCAAGGCATTTCCTTTGCTTCCTGGACCAGCGTTGCGCCCGCATCGACGGCCCTCGATAGCGCGGCGGACACATCATCCGTCTCCAATGCAATTTCAAACACTGGCGCGGCTGGATCGGCGGGTGTCGAGTTCTTTCCTAATTGCCGCATCAACGAGTGTGCTGAGAAAGACAGTGTAGTCGTCCCGGTCGCGACTTCGCCATAGTCGCCGGATTCATGAATGAAAGATTTCTCGAGTCCGAAGGCACGACCGTAGAAATCGATCGTGGCAGCGACATCATTCACGTAAAGAATCGCATATCGAAACTTCATGCTGGCTCATCCTGACTATCGAGTGACTGTAAATTTCGTCACCGCAATCTAACAGAACAAGATTCCGAACGTACCGCCTGCTATTTTGCGACTTCATCCCAGTCCAAAACGCGCAATGACCCGGCCGCATCGGTGAACTCGTATGCGCCCATCTCGAATTGTCGGAAACTCGGGCGTTCGTTACCTTCGATATCAGCGATCACAACGTCCGACAGATCGGTCCCCGCGTTGATGGCCGGCGAGCCCGCAGCCAAGTGCAAGTCGCCCGCGGCAGGGTCCAAAAAGATGGGGTCCTTTTCGATATCGCCGTCACCCGGCGTTGTGTTGACGAACGCCTGACGGTCCGCGTGAACCAAATTGTGATCGTTGGACAGAGTTCCGTTTCCGGTTTGATTCCAGAGCGCGTAATAGTCAGCATCGACGACCGAATTCCTCAGGACAGTGTTACCGTTTCGATGCCAAACGCCGTAGTATCGAATGTTGCCAATTGTCGACTGCAGGATGTCGTACTGAGCATCAACGCCGTCCAGGCGGATGCCGTAGTAGGTGTCACGAACGACGGAATTGATCACACTTGCTTTCTTTGAAAACAATACAATTCCATAGCCAGGGCCAATCACTTGCCCGTTGGTCATCTGAAAATCATCGCCGTACGCAAGCACGCTCCAGCTGCCTGTCGATTCGACTCTTGTGTTCCGATAGTCGCCACTGCCATGAATTTGAGCGATCCCATACGTCGTGCAATTGGTAATATTGCAGTCCGTGCTATTGACCGTTGAATAGCTGCTGTAGATCCCGTACCGGCTGTTTTCGATATCGACGTTGGACAATTCAAGTACGGGATCCGATCCTTGGTATGAACGCACGTAAATCCCCATGTGCGACAGGTCGGTCAACTTAGTGTTGGTGACAGAGAGTTCCTGACCGAGGTCGCCGTACGGAGCAAGATAGATCCCATAGCGAGCAGTGTCGATTTCACACTGATTGATTAGGACACTTCCTTCCGGATAGGCAATGGCGCCATAGTTGCTCGCCGACAGAACCGAGTCGGTCAAATCGAGCGAACCGCGGTAAGAGTACGCGGCCACTCCGTTGTCACTGATCTTCAATCCGCGGATCGTGAGGTCACCGTAGTAACACATCGCAGCGTAATCGTTGTCCTGCATAACAACGTTCATTGGCTCGGTTAACGTCAAATCTCGATTATGAACCCGCAGCGCGTAGCGATTGCCGGTAAGCTTTAAATTGGCCGACACCTTGGGATCCAACGTCAGCCCGTTAAGATACATTCCGTAATACACATTGTCGGCAAACACGGAATTGGACACCGACAACGGAACATCGTCGATCGAGTAGCAATACAACCCGGAGTGGCCATTGCCCGTCGATGACACACCATCCAACGTGATCGATTCGCAGCGGTTGGACCGAATCCCGTAAGACTTCGCCCCCGCGATATGGCTATCGGTGACAGTCAGCGATTCAGACAACGAGCCGTAGACGCCATGGCTGCCACCACTGATCTTCGACCCGGCAACCACTAGGTTTCCGTAGACATCGACGATCGGATACTCGAGCGTTGATGCGTCGATTCCGATTCCTTTGACGGTCCAATCAACGTTATTTGCATAGACCCCATAGCGAGAGTTTGTCAGTTGTATGTTATCCCCGTCGGACCAGTCCCAACTGCCACCGACCAAGTAAAGAGACATGTACTCGTTGTCGTCACAGTCGAGGTTCCGCAAGCGGAAAGCACGATCGAAAGAACTTTTCATATACATGCCGATACGATTTCCATACGCACCACAGTCTTCCACGGAAATCTCGTTTGAATCCAAATACAAGCCATAAGTACTCGTATGTATTCCAAGCCCATCGTTGACGAACTTGCACTCTCGAATATCCGTTGATGCGCCTAGTCGGACATACGCCCCAATCCGACTCACATGAAATGCACATCCGCGCAGTGCAAGGTGGTCGTTGTAGGACATGAATCCGATTTCATTGCCGTCAAATTCACGGTCAGAAATCTCAACCTTCCCGGGCGCGTCGGCGCGATGATAGCTGTACAACCCGATGTAGTTGCCTTTCATTTCCACCTTGTCCGATCCGCTGATACTGAGACTCGGTTTGTTGGGATGGCAGTAATAGCCGTAGTAGCAATTATTAAGCGACACGTCTTGAAAGTCATAGTCGCTGCCCATCGCTATCGCACCGTATCGCAGCCCATCGACATGGACATCCTTGACGGTCACCTCTTGATTGGACGTATCGTTTAGCATCATGCCGGTACCGATGCGATCGCCGGCGCCGATGATTTTGACGCTACTCACCGACAACTTTTCACCCGTCGCGTAAATCCCATAGCTGGTCGGTTCTTGGATCTCGCAAGACTGCACGTCAAGCCATTGACAATCAATGCCATAGACGGCAAAGGATGGACTGTCGAATCCGCAGTTGTCGACCGAAAATCCTGATCGATAAACAGTGAATGAACGATGTGTCGGTGTCAGCTTTGACGGCCCAAATTTGCATCCCGACGCGTATGCTTTCGGCACATCGACCAAGTAACACGCGTATGTATTACCAAAGAAAGCACTGTCGCCAATTTTAATCGCTTGTGAAGCTCTGCCGTAAACGCCATAGACGTTGTCTTCGAATGAGCACTGCGAAACAGAAGCCGATGCACCGTTGTAGGGATAAACGCTGATTCGCAGTCCCGTGAAATAGCAGTTGCTAAAGCTGAGCCACGACGAGTCCGCGTAAGCTCGGCATCCGTATCCCACACCATTCGAACCAACCGGTGCTGCAAACGTGACATTGTCGACGTTCACGGTCGTGGCGACCGAAACCGACAATGCCCAGTATTTCTCTGGCGCCCTGACGATCACGGCGCCTTTATCGCCGGTTTGCTTACCGTCCACGTCGCCGTGAATCGAGATCGACAACTTGCTGGATGCTCCGTTCGCGGCACCGATAACGATCTTTTCGGTATAGTCACCCGCGCCGACCCAAATATGGTCGCCCGGTTTGGCAAGTGTTGCGGCGTGGGTGATTGTGAGCAGAGCGTTCTTTGGCGTGCCACCCAAATTCTTGTCGCTACCCGATTGACGAACAAACAGATCCCCCGCATCGGCAACGCCGGCAACCGCAAACAGTAGCGTGATTACAGCTGCGTGTTGTGAGAACCGTTTCTTACAAAGAAAGCACATGGATTTGGTTCCAAAAGTTCAAAGAGAAAAACGCGTCTGCCCGTGCATGGACTCGCGATGGGCAAGGAAAAGACTGCACTAAAATCCTGGCAGGTCTTCCATTCCCGGCAGATCACTGAGGTCTGGCGGTTCGGGTGGCTCGGGCAACTCGATAACCGGCTCATCGATGGGTGGTAACTCGTTCGGCGGTTTCGCATGGAAACCCTGAGAACCTGATCGCGAGGGCGACCAGTTGCGGGGCGTGCTGGGCTTCCTGCGTGACGACCGTCGACTCAACACGGGTCCGAGAGGTCTTAGCTGCGGTTTGTTGACAAGAGGTTGGTCGAATAGCGAGAGCGTCCAACGGTCGCGATCTCGTTGCATCGTGATCGATCGGCCTTGAATGTTGACGAAATCGATTCCATCAAGTGACTCACCTTGTCGTACTGTCACCATCTTTTCGCCAATCTTCAGGATGGCCTTTCTTCCTGCATCGGTCGATTCATCACCAACGAAACCGATCAGTCGAACGGGATCGTGGCCTTGGTCGATCGTAACAACCTGTTTCGTGGTCGATTCAATTTTTGGCGCCGCAAAGAAGCTTGCATCCGCCGACAACGGCGCGTCAAAGTCGTTCTTCTTGGTCCTGTCACGATCGATCGAATGCTTCTGTGCTGCTATCGAGACATCGGTGACGATGTCGGTGGCGGATGCCGGCTGATGACGTGAGGAAGCAGGTCCTGTCGTGGCCGAAACTGTACTTGCCTCGGATATCGCGTTCGGCTGAATCTGCTGCGTTTCGTCGCCGCATCCGGAGACGACAACCACCAGTAAACCGATCAAAGCCTGTTCACATCGCCGAGACAGACGCTGGCCGTGAACGCAAGAAAGCATTGGAAGTGACATGATCGTTTCGTATTTCAATGAATGGATCTGAATTGATCAGATCGGAGTGCGAATGAGATGTACTCATCTGAAACGTGGGTCAGTTCCCGAGGCTCGGTCGGACAAAGCATCTAAAGCGAACACGACATCCGGTAACGTGATTCGGTCGTATCGATCGTGCGGGCTGGATCAATCGGTCGTGCTTTGTCCTTGACCGGCACCACCTGCGACCTAAGTTTGCCCGGAAGATCTGTACGACGTACGACCGTGTCGGCCGACCTGCAGTCGTCTCTGCCTTTTAATGTTTCTGTGTACTCGATTGCACGTGCGTGGGCTCCACGTTCGATCAACGGTTTTCGAAAGCAAAGCAACCGTCGTGATTCATAAGACAGACCTACGTGTGCTGCTATACGTATCGCACCCCGTCTTGGCCGAAGTCACCGAGTTTCGTTTGAAGCTATCGGGCATGCATCCTGTCGCGGTAACATCCGCCGAAATGATGTCCGCAGAAATCGACGCGGGATTGCCCGATGCGATCATCATCGACTTGGACGTGAACGAGGGCACCGGGGTCGGAATCGTGGAACGTCTGGCAAGCAACGAAATCACCAGCCGAATTCCGATCCTTTGCATGTCCGCCGAGGCTGACTTACCGCACGCCGAAGAAGCATTTGCGGCAGGCGCGAGTGAGTTTCTGGTGGTCCCATATGACCCGATCATGCTTGAAGACAAGATGATCGCGATGGTCAAACTGGCGGAAGAAGAACGAGAAATCCGCGAGCAATCCGGTAAAGGCAAACGTACTTCGCCACGACTTTCAGTCACGAGCTAACCTGCTGATCAGTCAGCACGCAAGGAATAACACGATGGCGAAACGACTTGGCGATATTCTTATCGAAAGAGGCTGGTTGACCGAAGAGCAGGTCGGCAAAGCGATCGCGGAACACCGGCACGTGGGGATGCAACTTGGCAGCTATCTGCTGCACAGCGGTATGATCACTCGCGACCAACTGGGCGAAGCTTTCAGCGAGCAGTTCGAAGTCCCCTTTCACGCAATCAGCTCAGACCAAATTCACTCGCAAATCGTACGATTGTTACCCGAACGCTTTGCCCGTCGACGCAGTATCGTTCCCGTGAAAGTCGGCGACGGAAACTTGCGACTGGCAATGGTTTGGCCCGGCGACATGGAAGCGATCAGCGAAGTGGAACTGATGACCGGCTATCGCGTTGAGTCTGCGATCTGTTTGGCTGACGAACTGGAAGACTTGCTGGACCGAGCATTTGATAATCGCATCATGGCCCGTCAAACGGCGATCGATATCCGGCGTGCTGAACTGCTAGCGGGGAAAGCCGACGTTGATGACGATGATCTGATCTCCGACGAATCCGACGCACCCGTTGTGCGACTGGTACAGTCCATCTTGATGGGCGCGGTTCATGCGGGGGCCAGTGATATTCACATGGAACCACATTCGCCTCAGATGCGAGTCCGGTACCGAGTCGACGGACAATTGCAACAGATCATGACGATCCCCGGTGATTCCGAAGAAGCGGTGATTGGACGTATCAAAGTGCTTGCCGATATGGACACGGCAGAAAAACGGCGTCCACAAGACGGCAACTTGACGATTGAAGAACGCGGCACACGGGCCAGTTTTCGTGTCAGCGTGATCCCTTGCGTCCGTGGGGAAAAAGTCGTGTTGCGGGTACTCGATGAATCGAGCAAGACATTCGAACTGGACGGCCTTGGCATGCCACATGCGCAAGTCGCCCGTGTGCGTACGCTGCTGGATCGGCCGCACGGCATGATCGTGATGACGGGACCGACCGGATCGGGCAAGACGACAACCATGTATTCGATGCTATGCAGCATTGATTCATCAGAACGAAACATTTCGACCATCGAGGATCCGGTCGAATTCCGATTGCCCGGCATCAATCAGGTCCAAGCGAACAACGAATTCGGAATGGGCTTCGCCAATGGCTTGAAGTACCTGATGCGACAGGACCCAGACGTCATCCTTGTCGGCGAAATCCGAGATCATGAAACCGCAACGACATCGGTTCAAGCCGCGCTGACCGGTCACCTGCTGATCAGCACGCTGCATACCAATGACGCCATCGGAACCGTCGCTCGGCTAAGCGATTTGGGGCTCGATAACTTCAAGATCGCCGGTGCCTTGAATGCATCAATCGCTCAGCGACTATTGCGCCGCATCTGCCCGAGTTGCCGTGTTGAGTGCCCGCCAAACGTCTCGTTGCTGGAAAAACTGTTCGACGGACGTGGCATCCCCGACGAAGTGGATTTGGATGGTCCGTACTATACCGGTCGCGGCTGTGAACAATGCAATGGCACGGGATACAGCGGACGGATTCCTATCTATGAGATCATGGTCGCGACGCAAGAATTGGAGGCGGCCATTGAATCTGGACTACCGTCTAGCAAGTTGCGAGAAATCGCGATCGCCGATGGCATGATTGAACTCGCCGTCGGCGGCTTGGCACAAGCTCGTCAAGGGCTGACATCGATCGAAGACGTTTACTTTAAGTTGTCCGGTTGATCGAAAGCGACTTATGAGCACCGCGCATTCATCCTCTCAAGCATCATCGAAAACGCCTGGATCGGGCGGAATTCTTTCCAAGCTTCACGACGTGAAGATTGGTGGCGATCCAGGCAAACGCATCAAGCAAGCTGATCTGGTTGGCATGCTGCGCAATATCACAACCCTGGTTAGCAACGGTGTTTCACTACGTGACGCACTAGAAACGGTGGCTGCGGACCGCTCACTGAAACGCTATCGCCGCATCTTGAACAGCTTGTCCGAATCCGTCCGGCATGGAAACACGCTTTCGGCAGCGATGGTTAAGTTCCCCGCGTCGTTTGACAAATTGTTGGTCAATCAGATTCGTGTCGGCGAGCGTGCCGGCACGCTGCCTGCCGCTTTAGAGAGCGTCAGCAAACAGCTTGAGGAAGGCGCCACGCTTAAGCGTTTCATTGTCAAGAAACTGACATATCCATCGATTCTCGTGTTGGCGGGTATTGCCTCGGTATCGTTCATGCTGACCTGCGTGATCCCGACATTTCAAGAAATGTACGACGACGCGGGGGCAACCTTGCCGGCGATCACGCGTTTCTTGATCGATGTGGGTGAAGCGGTAACGAATCACGGATTCCTGATCCTGGCAATTCTGATGACGGCGTTGGTCGGGGCCATCGCCGCCCTGCAAAACCCCGCGACGCGAATTCGAATTGATGAGCATTTGCTGCGCATCCCCATGATTGGCGACTGGTTCCGCAACATTGCGATATTGCAGTTCATCCAAGTGCTAGAAAACCTGATGTGTTCGGGATTTACTCTGGCAGAGGCCCTTCCCCATGCATCGGGCGCGGTTCGCAATCGCTATATCCGCATCAAACTGCAAGGGCTTCACTCGGCGATCCGGCGCGGCGAGCGTTTCAGCTTAGCACTCGACAAAGAAGGTGACTTATTCCCACCTGTGGTCAAGCAATTGGTTGTCATCGGCGAACGCACCGGACGACTGGGTGAAATCACGAAAGAGATTCGTTCGCACTTGCGAGCTGATGTCGAGAAATACACGACGGCCATGGTGGGTGCGATCGAACCCGCCCTGACCGCTGTTCTGGCCGTCTTGGTTGGCGGAATCTTGCTGGCCATCTACTTGCCGATGTTCGACATGATAGGCCAGACGAATCAATGACCTATCGAAAGCAAATCACCATCACCGCAGCCGCGCATCGTCGCTCGGGACTATCACTGCTGGAACTGCTCGCGGCACTGACGATTCTGGGCGTATTGGCTGCCGCGCTGGTCCCGCGTCTCAGTGTCAGCACATCGGAGACGAAATCGGGAAGCTGCGCCATCAATCGTCGCGTGATCGAAATCCAAACCGCCCTGTGGCACCGCGACCACGGCAGTTGGCCCTCCGCCAGCCTTGCCGATATCGGCGGTGACCGAGGCTATTTCCCAGACGGCGTACCGATTTGCCCGATCGATCAATCGGATTACCAAATTGACACATCAAGCGGGCAAGTGATCGGCCATCGTCATTAATCCGCAAGACGCGATCAATCCACAAATTCGGATTCGAGTCTTCAATTCGCTACCATCCAGCGAGCCGCGACCGCGTTAATCGTGACGTAGAGTTGCATCGAAGTAAGTCCCGATATGCGATCGGACTTGCAACAACGGTCAACTGCACAATGAAGAGAACGGAAATGCATCGCGGAATCGCAAAGACAGGTTACCAATCCAGCCGACGACGTTTGGGTTTTTCATTACTCGAACTGTTGGCAGTCGTCTCAATCCTGGGTGTGATCGCTGCCGTCGTGATTCCGCGAATCTCGACATCCAAAACAGCCGCCCAGGCAGAAGTCAACAAACAGAACATCGCCGAAATCAACTCCGCGGTTGAACGCTGGTATTTCGAAAAGGGTACTTGGCCTGCTGATACGCTTAGCGACATCGGCACAGACGTCAACTATTTCCCCGACGGATTGCCCACGAACCCCATCTCAGGCAAACAGTACATCTTGGACTCGACGACCCATCGCGTCGTTAAGTAGGTCTGCGTCAAGTCAGTCTGCGTCAAGCGCATCCCGCGACATCAACCACGAACCGCCACGCTCAACGAAACAGCTCGGCCTCGTAAAACGGGTCGAGCTGTTTGCGATTCAAGAGCGTGATTGAAGCCATGATCCCTCCAACAATCCGACAAAAATCGACGACGGCACGGCAAGGACTGAGCTTGCTGGAATTGGTGGTCGTGATCACATTGCTAGGCATCTTTTCCGCAGCCGCCGCGACTCGATTCGGACGTGACATCCTTGGTGACGTCGGCGTGCGCGGAGGGGCTCGAATGCTGTCACTGGCAATCCTTGAGGCACAGCGAGGCGCAATCCGCACCGGCGATCGACATGCCATTGAAATGAATGGATCGATCTCGAACGTGACAAGCTTTTCTGTCATTCGAATCAACAATGACGGATCACGCCAAGTCGTCGACGGCCCTCACGAGTTCCCGAGTGACTATCGCGTCAGCACAAACTCGAAGGCAGCAGAATTCAATTTCGAAGGCAACGGCGTGGCTAGTTTCGTTGCCGACTTTGTCGGGCCTCATCGGAAATGGCGGATCACCGTTCAGCCGTTGACGCAAATGATCGATTGCCGAGAGGTGTTGTGATGGTGCATCACGCCCAGTCCTCAATCCTTGATTCACACCCACCGGTTTGCCAGGCAAAGCAGCACGGCTTCGTACGGCGTGTGGACGCACGCCGAACACAACGCCGATCGCGATACCGAACCGGGCAGACCATGCTGGAACTTGTTGCGGCGACAACGATCCTTGCGATCGCGTTGGTACCGGCTTTGAAATTAACTCGCTCCGGTTTGATGAATATTAGTCAGCTGGAACGTAGCGAGCTTTCGGTATCACTTTGCGTCAGCAAGTTGGAAGAAGAACTGGCCCGCACCGCCGCCACATGGGACCTGAGCCCTCGCGCGGGAAACTTCGCCGCGATCGGCCGGCCTGAACTTCGATTCACGGTGGCCAAGTCCGACGCAGCGGTCGACGGCGGATCGCCGAATTCACTGGCAGTGATCGACGTGATCGTCTGGCACGACGAAGACGGCGGAAACGACTTGGACGGCGATGAGACACACGTTCGTTATGCGACCAAGATTGCAAAGGTGATTTCGTATGAATACGAATCGACGATTCACTAGCGGTCGATGCGCCAAACGTCGTGGAGTCTCGATGTTGGAACTGGTAATCGCCGGCAGCATGATGGCGATGGTCATGACCAGCCTCTCGATCGTCTTACGAACTGGACGAGTCGCATGGGAGGCGAACGACAATGATTACGGGGCACTGCATCATGCGCATGCCGTGGCCACGCATTTCATCCGGCAAGCACGTGAGACCCGCGGGGTCGTCATGATCGATTCAGACGGAAAATCCATCACGCTGCAAAACCGTGACAATAGTACCGTCACCTGGGCGTTGTCGGGCGGTGACAGCGACATCGGTCATCAAGTCGTTGTTTCGACCAGTTCCGGTTCTGCATCGCCGCTCGCGCATTCTATCAGTGACCTATCGTTTACCGGATACCGCGCCGATGGCGTCACGGTGGAAACGGACGTCGATGACATCCGCCTCGTGATGATTTCGGTCTCGGTTGACCTTCCACGAGGACACGGCAGCCGACAAACCGTGTTTTCGAAAGTATGGATTCGATCTTGGTAATGCGGATGCTTGGCACGCACGAACGACACGGTATTTTGCTGCGGAAACGAAAAGGTTTGCGTCGTCGTGGTGCTGCGCTGCTATTTGCATTGTTCGTCATGACGGTTGTCAGCACATTGGCAGTTTCGATGCTGGACACACAGACGCTTCGCTATGCATCGCTGCGCAACACGCGCGAGTGGGACGAGGCGAGATACTTGGCCGAAGCCGGATTGCATGACGCGTTTTCGCGATTGGAACAGAACATCGACTGGCGTGAAGGCATCAGCACGACCGAGTTCCCACTTGGCAGCGGACATACGTATTCCGCGACCGTGACCAACGGTCCGGATGCCAGCGTCTTGATCCATGCAACGGGTACGGCAGGAAATTTCCGCCGCAAGTTGGTCGCAACCATCAAGCACGGCGGCTGATCATGATTGACAACACAACAAACCCGGCAACCGCCGATGACTTATTAGCCGCAGCAGACCGCGCGCCGGCCATTGTGGAACGTCGCTCGATTAAGAAACGTCGAGTTGCCCACGATCGACGCAGCCGGTTAAAACAAACCGTTGCCCTGGAAATCTCGCCATCGGGAATCGAACTGGCGATTGTCTGTGAACTTGCAGACGGAAAATCACGTCGCCTGATCACCGACCATTTCCCATTCGACCGTGACTCGGGGCCCTCGAACGACAGGTGGGATACGAACGAATTGGCAAGTGCGATCAAGACACTCGTCGATCGACATAAACTGTCTGGGCAAAAAGCGGTCGTCGGAATCAGCGGCGACCTTTGTGTGACGCGTGCCTTGTTTGGCGAAAACGAAGAGGTCGAATCGGGACTGGCGGAACTGGCCGAACGTTCGCACCGGTATCTGGCGCTAGGCCGAGATGAAAAGCTTTGTTGTTTTTCAGACAAACCCGTCGACGCAAAGCGCAAACGGGCCTGGATGACCGTCTCCAAACGGAGCGTGGTTCATGCGATTGCAGATGCCGCCAACCATGCGGGTTTGCGGCTGATTCGAATGGAACATGCACTGGTTGCCATTTGCCGAGCGCTCGGCGACGATCGATTCAATGATGATGCGCCTGTCTTGGTGGTCGCGGACAGCCCGGACGGAGTCAGTCTGAACATTTCCTATCGAGGACAAATGTTGCTGGATTATCGTCCTGCAACAACGGGCGTCTTGACGTCATGCACGATCAACGCCTGGGCGGATACGATCAAACGGCACATCAAATGCCTGAGACGATACCTCGATTCGCAGGTCAGTCGTGACGCCAAGCCGCTGTCGACCGTCTATCTGGTCGGCCGCAAGTCGGTCGACCCTGATGTCGTCACGGATCTGAAAGAACAGTGCGGCCTGGACGTACGGGCTCTTCCGATCAGCGAGTTTATGGATGAACTGCAGTGTGATCAGACGCCTGCGGATTGTTCAGAGATGTTTACGGCGATCTGGATGGCAAGCAGCGAGTCAAAGCGACAGGAACAAGACTCGCCGACCGACATCCTTGCGACGCTGCGTCCGGGCGATCGAATCGGATTGGGGCCGATGCTTCGCGCCGTCTGGCCATTGATCGCCGCGGCATGCTTGATCGCAATGCTGTTCGGATTCGCGAAATGGACAAAGTCACGATCCGTTGCCATGGAACGGCAGATCGAAAGCTTACAAACGGAAAGAATCGAGGCCGGGCGGATCCGCGTCGTCCTGCAGCGGTATGATGATCGCCAAGCAGAAGCGATGAAGCTTAAGAAACGAATCCCCAAACCGTCCTGGAATTTCATCTTACGACAAGCCGGCCAGCAAATGCCCCAAGGCACATGGCTGGAATCGCTGACCGTTGACCAGGGTCCGGTGACGATCATTGGCGCAAGCTTTACCGATGACGCAATCTATGACTACATCGCGCGACTAAAAGGGTCCGTTGCATTCTCGCGGGTTTCGTTAACATCGACGCAAAGCATCCGCACCCCCAATGGCCCCGCGTTCCGATTCGAAATCAGTGCAGAAATGGCCAATTTTGGGCACCGGGGGGCCGCCACCTCCTTCGCGATCTATGACGGTCGTGACGATGCTGATGAATCTTCGCAACCAAACATTGGTGAGGATCAAAATGGCTGAAACTCTTGCACAGCAGTTTCTTGTTCATCCCCGTCGAAACTGGATGGTAGGTATTGCCGCCGCGATGATGTTCATGGCTTTCGGCTTACCCGTTTACGACTCGATCCAAGTGAACCGGAGCGAATACGCACAACTTGATGGCCAACTAAGCGAAATCAAACAGTCGATCGCCAATCTGCAACCGCTTCGGATGCAACTCGAGCAATTGAGTCGCGACGAGACGGCCGGGATGATGACCGCCAACCAAGAGATCTCGCTCGATTTGCGAGAAAAGGTGGTTCGCATGATCCGAAAACGTGATTGCCGCGTCAAACGCGTCACGCTTAGCGATCCACAGTCGCGACCTTGGACCGTGAACGACGACCCTTTCGCCACAACAGCATCAAGCAATCAAACGAAAACAGGTTTTCAACTGACAACGACGCACCTAAGCGTATCAGCGAGCGGAACGCTGCCAAGTCTTAGTCAGATACTTGCTGATGTAACAAAGATGCATGATTACGCTGTGCCGACCAGGATGACATTACGCAACGATGGAAACGACGAAACGGTCTCGCTAGAAATGGAATTCTCATTATTTCATCTCGATCGAGAACAAGCCTAGCCGCAGAACAAGTCAAGGACGACTTGCACGCACGGCCACGATTTGAATTCGCCCCCCAAGAATTCTCCCAACACAACTGAACTACATCGCAATGTCCATGGAGGGGCATGAAGATGGTTAACGCCTCTCAGCCGATCGACGCATGCGCCGCAAAGCCGCTTCGCGCCGCATTGGCAATCCTTTGCTGCTTCGCTCTTGCGGCACCGCTATCGGCACAACCTCCCATGGAAGAACTGGGTGCACGTCAGTCACTGTCGTCTTATCCGGTGGGGAACGCAGCAGAACTGGCATCGGCGAATGCGGCAAACGATTCGCCGATGAAACAACGCATCAGTTTGGATCTTCGTGATGCGACGCTATTAGAAGCTCTCTTCGCCGTCCGCGACGCCAGCGGACTTAATCTGGTTGTCGGCAACGAAGTAACCGGAACGGTCAACGCAGCGTTCACCCATAGCACCGTCGAACAAGTCCTCGATTCGTTGCTGCTGCCACGCGGCTACGGATTCCGCATGGTCAGCGGCAGCCTCGTGATTGTGCCCCTGGAAAGTCTCGGGGACAAACTACCTCGTTTCGAAACGTCAGTCATTCAACTTCGTAACAGTTCGCCGACCGAATTGCTGCCGACAGTGGAATCATTGCTGTCGCCCGAAGGCAGGGTTCATTCGATCCCATCGAGCAACGCTCTGGTTGTCATGGACTATCCGGAACAGCTTGCCGACGTCAATCGACAGATCAGCGTGCTGGAATCGGCCGCGTCTGCACACAATCACACCGACGGCATCGGAACCGGCGGATCAGCGGCGCCGGACGTGCCAGGCATCCGTACCAGCGCGTCGACGATCGTACGTGTCTTTGAACCGCAATTCGTGCCGTCGGCAACATTGGCTGAGGGCGTCATGCCGCTGCTAAGCGAAGAAGGTCGAATCTCACCGCTTGAGCTCGAAGACAAACTAGTGATCAGCGATCGGCCTGAAGCGATCAGCCGTATCGCGTCTGCCATCGAGCAACTGGATCGACCACGCCCGCAGGTGCGCATCCACGCGTTGATCTATGACTGCGGGTTGGAAGACGTGGCACGCATCGGCGTCAACTGGGGCAGCGGATTTAACGGTCGAGCGGTCGACAGCACAACGGGATCTGCCGCGCAATCGGTTGCGTTGAACGCGGTGACCGCGGCTGTTCCGTCCTCCGGTGCCAATGGCGTGCTGACATTCACCAGCCTGAATCGGTATTCGAACTTCGAAACCATATTACAGGCACTCGAATCGTCGGATGATTCCCGCCTGCTTGCCGACCCGAACGTGGTCGTCATGAACCATGAAACCGCCGAAATTGAAATCGTCACCGAAATTCCTTATCAGCAATTGACGCAAGGACTCGAAGGCGGAACGATCGGAACCACCGAGTTCCGCGAGGCCGGCGTCACGCTGAATGTGATCCCGCATATCGCACAAGACGGCACCATCGCAATGGTCGTGAATCCAAGATTCAGTTTACTGACGGGATTCAGCGAAACCGACAACGCACCGATCATCGATCGCCGCGAAACGAAAACGACCGTCCGCGTTTACGACCAACAAACACTCGTGCTGGGCGGATTGCGACAACGGACACGTACCGTCGAGCGCAGCCTGATCCCTGGGCTCGGACGCCTGCCAAAAGTCGGACATCTTTTTAGACATAAAAATCTTGCGACCCGCGAGAGCGAATTGCTGGTCTTTATCACGCCAGAGATCGTAATGCCCAGCTACACGGGGACGCCACGCGAGGAATGTGTCAGGTACACCGCTGATCGCGAGATCCAACAAACGCCGACCAACCCGTTGCCGTTCGGTATGCCGATCTTGAAAGCGGAAGATCGCGCGTATCGTCAAGCGATCGATGAGAACGGCTTCTGCAGCAAGGGACACGCGTCTTGTCGAAACCAGGGTTGCGGTTCGGGTGCCTGCGCCGAAATGGGGATGATCGAAACCGATTCACCATTGATCATCGACTCAACGATATCACATCCGCCAATCGGCGAGTCGGCACCAATGGGTTTCAACACCAGCGGCGGGCCGGCATTTCATGCTCCGTAATCGCCCTCAAACCGAACAGTCGCTCTGATCAAGTGTGACGCAGGTTTCATTCGCGAAAACACCACCTCTTTAGTCAAGACGTCAAGAATTGCAGGATGACTTCCTTTGGGAATAACCGCCGAGGAAAAAGACGACCGCAAATTCAATCGACACCGGCTATGAGACTCGGTGGCGACGACGGAATTCACCCGGCGTGATTCCGCGAATCTGGCGGAACGTTCCGACGAGATACTGCGCCGTGTTAAAGCCGGTTCGATCGGCGATTTGCTGCAGCGTCAAATCGCTCTCGCAGAGCAACCGACTGACTTGGTCCACCCGAGTTCGAACAATCTCGGCATTGGGCGATCGCCCGAGTACTCGGCGACAACCGCGTTCGAGCGAACTGCGCGAGATCGGGACCGCTGCCAAAACGTCGGCGACTCGGATACCCTCGCAAACGTGATCACGGATCCACTGAATCGCCTGCGCCAACAACGGATCGTCGATGGCGACGACATCGGACGATTGCCGCACCGCGATCCCTGTCGGAGCGATCAGGGTGGAAGTTTCCGAAAGCTTGCGGCCTCTCATCAATACGTCTAACTTCCGAGCCGCCTCGTATCCGATACGTTCGCCCGGCAACTGAACGCTGCTCAGCGGTGGCGTGCTCATCGTGGCAAGCGTCTCATCGTTCTCGACGCCAACGACCGCCAACTCTTCGGGTACGCGAATCGCTCGACGAACGCACGCATCCAAAAGCCAACATCCCAACTGATCGGTACACGCCAGCACACCCGCCGGTTTATTCAACGATTCGATCCACTGTATCAATCGCTGTTGTTGTTTTTCCCACTGATGCGGACGCTCGGTCATTCCGGATTGTCGCAGCGATACGCAGTCGAACCCGCGGTCCTGCAACTTTTGAACAAAGTGCTGACGACGCTCTGTAAAAAAAGGTTCAGTATCGAGACCGTAGACGCCGAAGTGTCGAAAGCCACGTTCTAGTAAATGATCGACGACCAAAGAAGCGACCGCTTCGTTGTCCACGCCGACAAACGGCAATCCGAATCCGCGACGCGTTGATCGCAATTCGACCGCGGGGACGCCGACGCGTTTGACCGCTGCCGCGATCGCGTTGTTGCCCGATCGTGTCAAAATGCCATCGCCGTCCCAGCTCTTGAGCCATGCCGGCGGCTTGGATTCGAGGTCTCGTACCTCAACGAACAGCGACCAGGGGCCGTGTTCGATCGCATATCGTTTGACCCCACGAAGCAGTTCACGTCCGTAGCTTCGTGAGGTTTCGATCAACAGTGCGACTCGCTTCACCTGTACTCCGATTCAGAAGATCGCGGTGGTTCAACGCACCAAGCTGCAGCCGGCCAACCACCGTCATCATGCACTGACAATATAGTGCAACAAAGTTACGCAATCCAGCAATGAATTCCCGAGTCGTATCGGTCATGTTGATCCTTAGTACCGTCCGCCACCCCGAGGGACACCGCAATGCACCGTCGACAATTCCACGCCCTGCTTGCCGCGTCGATGCTTACCGCTTCGCAACATCACCCCGCTTCAGCAATCCAGGGCAGGCCCCATCGATTGAAATACCTGGTGGGATCATGCATGTACGGCTATGCGCCGCTTGCGGATATCTTGCCGGAGGTTTCTAAGTGCGGGGCGACCGCAATCGACATCTGGCCGATGAAGCACGGCAATCAAAGGGAACAACTCGATGAGATGGGCGAACAGGCCTTTGCCAACCTGATCAACGAGCACGATGTCACACTGGGTTGCATCACACAGTACAAACTGGGGCCGTTCGGCATTCAAGATGAAATGCGGCTGGCGAACCGGCTGGGCTGCCGAACGATTGTGACCGGTGGCAAAGGTCCGAAGAAACTTAAAGGGGCCGCGCTCAAGTCGGCCGTCGCCGAATTTGCCGAGCTGATGAAGCCTCATCTGGCCGTTGCCGAAGAAACCGATGTGACGATCGCCATCGAAAATCATGCAAACAGTTTGATTGATTCACCCGACTCGATACGCTGGCTTGCCGAATTTGCACCGAGCAAGAACATTGGCATCGCGTTGGCGCCGTATCACTTACCACAAGAAGTTGACTTGATTTCGAGTCTGATTCGCGACCTCGGCGATCGCTTGAAAGTATTCTATGCTTGGCAACACGGCATGGGCTGTATGACAAAGCTTCCCAAAGATCAAGAGTTATTACAGATGCCTGGTCGCGGTGCCTTAGATTTCGCCCCACTCCTGTCGGCGCTGGCAGAGATCAATTACCAAGGCTGGACGGAAATTTTCATGCACCCGTTCCCACGCGGCATCCCCATTCTGGATTCGATCGAAGCGGTCACATCCGAGATCAATCGATCGCGCGACTACTTAGAAAATCGATCGCTGAATTAAACCACCCAACTCATTTGGAAAACGAAAGATGGAAAAGGTTCTCGTCGTCATCGGTGACGCTACCGAACTGCTGGATACCATGTACCCGTACTACCGCTTACAGGAAGCCGGGTTTCAACCCGTCGTCACGGCACCGGAGAAGCGGTTGTACCAATTGGTACTGCACGAAGTAAAACCGGGATGGACGATCACCAAAGAATGGGAAGGTTACACGCTGATGTGTGATGTTCCGTTCAGTGAGGTGAACGAAGAGGAATACGCGGGCATCTTTTTCTCTGGCGGGCGTGCTCCCGAGTACATTCGTTACGACAGCGATTTGGTGCGGATGACAAAATACTTCTTCGCCGCCAACAAGCCCGTCGCCAGCGTTTGCCACGGGGTCGAAATCCCAGCCTATGCGGACTGCGTACGAGGCAAACGCATGGCAACCGTCCCCAAATGTCAATTCGATTTGGAAGTGTGCGGCGGTACGTTCGTTAACGAACCATGCGTCATCGATGGAAACCTCGTCAGCGGACGCACGTTCCATGACAACGGTCATTTCATCGGGCCATGGATCGACATGTTGGTTGCGGCCCGTGAAGCAAAAAAGGGTAATGTCGCTTGAATCATCACGTCTTGAATCTGCGATCTGTCCGAATCGTCCTACTGATCGCCTTAGCCGTGGCCGGGCCTCCGCAAGAGACCCTCGCCGATCCGGTGCCCGCCGATGCATTGCGTTCGGACTCCGGCGACACGTCTCCGTTCGTTGCTGGATTCGATCGGTTCGCCCGACACGGCGAAATTGACTCGGTCATGGCCGGCAACTTGCTGGTCACCGAACTTAGTTGCACCGCCTGTCATGCGAGCAAGAAACAAGCGTTTGCACCGAAACGTGGCCCCAACCTGCATGACGCGGCCGTCCGGATGAAACCGGCGTGGATCGCAGAGTTTCTGACATCACCACACAAAACAAAACCGGGCACCACGATGCCCGATGTGTTGGCCGGAAAGAGTGACCAAGAACGCGACCAAATCGTTCGAGAGCTGACCGCATTCCTGATGACGCAACAGCGTCCCCTGCCGACGTTGCGAGCGACTGGGCGCAATCCGGTGCCCTTTGAATTCTGGAAAAAGGGCGACCGAGAAAACGGCAAGCAGATTTATCACCGCGTCGGATGTGTGGCCTGCCACGCGCCGGATCAGAACGTAACCGTCAACACGCCTAGCGATTCGCAGCTTGACCGGTTGTTGGAAGAACTCGATCCGGAGGAACTGGCCGACATGGGGCTGGCCGGTGCCGCTCGGCGAGTCCGTTCGGTTCCGCATCCTGAATTGCCCGCGAAGTATTCGCGTCGTTCGTTGACTTACTTCTTGGCCGACCCATTAAAAACGCGCCCCGCCGGCCGCATGCCTCACTTGAAGCTGACGGCGATCGAAGCCGCAGACATTGCTGCATATTTGCAACCCGACGTTAACGACCTGGATGAGCCTGCAACAGGGATCGATCCGGATTTGATTAGCCGTGGGCAAGCACGATTCAATTCGCTCGGATGCGCCAACTGCCACGATGCGACGGGTGCCGAATCGACGATGAGCGCCAAGGCGTTCGCCGCGCTAGATGTTCGCGGCAATAGTTGTTTGGACGGGCACAATGTCAACTATGCATTGGACGATCAACAGGTCGATGCCATCGGTGACGTTTTAGCATCAGGCGAAAAGCAAAGCAAAGCGGATGACGCCCGAGCGTTGACGTTCACGATGCTGCAACTGAACTGCTTCGCCTGCCATAGTCGTGATGAGCTTGGCGGAATCGGGCGATATCGAAAGGGATTTTTCCATACGGTCGATGACATTGACTTGGGCGACGAGGGCCGACTGCCGCCACCGCTGGCACATGTCGGTCAAAAGCTGAACAAAGCGCACATGAAGAACGTCTTGCTGGGTAAAAAAGCGGACATTCGACCGCACATGCATATTCGCATGCCAGTCTTTCCCGGTGATGCCACCGCGTTTCTGCCGAACCAATTCGCGGCTGCCGATCAAGCTGATACCTCATCCGCAGCCAAACTGTTTGGCGACTCGCTGGACCAGCACGATGTCGGCAGAAGCCTGATGGACGTCGGTTGCATTCAATGCCACGCGTTTCGCGGATACACGATGCCGGGCGTTGTCGGCGTCGACCTGCAAGGCATCGATGCCCGCGTCAATCCATCTTGGTTTCGTTCGTTTCTCTTGGACCCAGGTTCGTTGAAGGCTCGCACGCGGATGCCGACGTTTTTTCCTGACGGGAAAAGCCAACATCCGAAACTGCTCGATGGTGACCCGATTCGCCAAATCGGCGCGATGTGGGCTTACTTAGCGGACCTGGACGAACAGCCCTTGCCGGAAAAAATCGAGCAAGCGAGGTCAAAGAACTACGAACTAACGCCGACAGATCAACCGATCTTGTTAAGAACTTTTGTCGAGGATGTCGGCACGCATGCGATCGCCGTCGGGTTTCCCGAACAGATTCACTATGCGTTTGACACGCAAACAGGAATTTTGGCGACGGGCTGGCGTGGCCGTTTCCTTGACGCACAAGGCACGTGGTATATCCGATTTTCACCGGAAGCCATTCCGCTTGGAACAGGCAAGATGCGGCTGCCGCGAATGAATATCCTCGGTGCATCTGGTGCTAAATATCGGTTCGGCGGCTATCGCTTGGATGCGATGCGAATCCCAACGTTTCGGTACACCATCGATGGCTACGACATCACCGACCGCATCGTTCCCGAATCGGGACAGGGACTGCGCCGCACCATTCACGTTCGACGACGTTCTGATTCGCAGATGCCGTCTGTCGTTCAACTGCACTTGATTGATGGCGTGAGCCTGGAAAAAAAATCAAAGTCATCCTATGCGAACGATCAGGGACTGACCGTCGCGATCATCGGCGACTCGATCGAAACGAGTAACGTTGAAAAGCATGAAAAACGCGAACGTTGGTCAGTGAAGATCGACACCGAAAAAGACCCGAGCATCGAGGTGCTGTACACGTGGTAGTACGACAAACCGCTTTTTCTGCGATGTTGATCGCAGCGACGTTCTTGGGCGATGCGCGCGGGGCGGACGAAAGTGATTATTACAAAATCGTGACGATCGCCGCACCAAAAGCGCAAACGGATTCACGCTCGGCCAATTGGACGCCAGCCCCGGAGGGCTTGACGCTTGAAGTCAGCGGCATCGCAATTCTGGATGATCATCGCATCGCCGTCGCGATACGCAAGGGCGAGGTCTGGTTGCTGGATGGCGTCTACCAAGACCCGCCGTCAAAGGTGTCGTACCATCAATTTGCCAGCGCCCTGCACGAACCACTGGGATTGCTGCGCGACGGAGATTCATTGATCACGACGCAGCGCACCGAGGTGACGCGCATGCGCGATCTTGACGGTGACGATGTCGCGGATGAATACGAAACCGTCGCGTCAGGCTGGGGAGTCACGGGGCACTATCACGAATACGCGTACGGACCTGAACGTGACGGGGACGGCAATCTTTGGATCACCCTTAACATCGGCTTGGGATTAAACGAAAAGCAACGTGCCCTGACCGTCAACGATCCGGTGCTCGGTTATCGCCAAGGCTTATGGCGCGGATGGGGTTTGACGATTGCCGAGGATGGGAAACTGATTCCGGTCTGCGGTGGCATGCGGTCCCCATCGGGTCTCGGCACGAATGCGGCAGGCGACATGTTTTACACCGACCAACAGGGAAATTGGGTGGCGACCAACAGTCTGCACCATATGCGACCGGGCGCGTTTTTTCATCACGCCGAAGCGCTCGCATCAAAGAACCAAGACGGATCACCCTTTTCCGATGCGGCCCTTGGCGACCAAGCCATCAAGAGTGTCCCCGACGGACTGGCTTATCCACAAGCAATGAAACGGTTTCCGCAGTTGTGCCCGCCCGCAGTTTGGTTTCCTTATAAAAAGATGGGGCAGTCGGCGACCGACATCATGTTGGACGATAGCGATGGCGAGTTCGGTCCGTTTGCGGGCCAGTTGTTTGTGGGTGAATTCACGCAGGCAGCGATCAACCGCGTCTTTCTGGAAAAGGTCGATGGACAATACCAAGGTGCGTGTTTCCCGTTTCGGTCGCAACTTGCCTCGGCCGTACTGCGACTTGCCCAGGGAACCGATGGCAGCGTTTTTGTCGGTCTGACGAATCGCGGCTGGAGCAGTCTGGGAACGGCTTCGTACGGGCTGCAGCGATTGGTCTGGACCGGAGTCACTCCGTTTGAAATTCAGCAGATGCGGGCGACGCCGGACGGTTTCGAACTTCGATTTACCAAGCCGGTCGATGTGACTAGCGCAAGCGAGGCTGAGTCTTACGAGATGACCAGCTACACGTACAGCTATCACGAAACCTACGGCAGCAACGAAATCAACACGAAAAACCTGGCGGTCCAAGTCACCTCTGTCTCGGACGATCGAAAAACGGTCCATCTGCGAGTGGACGGGCGACGTGAACTATTCGTTCATGAACTGATCGCAGCCGGTGTCCGCAGCGAAGAGGGCGAACCACTGCTGCACAAATACGCTTACTACACGCTGAATCGAATACCGACCGACGGACTATCGTCGAAATAGCGAGCGAGGATATGCGATCGATCTCGTACGCGGCAGCGTACCGAGCAGACTTACCCAACCGCGTTTGTCACATCGACAGAGCGCCACGAGTTTCTTCGCGGGTGCCATCTTTGCTCGAACGTAACTCGCCGATCGATGACGAACGAGCGATGACGAACGGGCGATGGCGATCAACACTTGAGACAATCCTCACGTCGGCAAGGATCGTTGCGTCTTAATCGTCGACAGCCGCGGCGGTATCGAACCAACCGGTTGCCGCGTCGAACATCGATAACCGCAAATCATCGCGATGCTTCGTGATGGCGCGGTTCATCTTTTCAGCGAGCGACGCATTTTCCTTTCGTCGTATCCTTTCGCGGATGACGGTTTGAATTATCTCGCCCCAGGCCTCGGCAACGTCGCCGCCGATCTTACTGATCCTTTCAACCTCAAAGTCGTCCAGCGAAATTTCGGCTTGCTCGATGTACGGATCGATCACCAAAGCCGGTGGAATCTGGGTGTAGTCGGCTGTGAATCGGATCGTGGCGGAACTGCGCAAGCGAATGCGAAGATGCCCCGAAACGCTGACGCTGTACCACTGCAACCCGTAGTTCCAACGCTCGATCCGCGCAGTAAATCGCATCGGCGCCGACAGCGTGGATTGAATTTGCCAGCCATCGTCCGATCCATGCGAGTCCGTGCTGCTTGAAAGGCTTGTCACCTGTTCGATGGTCACCGTGGGCACAGCGGGAAGAGTATCGACGAGCGAAAGTTCGTATCGAATCCAACGTCCATGATTGACATCGCGAAACCGGCGATTGGTTTTCAAACGAAAACCATCACGTCGGACTTTGACACCGGCCCAAATTTTCTTGACGTTGCCCCAGTCTTTGTCACCGTCGAACGTCTTGGGAATTTTTCGCACCGCCAAATCTGCGAGCCACTGCACCGACGACTTTGCATCGGCGGGGCCAACCTGGATGACATCACGGTCGGGCGACACAGGCTGGGCATTGGTCGCAGCAGGGCGATTGACCGTGGGTGGGTGATCAAGCGACTCAGATAGTCGTGGTTGATTCCCCCGACCCCGCTCGATCAGTGCTCCCGGAGCCTGAGCGTCACAGGGCATGCCCGACAATGACATCACGGCGAACACCAGGAGGGCAAGCAAAAGCGTGACGAGCCATGCGGCTGACTCGTCACGCGATTTTACAAGTGGTCCTAGCGATAGACGACTGCAAAGTAGACGCCGTCGCGTCCGGTGGCCATGGCTGCACCGGCGTATCGCATCCGCGTATCGCTGGTGAAGCATGCGGAGACTCCCGAGGGCGAGAATGAACTGGACCAACCGACTCCCTCGTATCGACCGGGCGAGAACGATCCAGGCGGATGACTCTTGAGCCCCATCGATGCCATCTTGCGGGCACGACGCTCAGCGACGGCTTGCAATTGGGAATCATACTGCAGACCGGCGATGCCCATTCGAGCCCGCTGGTTGTTCAGCATCGACAATACATTCCGCATCCCGCCACCGGAATACGAACTTGATTGATTGGTGGCGACCGGACGGCTTGCCGGCGCGGTGTAAGACGTGGGAACCACGTTGCTGGTCGCACGCGTATGGTATTTCCCACATTTTTCGCAGTAGTACGATTGCCCCGACGCGGGTGCCGTACTGACGTAGGTTTCGGCAGCGACATCCGCAGTACTGAACGGACTGAACTGAATGCCTGCGATGAAAAGTAGGTTGAAAGTGAGGGTTGCTATTGTTCGCACAACATCTTTCTCCGAAAGGAACAGAAACGTAGAACAGGTGCAGTCACGCAAGGATCAATATCTTCCAGCCCGGGTAAAGGGGGTGGCTACGGGAAGGCTACAGATTCTGGGCGGAGTTTTCCGGTCAGGAAAGCCGTTTGTCCCATCAATCGCGTGACTTGCGAACATTGATTCGCGGCAAGAAAAATTTCGGGCAAGCTCGGTCCGAATGTTAAGATAGGCAAGCCAGTGAGAGTGTCGCGTCTCCGCGACGGCAGGCTAGGGAAACTGATAGTCTGGATTCGCCGGATCGAAATCCGCTTCGGTCAGACCGACGTTCACGGCCAAGTCGTGATAGGCGTAAGATTCTTGCAGGGGCGGTGTTTGGCCGGGCTTTTCCGGCCAGCCGAAGCTGCGATAGCTGAGAATCAACATCCGGTTTGGATCGAACGTGATCTCGGCTAGCGAGAAATCATCTTCTGATTGCCCTGGTCTTTCCCGCCGAATCTGGATCAGTTGTGCGTCGACATTGTCAAAGGGATAGCCACTCTTGATGGTGACATCGATTTCGGGATTATCCCGATCGACTTCTCCGCGTTCGATCAATTTTTCGACGAGCCGAGTGATTCCGATTTCGCTGATCGGATAGCGTTGGCCCTGCATGGCCAACAGACCGTCGGGATCCAAACGCAGGGTTACCAAACCCAATAGCCCGGCTTCGTGAACGACCATTTTCGCATCGTGCAGGTCTTCGGCCCAAATCACTTCGCGGCCATCGACATTCGCGGGCTTGGTAAAACGCAAATAGACGCGTTTGGGCGCGTCATCGGTTTCATTGCGAAGGCGTGTCTGGACCTTCAGCTGAATCTCAGAGAACTCACTCAGCGTTCCGCTAGAGCTTAACTCTTGCTTAACGAAACGTGCGGTGTAGTCGTCGCACGTCGTCGACATGGTTGCCAGAGCGCCGCGAGCAAGCTGCAGCACTTCTTCGATCGACGACTTGCGGACACTGTCGGAGGAAAGCGAGTCCGCCGATACCATTTCTGGTTTGATATCCATGTCGACCAAACTGCGCGAAGCACCGCCGCGCGACCCGGCCAGCCAACCCGCACCGAACGCGATCGCTAGGGCGATCGCGTTGGTGATCCATTGGCGTCTTGTCCCGGTCGGCTTTACGTGATTCACAGCCAGGCCCTGCAACGAAACATGCTGATGCGGCGAACGCTAGTTTGGCGAACGCTAATTTTGCAAACGGGCAACGTTTAGAACTGGTCCGCTTGCGCGGCCTGTTGTGCTTGACGCCCCGCCGCGCCGATCGCTTGCAGCAGTCCTTCGCCAATGGTCAGGCGAGTCGACTGGCCGTTGGGCAGACTGTCACCGACTGCCGTGATCAGTCCCGCGTCGGGAGCTCGTGAAAGCGCATCGATCATTGCGGCAACCGAATCGTTTGGCTCGACCGATTGAGCAAACTGCAAAATCGGCAGCAATGTCAAGCGAAGCTGAGCCATCGGTCGATTCGACGATGAATCGCTGCCGGACGAATCGATCAACTCTTTCATCAACGAATCGCTATCGTTGCCAACAGCTAGGTACAGGCTCTTAGCACCGGTACCCAAGTGCACATTTAATTTGTCACCAAACACGCTGCGGACTTCATCTTCACTCTCGGGCACGTCGGCTTCGATACGATGCATCGTCACGCCGTTGTAGGTGCTTTGGTCGAACATGAATCGGGGCGCGTTGGGTTCGTCTTTGACTTTCGCCGCCAAGTCTTTCACGATTTGTGCAGCCTCTTGGCCGTCGGACACAAATGCACCGAAGGCAAATTTGAAATCGGACTCGTCGGCCAACAGCAGCCCGCCCATATCCATCTTGCCTTCGGAAATCGAATCGACCATCAACTTCACCAGCCGATCGACCATCGCAGAGATCTCGGCACGTTGTTCGTCATCCAGCTTGTCCGAATTTTCCATCGACTTTCGCAGCGCCGAAAGAGAGCCATCGACACTCTTTTTTGCTTGCTCGATAGCGACTGGGCTGATCGATGACGCGGCGTGATAGTAGGCGGCGGCATCGGGGCGAATGACCGACGAAAAGTTGGAAGCAATCGAGTGCTGACCACCGTACATCTGTGCCAGCTTGGTGCCCGGCATCGCGGTGAACGAGACATCGATGTTCATCTGCTTACCGGGCTGATCGACGTTCCATCCGAATTTCAATTCATCGGTGTCGTTGATGACCATCTCTAGCTGCTTGATGGTGCCTTCGGCCATTTCGCGAGTCGAGTCCTGGTCCGCCTCGGCCTGTTGTGCCATCGCTTGCTCGAACCCCTGTCGCAACTGCGCGATCAACATGTCACGCGCTTCTGGTGGAACCTGTTGGACTTTTAACCGGACGGCAATGTCATAGTCGTTGCCCATTCCGGCAAACAAAGCGTTTGGATTGGCAGGCGCCTGATTCAGCAACTCGCTGCTTCGTGCGATCGCAGCCCAGTTGCCCATCTGGCGAATATGAGCGACGTACGGTCCCAGCGCGATGATCAAAGTGCCATCGGCTTGCTCGTCAGCGGGTCCGGTTTGCGGCTCGATCGACTTCAGCACTTGCTTGACATCGGCCGTCGGGATCAAAGCAATCGGCTCGGGCGCTCCGTCGACCAGCGTGACCACGATGCCGATCGGCTGCGTGGTATCGATTCCACGGGTAAATTGGCCCGCCATCATGCTGAAGATCGCACCGGCCTGCGGTTGACCGACGATACCAGTAACGTAGTTGACGTCGTTGGTCAGTTTGTCCATCGATCCAAGCGTCACGACCAGGGCAGGATCGCCGTTGCCAGCGACCGCCGGTACCGTTCCGCCTTGCGGACCAAGCTGTTCCTGAGCAGCGACCGGTCGCGAAACAGCAGGCACCAGAAGAGCACAGCAAATCAGTGCGAGAACGCATCGTCCTCGATTCGCGACTCGATGGGGCAACGATCGATGCGTCGTGGGCGGACGCATGAACATGGAACGACGATATCGCGGCATACTGACAAAACCCATTGGGAAAACCATCCTTAATCTCGGGCAATCTGGAAATTGAGCGAGGGAACCTCGCATTGGTTGTTAGCTAACGTTATTTACCCCGTCCGCTCCGCATAAGTTTCACCGCTTTGACGTTAATCAACAAGGGAATACAGAAATCAACGCGGGAATACAGAATTATCGTGGACAACCGGGGACCAAGCGGTCGGGACCCACCAAACCGCCAAGCGATCGACGGCGCAGCAGCCGTGGTCGACTTGGCCTCTGGAACGAAGAATCTCGCGAGAAACGAGTAAAGATGACATTCGGGTCAGAATGCAGCACCGCCTGAGTGCGCCTTGATAGACGCCAGCTCACGCTCATGATGGCGGTACACTAAATCGCGACGGAACGCTTAACGTTCACGATAGGTGATTCGACCTTTGGTCAAATCATAGGGAGACAGTTCGACGCGCACCTTATCACCCGGGACGATCCGGATGAAGTGTTTACGCATTCGACCTGCAACGTGTGCCATCACTTCATTTCCGGTTTCCAACTGGACCCGAAAACGAGTGTTCGCAAGTGCTTGTGTGACAGTGCCTTCGACTTCAAAGGCCTCTTCTTTTTTTCCCAAAACTCAGTCCTTCATTCGGCCCATCGAGGCCGTTCAACTTGGCCCGCGAGGGCCTTACGGTGGCAAATTGGAGCAGCAGCCGATCTCGATCGACAACCAGCCCCAAACGGCGGATTTGTAACGATAGCGGGTTGGCCTGTAAACGGATCATTCCGGTGCTTGTCAGCACCCCAGCACCGCCAACGGCATCCACAGCCCCAGTAAACCAACGCCTTGAAAGGCATCCATGGGCCCGCCAATGTGGCATGATCGCCACGCATCCACGCTCATGCAACGCATATTTTATGCCGGGCTGACACAAACCAGCCTTTTCCACGCATCCCTGGACCATATGGTTTCCTGTCAAGGAAACGCAAGGGAAAGAGAAACGCGACTAACGTTTGCTGAACTGAACGCCTCGGCGAGCACCGCGCAGACCAGGTTTCTTACGTTCTTTCATTCGCGAATCACGTGTCAAGAATCCGCCTTCTCGCAGCGGCTCGTGAAGCGATTCGTTGTATCCGACTAAAGCACGCGCCAATCCCATGCGGACTGCGCCGCTTTGACCGGTCAGCCCGCCGCCATCGACACGAACGAGCACGTCAACGCTTTCGGCACACTCGGCAGCCTGCAGTGTCGCTTCGACGGCCTTTCGGTCTTGGTCGTTGACGAAGTACTCTTCGATCGGCTTTCGGTTGATGGTGATCTTGCCGCTGCCAGGGCGAACACGAACGCGTGCCACGCTGCTTTTGCGACGCCCCGTACCCAGGCAGTCGCCGTTGATTTTGTCTTTCTTTACCGCAACCATCCCGTCAAACCTTCTTGCTTGTGCGTTTTAATTCTTGAGGCTGCTGTGCAGCGTGCGGGTGCTCGGGCCCCGTATAAATCTTTAGTTTCTTGATCATTTGGCTGGCCAGTTTGTTCTTTGGCAACATCCGGCGCACGGCTTCGTGGATCAAATCTTCGGGCTTACGTTTTTGACGATCGCCATAGCTTTCCAGACGCAATCCGGGGTGCCCGGTGTACCACGTGTAGTGGCGAGCGTCCATTTTGCGGCCCGTCATCCCGACCTTTTCGGCGTTCACCACGACCACAAAGTCTCCACAATCGACGTGCGGAGTGTACTCGGGGCGGTGCTTGCCCATCAGGATCACGGCAATATCGCTGGCAAGTCGGCCGAGCACTTCGTCAGCAGCGTCAACGACGTGCCACTGTTGTTCGACTTGGCCGGTCTTGGCCATATAGGTTGGTTGAGCCACCACGGGACAGACTTCTATACAGTTAGGGAAAGACGCGGGAGGGACAATTCCTGGCTACAAACGCTGGGCAAGCCCTGCGTTGGGCAAGCCCGGTTCGGGGCGGACCGATATCGGCACCCTCGAGTCGCCTGTGAAGAATCGAGGAATGTATCGGCAGCGACGCCCACTGACAAGGCCTTTTGAGTGATTTGCCACCGAATGGCCCCAAACTTGCCGAAGAGGACTCCCGCGAATCGACGTTCACGCGCTTCGCCGGTGCAGCCCTATCCATCCAGCCCCGCTCGGGGCGGGGCCAGGCGAGCGAAGCTAAACTTCCGAATTGCGTTGCAAGTAGTCATGCAAACGCAATTTTCGCCGAGCGCTATCGCTGGTCATGTAGCGGACGCTGCCGAAGACCGGCCGCTTTGGGCCCCAGGCTCGGTCGTATCGGCCCAGCACCCAAAAAATCCCGCTGTAGGAATTTGGGTCTCGACCATCGAGGCCGTACTTATTGTTCAAATGAACCATGACCTGCAAGGCTTCCTGCGGCGAACGCGTCCAGTGCAGGATTTTCTTGCCCCACAACATCCGCATGTAATTGTGCATCACGCCGTCACGAATGATCTGGCGCTGAGCCGCATTCCACAGTTCGTCGTGCGTCTGGGCATTTTCGAACTGCTCGAGTGAGTAGAGATACGGTCGCTCGGTATCGGCCTGCTCGGCATGCGTTGCCTTGGCCCAATCGGGCAGCGACTCGTATTTGTCGTACTGCTCAGGCTCGCGAAACGACAAATTGAAACCCATCTCTCGCCACGTCAGCACTTGATCCAGAAACGCTTCACCGCCTTGGCTGATGTTCCAAAATCCGTGATTTTTGCCGTTCGGGCTCGACGCCTTGTCAGGAGTCCAGTCCTCCTGATCCAACAGCCTTTCGACGATTTCGTGTGCCGCGATGTGCCCGAAATGAAGATGAGGACTCAATCCGGTCGTCGCGTCTTCATCGGGATGATTGCGATCATCACTGTATACGTCGATCGTTTGGTTCAAGAACCGCTTCAGTCGGCGGTGTGCTGCCGCCGAACCGCCGCGCACGACGGGACTGGGCCGCACCGAGTGATCAATGGGGATGTGGCTGAGCCCGTCACCGTCAATCAATTCATCCAAGTCGGCAGGCTTCCACCGCTTGGTGATCGATTTGGGCAGCGATGTGAGTAACGGCAGCTTGACGCGTGACAACGGATCCGGCTTGGGCGTCTCAAGCAAGACATCCAAAATATTCTTTTGCATCCAGCGACGAAAACTGTGCGCGACCGTGAAAGTACGATCAGGCAATCGCAGCGGAATCACGCCATTGCTGTCGACCAATTCCAAACGAGCCGGAATGCGATCTTTGACGGCGTCGATCATATGTGGCAAAAAGAAACACGGGTACTCGTCGGTGATGACGGTGCATGCCCGTTTGGCTAACTGATGCAGCAACGGCGTGCCGGCGCCGGGTTTAGGCTCGACGTAGGGAAAATACGTTACGGCCCGATTGGCAAGCGCCGCAGCGTTGTCGCGCATGCCTTCGATGATAAAGTGATGAATTCGGTCGCTGGCCCATTGGTATCTCACCCGCAGCGGCTCGAACACCATCAACGGCTTGTCCAGCTGCTTGGCGACGTCGACGGCATGCTGCAGCGAAAAGTTGTACCGAGTCCGGCGATTGGCAATCATCCAATAGAGGACATAGTCGCCGTCGCGGCGAATTTCGTGATCGTTGGCGAGCGAATGACGATTTTCGGGAATAGACATTGGCTGCTGGTGATCAATTGGCTGCTGGTCAATGACGGGATGTCTGACATCGCCGGATGGGGATCCTCGGCAACGTGCGGCGAATCATTTCGCCACAGCATGTTACCGGAAGGTCCAGCCAGGGGTTGAACAGAGCGCGATGCACATTTGAACCCGAGTCGTTGCGAGCGAAAAGCCATCGCAATGGATTGGCAATGCCGAAGAATCCGTCCACCGCCTTGGGCTACTCTTGGCCCATCAACTCACTGGCCCATCAACTCACTGGCCTTGCGAACGATCCTTACAAACTCGGCTCGCAGGCCAAATTCATCATTTCCCACAGCCCCTTCGGCAGCCGACAAAACGTCACTGATCGTCCAGTTGCCTCGATAATCACTTCGCCGCAGCTGCATTCCGAATCCGGCGACGGCCGCCGCGAACCGTGTATCCACATCGGCGTCGGCGAACACCGCTTCATTATCCGTCACGGGAAAATCGATCAACGTACTTTTGTCCCCATCGGGCTGCTTGTATCGCAGCTTGACCGTGACCGTCTCGTTACTGCTGGCCGTATCGGTCGGCTGCAGTTTGGTTTGGTACCTCAGCGGATCCACTTCCGGACGACTCGCGTCCGCATCGACACCGGCCGGCACGATTTCGTACAACGCGGTGACCTCGTGGCCGGCACCAATCTCACCGGCGTCTTTCTTGTCATCGTTGAAGTCTTCTTTGGCGAGAATTCGATTCTCGTATCCGATCAAGCGGTACGACGAAACCTTCGCGGGATTGAATTCGACCTGCAGCTTGACGTCTTTGGCAATCGTCACCAAGGTCGCACTGGCCTGATCGACCAAGACCTTGCGAGCCTCATTCTCGGTGTCGATGAAAGCGTAATTTCCATTTCCGCGTGCACTGATTTTTTCCAGCATTGCGTCGTTGTGGTTCCCCATCCCGAAACCGAGCACTGATAGAAAGACGCCGCCTTTTGACTCTCGCTCGACCATCCTAACCAACTCGTCGGTGCCGGTCGTGCCGACGTTGAAATCCCCATCGGTACACAAGATGACCCGGTTCACACCGCTGGGAATAAAATTATCTCGAGCGGTTTGATAAGCCAGGGCAATCCCCGCGCCGCCGTTGGTGCTGCCACCAGCTGACAAACGCGTCAGTGCACTTTTCACCACTGCGCCTTTCTTGCCAACCTTGGTCGAATCCAACACCAGTCCCGCCGATCCGGCGTAGACGACGATCGCAACACGATCCTTTTTGTTCAACCGATCGGCCAGCATCTTCATGCCCTGCAGGACGAGCGGAAGTTTGTTGTGGGCGTTCATCGATCCGCTGGTGTCAATCAGGAACACTAAATTGCACCGGGGACGCTCTTTCGCGTTCATTTCCTTGCCTTTGATCGCGATACGAGCCAAACGATGCTGCTCGTTCCAAGGGCAACCGGTGATGACCGCACGCGCGGCAAAAGGATGATCGGAATCCTCACTCGGCGATTCGTACCCATAATCAAAGTAGTTGACCATTTCTTCGATTCGAACCGCGTCGGGCCGAGGCAATTGGTTTGCACGCATCAAGAAATCTCGCGTCTTGCTATAGCTTGCGGTATCAACATCCACCGAGAATGTACTGAGGGGATGTTCGCTGACGCGTTTGAACGGGTTGTCCGTGATCGGTTCGAACTGATCACCCGATTTACCGGGCCCGGTGCCATCGGGATGAGCAGAGCTGAAATCCGTCGTCTCATTTGCACCAAAGCCCAGCGGGGCCGGCGCGATATTCGTGGCTGGGGGAATGAATTTTGATTGCGACTGCATTTCGTGCAGACGCGTTCGCACGGTGCCACTGCTAGGCGTCGCCGCGGCAGCGCGTCCGCCATACGCTGCGCCCGCCGCCGGCGCCGCACCCGGCGAATCCGGTGCGGCAGGACTGGGCATTGCGGGCGCGAGGCCGGCCATTCGGGGTTCAGCAGTCAGCGAAGGCGCCGAAAAATCCAACGAGTTTTTCTCGCCAACATTCTTGCTCAGCCCTTCTTCGAGCGAGAAACGTTCCCCGGGCGACTGGGACGGAACCAGCCCCTTCGCTGACTTGAGCTGCGAACCCGGAGCCTCGGTCATCGGCTCGTCATGAGTCATCGAGGATTGCTTATCACCGATCGCGACCGAATCAAGTTCTCCCGGAGCGACTGCATACGCATCTGACTTGGACTTCATCGCCGATTGCTGTTGCCCCAGCATCGCTTTGGCACGTTCGACGTCCTGTTTCCTACCCCGCAAGACGACCGCTCCATCGGACTGGAGCGAACCACTCAGGTCGCTTGAATCTGAGAATGGCCGATCAGCCGAAGTTGCCGGAGCGGGCGCGACATGCCGACGCACGGACTCACTGGATGCTATCTCACTGGACGCCATCTTTCGCCCATCGCGAACGACTCCGTCGACCGCTGGATCATCGCCACGACCTAAACCCTGTCCGGCGGCGAATGGGCGGGACATTGCAGAACGTTCCGCAGTTGACTTTGACTCCGATGCATCCGACGGCACCTGAGACGCAACCCAAACATCGTCGAACGCAGACTCATCTTCGGATTCCGCCGATTCGGCTACTTCTCGCTCTGCTGGAACGCTGTACCCGCCGGCCACGGTCATGTCCTTGCCGGCCGCACTTTCACCCCGCGCTGCCTCGAGAGACTCTTCCTCGCTGACACCGAAGACGTCTTGTTCCGCATCGGCGTCGGCACCGACACCGGATCGCAGCGACGCCCCAGTCGACACAGAGCCTGTCGACACAGAGCCGGACGAAGCAGAACCGGACGAAGACTCGCGCGAAGATTGCAGGGGTGATTGCGATTCCGATTGATCGGCTTGCTGCATGGCGATTTCGGCATCCTGGCGAGCAAGCCGCGGAGCGATCCCTAACAGCAACAACAACGTGGCGGCGATGGCCATGATCGCAAGCGGCAATCGCGATGAACGATCGCCAGCTGCTGACGAAATCTCGACGCTGGGTTCACCCGCCAGGACGCTGGGTTCGCTCGCCAGGACGCTGGGTTCACCCGCCAGGATGGCGTCGCGTCGTTCGTCGTCCAGCCGTGGCGCCGGTGTGTCCACGTTCAGTTCGTTCACATAAAGCTCACCCAATTGCGATGTCACTCGGCGAGCATCATCGACGGCGGTGGCAAGTTGCGGATTGGTTTGGAGCTCTCGTTCGAACTCCGCTCGCTGCTCGGGCGACAACTCATCCAGCACATAGGATGTGATTCGCGGATCGTTCCAGATGGATTCAGACATTTGATGACTCGTGTATGTTCGTTGGTTTTGACTCGACGTTCCGGTTCGATCCGTCGTGTATTCTTGTCAGTGGCTCGGCCGATTCTGGCCAGCCATCGCTGTTGGCTGTGACGACCCATCCAGCCGATTTCGGCCGGCGCGTTACCCACTGACCGCGAGTGAATCACGGAGATTGCGAACGGCTTCGTGCAAATGAAAACCGACGTTGCTGACGGTCAGTCCCGTGACGTCGGCGATTTCGCGATAGGTCAGTCCGGCCTGCATCCGCAGCCGGACCACCTCTTGTTGTCGCGGCGTCAGACGATCGACCAATGCGGCCAATTGAATTTTGTCCTCGCTGTCGCTGGCCACCTGAACCGCATCGGGCGCGGGGTCGGGAAGCGGAACTTGCGACGCATCAATGGGCGTCGCACGTTGGGTTCGTTGCATATCTATCACCCGGCTTCGGCACACGGAAAAAAGCCAAGCTGCGACGCGTGATTCGATCTTCTGGCGATCTTCGCGGCACAGGCGCAGGAACGTCTCCTGCACCGCATCCTGGGCACCCTGCCAGTCACCGCTCAACATGCGATTCGCATACGCCAACAGTGGCCGTTCAAATCGATCAACGATGTCGCTGACCGCGTCAGCGGACCAGGCGGTACAGTCTTGCCGAGAGACAGACTGTTTACCTTGGCCCGCCGGCGGCTCATTGGGCTCCGCTGGCGGCGTATCGCTGAGCATGCTGTTCGCGGTGGTGACGAGGAAAATACAAGGATGCGGCTCACTGGGCTAACGAACCCCGGCGAACTTTATTAGGCAAACTTAGTGGATTTTCTTGACGAACAGGAAAGCGACGGGTTTCCGGTGCTGGCCCGGAAATAAACTTCCGCCGCAAAACTCCCTTGACCCCAACACCGCCGTCAAGCTAATCCAGAGAGCGAAACCCGCTCGATCCGATCACGGATCGCCCGCGAAGGCCCACACCAGCATTTTTTGACCATGGAAGGTTGTGAAAATGGCGAACTCCGATGCCAACGTCCCGCTGTTGGATATCAACCGCGATAATCGCCCTCATCGAGAAGAGTTTATCGAAGCCTTGACCGAGGTTTTCGATAGCGGACGCTTCTTATTCGGTCCGGACGTGACCCAGCTGGAACAAGAAATCGCCAGCTATTGTCAAGTCGATAATGCGATCGGATGCGCCTCGGGCAGCGACGCATTGCTGTTGGCACTGATGTCGCTGAACATCGGTCCCGGCGACGAAGTCATTGTCCCCAGCTTTACGTTCTTTGCATCGGTCAGCTGTATCACTCGGCTGGGCGCGACACCCGTCTTTGTCGACATCCGACCCGACACATTCAACATCGATCCGGATGTAATCGAACAGGCAATCACACCGCGAACCAAAGCGATCATTCCTGTTCACCTGTTCGGACAGTGCGCCGAGATCGACCGAATCTGCCAGATCGCCGGTGACCACGACATCGCCGTGGTCGAAGATGCCGCACAAGCGATCGGCGCGGCTTATCACTCGCGTCCGGCTGGCAGCTGGGGCGCGATCGGATGCTTCAGTTTTTATCCCACGAAAAATCTGGGCGGCATGGGCGATGGCGGCATGCTGACGAGCAACGATGCCGGCACCGCAGACCGCCTGCGTTTGTTCGCTGCCCACGGCATGCGACCTCGGTACCATCATCAAGTCGTCGGCATCAACAGTCGGCTCGACACATTCCAGGCAGCCGTCTTACGAGTCAAGCTGAAACACTTACCTGAAGCGACCGAGAATCGATCGGCCATCGCTTCACGTTATGACCGCATGCTGGCGGACGCGGATTTAGTCGGTGGCGACGGTGTCACCTTGCCGCACCGCGACAAGAACGCGCTGCACGTCTGGAATCAGTACGCGATCCGAATCGGCGGAGGCCGACGTGACGCGCTGCGTGCTTACCTAAGCGAACAGGGTGTCAGCAGCGAAATCTACTATCCGATCCCCGTGCATCGCCAAGCGTGCTACGCGCACTTGGACTGCGGCGACGAGAATTTGGTCGAGACGAATCGAGCGTGTGAAGAGATTCTAAATCTGCCGATTTTCCCGAGCCTGACCGAGGCCGAGCAATCGCGGGTCGTGGAAATGATCGCGAACTACTATCGCACGCAAGCCCGAATCGCGGCCTAAACGGTCGCGGCCTACACGGCCGCGGTACAAGGCGAGAACCCGAACGCTGCAGAGCGTTCTGAAGCGGCCATCGTTTTTCAAAGGCGGCTCGCTGATTCCACAACAAGGTTTCGGTGAGTGCTAACTCTCAGCGTGCCCAGACACAGGTAACGTGCCCAGACACAGGTAACGTTACCTCGCGAGGGGTTAGTCGATACCAGTTGGCTGATGGAGCAAAAAAAAACGCCTCGCAAACATGCTTGCTTGCGAGGCGTCTGGGTCGAATCGTCGGGTGGAACGATCATGACTGCGGGCGGAGCGTTCGCTCCAGGCACGATCTTACTCGCGAGGGCGGATCGCACCGGTCAGACCGCTGTAATCGACGCGGTCGGTCGTGTGCCACAGCGGTTGTCCCAACTCGACTCGCTTGCGGAGGACTTCGATCTTTTCGTCGCTGCCCGCGGGTGCATCGGTGGGTGTGAACTGCTCATCCAGCTTGGGGACAAAATCTTCGTCGTGTCCGTAACGCAGGATGGCTTCGAAAACGTTTTTGCACTGACTCATTGAGCAAATTCTTCCGGTGTCGAATGGACATGGAGTTCCGACCTCGCATGTCGATCATAATTGGATTGCCGACTTTGATCCGTCCTGAATCGCCCGGCTGGTTTGACGAAGAGATTATTAACGTGAATTGAGAGGAGTCAAGGAAATTGTCCTGCCGCGACTTGCGGCCAACCGCCGCATTTCGCAGCGGCCGCGCGCCAGACCTCAGCCGCGCCTGGCGTCCGTGTTAGCGATTCTCACGAACTGCGGTTCGCCGCAATCGATCACTTTTCTGTCAAGGGGGGAATCAGCAACACAGTTCCGACCCAGTGGCGGATCAAGCCCAGGCGTTATCGTCGCAAAAGGCCGCTCTTTCCTGGTCGGTTGTGATCCCCCCACGCGATAAAGCTTCACAACATCCGCAAATCAAATACGATTTGCACAGCAAGAATTGCCCGAAAGTTTTTCCAAAATTTTCTTTTTATTCTCCCAGACATCGGACGTTTCTCATGTGGCTGCAGCGAAATCTGACGCTTCCCCCCGCCAGCCGCGGATTCCATTTGATCACCCGCAATGTCATCCAGGCGGTCCCCGAACTGGCGGATGTAGCGACCGGATGGATGCAAGTCTTTATCCAACACACCAGCGCATCCCTGACCATCAACGAGAACGCGGATCCGGATGTACGTGTTGATTTCGAGACCGCGATGAACCATGCGGTTCCCGAATCGCTGCCCTACGTTCACACACTCGAGGGCCCTGATGACATGCCGGCACACGTCAAGGCATCGATGATGGGCGCCAGCGTCATGATTCCGATCGGCGATGGCCGGTTGCAACTTGGCACATGGCAGGGCATCTATCTATGCGAGCACCGTGACCGGGCGAGTGGCCGCCGACTGGTCATCACGATCCACGGCGAGTGATCTCACTTGCCCTTTTTCACCTTCGCGTATTTGGGCATGTTTGCTTGGCTGCGCATCATCGATGCCACCAATGCGGTCCAGCCGGTTTGGTGGCTGGCGCCGATCCCTTTGCCGGTGTCGGCATGAAAGTACTCGTAAAACAGAACCAGATCATTCCAGTCCGGATCATCGGCGTATCGAGATTCTTCGCCGTGGGCCGGACGACTGCCGCTAGGATCTTTCTCGAATAGCGAAATCATCCGGCACTCAAGGTCCCTGGCGATCTCTAACAGCGTCGCGACATTCCCGCTGCCGGTCGGATACTCGACACGAAAATCATCGCCATAGAAAACGTGATAACGTTTCAGGGACTGGATCAACAAAAAATTGGTGGGAAACCAAATCGGCCCGCGCCAGTTGCTGTTGCCGCCGAACATCGCACTGTCGCTTTCGCCGGGAACATAGTGCACGACATGATGTTCGCCGCCGAAGTCAAACACGTAGGGATTGTCACGATGGATCGCCGACATGCTGCGGATTCCATAGGGCGACAGAAACTCGGATTCATCCAACATGATCGACAGTAGTTTGCGGAATCGATCTTCCGAGGGAATCGCCAACAGACGCCGACAGTTCTCTCCGTCGCCGTCATCGGATTCCATGTACGTCATGTGCTTGGAAAGGCTGCCACGGTTTTCCAGGAACCACTTCATGCGGCGAGTAAACCCGGGCAACTTGTTGATGATCGATTCTTCCAGGATCACGCCGGTCATTAGCGGCAGCAGCCCGACCAATGAACGCACGCGCATCGGGATCGACTGTCCATCCACATACAAGTGGTCGTAATAGAACCCGTCGGTTTCGTCCCAGAGACCACCGTCATCCATGTTGTTGGTCGCTTCGGCGATGGCCACGTAATGCTCAAAGAACTTGCTGGCCATGTCACCGTAGGCTTCGCTGTCTTCGGCCAATTCGATAGCCATTCGCAACATCGTGCCACAATAGAACGCCATCCAAGCCGTGCCGTCGGCCTGTTCTAAGTGACCTTTGGGCATCGGCTTGCTGCGATCAAAGACGCCGATGTTATCCAGCCCCAAAAAGCCGCCAGAAAAAATATTCTTTCCACGCGGGTCCTTGCGATTGACCCACCACGTGAAATTCAACAACAGCTTTTGAAACGCGCGGGCAAGAAACACTTTGTCACGTTGCTGCGGCGGGCCGGTCGCTTTATAGACCTGCCAGACACCCCAGGCGTGTACCGGCGGATTCACGTCACCGAGCTGCCATTCGTAGGCCGGGATTTGTCCGCTGGGATGCATGTACCATTCGCGCAAGAACAATAACATTTGCTCTTTGGCAAAATGTGGATCCAGATGCGCCATCGGCACCATATGGAACGCCAAGTCCCAGGCGGCGTACCAAGGGTATTCCCACTTGTCCGGCATCGAGATCACGTCGCGATTGAACAGATGTCGCCATTCGCTGTTACGGCCGTTCTTTCGTGACTCGCTTGCCGGCGGCCCGTTGGGATCACCGCTTAACCAAGTTGCGACGCTGTAGTAGTAAAACTGTTTTGTCCACAACAGTCCGGCATAGGCTTGTCGTGCGATCGCTTGTCGGTCTTCGCTGATCGTATCGGCGATCCGAGTGGCGTAGAACTCATCGGCCTCGGCGATACGTGCGTCGAAGCAAGCGTCGAAAGAATCGCCGAACGCTTCCGCGGCATACCGCCGGGTGTCGCCACCGGATGCATCAGCAATGACGGGCTCATCGGTGTGGGCCAAACGCAACTTCACGGTGTACGATTCGCCGGCCGGGATCATGAGCAATCCGTATGCGGCGCACTTGGTACCGCGCCGCTGAGGACAGACCGCTCGCGTGTTGCCGACGACCACGTATTCGTTGAACGCGTCTTTGTAGTATTCCGATTCGCTGGGCAACCCCGGATGCAATTCGGCATTGGTTTCGTTGTCAGTGAATAACCAATTCCACTGCTCGGACGATTCCGCACCGCCAAATCGATCGCAGGCCAACCAAAACGTTTGCAGCGTTTCGTGGTTGGCGACAACCACGTCGTTTTCGATATGCATCGATGGCCGCATCGTGCACCCCTCGTCGGTGCATTGCCATGTCCAGGTGTTGCGAAAAAACATTTGCGGCAAGACGTGCAACACGGCGGCCTGCGGACCGCGATTGTGAATCGTCAGCCGCATCAGCAAATCGTTGGGCCCCGCCTTGGCATATTCGGCGACCACATCAAAGTATCGCGATTGATCGAAAGCGGCGGTGTCGGTCAGTTCATACTCGGGCTGATTCCGATCACGACTGCGACTGACGTCGGCAAGTTCTTCATACGGATATTTGCTTTGGGGATACTTGTACAGCGCCTTCATGTAGCTGTGCGTGGGCGTGCTATCGAGATAGTAATAGCATTCCTTGACGTCTTCGCCGTGGTTGCCTTCGGGCCCGGTCACGCCGAACAACCGCTCTTTCAGAATCGAATCGCGACCGTTCCACAGGCCGACCGACAAACAGAGCCGGCACTCGCGATCGCTAACGCCCAGCAATCCGTCTTCGCCCCAGCGATACGCGCGGCTGCGCGCGTGGTCGTGTGGAAAATACGCCCACGTCGCATCACCGCCTTCGCTGTAATCTTCGCGCACCGTGCCCCATTGTCGCTCGGACAAATAGGGCCCCCAACGCTGCCAGTTTTTCTCTCGCTTCTTGCTTTCGAGCAAACGTTGGTCTTCGGCAGTCATTGCAATCTCTTGGGGTGACGATCAAACGCAGACTGGAACGAACACGAGTCCCTTCCAGCGGAACCGACCCTCGGATTATCGACACCGAATGGGTTCACGACGCAATCCGGCCCATGAGTCGGACTTTGGTGAGTCTTACGCTTCGTCCAGCAAGTCGACCGCAGCGAATGCTTTTCCTTCCAGCATCGCCAGACTTGCGCCACCACCGGTACTGACATGGCTGACCTTATCGGCGAATCCGAGTTGTTCGCATGCCGCGGCGCTGTCACCCCCACCGATGATGCTGATCGCATCGCTATCGGCGACAGCCTGCGCGACGACCTTGGTGCCTTCGTCAAACGGCGGCATTTCGAACACGCCCATGGGCCCGTTCCAAACAACCGTCTTGGCGCCGGCAATCACCGCGGCGTATCGCTTGGCGGTTTCCGGCCCGATGTCCAGCCCTTCGAAACCGTCTGGAATTTCACCGGCCGGCACGACCTTTTTGTTGCAGTCGCTGCTAAAGTCATCACCACAGTGCGTGTCGACAGGCAGATGCAGCTTGTCACCGCCCTTGGCGATCAGATCCTTTGCCAAATCGACCTTGTCTTTCTCCACCAGGCTGCCGCCGACCTTGCCGTCGGTCGCCAGCGAGAACGTGTACGCCATCGCGCCGCCAATCAAGACGGCATCACAAATGCCCAACAGGTTTTCGATGACTTTGATTTTGTCGCTGACCTTTGCACCGCCCAGAATGGCAACGAAAGGCCGTGCGGGATTGCTGATTGCGTCGGTCAGGTATTGAATCTCTTTGGCAACCAAGTGGCCGACGACGCGCGGCTTACCCGCCATCGCTTCGGGGACGGCAACCATCGATGCGTCCATCCGGTGACACGTGCCGAAGGCGTCATTGCAATAGGCGTCGGCCATCGAAGCCAATTGGCCCGCGAATTCGGCGCATCCTTTTTTCTCACCATCGTTGAACCGCAGATTTTCCAGCACCAACACGTCCCCATCGTTCAATGCGGCGGCTTTCGCCTTGGCGTCATCACCGACGGTGTCCGAGGCGAATGCGACTGGCTTGCCCAGCAACTCGCCCAGTCGTTTTGCGGCCGGCGCGAGACTGAATTTCGAGTCACCACCATCGCCCTTGGGACGTCCCAGGTGACTCATCAAGATCAGCTTTCCGCCGCGATCAATGACGCTCTTGATGCTCGGCAGCGCCATCCGAATCCGTCGGTCATCGGTGATCACTTGCTGGTCATCCAGAGGCACGTTGAAGTCGACGCGCATGAGAACGGTTTTGCTAGCTACTTCAATATCGTCGATCGTTTTTTTGGCCATAGCAGAATACTGGTGGTTGCGGAGAAGGTGACGGCGTGGATGTTATCCCGCGATTATCGGGAAACAACGCAAAGTGTCGAGTAGACAGGATTTCTCTCGGCGAATTGCTATCGGCTGCGTTCCTTCCCAAGCGATTCTTTTCCTCAACCCTTTGCCCCGGTCGTGCCGAAAATTCCCATTAAGTATCCCCCGGGCTCACTTGCCGTTGGGATTGGCGTCGATGCGTTCCGGTGTCGCCGCAGATGGAACTGTGAAAAACGTTCGGGGGGACGTCGGTGGCAAAAAGATCGGGCATCACGATCGTGCGCGGTGGAATCATCGCGGCGCTGCTGGCTCTGCCGATGGCAGCGTCCGATGCGCAGGATCGGTCGGCCCGAGGACACGCGGCCGGCCAACGATCGACCACCAACCAGAACCGCGAAAACCATTCGCTGTTTCCGACCAGCACCGCCCGGCAACGCAAAGAGACACTCAACGCGCTGCCGATGGCACGCCTGACACCTCAGGCCCGCCGGCGCATCCTGTCGATCGCGGAATCGCCGACATTCTATCGACGTTTACCGACACAAGCGATTTCATGCGACCGTGACATGTTCCTGTTCCTGACGCGCAATCCGGACGTCTTGGTCGGGATTTGGGACCTGCTGGGAATCACGAACGTCGAAATCGAACGCAAGGGGCCCTACCAACTGCAAGCCGTCGATGGCAGCGGAACAAGTTGCACCGTGGACTTGGTGTATGGCGATCCCAATTTGCACGTGTTTGTCGCCGACGGTCGATACGACGGAAAAATGACCGCCAAACCGATCGAGGGTAAGGGCGTGTTCATCTTGCGAAGCCAGTATGCGATTGACGCCGATGGGGGCACGACCGTGACCGGCAAACTGGACTGCTTCGTTCACTTTGATGGGATCGGAGTCGATCTGGTCGTGAGAACGCTAAGCGGATTGATCGGGCGCTCGGCCGATAACAACTTCATCGAAACGGCGAGATTCATTTCGCAAATCTCACAGTCTGCCGAATCGAACCCGCCCGCCATGATCGACGTGGCACAACGACTGCCTCAGGTGCAACCGGCGACCAAGGTTCAATTCGTCGACGTCATCACGACGGTTGCCAAACGCCAAGCGGCGACACCTCGCACCGCAAACCGGCCGCTGTTCGTCCCGACGAAACACTAGTTCGCCGCAAGCTATCGCCGGCGACGCCGCAGCGCGATACAGCCCGACAGGGCGGCACACAGAGCAAACGTCCCAGGCTCGGGAACGACCGTGACCGTGGCCGGCCCCGACACCGTCACGTCAATGAAGTCGGCATTCAAGTTATCGACGGCAACCGGATCGAACGTATCATCGATTGCGACGCTAAACGATTCGCCGATGACTGCCAAAGGCCCGGTGCCGGGCGGAACGATATGCGTGAACTGCAACTGGGTTAGCAGCCGCGGTTCTGTCAGAGTCATATCGTCGAGGTTGAACGTTAAATCGAATGCGAAGAGATAGTTGTTCACGCCCATGTTAACCGACTGAGTATCGTTAACCGCGGCCCCAAGGTTGACGGCATCACTGTTACCAAAGAACAGATAGTCGGATGCCGGATCGGTCAAGAAGAACTCATCATGCGGGTCGGCGAATTGCAGCGAACTCAGCTGACCGGGCTCGGATGCACTGATCAAAAACGGGACTTCGAATGCATTCAGTGTCTGCGGGCCGTTCGTGGGCGAGATCGTGACATCGATGCTTGTCATTCCCCCCGGATTCACATTGGCATCCATCAACTCAATCGTGACGCCTTGGGCGTCAACCGCTGTGGACTGCAGCACGAGGGCTGAAAACAGCGCAACGGCTGAAGCAAACGTTGGAATCAAGCTGTGTTTACGCATAGTTGCTTCTCGGAGGGAGTGATTCAATTTGAGCGGAAAAGCCCTGGGGAAGAGAGATACGATAATAACGCTTAGCGAGCCGAATGTCACCAAAAGCCTGCCTAAGAAGTCTTAAATTCTGCCGCTCCCCCCAACGCTCAAGGGCAAGAGCCGCCCAAGGTCAAGAACTCAGTGCTAGGGCAAGAACTTGCGAGCGACCGCTGCTATGTGCGCGGGACCCGTGCCACAGCACCCCCCAATCAGAACGGACCCAGCCTCACTCCAAGAGCGGGCAAAAGCAAGATACTTGTCCGCCCCCAGCGACGGATCGCTGGCCCAGCCGACTTGGTCATCGACATCGCCGGCATTGGCATAAGCACCAATGGGTACGCCTGGATGGTCATCGGCGAGCCGCCGCACAAACGGCAACGTCACCTGTGCAGGCGTGCAGTTCACTAGCACTGCCGTCGCGCCGCAGTCGATTGCGACCGACGCAGCCGCCGACATCTGCTCGGCACTCAACAGATCCCCGCTGGGCCCCGCGGTCAGCGCCAGCCAAGTCTCCACGCCCGTCCTGACGGCTTCTTCCACCGCGATCGCTGCCTCGCCCGCGTGAGGGAACGTCTCACATAACAGAATATCGCAGCCAGAATCGGCTAAGACCTTCGCTAACTCACGATGCTCGGGGCGTGGGTCGCTGGGCGACAGATCGGGCCGGTAGCAATCCTCCAACGGTGCAATGCTGCCGGCAACGCGGTGATCGACGGGAACCGATTCCCGGACAATTCGCACCGCCGCTCGTGCCATCGTTTCCCAACGGTCGCCCACGGTTCGCCGCTTGGTGCGGAATGTATTTGCGGTGTGAACCGTTGCACCGGCGGCGGCATAATCGCGATGAATCTCGGCAATCACTTCCGGCGCCGAATCGATGGCGGCGGCACTCCACAGCGGCAGCCTCGTCGAAACGCCGCGAGCGTCCAGTTCGGTCCCCAGCGGCCCGTCAAGAATTGTCACCATAAAATCAACGCTCCTCTCGGGTTAGCCGCATCTCTAGCCATCCTCGCTGGATATCAAATCGGCCCCTCAGCCCACTTGTTCCCGCGATTCAGATCGCCGATCAACGCGGTACATCTACCCGGCCCATTATGGCGATCGGAAACCTCGACGACACGCCTGGCCGAACGAACCGAGCGGCGGATCGCGGATTGTCTCCGGCGGCTTGCAATGGCGGACGTCGCGACCTAACATGGCTGCACAATCGATTGTGCAAGGGCTTTCAGCGAATTAATGAGCAAGAATCCTCTCGAAACGATCACACTGCAGACGGTCGCCGACGCTGCCGGCGTCAGTGTTTCGACTGCATCCCGAGCATTGGCGGGGAAAGCGAAGTCGTATCGGATCAGCGACAAGACCGAGAAACTGGTTCGCGAGGCCGCCGAACGTCTTGGATTTCGCCCCAGTCGGGTCGCCCGCTCCCTCCGGTCACAACGAACCGGATTGATCGGTGTCGTCGTCCCCGATATCTCCAACCCATTCTTCGCCGCGATCGCAAAGGAAGTCACGTTGGAAGCCGAGGTGGATGGCTATTCGGTGCTGCTAGCGGACAGCCGCGAATCGACCGAGACCGAACAACGGCTGATCACCGAATTCCTGGATCGACAAATCGAAGCCCTGGTTGTCTGCCCGGTGGGTACCGAGTCCACGCACCTTGCCGCCGCCGATCGCTCGGGCATCCCCGTCGTGTTGGTCGACCGAACGTTTCCGGATGCGGACATGGTGCAAGTGACATCGGATCACATCGGCGGTGCGAAAGCGGCGATCACATTACTGTTGGAACAGGGACATCGGAATATCGGAATCCTGCAGGGCCTGCCGAAGACACTGCCCAATCAGCAGCGTTTGGACGGCGTTCGCTCCACTCTTCAGTCGCAACAAATCCCCTTCGATACCACGCGTGTCGCCGGAGACAACTTCACCGAAACATCCGGACATCAATCCGCGATCGAAATCTTGTCTCGGCACCCTGATACCACCGCACTGTTTGCTTTCAGCACTCCCAACGCGATGGGTGCGCTGCGGGCTGCGGCGGAGGTCGGGCTAGACGTACCTCGGCAACTTTCGATTGTCGCGTTTGACGATGCGCCGTTCGCCGAGTTTCTGAAAGTGCCGCTGTCGACGATCTCTCAAGATGTTCGCCGACTGGGTACGACGGCAGCAAAACTTGTGTCGAATCATCTACGCACCGGCAAACGTCCACATCAAAAACTTCATCACGTCGACGTCGCCATCATCCGGCGTCTGTCAATCCACGAGGCACCTACATGTTGAAATCATGGTCGATCCTGATGGGCCTGTTCTGGATCCTGCCAACGTCCTTTGGCATTGCGACCGAATTGCCCCAACCCGTGCCAATCATTTTTGATACCGACATTGGAAACGATTGTGACGATGTGTTGGCACTGGGAGTCATTCACGCGTTACAGTCACGCGGCGAATGTGAACTGTTGGCCGTCACCATCACCAAAGATCACGAGTACGCGGCCCCGTTTACCGATGCCGTCAATACGTTTTATGGTCGAGGCGACATTCCGATCGGCGTCTGTCGCAGCGGTATCACTGACCACGCGGGCAAATTCAACGCGCTATGCCAACAACGCGATGGTGATCAACTGCGATATCCGCACGACCTGTTGTCCGGAAACGATACGCCCGACGCGGTGGATGTATTACGAAAGGCGCTGGCGGGGGCCAATGACGGTTCAGTCGTGGTCGCGCAAGTCGGATTCTCGACCAATTTGGCCAACCTGTTGAAATCACGGCCAGATCAACACAGTCAGTTGTCCGGCATGGAACTGGTCAAACAGAAGGTTCGCTTGATCTCAATCATGGCCGGTGCCTTTGCGCAAATCGAGAACAAACAAGGTGAGCTTTACGATCACAAAGAGTACAACGTCGTCAGAGACCTGCCAGCGGCCATCAAGCTCTGCCGCGATTGGCCCACACCGATCGTGTGGAGCGGGTTCGAAATCGGCAAGACTTTGTTGTATCCGCATCAAAGCATCCTGCGAGACTACCGCTATGTGGATCACCATCCATTGCCCGAGGCTTACACGCTGTACAACCCGCCGCCGCACGATCGGCCGACTTGGGACCTGACGTCGGTGCTGCACGCGATTCGCCCGGACCAGAATTACTTTGATCTGTCACCTGCCGGACAAGTCACCGTTGAACCCGACGGTCTGACGACGTTCCATCCCAAAGCGAACGGTCGTGATCGATATCTGATTGTGAATGATCGGCAAAAGATCCGCACGACCGAAGCGTTGGTGCAATTATCCAGCCAGCCGCCTTGTCAATCGACCAACGGATCGACGAGGCCATGAACGTAACCGAAGACGCAAACAACACCGAAGACGTATCGACGAAACCGGCGCCCAGGATTGCCGTGGCCGGATCGATCAATATGGACCTGGTCATCCGCTGCGCGGCGCTGCCGATGCCGGGCCAAACGGTCTTGGCAGACCACTCCGAGGAAATTTGTGGCGGAAAAGGTGCGAACCAAGCCGTTTCAGCCGCGCGGGTCGGTGGCCAAGTCACGATGATCGGGCGCGTCGGAAGCGACGCTTTTGCCGGACGCTTGGTCGACAACCTGATGAAGGCACGTGTCGATTGCCGAACCGTGATAAAGACACCCCAGTGTGCTAGCGGACTGGCCATTGTCGCCGTTGAAAACGGCGGTCAAAACGCGATCATGGTCGTTGCCGGTGCAAACGGTCGCTTCACGCCAAGCGATATCCATGAACACCGAGATGTCATTGAACAATCGGACGCATTACTACTGCAACTCGAAATCCCCATCGATGCCGTACTGTCGGCAATCGAAATCGCGAAAGCGGCCAGGGTCAAGGTCATCTTGGACCCGGCACCGATGCCAAGCCAATGGCCGCGCGAGTTGCTGCAGGTTGACTTGCTGTGTCCCAACGAAAGCGAAGCGGCCGCGCTGTGCGGGTTCGACGTCGAATCCGATGAACAGGTAGCCGCAGCCTTACGTCAACTGCATTCGCAAGGCGCTCGCCACGTCGTCATCACACGAGGCGAGAAAGGATGCGATTGCTTCGACGGCGAAACCATCACACACATCGATGCTGTGCCCATCAGGGCGGTGGACACGACGGCGGCGGGTGATGCATTCGCCGGCGCCCTGGGTGTGCACTGGACCCAGCATCGAGACTTCATCGCAGCGGTTGAATTTGCAAATGCGGCTGGCGCGTTGGCGGCATCACGCTCGGGCGCGCAGCCGGCGATGGGAACCCTTACTGAAATCGAAACACTTCGGAGCTCTGTCCAATGAATCGTGCGGTAGCCCTTTTATGCTTGGCCCTGGTGACCGGTTGCGGCAAAAGCCCCACGACCGAAACGGCCACCGATGACACGTCGCCCACAGCGGCCGACACGCCACGCGTGGCCCTGATCATGAAATCCCTCGCCAATGAGTTCTTTTCGACGATGGCCGACGGCGCCAAGTCTCATCAACAAGCCAATCCCGATCAATATTCGCTTGTCGTCAATGGCATCAAGGATGAGCGAGACCTTAGTCGTCAGGTTGCGTTGGTCGAAGAAATGGTCGCCAGCGGAGTCGACGCAATCGTCATCGCGCCGGCCGACTCGAAGGCGTTGGTGCCCGCACTACGTCGTGCAAAGCAGGCCGGGGTCGTCGTCGTGAACATCGACAACCGCTTGGATCAGGAGGTGTTGCAGAGTGAGAACATCGCCATTCCCTTTGTCGGTCCGGACAATAAGGCCGGAGCCAAAAAAGTCGGCGAGGTGCTGGCCGCGAAACTGACCTCCGGGGATTCGGTCGCGATTCTTGAAGGAATACGCACGTCGTTTAACGCTTCGCAGCGACGACTTGGATTCGAAGAAGCCATGAAGGACGCCGGCATTTCCATCGTCGACAGTCAGTCGGCCGAATGGGAAATGAGCAAAGCGAACACGATCGCCTCGTCCATGCTGAGCGAACATCCCGAAATTAAAGCCATCCTGTGCGCCAACGACAGTATGGCGTTGGGCGCGATCGCGGCAGTGAAAAGCGCCGGACGTGTCGACGATGTATTGATCGTCGGTTTTGACAATATCGATGCGGTCCAAAACGCCATCCGCGATGGCAAAGTCTTAGCCACCGCCGATCAGCACGGTGACCAACTCGCTGTGTTCGGGATCGAAACCGCCTTGAAATTGCTTCAGTCTGCCGGCGAGGCATCCCAAGATGACGAGCCATCCCAAGATATTGAAACGCCGGTGGACCTTGTCACCGCGGAAACCCTAGGGCAGTGACCGCCGCTGAATCACTCCGGTGGCCTGCGGGACATCACCTCGGGTGATCTGCCCGTCGCAACCTGTCACACGGCGGGCAAACGAAAAGCGAACACCATCTCGTCTTTTCCTGTGTTACATCGTTGCGTCAAACCTTCGCCTGAAATCGCTGTCACCAATCATCTTGCAACGCTACTAACCGAAACCTCACTAACGGCTACGCCCAATCCATTGAACGCCCCGCTGCTGCAAACTGCCGGACTGACCAAACGCTATGGGAACGTGACGGTTCTCGATGACGTTGCGTTCGAGCTGCGCAGCGGCGAAATCCATGCATTGATCGGAGCCAACGGAGCGGGCAAAAGCACACTTTGCAAGATCATTTCCGGCCTGACGCAAAGCTCTGCCGGAACGATGAAAATGCGACAACATCCCTATCGCCCGGCTGGAAAACTGGACGCCGAAGCGGTGGGCGTTCAGATCGTGCAACAAGAGCTGAATCAAATTTCGACGATGTCGGTTGCCGAAAATCTATTTCTGGGCCGTCTGCCCCATAAACTGGGATTTGTCCGCCGCCGCGAACTTGCTCGCCGCAGTCGTGTTGCACTGGATCGCTTTGGCTTGCATGACATCCACATCGACACGCCGCTTTCGTCGTTGGGAGTCGGTCATCAGCAGATGGTTGAAATCGCCGCAGCTATCGATCGTGATTGCCGCGTCTTGATCCTCGACGAACCCACCGCCGCGCTCACGGCGGGCGAAACAAGCACGCTATTCCAGTGGCTGGCCGAACTGCGTGATCGAGGAGTCGGAATTATCTACATCAGCCATCGACTCGACGAGATCACGTCCATCTCCAATCGCGTCACCGTTCTTCGCGACGGAAAGTGGGTGTGCACCGAGTCCACCCGTGACTTAGACGCAGACCGAATGGTCGATTTGATGAGCGGCGATGATCCGGGTTCATCGACGCAACACCTGCATCAATCGTTCGTTCAGCCGGACATCGCCCTGCGAGTGAGCGGGTATTCAAGGTCGCCGGTGGTCAATGACGTCAGCTTCCACGTTCATCATGGTGAGCGACTTGGCATCGCGGGCCTTGTCGGCTCGGGCCGAACCGAATTGTTGCGTCTGCTGTTTGGCGCCGACCCGTCCGATTCAGGATCGCTGTCCCTTGGCAAAGACGGCGCCAAACAATCGTTTTCGCATCCCAGCCAGGCCGTCAAAGCTGGATTGGCAATGGTCACCGAAGACCGCAAACAGAATGGGCTGTTGATGTCACAGTCGATTCGCGTCAACACCAGCCTCAGTGCCATGCAGACGTCCTTTTCTGCGGCCGGTCTGATTCGACGATCCGCCGAAAACGCGGCGGCGAGAGAACAAAGCGATTCGATGGAAACTCGCTGCAATAGCATCGAACAAACCGTCGCAACCCTTAGCGGCGGCAACCAACAAAAGGTCGCAATTGCAAAGTGGTTGATCCGCGATTCCGATGTTTACTTCTTCGACGAACCGACGCGTGGCATCGACGTCGCAGCGAGACGGAGAATTTATCGACTGTTCGATGCGCTTGCCCAGTCCGGCAAGGCAATCGTCATCGTCAGCAGTGACGTGGAGGAATTATTTGAAACTTGCGACCGCATCGCGGTCATGTCGGCCGGCCGCATCGTAAAAACATTCGCCCGCGGCGAGTGGACTCATGACGCCGTGATGCAAGCCGCATTTTCAGGTTACGTCGACCACAAATTTGCATCGCAAGACGCCGGTGCCGCGACGGAGGCAACATTATGAACACGGTAAAAAAATCGTTACCGGATGACTCGGCCCCCACCGGACAAGGTGCGACTCGATCCGGTTCTCTGTCGCTTGGCAACTCACTGGTGCAGTACGCCGGCTTACTTGGCGTGTTGGCGCTACTGGTGACGGCTTTCAGTTTTTCGAGCGACCACTTCTTTCAAACGTCAACCATCATTTCGATTGCGAACCAGATCCCTGACCTGACGCTGATCGCGGTAGGCATGACCTTGGTGCTGATTGTCGGTGGAATCGATCTTTCCGTGGGCAGTGTGCTGGCGTTGTCTTCAGCCGTCCTGGGTGTGCTGATGGTCGATCACGGCTGGTCGCTCTGGGCCGCGATACCTTGCTGTGTCCTGACCGGCGCCGCATGCGGACTCGTCAGCGGAACGATCTCGATCGGCGCCGGCATTCCATCATTTATCGTGACATTGGGCATGTTAGAAATCGCTCGTGGTGCGACGAAAGTGATCACCGACTCGCAAACCAAATACATCGGTTCTGCCGTTGAACCGATTGGCGAACCGATCTCCACGATCATGGTTTCGCCTGCATTCCTGCTAGCGATTCTTGCCGTGATCGCGGGCCAATTCTTACTCAGCCGCACCGTGTTCGGCCGCTACTGCATCGCCATCGGAACCAACGCCGAAGCCGTTCGCATGTCGGGCATTCGCAGCCGTCCCTATTCGATTGCCGTGTTTGTCATCAGCGGTGGGCTATGTGGCCTTGCCGGATTGACGCAAACATCCCGGTTGTCGACGGCCGACCCCAATGCGGCGATCGGTATCGAACTCGCCGCCATCGCCGCGTGCGTGATCGGCGGCACAAGTTTGATGGGCGGACGCGGAAACGTCATCAATTCTTTCTTGGGCGTGTTGATCATCGCCGTCCTGCAAACCGGTTTGGCGCAACTGGGCGTTTCCGACGCAAACAAACAAATCATCACCGGCACCGTGATCGTTGTCGCGGTGCTGCTCGACGCGATACGTGGTCACTGGGAAAAGAAACATGCTGTATAGATTGACCTATTGTTCAATTCTCTTCGCGGCGTTCGTCGGTTCTTGCACAGCCGTCGCGGGCGGCGAACCGGTTCCGATCGTCTTCGATACTGATATCTCAGGAGACGTCGACGATGTATTGGCATTGGCGATGCTGCACACGTTGGCCGATCGAAACGAATGTACGATCGAAGCTGTCACCATTTCGAAAATCAATCCGCTGACGGCGCCGCTAGTCGATGCAGTCAACACATTCTATGGGCGTCCTGACATTCCGATCGGGGTGGTGCGTGACGCACAGCATCGCGACAGCAAATACCTGCATTTGGCAAAGCAGCGCGACGGCGATTCTTTCCGATATCCGCACGACCTGCGCTCGAGCGATGATGCCCCCGACGCCGTCACCGTACTGCGACGCACACTTAGCAAGGCGAAAGACGATTCGCTTGTGATCGTGCAAGTGGGGCTCGCTACGAATCTGGCGGATCTATTGCAATCGTCACCCGATGAATGGTCGCCGCTTAGCGGAATTGAACTCGCCCGCCGCAAGGTAAAGTTCCTTTCCGTGATGGCGGGTGCTTTCGGTCCGGTTGGTAAACAACACAGACATCTCGAAGCGAACGTGCGAAACGGAATCGATGCGATGCAACGGTTTGCCGATCAATGGCCCAGCGACACACCGATTTACTGGAGTGATTTTCGCATCGGTATCGCCGCCAAGTATCCGCGCCGCAGCATTGCCGATGACTTCAACTACATCGAACATCACATCGTACGAGAATCGTACTTGCTGCACAGCGGCCCCGACCACGACCGGCCGACATGGGACCTGACCAGTGTCTTGTTCGCGGTACGCCGCGATGCAGGTTACTTCGGACTTTCACGACGAGGTCGCGTGTCCGTGGAAGCGGATGGATTCACCGTATTTAACGAGGACGCCAACGGCCGAGACCGCTACTTAAAAATGACTCCCGACCAAGCAATCCGTGTTATCGAGGCGCAGCGTTTGCTTGTCTCACAACCACCAATCCACAACGTGAACCATGATTAATAAGTTTAACTTTCTCGCTTTGCTGTTCACCTCGTTGTTTTGCCTTCAAGCAACTGCCGCCGATCCGGTGAAGGTCATCTTTGACACCGACATGGACGGCGACTGCGACGATGCCGGTGCACTCGCCGTGTTGAACGCGTTGGCGGATGCGGGCGAAACCGAAATCCTTGCCGTCGTTACCAATCGTCGCGGAAGTTCGGGAGCATCGGCTGCTGCCTGTGACGTTATCAATACGTATTACGGCCGCGGTGACATACCGATTGGCACGGATAAAGACGGCGCAAAGATCAAGTCGCGCGTGCACAGCACCTACGCTCCGGCGCTGCGAGACGAGTTTCCTCATGATTCGCTTGCCGATGACAGCATGCCGGACGCGATTGACGTGTACCGGTCGACGCTCGCGTCACAACCCGATGCGTCGGTTGTGATATGCAGCGTCGGTGCCCTCAGCAATCTGGAAGACTTGCTCAACTCGCCTGCCGATTCGCACAGCAAGCTAACCGGCACAGAACTCATTGAACAAAAGGTACGCAAAACGGTGATCATGGGCGGTGCCTTTCCCCGTTCATCCAAGCCAGAAACGAACATCATCTTGGACGTCCCCGCGGCGGTCGCGGTGGTGAACCGATGGCCCGGCGAGATCATCTGGCAAGGGTTCGAAATCGGTGCCGCACTGCACTGCGGTCAAACCTTAAAGCAAGTATCCGCCAAGAATCCGGTCCGCCGCGCCTTTGAGCTCCGGCCGTTCATGGGTGGATTCGCGATCGACCGAGGCAAGCCGGCGCACGACCAGGCCGCAGTCCTGTTAGCGGTGCGTGGTATCGAACCGTCACTATGGAAACCTGTCCGCGGCGGACGAGTCATCGTTGACTCCGATGGCCACACCGAATATCGGCGAGGCCAAGCCAAATCGCACACGTATGTCGAAATCAAAGGCCGTCCCGATCGGCTGACCAAGATCATTGATGATCTGATGACGACGAAACCCTAAACAAAACCCTGCCCTCACTTTCCCACCGTATCACGCGAAACTCTTTTTCGACGAGTGAACCTGATGAAGTCCTCCACCATTGCCCTGTTACTGCTTTCCAGCGTCTGCACATTCTCGATTGCCGCATCGACGGCGTCGCCGCCCAACGTCATCGTGGTCATGACAGACGACCAGGGATACGGCGAATTTTCTTGCCATGGCAACCCGATCACCGAAACGCCGCACATTGACCAGCTGGCGTCACAAAGCATTCGCTTGACGGATTTCCATGTCTCGCCGATGTGCACGCCTACTCGCGGTGAGTTGATGTCGGGATTAGACGCATTTCGTAATGCGGCAATCAATGTCAGCAGCGGTCGAACCCTGCTGCGATCCGACCTGATTACGATGGCGGATGTATTCAAGTCGGCCGGTTACCGAACGGGTATCTTTGGCAAGTGGCACCTGGGCGACAACTTTCCGTTTCGCCCCGGAGATCGCGGGTTCGACGAAGCGCTGTGGTTTCCTTCTTCGCACATCAATAGCGTCCCGGACTATTGGGAAAACGACTACTTTGACGACACATACATTCACAACGGAAAACGTCAAAAATACAACGGCTATTGCACCGATGTTTTCTTTGAAGAAGCAATCAAGTGGATCGGCACTCCGGAAACAAACGAGCAGCCATTCTTTGCTTACATCGCCCTGAACGCCGCGCACTCGCCGTGGTTCGTTCCGGATAAATTTCGCGGACCGATCCGTGATGCGATCGCGAAGAATCCCGAAGTCGTGGCCGGATTGAACGAACAAAAGCTTGCCAACCTGGTCAGTTTTTTGGCGATGGGCGCCAATATCGATGAAAACGTCGGGGTGCTCGACTCGCACCTGCAAGACGCCAACCTGTTCGACAACACCATCGTTGTGTTCTTGACCGACAACGGCAGCACGATGGGCAAGGACTACTTCAACGCAGGCATGCGTGGCATGAAGACTCAGCTCTGGGAAGGCGGCCACCGCGTGCCTTGCTTTATCCGTTGGCCTCAAGGCGATTTGGGATCGCCCCGCGAAATCGATCAGCCCAGCCGAGTGACAGATTTACTTCCGACATTGACTGACCTCGCCGGAGCCGCCGATCGACTGCCGGCCAAACTGGACGGTCAAAGCCTCGCACCACTGCTCCGCAACGAACAAGAGCGACTTGATGACCGCATGCTAGTGATCAATTACAGCCGGATGCCGGGATTTAGAGTCACATATACCAAGGGAAACCCTGCGGTTCCACAGCGCGACGGCGCGGTGGTGATGTGGAAACATTGGCGACTGATCGAAAACCGCGAGTTGTACAACATCACCAAAGATCCACATCAAGATAAGAACATCGCGGCGGCACACCCCAAAGTGGTGGCAAGAATGCAGCGTCATCTTCAGGACTGGTGGGATGGCGTGAAAGACGATGTGATGGAACCCCAGCGTGTCGTGATCGGCAATGACGCCGAGAATCCCATGACTTTAACGGCATGCGAATGGCTGGATGTCTTCGTCGATCAACAAAAGCAAGTTCGACGCGGTGACAAAAAGAATGGCGTTTGGCATTTGATTGTCGATCAACCCGGTGAGTACGAGATTGAACTGCGCCGGTGGCCGCGTGAGTCCAAGATTGGAATCAGCGAGGGTGTCGAACTGACTCAGGCGACCGATGGCGTGTTCGCCGCCGGCCCAGCGATGCCGATATCCAAGGCGCGGCTGCGCATCGGAGAACAAGAAATCGAGACGACCATGATCGATGAAGGCCAGTCGTTCAAATTTGTGCTCACGTTACCCGCAGGGCCGACGGAGATGCAAACCTGGTTCTATTCCAAAGACGGCCAAGAACTCGCGGGTGCCTATTACGCGTACGTCGTGCGCCGATAGAATCCCATGGCACTTTCCGCCACACACGGTATGCCGCACACAGTATGCGGTACACGGAACACGAGCGAGCGCAAGCGATGAACCGACCGCTAGACAAGAAATCGTCGATCGAAGAGATTCGCCAGCGGTTTGATAACGACGTCGATCGGTTTAGTGACTTGCAAACCGGGCAATCGGCGACGATTGACGCGCCGCTGGCGATGGAACTGATCACGTCCGCCGCGATTGCATCGACCAAGCCGATCCGTCGGGTGCTCGATATCGGATGCGGGGCCGGCAACAACATGTTGAAGTTGCGGCAACAACTCGGTCAAGACTTTCACGCTGATTTGTTGGACATCAGCGAACCGATGGTCAATCGTGCGGCCGAACGATTACGGAGCGAGAGCCGCGGCGAGATTCGGACGATCGTCGGCGATTTTCGATCCGTTGATTTGGCGGCGGAAAGTTACGACGTCATTATCGCCGCCGCGGTGTTGCACCATTTGCGAGACGATGCCGATTGGTTGACGACGTTCGAAAAGATTTTCGCCATCACCGCACCTGGCGGCGGTGTGTGGATCACCGATTTGGTTTGCCACGAAACCGATGGCGTGCACCAGATGATGTGGCAGAGTTATGGCGAATACCTGACGACGCTCGGTGGAGAGGAATATCGCGATCAAGTGTTTCAATACATCGATCAAGAAGACTCACCCCGGCCGGTGACCTATCAGCTTGATCTACTTCGCCACGTCGGTTTTCGTCACGTCGAGTTGCTGCACAAGCGATCCTGTTTCGCTGCTTTTGGAGCCGTCAAACCACCTGGGGGGACCGAGCCGTGATCGCCAGGTCTCAGCTTTGCTGTCCGGCGAATCTTAGACTGCGAATGATCATCTCTTTGACTTCGTCAATCTGAACGTCCGTCGCGACTTCCATATTATCTTGCCACTCGGGGCGCAAACGGCGATCAAACACTGTCGCCCCGCTTGTCAGCTCGCCCGTCGTTTCGACGCGTCCAGCCATTTCTGTCCACGCGAACAATTCCGGCTCTAAGAATGACAACAATGTGGTCGGATCGTACAGAGGAATCACCTCGCGGCCGAGACTTTGGTGAGCGACGCGAAAGGCAAACGGCATCAGCTCATGCAACAACGCGCCGGCGCGGCTGTATTTCGGCGGCAGCAGCTCCAGCAGTTCGACACCAAAACAAATCTGTTCGGTAATGTCCAACGGCACCAAGCTCTTGGTTGTCGCTGACGAAAACACTTCGCTGGCGCTCAACGGATCGAAGAACATATTGTGTTCGGCAACGGGCGATGCGTTTCCGGCACAAGTCACCGCCCCGCCGCTGATCACCAATTTGTCGACCAACGGGATAACCGCCGGATCACGCTGAAACAGGCGAGCGACGTTTGTCAGTGGGCCCAAACACACCAGTGCAACTTCACCGGGATATTTCCGCAGCAATTCGCCCATCACTTTTTCGGACGTCGGCTGGTGCTGACGCTCGGTTGTCTGGATCGGCCAATTGCCCAAGCCGTGACGTCCGTGCAAATGGCTGTCGCTGATCACGGGGCCATCGTCGGTCATGGTCGCCTTGCCGATCCGTGGATACCGAGGCGGATCGAGGTGCGATACGATCGCATTGACATTGGTCGTGGCTTGTTCGGCATCCGCCGTTCCCGCCGTGGCGGTGATTGCCAGCACGTCCAATCGCGGGTCGAATAGTGCCATGCAAATTGCCACGGCATCATCGATACCAGGGTCACAGTCAATGATGATCTTTCGCGTCATGGCAAGAGTTTAATTGTTGTTGCGTCGCGTTACGAGGCCAGTCTGTGATGGGGCTCAAGTTGAAACGCACACTTCCGTCAAACCACGCCTACCGGCAAATTCTCCGCCCGCCCTCGATCCGAACGAACTGCCACGCAGGTAAAACATGACAGCTTTCGCCGACGCCATCGAACTTGCCCGATCCGGTCAGGACCTAACCGTTGACCAAACCAGTGAATTGATCGACACCATGCTTTCGGGCGAGGCCAGTGACGACCAAATCGGTGAACTTCTGCTCGCCCTACGCGACAAAGGCGAGTCCGTCTCGGAACTTGTCGGTGCCGCCCAGGCGATGCGGCGGCATATGACGCAAATCCCACACAGCCATGCCGTTTTATTGGATACCTGCGGGACCGGCGGCAGCGAGAGCGGTACCTTTAACATCAGCACCGCGGTGGCCATCGTGGCCGCCGCCGCCGGGGTGGCGGTCGCCAAACACGGCAACCGCCGAGCGACCAGCCTGACCGGATCGGCCGACGTGCTAGAGACCCTTGGCGTGCAAATTGAATCTGATGCGGACGCGGTCGCCCGACGCTTGGATTCGACCGGCATCTGCTTTTGCTTTGCCGCCAAGCTGCACCCGGCCATGCGGCATGTCGTCGGCGTGCGACGCAAGCTGGGCGTCAAGACGCTGTTCAACTTACTGGGTCCGTTGTGCAACCCGGCCGGCGCTACGCATCAATTGCTCGGCACGTCGACCGTCGACGCCCAAGAAAAGGTTGCCGCGGCGATCGTTCAACTTGGCACGACGCGTTCCTTCGTGGTCCATGCCAGCGATGGACAAGATGAAGTCTCGCTCGAGGGAGTGACAACGGCCATCGACGTCTGCGGCGATCAGCGACAATCGATGCAGTGGTCGGCAAGCGATTTCGGGCTCTTGCCGGTGGGCCGAGAATCGTTGGCGGCGGCAGACCCGGAAGTCAGCGCCAAGATCATCCGCCGTATTCTCGACGGTGAACCCGGCCCTTGTCGCGATACCGTACTGGCGGGAACAGCAGCCGCACTGGTGCTGGTCGGTAAAGCGGATTCGCCGGCCGACGGCGTGGCGATCGCCAGCGAGGCGGTCGACAGCGGCAAAGCGAAGGAAAAGCTCGCCGCACTTTGCACCGCTTGAACAAAGCCGTTGGCGTCATCATCAAAGCCAACTTGCGACCCAGGCTCGGTTGCTGCATCAAAGCCGCTGCGTCAATCTCGCCCGCTATGTTCAGCAACTTTCTTGAGGCGACCGGTCAATCAAAGATTCGAGAAGCCCGAGCACTGATGCGTTTGAGGACTAAAACGTCCGGGCACCGGCTCAGCCGGACACCGTGCGATTTGGCTTCGATCGCCGTTGGCGTGTGCATCTCGTGATGTGCATCTCGTGATGTGCATCATTGTCGAGTCGGGTTGTAACGATCATCCGGCCAGCATCGGGATCGATGACGAGGCTAGACGGCAACAACGATGCACGGCGAATCCCGGCCACGCCGCGGCAGAAACCCTCATCAAACACGGTCTTTTATGCGCCGGCGGTTCGAACCTTGTGATGCCTAGGTCACGGCTTGAGTCATGTTGAACGAATTTTAGAAATTTCCGACCTGGATAGGATTTCCGAGCTAGGTTTCTAACAGGTCCGGTAGTTTTTTTCACAATCGCTGTACGAAGCATGTTCCATCGAAACACACTGAAACGATCGATCACTCGGCAGCGCGCCCGCAAAGGCGCTGCGAGCGTCGAGTTCGCGTTTTGTCTGCCGGTGCTGTTTTTCTTGACGTTCGGCACGATCGACGTCTGCACCATGTTGTTTCTAAACGAGACCGCATCGCTGGCGGCATACGAAGGGGCGCGTCGAGGCGTCGGGCGGGGCTATACCAATGCCGACTCGACGGCACGAATCGTCGAATTCTTGGACGAACGGGGAATCACCTACAACGCCGGCAACGTCGTTTCATACAGTTCACCTGGATTCGACGGTGCGGACACACTGGAACACGTGACGGTCACGGTCACGATTCCCTGCGACGGTAATTTGATTTTACCTAGCGAAATGATTGGCGATCTTGTCGTCACGGGCGAAGTCACGATGCGCAAAGAGTACAAGAATCTCGACAACGATACCTAAGTTATTGCAGTAAATCCGTCACGACAGCCCCAACGTTCAAAGCTCATCCGATGAACCTTCCGATTTCCATCAAGCCAGCGACGCGATCGTCTCGCCAACCCAAAGTCGGCAAACGCGGTCGGCGTCGATCGCAGCGCCGCACCGGTGCGGCCATGGTCGAGTTCGCGATCATCGCGAACATCCTGTTCGTGATTGTGCTGACGTGCATTGAATTTGCTCGCATGAACATGGTTCGCAACCTCGCACAAGACGCCGCCTACTTCGCCGCCCGACAGGTGATTGTGCCGGGTGCAACCAAAGAAGAAGCAATCCAACAAGCCGAAAACATCATGGATTCGATGTTGACTGGGGGATACACGGTCGACGTCCCTGACTTTGACTTTGATTCAAGCGATATCGAAGTCACGGTCACCGTCGACATGACGCAAGTCGCGTTGTTCATCCCATTGTTCTTAACCGATCATGAGATTGAAACACACGCGGTCATGCGAACTGAACGTTACGAAGGATTCTACGAACAGTAACCAGGTATCAAACCTCACGCCCCATCGGGTCGCGAGATCATAGTGTTGCCCTTTTTCCACCAACTTTGAAGTCTCACCATGAACGGCAGCCGAACAACATTCCGACAGTCTTTCGATTCGAACCTGAATCACCTTCGTCGTCACCATCGCGCCGCACCGAGCCGGCGCGGGACGGTGATGGCGTTGATGGCGTTCCTGCTGCCGGTTTTGGCGCTGCTGGCGGCGTTTTGCATCAACACGGCACAGGTGCAACTGACGCGGACGGAATTGACAATCGCAACCGACGCGGCGGCGCGGGCCGGCGGCCGTGCTTTCAGCGAAGAACAAACCGTTGCGGCGGCGAAAACCGCTGCATCGGTCACCGCAGCGCTAAACAACGTTGATGGTGAACCGCTGCAACTGCGTGAAGAAGACACCGCCAACGAAATTGAATTCGGACGCACAACCCAGCCGGATGGACTGATGGGACGGTATCAATTCGAAAAGATCCCGACGGCTCTCGTCGAAAGTGGTGAAGAAGTCGCCAGCGCCCTGCGTGTTGCAGGCCGACGTGACCAAGGCTCATTGTCTGGACGTGTGCCGTTCATGATCCCTGGTTTGCTGAACGTAAACGAGTTCGACTCGATGCAACAATCCGTCGCCATGCAAGTCGACCGTGACATTTCGCTGATCTTAGATCGCAGCGGATCGATGGTGCCTGACCTTGAATTCGATTGGCCAAACGGCACGTCCCCTTGGACGACGTCCGCAAAAGACGCAGGCGTCGATGCAGGAATGCTTGGTTCCTACACCAACCGGTACGGACAAAAATCCTGGTACTACGAGAGCGGAGTCAACTCGATGACCTACCAACAGTGGGCCTGGGAAGAGCACTTTGGTCTCGAAGACGTCCCTAAGCAACCGTGGCAAGAACTGGTCGAGGCTGTGAACGCGTTCTTGGACGTGCTTGAAACAACAAGCCAAGAAGAACAAGTTTCGGTTGCCAGCTACGCCACAAGTGCGTCACTTGATGAGTGGCTTCAGATCGAACACTCGTCGATTCGTTCGACGGTCGAAAATCTGAATCCCGGTGGCTGGACCGCGATTGGCGAAGGCATGCAAGAAGGCATCACAACTCTGAACGCAGCGGCGGCACGTCCATACGCAGCCAAAACCCTGGTTGTGATGACCGATGGCGTTGAAAACCGTGGTATCAGCTCACTGTCGGTCGCCCAAAGCGCCGTCGCCGCAATGCCGCTGACGATTCACACCGTGACCTTCGGTGACGGAGCCGACGAAGAAGCCATGCAAGACGTTGCAGCGGCTGGCGGCGGCAAACATTATCACGCCGCCAACGGGCAACAATTGGTCGCGATCTTTGAAGAGATCGCGAACAATTTGCCAACCATTTTAACAAAGTAACAACAACCATTCGATTGAAACATGAATGCAACTGCCGCGTGAGATCACTCACGCGGCTGATTGCGTTTCGCAGAGGATATGCCCAGCGAGGGGAAACGTTATGGCAAACGAAGAAACTGAAAAAGTACCGGACCGTCGCGAGGCGAACCGGCGTCAGACCGAGCGGCGTCAAACCGAAAAGACCGAAGCCGCCAAATCACGTAACGGCATTTGGATCATCTTGTCGTTCGCGCTGACGGCAATCATCATCGCCTGGGGATTTTCGTTGCCGTTTCGAAAACATGAACGACCGCTTTTGATTTGGGACGAAGCCGATTTGCATCGTGACGACGATGTGGTGCGAAAGGTGCGATTGACCAAGGCAGAATCCGACGCCTACCGCGCCCAGGCAATCCAGCGGGACCGCGAATTTCTTCGTGAGCGACGTGATCGACTCCGAAACCGGACAGTTTTACCCGGAAAAGCTCACGCCCAAGCCGTCGCCGAAAAAAGAATCGCATCGATGAAAAAGAAGATCCACCAACTGCGTGACGCGCCCAAGGGTTCGCTGGAATCGGAATACCGACAGGAACTGATCGAAAAGCTCGACGCACCTCAGTGAACGGACAACTCGGTGCGTCTGTTGCATCCCAGCGCGTCTGTTGCACCCCGGCGCGTCTGTTGCATCCCGGCGCGTCTGTTGCATCCCGGCGCGTCCGTTGCCCAAGCATGTCGGACAGCCTTGCACTCTGGCGACTGGGAACTTTGGCGCGTCCGCCCATGGCATGTATCGCATCGACCCATAGGCCCCAAGAATCTCGGCGGCGTATCGTCCCCGTCTCAGAATCGGCCTGAATTCGACATCGATTTGGCACCGCGCCGATGTTTTCCGATCGCCAGAAATCAGAGCTGGACCACGCATATCCGACTATGATGTATCTGGCTGGCTTTTCTGCGACCGATAACTTTTTCTGACTGCCTCACTTCATGTCCAACATCCCCACTGCGTCAACGATCCCAGGCTTGTGGATCCGGCGAACAACGACGATCGCCACTGTTCTTTGTGCGTCTTTGGCGATCGGGCTAGCCGCGGATGCACAAGATGACCCGTTTGCAACCGCAGCCGGACCATCCGATCTCAATCGTCCGCCGGCGGCACAATCGAGCGACGGCGAAGACTTAGGCCCACCGGACACTCCGCTTTCGGAACAACTCAAGCTGCAGGCAAGACGTGGGGACTTGCTTGCCGCCGATTCGATCTCGGCGCTCGCTCGCATCGGTCGATGGCACGACGTCGATCGCTTGTTAGCCGAAGCGGCGGGTCGAACGTTGAACGACCAAACCTTGGCAGCAATGGGCGACCGTATCGAACCAGCCGTGTTGATGCGCATTCGTTTGAATCAAAGCTTATCAGAACCGTCGCGAACGCTTATCGACAAAATCAGCCTCGCAACGAAGTCGGCCAATGAATCTCCCAAACGCCTCCGCGACGCCATCACAAAACTGGGATCCGACAGCCGTGATGTCCGCGCCGCCGGTTTGCGAGAATTAGCCAGTGGCGGGCGGGCAACAACGGCTGAGTTGATTCGCGCCATTGTCGCTGACAAACCGGTAGCGCCGCGTGACGACCTACTGCGAGCACTGCAGACGTTTGGACCCGACGGGGTTCAAGGCCTGCGACAGCTAGCACTTTACGGCCAACCAGAAATCCGCACCCGAGCGATCGGTTCGCTGGTTCGGCTCGGGGGGCAATCGGCAACGATCGAACTCATTACCGCTTTGCATGCGGCCGACGCGACCGATGATGAACGCAGCGCCGCCGCAAACCACTTGGTCGCCTTCGACGCAAACGAAACACCCCGTGGGCTGATCGATCTCGATACAGCCATCGGAGCGTTGCAACTGGATTTGCAACGGAAAAGGCAAGCGGCAAAACAGTCCGTCCGCAATGATCAATTCACCACGCTATGGAGTCTCAATGATGAGGGTGACGGAGTTACCTTTCAAGATATTCGAGCCGTACTGATTCCCTACCGCGAAGCAGCCGATGCCGCGGCGCGACTAAGACGGGTCGGAATCCGTTCGACCGCCACCACCCTGGATGCGTTGAACAGCGATTTGGGATATCGAGTCATGATTGACCCCGACTGGGGCGATGACGATCAACGAGAACTGATCGCTGACGCATATCCAATCATTCATACAGTCGAAGGCCTTTCCAACGCACTTGAAAATGCAATCGAAAAACGCGACGACGCAGCGCTGCTGGGGCTGATTCGGCTGGTGTCGCATTTTACTGGGCCTGCGGATGCGGCGCGATTGCTCAACACAGCATCGACACCCGTATCACCGCTGGTGCGCGCCTCCGATCACGCAATTCCATCCATCCGGTTCGAGGCCGCAGCGGCGATCGCATCGCTGAACAATGATGCCCCGTACGCCGGCAGCAGTCGTGTTCGCCGTACACTTGGCGAAATGCAGGCGCTCGGCGATTTACCAACGTCGCTGCTGCTGGAAACGCGCCCCGAGATCATTGTCCAACTCGAAGGCCTGCTCAGCCGGATCGGGCATCATGTCGAAGTCGTCGGATCGGGTGCGGAACTGGAGCGCCGCGTGGCCGCGGGTGGTGACCTGCGTTTGATTGTTTCGAAAACGGGAATTGCTGACATGTCCGCCGTCGAGATGGCAGATCGAGTACGGCGCACCCCACGCGGGCGCGAGTTGCCCATCCTGCTGTATGGCAGCCCGTCACCCGGACTTGAGACGGATCGATGGCTGAACGGTCAATCCTCGGCGCCGATCGTACAAATCGATCGTCCCGTATCGACCGATCGCATGATTCAAGTTCGCGACTTGTCGCAACAGCGACAACAACTGCCAGCACTCTCGTCGATCGATCGCCAACGGTACCAGCAAATCGCCAGTGACGCTCTGGCCAACCTTGCCGGACTGTAACATCCATTTAGTTCGCGGTATCGTTTTTCCGAAACTATTTGGTACCAGCTTGATTGGCGGTACCGTAAAACAAAGTCCCACGGTATCGTCTTATCAGTTGAAGGCGGAGGTTATTTCATAGCCGAGTGTTGGCGTCCCCCCACAGACATTCATGGCGATTCTAGGTATTCCGGCACATGGGTCCGGCGGCCCCCCGATCCAAGGCATTATCGGCAATTCGCCGACGATGATGGAGGTCTATCGTATCACCAGGCGCGTCGCACCTAGCAACGCGTCGGTGTTGATTCTTGGCGAAACCGGTGTTGGTAAAGAACTGGTCGCCAGCGCGGTGCACGAACTGAGTCACCGCAGCGGTGCGTCGTTTGTCCGCGTCAATTGCGGCGCACTGAGTGAAAGCCTGCTGGAAAGTGAACTGTTCGGACACGTCCGTGGTGCATTCACCGGCGCTATCGCTAACCGGGCCGGTCGATTCGAAGCGGCCCAGGGCGGGACCATCTTTCTCGACGAAATCAATAGCACGTCGCTGACTCTGCAGGTCAAGCTGCTGCGCGTCTTGCAAGAAAAAGAATTCGAACGGGTCGGCGACACCACCACGATCACCACCGACGCCCGCGTCATCGCCGCCAGCAATCGAGACTTGATGCAAGAAGTCTATGCGGAACGTTTTCGTGAAGACCTCTATTGGCGGTTAAACGTTGTTCCGATCGAGATCCCTCCGCTGAGACAACGACGCGATGACATCCCCGCGTTGGTTTCGCATTTCCTCGAATACTACAACGAAATCAACGATCGCTATGTGGTTCACATCGCTAGTGGCGCCATGGAAGCACTGCAGAACTATCATTGGCCGGGCAATGTTCGCGAACTGCAAAACTATATCGAACGTGCCGTCGTGATGTCGGAAACGGACGAATTGACCGTCGACCTACTGCCGCCGTGTGTGACCAGCCCCAGTGCACCGATGGGCGGTACGAAACCGTTGGGTGATATGGAAGCCCTGACGCGCGAGGTCGTCATGCAGGGGCTTAGCGAAACGGGAACCGACAGCGAGAACGCCCACGGGATGATCGTCGACCGCGTAGAGAAAGAACTGATTTCCCAAGTCTTGGCGGCTTGTGGCGGTGTCCAGACCAAAGCCGCCAGCCGATTGGGAATCAACCGCAATACGCTGCACAAGAAAATCAAAGACTACGGACTCGACAGCGATCCGTGAGCTCTGCGTTCAGCGTCCTCGCTTGTGCGAGAACTCTGCATTCTTTGTTGCAAGCTCTCCGTTTGACGTTGCGAGCCCCCTGATCATTGCACCGGAACGTTTTCTAGCAGAAATCGCGTCATCAATGCACGCAAATGCCGCGTCGTGCCTTTTCTTTCGCTGTTTGCGTGCGACCGATTCGGATAAGCCATCATCTGAAACGGTTTGTTGTGGGCAACCAATTCGTCGATCAACATCTCGGTCGTTTGATAGTGACAATTGTCGTCACCGGTGCCATGAATGATCAACAAGTCACCCTGTAACTGTTTCGCGTAGTTGATCGCAGAGCCTTCACGAAAGCCCTCGACGTTCAGGCTCGGTAGACTCATATAACGTTCTTGATAGATCGTGTCGTAGTACCTTTGATTGGGCACCGGCGCGACCGCAATCGCGGCGGAATAGATTCGCGGATACTTAAAGATGGCATGCAGGGACGATGATCCCCCACCGCTCCAGCCCCAAATCGCAACACGGTCTGCATCGATGTAGCTTCGGTCTTTCAAAACGGATTGCACGGCGGCGGCTTGATCCTTGGGGGGCAAAATGCCGATTTGACGATAGATACTTTTGCGCCATGCTCGACCACGAGGTGAATTCGTCCCTCGATTATCAAAACTCATCACTACATATCCCTGCTGGGCCATCATCCAGTGCCACAGTGATGAACTGCCGCCCCAGCGATTGACGACCGTCGTACCCGCCGGCTCGCCATAGACATAGACGAGCAACGGGTACGATTGCGAGGAATCGAAATCGGGTGGCTTGATACACCATGCTTCCAGCGAAACGCCATCACCGATATCGACCTGAAAGAACTCGGGCGGCGAAATTCCAAGTGCGTCAACCTTTTCTTGCAGGCCGTCATTCGCCACCAAGGTTCGAATCGCTTGGTGATCGGGCAAAGAAACGAGTTGAGTCACGGGCACCTTGCTGGCCGAGGATTGGGTGTGGATCGCGAATTTTGCGTCGGGTGAAATCTGATATTGGTGACTGCCGACAAATCCCTGTGGCGTCACGCGCTCGGCCGGACCACCGGACAAAGATGTGCGATACAAATAACGCTGGGACGGGGCATCGGGTGATGCCGTGAAATAAACCGATTGCGTGTCGTTATCGATGGCCAGCACGTCAATCACGTCGAACGAGCCGCGTGTCACTTGGATCGGATCTGAATCGCCGTTTCTTGGGACCAAGTACAGATGCCGCCACCCGTTGCGTTCACTTAGCCAAGTGAACGATTGATGATCGGCGGTCCAGTGGACGGCGTCGTGCACATCGACCCACGCGTCGTCGCGTTCGGTCATGATCGCCGACGTCACCAGCGCTGAATCGGCAACGCCAGCCGCAATCAATCGGTTGGTGTTTTGCAACCGATTCATCTGCTGGATCAACAGTGTCGGTTGCGAATCATCATCATCGATCGTCGGCATCCAATCCATTCGCGGCAAGTAATACTCGGTATCGACACCGGAATCACCCGGCGGCTTGGGCACATCGACCCAGCGCGTGGTCGCGGTATCAATGTCGACGACGCCAATGCGGGCCGTCGGATTCCGCTGACCGACTTTCGGATAGGCAAATCGCTTGACCGTCGGGTACAGGGAATCGGTGTTGTTGACCAGCGTGAATTGCTGGACGTCTGTGGTGTCAATTTGCCAATAGGCGATCGAGTTACCGTCCTGGCTCCAACGAAAGCCGTCTCGCAGCGAAAACTCTTCCTCGTAAACCCAATCGGTCGTGCCGTTAACGATATTTTCCGATCCGCTGTGTGTCAGCTGAACGACGCGATGATCAAATAGGTTTTCGACGAACAGGTTGCGGTCACGAACGAATGCGACGTGCTTGCCCGTCGGTGAAATCTTGGCGAACATCAGGCTTGATGGCGGAGAGTCGCCGCCCAACTTTGTCAGCTGACGACTGCTGCGGTCCAGCATCCAATAGTCGCCGCGAGTGTGTTGCCGCCAAACGCGTTTGGTATCTGTAAAGATCAACAGCAAGTTGTGATCGGTCGACCACTGATAACTTGCTATTCGAATCGGTTCCGATTCACCCGGCGGGATCAAGTCCGCCGCGGACACCATCACCGTGGATTGGCCGGATGCCGCGTCATAGCGGACGATATCGCGCCCCGTTTCCAACTGACTTGATTTCTCGAGGACCGTATAGGCCGCCGCGCTGGAATCGCTCGGTCGCGGCACAAGCCACTGTGCCGACAACGAATCGCCTTTGAAGTCGCTGGACTTGTAGATACGGTCGATCGTCAACTGAGGATCAATCTCAGCCTTGACGGGTCCCGCGTTATCTTGACCAATCAGTCGATGCGAAACAGAAAAGGTGACGATAGCGGCGAGCACGAGTCGCACCGCTCGAGAAAGAATGTACCGCCGCGGCATGAATCAAGAGTCCTGGATCAAAGACGAATTGATCAGCGAAAGTCGAAAAGACTTTTCGCCGGTTCAGGATCATTGTAGCCAAGTATTCATAACCAATAGCGGCGTTGCCACAACCAATCAGGCACGCCGATCGAACACTGCGTCAGACGCGACAAACACGGCAGTCGATCTTGTCAGCCGTAGTTCTGCCGAGCGGACAATCGGTTTGCTAACCCGAAACTCGGACTAAGTTGCAGACCTGCCACAGAATGCCGGCCTGACGGATGGCCGGGATCAACTGCTGCTTCAAATCGGCGGTCGGAAGATTTCCGTTGAGAATGATCGCGGTATTCTCAACGGATACCTGTACGCTCTCGCAATAGCGGTTGATTTGTTCGTTTCCCAGAAAAACGGATCGAATGCGCTCGATCAACTGTGCTTCTGGGCCACTAACACTGGCGGTCGTGGTGCATGTAGAGTTTTGGACCATTTCGAGGCCTCCAAACGACATGAACGGGTATCTATAGAATAAATGCGTGATTTTTGCCGTTACGTATCCTAAAAAATGGTCGTTTTGCTCAAAAACATGCTGCGTTCACCCGATCTGCGGGCCCACGTCCGAATGATGCGTTTAACCCAAACCGAACATGACGATCACGCCCCCACCAGGGAATCGACCGATGCGACTTTTGAACCCGACTCAATCTCTACCCACGGCCGTTCTCGCGACACTTCTGTTGGCAGGCTTTTGCCTGTTCGTTGGCACGCCGAAGAGCGTCCACGCACAACGCGATAACTCGCATTCGGTTGCTGGCGAGTCGGATCGTCAGATTGAGTTGGTTGTTCCAGCAATTGGTGGTGTCGTGCGATGGCATGACGTGGCTGATGCGGTCGCAACATCGATGACGCTGGACGCCAATGCGGTCCGACAAATGTTGCCATCAGGCAGCATCGATCTGCGCAGCGATGCAATGGTGTTGATGTTGATGGGCATCAACGTCGCGCTTGGCGATTCGCTTTCGGTCGATGTCGTGCGCGACGCGAACCAACAACCCGCACTGAGATTGCGATGTCGACGCGATGCATTCGCCGGGGCAAAGCCTGCGGCAACAAGCATCAAGACAACGATCTCCTTTGACAAAGACTGGCTGGTAAATATCGACCGATATCCGCTGGTCGTGTGTATCCATGGCATGAAAGGACGTCCAGAAACGTTCGACGCGTTTCGCGAATACTTGCGAAAGCATGGCATCGCTACGGCCGCGGCCAGGTACGACGACAACGATTCCATCAGCCAATCCGCTGCCCGGATCGCTGCCGTTACAAAGTCGCATCTACAGCAAGCCCGCCTCCGCCACACGGCGACCGACAACCGCGAACTGCGCCGCGGAGCCCCGTCATCGGCGGACGATGCTTTACCACGAGTTGCCTTCGTTGGTCATTCGATGGGTGGACTGGTCGCGCGTGAGATCGTTGAGAACCCTGACATTGAATTTGAAAACGTCTCGCATTTATTCACAGTGGCGACACCGCACCTCGGATCAAACTGGGCCAGCCTGCCGCCCATGCTGAACCTGCTGACCGAAAGCGAGTTGAATCCCGAGGACTTGATTGACATCCTGATGCATCAGCCCACATCGCAAGGGCTAATCGACATGCAACCGGGATCGGATCAGCTGGTTCGAATGGCGTCTCGACCCCGACATCCCGGCGTTTCCTACACGTCGATCGTGGGAACGGGCAGCCCGGTCAGGCAAGCCGACGTCGATGCACTGCGAGAAACGCTAAACCAGCTGGACCGCAATGGAAGCTTTGTGCGATTGATCCGCCCGCGCATCCGGCCACTGCTGGAAAATTTTGACGAATTGGTCCAGGGTTTAGGCGATGGTGTCGTCTCGGTGAAAAACGCCGAGCTCCGCGGCGTTGTGGACGTTGTTACCGTACCGCTTGAGCATGGAGAAATGTTTTCGACGCTGCCTCGTCAAACGAATCCGGTCTGGGACGCGATCTGCAATCGCATGACGGCGAATAAATTGTCGCCAAAAAATAGCCAAACGCCGAAAACCCGCGCCCCGCAGGTTGCAACACCGGGCCAACCGTAATGTCACGTACAATATCGGTCTATGACCGACCGAGTCAGCTAGTGCCGCCTGAGTCAGCCCGAGTCAGCTAGCGCCGCGCGAGTCGCACAAGGCCGCGTCAACACATTTCCTAGTTCGGGGAAGGAGAAGCAATCGTGCATCCGTCAAAACGAAACCTTTGTCTATCAATCTTGACGTCTGCTTTCATTTTCGTCCTGCCTGCCCACGGCGAAACTTGGAGCGATTCCACGGGCAAGTTCCAAGTCGAAGCAGAGTTTGCCGGTGTCTCAGGCACAAACGTCGTCTTGAAGAAAGCCGATGGGTCCACGTTGAATGTCCCGATCGCCAAGCTGAGTTCGACCAGCCGCGAACTTGCCAAGCAACTTTACGAGCAGCAAAAATCTCGCAGCTCCCAACCTTCACCCGATTCGTCCGTCCAGCAAGCGTCGGTATCCATCCCTAGTGCGTCGAGTTCGCTGAAGCTATCGGTCGCGCCGCCGGTCGTCTCGCCGGTTGACCCGATGCCAGCATTCCCGCCAGACGCCACGCTTCAGCAGACGGTTGATTTCGTCACAGACCAGTTGATCGCCGGACACCCAGAAATCTTGTGGCATATGTTGCCTAGCGAGATGCGCGACGCCATCGACGATGCAGAGATCCGTGGCAGAGCGCAAGCGTTCTTGCAAGAACAAGCAGCCGCCGGCAAGCAGCAAGAAGAAGTCATGATCAAAGCGATCGAGCTGTTGATCTCGAAGAAAGACTTCATCCTGAACTCACAGCTGATGTCGCAAGTACCGCCTCAGTTTCTGCCGATCATTCAGCAGGCGTACGACCCTGCCGTCGGGCTCGTCTATGAACTGATGCAGATGTCTCATGGGCTTGAGGACATGCAAAGTCGAACGATCACGGAACTGTTGGATCAGCATGGACCGCGAATCGGTGGTCACGCCAAGCGTCTGATTGCGTTGGCGCCACCGCAAATGATTGACTCGATTCGCGGTTCCATCGTCGTCAGCGAATTGGACGGCACGCGTGGAACCGTAACGTCGACCGGCCCTGATGGAAAAAAGCAATCCATCCCATTCGTGCGATACGGCGATCGATGGATTCCTCAGCCGCTCGCCGATGCATGGGCTGAAAACAAAGACGATCTGGGCGAAAAACTATCCGAGGGTGTCGAGATGGCGAACGAGCAATCCGCTCAGAGCATGATGATGGCTGCTATGGTTGTCGGGATGGTCAACTCGGTGCTGGACCCGCTGTCAAAAGCATCCACGCAGGAAGAATTCGACGCCGCCCTGATGCAAGCCACCCAGATGGCGACCAGCATGCAAGCAGGGGCCCTGCCGGGAAATGCGGCGCCATGACCGTGCCGCAACGGTGAGGCGAACGCCGCCACATGTGTGAATCTTTGAATCGACGCCGTGTCCGGATCCAAGGCGTGTCATCGATTCAAACTTCGCGTAAACTAGCGGTATGAAGCCAGCAACATCGATATTTGTTTTCGCGGTCCTTTGGGTCGGGACTGCTTTCTCCGCCGAGCCAGCCAGAGAATTCCTCAACGGATTGCAGTCGCGCGGATACCACGACATCGCAATGGACTACCTGACCCAGATGCAGGACAGTCCGCTTGCGCCCGCCGAACTGAAAAACTCGATCCTCTACGAAAAAAGCCAATTGCTCGTCGATGCCTCGCGCAGCCAGCGTGATTCTGCGGAACGGGCCAAGCAAATCAATCAAGCACAGCAGTGGCTTGAGCAGTTCATCTCGTCCCAGCCCGATCATTCAAAGGTAAACGCGGCCCGTAACCAAATCGGCAGCCTCTTCGTCGAACGTGCGCGAATGAAGCACGAGGATTCCAAGCGAAGCAACGACAAGCAACAGGCCGCCCAGGCTCGCAAGCTGTACGAACAGTCATTCAAGGTTTTCTCGGATCTGCAGGCCAGCGTCGCAAAACAACTCGAAGCGATTCCCAAGGTCCTGAATACTCGCGACCGGGAAGAGGCGAAGCTGATCGAGCAGCGCACCCAGCTGCGGGCCGACTATTTGCAAACAGAGTTATTCGCGGCCGCCATTCGCGAGGAACTCGCCGACATCTTGCCGACCGGATCAAAGGAACAAACAAAGTACATCGTCGAAGCCGCCGACATGTATGACGGAATCTACAAGGATTACCGAACTCGCTTGGCCGGACGCTACGCTCGCATGTACCAGGGGCGATGTTACTGGCGACTCGGCGATACCAAGAAAGCACTCGGCTACTTCGGCGAGCTATTGGATCAGCCCAACGAGCCCGAAGCATTAATGATCCTGAAGTCCAAAACGTTGGCCATGGCGATGGAAGCGTGGTTGTCGCCGGGCGAGAAGAAATATGTCGAGGCCATCAAACGGGCGACGCGCTGGTTCGATGAAACCCCCAATGACAAAGAACGCGACCCTCAATGGATCGCGATACGTTACCACCTGGCACGCGCGTTAAAGATGCAGGCCGATGATGCCAACGGCGAAAGTCCGCCCAACCGCGCACTCGCAGCCAAGTCGATGTCGTTTGCGACCGACGCGTTGCGGTTCGTTGCGAGCGAATCCGGTGAATACCAGGAAAAAGCGCAACAGATGCTCGAGCAACTCGGTGAATCAGGCGCGGTCAGCGAGGACTTGGAACCCGAAACGTTCATGGCCGCCCAATCCGTCGCAAAGGAATCACTTGATGCCATCGGACCGTTGGCGGCATCGGTCACGAACCTGAATAACCAAATCGCTGCAGAGAAAAACGCGAACAAAAAAAGCGAATTGGTTTCCCAACGCGATAGCGCTCAACAGGAACTCACACGCGCACAAAACGACGCGATTCACTATTACCGACTCGCGTTGCAATTGGCTGATGAGACAACAGCCCAGTCCAATGTCAACTTGGTCCGCTACTTCCTCTGTTACGTCTACTTTCTGAAACAAGACTTCTTCGATGCCGCAATGGTCGGCGAATTCGTTGCACGTCGATATCCCACCAGCGCCGGGGCAAAGCAATGTGCGAAAATCGTGTTGGCATCGTACTTGAAACTAGCCGAGCAAGAATCAGACAACACGTTCGAAACCAATCGGCTGGAATCACTGGGCGAATACGTATCGGAAACATGGCCGGGTGAGCCAGAAACGCTACAGACCGCGGGCTCGCTGATCCCCTTCCTGATCAACGCAGGGCATCCCACGCGCGCTGCCACGTTCGTCAGCCAGTTTCCGCCGGAATCGACAAACCGTGCCGAGTTCGAGTGGCTGACCGGACAAGCGATCTGGGGGCAATTTCGGTCGCTGCAACAGGAACTTGCCGCCCCCGAGCAACAGGGTGCCACCAACAGCGCAAAACGCGAACGGACGACCAAGCAGCTTGCGCGTTTGAAAGGCCAAGCGAAAAAGCTATTGCAAGCGGCCTTTCAACGGATCCCCGACGAACCCACCGTAGATCAAGCCGTCGCGACCGGCGCCCTGTCGCTTGCCCAAATCTATGTCGAAGACCAAGCGTTCGCCAAAGCGGTCGAAGTCTTGGAACATGAATCGATTGGGCCGCTGACGCTTGTTCAACAAGACCATTCGGCGGCCGCCAATCCAATTTTTGCCGAGGAAAGCTACCGAACGGCACTACGAGCCTACGTTGCGCAGCTCGACAAGGGCGGCGACGATGTCATGGACAAGACCAAGTCTGCCATCGCGTCGATGCAAGAATTACTGGGGCAGGACGAGTCCGGCAAGCAACGCATGCTCGGTGTCTATGTCAACTTGGCACAAGACGTCCAGCGGCAAATGGAATCGGCGTCGGACGATGCGAAAGTTCAAATGTCCGGCGTGTTCGAGGCGTTTTTGGGCGAGCTGAGTGAAGGCTCGGATGACCTAAGCGTTTTGAACTGGGTCGCCGACACGTTCGCAAAACTTGCCGCCGGCTTTGACGACGGCAGTGGCGAATTGAACGCGAACGCAAAACGCTATTACGAGCAATCCGACAATGCGTTTGAGAACTTGCTGGCACAACCCGACATCTCGCCTGAACTTACAACGCAGTCCAAAGCTCAACTCGCGGGTGTTCGTTTCCATACCAAACAATATGATTCCGCACTGCAGCTGTACCAAGACATCTTGCAGCAACAACCCAGCAGCATCAACGTTCAAGTGGCCGCCGCCAGACTGCTGCAGGCGTGGGGCGAGCAGGATCCCAGCCGCTATGAACAGGCCGTCAACGGCATCGCAACCCCGGGCAAAAATCAATCGATCTGGGGATGGGGCAAGATCGCACTGGCTGCTGTCTCACATCCGCAATTTCGAGAGACCTTTTACGAATCGCGATACGAAATGGCAAACTGTCACGTTGCGATCGCGCAAGCCAAAAGCGGACAAGAAAAACTGGAACTGCTGCAACAAGCCGAGCAAAATTTGTCAAAAACGTCCAAGCTCTACCCAGCGATGGGCGAGTGGAAGGAAAAGTACGACGCCCTGCTATCGCAGGTTCGATCGGCATTGGGCAAGCCGGGCACCCGCTAAACTGCTTCTGTGAAATCGCAATTGAATTTTCATCTCAAACGCTCAATCATGCACATCACGAAAACCAACTTCATCATCAATTTCCTGGTACTTACGTTCGCCGCGGGAAATTTCGATTCAGTCGCAACGGCAGCCGATCAGATCCAAATGGTCTCGGGTGCACGGTTAGACGGCGACATCGTTGGCGCTTCGCCGACCGAAGTATCGATTGATGTTCGCGGTTCGAAACGGAACATTCCGGTGAACGAAATCCGACAAGTGACGTTTGCCGAGGATCCGCCCGAATTGACCGCCGGCCGCGCCCGCGTCATCGTCCGTAAGCCTGAGAACGGTCTGGCCGAACTGAAAAAAATCAATCCGACCAGCATCGAACGCGAAATCGTGAAGCGTGATCTTCAGTTTTATCTCGCCTACGCGACGGGCAAGGTCGCCCTGTCCTCAGGCGGCGACAAAGCCAAGGCGATGCAAGCGATGTTGGCCTTTGTTCGTGCCGCGCCGACCAGCTTTCACTTTTTCGATGCCGCTGAATTACTGGGTGATTTGTCGCTGGCCAATGGTGACTATGAACAAGCGGGAAAATACTACGGTGCGATCTCGTCGAAAGCTCCTTGGCCGGAATACAAGATGCGAGCGATGATGTCAGAAGCCAAAGCACTGATCGCCCAAGACGACTTCACTCGCGCCGCGGCTAAGTACGACGCCATCCTTTCGCTGAAATCTGATTCCAAAGAGGCTCGCCGACAGAAAACATTCGCACAGATCGGAAAGGCGCGATGCATTGCGGAAACCGGTTCGCCGGACGAAGGAATCGCGATGCTTGAAAAAATCATCGCCGAAAACGATGCCGCCGACACCGAACTATTTGGTCGGGCTTACAACGCGATGGGCGACTGTCAACGCAAAGCCGGCAAAACGAAGGAAGCGTTGATGGCCTATCTGCACGTCGACATCCTATTTTATGCCGAACCAGAACTGCACGCCCAATCGCTTTATCATCTGTCCAAGTTGTGGGCAGACGTTAAAAACAGTGACCGCGCCGCGGCCGCGCGAACGTTGCTGAATGATCGCTACTCTGGCAGCATCTGGGCTAGCAAGCCTTAGCACCGCGGGTGCTCTTAACAGCGTTCCATCGATGCGATGATCGTTCATGCCTGCCGGGGCGGCGCGAAACTGAATTCGATCACCGTACTGAATCCGCACTACAGCTTGGGAATCGGAATTGCGTTTTCGACCTTCGAGTACTTCACGTCGTACTCCGGACGCAGGTCGACACCGAAACCTCGCTTCATTTCCCAATCGGCACGGGCCGACCAGGGCGAACCCGGGTGATACATTTTGATCTCGGCAAACATCGCCTTGGCGCGATCGATATACGGCTTCGCCTTTTCGGTTCGGATCGGTTTGACCGTTCGAATGTCCCAATTCTGCAAAACCAGTTCGCCCTTCTTGGGCGGTGCCGTCTTTGGTTTTGCCATGAATTCCTCGAGCGCGACACCATATTCATAGATTCGTGCTTGATAGGCGACCAGCTGGGCGAGGATCAGATCGTAATTCGCTTGCCAACGTGGATCGGCCTCTTGCTCGCGCAGCTTCTTTCCTTCAAGCAACGCCCGTTCGGCCTTTGCCATGTATTGCAAATGCAGTTTGGCTTTGCCTTGCTCCTGTCGAGCCTGTTGAACAAATTCCTGCGGGTCCAGCGAGAACTCCATCCGCATCTCGACCACACCCTTGGAATCTTCCGCGTATGGATTGAGGTCCTGGATAACTCGCCAAATGAGCGTCCGCAGCGGGAATTCATCTCGGTCGGCATAGACCTCGGCACGTGCTCGGAGGTCGGGGCGATACGGACGTAGCGCCTCGAGATCGTAGTCGACCTTTTCGGCTCGAACCAAGTCTTCCTCGACCGTCGGCAGCATAAAGAACACGGCATTGGTCTCGCGCGCCATGCGCGTTTGTTCGTATGGGCCAAATCCGCTGCTGAATGCGTCATGGCGGCGACGAAATCCGTTGGTTTGCAACTGTTCCGGAAAACCGGTCTCGGGACCTCGGTCGATCCTTAGCCAGTGTCGACGTTTGGTTTGCGGGTGTCGCCAGCGGATAAAAGCGTAGGGATAGCCGAACACGGACTCGCGGCCCAACACATAGATTTTACAGTTGGCCGCCTGCGCGACTTTGATCGCGTCTTCCAAAAACGCGTCGTTGTTTTCCCGTTCGCCACTTTCGTCGGTGACCAAGATTAACGCCATTTGCCGTCCGCGTCTTGCAAGGTCACGGTAGGTCATGACCGACTTTCCGACCGCCGAGCACATCATCTCTAAACCGGAATCGTCGACGGGGACGGCATCGATGGCCGCGCGAATCTGCTCAAGATTTGGAGTCGGCTTGTGCTGAGTGTGATCGATGAACCCTTGACCATAACTTGTCACTGCGGTCATCAGTGCGCTGTTTTTCGAACGGCCGTCTAGACCGAGCTGTTGATAGACCGTCTCGATTCTGTCACTGATTTCGCGTTGGTCGTCTTTCATGCTTTTGGACTGATCAAAGCACCAGACCGCCAACACGGGACCTTGGTCTAGCATCCATAACAACTCTTGGGCCAGACGATCGAGCGCCTGTTGATAATTCGCAACGATGTCGCGTGCTTCGCCTTTGACTTCGCCATCAGGAACCGCTTCGATCAGGGCCAACGAATCGGGCATCCCGATCGTCGGCGCGTCGATTTGAATGTCAGACATTTCTGCCTTAGCCACGAGCGTTTGATCAAGCACCGGCGTCGCGGCCGCGGCGACGGACATGCTGGCCGGCGCGGGTGCCGCCGAAAACAGTGACGCATTTTCTGGCGGGACGACTTCCACGTTGGGATCCAGTTCCACTTCGACGGGAGGATCCTCATCATCGGGCCGCGGCGGCAAAGAAACGATGCTGTATTTCTCTGAACTGCTGATCTCATAGGAAACCAACGCCAAGACCAGGATGATGACGGTGTGCACCAACGCGGAGATCCCGGTACAGATGATTGTCCGCATCGTCTCCGACGATTCTTCCTCTGGCTGAATCTCCGGCAAAACGGGGATGTTGTCTTTGTTGAGATTTGCGTTCATTCGTAGTTACCTAGATCGACAATCGGTGCCGGCCCATTCTAACAGAAAGCAAGGCATCTTGACTCAGGCCAGCACACCGTCCACGACATGGGCCGGCTCGACGCCCGTCAATCGCATATCCAACCCTTGGTATTTGTATGTGAAACGCTCGTGGTTGATGCCTAACAGGTGCAACATTGTGGCGTGCAAGTCCCGCACATGGACCACGTCGTCGACTGCGTTGTATCCCAGTTCGTCGGTCGAACCGTGGCTATGCCCCGGCTTGATTCCACCGCCGGCCATCCACATCGAGAACCCTTTGATGTGGTGATCCCGTCCTGCGCCGCCCTTGCCTTGGAACATGGGCGTGCGCCCGAATTCGCCACCCCAAATGATCAGCGTATCCTTGAGCATCCCGCGGCGTTTTAAATCCGTGAGCAACGCCCAAGTCGGCTTATCGGTCAGTCCGCAACATGTCTTCATGTATTTTTCAAGTCCGCCGTGATGATCCCAGCCGCGATGATACAGCTGAATAAACCGGACACCGCGCTCGGCAAGCCTGCGAGCGAGCAGGCAGTTGGACGCATACGAACCGTCCCCGGGAACGGCCCCATACATGTCCAGCGTCTCTTGCGACTCGTCCGAAACATCGGCCAAGTCGGGTACTGATGACTGCATGCGAAACGCCATTTCGTATGTTGCCAGCCGCGTTTCGATCTCGGGGTCCCAAGTCTGCTGCCTGCGAAAACGATTTAGCTGTCCGATCGTATCAATCAATTGGCGTTCTTGCCGGGTCGTGGAATACGCGGGCGGCTGAACATAGTGAACCGGTTGTCCGCTGCTGCTGAACTCGACGCCTTGGTAGCGACTGGGCAAGAATCCCGATGCCCATTGTCGCGAGGCAATGGGCTGTGGGTTGCGTCCACCGACACTGGTCAGCACGACAAATCCGGGCAAGTTCTCACTCTCGGCGCCCAGGCCATAAGTAATCCAAGAACCCATCGAGGGGCGACCACTGATCGCTGTCCCCGTGTTCATAAACGTGTGTGCCGGATCGTGATTGATCTGCTCGGTCACCATTGACCGGATGACGCAAATGTCGTCGGCCATTTTTTGATGCCAAGGCAAAAAGTCGCTAATCGTTTGGCCACTCTCGCCGTACCGCCCAAACTTGGTCAGTGGTCCGAGGCAATTCAGTTCTTTTCCCTGCAGCTGCGCGATCGGCTGGCCCTTGGTATAGGAATCTGGCATCGGCTTGCCGTCGAGTGCAGCCAACGCCGGTTTCTCATCGAATGTTTCCAGATGAGAGGGGCCACCGGCCATGCACAGAAAAATCACACGCTTGGCTTTGGCCACATGGTGTGGCACGTCCTGACGCGCAGGGGCATTGGCGCGACGATCGTTTGCATCGACCGTGCCAGAGAGTAACTGCGACAACGCCGCACCGCCCAAACTCAATCCGCCCTGCCGCAGGAACGTTCGTCGGTTGTTATGGTCATTCATAGCGCATCCCGCCTGGTCTAGTCTCGAGTTACCGTTTCGTGCAGATTCAGCACCACGCGGCAAACGTTGGTCCACGCAATCAAGGCCGACTGCTCCACAGTTTGTTCGTCTGGGAACAAGTCCGGATTCCCGCCTTGCATTACGCTACGCCGATACTCTCGTTGAAAATATTTCAACAAAACTTGTTCCTCTTGTTCGGTTGGGTTCCGGGCAAGAGCGATTTCGTAGGCCAGACGAATCGTTTGATCCGGTTCCAGCTGGGCGTCAACGAGCCGTTTCGCGAAACCTTTCGCCGCGTCAATCATCGTCGGATCATTCAATAGCACGAGCGCTTCCAACGGCGTGTTGCTGCGCGGTCGCTCGGCCGTGCATTCCTCGCGACTGGGTGCGTCCAGCGCCTTCAACATCGGGTGCAAAAACTGCCTCTGCCAATGAACGTAGACACCCCTGCGCCATTGCTGGGCATCGGTGTCCGCTTCGTAGACGCGTTTGGGAAAATTCAGGTGTCGATAGTAACCTTGGGGCTGGGCCGGTTTGACGCTTTGACCGCCGACCTGTCGAACCAAAGTTCCGCCGACGCACAATGCATTATCACGTACCATTTCGGCCGACATCCGATACCTGGATTGCCGTGCAAACCATCGGTTCTGTGGATCAAGTCGAACGAGTTCCGCGCTTGGCACAGACGACTGCTGATACGTCCGGGTCATCACCAGACGTCGCAGCAACGCCTTCACGTCCCAACCGCTTTGAACAAAATCGATCGCCAATCGATCAAGCAATTCGGGGTGCGACGGCGGTTCTCCCTGTCCACCAAAATCAGCCAGCGATGATGACAAACCGCGTCCGAACATCAGGTACCAAAACCGATTGACGAAAACACGTGCGGTCAGCCCGCCGATTCCGTCGGACGGATCAACTAACCAGTTTGCCAAATCGAGTCGCGTCGCGCGCCGACCGTCCGATAAAACCGGCGGCATGAACGTCGGCACGGCTGGCGAGACGATTTCGCCGGAGTCGTCCAACCAGTTTCCCCTTGGCAGTACGCGAGTTTCTCGCGGCTTGATGGCCTGTGTCACCATCGTCTTTCGCCCCTCGCGAAGTATGCGGTCACGTTTCGCTTGCAACTTTCGCAGTGGCTCTGCATCCTTGTCGTCCGATGAGTGCTGCAGCGAAGCGATCTCGGATTCGATTCTGGCGAGGGCGCGTCGATCCCACGGCGGAACAACAACGATCTCTGGCGGACGCTTGGTCGGTAACGCGTTGGTTCCCACGTCGAAGTGCTGTGCCTCGTCGATGTCGGCAAAGAAGGCGGAAAGACTGTAAAAGTCACGTGCCGTGTAGGGATCGTATTTGTGGTCATGACATTGAGCACACCCCACGGTCGCTCCCATCCAGACGGCCGAAAAATTACGGACACGATCGGCCGCATAAATTGCCAAGTATTCCTTCGGCTGCACGCCGCCTTCATGCGAGGTTTGCAGCAATCGGTTGTATCCGGTTGCAACCAGCTGATCGATGGTCGGATCGTCCAATAGGTCACCCGCGATTTGCTCGCGAGTGAATTGGTCCAGCGGCATGTTTTGGTTCAACGCACCGATCACATAATCGCGGTACGGCGAAATATTCTGGTCCTGGTCGCCGTGATAGCCAACCGTGTCGGCGTAGCGAACGAGATCTAACCAGTACGCCGCCATTCGTTCGCCGTAGGCCGGCGAGGCCAGTAATTCGTCGACGTACCTCGCATACGCAGCGGGACTGGAATCGGTAAGAACGTCGCGAAGCCGATCGGGTCCCGGTGGTAACCCTGTCAAATCGAACGTCACGCGCCGTATCAATGTGTTTCGATCCGCCGGTGGACTCATCCGCAGGCCGCTGCGCCGGATGCCACGCATGACGTAATGGTCGATCGGGTCCAGCGGCCGAGCGGATTCATTCTCCGGTGGCGTTAATTCCGACTGGCTTGCAATCGCGAGACGGGGCGTCTCGGTGGGGCGCGGCGTGACGTACGCCCAATATGGTTCGTAAACCGCGCCTCCTTCGATCCATCGTTTCAACAAATCCTTTTCCGCGTCCGTTAGCTTTTTACCCGAATCGGGTGGCGGCATCTGCGCATCGGGGTCCGCCGACTGCACACGCAACCACAACTCACTTGCCTCCAGATCGCTGGGAACGATCGCGTACTCTTTGGCCGATGTTTCGTCGTCCAGCCGCAAATCCGCTTCGCGGTGAGCCGCATCGGGGCCGTGACAATAGAAGCATGCATCCGACAGAATCGGCCGTATGTCACGATTGAAGGAAATCTCAGCGCAAGCCGATCGACAGCACAAGACGACCAGCGCAACAATCCAAAGGCGTCGACTGGCAAGAGCGTGAGCCCATCGGACGTGGCGAGAGACGAAAACGGTGAACATGCAGCGTCTCGGGGAAAGAGAGAGGCGAAGCAGGTCATTCTACACCGCGGCAACCGCTCGATCTGCCCATCGAGTCCGAGCAGGCCCGCTGGAACCGGACGGACCTCGTCAAACCGGGCCAATATCGCCAGGACGCCCGGGAAGGCGGCGGCCTACCGCGCGACAATCGTGCTACGGCGCCGCATCTCGACACAGCCTTTTACTTCGCCGAGAACGCGCGTTTCAATTCGTCGAGTCCGGTGAGGCCGCGGGCGACGGTCAAGACAGCTTCGGCCTGTGCCCCGCGATGGCCTTCTGCTTTCGCAATCTTGTTCAATTGCGCCATGTCCTGTGTCTTGAGCAATGCACTTCGCAATTGCTCGCCGGGAACCAGCATTTCAAAGATCGCGACTCGACCGAAGTAGCCTCGTCCGTCACAAACGTGACACGGCGTGATGGGCGCCGGGCGACCATTTTCATCCACCTGCTGCTCGACCGGTGGCGGGACAAAAGGTTGATACAACAACGGGACACGTCCGGGCGGAATCCCAAGTTGCTGTAACAATTGCGGCGGCGGCTCGAATCCGACTTTGCAATTGTCACACAAGCGTCGCACCAAACGTTGTCCCAAGATGAATCCCAAACGTTTGACGATGTCTTTGGCGTCATCACGATACTTGGCGAGGAAACGCACAGTCGCTTCCATCGGACTGGCGGAGACCATCCGAGCGATCACTTGCTTGTCTGTTTTTTCCAGTTGTTCCAAGCATATCTGCAACGTTTCTGGCTCGGGCAATTCGGGAAACATCAAGACATCGGGTTCTTTCAGAATCGCCTTACGAACCACTTCCTTTTCAGGCAGACCGGTCGAGCCACCGAAAAAGCACGGATTGATATTGATGATTTCTGGCTCGGGCGCTTCCTCTCGTTCGAACGATTGAAAGTCACGAACCAGACGATCCGCGGCGTGGATCGCAACGCTCCAGGTCGTCGTCAAGCCCTCGCCTTTGGGTGCGGTGATCAAACAGAGGTTGCCGTGAGAGTCGATCAATTCCTTAAACTGCGAGAACATTTTGTCACGCATCCCGAGATCCGACATTCGTTCGAAGGGAACTTTCTCGGGTTCAATTTTTGCAAGTACGCGTTCTCCCGTCGGAACGCCCTGCGACTGGACATTCAATCCGTACTTCTCTTTGACCAGTTTCAGCCCCATCGAACCGGTCTGCGCACTGCGGCGATCGGCCGGATTCATCAAGCAGAGCTGCTTGATCGCGTACAGCATTGCGTCACCGGTCTCGCGATCGAGCGGCGGCAGCTGTTCCCAAGCACCATCGACCTGGTACCGGATCGCACATGCCGTCTTGGAAAAATCCATCAGCACGTGCGTCGCCCGCGAACGAATCGCATGTGAAAGTTGCCCGCCCGCGACTTCGTACCCGGCACCCTGCCGGGCGGATATCAAAAGCGATTGAGCCTCGGTTCGTTCTTTCAGATTGGGAACGAATTCGACCGGCGAAACGGTTTGCCACAGTTGTAGTTCTTCTTCAGCCATCTTGGCGCTGTTGCTTTCTTTCAAATGTGATGGTCGGTCGCAAAAACCGCATCAGACACCGCGTGTTCAAAGAGCGCGGCAGCTTGAGGCGTGTCTGGGTGAGTATGGTTACAGGATACCAGGCGCTTTGACGTCGATCCCCTTGAGCGCCATTTTCAACGCATCCTTATTCGGCGCGACGGCGAACGCGGTCGGGCGGTCAATCAACTCATCATCGATCAACTGCTTCAAACTCATCGTAAAGTCCTGCATACCGTCTTCTTGCCCGATGCGGATCGCGTCAGGCAATTTGTTGTCGCTGCCTTCCAAAACCAATTTCCGAATCATCGGCGAAAAGGTCATCACTTCACACGTCGGCACACGCGAAACGCCAGGCCTGATGCTCTTCAGCAACTTCTGGGCGACGATTCCTTTCATATTGAACGCGATCGCGGCACGAATCGCACCGTGCATTTCTTCAGGGAACAAGTCAAGGATCCGTCCGATCGTCGTCGACGCACTCGACGCGTGAATCGTACCGAACACCAAGTGGCCGGTTTCTGCAGCGTGAATCGCCGTCATAAATGTTTCTTCGTCACGAAGCTCACCAACCAGAATGATGTCGGGGTCTTCACGCACAGCGTGCTTCATGCCGATTCCAAAATCTTTGACATCCTGCCCGACTTCGCGTTGATTGATTAGCGACTTGTCTTCGGTAAAGATAAACTCGATCGGGTCTTCCAGTGTTAGGATGTGTTTGCGATAGATGCTGTTGATGTAATTCAACATCGAACCGATCGTCGTACTCTTACCGCTACCGGTCACGCCGGCCAACAAGACCATGCCTTGATCAAAGTGGCAAAGCGTTTCCATCACGTCCGGCAGGAACAGCCCCTTGAAGTCGGGGATCCAGTTACTGATCCGGCGAGCGACGAGTCCGATACTGCCGAGCGACTTCAGCATGTTCACACGGAAACGCCAACGCGTTCCATCGACATCACACGTATGCGAAAAGTCAGCGCCGCCTTCTTCTTCGAAAATCAACAGATTCCGCTCGTCCATCATCGGCAACAGCAATTCGACCATTTTGGCGTTGTCGATGACCGGGTGATTGAGCGGTTTTAGTTCGCCGCCGACACGCACCATCGGCGGCTGACCGACCTTCAGGTGCAAGTCACTGCCCTCGAGCTTGACGAGCGCGCGAAACAACTTGTCGACCTCGAGATCCTTGGCTTCCAGCGTCAAACTTTGGGAAAGGCGGCGTTTAACCGCTTCCATGCTGTTATCGGTGTGCCGGGGCGGTGCGGGAGCGGAACCAGAGGAATGAGCCATATTTCAGCCAACAAAGAAAATGAAACGGTCACAGAAAAGTAGCGATCGGCCGAGGCGATCGTGAGCAATTGATTTTAGGCGAAGATTGAGCAGACTCAAAGCAGCGCTAGAAAACTTTGCCACGCCGCGCGAATCCCCCCAAGCAAGCCGGTGCGTTTTCAACACCGAGGCCTGCCCTGATCCAACCAAGCGAACCGGCCTGGTGAAGCAGCGTTGGCCAAGAAAAAACGCCGATCAACCCAGCTTTTTCCGCTGAATTGATCGGCGATTCAGGATGATCACCGATGCGGCAAAGAACCGCTAGTTCCGGGTCAATTCGCTAATCCCAAAGGTAAAGAATGAGATCAGGCCAAAGTTGACCACTTCTTCGTGACACTTGTACCGCAGGATCAGGGTGTCGCCCGGCTGGACCAAGATGCGTTCGCGTGGATCATTCAACGCACGCTTCAGGTCAACCGAGATGTTGTATTCCTGGCCGCAAGGCATTTTGCGGATCACGTACAACTGCGTCGGCGCTGCTCCGCCAAATCCACCGCCGATGAACGAGGTTCCCGCGCCGCCACCGGATTGTGCACGGCTGGAACCGCCCAGTCCCGTTCCGGCGATCGACATGGCACCGATCACGTCCAGATCATAGTCACGAGGAATCGGATACTGACCTCCCGGCAACAAACCGCCGGTGTAGAACACTTCGGTGTCACGCGACTCGATATACACGATGTCGCCTTCTTCCAGGATCACATCGGCGGGATCGATGTCCGGCATTTCACCCGGACGGACTCGCAACGGGATCGTGATCGAGAAGGGGTCTTCGACCATCATGTCGCTGCAGACGAACCCACATGTGTTGCATGGGTCCTGATTACCGCAACGGCCGGCTGCCTGGGCAAACAGATTCATCATCATCTCTTCGCGTGATTCCATGGGAACACGCGAGGCCTTGATGACTTTGACCGAGTTCTTCGCGTTCAATCCCGGCAAGCCGCCGGTTTGTGCCAACGCGTGCATCAAATCGTTCTTGTAAGCCGGCATGTCCAGCGTGTAACCGGCACCTGCCCGCGACGTACCGCTGACGACTTCGGCCGAGTTGCCGCGTGTATTCTGGCCGCCCGCAAGTGCCAGTGCCTGGTCGGCACCGTCTTCGCGAATGACGATCACACGGTGAGTCCGCTCACGCATCAGTGACACGAGAATCCGGTCACGGCCTGGACGAAGGATTTTTTCGTCTTCGACATAGGCCTTTCGGACCAGCACTTCGACTTCACTGATCGTTTTGCCTTCCACGTCGATCGGGTCAACCAAAGGCAGCGGCAGTGTGCCGTCGTCACGCACCGGAATCGGATATCCGACGCTCGGCGGCAAGTCGCTGCCGGGCTGCGGGAAGTGAACCGGCGGTGCGGTCTCGATCTGGTCCTCGTTCGACTTCGGCGGCATCACACCTTCGATGTAGATACCCAGAATGTCGCCCTCGGCCAACAGGTAATCCTGCGAAGGTTCCATTCGCAAGAGTGCCAGCGGCACCGCGACGTAATCTTCTTTGCGATCACCCAACATCTTCGTTGGCAAACTCGATACCGGCACGCCCGACATCGGAGACAACAGTGACGTACACCCCGGAGCCGCCATCAAGACGGCCAGGGCGAACAAGCCAAGGTTTGTTTTGGTTGCGCCGAATTGATTTCCGACGACTGATTTGCCCGCAGGCTGATTCTTGACAACGCAAGATAGAAATGTTGATTTCATGGTTCCAATCCACCGAAAGTGATCATCCTTGATCGTAAAAACTCGCTGATTCTCCGGGCCGAATCAAAGCGAGGTGTTGGCTATTGCCTGACCATCGTGTGCGTAACTGTTGGCGTCGATTTGCAGCAGTGACCTGGCGACGTCCACGTCACCGAACAACCACTGCGTTTCATCCATATCGAATCGAACTTGCAAGTTTGGCATTTCGACCGGTGGTTCTGCTGAAGGTGCCTCTTGCGGTTGCAAGCCGTTCATGTCAAACGGAACACTCTCGGAAACCTGATCCGACAATGACTCAGGTGCGTCCGCTGGCACGGGCATCGGAGGTGCCTGATGCGACTCCGCCGGTGCAGGGTTCGTCAATGGAGCGGGCGTCGGCAACTCGCCGGTGGGCAAGGGTACCGGTGCACTGGAATGTTCGATAATCACGGCACCGTCGGCGTCGGCCATTCCATTCTGAATCGCATGGATTGAATGGTTGAACGTACTGGCCGAGTTGCAACCGCAACTGCCGCCGCAATTCGTTTGCCCGCAACCACACGCGGATGTTCCACAGCCACAGCCAACCGGCTCGCAAGGACAACAACCGGGATTGCATGTGTCGTCTTTAAAACAAGCCAACAATGCAGGGTTCAGCGGAGATTCACCGCCATGGGCGCCGCCGCAAGATTCGGCAACGGCCGCACCCAGCGGATATCCTTCGAACCAGGCACCCGGAGCAGGCTTGCCGTGCGTCAGACATGCCAGCCCGCTGTATCGCTGTGGTGCGATCATCGGAGGGCACCCCGATCCGCCGGCCATCGTTTCCACGTAGCCGTCGATGAAGCCGTGCTTGATGTCTTTGGCATTGGCACGGTTGCCATAGCAGTGAGCGTACTTCTCGTTCCAAATGCTGCGAGCCTTGACTCGAGCTTTGACTTCGTTGACGCAGCAACAGGTCGAGGTTTGATAGGGCGCCATCGTTGCTCGCATTGATGGCGAGTAGGCGCAGCCGGTAAACGTAAGTCCGGCTAATGAGAGAATTGTGCCAACCAATGTTGCCGGAATCATCCCGCATACCAATTGGTGGCTTCGACCTCGCCAGCCCTTGGGCGCAAGCGGTCTGTCCATCTTTGCAAATCCGTTTTGAGGATGTCGTTTGACAGGGATCGTCCGTGAACCCATAGCGTCGTTACGGAGGAAATCGACGCAACGTCATCGTTGATGCGAACAGAAAACCATTCGCCCTCAACAAGCGAATAACCGGCCCCACCGGACGACCGGCAATCTCTGCGCAGTCGGACTTTGCTGTCATCAGATCGAAGATGCTGCGGCGCAAACGAGCACAGACCGAGCCCGAAATCACCTCGCAACCGAATCCACAAACCACGTGACGGAAAGGAGTTACAACTTCCACCTCGGTGGAGTGTCGCGGTTTAGAAATCCTGGTGTGAATGTAGGGAATATGGCGTTGTTTCTGGTCAAGGCGCAATTACGCTGGAAACCTGAACCGATGGCTACCTGACGCCTGGCTTGTTCGGACCCACCTACGACTCTTCACATAAGATCGGTATCCGAATCGTTCGACCTGCTTCCAAGAGTCATGACAGGTGACTCGGACGCAACGTCAGGGAATCGCCCCTATCCATTTTTCGATTCTTCGCGACCAAGATTGTCCGGGAGTGCTCCAAGATGAACATCAAACAATTTTTTAGAACCGGACTCGGCCTCGCGCTCGTCGCAATGGTCAGCGTCCAAGCCGTCGCTTTCATGAACACAATTGAGTCCGTCGATCCGGCCGAGCCGGCGACCGATTATGTCGCGCTGATCGATTCGATCGCTGAACAACTCAAGAGCGACCAAGTCGACTGTGACGCAATGCTTGAGAAGATTGACGAAGCATTGGGCCAAATCGATGAATCGCTCGACGCCGGCGTTGCAGATGAAGAATCGTTGTTGGCGGCACGTGACGCATTGGTCAGTATGCGACTTGAACTGCCCTGCCGATCGGATGAACTTGCCGTCATGCAAATGGCGGTTGGTGACGCCGCGATGGGCGGATCGGTCTTGGATTCAGGATTCGCGGGCGGCGGATGCGTGGACTGCGGTACCGGCATGGTCACCAGCGGTGGCGGCGGAGCGGTCAGTAGCGGCGGCGGAGGTGCAGTCGGCGGAGGCGGCGCGGCAGCAGGCAGCGGTGGCGGATTACGTCGACTATTGTTGCTGGGCGGTTTGACTGGCGGAATCATCGCCGCATCTTCCTCAGACGACGACGGTCCGGCCCCGGAAACTTCACTTTAAATCGCAGGCTGACCGACTCGCCAAACTAGCGAGTTCCAATTTGCGAACTATGCTCGAATCTCAGTCGGCCGGCAACGTTGTTGCCGGTCGATTGTCTTAGACGTACCTGATCGTTTTCTGTATTTCGACGAATGTCTCGTTGATGACCAGCAAACCGATCATGCGATTTCCTAAGAAACGAACCATCGGACGGGGGCGGTTACTGAACAAGAAACTGCGTCCATCCTGTAATTCCGATGTCAACATACGCCCCTGAACTCGAACAACCGTCCACTTCGCGCGTGCGTGCTGCGGGCGTTTCTTATGGCACGTTCGAAAACCAGAGAAAAACGGCCGACGTTGTTCTCTGGTCTGCTCGCGTCACCCTGTTACTTGCTCTGTTTGTCAGCACATGGTGTCTCGCGGGATACTTTGCAACCGGGCGTTTGATCACGCTGGGCATCGTCACTTTGTCATTGGCAATCAGCCTGGTGCACCCGAAGGTCTATACCTCGATAAAGACGGGCGTCCCCAAAACGATCGTCATCGCGCTGCTGGCGGTGCTGCTGGGATCTTGTCAGTTGATCCCACTTAGCAAAGCGATTGATCTGCTTTCGCCCGGCGTTTCGCAAATCCGTGCGGATTTTGCCGGCGATGCGGCGCATCGCCCCCTGTCGATCGCGGTGAAAGACTCACCGACCTATTTATCACTTTCGCGTTGGGACACCAAAACGGCCGTCAGCACGCTGGTCATTGGCTTGGCCGGACTGATGCTCGGCTGGGTGCTCTTTCGGGACGATCGGTCTCGACTGATGTTGCTAGTCGGATTCGCCCTGTGTGGGTCCAGCATCATCTTTTGGGGAATCATCCAACAGGTCGCTTACCCGGACCAAATCATCTGGGGACTGTCGAACCCCGGCCAAAGCAAACCCTTTGGAACCTTCCTGAATCGCAATCATGCCGCGGACCTGCTGGGAATGTCGATCGGTTGTGCGATGGGTTTAATTTACTGGTGCTACGGACTGCGATTCGGGACGTCGGCCCGATCTTACGCAGGAGTCGCGTTCACCGCGAAGTGGCTTGTACGGCCTTCCGTTCTCTCTTGCCTAGTGTTATTGGGCTGGTTAGGACTTGGCCTGTTGTTGACCCTGTCACGTGGCGGTTGGCTCGCCGCGATGATCGCAATCGGCGTTATCACGGGATCGGTCTATCTCGCAGAAAAAAAGAATCGCGACGGCATCAGAAAACCACGAAACGGACGGCATCGCGCGGGTCACCAAAGCAACGGTGGCGCCTTTGCCACACTGATCATTCTGGCATCCTTGATCACCACCAGCGGAATCTTGCTGGGATTCTCGAAGCTGGGCGATCGCGTAAGCGAACGTCTCGAGCAACTCGGATTCTCTGCGTTGGCATCGGACACGCGGTTCGACCACTGGGTGCAAGCGTTACCAGCCGCGGCACACTACTTGCCACTTGGGTCGGGCTTGGGCACGTATGGCTACGCTCACTTGCCGTTCACAGAATCGCTTGAAGGCACTTGGTATTCGTACGCGCACAATGAGTACTTGGAAGTCTTGGTCGAAGCTGGCATACCCGGAATCATTCTTTTGTTCGCATTGATCGTGGCTTTCGCACATGCGATGCGCGGCGTCTTCGCCGACCGGCACTCGTTAGCGGCACGCGCGACAGGTCTCGCGGCATGCGTGGCATTCGTGATGCAATCGGTGCATGCGATCGGTGAGTTTGGGTTAGCCATGCCGGCGAACCTGTTAGGCCTGTCGATCTTGATGGGCGCCGGACTCGCGGCCGCTTCGACCGCGCCGCGATCGGGTAAGCAGTCACGGTCACGACAAGCAGAGCCACCACTGACTGGACGACATCCGATTCGTGAGGGCAACCAAGCGCTCGGCGCAAGTCGACTGCGACGTGACAGCGGACAGGAGATGCATTTTTCGAACGAACGCGATAGCTCCGGCCCTCGCGTCAATCGTCACCTTGCCGTTTCCATCGGCTTGTCCGTGTTCATGACGGCGGGAATATTTCACCTGAGCAACCGCGTCTATTTGGATCGCCACCTCGGACACACCGAATTCAGTTCACTGACACCGTCGCCGGACATCGAGGAAACGAATGCGCGTATAACGCAAGTAAAAGCGTTGGTCGAAAGGTTTCCCGATTCACAGCGACCTCGCCTGCGTCTGGCCCGACTGCAAGCCCACTCGGTGCGGCGAACTTGGTATGACGAACTGAAACAGGAGGCCGAAGACGACGGTCTGGTCATCGACTCGGCTGAGCTGTGGCGAAGCGTCGGTCTGGACAATGCGATTTACGTGTTGCACCAACCGCACGACACATCGCAGGACCAAGGAACCGACGGCCAGCGAGCAGAACTCGCTCATCGACTCGCCACGAACCAGGGGCTCAATCGCGTTCGCTCGGATCTGGTCGACTTGCTCGCCATCAATCCGATGCGTCCGAAGGCACGCTTGCTGTTGGCGAAAGTCGATGCCGCGACGGGAAACCCATGGCGTCAGCACCTATCGCAGCTTCAACAACTTTCCTCGGGCGATCCCGAAACGTCGTTCGCGATCGGCCTGCTGGCGATGACGGCCGGCGATACGACATCAATGGTGCGACAGTGGCGACAAACCATTGATTTTAATCCTCGAATGTTGGAAACAATTGTTCAGGTATCGCGTCAAAGCGTTCCCGATCAAGTCGTTGCCAATGAGTTGATGCCTGGAAAATGGGATATCCCCTACCGGTTATCGCTCGAAATGAAGCTAAACCCGGCCGACGCTCATCTGCGAGACTTATTGCTCGATCGCGCCGCAATACTGATCGATCAGTCGGATTTAGGTAGATTGGATCGCATTCGAGCACACTACCAAGTGGCAAACGAACAAGGTGATTATCCGGCCGCAGCGGAATGGTTGCTAAAGGCCGTGCAATTAGAACCCCATGACGCGTATTTGCGGTATCAAGCGGCAAATGCATTGGTAAAATCAAAAAGGCTAAATGAGGCTAAGACCCAAATTCGCATAGGCAGCGGACTTGCCCCACGCGAGGAACGCTACAAACGTCTTCTATTAAGCCTGCAACATCGCGACAATTAGGAACCGCTGGAATCGCTTGGATGAACACAGTTAGACATGATGTACAGGAACCCGTTCGTAGCAAATCAACGGATGTGATGGATTTGCTGGGTATCTTCTTTCGCCGTAAATGGCACTTCGCCCTCGGCATGACACTCGGCTTAGCGTTGGCCGCGCTGTATTACTTCATTACACCGCCAACTTTTCGAGCGGAAATGGAGATTTTGGTCGGACAAAAATCCGGCGATGTGGCTCGCGGAGCGAGCTCTTCCGCGTCGGTCGAAGGCGTCCAAGCGGAGGAAGACATTCTTTCGACGCATATACAGTTGCTAACAAGTCGCCGAATTCTTGATGCCGCGATGACGTCGGCGAACCTTCAAGAAATTGCAAGTATTAAAGAGGCAATCGAAGAGGGCGAATCGGCAATCGTTTATTTGCAAGAGAACTTAAAGGTTGCCAAAGGCGGCGAAGGGGTCGCGCGGGATGCCCACACGCTGCACGCGACTTATGACGATCCGTCGCCAACGGATTGTGCAATCATTCTGAGAGCGATATTTGACGAATACGAAAAGTATTTGAAAGAACACTTCGAAGGCACCAGTACGCAGGCGGTTGACCTTTTAAATACGTTAGTAGAGCGCGATGCGCAGGGTGTGATCGATGCCGAAAGAGAACTCACCGAATTTATGGGTTCAACCACGTTGTTATGGGACGGTGAGCGCAGCAATAACGTTCATAAGGATCGACTCGCAAGTATTGAAGAATCACTGGTCGAATTGACTCAGACTCAGGCTGAAACCGAGTCACGTCTTGCGGTCATTAGTGATTTCCTGCAATCCAAAGAGCCACAAGACATTACCGACCTGGATCGATTGTCTTTGCTGAGTGAAAACGAGGTCACTCGTTTGCAGTTGGTATTCGATGTTACGCGAGGCGATGTGGCGAGCGAAGCGTTTCAGGCGGAACAACCGCTCCGCCAAGAGTCCGCGCGGGCGGAGTACAGCGAGTACTTAAGCCTTGTCATGCGAGAAAAGAAACTGCGCGAGTTGTTCAGTGATGAACACCCTCAAGTGATCTCGATCCAAGAACAGATCGCATTGATGCGTCAGTTCATCGATCAGAATGCCGCCGACCAAGAAGGACTGGCAACCAGTGAACGGATGCGACCGGCGGAAATGCTGCAGACTTATCAGGGTCTCTTGAAGCATGACCTGGATGAAATCCTGAAACGCCGTGAGGTGCTTCTTGAAAAGAGCCGCAGCGAACTGCAGCTTGCCAAGGCACTGGAAGCTCATGAGATGAGGGCGAATTCGCTGCGTCGAGAACTGCAGCGGCGCCAGGATATTTATCAACGGTCGCAGGACACACTGAAGGAACTGAGTTTCGTTCGCGATTACGCCGGTTTTTCAACGGACGTGATTGGGGATGCCATCCCACAAGACGAACCGGTTTGGCCACGCACGGCGCTCGTTGGTGTGATCGGGATCTTCTTCGGCGGACTGCTCGGCCTGGGACTCGCCCTGTTGGCCGAACTGATGGACGTTACTTTTGACGACCCCGATGATCTTAGCCGCAGCTTGGGACTGCCAATCTATGCCCACGTCCCGCGTTTCCCGGCCATCCGTCGCAGCCGAAAAGATCCTCCCCTGGCTCTGGATCCCTCGGTCTATATCTATCACCGGCCCCGAAGCCCGGAATCGGAAATGTACCGTGTGATCCGCACGAACCTGTTCGTGGACACGCGGATGGGCGGACAACGTGTGATCCAGATCACCAGTGCATCGCCGGGCGACGGGAAAAGCACGACGGCGGCAAACTTGGCGATCGCGATCGCGGATACGGGCAAACGCGTCCTGTTGGTCGACGGTGACCTGCGGCGTCCACAAGTTGCCAAGCTGATGCGTTTGGATAGTTCACCCGGCATCGCCGATGTTCTGCTTGATCAAGCCGAACCGAGCGACGCGGTTCAAAAGACCGCGGTGGAAAACCTGTACGCAGTGACATCTGGACGTACGGTCAGTCATCCCGCGGAACTGTTAGAAAATGAACGCCTGCAAACGCTGATGGAGCTTTGGCGTGATGAATTCGACTATGTCATCATCGACAGCCCTCCCGTCCTGGCGGTCTCGGACGCATCGATTATCGCGATGGCTTCCGATGCGGTCGTCTTTACGACCCGTATTGTCAAGAACGGCCGAAAGGTCGTCGAACGCGCCAAAACCGTGCTCGACAATCAGCGGATTCCCGTGCTAGGTGTCGTGGTCAATGGCTACTCCAGCAAGTCTGGAAATTACGGGTATGCCAACGGCTACGACAAAAATTTGTATGGATATGGTTACGGGGAGGACAACACGGACTACTATAGGAACACCCATCAGAAACGTACCGCCGCAGAGGGGAACGAGCGAGTCGCACCTTCCGAGGAGCAAGTGAGCGTTTAGCCTGCCAGTCAATAGATTAATACCTAATTGTTCAGCACACGATTGCGCACTCATTTGACGGGGAATCAACCGTAGACCACGGTTGATGCCGCACAACATCATGAAACAAAACAAATCCACCAAGGCCCAAGTTGCAGAGCAAACCTCGCTGCAAACGATTGGGCTTGGTCTCGACGCGTTCATAACATCATCCAAAGTCCGCCTACCTCTGCTGGTAGTGCTGCACGCCGTTTGTTTTTCTGCGATCTACGCCGCGGCGTTCATCTCGCGATACGAATTCGCGTACTACGAGGTGAATTGGAGTCTGTTCCAGCTGACCATTGTTCCTGTGGTTGCTACCAAGCTTGTGACGTTTTATGTGATGTCACATTTTCACGGTTGGTGGCGTTATGTCACATTCGCCGACTTGGGTTCACTGCTTCGCGCATCGTTCATGGCGATGGTCGTCATCGCTTTTCTGGACTATGTGTTTTCGCCGTTCGATGGCCAGATCCCTCGACTGGTCATTTTGCTTGATACCTTGCTGACCATTCTGGTGATCGGCGGACTCCGGTGCACTTGGCGGTTCGTCGATGAACAAATCAGTCCCGTGATTCAAAAACGGGACATCGAACGCGTTCTGTTAGTTGGCACCGATCCAGATATTGGTCAGCTCGCCTCGCAAATCAATTCCAACCAAAAGATGAATTGCCGCGTGAGGGGATTGCTTTCGCTAAACGACGATCACCGACGCAAAGCGAGAATGGGGGGAGTGCCCGTCATTGGCCCCATCTCAGAGGTCGTATCACTCGCAATCAAGAGAGGCTGTCGCCAGATCCTGGTGCCTGCGGGCAGTCTCTGCGGCAAGGGACTCCGTGAAATGGTATTGAATTGCAACAATGCCGGAATCACCGTTCGCGTTTTGCCCAGATTTGAAGACGCATTGCATGCGACCGATGAGATTCCGCTGCGTCCGTTGAATATCAACGACCTGTTGAAGCGTGATCCCGTGGTCCTGGACACCGACAGGCTGGAAAAATTGATCGAAGGCAAACGATTGCTTGTCACCGGAGCCGGTGGCAGCATCGGGTCGGAAATATGTCGTCAAGTGATCGAATTCCGTCCCGCGGAATTGACGCTGTTGGGTCGCGGCGAAAACCGCATTCACGCGATTAACATCGAACTGCGAGAAAAGGCGGCCGAACTGGGCGTGCAGCTGAACATCGCAATCGGTGATGTCACGGACGAACCGAGGATGCGTAACCTTTACGAGCAACACCAGCCAGACATTATTTTCCACGCGGCGGCGCATAAACACGTACCACTGATGGAATTGAGCCCAGGCGAAGCGGTTAAAAACAATGTGCTGGGCACAAAGACCATCGCATCACTGGCCGATGAGTTCGGCGTTGGCCACTTTGTCATGGTCAGTACCGACAAAGCCGTCAATCCGACCAGCATTATGGGCTGCACGAAGCAATTGGCCGAACGAGTCGTTTACGATTTTTCTCAATCCAGTCACACAAAATTTGCGGTCGTGCGATTCGGCAACGTCTTAGCGAGTGCCGGCAGCGTCATTCCTTACTTCCAAGAACAGATTCGCAAAGGCGGGCCGATCACGATCACCGACGAGCGAATGACTCGCTATTTCATGTCGATCCCCGAGGCCGCGCAACTGGTGATGCAATCGGCGGCAATGTGCAGTGGCGGCGAGATCTATGTACTCGATATGGGTGAACCGGTCAGTGTCGTCCAGCTTGCCCAAGACTTGGTTAGCCTGAGCGGTTTGCCGACGGGCAGTATCGAATTCGAAATCGTGGGCACTCGTCCGGGCGAAAAGCTGTACGAGGAATTGTATTTCGACGACGAACATACGATCAAAACCCAACACAATAAAGTTCGCGCCGCATACCCTCGCGATTACCAGGGCGAACCTATTCTGGGGGCGGTTCAGCGGCTGTTCGCCGTCGTGGATGACGACCCAGAGATCATTCGCCAAGAAATTGCCGCACTCGTCCCTAGCTACCAAAACGCAGATGTACGCAACCAGACCGCTGCGACAGCTGCATCTAGCGGTTAGAGAACCGCCTCACTATTCTGCATCGCCACCGCATCGCCAAGGCCTGCCGATGCGAGTCGTCGCTTATCCATCGTAGAGCAAATAGATCGCAATGAACGACTCGCGTATGGAATTGGCATCAGAGCGACGCGTTTCTTGGTTTGATACTGAAACGGCGCCAAGTCAACCGTCACCATCACAAGTGACGTCACAGGATGTTCCTGAGTCCGATGCGGTTGAGCTGCCCATCGTGTGCATCGTCGGCTTGGGCTATATCGGTTTACCGACAGCCGCCATGCTCGCCGGACATGGCTTTCGCGTCCACGGCGTCGAAGTCGACCCAGAGACACGAGCCACCATCAACAGCGGCAAGGCTCATGTGATCGAACCCGATTTGGATCAACTCGTCAAAGCGGGTATCGATTCGGGTCGCTTGAAAGCTTTTGCACAGCCGGCTCAAGCAGAAGCGTTCATGCTGTGTGTACCGACACCGGTCGACGAGCGTGCCGCCGCCGATCTGTCGTTGGTCGATGCGGCAACACGAGCGATTTGCCCTTTTCTCAGGCAAGGCAACCTGGTGATTCTTGAATCGACCAGCCCGCCGGGAACCACCGAGCGTATCGCTAGAATCGTCCACGAGGAAACCGGGCTGACCGACGATCAAGTGTACTTTGCACACGCACCCGAACGTGTCTTGCCGGGATCGATCTTGCATGAGGTCGTTCACAATGACCGAGTCGTGGGCGGCGTCAATGAAGCCTCCACTCAGGCTGCTGTCAAGCTTTACAAAACGTTCGTGCGCGGCCAGATATTCACATGCCACAGTCGCGTCGCCGAAACGGTCAAACTGGTTGAGAACGCAAGCCGTGACGGGCAAATTGCCTTTGCCAACGAACTGTCGATTCTTTGTGACAAGCTAGAAATCGATGTCCGTGAGCTTATCGAATTGGCAAACCGACACCCGAGGGTCAACATCCTTGCGCCCGGTTGCGGAGTCGGCGGGCACTGTATCGCCGTCGACCCATGGTTTCTGGTGGACAAAGCAGAAAACGAATTGGGAATCGAACTGCCGATGATTCGCACCGCGCGCGAAGTCAACGACGGAAAACCTAAATGGGTTGCCGATCGTGTCATCGAGCACGCCGCGAAGTTCAAAAGTCCAACGATCGCATGCCTGGGTGCGACTTACAAACCCAATATCGACGACCTTCGCGAAAGCCCTGCCGCACAGATCGTTCGCGATCTGGTCGGCCGTGTCAGCGGAACGGTGCTGTTGGTCGAACCGCACATCGATGCATTCGACAGTGTCGAATTATGCGAAATGCATGATGCGATCGAACGAGCGGATATCGTGGTCTTCCTGGTTGCTCACTCACAGTTCCGCAACATCTCGCAAGAGACTTTGGCGGAAAAGCTGGTCGTCGACACATGCGGCGCAACCCATCAAACGCTTGCCCCCAAATAGATCGGTCGCCTTCATCGCCGCCGCCCCACCTACCGACTTTCGATTCCAATAGCCATTCGACAAGATGTCTCGTCCAAAGATAGCCGTCTTCTTCGGCACTCGCCCTGAAGCGATCAAACTTGCCCCGGTCATTCGTACGCTTGCCCGCGACGACCGATTCGACGTTCTCTCCGTATCGACGGGCCAACATCGCGAGATGCTAGATCAAGTTGTCAAAATATTTGACCTGCCGATCGATCATGATTTAGACGTGATGGTTCCGAACCAAACTTTGGCAGGTCTGTCGTCGCGGTTGATCGCGAAAATCGACACACTCATTGAATCGGAAAAACCTGACTTCGCTCTTGTCCAAGGTGATACGACGACGGTCTTGATGGCATCGCTGGCATGCTTTTACCGCTCGATCCCGACCGGACATGTCGAAGCCGGGTTGCGTACACGAAACATGAAAAGTCCGTTTCCCGAAGAAGCGAATCGAGTGCTTGCAACGCCGCTAAGCACTTTGCATTTCGCGCCGACCGAAGTGAGTCAAAATCATTTGCTTCGAGACGGCGTCGACCCGAAATCGATCTATGTGACGGGCAACACCGTCATCGATGCTCTTCGCATGGAAGTCAGCAATCAAGAAGACACCGTTGTGCAAACGGAAATCAAAACGCACTTAGACGCTCTGCTGCCCGCCGACTGGCGTCAGGTGCCTTTCGTCCTGATCACCGGACACCGACGCGAAAATTTTGGCGGTGGATTTGATGAAATCTGCGGAGCCATCGGTGATCTGGCGGACCGATTTCCCAAGACGCGATTCATTTACCCGGTTCACCTGAATCCGAATGTGCAGGCGCCCGTTAAGAAATTGCTAGCGACTTTCGACAATGTCTTTCTGATTCCGCCACAATCCTATCGGCCGTTCGTGGCATTGATGAAGGCTTGTCATCTTGTGTTGACGGATTCGGGTGGAGTCCAAGAAGAAGCACCGGGGCTCGGTAAGCCGGTACTGGTCATGCGGGATACGACCGAACGCCCCGAAGGCGTGACGGCCGGTACGGTTCGCTTGGTCGGTGCGGTCCGCGATAATATCGTCGATAGCGTTAGCGAGTTACTATCGGATCAGTCCGCTTACGCAAAGGTCGCCGAAGCCAAGAACCCGTACGGCGACGGGACCGCATCCAGGCAGATCGTCGATGCGATCGCTACCTATTTCCAACGGGAGCAACTGGATGGGTAACGAGATGAGCCATCCATTGGGCCGACGCAATGGGCTGACAGCGCAGACTCTCCGAGAGCGTTTGAACGAATATCTATCGCTTCAAACGCTCGCTGCCATCGCCGTAGCGTTCCTGATTTTTGGCGGCCGGTTTGGCATTGCGGGTAATCCCCAATCATCCGGCTTGTCGGCGATAAGCGACCTGTTTCATGAAAACTTTCTTCAGATTCGCTGGTGGCTTGCTGGTGGAATGCTGGTGTTGGCGGCCGTGGACTTTAGCCTCGATCGCCGTCCGCGCCCCGAATACAAAGCGATGCCACTGGGCCTGATCGGATTCGCTCTTATGGTGCTGTCGTTGTTCATCAGTATGACCTACGCCGGACATAGCGACAAAACCGTCGAAAAGGGCGTTGACCTGATCATCCTCAGCATGACCGTACTTGGCGTGCATTACTGGGCATCTCGTCCCAGCAAGACGGCGTGCGATTTTGGACGTTCTGTTCTGTTCTTTTGTCTAATCCTTGGCGTGATGCTGTCTTTGGTCGCTGTAGCAACCGCAGACCTTTCGTCACGACTCGCCGTCGGCGATGGTGGGCCAAACACATTTGTGCGAATCGTCGGCGTGACAGCCTTGGCGGCACTTGGCCTGCAGATCATGCCACGGCCGTTGTCGATTCTGCTAACACTGGGCCTGCTAACGTTGGTCGTTCTGACTCAGTCTCGCGGCGGCTTGCTCGCTTGCGTCGCGGGTCTCGGGCTGGTCTTCGTACGAACATTTGGCTGGCGAGCACAGATCGCCTACCTGGGATCGCTTGTAACCGGACTCGCATGCGTCGCCTTGTTCACAAAAGTTGGTCGTCAGTGTGTGGATATCGTGACGGATCGCTTTATCAACAAAACGTTTCACGACGGCTATACCGCCGGACGCGATGAAATCTACGAAGACTCAATCTCGATATGGATGGAGAGTCCGTTTTTCGGCCATGGGCTGGCCAGTTGGTGGGATCGAATCGGAACGTATCCGCACAACATCTTTTTAGAACTCGGTTGCGACGCAGGCATTGTCGCGGTCGTCGCTTTTACATTTCTGATGTCGGTCTACGCTTTGGAAGGCTATCGATGCCGAGACCAAATTCGAATCGTCGTTTCAAGCGCTTGCTTGCTGTACTTTGTCGCGGCGCAATTCAGTGGCGACATTTACGATTCGCGTTCGCTTTTCATCTTTGGCACCATCCTGGTCGCCAGACGTGGCGAAGAATCGCCTAACCGAGTGATCCGTCAATCTTCCGAAACGAAAGTTAATTTGGCGAAACAAGCCACCGCAATCGAGGCTGCCCCGAACTGGAGCCTGCATCCCTCGTCGCGACATCACTGACCGATCGGTGAGAATTCAGAAAAGACATAACAGCGCACGCCCAAGGGCGGAACGGCATCATGCAATTCGGCACCGCGAATGCGCGGATGCAAGAAATTGAAACTGAACGCCTCAGTAACCAACGTCGATCCTGGCGGAAAACCGGTAACCGATAATTCGACGCTCTGGTCATCGGACGAATTGCAAACGAATAAATACCGTTTGTTGCCAAAGGCCAGTTCACGCGTCGAAATCGCTGGATAGCTAATCCGTGCCTGTTCTTGCTGTTCAGTTTCAGTCAAGGAATTGGCTTCGACCTTGGCTTGCTGCGGAGTGATCAAGACGTTCTCGGGGCCTGTGACTTGTTCGATCACGAGATCGGAACGCGCTTCGCCAAAGAGAATCACCTCGCCCAGCTTTCGATTTTGCAGCAACTCGCGAGCGATTCCCGCGTAAGCGTCGTAATAATCGTCGAAACTATTCTCCAGTTGTGGTCGGTTGAACAACGAATAGACCACGACGCCTTTGGCACCGTGAATCAACCCCAGCACGACATCATGTCGAACCCAGTCGGCGATCCGACCGCGATCCTGCGGTTGAGGATCCTGGAACATCTCGGGGACAAGAATCGGCGTTTGGTTGCCGCCTAATGCCTCGATCGCATCGGTTTGTTGTTCCATGCTCCACCGGATCCAAACACGGCTATTGGTTTGCCCCGCGAAATTCGTATACGCCCCTTTTCCAATGATGTCGACATACTTGCCGGTGATCGCAAGCGATTCTGCGGTTCGGTGATTGGGCTCGTAAATCCAAATGGGCCGATCTTTCGGGTCAGCCTGCCGAATCGCTTCGGCGGCAACCTTCAAATAGTTGATCTCGTGTTCACGCCAGTATCTCAATTCTTCGGGAACCAGATACCACCATGCGATCGAATCGTTGGCCCGAACCCCGGCGACTTGCTGTTGGATTCGAGTGCGGATCTCTGCATCGGAAAGCGGATTCGTTTCCGATGCGGCAAGCTCTTCCTTGCCGATTCCGATCGGATAAATGACACGCACACCTGCCTCCGTCGCGCTTGCCAAGAAGGCTGCGGGTTCGACATAGACGGGTCCCAGCAAACTGTATCCGACGGGCCGATCTCGTTCTGGCACCCCCGCAAAACCGCTGAATGGAAACAGTCGGCCGCGCGGATAGTATTGGTCGGCCGGCAGATCCTGGCCGATTGGTTTTGCCGGTCGCCAAAATGACGAAGAGTCGTTTAACGTCAGAGTCCCATTGTCACACCACGTATCCCTGGTTTGCGCCAAAACGCAAAACCACAGCAGAACGATCGTCAGAGTGTTTCGTGGTTTCATTGGACTAATCCGTCGCTGTCGCAATCGGCAATGATGCCTGATCCTCGACTTCGTTCTCGCTGGTGACTCGACGCAAGTGATCAAAGACCGCAAATCGATAGGCAAAGATGGTCATCATGATGGTCAGTACGGAACCTGAAATCCAGATTCCAGCTGGAAAATCGGCGGCACAGGCGATGAACGCAAATACACCGGTGATCAGAGTCCGAACAACATACAGAACACTTAGCCGCACCGAAGGCGAAAAGCTGAACGTGACAAGGTAATAAAAATTCTCAATCACCAGCAGCGCCGTGTAGATACCGGCGAACAGCAAGCAGTTGGTTGACACATGTAGTGACTCTTTCACAAAGTATCGATGGACGATCGGTCCTAGCAAGTAAAACGCGATGATTCCCAGAATGCTTGCTGCCAACAGCAAAAACTCAAGACGTCGCACCGAGCGATGCACCCATTTCGAATTACCATCGGCGATCGTTGCATTGATCGCGGGCACAAAAGCAACGCCAAGCACTGACCCGAAAACATAACCGACCAAGACGAATTGATTGATGATGGAAATTGATGTCGTCTGGTCGACACTTAAGAACTCTGCGGACGCAATGACAGGCAGTCGGAAACTCGCGTAGTTCCCCAAACCCACGACCAGCGTGTACATGAAACTGTTACGGATGGCTTGTTTGATTAGCTGGCTATTGACTGAACCGGCCGTCGGAATGATTTGCCGGTATCTCACCATCAACAAGCCAACGTTGGCTACACGAAACGCGATCGGCGGAACCGTGATCGCGACCGCATACAAAAGCAGCGAGGGCCAGCGTGGGATGATAAAGATGATCGCCAGCAGCGCGACAATATTCCCCAGCGTCACGCGGATGCCTTGAACATGAGTCTCCTGAAATGCGGCCTGCATGTCGTCAAACACCAGCACCCAGGTATTCAATAGATTGACAACAACCAACACCGCTAATGTTGCGAGGAGCGTTTGCCGCGACACGCCGTCAAGTGCCGCGGGAATATCAATCCATCCAAAAAGCAAAAAGACCAATAACCCGGCACCGGCGATCAACGCCGACGCGCCCGATGGTGTAACGGCCGACCAAAGTTTTTCGCGAATCTGTTGCCACTGCTGCTTCGCGAACAGAATCGCACTTGGCCCCGTCAGTGCCGGTCCGTGACGCAACACCAACGCCTGCGGTGCAAGACTTAGCGCATATAAAGCCGTATAAGCAACGAATCCCTCTTTGCCTAAGTACTTGATTGCGATCGGAATCGAAATCACTTGCAATAAGCAAGTGGTGACTTTGGCGGCAGTGGACCAAACCAGCGAATACTTGAATCGCCGTCGGACTAGAGATTGAAATTCAGTCACGCCACTTATTGATCAGCTGATGGAATTTGATCTGGAACCGCGACCGCAGATATCAGGTGCCCAATCGCGTCTCGCCAAGCAACATACCCATGGCCGTTCAGATGCACGCCGTCACGAGAATACTCCGAACTCAGCTTGCCGTCGAATGCTAATGCTTGATTCAGGTCGATATAAGTCGCGCCGTCGAATCGTTCGCACAGTGCTTGCAATCGTTCGTTCAATCGCCCGATCGCTGGATTCAACTGAACGTGCTGAGTTCCAGCGAACAAAGTCGACTGCACAAACACGTGCATGCCGCTTTCGACTAGACGCTCAACCAGTTTTTCGTAATTGGCGAAGACTTGATCAACCTTGAATCCCTGATGAATGTCATTGAAACCGATCATGACAAATGCGGTATGCGCACGTGTCGAAAGAATCGAATCGATTCGGTGAAGCACGCCGTCGGTTCGATCACTAATCACGCCGCGGTTGGTCGCATTTAAGCCGGGAAAGACTTCCCGCCAATCTGCATTGCAAGTGATACTGTCACCGACGAACACGACATCTGATCGACAACCGAGTTCTTCGAAAAACGATTTTCGGTGGTGGTGGTAGTCCGAATAATCATCGCCGGACCGTGTGCCGCCTGTAAGCGTGCGCGCGATTCGCTTCATTCTTCGTGCGGCGAAGGCAAGCTGCCCGGCAATATCACTCATTCAGAATCCAAACAGATAAACAGCTGCCAGAAACAAAGCATCGTTTCCAAGGTTGAGCACTAGACGGTGCACTGTATTCCCGTCGCAGACTAGACATTCGCGAATGGTTTGCAAAGCTGATCAATGGCAGCACGCAAACTCTGCTCCAAACGTTCGATGTCGGCTTGGCCATAAAGGATACTGTCATAGACCAGTGTCACATCAACTTGATCGGCGGCCGAAACTTCCACCATCACCGACAACGTATGTTCCCGCGGGTTGTCTGGGTGTGTGCCCGATCCGATTGGTTCATCAACAACAACAATCCGCTTCGGTTCATCGCCGGCAATCGGTCTTCCCACAAAATTGAAAAGAACTCGGGGGCGAGGTCGCGTGGTTCCAGGGCTGGGCCGACCGTATCGCAGTGGATCGAACGTCCAAGCGCGATCCATGTCTTCCCTTAGCTTACTGACACGTGACGCAAGTTCTTGGGATGCTTCTTCGTTGGTAAACCAGACGGGCGAATAACTCAAGAAGAACCCTACAGTTCTGGCGACATCGATATCGGTAAGGTTACGCCTTCCGTGACCTAGAACGTCGATACCCATGGTCGTGTTGCCGGTCCAATTCCGCAGTGCATCCGAAAGTGCAAGCAAAATAATTTCATCGACGCGGCCTTCTTGGCCACGCAACATTGCACTAGAGATTTCTCCGTCGAATTGCACCTTGATGCTTTCCGCGTTTCGATTGATGTTCGTCGCGGCCGTGTCGCCCGTTGCACCGGAAGGCCATTTCTCTTGCTCATCCCAAACAACGGAATCCCACTTTGATTGATCCTTGGCGGCTTGATCTGATTCAATGTATCGCTGAAGTGCGGCTCCCCACCGCGAAAATGGTGCTGTGGAATTGCCCAACGCGTCGGCCGATCCTTCATCGAGAAGGACATCCAATGAATCGATTAACGTCAATAGAGACAAGCGATCCGAAATCAAATGGTGCAACCCAAGGAATATTCGTTGTTGGTCGTTGGGCAGACGAATCAGCGAGAACCTGGCCAACGGCCCACGCTCGATATCAAACTGTGTTTGCCACTGTTGACCTAACTCTTCTACCGTTCGCGTTTCATTGGGCCCTGAAAGATCAATGACCTCTATCACGGTCGTTTGATCGCCATCGGCATGCACGACTTGCACCCATTCGGACTGAGTCGAATCATCATTCTCTGGCGCCCGCCGCAACGATGTTCGTAGTCCGTCGTGAGTTTGAACCAAGTGCTCGGCCGCATTCTGGAACTCGACATCAGAAATCGGCTGCAGCGGTCGCAGCAAAGCAGAAATATTAAAGTGACCCGGAGACGCCGATTCACGCTCAAGAAATCTTCGTTGTGCGGGGATGGCCGCTTGCGGACCAAGGATTGGGAGAAGTTGCTGTTGAGTGCCGGATTTTTTCGCAAGATTCTCGATCGCGGTCGTCAGCGACTGCGGTGTTGGATTGTCGAACACCAGGTCCAGCGGGATATTTGTTCCCAAATGGCGTCGCAATCGATCGGCCATACGTGCGACTTGCAGCGAGTCGCCACCGAGTTCGAAAAAATCATCGGTCGGGGCGATCTGGTCGATTCCCAACAGAGAGCGCCAAACGTCCATCACGGTTTCGTCGATCGAAGCGCCGTCGACGCCACCACCATCAGATTCATCGTCGCTGGCAAGCGCTTGTTCCAAGAACGGACTGGTAACGAAAAGGTCTTCTGCCACGCGTTTGCGCAGGTCGGTCGTCGATACGAACAACGTGGGTTCGTTGGAAACCAACGCACGTTCGAACAGCTGAATTCCATCCTCAGGCGCGAACGAATGAACCTCATCCATCAACTCAATTTCACTGCCGTGATTCTGTCGAAAGTTTTGTGCGGCGCGGACGGACATTCCGATATCGATCCAATCGTCCCAAGCCATGGTGACCACACGTCGCGCGTTGAATGCTTTGGCATCGGACATGCCTTCGGCGAACGAGTTGGACGTGACGTAGCCGACCTGGCCAAAACGATTGTGATAGAGCTGAGATGCGATGCTGCTGGACAATAAGACGAAATCGAGTTCGCGGTCGGGCAACACCTCCGACAAGACAACCGATCCATGGACTTTCGCCGAAATCGCTGCTTCGGCAGCTTCACGCGTGCGTCGGTGGATCGCACCAGCGTTATCGGCAACGGCGGCCCCCACAACGACGCCGTCAATATCGCCAAGCTGCTGTTCAACGGTGTTGATGACCCGTCGCATGTCATCAACGCTGGTCACATCACCGCTTAGAATCAACAGTTCTTCTGACGCAGTTTCGATTTCCCGTAACCGTTCAAGGCGTCGAGTCGTTTCGGGGTTGCTGGGATCGGGCGATGGCCGCCCGGATCGACTTGTCAACGCAATTCTTGCGGCGAACTTGGTTGCAAGGTGTTTCGCAATACTTAGGCCGACGCCGCCCAAGCCGCCAATGATCAGGTACGTTCCGCCGCGGCGAATCGGCAAAGCGGATTCGTCCGATGGCGGCAATGGCTGAACCTCGACATCGTGCACCCACCGGTGCCGACCGCGAATCGCGACAACTGGCTGGTCACCCGGTGGCGAGATGATTGACGAAACCGCGCGTGAAATCAGCTCGTCGGACGCGCCGAATGGAATGTCGGTCAACCGACATTCAATACCGCCATATTCCAGCGGGATGACTTTGACGGGCCCAGCCATTGACGCAGCGCTGGGGTTGACCGATTCTCCGCCAAGGACGTCGTAGGCACCGGTCGCGATCACGTCGAATTGGATGTCGCGACTGGCACTAACCGACGCGAGCGAGCGAGCGACCGTCAACAGTGTTTCGGTACCGCCGGCTAAGTCCGTTCTTAACGTTTCAAGATTGATGGGAGTGTACGAATCCTGAACCGACCACAGATGGATAACGCGATCGGGCGTTCGCTCCTGCTCTTCTAATTGGTTCAGCAAACTCTTGAAACCATCGTCATCACACGCTTCGAGACGGATTTCGTTGCCGGTCACTTGCGTCTTGATGTCTAAGTGAGCAACGATCAATTCATCCGCGAGTTTGTCAAGTTGCGACTGGAACTCCCGCGCCACGTTCGAACCGTTGGTGAGCAACAAGACCCTACCCATCGATTGCGATGTGGTTGACGACTGCAAGGCAACGGGTGACGGTGACTCCGATGACCGGCGCCAGGATCGAGCGTAGCACCAGCGATCAAGAGGCTCACGCTGTTGCTTTTTCGGCGCAGCAGGTGCTCTTTGACCATGCCCGGCGTCATCGGATGAATGACCGAGGGCCAGAACATGCTGCGCCACGGGCGCCCAGTGTCGTGTTCGCTGCAGCACACTTCGCGGCGCTGGCACCCGTTGCCAAGTGTTGCCGGTGTTGACTGCGGTCCAATCGATTTCGATGCCGTGCGTCCAGAGGCGGCTGACCGCATCAAGTGCAACTAAATCAGCCGACCGTTTTTCCTTCGCGTGGCCTACGCAAACAACCGTCGTCGGACGCTGTTGGAAACTGTCGTGATTACTGGAGAATGCCGACAGCGTTCGCCCCGGTCCGACTTCGACCAGAACATCATTCGCGTCAGACAATTTCTGCAGGCATTCGTCAAACCGAACCGTCTTGCGAATCTGACTTGCCCAAAACCTCGCTTCGACGGCTTGGTCATCCGACATCCAGTCACCACTGACATTGGACAACATCGGTATCGAGGGTGAACTTAAATTGATATCGCTAAGAAACCGTTCGAACTCGGCGGCGGCGGGAGCCATCGAAACCGTATGAAAGGCGTGCGATGTCACCAGACGTTGATAATCGATTCCCTCGCTGATCAACTGCTGTATCAAACCTTCCATCAACTCGGCAGGCCCCGCGGCAACGGACGCGGCCGTGGAATTCGCCGATGCGATTTCGACACCGGCGGGCAATAGATTTCTGAACTTATCTGCGTTAAGTCTGGCGGCGACCATGATTCCGGGAACCATCGATTGCATCAACCGTCCACGCTCGATCACAACACGCAGGGCCTGTTGCCAATCGATGATGCCCGCGGTGACAGCCGCAGCAAACTCGCCGATGCTGTGCCCCAGCACCGCCCGAGGCTTCACACCCCAGTGTTCTAATTGCCGCGCCATCGCGTGCTGCATCGCGAACAATGCCGGTTGTGTAACGGACGTCTGTTGCAGACACGCGGCAGCCTGACTGTCCGCTCGATCAGCCAACAATAGACTGCGCAAATCCAGCTGGGCGGTCGCTTGCGCGAGATCAAATATCTGTTCGATCGTTTCGGTAAACACGCGTAACCGACCGTGCAGTCCGACCGCCATACCGGGATACTGTGCACCCTGGCCAGAAAACATCCACACCGTCGCAACGTCGCGCGACGCGTGCCCCGCACGGATGAGCGGCGCGGGCGATTCTGCGTCGGGAGTCTGCTTCGACGTCACGACAACCGATCGTCGGTGAGCCTGATGGTTTCGGCCGCATTGCAGCGTCGCGACTTCATTGAATCCCAATCGTCCTTCGTCATTCCATTTCATCGCCTCGGCCATCGACGCATCCGCGGCTTCGGACGACGACGCAGAGACAACGATCACGTGGGGTTGCATGGGGTCAACGGGCGTCGTTGATGGATCGCGCAGCGGCTCGGGAGCCTGTTCGATGATCGCGTGAGCATTCGTACCACCGATACCGAACGAACTGACGCCAGCACGACGCAAATTGGTGGTCGTCGGTTTCCACTGGATCAATTGATCGGCGACATAGAACGGCGATTTGGCAAAGTCGATCGCTTCATTTGGCTCGGTGAAGTGAAGCGACGGCGGAATCAATCCTTCACGGACCGCCAGTACGGCTTTGATGAAACCGGTGATACCGGCAGCCGCATCCGTGTGACCCACGTTCGTTTTCACCGAACCGATCGCGCAGAACCCCGTCGCGTCGGTTGTTTGACGGAACGCCTTGGACAACCCGGCAATTTCCACCGGGTCGCCAAGGTTCGTTCCCGTCCCGTGGGTCTCGATATACGTAATGTCATCGCCTCGAAGCCCCGCAACGGCATGAGCCGTCGCAACGACTTCGGCTTGCCCATCGGCCGAGGGCGCCGTGTAACTTATCTTTCCGGCACCATCATTGTTCAGTGCCGATCCCGCAATCACGGCGTGAATCGTATCGTTATCCGCGATCGCGTCACTAAGCCGTTTCAACACGACCATGCCGGCCCCTTGGCCTAGCGTCGTTCCGTTTGCGTCGCGATCGAACGCACGACATTTACCGTCGGGCGATAGAATCATCCCGGGTTGGTAAAAGTATCCAACGCCTTGGCGCAAGTTGATACTCACGCCACCGGCCAATGCCATGCTGCAATGATAGTCCAACAGGTGCTGAGCTGCGAGATGAACGGCAACCAATGATGTCGAACAGGCGCTCTGGACATTAATCGCCGGGCCTTTCAAGTTCAACCGATGGGCGATTCGCGTGGCCAGGAAATCACGATCATTGCCGATCATCTGATCAAAGGATGTCAATGAATCCGTCGGATCGGCATTGCCCAACAGCAACGCATAGTCGACGGGATTACATCCGGCAAAGACGCCAACGTCACCCGGCGCCGTGAACGGATCGTAACCGGCATGTTCTAGCGCGGTGTACGCGGTCTCTAGCAGGACCCGCGACTGTGGATCGATGATTGCGGCTTCGCGAGGACTGAACCCGAACAACGAATGATCAAAGCAATCGTGCTCGGGCAGGATTGTTCCACGACGCACAAAATTGGGTTGATTGTAAACCGATTCAGGAATACCAAGCTGATCGAGTTCGGCATCGGTAAACTCATGCAACGAGTCAACGCCGTCAACCAAGTTCTGCCAAAACGTCTCAATATTCGGTGCGCCGGGATACCTTCCCGCCAGGCCGACAATAGCAACCTTTTCGACATCATCGAGTCCGTCAGGATCGGATTCGTACGTCTCATTCATTTCAGTAACTTTTCGTGCGTTTCGTGATTCGCTGGAGAGTTGAGAGTGAGAAAAGAATGTTGACGCTATTTCGGTGGCGACGTTCTTCGTCCGGCAACGCTTCGTCGTCGACGAGCCGCAGCTTCTCGCCTTGACTTCGCGGCGTCTGCTACCGCAGACAGACGTGCATTATCGCTCGGGTCAGAAGAGACGAGTCTTGCCTGTGCCTCGACCGTCACCTTATCGAGCAAATCTGTCACGGACACTTCGCGATCAAATTCCTGGGTAAGTCGAGCCGCCAAGCGAATCGCCAACAACGAATGGCCGCCGGCTTCGAAGAACGGAGTCGAACGATCAACCTCACTTTCGTTCAGCAGTTCACACCAAAGGGCCGCGACACGACGTTCGGCATCGCTGGTCGGTAACTCGATTTTGTTGTTCTTGCGACCGAACTCAGGAGCAGGCAGTTTCTTTCTGTCCACTTTACCCGATGGGGAAAGCGGTAACTGTTCCATCTGGACAAATGCTGCCGGAATCATGTAATCCGCCAGGGATTGCCCTAGAAATTCACGCAGATCACTATCGGTCACGGCCGAATTTGCTCCGACGACGTAGTACGCCACGATCTGTCGGTCGCCGGGGCGATCCTCGCGGTCGATTACCACACAGTGGGCAATCGCGGGGTGTGCGGACAAGACGACTTCGATCTCGCCCAGTTCGATCCGGAAACCTCGAATTTTGACCTGATGGTCCGTGCGTCCGAGATACTCAATGCTGCCGTCGTGCCGAAATCGTCCCAAATCGCCCGTCCGGTAAAGACGTGATTCCTCGCCGGCCTGAGGATCCGCAATGAACCGCTCGGCATTCAATTCAGGCCGGTTCAGATAGCCCCGAGACACTTGCACGCCGCCGATGTACAACTCGCCGGCAGCCCCCGGTGGCGCCGGCCGCATGTCCGTGTCCAACACATGCATCGTCGTGTTCGCGATCGCGCTGCCGATGGGAACGAATGGCAACGGTGACTTTGGATCACAGACCCACCACGTGACATCAATCGCGGCTTCGGTTGGCCCGTAAAGGTTGTGCAACTCGACGTCCAATTGTTCAAGAAAGCGGTCTTGCAGATCACGTGCGAGTGCTTCGCCGCTGCAAATCACCCTGCGGATCGACTGACAGTCGCGCAGCATCGGCTCCTCGGTAAACAATTGCAACATCGAGGGAACAAAGTGCAGCGTTGTCACCCCGCAGCGGATGATTTCCGACGCCAGGTAACGCGTGTCGCGATGACCACCCGGCTCGGCGATTGCCAGAGAAGCCCCCGTCTGCATCGGCCAAAACAATTCCCAAACCGATACGTCGAACGTGAAGGGCGTCTTTTGCAGAACCACATCGGTTTCATCGATTCTGAACGCTTCTTGATGCCACAACAGACGGTTCACAATTCCACGATGTTCGTTTAACACACCTTTGGGCAGACCGGTCGATCCGGAGGTGTAAATCACGTAGGCGACATCGTCCGGTTTCGCCAGGACTTCCGGATTGGATTCTGGAAAACTGTGATGGGGCGCGTCCGCCTGATCAATATCAATCACGCGGCAGCCCAGGATGCCCGCCGTTGCCGCGGTCCCGCCTGCAGCGATCGCCAATTCGGCCGACGCATCGCCAACCATGAATTGCAGCCGGTCTTCCGGGTATTCGGGATCCAGCGGAAGGTATGCACCGCCGGCTTTGACGATCGCGTGTATGCCGACCAGCATTTCAATACAACGAAACGCATAGACGCCGACGACCTTCCCCGGTGCAACACCCTGTTGTCGAAGATAGTGCGCGAGTTGATTGACTCGTCGATTGAATTGATCGTACGTCAATGACTGATCACCAAAACGCAACACCGTCGCATCGGGGGTCGCTTGTACCTGGCGTTCAAACAGATCGACCAGCGTTTGATCCAAATCGTAGTCTCTGGCGGTCTCGTTCCAGCCCGCGAGACAGGCATGGTCCGCATCGGTCAGATAATCGACATGGCCGACAGACTGGTCCATGTCCTCGGCCATCGATCCTAGGATTTGAACAAGTTGATCGATCATTCGACGCGATGCATCCGCCGACAGATGTGACGTCGCGTATTCTAGACGCAGCCGAATCGATTCGTCGCCGTAACCCAAAATGGTCAAGGGATAGTTCGTTTGGCCGACGTAATTGAAAGTTCGCTTGCAGCCTTCACTGGCCATCCGCTGGTTTAACGACGCGTTGTCATAAACGACCAGAGTTTCAAACAAATCGGCTCCCGGACCGATGCCGGCCCATTGCTGGATCTGATGCAGCGGCGTGGTCTCGATCGAACGCAACTCGACCTGCTGAGCACGAATCGATTGACAAAGCGTGCGCACAGGAACTTCACGGTCAACTTGGACACGCATAGGGACCGTATTGATCAGCAGGCCAATCGTGTCCTTCGCCTCTGCGGTCGCATGTCGGCAAGCTCGAGTCGTGCCGAACACAATATCACTAGACGACTGATATCGATGCAGCAGCAAAGTCCACGCGGCTTGCAACAGATTATTCACCGAAACGTTCGACTGCTCAGCCGCGTCTCGAATTCGATCGGAGATCTGAACATCAATGTCGCGTTCGACGGCTTGGTACCAGGGTGGTCCGTCGGACACGACATCGACACCTACTCGCAGCGGTGTCGCCGGCTCGACGCCCGCAAGTCGATTTTGCCATGCGTCCCGATTGGATTCGTGATCGAATTCACGAATATGCTTCACAAATCGATCGAACGATGGTCGCGGTTTGGGTTTGGTACCGTGATCATAGAGATCAAATACCTCCTTCAGCACCAACGGAAACGAACGACCGTCAAGCAACGCGTGATGAAACGTCCAAAGCCCCCACACGTGGTCGTCGGACAAACGTACCAGACGTAAACGCTGAAGCGGCGCGACGCTAAGATCAAAGTCCTGCAATCGATCCTTGTCGAGCACGGCTTGGCGGTTTGCATCTTGCTGGGAAGGCTCTTGGCCGCGCCAGTCTTCGATCTGAACGGGAAGATTCGCCGACGGGTCCACCACGCAAACCGGTTCAGCCACGTCCTCCCATCGAAAGGCCGTTCTTAAAATGTCATGCTGTGATACGACGAAGTCCCACGCCTTTTGAAAACGATCAAGATCGACTGCTTCATGTAGGTCAAACGCGATCTGTTCGATATCCACTCCGCGACCGGGTTTTGTGATCGCGTGATAAAGCATTCCGTTTTGCAGCGGGGCAATTGGCCGGTCTACGCCGCTCATCTTCGTGTCTAACTTTGACATGTCCCGAGGGATATCAACACTCATGAAATAAAGTTCGATACAGGGTGGACTGTGAGTAATTAATCTGTGGAAAAATTCAACATGAATGTTAGTAGCCATCCCCCCCCTGCGATAGGTTCTAAGAATGAATAATCATTTGGCTCCTTTTGAGGTCCGCGATGCGCCGCTAAGACAGTATTGCGAAGTGCATTTCTCAGGGCACGATCACTACCGCTCGATTGAGCTACAACGTCTGGTGATATCGCCATCGCGGTCCGGTTACGTCGTTTTATTGAACACAAACGACGGCTATATGGACGTGCTATCAGAGCCCCAGCTGGAAATCGACGAGAACTGGTGCCGCAACGACCCCTCGGTTTCCAGCTATCGGCTAGGAAAGATCGAGCCGGTTACGATGGACAGGGTACATTTGCACACCAGCAGTAGCGGCGTTGATGCTCACGTCACTTTTCACGACAGCGACGGCCGGCGCGTCGAAATGACGGTCCGGTCGCCAAAAAACCGTCCCGCGAAATCAAGAAAGCTGTTCATCCCCGCCGTGCCTCGCGCGTCGGCGAAAATGTTGTGGTTCTTATACGTTTTTGAATTTGGGCCTTTACGTCAGTCCGACCAAATCGATGTAAGTATCGACGGCGAGTCGATGAAACATAAGAAATGGCCGTGGCCGGTGGGGCTTCGTCGCCACGTTCAAGGTCGCTATGCAAATGACATCGTATTTGTCTCGCTGAACCCGCCGGTGATCGGCCCCGTTCAAGCCGCTGATAAAAGCAACGGTTATCAGTGTGCCCCAAGCGATGATGATGGCCAGATTCCTCGAATCCAATACCAACAATTACAGCTTGATGGTGACCACGTTTTGACGGCCACCTTCGACCCGCCAATTTCAGCGGTCACACCAAGTGGCGATTCGGTCGCGGGTAAAGGCTCATTTCAAGTTGATGTTGACGGGATCCGAATTTCGAAAGGAAATTACAGCGTCACCCCTTCAACCGACTCAAGTGACCAACCACAGACGGTGGTACAGCTAAGCAACGTCGACCAATGGTGGCGACCGCCGGAAAAAGACATCTCGGTATGGATGCTGCAGTTCTATCACCGACTGCGCACACGCGGGAAACGCTGGCAATGGACGGGCACTTTCCGCGCCGGCGATGATGGCGTGCGATGCGAGAGCGACGACTGGACGCTCGAATAGATTCGAGGCGGACACAAAAGTCCGACTCGATTTTAATGGTCAGCTGATCTTATTCCGCTTAAATCAGAGCGCAGAATTGATCAGCAAGTGATCAAGTTATTCAGTGGGCCTTGATTGCCCACACGCCTCCAGCAGCGTCGCTTCTAACTTGCGAGTCAAATCGTCACGGGCAAATTGATCCTCGGCCAACTGGCGCGAACTTCGGCCAGCTTTTTCAAGCCATTGAGGATTCGTGACATGCTCGGCTAGTTTCTTAGCGGCGGCGGCGTAATCTTCCGGGTCCATGCTGATCCCTGCGCCGGTCTGCTCAAGCAGTTCTTTGTGCCATCCACCATAATTGATCGCGATCGGCGTCCCCGAGGCGAGTCCGTCAAAGAACTTGTTCGCCGAATTAGCCTGCATTTCTGGCAAATTGATGAACAGCGATGTGACCACATCGGCAGCTTTATAGATCGAGGGCATGTCGGCTTTGGCGACACGATCGAGAATAAAAAAATTCTCGTTCAGGACGCCAAGCTTCGTCGCGGTCTCTTTGACCAAGTCACCCTCACGGCCTCCGCCGATTGCAATGAAACGGATCTCGGGATTGATCTCACGCACCTTCGCCGCCAGTTCGGCGAGATACGAAACACCATTCATATAGCCAAACGTTCCGCTGTACACGACCAGCGGTCGGTCTTGCAGCCAATCATATTTCGCTCGAAACGCTTGCCCTGCTTCGACGGGAACGTCAAAGAAGTCCAAGTCGGCAGCGTTGGGAATCACGACGACCTTCTCTGCCGGAAAACCAGCCTGCACGACCCCCGCCTTCATCCCGGGCGACAGTGCGACGACGGCTTTGCTGTTTCGATAGGCGTAACGCTCCAGCCAGCGTGCAGCCATGATCATGGGTTTCGACTTGATCGCACCAATCGCGATTGGAATCTCGGGCCATAGATCCCGAACTTCGAAAACCATCGGACGCTTTCGTCGTTTCGCCGCCCAGACAGCAGGCAAAGCGATGGTCAACGGTGTGCTGGTGGCGAACACAATATCGCCATCAAGGGACTTTGCTTTTTTAGCCGCAGAAATTGCGAAGGTCAGAAACGCGCGGATGCGGCGTGAAAAGCTCATGGAGTTGTGATACTCCACGGGCAGCCAGTGCACGTGGATGCCGTCTTCGTTGGTTTCCTTCCAGTCCCCGGCCTGACCACCGGTTTGATCCGATGCGACCATGTGAACTTCATGGCCCCAGGCAACCAACCGACGTGCCATTTCGTAGGAACGAATTCCGCCAAACATCATCTGAGGTGTGGAGAAATACTGGTGCAAATAGACGATCTTCAAGATCGGCTCCTTGTTTCGCGGCCGAAGGATCGGCGGTCGATAAGCTTGAGGGGTTTTCGAATCGAACGGTAAAGCAACAGATGGTTGGTTTGAAGCATTCCAGTCTTCCGACGAATACAACCGGCCCCGAAATCAATCAGTCAGCTATTGCCAGAAAAGAGCAGGTATTACAAAACCTGAGGCCCGTTTTTTGCTCCACCAAGGCTCCGTCGTACCGCTTCAGCGGGTGGAATGGCAAATATTGTAGTTACCGTTCGAAAAATACCTAGCTGAGACGGTGGGGATCGCGTCGGCGGTGCCTTAAACGGAACAATCGGAACATTCCAACTTACCTAGGTTGCGGCTTTGACAAACGGAAACCGCGATTAACTATAGAAGTTCGTTTTTCACCTAGTCTCCGTGCTCGCTCGCACTGTGCCCATTTTTCCCTGCCCTGGTTTCCGTGCCTCTGTTCCCGTGCCCCTGTCAAAGCTGGAGCTCGAATCACAACACTCGATCACATTAAAAACGAATCTTCATGATGAAACGGCTGGTGGATTTGGTCTTAGCCTCGATCGCTCTGATTTTGCTCTCGCCACTGATCCTTGTCACCGCGGTGCTGGTGCGCATACGTCTGGGCAGTCCGATTCTGTTCAGCCAAACGCGTCCTGGTTATCTCGGCAAACCCTTTCGCATGTACAAATTCCGCTCGATGCTCGACACGCGTGACGCGAGCGGAGCGTTGCTTCCGGACGAGGAACGGCTGACGCCGTTCGGACAATTTCTCCGCAGTTCAAGCTTGGACGAATTACCCGAGTTGTGGAACGTGATTCGCGGCGACATGAGTTTGGTGGGACCGAGACCCTTGATGATGGCTTACCTGGACAGATACACACCCGAGCAGAGACGTCGCCACGACGCCAAGCCCGGTGTGACCGGATGGGCACAGATCAACGGACGAAATTCGATCAGCTGGGAAGAGAAGTTTGGTCTTGATGTTTGGTATGTCGATAACCAAAGTCTAATACTGGACATGCGCATACTATGGTTAACCGTTTGGACCGTTCTCTTCCGCCGCGGGGTGTCTGCGGACAACCACGTGACCATGCCTGAGTACTTTGGACCTGAAGACGAAAGAAGCGGAACATCGTGAATAGCCCCCATCTACTTGTCGCGTCGAAACAGATTGACTTTCGTTCGCCGGTCTTCGTCATCGGAGCGGGGGGGCACGGCAAAGTTGTCGCACAAATTCTTCGAGAGATGGGTGCCGACGTCGCCGGCATGATGGACGATGATCCCTCGGCCGAGACTCCCGAGGACACCGCGTTCCTGGGACCAATCACCCAACTGAACAACTATAAGAATCCGCAAGCGGTCATCGCGATCGGATGCAACTTGATTCGTCGGCGCGTTCGCGACTCGTTTCAAGCGCGTTGGTTGACCGCCATCCATCCATCCGCTTACGTATCACCGTCGGCCAAGTTGGGACGCGGCGTCGTCGTCTGTGCCAATGCCGCCATCGGCGAAGACGCAGTGATCGGCGAGCACGTCATCGTGAACACGAGTACCTCTGTCGACCATGACGCAAAGATCGGTGAATTTACTCATCTGGCTTGCGGCGTGACGCTGGCTGGTGGTGTCGAGATCGGTGATGATGTACTCGTCGGTGCCGGTGCGACGGTACTGCCTTTCATTCGAATCGGCAATCGCGCGACGCTAGGGGCCGGCGGCGTTGCGACACGAAATATCGACGACGAAGTCATCGCGTATGGCGTTCCCGCACGTCCGCTAAAACGCAATGACGATGGGATACTTGACCAATAATGCTAACCGAGACGAAACGCGTCTATTTGTCCGCGCCCCACATGGGCGAACGAGAGCGTGAGTTACTGCTAGACGCATTCGATTCCAACTGGATCGCGCCGCTGGGTCCGCACGTCAATGCATTCGAACAAGAGTTCGCGGCGAAGGTTGGCGCATCGCATGCCGTCGCCTTGTCCAGCGGAACCGCGGCGCTGCATCTGTCGCTGCGTTTGTTGAATATCCAGCCGGGCGACGAAGTCCTGACATCGTCACTGACATTTGTCGCAACGGCAAATTCGATCTGCTATGTCGGCGCCAAGCCCGTTTTTATCGACAGCGATCGACGGACCTGGAATATGGATCCCAATCTGTTGGCGGAAGAACTGCAGCGTTGTTCCCAGCGAGGCAAGCTGCCCAAGGCTGTCCTCACGGTCGACGTCAATGGTCAATGCGCCGACTACGGGCCGATCCGGGAAATCTGCGATCAATACGAAGTTCCCATTGTCGAAGACGCTGCCGAAGCACTTGGCGCCACCTATCGAGGTGAACATGCGGGCAGCTTTGGTGTGACCGGGTGCTTCTCTTTCAACGGCAACAAGATCATCACCACCAGCGGCGGCGGCATGTTGGTGACCGAAAACGAGTCGTGGGCCAACCGAGCTCGTCACCTCGCCACCCAGGCACGTGACCCCGCGCCGCATTACGAACATTCTGAAATTGGTCACAACTATCGGCTTAGCAACTTGCTGGCGGCGATCGGCCGCGGACAGTTGGCGGTACTGGACAATCGGGTCCAGCGGCGTCGTGAGATTTTCAAAAGATATGAGAGTGAACTGTCCGCAATTCCTGGCATCAAATTTATGCCTGAACCGCAAGAATTCTTTTCCACACGCTGGCTGACGGCACTTACAATTGACCCGAATTTGGCCGGCATGTCCCGGGAAGAGATTCGACTAGCGCTTGAGTCGGAGAACATCGAGTCTCGACCGATTTGGAAACCGATGCACATGCAGCCCGCCTTTCAAGACTGCCGCGCAGTTGCATCCGGAGTTTCAGAATCATTGTTTCGTGATGGACTGTGTCTGCCCAGCGGTTCGTCGATGACGGATGACGATCAACAACGTACGCTGAACAAAATTTTTGAACTCCGACAAAAGTGATTTGCTAAAAAACGAACCTCCACGCTTCGATCGACCCTACTCGCCGAGCGCCCCCCTTCACCAAGTTCCCCGCCCTCTATGAACGTTCTCGGTCTGAATTACTACTTCCACGACTCCACAGCTTGTATAGTCCGTGACGGCAACCTCATCGCGGCAGTCGAGGACGAGCGTCTATCTCGCAACAAACACAGTCGCGATTTTCCGGCGCTTTCAACCGCAAAGTGCCTGGAACTGGCCGGCATCGATTATGCGGACGTCGACCACATCGCCGTCTCGATCAAGCCGACTCATAATTGGTTTCGCCGCAGTCTGTATGCGGCCGGCCGCCCCAAGTACTTCTGGCCGATTTTCAAGCACGAAGCCGCGCATGCGTGTCAACGCCAAGCATCTTTTTGGGCCTGGTTCAAGAGACATTGGCCCAAACGAGGCAACCGACCTCAGGTGCATTTCATCCCGCACCACATGACCCATGCGCCGGGCAGTTTCTATGTCTCACCCTATGATGAGGCCGCGTTGCTTGGGCTGGACGGCAGCGGCGAATGGGCCACGACGTTCCTCGGTTACGGACAGGGAAACCGCATCACGAATCTCGGCGAAAGTTTCTTTCCGCATTCGTTGGGTTCCTTTTATGAGGCCGCGACTCAGTTCTGCGGATTCCGAACCAACTACGACGAAGGGAAGACGATGGGGTTGGCGCCGATGGGTGACCCGGAAGTCTTTCGCAATCAAGTCGAAAAAATCTTAAGCGTCACCGATGAAGGCCAAGTGCAAATCGACCTGAGTTACTTTCGATTCCAGAACATGGACTGGAGACGCTGTTCACAGAAATTCTTTGACACATTCGGCCCCGCGCGAAAGCCGGGCGAGCCCTTTGAGCCTCATCACGAACACTTGGCTGCCGCGTTTCAGCGCGTGCTTGAGGACTGTGCACTAAAGATATGTGAAATTCTGCACACCAAGACAAAATCAAAAAACCTGATCGTGTCCGGTGGCGTCGCGCTCAACAGCGTGATGAACGGACGAATCTTGCGCGAGAGCTCGTTCGATTCGCTGTATGTGATGCCGGCTGCCGGTGACAACGGCACCGCAATCGGCGCTGCGTACTATTTGATTAATGGAATTCTTGGCCAACCACGCACGTTTGTCCACTCAGATCCCTACATCGGAACCGAGTATAACAACGATCAAATCCGGCACGTTTTAAACGAGGCAAAGGCGTCCTTTAGCGAAGAATCAGATATCTGCCGCAGTGTGACTGACCTGCTTGTCGAAGGCAAAATTGTCGGCTGGTTCCAAGGCAAAATGGAAATCGGGCCACGTTCGCTCGGCGGTCGAAGCATCCTGGCAAATCCTGCGTTCCCTGAAATGAAGGACAAGATCAACGCGGAAGTAAAGTTCCGCGAAGCCTATCGCCCCTTTGCGCCGTCGGCGACCTTGGAAGACAGCAATCAGTTCTTTGATAACACTTGCGAAACACCGTTCATGCTGAAAGTTTGCAACGTACTTGAAGACAAACGCGAGGTGATACCTGCGGTTACCCACGTCGACGGAAGTGCGCGATTGCAGACCGTCACCGAGGCATCCAACCCCCGATACCATCGATTGATCAAGACGTTCGGCGAACGAACGGGCGTTCCGGTCGTCCTAAACACAAGCTTCAACGTGCAGGGCGAACCGCTGGTTGAGTCGCCGCGCGACGCGATCCGCTGTTACTTTTCGACTGGCTTGGACGCACTGGCGATTGGCGATTTCTTACTCGTAAAAGATCGGTGCCCCCAGTCATGACGCTGATCCGTATCGACGCCGACTCTAACGAATGGGACGAAATCGTTCGCTCGATGAACGGACACAGCGTCTATCAATTCGCGGCCTACCATCGTTTGGCGGCGCAGATGGATGGCGGTAGCGCCCGATTGTTTTTCTTTGAAAAAGGGTCGCGGCGCATTGCGATTCCTTTGATTATCCGCGACATCCCTTCGTCATGCTTGCGGGGAGACGAAGTCCTCCGTGATGCGACGTCGGTCTACGGATATCCGGGTATTCTGTCCAATACCGACGATGCGCCGGCGGAATTCATCGATCGATTCCAGTTTGTGCTGCAAGAGGAAATGCGGCGAGAAAATGTCGTCACGGTCTTTGTGCGTCTCGGCGCATTTCGCAACAGCATCGAACTGATCCGCGGCCTGGGCGACGTGGAAAAAATTGGCGATACCGTTGCGATCGACCTTTCACTGTGTGACGAAACAAGATTCCGCGGGTACCGCCGGAATCATCGTCAAAATATCAGTCAACTGCGTCGGCTGGGTGCAAAGACCCACGTCGATGTTGACTACACAAACTTATCCCGTTTCGAAAATGCTTACCGGCTCAGCATGCAACGCGTCGGGGCGAACGATTGGTTCACGTTCGGGCTGCCGTACTTTGATCAACTGTGTACAAGCTGTTCCGACGATGTCGTTCTACTGCAGACCATGGTGGACGACGAATTTATGTGTGGCGGATTGTTCTTCAGCAGTGGTGATGTTGCCTACGCACATCTAACTGCCACGGCCGACGAATGGGTCGGCAAGTCACCCACCAAAGTCCTGTTTGAAGACGCGGCAAGTTTTTTCAAACAACGCGGATGTCGGTGGCTACACCTGGGCGGCGGTTTGGGTGCACGCGAAGACAACCTGTACCGCTTCAAATGCGGGTTTAGCGATCAGCGTTTTCCGTTTCACGTTTGGAAGTACGTGGTGGATATGAAGCGGTACCAGGAACTCTGTCGCCCGACGCGAATCCCATCAATGGGCGACAAATACGAATCCTTTTTTCCTCAGTACCGTGCCGTGGCGTCAGACTGCAGCCGTCGTGAACCAGCACCTTCCAGCCAGGTCGCCGAAGACCTTTGAAACAGGCGGGACATCGCATTGTCCGAACCGGCACCGGCTTTCAGCTGCTGCGACGTTTAATCAAACACCGTCTCGAACTCACACGGTCTTCGACCGGCAGGTTCAGACGGCGTGTGTCACTAGCGATGTCGTGGGATCGACGTACTCGTGATCGCAATCGATCAGGTCCGATTCGTTTTCGTCCACCGCAGGCCGCAAGGTGGCAAAGTACAGCAAGCAAGTGATTGCGACACCAATGCTGACGACCACCCACATCGGTTGATAGGCGGGTCCCGCCTCGGTTTGCATCAAGAACAGCGATGCGCCGTTCCAATCGCTGGCGATGATCCTTTCCAGTGAGACCGACAATGCATTGTTGGTAAAGTGAATCAAGATTCCGGGCAAGACGCTTCCGGTTCTCAAAGCAACCCAGCCCAGCATCAGTCCCATGATGGTCGCGGCGATGGATTGCTGCAGGACTCCATGCGAGATACCGAACATCACCGCCGTGATGACGACCGCCCGTAACCGTCCGTTACCTCGTACCAGTCCGCCAAAAATAAAGCCGCGGAAGGCTAGCTCTTCACAGATTGCAGGCACGAATGCCATCAGCAGAACCACGGACAGCCACGGAGCGGAAGAAATCTGATCGGCGAAAGGCTTCATCGCCGCCGCGGCCTGTTCGCTGATCGGGTAGGTATAGCTGATAAATTTTGCCAGCGCGACATACATCGGATGCAACGTCACGCCTAGCAATACGGCCAACGGAAGTGTTGTCCAGTGGGGCATGTTGACCCTCAGGCTGCTGCGCAGCGAAGTCGTCAACACGGTTGCCATCAACAGGGCCGGTGCCAAAATCATGCCGATTTGCGGCAACAGCACCAGTTGTGCGATTCCGGCAAAGGTATCGGGCATTTCGGTGACCGCCAATTTGCCAAAGAACAATGCGACCAACACGATGGCGCCACAGGCAAACCCTTGCGCCGGCGTCGCAGCTCGCTGGCGGTCTCGCCACAAGTGACGCACCCACATACTCAGTTCCCACTGGTCACCGCCGCCGAACAAGACCGCTTCGTCCTCGAATTGGCGTCTTGCCCATGAAACCGCTAACCACAGACATGCCAATGTGACCGACGCGACAATCGGGGCGTACCACATGGCCGTTGTATATTGGCCCTCGACCAACGAACGTACCAACAAGAACATTCCCGTGACCGGGATCAAGCTGGTTCCGGTGCTTAACGAGGTGCCAGGCAACATTGGCAACAGCACCAAAGGCAACGTGACCATCATCAAGGGCATCAAGTAGTACTGGCCTTCTTTGCTGCTGCGTGCCATCGCGGCGACGGCGAGGGCCAAAGCACTGAAGAGCGATGACAGTGGAACAAGCGCGACCAATAACCAAAGCATCGGAATCAGTGGCGGTGCGCCCAGGGCGCCGCCGCCGGTCACATCCATTTGGCCGAACACGAACGAGCTGGTCACCAGCATACTGCCAGCGTTCAAAATCGCCGTCATCATGCTGAACGTGGTAACCGCGCCCAGCTTGCCCCAGACAATTTCGCTCCGCAGCGCGGGGCTGCAGAGCAGCGTTTCCAGTGTTCCACGTTCCTTTTCACCCGCCACCAGGTCGATCGCGGGATAAAACGCACCGGTCATCGCCCAAACCAACATGATGAACGGCAACAACTTGCTCCAGAACGCCGCCTCGCGCGTTCGTTCGGGGGCAATGTCGATATCGTCTAACTGGAATGGGTCTAAAACGCTTGGCGACATGCCGGATTCGGCAACGCGTTCGCGCACCCAACCCGAACGCCACGTCGAAAGGACACCACGGACGCGGTCTCGCGCGATCAGTGATTCATCCGAGGCGACGTTATACATCAGCCGCACCGAAGCCGCAGGATCATTGCCGCGCAGGCTTTCATCGACGAAGTCTTCGGGGAACAGCATCACGACGTCGAACGTTCCTTCGCGAATCCATCGTTCTGTTTGCGTGTCGATGTCGACGTCGGAAGCCAATTCGTCCCATCGATAGGCGATCAAGTCCAGTCGATCATGATTGTCGGTCAGTTCGGGGGCGAACGTTTCGAGATCGTCTGCCAATAATGGCGGCACGTTCTGCAAGTGTTCACTGCCAACGACGCAAATCGCTGTCGTGTGCTGACGGCTGAACTGGGCAATCTGCAGCAACAGTGTCCCGACGAGTGGATAGAGCAAGATCGGCAGAACCGCGATCGTGAACAGCGTTCGACGATCGCGCAGTTGATCACGCATCTCTCGAGCGTAGATCAACCAGACGGCCGAAAGCCTCGGATTGCCGGCCTTGCGAGCCAAGCGTCGTTTTTCGTTGGAAGAAAGTCTCATGACGTCTCCTGGTCGGAAACGTTAGCGATCGCGGAATCGGTCAGTTGCATCCCGACTGGCGCGGCAAGGCATTCCGCTGCCGCTTGTCCGGTCGACCGTGGTTGTTGTTCGTGTTGGCTAAGCAGTCCAAAAAACAGTTCTTCGAAATCGTCTTCGGTGTGTCGATGCTTCAGTTCGTCTAACGACCCGGTATCAAGTATTTTGCCGCGGTGCATGATGGCGATACGGTCACATAAACGTTCGACCTCGCTCATGATGTGGGTCGAAAAAATCAGGCACTTGCCGGCTTCTCTCAGATCGCGAATCACGGCTAGCAGATTGCGAGCGACAAGCACATCCAGACCCAGCGTCGCTTCATCGAAAACCAGCACGGGAGGGTCGTGGACCATCGCACGCGCAATCGACACCTTTTGTTTCATTCCCGTTGACATTTTCGCCCCCGGCACGTCGCGAAACTCATTCATCCTCAGCTGATCAAACAGCGTGACGAGTCGTTCACGAAGCTGGGCGCGTGGCATCCCATGCAGACGACCGAAATACTCGACCATTTCCCAGGCCGTCATGCGATCGTAGATGGCAGTGTTATTGCTGACGAACCCGATCTTGCGTCGCACTTCGGCAGGGTCGCTGACCACGTCATATCCGCCGACGGTTGCGATTCCGCTGGTGGGCGCCAGCACCGTGCTGAGGATGCGTAAAACGGTGGTCTTTCCGGCACCGTTGGGTCCCAACAGCCCAAAAATTTCGCCCGAACGAACGCAAAAGGAAACATGATCGACAGCTAGGAATCTGCCCCGCTGCAGGTCCTCGTAGGTCTTCGTTAGGTGCTGAACCTGGATCATGCGGTCGGGATTCTGGAGACGAGGATCGTTCGACCATGTTGCCAATACTGAACATGGTCACTTTGATGAACCGTAGCACGGTCCCAACGCTATCGCGCAAAACCAGCACCGACACGCCCCATAGAGCGTTCCAAATTGTAGGGGCCATACCGGCTGGTCGGTTTCTAGCGGTTGCCGACGACTGGAATGCGAACGGGGGGGTAGGATTCGCCCTGGTCAACACCGTGGCCGCCGCACTCACAAACCCGGCCGGCAAACGCCATGCATCGAACGCAGCTTAGCGAATCAGCGGGCTCGTTTAGCGTTTGTGAAACAAAGATGCCGCAAGAATCAGCGACCGGCTGCGGACGACCGTCAATCTTTGACTCGCATCCGTACAACCGGACCGGTCACCGCATCAAGCGACTCGATTTCAGCAGTCGCTTTACGGGCCGAACCCTCTGCCGCGGCATGCGTCATGATTACCAACGGCACCGGATCGAGTTGCGGCGCACCATCACCGTCGCTGGTGCCGTTCTCGTGCTGAATCACCGAAGCGATCGAAATCTTGTTGCGTTCCAGAACGGTTGCGATCGCGGCAAGCGTCCCCGGATGGTTGGCAACATTCAGACGGAAATAGAACCGTCCTTGAAGCGTATCGGCATCACGCAATTTGACTCGTGGCGGGTGATCGCTCGAGAAGTATTCCAGTGTTTCGAACGTCAACCGAGTCCGTCCGACGGCCGTATCAATGATGTCGGCTGCGACCGCCGATGCGGTCGGCATTTGGCCGGCGCCCAGTCCGTGATAGAAAACGGGGCCAACCGCGTCACCGATGACACGGATCGCGTTGAACGCATCGCGAACTTCTGCAAGTGGAGTGCCGATGCGAATCAATGTCGGCGCTACCGATAGCTCGAGTCCATCGTTGGCAAGACTGGCAACGGCAAGCAGCTTGATGCGATAACCAAGTTCGCGAGCGTAATTCAAATCGGCGGGATCAAGTTTATCGATCCCTTCCTTGGGTATCTCGGACCAATCGGCAGTCGCGCCGAATGCCAAGTGTGCCAGGATTGCCAGCTTTTGCGCCGCGTCCGTCCCGTCGACATCCATCGTCGGATCGGCCTCCGCATATCCCTTATCCTGAGCGAGCTTGACGACTTGTTCGTACGAAGCACCGTTCTCGTCCATTTGCGTGACGATAAAGTTGCTGGTGCCGTTGAGAATTCCTTCGAGCGACAGAATCTGATTCGCACTAAGACACTGACTGATATTCGCGATGATCGGGATGCCGCCAGCGACGGCCGCCTCGAACGCGATGGTTCGCCCCAGCTCTCGAGCTCGATCGAACAACTCGGGTCCGTGTTCGGCCAACAACGCCTTATTCGCCGTCACGATATCTTTGCCTGATTCCATCAGACGCAGCATGATCGATCGGGCCGGTTCCAGTCCGCCGATCAGTTGGGCCACCACTGTGATTTCCGGATCATTGATCACGTCATCGAGCGAATCCGTTGCGACGTCCGGCGGCAATTCGATCCCGCGCGGCCGCGACAGGTCGCGAACCACAGCCTTTTTTAGCCACAGCGTCCGCCCCGCATGCCGCGCGGTCCGGTCGCCATGGTCAAGCAACAGTTTCGCCACGCCGGAGCCGACGGTTCCCAAGCCTACGATTGCTACATTTGTCTTCTTCATGCGGCAAATCGTAATCACAAGCACAACGATCCGCGAGGCCATACGTGGGACGTGACCGTGAATCCGCCGCATTGCCGGCTCTGGACAGCTTCTTTCGGGCGGTCCGTGCCAGACATTCCTTTCCGGCACCCCGCCGCGGCGGTCCACCGAATCCTTGCGAACCTAATCGGCGTGCCGTCGATAATTTATTTGCGGTCGCCTGGGAAATCGTCCATAACCAGGGTACGCAAACGCTTATCTCCATGCCTTTTCTGCTTGTCTGCGCTGCCGTCCATGTCTTTTGTGACCGCTCGTACCTGATCACTCGTACCTGATCAGACGAGCGAGTCAGTTCGAAGATTCTCAACGGAGCCTTGTCATGAACACTCACGTCGTACCGCGTCGCCGAAGACGTTTCCGAAGCCAGTTCCGTTGCCGCCCGAGCTGGTTGTCTTGCTGCAAATCGCAAGCAGCCGCGATGATTGGATGCATCCTGATTGCACCGCCGCTATTGGCGGACGGCTTCCAGAGCGTCGGCAAACAGCTGTTCGAAAAGGACTGGGTTTTCGAAGAATTGCCTCAGCAACCCGAAACATCGAAAGTCGAGGCAACAACCAGCGAGTTCGCGAATTCGATCTCCATCCGCCGAGGTGCAACGTCGTCGGCTGTAACACCATCGTCGCTTGAAGAGACACGCCCGGGTGACGGGCTCGGGCCGATGCACAACGCGACGTCGTGTGCGGCATGCCACGTCGATGGTGGCGCAGCGGGCACGGAGCACAACGTCACGCTGCTGACCATTGACCCGCGACTCTCGTTCTTCCGACCGCTGCGGCAACAATCCACGCTGGACCGTGAAGAAGCCACAAAGGCGGCTCGAGGATCGCTGGAAGAATTATTCCCGACGTTGATCCTGCGTGACGGAACCGTCGCAATGGATCTGGTTGTCCATGACAAGTCGACTCGTTCGTTCTATGACCCCATTCGCAATGAACTTGCCAGACACGTTCCCTTTGGAATCAAGGACGAGTGGTTCCAAGGCGCTCAGCGAACTTCCGATGCGATCGCAAACCAGCCGGTCATTGCAGGCCGACATGGCGAGATCGACTTTTATCTCAGCCAACGGAACTCGCCACCGTTGTACGGGCTCGGCGTGATCGACAGAATCGAACCCTCGAAACTTATTCGATTGGCTCGTGCGCAAAAACAACTCGGCGGCGACGGTGTGGTGGGACGGCTCGGCGTGGGAAAGTTCGGCTGGCGAGCGCAAACCCCGTCGCTTCGGCAATTCATCCGCAACGCGTGTGCGGGAGAATTGGGGTTGCAGACACGCGGTGCCCAACAACCCGCGGATGTCGCCGATACCAGTTATCAGAACACCGGCATCGACATGACCGAGGGACAAGTCGAAGAACTAAGCCGGTTCGTCAGTTCGCTGCCAATGCCGCGACAAGTGGTCAGCCTTGAACACGACCGTACGGCGGTTCGCGAGGGACAGCGAGTCTTTAATGCCATCGGCTGCGCAACGTGTCACGTAAAAAACGTTGAACCGGCACAAGGCATCTACAGTGACTTGCTGCTGCACGACATGGGTGAACTGCTGCAGGCCCCATCGCCGGCACCCCTGAGCAAAGACATGGGAGGTGTCCCGTTATTGCGTCCGGTGTTTTTTCCGGACGCAACACAGCCTTCTCGTTTGTCACGTTCGCGCAGCAGATTTCCACCTTCTTGGTCGGGGTACTATGGGCCTCCAAGTGACGCGTTGCCGATGCCCTATCCATTCGCACGGCCTCGCGATCCATTGTTTCCGCGCGGTCGATTGCCGCAAGAAATGCTGAGCACATCGGACCAACACCTGTTCAGTTGGGACCGTCTGCAGCGAGAATGGCGTACGCCTCCGTTGTGGGGCGTTGCGGACTCAGGGCCCTATCTGCACGACGGCCGCGCCCAAACGTTGGACGCCGCGATCCGCTGGCACGGCGGCGAAGCGAAACAGTCGACCACGAAGTATCGTTCGTTGGATATCAAACAACAGAAAAGCGTCGTACAGTTTCTGTCGACGTTGCGAGCACCCCATCCGTCAAAGCCGGTGCCCGGAATCGTCATGCGTCATTCGAGCGACATGGCGCTCCATTCCGGCGACGTCGCGATGGCGAAACGGATTTCAGCGCGCGAGCATTGATGCCGGCCCGAGGCGAATGATCTATAATCGCTCGATCTGTTCTGCACCGAAGATTACCTCGTAGTTAAGTGTCACCTATGCGTAACGTTTTTTCATGGTTGCTGGTCGCATGTCTGATCAGTGCATCCCAGGCCGAATCGCCTGCGTCTCTGTCGGCCGACGAAGTCAAAGAAGGTTTCGAAGCCTTGTTCAACGGCAAGGATTTATCCGGCTGGAACCACAGCGGCAATTGGATCGTTGACAACGGTGTGATCACCCGCACGGGAAAAGGCAGCAGCCTGGTCTATGAAACACGAAAAGTGCCTGACGATTTCGAACTTCGCTTTGAATGGAAAGTCGCCCAGGGCAGTAACAGCGGCGTGTACTACCGACCGACCCAAAACGAGTACCAAATCCTAGACAACGCAGTGCATCGCGACGGAAAGAACCCACGCACCAGCGCGGCGTCGCTGTATTTTTGCATGCAGCCATCGGCCGACCTGACCAAACCGGTTGGACAATGGAATACAGGTCGCATTGTTTGCAAAGGCACCGTCGTCCAGCACTGGTTGAACGGACAGAAAGTGGTCGGATTCGATTACACCGACCCAAAATACAAGTTCAATGTCGATATGTTGACGCGGCGGGGAGGCGACTTGACCGCTCGCGGTGCAAACTTAAGTCTGCAGGATCACGGTGATCCCGTTTGGTATCGCAACATTCGGATGCGAGAACTCTCTAGCGATACCGAGATCGACATGACTCCTGTCACACCCGAACCTTTGTCCGACGAGATCCTGGAAGCCGAACGAATCAAGTTGGACGAGATCGTCAAACGCCGAGAAGCGGCTGCAGCAAATCAAAAGCAAGAGCAAAAGCAAGAGAAGAAGACGCAGTAGTGCGGTCGGCAGCGGGCTGCGAATGGATCACGCTCTTACCTGGAAGATTCCCTACTCGGGAAATTCGCTGAGCGGAACTTCGCGATAGAGCGCGAGCATGTTGCCGACTTCATCGATTTGGCTCCGATCTTCTTGACTGATTCGCTCGATCAGTTCATGTGTCGAGCGGAACGTTTTTCGGCTGCCGAATTTGCTAATCGTCAGTGTTGTTTGTTGCGGCAAACGAGCATCATCGGCGATTTGTCGGTTCATCTTCATCCGACCGATCGGCGGCATGCCGAGGGCTCGCGCGATGTTCAGCTGGGATGCCAAATCGGCAAACTGTCCATATTGCGTCGCGATCGACGCGCGGGACGGCGTCTGAGTGTCGGTTTCATATTCAAGTGATCCATAGCGAATGGAGTATTGGCTCAGATCGTCGTTACGGTCGACTTCGGCATCGACCCCCAGTTGTTCTTTGGCCTGCGGCGTGATGGCTTGAGCACGAAGCTGGGCGGTCAGTTCCATCAACTTTGTCGTCGGAACCGTCGACCGGACTTGGGTTGCCCGGTCCAGCAAAATGACGCGACCACGCTTCAGGTCATAAACGGTGATTTGGCCATCGTGGATGCGTGGAAAGTCATAGACCAGTGAGTCATGAAACAGCACCAAATGTTCCGCCGATGGCTCTTGGGCGCGGCCGGAAAAAATGGTCGTGACCACCCGAAAAGGATCCGATGGATTTGCCGAATCGGCACCCGAAGTTTCGGTTTGCAGACTCGATCCGATGACAGCGCCTATCATGACAGCAGTAATTCCCAGCACATCGAAATTCATCGTTCTACGCCGTAGGTTCATCGAGTAAATGAGTGTCGTTCGCCTCACTGGCAAGTAGCCCTAGACTTAGAGACCCGGGGCACCCTAGAAAGACTAGAAAAATGCTCGCGGTGGCGTCCAGGGCGAAAGTTCCGATCGCGGCACCGCATCCGTACTCATTCCCTCCGTACTCATTCCCATTGCAAACTGGCATCATTCTGTTCGGTCGCGATCCTGCATCGGACAGCCTGCTTGTCCGAATCGGCTTGTTTCACGGATAAAGTATTCCCCCCATCACTGACCGACTTTTCGGCAAAGACATATTCATGCGTACGATTCTGTTGATGATCCCTCACGAGATCGCTGGGATTCCGGTATTCGGTTTCGGCTGGTTTCTGATGATCGTCGCAGCCGGATTGGCCGTGCGGCTGGTGGTCTTATCCCGATCGAAACAGTCGCTGTCGGACTGGCTGGCAACCGAAAGCATGATGTGGGTGCTGATTGCCGGCGTCGTCACGTTCCTATTGCCTGCGGTCGAACTGAAAAACGTCGACGGTGATCCGGCTGGCATGGCGATCCGAGGTTACGGCGTGATGCTGGTCTTGGCAGTCGTCTCATCGGTCGCACTTGCGGCTTACCGAGCCAAAAGCCGTGGCATCAATCCCGAATGGATCTATTCGTTGGCGCCGTGGGTACTGGTGGGTGGCATCTTGGGTGCTCGGTTGTTCTATGTCATCCAGTACCGTCATACGTTCATCGGAGACAGCATTTTTCAGACCGTCACGAATATGCTGAAATTCACCGAAGGCGGACTGGTCGTCTATGGTTCGTTCATTGGCGGATTCGTCGCGGCGATCTTCTTTCTGGTGCGCAACGGTCTATCGATTACCAAGATGGGCGACATCATTGTGCCGTGCATGTTTCTGGGATTGTGCCTCGGCCGCATCGGATGCTTGATGAATGGTTGCTGTTACGGCGGCCGCTGTGATGACCACTGGACTGCGATCAGATTTCCACCCGGCAGTATGGTTTACAAAGAGCAACTGTTTGATGGGTCGTTGCTGGGGATGGAAATCGATCCCTCGACGCGCCGTATCGAGCAGGTCCGATCGGGCAGTTTGGCGGATGAGGCTGGCATCGAGCCCGGCCAATTGTTGCAGCGGATGTCGTTCGACGATCGATCCCTTGCCGATACACCACGAGATGTTCCGGCGGAATACGTTCGACACGGGATCGTCGCGCAAGTGGGCGAACGCGTTTATCGATGGTCGCCCGAACAACTGCCCCCGCGCGCACTAACGGTTCGTCCGGCACAAATCATCAGCAGCGTGTCGGCGCTCGGCTTGTGCCTGCTGTTATGTGGACTTTCGATTTATCCGTTGCGCGATGGCACGGTGATGTTGCTGGGATTTGCCGGCTACGCGGTGTTGCGATACGCACTTGAACAAGTTCGAGTCGACGAACAAGGACAGTTCGGAACCGCACTTTCGATTTCACAATGGGTCAGCATCCTCGTACTGATCGGCTCGGTTTTGGGTCTGGGATGGATGTACTTGCGGCCTTCTGCGGCCGCGAAATCCGCCTGATTGAAAAAAATCAACCACGGCGATGGGGCTTGCCGGCGGAAATTGCTATCACCTCACCGCGAGATGCCAGAACGCGCCGAAACCCCCATGTTTTTAGCGGTTTCAAAGTAACGTTATCCCCCGCTGGACGCTAAGAGCCTGGACAAGTCGGTTGGTCATCAGGCCTCGGTTGGATCAAAACGAAACGTCGTCTGGGATGCATTATCCCTTGCCACATCGTTACCGATGGTTGAACATAGCAGATGCGGTGAAGGTTTCTCGTGCATCTCAAGGCGTGCATCCTTTCGTCGACAGATGCAATTCTGTCTTCGGCCAGTCACGCGACGAGATCGGTCGAACTTGCGACGCATGACCGCACGAGTACAAACAAAAGGTTCTTTTCATGTCTGCCGCTATTCTCGGATTGGGCATTGCTGCCCCCACACATCGCATCGGTCTCGAAGCTGCCACCAAATACGCAGAGATGATGTCCTGCAGCGAGCCCACGCAATCGCGAAAGGTTGAAGCCGTCTATCGACGTAGCGGCGTTCAACATCGCGGCAGTGTGTTGTTGGAAGAAAGTATCGGCGGATCGATTTCGCAGAGCTTTTATCACGCAGCCACATCGCCGGAAGACCGTGGCCCGTCAACCTGCTCGCGCAGTCAACGTTACCAAGAAGAAGCCCCCATCCTGGCTGAATCCTCGGCATCGCAGGCGCTTCAGGCCAGCGGCATCACGGCCGACGAAATCACGCACTTAGTCACGGTCAGTTGCACCGGATTTAGCGCGCCGGGAATCGACATCGCGCTGATTGACGAACTGGGATTGCCGCCAACCACACAGCGAGTTCAAGTCGGATTCATGGGCTGTCACGGCGCCATCAACGGGCTGCGTGCGGCGCAAGGCTTGGTCGCGGCCGACCCCCGTGCCCGCGTGCTCATGTGCAGCGTCGAACTTTGCAGCTTGCATTATCAGTACGGTTACGACTCGGATCGCATTGTCTCCGGTGCACTGTTTGCCGATGGTTCCGCATCGGTCGTCCTTGCCGCAGATGAATCCGATGAAACGTCCGTTGGCTGCGTTGCCGCAACCGGATCATGCTTGGTTCCCGAAAGCCGTGACGCGATGACTTGGGTGATCGGCAACTACGGATACGAGATGACGCTGCGGGCCACCGTGCCCGGCTTGATCGAAGAGCAACTGGAAGGATTTCTTACCCCTTGGCTTGCCGAACAAGGTCACACGATTGATTCGATCGGCGGCTGGGCCGTGCATCCCGGTGGCGCCAGAATTTTGACGGCCGTGGAAACCGCACTGGAACTCGATCCGAGCGAACTGGCCGTGTCACGATCGGTCCTGGCCGACCACGGCAACATGTCGTCGGCGACCATGCTGTTCATCCTCGAACGCTTCGCAGCCGAAAAACGGCCCAAGCCCTGGCTGATGCTCGGCTTCGGCCCTGGCCTGGAAATCGAAGTCGCGTTAATCAGGTAAAAAGATGAGTGGGCTTGTAAGCCGGGTTCTGTAACGAACACGTTCGCACGTGTTTGCCAGCGATCATTTATCTGTGCACGACGATTGCTCGTCGCCTCTACTGCGACCTACCCGAGTGTTTCTGCCAAGCGGACCACTCGGCCGGTGCAGCCGAAGCCACACCCGTTCACTCTGTTTGGTCTAGCTCCGGGTGGGGTTTACCAAGCCGAACGAGTCACCTCGCCCGCTGGTGCGCTCTTACCGCACCGTTTCACCCTTACCACGCATCCGCTGATGACAAGTCATCCGGCGGACCGTTCGGCGGTCTGCTCTCTGCTGCACTTTCCCTAACTTCACAGTCGGTCGACGTTATCGACCACCCTGTCCTGCGGAGCCCGGACTTTCCTCCAGTCGCCATCACAGCGACCAGCGATCGCCCCGCCCACTCATCAATGAACCTCCCAGGATGATCGACAACACGATCGCCCACAAGGTTCCTGTTGCACCTTATGTTCTTTGCCCATCATCCGGCATGACACCAATCACGACGTATCGACGCATATCTAATCTGCGGCGATAATCTTCGTATGTTCCATTGGACCGAGATTTCATCCGAACTTTCCTCGACTGACGCCGACGAAAGTGCCGCCAGTGACAAGCGAATTGCGCTTGTCGGCCGATTCGGCGCGATGAACCGCCGTGAAGCCGCGGGTGTCTTGAGGTCATACGGTGCAACGATCGTTGATGCGAGCGACCAAGACATCCACTGGATCGTCGTCGGCGCCGAGGAAAGTCCGCTGGCCGAGTCTGAACTGTTAAGCGAGGCAATCCATGAGGCGGCGGCCACATCGTCGCTCGAGATCATTGGCGAATCGGAACTGTGGCAGCGATTGGGATTGGTGGAGGCCGAACAGTCCATCCGCCGCTACCACACGCCTGCAATGTTGGCTCACTTATTGGGCGTGGATGTCAGCGTGATTCGCCGCTGGCATCGTCGCGGGCTGATCACCCCGGTCCGCACGATGCACAAATTGCCCTACTTTGACTTCCAAGAAGTAGCGACGGCGAGGCGTCTGGCTCAGTGGATCGCTTCCGGGGCTAGCCCCAAAGCAATCGAACACCGGCTGGTCGAACTCGTGGAAATCTTACCCGACATCCAAAGACCGATTGATCAGCTGTCCATTTTGATCGAAGGCAAACAAGTGTTGCTGCGGCAAGGCGATGGCCTGATCGAAACGGGCGGACAGCTGCGTTTTGACTTCGACGCGATGGAAAAGAAGGACGACAACGCTCGAGACCAGATCAGCGCCACGCTTTCCGTCTTTCCCACCGACGAAGACTCCTCGCTGACGTTTCCCCTGCGAGACTCACCGGCCGCGGCAGAGGATCCGCTGTTGGCCAGCGTGTTCGAAGCCGAGGACGCCGACCTGATCGAAACCGCGATCGATGGCTGCCATGGAATTCTCGCCCGAGACGGCCCGAGGGCAGATATCAGTTTCCTGCTGGGCGAACTGCTGTATCGCAGCGGCGAACCGATCGCCGCACGCGAGCGTTATTACACCGCGATTGAATTGGAACCGGAATTTGTCGAAGCCCGCACCAGTCTGGGCTGCGTCTTGGCGGAAACAGGCCAGCGGCAACTCGCGATCGCGGCATTCCGAGGCGCACTGGAGCTGCACGAAGAATACCCCGACGCCCACTACAATCTGGCCAGAGCTTTAGACGACGAAGGCCAAGACACGCAGGCCAAACAGCATTGGCAGCGATTCCTAGAGCTTGCCCCCAACAGCCCCTGGGCCGCCGAAGCGCAAGCGCGACTTGATTAAGTGCGAAGGCAAGCGTTTTCACGATACTCAAATGCGGCACACCACCGCACTCGCCGATTGCGATCCGAGCGACATCGCACGAGCGTCAATGCGAACGTCCCGATTCGGTCACAAAGGAAATGACCGACGGGATCACCGCCAAGCAGTGAACGCTTGACGGGTTGTCATTAGCGGCTGGCGGGACGCGCGTGAGAGAGGATGCGTAAACATCACCATCCCATTTCAAAACTGAGATCGGTAAGAGCAGATCACGTCTTGAGGCCTGCCAACGTTGTTAACGCCATTGGCACGATCGGAGACGAGACGCTGGGTTGAAAATCGCTGAATGCACACGGTTGGTATTCACACGCAGATGCCTCGCTTGCCGTGCATCCTCGGTGGGGGCCCCTCGAAACCAGAGGCGGATATTCGACTGCGTGCTGCATCGATTGACAACTCGGCGCAACCTATCACCGACAACAGGAATCGCCGAATTCGAAAGCCATCCTAGGCAGCAGATTTAGCCAAACGTCTGCCAGCGGCGCGCTCAACGAATCCGCTCACTTCATCAAGATGAGAGGTAACGTGGACGACTGCACCTCCCAACTGAGGAAATCGATCGTAACTTCCATATTCGGATTCCAGACCTTTGCGGTGCAAAACGGCCAAATGCCCTGGAAATAAGCCGTTCAGGTAGCTGGTACCGCCCTGGACAGCCACTCGAATATCCGCATTGGCCAACACACAGAGCTGGAACTCGTTGAACGTCGCGTTGGAAAACTTGGCGTGCAGGTCTTCAATCAGAAAGGCCCCCTCTTGTTTGAGGTCTGCTTTTTCATCGAGATCCAACACGTCGCTATTGTCGTGAACGATCTTGGACGTTGGACGCGCATAGACAATGTCAAACTGCTGGCGATAACGCCGCACGAAATCAATCAACCAAGCTTTGGACAGGAAGTTTACCGGAGGACCTTCCCATTCACTGTTGTACTTATTGAACACCGCGATGACGGGACGTTCGAACCCGAAATCGATCCGGTCCTGGTACTGAGATTTGAAATCGGGAGTCCGCCATCGATTGAACCGTGGCGCCGCGTGCGCCTTGTGATCAAAACACTTGAACCAGTCCACAGTTCTCCGTTGCTCGTAGCGTTCCTCATGCTCGGGAGAAAACCAGTAAAAGCACTTTGTATCGCGACAGCTGATCGTTTTCTTTAAGCGGCCTTGTTGGTAGGCATAGTACGCATATCCAATGTGATAGTACATCTCGAACCCGAATTCACAACCTTGCGAATCGATCTCGATGGGATGACCTCGAAGATCCGTCCAGCGATTCAAAATCGCTTGCCTCAACCGCTCGACGACCTTTACTGATTTCGAATGCAAACTCATGAGACAAACCTGTTGATAGGAAATAAGGTTAGCCGAATCAGAAAAGAAAACACCGCTTGATGACTCACCGGAGTACAACCGACGTTATGGGGCATCGACACACGTGTGTTTGTCGCAGAAAGGCGAAACGTCAACATGTACGGTGACTTGCCTGGCCGATACCGTTGGTCCCGGTGTCTGAGGCGCGTCGTGGGGCGAAAATCGTTAGGCAGAAAATCGTATCGTCGATCGATCACGCGACGGATTACCTGCGCGGATCGTGTCAGCCGCTTTCTTAAGTGCCGAACCGATCACCTGATGCATGTCGTAGTACTTATATTCGGCTAGACGACCACCCGTGATATAATTGTCCGGCAGCAAATCAAAGTACTTCTTTTGCAACGCTTCGTTGTGGGACTGATTGATCGGATAGTACATATCGTTGCCGATCTCCCATTTGGCCGGATACTCTTTGGTGACGACGGTGTGAGAGGTCTGAACCGCGTCGAAGTGCTTATGTTCAATCGTGCGAGTGTAAGGCACATCGTGGTCGGTATAATTGATCGCCGCGACACCTTGGTAGTCACTAACATCCATCGTTTGATGTTCGAATTTCAAGCCACGCCATTCGTTGGCGCCAAACTGAAAATCGAATAGGCAATCGAGTGGACCTGTGTAGACAACTTTCGTGGTTTCTTTTTCCAAGTGCTCTTGGCCCTGGATGAAATCAACGCCGTATTCAACGGGGATTCCTTCGAGAAGACGGTCGAACAGTTGCGTGTATCCTCCCTTAGGAATACCACAGTAGGTATCGTTGAAATAATCATCGTTCCATGTCAGCCGCACGGGAATTCGACGAATGATACTGGTTGGCAATGCGGATGGTTCACATCCCCACTGTTTCTTGGTGTAGCCGTAAATGAATGTTTCGTAGAGTTCACGACCGACCTGCGACAATGCCCACTCTTCCAAATTAGACGGGTTTTCGATCGCAACGCGCTCTTGTTTAAGTCGCTGATTCGCTTCAAACGGATTGGTGACGCCCCAGAGTTGGTTGAGCGTCATTAAGTTGATGGGGAACGAATAGAATCGGCCACGGTAGTTCACTCGCGGTCGGTACGTGAAACGATTGAACGATACGAAACGATTGACGTACTCCCAAATGGTCTCATTGTTGGTGTGGAAGATATGGGGCCCATACCGATGCACGTGGATTCCCTGCTGGTTCTCGGTATAGCAATTTCCCCCAATGTGATTGCGTTTTTCGATGACTCGGCAGCGTGCACCGGCATCGGTCAACTGCCTTGCGAATACAGAACCGAACAAGCCGGCTCCGACTATCAAGAAATCATATTTGGGCATGAATTTGGGCACCTTCCGAATCGCGTCAGGCGAAAGTGAACGTTCGATGTGCGATCACTACCTGGAATCGTCGTGAAATGTCAATGCGAATGAGCTCAAGTTCGAATTCGGGGCCGGTTGCAGATTCACGACGAATTTCCCCTGGAATCCACCAGCAAGCCCGGGTGGCTGATGGTGTTCTTGCAGAGAGAGGCTAACGATCGATCGCAGCGACAACCTCTCGCGCGACAGCCAGGATTAGCAGGGTGGTCCGGCGACCGAAGAACTGCTGCTTGGCTTCGCCTTATGCCAGTAAGCGAACGACAACCCGTGTAGGTTTGGGAACGCTCTGACCATTGCGTAGAGATAAAACGGCAGACAACACATTGCCGAAGCAAAAAGTGTGATCAATGCTTGAAGCCAAGGATTGCTATTGCTTGGAATGATCTTTGTGACAATCCAGCATGCGGCGATGCAGCCAAAGAACGGCAAACAACATCGAAGCCAACTTGTGAACGTATCGGAGATAGTGTTCATGGCAACACCAATGGTAAGCGGCAATACAATGACATTGATGATGGCGTAACACACGACAACCGCTTCGATCGACCCTATCCAGACCCCGACGATAAAGCTGCAAACAGTCACGATCGTTTGAATGAGTCCGATGACAAACAAGGTCTTGGTGCGTCCTGTGACTTGATAACAGAGACCCGTTGGATTCACCAAAGCCTGAAGGATCGCCAGCGGCGCTAAGACCATCAATAAGTCTGCAACGCGACTCCACTGCGGTCCCAGAATGAGCTCAACGATGAGGTGCCGTTCCAACCAAACGCAAATCATCGGCAACGTCGTCAGCATCCCGATGACGACGATGATCTGTTGCAAAGAATTTCTAAGTCTAGGAATATCTTCCTGATAGGGTGACAAGTAAGGCAGTGCAACCAAGTGGGCTGTCGCATTGATCTGCGCAAGAGGCAGCATCATGATTCGATACGCTACCGAGTAGACCCCCAGTGACGAAGCCCCTAGAAATCGACCAATCAGCACATGGTCGGCGTTTCTTGCCCAGTAGTAGATGCTATTAAAACCAACTAATCCCAATGAATAGTCCGCGATCGAACGTATCCGCGTGAGATCCAAACTTGGCCTCGGCAATCCGGTAAAGAAGACGCAAATCGCTGCGCCCACGATCGCACCAAGGATTGTCGGCACGATCAACGCCCAGAGTTCGGCGCCGCGAAACAACATGATTAGAAAGGCCACCAAAATCGTGATGCTCGCGGCGAGATCAGCGATCAGAATCGACGCGAAGCGACGATCGCGTCTCAACCGCGACTGCAGCAGACTGTTGATGGTCATTGGGAGCACGACCGCACCCGACGCCATGAAATACCATGAGAATTCGCTGTATCCGAGAACGCTCGCCAGCGGTGTACCAATCGCGACCGTGATCCCACCAACGGCCAACGCCAATAAAGCGGAGACCGACAGCGCGGTTGCGAACCCACGCTCATCCAGCTCTTTTTCTCTCACCACATAAAGCGAAATGCCGCTGTCGCCCAGTAACGCTCCGAATTGAATCACAACATAAATCAATGCCCACACACCGACAAATTCTCGTCCCAGAACTCGCGCGGCAATCGCCATCACGAGGACCATCACGGCTTGTCGAGTAATGCGACCGAAGGAAACCGCGACAACATCCCACACTTTTCGCGAGCCCAGACATTCAGCGATGCGCTTCGTTTGCGGGCGATGCCGGACCGCAGGAACGACTTCTTTCACGATGTGGCTCGTTGACGCGGATTAAAATTCGCCCCAGACGATTTACCGCCTCGATTTGCCGCACGAAGAATGACAATCAGAGGTGTCGGCCGAATCAACCAACTCGTCCCGACCACACCTTTGTGTCGTTGTGGGTATAAGTAGGCGAACAAGTATCCGTCTTCTTTCGCGGTTGGACTGGAGCGTGATGCACAACTTGTTTGCGCAAACGACTTGTTTACGTAAACGACGCCTGTCATCAGTGAAGACAGCCTTTCTTTGATCGCGAGTGTAGACAAATCTCAATTTCGGAAACAACGGAGATTTGAAGGTCGCTCAGCAACGCTAGCAACAGCGATGTTGGCGGCGGTCTCGAGATCACTCGCGCGTCGACGCGCGCCACTGCACTGTCATGCTCGGCTCTAGCAAAACGGCTTCGCTGTTCGATACCGAAAGGTTAGACGTCACGGAACAACCGCTGAAACGTCTTGTCAGATTCAGCTGCGAGTCGCAAATAGCTTGACTTCGCATTTTCCCCCATCTCGATCCGAAGTTCCTTATCCGCGGCAAGCTCTTGGCAACGCAACGCCAGCATTTTCCAGTCGCCCTCGGGAACCAAAAAGCCATTTTCACCATCACGGATCAAATACTTTGGCCCGCCGCATGAGAATGCGATTACCGGAATTTTGCGTGAAAACGCTTCCACGACGACACGACTGTAAGTCTCCGGACCACCGTGACGTGACACGGATGTGACAAACACCACATCGGCACCATCGAAGATTTCGTCAACATTGGCAAACTCGTGAAACGTCACGACGTCTTGAAGGTCGCCCTGGACAAGTTGTTTAAGCTCATCCAGGTAATTTTCATCGGCAACATTACCGTATACATCCAGCTTGCACCTCAGAGGCGATTTGGACAATTCGCCAGCTGCGTGAATCGCATACTCTACGCCTTTCCATCGAGCAAGATTTGCCAACAAGACGATATTGAGCGACTCATCCGCGTCTTGCTCAGAGGCAGCCTGATTGACGGACGGCAAGTCCATTTCCAAAGGCTGATAGACAAGAACAGGCACATTGAACTTGTAGGTTTCGAGTACCGCTTTCGATGGCACCAATACTGCTTGCGGCCTAATGAAACCTGCAATCCATCGAATACCTGGCTGCTGAAAGTCACGAACCCAGACAAAGAGTTTGGCGTGTCCGATTTGTCTGCGAATCAGCAACAACAATAGATGAGAGCGATAAGTGTTACTGATTATGAGATCGGGCGCAAAGTCCTGTACTACCTTCGTCAGCGTCCGCAGCTTGCGTCTTAGGCTGAACCAGTTTCGGATTCGACGCAGGCTGCCCGTCTCAAAGCGGTACAGCTGGATGCCGTTCAATTCGGATAATCGCTTGTGCTCATAAACCAGCGCAAGAGTATCTTCCGACTCGATTCCACGATCTTTCTTCAGAGCCTCGATCAAAATGCTGATGCTTTTCTCTGCTCCGCCGAATGCGGAGGCTACGTTCAAGACAAGCACCTTTTTTGCGATGGTCTCGGCGGATGGCGATTTGCTACTCATAAAAGGCGAAGATTCTCTGAACCGCTTGTTCTTCTTGAATTGAAAAGATGATCCCGTCGGCAATCAGCTGAATCGAGCCCTAAGCGAATTCACCAAAGACGTCAAAGCAACGACAAAAACCCGTACCGGCGTCCTGCGGCGTCCATTACGCATGTACACTTCCGTTACCAAAGTCAGTCGAAACGTTGGGAAAGCACCTAGGTCCGAACGGACTTTAGCTGCACCCGCACGCTTTGACTCTTGGCATCGTCATCGTCAATTTTTCTCTGGCTCTGTTTATAGCCATGATGAAAGATTCCTGTCATCAGCAAAGCGGTCGTCAGCGGCACGGCACTCAACAGCCATGGGAAACCGTGACGATGAGGCTGCGCAATCGCATGTCGCCTGATTCGACGTAAAAGGAATCAGCGGCGGCGGACGCACACCCCGCCTCGAGATGCAAATTGGCGTGCAAACGTTGCTCAAAGCATTGGCGAAAGCCGGAATTTGATATTGGAATACGATAATTCGCCTTAGTCACTGTCACGAATCATATAGCTGCTAATAAGATTGGAATGTTTCATGGGTTGGAAGATGAAAGTTCGGCGGAAGCTCAATTCGGTCTTCGAGCCGATGGGCTTTGCGTTAAGTCGACATTCCCCGGAAATCTTTTCACGCGAGATGCAGTCACCTGCGGTTCGCGACCGTCAGTTTGCGACGTTCAGCGATCTTTTGAACGAATGTCTCGACGGTTTTGAAGGATTCACATTGACCGTCACGCAAACCGAAATGCAGGAATTCGCGTCCGACCTGCGCAACTGTCCCGTGCGACAAACAAGCGGAGGCGGAGGATTCAATGCGGCCATGCTGCTTTGGTCGATGGCAAAAAAACTTCAGCCATCCCTCATCGTCGAAAGTGGCGTATTTCGCGGATACACCAGCTGGGTTTTCAGGAACGCCTGTCCCAAGGCCGAGCAATTCGCCTTCGACATCTCCTTCGAACAACTGCAGCATCGTACTGAGGGCGTGCAATATTTCGAACGCGATTGGCTGACTCAAGAGATCAAGGTTGATCAAAGAGATCGATCGCTGATCTACTTTGATGACCATGTTGATCAGTGGTGTCGAATTCAAGAAGCTTTCGATCGTGGTTTTCGGTATCTCATTTTTGATGACAATCTGCCCGCTGTTGCCCTGCACAACGACGGAGAGGCGGCCTTCCCAACGGTCGACATGCTGTTTGACTTTAGCCTTGAGGATGGACAACAGATTCGTTGGAAAACGGAATGCGGCACCTTCGAATACACACATGACACACGCAGGGCAGAACAGACGCGCGAGCTGGTCAAGCAGCATGTCCGCCTGCCCGACCTTCAATTCGTGTTTGGCTATCAGTCGGCCAATCTGACCCTTGTCGAACTGAAGACGCCGTGACCAACCGCGCGTCTTAACCGGACGCACTTGATCGGACGCGGGAATCATGTGATTGAGTGGTCCGGCTACCGGAACGAGTTCGCGGTCGACCGCGGGGCAGAATCCAATCGCGTTGCCATCTTGCCAATCGTCGCGGATCGTTTCGCAGATGAAACGACGGGGCGCTCGGCGACTTGAGATTGCAGTACGTCCCAGACCTGGTCACTCGTACGGGTCCATGAAAACCTCGCAGCTTGTCGAAGCCCATCCGTTCTCAGAGTTCTTTGCAATTCGGGATTCTGCAAAATCTCCGAGATTGCTGCTCCCGTCACATCCACGTCGAACGGGTCGACTGCCACCGCGGCTTCTCCTGAAACTTCCGGCAGCGACGTGTTATTCGAACAGACGACCGGAGTACCGCAAGACATTGCCTCGAGGACAGGCAGGCCAAAGCCTTCGTAAACGGATGTGTAGACGAAGCAGGATGCTCCGCTATACAGCGCCGGAAGATCGCTATCCGGAACGTAGCCAAGAAACATCACGTTGCGCGGTGCCGATGTGAACACTTCTCGAAAGACGGAACTGCGTCCACCGGCGACCACCAGAACACGGTCCTTCAATCGCTCGCTGGACATCTTCCACGCCTGCAAGAGTCGATCCAGGTTTTTGCGTGGTTCGATCGAACCCAATGTCAGCACGTAAGAATCCGGCAGCCCCAGACGACTCCGCATAGCGTCGACCACATCTTTATTTGTCGGCCGAAAACGCTGGCTGACGGCGTTTGCAATCACTTCGGTTTTCTCAATGGGCACACCGAATAAATCAAGCAGTCGGCGACGTGAGAATTCGGAAACGGTAATGATTTTCGCGGCCCGGCACGCCAGTCGTGGCAAGAGCCATTCATACCACCGTTGAAACGATTTCGAGAACGCGTCAGGACAATCGTGGAATGCACAGTCATGGATGGTCACCACTTGTTTCGGATGACACAGAGGTCCCGTGTTGCATGGTGACCAAAGCACCGATCCTTGTGAGCGAACGGGCAAGCAAACCTGTTCCCAAAGGTGTCCGGGTACACCAACACCTGCACGTCCAGGCGTGACAACGGAAACCCGATCGCGCAGACGCGAAACGATCTCTTCCGCGTACCGTTGCACACCCGTCATGCGTTGTTTGCTGTATCGGCCGTTAACCACTAACCGCATGGAGCTCTCCCGGATTCTGTTGGCCACCGGCAACTTTTGACCCACCTAACGCGTTGGCGTTGGCGAGCATCAACCCAAGCATCAGGGTGAAAGGTAAAACGTTTGACGGAGTTACAATGCGATGTTCAGTAAAAGATGCGAATACAAGAGTCCAGAAACCGAGCAAGAGACCAGCGCGAACGGTGGGCGACCCGGCCGCATCCAGTATCTTTTTGTAAATACAGCTCAAAAACCACACGAGCAGCGCGAGTCCCACAACGCCGGTTTCAGCCAGCACATGAACGTACGAGTGATGCGCATGACCGTCGGAATGGATTTTCGGGCCCTGTGACCACATCAAGACACCGTTCCACCCCGAGTAATGGTGGGGCGCATCATTGAAACTGCCAAACCCGGTTCCAACGATCGGTGACTTTGCCCAAGTACGAATTCCACGTGGCCACAAACCGTAGACGCGTCCTAAAATCGTATGTTGACGACCGAGTCCCAATTCCGCGGATGTATTCCAAGTCTCAGCGTCGCTGTAATCAACGATGCCTTTACTCTTACTGTATCCGTGATGCAGTACTGCCACTGACGATAAAGCGGCAACCAAAACGACGAGCCACGTCAGTCGCTTGGGAACGAGATAGACCATGGCAACCGCTAGGCCGAACCCGAGTATGCTTCCGCGTGAATTGGTTAGCACAAGACCGGCAAGCAGCGGCGCAAAGGCCCACAACCACATTCGATTTTGCCGGTGAACGAGTGCAAGCGAGAATCCGCACGCAATCGCTAAAAACCCGCCGGCGGCATTGTGTGCGTAAAACAGATGAAAAAATTCAGAAGACCCGGGTCGCAGTTGCCCCAGCTTCCAGGCAACAATCAACCCCGAACACATCACCGCCGATACGACCACAAACCAACGAAGTATCCGGGCGACATCGATTCGATATTGCACTCGCGACAAGAGCAACAAGGGCGCCCATGACACAAAGACGTTGCCGTCACGCCGAAAGAATTCGTAGTCAACGATCGATTTGGGGTCGAGCACTACCGCGCTGAACAAAAAGCACGCTGTTAGGCTTAGCATCGCCAGATCGAACGACCCTTGAAATTTCTGGCTTAAGAAAGGGTAAACCGGAAGTAACACAAACAGCAATGCAGAAACCGGCACATAGTTTGTTTGCGTGAAGAACAGGCATACGACTGCGAAGTAACACAATAGCCCACCGATCGATGTGGGCACGGAAATCGTCGTCCGTGAAACAGATCTCGTCTTTGCTGGGCGATAAATGCGTTGCGGCGCAGAAGACAAGCGGGCACTGGCCCCGTGCCCGGCGGGGCTGGGGTTGAGGCAATCCGGTGTATGACGCTGCATCATAGGAATGCCAGCTTCAGCCGACCAATATTAAGAAAGGGATATTGCCCGCCGGCCGGTGCGATACGACCCGCGCGTCTCCTGCTTCAAATCGGAATCCACAGAGACCTACTTGATTCAGAATGCTGCGAAACGAGCAGACTTACCCGAACTGAGTTTCACGCAGGCGTATTGACGTTGATATCGTTGCATCGTCTTGCGACGCCATGACCACCTTTTGCGATGCGATGACAGAGTCTCAGCCGGCCGCAGCGGAACTGCGATTCCAATTTCGAACTTGATGCGGCCGCAACACCAAAGTCGGGCGGGTGACTCGCGCTAGAAACTCGGTGTAGTTCGACCGGAACTGTTCACTTGAAAACTCGGACGCGTGATCCGCGCACGACTTGGGGTCAAAATCGCTCGAATTAAACTCGACGATGCATTCGGCAAGAGACTCCGACGACTGTTGGTCAAAAAACACGCCGGTTTCACCGTCGACCACCGTCTCGAGTGCCCCACCGGCACGAAATGCGATTACGGGGCAACCGGCTGCTTGGGCTTCGACGGGTGTGATGCCGAAGTCTTCGATGCCGGGGAAGACGAATGCAGTTGCGGTCTCAAGATGCTCTTTGAGTGTGCTGAAGGGCTGACGCCCCATGAACGTGATGTTCGACTTGGCCATCGCTTCTAATTTGCTGCGCTCGGGCCCGTCGCCAATCACCACCAGCCGTTTTCCTAAACGATTGAACGCCGCGACGGCCAGGTCGATCCGCTTGTATGGAACGAGTTCTGAGATCACCAAGTAAAATGGCTTGCGCTGCCGATCCGAACGGAAGTCATCGACCGCCACAGGAGGATAAATGACCTCGGCATCGCGTTGGTAGTACTTCGCGATTCGTTCGGCCACGAACTTGGAATTCGCAACGAAGTGGGTCACCTTTTGCGCGGCCAAGAAATCGAACCGCCGCAGCGCGGGCGCAAATCGATCCAGCATCACCCGCGCGGCCAGCGAAGCTTTCTTGTATTCAGCTCCCATTTCCCACAGATACCTGGGCGGGGAATGGCAGTAACAGACGTGTGTCGTCTCGGGTGACGTCTTGATTCCTTTGATCATCGATGCGTCGCTGCTGAGCAACAGATCAACGTCGTCAGGAATGCTCATGCGCCCGATCGCAAAAGGATGGGCGGGCAGCAAATGACGGTAGAATTTCTCGACGCCGGGAATGCGATTCAGCTCACTGGCGATCACCTTGCGATTGGCGATGCCGGGGATCAGCACCTTGTCGTCAAATACCAATGTGTGGATGTCCGCATCAGGTGCGAGCAACGCGATCTGTTCTAAGACACGCTCGCCACCGCGATAGCTTGTCATCCAGTGATGCGCTAGTGCAATTTTCATGACCTAGTACGCTCCGCGTTTGGTAAGTACTGCTGGCGGTGTCTTCATCAGAATCCAAGCATCCAGCCAGGGCGACCAGTTTTTGGCGTAGTGACGGACCAGAAAAACTCGCGTGTCGAAATTTGTTTCGTTCCGACCGGACACCTGCCAGAGGCCCGTGATGCCGGGCCACATTTGTGTGTATTCGTAGTAGTTTGCGTCGTACAACACAATTTCGTTTTCGGGCACCGGACGTGGTCCGACCAAGCTCATCTGGCCCACCAGCACATTCCACAACTGCGGCAGCTCATCGATGCTCCAGCGACGCATCAGTTTGCCGACGCCGCCGATGATCCGCGGATCATTCTTTAGTTTTTGCGTGTGTTGCCATTCTTCTCGCGCCGCCGGGTCTTCGGCGAGTTTCTGTTGCAAGGCCTTGTCCGCATCAACGACCATCGTGCGGAATTTCCACATCTTAAAAGGCTTACCGTGTTGACCAATCCGAGGACTGGCGTAGAACACGGGACCGGGCGCGACCACTTTAATGATGGCCGCGACCACCAACATTGGAATCGCCAGCAACATCAGCGCGGGAATGACAATGACCAAGTCTGTGGCACGTTTGACGAACCGTGGAACGAGCCGCAGGAACGGCAGGTTCACGTGCGTCACGCAAATTTCCGGCAAGCTTGACGTATCGATTTCGCCGTCATCGGAATCTGCATGCCCCAGCCAAGCGATGCTGGGGAACTGAAACAGCAGACGATCCGTCCAACGAGACTGTGCTTCCGAAGAAACGAGTCCCACCAGGGGCGCTCGATGTTGGCACGCGATCTCAACCGCCTCGTCATGCGTCCCCAACATTTCTGGATCGTGGATCGCGGCGGATTCATCGACAGAGCGACCGCTGGTGTAACCGACCGGCACGAATCCCGACCAGCGCCGCACTTTGAGATCCGCAACGGTTTTCCGGCACTGATCGCGGTTCCCGATCAACAACACTCGCAGTCCCCACCAGGACGTCTTTGATAAAAGTCTTCTTGAGAAACCACGAGCGATCGGCAGCAGACCGGCTACCGCAATGGCGGCAAATGCAAACGTGACAAACTCGATTCGCGGCAGTTCCCCGAAAATAATGTTGACCGTTGAAAGGCAGAAAAAACTGACGCACGTCGATCGGACAATGCCTCGCAGCTCGGCAACCGAACTGATTCCGGCGCCGGGATAAAGTTGATGAAGGGAAAACAGTACCCACTGAAACAGCAAGGCGACCGGAACTTGCTTCCAGACCCTGAGATTGAACGTATGCCCCTGGCTGAAATTCACAACCCAGCATGCAAGTAACAAGCACAGACTGGTCACGACCATATCGACCAGCAGTATCGGCAGACCTGTTCGCAACGATTGAACGGCATAACTGACACACAACCGCCGCTGCGGTTTATTAGCGGTGTGATTGGCTAGTACATTCTCAATCGACTCGGCCGCCTTGGACGTCGCGCGTTGATGCGCTTTATGCAGCACCAATGCCGGCGGCAGGTCCATGCGAGGTTCAAGAATGGGTGGCGATGATTCAATCACGAATACACTCGTCTGGTAATTGCCGGCGTCGTATCCACGAACTCAACACGAGTTATTGGGATTGTGTATCCATTCGAGCCGCCAGGCATGGGAGGGGCGTCACTCTCTTGTTTCGGACAGACAATCCGCCTTCTTTCATCTTGTCACCGCAGCCGACAAATCTGGAACACTCCGGCCGCGCGTCACAACCACATCAACCGGCAACGCGAGCACGCTTGGAATGAGGCGGTCGCACCCCGTCGTGAGAGCGTGCCCCCTGTGCCGGCGGAACTTCTTGGGCCGCGTATTGGTTGTGATAGTGACCGACGTAACCGTAGCGGTCTCGCGAATAAGAACCGTAGCCGTACGACTTTTTCGCTTCCCCGTCGATTCCGTTGACGACAACGGCGGTCGGCGTCACCTCGATGTCTTGCAAGATCCGAACCGCGTTTTCGACGGGACGACGCCCGTTCTTGTTCACGCGAACGGTCAGCACGACCGCGTCGACCGATGGTGCGATGATCGCCGGATCGGCAACGGCCAAGAGTGGCGGGGCGTCGATCAGAATCAGATCGTAACTGCGGCGTGCTTCTTTCAGCATGACCGTCAGACGTTGCGATTCAAGCAGTTCTGCCGGCACCGATGTGGCCTGTCCGTTGGGAAGAATGCTCAACCCAGGCACGACCGATTCCACGGCGGATTCCTCCAGCGTTTTTTCTCCGATCAGTACGTCGGACAAGCCCGGCTGGTCGGTGATTCCGAACAGACCCGCGATGACAGGCCGCCGCATGTCGGCATCGATCAAGAGGACTTTTTTGCCAGCGCGTGCGAACGAAATTGCGAGGTTCGATATCGTGGTCGACTTGCCGTCGCCCGGCTGTGGACTGGTCATCATCATGGTTTGCACGGAACCCTTGCGGTTGGAAACCATCAATGAAGTCCGTGCGACGCGGTAAACCTCTGATTCAGCGGCTCGCGGTGCGTGGAAGGCGACCAGCGACGGTTCGACTAGAGAATCCGGGTCAACACGATCCCGCATTTCACGGGCATCGAATCTCGGCACGTGTGCGATCGCAGGTGCACCGACGGCATTTTCCAGATCGTCAACGCTGCCAAACGTCGAATCGAACATTTCAGCGGTCAGAGCGATCACCAGGCCGAGACCGATTCCGAAACAAAGTCCCAGCGCACCAACGATGGGCAAATTGGGCCATGCGGCGTATTTGGCCGGTTCGGGGTTAGCCAACAGATCCGTGGAAAACCCGGCGTATGACCGCGAGAGATTCAATTCCTGTAACCGACGAATCACTTCGTCGTAACGCAATTGAGCTCGATTGCGAGCGGCCAACAAAGACTTGCCCTTCATCACGTCGCCTTCAAGCTGCTTTGCCAAAGAAAGCTCTTTCGCGGATTCGTCGAGAAGGATCTCTTCGCGTTTTTCTAATTCGGCGATGTCATTTCGCAGCAACATCGTATAGGTGTCCAGCATCTCTGCGGGTTCCAGATCCATGCGCTGTTCTGGTTTGACGTCGGGCGAATTGGCTTCGATAAACTGACGCGTGATCGCGGTTTCTTGCCGAGCGGCTTCGACCAGCGGATGCCCCGCGCCGTAGGCGTCACTGAGCGCGATCTCTTTTTGAATCAGATCTAACAGCCGGTTGTACTGGGCGCGAGCAACTTCTTGGCGCATGGGCTGTTCCGCCTGAAACGCCTCGGACTGAGACTGCCCGCGGGACATATCGAGAAACAGTTTCAATCGCTCAACTTCCTTCTGGCTGAGCAGCGCCAAATGATCCATTTGGCCGACCGCACGCCCCAAGTTCTGATCGAGATAGCTCTTGATAACTTGCAACCTTGATTCGTTCTCGGACAGCGAACTTCTAACTTCGTTGAGTTCCGTCTCAATGCGGGCAAGACGATCCTTGTGAATGTCTTGGACCTTGTCGCCTTCCATCAGGACGGGCACGGACTGCACAAAGTTGCGGTATTCGTTGTCCGCTCTGGCCAATTCGACTTCATGTTTTTCTCGTGCATCTTCGATCAACAGCACGGCTTGCTCGCTGCTGTTCTGGCCGTGCGATTCGACGTAATCGCGATAGCTTTCATAGATCGCGGCGAGCACCAAGGCTGCGTCGCTGGGGCTCGGGTCTCGATATGTCGCACGCAGCACCATCGCGTCGCTCGCGCTGCCTTCACCGCCTCGCTGCACTTCCAAGTTCTTTAAGATGTGGTCAATCAAGTTGCCGCCATTGTCCGCGGCATCGTTGATCGATTGCACCTGACGCAGATTCCCAACCTCGATTGCATTAGCGATCAGGCGTCGGCCCGCGAACAATCGCATGTGCGTCGCCAGTTGGTCTTCTTGAATGGCGTCGCCACTGGCACTGGCTCCGGACATCGTGCCGCGGTTGGTCAGTTCGCTGGAACGTTGACCGACTAAAATTTCGATCTGAGATTCATAAGTTGGCGTCGTCGAAAAATAGTAGAGCGCCGAAAGTGAAACGCCCAGCACGATACCAAACATCAGATGCGACCACCGACGGCGGAGCATCCCCACGACATCAATCTCGATCGTTGACGTTTTGCGACCAGAATCTTCCATGTTGTTGCCTAAATCCGTTGGGCAGAGCTGTCGCGCAGCGTCACTGCGCAGAACCATTGCATCATGCAAATTTGCCGCCCCGATGCGATTCGATGGCGCATCGCGGGCGTCGGACGCAGAATCTGCGTCACTTCAGATATCGACGGCTTCAGGTCCGACCACAACGAAAGTTGACGTCGGTGCGGTCGTCCGGCCCGTACCGGTTGTGCCGATTAACAATAGAGTGCCACGCGAGAGCGCCGCTCAATCGAAATCGCGTTGGCGGCTGATATCTTGCCTAATCCCTACAGTCAAATCACCGAATCGATGATCACCGGGATGAAGCGTTGATCCAAAAATCGATTGCTTCAGAGCTTCCTCGTAATCGCCGCCACGCCGTAGCGCCTGAACATAGCCGAACCGAAACTCTTGATTTTTGTTATTCGATTCCAATGCTTGTTTCCAGTATTCGATCGCACGCTGCTGGTCACCCACGGCGTGATAGATACCCGCAAGTGCCGCGTTGATGTGGCCTTCGTCAAAGTCAGCCTCTTCGGTCAGATACTCGATCAGATCCTCTGCGACGTCCTCCGCCACCATCGGCGACTCGCGGTCAGCGCTCTCGACGAGTTGGGCGAACATGTCAGGGCGGCGAGAGGGGATCAGATGACGCGCGATCTCGATTGCGGGCAGCTTTCCGGTGGCGTGGGCAAAGATTTTCGCGAGGTGAACGTGGTGGGCAGAAATCGACTTGGACCACTGATCGATTGCCAAATCGTCTAACCCGTTCTGCAGCGCGACCAACCCGTTGGAATACAGTGATGCGGGATTGTTTAGGTTCAGTTTCGCGCACGATTCGACCCAGGGTTCCACCGGCATGCTGGTCAGCGGCGCGAGCGACAAACAAGTCGCGTGGGTCACCGGATCCAGTGGATTCCGCTGCATTGATTTGGCCAAATGATTCAGCGTGATTGCGACCTGCGTCCGCATTTCGGGTGTCTTGAGCAGGTATTCCAGCAGAGTTTCACGGGAGGCCTTGTCGAGCGCCGCAATCGTCGCTGCCAACGCTTCGGGCCTCGTATCTTGCCACGCGACTTGTTCGTCAGCGTTTTCGGCCAACTCGATCAGCATGATTCGATAAACCATGAAACTCAGGTTGGCCCGGCGTCGATACAAATCGGCACGATCGGGCTGGGTACGAATCGTTTCATCCACCGCCGCTATCTGTTTTTCGATCGATGCCAACCTGGGGCGATCTTGTGACCGCGACGCACGAACCGAATTCAAAATGGTCTCGGTCGTCGCGTTGCGATACGCAACGGCACTGCAGAAAAACAGCAACAGTCCGCTGACGAGGACCCAAACTGCGGGCATTCGATATAGCGAATACCGCAACTCGGTCTTGCGCACCGGGTCTTTAACGGAATCGCTGCCGATCGATGGATTTCCTTGTCGAGACTTTCGATACGCCGCATAGGAACGTTCGGCGGCAGCGACGACGCCGATCAAGCAAGCGTACAGCATCATGTTTGCGGGAATGATCAGCACAAAATCGAACGCGCTTTGAATCGCACCGCACAACAGAATTGCCATCCCGATCAAGCCCCAACTGCTTTTTTCGCGATGAGCGTCTTGGCGGAGCAGGCGCCAAGCGGTGATCGAGAACCAGGCCAGGGCGGCAACCAGCAACCCGATGCCGACGATTCCCATTTCGGTGGCCACTTCGAGGTACTGATTGTGGGCCTCACGAAACCAGGTTCGTCGCGGTTCGGTTTGAATCGGAAGCGTCGCGAACCCGAACGTCCCCAGACCGCTGCCGCCTGGTTGGTAATGCCAAGCCGCTGCTGCGGCGTCTTTCCAATGATCCCAGCGTTGGTCGCCGCTAAAACTCTTGACCGATACTTGATTCGCCCGCTTCGAAATCGTCTGTCGAATTCCCGTCAATGCGATCACGCTGAGAATCAACAACACCGCGGATCCTGCCAACACAAGCATCTGTTTTTTCGACATCACGAAACGGCTGGACGAGCCGATCACGACCGCCGCGATCAATGCCGTAAACCAAGCGCCGCGTGAGAGCGATGCGATAAGTGCAGCGGCCAGCAAACTTGCCAACGCAATCAGCGTTAGCGTGCGGGGTTGCAACAGGAATGCCGGGCTAAGGCTGACCGCGGGAGGACTGCCAAGCGATCCGGGAGACCGCCCGCCACCGCTGCGTTGCCCGTAAAATATCGCTGCAATCGCGGCGAAGCCAGGCAGCAGCGCCGCGGCACCCGCGTTCTTGTAAATGAAACTCGAAAAGGGAGCATTCGAGAAAACATTCTCGACGCCCGGCAAGATATAGGCATCACCACCGGCGCGCTGAATGATTCCCCACGCCGCCAGCAACGACATATTGACGATCAATACCCACAATAGCGAGGTTCGCGACTCCCGGGATTCGAACAAGATTGCCGACAGCACCATGACACTGAACGACAACAAATACGGCACCATCGCTTGCCGTGATAGGTGGGGGACCACACTGACACTGCTTGCCAACCGTGACGGCAATTGCGTTTCATCGATCTCGGTGATCGCAGATTCCAATCGAGCCACGGCAGGTTCGGCGATCTGACGATCAACGGACATCGCACCGGGATATGCGAACCCCAGGGCGGATCCAACCGGAACGGACTGAATCAATGCGTAGAAGATCCAGATCAACGCAATCGAAAACATCACGACAGGCAAACGTCGCGACTTTCGAGAAAACGAGCGGTTGGCTGCCAACGTCAGGACCGACGCGATACCCAACAGGACACTGACGTGAAATTGCCCGTCCGGGTCGACACCGCCGAATCGCCATGCCGAGTAGACCAGACACAGCAACACGAGACCTCGCGCGATGGCCACACAATAACGATCCCAGGCCCAGGCTTGATCGAACGATTCGCCGCTGGCTTGCCGACGCGATTGCGAAAGATAACGACGCGAGGAAGAGGTCCCTCCCCGTCGGCCCGTTTGGTACGTTTGAGGCACTTCGCGCGGGATCGGCTTCTCGTCTGCCAAGAGGCTGACTCCATGAAAAATCCGAGCCGACGATCAAGTCGGCTCGGACATTAGTTGTTCAGTGAACCCTCTTTTTAGAGGGATCATCGTCGATCGGCAATATCGACTAGTTTGTCATCGATTGCGAAGCGACCGGGCCAGGGCTGTCATCGTCGGAAACCGTCAAAGGAATCGCAACCGCGGCTCCCACGGTACCCAGCAGGCCAAGTCCCGAGCGACCGCCTAGCAAACCACCACGACTGCCACCGCCGCCGCCACCGCTGAGGGTGCGAACGGATCCGCCGCCACCGGAGAACCCGCCACCAACATCACCGAGTGGTTGCTCGCTCAGCAATGTGTCACTAATGATACTCTCGCCAACGGGGCCATTTGCCTCGAGTCCGGCCAAGTACTTGTCCAATCCTGGCAGTGATTGACGCAGCGTGATGGCCTCTTCGCGAGCCGCCAAGAACAAGTCTTCGTTCTGGACGCCTTCGTCAAGCATGTCGTCGATGTTTTTCACAAAAGCATCGAGCTTTGCGACCATTACATCGATGGCTGTTTCACCGATAACAATTTCTTCGCGCAACGCGTCAAGCGTCGTCGTCAGCTCTTGTTCCGCATTGATCGCTTGCGTTTGTGCCGGCGACGCCATGAAAGCTTGGCTCGTCGAGGAAATCCCCATGCCGAGCGCGATAGCCAATGCAGCGGATGTGATTCGCAGCGTTTTCATCGAATTTGTTTCCTCGAGTTTCTTCATCAATTGGCGGAGTGGCTCGTTGTAAGCCGTCTTGATCCACCTAAATGTTGTGGTGATGCCATAGTCCCGTGCCAGAGTGTTGGTCCCACGATCGTGCGGGTGCATCTCGGCGAAACGACTCAAGACTTTAGATCGTCGTTAGTGAGAGGCAAATTGAAACCTCTCGCGTGTATGCCGGTCGGTGGATTGATGAGGGTTGATCGGACCGCCGCACAACAGGATCAACCGGAATGATCGAGACAGCCGCCCTAAGCGACGACCGCATAATCGACCCAGCGGCTAAAACGTGAAAAGATGACCCGGCCTACTAACTCGATGAACCACCCGAAAAAATCGGCAAATCCATCGTCTTTTTTTACCTCGGATCCTCACGGGATTGCCTCGTGGCCGATTGCGTGGTTCGGTTTGCGAGGAAAGATTCGAAGTTGCGGAGAACCGCATATCACCGAGGCTTAGGAGCATCAGCGGGGGCGAGTTGGGGCTAAACCCGAACAGCTGTGCGGGTTCTGGGGTTCCCGAACCGCCAAACCAAGACAAAAGCGAAAAACAATTCTCACCCGGGGATGGCAAGGCTGGCCGTTCAACTAGGATTGGAGTCAAAAAAGCGAGCACCACACAAGCAATGATCCAACGGACGTCCGATCACGAGAATCCTAATCACGCCGCGAACAAGCGGGTGTTTCCGCTTTCACTGGCGCCGATCGACTGGTTCTTTTACCGCGACGACTGCTCGCAGTACCCCATGGTGTTCTACGTCGACTTGGACTTTTCCGGTCGACTCGATCACGAACGCATGGCGATCGCACTCACCGAGGCAATCTATCGACACCCACTGATGTACGCGATTGTGCAACCGGGTCGGCGAAATCGTCCCAGCTGGGTGCTCGCCCCCGAACGCTTGCCGAAAATCGACTGGGGTCCGATGGGAACACCGCTGGACACCGGCGGTAGCGATTCGATCGACATCACCCAGGTACCGGGGCTAAGGGTCTGGGCACGCGAATCGGAAACGTCGACCAAGGTCACGATGCAGTTTCATCATGCGACCTGTGACGGCACCGGCGCGTACCGTTTCATCGGCGATCTGCTCGGATGCTATATCCGGCAACTGCCCTCGTGTGCCGACAAGGTCGAAATGGGAACGTTCGACGCAAAACAGCTCCGACTGCGCCCGTCAAAAATGCGCAGCCTGACCGCGGGTGCGTCGTTCATGCAAGCGATGAAATGTGGTGTCCAGCAGGGATGGAAAACGTTTGGGGCACGCATCACGGCGCTGCGCGCACCGAAAGCCAGACCCGACGGTGCGAGCTTTCCGGGAATCATCACCCACGAATTCTCCGGCGATGATCAAAAGAAATTGCGAAACGTTGCGACCGAGCTTGGCGTCACGATGAACGACCTGCTGATTTGGAAACTGTTCCAAGCCATCGGGGTGTGGAACGGGTCCATGGGTGAGGGCCGAAAACTGCGTATGTTGGTGCCATCAGACATGCGTGCGGGAGACGATTTTGAACAACCCGCTTGTAACATGACGGCTTACACGTTCTTGACACACAACGCCGGCGAACTGGCAAATGCCGAACAATTACTCGCGTCAATCCGCCAAGACACGCTGCAAATCAAACACGGAAATCTGCAGCAGCAATTCATCGACGGACTGACATCGGCAATGTCGAACCCCAACTTCCTGACCTTTCTGCTGCGACGAAATTTTTGCTTGGCGACCTGTGTATTGTCCAACGCGGGCGATCCGGCGAAACGTTTCACGTGCCGGTTGCCGAAAACGCGAGGCAAAGTCAGCTGCGATGACTTCACGCTTGAAGCGATCACGGGTGTCCCGCCCCTGAGGCGAAACACGCGCAGCACACTGTCGGTCAGCTCGTATGGCCGCAAGTTGATCTTCTCGATGCGTTGTGATCCGCACCGGTTCTCTCAAGCCGACACGACCGCGCTGTTGGACGTTTTCTGTGATCAGCTGAGGCCGCTGTTGGCCGACCAGGACGAGACGTAAAAATCGCCCAAATCACGAGGCGGGCCAGATCACCCAATACGCCGGATGCTCTAAGGCCGAGTGACCCGATGGCCGAATAACCCGCTGCACCGGCACACTCGTGTACCCAGGCCTGTTTCGAGGGTTTGCCGGACAAGCTCGCAAATTGCGTTATTCGCGCCCTCGGATTATCGTGGGAAAGCTTGTCCGACTCGATTTGTCATCATCCTTGCTGGTCCGAAATGCTTTACTTCATCCTGTGGGTCATTTTTCTGCTGTTCGTCGTGCTGGCGATCCCGGTCACGTCGATGCTGGAAAAGCGAAAATACCGCTCTGGCGTCGCCGATCAAAACGCGGGCGATTCGGGCGAGGAATTTGGTGACGAGGAACCCATCGAGGAACAGCCTGCCGCCGATGACGACATGGGGATGGGCGACGACATGGGCGAGTTTGCCGACTCGACACCCGCCGCTGGCGACGACTTTTCCGCTTTCGAAGACGATTTCAAATAGAAAAACCATCGTCTTGAAATAAAAGAACAACGTGGGTGATCGCGAGACGATCAATGCGTTCGGATCGCCTCGCGATCAATGCGTTCGGATCGCCTTGCGATCAATGCATTCGGATCGCCTTGCGATCAATGACCACCGGCTAGGTTGTCGCTAGGACCTGGTCGATGCGATGGACGGTTTCTGAATCCAATCGCCTCGTTTTCGCGGTTTCTTTGATTTGCTGCGGACGTCGCGCGCCGACCAGCGCCGACGTGACTCCGTCTTGCGCCAGCGCCCAACCGATCGAGAGCTGTGCAATGGTGAGACGTTCGTCCTGGGCGATCTCGGACAAGCGATCGAGAATGTCGTGAGTCCGACGCCGCTGTTCGCCTTGAAAGATCGGATAGTTGGGACGCGAATCGCCCGGCGCGAACACATGATCTCGCGTGATCTTGCCGGCCAGCAACCCCTTCATCAATGTCCAAAACACGTGCACCTCGCCGCCGTCCTGATGACATTGGGGAATCAATTGTTCCAGGTTCTCTTGCTGCAACATATTCAGCGGACACTGAATCGCATCACAACGACAGACACTTGCAAATTGTGCACGCTGTTGAGAATCGACATTACAGACACCCGTGGTGCGGCAAAGACCTCGCTGACGCAATTGATCAATCGTTTCCGCAGACTTTTCTATCGGGACGTTTGGATCGGGTGAATGCAACATCAGCAGATCAAACTGCTCGATCCCGATCCGGCGAAGCGACGTTTCGGCATCGGACGACAGCGTTTGCGGCGAACCGTCGACAACTCGCTGATGATCACCGCTCCAACGTTGCCCGACCTTACCGATGATGAAGTATTTATCTCGGTCTTGCGCCACGAATTGGCCGAGCAAGCGATCACTTTCACCGTCATAGCCATAGCTGAATGCAGTGTCAAAGCGCGTGATCCCACATTCAATCGCGGCTGCAACGGTGGACCGTGCGTCTTGTGGCGTGACGCCGATGGTGGTCACGCCGGCGACGGGCCATAGACCGAGTGTGATGGGCATAGTTAGGTGACAGGTGACAGGTGACAGGTGACAGGTGACAGGTGACAGGTGACAGGTGACAGGATACGAAAAAAGCGTGGAAGAGGTTTCCCTGTTCCACGCTTTTGTTGATTGAGTCAGGCAGGCGCCGACTGGGTGTTCCGGACTGAGTTGACCAGTCGGAGCCCTGATTCCTCGGTCAAGTCTTAGTAGGTGACCGTGACACCAAGGTCTACGCCCTGAACCCACATGCCGGTGTCCTGGAAAGTGAACAAGCGATTCGTGTCGACGAACGGTGCTTGAAACTGCGTCCCATCAATGTTGGGATTGATGTAATCACCAACCAGGGCGACGTTGTCAAAGTACATGAAGGTGTACCCGACATTGAACTCGACGTGGTCGCGGAACTTGTAACCTAGTTTCAAATTCCACTCGGGGATGAATGAGAACTCGTCATTCTCGAACGTGCCCGACTCACCCAGTCCGACAAAGATGCCGGCGTCGGCATCGGGGTTTAGCGAGTCGGTGCGACTGCCGCGAGCTGTCTGAGTTTGCTGCATATTGCCCAAGTGAACCTTGGTTAACGAGCGTGCGGTCCAGCGTCCACGAGAGATCACCGATTCGAGACCGATTTGACCACCATGAAAGCGATTTTCCGTTTCGCCGTAGTCGCTAAAGGTCCGAACTTGCCCGGTTCCAGGCAGATTGTCGATGCGAGCATTCAGCCCTAGCGTGTGGTCAACCTGGAAGTATGAGTAGCCACCGATGAAGTCGGTGCTGCAGCACTTGCCCGACACAAAGTTGATTCGTGCGTAGGCTTCGGCGGCGAGCATGTCGATCGCACTTTCCACTTGAACGCTGCCGGTGAAATTACCGTTGAGCGCGACAATCACGGCGTCGTGCTGATTCAAGTCGGTGTTGAAAAACGGGATTCCGACCGATCCATCGGAACCATTGGTTGTTCCGCGACTGTAGTCATCGGAACTTTCATCCAGAATCCAAAAGCGGCCGCCGATTCCGATGTCGTCGGTGATCCATTTTCCATAGTCACCACGGAAGCCGACAGAAAGATCCGATTCCAGTTCACCACCGAACGCAACGTTTGCATTGGGGTTCGACAGATACGGAAGCTCGCCAGCGGGTGCCGTTACGACCAATGGTGGTGTTTCGACAGGTTGAACGAACCACATCAAGAATTCGGCGCGAGCCCAGCCCGCACTGTTGCCGCATTTCATCAGGTCGGCGAGTCCGCCGAGTCCGTTCTTGCCGCAGCCGAGTGAATCACAGCCGCCGTCGCATCCTCCATCACAACCGCCGTCACAGTAAGCCGACGTGGGTGCGGAGTAAACGCTGCCACTGGCCATGTCGAAACCGACCGGTTGCAGCTGCGATGCAGCCACCGGTGCGTACTGCCGACCCGCTGGTTGGCGAACTTGAGCCATTTGTGAACTCTGGCGCACATGGTGACTGGCCGATCGAACCGCCGTGCCGGCTTGTGCTTCATTGGCGTACGATTCTGCTTCGTCGCTTGCCCGCATTGCGTAGCTGGCATCTTCGGCAAAGTAGGCATCTTCTTCGGCAGAGGCAACGTCGCCAACAAAGGCGACGGGTGTCACGAAGCCGTCACCATCGTAGGTAACGTCGTTTTGTTCGCCTGAGGCGACAGTTGAGGCGGACAGCAACATTGCTGCCAAGGTCATGCCTCGAAATTTAGTTTTCATCATAAGTCTCGTTCAGTCCGGGAACACTGGTTTGACTGCTATAGGTGGATCGACCGAATCCACCCGTAGATGCAGTACTGTCGGAACCCTAGGTAGAGTCGACCTATCTTCGCTATCTTCATAAATGAAAGTTACGAAGTTTATCTATCACCCCTGAAACACTCGCTAGAATGAGTTTTTGCCGGCACCGTCGAAGACAAATCGACTGCCATCTGACCAAAATATCCGGCAGAATGATCCGAACGTTGCTGAGAGAGCCTGGATGTCCGCGCGAGACGCAAACGACTTAACCGACCCCAACATCGAGGATGAGCATGATGACTTCGCGATGGACGATGTGGCGGACCGTTCGAACTTCCCCGATCCCGATCCAGGTCACCAGCCCGATCCAGGTCACCAGCCCGATCCAAGTCATCAGCCCGATCCGCAAGGCCACGACCAGTCGTCGCCGGTGCAGACCGAAAACGAGTCGCCTGGTGCAGGTGATGCACATGTCGACAACGAGCCGCCAGAGGTAAACCCGTCGCACGCAGAACGCGAACACACCACGGACATCGCCCCCACGGTGACCGACTTGCTGGCAGAAACAGAACGGTTGGCGGCCACGGATTCGCTAGAGCAACCAGAACTGCCGCAAGCACCCGAACCGCTTGAGGATGCAGAACCGCTGCTCGAACGGGAACCGGAGTCGTTGGGCGAACCGCAGCAGGACTTCGGCGTCCAGGACATTGTCGCCCAGGACACAGTAACACAGCACGCAGAAACACAGGGCGCCGACGCGTTGCTTGCGCCGGAACCGGCGGAAGACGGTTCGGCGCAACACGCCGATGCGGCGGCTCGGCGCAGCGGTGGAACTCACAAAGCCGTCTCGGCGATTTCGATGCAAGGGATTCGTCCGCGGATGATTCGCTGGCGGAAACAACTTGCCCAGATCAGCGAGCTGGAATCGACGCTGCAAGCCGAGGAAGACATCACCCTTCGCAAACGTTCGCTCGCACTGCGATATCGCGCGATGGCCGGCGAAAAGTTGACGACGCTGCTGCCGGAAGGTTACGCGCTGGTTCGCGAAGCCGGCCGCCGAGCTTTGGGGATGCGGCACTATGACGTGCAAATCATTGGTGGCATCGCATTGTTCGAAGGCTATATCGCCGAGATGCAAACCGGTGAAGGTAAAACGCTGACCGCGACGTTACCGTTGTATCTGCATTCATTGGTCGGCAAGGGCGCACACTTGGCGACGGTCAACGACTACTTGGCTAAACGTGACGCCGAATGGATGCGCCCGGTGTTTGAATTGCTGGGTTTAACCGTTGGCATCATTCAAACGCCCGACGACCAGGGATCACGTCGTACGGCTTACGGCGCATCCATCACCTACGGGACGGCCAAGGAGTTCGGGTTCGATTTTCTACGAGACCGTCTGTTGCTGCGAGCACAAAACCGTTTGCAGACAGAAATGCTTGGTGACGGAGGCGGGCTTAGCGACAGCGGTGACAAACCGGTCATGCGAGGCATGCATTTCTGCTTGGTCGATGAGGCCGACAGCATCTTGATCGATGAGGCGAGAACGCCGCTGATCATCGGCAGCATCGAAGACACCGTTCGCGATCAAATCGTTCAAACATATCACTGGGCGTCGAAACATGCGCCGGAGTTTGAACAAGACAACCACTTCACGATCGACCCAGAAACCAAACAATACGAACTGACCGCACGGGGACGGCAAAAGGTACGCTCGCTGCCCAAAGACGACCTGGTTCGCACCATGGGCTTGGTCGATTTGTACGAGTTTACCGAGCGGGCGGTGAAAGTTCACGAAGAGTTCTTGTTGGACCGTCAATACGTGGTGCGACCGGGTGAAAAGGGAGTCGACGAGATCGTGATCGTCGACGAATTCACCGGCCGACTTGCCGAAGGACGCAAGTGGCGCGACGGCATTCACCAAGCCATCGAAGCCAAGGAAGGGATTGAAATCAGCGTGCCGACCGGACAGGCGGCACGGATCACGGTACAGGACTTGTTCCTTCGATACCCACACCTCGCTGGCATGACGGGAACCGCGGCCACCAGTGCGAGAGAGCTGAAACGAATCTATCGCACGCCCGTGTTGCGAGTGCCCACGAACCGCCCACCACGCCGCAAGCGATTGCCCGATAGCGTGTACGGGTCGATGATGTCCAAGTTCGAAGCGATCGTTCGCGAAGTCGAAAAGGTTCATGCCGATGGTCGTCCCGTATTGATCGGAACGCGATCGATCGACAAGAGCGAGATCATCTCGAAACTGCTGGACGGTCTGGGCATCGAGCATCAAGTGCTTAATGCCAACAACGTCGAACGCGAAGCAGAAATCGTTTCGCTGGCGGGCGGCCGCGGCAAGGTCACCGTGGCAACCAACATGGCCGGTCGCGGTACCGACATCAAACTGGGTGACGACGTCGAAAGCATCGGCGGGATGCACGTCATCTGTACCGAATTGCACGATGCGGCACGAATTGACCGGCAATTGATCGGCCGCTGCGGTCGACAAGGTGATCAAGGATCGTATCGACAATTCCTTTCCCTGGATGATGACATCCTGAAAGGTGGGCTGGGACCGGACAGGGCCCAAAAGCTAAAGCAGCGAGGTGCCGACATTGCCGGTTCGGCCGACCGCTTTGCCAAACTCTTTCGCAAAGCCCAGCGAAAGGTCGAGCGAAAGCATTTTCGCGATCGAATGGTATTGCTGCATCACGAAAAGGAACGCAAGAAGATGCAGCGTGAAATCGGTCAAGACCCGTATCTGGACACGCCAGATTGATCATCACAGGGCAACGCCTTGGACCGTTCCTCGCTTGCACCCCGGCTGGTCGTTTGCGTGTGAAACTCCGCGTGAGGACATAAAATTTTGTTTCGTCGTGGATCGGTGTTGACACTTCCTTTCAAAACTCCGTATTCCCGCTTCAACTCAGGAAAATCTCGAAGGATTCCGCGGCCGTTGTTGGCTGATCGTTTGTTCATGGACGAGCAAACGGAAGAGCCCTTTGCCGGTTCTCTTGAACCACGACACAGACATTACAACTAGAGCCGTATGCTCGACGAGCGTGAGTCGGAACTCAGTCACCACTGATTCCGGAGCACCAGGGAAGAATTAATTGAAGTCTCACCGCGAAGAAGGAGAGTCGCGTTGAACCGCCTCGCAAATTTACACGTAACCCGTGTGCTGAGCCTCGCCACCGCTTGGTGGGTGCTGGCGCCGTCGGACGTGTCCGCCCAACTGTCGATGCCAGAGTCCTCGGCGACTGGCAACTATTCGACACCCGCTGGCAGCAGTACCGTCGCCGCGCCGACACCGGCCGCCGGTCAGCAGCTGATCAAAGAAGCTCGCCAAGCGATGGCCGACCGAGACTTCGTAAAAGCAGTCGACCGCTATCGAAAGGTATCGGAGATGTCGAGCAAGGTGACGCAGCTGCGAAGCGACGTCGCCCGCTTGCAAGTCGACTTGCGAGTGGCGGGCATTGATTCGGAATTGTTGGCCATGCCAAACTACGCGGCATCCCCCAACGCACCGTCGCCCATGCTGCAGCTTCCCGATGTCGCGAACGCGTCACCGATCCAGGCGTCCAGTTCGAGCGACGTTACCACTCGAAAGCGTGAAGCGCTTCGATTGCTGGCGATCGGTCGAGCCGCGCTCGATCGCGGCGACGCTCAAACCGCTCTCCAAATTGCCAAACAAGCTCAAGCGTTAAACGTTCCCGAACAAAACTTTGCTCCGGGCGAACCTCGCGTATGGCAATTCGTGCTAGATGCCGAATCAGCCGCTCGGCGATCGCCGACCGCGAATTCGGGTGTCAGCCAAGCCGGCGGCATTTCGACCAGTGAAGACCAAGCCGCGATCGCGCAGACACTGTTCAACCTGTCACCTTCGGGCGCCCCGCTGGGCGGAAATGGCTCGGACATCAAACAGGTCCAAGCCCAAGAGATCATCGCAGAACCGTTGCCGCCGCGACCGTTCAGACAACAAACCCTTGGCGCGCCGGCCATCACTCAATCGCCGATCGCACAAGAAACGCCCATCAATCCACCTGCTCCCTCAGGCGGAACGACCAGCATGGGCCAGTACTTGTACGAACAAGGACTGCAGGCACTCGCGGCCGGTCAAACCGCCGACGCACGCAGCAAATTTGTCGAGGCCTGGCAATACGAATCGCAACTTGACTTGGCAACACGCCGCCAACTGAAAGACAAGCTGACGCTGTTACAGCCCACTCGTTTACCATCGGCCGGCGGTACCAAGCCGGAATCCGAGATGACGGCAATCGAGAAAGCCCAACTGGCTTCGCAAGAAGAAACGCGTCGTTTGTACCGTGAGATCACAACTGAACTCGCCGATTCCAACGAGATCAAAACCACCAAGCCTTTGGATGCACTGGATCAATTGAATCGGCTGCGACGCCGCGTCGATGGTTCCACGGTAGACGAAACGTCAAAGCGTTCGCTCGTGGCGATGGTCGACCGAGCTCTCTCGGACCAAAAACAGTATGTCGAGGCCAATCGGGCTCAAATCGAACTTGATCTGCAAAACGAAGCAATCAAAACCGAATTGGCCACCAATTCATCACGCGAAGCTCGTATCGATGAAGAGATTTCAGCTCTTGTCGAAACGTACAACGATTTGATGGACGAACGACGATTCCCCGAAGCGGAAGTGATTGCCAAGAAGGTTTCGGAACTGAAACCCGGATCGGAAATCGCCATCAGCATGTTCCACTCCAGCCGGATGGGAACTCGACTGCAACTTGCTGAAGAAATCAGTGCGGCCAAGGAAGACTGGAACGTCCGGGCCTTTCGCGACATCGAGGCGTCCGCCGTTGGCATGAATCCCGATCGAACCATCGAGTTCGACGACGCAAAAACATGGAACGACAAGTCGCTGCGACGAATGATGGGCGAAAGCGAAGACACTCATATGAGTGCCGCCGAACGCGACATCCAGCGTCGTTTAGATACCAAAGTCGAAGCCAACTACGACCAACGCCCGCTGGCCGAGGTGATGGAAGACCTGTCCGCCGTGACCGGTATCCCGATCGTCTTGAACAACCGAGCGATGTCGGCCGTCAAAGTAAATGCCGATACGCCGGTGACACTTAAGTTGCCGCAATCAGTATCGCTTGACAGTGCATTGAACTTGATGCTGGACGATCTGGAACTGACCTACATGATCGAAAACGATGTGTTGAACATCACCAGTATCGAAGCCAAGCAAAGTAACACCTTCCCCCGCGTGTATCGCGTGACCGACTTGGTCACCCCGATCCCCAATTTCACCAGTTCATACGAAGACGGTCTGGCCGGTGCACTTCGCGCCGCCTATCAAATGTCCAATCCGCAATCGGATGTGCAGTTGATTCCCGTTTCGGCAACCGACCTGGGCATGGGAATGGCAAACAGCATGTCGCCGACACAAATGCCGCCGAACATGCTGGGACAGTACAACGGCATGGGCCAGGCCAACTCGTTCGGTCCCGGCAGCCAATCAAACAGTGGACGAGGGGGCAGCTCGTTCGCAGATTTCCAATCGCTGATTGACCTGATTCAAACGACGGTCGTTCCGGATACCTGGGAAGCCTTGGGCGGCCCAAGTACGATGTCGGAATACCCACAGAACTTGAGTCTTGTGATCAGCACGACCAGTGACGTGCACGACCAGATCAGCGACCTGCTGGAATCGCTTCGTCGACTACAGAATCTGCAGATCACGATCGAAGTGCGGTTTATCACGCTGTCCGATACGTTCTTCGAACAAATCGGGGTCGACTTTGACGTGCAGTTTGATGACAACGTCTCGCAATTGCCCGACGACGACAGCGGACCATCGGTTTCGATCGGATTCGATGGGACCAACGGTGTTCCGACGGCCGACTTGGACATCCAATTCGATCAAAACAACTTTAACGTCGCGTCGCCATTCGGTACGCCAGACCCAGGATCATTCTCGACCCTCGGTTTTGCAATCCTGAGTGACATCGAAGCGTTCTTCTTCCTGCAAGCCGCACAGGGCGATAGCCGGACGAACGTGATGCAAGCACCGAAGGTGACTTTGTTTGACGGTCAAATCGCGACGATCAGCGACGTGACGCAGCGTCCCTTTGTGACCAGCATCACGCCGGTCGTGGGTGACTTTGCCGTCGCACAGCAGCCGGTCATCGTGGTGCTCAACGAAGGAACCCAGTTGAACGTGCAAGGGATCGTCAGCAACGATCGCCGATTCGTCCGCATGACGCTGGTTCCCTTCTTCAGCCAAATCGGTGATGTCGATACCTTCACATTCGAAGGCAGCCGCACCACCAGCCGCACCAGTCGCAACGAAGAGGACACCAACGGTGACGGTGTCGTCGACGAAAACGATGCGGTCGATGAAGACACCGAACAAGACGTCATCACCGGTACCACGGTCCAGTTGCCGACGTTCGCATTCACGAACGTTAGCACGACGGTCAGTGTTCCCGATGGCGGTACCATCTTGTTGGGCGGTATCAAGCGTTTGGCCGAAGGCCGCCAAGAACGCGGCATGCCGATGCTTAGCAAAATCCCCTACCTGAGTCGCTTGTTCCGCAACACGGCCGTTGGTCGCGATGCACGAAGCTTGATGCTGATGGTCACGCCACGCATCATCATTCAGGAAGAAGAAGAGCTGGCACAAACCGGTTACGAAGCTCCGCCACGCTAGGCCGCTTCATCAACGACTGAAATGCAAAAAAGCCTCAGAGCCGAAACCGCTCTGGGGCTTTTTTTATGTTTTCATGTCATCGCAAACGGCCCTTCGAGCAGGCACGGTTGCCGCCAGGGTTTCTCGCATTGCGGCCGAAACACAACGGCGATGTCGTGAATCGAGCGATGCCGTAACTCTAACTATGCCGTTGCAGCCGGGCGCAACTGGCCAACGATGATCGCGATTGCCGCGCTCGACATCGGCGTGCTCATACTGGCAAGACGTCCGGAATCTTTTGCCGCCTGGGCAGGCGATAACGGAACGTGCACGAACAGGCTCTTTGTATTCAGGCCAAATGATTCCGCGTAATGTTGACTCAAGAACAATGCCGCGTTGCACAGATAAGTGCCGGCATGATGTGAGATTTCGACCGGGATGCCCGCATTGACTAGCGAACTTTCCAACGGCGGCAGTTTCAACGGCGACTGATAAGCGGCCGGTGCATCCTCGATCAGCGGTGTTCCGTCGCCTCGAACGTTCAACCCGATCGCTTCGAGTTTGATGTGCGTCGCACCGGGTGATTGCCCCAGGTGGATCGCAAAGTCGTAATCCTGTTGCAGATCCTTACGCAGCTGTTCGCTCATCCGCGTCAGGTCGACGGGGTACCGCCGCGTGGTGATCTCGGCCACGCCGTCGTACCAATTCGTCAAATCCACGAGCGCTGACCAGCTGGAATTCTCCTGCCATCGATCGTAGGGCTCAAATGCGGTCAACAGAATTCGTGTCACGGATGATGTCTTCGACTAGGATGCGGACGAGGCGAATTGACGCCAACGAGACCAACTCCAATGGATTGGTTTCGAAGCAAAATCATCCTTGATCGACGTGGACCTAGCATAGTTCGACGGCGCGTCACGATCAGCCCGGTAACTCTATAGCATGGAAAAGTCGGCCAGGCTTGGGAACAATCCCGCAAACCAAGCGTTTAGAAATGGTCGCGACCCGATTGATCGTTATCTGATGAGGCCTGCCTGTCATGTTGTTTTTTCCTACCAGGCCTCGTTTGGTTCTTGTGGCCCTGTGTGTCCCCCTGCTCGGTATCGCGTGGTCGAACGCGGCGATCGGGCAGTCGGCGCGAGGATCCCAGAACAACCGAGCAATCCAGAAAATGCGGCAGCAACAGCAGCAGACGCAAAAACGGATTCAACAGCAACTGCAAGCCGCATCGGAAAGCCAACCGGCCATGCCCGAGGACCCGCAGCTATTGGCGTTGCACAAAGAGTTCATTGGCAAGGCCGAAAAGTTAGCGGCCGAATACGAACGCAAAAATCAGCTGGATCGCGCCAGGGAAGTCTATGAGTCGCTGGTCCGATTGGTGCCCAAATACGACAAAGCCGAATCGGGACTGAAACGAATCCTGAATGCACAGGCCAAAACCGATCGCAAGGTCGCAGAAATCCAGGCGTCCCGATCCTGGCAAGACACGGGCGCGTCACTGGTCCTCGGCATGCCGGTTCAAGTCGAGATCAAAGGCACTTGGAAAGTTGTCGTGGAAACCGGCCCAGCAGGCGTTCAGATTCCCGAAGCAATGAGACCGTCGAACAGCAAAATCAAGTTAGGAACGCTGATCGGCATCATCGCTAATTCGGCCGCGGACTTGGAGGAAGCAAAACCATTTGTCCTCGATCCCGAACAAGACTTTATCGCCCCTAAGTCGGGAAGACTCTTTCTGAGGATGTTCGACATCGACCCCAGCGACAACGAAGGCAAACTGTACGTGATGATCCAGAGCTCGTTTGCCCGCTAGTTCAACGTCGACAGCGGCTCATCAAGTTTCCTCGTCATCGGCAAGTCGTGTCAGATAGTTTCCCATCAAGTGCGACGGCATGCCTTGGCGAATCTCGCCCCAGATCAAATCAACCACGTCGGAACTTAGTGTCGCGGTCGCAGCCTTAGCGGCGGCCGTGGTCGCGACCGTTTGGATCACGTTGGCCGCCTTTTGCATATTGGACTGCCCCACCACGATTTCCTGTTCGCAGTGGTTGTAGTTGTTGTGCAGCAAACTCATCATCGGCAATCGCGGTACCAGATCACCCGCGTCGACATAGCGAAATACCTTGCTCGGAAATTCACGGGCAAATGCCGCCGCGGCGGCTTGGTTGCCGATCATCGGTGCGCCGAACGTACATACTTGATGTACCGGAATGAAGTTTTGATGCAACCGCCACGCGAACAGCAATGCCAATGCGCCGCCCAGACTATGCCCAGTCACCCACACAGGCCGTTCGCTTGCGGCAAATCGTTGATCCACGCTTGCGTAAAGAGGTGCCCAGATTTCATCAAGCGCTTCGAGGAATCCGCGATGGAAACGGGCACCAACACCCGCCGCTGCGAAGTCGGTTCCGATACGCCCCGACGGAATGACCAAGAAATTTCTCGCATTGGTCAACAGCCAATCCTTGACGCCGTCCAAACTTGTCGGTGATTGTGATCCGCGAAACGCGACAACAATACAGTCGTCGTTTTCGCCGACGTAGGCTTGCGTGTTGTCGACGCTGATCAATTCCGCATCCAGATCTAACAGTTCGCGAAACTTGGGTCGACCTGTTGGTTCAGACAGGTACGCCAATTCGCACGCGGTTGCCAGGTAGTGCGCGTGATGACGGGTGTGGCTCGTCCGAGGATCCAAGTGCACCACCGAACCCCGTTTGGCAGGTTTCGACGAAGCGGATGAGTCGGTCATAAAACAGTCCGTTTTCTAGGAAACGCGTTCTGGAAGACAGGTACAGCAATCGAGTTGGGCGATGCTGGGGCTCGGCGATCGATCACTGGCAGCTCGCTATCAGCGGACACGGCTCAGCTCAGGATATCGGTCAGCGGATGACATGATTTATCTCAGGGCACCTTTTATCTCAGAACTCGGCTTATCTCAGAACTCGGCTTATCTCAGAACTCGGCTTATCTCAGAACTCGGCGATCACCGGACTGTGCTTTCCAATCCTTGACGGCATCAAGACTGATGGTCGTCTCACGCAGATCAAGCCGTTTCAACCCGGACATCGGCGTAATCCATTGGGCAAATCCATCGTCAGTAATACCTGTGGCACGGAGCTTCAGCGAGCGCAAACCGGAAAGCCGAGATAAATGTTTTAGCCCCGCGTCGGTGACGCGCGTGTCATTGAGGTCTAACTCACGCAGGTTTGCCATGCCTTTTAAATAAATCAGCGTCTGATCATCGACATCCGCGTTGGCCATCTGCAGCACGATTGTTTCGGGGAATGCTTCCAATACGCGGTAATCTTTCTGATCCCACCCCGTCAACGTGATGTGCCTTTCACCGTCGACCAAGACATTTCGTGGGCCCAGGTCGACATTGACGACGTATCGAGTCAACACCAAGGGCGTGACCAACGCGGCCAGTCCCACCAACAACAATAGCGACGGCAGCAGGAAACTCCAGTCTCGCCGCAGCGTCCGCGTGATCAGCCACAGCAGGCCTGCTGCCATCAGCACGAGTCCGGCATAGAATAGCAGTTCGAAAACCAAGTACATCATCGCGTTTCAATGAGTTGCGAACAGGATTTGTTGCGCAGCAGGAAAGAGGACATCATGTCGGCAACAGACTTCGGCTGGGTCTTCGCGGCGATTAGCCTGGGCTCGATCGCGGCAAATTTTTCGCTGATCGTTTTTTTGTTTACCAAATGGAGACGGTTTCCGCGACCGACCGGGTGGGCCTTGGCCGCCATGCTGACTTTCTTGGCCGCCCAAATTGGAATGCAGGTCGGGATGATCATTTTGGCACAGTTTTCCGTCACCGAGTCATTGATATGGAACCAAGCCATTGCGACGCTGCTGAGCTCAATCCTGCATTTCGCGGGGCTCTGCATTTTGATCACTGCAGTGTATGTTGATCGAGCCCCAAAACGGTTCGAATCGGATGGGCAAATCGCGGATGACCGTTCGCGGCCTCTTGATCCCGATCCGAATCCCTACGCGGTCTGAACCCAAGGAAATTGATTGATGCGTCCACGTACTCTCTCGTTTGCGGCTCTTGCCAGTGCCGCCATTTTGACATGTTCCTGTGTTGCGAACATCGGGAGCAATCGTCCCGGCCCCGCCGATGCCGACGCACCGCAAGAGTTCACTCAAACCGCATCAGGACTGAAGTACCGCATCTTAAGAAAAAGTGACGGACGTAAGCCAACGGCATCCGATCTGGTCAAGGTTCATTACGCCGGTTGGCTGGATGACACAACGGAATTCGACAGTTCCTACAGCCGCGGCGCACCAGCGGACTTCGCCTTGTCGAGCGTGATTCCGGCATGGACCGAAGGTGTGCAGCTGATCGGCGAAGGAGGCATGATCGAGCTGGAAGTCCCACCAGAACTCGGCTACGGAGCCGCCGGTGCCCCGCCAAAGATTCCGCCCAACGCAACGCTACACTTTAAAGTGGAACTGCTTGAAGTGCGCTAGCACACCGTCGTTGGTCACCATGCCCCTTTGCTCACTGGGAAAACGACTACCGCGAAACGCTTTCAAGAGGGCTACCACGCAATCTCGCGGGTCGTCTCTTGCGGTGACAAACGCGCTTCGCGTGTCATTCGCAAAGAGGCTGATCAACGGCCCATATCACGAGTCAGTTTTCTTCGCCGACTGAAACGTCGCTTCGATCGATTCATAGTTTTCTAACATTGCGGTCAACTGCGCCTGCAATTTTTCCAGATCGCGTCCGTTGTCGATCGATTCGTTTAAGATCGGACGCAACCATTCCTGCATCAAGTGGAATTGGCCTTTCACCAAATCCGCCAGCACACGAGGCACCTTGTGCTGGACAAAGACTTTTTGGTCAGGGGGCGCCAGTTGCTGTTGTCGTGCCTGCAACTCGGCGATCTGGCTGAGTTGTTTGCTGGTCGATTCCAGCGTTTCGGATAACCGTCCGCCCGATTCGGCCAAGCTCTTGCGAAGCGAGTTGACTCGTTCGTCCATCCGTTGCTCGGATTCTTCGTTGCCCACGGCAATTGCACGCGAAATCACTTGCCGGATCGATTCGAGGCCATCTCGCATCGATGCCAGTTGACGCATCAATTGGCCTGCCTGATCATCACTATCCATCCCCGACATGCGAACGTTTTCGACGTAAGCATATTTGATCGCGTCCCAACGTTCCTTTTCCTCCGCGGACAAGATGCCCATCAACTCTTTGAACTTCAGCACGTTCGCTTCGTTGTCGGTCGTCAGCGTCTGGGCGTCTTGTTCATAGTTGCTGATGATCAGTGCTTGCAGTTCCGCGTCGTTCATCACGCCCGCCACACGTTCGGCGATGCGATTCATATTTCGATAGCTGCCCTGCAGCTTGAACGGCGGCTCGGTACGGTAAGCATCGGCCTGTGCCGCGCTGCGGATGTAAGCACGATTGACCTTCAACACAACGTCACGCACTCGCAAAAGCTTGCGAAGAATTTCAAACATCTCGCGAACCTGATCGCTAGACAGATTGCTCTGCAATTCGATTCCGTCCAGCGTGTCTCGCTGAGCGGCGTTGATCAGCATCCGAGCGTCATCGGGAGTCGCGGTCGACAGCGGGGCCAATGCAGGGTTACTCGTCAAACAGTTTTCCAAGTAGCTCATTTCGAAAGCGTCGGAAGCGTCCCCGATAATCTCGCCCAGGTTGTAAACATCGGCACGGTTGGAAAGCATGTCCGGAATCTGGAACCGTTCGCCGCTTTCGGTATAAGGGTTTCCGGCCATCACGACGGCTACTCGACGTCCGCGCAGGTCGTACGTTCGGGTCCGCCCGTTGTGAACGCCTTCGATCTTTCGTGTCGCATCGCAGAGTGAAATGAATTTCTGCAACAATTCGGGATTGGTGTGTTGGATGTCATCGAGATACAGCATCACGTTATCGCCCATCTCGAGCGCCAAATTCAAACGTTCAATCTCCTCGCGAGCGGCGGCATTGGGCGCTTCGGCGGGATCCAGCGACGTGACACCGTGGCCAATCGCGGGACCATTGATTTTCATGAACACGATGCCTAACCGATTCGCGACATATTCCATCAACGTCGTTTTCCCGTATCCCGGCGGCGAAATCAGCAGCAACAGCCCCATGCGGTCGGTTCGCTTGTCGGCACCGGCAGCGCCCATCTGCTTTGCCAGATTGTCACCGATCAACGGCAAGTAGACTTCGTCAAGCAAGCGGTTCCGCACAAAACTTGTCAGCACACGTGGCTTGAACTCCTCAAGCCGCATGTCTTCGCGAGAAGATTCGACGATTCTGGTTTTCGCTTCATGCAGCGCGTGAAAGCGTGGCACGACGTCGTCCAAGTAATGTCGGACGCGAGCAAGCAGTTCGTGGTAATGCAACGACATCGCACCTCGGGTCAGCCGCGAGTGATTGCCGACGAGGCCTTCCAAGTGGGTTGCAACGTCAACCTTTTGGACCGATCCGGTCGCGGGGCCGCCTGTCATGATCAGCCAAGCCAACTCGTCGCCGTATCCCGCGGCAGGATCAATCTCGTCTTCGTCGCCGTGAGTCTGCAAGAACGCATCGGCCCAGTTCCTGGCCAGCACATAGCTGCGCAGCGGATCCGATTCGTTCGACTTAAGTGCGGCCGTCAACAACTTGTCGCGTTCGCTGGTCGGAATTGCGGCGACGAACTGATCGTACAGGTTGGCCGCGCGTCCACTGGTCACCGCTTTGCGTGGCGACTGGACCAATTGATCAAACAAGTAATCAGCGATTCGAATTGGGTGAACGCTTTTTGAAAACAATGGCGACCACTGGTCGGCGTCTGATTGAGCTAGACTTTCCAGCCTCTCGCGAAATTCGACCGCGGGCCGTGCCTGCGGATACGCTTTGGCGAGTTTTGCAAAACCGGCGATCCAATCCGTCATCGCCTTGCGATTCTTGGGATCCAACAATTTAGAGAACCACAATAACGCCGCGGCACGCACCGAAGGCGAGTGGGCCAGCAGACCAATCGACTGATCGATTGCGAGCAAGCGACTCAAGATCAATGCGGCATCAACGTCATGGACACCCTTGGCATAACCTTCGTTGAATCGATCGGCGACTTTCGCCTGAATCCAGGCGGGGCTGATGTCCGACGGTTTCACCGGTGGGTCTTGCTGACGCAGTCGAAGGAAGAGTTCAACTGCAAGGTACTCGCAGCGATAGACATCGGAATTTTCACTGACAAGTTCTTGGTTCCACAGATCCTTTGCCGCGACCAATGCCGGGTCACTAAGTGGTTCGAAGTATTGTGTGCCGGTAAGGTGCAAACACATTTCGCCACCGCGCAAGACCGTTGTCAAATCGAGCGGTTGCGTGTTGACGGCGAATCGTTTTTCGCCCAAGCGAATAATGTCGCCGCCGTCTTCGAATAAGTCTTGCCGATCCTTTTGCTGTCGCGTGGCGTCCTCGCGAATCGTCTTCAAGCGACTTTGCAGATCCTCCACTCGGACCGCATCGTCCAGTTGTTGCAATTGCGCGATGATGTCGCGAACTTTTTCAACCATCAGGTCGCCGGCAAAGTACGCGGCGATTTCATCGGTCGATTCCATCGCGCCCGCTCGCGTACTGATCCCCTTGAGAATACGATCGGCGGCCGACGCGAGCGTCTCGGCGCGACGATTGCGTTTCTCAACCAGCTGCACTTTCCGCGATTCAAACGCCGCATAGACGTCTTCGCGGCGCTGGGTTAACTGGACCACAAACTCGTCGAATTCGGCAAATCGGCCCTCGAGTTCTTCCAGTTGAACCATCACCTTGGTCAGATAGTCATCGCATTTCTCTGGAGAATCGCAGACGTCCAAGTATCCGGACGTGGTTTGCTGCAGCAATTTCAGCTGCGACGCGAATTCCGCCTTTCCTTCGACCGACAGCAACTCGCTTGAGCGTGCCTTCAAGCCGCTGCGAACCCGATTGAGCGACGCGAACACGTCTCCAATGGCATCGATGATCTCGGTTCGTTTCGTTGCATCATCGATCCGCAGATTGCTAACCGTTTCAGTCAGCAACTCTAATTGGCCAGAGGCTTGGTCGATTTCATCAGACAGTTCTTTTGCCTCGGCGACGCTGGATACCGCGGCAACTTTTTCTTCGGCCTGGCCAACTCGCTGGACATACGGGTCGAGAGCCCCCGGCGTCAACAAAAAATCGACGCACCGACGACTTAGCCGTTCGGATCGATCGGCGGTTTCTGTCTCAAGCGACTCGACGATCGTTTCGTCAACATAGCGGAGTTCACGCAACCCGATCGCGTGCCCTCGTTGTTCTCGCAGTCGCCCGAGAAAATCGACGAAGTCATCAATCGATCCGAACCGGCTGCGTTCGATTTGCTTGACAAGTTCGTCAACGGCTTGTTGGACTTCCTGCGTACGCTGCTGTGTGTCGCGTCGCACACGAACGACTTTGTCGAACTCTTCAACCGCTGCGGAGGCCGTCTCTCGAATCTTTCCCAGTGGTTCAGAAAGCCGAAACGTTTCGGTCTTGTCGATCCAAAAGTAGCTATCCAGAATGTCGGATGCTTTCTTGACCAGATCGACGTACAGCCCTTCGTAGCTGTCTTCTTTGTCAATCAGTTGCAGCAACTCGCTGCATTCGGCCATGCCTCGAACGATCTCTTTGTTACCGATTTTGAACAACAGCGAATCCGACTGGCTTTCGGTGGCCTGATCGTCGCTGGTGAATGGCGTTTGCCAAATTTGAACGGCATGATGTTTTTGCGGATCGGTCTGTGTTTGAAAGCAGACCATTTCGCCGCGGTCAAAAAAAGTCTGCCCGTGACAGATCAGCGGGGTCTCGACGGTTTGGCGGATGATGTTGTAACGCAGCTGGACATAGGTGCCGGACTCGCTGTTGTAGAACAAATACAGATAGTCCTCTCCGTTGGGCGCAGCGACGGTGCGTTGGTATCGCATGTTGCTAAGCCCGTGATCGAACCGTTTAAACTCGCCCGTTTGCAGGTAGTAACCGCCGGGAAAGACCAACCCCTGATCGCCGGGCAGCATCACGCAACATTGGCCAATTTCATCTAAGCGAATCGCTCGCTGGATTTTCCCATTGAAAACGATGTAGCGGGTTTGTTCTTCTTGATATGGCTTGATTTTCATCAACACCAGATTGCCGACGATGGCGTAATGAATCTCAGCATCGTCAAGCGTTTGGTCGGCGTGGTCGACGGGCTCGTCATAGATGCCTTCGCCCGATTCGGTGTTATTTTCGACCTTGATGGTCAGATCGCCGCCAACAGTTTCGACAAAAACGCGGTCGTCAATTGCGATATGCGGATGTGTGCCGTAATGATGCTGATCGCGTGTGGTTCGTGTCCAGCGAAATTCGTGTTGGCTGGGTTCACGGACTTCGTGTTCGCTGCGGTTGTCGACGTATTGGATCGAATCAGGTGCGACCCGCCATTTGAATGCCTTGATATCTCGTGAAGTCTTGCCGACTTGGAACACCATGTACAACATCGGTCCGGCGCGAAAAAAACGCGAGAACCTTGTGTCTTTATAAAATCGATACAGTTCGCCAAAATCGTTTGCGAAGCGCTCGTCACCGATCAGTCCCAGCGAATCGGCGTGGAACTGGTTATTTTCTAGCCGATAGACCGAAAAGACGTCTTCTAATTCGATTTCAGTTTTCAGCCCAAACTGGACGTTGTATCCGAACAGAAAACGGTCACCGACCGACACCAAGTCTCGCGGGACACAATTATGCTCCGTCGTGACGCGTTCGCTAGTGATCAGTGTCGTCTCGATGTTGCCAAAGACTTCACCACGCGCGTCGTTCAACTGCGACAACCGGGTACGCAATTCGCCCGATGCATCCCGCAAGCGATTGCGGAGCACTTCGTAGGTACCGGCGGCGAGTTGAGAATCAGTCATGATGCGTCGTGAAGTCAGGCAATTGAATCGGCGAAAAAGAGCAGGGTGCCGTTTCGTCAGGATGACACGGCCGACAGGTCATGGCCGCACGGCACTCGGCTCGCTCCGGCCCGTGAAGACCGAGGACGCGTGCCCGCATCGCCGGCGGTCAAAGCCGCGTGCGTGCGTCCCTACGCTTGTTTTCCGTTACCGGATGTCGCCGACGTGGTCAAAACACTAGCGGCTTTCTTGTCGGCGATTCTGGCGGTACCGGCCATGCCCAGCAAACTGGTCAGTTGCGTTCGCATGTCATCGGTCTTGGCCAGCCCCATCATTTTGGCGATCAATGCCGCGATCGACAAATCCTTGACGCCGTCGGTATCTAAATTGAACTGCGACATCAACGATTTCATTTGATCGGTAAAGTACTCTGCGTTCCCGTCAAAGAACGTGTCTTTGATATCTGTCGCAACTTTACTGTTGTAGACGAATCGGTCGATCGCCTTTCCGCCCTTGACGGCCGATGTGATCTGCTCGAAGAACTCACCATCGCCACCGACGATATCAATTCGGGCGGCCTTGAGCGCTTCCCCAACCACTCCCGCTTGGCTTTCGGCAATTCCTCGCTGCGCATCGATGGCTGCGATTTCGACATCCTTTTCTTTGTTCAGCTGCAGCTTGAATTCTTCGTGATCCTTGCCGACGCTGTCGAGGACCTTCATCGCTTCGGCCTTTTCGGTAATTCCGGTGGCCTCGCTGCGGTACTTTTCCAGGTCGACGTTGGCTTCGGCTAATCCTTGTTTCTCGACTGCGGAAGCTTTCGCCTCGATTCCCTTGGCTTCGGCGACGGCTTTCTTTTCCAGGACGGCCGCTTCGGCGAGACCCTCTTTTTCCAAGCTGGCCGCTTTGGCTTCCTGAACGGTCGCTTCGGCCAAGCCGGATGCCGCTCGTGTTGCGGCTTCCGCTTCGGCCAGCATCTTGGCTGCAGCGGTTTCTTTCTCCGCGGCATCACGTTTGGCCTCGGCTTCGATACGAACCTTTTCGGCCATCAACTCGCTGGATTCCTTTTCGGCTTGCGCGAGCTTGGTTTGGCGAATCAGCTCTTCTTGAGCTCTCATTTCGGCGGCCGTCACCTGAACGGTCTTCAAACGTTCCGCGGCGGCAACTTCTTCGGTGTCCTTGATTCGTTCTTGTTCTTCCACGACGGCGCGTTCGACAGCGACACGTTCGCGGATGACTTCTTGGATGTTGCGTTTTTCGACTTCGATCGCTTTTTCCTTTTCGACGTCAGCCACACCGACCACGCGTAACCTTTCGGTCATTTCCAAATCGCGGTCTCGGTTGACGCGTTCCAATTCGACCGCATCGGTCTTTTCTTTGTTTCGTTGGGCGACCAAGATTTGACGTAACTTGTTCTCCTCTGCCACGCCGATTTCCTCTTCGGTCACAATGCGGGCGCGTTCGGATTCCAGACGCTGTTCCTCTTGAACCTTGGCGGCGGAGGCTTTTTCCCGAGCAGTGATTTCGGCTATCTCGCGTTGCTGTTTTTCGACCGCTTCGACTCGTTGGCGTTCAAGCGCGAGGATGGTTTCCTCCGCTTCGACATCCTGTTTCTTTAACGTCTTTTCTTTGTCGCGGGTGAACTGATTCTCCTTGACCTTTTCTTGCGATGTCAGATCCGTGATTTTCTTGATGCCCTCGGCGTCCAAGATATTGGTCGGGCTAAGCAGGTTGAGCGGGGTTTGTTCCAGGTAGTCGATTGCGGCATCATCCAATCGATAACCGTTCAAGTCGGTGCCGATGACTTTCAGGATTTCATCTTTGAACTTGTCGCGTTGATCATACAGGTCGACAAAATCGAACTGCTTGCCAACCGTCTTCAGTGCTTCACTGAATTTTGCATCAAACAATTCGCGCAGCGTATCGATCTGGCTGCAGCGTTTGGCCCCGATCGACTGAGCGACTTCTTTCTGCTCTTCCGGCGACTTATCAACGCGAACGAAGAAGGCAACTTTGATGTCGGCACGGATATTGTCTTTGCAAATCAATCCTTCAGAGCCCTGACGATGAATTTCGAAACTCTTTAGCGTCAAGTCCATGAACTCGTACTGATGAATCATCGGTACGACCCATAACCCGTCGCCCGATGCGACACGAAGCCCACCTTGTCCGCTTCGGACAATCGCCACATCAGGTCCGACTTTGATGAAGAACTTTTTGAACGCGATCGCAACGCTGATAATGAACAGCAGCGCGAATCCGATCACGAGCAACGCGGCGTCGGTGCCCCAATTATTGGTAAAAAACTGTGCGATCATTTCGAGTCCTCTTCAGATGCAGCGGTGACTTTGTAAACTCGCCGTTCGTTATCAAATGCGATGATGCGTACCAACGATCCTTTGCTGATCGTTTCGCCGTCGGTGCGTATATTCAGCAACAAGGGCGCGGCATCGGTTGGGAATTTGGCCTGGCCGAACGAATCGGACACCTCTCCCGTGGAAACCGCGCAGGTCTTCCCAATAAGGTTGCTCGGATCGTATGTCGGCGCCGGCTCAAATGCCCGATTCAGGGGGCCTGTAAGAACCTTGGTCACCAAAATCGATATAACCCCGTTTCGAAGCACAAGCAGCACGCTGGGGATCAACGTCGGCGCATATCGGTGGTGATCGAATCCGTACCACAGCACGTAGGAGATTCCCCAAAACGCGATGGTAAAGATTGACATCCAAAGCACCAAAGGCAGTCGCTGCAGGTTCAACCAACGCAGCGTCGCCGCACCGGCGCCCCCGAACAGGTCGCTTTGAATGTCCGCCGTGGCCGATGGAACATCGACATCCGCATCCAAGTCCGCGTCGAGATCGATTCCCAGGTCCAGGTCGATCAGCCCCAACAACGCAACGAAGGCATACACGATCAGCAGACAAACCAAGACGGACGCCGGCCATAATGGCCCAACGAACATCCGCTCGAGTAACTGCACGAAAGATTCAGACACCGCTGCGTTTCCTGTCGGGGAGATTCACGCCCCTGGGATCTTTCGCCCGGGGGAATCAGAACGGCGTACTGCCGCTCCGTATAGCATGGCCTTTAAACGGACGACTCGGGGCGCGGACGAACGGCGAATTCTGCAGTTTTCCCGATCGCTATGCGGCGAAAGACCCAAAAACGGCGTAGACAGACGCCCCGGCGTTCGGAATTTCAGCGCGACCGAATTCTGGCCGGTCCGGTAACCGGAACAACGAGCCAGAACTGCGTCCCAGTGGATGTCCTAGTGGATGATGTCCAGCTGGCTGGAGGGCAGTTCACCTGGGTCGGACGTCGCTGCACTGATGCGCCCGCGATCGGCGAGCGTCTGCAAGTCCAGCAATCCAATCAAGCGTTCCGATGAATCGACAACCGGTACGGTGCGATTTCCTCGACCGGCGGTCAGCACGACCGATTCGATATCATCGTCCAGCTTGACCGTGACAACACCATGGTCGGCAAGCTGGCCGGCGGTGCTATTGCCGTCTTCACCTTTTTCGATCGCCTTGGCAACATCCGCTAATCGCAGGACACCGACAACGCTTCCGCTGATTGAAATGACCGGCAATTCGCTGACGGTCACGCGACTCCAGATGCGGCGAATCTCCGAGAGCGGAGTATCCATCAAGATCGATGGCGGATCATGAATCATCGATCGGTAAATGCTCGATCCGCGGACCGATTCGGTCAAGTCAACTTGTCGGGCTTCGGCCACGCCGGCATAAGCGATGAACAGCGCGATCAACAGCGTGATGGGATTGCCGACATTCAGCGCAAACAAAGCCATCATTCCGGCACAAACCAATCCGACACGCGAAGCGATATAGGTCGCTTTGCCGTAACTGGTGACCATCGCCAGCAGACTGCGAAAGACGCGGCCGCCGTCCATCGGGAACGCCGGAACCATGTTAAAAACGACCAATGCGATGTTGGCCATCAACATGATGAATAGAAAACCGACCAGCGACGGCGTCTGCAGCGGATCGACATCATTCAAGCTGCCGAATAAGTCCATCACCGGCTGCCAAGCGAACACGTACATCCCCACGACCAATAGCGAACCGATCACGACATTGACGGCCGGCCCAGCGACGGCGACGACCAACTCGTGAAAAGGAATCCGCGGCATCCGTTCGAGCCTGGCGACGCCGCCGATCGGAAACAGCGTGATATCGACGGTGGAAATGCCATACATTCGTGCCGCCATCGCGTGCCCGTACTCGTGCAGCGTCACACAGGAGAAAATGCCTAACGCGACCGCGACCGAAAAGATCATGCCCGGTGTGCCATACTCGCGAGCCTGGTACGCCACAAAACCCAACAACAGCAGGAATGTCCAATGAACGTATAGTCCGATCCCCAAGTAGGTTCCCAGCTTCAAACGTTTATCGAACACATGTCTTCCGTCAAAAGTGGACTCCCGTCGCGGCACGGCGAGATTTCGTCATAATCTTGGCATCGCATCGGTCACCCAGCGTGACCGGGGGGCACCCGAGGTTGTCGGCAATCGGGCCGACTCCTTTTCCCAAACCAGTTCAACGCACGGCAATCCCGTTTAGTTCGGCGTGCAATCCTCGATTCAAGCACTGATATGTTACGTCACAAACTGATTCACCCACAGATCACGTCCATTCTGGCATCCGCCGGGCACCATAGCAGCGTCCTGATCGCGGACGGAAATTATCCCGCAGCCAGCAAGCGTGGGCCGCGGGCCGAGCTGATCAGCCTGAATTTAATGCCGGGCGTTCCCACGTGCGACCAGGTTCTCGAAGCCATCCTATCGGCCGTACCCGTCGAAGCGGTGCAGACCATGGAAACCGAAACCAGCGGACCCTACGCGCTCGATGGAGACCCGCCGGTATGGGACGACTATCGCAAAACGATCAAAGAAGCCGGGTTGGACCTCGAGTTGCAGCCGACCGACAAATGGAAATTCTACGAAGCGGTTAGCACGAACGATCACGTGCTGACCATTCAAACGGCCGATCAACAACGCTATGCAAATATCCTGTTAACCATTGGCGTGCGGATGGACTAGGGCTGATTGCCAGAACCAACCGGCGCCCCGTCTATGACTAATGTGCACTTGACTGTTTGCAGCCATGCACCGTGCTATTTCAACGATGCGCGGACCAGTTCCTTGTCGCTTCGGGCATAGATGTACCCGTCGGCGATCGCCGGGTGCGCCCACACGACTCCGTCTCGCTTGTTCAACTGTTTGCGCGTCGGTCCGATCAACATCGCGCGCGAATGCTCGTGATATCCGTCGGGCGTCAAGGTTGCAAAGATCAGCTGGCCACGATCGTTCAACATGATTTCACGGTCACCATCACGGATCGTATGAATGGTTGCCCATCGTGCACGGGGAACCGCTTTGGAACTTTCCCACACGCGATCCCCAGTTTTGATGTCCAGACATCTCAGTTCGCCATAGCTGTCGACGCCATAGATGTAGTCTCCCTTGATGATCGGCGTGCTGATCATGCAGTGCAGTGCATCGGTATTCTTCTCGTCGAATCCGACGCGGTGCCACAGTTTTTCGGCCTTAGGCTTGTTGGGATCGATGCGAATCAACATCGAACCGTCATAGAAAGACGACACAAATAGTTTGTCGTCTTGCACGACCGGCGTGGGAACTCCGATGGGCATATTGCGCGGCAACATCGGAATCGCCCAAAACACGTTACCGGTCCGCGGATCAAGCCCGGTGACACTTTCGCCCGTCCAACACACGACGACGTCTTGCGATCCTTGGCGAATCAGAATCGGCGCACTGTAACCGGCTCGTTCGTCGATCGCGTGCCACCTTTCTTTTCCCGTTGCTAAATCAAGGGCGACAACGCAGTGTCCGTCCGCGCCCGCGGCGATTTGAATGACCAAATCTTGATAAACCAGCGGAGAGCCGGTGATGCCCCAGTTCGGCATGCGAATATCGTAGGCGTCATCCAAGTCCAGTGACCAAATGACTTCGCCGGTGCTGGCATCCAAGCAACGCATGTGCCCCATCGCGCCGACGGAAATCGCTTTGCCATCGTGGACCGTCACCGAAGCACGTGGGCCGGCACGATAACCGATCATGTAGGGCGCTTCGTATTGATGATCCCACACCAAGTCGCCCGTTGCCGCGTCAAAGCAAAGCACGCGTTCGATTTCCTTGTCTGCATCGTCGGGGCCGCGATCGGTTAAATAAACACGTTCGCCAGCCACGGTTGGACCGCTGTAACCAGCGCCCACCGGCACCGTCCAATCGAGAGGAAGCTGGCCACCGGGCAACGTCTCGATCAAATTCGCTTCGTGCAGCGTGGCATCACGATCAACGCCTCGCCACTGTGGCCAATCGTCGGCGGCAACGAACGTCTGCGACGCAATTGACAGGCTGACGAAGAATACCAAGAGCAATCGACGGATCATCAAACATCGTGAAGTAGTGCGTGTCACAACCAAGCCTTGAAAAAAGTAGGGACGGACATTCTGATGACTGACACATTTTATGCCCTTTGCGAACGACGACCGAGGCCGTTGACATGTTCACCGAAGAATCATCGTGTTCACCGGAGTTAATGTCTGGCGGGGCGGGACGATATCGTAACCGAATCCAAGCGAGATTGTCATAAACACGCCAACTCACATGATGCTGTCCGTTGCGGCGCTGACGCGAACCCGCAGCGTTGATCAATCCAACACGGAACAGCCCAGCACGGAAAATTCCGGCGAGAACAAAGATTCCCACGAGAGCAAAGATTCCCGTGAAAACCTTGTGCCGCGCCGCGCTGACTCCACACTGGTCTTACCAGCCGTACTTGGTGCGATCGTTCCTGACGCAGCGATGTTCATTTTCTATGTGTTCGAAAAATTTATTTTACGAACGTCCGAGCGCGACATCTGGACAACACAATACTTTTTACCCGCTTGGCAGGATTTCTTTGATCTCTTCAATTCAGTGCCGCTGACGTTGGTGGCGATGATTATCGCGATGTACATGGGCCGGCGAGGTTGGGCGATCTTTTTTGCATCTATGTTGTTGCACTTCGCGTGCGACTTGCCTGTGCATCATGACGACGGTCACCGTCACTTCTGGCCGATCTCGGACTGGCGTTTCGAAAGTCCTGTTTCGTACTGGGACCGGAAACATTACGGCATCTACGCGGCGTCGGTGGAACTGGTCATCTTCGTCATCAGCTATTTGGTCTCGCTACGCGCGCACACGAGTCGCGTGGTGCGCGTCGGACTGAGCATCTTGGCAGCGATCCACCTGACGTTGGCCGGGATGTTGGTATCGCACTGGCTGTCGTGAATCAGACGAATCGCAAAATTCTGCTTCGAAGATCACCCCGGCGTGAAACACGTCTGCAGAATCGGCATCGCAGATTGCCATCGATTCCAACGGTGACAGACGAACCGATCTTGGCTGACGACCTGAACATCCCAGATTCCCCGGTCGCACTTTACGGCGAGTCGCTCGATTGCATACACCTGCCCGTTGAGACGTCACCGAAGTGACACCGCTGGACCACGGCGGTGCTGCGCACGAAAACAAAGGAGCCCTTTTTGGCCATGTCACAATTCATTCGAGCCGCCGTCGCGGCCTGTGCCATCGTTGTCGGACTGTCGTTTGCCGTCGCGAACGAGTTGGCGACCGCCGATGAAGATCCAAATACCGCATCGATCGGTGCCAACAGCATTCAAGTCGAACTGGTGACCAGCGAAGGAAACATTGTGTTGGAACTTGATGCTAAGAACGCGCCGAAATCCACACAAAACTTTTTGTCTTATACCAAGAACGGCCACTACGACGGAACCGTCTTTCATCGCGTCATCGATGGGTTCATGGTTCAAGGCGGCGGGCTGGACACGACACTGAAAGAGAAACCCACCCAACCACCAGTCGTCAACGAGTCGAACAACGGACTCAAAAACACAAAGTATTCCGTGGCCATGGCTCGTGTCGGCAGTGATCCCCATTCGGCAACCAGTCAATTCTTTATCAACATCGCGGACAACAACTTTCTGAATCGCGAAGAGTCATCGGACGGCTTCGGCTATGCGGTATTCGGCCGTGTGGTGGAAGGACAAGAAGTGGTCGACCAAATCGGCAAGACGCCCACGAGGACACAGCCCAACCCGGCTTTCCCGCCTCAACTGATGCAGAATGTTCCGGTCGATCCGATCGTATTGAAGAGCGCCCGTGTGCTGGTGAAGAAGAAATAGACGCGGGCTTTGCCAATCATTGTTACGAGTCATTTTCGGCATAGAGTTGGGTGAGGTGGTTCGCATACCGCCGGCGCGAGAGGGCGCCGGCTGATGTGATTTCCAGTTCGTCACACCCTCGCTTTGAATGTCGAATGAGCAAAGTGCTTCATCTGCTGTACGCCGCGATTCGCCGATTCGGCATACTGGATGTGACAAAGCTGTTGCATCTGCCGACGACCGATTGCGACATCACGGTGTGTCCCACCGGCTACGAAATTCGCGGCGCGCATCCGAGCGAACTCGCCGAACTCATTCGATCCGGGAATGCTCCAGCCGAACTGGGCCAGCCAGAGCGGGTCGATCCTGCATCGCGCACCGCAATTTTGACCTTCTATCAGGGGCGCGTGGTCTCGTTTCTGTGGCTGGCAAAGGAAACGGTCCAGGGTGCCGAAAATTTCAGCCGCGCCGCGCACCTGGGAACGTCGATCGAAATGCCCGACGGAACAGGATTCGTTTACAACGCTTGGACAGATCCGGAACACCGGGGCAAGCGACTGATTGCAGCGATGTTGACCTGGGCGACCTGCAATCGCGTCATGGGAACAACGTCTTTTTTGACAATGATTGACTGGACAAACCTGCGTTCGATTCGCGCATTCGAGCATCTGGGCATGCAAACGCTTGGGTCGATCTATCGCTTTGGCCGCGGCCGATTGCAAATGAGCATGATTCCCAGCAGCGCCCATCGCATGGGTCTGAGGTTGGCGACCGATGCACCGGGAATCAAGTGGACCCGATAACCGACGCAATAGAACCGGACACGAAAAAACCCCAAGGCAGAGCTTGGGGTTTCGTCGAATTCCGCTTTACACGTTTGACCTAAGCAAACGGGCTGTACTGGCCAGGTACGGGGACCGGATACTTGCCGTCTTCGTTACGAACGACTGGTGGCGTCGAATCGAGTGTGTAGTCATCGATGCCCGGTGCGAGATCACGACCTTTCTCTAACAGCTCGTCCCATTTGACGATCTTGCCCGAGTAGCAAGCTTCGCGTCCAAGGATGGCGGTGAGGGTCGAGTGAGCACCGTATTCGCCTTCGTTGTAAATTTCACCGCGACCGAGGGCCGCGATCAAATCGTCTTGTTCCAACTGGTGGCCTTTGGCGTTGGGATTCTTTTTCTTAACGCCACTGCTGTCGCGTTCGACGTACTGCCATTCGTTGGCACCAAAGATTTGTCCCGATGGATCGGACGAACCCTTGGTTCCGTGGACAAATTCACCGACGTTGGTCCAACCACCCTTCAAGTGACGACCTTGGCTGAACATCTTGCTGCCATCGGCGAAGGTGTATTCGCACGCGGTATGGTCAAAGATTTGTGACATGCTGCCGTCACCGTTCATGCGTTGCTCGTGACCGCCCATGCCGTTGCACTCGACGGGGTAAGCCCCATGAACCCAGCAACCGACATCCAGGTTGTGAATGTGCTGTTCACAGATCTGGTCACCGGATAGCCAGTTAAAGTGGTACCAGTTATTGCACTGGAACGCCATTTCGCTTTGACCCTCGTCCTTGTTGCGATACCAGATGCCGTTACCGTTCCAGTAAACTCGCGACGCAACGACGTCACCGATCGCACCATCGTGGATACGTTTGATCGTCTCGGTGTATCGGGGCTCGTGGCGACGTTGCAGCCCGACGCCGACCATCAAGTTCTTTTTCTTGGATTCTTCCACGGACTTCAGCACGCGACGAACGCCAACCGCATCCGATGCGACGGGTTTTTCCATAAAGATATGGCGCCCCTTGTTGACCGCATACTCGAATTGCATCGGCTTGAAGCCGGGAGGCGTCGCGATGACAACCAAGTCGCAATCGACATCGATGGCCGCTTTGTAACCGTCCAGGCCGGTGAAGACGCGTTCTGGCGGAACGTCGACCATGTCTTTGTACTTGGCGCTCAAACCCCGGATCGCGCTGGCCGCTTTGTGCTCGAACGCGTCGGCGACGGCGACCAATTTGACGTTTCCGCCCGTGTTCATGATGTTGGCTGCTGCCCCCGAACCACGACCACCCGTACCAATCACAACGAATTTAATTTCGTCGCTGCCGGCCGCGTGCGCGGTGCGAGCGACGGTAGAGGTCAGCGCGGCGCCGGCGGCGGCCGCAGACGTGGTCTTCAGGAAGGCACGACGAGTGGAGTCGTTCTGCATCATTCAATTCCTCGATATGGTTGAATCGTTATGAGTATCGTGGGGCGTGATTTTCACACGGTAATCCGCTTGAATTGTAAACGAATCAAGCCCAAAAAGCGTGGCCCCAAACGGCTTTAACTGCTGTTTTTCGGCGGTTAATCGCCCCGCCGGGCCGACCATTCCGCAGAATCGACGCACTGTTTCGCGGATCAACTGGATCGCCCAAACTGGCGCCATTGTCGAAAACGCTGCCGCCGTTCCACTTTCCATCTGTTTTCCATCCGCTCGCCCGTCCCAAAGGAAGCCATCGCCATGTTGCCTGGAATCAAGCTGTTTGACTTGACCGACCGTGTCGCCATCGTCACCGGTGGCTCCAAAGGGCTGGGCAAAGCCATGGCGGCCGGCCTCGCGTCGGCAGGTTGTCAAACGGTCCTGATCAGCCGAACGGCGGGCGAAGTCGAACAGGCCGCCAACGAAATTCAGCGTGACCACGGTGTCAAATCGCTGGGAATCGCCGCCGACGTTACGAATCCGCAACAGATCGACGCGGTGATGCAGCAGGTGGCTCAGGATTTCGGGCGGATTGACATTCTGATCAACAACGCGGGCATCAATGTCCGCGGTCCGATCGACGAATTGACGCTGGATGATTTCCGTGCGGTCCAGCAGGTGAACGTTGACGCACTATGGTCGGCGTGCCGAAGTGCCGTGCCACTGATGAAGCAAAACGGCAAAGGCCGCATCATCAACCTGGCCAGCACCCTGGGGCTGGTGGGACTCGCCAATCGAACGCCTTATGCCACCAGCAAGGGTGCCGTCGTGCAATTGACCCGGGCACTCGCCCTTGAGCTGGCCGACAGCAACATCACCGTCAATGCGATTTGCCCAGGCCCGTTTCTGACGCCAATGAACGAGCCGATCGCCGATTCTGAAGAAGCGAAAAAGTTCATCGTCGGCGCGGTCGCCTTGAACCGCTGGGGACGAATGGAAGAAATCCAAGGTGCCGCGATCTATTTGGCCAGCGACGCGTCCAGCTATACCACCGGCAGTATGCTGGTCGTCGACGGCGGTTGGACTGCCCGGTAAACGCCCAGGTCGCAATAGTTCTCCGGCAAACCCGATAGATCTCTGGCAAATAGGTATGCGTCCGGGGATCCCTTTTCGGATACGATAAAGAGGGTTCAGATACGATCGACAGTCAATGGTGACATTGGAACTTTGAGGGTTTACCGATGAGCTGGTACTTGTTTGGCCGAAATTCTTCGTCGTGCCTGATCGCCACTGCGATCGCACTTGTCACCTCGGCGATTGCCACGTCGTCATACGTCGGCGCCGACGATCCCGTGTTCTCTGGCCCTCAAGTCGGCGAAAAGCTGACGCCATTCAAAGTGCTTTCGGTCTATGGCGAAACCGCTGGAACCGAAGTCGACCCAATCAAGCTGGCCAGCGGCGAACCGACACTGCTGATCTTTGTCCACAAACTAACGCGACCCGGCATAGCGCTAACCCGAGCGCTGACCGAATACGCGCTCGGCCAAAAAAAGAACGGCGTGCACACCGGAATCATCTGGCTCGATGACGACAAGGCCCAAGCAGAATCCTATCTGACTCGCGCGGCGGGCTCGCTGAATTTCGTCGTACCTGTCGGCATCTCCGTCGATGGCGGCGAAGGCCCGGGCGCGTACGGACTCAATCGCAACGTCGAATTGACGATCCTGGTGGCCGACGACGACCAAGTGAAAGCGAATTACGCACTCGTCCAGCCCAGCGTTACCGAAGCGGCCGAGATCGCCGCCGAAGTTGCGAAACTGGTCGGACAACCGGCGCCCAAACAATCCGAGCTAGAAAAACTAGCTTACCCGCGCGGCATGATGCGAGCTCGCGTGATGAAGAAGGACGCGGAACCAACCGACGATCAAGCTCAAGCACCGGGAACAATCCTGCGCACGATGATGAAAGAATTGGTCGCCCGAGACGCCAGTGCGGATTCGGTCAAAGCGTCGATCCAGTCGATCGAAAAATGGATGGCCGATCAGCCACAGCGCAAAACGCAACTGGCAAAGATGGCCGGCGCGGTACTCGAGCGAGGTATGGGCAGCGAAGCGGTGCAGCAGCAATTAAAAAAGTGGCAGAAACTTGCCAGCGAATCGCGCCCCGTCACGCAACCACGATAGGTGCACGTCGATGCAAGTCCGATCGATCCTTTGCTTTGCTCTGTTAGCCGGCATCGTCCAAACGGCGCTGGCCGACGGGATCGAAGACTCGTCACCGGCGACGATCGATTTTGACACCCAGATCATCCCGCTGCTGACTCGATACGGATGTAACGCGGGATCATGCCATGGTGCCGCCATCGGTCGTGGCGGTTTCAAGCTGTCGCTGCTGGGCTCCGGTGCGGCGGAAGACCACGATGCCATCGTCCACGCGTTGGAAGGCCGGCGCGTGAATCGTTTCATGCCCGAGCGGAGCTTGTTGTTGCTCAAGCCCACCGAACAAATCGGTCACGAAGGCGGCCTTGTGTTTGAAGAAGACTCGCCCGCCTTTGACCGCATGCGGACTTGGATCGAACAAGGTGCACAGAGAGCGCGGACGCGACGCTTAGCATCGCTGAGCGTTTCGCCGCAGGACGCCTTGGTCGCTCATTCGGGCGACTCGGTACCGCTGCGCGTGATGGCGACGTTTACCGAACCATCGTCCGGACGGTCATCGCAAACCGACGTGACCGAGTGGACGGTCTTTACACCGGGTGACGCAGAAGCGGTCACGATTGATCGTCAAGAAAGGCAAATCACCGTCCTTCGCAGTGGCGTTCACGTTGTGATCGCTCGCTTTATGGATCGTGTTTTGCCGATACGCTTGACCGTTCCGATTCACTCGGCCGATACCAACATCGTGGCAGATTCACCGCCAGCGACTTCCTCTTCGTCTACCGACAATCCGATCGACCGATTTGTCGACGACCAACTCAAAAGACTCCGACTGCCTGCTTCCCCTCGCAGCGATGACCATGCTTTCTTGCGGCGTGTGACGCTTGACCTTGCTGGCCGACTTCCGACGCCCGAGGAAACCGAACGATTCGCTTCGGATCCGTCTGCTGACAAACGCGACAATAAAATTGACGCACTGCTCGGCTCGCCCGACTTCGCTGATTACTGGGCACTCAAGTGGGCGAACATTCTAGCAATCGATGCAGCGGAACTGCAGACCGAGGGCGCCGACGCTTATCATCGCTGGCTCGCGGATCGCATCGGCAACGACACTCCGATGCATTTAATGGCCCGCGATTTACTGACCGCGCTCGGCGATAGTTTTCATGTGGGGCCCGCGAATTTTTCACGATTCGGCAAGAGTCCCGGTGATTTGGCTGAACACGTCTCGCAAGCCTTCATGGGCGTCCGGCTCCGATGCGCCAATTGCCACAACCATCCGCTCGATCATTGGACACAGGATGACTACCACGGATTATCGGCGGTGTTTGCCAAACTGAAACGTGGGCGGATCGTTTCGGTAAGCACTCGCGGCGAGGTGACTCACCCGGTGACGGGCCAACCCGCAACGCCACGCATTCCAGGGTTGCGTTTCTTGCAGCCCGACGAATCCGGCCGAGACGCATTCGCCGCGTGGTTAACCTCAGACAACAACCCGTATTTGGCAACGGTGACGGCCAACCGAATTTGGCGTGAGCTCATGGGACGTGGTTTGGTCGAACCCGTCGATGATATGCGTGCCACCAATCCGGCAACCCACCCGGAACTGCTCGATTGGCTAGCCGATGACTTTGCCAATCACGGTTTCAGCATGAAGTCGACCATTGCCACGATCTGCCGCAGTGAGGCCTATCAGCGTCAAAGCCAGGGGGTGTCCGGCAACGAATCGGACGTTCAATTCTATTCGCACGCATTGGTCCGACCACTCGAAGCCGAAGTAGTTGCCGATGCCATCGGTGACGTGACGGGCGTGCCGCTTGACGTTTCTGATGGTTCGCAATCCCGAACGATCACCCTGACCGACAATCGCATCGAATCACGAACGCTGGATTTGCTGGGCCGATGCGATCGGTCACTTGGCTGTGATGCGACCGGTGACTCGCGCGCGACCCTGACTCGCGCACTGCACATGATCAACGGTTCCTTGCTGCAAGAAAGAATCACCAGCCCCGATGGAACGCTGGCAACCTTGCTGGCGTCCGGTGATGACAACGCGAGCGTTCTTGATCGTTTGATGTTGTCGGCACTAAGCCGGCCTGACGCATCGGCATCCGATCTTTGGAAACGAGAATTAGAAAACGCAAACTTACAGAGTGACGAAACGCGACGCGAATTCTTTGAAGATGTTTTTTGGGGCATTCTGGCCAGCGACACTTTCGCAACCAATCATTAGCGACAGGTGAAACGATGACGGGTCGAAAACGAAACGATAACCACCGCCGATGCGATGGCGTGCGCCGTCGTGATGTCTTGCATGTCGGCGGATTGACGGCCCTGGGTGTGAACCTGGCCGATTGGATTGGTATCCGCAGTGCTAGCGCGGACCAGCCACAGACGAAAGCCACATCTTGCATCCTGATTTGGCTAGACGGCGGCCCCAGTCACCTGGAAACGTTTGATCTGAAACCGGATGCGCCGAAAGAGGTCCGTGGCCCCTTCAGCCCAATTGCCACGAGCGTTCCAGGGATTTCGATTAGCGAGCATATGCCCGAAACAGCCAAGATGATGGACAAGATCGCATTGGTGCGATCGATGACATCGACGCTGGGCGAACATAATTTCGCAAGCCACTATATGCTGACCGGTTACAAGCCGACTCCCGCGTTGGTGTACCCCGGCATGCCATCGGTTGTCACGCATCTTGACGATGGCGGCGCGGCGATTCCGGCAAACGTGGCGTTGCAACGTCCCAACGCCATGTCGGGGCCAGGATACCTCTCGGGAAATACGTCGCCGTTCGTCGTGCAGGGCGATCCATCCAAGCCAGACTTTCATGTTCAAGACCTGACGTCGTCTTCGATGTTGCCCGAAATGAGACACACTCGTCGCCGCCGTTTGCGAGACGCCGTCGACGATTTCTCTCGAGGGTTCGAGCTTGCCGCGTCCGCATCGAATCCGTCGACATCGTTCGACCAAGCCTATGATTTGATCGCTTCCCAACAAGCCCGCCAAGCGTTTGACCTGGAGCAAGAACCCTCGGCACTGCGTGCCAAGTACGGACGACACACCCTCGGTCAAAGTTGCCTGATGGCGCGGCGACTGATCGAAGCGGGAACGAAATTCGTCACCGTGACGGACCGCGGCTGGGATACACACGAACAACTCTACACGCGTCTTAAGGAAGGCTATACCGGCGGCAGCGTGGGCAAAATCCCAAAACTCGACACAGCCTTTTCCGCTCTGGTGGCGGATTTGTCCCATCGCGGTTTGTTGGATTCAACAATGGTGATTGTGATGGGCGAGTTCGGCAGGACACCGAAGTTGAATCCGCGTGGCGGCCGCGATCACTGGCCTCGCGCGTTCAGCGTCGCTTTGGCCGGAGGCGGAATCCGCGGCGGACAAGTGGTCGGCAAATCCGATGCCCACGGCGAACGTCCGGCCGAGCGACCGGTCACCCCCGCCGATTTGGCTCGCACGATCTACAACCAGATCGGAATCGATCCGGACCAAGAACTGCATACCGCCGACGGCCGTCCGGTGCAAATCAACCGAGACGGTACGATGATTGACGAGCTGGTGTCGTGACGCAAATCAGGCATCAAACATCGCGAATCAACCGACGAACTTGGATTGCCGGTGCGGCGGCACCGTGCATTGCAGGTCTGTCCCAGGCGACCGGGGCGTTGGCAACGGAACCCGCTGTCGCCGGAACGATTGCCGCACCGATCACGTCGATCATTTTCAGTCCCGACGGATCCAAGGTATTAGCGGGATCCCAAGCGGGCGTCTCGATTCGCGACGCGGTCACACTGAAAGAGTTTCGGCATCTTTCGGTACCGATGGACAATGTTCACGATCTTCGATTCACGCCCGACGGCAGTCTGTTGGCCATTGCCGGCGGCAACCCCGGTGAGCAAGGAGTCGTCCAGCTGATTGACTGGCCATCGGCAAACGTTCGCCAACAAATCCTGCATCACGACGACGTTGTTGACGGTGTGGACTTTTGCCCGTTGAGCAAGCGTTTGGTAACGGCATCGTCAGACGAAGTCTGCGCAGTCTTTGAGATTGGATCATCGAAGCCAAACGCTCGTTTCACGGCACATTCCAAAGCCGTGCGCAGCGTGCGTTTCTTGCCGTCGGGCGAATCGATCGTCAGTGCATCGCGCGACGAAACCTTACGGGTCTGGCAGGCGTCTGCGGGTGAAGCGATTCGGACCATGCATAACCATTCGCGAGACGTCAATGCGCTCGCACTGCGGCCGGATGAAAGCGCAGCGATGCCGATGATTGCATCCGCCTCAGCCGATTTGACCATTCGATTCTGGCAGCCAACGATCGGTCGCATGGTCCGCTTTGCGCGCGTCCCTAGCGAACCCCTGTCGATTCAGTGGAGCGCGACCGCCGACGCATTGATCGCGGGTTGTGCTGACGGAACGGTGCGACACATCGATCCAGTCGGCGTGAAAGTGCTGGGCCAGCAGAATCTTTCAACATGCTGGTTGCACGCCCTGGCTGTCGACCCAAAAATCGCCGGCCACATCGTGGCGGGCACGGCCGACGGAAAGATCGTCGCAGCGACTGGTATGTGACATTGCGTCGGCCCCGCGATACCGTGCGTCAACGCACAAGACCGATAGCGTGTGGCACGGACGGATATCTGCGTCAAGGATCAACATCGCGGCCAAGGGGCATTTGATAGTATCATCTGTCATCTGAAATCAACCCGCAAATCGCTGCGGTCGTATCGATGCACACACCATCGACGGCACGACCGCTTTCTCATCAACAAACGCCATGCCGGTCAATCAAACAGAATCCAGTTCCATTCGCGAACAGTTGCAACGTCGGGGCACGATGCGATGGATTCATTTCGTGATCGTGTTGCTTTCGCTGGCGTTGACGGTTTTTGCCTGGTACTACTCGCGAGCCCAGCTGAACGCGAAAGTCGAAATGCAATTTGAGCGTGAAGCGGATCAAGCGGTCGAATTGGTACTCGAACGCATGCGAAAGTACGAAGAGGCCCTGCTGGCCAGCAGCGCGTTTGTGCTTTCAATCGACACTGACATAAGCCATGGCCGCTGGCGTCGCTATGTCGACCAACTGCAAATCCATAAACGTTATCCCGGCATCAACGGTCTCGGGATCATCTACAAAATTTCTCGTGATGAGGTTCCGTCATTCCTTGCGAAACAAAGATCGCGGCGTCCCAATTTTTCAATTCATCCAGAACACGAACGCGACACGCTGTGGCCGATCACCCACATCGTCCCCGTGCGCGGCAATGAAGAAGCCGTGGGATTGGATATGTCGCACGAAGAAAACAGGCGCACCGCAGCAGAAAAATCGGAGACGACTCGTTCAAGTCAGATCACCGGACCGATCACATTGGTCCAGGATGAACAGAGAAGTCCAGGATTCCTTTTCTATACACCGTTCTACCGATCGGGCATTGACACCAAGTCATCCCGCACCGATCCGAGCAGCAGCGAAGATCAGTTCGGCGGATTGATCTATGCACCATTCGTCATGCGAAAGCTGATGCGAGGAACGGTGCAAGAAAACAAACGGCCGATCGGCATGCGGATCCACGACGGCAAGGATTTACTGTTCGACGAACTCGTCCCCTCGGAACCGGACTTTGACCCCCACGCCCGGTTTGAAAAAACTGTCGCGGTGCCACTTTATGGGCGCGTCTGGAATTTCAATATCCGCTCGGGGAAATCATTCCGCGACCAAGAGTGGCTGACGCAACCGACCACAATCTTGTTGACTGGATTGTTAATCAATTCCTTGCTGATTTGGATGTTCTTTTCGATCTCGCAAGCATCACGGCAATCGCTGCAAATGGCTGACCAGCTGACCAGTGATTTGACGAAGGTCTCGTTCGCCGCAAAAGTCAATCGCATCGGCATCTGGGACTTTAACCCCAACACGAAACAACTGCAGTGGGACGACACGATGTTTTCGTTGTACGGGTGTAAGCGAGAAACCTTTAAAAGCGATTATGAATCCTGGTACCAAACGGTGCACCCGGATGACCGTGATGACACAGTGCGGGCAATTGAAGAGGCGCTCGCCGGACGGCAACCGTTTGATGTGATGTTCCGGGTGATTCGAGATGACGGATCGATCCGCCACGTCGGCGGCCAGGCTGTCGTCTTCCGAGATAAACTCGGAAATCCGATTCGCATGCTAGGCGCCAACACCGACGTTACCGACCGAATGCAAATGGCCGGTGAACTGGAAGACGCACGGCAATTACAAAATGCGATCCAGGATGCTGCCGCGGTCGCCATCATCGCCGTCGACTTGGAAGGCACCATCATCCACTTTAGCCCTGGTGCCGAACGAATGTTGGGATACGAAGCCGATGAAGTGGTTGGCAAGAAATCGATCCTGATGTTTCATGACGCTCAGGAACTATCACAGTACGCAGCGAAGCGGAGCGAAGAAACTGGTCGTGCCATCGAACCTGACCTGCACGCCCTGACCGACGAAGTGATGCAGGTCAAGATTTCGCAGCACCAGTGGACCTATTTGACAAGAACGGGCGACCGCATCCCGGTCCTGGCGACCACGACCGCGATTCGAGACAAGAGCAAGCAGGTCAAAGGCTTTCTGGCGGTCGCGGCAGACATCACGGACCGTATCGATCACTTGAAACAAATCGAAGAAGCCAACATTAATCTGGCGCGCAGCAACGATGAGCTCGCCCAGTTTGCTTACGTGGCCTCGCACGACCTGCAGGCACCGCTGCGACGCATCATCTCGCTATCCGATCTGCTGCGAGACGAGATTGCCGAGAATTTGTCCGAAGAGGGCGAGGCGTTCATGAGCAAGATCGAATCGAGTGCGGAACGCATGCGAGGATTGATCTTGGATCTGTTGGCGTACTCGCGCGTGGAATCGACTGACATTGAATTGGTTCCCTGCGACGTCAACGAGATCGTACGCTTGGCCATTGAAAACCTGTCCGAAGTGATCAACGACGTTCAAGGAAAGGTCGACGTGGGTGATATGCCGACCATTTCGGCCGACTCACAACAGTTGCTGCAACTCTTTCAAAACTTGATTGGCAATGCAATGAAATATCGCAGCGACGCCCCACCGGAAGTTCAAGTTCGATCGCGATCCACGCCGACGCACTGGTACTTTTCGATTGCGGACAATGGCATCGGCATCGCCCCCGATTTTCGCGAACGCGTCTTCGGTGTTTTTAAACGCCTGCACACCGACGCTGAGTTTGCGGGCAACGGAATCGGACTGGCGATTTGCAAACGTATCATTGAACGTTTCAAAGGCAATATCTGGATCAGTGATTCGGAACTGGGTGGGACGAAATTCGAGTTCCGGATCCCCAAAGACGTCGAGAAGAAGCGATAGTGCCGACAACCGCCAATGCCGATCAAGCCACGCATTTTACGTACTGTCGCCGACTTCCAGAATCTGTTAGATAAGACATCTCAGTGGGATTATCGGCGGAAATTTATGCTGAGCAGACATTGCGTTATTACAAATTCAGCAAATAGCCGAACGCCAGTCATGGGGCGTCGTACGGGAGAGACAAGTGGAAAAGCCGATTCAATTAGCGATGTTGATCGACGACAGCGACATCGACAACATGCTTCACACGCGTACGCTGAAAAAATCAGGCTTGGTCGAGCACGTCATTGCATTCGAATACGCCGAAGAGGCCTTGAAATTTCTAAGCAAAGGCGAGCACGGTGTTGACGTGATCTTTCTTGATATCAACATGCCTCGCATGGACGGCTTTGAGTTCTTGGCGGCCTATAGCGAATTGAAGAATCAGCAAGCAACCACGATCGTGACGATGTTGTCGACGTCGAGCAATCCGACCGACGAAGACCGTGCGAAAAGCTTCTCGTCGGTTGCGATGTACCATGCCAAACCGTTGACGACCGAAGCCGTCCAAATGGTCGTCGACGAGCACTTCTCGTAAGTATCTCGTCACGTCGCGTAAGTATCACGGGCAAGCACGCGTCGATCGGCCACGCGCCGATGTGTGCCGACGCCTCGTTGACAAGTAACCATCCGCGAAAAACTGGGTCAACAAAAAACGCAACCTGTCCAAGTGCATGATTTGGTTACGATCCGTCGCCAGTGTGCTTATTTTTATTGGCTTTACGTTTCGCTTCTAAGAGACGTTCGGTGTAGCTTTTTTCGTTCGCCGGACCGACGGCGGGCTTGTCTTTTTCGGCAAGCGGCTTTGCAGCGGTGGGTTGGTCCAAGTCGACGGCCGAATCCACCGACGTGGGTTCGAATCGCACGCTAGCCCGGCGTTTCTGCAGCGATTCGTCCATGGCGTCTTTCTGTCGTTTCAGGGCATCCAACCGCGCCGTCACCGTTGCCTCTGTGTTTTCATCACGGCCGGTGAATTTCTTGATCGATCGGCCTAGCCAGTCGAAATTGATGGCGACACGACGCACAAAGACGTCGGCCAGAAACAGGCAGCATCCGCTCAACACAAACCAAGGCCACGCATCCTTGATGCTTCGCGCCAACGCCAATCCGCCACGAAACGCGTTGGCGTTGACTAAATCCTCGGACGGTTCTTCGTCCAAGGGCGACGTGACGATTCCGGTTTCGCCGCCCCGAGGTGCAATCGATGCTAGCGCCTCCAGCAGCGCCTCATTGGATTCCCGCACACGAAACTCTTCGCTGTACGGCACCGTGACTCCAGTCGTCAGAGGAGCCGCGCCGGGACCCGGCAAGACGTTCACAAAGTAACTGCCGGCCGACTCACTGGGAAACGAACCGACATAGCGCCCGGGGGCGGTTTGACGCATACGCAGCGGCAGCGGCTTTAAGTCTGGGCCGAGTGCCGAGGCGTTCATGTCCAGAAAATTCAGGAACGAGTCATCTTTGTCCAGTGCGTTGACGACGACTTGCACTTCGCCGCCACGCACCTGCGTTGCGATCGAAAACTTTCCCGTGTCGCCGGTCGGGCGCATCAACCAACGCACCAACTGGCTATAGAACTTGTCATAGCCTTCCCATGCGGTCCAGTCTTCCGCCCAGCGCGCGCCGGCGTCGGTCGTCATTACGGCGGTGCGGCCCAGTCCATACGTCCAGGCGGCCAGGATCGTTGCGTTTTCCGGCGTGTCCGGTTTAGGCGATTGGATCAATACTTGGGCAAGCGGGCTATCCTTGGTCTGGGTAAGCACGAATCCGTTGATGTTCGGCAACACACGCGGCACGCCATCCAACAGCGCGTGGGGAAAGATGACTTCGGGGGTGGCACCGCCATCGGGTTCGTAAACCAAAGGCCTGGCAACCCGACGGGCTTCGCGCTGAAAGATTTTTGGCAAGGCGCGACCGGATTGCACGTAGTAGTATTCGCCGCCCGTTGCCGACGCGATGTTTTGCAGACGCCGGCTTTCGGTCATGCCGTGCGTTGCAACGCCAACAGTGCTGATGGTGATATTATTCGTTTTAAAGGCATTGATCGTCGTCGGCGATGGATTGCTGGGGTCGCCGTCGCTAATGATGATGCAGTGTTTGATCGACGCGGGTGTTCGTGCCAGCCCGGCCACCGCCATCCGCATCGCGGGATCAAACTGCGGCATGTCGCCGGGCGTCATCCGCCCGACCGCAGCGAGCATCGCTTTGCGATTCGGCCCGACTTCCAACAGTCCCGCCTTTCCGCCCCACATCCATGCGTCACCGTTGCGCGTCCAGTGCAGCAGGCCGGCGTAGTCGGCCGGACCGAGCTGATCGATAGCCGTACGCGCGATCACTTTTTGCCAGTGATTTCCGTCGGCCATTTCACTGGCGTGCATGATTAGCGCCAGCGCCCCGACCGCCTGAATTTTCGTGTTGCGTATTTTAAAATCGACCGGCATCGCCTTTTCGAGATTCGTGCCTGTCCAACCGCCTGCACCAAGCGCTTCGGGACCACCGATCATTAACAGCCCAGCACCAAGCTGTTGAGTGTTGGTGACCAACATGTCGATTTGTGCATCGGTAAACGACGATATTTTCTCTTGGCTTTCGCCCGAGACCCGCGCGACACCGGCAAGGATGACTGCGTCGTATGCTTGCAGTTCGGCCAACGACCCGAACAATTCATCGCTCATCTGCGAGACGACTTCGATATTCGCATCTCGCAGCGTATCGATCATCAAATCAAAGTCGCCCGCATTGGCGCGGTCTTCGATCAACAGCACTCGGCCTTTGCCGCGGACGTAGGTATAGGCGGTTGCGCTGTTGTTTTGAGCGATTCCGTCACCGCTTTCGGCATCGGGCACGAATTCGGCTTCATAGGTGTAAGGTGCCGGCTGTTCGATTTGGTGACGCAGCGGGAAAACGTTCTTGCCCGCATCCAACGTGATGGGTTCTTCCAGCAACAACGACTCTTCGCCAGCAACCTTTTGCTTGACCCGCAACTTTCCCTTGACGGGACCTTTGGCGTTCGCATCGGCATAGTTGGTCAGCACCACACGAGCTTCAAACGGTTGCCCTTTGCGGATGTCATTGGGCAGATCGATTTTGTCGACAAGGACTTCGTTGGTCGACTCTAATTTTACCGGCACCACGTCGATGCCGATTCCCGACTCGGCAATTCGCTTGGCCAGTTTCCTGGCTTGTCCGATGTTCTCGTTGCCGTCGGTGACGATCACGATACGGCGCGACGTGTCCTCGGGCATTGACGCTTGGGCAAGTCCCAGTGCGGATTCCAGATTCGTCGCATCGGTGCCGTCGGGTAACCCTTCCAGTCGACGCACCATGATTTCATCGTCATACGGCGGCAGTTCGATCGATGCGTCACGGCCAAAGACAATGATGCCGGCTCGATCTTCGCGAACACGATCGCGGTGTCGACGAACGTTCCGTGTGACATAGTCCAGCATCACTTGACGCTTTGCCAGTGGGATGCTTTCGGATTGATCCAACAAGTACATCACGGTGACGCGGTCGCTGACCCACACCATTTGGACGCCCGCCAGGGCAAAGACGATCGCGGTCCAAACCAGCGTCCTGAATGTCAACGCAAACCAGCGACGCACTGGCCCCAGAGCCGCCAACGATCCGAACCCGATCCACCACAAAATCGGCAACCCCAACATCAGCCACAAGTAGCCGGGATGGTCGAAACCGAGTCGGAAGGGAAGGCTCATGCGAGTTCCGAAGTAGCGGTTGGTTCGTGCCCCGACGCGGATTCGATCCCGGTCGCAGGTTCGATCCCGGTCGCAGGTTCGATCCCGCGTGCCAGGTCACGGTCTTGATCGGAATGGCCTCGATCGGGATGGCCATACAAAACAGAGGCGGCGATCACCACTGCGATCCCCATCATACCGAGTCCGATGATTGACAGGGAAACCATGATGGCCGGAACCGCCAAAACGTCACTTTGTTCCTCTGGCGCATAAACAACGGCGACGACGCTGATCACGTTATTGACAAAGTGCCCGATGATCGCCGGGAAAAGGGACGCACTGCGCCACGAGACCCATCCCAGAAACATGCCCAGCGGCAGCACGGCGATCACATGCACAAAGTCCATGTGGAAAGCAGCAAAAAGTGTTGACGCAATCAATATGCCCACGATCGGACCGGCGGATTTTGTCAATCGAGTCTGCACATATCCACGGAACAAAAGCTCTTCGCAAATTGCCGGCGTCGCGCCGATCATCAGTGCCAGCGGGATTAAGAAACCGCTTTGGCCGTGACTGCGAAAAACATCGGACATCATTTTCAACGATGCACTTTCGGTCATGAACTGGCCGACGATCACGGACGAAACCAAGCCCACCAACGGCGTTGCGGCAGCCGCCGCGAACCAGGTCCAAACCGGCCAATTGCCTCGCACCAGGCCCAGCCGACGCCGGGTTTCCACCGGTGACAGCCAAGCCGCAACCAAGGCAGGCAACACCAGCATCAATTGCGGCGTCACGACCATGACGAACAAACCCACGCGTGATGCGAGCACTTCTTGCATCGCGTCGACACTCGAAAACATCGCCATCGTGATTTCGCCGTGCACCAACGCGAACGCGACCACGGTCATCACGGTGCTGGCGGCAATAAAGACGACCAACGAGGCGCACACGACGGCTAATGTCGTCCACCACCGTGGGCGTTTTGCCACGCGTGCAGGCTGGTTGATTGCCTGGCCAACGTGCGGTCCATCCGCATCATCCGTCCGCGCGGCGAGATATGGATTCGGCTCGGGTGGAAAACTGGACGACATAAGTCGCTCACATTACGGGTGAGGGTGAGTCAGTACACTCTAGCACTCACTCGTACAGAGGAACAAGCGAACAGCAACTCGCAACGGGTGAAGGATTCGCCCGGCGCCATTAGGCTTCACTAGGCTCGGCACTTTGGAACTGTCGCCCGACGCCGACACCAGACGCCGACGCGATACCTGCCGCGAACGCAAAAAACCTGCTTCCACAGCAAAATCCGCCGCTACAGCAGACCGGTCGTTTCGTCTAAATCGAACATCACGTTCATATTTTGGACGGCCGCGCCGCTGGCACCCTTGGCCAAATTGTCAATCGCACACACCAGTATCGTACGCGTGCCGGCATCCCGAACCGCCATTTGCACAAAGTTTGTTCCCGAGACATGTTTGGTCGCTGGCAAGTGTTGCACCGGTGTCACGAATGGACACTTGGCGAATTGCCGTTGCCAACATTCCATGATCTCATCTGAACTGGTGCCTTGATTGCGTACATAGATCGTTGACAGAATCCCGCGATCCATGGGCGTCAAATGAGGCGTGAACAGAATATCAATCGGCGTGCCACTGACGCGGTGCACCAGATCAGCGATCTCGGGTTGGTGACGATGAGCGGCGACCGCATAAGCGGCAATCGATTCGTTCGTTTCACAGTACAACGTCGCCAGCTTGGCCGATCGTCCGGCACCGCTAACACCACTCTTGCTGTCGACGATGATATCGCCCGATTCGATCAGGCCGTTTTGCAGCAGCGGCGCCAAAGGCAGGATTGCTGACGTCGGATAACATCCAGGATTGGCGACAACATCCGCCGCTCGTATTTCGTCCGCAAAAAATTCTGGCATTCCGTACGCCGTCTTTCCAACACGCTCGGGCCAGGGATGCTTGACGTCGTACCATTTTTCATAGACGGCCAGATCCGACAACCGAAAGTCTGCGCTGAAATCAATCACGCGCGTGCCATGACCGACCAAATCGTGCACCGTCTGGGCCGCGGCGCCGTGGGGTAAGCAACACATCACGACGTCGCATCGCTGAGCCATGGATTCGGCGTCGAGCGTTTCCAATTCGAGATCCAATCGGCCGGCTAGCGACGGATGAACCTCCGCGATCTTTTTGCCGGCGTCGGCCCGACTGGTGGCCGCGACAACCTGGGCGGATGGGTGATTGCACAGAATCCGCGCGGCTTCCAGTGCGGTGTAGCCGGTCGCGCCGACAATGCCAACGGCGATAGTCATGAAAGTGGATCTTAGGGAAAGGCGATAATCGTGCCGGCGATCGCGGCTGCTTCACCGATCGCCGCGCGTCGCTCGTAGGGAGGACGTTGCAGCATGATCGGGGCACACGACCCGGACCGATAGTATCCCAGAGTCGACTCACATTCGAAAGGATCGCGCACAATCATCAGATAGGGCAACATCGGCACCGTCGCAAAGAACCTGGCCCCACTGGCGAGCGGTTGCAGGTGTGGATAGCGTTCATGGCCGTGACGTTCCAGCATTCGGTCTTCGAAATACCGAGGGTGCGAAAACGTATCGGCGGCCGCCCACTGACCAACCGACCAATTCCAGCTTTCACCACGATCGGCGGGACTTTCAGGCAGCATTTGAGTCGGCTGCGGTTCGCCCTCACGAAACCCCTCGGGGACGCGGCCGTTGCCGATATCGGCCGTCTGAATCGTGGGAGCCGTGAGTATCGGCAGCACAATGCGGCCGCCTTCGACGCGGGGCTGACGAGTCTTGTCGAGACTGCTCAGAATACTGGTTTCGGTGTCGGCCGATGCGTCATTGCGCGGACGAGCATCGTCTTGCGCGATCGTCGACACACAGCAAGCGGCGCACAGGACCGCGGTTACGGCCAAGGCAGTCGTCGTTCGTGCCGAGCCAAGCCGTGGCTCGAGGACAGACGTTCTCGAGAATGGCGTTGTGAAAAAAAACGCTGTGAAACTTGTCTTCATCTTCCGTTCCGTCGGTAGTAAGTTCCTCTTCGTCCTTGGTTTCGTCCATCGCCGACACGCGTATCAGCCGAACCACCATCGTCCTCACAACCGTTACGACCGGAACATCACTTGGGGACGTCTGTCGACTTCGCATCCGACGCGGCGTTCGATGGATCGCTGTCCTTTTTCGCCGTCGCCTTTTTCTCAACAAATTTCAGCGATGCACTGTTCATGCAATATCGCTTGCCGGTGGGTCTGGGCCCGTCGTCAAAGACGTGTCCGAGGTGAGCGCCACAGCGTTTACAGTGCACCTCGATCCGCGTGTAAATCAGTTTCCAGTCTTTGCGGAGCCCCAGATTTTTCTTGTTCAAGGGTGCATAGAAACTCGGCCAACCGGTCCCCGACTTGTACTTCGTTTCGCTTGAAAAGAGCGGTAAATCGCAAACGACACAGCGGTACATTCCGTCTTTTTTGTTATCCCAGTACAAGTTGCGAAATGCAGGCTCGGTCGCCTCTTTTTGAGTCACGTTGTACTGCATGGCCGATAGCGATTTTTTTAATTCGGCGTCGGATTTCGGCCTGTACGGTTGGTCGGCAACGGCATTTGTTTTGCGCGCGGTGGGTCCGGTGTCGTCATCGGCAAACGATTCCAGCGTGATTCCGCCGACAATGACACAGGCCACGATGATCCAGATCATGTGTTTTGGTGCAGTCAGATTCATCCCAATGGTCTCCAAGTGTTATTCGTCGCCACGGGTCGAACCGGGGCGGGCTCAATGCGGCATCATTTTTGTATGCGTATAATGGTCGCTCTTGTATCACGTCCACCTTAGCTAATCACGGCTTTTCTATTGTATGTCCGCTGTCGAGCTTTGTGGAATCGGAAAGTCGTACCGAGGCGCGAGGATCCTGCAAGATTTGGACTTGCACGTCGAATCGGGCCAATATGTCGTCTTGCTGGGGCCTAGCGGGTGCGGAAAAACAACCACCCTGCGAATCATCGCCGGACTTGAGCCGCCCGATGCCGGAACGGTCCGGATCGACGGACGCGAGGTCAGCTCGACGCCGCCGTCACAGCGAGACGTTGCGATGGTGTTTCAGGACGATGCGCTGTATCCGCATCTGACCGTTCGACAATCGATCGCGTATGGCCTTCGCTGCATCGTGTCCCGCGAAGAATCGGATCGACGCATCACCGAGGCAGCCGAGATGGTCTCGGTCGCTTCGCTGCTGGATCGACGGCCCAGGGGACTAAGCGGCGGTGAACTGCGCCGCGCCTCGGTCGCCAAGGCAATCGCCCGTCGCGCGCCGGTACGGTTGTTGGACGAACCACTGTCGGCCGTCGACGCATCGGCAGTACACACAATTCAAGACGACTTGCTGCGATGGCATCGCAGCTATCCCGGCACGACACTGCATGTGACGCACGACGGTAACGAAGCAATGCGGATGGCCGACAAGATCGCCGTTATGGATGACGGTCGCGTTGTGCAGTTTGATACTCCCACTGAAATCTATCGTCGCCCGTCAACCGTTGACGTAGCAGTGGCGGTCGGCTGGCCGCCGATCAGTTTCCTCAAAGCGAGCTGGTCAAATGGCTTGTTGCAGTTCGTCGACGTGCCAGGTTTCGATCAAGCCAGCGGGGAAACGGCCAGTATTCCGTCGGCAGGCTTGAGTGACTTGCGTGCGGGACTTGGCGAATTGCCAGCGGGGCTCGATGACCAGGATCGCGCACTGCTCATCGGCATTCGCCCAGACCATTGGCGGAATTCATCCGAGCAGACTGACGATCAGGTTCCGGCGATTGCGATCGACGCACAACTTTTAAGCCTGCGGCAGATTGACCACCGCTGGATGGCTTCATTTCAAATCGGCGCCACATTCGTCTCAGCCATGTTCGCGTCACCGGACAAGCTGGTCGTGGGACAGACGCACCGAATCAACGCGGCCATCGGAAACCTTCACATCTTTGATGCCGCCTCGCGGCGGCGTCTTGGTCATTAGCGCATTCGGCGCATTCGATTCTGCTCTGAATTGCTCCGCTGCCAAACAATCGAATTGTCGGCTAGGATGCCGTCATGGAAACATTGATCGACTACATCCCGTTGGTGCTAATCCTTTGCTTTGGGATCTTTGTGCAATCTGCTGCCGGTTTTGCTGCCGGACTCTTGATCGTTCCGTCGTTGTTGTACATCGGCTACCCGCTTCCCGAAGCACAAGCATCGATGTTGGTCGCAACGATTCCGCAAAACATTTGGGGTGTCTGGTCGCTGCGTGACACATTGACGCCGCGCAAAGTTGCAGGACCGGGGATCGGCCGCATCTTGTTCTTGCCGCTTGGCGTTTTCGCGCTTCAACATTTAGAACTGTTGTCGCCGGTGACGCTGCGACAAATCGTCGGCGGATTCGTATTAGCGGCGACGACGGCAACGATTTACTTGCGTCCAACGCCTCGGGAACACTTGCATCCGGGCTGGAGCTTCCTGGCGTTTCCGCTGTCGGGATTCCTGCAAGGATTGGTCGGCATGGGCGGACCGCCGATGGTATTTTGGGTGCAATCGCACGACTGGAGCACTCGTCAGACGCGTGCTTTCCTATTTTCGATGTACTTGGTCAGCATCATTCCTGCGCTGGGCATCTTGTTCTATTTTTTTGGGGAACGCGTGATCAAACCCGGCATGATTTCTGCTCTGACGATTCCGCTGCTGTTACTTAGCACCTATTTGGGGCTTGAACTTGGCAACCGTCTGGGACGACATCGACTGCGTCGATTGACATTCGGCCTACTGCTAATGATGGGGTTGATGGGCTTGATGTCACCTTGGATGCCGGGCAATTGATTTAGCCGCTTCGGTGGTGTTGATCGTGGTGATCAATGATCCGGCGACACCGGCATGTCTTTTCTATCGCAATAAGGAAAGAACCAGATGTTATTGGCAAGTGCGATCGAAATCGCCGAAGGCACCTCGTTGTATTCCGCCGATTCGCTGATTGCGCTACTGGCGTTAACGGCGATGGAAATCGTCTTGGGGATCGACAACATCGTCTTCATCGCGATCATCACCGGCCGTTTGCCGCCACAAAAGCGTTCATTCGCTCGCCGGTTCGGGTTGTTCCTTGCAATGGGCATGCGCATCGTTCTGCTGATGATGATCGGCTGGCTGATGCAACTGGAAGGTTCGCTGTTTCAACTGTCAGACTTTGCCCCGACAGCCAGGATCGCCGAAGAATTGATGGCGGACCCGCACGTCAACGACGTCTCCGGCCGCGACCTGATTCTATTGTTCGGCGGCCTCTTTCTGCTGTACACCGCCGTGCGAGAAATCCACCACAAGATCGAAGGCAGCGAAGAGGAAGCCGAGATTGGTAATCTTCCTTTTGACGAAGGCGGCGCGAGTGACGGCGTCACGCCGGCCGATCAAGCCAAACCCGGCATCACCGTGGGCGGCGTCCTGTTTCGTATCGCGTTCATGGATGTGATATTTTCGCTGGACTCGGTAATCACGGCCGTCGGCATGGCGCAGCACATCGAAATCATGGTCCTGGCCATCGTCATCTCCGTCGGCGTGATGATCATCTTTGCAAACCAGATCAGCGACTTTGTTCAAGAACATCCCACGGTCAAAATGCTGGCGTTGTCATTCCTGATGCTGATCGGCGTGGTGCTGGTCAGTGAGTCGGTCGGAACACCGATCAGCAAAGGTTATGTGTATTTCGCGATGGGCTTTTCGCTAACCGTCGAGTTTTTGAATCTGCGCATGCAGATGAAACGTTATCGCCCCAGTCACGGTGAAGGCGAAATCGGGAACACAAGAGTATAAATTCGTATACCGCTGGCAAGGTGTTTTCGCGATTTCGCGACTGACAAATCGAAATGCGATCGGCGCTGAAATACAATCTTCGCTAGATGTACGTCCTCAACAACGTGCATCCTGTCGCTGTCCCAGGCTTGCCGATACACACGCCGAGAAAGAATCCCGATGCGCCACAACCGATTCAGCAATACTCTGCTATTTCTTACTTGTTTTGCAGGATTCGGTTTTGCACCGGCAACAAGTCGCGCGGCAACGGTGAATAGTTCGAACGTTCATCTAGAAATCAGCTACACATTCAGCGGCGCGTTTTACACCGACAGCGGTTTGCCTGCGGAAGCTGACACGGACTTTTCGTTCGACGGGCCGCCAAGTCACTACTTTGATTTTTTCACGACCTTTGTTTTCACCGAAGGCGATGGGATGGGCATGATCGGTGGCTCGGCAACCGTCGGTGGTGTCAACCACACCTATCCCGACGATGAACCAGATTTCAGTACGTTTGATCCGTATAGTGAAAGCGTGACTTTGTCCCTGGAAACGATGGGACAGTCGTCGAGCCCGGGGTCGAACGGTTCAGCCGCGATCGAATCAGATCTAGCGTTTTATGTTGTTAATCAAACCGAAGATCCAGGAACATTCGAGCCCGTCTCGTTGACATTCGAGTTCGATTATCTGTACACGTTCAGCATGGCGCTGCTGGAAGATTCACCTAACGGCGGCGAGGGCAACGGGTTCATTGAAGTGGACGCATCGGTCAACGGAGACACCACCACGATGTACCCGGGGCTCATCCAAGAATTTCATGGTGGACCGGCCAGCATCGTTGACCAACCCGGTTCAGGTACAATTCAATTGATCACCGCACCCGGCGAATCGTTTGTCGAATTGTTCATTCAAACCAATGTAAATTCGACGACGCTGGTTCCCTCGGTCGCCGTTCCCGAACCATCGATCGCAGCATTAGGCTTGTTCGCTGTTCTTGGTTTAGGAACCACGCGTCGGCGCAATGCGGCACGTGCATCGGATCTTACAACCGGTTGAGGCCAAAGCTGCGAAGTCGACCTTGACCTCTCAGCGACCATCAAAGCAATTTGCCCGCAAAAGCGACGTCATCGGACACCGCACCGTAGCCGACCGAGCCCAGTAAAGGCACGTCGGTGTAGCGGCGAATCTCGTCTGCATTTCGTTCCGTCGACTGGTCCGCCTCGCGTTCGACTTGACACAGAATCACGCCGGCCGGTGGTAGCCCCGCCAGTTTCGCGGCGGCACATGTGGCAAGCGTTTGGTGAATCACGCCCAGACGATTCGCGGCCACGACAATCAACTTGATTCCGTCGAATTGCTTGGCCAGATCGATGTTCAACACACCATCGGCCAGCGGGCTCATCAGCCCTCCGGCACCTTCGATGATTAACGGTTCTGACTCCGATTCCCAGCATTGGGCACCCGAACGAAGCAGACCGAGGTCGACGGACTTTCCTTCCAGTCGTGCCGCCTGGGTGGGAGCCAACGGTGCCTTAAAACGCTGAGGGCAGACTTCATGCAGGGTCCGGGGACATCCCGCAGCTTGCCATAACTTGACGGCGTCGTCGGCGACCAGCTGCGATCCATCGCGTCGACATCCACTGGCCACCGGCTTGTAAACGCCCACCGGACCGGGCCCATGCTGGTGAAACCACTGGGCGATCAGCGAAGCGGTAAAAGTCTTGCCAACATCGGTGTCGGTCCCTGCAAAAAACAGGGCCGTCCGTTTACGATCTTGGTTCGTTTCCGACATCGGATTCTTTCGTTCTCATCAAGCAAGGTTTGTCCGTTGGCACGTAATGTACGCTTAGCACTCGTTCAAATGCGATACGCCGGTTCCCGCGATAAGACGCTGGATGCCGCCGCGCGCATGATCACCGAAGCGGCCGCCGATGGGGCGCAAGTGGTCTGCTTGCAAGAGCTGTTCGCCAGTCCGTATCCGTGTCAGAGCGAGGACCACCGCAATTTTGACTATGCCGAAGACGTTCCGGGTACGACGACAGACGTACTGTCGTCGCTAGCGAAGAAACACGAATTAGTGATCGTGGCACCGCTGTTTGAGCGTCGAGGACCAGGGATGTATCACAATTCGGCGATCGTCCTTGATGCCGACGGCAGCGTTGCCGGGATGTATCGCAAAATGCACATTCCCGATGATCCGCTGTTCTATGAAAAGTTCTATTTTGCGCCGGGTGATCTAGGTTTCCAGCCGATCACGACTCGCTATGCGAAACTTGGCGTGGGCGTCTGTTGGGACCAGTGGTTTCCCGAGGCGGCGAGGTTGTTTGCGTTGGCCGGAGCGGAAATCTTGCTATATCCAACGGCCATCGGTTGGATCGCGGACGAGAAGGCCGAGTTCGGGCAATCGCAACACGACGCTTGGCGAACCAACATGCGAGCGCATGCGATCGCCAACGGCCTGTGGCTGGGCGCCCCCAATCGCGTCGGCATCGAATCGGAACTGGAGTTTTGGGGACAATCCTTTATCGCATCGCCGCGCGGTGAAGTCGTTGCCGAGGCCGGCGTTCGCGACGAGTGCGTCTTGATTGCGGATTGCTGTTTGGACGAGATTGATGTGGTCCGAACGCATTGGCCGTTCCTGAGAGACAGACGCATTGATGCTTACGATGGATTATTGAAACGTTGGATCGATTCTTAGAGGTGTTTGTGCGGCGTCGGGCGGTGGGCTATTGTGGCAATTCGTAAGAAATCGAATCCCACCGAGGCCCCCACTCATGTCGATCTTTCTGCGTTCACTGATTTTAGTTGCGTTTAGCTTGATTGCGTTTCAAGCCCACGGCGAGACCTTACGCCAGGCCGTGCCGCTGCAACAACAACTCGAATCGACCGATCCTAACGTCTTAGCCAGCGAAGCCTTGCGCCGAGGCGATCCGCATCGCGGTGCAATCGTTTTCTATCGATCCGCGGCGGCCTGCGTCGCCTGTCACACCAGCGGTTCACAGTCGTCACCGCTTGGCCCGAATCTGGCCGAACTTGGGCGTGACACAACCGAGACTTATCTGGTCGACGCACTGCTGCGACCGTCAAAGGACATTCGCAAGGGATTCGAAACTCACGCCTTCGTCACCGTTGACGGCGAAGTGATTACCGGCATGGTTGTCCGCCAGGACGATGACTCCGTGACGATTCGGCCCGCCGATAATCTTGCAAAAGACGTCGTGCTCGACCGATCCGACATCGAACAGAGCCGACCAACGACCACATCGATGATGCCCGACGGTTTGGTCGCGTCACTTCGTGATCAGCGAGAATTCTTTGACTTGTTGCGGTACGTCATCGACGTTGCTAAAGGTGGGACCGAGGCAGCGAAACGCTTTCAGCCGACCGAGGCCGAACTCGCCGTCAAGGACGACTCGATCAACTTAGACCACGCGGGCATCATCAAGAAACTGCGCAGCCGTGACTTCCAAGCCGGCGAGAAAATCTATCAAGGTTATTGCTTTAACTGCCATGGACGTGACGGCAACACTCCGTCGCTGCCCACCGCTCGTGCCTTTGGCACACAGCCGATGAAATTTGGTGCCGATCCCTATCGCATGTTCATGACGCTGACCAAGGGCAATGGACTAATGGCGCCGATGTCGCATCTGACACCCAAAGAGCGTTATCAGGTCGTGCATTATATCCGCGAACAGTTCATGCAGAAATCCAACCCTGACTACTTCCAAGTCGACCAGGACTATTTGGCCTCTTTGCCAAAGGGAACCGAAGACGGCAGCAAGGTTGAAAACATCGCACGCGATTTTGGTCCGGCGCTGGGCTCACAACTTCGCCGAGATTTCCCAAGCGTGCTTTCGATCCGATTGGGCAAGGCCACGATCGCGTACGATTTGCATACGATGAACCAAGCCGATCTTTGGCGAGGCGGCTTCCTGGACCTGAGCGAAACACAGCACGTCCGACCGCGAGGCGAAGGCACCGCAAACCCCGATGGTGACTCGATCGTTGGCTTGCAAGGATGGCGTTGGGGACACGAAGGCAGCCTGAACTACACCCGCGAAGATTGGTTGCCGCGTGGTCCGATGCCGGCTAGTTGGATGGATTACAAGGGTTACTACCTGTGCGGCAACAAGGTCGTCTTGAGTTATTCGATCGATGGTCGTGACATCTTAGAAATGCCATCGTCCGGGTCCAGCAATTCTGTCGAGCACTTTTTTCGAATTGGTCCAGGCGCCCCGTTGGTCTTGGCGGTACTCGATGCGGGTGACGCGAAGCGACGCGCCGATGCAAGCCGCAGCGAACCGGCCACGTTTTCACCGATCGATGAATCGAGCCGTGCCCGCTTTGTCGCCGTCACCGGCGTCGACGGCACTGCGATTGGAGATTTTCGTGCCGGCGTCCGCGGGAACACCAAAGGGATGAAGTGGCAAGTGCAAGAGAGTCGCTATCTCGTTCTGCAAATTCCCGCCAGCAAGAACACACGAACATTCTCCGTCATTCGCCGACCGGCCAGTTCCACTCTGTCCGAAAAGAATACGGACGCCGAAGTCAACGAAAAAGGCATCGCACCCGATCTGATGCAACTGACAAGATGGGAAACCCTGAACTGGCCTCAAGAAATCACAACCGTTGGCTATCCCGGGCTTCAACAGGGTGCATACACGCTCGACACGATCACGATCCCGGATTCGACGCCATGGAACACGTGGTTTCGAACGTCAGCATTGGATTTCTTTGATGATGGCCGGATGGTGGTCACGACCTATGGTGGCGACGTCTGGGTCGTTTCGGGGATCGACGAATCTTTGTTGCAACTGCGCTGGAAACGATTCGCGGCGGGGCTGTACGAACCGTTCGGCGTACGCGTGGTCGACGGCGATGTGTTCGTGACCTGCAAAGACCGAATCGTCCGACTGCATGATCGGGATCAAAATGGCGAAGCCGACTTCTACGAAAGCTTTAGTGCCGACGAAGACGTTTCACCGAACTTTCACGCGTTCAACTTTGATTTACAAACGGATTCACGGGGTAATTTCTATTACGCCAAAGCGGGCCACGGATCGGACTTTGCGCTGCCCGGTGCAATCATCCAAGTATCACCCGACGGGAAGCAACGCAGCGTTTATTGCACCGGATTCCGGACGCCCAACGGAATGGGAATCTTGCCCGATGATCGGCTGACAGCCAGCGACAACCAAGGCCAGTGGACTCCAGCATCAAAGATCAGCTTGCTGCGACCGGGCGGTTTTTATGGCTGGGTTCAAAGCTACAACATTCCGGGCATGTGGTCACCCGATGGCGGCAAGATCGATATCAACAACGTGCCAATCCCCGAAACGTTCGATCCGGCCTTGGTGTGGATGCCGCAAGAATTTGACAACTCATCCGGAGGTCAAATCTGGGTCGATGATCCACGGTTTGGACCGCTCGCTAAACATTTGCTGCATACAAGTTTTGGCAAAGGATGGATGTCTTACTTGATGATGCAAGACGTCGGCGAACTTTCCCAGGCCGCCATCATCAAGCTTCCCTTTGACTTTCGCACCGGCATCATGCGCGGACGCGTCAGCCCGACCGATGGTCAAGTTTATGCGACGGGGCTGCAAGGCTGGAACGGCGGCGCTCGCGCAGGGCTGCGAGAAAATGGCATCCAGCGATTGCGGTACACCGGCAACCGCGAACTGATGGTGACCGATTGCCAAGTCGAACCCGACGGACTCAGGATTCGGTTTAACTTGCCACTCGATGCGGAGTCAGCCGCTCAGGTATCGTCTTATCAAGGCGAACAGTGGAACTATCGTTGGCGATCCGACTACGGAAGCGACCAGTACAAGCCGAGCACCGGAAAGAAGGGAACCGACCCGCTGGCGATCGAGAAAGTTTCGCTGGAGGAAGACCAATCAAGTGTCAAACTGTTCGTCAGCGACCTAAAGCCGGTGCATCAAATCCGCTTGCAATTGTCAGTTGAATCAGAGGATGAATTGAAGCTGAATGAAGAGATTTACTGGACGATTAACGCGGTACCGACCGGCCAATCAATCGACTGAGTCTCGCTTGCCCGCATCGATATCCGATTAATCGACTGGCTGGCAAATCCAATGAATGCCGGTAGACTAACATCGTGTACCCGTCGGCGGGACCAGTTTGTTCGACCACCAACATTGGTATTTTCATCCGTGAAACGAATCTTTCGAATCTTCATCGCGATTTCAATGCTTCCTTGTCTCTACCGCGATGCAATCGCGCATCCCGGGCACGGCGTCGACGATGTGACACACTATGCCGTTGAACCGGCGCACCAGGTTCAATTCGGCGCATGGATGGCCGTGACGTTCCTGGCATCACTATTGTTGGTGGCTGCTTGGTACCGAAAAACGAGCCAATAAGTGATTGACACTGTCACGTCCGTTTCAACCTAAACACAGAAGCGGCCGGGCTCTCGCCACGCTGCCGATTTCATCTGATTCGTCGACGTACGTTCCGTCGCGGTGCGGCAGGCCACGTTCTGGTGACCCTCAGCTACGAAACGACACTTGCGAATCAAGATTCGGATCGTTTCAAGAAGTACTCGGGGTTTCGGTAACCCATCGAGGAACAGGTTTAATTGCAGATGCCCAGGGGCTCTAGGTGCACACGGGCAGTGCTTCGGCGTCAGCGTTGGCAGAAACGCATTGGACGCCCAAAGACTCAAAGACCCGCTGCCGATTCGAATCAAGCTGGGGCAGAAAGTGCAAACGAAACGGTCGCCCGAGTGTTGGTTCAAGCCCCGTGGTGATACTGATCGTCGGGCGTTCGTCCGAAGGGATACGTTCGATCACATGACTGGCAAACTTGATCGGATTGTTGGAACCGATCACCGCGACGGATTGATTGTCATGCAGTCGCTGCAACACATTCATCAACTGTGCAGCGTCGACGCCATCGGATGAATGAACACGGTGGTACTTCAACATAGGCCCGTGCGGCTCGGCCACGCACGCAACCAAAGGCTGGTCCGGCAGCGTGATAACGGGCAATCGGGATGGCGGTGCAGGGCAGAAACGCATTTCGCCCAGCGTGATGGCGGTTTGCGCAAGCGCAAATGCGTTGCACTGATAGCTGGCGAATTGATCTTCCCTGACGACCAACAATTGTGTGACCACTTGAATCCCGCCGCGGCCACTATATTCCGGGCCGCCAAAAATGGTACGAGCGACAGCCGACCGGCCATCGGAAAGGGGAAAAGTGCTGAGCACCCATTGATCCAAGTCGTCCTCGTTCAGTGACCCGTGCGACGGCGACCAACGACACAACTGCTGTGACAACGCACGATCGATCCCCGGTGATCGAGCGACAAGCTGGTATCCCTTCATCGTGCCTTTATCGGCACTGGTAAAGATGGCTTGTTCGATTTGCAGATGACTCATGACGGGTTCGCTCGGAGACGATTGATCGAGTAGATTCGATCGAGACAATATGTGATCTGGAAGAGATATGTTCTGAAGTCGCGCTGGCTGAATCGTCAGCGGTCTTGCAACAGTGGCTTGACTCGCGCGTATGTTCGGCAAGTGCGATGCGTGGCACATGCAGATCAGACGCATATATTGGCTGCGAAACTTGCCCTAGATCTGGTCCGTGATCCAGCGAAGCGGTTCGACGACACCCTGGGGCTGGACGTGAAAGGGCACTTGCATGCGACGCCCACCGGCATCGGCGAGCGTACCGGAACTGCCGGCTACACTGGCGGCAAAGAACGCGTGACTGCGGAACGTTTGCCGACAAAATTCGGTAAGACGCGGCGTGTTGTTTTCGGCAAATCCTGCGGGGTCCCATCGCGCCTCGGGGCAAGCGTCGGACTTGGTAAACACGATTGCGATCGCGGGACCGCCGGCCTTGCGTTTACGGTTCCCGTCGACCGATAAACCGTGAGTTTGCGCGACGTAGGTCGCCAGCTTCATCGCGAATAAATCTTCACCCGGGCCCGTATCGCGAACCTTTAACGAGTCGCAAAGGATCAACACCCCGGCCGACTTTTTCACGACGTCGCTGATCGCGGGATAGGATCCCGGTTGGTTGACTTCCATCGCAATCGCTTCGCCGGCAAAGTCTGGCGAAATCAAGTCGACGTACCGTTCACCTTTCTTCTCCGCCGTCGTGATCTGGCAATGCAACCATTTCCAGGTATCCGCTTCGTTGGCTGTTTTTTCGGGAAAGGTGCGCCGCTGCAGCGCCGTGATGACCTGCTCTTGCAAATCGACCGCGAATGCGCTGGTCGCTCGCCCACGAAAGTCCTTCCCGCCTTTGCTAAGGATATCCAACAGAAGTCCTGAATAGACGGTTTTGCCAGCGTTGCTTGCGCCCAACACCGAAACAAAGTGTTGATCACCAATACGTGTCGCCACCGTACGCGATAACTCTGCTGGTGTTTGGCAATCAGGACAATACGACGCTTCGCTGGGCAGCCTCACATCACAGCACGCACAGTTAAGTGTCACCGGCGGACAACCATCGACCAATTGTTGCGGGATGTTTAGCATGATGCGACTGGGGGTTGGGGGTGTTTCTGGACGAAGATGGACGAGGGAATAAAAACGATTTTCGAAATGCGACGGTACGGTCCGTCGCAAAGCCGGCTAACCTTCGGGGCTGGGCGGCAACGGCATGTGATCAGCGGTCACGCAGCACCGGAATCCGACGTTGCTGCTGCGATGATGAAGCGGTTGCCCGCTGCGGAACTGGCACGTTGCCTGCGACTGAAAGTACGTGTCAAAGGAACCACCGCGTATCTCGGCCATCACGTGATCGATCAACACGTCGACGGTGCCATCGGTCTCGGGAAGGTACTGAGCGTCGACCCATTCCCAAACGTTACCGATCAGTTGACCGACGCCGTTAGGTGTCCGACCGCCGCTGTATTCGCCAACGGCAACGGTCGTCGTCTCGCTGCCTGACCATAGATTGGCCTTGGTCGGATCGAACGCGTTTCCCCAAGGATACCGAGGTTCGTTTCCGTCACCTTCACGTAGCGACCAGACGCCGGCACGTTGCCATTCGGCGGTCGACGGTAAACGCTTGCCAGCCCAGATTGCGTACGCGCTCGCTTCGTACCAACAGATACCCACCACAGGATGATCGAGCTGATCGGCGGGCGGCTTTCCATTGGTCCAGCCTTTGGGTCCGCAACAGCCAGTTGCATCGACAAATTGCAGGACGTTGGGCAAGACCTCCGGCGGCCACAATTCGTGACGGTCGTATCCACCTGCGTCGACAAATTTTTGGTACTCCGCATTCGTCACACAGTGCCGATCAAAATACGTTGTATCAGCGCACACGAAGTCGCGCCGGATTGTCGCCACTTCCATCCCGCCACCAGAGGAAACACCGGCATCACACAGCAGCGTGACTTCGCCCCCGGGAACCAACGCCATTTTGCCGGTCAGCGCTCGCCAGGCGCATTGCACCGAAACATCGTCAAACGGAATTTGATTCTCGGCCGACAAAATGGTGCAGTAACGTCCGTCACGAATTAGCCGTCGAGTGTCCGGCGGCGCTGCGGACAATTCCAGCTCGTCTTCACGCTTGGTTTGAACCGCCGGACTTGAGGACCGATGAAATAGCGACCCGACCGTATCGCTGAAAATGGTTGCTAATGTCATCTTGTTCTCCGAAAGTATTGGGCCGAGTGGTTCAAAGTGTTAAGCGCGAGATTTCGTACCGACTTCGCGACGGAGCTGTTCAAACTGGCGAATGGCAGCGTCACGTCCGTTGCCACAAGCAGGCCGATCGCCGGGATAGGCGGCGACCGCTGGCATCCGAGGCGCAACCTGCGGTGTGTACTGGGGAACCGACGGAGGCGCCGACTGGGGCGTTTGTTGCGGCATGGGCTGTGCCGGCGGCGACGGAGCAGGAACGGCATGGCCGACCTGACTGTCGTGAGCGAACGACGCGTCCTGCACCGTGGCCGGGCCCGTCGGATCGGCCGGCACGCTGTTTCCAGATTGCTGTGTACGATGCTGCCACGCCTCTTTCATTTGCAAGAACTGACGCTGCTCGGACTCAAGCTTTAACCATGCCGCGGCCAGTTCCTGGGCCTTGTCCGAGACATCGTCCATCTCGCGCTGACGACGGGCTTCCCATTTCCGCTGTTTTTCTTCGAATTTCTGCTGTTGTGCGGAGATGCCGACGTCACTGTTGGTGGCGTTCAAACCGTGCTCGATCACACGCCGGGAACGCACGACCCATTTACTGAGATACGTTTCAATATCCGAAGCAATCCGACGCAATTCCGCGGCGTTTGCATCGCCGGTTGCGTTTGGCTGGCTATTTGTTTCCATCACGTTTGATTCCATAGCTTGTAGTGCAATCGTCGTGACATGCACGACGTCCCCAGACCGAGACGAGACCTAGTACTCGACTCGGTTCCAAAGTTTCTTTACGCGAGTCGCAAGCGAAGCCTGTTTTGCTTCACGCTTCTCTTCTTCATGGATTTCTCGTAAATGTTGACGCAATGTTTGAAGCCGTAGCGCCGTTTCGCGATCCGCTTCGTTTTCGTTCTTGGGAAGCTCTTCGATGCCCGACAAACGATTGGACAGCTCGAACCTTAGACGCGAAATCTTCGCGCGTTCCTGAGCGATCTCAGCACGTTCCTCTCGCAGAGCCTCGTCTTGCTGTTGTTGCGAATTCGCCAACTGCTTGTTCAGCACGGCCAATTGTTTGACCGATTCGTCAAGCTGCTGTTGCAGCATGCGATTTTGCTGCTGCAGGGCTTCGAGGGTCTCTTCGTATTGCTGAGGCGCGGCACCTTGCGTCGCGGTGCGATGCAATTTTTGCTGCATATCGTCACGCTGCGCAATCGCTTCGGCGGCACGACGCTTTAATGCGTCGACTTCCGCAGCATGCTCATCCTCTCTTTGGCCGATGCGTTTTTCAATTTCGCCGACCCAGCCTTCCAATTGGCTACGCTCTTCTTGCTCGCTGCGGCTAGCCTCTTCGGACGCGTGCAGCATCTCCTCTAACAACGCAACTCGCTCGTCGCTTCGCTGGGCCTCGTCTAACAGCTCTTGCATACGAGCCAATAAAGCGTCGCTTTGATCGGTTTGCGAATTGGTGTCGCTGACGCTGAGCGGCTGCACCAACGATGCTCGATCCTCCGCGTCTCGATCCGAAAGCGCGGCCTGCAAATCAATGATTTCGGCGCGCAGCAATTCGACGGTCTCTCGGTCGTAAGTTTCTTCTTCGAAAAAGTCGGCGTCGAAATCAAACGACGCGGATGCGACCGGTCGCGTGGCGCCGGCATCGGCATCGGCGGGTTCTTCGTCGTGGTCAAAATCGGCGTGATCAAAGCCATCACGTCCCGCGGACAGCTGATTGATCGTGTCCTCATCGACCGTTTCATGTCCGACCATGTGCTGCTGGATCGTATCGTGATGAGACGCATTTTCGACCGGTATATCCGTGGTCCTGGCCTGGGCCGCCGGGGCCGCTAGGTCCTTCGATGCTGCGGCCGTGGGACTGGGCTGCGAACCGCCGCTCGCGGGCGGCATGTGCATCGATGGGGATTCGGTTTGCTCAGACGAATCGGGCAACGCCGTGCTGGAAGCAGCGGCTTCCGCCACGACTTTGGTCGCGTCACCTGACCGAATCGTGATGGAATATTCACCGACGTTCAAAATCGCACCTGGTTCCAACAACTGTTTCGTATCGATCATCGTTCCGTCGACCATCGTGCCCTGCTTGGACATCCAATCTTGAACCCAGGCGTCGCCATCTTCCAATTCGATTCGGCAGTGGATGTCCGACAAGCCCTCACCTTGCAATCGCAAACCACAGTTGGTGGACCGCCCGACGAACACGCCTCCGTCGGAATCAAATGTGTAGTGCTGAATACTGCCATCGGTCCGTTTGGCGACGACCGTGACGGTTGAACTTTGATTAGCTGTATCGATCATCATTCGACTCCCGCAATGGCGACTTGGGGTTGAGCATTAGATTCAGTGACGGGTGCGGCGGACGGTGCTGATGTCGCCGGCGAGGTCTGCGAATCGTTTTGCAGGACGCGTTGCATGACACGGCTGATCAGTTCGCCTGTGCATGGACGCGGAACGATTTCTTCGGGCATGAACCCCAACCGGGCCTGCCAATCGACGGCCGACCCATCGACGTTTCGATCCGATCCAATGGCGATCCAGCGAATCGAACCGACCGCCGGGTGATCAGTCGATCGCAGTGCTTGAATCACCTGACAGGACTCGGGACTGTCGGCGGCGAAGAAAATGCAATCCGGTGCGGCACGCTTGAAGATCAATTGCAGCGCCATCCGGTCACGAACCACTTTGCCGTCATAGTCGCACACGTCGCCGGCAAGCGTTTGACGAATCTGCGTCGCCGCAGCGGAATCGGGCTCAAACACCACGAAGGTTTCGGGATTCACCCGCTCGCGCTGTTGGACCAATTCGGCCATCACAAAACCGCTGAGAACACGGATCACTTCGTCCGCATCCCATTGCAACTGTTCGGCCAAGGCGGCGGCGCTTTGCGGTGTTGAAAGCAGATTCAAGACTTTCATGTGTCGCGCCGACAAACCCGCGCGATCGAGGTTTTGCCCACGAATCGCACGTCGTGAATAGACGGTTTTTTGATGATCGACCGTATTGTCGATGTCCCCGTACAGAGCGCCTTCGACGAGTAGCGCGAGCAGACTGATCCCCAGCGGCAGGCTGTCCGAAAGCGCGGACGATCGCTGGTTTGATTCGAATCGAAAACTCGTCAGTTTCCGGGTGAAACCAAGTCGTATCAACATCGCCGATTGAAAACGCAACAACTTGCTGAGTAATCGAGGGTCGAGCACTTTTTGATCCAGCAGCTGAACGAAGCCGCCGACTTCCGCACAGCTTTGACCGCCAATGGTCATCTTTAAGACGGGCGCCAGGTTCGCCAGGGACGACGGCAATCGCGCGGTGATGTCTGCCATTTCTTCGTCGTTAATCCCCGTTGCCGAAACGCCTTGGATTCGTCCTTCGTGCAATTGGATCCATAACCGTGTCCGCTCTGCTTCGACCTCCAGAGTCCCGCTCTTTCCGCTGTTGTTCAGAAAATCGATCACTTCGCGCAGACCGAACAATGTGAACTGACCGGCAAGTGCAGCTTCGCCGACTTCGCCGATCACTTCGGGGACGGCGGTTCCACCGGACTGAGAGCCGACGATCATCGCGGCTGTTTCGATCGCATTGGCCACCGTCGTGCGCAGCAAGTCTTCGGTGTACGGCTTGGGCAACATGTCGACCACGTTGTCCAATTCGATGTACTCGGCGTACGCTTTCTTGCGAAGCGTCGAACTGATCACGACGGGAATCGAGCAAAGTGATTTATTTTGCTCCAATTGGCTGGCGACCTCGAACCCGGTTGTGCCAGGCAGTTGGTGGTCCAACAAGATCAGGTCGGGTCGGATTTCGTCGGCAAGTTCTAAACCGACTTCGGCGTTAGGAGCGAGAACGACTTGATAGCCGGCCGGGCTTAGGTGCGTGTCGACCAACTTGCGAATGGTCGCGCTGTCGTCAATGACCAAGACTGTTTTGTCGCTCATGATTTATCTCCGGCGGGTAGTGGTTCGGGTGTGCAATCTTTTTTCGATATTCGAAGCTTGCCGATCGACGCGATCGTGCGGTCCAGATCCGTGTCGGCCAACGGCTTGATCAAATAGCCGGCGGCACCCAGGTCGGCCGCCGTGTCGCGAAACGACGCCTCGTCGCGACTGCTGATAATCACGACCGGTGTTTTTTGTTCCGAACTCGTTGGATCGATCGTCGCCAACAATTCCATCCCGTTGACGTTGGGCATTTCCATGTCGCTGAACACGGCGGAAAAATGCTGAGTCGTCATCAGTTCAATCGCCTCCTGTCCGTCACACGCTTCGACCGTTTCGACGTTGTATCGACGAAGCGAGCGAACGACACGAGCACGCGCGCTCTTGGAATCATCGACAACGAGCACCTTGGGCAGAGGCGTGGGGTTACTGTCACCGGCAGGTGGTGGCGACGTTTGTTTCGGCCGTACCGCGATGCGTCGTGCGGCCGATTCCATGACACGCATGGTGTCCAAAACTAGAACCGTTTCGCCGAGCCCCGAAAGTGTCGCGCCACAGCAAATCGGATGTTGTTTCAGCAGCGAAGGAAGCGGCCGAACAACGACCTCTTCCGGTCCGACGATTTCGTCGACCAAAAGAGCGACACGTCGGTTCTTTTCGCCGGATTGTTCTTGTCCGGATTGGTGACACGACAGCACCAGTGGCACGCCGTCGTCAGTGGGCGATACCGAATCGTGAACGGTCAGTTCGTCCAAACGGATGGTCCGCAATTGACGATGATTGGAACCTGCTTTTTGAATAAATTGCATCGGCAACGCATACAGTTGTCCCGACGAACGAAAGACCATCGTGTGCTGAATCACCGAAGGCAACGGAAAACTAAGCCGGATGCAGGTGCCTTGCCCTGGGGTCGAATTGACTTCGATCCAGCCTCGCATTCGTTTCAGGGTCTCCGCCACAACGTCCATGCCGACGCCACGACCGGCGATCTGGTCGGCCGTTTGGCGGGTAGAGAAACCCGGTTGAAAGATCAGCTGAGCCAATTCCTCATCACTGGCGGATGAGTCGGATTTCAACAGGCCGTTTTCGATGCCGCGGCGACGAATCGCGTCGTAATTGAGTCCCTGGCCGTCATCGCGAATTTCGATGACGAACAAGTCTGCACCGGATTGCGCCTGCAGCGTGATCGTACCGGTCGTGTTCTTGCCGGCGACCTGGCGTTGATCGGGTGATTCGATACCGTGACAAACACTATTGCGAACAATGTGTAGCAGCGGTTCATACAATCGCTGTTGCAACGACCGTTCGGTGCCGGCGTCTTCGCCAATCAGTTGCAGTTGTACTTGTTTGTTTTCAGCTTTCGCTGCGTCGCGAACGACGCGCTGCAGTCGTCGGAACAGGCCGGACACTGGCGTTCGACGCAGCTGGACCAGTTCCCCTCGAAACTGGCGAATGAACTGCGAAACGGCAGCGTTTCCTTCGGCGACGGGTTGCGAACATTCACGCAGCCGTTGTGCCGTGGCCATCAACTCATTGGCGATACCCGGCAACGAAGACGTTTCTTCATCGACGATTTCCGCGGGTCTGTCACCGGCGGCACGGACTTGGCAAACGCCATGGACTAGTTCCTCGTAGATATCATTGAGTTCTGCTAATTCGGTCTCGCGGCGATTTCGCAACATGACCAGTTCGGCCAGCATGTCCATCAGCCGATTCAGTTGCGATGACTTGACACGAACCGACTCTTCATCGCCGCCACGGTCGTCGCCGCAGTCAAAATTGATGGCGGCGCGTTCCACCGGTGCAGATGCGGCCGGTGTGCGATCCGGCGCGGTCTGTCCGGCTGGGGACTGCTCGGTGATCGGTGTTGGTGCGTCTTGGTTCCGGACGGCATCGATCACTTTGCCAACTTGATCCAGTTGACTCAACAAGTCTTGAGCGCTTGGCAGCTCACCGCTGGCTCCTTTGCCCGAGTCGCCGGTACCGATCGAATCTTCGATGCCATGCAGGAACTCGGCCAATTCCGTCAACCCAACACTGGCCGACGCGCCTTTGAGCGTATGTAATTCTCGGCCGATCAATCGCAGCGGATCGGGATCCTTGGGATTGGATTCATAGCTGAGGATGCCGTTCTCGATAGCAGCGACACATTGGCCGGCGTCATCCAAGAACGCTTCACGGAGCTCGTCATCGAGTTTTGGCAACGCCTTCACGCCCAGGGCCCGAACACCCGAGGCTTGCTTATCCGACGCTTGCTCATCCGAGGCCGAAGTTTGCAAAGCTGACTCGTTTGCCGCTTTGTCGGGCGCCGACTTCTGTAATGGCGGCGAAGCAACCGGCTCGCTAATGGTTGCGTGCGAGCCGGTTTGCTCCGTCGCTCCCTCATTCAGAGCGGAGAGTAGATTGGTGATTTGTTCGACGCTAGGAACATCAATATCCTGGTCTGCGTTATCGTCCGCTTGCCCATCGATTTCGGTTTCCTCGGACTCAAAATCCGAATACCAATCGACATCGAATTGGTCTGATTCGCCACCATCGATCCATGGGTCGCCGGTGTTGAACGCACCCTCATCGTCGATCGAGGGCTCTTGGTTGTCGTATTCGTTGGGGTCCATCGGCTTGCTCCTTAGACGGCGTCTGCAAGAGTGGCGACGGATTCGGGCATGCCCGATGTGATTGCGGCCGGTGCGACGTGTCGGGCGGCCGTGTCGGTGACGGCGTCAACATTGTCGCTGGTCGCATCGGAACAACCTCGCAAGCGTTCGACGACGGCGTCAAACTGTGGTGTGGTTTTGGTCAGCGACCGCATTGTCCAGCAAGCACTTTCGGCACTGCTGCGACTGGACTTTGCGACTTGCGAGATTTGCTCGACGGCCAACACCACGTCTTGGGCAAGTTGCAGTTGTTGATGCGCCGCCGCGGTGATCTCTTTCGCTCGTGATTGGTCATCGTTACGGCTTGCGGTAATCCGTGCGAGGATCTGTTTCGCCTCATCGGCCAGCTTCGTTTCGGCGGCCACTTCTCCTCGTTGCCCTGCGATACTGACGATCGATTCTTGCGTTGCGTTGCGCATCGAATCGAGCAACTGAGTGATTTCGCTGGTCGCTTGTGAGGCTTGTTCGGCTAGCTTGCGAACCTCATCGGCAACGACAGCAAAGCCACGTCCATGTTCGCCGGCACGGATCGATTCAATCGAAGCGTTCAGGGCCAACATATCCGTGCGGGCGGCGATATCGCCAATCGATTCAACAATCGCACTGACTTGCTGTGACGGATCGGCGAGTCCGCGTAAACGACTTTCGCTGGTTAAACATTGTTGACCGATACGGTCCATGCCCTCGGCGAGTCGTGCGACAAGATCGTGCGCCTGAGCGGCTGATTCGGACGTGCTGTCGATCGCTTGCTTGACTGATTCGGCGTTTCCTGTGACCAAGTCAATATTCGACGACATTTGCTCAACATAAGTTGTCGTCTTCGTTACGGCTTTGCTCTGTGCTTCAGCGCCGTCGGCAATTTCTTGCGTGTAACGTTCGATGTCGGCGGTACCTGATTCGATTTGCTTCAAGTGTGAATGAAGCGTCCCGCCAATACCGGCCAGCATTTTCCGTAATGCAAAACTTGTTGCCGCATCACCACTTCGGCGATCGAGCAACAGCATGATCGATTGGAAATCACGAGCCTGATCGCGATGATTGGCCGCCACATCGTCCCAGCGCACGGCCTCGGAACTGACTTGCGTCGCGGTTTGGTCAAACTCATCGATTCCGATGGTCGTAACCGACGCGTGGTCGGCGACAACGGCTTCGACTTGACGGAGCCCGCGTTTGAACCATTTTGCCAAGCCGAATGATGCGACAACGGCACCACCCAACATTGCGACAATCGCGAGGCCGGCCGCAACACCGGTGCCCATCGTCATCGACGTCAGCATCACGACGACGGCAACGGCGGCAATCGCGGCATGACTAATAAAAAGAATGGATTGAATTTTCATGATTCACTCGCTCACCGGATGCCGGACGTGCTTGATTCGGGACTGTTAGTACTCCAGTGGTTTTCTAACTGGGACTGAGCTAAATGCAGCAAGCGATGAGGGTCGAGGACTCGCACGACTTCATCACGGAACATCGCCGTCGCCAACACCACACCGCTGACCGAGTCATCCAGGTTGACGTCGCCATTGGTCAATGTGTCCAGCGGCTCGAGTGCAAGGACTTCGGAAATGAGAATGGCCCAACCGCCGGTTGTACTGCCCAGCACCAATAGCTTCTCATCGTTCGCTGTTTCGATCGCCTCATCGGCAAGCAACACGTCGACTCGCACGACCGGCAAAAATTCGCTGCGCAGATGACACATGCCTGCCAACAAAGGATGACTTCCGGGTACGACCGATAGCTTGGGTGCGTAGGTGATCTCACGAACGGAGGTGGCCGGCAGCGCAAACCAGTCTTCACGACAACGAAAGACGCAGTGCCGCGTCGCTTCGATTTGGGGCGCGGTTGATGAGTGACGTGGCAAAGGAGCGCTCATGACAACTCTCCCTGCAAACGCGCGGCGAGCTTTTCCTTGATCGCTTGCAACCGGTCGTTCGTTTCGTCCGGTCCCGACGTCGGTCGTTCCGTTGTGCTTGTCGACAGCGTCGCAGCGTCTTGATCCACTGATTGCGCTGACTCGGATGCTTGTCCACGCTCAGCCGTGACCTTTGCTGGCGAAGGCGTGACGTTTGCGGGCGCAGGCATCACGTTTGCTGGCGAAGGCGTCACGTTCGCGGGCGCCGCGGCAACACCGTTTTCATATCCATGCGTTGTGGCGGCGGCAGCGGGACGTGGTGTCGGCATTGACGACGGTCGGACGACCGCGGCGACTTGCCGATTCGCCTGGACCTGCGCCGCGGCCGCTGGATCGACATCAATCGCAGGTTGCGTTGGTACGACTTGGGGCTCGGCAGGACTTTCCGGTGTGTTGTTCGCGGCGGTGATCGAATCGGCAATGTCTTCCAACCGCGATTGGATATCGGCGACAAACTCATCCAATTCAGATTCCCATTGCAAAACCATTTCTCGCGTCATGGCCGGCAGTTGGGCAGTGTTGGGTGCGGATTTCTTATTCACGGGTCTATTTCGACAGAGATGAATCGGTTTCGTCGGCGTTTGCGTTGGAAAGTCTTGCGAGGAACGAGAGAACAGAACTAGAGAACACTCGGGTTCGAACTTGGTGACGCAGCCGCAACCGCTTCCGGCGCGAGCAACCGAGACACGGTCGCCAACAACAACTCGTCGGGTACCGGTTTCTGCAGATAGGCCCCCAGATCGTCACCGAGCATTTCCATATGCTGGCCCTCGACCTTGGTCAGAAAGATGATCGGGACTTTGGCTAGGTCTTCATTGAGCGCCAAAATTTCTTCGCACGCGGCATAGCCGTCCAGCTCGGGCATTTGGATGTCCAAGATGACCAAGTCGGGATTCTCGCGTCGCGCCAGCTGAACCGCTTCGCGGCCATCGCTGGCAAGAATCACATCGTAGCCGTGTGCGGCCAGTGGTCGCCGGACCAACGCACGAATCGTGCGACTATCATCGGCGAGCAGGATCTTCTGCGGTGACATAGGACTCCCACGTCCATCTGACGGTACGCAATGATGCATTGCGTGCAACGGCAGACGAAATTCTGGTTGGGTACGGGAAAAGTGTTCTTCGGCAGCCCGGCGATCTCAAAAACGTGCCGCGTCAAGACGCAGCGTTCGTTGCTTGAGACCCGTAGCTTTGCGTCCCGATCTCGCGATCGGTTTGCCTTTGTCGGGAACCCCGCTGGAGTCCGACGGTTGGATGAAATAATGGATGAGGACGAAATCTGAAAAGGCAGACACTTCTGGTGCCCATCTGAAAGATGTGTCAGATTCGCAAAGAGTCAAGTTGATTGTGCGAAAAGATGGTGGATGAATGAAACAACGACCGCGCAGACTCCACCCGCCTCTATGGCGAGCATCAAGGGCTTGACCAAGCAAGCTTGCTGGTCAATTCAGCACGTTTTTCTGCAATAGTTTTTCGCAAAGTCACGTCATCGGTTGAATTTGTATGACAGATTTACAATGGATGAATGTCGTGGACGCAGGATTATCACGACTGCCTTTTCAATCACAGGGAACCGAACGTGAACCTATCGAACGTCTGCCACGGCGATTTCACAACGATCCCGAAAGAGTTGTTCGATTTCGCCCGTCGCCAAGTTGCCAACGCGCTAATGTACAAAGGCGACGAACGTCGCCGTGAAGATCGACACCCGATGGTCGTCCCGGTCCGGATGGTCGCCATTGATGAAGAAAATGAACCGACCGGAGAAGCCTTTCAAGTCGTCACTCGCGACGTTTCCAATGGCAGCATCGGCATCATTCACTTCGACGAGATTCTTGGTGATCGATATGCGATTCACCTATCACTGGCTCAGACGGACGTCTATTTGGCGGTCGAAATCGTTTGGACCGGTGGACTGGGACCATTTTATGGGGCGGCGGGACGATACCTCGAAAAGCTGGACGACTTTCCCGCCTATTGGTAATCAAGTATTGGGATCCAAGGGGCATTGGGATCCAAGCGTCTGAGTGACTCACCCGTGGGCGAACCCAACCGGCTTGCAGCGAATCGACTCGGGCTGGATTACCGTCATTGAGAACCAATCGCGACGAGATACTCTTGCCGCTCGTTACCCGTTCCGATCGCCGTTCTCAAGTAAAGCCGATCGTTGACGGCAACCGGCGTGGCGAATAGCGAGTTGCCGCTTGGGTTTTCTGCTAACAAGTCGAATCGGTCCGGCGTCGCGCTAACCACGAATACGTTCGCCGCTTCGCTGGCGATATAAATACGGTCACCCACCAACAACGGCGAAGCGCTAATGCCGCCGCCAAACAGTCGGCTTTTCCACATTTCCTTGCCGTCGCTGGTACGCCAACAGAACGCGACACCATTGTCCGTCACGGCAAAGACGTAATTCGGGATCGCCAGCAGCGATTGCTCATAACACTTGTATTGGTTTTGCCACAGCAGTTTTTCGGTTCCGTCGCCGCTGACGCACCAGGTGCCTGAGGCGGGATTGCCGCCACTGGTGATCACACGGCGGCCGTCCCACACCACGGTCGAACAAATCGCTTCGGTCGATGCATCCACTTTCCATAACGACCGTCCGGTTTGGGGGTCATAAGCGGTGACCATTTCCGCCCCTGCTAGTAAAACCTGGCGCTGTCCGGCAATCGTCGCGGCGATCGGCGTTGCGAAATTCAGGTTTGACGGCCGTTTCACTTTCCAAACCTGTTTTCCGTTGCGAGCATCCAACGCGTACAACCCGCTGTCTGGGCCGTCATATTCGGCCGCGACGATCACCAGGCCGTCCTCGATCAGCGGACTGGCACCGAATCCGAATTGAAATCGTGAGGGAACGAATTCGCAGACCCGCTGTTGCCAAAGGATGCGTCCGTCGGTCGTCAACGCGGTGACCGCGATCGAATCATCGGTATGAAAAACAGCAAACAGATGCTCGCCGTCGAAAGCCATCGTTGCCGACGCGTGCGAATTGTTCGGATGAATTCGATCCGGCAACGTGCCTTGATGGATGACCCAACGGTCAACCACTTTCCCCGAATCAGAATCGATCTTCAGCACCGATTGCGTTTGGGTGGACTCTTCCGACGTGGTCAGGAAAATTCCTTCGTCGATCACAACCGGCGTGGAATGGCCGCGGCCAGGAACCTTTGACTTCCACAGGATGTTCTGCCCTGTCTCAACGTCCCAGCGCAACGGAATGCGTGTCCCCTCGGCGGCGTGATTGTCGCCATTGCTGCCACGCCACGTCGTCCATTCGTCTGCTTGGGAATCAGGAAATCCTGAACCAACCAATAGAACGATTGCCGTGCCGATGAAACGGAAAGAAGCCCACATGACGATGCCTCGTGATCGCGATTGCGTTACAACTAGAGTCTTCCCATAGAGAACAAGAAAACAACGGAGAGATCAATGCGTGCGGGAATCGTGGGTGTCGGATTCATGGGCTGGATACACTACTTGGCATATCAACGCAGCCAGCAAGCCGACTTGGTCGCTTTCTGCAGTCGTGACGAAAAGAAACGCAGTGGAGACTGGACGGCGATCAAAGGCAACTTTGGGCCTCCCGGCGAGCAAATCGATGTGTCGGGGTTGAACGTCTATGAATCGCTAGAGCAAATGTTGTCCGACGATTCGATCGACATGATCGATATTTGTCTGCCGCCAAGCCTGCATCCCAAAGCGATCCGCCAATGCCTCGACGCGGGCAAGAAAGTTCTGTGCGAAAAACCGCTGGCCCTCGATGCAGCCACGGCCAGCGAACTTGCCGCCGCCGCAGCGCCAGGTCAATTGATGGTCGCACATATCCTGCCGCTCATGCCAGAGTTTCAGTTGTTGGTTGATGCCGCGGCCGACGGTCGCTGGGGGAAACCCGTCACGGGCCGGTTCAAACGTGCGATCGGACCGCCGGATTGGATTCCCGACTTTTATGATCGCGCCAGAGTCGGCGGACCACTCGTCGACTTGCACGTGCATGACGCTCACTTGATCCGCATCTTGTTTGGCATGCCCACCGCCGCAGAAACGGTCAGTCGCGATCATGACGGTGTGCCGATGTTCTACGAGAGTCTATTCCGATTCGAAGACCCGTCGCTGGTGGTTTCCTCCGGCGGCGGCGTGATCGTTTCACCGGCCCGCGGATTCACTCACGGGTACGAAGTCGGATTCGAACGCGCGACGGTCCAGTTCGAATTCGCGGCGTATGCTGATGGATCGACATCCATGATTCCGGTCACCGTGATGCATCAAGACGGCACGGTTGAACGCCCCGAACTTGGCGACGGCGACCCCGTCGCGGCGTTCTTGGCCGAAATTGATGCGGCGGCAAAATGCGTCGACCAGCAAGAGTGTTCCAACATTCTGAATGCCGAAATTGCCGCCGATGCAATCCGCATCTGCGAAATGCAATCAAGCTGAGCGAGCGTGTCACGCTGCCTGACGCGCCGATTCGCTTTGCGCGAACGAGAACTTCGCGCCAACGAGGACACTCTGCCGCGGCCGCTTGTCGTTTAAGACAACGCGGCCGCCCCCCGTCGTTGGGACGATTGATCGATGGACAGCCCCAATCCCAACATGGCAATCCACACCAACAAGATCGCCCAAATGGTCAGCTTCGTCGTGCACAACATCAAGACGAGCGTGACCAGAGCGGGCAACGTCATGCGCGACGTCTTGGGGATCTGGGAAACCAACAAGACGATCGCCGGCAACAGCTGCGCGGCATAGTGCGTCAGCGTTCCCGGATAAATCATCAGCATCATGGCCAATGTCGCTCCGTAAGCAAACGGATCAGCTTCGCCGCGACAGCGATAGATCCCAACCGCCGTCAAAGCAATCGTCAACAGGATCAATCCAATCACCACGGGCGATTGCATCGGGTTCGGTGCGAGATTCGCTTTGCGTTCTTCGGCGGTCGTTGTCAGTCGAACGTAAGTACCGCCGATCGACTGATTCTGCAATTGCGCGCCCTTGTAACTTGTAGAAACCGTCGATTGCTGCAAGAACTCAGTGAACACCTGCGGCCCCAACAACGCAGCGGTCAGCAAACACACACCGACGAGTGTCGCACCCATCGCCACAATCGCTTTCCATTGCCCGCGCATTAACAAATAGAGCGGAACGGAGATCACGATCGGCTTGACGCATGCGCCCAATGCCAACCACACGCCTGCAATGGGCTTTTCGCGGTCTCGGTAAAACAGCAACAACGTAAGTAAAATCAGAAAATTGGTCTGCGCGAAAAAGAACGTTGCGGCGGTGGGATACAGAGCAAGCGAGACGGCCAACGTGACCCATTTCGCAAGCGATTTCTTTTCATCACTCGTGTTGACCGCTTCACCCGCATCAGGATCCGCAAAGAATTTCACCAACAAGCGAAGGCTCCACCACAATGCTGCGAACTGGACGACCTCCCAGGCGATCAGCGCCGGGCTAAACGGCAACCAACCCAGCGGTGCAAACAGCAGCAACGAGATCGGTGGATAGAAACAATAAAGCTCTGACTGCAACTCTTCGCTAGGCTGCAGGGGTTCGGCGATACGCGCGAGCGTTTCACCGTCGTACGGATGCGACTCTTGGACGATTGCTTGACCGATCACCCAATAGGGAACGAAATCCCATTCCCGTCGATCTCGCAGGTTGGTACCGACCAACGCCAGATCGATCAGCAGAAAACTTAACGAGATCGCAATCGCGATGAACCGAAGCCGACGCCGTTTCGCATCGCTAATCTTGTCCCAGGACTGCCAACCAAACAGCAGGTACAGCACCGGAAACGCGACGACGACCCATAGCAAGCGTTTGAATCGCAATGCTTCGGCAGTCGTAATGAATTCGATCAGTGATTCGAACATTCAATCGCTCGTCGTCGCGTCAGGCGAACATGATTGGTAGAAGAGTTTGCGAAGCGCCGCCCGAAAAAACGATCCGACGATGGGCGCGATCCATCGGTCTTCGAAAAGGCAAACCGACAGGGTCAAGCGACGGAGCAAACGGCATTGGAAACGCCCCAAGTGCTGTCGAGGGACTGTCGCGGCTTGTTACAAGCCCGCACAAGCTTTAGCGGTCAGCCTGACGACTCTCGCTCGCAACCGGAATGACGCGGCCAAAATAACACCAGTAACTCAAACGGCCCGAATGGCCAATCATAGTTACCGCGCCGTCACAGTGAAGCATAACGGTGCACATGTGACGGTGGATGATAGAGTCCAAACCAACAGTGACATCCGATCCGCAACAGACAGCCAGCCCAACATTAGCGAGCACTTAAAGGTCGGCATTTTCCAATTACCAGGATTGTGCGGATTGATAAGGTCGAGATCTGCTCGATTTAGCACCGGTAATTCACAGAAATTGGATCTATACTGGGCGATTTGGTCATCGGCCTTTCAGCCGCCAATTCTAGAATTTCCGGACACAGCTTGATGAGCTCCGTGCGTACGCAACCAATCGATGTTCTCTCACTGTATGGCTTTCTAGCCTCGCTGAATCGGCACCGCAAGAAACTGATTGCGACGTTCCTGATCGGTGCCGCATTGTCGACGGCATACGTCATGGTGCGTGGCCGTGATTACTCGTCGTCTGCGAAGATCTTTGTCAGAGTCGGACGAGAAACGGTCTCGGTCGATCCGACGGCCGAGGCGAGCGGGCAAGTCATTAGTGTGACGGACACGCAAGAACGTGAGATTCGATCGATTGTTTCGATCCTCTCCAATCGTGATTTGCTGGAACAGCTTGTCGACGAGCTTGGCGTCTACACCATTTTGGATTTCCAAGAACCGGGCGAAGAAGTTTCGCAGGAAGACGAATCCGAAGACAAAATGGATCTTGCCGACAAGATTGCGGTCCTTCGTGGACAAGTCCGATCGGCACTTGAATCAATTGGTCTGCTGGAGGAAATCGATGACCGCGAGATTGCGGTCCAAATTGTCCGTGACAGTCTTTCCATCGAAGCGGGCGATTCGTCATCGGTCATCAAGATTTCTGCTCGCGCCGAGTCGCCAACGTTGGCGCAAATGATCGTCACGAAATTGCTTGACCTGCATTTGGCTTATCACGTTCAAGCGAACAGCACGCCTGGATCGCTTCCGTTTTTTAGCGAACAAACCGATCGTTTGGTGGGGGAACTGGAAGAAACCTCAGAAGAATTGATGGCGATCAAGAACAAGTACAACGTCGCCTCGATCGAAGCAAAGAAGAACTCGCTTGAGACCCATCTGTTGACCCTGTCCGAGCGACAAACACAAGCGATTGCAGATCTGGCGTCGACCATCTCTACCATCGACGAGATTGAAAAACAGTTATCGCAAGAATCCGAAATGATCCCTTCGGCGGAAATGGTCGGCATGACCAACAGTGTCAAAGATGTGATGCGGCAAGAGCTTTACCAGTTACAGATCCTGGAATCCGAGTTGCTGTCGCGGTTGAAACCGACTCACCCGAAATTGATTGACATCCGTCAGCAAATCGAAAAAGCTCGGGCCGTCTTTGACAACGAAGAGCAGCAGGTTCAAACCACCAACAGCACCAACGTGGTCCACCAACAGTTGCGGATGTCATTGATGGTTGAAAGGTCGAAAAAGGCCGCCAACGAAGCGATGATCGATGCAATTGACAAAGAAGTCGCAGAACTGCAAATCAATATCGCGAACGCGAATCAGGCCGAATTGCAACTGTTCGCGCTGCAGCGCAAGGTCGACTTGCTGGACGCGAATTATCGGCGTTACGTCGAAAACCTTGAACAAGCGAGAATCCAGAAAGAACTCGAGGGCCAACGGATTTCGAACGTGAACATCGTGCAAAAGCCTTCGTACGTGAATTACCCCGTGGGTCCCAGCAACCTGATCATCTTGATTCTGGGTTTGATCGCATCGTTCTCTGCCGCGTGCGCCGTCGCCGTCATGGCGGAAGCGTTGACGCCGATGACTCCACGAACGATCCGACGAAGCGAACCGATCCTTGTGCGAACCGAATCGGCGAACGCATCGGAAAACGAGTTAAGCCTGGAAACGGTCGAAGCCTGATCTGGCGGGAGCCATCGTCGTCAACATGTTGTCGAATATTCAAGCGACCTTCCGTCGACGCAGTCGAACCGCGGGTCAAGTTGCCGGTCGGTCATTGCGATCATCGACCCGTGCCGTCCTTGCGCTGTCTGATCAGGCGGTCGTCAGCGCCATGTCATTCGCGATGACCGTCGTGATCGGTCGCGTCTGCGGAAAAGCAGAGCTTGGACTTTATGCTCTTGGGATGAGTGTCGTCTTGTTAGCGATCGCTGCTCAACAGTCCTTGATCTCTGCCGCCCACACGGTGTTTAGTGTTCGCTTAGTCGAAACAGAAAAACAAAATTACAACGGCGTCGTGGCGATCCAGTTTGTTGCACTAGGTCTGGCGATCGCCGTATTGCTCGCGATCGCCACGGCGGTGTTCGTTGTCGGTACGGGTGACCGGGAAACGGGACGCGTTCTGATGGTGCTCGTGATCGCCGCGCCATGCATATTGATCCGAGAATTTGTGCGGCGATTCGAGTTCGCTCGTTTTAGAGTCACTTCAGCGCTTTCATTGGATGTCGTGATCGCATCGGTGCAGATTTCTCTGTTGGCACTGCTGGCCTATACCGGATTTTTGTCCGGGACCAGTGGATTGTTGGCAGTCGGGGTCTCGTGCGCATTGACCGGCGCCATCTGGTTCTATCGCAATCGAACGCAATTCAAATTCGATGAAATCGATCACGCCACTCAATGGAAACGAGGCTGGCAATTCGGCCGCTGGGTCTTTGCCGGCCAAATTACCTTTGCCATGGTCGGCTTCTGTATCCAGTGGATCATGGTGATGATGATCGACAAATCGGCGGTCGGAGTTTACGGCGCGTGCATGACATTGGTCTTGCTTGCCAACCCCGTCATCCTGGGATTACAAAACCTGCTGTCGCCAAGCATTGCCAAAGCGGTGCATCATGGAGGCCGAGTCGGTGCCAGAAACCTTGTCGCGAAAGCGACCGTGGCATTAACATTCTTGATGGCGGCCTACGTTGCGGTCGTGGTGCTGTTCGGCGACATCGCAATGATCAAGCTTTACGGCGATGCCTTTGCGGGCAACGGCCGCACCATTTCGATCCTGGGAATTGGCGCACTCGCAACCGCGATCGGTGTCTCGTCCAACCACGGGCTACGAGCGTTGGAACGCCCCGAGCTGAACTTTGCCGCGTCCCTGGTGGGACTGACAAGCGGTGTCGTCGCAGCGATCGTGCTGATTCCATCGTTGGGCGTCGCCGGCGCGGCATCCGGTTACGCGGTTAGCTGTATCGTCACATCCTTAGCACGGCTGCTAAGCTTTGCCGTCGTATCGCGAAGCACCCTCGAGGTGGCGGCATGACGACATCCACATCCGAAATCTACGCACCGGCTGTGTCGGCCGGCCCCGTGACGAAAGCGCAACGTGATTTCCGGCGCGCAATGGCCATCTGGATCGTCATCCTAACGACGTTCGTCACGGTACGATTACGAGACGCCGAGGATTTGCTGAAACCAGGTGGAATCGATACACAGGCGAAGTATCAAATTCTCGTCTGGGGATTCCTAGGCTTGATCGCGCTGAGGTGCATCCTGTGCCGACGTGCCGATTTGAAACAGCTGATCCAATCGCCGCTGATGTGGTTCGCGATTTTTGTCAGCACGGCCGTGATGAGCACCGCCTATTCGATCTCACCACCGCTCACGCTTTTCCGCAGCGGCCAACTTGTCATTGCGGTGTTGTTGGTCGTCTCGCTTCGCGAACAGATCGACCGCATCTATGTGTTCATTACCGTTTACATCGCGGCGAACTGGATGTTCTTTCTGATGGCGAACACGGGTTTGACGTTTGGACTGGACTGGATACGAGGTCCGGGAAATGAATACATGTTTTACAACCGAGACACATTTCTGTCTTGGCGATTTGCGACACCGCTCGGTCACCCCAGCCAAATTTCCGTCGTTGGCGCCGCGGGAGTCGTCGGCTTACTCGCCCGTACACGCGATTGGCAATGGAATCGCAACTTTCCGTGGATCGCATTTCTTGCGGTAACCGTCCTGCTAACGATCAGTCGTACGGCAATCGCCGGCATGTTGGCAGGATCATTTCTGATCTTTGCACTTCGAGGCAAGTTGTTGCCGTTCATTTTGGCGATCGGAATCGTGGCCCCCGTGACGGTGATGATTCCTTCGGTGGGCGAATCGCTGCTGTACTATGTGATGCGTGGTCAGTCGGCGGAAGAGTTCAAGAGCCTTACGGGACGATCAGAGATATACGAACTGGGAATAAAACGTGCCGCCGAATCGTTACCACTCGGCGAAGGATTTGTCGCGGGACGCGCCAAAGCGATCGTATCCAAAGAGGTAGGCGGCTCGATTGTCCATTCACACAATCTGTTTATCGAATCGGGTGTGGGAATGGGAGCGTTTGGTATCATCGCTTGTGCAATGGTTCTGATCTCGCTCTTTGTAGCGTTATTCCGCGTCATCAAGATACCGCCTGATGATCGCGGATTTTCACCAGGCTGGGAACCTTTTGCGATTTGCATTCCGTTGATCGCCTTTTGTGTTCTTGATCGTGGGTTTGCCAGCCCTGCCGATCCGTTCCTGTGCATATTCGTCACTGTATTATCGATGCTGACTCAAATGAATTCCGCCGAAGCAAATCGGCTCGTCGTCAGAAGCGATCTCCCTCTCCCTGAATCTGCTGGTTGACGTCCGATGACCGAAACAAACTCCGCACCGATCTCCGTACTCATGTCCGTTCACAACGGCATGCCGTACTTGCCTGCTGCCGTGGACTCGATCCTTGAGCAAACGTTTACCGACTGGAAAATGGTGATCGTCAACGACGGGTCCACGGATGAATCGACCAACTACCTGAACGACCTGTCCGATCCCCGCATCAAAATCATCCATCAAGAGCAGCAGGGACTCGCGGCCGCTCTGAATCACGGGATCCAGCACTGTGACACGCCTTTCCTTGCTCGATTGGACAGCGATGACATTGCGCTGCCCACGCGACTGGAAAAGCAGTACCAGTTCATGCGCAAGCACCCCGAAGTCGGATTGTTGGGCACCCAGTTCAACCGACTCGGGCCGCAACGTTCAGGTTTCCCATCGAAACTGCCTTGTGGCCATGACGAGATCACCGAGGCATTGATGGAAGGAAAACACGCAATGTGTCACCCCACGATCATGTGCCAAACGCAAATCATGCGAGATGTAGGCGGATACTGGGAACACCCCATCGCTCAGGATTGGGACATCTACCTGAAGATGAGTGAAAAATCCAAGCTGGCAAACTTGGACGAGGTCTTACTGTACTACCGCATCCACAACGCCAGCTTGAACGGTCAGAAACTGGCAAAGATTCGGCACCATCAACGTTACGCGGCCGAATGTGCGCGACGTCGACATGAGGATTTACCCTGGATCGAATTGAGCGAATACGCGGCAACGGAAAAACAAAGACCTTGGACGTGGCAGGTCCGCGAACGACTCAACGAACACGCCATGCGGCGGTACCGCGCAGCCCTGAACAACATTTTGGGTGACCACCCGAATTTGGGATATGCGCAACTTGGCATGGCCGCACTTTGCTCTCCGACGCTAACGGCCCAGCGAATTCGTCGAATGCTGAGCTTCCGCCAATCCAAGAACCAACCCGAGTCAGTTCGGCCCCAAACAACGGACTCTGGATCGAGGACGCCTGCATGATTCCCAATACGTTCATCATTGGATCGATGAAATCCGCGACGACCGGACTTTGCGACATCCTGAACCATCACCCTGACGTATTCGTTTCGTGCCCGAAAGAACCTGATTTTTTCAGCCGTGATGAAATCTACGCCAAGGGTTTGCGCTGGTACGAGTCTCTTTTTCGCGGGGTATCAAAAGAAACCGTGGTGGCCGAAGGCAGCACAAGCTACACCAAGCACCTTCAGTACCCGCAAGCCGCCCGACGACTCGCCGAACATGCGCCCGACGCAAAGCTGATTTTCATGGCAAGGAATCCGCTGCAACGAATTCAATCGCACTGGGGACACGAGGTCCTTAAGGGACGCACGAGTTTGGAATTCGAGTCCTTCGTCCGATCACATCCCGAGACGATCGACATCAGCTTGTACTGGAAGCAGATCAATCACTATCGCGAACTATTTCCTGACGAACGTATCTTTGTGCTGTTTTTCGAAGACTACCGCAACTCGACTCAACAGGTTGTCGATCAGTGCTGCCAGTTTCTAGGAATTGATTCCTGCAATATCGATGACTTGAAAATCGATCGCAACGAAACTTCGAAACGACGCCAGGATGTCGCCGCGATTCGGCTGTTGCGTCAGTCACGCTGGTTCGACATGGGGCTGGAACGCACAAAAAAACGCATTCCCAACGCCATCTATCAGCCGATGAAGCGACTCTTGAAAAGCCGTTCCGGCGCGGGCGATGCAAAATGGAGCCCCGACTTGTTGCGTTGGGTTGGTGATCAAATCAATAGTGATAGCCAGCGATTCTTGGACTTTTATGACAAGCCGTCAGACTTCTGGAGCGATTTTCTGCCGAAAACCGTCGCCGCGAATTCTTCCGAAATTGAAACACATAACTAGACTTGATTCGGTGAGGCTAAACTTGGGCGGGTCATAGCGTCAGCACCGATGGGGCCATAGCGCCAGCGCAAATAGCGTGCACATCAGTCACCCATGAAGACTCGCGACGCCCTAATCCGTCTCTTAAATCAGTCGCCCACGGATCACGTTTCAAGCCTGTGCCAAACGAATCCCCTTCATCAAATTCGCGCGCCGAGTCGCTGGTGTTTCGCCGCGATCACGTTTTCGCCTGGATCATCGCGTTATTTGGTGCTCGACCCGAACAGAACAACAAAGCTCTGCAAAGCGCAGCCCAATCCAAATCGGCCAGTGAGCGGTCGGTAAGCGGCGGCCGGCGTCAAGCGTCGTGGCCATGGAGTGTCATCCTGTTACTCGTCTTTGCCGGTTGCATCCGTGTATTAGGCCTGACGTCTCAATCGCTTTCGATGGACGAGTGCTATGAGCGTGACCGCACGGAAATGTCGATCGCAGAATTGGTGCAAGATCCCAATTCGTTTCCACCGCTTTACCATGTCGCCTTGCTTGGTTGGTTCACGGTCGACTCATCCGAGTTTGCCCTGCGAACATTTTCGTTCGCCTGTGGCATGACGTCACTCGGCGTGCTGTGGCTGATGGTTCGCCGCTTGATCGGCGACGGCGAGGCTTGGTGGACGCTGCTGGCGGGTGCGTGTTCACCGTTCCACATCTTCTATTCACAACAGGGCCGCGTTTACATGCTTTACATGCTGCTGGCTCTGTTGGCGGTGGCGTGTTTCGTCCGGTTGGTCAAGCACGGCTCGCTCGGCAACGCGGCCGCGTTTATCACCGTGTCTGTTCTGGGCGGCTATGTGCACTACTTTTTTGCGATCGTTCTTTTATCGATCGGGTTGGTTGGGATGATTGTCTTTGGACGCCGTATCGTCCTGGGACGATTGCTGCCATGCGCAGCCGTTATCGGCGTCTTATGCTCGCCGCTGTTGCTGTTGGTCTTTGACGACTTGAATTATCAACTGGGCCTGCGTGAACCCCGCCCGTTGAACGCAGGCGCGATTGGCTACACGTACTTTTCGCTGATCTCGGGTTACTCGCTGGGAATCTCTCGCGCGGAACTGCACGCGATCGATCAATGGACCGCGTTCAAACAAACGCTGCCTTGGCTGCTTAGCTCTTTCGCAATCGCGGGTACGCTGGTCGGAGTTGGAATTCGCGGACTTCGCCACCATTGGTCATTGGGGCTCTGGGTGGGATTGCTGACAGTCCCGATCATGATCCTGCTTGGATTGTGTATCGGTTTCGGCGTGACGTACAACACTCGGTTCCTGGTTTGGCTTTGGATACCTGGATGTGTCCTGATCGGCGCCGGACTTCACCATCTCAATCATGCCACGACACGGTCGATCGCGTTTTTATCCTTGGCCATGCTATTTGCGGTGGCAATCTATAATCGCCAATTCAATCCTCGGTACATGAACGAGGACGTTCGTGCCGCGGCAAACTTCGTTCGACAGGGTGAACAACAACCGATCCTCGTTTGCTCGGCCTACATGCGGCGTCCCCTGCAGTACTATCTGGGATCGACGGCCGAAGCGATCGCCATTGGACCGGCGAAACCCGGCGAAGCGATCTCACCCGAGGAAGCGGAAGAGTATCGGCAGGTCCCGATCTGGCTTGTGTATTGCCGCGAATTTCACGGCGACCCGGACGGCAGCCTGCTGCGACGATTTACCGGCAAAGAAGACCCCAGCCCCGCATTTTCCGCAGCCGGCGTGCAAGTGTTCGCTTGCCAGCCCACCACGGATCACCGTTCGGTATCCGGCAATTAGTTCTCGTCCGCATCCTGTTGCCAAGCCGCTTTTTTCGCGCAGCGCTGCGGCCAAGCACTCTGATCATCGATCGCGGCGAACGTGCCACAACTGCGTTGATAGCACATGGCGCGCAATTCTGCAGCTTTTTGCCGTTGAGGACCCGGCGTCTTGTGTCGCATAATGGTCGTTCGCGCGTGGCCGCGAGTTTCGCTGACTTAGGGGTAGCGACGATTAGCTGCTTGCCCAATTTGGTGTGGCGGACAAGGGAAGGATTCGCATGGATGCAATATTGCCAGAACAACCGGTTTTCGGATTCGGCGCGGATCCTTTGAATCCACATCCGGTGCGTCCGATCGAGGCCGTTGGTGGGCGCAGCAAGAGCGAGTTGAGACGACAAATCATCCAATCCTGCCCTCGCGTTCCCGGCGTCTATGGAATGCTGGACCGCAAGGGTCGACTGATCTATGTCGGAAAAAGCAAATCACTTCGCTCGAGGCTGCTAAGCTATTTTGCCGCATCCAATGCGGACGAGAAGGGCGGACGGATCATTGAAAACGCTCGAGCGATTCAGTGGGAAACACAACCAAGCGAATTTGCCTCGCTGGTACGTGAGCAACAACTGATCCGTACGTTCTCGCCCCGATGGAATGTCCAGGGCGTTCCCAAGCGTCAAAGACCCGTCTATCTGTGCCTGGGTCGATCGCCGGCAACGTTTTTTCTTTCGTCAAAACCACCTGCCGATTGTGTCGGAATCGAAGGCCCCTTTTACGGCGCGGGACGTATGCGACGCGCCGTTGAAGCTTTGAACAAGGTATTCCGGCTTCGCGACTGCAGTGAAAAGCAAGTCTTTCACTTTGCCGAACAACTCTCGCTGTTCGAACTGGAGCATCGCCCAGGATGCTTGAGACTTGAAGTCGGCACATGTATCGGGCCGTGCGCCGCCGCATGTACTCGTGCCGAATACGAAGCCAAAGTGAATGCGGCGGAAAGCTTTCTGGATGGTTTTAACGACGAACCACTCATGGCGATCCAGGAGCAGATGGACACCGCCATCGCGAACCTGCAATACGAACTGGCCGAGCGTGCCTACGTCGCGTTAAAGGACTTGCAGTACGTCCACCGCAAGCTGTCGATCCTTGCCGATGCGCGACGTAAGTTCACGTTTATCTACAGCGTGCCGGGATATGACGGATGTCATACTTGGTATCTGATTCACTGCGGCGAGGTCGCTGCAGTCGCTGTGGCACCGAAAGACAAAACCGAGTTTGATGCGATGCGTCCGATGATCCAGCACTGGAAAGCCGCAACAAGCGATCGGCTTAACCGCGGTCACGGTGCGTTTCCTCATACGCTGGCGTTGGTCGCATCCTGGTTCCGCAAGCACCGTGGTGAACTGGATCGGACCTTCGCCGCCCAACGTGCTGGTCGGATGTATTACCGGCGGCTCAAAGCAACCGGATAAGAAAGCCCCAGCGTCTCAAGGCTCAGGGTCTCAAGGCTTAGGGCCCCAGCGTCGCAAGGCTCAGGGTCTCACGACTCAGGGTCTCTGCGCACAAAAGAACACTCAGTCACCCCTGCGAATGACGGGTGCGCCGCCTTGGGGCGGATTGATTTGGCCGCAAGCGATCACCCCCATCAGCGATTTTGCGCGACGCGCGTTGGGGGTCACGGGTAAAAGATAACAGGGTGCCGAAGCACCCTGTTATTCATTCACTTTTTGACTGTTCGTCGCTTAGCGACGTCCGCCGCCGCCGCTTCGGCCACGACCTCCGCCGCCACCGCCGCTTCCGCCACGCCGACGTCGTGGGCGATCATCGTCGCCGCCGCGGTCGCCACGATCACCGTCGTCGCCTCCGCCGCCACCGGCAGCTTCGAAGACGGACGCAAGAGGATCCTCTTCGCCCAATTCTTCCAGAGCCTTACGGCGACTGAGTTTCACACGATCGTGCTCATCGACGTCGATGACCAAGACTTTCATTTCATCACCAACGTGAATCGCCTTGTCGATGCTGCTGACGTAACCGCTGCTCATTTCGCTGATGTGACATAGACCGTCACGTCCGGGCAAGATTTCGACGAACGCGCCAAATTCCTTGATACTGCTGACGGTACCATCATAGATTTTGCCGATCTGGACGGTCGCCGTGCAAGCTTCCACAGCCTTCATCGCGCTCTCGGCCGACTCTTTGCTGCTGCTGGCGACCAAGACGGTTCCGTCGTCGTCGACTTCGATGACCGCGCCGGTCGTTTCTTGGATGCCACGGATATTCTTTCCGCCCGGTCCGATCAGGGCACCGATCTTGTCCGGCGAAATCTTCGTGCGAAGCAACCGCGGTGCGGTTGGTGAGATTTCGCGACGCGGACGAGAGATGGTCGTCAACATCTTGCGAAGAATTTCAATCCGTGCTTCGCGCGACTGTTTCAGCGTCGCACGAATGATGTCGTCGTTGATGCCGGTGACTTTCAGGTCCAACTGAATACCGGTGATTCCGTTTTGCGTCCCGGCAATCTTGAAGTCCATGTCGCCGAAGTGATCTTCGGTTCCAAGAATGTCCGTCAACAATACCCAGTCGTCGGGTGAGTTGCGGACCAGACCGACCGAGATACCGGCAACCGGATTGCTGATCGGAACGCCCGAAGCCATCAGGCCCAAGGTCGCACCACACACCGAAGCCATCGAACTGCTCCCGTTGGATTCCAGAATGTCACTGATGACGCGGATCGTGTACGGGAAGTCATCGGCCGATGGTAGAACCGGCGCGACACTTCGTTCGGCCAAGCAGCCGTGTCCGATTTCGCGACGACCAGGGCCACGGATGGGACGACATTCACCGACCGAGAACGATGGGAAATTGTAGTCCAGCATGAACTTCTTGCTGTACTCGTCCATCAAACCGTCGACGCGTTGCTCATCGCGGGCGGTCCCCAATGCGATTGTCACAAGTGCTTGTGTTTCGCCACGTTGGAACAAGGCCGATCCGTGCACCTTGGGAAGCAAGTCCGTTTCGCAGTAAATCGCACGCAAGCTGCTGTTGTCGCGTCCGTCCGGACGCGTGCCTGCGACGATCAAATCACGAACGACTTTTTCTTCCAAGTCATGCCAAACCGACTTGAATCGCTTTTCGCAGATAGCGCCATCAGCGTTGGGATCGGGAATGACTTCACTCATCGCGCGGTCGCGCAGTTCCTTGACGGCGTTTGCGCGGTTCGCCTTGCCGTCGGTTTGCTGTGCGGCACGGAACTGGTCGTAGTAGGCGTCGTTTAGACGCTGGAAAAGCCCGTCGTCTTCTGGCGGAATGTACTCTTTCTTGGTCGGATTGACCTTTTGATACAGCTCTTCCTGCAGGTCAATCACTTCGCGAATGACGTTGTGAGCGAACTGAATCGCTTCCATCATTTCGTCTTCGGGCATTTCATGAGCAAAGCCCTCGATCATGGCGACTTGCTCACGCGAGCCGCTGACGATCATGTCCAACTCGCTTTCTTCGAGATCTTCGTTCGTGGGGAACGCGACCAATTTGCCGTCGACCTTGCCGACGCGGACCGAACCAAGAGGGCCTTGGAAAGGCAACTCGCTGATGTGCAGTGCGGCTGCAGCGCCATTCATCGCCAGCACGTCGCCATCGTTTTGCAAATCACTTGCAACGACAAACGCTTGGACCTGTACTTCGTCCTTGTAACCTTCCGGCCACAGTGGTCGGATCGGCCGGTCCATCAAACGCGCACTCAGCGTTTCTTTGGTGCTCGGGCGGCCTTCACGCTTGAGGAAACCACCGGGGAATTTACCTGCGGCGGCCAACCTTTCGCGGTAGTCGCACATCAACGGGAAAAAGTCGAGTCCCGGACGTGGGTCACTTGAGGCGGCTGCCACGAGGACGACGGTTTCACCATATTGCACGACGACACAACCGGCCGCCTGCTTGGCCAACTGGCCCGTTTCAAACGAGAGCGTTTGTCCGCCGATTTCTTTTTCGACCCTGATCTTTTTTTCTGTCACTTTCAATTTCCTTCCATCAACCTTCTTGAACTACACATCACGCGCCACACAGTACCGACTGCAAAACGCGAACAACTACATGAAACGGCCGCATCAACAGCGCAGCCGCTCACGACAAATACATAACGGGAGCGACACCAAGAGCAGTGCCGGTACATCGACCGGCCGCATAACAAAGCATGCGCCAATCCGCGGTGTGGCGAAGAGAGAAGTTGCACGAGCCTCCCACAAACAATTTATGTTCGCAGGGTGTTCGGCGGTTGCCATCTAAGCGACTCGGGTTGGCGGGCACCGATCGGCAAGAGCCTGGCCTTGGCCAGGTCGGCCGGTGCCGGACACGCCAAAAGCCAGACGAGCCGACGGGGCTACTTTCGAATGCCCAATTTTCCGATGATGTCGAGATAACGCTGGGGGTCTTCGCCCCGCACGTAATCAAGCAAACGGCGGCGACGGCTGACCAACCCCAGCAATCCACGTCGCGAGGCATAATCCTTGCGATGCGTCCGCATGTGTTCAGTCAACCCATTGATACGCTCGGTCAAGATTGCAATTTGCACCTCAGGCGAGCCGGTATCGGCATCCGCTTTTTGGAAGTCGCCGATTACCTGTTTCTTTCGCTCTTTCGAGATCGTCATTCGTTTCTAATTCTGTTTCGTCGGTCTATCACTCACATTATTGGGCCGTAGTTTACCGCTACGCCCCACGGACGCAACGGCAAATTGGCCCTTCCCACCCCGAAATCCCGCAAGAAAGCCCGCCAGGAGGCCGGGACCAAGTCCTGGTCATGCCGAGCCCACCGGTCGCGGCCGTTGCATCCCCCGGCGGGCAAAGAGCTGTCACAGCGGCGGGTTGCGCCAGCCCGCCACTAGCCGGTTCGCCGCTGCAAGAACCGCAAGACTTCGGTCGCTTGGTCGGCGGGAGAGCGGTCATTGCCGCCGATGATTCGTAATTCGGGTTTCAATGGCGGTTCATAGGGAGCGCTAATTCCAGTGAAATTTGCCAGCTCGCCGGCCCTGGCCTTTTTGTACAGGCCCTTGGGGTCACGAGTTTCACACACATCCAGCGGTGTGTCGACGAAGACTTCGATGAAATCGCCTGCCCGTCCCGCCGCTTCAACGATCCGCCGCACCCTGTCGCGATCCCGCCGATACGGACTGACGAAAGCGGCCAAGGTGATCAGTCCGGCCGACGCCATCAACGAAGCGACTGACCCGATCCGGCGAATGTTCTCTTCTCGATCAACCTCGCCAAACCCCAAACCGAAACGTTCCGCAAACGCCGCGTCATGCTCTTGGGCCAAGACCGCCGACGGTGCGCATAATCCGTGACGAATATTATCGCCATCGAGCAACGTCGTCGCTCGGCCCGATTCATGAAGCTGGCGGTCAAGTTCGTTCGCAATCGTGCTCTTGCCACACCCGCTGAGCCCGGTGAACCATAACACGACGCCGCGCTGTCCCAACAGCCGTTCGCGAGACTCACGCGAAACGGTTTGATCGTGCCAAACGATATTTTCCGATGGATTTTCAGATGACTCGCGACCGGTCATGAGCGGGTCTCGCAGGAATTTGGATTAAGGAAAAGGTGGAAGCCGTCCGCTGCCGGGCTGGAGTGCTGGAGTGCAGGCGTACTGGAGTGCAGGCGTACTGGAGTGCTGGCGAAATCAAATCCGATATCGTGCCGCCAGACAAGCACGATGGGCTTGCGCAACTGCGGCACGCGCCGCTTGCCCCGCGTGATTTGCCGACCGGACGATCGAATCGAGTAAATCGCCGAACGATGTCATCGGCTCAGCGCCTAAATCCCACCCCGCGTTTCGCTCCAGCAAGTAAGCATCGGCAAATCGCCCTTGTTCGAACGCCGTCGTGGCCAGATCACGCCAATAGTCGCAAACTTCTCGACGACGCTGTTGAGGGTCATGCATCCCGACTCGTCGCAAATAGTCATCTTCGCTAACAACGCTCGGCTGCATCTGCATCATGCGTGCGACCGAGAACTTGCCGACACAGCCCGTTTCCCAATGCGTCCGCAGCCGCACGGATTGATCGGTAAATACCGAACAAGCGCTTGCGGACCGGTATGCCGACATGGCGGAATCAATGTCGTGATCGCGTTCGGCTGTGTATCCCAAAATTTCCCATGCCCACGCCAACGTCGGATCGATCTCAGTCACCGCGCGGCAATGTGACTTTGCCGCTGCCCAATCTTGTTGGTCCACAAACGGCTCGCCGGACAGCTCGGCAATTTGTGCGTAGCGATCATCGGGGATCCGCTTAGCATCAAACGTCCACTCCACCATTTGTTCCCAGGGGACATTCCATTCCGCGGCAAGCTTTGGATCCATAAATGCGGTGATCGATTGGTGCAGCGCGTCCTGAACCGCTTCACAGCGGACTGCCACTTCGGCAACGTGATGTTGGATCAATTTTGCGGCAACGGTTTCACTGTCTTGTTTACCGCTGAGCAACGCCGCCACATCCCCAGGCAAATACTTCGCGGCCCAATCCAACAGCGGATCCGCGGCAACGCCGTCGACCTCGGCAAAACGTGCCAACTCGGCAGCGTCCGGGCGTGGATTCTCGGCAGGAATGGAGTGCCGTCGCCGGGTCCCGGGTAATTGCAAACTCAGTGCGTCAAATGCAAACGCTTCGGACAACGTTCGTCCCCAAGGAATCCAGTCGCCGCCGCCGTGATACCACTGCACGATCTCGGCCACGCGATCGTGCTGATCGACTCGCATGCACAACCAATCGCCAGCGGAATTTCCGCTGATCGGTAACAAGTCACATGGCATCAAAGCCGGCCAAATGGACTCGGGGGCATCAACCAGCAATTCACTGGGATGAATCGGCTGCCGATATTCACCACGGCCACTCTCATTCCACATCTCGCGATCGAACCAATCCACCAGCTCATCGGAGAGTTCACAATGAAACCGCGCAGCGATTTTCGATGCCCAACGAGACCGGCTCGCATCGCTGTTGGATCGGTCGTGTTCTGCGGCTTCGGTCACGCGCGGCGGCTGCGAAAAAACGGATAAGAAAAGCGGGCTCGATGCCACTGCGGCAAAGACAAAGTTGCCCACCCGGCAAACATGGAATCGACCACTCACACTAGCCCGCTCGAATCACTCGAAGCAAGGGGATTGCTGGCCAGATTGACACCGAGGCGACGATTTTCGACGTGAAACAACACGTTATGGCCTAGATCGATTCACACGTCGACAAATTCCCGTCGGCATCAAAGGACAGTTCGCTCGGTTCGCACAAAATTTCAAGCCGGTCGTCGCCGCTTGCTTGATCCCAGTACGCTTCGCTGCAAGCCAGCTCGCTGACCCGAAGCGTATCCCGGATCCACAGCCACTGCAGGTCCTGAACCGACAGGCGTCCCGACTGGGTCGTCGCCACCGACAAGACCTCGTGATCGGTCGGCAAATGGATCGGGATGGCGCCGGCGGTGGGATGCCCGCTGGTCAGACAATTGATTCGCGTTGCGTCAACGTTCATTTGTTGCACCACGCGACTGCGACAGTATTCTGCGATCCCGATGCCACTGGCGTTACCCGCCGTTTGATCAGTGAGAGCGCGCACATAGATCTGGCGGATTTTTGGGAACTCATCCGGTGCCGCCAACTTGTCATTGAACTTACGGCCGATCAAGTTGGTGTCCATTCCGGTGCCGCTGATCTCCTTGCCGATTTGGTCGACAATCAGTAGATCGGCATGATCAAACGGCAATCGAGGCATACGGTTCTTTGCCGCCTGCAACAATGGTGGCTCATCGGCGAGAAACCGCTCCGCTGCAACAGCATGCACGCTGGAAGTTTCATCAAAAGCATCTTCGACGATAGCCAAGCCGAGCCTGACCGGCAATTTGGCAAGAATCATTGACACGATTTCTGGTGCGATGCGGTCGAGCCGGTAATCGTATTTTGCAAACACTTGGTGATAGAGCGCCGCGCCGCGATGCTTCCCCAGTCCAATCAGCAACATCTTCACCAACCCGCTTTCGAACTCACCGACCAAGCGGGTATGCGGTTTGACCCGATTGATCAGCAGCACATGATCCGCCGTGCTCGCGATTGCGTCGAAGTGTACCTCGATCCCGTCACCGGTCTTACCAACGACGACCGTGTCCATCGATGCGCCGATTTCACACCCCATCGCTGCCGCACTGACGCCCAGGGAATCCAACACTTTCGTTTGACCTTCCGCCGTCGCGCCGCCATGGCTGCCCATCGCCGGAACAATCACGGGCACACCGCCCATCACGGTGACCTCGTCAACGACTTGCTTGACAATCATCACCAGGTTCGCGATCCCTCGGCTGCCGACGGCAATCGCGACGCGCTGGCCGGGAAAGATTGTTGACGACAGGTCCGATGTCGCAAGCGCCTCGCTGACCGCGGTTGCCACATCGTCAAGACGATGTGATTCGAATCGTTGCCGAACACGAAAGAAACGCGGCAAGGGCTGCGATGGATTGGCGATCACGGTTCATGCACCTGCAAAGGATTGATCTGCAACTCGGGATATTGACTTGCGAGCCGCTTGAGGGCCTCATCCGAAACATTCGTGCGTTGCAAGTCGACGTACCGCAATCCTTTCAAGCTGCCAATCGCTCCAAGAGCCTCGTCAGAAACCTGGGTGCCGGTCAGCCATAACGTTTCGATCGTTTCGGAACGTTCAATCGCATCCACCACCACATCATTGACCTTGGTAAAACTTAGGTCCAGTTCGCGCAGTCGGCTCGCGCCGGACAACCAAGTCGCGATGGAATTGTCGATGCGTGTTCCTTCCAGTGACAATTGTTCCAGCAAGGAAGGATCGGGCACAAGCCGGCAGACATCATCGACTGAGACGGGCAACCGAGACAGATCCAACCACTGCATCGACGAGCTTGCCGGAATCGACGACAGTCCCATTGGCGAGACTTCGCATCCCGCCAAACACAATTGCTTTAGTGGATAGGAAATCGCGTTTGCTTGGATCGAGTCGTCATCGATCACCAAGAACCGCTTCAAGCCTCGATCGATATCGCCGGGTATTTTCACACCCGCGATGTCGCAGTCGATTTTGTAAAGCTCGGCCAGCTTAGAATAGACCCACTGCCGAGCCACCGCGTCTCCACGATCCATCAAGTGATGGGTTTGCGCGATCGCATAGGCGTACCACCGCGCAATGTCGGGTCGTTTCTGAGCGGCGAGCCTGCCGTCGGCCGCGAGCTCTGCGAATGACATTTCGTCGCCACCGACGAACACGCGGTGGCGCGCGAATTGAAGTCGCGGCGCGTCCCAGCCTCCGACCGTTGCCGTGCTGTCACTCAGCCTCATCGATTCAAAGTAACCGGCAATCCCCTCGATTAGCCAAAAGCCGGACTCTTCGGCGGGCATGTCGCGGCCCAGCGACGACCGCGTTGCCTCGCGAAACAATTGATGGACCATTTCATGTCGCCGTGTTCCACGATCAGGGACGGGCGAAGCGTAGAGAAAGGTCGTTTGTTTTTGGTCATGGTAAAAACCGGTCGACCGTTCGATTCCCGGCATCGATTGACCGAGTGTTCGTTTGTACTCATTCGCGTCGCGAAACAGAACGACTTGCAATTTCCGCCGGACCGAAATCCGAGCGTTCGTTGACTTCAAGTGGTCCGCAATTTCGATATCGTTGCTGACGTCTCTCAGCGACGTCGAGACCTGCGCACTGCCTTCCCACAGCGGAAAAAACATCTGTGTCCAGGCCCAATAGCACCGTTCTAGATCGATCGCAACTTCGCGACTCGCATCCGCATCGGCACGGCTAAAGATCGTGAAGTGCGGAGTGTCGACCTGGGAATAACTTCCAAGCCGCCAGCCGAGCCACCGCGGCGCGCTGCGTCCTCGTCGCGGCACGGCTTCCACGTCGGACTTCAGAGGCAACCCCAGAAACCGCCGAACGGCGACATTGGCCGGATCGGCCAGATGAGCGTCCCACACGCGTGAATACGACCGCCATCCGTCAGACGCCTGATCGCCGAACGCTTCGTCGGCAAAGACCGCGCCGGGGCGATGCGTCGACCTCGCGGTGGCAGGGTTCGCGTCGAGCGAGCGGGCATCTTGCGATCGGGAATTCAACGGCCCGATTTCCACGTGGCTCGATGCGGCGGCTTGGCGGTCGGCGGCATGAGGAATCACGCACGTCGTGCGGTCGGCGGCAGTCCCGATGCTCGCACCCCAAGCCAACAGGACAACCGCGAACTGCCAGAGCTGTGGCAAGGAAAATGACGCGATCTTGAATAGGGCGACCGTGATTGGATTCTGCATCGACCGCGAGTACTCGTTAAACTGTCTGGACACCTTCCCACCTCCTTCCTTTGTTGACCACCAAGTCTATGTCCATTTCACGACTCACCCAACTGATCGTCGCATCTCTTATTGTGATCTCCCTCGGCCCTATGCCGACCGCTTTGGCCGCCGAGAAGAACGTTTTATTCATAATTACTGACGACGAGAGCCCTACGCTGGGATGCTATGGCGACCCGGTTGCGGTCACGCCGGCGATCGATGCGGTCGCCAAAGATGGAATGATTTTTCGCAACGCGTTCGCAACAACGGCGTCATGCAGCGCCAGTCGCAGCGTCGTGATGAGCGGGTTGCACAATCATCGTAACGGGCAATTCGGTCACCAACACCACTATCACAAATTTGCGTCCTTTCACGACGTCGTCAGCCTCTCGCTGCCGCGCGTCATGGCCGGCGCGGGATATCGGACCGGTCATATCGGCAAGTATCACGTCGCGCCCGAGGCGGTCTATCATTACGAAACCTACATGAAGGGTAACGGTCGAAATGCCGTTGAAATGGCAGAAAACGTCCGCGAATTCCTCACGACCGACAGCGACGACCGACCATTCTTTTTGTACTTTGCGACTTCCGATCCGCATCGCGGCGGCGGCAAGGACGAAGATTCGAAACTAGAATTGAAAGCCAACCTGTTCGGCAACAAGCCACACGACGGGTCTTTCCCCGGCATCAAAGAAGTTTTCTTTGATCCGGCCGATGTCGTCATCCCACCGTTCTTGCCCGACACGCCCGAGACTCGTGAAGAACTGGCACAGTACTACCAATCATGTGCCCGCATCGACCAAGGCGTCGCCAGACTTGTCGAAATCCTAAAGGAAGCCGACCTGTACGACAAAACCATGATCATTTTTACCAGTGATCACGGGATGGCGTTCGCCGGCGGCAAGACGACCGTGTACGAAGGCGGGCTTCGTGTCCCAATGGTCGTTCGCGATCCCTATCAATCCACTCGTGGCGTCGAGTCGAAGGCAATGGTCAGCCACATCGACCTGACGCCCACCATGCTCGATTTCGCCGGCGGACTCGATCACGAAAAGAATGCCCCCAAGAACATGATCAACGCCGACAAGTTTTGGAACGAACGCGGCGAAGCGGTCAAGGAAAACCGGGATGGCGGCGAACCGTTCAACGCGTATCACGGAAAATCATGGATGCACTGCCTGGCCAACCCCGACCAGGATCATCACAAGACCATCTTTGCGTCGCACACGTTTCACGAAATTCAAATGTACTATCCCATGCGCGTCGTGCGTGACGACCAGTACAAACTGATCTGGAATATCGCACACCCGTTGCCATACCCCTTCGCATCGGATTTGTGGGCCGCGAGCAGCTGGCAAGCACAATGGGCCAAAGGAAAAGATGCCCCTTACGGCAACACCACCGTCGGCCGCTACGTTCAACGTCCACAATTTGAACTGTTCGATATCCAGTCCGACCCCGATGAGACGACGAATCTGGCCGACAGCCCAGGGCACCAAGATGTCCTAGAAACCTACAAAGCCAAATTAAAGAACCTGCAAAAGACCTATCAAGATCCCTGGATCATGAAATGGGACTATGAATGATTGGAGAGGCTAAAGGTTAAAGGGATCAGGTAACAGGTCGCGCGCAACACCTGTCACCTTTGCTGCGCTTCTTGCACCCGGCATTGGTATTCATTGACGCCGAACTGCGGATCCGAAAGAACGCGAGATTCGGCTCGCGTGTTCCCTATCGCACGCCGGCCGCCATCTGCTGGTACTGCGCCGGCGCGATGGGTTTGCCGGGTTCGCCTAGAAACTCGCATGCAATCCGCAGGGCTTGCGGATGATTTTGGGTCAACCGTTCGACCGCTGCGAACCAGCCGGCGATCAACGAACGCACGTCGGACAAATAGATTTCCGTACCACCGGCGCGACGTACGATTTCCGCATGCAGAACCTGAATGGCGACGTCACGATCCAGCGTTGGGTCGTAGGCGCGGCTAGCGGAACAGCAGACTAAATGCGCATCGATTCCGCTCACTGAGTCACTGAGTCACTGAGTCACTGAGTCACTGGGCAATTCATTGTCGACGAACCGCCGCAATTCACTCGGATCGGGGCAATGGACAACTTTGAAAGAATTCATCCGCTGATTCCCCAGTGGTAACATCCGCTAAGCGGAAGGGGGACAGCGATGTTTCAAGAAATCGAAACGATGAATCCTGCCGAAACAAACTTCCGCAAGAGATCGATGCGATTAATCAAGAGGCAACGCTTTGCGGCCAATCAAAATTACGTTCGAATCGCAATCGAGTGTCACTTTTTCGCGACTCGATCAAGGACCGGCAATAAAACGAACGAAAACTTTGCGACTATCGATTCTTCCAAAGCTTGATGTTGGGCACATCGTTGGTCGCCGCAGGCCCCTGAACCGTGCGGCCAGACATGACATCAGATTCCAGCTGTCTCAATAGCTTCGCAGCGAGCTCGGGTTTTTGTGGATACAAATTATTCAACTCGCCGAGATCTTGCTGCAAGTCGTACAACTGTGCTTCGGGCACATCGCTGGAGACATCATTTTCGCGGGGCGCTGTGATTCCACCCGAGCTGCGGGAAAGCAAGAGTTTCCAGTTGTCGCTGCGATAAGCGAAGTGACCGTTGATCGCGTGGTGTACGATGCCTTTTCGATCCGAACGGATGGGCTCGCCGAGCAAAGCCGGCAAGAAACTGACACTATCTTCGGCACTGGTTTCCGGTATTTCGGACTGCAGAATGTCCACGCACGTGGCCAACAAATCCCATTGGCCAATGGTTTGATGGCATCGCGTTCCCGGCGATACGTTGCCGGGCCAACGCACAATGAACGGCACACGGTGACCGCCTTCCCAAAGATCGCCTTTGGACCCACGCAGCGGACCGCTGACGTAATGTCCTTTTTGTTTCAGCTGTTCAATTCTCGCCATTTTTGAACAACCGTTGTCCGTCGTAAAAATAACGATGGTGTTGTCAGCCATGGCCGACTGATCAACAGCATCGACGATCGCTCCGACGACGGCATCGGTTTGCATCACAAAGTCACCGTAGCGACTGATGCCGCTTTTGCCTGACCATTGCTTCGATGGCACGATGGGCGTGTGCGGCGAATTCAATGCGACATAGGCGAAATACGGGCGATCCGCAGCTTGCTGCTTGATGTATCGAACAGTCTTTTGCCTGACGACAGGCAAAACGTCGACAGCGTCGAAGTCGGGTTCGGCCGGACCTTCGCGTTGATACTTTCTTGTCGCCGTCGCTTGGCCGACAAAGCGATTGTTCTCGATAAAGATGAACGGTGGCATGTCTAACGACGCCGAGATGCCATAAAAGTAATCAAACCCGACAGCGTTCGGGCCATTACGGATCGTGCCGTTCCAATCGATGTTTTTGGGGTGATGCCCTTTGCCCGGCGGTGCCCCGTCGGTGGTAGGCAATTCCATCCCGAGATGCCATTTCCCGATCGCGGCGGTGTTGTACCCCTGACCTTTCAGCCATGTTGCGACGGTTTCGCGATCCGGGTCGATTAGCGGAGCGCTGTAACCGTAGAGCACAAACTCTTGGAGCACTGTTCGCCAACAATAGCGTCCGGTCAGGATGCTGTAGCGGGTCGGGGTGCATACGGACGACGATGAATGAGCATCTGTGAACAACATGCCCTGCGATGCCAATCGATCGATCGCCGGCGTCGGCACTTTGCACCGATCGGGATTCATCGCCGAAACCTCGCCGTATCCCATGTCGTCGGCGAGGATGAAGACGATGTTAGGCCTCGACGCAATCGCGCTCGGTCCACCGCCCATCGCCGCGACCGCCGCGGCGACGAAGATGCTAAATGACCAAAACGAATCTTGTCGTCTCATCGAACCGGTTTCCATCGTGTCTTAGGAACCAAGTGCGGATGAGGTCTCACAATTCGTCTTCGATCCCAGCGGGCTGGTTGGCAATCTGATCTTCCATTTCTTCCTCAAGCCGCGACTGTTCGACGATGTCCGGGTTGTCCGCGAGGAATTGCGAGAGCTCGTTTACGCTGGTCGCCTCAGGCTGTGGCTCGCCGCCACAACCCGAGATCACGAATGTACCAAGCACGAGTAATGCACATCGAAAAATTGTATGGATACGTTTCATGAGAGTCGTCTTTTCCTTGGTTTAAATCAGTTGAACCGCCAATCGTGCCAAACACGTCATTCGTGTTTGCTGAGGATCCGATTGATGTGCGCGTGGCATCGTTATGCCATGCGCACATCTTGCACCTCACGTTCGCGGATGAATTCGATTCGGAGTCTAGAACTCTTCGTCGATCACTTCCTTTGAGGCCTTCGTACCGAGGCTGCCCCACAACCCGAACGGACTTTCGCTCCCGGCGGGAAGGCAATTGCCGTTAATGCAAACCGTCATGCCATTGAGGTTACCGGTCTCGATCGAATCTGTGATGAATTTCACGGCTCCATCACCCATCAGCACGTGAACACCACCCTGGTGACGACTCGACGGCGGATAGACGCCGGCGGCGACGTGATCCCAACCAGAGCAAACTTCCGCATTAGGTGGCAGAATCGTATTCATGCCAGACATGCCGGGTGGGCCCAGAGCCCATTTGTACCCACGACGGTTCTCCGCATTGGTAACCAGGGGCGCGCCGGGTTCCCAAAACAGTGGGCGAAGCTCGTCAAGAAACGGACGGCACTTCAAAAACTCGCCCGCTTTGTAAACGTTGGCACCATTACGTCGACTGGCCGGGCCAACCGCAGTGCCCGGACGACCAAATTGAGTTCGCCGGTCTCGGTCACCAATGTCGGTAAGAATTTCTCCTGCACAGATCGTGTTGGCGAGTCCGTCAAGTACATCTCTGAATTTGACGGGATTGATGCCGGGAAAAATCATTCCGCGGTTGGACGCCCGGAGCCTTTGTGCATTGGTGGAACTCGATGGCTGACCTGTCGCCGCATCAAGCACGCCGTAGGCCGAGGTGTGCAGAACGGCATCGCCCAAACAATAGGCGTAATTCGTTCGACCTTGTGCCGGCAGCCCAACGCCGGGATCACTTGGACAGCGAAGCGTGGGAATGTTGGTCAACCAGGGCTGGTAGGTCCCGACACTGTTATGGTTCGCCAAACTCATCAGTGGAGAAGGGCCCATCGCTTGGAAGTAGGGCGGCAAGCCGTCGGGAACGCCCGTCATCGGATCCGGAGGATCGAGCGGGTTGCTGATCTGCTCCCAGAGCGCCTGCTGCTCAAAGAACGGGGTCAGGCCGACCAACCAATTGAGCTGGTGAAGATTGTGGGCCGTTGGGGGCGTGTACTGCTGGGGCCGCGTCGTCATCCCCACCGTGGTACCGGTCATGGTGGCTGGCAGCTGATTGTACGCAGAGTGGTAATTGTGTACCGCCAAGCCAATTTGCTTAAAGTTGTTACTACAGCTCATCCGACGAGCCGCTTCGCGAGCGGCCTGAACCGCCGGCAGCAACAGGCCGACGAGCACGCCAATGATTGCAATGACAACGAGAAGCTCCACCAATGTGAAGCCAGAACGGAAAGACCTTTTCATGATTTCGCCTAAATGAGAAATTTTTCGATCGGGTCGCCGTGGCTGCGAACACCACATGCGCTGATGACCGAAAGCGAGCGTCGATGACGGAGAGGATGAACGACTGGCAAATAACCAGCTTGGGAAACGAAAACACCGATCAGCCGGGCGAAGGGCGCGTTAATTCGCATCCAGAAGACATGAAGGGGCACCGCAATTTCTTAACCAAGAAGTCAAGATTTTTTCGCGATTGCCTGGCGGGGGGGCATAACGGCATCAACAATCAAGGTGCCTCTAACCTGGACCACGTCGTCAATTTGGCGATCCATCAGGGCAATTCAGCTCCCAAATCGCGTCCAAGGCGGGTATTTTCATAAAAACCGCGTTGAAATAGTTCAGATTTGCGATCCTGACGACATGTCTTGCGGGCGAATTCCGAATTTCGGAAGCGGACAGAAAGGCGAACATGCACCAGCACGGCTCTTCACATCGAGACTACGTCAACGGACTTTTCGTCCAGCATTCGCCACGGATTCGCGGATTCATCCTCAGTATCCTGCCGAACATGGGCCGTGCCGATGACGTGCTGCAAGAGACGTTTTTGACGGTCACTGCCAAGGCCGACGACTTCACGCGTGGCACCAACTTCGTCTCGTGGGCCTGTCGCATCGCCCAATTCAAAGTACTCGAAGACAGCAAGCGAAACCAAAAAAGCAACAGCACGCTGTCGCCCGAAGTGATCGATGCGGTGTGCTCGTCCTCTCGTGAAATGCTCAACGCCACGTCAATGACGCAGTCAGCGGCGGTGAATGATTTTCAAGAAGAACAACTATCGGCACTCGAGAATTGCATCACGACACTGGCGCCCCATACTCGGCGCGCGATCGAGTTGCGCTACGTCAGGGCACACAAGACACGAGAAATTGCAGAGATCCTAGGCTGGTCGATCGATTCCGTTTACGTCGTGCTGTCGCGCGCACGGGATTCGCTGCAAAAATGTATCAACGGCAAAATGGGAATCGAAAGCGATGGATAATGATCGGCTGCAACTCTTGCTGCATCTCTATTTTGACGAAGGCCTTGATCAAGAGACAAAGCAAGAGCTGGAAGAATTGCTATTAGCTTCACCGCGAGCGAGAGAACTTTTTTGGCAGCGCGCCGAACTGAACTCCTTGCTTCGACAGTGGGGACAGGAAAGCTGGGGACGCGAAAGCGTGTCACTGGATCGATCCGCTGCCGCCGATCAATCGATCGCAACGGCAGGTCATCGCTGGCACTGGGTAACCGCAGCCAGTTTGCTGTTGGTTGCCAGCCTGTCGTTTTGGATTTATTCCAACCTGCGTCCGACTCCTGATGCCGCACCGCTGGCGGAAAACATTGCCCCGACCCCTCAGCAATCGAGCAACGCCCGAGCAGAAAATCCGGAAGAAAATCCGGCAGAGAGTCCGGCATGGGTCGCCGTCGTCCGCAAGGCCGTCAACGTTCAATGGCAGGACCGCGAATCCGCGCTCAATGCCGGCGAAGCAATGTCACCTCGACGTATTCGATTCGAAAGCGGTTTGGTCGAAATCCAGACCAATCGTGGTGCGATCCTTGCCGTCGAAGGGCCTGCAGACCTCGAAATCGTCAGCGGCATGGAAGTGTTCTGCCGAACGGGACGCTTACGTGTCGACGTGCCACCGCCCGCGATCGGATTCCTGGTCAACACGCCGCAGATCAACGTGGTCGACCGTGGAACCAGCTTTGCCATGGATGTGCAAGACGATGCCACCACCGAAGTGCATGTCCTCGAAGGCATGGTGGAACTGGTTTCCCAATCGCCCAGCATCCCGAATCGTGAATTGCTCGAAGGCCAGTCCGTTGGCGTCACAGGCGATGTGTACCGCGACATCACGCCGGATCTAACGACGTTCCCGTCTGCGGATCAAGTTCGCTCGCGCACACGATCGGCGACGACAAAGCTGCGGCAATCCTGGTCGCGGCGTCGAGACGTCATCGCCAGTGACCCCAGCTGTTTCGTGTACTACGACTTCGAGCCATCGCAAAATGGCGACACGATGCTTTCCAACAAAGCGATCAACGCCGCACCTTATACCGATGGGACGATCGTTGGCGGCGAATGGGCCGAGGGGAGATGGCCCGGCAAGAAAGCGTTGGAATTCAGCAGCGTCTTTGATCGGATCCTATTCTCCGCCCCCGGGGAACATAAGACGCTCACCTGCCTCGCGTCGGTCAGACTGGATGGAATGAGTTCCGAGCTAACGCCATTGTTGATGCCGTGCGATTCGAACGAAGGCAACTTCCGATGGCAAATCGCCAGCATGAAGAATGACGGCAACCGCGGCCAACTGCGCGTCCGGCGCCGAGCTTCGATGGGCTGGGATTCCGATGGCGAATTTGTCAGCAAACCAAGCCTGCGCCTTGAACAACTGGGCACTTGGATTCAGCTCGCAATCGTATGGGACGGCGACGGTTTTACTTGCAGCCAGTACGTCGACGGAACACTTGTCGCCAAAGACATGATGCATCCGAACGCACGAACCAACGATGTGATTCTGCGAACCGGACAAATGGAAATCGGAAATCGCACGCCCACCGACGACGATCCTGCTTGGTCGTCTCAGCATTTCCGTGGCCGGATCGACGAGTTCGCCATGTTCGACCGCGCGTTGAGTGCCGATGAAATCGTGGCATATCACGACTTGAAGAAGATCACGTGGAGCAACGGTGGTCGAGACCGTCACTGGGATAATCCCGCAAACTGGTCCGAAAGAATTGAACCTGCGATCCACGATGCGGTCTACATTGATCGTTCCGGCGAACATGCCGCGATCTACTCTCAAGGAACATCGCCGAACCTGAATGAAATCCGAGTGGGTTCGACACGCGGCAGAACTGGCGAATTACAGATCACCGGCGGGACTCTGACCGCGATCAAATACGCCGATGCGAATTCACGCATCGGCGTCGCGGGCGGTCATGGTAAAGTCATCCAACAAGACGGGGACGTCACACTCAATACGTTGCAGATCGCTTTGGACGATGGTTCCCAAGGCAGCTATTTTCTTCACGGTGGAAACCTATTGATCAAACGCGGGATTGACCGAACGATCGGCAGCATCGACATCGGCGCAATCGGCGGCAACGGTTCGCTTGACGTCTTAGGCGGATCGCTGACGACCCGAATCGGTGTTTCGCTGGGCCGCCAAGACGGCAAGGGTCAATTCAGCGTTCATGGATCGCAACCGACAAAAATTGCAATTGGTTCCCATCTAAGCGGCAAAGGTTTTTGGGTGCAGCATTCCGGCGGCACACTCAGGGCCCTGATCGACGATCAAGGGCTGACGCCAATCGTTATCGACGACATCGACAATGACGCACCCGTCCAGGGATCCAACGCAGGTCGTCGCAGCGTGACGTTCGAAAAGGGTGCATTGCTCGAGGTCGATTTTCTGGAAAACCCGCGAGCCGGATCATGGGACGTAATGACCTGGCAGGGCGACATGATCGATCATGGTCTTCGATTCTCCGACCAAGTCGATCCGAGCGTATGGAGCTTTGAGTTTGTCGACACGGACGCTTCAGGCAGCCCGGACACGTTGCGTGTGACCGCCACTTCTACCAACGAAACGGTGGATTAGCAGGCGCGAGCTAGCGATCGCGTCGCAGCAATCCGTTCTTGTACTGCAAGTGTTCCAGATCCGAGTAGAACAATGCGGATGGGTCGATCGATGCGGCTTGGTTTCGGTCGATGATCTGACGCATGGAATCGATCTGGCCCAGACGTGGCAGAACCAAGGTCCAAACGCCGACCAGCACCATTGAGACAACCACAAACTCGGCACGCTTTCGCGCCGTCGTTTTCTTCAATCTCGTGATCATTTCGCCAGCATCTCTTGGACGGTATCAGCAAAGATGACACCGAACATGAGGTAGGCCATCAACAAGGTCAGCACTAAGTTCAGCGTTTGCCCACAGACATAGAGAATCAACGGTTTCCCGCCGGTCAAATACGGCTTTAAATCTGCAAACCGCGTTTCCAGCCCGATACTGACAAAGGCAAGGCAAAAAAACCATCCTCGCATGCCCTTGGTCACCTCTTTGACCATGGTGTCAACGAGTGATTCGCTGCCTGCCGCGGTGCTGAACACCGTGAAGACGACGGATGCCGCAACGAAACCGAGCACGAACTTTGGAAAACGACGCCAGATTTCCATCGCGTCTGGTCGCACGCCGCTTTCGGTCTCCACGCGCGTCACCCAGTACACTGCGACGCCAAACGCGGTGACGCCGATCAGAATATTCTGAATCATTTTCACCGTCGCGGCGGTTTGTTCTGCGATGGCATCCATCGAAGCACCGGCTGCGACGACAGCCCCCGTCGAATCGATCGTTCCGCCAAGCCATGCGCCACCAACCACACTGCTCAGCCCCATCGCTTTGATCAAGAGCGGCATCACCACCATCATGACGACGGTGAAAATCAGAGAGATGCTGATCGCAAAGGACAGTTCTTCTTTCTTTGCGCGGCAGCTTGCCGCGGTCGCGATGGCAGCCGAAACGCCGCATACCGACATATCCGCGGCGACAACCATATTCAAAGATTTCGATTCGATCTTGAGAACTTTTTGGCCAAACCAATACGTCGTGATCAACACCACGGGCGTCACAATCCAGGCAACACAGATTCCCGGTAATCCCAATGCCAGCAGGCGATGCAACAACACTTCGGCGCCCAGAATGACCAACCCCGTCTTGATATAAAATTCCGTTGCGACGCCAGGCCGTAACCAATCCGGGACTCCGATGGTGTTGCTAATCACAAGCCCGACGACCAGCGCCCACAACGCGTAGCTGAGATTCAAATGCTTAACGGTTTCTTGGCCGGCCATCACATAGGCAACGGTTGCCAACAAAAACACCGCGGGAACCGCGACGATGAATTTCGCCAGCGACTCACCCTGGAACAATTTTGCGATCACCACACCGGCAATGACGACCAACAATGGTCCGATCCACCAAGTCATCGAATCGGAAACGGACTCGATCGGGTTCGTCGCCCACGACCCCGGCTTACCCAACCATTGTTTCAGTGAAATGTCGCCCGCGGAAAACCAAACGAACAAAAACGCAATCGCCAATATCAATCCGCCGACCAGTACGGCTAACCAGTCTTCGTTGCGGTACCAAGGCGGAGTCACAGGACGATCGGGAGTGTCGGCAGTCATGGATGGCGAATCAAAGGGAAGGCGGGAACGACCGGTACGCAATTCCGGTGTGGCGGGGCCGCTTCAATAACATGGTGCCGGATGCGAAGCACCGCTTGATCCGGCCGACGCCCTTGGCTCGGCAAGCGGCGTGCGCCGATGCTAAGGACGAAAACGATGTTGGCCCATCTTAGCGGCTTGGTGCGACTGCGTCGTGTCCTGTTCGGCACCCGGATCGCCCTGTGACTTCATCCAGCGATCCAGTTCATCACTGAGTCGCTGCTGGATTTCCGCTACCGCCGGACTTCCGGCGAGGTTTTCCATCTCGTAGGCGTCGCTAGCGGTGTGATAGACCTCTTCGGCGGGTCGTTTCATGTACCGCTGCACCAACTCATACGTCCGCGGTGATTGCCACGAATCAAACACCCAAGTCTGCCAGTATTTGTTGTTCAGTTCTCCGTTGCCGTTGATGCCCATCAAGTGTTTTTCGATATACAGATTTTCGGGCGACAGATTGCGGATGTATCGATATTCCCCATCGCTGACGGTACGGATGGGGAACGAGGGGCCTTCGGGCACATTGTTGTGCGTGCCGTAAACGTATTTGCGATGCGAATCGGTTTCGCCGCGCAGCACGCCCAAGAAACTCGAACCGTCCAGATTCGCCGCCTTCGCATCACCGCCGGCGGCTTCGATCAAGGTGGGAACCACGTCTGCATATTGCACAAGAGCATCAGTCCGTTTGCCTCCGGCAGTCACCCCCGGCCATTTGGCGATCAATGCCGTGTGCAGTCCCGTGTCCCAGTTGGTCCACTTGCACCCGGGAAACTGAGCCCCTTGTTCGGACGTGAACAAGACCATCGTGTCGTCGGCTTTACCCACTTCGTCGAGTGTTTCGAGTAGCTCGCCGACCTGTCCATCCATGTAGGTGATCTCGGCCAGATAACGTGAGAATGCGTCGCGTGTGATAGGCGTGTCTGCGATATGTGGTGGCAACTTCAACTTCTTCTTGGGATACGCTGACGGGTCGCCCATCACCCATGGCACGTGCGGATCAACCAATGCCACGACCAGGCAGAACGGATCGTCGTCTTCGCCTTGCATGAATCGACGCGCGTCGGCGATATCATGCGTCTGCGTTGGGTTACGAACGCAACTCTTGTCAAATCCGCTGACATGCTGAAACGGGAATGCTGCTTGCGGCAAGACGTGCACCTTGCCCGCGAGCCCGACGCGATAACCAAGTTTGCCCAGGTGGTGCGGCATGCTTCGCGTCTCGGGCAGACTGGCCGAATGGTTCCAGTTGCAGCCATTGCTCATCGGGTAAAGCCCCGTGTACAGCTCGGCCCGACACGGTTGGCACATCGCTTCGGCCAAATAAGCGAGATTGAACGTCAGGCCTTCACTGGCAAGTTTGTCCAAATTCGGCGTCTTGGCATTTTCGCCACCGTAAAGCGGCAAGTCGTTGTACGTGCAGTCATCGGCAATGATGATCAATACGTTCGGCGCGGCCGCGTGCAGCGAGGCGGGCGTCAATAGAAAGAGACACGCAAATAGTCTTTTGATCATGAAGAACACTCTTGAGATTCCGGAACAAGCCGCGCGCCGTTCCGGCAATGGATCGCCGATTGAGGGTGGCTTCCGGAACGGCGCACGGTTTGTCCCGGCCCACGAAAGCTACATTGATTGAATTGACGCTAGGCGATGATGTCGTGAATCGGTTCGACTTCTTCGACGCCGACCAATTTTTGGTCCAGTCCACCGTAGAAATACGACAGGTGGTTCGGGTCGAGCCCCAACTGATGCAGGATTGTCGCGTGCAGGTTTTTCACGTGCAGCGGGTTCTCGACGGCACGTGAACCAAGTTCATCGGTCGTGCCGTAGCTGACGCCGCCCTTGATCCCGCCACCGGCCATCCACATCGTGAATCCATAGGCGTTGTGATCACGACCGGAACCCTCGGCGTATTCCGCCGTCGGCTGGCGTCCAAATTCACCGCCCCAAACGACAAGCGTTTCGTCCAGCATCCCGCGTTGCTTTAGATCGGCAAGCAGCGCTGCGATTGGCAAATCGGTATTGCCGGCGTGCAGGTTGTGGTTCTTTTCAAGGTCGCCGTGCGCGTCCCAATTGTCATCGTTGTGGGCACCGCCACTGTACAGCTGGATAAACCGGACACCGCGCTGCACCATTCGTCTGGCCATCAAACAGCGGGTTCCGAAATCGCGTGTGCGTTCGTTATTGATGCCGTACATTTCGATTGTACGAGCGTCCTCCTGCGACAAGTCCACCGCCTCGGGTGCAGTCTTTTGCATGTTGTACGCCAACTCGTAACTGGCAACGCGCGACGCGAGGTCCTCGTTGCCTTGACGTGACATCATGTGATCCGAATTGGCTTGCTGGATCGAATCGATCAATCGCCGCTGAACTCGGTCGGAAATGTCACCGGGGCGAGCCAAGTTCAAAATCGGCGCGCCTTTGCTGCGGAAAACCGTTCCGGCATAGGTGGCCGGCATGTACCCGCTGCTCCAGTTCTTTGCGCCACTGATCGGTCCCGCTTTCGGGTCCAGCATGACAACAAAGCCGGGCAAATCCTGGTTGATGGTTCCCAAACCGTAATTGACCCATGACCCCAGTGCGGGGTTTCCCGACAAAATCTTGCCGCTATTCATCATCAACATTGCCGAACCATGAATCGGCGAGTCGGCCGTCATCGAATGCAGAAACGCGATATCGTCGACGTGTTTGGCAACGTTGGGAAACAGCGTGCTGACCGATTTTCCACACTCGCCATATCGGTTGAATTTCCAACGCGGTTCGACGATTCGTCCACCCGATTTGTGACCGCCGCGGCCGAACGTTTTGACGTCCACCGTCTTGCCGTCCATGCCAACCATTTTCGGCTTTTCGTCGAACGTATCGATATGGCTGGGACCGCCATACATGAACAGAAAGATCACCGACTTTGCTTTGGCCGGAAAATGCGGCGGCTTGGGTGCCAACGGACTGACGAATCCTCCGCTCGGTGCGGATTCGCTGGCCTTCGCATTGGACGCAAAGAATCCATCACCGGCCAGCATCGACGTCAGCGCCGCTGCCCCGAATCCGCCACCGGTCTGCCATAGAAACTCGCGACGTGTCCGACCACAGAATCCTGTTCGGCGTGACGCGGGAGCGGAAAGGTCGTGGGAAACAGATTTTTGTTCGTCGCTCATTGGCTTATCTTCACTTGAACGTAAGTATTGCCGGTAAGGTTGCCGTTTCGCGGCGTTCGATTTCGCTTGGTGACTAAGGCTTCCCGCTTAGTCGATGAACAGGAACTCATTCCAATTCAAAACACTTAAACAATAAAGCTGCACGGCTCGTTCACGACCGACGCCGTCTTCCTGCTGAAGCTGGTCAATCAATTGACACCCTCGCTCGACCTCCTTGGGCGCGGCGTCACGCGACAAGACGGCCCTGATGGTATTGCGGACAACGTCTTCGTTCGGTCCGTCCGCCGCGTTGATCGAATTCGCCAGTCGAGCGGCCTGTTCGTGGACGAATTCGCTGTTCAACAGTGAGAGAGCCTGACCGGGTTGCAACGTGGCAAACCTCGCCTCGCAGGTCAGATCGGGATCAGGAAAATCAAACGCCGAAAGCATCGGCGTCAACAAGGATCGTTTGACGTGGATATAAACGCTGCGCCGGTTTTGTTCGTCTCGGCTTGACTTGCCCCAACCGCTGCCGGGCTTGGACTGACCGGCGAGGACTTCTTGCGACAGCTGCGGGTAAATACTGGGGCCGTAAACCTTGCGATTCAAACTGCCGTTGATCGCGAGGAACGAATCGCGAACCTCTTCGGCGCTCAGGCGTCGGGGATCGAACCGCCAAAACAGATCATTGCTTGGATCGATCGCCAATGCGTCATCGCGTCCCGCCGATGACATGCGGTAGGTGTGACTGCTCATGATCAGTCGATGCATCGGTTTCAGTTTCCAATCCGCTTTGATCAATTGTTGCGCCAACCAATCCAGCAGTTCGGGATGAGTCGGCGGGGTGCCCAGTTGTCCGAAGTTATTGCTGCTGCGAACGATGCCGCGACCGAAGTGAAATTGCCACAACCGGTTTGCCATCACACGCGCCGTTAGCATGTTGTTTTCACTTGCAATCCAGTCGGCCAAAACGCGCCGGCGACCGGAGGACCCCCGCGAGTTTCCGCTGAGGTTCAGGCTGGGCGAGTCGACACCGAATAGCGTCGGAAATCGTGGTGAGACTTCGTCAGCCGGGGAATGCGGATTGCCACGAAAGAGAACAAACGTAGGGTCTTTGATTTCGCGATATTTGGCGATACCCATCACCGTTTCGCGAGGCGGCAGCGTTTTGTACTGGCGTGTTGTTTCGGTCGCCTGTTTCTTCAGTTCGCGGTACCGATCCCACTGCTGTGGCTCAAGGTGACTTCGTAATTTTTTTTCTAGTACGCGTTTTCGATCTTTCTTTGCCCCTTCGGTGGCCCGCTGATCAACCCCGTCCATTTTGGCGATGCCGGCTTGCTCGATCTCATACATTTCCTGTTCGATCGCTTTCTGGACCCGGGCGTTTTCCGAATACAGTTCACGGATCTCTTCGCTTGAGACATCGATCTGGTTGTTGATTTCCTTGTCTCGCCGTTCCCCGAACGTTGTCAGGTCTTCCAAGAAGGACAACATGCTGTAGTAGTCGGTCTGGGGAATCGGATCGATCTTGTGATCGTGACACCGCGCACAGTTGATCGTCAGCGCCAGAAACGCTTGACCGGTCGTCGTGATGATGTCGTCAAGCTCGTCGTATCGCGACTGCAACGGATCGGCAGGTTCGTCGTCCCAGATACCCAAGCGGTAGTAACCGGTGGCGGTCAGTGATTCGACCGTGACATCGTCCAGTTCATCGCCCGCGAGTTGCTCGCGGACGAATCGGTCATACGGCTTATCGTCGTTGAACGACTTGATGACATAGTCGCGATACTTCCACGCGTTGACCTTTGTGCCGTCTCGTTCAAACGAATTGGTTTCCGCGAAGCGGACCAAATCCAACCAATGGCGTCCCCAGCGTTCGCCGTAATGAGGCGAATCGAGCAGTTCATCGACCAAATGCTCGTAAGCTTGTGGATCATCACTGTCGACGAATTCCTGAACCTGCTGGACCGTCGGTGGCAGACCTATCAAGTCGTAATAAACTCGTCGCACCAGCGCCGCCGGGTCGGCGGGCGGGTTGGGAGCCAGTCTATTTTCGGCAAGCGAATGAAAGATGAAGGCGTCGATTCCGTTGGATTGCCAATCCGGATTGGCGACTGTTGGCGGCTGGTCGTTTCGCATTGGCTCGAATGCCCAATGCTTGGTCCACGTGGCCCCTTGTTCGATCCATCGCTTAAGCAATGCGATCTCTTCAGGCGCAACCGGATCACCCTCCGGCGGCATTCGTTCGTATTCATCGTCAGACGTAATGCGTGCGATCAACACGCTGGCCTGGATATCACCGGGGACGATGGCGTATTCGCCCGAATCGGTTTCAGCCAGAGCCGATTCCTGATCGATGAATTTCAATCCGCCTTCCGCTTCGTCGGGTCCGTGGCAGGCGTAGCATTTTTTCGCCAGGATTGGCTGCACCTCGCTGGCGAAATTAACGACTTCGCCCGCAGATTGCGCCGGCGAATCGTCCGCCGCGGCTTGTCGATCGATGATGCCGAGCGCCAACACAAATGCGAGGATGGTCGAAACGAGTGATTTCGATGCAGGCATGAATGCTTTGGTAGGGAAGGGAGAACCGTGGAGGGAGGACATTTCGCCCTTGCAGCTTTGGGGCTTTCTATTGTGCCATGACTTTCATTGTACGCCAATGAGATTCTGCGTAGTGGAATTGAGCTAGTTTTCGCGTCGTGCCGCTACGCACACTTGGCAGCAAATCGCTCGATTCCTCAATACATTCTGACGGGATCGGCATTCGCGCAGGTTCGGCAAACGCGTATATCAGGATCCTCGACTGAGTTTATTTGCCGCAGTCGTGATTTCACCGTCCGTCCCCTGTTTCGATTCTGTGATTCGAATTTTTTCTCGAACCATGTTCCGATCCCTACTTGAGCGTCCCGCGATGAAACGTCTGTTGTCCAAAATTGGCTGCTGGATCGTCGGCGGCTTTGTGATGACGCTGCGAATGACGTGTCGCTTTCGACCGCACAACGACCCCCGACCGTCCATCAAGCGTTCTGGCAACATCCATGTGTATGCCGTCCTGCACGCCCACCAGTTGGCCGCCGTCATGGGTGCCGAACGAGGTTGCGGCGCGATGATTTCCCGTTCCAAAGACGGCGACATGATGGTGCCCGCCCTGCGCATGTGCGGTATTGTTCCGGTTCGCGGCAGCGGACGTGCCGGCCGGCGCGGCAGCCAAAAAGGTGGCGTGTCGGCACTGCAAGCTCTGATCCGACATGTTCGACTTGGCCATCCGGCAACCTTGGCTGTGGATGGTCCCAAGGGCCCGCGTGGTCACGTCCATGGCGGGATTGCCATGCTGAGTCAAAAAACCGGGGCACCAGTCGCGACCGTGGTCCTGGTCCCAAGTCGCCGAATCATTCTCAGCAAGACTTGGGATCGCATGCAGTTGCCGATGCCGTTCAGCCGCATCGATGGATATTTCGGACCACCACTCCTGTCGCGAGCAGGCGAATCGGTCGAGCAGTTCTCGCTGCGAATCGAAGCACAACTGAAGGACCTCGAACGCCGGTACGATCCTGACGAAGCGGATGCGTGCGAAGCGGATTGCTGCGAAGCGGATTCCGGTGTAGCGCCCGTGATACCATCTCGCCGCGCCGCGGCTTAACGTTGGCTGCTTTCTCTGGTTGGCGCATTCCAGCGCCAGCGTCAGCACAAACGCCGGCACCAACGTCGTCACAAACGCCGGCACCGGCGCACGGTGTTACGGTCGTGACGATCCTATCGATCCTGTCACGGGTCGATCGCCATCACGTCGGTTGATTTGCGACGGTTCCCCTTTAGCGGTGAGCTACGGTTTGGCTCAAGGGGGAAGCTCTGCAATGTCGCCAACAGCCTCAAATATCCAAACCATTGACGCCAAGTCCAGACGATTCGGTCTACGGATCGAAAGCCGTTTGGTACAGGTTGCCATTGCGCACCCGTTGGGTGATGGTCGATTTCGGCTGAAAATTGATCAAATCCATTGCGAGGCACCGGACGGTTGGCTGACAACCGCCGGCAAACCGCTGCTGCGTGAGGCATTGCACGTGCTGGTCGAGCGCCACGAGATGCGGCGGGAAACCGTTGCGATTTCGCTAGACGGTGACTACTGCGTGTCACGCATTGCCATGGGCACGACGGCAGAAGTCGATCGCGAACTGAAGATGTTGGCCGTTCGAGTCCCGCGGTATTTGCAGCTTGGGCCCGGCGAAAAAGCGATCGGACGGCTGCGTGTTCGTACCGACATGAACTCCGAATATGCCGTGACCGGCGTCGTCAATCGATCGCTGATCGAAAACCTTTACGACGCATTGCGTTCGTGCGACATCGATATCACTTGGGTCGAACCGTCCTTGGTCAGCTTGGCAAGGTTGGTCGGACAATCCGGGATCGCCGGTGACGAACCGATCTTGATCGCCGATGGAACCGGGCACCAGTGGGATGTGGGAATCTCGTGTGCCGGACGTTTGCTGTTGGACTATCGACCAGCGGCCGCGACCACAGAGGCATCGTTTCGCGGAGCGTTGGACGCACACCTTTCACGACTGCGTCGGTTCTGCGAGCGGCATCGTGGTATTGCATCCGGTTCGCTCGACCGACTGCTGCTGTTCGGTGGCGGTGAAAAACTGGATCGCGCCATGGAGACGTTTGGCGACTCGAAAGAGCTGAAAGCCGTCAAATTTGACGTCCCCAAGATCCAAAGCCTGTATGACATCGACGAGTCCGAACGTGACGCTAACAACGTCGCTGTCGTCGCCGCCGTGCTGCCACTGATGATTGGCGAGTCGACCGAAAACATTCCCGACCTGCTGGAAACCATACGGCGTGCGCCGGACCTCACCTGGAGCTCGAAGACCATTCGGTATGGATGGCCGGCCATCGCGGCAATCTTGTTTCTTTGCATCTCGTTTGGATTGGTCTCACAGCGCCGTCGCACCGCCGCGACGCACCACGGCGATCGCCGCACGGTTCAAGCAAGTGTTGCAGCCGCGCAATCGCGAATGATCCAACTGGCCGCTAAACGCGAACGGATCGGTCACCTCGAACGGATCGAACAGAAGTCACGCGAAGCTGATTGGAATGTCCTCTTCACTCGGGTCACACAAAGTTTGCCGGATCGCGCTCGGCTGAACGAGTTTCACGTCGACACCGATGGACAGATACGTTTGGTCGGAACGGTGCTCGACGAATCCACGGTCTACGATCTGATCGGTGATTTACGCAAAATTCCCGACGTCGCTCAGGTCGCACTGCAAGGCACCAGCCAAACGCGGGAAGCCAGCGGCGCGCAGTTTGTCGTTCATTTGGTGACAGATCAAATGGTTGCAAATCTCGAAAAGGAATCGCGAAATGAATAACCGAAACGACCGGACGATCCGGGCAATCGTAGCGATTGGAAGTTTGGTTGCGATCCTCGCCATAGGTATCCCGTGGGTCGATGAATACATCAGCCTCGGACGAGATGCGTCGGAGCTGAGCGAACTGAGAGTCGAATTGATCGATGCTCAGGAACGCAACGCGCAACTCGATCGACTGGAAAAGAAACTTGTCAGACGTCTCGCGGTTTTATCGCAGCGAAGCGTCGGTACTGACGACATGGCCGACATCCGCGACACGCTGATCGGAATGATTCGCGACGCGGGCGCACGGCTAAGAAACCTGGATGTGGGCAACAGCGATGCTCGCGTCTGGGCAATGGACGACGATCACCCGCGTGCGGCAACCATGCCTCAATACGCGGACGAATCCGAATACGAACTATTAACACACACCGTTGACTTGCGAGCCGACGGGTCGCTGGAATCCATACGAAAGATCATGTCCGGAATCCTCGACCAAGGATGGTTGATGACAACGACCAACATGAAAATCGTACCAACAGGAGTGCGTGAATCACCGATCTCGATCGAACTGCGACTTGTTTTGTACGGCTTGCAAGATCGACCGGAAGAAGAACTCGAAGAAGACTTCGCATCACGAATAGGCGAGACCAAGCTTCGGTAACGAAAAACTCGTAAGCATCCGCCCTGCGGATAAAGAGAACGACGCCATGGACGGCAAGCAATTTCTAACTTCACCGAAATCCGTTCTTCGCACCGGCGTGATGACCGTGCTGGTGTCGTGTACGAACCACGCCGCCTTCGCGGCCGACGCCGATCCGTCCCAGCCCGACTGGTCCAATCACCAGCCCGAACCCTTGTTGGTCGACGAGACGCTAAGCAGCCCGATCGAAGACTCTCTGATGGACGTTTCGGCCGCACTGGTTCGCCCGCGTGGTCGTGTCCTGCAAGCCGAACGCAAAGACCGAACGGCGACCCTTGTGCTCGCCACGACCGAGACGGCCCCGTCACAGCGACATGCGGATGTCGATACCGACATATCCGTCTCGCGACCGGCGGCGGCCGAATCGACTTGGCTGCGGATGCAAGCCGAGCAACACAAATCAGAACCGGAAACGACGCAACCGCAAGTCGAAGTCGCCGATCGCCCCACATCCATCGATGAAGCACTTCTTCGGCGAGGCAGCATCTCGTTCCGAAAGACGCCGATTTCAGAAGTCGTGTTCCTGCTAAGCGACCTGTGGAAGATCAACATCGTCGCCGGCGAGAACGTCACCGGCGATGTCAGCGGCACGTTTCACGAGGCGCCGCTGCGCGAAGTCTTGGGCGCTGTCCTGACGGCATCCGGGTATAGCTACCAACGCAACGGCCGCAGCCTGGTGGTCCTGCCGATCGATGAAGTCGGATCCGATGACCCAAACTTTGTGACTGAGACGCTGCAATTGCCCAGCGGCTCGATTGATGAATCGGAAACGATCGAAGCCACGCAATTGTTGCTCAGCGAACGCGGTGAGCTTCGCAAGCTTGGCAACAATATGGTCTTGATCGTTGACAGCGAAGATCGAATCGAACGTGTCCGCGCACTCTACCGTCAACTCTCACCATCATCGGGACGAACTGGCGCGGGCAATCCAGCGAACCACCAAACGGCCCCCGGGGCAACACAACTTACTGGGCAGGCGTCGAGCACGCCGGCACACGTTGCCAGCGGTATCGCTTACTTTTCGCCTCAATATACCGAAGCGTCTGAGATGGCCGAATCGCTGTCGACGGCTCTTGGCGATGACGCGATCATCGCCGTCTATGCGGAAGAAAATCGTATCATGGTCAAAGGCAATCCGGATGTCTTGCGTTTGGCAACCGAAGCAATCGGCCAGCTTGACGTGCCGCGCGCCCAGGTTCGTATCACCGCGATGATTTATGACGTGGGGCTAACAGAACTCGAACGCCTGGGTGTTGATTGGTCACAGCGTCCACACAGCAGCACAATCCAAGCATTTTCGCCTAGCGATGACACATCGGTGTTCCGCAACGAAGTGACGGCAAGTACCGGATTGATCAGCGATCCGACCGCCGCCGGTGCTGCAAACCTGGCGATCCGAACGCTGAACAACTCATTCGACGCCGGTATGTTGCTGCAAGCATTGAATTCGATTTCGGAATCGAAACTTCTCGCCGACCCTTCCATCACGGTCGGTGATCGACGTGAAGCTTCGATCAAAATCGTTCAACGTATCCCGATCTTGGCGGCCGACCCGGTCGAGAATTCTGGCGTCGTTTTCTCGCAGGTTCAGTTCGAGGACGCCGGCGTGATCTTGAACGTCACACCGCGAATCAGCCGCGACGGCACGATCGAAATGCAAGTCCAGCCGGAATACAGCGTTGTGGTGGACTTCATCGACAACAACCCGGTCATTGACAGTCGTACGGCGCAAACCACCCTGCGAGTCCAGGACGGGCACATGTTCGTGCTCGGCGGGCTGCGTCAAAAGACGATCACCGAAACCGTTCGCGGCGTTCCGTTTCTAAAGGACATGAAACATTTCGGCAAACTCTTTCGCGCCCACGAAACACAAGTACGTGACAGCGAACTGATCGTATTCATCAAACCAGAAATCGTGGTGCCTTGCAGCCTGGGTGCGCCTCGCGAAGAACGTGCGAAGTGTATCAGCAACTGCCAACTCGACCAGATCGCGCACGCAACGCACACACCACAAACACCTTACTGTGGAAACATCAATTGTCCCAACCACGCTCCCCGACCTCGAGTCAATGGCGGATCGTTTGACCTGCAATTCACCGCGGGTGCCGACCCGCATCATGCGACCGCGACGATTGACGGGATGCCATCGCAAAGTGAAGTCATCTCGGTAATCCAAGACGACGCCGGCACGATTCATCACGTCGATTCTGCCATTGACGAAGACGTTTACCTGCGACTGCACCGTGATCTTCGCTCGATGGAATCGCCCGCAACGAATTCCAAGGTGCCCACCGCCACGATGCGAGACACCGTCGTCCCCGAAAGCCAGTTGCCACTGAGCCAAGCGGCCACACCGGATGGGAACATGATTGAGGCGAAACTACCCACATCGCCCTCGGCGTCACCTCATCGATGGCCGGCGCCCACGACTGAGAAATCCACGATGCAAGGCCTGGAAGACGTGGTGATCCAGAACATCGAACCGCCACTCTTCATACGCCGCGTCCCGATGTCTCCGTAAGCCGCTTTGCGAATAGAATCGACGAGTGAACCGAATCGACGAGTGAACGCAGCCTTAAGCTCTCACAAGCCGTCAATGTTGATCGTGTGCGCGGTAAAACAGATTGCTGATCGTCACTCGCAAACGCGTTAGCAGTGGTTCGGTGCGATATCCGAACGAGGCCTGCATTCGCATGCCGGCCGGCGTGGCCTCGGCGGAATGCTGTCCCAGCGAGATTCTCGCCAAGAAATGTGGCTCGAGTAAACGGAGCTGGCCATCGTCTTGCTCGTCGCGCCGGACGGCCAATGGTCCGCCGGCGGTCGCGGCGAGCGAGGGATCAACTAATTCGTGCGTCGCCCTGGGATCGATCCGATCGAGCTTTCCCGTGTGCCTGCTAAAGTCGGCGGCGGACAATGTCACTTGCTGCTCGGTCGCACGCCTCGCTCGCTTGATCCTGCTCTGCGAAACAACCGCAACGATTTCTTTTTCGAACGGCTGGGCAATGTTCAGCAACTGATCGCCTTCGCTGACAAACGCACCCACCTTGGTGTTCAAATCGCGGGCAATCACTTGGCCATCACGATGCGCGACCACACGGAGCCCTGCTCGCTGTGAATCGATTTGCGCCAGTTGTTGTCTCAGCGAGGCTTGCTTGTCTTGCAGAACCAAGACGGTGGCCGCGTCCCGCTGGCTGGCGGCTTGTCGTTTTCGAATTTCGTTTTGGGCCAACTGCAATTTCAAACCGAGTTGCCGATCGTCCAATTCGCGGTTTTCCAGTTCGATCAACAAGTCTCCCGCTTGGACGGAATCCAAATTGTCGACATGAACTTTTCGAATAAACCCGTCAACGCCGCTGCGCACGATCGTCTGGGGCAGATATTCGGTCACCGCGGGTACTGTCACGGCGGTTGGCACAGGCAACCAAGTTACCGATGCAATCAACAAACAAACACATAGACATGTGATGGATCCGGCCCGAACAAACAAGACGCGATCACGCTGCCAAAGCTGCGATGCGAACCCCACAAGCTTCTTTGCGGGGTCGGCAAACCATAACACGATACCGATCGCCGTGATCACAATGCCTGCGCCGGAAAAAAGTGTCGATGCGGCGACGCCCAGCGTGAAGCAAATCACGACTTTCCACGCCAGCGCGGCAACGCCATAAATCAAGATGAACCATTTTCGCCATCCGGAATAATGTCCCACCTGATTGTCGTCGCCTACCAACCATCGATTCGCCACTCGTTTGACGGCATTCATCGACTCGGCATACAGATTGGGAACCTCGATCGCATCGGCCAACATGTGGTAGCCATCGAATCGCATCAACACGTTTGCATTGAACATGATCGTTGTGACGCTGGCCGTCATCACGATATTTTTAAAGGCCAAGGCGTACTCTTCGGAACGAGACCATTGCCAAAGAAGAAAGGCGGCCGACGCAATGACCAACTCGGCAAACATCCCGGCACCCGCGACAGCTATGCGCGACCATCGCGAGTTCATTCGCCAACAACTCGTCACGTCCACATAGGCCAGCGGTGCAAAGAGCACCAAAACGATGCCCGCGTCATGGACATCGCCGCCGCAACGCTGGCAAGCAACCGCGTGTGCCGTTTCGTGAACCAATTTCAACACCAACCAAGTGCCGAATAAGTAGACAAAATTGGACGAGCTGAAGATCTGTGACGAATCGGCGAGGAATCGATCCCAATGACCAAGCAGCGAAAACACTGCCCATAAAATCAATGCCGTCGCTATCAAGACCGCCACGGTAGAAAAGCACCAAAGCAAACGTTTGGCGACCGGTGAAATCCAGGCGGCGGCCGGTCCCAACGGAACTTTGATCCAGAACGGATTGAACCGTTTCAGCAAGCCTAACGGAGTCTCGTCGGTGTTCGACCGCGCATGGGGACGCCTGACTGGTGGACCTTGGTCGGGTAAGTAGGCGAGTTCGTTTTTCAGCAGCCAACGCTGAATCGTCTCCGCTTGCTTGCCGCCCGGTGCTCGGCGACCAATCTGAGCAGCGACCAATCCACAGGCCTGCGCAATCGTCGTTTGTCCGTCCAGCAAGGAGATCAACGCGTATTCTTCATAGCCAACGCGAAAGAAGCGATGCAGGGCAGGAATTTCGAGTCGATATGCCAATTCGCCGCGTTCACGGACGGGCCACACGACGACATCGTCGGCGATTCGTACGCACTGCTGCGCTAGATCGATAGTGCTTTCGTCACGATCGGTCATCGGTCTACCACCCCAGCGTGCTGCGAACGGTTAGACGCGAGACATCAAAAGCGCGATGAAACAGATTCCATCCCAGCGGATGCCGATCACAGGCGATCCAACATCGCCCCCGCATTCCCGGACGCAGTATTCCGTCGGGATCGTTGATTAACACCTCGCCGATAAACACATTTTCCTGGTCACGAAGTTCGGCTCTTGGATGAACGCGTTGGAGACTCCCGTGCAACGATTCGCCGGGCAATGCGTGCAACCCTAGCGTGACGGGCATACCTTCGCGGACCGATGACCACTCGTGCTCGGGAATGGCGACCTCGACAATCATCTTTCCCAGCGGAGCGACTTCGAACAATGTCTCGCCCTTTTTGACCGGTGTCCCCTCGGACTTTTTCAAATCGCCGGCAACGACGACACCGTCAATCGGGCTGCGAATCTCCAAATTGTCTCTGCGGTATTCCAGCAAGCCGGCTTGTGACTTCAATCGATCTGATTCGAGCGAGGCGATCTGGCTGGCGGCAAAATCATGTTTCGCAATCGAAGTTTTCTTTTCCTGATCGGCGCGATTCCATTCTGCGCGAACACTGGCCAATTCGTATTCGATCTCGCGTGGGTTGATCGTCGCCAGTAAGTCGCCTTCGGCCACCGTATCGCCTGGGCGAACTTCGACATTGCTTAGCGGTCCGTCCAGCGGTGCGGCAATGAACCGGCGCTGAACAGGTTGCAACTCACAGTCAGCGCGGACCTTGTATCGCAGCGGAATCAACATCAACACCAAGAGCGCCGCGAGGCTGTAAAGCACCACCGTGCGACGCATCGTCTGAAACGTCGTTGATGCTTGCTGGACAAGTCTTTGCGTCCGAGTCGGTTCACTTCGCTGCAAGCTTCCCAACTTGCTGGCCAGCGGCACCGCAACTGTTTCCAAAAAACCTAACGTTGCATCTTGATCTGCCGCATCGATCACGATCAGCGAACCGCGCGTGTGCCCCCGCAATTCGCCGAGCGATACGGCAGTGACACTAGTCGCCGCGACTTCGCGAGCATATTGAGCCACCGCCAGCATGGCGTGCCGGTGATCGTCAGCCTGCGGCGGCCAAGTCGTCGTTGCGGATCGCGCCGCGACCTCTTCGGCAGCGGCTTGCCGTCGGCGACCCGCATCGGAGTGTGGCGACGTGAACGAATCGCTGCTGGCCAGCACGTGACAATTTGATTCGGGCCGGTCACGCCACGCCAGGATTACTTCTTTGCACGCGAGCGATTCACGACATTGATGAACCACCACGTTTGCAGCGGCGGACAGTTCCGTCGCATCATCCAACTGAATTTGCAGGTCGATCGTGGCCGACAGCAAACGCAAACGCTGATCGACCGCGACGGCATCGACCGCGACGGCGCTGGTGGCCGGCGAAGCGGCGGAGCCGACCGATTGCTTGGCGTCTGAGTCGAATGATCGATCAGCGGCGGCGGGTATGGACCGAGATCGATCCGACATCAGCGGTTCCTCGAACCAGAGCCCGCGGTAACTTTTTCCACCGGTTCGGTTGGCAGCAGGTCCCAGTGACAGGCCGCCCCACTGGGAATCGTGCCATCGGCGTTGGGAATACGAATTTTCACGCGGACACTTGCACTTTGTGCATCGGCCGTTGGCGAAACAAACTCAATCACGCCCTGACACGGCTCGCGACGGCTTCCGACCAACACCGTCACCGACTGTTTTTTCTTCAGTTCAACCGCCGCGTCAATCGGCACCGAGAAGACAGCTTTTAAGACATCGAGCTGAGCGATGTGCATGACGACCGGATCGGTTGGCGAAACAAACTCGCCCGCCTCTTTTTCGATGAAGACAACGTGTCCGTTGATTGGCGACTCGATGCGTCGCTGTTGAATTTGAGCCTTGACGCGTTCGAATTCCAATCGCCGAATGTTTAACTCTTCTCGCACCGTCTGCAGTCTTGCGGCCGCTTGTCGGTATTCCGATTCGATGCGGTCGATCTCACGCTGTGATGCGTTTCCTTGGGCGTGCAGGTCTTGGTAGCTTTTTCGTTGTGTGTCGCGAACCTCGAGTTCTGCTTCGGCACCCAATCGAGCGCCCATCGCGTCTTTTGCCGCCCGCGCAACCGCCAACGACGCCTGCAGCACGTCATCATCAAGTCGCGCCAACAATTGCTGTTGCGAAACCTGATCACCTTCATCAACTAAGATTTCCGACAATACGCCGATCTCTGACGCCGGCACGGCGACTTGCCGATACGGTTCGGTGAACCCTTCCAACTCGCTTGCCGTCACTTCCATCGCACAGAGACTGGTCACGGCGATCGCCAACGCAACAACGTGGCGTGCCGTTCGCGGCTGTCGGGTCAGGCCAGCGGTCTGGCGAGTCACGTGCATCAAGACGCCTTCCTTCAAATTCATCGAAATTCCTCCCTGGTCATATCTGCATCGGGCCGATCATGCCAGTTGCAAACACCCTTGTGGTGATTCGTCTTTCTTTGTGTCTCGTTGCAGCAACGATTCGGTTTCGTGATCGAACTGCAGCATCCGTCGCCGCGCGTATTCAGATTTCCGGGCCAAACTTGTTTGCAGCTTTAAAATCTTGCCTGCGATCAAGGCACCAGTGGATTCAGAGTCGTTTCCACTCGCGACGTGTCGGCAAATAGCTCGCCCGATCCAAGGCGCGTCCTGTACCAGTAACGGCTCATCGGCGGAAACATAAACACGAGCCGACCCCGGATCGCCGCATCGAGCGCATCGCCCCATCAATTGACGATCGACTCGGGTGAGCGAATGTCGCTGCGCCACGATGACGTGCAGCCCGCCCGCCTGAGCGACCGACCGATCCAACTGGATGTCGGTGCCTCGCCCGGCCAAATTGGTAGCGACCGTGATGCCGCCTGTTGTTCCTGCGGTTGCAATGACCGACGCTTCGTCTGCATCCTGCACACCGTTGAGCAGTTGAAACTCTAAACCGGCTCGCTGGAGCCTGCTTGCAACCGAACGACTCTGCTGAATGCTATGCGTTCCGATCAAAACCGCGCGGCCTGCCTCGTGCATTCGTTTGGTTTCGTCGACAATCGCATCCCATTTGTCTGTTTCACTCTGGCAAAAGTGATCCGGCAACAACAATCGACGCGATTGAAGACGCAGTGGCACGCGCACGACGGGCATCCCATAGATGCGCGCAAACTCGGATTCGCAACCTGCTGCCGTTCCGGTCATGCCGGCCAGGACTTGGTAGTGTCGATAGAATCGCTGGCGAGTGATCCGGGCCAACGTCTTTGACTCAGGCGTGACCAGCAAACCATGCTTGGCCGAAACCGCTTGATGCAGACCGCTGGACCAAGTCCGATCGGCAAACACTCGCCCGGTCGACGAATCAACAATCTGGACTTGCTCGTCTCGCACCACATAATCGACGTCTTGCCGTAGACAGTGAACCGCGCGGATTGCGAGTCCCACGTATTCGTGCCAAGGCCGGACGAGCTTGGAATGCGTGGCCATGACTGGATCGGCATAGATGCGGCAATAGCCCGAGTCTGAAAAGCCGACTTCACCTTTGGATCGATCGATCGTGTAATGGTTATCATCAAGCGCAGCGGCCGTCGTGACGGCCGCATGATGGATCGCCGCATCTGCGGCTTCATCTGCATCGGCCTGACTGAGCAACAGCGGTGACGTTGCGTCGTCGATCAAAACGTTGTCGATTTCATCGACGATTGCCGCATACAGACCGCGGCCACGCGTTTCGCGATCAGGCACATACGTTTCGCAATCAGGCACATAGGTTTCGCAACCAGGCATACGCCCACGATTGGCGACCGCATTGACCTTTCGATAGATCTGGCTGCCCAACGGGGACGATTCATCGCGCGAGAGAACCAGTTGGTCTCGCAGAAAGTCGAATCCGAACACGTGGCCGGGACCGAACGTGATGTCGGCATCGTAGGCAGCGCGTGCTTGCGGTTCGGTGGCAGATTCGGTGACGATTCCCGTTGTGATTGCGAGCCTGTCAAAGACCGGTGCGAGTCGATGGTAGTCGCGATGAGCCAAGTATTCATTCGTTGTCGCCACGTGGACGCCCCGACCAAACAACGCATGCACATAGGCCGGCAAGACTCCCGACAGCGTCTTGCCTTCGCCGGTCTGCATTTCCGCGACCGCACCATTGGCGACCAGCATGCCGGCAAACAGCTGGACGTCAAATAACGTCACGTTCAATGTGCGTTTGATGGCTTCGATCACTCCCCCGGCAGCCAAGCACAGCAAGTCATCATCGACCGTCTGTCCAGGCCGAGCGGCGTGAGATCGCAGCAACCGTGTGTGCCGCTGCAACGCTTGATCGCTTTGATCTGCAAGGGAGTTCGCGATTGCTTTCGACTTGCGAACCCATCCCCACAACGTTTCAGTGTCACCCATTGTGGAAAGCTTGAATTTCGCGCCTGCGGTTCGATTGATCGCACCGCGATTTTGCTTGACTGGTGCCAACTGCGATCGGAATTTTGGCAATGCGATCATGGCTTGAACCCTGTCAATTCGTGGTTCATTTGCAGCAGCACACCGGTGGCTTTTCGCAACTGCACCCAAGACATTGCGTAGGCAACCTGAGCCCGCACGAACGAACGTTCTTCGTCGGCCAATCTTTCTTGCGCATCCAGCAGGTCTTCGATCAGTAGCACGGGTGATTCGTTCGGATCGGGTAACAATTCCCATCGCTGTCGCAGGTAATTGACTTCGTTCTCTGATGCATCAATCGATTGCTTCTTTGTCGCCATCTCATCGAACGTGGCTCGCGTTTCACGAACGGCGATTTCAACCTCGGCAAACGCCATCTCTGTTGTTTGTTGAAAACGATAGAGCGTGCGTTTCATTTCCCATTGATTACGAGCCAGCCGTGCCCGACTGGCGCGATTGGCAACGGGAATCTCGAATAGCAAACCGGCCGCGTAACTGGCACCGCCGTCACTGAACTGATTGCCGATCGCACCGAACGTGTCCGTCTTGCCGTCCAGGCCGGCGACGTAAGTTCCCAGAATCAAATCCAACCGAGGCAGCACTTGGTTACGCGCCGCGCCGACGCGTGCACTGACCGCTTGGATTTCGCGGATCGCAGCGGCGATGTCGTTGCGATGATCCAGCGCCGTGATGGTTGCCTGCCGCGTCGACACATTGACCGGATAGGCCAATGGCACGTCTTGCGGTGTCAGTTCCAGCATGGCGGATCGTGCCAAACGAGGGTCGCCGGTGAGAACGCGCAGCTGTGCTTGCGCATTTCGGACGCGAGTTTCGGCGCGTATTAAATCGCTGCGCCGCTGGGCAACTGCGGCTTGGGCACGCAGGATCTGTCGCCGGTAGGCATCGACCGCCTGACGCGCCAGCAAGATGTCACGCAGATGATTTGCGCCCTCAAGCAAACGACTGCGCTGCAGCCATTCCGCTCGAGCCTGGTAAAGTTCCCAGTACGCGGTCGTGACGTTTAGCAAATGCTCTTCTAGTTCATCACGAACTTCACTTCGGGAAACCTGTAGATCAATTTGCGCTAACAGGACTCGTGTGTTGTTGACGGCCCGGCCGTGATCTCGAAGCAGTGGCTGAGTGAAATTAAGCTCTAACCTGGACGTACCCTGTGGATTGGGGACGAGAAATGTCGAGTTATTGTCTTGAAAGCCACCGCGTTGAACGAGTTCCAGGTTTCCACCGCCGCGTGTTTTCTTGCGGACACCCGCGGACGAAGAAAATGTTTCGTCGCGAAAGCGGTCGGAGTTGTCGCCCGTGGTCAACTCGCTGCCCACCGGCTCATTTGTGTTCGCAAATTTCGCTTCAATAAACGCAAGCGTGTCAAACTCGGCATCAGCGATCACGACATCGTTTTGACGAATCTTTGGTTCTGCCAGAATTCCTTGGACGTACGGCGAAGACACGAGCGCCGTTTGCGTGACCGTCGCGATGTCAATCGGTAAGGCTTGCGGTGACAACCCCATCGGTTGTGCAATCGACGTTTGCCACCACACGTCGATGTCCAACGGCTGACCGGATGAATCGACGGGCCCGACACCGTTCATCGTCAATTGATCAGGCAACTCGTCCGCTCGTACTCGATAGTGATCTAACTGGCCCGCCCATGGACCATGGTTGATCGGGTTCGGAACACTCGGTACATCAGCCGCACCTCGGTGCAAGTCGACGTTTTCCGGCGCCGAAGTGATCGACGTGGATATGTTTGGCGGATCGACGATCGCGACATCGAATGTCGGTACTTCGAAATGATCCACGATCGCGTTTGGCGTATCCGTTGTCCGCGGCGCCCACACCGGAGGCACCCCCAGGTCATCGCGGACCGCTGTCGCCGATGGGGAATGTTCGCTGCGAACGTTGGCCCCGTTTCGATTCCAGTGAATGGTCGTTGCTGCGTCCAAACGACTGGTAAGCCCAGCATCGCTAACGCCTCGAATCCCCGCCGCGTTGGAATCAGTATTCAGCGGAGGCACTAAACCGAGTCCGGAACCTTGTAGCGTCGACTTTGGGCCCGGTACCGGACGAATGGGTGTTGGGTCCACGAGTGAAGGGCGGATCGGCGTTGGACGGATCGGTGTTGGACGGATCGGGGCCGGGCGCACTGGAGTCGGATGAATGGGAGTTTCGGCCGAGCCGGCCGGCAAAGAACTCGCGATAGCGGATTCGATCGAGTGGGGCGTCTTGGTCCGTGAAACTGGGTCCGCCAGCAAAGGCGTTTGGATAGCGCACCATGCAACCAACGGCGCAGCAGCAAACACGATCAGCACGCGCCTCCAGCGCGTCCGAACGTTGACGACGTCGGAAATGGTTTTCTTAAGCTCTATCATGCTCTGAACGGTTGTGATCGTAATCACGCATACAACACTCATAATCGGCAAAGCCTTCCGTCGGGATGCAGTCGTATCCCTGGGAAACGCACCGTCAACGAGCACCTGCGCCGCAAAGTCATCCTGCCGCGCGCAACCGGAACAGCAACCCCATTCTTCCTGTACTACCAAGGCAGCCATAGTCGCGCCGATCGATAGCGTTCCGTACATTTCAGATGGACAAATCTCTCGACCTGAATCGGAACAAATGCGAAACCGAATCAACCAGTGGTGGCAGCAATGGCTGATCACTTCCGACGAAGCGACCACGCGAGCCCGTGGTGCGCTTCGTCGTTCGTTTGATCAGGACGCGGTTCAGCCGCCTCTGCAAATCAGCGGTTTGGAGCCACGAATCCTGTTCAGCGCGACACCAATCGATCCCAGCATGATGCCTGGGTCCGATGAGGTCGCGACGGTAATGCAGGTCGAAACCGAGACATCGGCGTCTGAAACCGACGATTTATGCATCGCCACCCTTGCAGAAGCGGCAGGACCGGATCAATCGGTGCGCGAGATCGTCTTTGTCGATGGCAACGTTTCGGATATCCAGCAACTCATCAGCGACCTGGATACATCCGGACGCAACGTCGAAGTCTTTGTGTTGGATTCGGATCGTAGTGGCATCGATCAGATCAGCGAAATCTTGGATTCGCGCGTCGGCGTGGATTCGATCCACTTGGTCACTCACGGAACCGATGGCGCTGTGAAACTGGGAAATGAATGGCTGACCGAGTCCAATCTTGCCAGTCATGCCGGGGCGATTGCGTCATGGCACTCGTCGCTGACCGCCGAAGCAGACATCCTTTTTTACGGATGCGATTTGGCCAGCAGCGCATCCGGACGTGGCTTTGTCGAATCCATCAGCCTCTTGACCGGCGCCGATGTGGCGGCCAGCGACGACGGTACTGGCAGTGCGCGTCTGGGTGGCGACTGGGATTTGGAATACGAAACTGGTTCGATCGAAGTCGGCGTCGCGTTTTCGATAGCGATGCAAAACGAGTGGGACGGAATTCTGGACACGTTTGTCGTGACGAACACGGCAAGCAGCGGCGCGGGATCGCTGGCACAAGCGATCCTGGACGCCAACGCGTTGGTCGGAATAGACACGATTACGTTCAACATCTCAGGCACCGGCGTGCATACGATCGCGCCATCATCATCACTAACGATCAATGATACGGTCATTATTGATGCGACGACCGATGATAGTTTTGCCGCCAACAGCAGCAGGCCGGCGATTATCTTGTCCGGCACCAGCGCCGGTGGCGGTGCGGACGGTCTGGTACTCACATCGTCGGCCGACGGCAGCACGATTCGAGGGCTGATCATCCAAGACTGGGGCGGCGACGGTATCGAGATTCAAGCCGGATCGGACAACAATGTCATCGCCGGCAACTTTATCGGACGACTGAACAACGATGGAACGGATTCCGGCGCAGGAACGGCAAACGGTGGCAACGGCATCCGCGTACTCGGTGCCAACAACACCATTGGTGGGTCCACCGCAACGGATCGCAACATCATTTCCGGTAATTCTTCAAACGGCATCAGTATCGAGGGAAGCTCGGCGACGGGAAACAACGTTCAAGGGAATTATATCGGGACGGATTTGTCCGGTCACAGTGCACTGGGAAACACAAGTCAAGGCGTTTCGATTACCAATGGTGCAGCATCCAACACGATTGGCGGGGTCACGACCGCGCGGGGCAATTTGATCAGCGGCAACAATGCAAACGGTGTCTTGATCAGCAATGCCGGAAGCATCAACAACGTCATCCAGATGAACTTGATCGGCGTTGATGTCGAGGGCGATGACGCCCTTGGCAATGCCGCCGCGGGTGTCTTGATCAACTCAAATGCCACGAACAATCTAGTCGGCGGTGCTGGTACTGGTAACGTGATCGGCGGAAATCAAAACGGCGTTCAAATCTATGACGGAGGAACGACCAATAACACGATCAGCGGAAACTTTGTCGGCGTCGATGCAACGGCAACATTTACCGTCGGCAACACAAGCCAAGGGATTCAAATCGGCGGTGGCGCCGCAAGCAACTTGATCGGCGGCACGACCATTTCGGAAGCAAACATCGTTGGCGGCAACGGCACATCCGGCATCGAGCTGACAAACTCTGGCACCAACCTGAATCGAATCGAAGGTAATTTCATTGGCACCAATACCGCGGGCACTCTTGACCTCGGCAACGTAATTCACGGAATCCGCATTCAAAACGGCGCGGCCGACAACGTCGTCGGTGGCACGAACACTAACCAAGCCAATCGAATCGCCTTTAATGGAAACAGCGGCATCAATCTGTTTAGCGGAGCGACAGACAATGCGATTCTTGGCAATGCAATCTACAGCAACGTCGGCCTGGGAATCGACTTGAACGACGACTCGGTTTCGATGAACGATACCAATGATGCCGACTCGGGGCCGAACGATCAGTTGAATTTTCCGGTCGTTACATCCGTCGCCCAGAATGGTTCTGACCTGGATATTAACTTTGCCGCTGACTTGCCCGCGGGAACTTATCGCGTGGAGTTTTTCGAAAACGCAAGCAGCGACGCGAGCGGCTATGGCGAAGGACACACATTCTTGGGCGCGGTCACCATCATCACGACGGGCGACACCGGCAGCGAGATTTTTTCAGAAACACTCACGGGCGTCACCCTGACCACCGGCGCCGCGGTTTCAGCAACGGCGACAGAGGACTTTGGAGGAGGTACCTATGGCAGCACGTCTGAGTTCGGGTATGCGTACACGGCCGGGTCCGAACTGGCCAGCAAGAACGAAACCGTCATCAATGAAACGACCGACGGCACGCAAGAGACTTCAGCCGAAAATGTCGGCAGCCAAGATGCCGTCGCGGTTGATGGCGAAGGAAACTACGTCGTGGTTTGGTCATCGGATCAAGTCGGCGGGGATGATGGCGACGGATATGGTGTGCTCGCAAGGCTCTATGACGCCAATGGAAACGCGCTGACGTCCGAATTTCAGGTCAATCAAACGACCGCGAACGACCAGCAATGGGCGCGAGTTGCAAGAGCCCTGGACGGTACATTTGTGGTCACCTGGACCAGCGGGACGGCGGGCAACGAAGACGTCTACTTCCGTCGGTTCGCCGCCGACGGCAGCGCATTGACCAACGAATTGATCGCAAACGATACGACCACCAACACTCAGAAAAATTCGGTTGTCGCAATCGATCGTACCACCGGCGAATTCGTGATTGCTTGGCAAGGTGAGGGGCCGGGGGACAGCAGTTCCATCTTCTTCCGTCGATTCAATGCAGACGGAACGTCAAAAGATAGTGCCGACCAGCTTGTCAATTCCGCCGGCGCTCACAGCGAACAAGATCCAGCGATCGCGATGCAGACCGCTGGCGGTTTCGTGGTTGCCTGGGAACGTGGTGACTCCAACAAGATTTACTTTCAGCGATTCGACGGCAGTGGCGCCAAACTGGGTAGCGAGACTCAGATCGACAATGCCTTGGCATCGAGTGTTGGTCTTGATATCGCCAGTGATGACGACGGAAACTTTACGGTGGTTTATCGTTCCGAAACCATCATCACCGGCATCTTTGCACGGGGGTTTTTCGCAAACGGGACGGAACGATTCACTCATTCAAATCTCGCCGGCGGCAACGCGGCGAGTGCGTCGATCAGCATGCTGGGTGATGGTTCGCACATCGTCACGTGGCAGAAGAGCGGTGACGGAGACGGCAACGGTGTCTACGGGCGGCGCTACAATGCCGACGGCAGTACCAATGGCAGCGAGTTCCTGGTGAACTACACAACGACCGGCCAGCAAAACCAGCCTTCCATCGCTGCGATTGACATCGACAACTTTGTGGTGGTGTGGTTTGGCGAAGGCGCCGGCGACACGAGCGGGGTCTTTGCGAAACAATACGGCACCGGTGCGACGGTCAGCGCGCCACCGGCAGTCACGTTAGGCGGCCCCTATACAATTTTCGAAGGCGACTCATTGACACTTTCGGGCACGACGGTCGTCGACCCCGATGGTGACACACCAAGCTACGCCTGGGATCTGGACAATGACGGCAATTATGGCGAGTCGAGCGAACCGACCACCGCCACTCCCACGATCGATTGGGCCACGCTAAAGAGTTTCGGAATCGATGATGACGGAACGGTTTATACGATCGGAGTTCGGGTCGACGACGGCAACGGCGGATTCACGACGGCCACCACCACGGTCACGGTCCTGAATGCCGCTCCCACATTAAGCATCAGTGGCTCCGCCACGGCAGTTAACGGTACAAGTTACTTTTTAGCACTCGGTGCTACGGATCCGGGCGATGACACGATCAGCAGCTGGACGATCAATTGGGGCGATGGCACCATCGAAACCATCGCCGGAAATCCAACGGCCGTGTCACACATCTACGCCGTCACAGGCCTGACTCACAACATCACCGTATCTGCGACCGACGAAGACGGAACGTGGCATCCGAACGAGATGCTTGTGACAAGCAGCGTGTCAAACAGCATGTTTCGGTTTGCCCCCGTTAGTGGCGACTTCGTCGAATCGTTCGGCGCAGGGGACGTGACTGCGCCTAGCGACTCGGTCATTGGCCCAGACGGGTTGTTATATGTTGCGGGGATCACTTCGGGGGACGTCGAGCGTTACGACCCGGTGACTGGAAATCGAGTCGATACGTTCGTCACCGCCGGCTCGGGTGGTTTAAGCGGCGCAGGCGGACTGGCGTTCGGCCCAGACGGAAACCTCTATGTGGCCAGCTTTGGAACCGACAGCATCCTGCGATACGACGGGACAACGGGCGCCTTTATTGATGCCTTCGTCAGCGGATCGGGTGGTTTGGACGGACCCATCGGAATTTTATTCCACAGCGACGGTGATCTGTACGTCAGCAGTTACAACAGCAATCGTATCATCCGATACGACGGTGCTACGGGTGCCGTGATCGGCGATTTCGTTTCGGCGGGCTCTGGTGGGCTGGTCGGCCCCGAGTTTATGGCATTCGGCCCGGACGGCAATCTTTATGTCGCCTCGTATGACACCGACCAGGTGCTGCGGTATGACGGTTCCACCGGTGCTTTCATCGACGCGTTCGTTTCCGCCGGCAGCGGTGGGCTTGATGGCACATCGGGAGTAAGCTTCGGCCCCGACGGTGATCTCTATGTCGCCAGTGTGCTTAGCGATGAAGTGCTGAGATATGACGGCACGACTGGCGCGTTTATCGAAGCCGCCGCAAGCGGCAACGGTCTCGATGGACCTCGAGATTCAATATTCCTGCCATCGGTTCAGGTCACCGTGACCGCACCACCCAATGGTGGCCGGCTCTGGTTCAGCACGAATGGAGGCGGTGATTCCACGTCGCTGCCAAGTTGGGGCAGTGCCACGGTCGTCGAACTCGGCGGCACATCTTTGTCGTTCGACACGGCAGGCGTTCCTGCGAACACGACCAGTGGTGACTTCACGGTTGCCTTCGAAATCGACAACTTCGCGTCAGGTGCGCAGGTCAACGCGTTGCATTACGTTGGCACAGATCTATCGATCGGCGGAGACACGTTCGCTGCTTTCAATTTACTTGCCGGTGACGTCTTGTTCTCAACCGATTCGGGCGAAACGTTGGTCAGTACGAATTCATTGTCGGCCGACAAAGAGGACGTCGTTGTCTTTCGCCCTGATACGCCAGGCGACTACAGCAGCGGTTCGTTCTTTTTGTTGCTTGACGATCCCGCCAGTGCCGAAATCATGGGGATCACACTCGTCGAACAAACCACCACCCTGGCCGACGTCACGCTTACCGCCGGCACGTTCTTATACACGCGATCCGGTGGCGCAGAGGATAGTAATGTCTATACCTTTATCGCCGACGACGTTGGTGACGGCACCACCAGCGGCATGTCTCAACTGTTAATCGATGGGTCCGATATCGGAATCAGCGACAAAGTGCACGGAATCGAACTGATCGAATCGCCCATGACCGTCGCGGGCACCGATTTTACCGAAGGCCAATTGCTGCTAAGCATCGATGGAAACAGCGCGGTAGGGGACAACTCACTAGCGGTGACCCAACACGACATCTTCTTGCTTGACGTGACCCAAACGACGCTGGGGTCGGGTACCTCTTCCGCGACGGCAACTTTACTTCTCGATGGCAGCGATGTCGAACTATCTTCGGGCTCCGAAAAGATTGACGCGATCGCAATGTTCAGTGAGAACGTGGCACCAAGCGACATCTCGCTCAGCAATAGCAACGTCAACGAGAATACCGACACGACATCGGGGCTATCAATCGGTTTACTAACGGCGACGGACACTGACGCCGGCGAAACGTTCTCGTGGACAATTCTTGGTGGTACCGACGCGGCCAAGTTCAGCATCGGCGGATCGGCGTCAAACGAACTCATCCTGACCGACGGGATGCTCGACTATGAAAACCAATCCAGCTATCAAGTCATCGTCCGCGTGACGGACGCCGGTGGAAACCACTTTCAAGAAACGCTGACCGTCACGGTCGACAATGTCAATGAAGCGCCCACCGATATCACGCTGAGTAACAGCAACGTCAACGAAAACGCGGACGGTGCTGTGGTCGGAACCGTCGGCGTGGTCGATCCGGACAGCGGTGATACGCATACCTGGAGCGTCGACGATGTGCGATTCGAAATCGTCGGTGGACAGCTGAAACTGAAAGCCGGTCAAACACTCGATCGAGAAACCGAACCGACCGTCAGCCTGACCATCACCGCCACCGATCAAGCCGGAAGCGGACTGGCCTACAACGAAGCCTTCACCGTCACGGTCGACAACGTCAATGAAGTACCCACTGATATCACGCTGAGCAACAGCAACGTCAACGAAAATGCGGACGGCGCTGTGGTGGGAACTGTCGGCGTGGTCGATCCGGACAGCGGTGATACGCATACCTGGAGCGTCGACGATGTGCGATTCGAAATCGTCGGTGGACAGCTGAAACTGAAAGCCGGTCAAACACTCGACCGAGAAACCGAACCGACCGTCAGCCTGACCATCACCGCCACTGATCAAGCCGGAAGCGGACTGTCCTACAACGAAGCCTTCACCGTCACGGTCGACAATGTCAATGAAGCGCCCACCGATATCACGCTGAGTAACAGCAACGTGAACGAGAATACTGATGGCGCTGTGGTGGGAACTGTCGGCGTGGTCGATCCGGACAGCGGTGATACGCATACCTGGAGCGTCGACGACGTCCGCTTCGAAATCGTCGGCGGACAGCTGAAACTGAAAGCCGGTCAAACACTCGATCGAGAAACCGAACCGACCG